>CAWHGD010000001.1:0-45450 GCA_963828815.1 uncultured Chloroflexia bacterium
AACGACCCGGAAGGGCGGTTAAGTAGAACTTGTAATTTCATTAATTCAAGCGAGGATACTGCGCTTGTGACCGAAATCTCTCCGGCTAATATCCAGGGTTTTCGCCCCCGAATGGGCAGGGAGGACTTTATAACCCTTCCCTGCCAGGATATCCGACAGGGTGTCTGCCATCGCCGGGTTATCGTCAACTACAAGGACGGAAAAGGATTTTCTCATCGCCCTCCCTCATGGACTGGTAACACCAATGTGAAAATGGATCCTTTGCCCGGTTCGCTCTCGACCTCGATGTGCCCACCGTTGGCCTCCGCCAGTTTTCTGGAGACTGCCAATCCAAGCCCGATGCCTTTGGTCTTGGCGGTGAAGAGCGGTTCAAAAAGCTTTGTCATGTTCTCGGGGGTAATTCCAACACCGGTATCTTTTACGGCAATCGCAACGAGACCCTCTCACTTTTCGCGCAGAAATGGAAAGTTTGCCACCATCTGGCACACTCCATAAAAAGCTGGCTAGGCGGGCAGGGTCTTTCCATCAAGTCGAAAACGGAACGGAATTATCATCTCCAGGGATCCAAGGTTATTTTGACCAGGACGCCATCCTCCCCGGATAATTCATGGCTTCAAGGTCTGCGGTGGGGGATCATTCTGATCCGGGAATAAGAAAGCTTGCCTGTGAGAAGACCGGGTAACTATGGTAATTGCATAATCTTGATTTAAAAATGCCGAACATACAGCATTGATTTCCTTCCTCGCCTTTGGTAAATCGTTAGCTGTCACCATTAATGATAGAATGAACAGACCGATTCAACCAAATGCTTGTTAATACGTTGGACCATCTGAGTACGGTATATCCCCCGGGAATAAAAAGGATTATGAAACCATTGCGTTTCCCGCCAGATTTTTTGTGGGGTGCTGCCACCGCAGCTTATCAGATCGAGGGTGCCTGGAACGAAGACGGCAAAGGCGAATCCATATGGGATCGTTTCTGCCATACTCCCGGTAAGATTGCCAATGCCGATACCGGCGATGTAGCCTGCGATCATTATCACCGCTACCCAGAGGACATCGCCCTGATGCGCCAACTTGGTTTGAAAGCTTATCGCTTCTCGATCTCGTGGCCCAGGGTTCTGCCAACAGGTTTCGGTCGGGTAAATCCTGCAGGATTGGATTTTTATGAGCGGCTGGTGGATGCGCTGCTGGCTGCCAATATCGAGCCTTTTGTCACACTTCATCATTGGGACCTTCCCCAGGCACTCTACGAGAGAGGCGGTTGGAGTAATCGCGACAACCTGCCGTATTTTGCAGATTACACTGCCCTGATGGTCAAACGCCTGGGTGATCGCGTCCACCGATGGGCTACCTTGAACGAACCAGGAGACATCGCCGACGCCGGTTATGGCAGCGGCGAACATGCACCAGGAATCACGAACGATTGGAAATCAGTCCGCCAGATCATCCATAATTTGCTGGTGGCCCACGGCCTGGCTGTTCAAGCCATCCGGGCTGTCAACCCGGCACTCGAAGCAGGCATAGTGCTTGATGTTTGGGGCGTGGATCCGGTCAGCGACGATCCTGCCGATACGACTGCAGCCGATCTTGTCTGGAACAGCCAGCGAATAGCCTTTTTGCACCCCATTTTCCAGGGCCATTATCATCCAGCGATGCTGGATACTTACGGCGAGAATTTACCCGAGATCCAGGCCGGGGACATGGCACTGATCTCACAGGAACTTGATTTCCTGGGGATCAATTCCTATTCACGCACCCTGGTCGGTGCCCGGGGGGTAAAATCCCGGGTTCCGGGTTCGGAATATACGGATATGGGTTGGGAAGTCTGCGCTCCAGCCTTCCGACGGATGTTGAATCGGATCAACAAGGAATACATTCTGCCACCGATTTATATCACTGAGAACGGGGCAGCCTTCCCGGATAATGTTACCAAGGATGGCAAAATCCATGACGACCGCCGCCTCAATTATCTGCGCCAGCATATCACTCAAGTGCGACTGGCCATGCAGGATGGTGTGGACGTGCGCGGCTTTTTCGTGTGGACATTGCTGGACAACTTCGAATGGGGTCATGGTAATACCAAGCGGTTTGGACTCATCCGCTTGGATTATGATACCCAAAAACGAACCATTAAGGACAGCGGTGAGTGGTACAGCCGTGTAATTGCATCAAACTCGGTCGACCAATAACCGGACGCGAATCCGCCAGGCACCTGATAGACAATCAGCCATGATCCTTCCTTCCTCCACGTCTCGATCTTCTCGTCCTGTCACAATCGGAATGCTGACCGCACGGCTTAATGGGCCGACCGAAATTGACCTATGGCATGCGGTGGCTGATAGGGCCGTGGAGCGAAATGTAAACCTGATCTGTTTTTCCGGAGGAATCCCTCGTTGGCCGCAACAGTATGAAGCCCAGAAAAATATCCTCTTTGACATTGCTGGCCAATCCAATGTCGATGGTCTGTTGATTTGGGCAAACATCCTTAGCCACACCCTCGACCCCGCCGGTTTGGAAGAATTCTGCCAGCACTATACTCCCATCCCGATCATCAGCATGGGAATGGTTCTGCCATCCTTTCCCAGCATCCGCATTGATATGCGCGAAGGGATGCACAAACTACTCTCCCATTTGATCGAGCATCATGGACGAAGGAAAATTGCCTTTATCCGAGGCCTGGAAGCCAGCCGGGATGCAGAGGAGAGGTACCAGGCTTATCTCGAAACACTCGAACAATTTGGTCTTCCTTTCCATCCCAACCTGGTTGTGTCCGGTGATTTCCGCCGCTATTCAGGAACTGCTGCCATCCGACAATTAATCGAGACCAAACAGATGGGATTTGATGCTGTGGTTTCGGCAAACGATAACATGGCGATTGGCGCGATGCATGCTCTTCAGGAATACGGTTTGCGCGTCCCGGACGATGTTCTTGTGGCAGGCTTCGACGACATAGAGGAAACGCGCGCCATCACACCTTCCCTGACCACTGTGCGGACTCCCTGGTATTTGATGGGCAGCAAAAGCGTCGATCTGATCTTATTAAAATTGGCGAATGAGGTAATTCCTGAGCAGATCGTCCTGGAGACGGAAATCATTTGCCGGCAATCTTGCGGATGTCAGCAAATGGTGACTGACGACCATCAAAGGAACATGCTTGATGATCGCCATGTTTCAGTCAGGAAGATCAAGAATCAATCCTCCTCTCCTCCTAAACACATCAACCTTCACTCTGACCTGAACCAGATCCTTTCCAATCTCGCACCCATCCGCGGGTTGGATACGGACCTGGCAAGGAAGTTTGAGGATGATTTCCTCACCGATATCCAATCTGAAGAGAACTCTCCAGGGATATTCATCAAAACATTGGAAGGGATTCTTACTTCGATCCCTACAGGGACAGAGGTCATTGCATGGCTGGAGGTTCTTAAGTCTATTCGCACAAGAGTCAATACCTTGTTCCATTCGAAAGATGATCTCATCAATGCACACAACCTGTTGGAAAAAGGAACCGTGCTGATCGGAGAGATAGCCCATCGGCGGCAGCTTAATCAACGGCTGGAGACAATTGAACAGACCAACCGTTTGAACCGCATTGTTCAGACAATGGTGACCACCTATGAGATTGAAACCTTGATGAAGTTGCTTGCCCAGGAACTCCCGGGATTGGGCATCCAGAGCTGTTACCTTTCCCTGTACGATGAGAAAGGAAGGATCCCTACCTGGTCGCGCCTGATTCTTGCTTTTCTCGGCAAGGAGCGTTTGCCCCTGGAGAAGGGCGGAATTCGCTTCCCGACCTGTATGCTGGTGCCCCAGGGAATGCTCCCGAAGGACCGCAGGACCACCTTCGATGTCGAAGCCTTGTATTTTCAAGAGGAACAGATCGGCTTTGTACTTTTTGAGATCGGTCCACGTGATGGGGATGTCTATACCACGCTGCGAGGACACTTGAGCAGTGCATTGAAATGCGCAGAACTTGTCCAGGTGGCGCTCGAGGCGGAGGCGAAGGCGATCAAAAGCGACCAATTGAAAACACACCTGCTGGCAAACGTCAGCCATGAGTTGCGTACACCGTTGAACATTATTCTGGGTCTCAGTCAGACCGCCCTCTCCAATCCCAATCCCTATGGTAGTGAGCTTCCCGCCCAACTCACCAGGGACATGGGATATATCTATGACAGTGGAGAGCACCTCATCCGCCTGATCAACGATCTGCTGGACACATCGCGAGCGGAGATCGGCGAATTGGATCTTTGCTACGAACCGGTGTCACCGAGGACTCTCTTGAAAGAGGTCTATGAAACTTTCAAGAAGACTTCCGCCAATAAACTAAAGAATGTCGAATTGTCCCTGGATATCCCGGATCATCTCCCCATCCTTCACGCCGACCCGGTCAGGCTGCGCCAAATCCTGATGAATCTACTGAGCAATGCAATTAAATTCACCCAGCAGGGAAGGATCATTCTTGGAGCCGAGGTGCAGCTTCCTCATATCCATTTCTGGGTCGCCGACACCGGTTCAGGTATTTCCCCGGACATGCAGGAGCGAATCTTTGAGCCCTTTGTCAAAGCAGATCCGCCGGCCCATCGTCGAGAAGGAATTGGACTGGGTTTGAGCATCACCCGCCGGCTGGTTGCGCTTCATGGCGGCTCGATCACACTGGACAGTCTGCCCGGGCAGGGATCCACTTTCCATGTCTACATTCCCATGCCGGGTCTTGATTATGCCTCCGCCAGGGAAGTCAATCCTGAGGGCGCCCAGCCGGTTTTGTTGTGGCTTTCCAGCAACCAGGAGGTGGCCTCGTCGATACAATCCATTTGTCAAAAGAATGAGCTTAAACCGTACTGGCTCGAAAAAATTGAAGATATAGAACTAACCCCTCAACATGGGAAACCGGTTGCCCTAGCCTGGGACTTGGAAAATGCGCGGCCGGGGGATTGGTCCATTATTCAAAAATTGCGCAGCAATTCCCAATACTGCCAGCTGCCATTGCTCATCATCCATGAAAACATCGGTGAGATGCTCTCGGGAGGAAGCAGGTTGACCAATGTCCTGCTCAAACCGGCCGGGAAGCAGATGTTGCAGCATGTGTTAAACCTGATACCGCAGGCGATGCAGCGAGGCGAAATCTGGATCATCGACGATGACCCTCAAGCCCTGAAATATTACCAGGAGATGATCGGCTCATCCCTTTCCTCTTTTCTGATACGGGCTATTCGAGGCGGAAGGGAGGCACTAAGCCTGCTCGAGGAGGAAACACCAGACCTGGTACTGCTCGACTTGATGATGCCGGATATTGATGGTTTCCAGGTTCTTGAGCACCTGCGAAGCAATGTGAAGACTGCATTGATACCGGTGATCATTATTACAGGGAAGATTCTTTCCTATGAAGACGTAAAACGTCTTGACGCTCCTAAGGTAATGCTGCAAACCAAGGGAGTTTTAACTGACTATGAAAGTGTGGCAGATATCCAGCGCGTTCTAGCCGGGAGCAGCACCATTCACCAGACGACCAGCACGCTGGTCAAGAAGGCCTTTGCCTATATTCAGCAGAATTACACCCGGACATTCTCCTTAGTAGAATTATCTGAAACAATAGGAGTAAGCAAGAGTTACCTTAGCCGGATCTTCAAGATGGAAACGGGAATTTCCCTTTGGGATTACCTGAATCGCTTTCGCATCCAAAAAGCAAAAGAACTTCTCCTCCTCACCAACGAGAGTATCACTGGTGTTGCTGCTGATGTTGGCTACGAAGATGTGGGTTATTTCGGGCGGGTGTTTCGTGAAATCACGGGATTTTCTCCCAGGGCGTTCAGGCAGCAGGCATCTGTAATTGAAGCTTCATAAGTATTTCAGACAACAAAATCCCGATTTGCCATAATTCTCTCCAAGATTTTCAGGATGGCTTATGATACCCTGATAGAGTGATCATTAACCTTGCCCGCCCTTGAGACTTGGTTTGGAATGGTAGGAGGTGATCATCACGATTCTCATTATTCAGCTTAACGAGGGCGCGTGAGTTTCCTGTCCTGTCGTTGGAAAAAGCGAAAATGAGGTAATCGAGGTAAACAGGTGCGAAAAGTAAAATACGAAGAAATGTTGCCGTATGAGTTCGAAGAAGCAATTCAACAATTCCCGGTTGCGTATGTACCTGTCGGTTCGCTTGAATGGCATGGGCGGCATCTTGCCCTGGGCACTGATTCGCTCAAGGCCTATGGCATCCTGATTAGAACTGCTGAAAAATACGGAGGCATCGTTGTCCCTCCAACCTACTGGGGTCACATGCAGACCTATGGGAAACCGTGTTGTCATCCAGGACTTCCTGCTGAGATTGTCGATTCTCTTTTCATAGCGATTTTCCAGGGCCTCGTCACTGCTGGATTCAAGGTGGTCATTGGCGTGACGGGACATGACATCGACGAGCAGCTCGATTCTCTTCAAAAAGCGGTTGATTCTATAAACGGTAAAGGTGCAGTTACCGGCTTTGCGATGAAGGAAGGCGACCTTTATGATCTGGAAGGTGAAAAGATGGACCATGCTGGGTATTGGGAGACCTCCATCATGATGTATCTTCACCCGGAGTTGGTGGAAAAGGATCGCATCAAAAACGAAGATCTATCCACTGAGTCAGGCCGCCGGAAGGCAGGGATACTGGGCCGCGATCCCCGCACGAACGCATCGCCGGCCATGGGTGAATTGTTTGTAAATCGGATCGCTGACAATATTGGCAGGAAAGCGAACGCACTTCTTGCGGGGCTGCAACAGGAATCCTGAGCATGCAGTCCATCGACAAACAGGCACATGCAGGAGATGGATCCATCTTCAATACAAAGACATAGTATAAAAAACATTCCTTAAAGAAATGACCGAGGGAAAACAAATGAAACCGAATCTACAAGAAATCTATCAAGGCATACTTGACGGTAGACATAGAGAGGTGGAAGCCAAGGTCAAGGTAGCGCTACAAGGCGGCCTCAGCCCAAAAACCATTCTTGATGAGGGCATGATCGCAGCGATGACCGAAGTCGGACGACTTTTCGAATCCGGTGATTTCTACCTGCCCGAAATGCTTATTGCGGCGCGCGCCATGCAGACAGGCTTGGTTGTGCTCAAGCCGTATCTGAGGGAAGCCAAGGTTCAGTCGGCAGGAAAAGTGGCGATCGGAACGGTAAAAGGTGACTTGCATGACATTGGCAAAAACCTGGTAATGATGATGCTGGAAGGAGCCGGTTTCGAGATCCTGGATCTGGGGACGGATGTTGCCCCTGAGAAATTCGTCGAGGTGATACATGCTGGAGGAGTGGATATCCTTGCCTTGTCTGCGCTGCTCTCTACAACCATGTCTTCCATGAAAGCCACGATAGATGCGTTGAAGAGGGCAGGGGTGCGCGAGCAGATTAAGGTTATGATCGGTGGTGCACCCATCACTGAAGATTTTTCCAGGCAGATCGGTGCAGATGGTTATGCTCCGGATGCAAGCCGGGCAGTTACGCTGGCAAAGTCATTATTGAAAAATCGTCCCATTTCCCCGTTGAAGACTTATGAATAATCGCGCCCGGGTACTGGCAATATTAAACTACGAATCATTTGACCACCTGCCACTGGTCCATTTCGGATATTGGAGCACGACTCTCGAAAACTGGGCCGCTGAAGGCCATGTTTCCATTGAAGAAGCCAACGGTTATGAATACGGCAATGCAATCGATGTTGCCCTGAATAAACGCCTCGGATGGGATTTGAGTTGGAAATGCGCCTTTTCCTGGAATACCCGTCTGGAACCATTTATGGAAAAAACCATTCTCGAACAACGACCTGACGGCAGCAGGGTGGTGATGAACGAAGACGGGGTTTCCATAATCGAGAAAACAGGAATAGTCTCCATCCCGACTGAAGTCGACCACCTTCTTAAAGGCCGCAAAGAGTGGGATGAGATCTATAAACCCAGGCTTCAGTTTGACACGAATCGTATCCTCAAAGGTACAGCCATCGTGGATGGTCACGAAATGCAATTCGATGAAGGCGGGCGTGAAATGTTAGAAAAGCATGGTGGCGCTCATCCCCTGGGGATCTTTTGCGGCGGGTTGATCGGGACCATCCGGGACTGGCTCGGTTTGGTGAATATGAGCTACCTGATGGTGGATGATGAACCTCTTTTTGACGAGATGATCGAATCGGTAAGCGATTTGATTTACCAGGGTACAAAGGCGGTTTTGGAGACCGGAATCCAATTCGATGTTGCCCATTTTTGGGAGGATATTTGTTATAAAGGCGGACCGTTGGTAAACCCGAAAGTTTTTGCAAAGAAATTCGGGCCAAAGTATAAACGCATTACAGACCTGGCGAGATCCTATGGTGTAAAAATAGTCAGCCTGGATTGCGATGGCAAGATTGACGCTCTTATACCAACATGGTTGGAAAACGGTGTAAACACGATGTTCCCGATCGAGGTGGGGACCTGGAATGCCAGCATCAAGCTATGGCGGGAGAAATTCGGGCGCGAGTTACGCGGGATTGGCGGGGTTAATAAATTCATTTTCGGACAAGACCGCTCCGCCATTGACGCTGAAATTGAACGCCTGCGCCCGTTGGTGGAATTGGGCGGGTACATTCCTTGCCCTGACCATGCCCTGCCTCCCGAGGCTCGATGGGAAAACGTTCAATATTACTGCGAACGAATGAACAAGGTATTCGGTTAAGAAAGCGTAAATGGGTCTTTATGACCTGTCCCAAAGGACTCTGATCTCTGGGATTTGTAAAACAAAACATCAAATGAGGATCCCTGCATGACCAAGATTACCTTTATCGGCGCTGGAAGTCTCGAGTTCACCTCCAATCTCGTGCGTGACGTCCTGACCTTTCCCCTGTTGCAGGATGCCCATATTGTCTTGATGGATATCAATGCCGAGCGGCTGGAATTTGCCAGACAGGCGGTCATCAAACTTATCGAAGCTGGCAGGCGTCCGGCAACTGTATCCGCCACGCTTGACCGGGTCGAAGCTCTCAAGGGAGCCGATGTCGTGCTCACCACCATCCTGACGGGAGGCGTCGATGTATGGAGGCACGATATCGAGGTACCCAAGAAATACGGCGTGGACATCAATGTTGGCGATACGCGCGGTCCTAGCGGAATCTTCCGCTTCCTGCGCACCCTGCCGTCGATGATGAATATCGTACATGACATGGAGAAATACTGCCCAAATGCCGTCCTGCTCAATTACACCAACCCAATGGCGATGCTGTGCGGTGCGCTCCAGCGCCAGACAGCCATCCCGGTCACGGGTCTGTGCCACTCGGTACAGGGGATTGCCAGCAGGCTGGCTGGCTGGATCGGAGTGCTGAATTCTGATGTCGACTATGTCTGCGCGGGCATCAACCACCAGGCCTGGTATCTCAAATACGAAGTAAACAGCCAGGATGCCTATCCACTCATCTACAAAGCTATTACCGAAAATCCAGATATCTACAATGAAGAGCCGGTTACCAACGAAATTTTCCTGGCACTTGGTTACTACGTTACCGAGTCAAGCGGGCACAACTCCGAGTACAACTGGTGGTTCCGAAAGCGTCCCGATCTGATCGAGAAATACTGCACACATGCCACTGGCTGGAACCCCGGTGAGTATGCCATCAATGTGAAGAAATACCAGGAAAGAGAAATCAACTGGAAGGACATTGTAAAAGAACGCCTGGCAACCTTGCTGACCTTTACGGATATCGAGCGTGGTCAGGAGTACGCAGCCTATATCATCAATGCTCTCGTTGGCGGTGATGCCTTTAAATTCAACGGCAATGTTCCAAATACACGAATCATAACCAACCTGCCCGAAGGCGCCTGTGTGGAAGTCCCGGTTTATGTGGATACGGCTGGTTTCCATCCCCTTCATGTTGGTGCCTTGCCACCAGAGTGTGCACTGTTGACCCAGCTCTCGAGTGGTATTGAGGAGATGGCCATCACCGCGGCGCTGACCGGTGACCCGGTTATGGTATATCGTGCCATCTGCCATGACCCGCTGACAGCCTCTGTGCTCTCATTGGCTGAGATCCGGCAGATGACCAACGAGCTTTTCGCATGTCATAAGGACTACCTGCCGCAGTTCAAAATCCACAAGGTGTAAACCGGAGATTCTTGGTCAAAGGAACACTTATATTGCTGCTATTCACCTGAGGATCCAGGCCTATTGATATGCGTCGTTGTTTCCATTGATAGTATTGCATTGATTATCGCCATATCTTCAATCGTGGAAGTGCTTTGTTAAATGTATACGATCATATCGCTTTTCTTATATCTATAATGACCCTGTTTTGTACAGCTCTTCCGATCGGAATGTGAAATGATGAGAAAAATGAAACTGGATTCCTTTTCGGATAAATTAGCATTGTGGGGAGTGGACCGTCCACCGGCTGATCCCGAGATGTTGCTGAATTTCGTGGAAAGGTTGGCACAAAACCAACCTGTGCCATCCTTGGCACAGACGCGGGAAGAGTTGGAGGCTCGCCGAGCCTCATTGCAGTTACGCCTTCGCCATTCTTTAGGGTTGGATCCCTGGCCTGAGCGGACGGTGCTCAACGCACGCATCGTGGGCAAGCTGGAGCGGCCGGGTTACAAGATCGAGAAGGTGGTCTATGAAGCCTGGGCCGGGCTGCCGGTTACAGCCCATCTCTATATCCCTGATCTCGTGGAACAGCCCAGCCCTGGCCTGGTATACGCATGCGGTCATTGGATGGAAGCGGGTAAATTAGCACAGCCCGTCCAGTCCTTCTGCGCTGCGGTAGCCACACTGGGGATCATCACTCTGGTCTATGATCCCATCGGGCAGGGGGAACGATTGGAAAGCTGGCACGACCATGGACATCTGAATGCGTTGCTGATTGGCGAAAGCCAGATGGGATGGATGGTCTGGGAGAGCATTCGGGCGCTGGATTATTTATTGAGCCGCCCTGAAGTGGACCCCAAAAGGATCGGGATGACCGGCGCATCCGGCGGCGGACTGAATACTTTCTTCACCACAGCGATCGAAGATCGCTTTGCCTGCGCAATACCGGTCGCTTATCCCTGTACGTTTTTCGCAGCCATGCACGCTGAGCGGGATCTGAATTGGGAAGATGGCACTGACGTCTGCAACCAGGTACCTCAAGTCATGAGCTATGCCGAAATGTCAGATATCGCCAGCCTGTTTATTCCAAAACCATATATGATCCTTTCTGGTACACGCGACAAGATTTTCCCTATCGCTGGGGTACGTCAGATTGCATCTGTAATCGGGCACAATTATCAACTGGCTGGGGTACCAGAACGTTTCCGTTTTGCAGAATTCGACGAGGAACATGGTTATCAGCAACACTTACGGCAGGCAGCTTATGGCTGGCTCAAGCAGTGGCTGATCGGTGATGGGGACGGTTCTCCGATATCAGAGCCAGTCCTGGACCTTCTTCCTGACCCATATCCAGTGGAATACAGCACTCCGCCCACCCCAACCCCTGATCATTTACGCATCCAATCCCCGACATTTACACCCTTGCCAGGTGCCCTGCCAGGTTTCTGTTTTCCTCCCCACCAAACAGTGCTTGGCGAAAAGGTCCTTGGCACCAGAATCAAGGCAATTGCTAAAGCGATCCCTGAGTGTTCTCCGCTACCCAATAAGAATACCGAGCTCTCCGATTGGCAGGCAGAGATAAAACGCCGTATCCAGGAAATTCTTGGACCGTTTCCGGAGAAAAGCCCTCTACGAACTCGCCTGTTCAATCAGGTGTGGGAGGATGGAATGATGGCGGAACGGATCACTTTCCAGAGTGAGGAAGGAATCACCATACCCGGCTTGTTTATCATGCCCGAGGAATGGAATCGCCCAGTTCCTTTTGTAATTTACGCTGGAGAATGGGGGAAAAGGCAAGGCATCCACTCCGGTTTGGTGGAGGAGATGGTAGAAGCTGGCTTTGGAGTATTGGCGATTGATGTACGCGGGGTAGGCGAAACAGCCACCTCGGACTTCGAAGCAGCAACAAATCTATTAATGATGGATCGTCCTTTGTTCGGTCAACGCGTGTTGGACGTCATTCGGGCTGTGGATTTTATCTGGGAGCGATGTTACATAGCCCCTCAGATCGACAAAGGACGATTGGCGATTGTCGGAGAAGGGGTAGGGGGATTGTGGGGGTTGTATGCTGCTGCTCTGGATAATCGAGTGGCTGCTGTTGCCGCCCAGGATACCCTATTTTCATATACGGCTTTACTCAAACACGGCGTCCGTTATCCTGCCAGCGTGTATTTATTTGATGTTCTTAAGCACTTTGATCTGGCGCGTGTAATCGCTGCATGCGTCCCGCGCCCTGTATATATACATCCGGTCGATGGTTTGCGTCGAGCATGTTCTGAACGCAAAGTGTCGATCGCGCTCAAGCCAGCGCGTAAAGCCTTTTCTCTCGCACGGGCCAAGACCAACGTCTTCCAGGTTGCTACTGCCAAGGATGGTCAGAGTATTCCCAAGTGGTTGGAGGAAGTGTTAATTCGTTGAAGCCGGAGGATATTAAGATACATCATGACACCTGAACCAATGATCGAGACAAAAATAAAAGACCTGCAAATCAGTATCTATCAGACAAATGAGGAGTTGGGCATGGAGGCCGCGAAAGAGGCGACAGCCATTCTCGAGCAGGCGATCCTCCAAAAAGGTGAAGCCAATCTGATTCTCGCCACAGGGAATTCGCAGCTTACCTTTTTAATGGCGCTGAGGACCTCGCCCGTTGAGTGGTCGAAGGTGAATATCTTTCATATGGATGAGTATATCGGGTTGAATCCTGCGCACCCCGCCAGTTTTCCATTATTTTTGAAAATCCATATTTTGAAATATATTCGACCAAAAACATTCTTTCCAATTCCTCCAAGCACGCAACAAAACGCGCAGGATGTGTGCAAAGATTACGAAAAATTGTTGCGTTCCTATCCAGCAGACCTGTGTGCCATGGGCATTGGCGAGAACGGCCATCTCGCGTTTAATGATCCGCCATTCGCTGATTTCAAGGATACGAGTCGGGTGAAAATTATAAAATTGGATGAAGCTTCACGCCGCCAGCAGGTGGGAGAAGGACACTTCAAGATTATCGATGAAGTGCCAACGCATGCAATTACGTTAACTATCCCCGCATTGCTAGCTGCTAGGCATATCCTGGCACTCGTGCCGGAAGCGCGCAAAGCGGAGGCGGTCTATCGTACTTTGATGGGTCCCATTAATGAAAATTGTCCAGGTTCGATCCTTCGTCAGACTCCTCACGCTCATTTGTTTCTTGACGCTGACTTTTCCCAAAAGATACTTCCCCAGATTGTGGGTAGTAAAGATTACTCATCCCAAGGAAAATATGATTAATATTACTATTCATATTGATTTATCCAAAGACATAAGGTGATTAGATTCCTTGGAAAAGACAAATGCAGACTATCACCTTGAAGAATGATAATGTCGCACTGGAATTCAACTGTGCCAATGGTGCATTAGTCCGGCTGAGTGCAGTTGGCACGGATTGGAAGATCCTCGATCGTCCCTGGCTGGGACTTTCGTTTCGCCTTTTGCTGCCGCTCTCAGAAGAACGCCGCAATAACCAGGTCTTTGGAGAAAGACAGGCGCTTAGCACCCTGGAATTCACCCCGGGCGGGCGTTGTGCGACCTTCGGTTGGAATGGCATCACTTCAGAGTTTGGTGGCAAGCATGATATCAAGCTTACATTAAATGTAACGCTGGGCGATCACCAGGCAGTATTCGCCATGACCGTGGAGAACCATTCTGATTTGGTGGTTGAAAATGTCTACTCACCCTACCTCGGCGATGTAAATCATCCCCAGGATGAATCCTGGTTCAAGACCTTTATTTACACCTACGCAGCCGCACAAGAGTGGCAACTCTGGCCGCGTTACGACAGCCTGCGAGGGGGAGCCGGTGTGGATTATCCGACTCAATATCATACTTGGTATCCATTTATTGGTGCACCCATGGCCCCTTTCTTCTTGCTGCGCGGTGAGAAGCAGGGCTTGTATGCGGGAGTTGTCAGCCCGAGCAGGGAACTGGTGGCCTGGCACACCGAGCTGCGTCCAGGATATGGCAGCTCAATTGATTCCCGCCCTCCTGAAGAATTGACTGTTTCTGATAAAGATGTTTTCACCCGCTTTGCGGCAGTGCATGTTCCCTATATTCAACCCGGTGAGACCCGCACTCTCACCCCGATTTCTTTGGAACCTTTCCAGGGTGGATGGCAGCATGGCGTTGATATTTATAAACGCTGGCGAAATACCTGGTTCCAATTACCCGAGGTACCGGAATGGACAGCTGAGCCACACGCCTGGCAACAAATCCATATAAATTCTCCCGAAGACGAACTGCGTGTCCGTTTCACCGATCTTCCCAAGATTGGCGAGGATTGCGCAAGACATGGGGTCAGGGCAATCCAGCTTGTCGGTTGGAACGAAGGCGGTCAGGATCAGGGCAACCCATCTCACGATCCCGACCCGCGCCTGGGTACCTGGGATGAATTCAAAGAAGCCATCCAGAAAATCCAGGCCCTGGGAGTAAAGCTGATTCTTTTCGCCAAATTTACCTGGGCAGACCGGAGCACGGATTGGTTCCGTAAGGACTTGAAACGTCTGGCAATTAAAGACCCATACGGCGATTATTATCTTTACCCGGGTTACCAATACCAGACCGCCACGCAGAATTTGGATATCAATACCAAGCGCCTGATCCCGATGTGCTTCTTAAGCGAAGATTATCTTGACCTTTGCGATAAAGAGTTCAAGAAGACCGTGGAGTTGGGAGCAGACGGCATCCTGTTCGATGAATGTCTTCACCACGGCCAGGCTTTTATGTGCTTTGACCTCCACCACGGGCATCGTTACGGGGCGATGGTGTATGCGAATGACTGCAAATTGATCTGGAATTTCAACAAGATTACAGATAAATATCGACCTGATTTTTTGTTTGCCGGGGAAGCCTGCTACGATTGGGAATTTGAGGTCTATCAACTCTCCTATCACCGCAGCGAGAATAAACAGCACATCCCACTGAGCCGCTACATGCAGCCACATGTGCAGCTCATGACCGCCGTTAATGGCTTCAACGATCGCAACATGATTAACCAGTGCCTGATGTACCGTTACATCATCAGCTACGAGCCGTATAATTTCAAGGGGCGGCTTGATGACTATCCGCTTACCCTGGCTTATGGGAAGCATATGGATGCACTGCGCACTGAGTTACGCGAATACTTCTGGGATGGCGAGTTTCGCGACACTCTCGGAGCAGCGGTTACCTGTGAGGGGAAAGCACATCATCCCTTTGCTGTTTTTATCAATGCCAAAACAGGCAATATCGGGCTGGTGATTTGCAATTACGAAGAGCATTTGCCAATCACCGTGGCTGCCAGCCAGGAAAACAGCGAAACGTTTCGCCGTTATCGCCTGGTGGATGATCCTGTGTGGAAACCGGTCGAAGGCGGAATTACTATCCCGCCTCAGTCTGCTGCGGTCGTCCTATAATTTTCTGAAATCAAATTGGTTTGTGCTATTGTTCTTATTTTCCCACCAGGTGGAAGGTACTGCCGTGAGGCAGGTGTTCTGCGTGCAGACCGTCGAAGTGGGTGTTGACATACTCCGTCAATGTCACCATTCCGGGTTCTTCTGACGTTCCGTGATTTACACGTATCACAGGATGACCGGCTTCTTCAGCACATTGAATTCCCTCCCAGTAGAGCGTGCCATCATCACAGACTATCGAGCAGTCACAATTCATCCGTTGAAAGATGGAAATGTCGCAACCGCATCCTGTACCGATGCCGATTCGGGAAACCAATTGGGAGTTGTCACCTGTAACCTGCACCAACGGTTCCCCGAGACTAGCACATCTCCCGGCTACTTGACGTGCAAACACTTCCAGAGGTACGGGATCGATGTCGTAGCGGTGCTGGTACCCATCTGCACCAATGTCCACAGGCTTGTTCCCCAAACCCAGAAAACCAGCCCAGGCAAATGGGATGCCGACATCCGGCCAACGGTCCCAGCAATCGTGGTTGCGGAGGATCACGAGCTTATTATCCAGAATGAAATTCAGTTTATCCCTAATCCCGGCATCGTTTTCCAGTCGCTTGTCCCAATGATTCCAGAATGTCGGTTCGTGACAGATCAGCAGACGGATATTCCGTTCGACCATGTGTCGAAGCACTTTGAATGAAGGCATCCAGGTAACCAGACAATTCCCGACCTCAGTCTCTGCATCCCCAGCGATGATCCGGTCTACGGTCGTCTTGCGATCCACCCAGTCTGCATGTGATACGAAATGCTCCAGAATATCTTTTACTTTCATATTCGCAGTGTATCATTACAGTGCCGATTAGTGCAAATCGACAGTTTCCTGGCCAATGATATTTTCTGCCCTACGACCTTTCCTTTATAATCGCTGGCTCGAATATGGAAGAGCAGACTTTGAAGGCAGCATGCCCCACTTATTTTTCCACATCTACCACTGGATTCGAGGTCCTCTACCGGCATATCTACGAGAACACGCTGCTCATCTCCTGCCTGAAGCGTAACGCGTACATTCTTTCTTCGCCTTGACCGGACAGGTCACTGAAGTCTTCAGAATACGAACATAGTGCAATCCCACCCCAGTTCCTGCCCGCTTGTTCCCGACAATATAATCCAGATAATTGATAATTCTTTCCAAGACCTGCATGTCAACTTGTGCTACACTGTGCGCGCAGAGGATATTTTTACGACCAGATATCTAAGTTGATATTGAGGAAGATATAGATATGGAACTCACAAAGGTGGTTTTACACTCAGATTACCAGATTGCCCCGGTGGACTCCAGGATCTTCGGCGGTTTTCTTGAACACATCGGTCGTGCTGTTTATGAAGGAGTGTACGATCCGCAGTCAAAACAGGCTGATAAGAACGGCTTTCGTAAGGATGTTTTGAGCAGTCTGAAACCCCTGGCATTTACCGCTATGCGTTACCCGGGTGGAAATTTCGCCTCCGGTTATCACTGGTTGGATGGAGTTGGACCGCGTTCCACCCGCCCGGTTTTGCAGGAATTGGCATCCCTTAGCATCGAGCCCAACCAGTTCGGAACGGATGAATTCATTCAACTGGCCTTGAAAATGAAATGGACTCCGATGATCACTGCGAACTTGGGTACCGGGACGCCGGAGGAAGCCCGTAATTGGGTGGAATACTGTAACGGACCCGTCGGGACAAGGTTTTCCAACCTGCGGGCAGAAAATGGTTCAGCAGATCCTTATGGTGTCAAACTTTGGGGGCTGGGAAACGAAATGGATGGTCCCTGGCAGCAAGGTCATGTCCCCGCAGACCAGTATGCCATCCGTGCACAACAGGCTGCCAAGCTAATGAAGGATACCGATCCTTCCATTGAATTGATTGTCTGTGGCTCGGCAGAGATCGGGCTTCCAACGTACATGGAATGGGATCGGACCGTGCTCGAATATGTCGGCAATTACGCTGATCATATCAGCCTGCACCGGTATGTCGGTAATTCAGCCGGGGATACAGCGGATTATCTGGCGGTAACCAATTCCATTGACCAGCAGATCGAAGTGATGGACGGACTCTGTCGTTATGTTCAGGCCAAGACGCGCAGCCGGAAGCGGCATTACCTGGCTTTCGACGAATGGAACGTCTGGTACCGTACCCAGAATGCTGAAAGTGTCAACGGTCATGGGAAATTCGCCCAACACCTGGTAGAAGAAGAATATAACCTGGAAGATGCATTGGTCGTTGCAGGATTTCTCAACAGCTTCATCCGTCATGCAGATGTTGTCAAAATCGCCAACCTGGCTCAGATTGTGAATGTCATTGCCCCCATCCTTACCCGGGGGGACCAGATCCTCCTTCAGTCGATCTATTTTCCGCTTGCTCTTTATGCACAACGCCGCGAAGGTGTTGCATTACAAGCCATCGTCCAGGGTCCCGGTTACGAAAGTAAGAATTACGGCTTCGTCCATACCATCGATGCCAGCGCCATCCTCGGAAAGGGTCTCCTGCATACTTTCCTAATCAACCGCAGCACCACTGATCCAGCGACTGTAGAAATATCCCCTGCTGGTATCACGCTAAAATCTGTCCAATCGGCGGATCTGGTCACCGGACCTTCTGCGGCTGCCTGCAACACCTTCACTCAGCCGGATACGATTCACGGGCAAAAGCTAGGCAAGATCAAAATAGGCGATCACAGTGCAACCGTCCAATTACCCCCGCTTTGCGTTGCTGCAATATCATTTTATATTGATGATATTGTTTAATTCTTTTTACCAATGATGTCGTAAACCTCTCGGAGGATTAAGGAATGAATCCTGAAAGTTACTTCTTGCGCGTGGCCCACCAGACACCGACCGAGTTCTGGATCAACAACCCAACCCGCCAGCAGACAGATCTGGCTATCTTACACGGAGCGTCCGGATGTACGAACAACCCCTCGTACACACAGAAGATGGCTGACCATCCCACCGAGGGTGCCCATGCGATCGGCATCCTGGAGCAGGTGGTAAAGGATGTGCAGACAGACTGGGATGCAGTTGCGGAGTTTCAACGCCGGTTGGTTAAACCAATTGCTGAAAAATTCCTGCCAATATTTAAGAACAGCGCCAACCGCAAGGGCTTTGTCTCGATTCAGGGGGATCCCATCCATGAGGAGGATCCAGACGTCATCATCCGTGAAGCGTTGGAAAACCGGAAAGTATCGCCGAACATTTGCTGCAAAATTCCCACAACCCATGCTGGATTAAAAGCGATGGAATATCTCATCAGCCAGGATATTCCCTTGAACGCCACAGAGATCTTTGCAATTCACCAGGGTGTGGTGTTGTGCGAGACTTATCAACGCGCCAGTCGAAAATACGGAAAAACACCCCAGTTATACGTTTCCCATATTGCCGGGATCTACGATGATTTCCTTCAGAACACGGTGAAAAAAGATGACATTGAGATTTCACCGGATGTGCTCTGGCAGGCCGGTCTGGCTGTCGCGCGTAAACTTTACCAGATAATGGAGGAACGCCAATATCCAGGGATTTTTATAGCCGGTGGTGCCCGCGGCTTGCACCATTTCACCGAGATGGTGGGCGGCAAGGTTTGCTGCACGATTAACTGGGAAGGGACTGCGGATCGGCTGCTCGAAGAGAACCCGGCGGTGGTCTACCGCTTGTTCAATCCGGTCCCAAAGAAGGTAATCGACGAATTAATCGAGAAACTACCCGATTTCAAGCGCGGCTACCTGGAGAATGGGCTCGAAATTGAGGAATTTGAGAATTTCGGTCCGGTAAACTTGTTCCGCAGCACTTTCATCAATAGTTGGAATCGAGTACTGGAAATGGTTCGCGAATATCAAAAAAAATTGTGAAATATCTCCCATAACTAAATCTTGGCTATCATATCTTCTTCAGGACATTTCCACCCTGAGACAACAGAATCCTGATTTAGCATAATTCTCTCCAAGAAATCCAAACCATCTTATGCTACTCTGAGTATGTAGAAATAAGCTGCAAATCTGATTTAATGAATGGTCTCATTTGAATACACTCCCTCCTGCTATTGTCCTGATTGAAAACGATGAGGTCACGTTGGAACTCTACCAACGGGAGTTAAGGAAAGCATTTACTGTTTTTGCATTTACCGAATTAGAGGGTGTTTTGGACGTGATAGCCAAGCAGGATATCAAGGTAGTTGTGATCGAACCGGAGATTAATTCAGGAAAAGGATGGGACTTGATCCATTCTATCCAGATGACCAATCCCGACCGTGCTATTCCGGTCATTGTTTGCAGTACTCGCGACAGCAACGAAAAGGGGCAGACTCATGAGGTCACAAAGCATTTGACCAAGCCAGTCCTTCCAAGGACATTACGGGAAGAAACCCTCGGGATAATAAGGGATTTGGATAATCCGAGGAGAATCTCATGAACGATTCTCCATTTTTACAAAACCTGAAACCCAACCCTGAACGCTACGACACCCATGTGGCGAATGTTTGGGTATCGGAAAATCGGTTTATTTCCCAACCGCCTGAAATAATCGATCTGCCGTCCTTCTCGCAGTCCCGTGCAACCCTCCCGGATCCATTTTGGAACGGGCATAATTCGGTCATCGATTGTTATTGGCGTGCCTGGGAATTGGCCTTTAATAGTATGAAACAGCCGACTCCGGAAAACAATTTTGCAGCCGACTATTGCGACACGGCTTTCAACGGTAACCTGTTCATGTGGGATTCGGCTTTCATCACCTGTTTCGGTGTTTACGGGCGGCGTGTGTTTGATTTCCAACGCACCCTGGATACTTTTTACCGTAAACAGCATCATGACGGTTTTATCTGCCGAGAGATATCCGAAGCGAACGGGCAGGATACATTCCCGCGCTTCGACCCTTCCAGTACTGGCCCCAATGTGATGGGCTGGGCTGAATGGAATCATTTCTTTAAAAGCGGTGACCGGCAGAGGCTGGAAGCGGTCTTTCCACCGCTTGTGGCTTATCACCAATGGATGCGCAAATTTCGTACCTGGCCGGATGGTTCCTACTGGTCTACGGGCTGGGGGCAAGGGATGGACAATCTGCCTCGGGTGGGGCGGGATGAGCATATCAATTTTGACCACGGTCACCTGGCCTGGGTGGATGCAACCTTTCAAGCCATCCTGTCAGCGAAAGTATTGCTGCAGATTGCGGTTCTTCTCGGTAGGGAAGCCGAGGTTGAGGACCTGAGCGAAGAGCTCGAAGAGTTAAACAAATTTGCCAATATACATCTCTGGAATAAAGAGAGCAAATTCTACTTCGATCGACGCCCGGACGGCGAATTGTCGAAGATGAAACACATCGGGGCTTATTGGGCGTTACTAGCCGGATGCGTTCCTGCAAACCGGATTACCGGGTTTATTGGGCATTTGGAAAATCCTGCTGAATTCAATCGGGCACATCGCATCCCGGCTCTCTCTGCTGACGACCCTGCTTACAATGGTACCGGGGACTATTGGTGCGGGGGGGTATGGGCTCCCACGAATTATATGGTCTTGAAAGGTCTGGATGACATCGGACAGGATGATCTGGCGCATGAGATCGCGAAAAATCACTTGGAAAATGTCGTTCAGGTTTTTGAATCCGATGATACCGCATGGCTGGGCGCGGATCAGTTCCGGGAATATTTTCACCTCACCGATCTGCAAGTCTGATGACAAACATACCCTCTGGGAGAACTACTCTCCAGACATAATCAAACCGGGCAGCCACTCCAAACCGGGATATGTCGGTTGGACCGGGGTGCCGCCGATCGCGGTTTTGTTGGAGGATGTGTTCAGCCTTTCGCCGGATGCTGTTACAAACTGTCTTACCTGGCATGCCCGCCTCGTGGAAGAACACGGGGTGCGCCGCTATCCATTTGGCTCGAATGGAATATTGGACTTGAAATGTAACCACCGGATCTCCGAAGAGGAGCGACCATCGATTGAAATCCATTCGAATGTACCAATCACTTTGAAAGTGATCTGGAAAGGAGGTATCGGAAACATTGACTATTGAGAAAGATTCATGATCAAGAAGAAGCTTTGGAAGAGAGGATAAATGCCATATAGCACCCATTCTCAATGCCAACCGAGTATTATTAAATTCAACAATCCGGTGAACCCTGAGAAAGGAATAAGGATAAGATGAACAAAAAAATCAATTCTCCATAACGCATTGCATTGCTCATGGTTGCCTCCCTGCTGCTGACAGCCTGCGGACCACCCGGCAGAACCAAGTGGACCGGTTACGTCGACGATCTGGCACAACTGGGGACCGGACGATGCCAAGTACACCGCTTTCAAATCGATTTTGGACGATTTCATGGCAGCCAATCCCGACATCACCCTGGTGGATGAGGTTTACGTGGATGCCGATATCCCCTTAAAAGTGGAGACTGCCGTGACTGCCAACCAGGAACCCGAACTGGTCTTCACGGGCGGTATCGGTAATGCCTTTACCTGGGTGAAGAGTGGTGTAGCCGTTGCTGTCAACGACTATCTCACCGAATGGGGTCTTGCTGACAAGTTCCTCGATTCTGCCATTTCCCAGTACAGCACGGCGGATGGCACAATTATTGCCTTCCCCTCGAGGGCTTTACCTGGCCAATCTGGTACAACACCAAGGTCTTTGAGTCGGTCGGTCTTGGCATCCCGAAAACAACCGACGAGTTGATCGCGGCTGCCCAGGCACTCCGCGCCGCCGGAAAAGACGGACCGGTGGTCGCCAGTGGCGCTGATGGAATGGGAGGAAAGTTGTTCGAACTGATCCTCCAATCTGCAATGACCGATGCAGAAGCCAAGGCCTCCTTGGGTGGTGGCGATTGGACCATCCCGACTGCCATCAAAGGTGTCGAGACATTCGTCGCATTGCGGGATGCGGGAGTGTTCGTTGATGGTGTTGAAGGCATCGATTATGGTGGCGCTGAAGCGCGATTCGGCGAAGGCGAAGTAGCCATGTGCCATTATGGAGCATGGGCTTTCGCTGACGCCGCAATGGAACCAGTGGCTGCTGATGTTCAGCTCGGCGGCTTCCCGATCCCGGCTGGCTCCCCGCACAGCTCCCCGTGTACTTCAAAGCGTTCTCTGCCAAGGGTATCTTTATCACCCCCAATGGTCAGGCAAAGATCGACGCTGTGGAAAAATTCATCAAGTTCATTATATCCAGCCTGAGATGATCGCCCGGTTGGTGGAATCGGCAGGCATGAATCCATCGATCAAGGATGTGCCGGTTGATGAGAGCAAGCTCAATCCGCTCTTTGCCCAAACACTGACCATGGAAGCGGAAGTGGTCTTTATCTCCGACACGTACATGCCGGGGGCAGTCGCCACTGACTTTGGACGCATTACCCAGGAAGCATTTGCGCCTGGCACGACCGCTGAAAAGATCCTTGCTGACCTGACCGCTGCCTACGCGGCGATCAAGTAACCTCTTTTCTCCTTTTCCAGGATTGGGGCACGGGGAGTAAAATAACCGTGCCCCGATTCTCTCTGAGGAAACCGATGCCACCTCCGATACGTTGATCCCGATCGAAAAGAAAAGACCTTTTCCAACGAGGATATACGGTCGACGCAATGCACGGCGGCGGCGGGTGAACTTCTTTTTTCTGGTGACCCCTGCCCTGGTCTGGTTCCTGGCCTTTATGCTTTGGCCATTGTTGAACATGTTTTATATCAGCACCATGCGCTGGGATGGACTGAACCTGCCCAAGAAGTTCATTTTCCTGGATAACTTTATTAAGTTCTTTCACGATCCAAAGATTGCCATCGCACTGCATAATACCGGGACTTATCTCCTGGTAGGAATTCATTGGAGTTATTCCATTTGCTTTTATGCTCGGTTTCTTTCTCAGCTTGCGCAAACCGGGCTACCGCGTTCTTCGCACCATCTTTTTCACCCCGACGATGCTCTCCGTCGCTGCCCTGGCGATGATCTTCCTGGGACTCTATCGCCCGGATGGCATGCTGAACTCATTTTTGAATGTATTTGGATTATCTTCGCTCAATCAGGTCTGGCTGATGAACAAGTCCACCGCCCTGTTTTCCCTGATTGCTATCGACATCTGGGGTGGGATCGGTTTCAACAGTGTCTTGTTCTTTGCGGCGTTAGCCAGCCTGCCGGAAGAATTATACGAAGCTGCCATGCTGGACGGGGCGGGGTACTGGACAATCATGTGGAAGATTGCCTTCCCCCTGATGATTGATTTTATTGGTGTAGTGACCGTCTTGCAGTTCCTTGGTATTCTATCGGGGGCTGCGTATATGATCCTGTTGACTGGTGGCGGACCGGGGACGGCAACATTCACCCTGGGATACTATTTATATGATCAGGCTTTCCTATCCCATCGGCTTGGATACAGCCAGGCAATGGGAGTATTGATCTTCTTTATCGGCATCATTATGATCGTCATGATTCGCCGGATAACATCGCGATTATCGAGGTATTGATGGAGGAACGGACCATGCAGACCCGGGTAGCACACGTCTTTAAGATATTCACAAAGGGACCCGATCTCTTCGTTATCTGGGGATACATCTTCTCGATCATTTATGCTGCATTGATCATCATTCCACTTTACTTCATCATTGTCTCCGCCTTTAAGAACAATTCGCAGATCATCCTGACGCCGCTGGCATTACCATCCAGGCTGGATTTCTCAAAATTCTTCGAAGCACAGAAAAATGTTAATGTGTTGCGTGCGGGTTTGATCTCCATCGGGATTACTACCGGGGCGGAGTTTCTGACCCTCCTGCTGGCATTCCCGGCCGCGTACGCAGTCGCCCGTATTCAAACCCGGTTGTCAACGGTTGTGGAAACCATATTCAGCCTTGGATTCCTCATTCCGGGCCTGGCAATCCTGATGCCGATCTACATGATGACAGCGAAAGCCGGACTGCTGTACCACCCGATAGCCCTTGTGATCCTCTACCCGGCCTTCAATCTGCCATTAACGATGATCCTCTTGATCCGGTTTCATGAGAAAACTCCCGCGTGAACTGGAGGAAAGCGCGGTCATGGATGGCGGTAATGTCCTCCAGATTATTTTCTATATATTCTTCCCTATCTGTATGCCGGGAATCATTACGGTCATGGTATTGAATTTCATTAATATTTGGAATGAGTACTTGTTCGCCCTGATCCTGATGGATTCAAATAACCGCACCATCCAACTCGCTCTGGCATTGCTCAGGGCTAATCAGCGATCGATTGATTATGGCTTGATCGCGGCCGGTGTTCTGATCAGCATGATCCCGGTTTATATCGTGTTCGTTTTCTTCCAGGAGCGAATTATGAGCGGCATGTTGGCCGGGGCGATAAAAGAATAGGATGTATGAAGAATTTTCGATAGTTTTCCATGTAAGAAAATTTTCTTAAGGAAGGTTTCATGTCGAATAGTCATTCTTTCCTGAAAGTAAACCAGAATCAGATTCAGGACCAAGCAGGTGGGAAAGTCACCCTCCATGGAGTCGGCCTGGGTGGTTGGATGAATATGGAGAATTTCATCACTGGTTTTCCAGCGAATGAGAATGCCTTTCGCCAGGTCGTATTTCGTGCCCTGGGAAAGGAGAAAGCTGATTTCTTGTTTGACAGGTATCTCGAATATTTTTTCTCGGATGAGGATGCAGAGTTTATCCGCTCCATGGGCCTGAACCTGGTTCGCCTGCCGTTTAATTACAGGCATTTTGAGGATGACATGAACCCGACAGTGATCCTGGAAGCGGGTCTGAGGCATCTCGACCGGGTGATCAAAATATGCACCGATCACGAAATTTACACCATTCTCGACCTGCATGCTGCCGCGGGATATCAGAATCAGGACTGGCATTCTGATAATCCCTCCCAGCAGGCATTTTTCTGGCAGCATAAACATTTCCAGGACCGGGCCATCTGGCTGTGGGAAATAATTGCCGAACGCTACAAGGACAATCCATGGGTGGCAGGCTACGATCCGCTCAATGAGCCGTCCGATCCCACCGGCGAAAGGCTCGACGCGTTCTACCGGAGGGTGGTTGCTGCGATTCGCAGGATCGATCCGGACCATATTATCTTCCTGGAAGGCAATCGCTACAGCCAGGATTTCTCCATGCTTGGCCCACCTCTGCCGAACGTTGTTTACACCTTGCACAACTATGCTGTGCCTGGTTTTATCGATGGCGGGGATTACCCGGGTATTTCGCGCGGCGAGTTTTTCGATCAGGCGATATTGCGCAACAATTTTCATAAGACCTGCCAGTACATGCTCGAAAACCGGACGCCTATCTGGGTTGGGGAATTTGGCCCGGTTTATACCGGCGACCTCAAAAAAGATGCCATGCGTTACCAAATCCTAAAGGATCAACTCGCATTTTACAAAGACCTGGAAGCCAGCTGGTGTCTTTGGACATATAAAGACCTGGGTTTACAGGGTGTGGTCAGCTTAAACCCCGAAACGAAGTGGGTCCAAAGGATCCAGCCTGTGCTGGATAAGAAAACCATGCTGGGTGTGGACTCATGGGGAGGGTCGGACCTGAATGTCCGCCATATCATGGAACCCATCGAGCAGACCTTTGCTGAGTACTATCCCAACTATAAGCCTTTTCCTTTTGATGCCCAGTGGTTGATCAATCGAACGGTGCGCCACATCCTTTTGGCGGAGCCGCTCATCGAGGACTTTTACCCGCTCCTCCAGGGATTGGATTTCGAAGAAATCGATGCACTGATGGCAAGTTTTCAGTTCAAGAATTGTTATCCTCGCCTGCCGCTTATACAAATTATCAAAAATGAACAGCAAGTAGCCATGAATCCTTAACTATCTCGGCTAAAATGTGGAGGAGTAATGTCTGGCCTTGATACGACACGCCGCAAGGAATTGACCCGGGATTTCTCCAAAGTCATGGATGTACTCTCAAGTTGTCCGGGGGTTGACAAAAACCTGGCAGTCCCCCCGGGGGAATTTTCCCGTCGCCAAAAAGCCACCTGGACGGCGCTTGAGCATTTTGGCCTGGATGCAGGTTTTGTTTTCTCCGATGAGCATTATGATGGGGACGTGCCATACCTGGGCGGGAACACCAACATCACCATCGAGCAGGTGGCCGGCGCCATCGGGAAAAATGGCTTTCACCTGATTGCTGGCCTGGAAGGGGGTTATGTTTCTGAGCAGCTTGCGTCCCGCGCCAATTCCAAAGTCCATAAAGTCGAACTGTTGCAATTGGCGGATGAAAAATACCCTATCCGGGCGGAACAGCTGGAGGAGGTCCTCGAAGAGACAGCCGGAAGGAAAGTACGCCGCCTCGGGCTGCTCACTCCCCGGCAGGTGGTCCCCTCCGGGATAGTGGCTGCACTGGAGAAAATCGTCGGTCCTGAAAATGTCGTCGACGCTCAGGAGTTATACCAGCGCATCCGCTATGAGAAATCGGATATCGAGATGGCGCTGATCAGGGATGCGGCTGTCATCGGCGATGCGATGATGCGTTGTATGTTGGCTGTTCTCCGCCCGGGATTGCTGGAGACACAGGTGGCGGGATGGGCTTACTGGGCAGCCAAAGAGCTCGGTTCGGAAGAAAACGGCTGGGATGTGATGGTTACCGCCGGGGAAGCCAATCGAACCTTGATCGGGAAAGCGCTGAACCTCCCGATACGTGCCGGCGATTATGTCCACCTGGGTGCGGCTCCCAAACGCGACGGCCTGAATGCCTGTGTGCGACGCTCACTGGTGGCTGTCGATGGGCATTCCAAGGTCACCTCCAACCAGAAGTACTGGTTCGATTTCCTCGAAGAAGCCTACCAGGTCGGTGACGCGGCTTACCGCCAGGTGGCAAAGGAACGACTGCCCGCCAGGCTCCAGGAGCAGGCTCTGGTCGATTTCTTCGCTACGCACAGCGCGGAAGTATCCAAACGCTACGGGAAAACCATCAAGTTGGAATTGCTTAAGCCTTATACCGGCACCCACAACGCCGGTTACACCGAATGCCAGGAGTTCTACGGTGCCATTACGCTTGATTCGAATGAACCCCTTGGGCACCAAATTGTCACCATGCTCGATGTTGCCATCCGGGGCATCGGAGATCATTGGAACGACGTGGTCCTTCCGGACCTGGATTACCTGGTTATTGAGAACACGCTGGGCAAGTTCGGTGAGCGGGTCGTAAATTTCAACGAACTGCCTCTCAATGTCCAGTCCCTGGTCGGGAAGGGTATATAGAAGATGCACACCTGTGAGTCATTTTCTTCGGCTCAATCCAGGAGGGAGGTTCGATGGAATCCCTGACCTCAGAAAAGAGGCTCGAACTGGAGGAGGTCGCCTACCAGATCCGCCGCCTTTCAATCGAGATGATCACTTACGCACGCTGGGGGCATCCGGGCGGATCGCTTTCGATGGCTGACATCCTGGCAATCCTTTATTTCCAGGTGATGGATTGCGATCCACAAAATACCAAGTGGGAGGGGCGCGATCGGCTGGTCCTGTCCAAGGCGCATGCCTCACCGGCTTTGTATGCCGCCCTGGCTTTGAAGGGCTTTTATCCCCGGGAGGAAATTTATACCTACTGCGAGCCGGATGGTCTGGAAGGACACACTGACATGACCCGCACGGCAGGGCTGGAATCGTCGGGCGGACCGCTGGGGATGGGTCTTTCGGTTGCAGTCGGTTGTGCCTACGGGCTGCGCTTGAAGGAAAACCCGCGTTCGCGGGTCTTCTGCTTGCTGGGGGATGGGGAGCTTAACGAGGGAAACATTTGGGAGGCAGCCATGGCGGCTGCGCATTACCACCTCGATAACCTGATCGCTGTGGTCGATTACAACAAGGTGATGGCCAAGGGTTTCGTCTGGGACCTGATGAGCATCGAACCTCTTGTCGATAAGTGGATTGCCTTCGGCTGGGATGTACTCGAGGTGGATGGCCATGATTTGGAAGCGCTCGCCGAAACCTTCTACCGGGCGCGCTGGACCCAGCCGCGCGGCAAGCCAATCGTCGTGATCGCCCATACCGTCAAGGGACGCGGGATAGAGATGGCTGAATTCAACTACAAATGGCATACCCATGCACCCGAGCCGGAGATCGCAGATGCCATGCTCCGCGCCCTTTCTCGTCGGTACAACCGTCCTGAGCAGGGCTACAGCAAGCTGGGCGATGAGCGCCAGAAAGAGAGTTTTTATGGCGGAGAATAGCCCCGCTCGACCGCTTGAAATGCGTGACGTTTTCGGCCAGACATTGGTCAAGTTGGGCCAGGAATATCCCCGCATGCTGGTGCTGGACGCCGATCTGCATACATCCTCCAAGGCTGGATATTTCAAGGCTGCTTTCCCGGAGCGTTTCCTTCAGGTCGGCATCGCCGAGCAGAACCTCTTTGGGATCAGCGCAGGTCTTGCCCTGGAAGGGTTCATCCCCTTTCCCTGCACCTTCGCGGCCTTTGCCACCCGCCGCGCCCTGGATCAGGTGGCCATCTCGATATGCTACCCCGGCCTGAACGTGAAGATCCCCGGCTCCTATGTCGGATTGCCGACCAGCCGGGCTGGAACCTCACATAACTGCATCGAAGATATCGCCGTCATGCGATCGCTGCCGAACATGCGCCTGGCCGATCCGGGTGACAATGCCGATATGCGCGCGGTGATGCGCACAGCAGTTGAAACGGATGGACCGGTGTATTTCCGCGTGGCTCGCTACACGTTCCCTGACCTGTTCGCTGCGGATCACCGCTTCGACTGGGGGAAAGGCGAGGTTCTGCGTTCAGGGAAGGATGTCACCCTTTTTGGCACCGGGATGATGACAGCCTTCTGTCTGAAAGCAGCCGGGCTGCTGGAAAAAGAGGACATTGATGCCGAGGTCATCCACCTGGCTTCGATCAAACCCATTGACCGGGAGTTGATTGCCAATTCTGCCGCCAGGACCGGCTGCGCAGTATCTGCCGAGAACGCCTCGATCGTAGGCGGATTCGGGTCGGCGGTTGCCGAGGTGTTGGCCGAGACCGTCCCGGTTCCGCTGACCCGCATCGGTGTACGCGACCGCTTTGTAAACAGTGGGGGTATCGGGGACCTATTCCGCATTCATAATATGCTCCCCGAAGATATTTTCATGGCTGCCCAGTCCGTCCTTGAGCAAAAGACCAGGCGGAAAGCATGAGACGCGGGCAGGTGGATCCTGCGGATCCAGGCTTGAACCTCTCATCGGAGGAGACGATCCGCCTCTTCTCCGATTACCTGCGCGTGACCGGTGTGGCACATACTGGCCCCGAGCCGCAAGGCGATCCGCGTTTGATCGGGAAGAGACTGGGGCTGCTCAATGGTTCCTCGTGGATCACCTTGTGGGCTAACTATTTCGGGCATATGTACCTGCCCGGTGTTCACCTGGTCAACGCAGGGAACGAGGCAGTGCAGATCAATTTCATGGAGGCGCACTCCTCCGGCTTGCCTTCCTTACCCGCTTCGAACCTGTCAGCCTTCAAGCGCTATGCCATCGACCTGGTGGAGCTCGGTCACGTCGACGCGGTACTGATCACTTGTTCCACCATGAACCGTGCCTATCCACAGGTAAGTGAAGTGCTCCAGCGTTATCAGGTTCCTGTCTACCAGATCGATCGTCCCATGATGGAGCGTGCCGTGGATCACGGTGGTCGGATTCTGGTGATAGCCACCCACGGGCCGACCGTGGAAAGCACGCAAGCGCTGCTCCAGGAAGTGGCAGGAGAGACCGGTAAATCGTTGCGCATAACCGGCGCCCTTGTCGAGGACGCCTGGGAATGCCTCGCCAGAGGGGAGGTCGAGAAACACAACGCTATCCTGGCGAAGACGATCCATGATCATCTGCAGGCTGAAGAAATCGGTTGTGTCATCCTGGCCCAGCTCTCCATGACGATATTCCTGCTGTCCCACCCCGACCCGTTGAAGGAGTTTGGTATCCCTGTGTACACCAGCGGCCATTGTGGTTTCGAAGCCGTTCGGGAGGCCTTGGTTTCAAAACGCTGAGAACAGGGCGGCAAGTATCTCGCCCGAATGTAAAGATAAGGAGATCAAAATGTCTCACGCAATCAAGTGCAAAACCCGCTTCTACCGTCTCTTCCCATCCACCGGTTATCTCGGTTACGGTTTCGAAGATTACGAAGCCGATTTCAATCGATCCGCCTTCTTGGTGATCGATGTTTACGGTCTCGGCTTCCACCCGGACGATCCCGTTCCGGCGTACAGCAAAGGCGGGCACGCCAGCGCAGAACGCCCCGCCCTGGCCTGGTTGAAGAGCTCCGAGCACGAGGATCGCATCATCAAGACTGCCCTGCTGCCTGCCCTGACGGCCGCCCGGGAGATCAACCTGCCGGTGATATACCTCAACAACAGCGCTCCCAAAATCGGGCTGCGGAATTCCGAGTTCAGCAAGGTCCTCAAACGCCAGCTGAATACGGACATGGAGCACATGTTCGCAGAGGACGAGGTTGATCCCAAAGAATACCATTATGGTAATTCCGATCATGTCAAGATTTCCAAACTGCTCACCCCGCGCGAGAATGAATACTTTGTCCGCAAACATGTCTACAGCGGTTTTGTCGGCACGCGCCTTCGACCTGTTGCTGCGCTACCTGGACATCAAGAATTTGTTTGTGGTCGGGTTTTCCGCGGATGCCTGCCTGATGACAACGATCATCGACGCCCTGTGGCGGAATTATAAAACGATCCTGCTCCGCGATTGCACACTGGCGAACGACTTCCCCGAAGAACAGGCCGAGTTGTTGGGCACGCAGCGCATGGTCAAGATGATGGAAAGTCTGTACTGTGTCTCCATCACCTCTCAGGAATTCATCGAGTCAGCCCGGGTGTTTGCTTCTGAAAACAAATAATTATGCCAAAACGATCCGCTACCAATAAATCCACGGTCTTTGTTATCCCACATACCCACTGGGACCGGGAATGGTACGCCACCTTCCAGCAGTTCCGCATCCGCCTGGTGCATGTGATGGATGCCCTGCTCGACCTGCTGGAGCGCAACCCTTCCTACTCCCATTTCAACCTCGACGCGCAGACGGTCATCCTAAACGACTATCTTGAAATACGACCCGGGAAGCGCGCGATCCTCCAGGAACTCGTGCGCGCGCGCCGCCTGGGTGTCGGACCGTGGTACGTGCTGCCGGATGAATTCCTGGTCAGTGGCGAATCCCTGGTGCGCAACCTGCTCCTGGGGCATCGGATTGCCAATGAGTTCGGACATGTCCAGAAGGTTGGATATATCCCCGACACATTTGGGCACATATCCCAACTGCCGCAGATCTTGCAGGGGTTTGGCATTCCGTTTGCGATGCATTTCCGAGGCTTGGATGAAGGCGATTTGAAATCCGAGTTGTGGTGGCAGTCACCGGATGGAAGCCGTGTGCTCCTGCGCCACCTGCCCACGGACATGGGTTACATGAACGCTTCTTCCCTTGCAGAAGATGTCGAGAATGCAGCCTTCGATTTGCGTACCTTCGCACGCTACGAGACCCGACGGGCGGCCTCTTCTGTGCTTCTGGCTCTGAACGGTGTCGATCATCTCCCGGCCAGGGAGAATCTACCTGAAATCATTGAATCAGCCAATCGTCTCTTTGGAGAGGAGTTTCACTTCCAGCAGTCTTCGCTGGAGGACTATTTCGAAGCCCTGGTAAAGTCTCTAGGTGATCAGCCATTGCAGACGGTTAGGGGCGAGTTGCGTGATTCCAACCGCACGCCCCGTCGGGACAACCGCCTCGTTCCACACACACTCTCCTCCCGAATGTACATCAAGATGCAAAATGAGCGCACCCAGACGCTGATCGAGCGTTGGGCGGAACCCTGGTCGGCGCTTGCCTGGCTGGAGGGGGAGAAGTATCCCGCCGCCTTTCTTTGGAAAGCCTGGGAGATATTACTTCAGAACCATCCTCACGATTCAATCTGCGGTTGCAGCCTCGACGCAGTCCACGCCCAAATGGAGACGCGTTTCGCCTGGGCCTCCGAGATCGCCGGGGAAGTGTTGGGTGAACGCTTCGAACTGCTGACCCGCAAGATTGACGTATCTGGGCTGAAAGAGGACGAGGCAGCCCTGGTGGTCTTCAACAACCTGCCCTGGCCGATCGAGGGTGGGATCACCGTGGATATTGATCTTTGGGATTTCTTTCTTAATCGTGTTGCCATGAACCGCTGGACTCCTCCAACCAGCGAATCGGAAGAGAAACCAGAACGGGAAATGAATGCCCCCGAGCTCTTACGCCGGCGAGTCCTTCAGCAGTGGTACGGCGACCCGCCCAGCTTGCCGGATGCGAAGTTTCGCGGTCTGCGCATTCGCCTGCTGGATGGCACCGATCCACTACCGGTCCAGGTCGAGTCCATCCGCCGCTCGTACGTACTCCGCCCCCTGGTCAGTGGACCGGCCAGCGAACGGAGAGGGGTGTGCGTGCAGGCCTCCTTCGAGGCCACTCTCCCGGCTTTCGGATACCAGGTATATGCCGTCGCTCCGACAGTGAACCCGAATAAACCTGTCATTGTCACCCATCCGCACAATGTGCTCGAAAATGATTTTCTGCATGTGCAGATCGCGGCTAACGGCACATTCAGCCTGCGGGACAAGACTACACGCCAGGTTTATAGCGACCTGGGCTATTTCGAGGATGGGGGCGATTGCGGGGACGGTTACAACTACTCCAATCCACTCGAAGACCGGGTGGAAAATACACTTGGATCCGCGCCGCAGGTCAGCCGGCTGGCGGATGGCCCAGCCGTCCAGAGAACCCGCATCGGTTACGACTGGTTGCTCCCTGAGGGGATGGATGCCTCCGGACAGAGGCGCAGCGAAACGCGTTCTCCCTGTCCCCTCAGCGTGACCGCCTCCCTGGTCCAGGGAACGCCCCGGCTTGACCTGCAGGTGACCTTCGATAACCACGCCCGAGACCACCGTTTGCGGATGATTTTTCCCAGCGATATCAACACACAGGTTTCCCATGCCAGCGCTCAATTCGACGTGGTCAGCCACCCAGTCAAGGTCGTTCCTGTCCCGGACGATGCCTGGGTGGAGGATGCCCCGACGACTTTCCCGCAGCAGGATTGGGTTGATCTCTCTGACGGGGAGCGTGGATTGTGCATCATCGTACAGGGACTGCCTGAATATGAAGTTCTTGACACTGACCGTCACGAGGTCGCTGTCACCTTGCTCCGTGCTGTCGGATACCTGGGTGCGGGATTCGAAATGCGAACAGCCGCTGTGGGAGCCGGCCCACACATCGCCACCCCCGAAGCGGAGATCCAACGCAAGCTAACCTTTTTGCTCTCCATCCTGCCACACCGCGGGAGATGGGACCAAACAGAGGTTTGGCGGCAGGCACTGGCTTTTAATAACCCGCCGCGCGCTTACACAACCGGAATGGAAAAAAACCGGTCGGCAGTTACCTCCGGTACCCAACCTGCCCGACGCTCCTTCCTGTCAGTCACTGGACGGAATGTCGTCCTGAACTCAATCAAGAAATCCGAAGAAGGCGATGCGCTCATACTGCGCTTATTTAATCCCTCAGATGAAATGACAGAGGCTGCCATTCAGCTACCCTTCCTCCCTGCAGGCGTCCTTCTTGCTGGATTGGATGAGAATCCTCGTCAGATCAACGAAAATATTGCTTCCCCAATGTGCGATGGCAGCGGGATTGTGAGGGTGGCTGTGCCTCCCAGGAAGGTAATTACCCTGAGAGTGGATCGGAAATGAGAACCGGCAATTAAAAGAATTTGGGCTGGAACCGGTCGTGCCCGCGAAAACTGCCTGCCACCCATGCCCGGGAGAGGAGTTGAGGGATGATCACGAAAAGCCAGTTGCAATCGGCGCAGGCACGCGCCTCCGGGATGCTTGAGCGTCTCGGGATTATCCTCACGCCTGAGGAGCGCAGGAATATCGAGGTGGCTGAGTTTGGATTGGGCGAATTGGAAAAGACCGGTCTCGAACTGGTTGTGTATGTCAATACCGACCGTTACTGCGCCAAGGAACTGATCCTGTTCCCCCGGCAGACCTGCCCCGAGCACCGCCACCCGGCAGTTGCGGACGGGGCAGGCAAGATGGAGACCTTTCGCTGCCGCTGGGGTCTTGTCTGGCTGTACATCGAGGGGGAGCCGACGGAGGGACGGAGCGGCATGCCTCCGGTCGGGAGTGAAGCGTACTATTCCGTCTTTCACGAGATTACGCTTTCTCCCGGTGAACAATTCACCATCCCGCCCAATACATTGCATTGGTTCCAGGCCGGGGACCAGGGTGCCATCGTCTCGGAATTCTCCAGCACCAGCCGAGATGAGAGCGATGTGTTTACCGACCCTCGTATCCGCAGGATACCGGAGATCACCGCAGGATGAACCTGTACGGGAGGAGATGGTCGCGCCGCGAGCTGGAAGCCCGCCTGGGGCGTATCGAACAGATCGGGGGCTTACATCGTGTGCAATCGACCGAGGGGAAGGAGGCAGGCGTCGAAGAAATCCAGGTCCGTACCGGAGCTGGTTTGGTTTACAGCATCCTGCCAACCCGCGGGATGGATATCGGCCTGACCGAATATGCTGGTATACCCCTCTGTTGGCTTTCGCCAAACGGTGAAGTTCACCCGGCCTATTTTGACGACCGGGATCTCGGCTGGCTGAGGACGGCCGTTGGCGGCCTGTTGATGACATGCGGACTTACGCAAGCTGGTTCACCCGGTGAAGAGAATGGTGAGCATCTCGGACTGCACGGTCGGGCGCATCACACCCCGGCCCGTCACGTTTGCGCGGAAGGTCATTGGGAAAGGGACGATTACAGGATCATCGTGCAGGGCAAGGTCGAAGAAACATCGATCTTTGGCTGGAATTTACGTTTGACCCGCCAAATCAGAAGTTGCCTGGGAAAAAATGAAATCGTCATCCAGGATGTAGTGGAGAATGCTGGTTTTGAACCAGCACCGCTTATGTTGTTATACCATTTCAACTTTGGTTTTCCTCTCATGGATGCGGATACGGAGATCCAATTTCCAACGGGTGATGTGATCCCACGCGAGCCGGATTTACCCGTCGAAGGCCTGGGAGAGTGGCAAGTACCTCAGGCAGGCGTCCGGGAGCGGGTCTACTACCATGAGAATCTCTCCACCGGAGCGGATCGGATGGCTGCTGTCACGATACGCAATCCGCATTTTCCATTGGTAGACAGGCCGCTCACGGTGCGTCTGTCTTGGGATGCGCGCAACCTGCCGATTTTGGTGCAGTGGAAAATGCCCGCTGAAGGCACACACGTATTGGGCATCGAGCCAGCCAACTGTCATGTGGAAGGTCGTGTCTCCGAGCGGAAGCGCGGCACCCTGGTGATGCTGGCACCTGGTCAAACGACTGAGTACCACCTGGAAATGTCCGTAAGAGAGGAATAAGCTATGACCATTCCATTCAATGGACTCGGCATGGGTTTGGGGAATCTTCCCCGCCTGTCGAATGCGATTTCACGCTCGATCAGCGCAGAAAACCCCAACGGTAAAAAAGGACGTGGCGGGATGGCGATCCCCGATACCAAAGAGAGCTACTCTCGCGAGCTGGGTCGGGGTTGGAAAGTCTCGCCGTGCATAAACATTCCTCCGCACCAAACTGTTACCCTGGCAGACATCCAAGGCCCGGGCGCCATCCAGCATATCTGGATGACCATGGCTCCCTCGCTCTGGCGGAAGCTTGTCCTGCGTTTAACCTGGGATGACGAGGCTGCTCCTTCAGTAGAAGTACCAGTGGGAGACTTTTTTTGCAACGGATGGGGTGTTCGATGTAACATTGCCTCACTGCCCGTGGCGGTCAATCCTGCTGGCGGTTTCAATTGCTACTGGGAGATGCCGTTTCGCCACCGGGCGCGCATCAGCATTGAAAATCCATCTTCCGATGAAGCAAACGATTTCTTCTACCAGATCGATTACACCCTGACCGAAGTCCCTGAAGACCGGGCGTATTTTCATGCTCAATGGCGTCGAAGCGATCCGGTCAAAAGTATGGAAGTTCACACAATGCTGGATGGCGTTCAGGGTCAGGGTCATTACGTGGGCACCTACCTGGCGTGGGGCGTCCATAATAATTACTGGTGGGGCGAAGGGGAGATCAAGTTCTACCTGGATGGCGATTCTGACTGGCCCACCATCTGCGGTACCGGCACGGAGGATTATTTCGGGGGCGCCTGGAGCTTCGAAAGCCCCCTGGGGCAATATGGACTTTACTCCACTCCCTTCCTTGGTATGCCGCAGGTCATCCAGCCGGATGGTCTATACCAGTCCCAGCAGCGGTTCGGGCTTTACCGTTGGCATATCCTGGATCCCATCCGCTTCCAAAAAGACCTGCGGGTGACCATTCAAGACCTGGGCTTCCGATCGCCTCAGGGAGGGAAAGGTCGTTTTTATCCCCGCCAGGACGATATTGCTTCCACCGGGTTTTGGTACCAGGCCGAACCACATGGCGAGTTTCCCACTTTGCCGGGGATGGACGACCTGGAGGTCATCTGACCTATGCCGGGTCTGCTACTCGAGCATCCCACCCCTGACTTCGACAGTCTGGTACGAATCCTGAAAGGCGAAATTCCCCCTGACCGGGTTCCCATCGTCGAAATAGCCATTGATCACGAAGTGCTCCGTGCCATCCAGGAATCACTCTTGGGGAAACCCTCAGCTATGCCACACGGTGTGTATTGGCCCTCCATCCCGGACAGCCATTATTACCAGGAGCTGATAGACATCTATTACCGCCTGGGTTATGATTTCGTCCCGCTCTGCCCGCTTTGGAAAAACAATCCACCCGGAAAAATCATTCAGGTCGCTGACACAGCCGAAGAATCGCGCGGGCTCAGGGAATGGGTGGATGAATCCGGGGCGCTGATTCGTTCGTGGGAGGACTTCGAGTGCTTCCCCTGGGATCAGATCCACGCAGCTCCGGAGACCCTTGAAATGGCCTGTCATTTTATACCGGAGGGTATGAAGGTCAGCGTATCGGCTTCCCTGTTCGAGAATGTCATCGAAGCCGTGCTTGGGTTTAAAGGACTCTTCTTCCTTATGCGTGCTGATCCGACACTGGTGGAGGCCGTCTTCAACCGCTGCGGACAGCTTGTCTATGAGTATTACCAGTCCGCCGTGGACTGCGACGTGGTAGGCGCCATTTTCCACGCCGACGATATCGGCTTCCGGACCGGCACGATGATCTCGCCGGCTGACCTGCGACGCCTGCTCTTCCCCTGGCTGGCAAAATATGCCGCCCTTGCACACGAACAAGGCAAACCTTTCTGGATCCACAGCTGTGGCAACCTGTACCGGAATTCACCCTCGGTTATGGATGATCTGATCGACATGGTCAAGATCGATGGTTTTCACTCCTTTCAGGATGTAATCCTGCCGGTGGGCGAGGTCAAAGAACGCTTTGGGAATCGCATCGCCCTGATGGGAGGGGCGGACATAGACAAGCTCGCCACGTTGCCAGAGGATGAGTTGCGCAAGTACCTACGCTCCATCCTGGAAGCCTGTATGCCCGGTGGTCGCTTCGCCTTCGGATCCGGCAATTCGATCGCCAATTACATCCCTCTGAAGAACTTTGCCATCCTGCTGGATGAGGCACGCCGCTTTCGCCTGTAAATTTTGCAAAACCCCGGCAGTGAAAACTTGATTCTCTCATCTTGATACCAAAACGACCATGTCTTCTCCCACCCCGCAATCTCTCCTGGCCCGGATGACCCTGGATGAAAAACTTGTCCAGCTCGGCTCGTATTGGATGCACGAAATCCAGGAAAAGGGGAATTTTTCGCCTGCCAAAGCCAGGATATTGCTTCGACACGGCATTGGGCAAATTACACGAACCGCTGGAGACTCCTTATTGGAACCAGCCGCGGTTGCAAAATTTAATAATGCCCTGCAACACTTCCTGACAAAGAAGACCCGCCTCGGTATTCCAGCCATTGTCCATGAGGAATGCTGTTCCGGGTACATGGGCCTGGGTGGTACGATGTTCCCGCAAATGATCGGGCTTTCCTCCACATTCCGGCCTGAACTGGCTGCCAAAATGACCGCAGAAATTCGCAGGCAATTGCGGGGTGTGGGGGCACATCAGGGGTTGGCACCCTTGCTCGATGTCGCCCGTGACTCACGCTGGGGACGTGTTGAGGAGACTTTTGGGGAAGATCCCACACTTGTCAGCCATTTTGGGATGGAATATGTGCGCGGCTTGCAAGGCGAAAGCCTCGCTACAGGCATCATGGCCACCGGAAAGCACTTTGTCGGGCATAGCGCTTCGCAGGCAGGGCAAAATTGTGCCCCTTCCCAGATAGCCAGGCATGATCTTTGGGATACTTATCTCGTACCGTTCCAGGCGGCTATCCGCGACACACACATAGCCAGCATCATGAACGCTTATCCCGAACTCGATGGAGCAGTGGTTGCTGCCTCCCGCCACATTCTTACAGATATCCTGCGCAGGGCACTTGGATTTGACGGCCTGTTGGTCTCAGATTATGAAGCCATCCGGATGATTTTCTCCTATCATCGTGCTGCCTCCAACCCCGAAGAAGCAGCTGCTCTTGCCTTGCGTGCAGGAATAGATGTTGAGCTACCAACTTACAGTTATTACAATGAACCGCTACGCGCTGCGCTCGAAGCGGGTGAAATCAGCCTCGAATTTGTGGACACCGCCGTCGAGCGCATCCTTCGTAAAAAAGGCGAACTCGGCCTCTTCGAAAATCCGTTTGTTGAGGAAGGCCGCGTCCCTGAATTCTTTGAAACCGCTCCCCAGCGCGCCCTGGCATACGAAATTGCCTGCAAGAGCATGGTGCTGCTGAAGAATAACGGCGCGCTCCCACTCAGGAAATTCAATTCTCTGGCGGTAATCGGTCCCAATGCCGATAGTGGGCGCAGTTTCCTTGGCGATTATAGTTATGCATCCATGCTGGATATCATGAAATATTTTTCTCCGACTGATTCCCGATTTGACAATGAGGCTTTGTCTCATATTGAACAGTTTGCTGTTAAAGTACCCTCGCTGCTTACCGCCTTGAAATCTGCTCTGCCCGACACAGACATTCACTATGCGCGAGGCTGCGACAACCTGGACAAAGACGAATCAGGTTTCAACGAAAGCCTACAGGCTGCAAATTCTGCCGAGGCAGTGATTCTCGTCCTAGGCGATCGGGCTGGACTGACCCCAGTTTGTACCGTCGGTGAAACCCGCGACTGTGCTGACTTGATTCTACCTGGCGTGCAGGAGAAACTCGCCGCAGAGATTTTCGCCACTGGAAAACCAGTGATCGTTGTGCTGGTGACCGGTCGCCCTTACGCCATCAACACCATTGTTGAAAAAGCGGATGCCATCCTCGAAGCGTGGCTCCCAGGCGAAGAAGGCGCGGCAGCGATCGTGGCGACATTGATTGGTGAAAACAATCCCGGTGGCAAATTAACAATGACTTTCCCGCGTCATGTCGGTCAGACACCTATCTACTATAATCATAAACCCAGCGCCGGTCGCTCTGAATGGTATGTCAATTATGTCAGCCTGGACGCCAGTCCGCTTTACCCGTTTGGATATGGATTGAGCTATACCACATTTGGTTACACCGATTTTGCCCTCTCCAAATCGGAACTGACTGCCGGGGATACACTCGATATTTCGGTCAAGATCACCAATACCGGCAGCATAACCGGTGATGAAGTCGTCCAGCTCTATATTCAGGATGAATTCGCAAGCCTGCCTCGCCCGGTTCAGGAGCTCAAAGGTTACATCCGTATAAACCTTGCGCCTGCCGAAAATAAAATCATCTCCTTCCACCTGCCCATGGACCAACTGGCATTCTACGATGCAGATTTTAATCTCGTGGTCGAAAGTGGATCGTTCAAGGTGATGGTCGGCTCGTCCTCCACCGATATTCGGTGTGAAGGCGGGTTTACTGTTTCCGGAGAAAAAAAGGCAGTGGTCAAAGAGCGCGTATTTACATGCCCTGTAAGCGTTCAATAAGTAGTATGGATAATGGGCAGGGAAATGCCAGGTCGCATCGATGAGTATGCTTCAAAAAGACAGGTCAATTCTGCGTCGTCTCGCCGATCGACAGGCTGAAATTGCCTCGCTGCCGATCCATGCAGAAAAGATTTTAGAATGGAAACGGCTCAATGGCAATCAACTGGGCAGACCACTCGTGTGGATAAACGAAATTCCGTGGCACGAGATGGATGTGGAAGGGGAATTGGAGCTGCAGACAACCGGATCCTTTAACCAGGAAGTGGAAAAAAACTTGCGTCAGACAATCTACCAGTGGAATCATATGCCTGCCGACATGGTTGTGGAGGCGAAATTCTATTCGCCGCTTGTTATTCATGATTCAGGGTTTGGGATAAGCGAACACAGCGAAAAGGTAATAACAGATCAAAGCAGCGATGTCATATCCAGGGGTTTCCAATCGCAGATTGATAATGAGAAAGACCTGGAGAAAATTAAATTTCCACTTGTATCACATGATGAGCAAGCCAGCGAGCGAAATTATCAATCCCTCAAGGATGCATTTGGAGATATTCTGACTATTGATAAGGTTGGAATCGTCCATTCATGGTTTGCCCCGTGGGACGAGTTGATCCAATGGTGGGGCGTGCAAAAGGCGATGATGGATCTCGTGTTACGTCCTGACCTCGTCCATCAAGTAATGGATCGCCTTATCAATGGATATTTGAGCCGTTTGGAGCAATGGAAAGAATTAAATCTTCTCTCTGTGACTGATGGCAACTACCGGGTCGGGTCCGGGGGTCTTGGTTACACCTACGAATTACCACAACCGGGATTCAACTCAAGGCAGGTGCAGACTAGCGACCAGTGGGGATGCGGCGCAGCTCAAATATTCTCAGGAGTCTCTCCAAAAATGCATGAGGAGTTTGCCCTGCAATACGAGATACGATGGATGGAGCAATTTGGATTGAATTACTATGGATGCTGTGATGCACTGCATAACAAGATGGAAATTCTCAAGACAATACCCAACCTGCGAAAGGTATCGATAAGCCCCTGGGCGCACCTGGAGAGGATGGTCGAGAATTCAAACGGAAAGTATGTTTTGTCGTATAAACCAAACCCCGCAATCTTCGCAGTAGATCAATGGAACCCGGACGCAGCTCGAGAAGATCTTCGGGAGGTCCTGGAAAAAACCAAGGGATGTGTGGTTGAAATCATCATGAAGGACATAAGCACGGTGCAATATCAACCGCAACGATTATGGGAATGGTCTCGAAAAACAATGGATTTGGTATCATCTTATAGTTGAGTAGGTAATATTCATTGAAACGAAAAATGGGTGGTGCAGAATAAATCGCGAGACACAAATTCACCTGCATCTTGAATTCCAGGAGGATGGTTATGGACCTAGGACTGAATGGCAAGAAAGCACTCGTAACCGGAGGGGAGCGGGGGATTGGCAAGGAGATTTGCCTTGCCCTGGCACGCGAAGGGGTGGACGTCGCCTACTGTGATGTGAAGATCGAGAGTGGGAAGGGATCGACCCAGGAGCAGGTCAGGGGGTTGGGACAGAAATGCTTTCGTAATGGAAGTCGATGTCTCAATCGAGGATCAGGTCATCCGCTTCGTACAGGCTGCCATCGATAAATTGGGCAGCATCGACATCTTTGTCAGCAATGCCGGGATTATCGAGTGGGAACCGGTCACCAAGATCACCATGGAATGCTGGAACCGGATCCTGGGAGTGAATCTGACCGGTGCCATGTTGTGCACGCGCGAGGTGGCCCGGCACATGGTCGAAAGGAGGAAAGGGGTAATGTTGTTCACTTCTTCAACGATCCAATTCAATCCCGCTTACAAGGAAGCAGCCTACCGAGTAAGCAAGACCGGGGTACAGGTCTTTGCAGAGACAGCGGCCATCGAGTTGGCTCCATACGGCATCCGGGTCAACACTGTCTCACCTGGATTGATCAACTCGCCGAATTGGGCTAAGGGGGTTTTAGAGAAGGCAGCCAACGATCCCAGGACAGGAGAAGGATTCATGGGGAACATCCCTCTCGGCCGGCTCGGGTTGCCCGAGGACGTGAGCTCCATTTACGCTTTCCTGGCCTCGGAAAAGACCTCATTTGCTACCGGAACCAACATCGTTTTCGATGGCGGGTTTACATTGCGACCATTGGTTTTGGTCACTCAAGATGAGATAAAAAAAATGAACCTTTGAGTCAACACGTAAAGTACTGTTCGATTTTCCTTTTCAGGAATTCAGCCGATTGGCTCAGTTCATCCATTCCGTTCATGCCGTCTTCGATAGAAATCCAACCATCGAAGCCTGAATCCCTGAGAATACGGAAGATGGCGTCATAGTCGTTCAAGCCTTGTCCAATCACTCCATGCTGAATTGAATTGGCATAACCATATACGGGGTCCAGTTCCATTTTTCGCAGGTCTTTGAGGCTGCCGTCCTTTAGATAGCGGTCACTGGCATGCATGCTGACGACCCGGCTTTTGATCTTCTGCAGTAATTCAAGTGGATCTTCCCCGGCGACAATTGTGTTGGAAGGATCGAAGTTGACTCCGAAAAAGGGGGAATCGATCTGCCCGATGATCTCGAGAAAAACCTCAGAGCGAAGGGCGAACTCGGGATATTGCCAGTAACCGTCCTTGTAATGGTTTTCGATATTGATAATGATACCCCGGTCAGCTGCATAAGCGACGGTCTCGCGAATCATCTCAACGCACCAGGCTACCACTTTTTTATGGTCGAGGCCAGGACGGTTCTGCCCTGTCAGCGTCCGGCAGAACCGCCCACCCAATTTAACTGTCAAATCGATGGCTTGCTTCTGGTTCTCAAGCTCCTCCAAGCGTTTTTTATAGTCAGGCTGGCTGAAATCCGGGGAGAAACACATCATGGGCATAGCCAGACCAAGTTGTGAGCATTTCTCTATCACTTCATCCAGGAAGGTATTTCCCGCACCATTGAAAAAAAGATTGTGCATCTCCAGACCGTCCACACCGAGCTGACTCGCTTTCTCTATCCACTCGAAAAGCGTCATGGACTTGTGGATGATGATATCGTCCAGGTAGCACTTCGGAAAAGCTGCCAGTTGGACCATTCTTTACTCCTATCCTGCAAAAGATCATGAACCTAATAGCGAAGGGTGTTCCACCCAGCAATTGACGAATAAGGGCATTGGGTTATGTTTCAAATATCGTTACTCCAAACCACTTACAAAGCAGCCTCAATTCACTTCGTATGTCTCCTGCAACGGCCAGGTAGTGATTTCCAAGACATTGTTCCAGGAAATCCCAGCGGTTACCCTTTAGTTTTATTTTGGCTGTCAGGTGTGGGGATTGTTCGCAGCTGATCAATTCACCCGAAGCCAGGTGCAACTTATCACATTCCGTTCCATAGAACCGGAAGACAGTCACCGGACCTCGTTCCAGCTCTGGTCGGCAGGTCAAGGTGTCAAAGCCTCGCTCCGAAGCGAGTTGAGATTTCGCCAAGACCACCTCGCTTTTATTTGAGGCGAGCGATGCGGGGGCACCGCAGTGGGTCAGGGTGAGGATTCCATCAAGGTCCATGTCATAGAGATCGCCGGCAAAGCTGCTTCTGGAAGTGAGATAACGGATGATCAAGAGCGAGACGCACAACATCACGTCGCCTTCGCAGGCGAGAGTGTAGGTATCTTCGATAAAACCCAGGCAGGGATTCAGGCCGAGTTCCTTCGGAAATCCTGACCAACATTCCGCAGCAAAACCATCCAGATTTTCTTCAAGAGCAATCTGCTTTAACGCCAGGTGAAGTTTAATGCCTGCATCCAGGGGGTTCCCATCCACTTCATCCACCTTGTAGGCACGTGTGATCTCCTTGTGTGACTTTTTGAGCGCCTGGACATTTCCAGAAATGGTTTGAATAGTGAACTGCGGACAGCATCAAAGGAGATGGGAAGAAGGGTGATCCCCAACCTGGAGCTGACGATGTGGGCATCATATCGGCAAGAAACAAGATTCGGAAAAAGAGTACCGACAACACCGATGCGGCATTTCCTGATCTGTGAATAGGCTTTTGCCGCCCGTACGAAACAGCCGAGTCTCCGGGTGAATTCCGGGTGATCCGGGGGGGCATAGCACAATTCAATCGGAACCTTCGTCTCTTGCATCGCACCGACAGCCAGGGCGCTGCTTGGCAGGGCATATCTCCCCTGGAGTGGTAAAACCAGGCAAGGCACAGGACTTGTCCTTGCCGCCGTCTCGATCGTCTCTGCGCTGAGGCCTCGTAGAACGACGAGGAGAAGGAGGTCGAGATTCTGTTCTGACAAGGTCTTTACAGATTGTCGGGCTTGCTCCACTCCCGAAACGGGATCGGAGACGATCAGGTTCGTTTGAAAAATATTGAGAGCTCCGATGACCGCGGCAAACTCGTTCTTGACACGATCGGTGTCAAATTCTCCAATCGGTAGAACTGCGACGGATGCTGTATTTGTCATTTTCCTCTGTCAGTTAAAGGGATCATATATATGGGGAAGGCTGCGATGATTGCCGATCTGAGCAATATACGAATGTCTGTTGTCAACGACTGTTGCAGGTTATCCCGGAAAGGATTTCCTCCTCCGGGATCGATTTCCTGGCGACTAGGGAAGGATGGTTGGATTGAGCACCAATATAGCGATAATTTGATTTGAAAATGATTTCATTCTTATCAGGATTTATAGATCTAATCCTGAAACTCGGGGATCCATTCATGGATAAAGTCAGGATATGTGACCTTCGTCTTTTTCGATTTGATCTTATTGTATACCGAAACATGGGTCGAAGAGGGATGATCCTATCCGCCAGGTTAACGATCCACGGCATCTCATTGAGAATGTGCGCCACCACTAATAGTATGATGGATCACCATCCTGGTTGACGAAATGCTTCAATTCGATGGTTTTGGGCGACCTTGCATTCTACCTTCTACCTTTCGCGATCTGAATGTACCCGGCCCGTTCCCTTTTCCAGAAACGGTGATACT
>CAWHGD010000002.1:0-3237606 GCA_963828815.1 uncultured Chloroflexia bacterium
GATTATGAGCCACTTGGTTACCTTTCCATAGCTTCTAGACTTTTCTTTCACCCCCATATTTAGCGGTTTCGTTGTAGGCTACCGTACCAAATATGGGGGGCTGCTTCTTTCATGGCGTTTTTTGGCCAAAATCCACTGCGACCCTACTGCGAAACGATTGTGAGCGGTTTCACGATCTGCTCGATATTTTCGGCTGCCGCATCCTGGGAATGGGCCATTACATGCCCATAAATATCGGTGGTGACACTCGCCTTGGAGTGCCCTGCCCTGTGTTGTACCGTGTTGACCGGTGTTCCAATATCGAGGAGCAGGGAGAGCGAAGTATGACGCAGATCGTGGAAGCGGATGTCCGGCAAGGCGTTCTCGCTCAGTATCTGTTTGAACTCCTTGGAGACTTTGCTCTGGCTGGCATAGGTGCCAATGCTGGTCGTAAAGATCATGCCATTCTCTTTCCAACTGATTCCAGCCAGGGTCTTCAGGGCTTCCTGCCTTTGGCGGTGTGCTTCCAACATTGCCAGGCCGATCTTGCCTAGTTTGATCTGGCGGCGCCCGGACCTGGTCTTGGTCGGGACAAGCACCGCACTGCTGCTGTATGCCTGTTGGAGCTGCCGTTCGACACGCAGGGTTCCTTTTTCCCAATCCACATCGTCCCACATCAAACCGAGCAATTCCCCCTTGCGCAGACCAGTGGTCAGGGCCAGATAGAAAAGAGCTTCATAAGGATGACCCCTGGCTGCTTCCAGGAAAGTACGTGCCTGGCTTTCGGTGAAGATGTGAAATTCCTTCGTCTCCACCTTGGGACGCTCCACGGCATCCATCGGGTTGTACCCGATCAACCGTTCCCGAACTGCCTGCTTGAGAGCGCAGTGCAGGGTCGAATGGACCAACTGGATGGTGCGCTCGCCTTTCCCTTCCGCCTGCATCCGCAGGTACAACTGACGGATATGGGCTGGTTGGATGTTCTGGAGCCGCATTTTTCCGATCACGGGCAAGATATCTTGTTCCGCATAGCGGTGGTAGTTGCGTGCCGTGTTCTGCCGGATGGAAAGGTCTTTGCCAGTGAGCCAGCTTTCCATGTAGCGTTCCAGGGTCAGCTGGGTGGCATCGAAAGACATGCCGTGCTCGATCTTGTTCGTGATCTCCCGGACCCAGTCATGACACTCGCGCTGGGTCTTGGCATACTTGGTGATGCGTTTGCCGCTCAGGCTGACCTGGGCGCACCAGCGCCCATCCTTCCGCTTGTAGACCGTGCCTTCGTTGTTGCCTCGCTTTTTTGCCATGTTCATTTCTCCTTTCTGTGACTGTTAGGGGGGTCCAGTGAGGAGAAACGAGTGAAGCTTGTGCTATTCGGCTTTTAAGGTGCTGCGGTGACATCGTGATACTCTCTCTAAACTGGACAATAGGCAATCTGAGTTTAGAGTCATTATACAGAACAGATGTTCTGTAGTCAAGTATAGCAACATTCCATATGTTCTATATGGTCTATGGCTTATCCACTTTTGGAATTCGTGACCTAAATGTTAATAGCAAGAGCTGTTATTAACCTTTTGCACCGATTCTGCTAATAAAGGGGGCTGACACCCATTCGTCCAACTCATGTCTACTGGCCATTTAAATAAGATGGATTAATTCCGGAATTTTCTGAAGAGGGAGAACTGAGATCTGCTTTTCAACCTGATAAACATCTGCTCCGGGATAGATCACCCACAGATGAGATAGATCCAGATCGTGCAGCGCGGTTTGCATCGAACGGGTGATCTCGGGAGCTTCGCTGAACTTCACTTCGATGCCATAGCGTTTCCCTTTATGGAAGAGTAACAGGTCAAGCTCCGCACTATTATGGATTCCCCAGAAGTATGCTTCTGACGGACGGATTATTTGCAGAGCTTGTTCGATCACGTATCCTTCCCAGGAAGCACCAACCTTGGGATGGCCTAACAAGGTATTCATATCATCTATGTTGAGCAAGCTGTGCAGGAGGCCGCTGTCGCGCAGATAGACCTTCGGTGACCGCACCTGGCGTTTGCTCATGTTTTCGTACCATGGTTGGAGTTGTCGCACCATAAAAGCGCCGGTAAGGACATCTAGATATCCGCGCACAGTTTTATCCGACAACCCCATTGCGCGGCTGAGCTCAGAGGCATTCCAAGTTTGGGCATGATAATGCGCCAACATGGTCCAGAAGCGCCGCATGGTAGTGGCAGGGATCTGAATGCCGAGTTGTGGAATATCTCGTTCCAGGAAGGTGCGGATAAATCCTTCCCGCCAGATCAGGCTGTCGGCCTCATTATCTGCAAGGTAAGAGCGTGGGAATCCTCCTCGCATCCATAACGATTCCCAATTCGAACTCCCGACCTCGGCTAGATCAAATCCATTTAGATCCACAAACTCGATCCGTCCGGCGAGGGTTTCTGATGCATTCCGGATGATTTCAGGCGAGGCGCTACCCAGGATGATGAAGCGCGCTTTTTGTCCCGGACGGTCCACCAAGACTCGCAAAGTGCCGAACAGTTCCGGCATCAGTTGAATCTCGTCCAGGATCACAAGGCCTTCCAGATTTCCCAGCACCAGTTCAGGATTTTGGAGCCGGCGTTGATCCGGAAGGGATTCGAGGTCAAAGAAAGTTGCGAGTTGGTCTTCTGCAAACAGGCGCGCCAGGGTGGTTTTCCCCGTTTGCCGCGGTCCCAGCAAAGCTGTGACAGGGGAGCGGCGAACAGCTGTTTTCAAGGATTTGAGATAAGCGGGGCGTTTGATCATGAATTCATTATAGCACGAAATCTCGGAGCCATACCCCGAGATTTCAGAATATATTTATGAAAGGTGCGGCTCTACCGTGCCAGTTCGAGGTGTGGCATTCATAGGTCAGGTTGGAGGCGGCCTCCGTGACCAGGGTATACCTACTAAGGTTGGGCAGGAATTCTTCAACCCGCGTGATAAGTTCCTTTTAATAAACCTTGGTGTGTATGCCTTATAATTGATCTATGCCCGTGCCAATTTTGGCCACAAAACTGTACATCCCCCCGCTACGGCCCGGCCTTGTCCCGCGCCCGCGCCTGATCGAGCGGCTAAACGAGGGCCTCTCTGCAAGCCGCAAACTGACCCTCATCTCCGCCCCTGCCGGATTTGGTAAAACCACGGTGGTCAGCGAATGGATCGCCAGTTGCGGGCGACCGGTCGCCTGGCTGTCACTGGACGAAGGGGATAACGCCCCCACGGGCTTTCTGACTTACCTAGTTGCTGCTTTACAGACGATTATGGCGAACATCGGAAAGGGGATGTTGGGAACGCTTCAATCCCCTCAGCCACCACCTCCCGAATTGATTCTGACAGCCCTGCTCAACGAGATCACCACCATCCCGGATCATTTTATCCTTGTCCTGGACGACTACCATGTGATCGATTCCAAACCGGTCGACGAAGCCCTTACCTTTCTGCTCGAGCATCTACCGCCACACATGCGCCTGGTTATCGCCAGCCGCGAGGATCCTGACCTGCCCCTGGCCCGTTTACGCGCCCGGGGTCAATTAACCGAGCTGCGTGCCGCCGACTTGCGTTTTACTCCAGCCGAGGCGGCTGAATTTCTCAACCAGATGATGGGCCTGAACCTCTCAGCGGAGGACATCGCCGCGCTGGAAGCCCGCACCGAAGGCTGGATCGCCGGCTTGCAACTGGCTGCCCTGGCTATGCAAGGGTCACTCTCCATGCAGGGGCAGCCATATACGACCAGTTTTATCCAATCCTTCACCGGCAGCCACCGTTTTATCCTGGACTACCTGGTGGAAGAGGTTCTCCAGCGCCAGCCCGAACGTGTCAGCAGCTTCTTGCTCCAAACCTCCATCCTCGACCAGTTATGCGGCCCTTTGTGCGACGCCGTTACCGGACAGGTGGATGGCAAAGAGGTACTAAAGGCCCTGGAGCGAGGCAACCTATTCGTCATCCCGCTCGACGATCAGCGCCAGTGGTATCGCTATCACCATCTCTTCGCCGATGTTCTGCAAGAATACCTAATGGGGACGCAGCCAGAGCGGGTATCCGCCCTGCACAGTCGAGCAAGCGAATGGTATGAGAAAAACGGTCTGCCTCCCGATGCCATCCGCCACGCGCTGGCTGCCAAGGATTTCGAGCGAGCGGCGGGATTGATCGAACTCGCTGTGCCAGAAATGCGCAGGAATAGACAGGGAGCCACGGTCACAGAGCTTGGCTGGCTAAAGGCGCTGCCCGACGAGCTGATCCACTTCAGGCCGGTGCTCTGCGTTGACTATGCTTTTGCATTGTTTGGTGGCGGCGAGCTGGAGGCCGTTGATGCACGACTGCGGGACGCCGAACGGTGGCTGGACACGACGGCCGCCACCGCGGGGATGGTCGTCGTGAACGAGGAAGAATTTCGCCGTCTGCCGGGTATGATCGCTCTTCTGCGTGCCGCGCAGGCCCTGGCCAGGGGCGATATGCCCGAGACTACGAAAAACGCTCGACGGGTGCTCGATCTCGCACCTGTGGACAACCACCTGATGATCGGTGGGGCAGCCTCGCAGTTGGGGCTCGCCGCATGGGCGAACGGGGATCTCGAGACCGCCCGCCAGATGACTGCTGATGGCGTGGCGCATGTGCGGCTGGCCGGGTACATCTCTTCCGCCATCGGCGGCTCCATCGTACTGGCGGATATACAAACCGCGCAAGGCCGTCTCCACGCGGCAATGGCCACCTATAAGCGGGGGTTGCAGTGGGCGACGGAGCCAGGCGCGCCAGTCCTGCGGGGAGCCGCAGATATGCACGTGGGCATGAGCGACCTTTACCGTGAGCATAACGATCTGAAGACCGCCACGCAGCACCTGATCACAAGCCAGGCTCTGGGTGATCTGGCCGGGTTACAACAAAACCCATATCGCTGGTGCGCGGCGATGGCGCGCATACGGGAGGCCCAGGGCGATCTCGATGGCGCGCTCGACCTGCTCGAGCAAGCCGAGCGCCTATATGATAGTGCCCTTTCACCGAATGTGCGTCCGATCGCGACGCGGAAGGTACACGTGTGGGTGGCCCAGGGTCGGTTGGGTGAAGCCCTGGGCTGGGCGCGTGAGCAGGGACTGTCTGTTGAAAACGAACTCAGCTACCTGCTTGAGTTCGATCACATCACCCTGGCTAGGCTGCTCCTGGCCCTCCATCAGAACGACCGCGCAGACCGCTCCATTCAAGAGATAGTGGGGCTGCTGAAGCGTCTGCTGAAAGCCGCGGAAGAACGCGGCGGGAAGGGAAGCGTGATCGAAATTCTGGTATTGCAGGCGCTCGCTTATCACGCCCAAGGGGACCTCCCGGCTGCTCTCGAACCGCTGCAAAAGGCTCTGACGCTGGCTGAACCGGAGGGCTACGTCCGCATGTTTGTGGACGAAGGTGAGCCAATGCGATTGTTGATTTTAGATTATAGATTGTGGATTGAAAAACAGGCGCGTGAAGGTAATAAACCGATCGAGTACGTGGACAAACTCCTGGCGGCCTTTACTCCTCCGGTGGCCATGCTGCAATCAAAAATCGACAATCTAAAATCTATAATGGTCGAGCCGCTAAGCCAGCGTGAGTTGGAAGTTCTTCGCATGTTCAAAACCGACCTTTCCGGTCCGGAGATTGCCCGTGAACTCGTGATCGCCTTGAGCACGGTGCGCACACATACCAAGAGCATCTACACTAAACTCAATGTCAATAATCGCCGGGCGGCCGTCAAACGGGCGGCTGAGCTGAATTTGATCTAGCCACGTAAAAGCATATTTGCCCGAGCCAGGAATCGATTTTGCCCTGCCAGTTCATCTGGCAGGGTTTTTTATATCCTCGGCCTCTTCCTCAAATATCCCCACATACATCCCCACATCTGGGGGAGACATCCCCCCACATTAATTGTTATATTGTGGCTGAAGATAAGAACGAATGCAGCACAAGAAGATCCATTCGTTATGGAGAAAAAATGTACGAGGCACAGAATGAGTGAAAAACACGAATCACCGCAGGATCATTACGAGCCAGGAGTATATAAAATCCGCATCAAGGGGCACCTTGATGCCAAGTGGGTTGACCGGTTCGAGGGCCTGACCATCACGCTGGAAGACAACGGCGATACGTTATTAACCGGCCCGGTGATCGATCAGGCCGCATTGCATGGCTTGCTCAAAAAAGTTCGTGACTTGGGCATGCCATTGCTCTCGGTCTGTCCTGTCGAACACGACCAAGCGGATGCGTCAGATGTCAAATCGTAATTGGAAGGCAGTTACTTTGTAAGGAGGTTTGCTTATGATAACAACTCCAATGTTTTACCATCCTGTACAACTCTTGCTCGCTGGTTATCTCGGTGCTGACGTGGCCGCTCATCCGCAAAAACCTGCTCTCCGGTCAAAAATCAGCTTTCTGGATGTTGGCCTTTGTGATCGGCTTCATCGAAGTGATGGCATTTTTGGCCTCCTCATACATCGGGCATGGTCGCTGGCAGGTGAATGTCCTTCAGAGCGTTTTATACCTTGCGGGCATCGGCCTGTCGGGCTGGTCCCTGTTCAAAGGAGATAAAGCATGAATTAATTCAATAAGACCGGAAAAAATGATACTTATCCATATCATTCAACAAAGGAGATTAAAAATGAATACGAACAAAAAGACCGCAAGAATCGCAGGGTTGCTGTATCTTATTTACATCGTGGTTTCCATCTTCGCCAATGTGCTTGGTCGTTCCAAGCTGATCATATTGGGAGATGCGGCGACGACCGCCAGGAATATCATGGAATCTGCATGGCAATTCCGGATCGGCTTCGTGCTCGACGTGGTTTCGGCTGTGCTTTTTCTTTTGACAGCCTGGGCTTTGTACGTGTTGCTGAAGCCGGTGAACAAGAACCTCGCTTTGCTGTTCCTGTTATTGAACCTGGGTGGTGTCGCCGTCCATTGTTTCAGCGATCTCTTTCTGATCGCCAGCCAAGTGATCTTGAGCGGCGCGGATTACTTGAAAGCATTCCAGGCCGATCAACTGCAAGCCCTGGCGATGTTATCCCTGAATATCTACAAGAACGGGTTCTCGGGGATCGCCCAGATCTTTTTCAGCGCCTGGCTCTTTCCGCTGGGTTACCTGGTTTACAAGTCGGGCATCCTTCCCAGGTTCCTGGGCATCATCTTGCTGGTTGAGTGTTTTGCCTGGCTCATGTTTCCAGTTCAGTTCTTCTTTTTCCCGGGCAACGTCGTATTAACCTACGTGAGTTCTGTGGCAGGGTTTATTGGGGAATTTTCCCTTACGCTGTGGCTGCTGATCATGGGCGCAAAGGATCAAGAACCAGCCTGAGTTGAGGCTGGTTGCGAGAACAACGACGAACGAGGTCTTGAACGCGGCATAGATTTACACTTTCAGGGCGATGGAGGGCTGAAGACCCTCCCTCTCCCCTCGCCGCTCAGCACCATGGTAGTGCTCATGGAATAGGCTCTAAAAAGCGGACACAACTCATCTAAAGGAGTAAGCCAAAATGTTAAAAGCAGGTTCGAGATTTCTCTCTTTATGGAGCGGCCTTAATTTTCTTATCTCCACCTTGATACTGGCCACTGTCGTCTTTCATATTGGAAATTCACCGCTTCTGGGAATGGTGTTTGAAAACTCAGAGATCGCCAGCCTGGATGCCAGGGTCATTGCATCGCTCAATGCATTGACGATCCTGTATAACTCTTACGCGGTCGCCTTCTCAGTACTGGCTTGGTTCGTTATCCGGTTATGTCTACGCAAGGGCCAAAAATGGGCCTTCTGGTTGTTATTGATCGCGATTGGCTTTGTCGAGATATTGGCCTTTATCGCCTCCGCACCTCTCGGAAACGCACGCTGGCAAGTGAATATTCCTCTGAGCGCTTTATACATTGTGGGCATTGGCCTGTCGGGCTATTCCCTGTTCAAAGGAAATAAAAAATGAATTCAATCAATAAGACCGCAAGAATGGCAGGGTTCCTCTATTTCATGTGTATCGTAACTTCGTTCATAGCAAATATGTTTGGTCGCTTTGTATCCGTGGATGCCCCAGTAACGGTCAATCACATATTGGCTCATGAATCGCAATTTCGGATCGGTTTTGTAATCAGTCTATTCTCAGTATGTGCTCTTTCTTTTGGCGGCCTGGTATTTGTACGTGTTATTAAAACCGGTGGACAAAAACATGGCTTTACTGTTCCTGTTATTGAACCTGGGCGGGTTTGCCATATTGGTCATTAGTCACCTTAATCTATTTTCCAGCCTGCTGCTTTTGAGCGGAGATGATTATTTGAAAGTATTCCAGCCAGATCAGCTGCAAGCGCAAGCGATTTTGTTCGTCAATTTGTACAAGACTGGGTCTACTGTCGCCCAGATACCCTATGGCATCTGGCTCTTTCCTCTCGGTTTTCTGGTTTTCAAGTCGGGCTTTCTTCCAAAAATCCTGGGCATACTGTTGATCGCTGATGGTTTTGGTCTTCTGATATATGTTTGTCAACGGTTCCTTTTACCTGGCTTCATAATAATCTCGTATCCCTGTTTGGTGATCAGTTTTATTGCGGAAATTTCTCTTAGTTTGTGGCTTTTCATAAAGGGCGTGAAGGATCAGAAATAAATTAGGTCTAAAAAAGGAGAAAAATAAAATGATTCGATCAAAAGTAATCTGGAGAAATGTGTTCGTCCTGGCTGTCGCGGGAGGCTTAGCCTTCTGGTTAGCAAACTTCGCGATTTCCCGGACTCCCATTGCGGCGGAGTATAGAGCTGCTCTTTCCATTTCTTATCTTCCAATGCTTGTTGAAGCTTTGGTTGGTGGTCTGATTATCGGATTCTGCGTCAGTTATTTCCTGCTTCGTTTCTTTGATAAGATTCCAGCAAAGGATCCGATTTTAAAATCCGTGATACTAAGCTTCATCGTCCTGATCATTGTCACAATCCCGATCGGAGGTCCCTCAAGTTTTCTCGCGACAAGTGATGTCTTGCGTTACTTCCTCATCGGCACAATATTTAACGTAATAAGGATTCTCGCTCTTGGAATAGGTATTGGCTATCTATACAGACGGCTGTACAAAGGATCCGATCCATCCGCAAATGCTTCCAAGTCTGTTCAGGCGGAATAGGTAGACAACCATGGAAACCCAGGCCACAGATCGAAGCAAGCGACAGACGTTACACGAATTCTGCAAGAAACTGTATAAGTTGACTGGAGCGGGAGGCGCAGCATTCTGGATAACTGACTTTGTAATTTCCGTATCACCCATTGCCGCGGAGTATAAAGCCGCCTTCTCGATCTCTTCACTGCCTGTGGCTCTTGTTGGAGCATTAGCTGGCGGTCATGGTGATTGCACTGTGTGTCAGCTTTTTCCTGCTTCGTTTCTTTGACAGGATTCCCGGTAAAAAGCCCATCTTCAAGGCATTGATCCTTAGCTTTTTTATCATGGTCATTATCGAAGTCTTTTCAGCGCTTGGAGACCCGGCTCATGCCTCCGTTTACCTCCTGCTCGACACAGGAATGAATGCTGCCAAGGTTTCTTGCCCTTGGATTGGTTATTGGCTATTTATTCGATAAGCAAAAAGGAAAGGTTTGAATAATGAAAGCGATCGTCTGCACAAAATACGGATCACCGGATGTTCTTCAACTCAAAGAAGTAGAAAAACCTACTCCCAGGGACAATGAAGTACTGATAAAAATTCATGCAGCAGCAGTGACAGTTTCGGACTGTATAGTTCGAAGTGGTAAAGTAAATTTCTTGCTATGGATCCCCATGCGCATATTTGTTGGTTTCAGAAGACCAAGAAAACCTGTACTGGGGTTAGAGTTAGCCGGAGAAATTGAAGCAATAGGCAAAGATGTAAAACGATTTAAAAAAGGTGACCAGATTTTTGCATTTACCGGCAAGCGTTTTGGTGCTTATGCCGAGTACGCTTGTCTGCCGGAAGACGGAGTGTGCATGCCACAAGACAGTATTATGGCATTAAAACCGTCCAATTTGACCTATGAGGAAGCCGCCGCTGTTCCTTCCAGAGGAACTTTAGCATTGTATTTTCTTAGGAAAGGAAATATCCAGAATGGACAGAAAGTTCTTATCTATGGAGCTTCTGGAGGGGTGGGTACTTTTGCGGTACAGCTTGCCAAGTACTTTGGGGCGGAAGTTACCGGGGTATGCAGTACCACGAATTTGGAATTGGTAAAATCTCTGGGAGCTGATAAGGTAATTGATTATACAAAAGAGGATTTTACGAATAGAGGAGAATCTTATGATTTTATCTTTGATGCTGTTGGAAAAAGATATAGCTCAAAACTTCAGTTTAAAAAAGCGCTAACTCCGACCGGGAAATACATATCAGTCGATGAGGGGACACCAAAGTTATATCTGGAAGATTTAATTTTAATCAAGGAGTTGGTTGAGGCAGGAAAGATAAAACCGGTCATTGATCGAGTCTATCCGTTGGAACAGATGGCCGAGGCTCACCGGTATGTCGAAAAAGGACACAAAAAAGGAAATGTGGTAATTACCCTGGGACAAAATAGCAAAACCTAAATCCGGCTCCGGAGAGTGGCTCCGCCCCCAAGTTTAAAATCTCACCCCATCCAGCGCTCAGAATCGAGGCAAGAGAATGCAAAAAAGGCGGGACCGACCTAAAGACCCATCCTCCAGCATGGTCGCTCCCCCTGCGTCAGGAGTGAATCTTCAAAAATCCACTTAAAAAAGGAACATATAAAATCACACATCGTCTGTGTGTGAAATGGTGCACAAAATTAATGGTCTCCAATAACCACCAGGACTGGTGGATTTCTCTCTACAATAGAAAGAAGGAAAAAATGAAAAGACTCTTTACGTTCACGATCATATTGATGGCACTGACTGCCTGCACTCCTGTGGTCCAGACACCTGAACCTGTCGCGACGGACATACCTCAGGTGAATATGCCAAATCCTGCCTCGCTCGATTGCGAACAGAACGGCAACACCCTCGAAATTCGCACTGCTGACGATGGCAGCCAATCCGGAGTATGTATTTTTCCAGACGGCAGCACTTGTGACGAGTGGGCTTATTACCGGGGAGAGTGTGGTCCCGCCTCGGAAGCAAGTGGTGGTGGCCCGGGTGGAAACGGCGGCACGGATGGAGATGGTTCGGGTGGATACATGCCACCCGGCACATCAGAAGAGATCGCCGACTGGTGGGGCGTCATCAAGAGTACGGAGCCCGGCGCACAGTTTGACGACTTCTTCGAACGGCAGGACCTGGGGCAGATCATCTACTTTGGCATCGATTCCCTGAACCCGGCGGTACAAGCGCAGATCGAAGCGCTGCGTGACAGCGGCAAGATCGTCCATCTGTATGGCACATTATTTAGCAATGTGCCTGACTACAATGGTTCGCAGATTCAGGTGAACCGCATCGAGGTTGAAGGGTAACGATCGATTACCTTCCAAGTCATCAACCTCCCGGATAAATAAGATCTCCTGACAAAAGAAACTGTCAGGAGGTCTTTTACTTGTGGGCCCGGATGGAGTCGAACCATCGACCAAGCGTATGCAGGCTCCATTCCAGTTGGGCACCAATTTTATGTCGTAAAAACAACTAGTGACCCGGACTGGAGCAGGGGACGGGCAGTTTCTGCACCAAACTGAATGCGGTTGATTGCTATGGTTACCGTATCACCCATCCTACCGTAGTTTCCGAAAGAATGTCCGAATATCCGCAGCAAGTAATGCGGGATCCTCGGTCGCCAGAAAGTGCCCACCGTGATCAAATTCGGTCCAATGTCGTATATCTGTGTAAACCCGCTCCACCCACTCGCGCGGGGCGCGCTGGACTGTTTCCATTGTGAGGGCCACGCCAGTGGGTACTGTAATATGTGGATTTTGTCCAAAACGCCGTTTATCTCGGGCGCGTTCATAGTAGGAGCGTGACGAAGAGTTCGCTGTTTGGGTTAGCCAATAAATCATCACGTTGGTTAATAACTCATCCATTGTATAAGATCGCTCAATATGACCGTCCAATGCACCCCATGAGCGCCATTTCTCTATTATCCATGCAGCCAGATGGCGGTCATCTCCACGCCTTGTTTCAACCAATCCTGTACGGCTTCCCGATACGCATCAACCGTCGAGACCTGCTTGGGAGCCTGTACCCCTGGCCCAACGCTTCCAGCAACTCAACCTCGCTCGGCTGTGCTCTCCCCTTTTCGAGATACCCTTGCTCTTTCGCTATCTCGTGATACTTGTGAACAGTCTGCTGTGAAATTTGCATATCTTTGGCAATCCGCCGTTCGCTCTCGCCTAGCTGTAATCGCCGGATAATATCCTGTATGTGATTCATATGCTTCCTCTTCATGTAACTCGCCTCCAGATATTGGTCTGGAAGCATTGTGCCACACCCCAAGGTGGTACACATTCAGGCGGCGATGGGTGGTATGTATTCAGGCGATCATGCCTGGTATACATTCAGGCGGCTATGGGTGGTACGTATACGGGCGATCATGCCTGGTATACATTCGGACGGCTATGGGTGGTACATATTAGCACGGTCAATGACAAAATGCTTTGCATACAGCCCGTGCTTCAACGCATTCGTATTTCCCTTTGGTGCTCCCATGATCTCTGTTCCTTTCGATCTTAAAACTCCTACATCCTCATCAACTATTCCACAAATTCCTTACTATAAGACTATTGACTATTTGACTATATGACTAAATAAAAACATGGGTAAGGTTTGACCTTCCCGTGTCTGTCTTAATATTAGAACATTTTTTCTAATTTGTCAAGGTTTTTTTCAAATCTTCATTCCTTTCTATGTTCCCCTGTTTTCATTCCAATGACACAAAACGGTCATGTGGAAGGATTATCATTGCTTCATAATTATGGGAAGGCTTATAATAACCAGCAAACTAGAGAAATTCTAACTTGGAGCAAAAATGAGAATTGCTTTATCCGTCCAAACTCCCGAAGTCGACCGTGTTCTACCTCTTGCGCTGCTATCTGGATCCTTTGAGGAAAAATGTCAGCGGGCGGCAGAGTATGGTGCGCATGGTATCGAGCTGATTACAACGGATCCTGAATCACTCGATTTATCGAAAATATCCGCTGCCCTCAAGCAGAATCACCTTCTCCCTGCAGCTATTGCCAGCGGCGGGATGGTTTCGACGAAGGGATTGACTTTATTAAACCCGGATCCCGCGATAGCAGAAGCTGCGTATCGCAAATTGGAGAGTTTAATAATGTGTGCTGGCGCGTTGGGATCTCCTGTCGTCACAATTGGTAGTTTCCGCGGGCGGTTGAATGTTGAAAATGGAATGTCCCAAGCACAATTCGCTGAATTGCTTCACCGGGCAGGTGACTACGCCAAAATGAACGCTACTCGTGTGGCCTTGGAACCCCTGAACCGTTATGAAACAGATTTTATCTTTAATACGCATCAGGGGCTTGATCTTTTACAATTGGTTGACCATCCTTCAGTCGGCCTTTTGATAGATACTTTTCATGCAAATATCGAAGAAGTCTTCCCGAACAAAACCGTTCTTGGACGCGCTTGAAGCGGAGAAGTTGTTCCATGTCCACATTGCAGACAACAATCGGCTTCCGCCAGGATCGGGATTGATTGAGTTTGATGAGATATTACAATTTCTTGATCAAAATGGGTATGAAGGTTTCATCTCTGCAGAACTTCTGCCGAAACCTGATCCTGACATTGCAGCCCGAATTACGCTTTCTTACATAAATAAAATTCTTGATCGCCTGCAATAATGGAATAAAAAATCCTCCAACCAAATATCAGCTGAAGGATTTATTATTGGGTTTGTTATCCGGTATAGATAGCTGGGCTTTTCAGTTCAGCAACCGGTTTTTCCTGCCTGGTGCATTAGAAATCACAAATTCTATCCATACGACCCGACCACGACAGTCGGGGAAAATATGAATACGAATCGCATGGTTTCGTCAGTTTCATTGGTGGTGCAGTGCTCTAAATTTGACGGGAAGTGAACCAGTGTGCCTGCACATACTAATTCCTTTTCACCATTTACGATAACATGGCCATTACCATGTAAAATGTAAATCGTTTCCTCTTGAACGTGTTTATGAGGGATCATGGTTGATTTAGGGGGCACTTCGCAAACGCCTACCGTCAAATTTTTTGTGTTGAGGTTTTCTGTTAATACATAAACATCTCTTCCTGGCAATTGTTTGACTTTCACGTCTTTTAAATTGATTGTGTTCAATTTTTCTCCTTTTCAATTCGTGATTATTGATACAGACTGGTTACCGAATTATTTTATGGCGGCTTTTCTTTCAGGGATCAATGCAAGTATTCTTTTCCAGCTCTTTAAGAAACTGGATCGAAATAGCTGGACTGGACCAAAGTGCTCGAATTCTTCGTAGGCCAACCCATCAGAGAGGTAACCGCGTCGGAAGTCAGGAAGTTTTTCCATCAATTCATCGATGACCTTTTGAGGTACCGGGTTGAAAATTCGATATATCACTGGCGGGTCCTGTTCGATTAACTTGTCGGCAGTCCCTTCCCAGTTGATGGTGACAACGACTTTGCCTCCAACCATCTCTGTAAAGTGGTGAAGTCCGCGGGCACCGCCCCCGATGAACACGCACGGATATTCCCGCTCGATCATCAACTGGTAAACCTTGCGAGCCACTGCCAGGCCTGCTTGATGAAGAACATCTGGCGAGATATCGACGTTGTTTGCTTTTACATATGCACCCAGGTGATCGTCATAAATCCCGGCAATGTGTGACATGTAGAACCTTGGGGCGTGTCCGCTCTTCTTGCTGATGCGCTGGTACGTGGAGCAGATTGCTTCGAACTGGCTGACCGCGAAAATTTCGGTGGCATTGATCGGGATGTTTTCTTCGACCATTGTTTCCATCGCTTTGAGGCCAGAAGGGGTGGTCGGAATCTTGCAGCAAATATTTGCCGCAAGCTTCCGATTTTTTCGGGCGCCTTGAATTACGACCTCTGGATCATCCTCATTAACCGGATCACCCTGGATGCTTACATAGCCATGCTTGCCGCCACTTTTTTCAAAGATGGGCATGAATTGATCCGAGATCGGTTTTACTAGAACTCGTTGGTATTCTTCAGCTATCTCTTCGTCACTTTCGTTGAAATTATCGCGGATTACCTGATCGAGTAATTTCAGAGCATACTCTCCTTCAACAGGGTGGTCGATCATTTTCTGTGTGTAAGAAGGATTGTTAGTGCAGCCAAGAGCACCGTGCTCTATTGCCATTTCGGCCTGTCTCCGGGTGGGATTGTTAATCCAGAAAATCGTCGGGGTCTGCTTGGTCACACGAAGGAAGTAAGAGTCATGGTTCATTTTTTTCTCCTGAGTGAAAAGTGGTTTTGGATTTCTTTCAACAAGCATAAGATATTTCTATGGTGAAGCTGAAAGAGTATTTAAAGATAGATAATAAGCCGCGTTCCATACGGTTTCCGCCTTGGCGGTGGTCACCTCACGCATGTTGTTGTTGAGCAGCCAGGTCACTTTCATAAAGTTTAGCCAGCCAGGCGGTGAAGGTTTGATGTAATTTCTGCCGCTGGCTTTCCGTCATCGGTTTCAGCGGCGGCACCATATCAGGACCGCACAGGGATAACGCACTCATGGCTGCCTTATGGGCTCCTAACGCTTGCCCCAAAGACAGCCCGTTGCGCAGCAGTTGGCTCAATTCGTTGAGCTTCTGCTGGCAGGTTTCCCCGCCGTCAGTGTCACCTTGCCGGGTGTAATCGTATAACCGTTGGCACAGCTTGGGCACCAGGTTGCCCAAGCTGGGTACGATTCCATCCGCCCCCAGTTGCAGGGTCTGAGCTAGAAGAGAGTTTACCCCGATCAAAATGGAAAAACCCGGCTGGTCGCCCAATAGATTTATTTCATTTGCCAGGCGCGTGGCATCGTTTTCCGAGTCCTTTATGCCGACAATGTTGGGCTGGTTGCTTAAACGTGCAATCACCTCCAGCGGCATGGACATGTGGGTGGTACTAGGGATGTTATACAACATCAGCGGACCGGTTATGTTTTTACTTAACGTCATGAAATAGGCTTCCTGCTCTGCCGGATTAAGTTCATAATACGAGGGCAGGTGAGCTACAGTGACATCGACTCCCCGTTCGAAGAATTCCCGGGCAGCCTCGATTGAATACATCAAACAGTTGTGGCTGATTCCTGCATAAACCAGCACCCGCTTGGCAATATGTTCAACGGTAAGAGCCGCCAGTCGTGATTTTATTACGGCAGGTATGGAGGCTGATTCGCCGGTGGTGCCCAGAATGAAAATTCCGCTCACACCACCTTCGATCAGGTGTTCAATCACCCGCCGCACCGCCGGTTCATCAAGTTCTCCATTGGGTGTTACGGGGGTGATCATGGGGATGATAACGCCGTAGTACGGTGTGTGGTTTGAAGGTGCAATAGTAGACAAAATTGGTTCCTCCAAAAAAAGATTTGGGTTTTAGTGCTTAAACTTACACTTGAAAAAGCCCTCAACCGTGAATTCCGGGCTTTTGATATAACCCATCAACCGGGCTTCATCCTCCCGGACAAGCCGGGCTGTCTCGGCAATCTGGCTGGCGATGCCCATGGGAATGGTGGTTAATCCGTTTATGTCGCCGTGGAGGAGATCACCGGGCTCGATTCGAATCCCATCAAGGGTGACTGGCATGTTTACCGCCAGCAAGCGCGGGTTTCCATGTGAGGCCACAGCCCCCGCAGCAAAATAATGAAAGCCAAGCCGTTTCACCTCTAACAGGTCACGCACGCCACCATCCGTCACCAGGCCCACCGCACCCAGCCGCCAGGCTAGAGTGGCCATGACCTCGCCCATGTGCGCCGATTTTCGGGGCTGTGGCCCGACATCCTGAAAAACCAACACAATGGGCTTCGGGGCGGCTTGCATGGCCAACACCCACTCCCGCCAAACCCGGTCATCACGGGGCACATCCGGTGTAGTTGAATCAACTGTGACAGTGAGAGCATGGCCCACCATTGAGCCCAAGTTCTGGAAATAGGCAGCGTATATCCATGCCTGTGAATCCATTTGTCCGCCCACGGACATTCAAGGTCTCAATGGCATTGCACACGGTTGGTGTGTCAATATCCTTGAGAGCCTGAATTTGTTCTTCGGTCAACTGGAACATGGATGGTTTACCTGTTATCGACTCAGGATGTTATCGTTAATCAAATAAGCGGCTGCGACTGTCGCGGATCCAGTTCCTCATGAATGCATACATATTTAATGCATTGCCGTCGCGAAATGAATAGCTAATATGGATCCGTCCATCCTGTGATTGCATTATGCTTGGATAAGCCAGACTTCGATTAAGGCTTTTGTTCGCCTGGCCAAAGAAACCATCGCTTGTATCTATGTGACGCATATAATGGCCAGGTGTGGCCTTCGTCTTCAGACAGGGCAATCGTCAGGGGGTAACGGTCGGGCGGCCAGAGTGTTTTGTTCGGGTCGTCGTTGAGGCTGAGGTGGTTGAAGGCCAGGGCGATGTTGCCGCTTGCCAGTTTTACAGCCTGAATGGAGGCGTTGTTATTGGGCAGCTCAGTACGGGTTGTCTCAGTCCAGGTTTGACCAAAATCGTTGGAATGACTGACATAAATTCGATCTGCTGACCGGCTGCGGAAAAAGGATACCAATCGCCCCGGGGAAAGCTCGATCACCGTGGGGTGAACCCGCCCGCGGCTTCCGGGAACCGGATACTCCGTCCAGCTTTGACCGTTATCTGCGGATATCTGCATCACGCTGACATCGTTGCCGTAAATCCCTTCGCCATCACGCTTGCTGTAATACATGGGGAAGAGCCAGTTACCATTGCTCAGGATCATCCATTCGGTTACGGCAAAATGATCCAGGTTGGTCAAATAGCGTTTCCATTGGCTTCCAGGTGTGACCGTTGTCTTCTGAAACCCGCCGGCGAATGACCGAAGTCCATTGATTCCAGTGAATCCCCTGTACCTCGCCTTTGGAGAATTTTTCATCCCAGTTGCCGGGCGCCTGCCCGTGAGATTGCTGGGAGGCATAGAGCAGCCAGAGTTGTCCCTCTGGCGTGACAAACAAAACGGGGTTCTGGTCAGACCGGGTCGGGTCGTCCGAGACAAAGACGGGGGTGGTCCACTGAGTTAGCGTTGGGTAACAGGCGGGAGAGAGCAATGCTGACATTCTTCGCCCCTTCCTTGTCGCCGCCAAACCAAACACAAAGCAGGTCGCCGTTGGGCAGTTCCATCAGGTTGGAGCCGTGATTCTCGCGGCCCCTTGGGGGGAGGTAGGCTTCAATACGGTCACGGTCGGTATCGGGCCGAAAGAGTTGTCCATTGCCGACCAACAGGCCAATATCCAAAATCTGATTCCCAGTCATCTTTTATCAACTATGGTGAGTATCTTCTCAATATAAAAAAGGTGTTTACCAATTCTTGATCTTGGTCTTGTAATCTACGCGATTGTATTTTTGGAATAACACAGCAGATGTATCTACATCGGGTGAAGTTACCTCATGGCAGGCCACCCACCGGCCCGGTGTAATCTCATTCCATTTTGGCACTTCTTTTTTACAAACCTCTGTGGCCAACGGGCAGCGGGGGTGAAAGCGACAGCCGCTTGGTGGGTTGATCGGGCTGGGCACGTCGCCAGTCAAAATGATCCGCTCCCGTTGTTTTTCGTATTTGGGATCAGGTTTGGGCACGGCTGAAAGCAATGACTGGGTATAGGGGTGGAAAGGCCGCTCAAACAACGCCTCTTTGGGGGCCAGTTCCACCAGCTGACCCAGGTACATCACGGCGATCCTGATTGCTGATATGCCGAACCACAGACAGATCGTGGGCCACAAACAGATAGGTGAGTCCAAATTTCTCCTGCAAATCTTGTAAAAGGTTGATGATTTGAGCCTGAATCGATACATCCAGTGCCGAGATGGGTTCATCGCAGACAATGAATTCCGGTTCGCAGGCCAAGGCACGGGCAATGCAAATCCGTTGTCTTTGCCCTCCGGAGAATTCATGGGGATAACGATTTGCGTAACTTGGGCCCAGGCCAACAGTGCCTAACAGTTCGCGCACTCGGGCATTCTGCTTGTTTTTGGGCACGAGGTTGTGAACCTGCATGGGCTCGGAAATGGCCGAACCGACTGTCATGCGCGGATTCAGGGTGGAATACGGGTCCTGAAAAATAATCTGCATTTTTGGGCGCAGCAACCGCAGTTGTTTTTCCTCTAGCTGGGTCAGATCGGTATCCTCGATAGTAGACTTTGCCGGATGTAGGCCGATAGAGTTGCAGTATGGTTAAACCGGCAGTTGATTTGCCACAACCGCTCTCGCCAACCAGCCCCAGCGTTTCACCCCGATGGATGTTGAAAGAAATTCCATTCACCGCTTGAACGGTGGCTTTATGCTCCGCATAGGCGCCGATGCGTACTGGGAAATGTTTTTTGAGATTTTCGACTCGAACCAGCACAGAACCTTCGGTGGCGCTCATGCTTTCCTCCTTTCACGAATATCAACCCAACAGGCAATGAAATGGGGGGTTTCACTTGAACCGGAAACGGGTTGCAAAGCCGGGTTTTCGGTTTTGCATTTTTCGATGGCGTATTTGCAGCGTGGAACAAAGGGACAACAAGTGGGAATGGCTTCCAGGTTTGGCGGTGCGCCGCCGATGGTGGTCAGCCGCCTCTGGTGACCTACCCGATCGGGTAAGGAGCCAAATAAACCGATTGTGTAGGGGTGGCGCGGGTCATCATACAAGTCATCTACCAGGGCTTCCTCTACAATATAACCAGCGTACATGACCATGATCCGGTCAACCAGGCCGGCGATCAGGCTTAGGTCGTGAGTGATCCAGATGATGGTGGTCTGCAGCTCTTCGCGCAGGTCTTTGACCAGGTCTACAATCTGGGCCTGAATGGTCACGTCGAGGGCGGTGGTTGGTTCGTCGGCAATCAGGATTTTGGGTTTGCACGCCAGGCCCATGGCAATCATCACCCGTTGGCGCATGCCGCCCGAAAGCTGGTGCGAGTAGTCCTTCAGACGTGCCCTGGCTTCTGGGATGCCGACCATTTCCAGCAGTTGTACGCTGCGTTCCCATGCCTCGGCTTTGGACATTTTTAGATGAGCGCGCAGCGGCTCGGATAACTGGACGCCGATATTGATGACCGGGTTGAGCGAGCTCATCGGATCCTGAAAGATCATGCCAATTTGCGCCCCGCGCACTTTGCTGATTTGTTTGAGATTCATCTTCAGCAAATCGTTGCCGTTGAAGACAGCTTGCCCTCGTTCAATGCGGGCTGCCGCTGGCAGCAATTTGAGCAGGCTAAGCATCGTTACACTTTTGCCGCAGCCACTTTCGCCGACCACACCCAGCGCTTCGCCCTGGTGCACCTGAAATGAAACATCGTTGACAGCGTGGATGTACCTTTTGCGCGACCTGAATCGGGTTTGCAGATGTTTTACATCCAACAAGACAGTCACGTCAATCGCTCCATTGCCTGGGGTTGAGGGCATCGTTCAGGCCATCACCCAAAAAGCTAAAGGCGACGGTCATTATGCCTAACACAAGGGCCGGCGCTGCCAGCAGGTGCGGAGAATTGCGCCAATAATCCATGCCCTCGTTGATCATATTGCCCCAGCTGGGAATGGGGGGATGTACCCCAATGCCCAGGAAGCTAAATGCGGACTCCCATAATATCGCCGAGCCCAACCCTGCGCTTAGCTGCACCACCACTGGTCCCAGGGAGTTCGGAATAATGTACTTTGTCAAAATATTATGGTTGGGAACACCCAGTGCCCGTGCCGCCAGGACATAATTTTTGTTTTTATTGCTCAGGATTTGCCCACGAATGAGCCGGGCATAGGTGGGCCATAAAACCAGGGTTAGTACTGTGACCAGCAGGAAAATATCCGCCCAGAAGGTTTGCCGGTAGAATGTATTACCGGTGGATGCATACATGCGTTCCATCCAGCCCGCCACCATTGGTCGTAACGCTACACTGGCAACCATCGCCAACAACATGGGGGGCACCGCCATCACCATATCGGTGATCCACATAATAAAAGTGTCCACCCGTCCACCGACGTACCCGGATAGCGAACCCAGGATAATCCCGATCAAAACACTGACCGCAACCACGGAAAAACATGTCAATGTAGCCGTTCTGGCCCCGTAGATAATACGGCTGAGCACGTCCCGGCCAAGATAATCGGTGCCCATCCAATGCGCCCATGAGGGTGCTTGATTGCGCGCGTCTAGGTTCTGGGAAAGAAAATCATAAGGTGTAATATACGGACCGATCAAAGCTATGATGATCAGGAGGGAGACCAGCACCAGGCTGATGACAGCCAACTTGTTAGCCTTCATCCGGCCCATGGCGTCTTTCCACAGACTATATTGTCTGTCTTCAGATAGCCCCTCAGCATTCAGCAGATTGGCCGTAGCAACCTGAGATTTATCTTTTTTCTTCATGATTAACCTCCCACCTGAGCCTGCCTGACCCGGGGATCCAAAATCGGGTATAAAACATCAACGGCTAGGTTGGAGGCCATTACCAGGAACGAGCCGATAAGCACCACCGCCAATACAACCGGGTAATCTGCATCTATCGTGGCATCGGCTACCAAACGGCCCAAACCCGGTATGCCGAACACAACTTCAAGCAAAATATTGCCTTGGATCATATTGGCAACAACCAGGCCCAGCGATGTCACAATCGGCGTTAGCACCGGCCGCAAAATGTGCCGAGAAAGAACCAGGTAATTGGAGATACCCTTGGCCCTGGCGGTGCGGATGTAATCCTCACCCATTACTTCCAAAACAGCTGAACGGGATTGCCGAATAATGATAGCGAGCGGCCTTAAAGACAGAACGAAGAGCGGGATGATGGCCTTGGGGCTAAGCAGACCTTCCCAGCCGTAGGGGACGGAAATTAACTTCAATCCTCGCACCAGGAAAATCACCAACAAAGGGCCAGCCACATAAGTCGGGATGGCCCAGAAAGCAAGCGCAGTTCCCTCGATGGTATGATCCACCCAGGAGTTCTTATATACCGCTGCGATAACTCCTAAGGGGATTCCCAGAACGGCCATAATGACCATTGCCGCCAACGCAAGTTGAATGGAAACCGGGGCAGCGACCTTTACCATATCATTGACAGAACGTTGGTAAATCAGCGAGTTGCCCAGGTTGCCTTGTAACAAGTTCCGGATGTACTCAAAAAATTGCTCCAGAAAAGAACGATCCAGGCCCAATTCGTGTCGCATCCCTGCAATACGGTCCGGGTTCCATGCTATATCCCCGGGCATTCTCATAAACATTAATTTGATGGGATCACCGGCCCCAAAAAAGAGCAGCGCATACACAACAAAAATGATCACAAACACACTGGGAATCCAGCGCAAGAATTTTGAGAGTATATATCTGAACACGCGTTACTCCTCAATTTCTATCAGGGGCTGTTCATGATCAGGATGGCAAGGAACAGCATCTGTTACTCTGCTGTCCCTTGCCTTGGGGCGTTCAGATCGATTACTTTTCGATGTACACGTTCCAGGGTTCAAAGATCTGCCAGTCAATATTTCTACCGGCATTCATGACCCACGGCATGGCAAAGGCTGAGGTGGGTGTAATATCCCAGGGGATAAAAGCGTAGTCCTCGCGGAACAAACGGTTGGCTTCTTGGGCTAACTTGATGCGATCAGGATCAGTCACACCTTTGACACTGGCTTCATCAAGCAGACGATCAACTTCTGTATTTTTATAGCCGCCCATCTTGTTCACGGCATTCCCGCAGGTGGAGTAAATTGAGCCTTGCAGGTACGAGACAATATCGGGAACACGAGTGCCGACATCATCGCGATAGATCTGAAGGTTCGCTTTGTCCGGCCCACTATAATCATCAAATTGCGGTTTCATATCGACGGTTTGAATACCCAATACCTGACGCCATTGCTCGGCAATGTACTGGGCAGCAGCCTCAGCAGCAGGATAGCTGATGCCAACCATCATCAGTTTGGGTAGATTCTCCGGGCCGCCATACGTGGATGCTGCCAACGCCGCTCTGGCTCCTTCAGGATCATAAGGGAAGGGAAGATACTGGGGATCATCGGCACCGGGCACCGCATTCGGGATCATGATGGCCAGTTTATCCGGACCGTCGGGGTGGGAGGCTTTGATCAGGTCCGCACCGTTGATGGCCATGATCAAGGCTCTGCGCACATTGATGTCGTTGGTGGGCTCTGCGTTGGCGTTCAGCCAGAAATGCTGGGCTTTCGGCATATCAGGCCCGGCCACAAAGTCCAGGCCAAGGTCAGCCACCAAGGTCGGGGTTTCAATATAAGTATGGAGATCGGCTTCGCCAGCCTCCAACATGGTGATGGCTGTCTGGCTGTCTTCCACGGAGGTGACAATGATTCTGTCCAGCTTGGGAGCCGGCCCAAACCAATTTGGATTGCGCACAAAAGTGATTATGCCGCGGTCTAAATCCATTGACTCGGGCATAAACGGCCCACTGACTATTACACCATTCTCGGGTCGCCACCACTCCAGCTTTTGCTCGCCATCCTCGCCTCTGGCCTGTGAAATCTTAACCGGTGCGATCAGGTTGGTTGCCAGTTTTTGGTAGAAAATGGGGTCTGGCGCGCTCAGGGTGACATCCACGGTCTGTGCATCTGTTGCCACCAGGCCGGTCATGCCCGCAGCTTCACCCTTAGTTACTGCAGCAAACCCTTCCACGCCGGAGAGGAACAAATCAACACGAGCGTGTCCAGTCGCTGGGTGAGCGGACAAGTCCCAGGTTCCCTTCACATCTTCAGCCGTAATCGGGCTGCCGTCAGAAAAGACAGCTTTTGGGTCAATCTTGAATGTCCATTTTGTGAAATCGTCATTATTGGTCCATTCGCTGAAGACCATGGGATGGATTTCGCCAGCGGCGTCAAAGTACATGGGAGGCGCCCACCACAGTGAGTAAAGCCGGCTGACATGCCCACCGCCTAGCATGGGGGACCAGTTCTGATCAAAAGCGGGGTGAATGATCCGCAAAACCTGTTCGCCCGCTGCTGGTGCTTCAGTTGCAGCCGGGCCCGTTGCTGGTGCCTCGGTTGCTTGCGGGGCAGGCGCTTTTTGGCATGCAGTCAGGATCATGCTGAATGATAGTAATAACCCCATGACCAGAATGAACACCTTTTTGATTCTCATTTCTATTCTCCTTTTCAAATTATGCATGATTTAATTTGGGTCATGCATTGTTCAAACATGTTCTCCACCCTGCGGGTGAAGAGGTAGATGGCTGGCCGGTGATATCTTCTGACTATGGACTCTCCTTTCTCTTGCCTTGGTTTCCCGGTTCATCGTTCTACCCGTCTGTGATAAAATGAAAGGACAGGTAAGAACACCACTGATAATATTTCGAGGTATCGGAGGTCATTTTTTACCTGTGCTCAGACAGGAACCTTTGGAGGTCGCCAAACCATTCCGGTTCCTGTCTTTTTTGTGCATGTGATGTCCGAGTTCCGGGTGACAAGTTTTTGGTTACTCCTTATAAGAAACTAACTCCTTGGACAATTACCCATGACGCTGCGCCTCAAGCGCCGTAGGTGGTTACATCGATAATAGCGTTGGTCAGGTGTACATCCAACACTGCTCGCAATTCAGCCAGGTCCCCGCGTTGCAAAGCATCAACGATGCGCTTATGGTTCTCAATTGCCCGGTCCATAATATCCGGGTGGCTGCCGGTCCTTTCCATCGAAGCACGTATCAGCATCAATGTTTGCTGGTAGATCATGCTGATAATCGGGTTCTCAAGCACGCCAACGATCTTGGTATGAAATTCAAAATGCCATTTATGATAAGCTCCATAATCTTTTTCGGCAAACGCTCTTCTCTGATACGCTACTGAATCTGCCAGTTCCTGAAGGGTTGGGGAATTTGGTAATGTAACCAACCGCTCCAGAGCGGCGCCTTCCAGTAGTTTGCGCAACTCCATGACGTGTTCCAGGTCTGCCCGGTTCACGCTAAGGTAAGAGCGTACATTGTGGGTTAAGGTTTCTAAAAAGCTGTCCAGATCATTGCGCTGGATGATGGCCCCCACCCCCATCTGAATATCTACGAGTCCTTTTGCTTCAAGGACTTTAAGCGCCTCTCTCACTGCCCGCCTGCCAACCCCTAATTGAGTTGCCAGTTGTTCTTCTGATGGCAATTTTTCGCCATATACAAAGGTTCCATCCAGAATACGCGCTTCCAGATTTTCAATGACAACTTCTGATGTTCGTTTTCGGGAGATGGGTTCAAATTGCATAAGAACTTTCTTTACAACAAAATGAACGGAGAGTAACCTATGTCACTATGACTTATGTCATTGGTTTAATATAGCACGTGTTTCCGTCTTTGTCAATAAACTAAATCAGAGATTGTTGAAAAACAAGTTCTTAATTGACCAATCCGTCAGACTTTAATATAATGGTTGCAGTCGAAGATAACGACCAAAATCAAACCAAACTGATCCAGGAATTTGACATGGAAAAAGAGCGTTTTGTAGAGACGGGTAAAAGTTCATTCTTTGGCGATTATTTATACGAACAAATCGTGCCTGAAGATCATTTTTTTACGGAAACTCAAACAACAGATTCCCTGGGAACATTTTACCCGGCGCTTGATCAAGCTCTACAAAGGCGGAGGAATATATGGTCGTCCGCCCTTTGATCCGGCTCTGGTTTTCAAGGTCACCCCGATCGCCTTTCTCTACAATCTTTCCGAACGCCAGACAGAGGTGTTTGCGAATGACAGCTTATCTGCAAAATACTTTGTGGGCTTGGCAGTAGATCAAAAAGCACCCGATCATTCCACCCTGACAGTGTTCCGCGAGCGCTTGCAGCAGAATGGGAAACTGGCTGTCTTTGAAGCCATGCTGGCATAGATCGTACAGGCAGCAGTGGAAAGTGGCATTCAGTTTGGCTCGATCCAGATTGTGGACTGTGTCAACAGTATTGCCAACGTGAATACCGCTAAAGACCAGGTCCAGCAGAAGCATGGTAAAGAGCCACATGATCCAGATGCCAAATGGGGTGTCAAGCATAAACGCAAAGTCAAGACGGAGGACGGCCAGGAAGAAAACCAACCTGGCATCCTGATCCACCTGCAGAACCTCCGCCACTGTCTTACCTGATCCGCTTTTCCTACTGTCGTTCCATCACTTCCAGACGACTCAATTTCACATTGCTTATGGTTACTAGTTCCATTTCTTTGTACCTTTCACAGGGGACATTATTATTAAACGCTTACACAAAAAATCGACACCTTGATAGCCCTGCCATCCTCGGTTACCCTATTTATACATAACCGCATTAGTTCAGCAGTCGCATGCTGTTGTTTGTTTGAGTACGCTCGAATCCCCCAACACCCCCAGACTTCTGAAGAAAAGGAATATCGTGAGTTTAAAGCAATTTAATCTAGATCCGCGCCTACAGGTGGGGATCAACCGTCTAGGCTATACCGAGGCTACGCCCATCCAATCTGCCGCTCTGCCGGCAGCCCTGGCTGGAAAAGACCTGATAGCCACCGCCCAAACTGGTACCGGTAAAACAGCGGTGTTCGTCCTGCCAATTTTACAGAGACTCTTGACCGGGCCGCGCAACCGCACCCGGGCACTGATCATCACCCCCACGCGTGAACTTGCTGAACAGATCCACGAATCCGTCCGAAACTTGGGATCGGGGACAAACTTCCGCAGCGCCACCATTTATGGCGGCGTGGGACTTGCACCCCAGAAGCGCGCCTTGCGCGACGGAGTCGAGATCCTGGTCGCCTGTCCTGGACGTCTGCTCGATCATCTCAACCAGGGCAATGCCAGACTCCAGGATGTGGAAATCCTGGTGTTCGACGAGGCTGACCGAATGCTCGATATGGGCTTCCTGCCGGACGTGAAGCGCATCTTGAAGCACATTCCTGCCAAACGGTAGACCATGCTTTTCTCAGCCACTTTCCCGGCAGAGATCGAAGGATTGGCCAAGCAGACACGGACTGATCCACAACGGATCGCGGTTGGCCTCAGCCGCCCGGCTCAAACTGTGGCGCACGCTCTTTATCCCGTACCGCAGCATCTGAAAACATCCCTATTGCTGGCATTTCTAAAACAGACAGATACAGGTTCCGTACTTGTGTTTACCCGCACCAAGCATCGCGCTGAGAAACTTTCCCGCCAGATCGGTATGGCTGGGTTCCGCGCCACCAGCCTGCACAGCAACCGGTCTCAAGGCCAACGCCAATCAGCCCTGGCAGGTTTTAAAAGTGGTCATTACCAGGTGATGGTAACTACGGATATCGCTGCCCGCGGCCAGGATGTGGATGGTATCTCGCACGTAATCAACTTCGATATGCCCGCCACTGCTGATGACTACATCCACCGCATAAGGCGCACAGGACGTGCAGAACGCACTGGCGATGCCTTCACCCTCATCACCCCGGATGATAAGGACATGGTTCGCGCCCTCGAAAAGATCATGGGAAAGCCTCTTCTCTATCAGACTCTGGACGGATTCAACTATACAGCCCCTGCTCCTGACCGGCCTGCCCATACCCCGCGTGGACCGCGCCGCACTCCCCCTGTCTCGTCTCCCAAGGGGAAACCAGCCAACCGCTTTTCGCGATCGGCATGACGAGAACAGCGCCATCCTCCTCTGCGAGGTCAAGCCATCCGGAATCCTGCGCAAAATGTTCTGCGGACTAATATGAACGGGCTTCTTTATCGGGCGCAAGGACATAGATCGTCTTTGCGGGGGTATACGAGTTCGCCTTTGTTGAAACGTAGGAAAATATCTCTGCTTTCTCCGAAATGGTCTTATTCATTTTCTTCACATCCAAACGATCTGCATGAAATTATCCACTGCATTGATTAACATTTGCGACCTGCCCAAACGTTAAAGACAACCGTCTCAACAAATTTATGGCTGGTGGAACGATGGCGTCGCCAACTACGATTCAATGCTGTGTTACTCCTCCGATAATCCCTTCCATTAAATCGTCAATAGTGTAAAAACCGGTTTTCGCTTGAATGAATTCAGCCGCCATAATCGCACCAGCGGCAAAATCCTCCCGGCCCCGAGCCGTATGTTTGATTTCAATGGTATCTACGGCACTGTCAAACAGGATCATGTGCGTTCCGGGGATAGCCCCACCCCGACTGCTGGAAAAGTGCAATTCATCCGGGTCTATTTTTCGCTCCAATTGATTAAAGACCAGTTTTTTCTTGCGATCAACATTATCCACCAGAATCTTACCCAGCATCATCGCCGTGCCCGACGGGGAGTCGGCCTTGTTTTTGTGATGGAATTCGTGGGCTACTATATCGTAATCGTCCAGACGATTGATTAGTTTCGCCGCATGTTCAATAATTCTGAACAGCACGTTAACCCCGATAGAAAAGCTCCCCGACCAGATTAACCCCACTTGATTCTCCTCGACAATTTTTTTTACAGCGTCAAGTTGATCGTACCACCCTGTTGTACCGATGACCATCTTTTTGCCGAGTTGAGCCATCTGGCGGATATTCTCAACCACCCCATCCGGATGAGTGAAGTCAATACAAACATCTACATTAACCAGGTTTTCCCGGTTGATTGTCGGCCGGCAACCGGGGCAGTGGGGATCAATGATGGCCGTGATGGCGTGCCCTTTTTGCAGGGCGATTGTTTCGATCGTTTTTCCCATCCGGCCATAGCCGATTAAAGCAATTTTTACCATGGGGTATCACCTGTTGTGACCAGAATAACAGCACGCAGAAATATGTGTAACTACTTTTAGTCTAGCGCACAAACCTGATAACACATTACCATAAATATGAGAAAATACGAATCATATGTTTCCATAATACTTCTTTTTTGTTGAATCTGCTGATCGATAATGATAATATATAACTAATATTGAGCAATATTGCCATCTTATGTGCAGAAAATTATCACCCTTTAGCGGAAAAGGTCGCAAATTAAGTCAAGAAACAAACCACTACATTGATAGAGAAGGAGGCAAACGCCCACTGATAAAGCAGCACTGAAAACTACATGATAGATAAATACGAAGTGAAAATAGGGGGAAAATATAGATGTGATGAAGTGCGCAATTCCGACTTGGCATTGTGAAAGAGGATGTCTTCGCTCGTCCCGATGCGAACAGCCAGATCGTCAGTGCGTTATATGAGGACAATGTTGTTCCCTGGATTCGTGAGATGGTGGGTCCGATGCCTGGCCGCTCTTGTGTGCTGAAGGCTTCCAACTGCCCAGCTCCACTAGCCGAGGGGGCTACATGCCCCCATCAGCTGTCCATGTGCCATGAGGCACCTGGAATAAGGCTTTAGATCATGGCCTCCCGTGCCCCAGCCCGAGCTGGCATCGAGCCAGCCTCGGGCGTATTCGAGGCGTGAGCCCCGGATGCTGCGTATCTTGGTGCCACCATGTTGATCCACGTCAAACCCCAAATCCCATCACATCGTCAATTTGATCAAATCTGTCCGGCAGCTTGGCGCCATCCTCCCCGGCGACAAGGTCAAAATGATCGGCGAAAAGCCCGCCACCTACATCGACGCCATCGAAGAAGGCGATATCCAGATCGACTATATCCAGCTGCACGAATTCACCCTGCATGATGGCGTGCACGTCGTCCTTGAATTCCCCTCTCTGAATAAAAGCTTGGGCAAACTACTTTATTAAACCCCCATCCTTTACATGTTGGTAACTTTCGCGATGCATTATAGCCCCCGTATGGGGATCAACGAACAGGTTGTTCAAGAAATAAAGGTGGGCCCAGCTGGATTCGAACCAGCGACCAAACGATTATGAGTCGTCGGTTTGTTGAATTTCTTAGATTAAACAAAGAGCCCCATCGAAGGGGCTCGGTTGTGAAATATAAATTTCCCTACGACTCGGTGATCCCTTTCCGGATGGCGTACAGGGCAGCCTGGGTGCGGTTGGCGAGGTGAAGCTTATCCAAAATATTGCTGACATATTTAGCCACCGTGGATTCCTGAACGAACAACTTCAATCCAATTTCCTGGTTGCTCATCCCGCTGGAGATCAGCCGCAAGGTCTCAAGTTCGCGCGGGGTGAGCGGTTCGGTGGTGTACATTAATTCGGTCGGGTTATTTAACTCGCGGATGACTCGCATGGCGATGGACGGGTACAGGGTCGCTTGCCCCAGCGCCACATCGTGGATCCCCTGGATCAACTGGGTATGGGTGGCATCTTTTAACATGTAGCCTTGCGCGCCAAACTTGATGGCCTGATAGACCCGGTCATTATCTGCGAAACTTGTCAGCACCAGGATATGTGCATCGGGAAGTTTTTCCTTGATGATGGGAATGGTTGCCAGCCCGTCCTGCCGGGGCATGACCAGGTCGAGCAGGATCACATCGGGACGGGTTTCAGCCAGCATTTCCACGGCTTCGATCCCATCCTTGGCTTGCCCCACCACTTCGATGTCATCCACATAGGACAAGATGGCAGCCAGGCCTTCGCGGACAACCGCCTGGTCTTCCACAAGCAGAACACGGATTTTCTTCGTATTTTTCATGGATGATCCTTCCTCGCCAGATTTATTGCGGAACAACCAATGTTATCTTTGTTCCCTGTTCGGGTGTTGATGAAATTTTAAGATCGCCATTAATCCGTTTTGCCCGTTCCCTGATGTTTCCCAGGCCTCGGCCGCCGATCTTGACCTTTTCGGAATCAAAACCACATCCATTATCCACGATTTCCAGGAATATGGATTCCTTCCTTTGTTTTAATTTCACCTGCACGCTCTTTGCGTTGGCATGTTTGAGGATGTTATTCAAGGCTTCCTCGACAATATAATAAACTTCGGTCTCTTTCTCCGGTGATAATACTATATCATTATCTGCAATGATACGCGCTTGAATATCCGCGCGGCCTTCCACGGAAGCCAGGCGCTGATGCAAGGTGGAGACCAGTCCATCGCGTTCAATATTCACAGGGACGAGTTCATAGAGGAACAAGCGCATTTCCCTGAGTGCCTGGCGGGCATTTTCGCTGATCCTCTCCACCATCCTTTTTTCATCAACCGGGGCACCGGATTCCAAGCCCAGCTTTACTGCCTCGGTCAAGGTCACCAGGCCGCACAGTTTCTGGGTGATCGAATCGTGCAAATCCTGGGCAAGGCGGTGGCGTTCGGCCAGGGCAATATCCGATTTCCTTTGCCGGTCGGAGTAGATGAAGGATGCCAACTCCTCGGTGACGAATCCCAATCGGGCAATTTCATCCGGGACAAAGCCAGTCTCTTCTGATCTTGCCAGCATGAGCACGCCCATCAACTGTTCATTGGTCAGCAGCGGAAAGACTGCAATCGACAGGTTGCCAAATTGCCCGCTCAGTTTGGAAAATGGCGTATTCCGATCGCTGTCGGAGACGATCAGTGGTTCTTTATTTCCCTGCACCCATTTGGAAGCCACCAGGGCGGAATTCAGGTTTGACAGGAGGTTGCTGTCCTCCGCAAAATCGCCGTGTTTCGCCTTTAATGATAATTTTATTTTCTTGGAATCCGGATGGGACTCGACAATGCAGATGGCTCCGCTTTCTGCGCGGAACGTGTAAGCGATCTGGAAGAGCACATCCCTGAAGAAATCATTCGAGGATTGCGAAGTATTCGCTGATTTAAAGAATGACCTCAACAGGTTGAACATTTCCTCCCGTGATCGCTGGCGGATCTCGATCGTGTCCTTGCGATCCGTGATGTCCCGCAGGAAGATCACCTTCCCTTTTTCATGATCGAACTGGTTGATCCGCACGCTGATATGGTGCCATTCATTGTTCAGGTTGATACTGCCGCGAAATTCCTTTTCTTTCGTATCATTCGGACTTGAGATGCTGGTCCAGTTTGTCAAAATGGATTCAATCGAGTTTCCAAACGCCGTTTGGGTTTGAATTCCGATCAATTGCTCGGCAGCCGGGTTTAATTCCAGGATCTTATCTTCATTATCCAGGATGATGATGCCATCGTTGATGGAGTCAAACAGCTCCTCCCGTGTGATCTGGTTGGTCTGAGGAATTTTCAAATTACTGTACAGGAGCGCCCCGCCGATGATGGTATATCCTGCCAGCAGCAGGTCATATCCTGCCGCGGCCGGGTGGAGCCGGGTGATGCCGATGCAATCGAGTCCGATCCCGGCAAAGATGGCAATATTTAAGGTGATCAACGGCCCCATCTTCAGGGGTTTAAGATTATTGGAAGAGGAGGAAAAAGTGAGTATGGTTGAGGCAACCAGGATACCGATGGAATAGACCTGCATGATCCATCCCCAGGCATCCAGCGGGGGGATCCCTGCGAAGTCTTGGGTTTCGATCCCTGAAGTCAAAACGCCAGGCTTTGCTTGCATGGCAAACACTGCCAGGAGCAGGAGCGGTATGACTAAGAGAACAATGAGGATGCGATAGGAGAGCCTCTGACTCTGGCTGATGTACCCCAGAACATACGTAAGCACGAAAGCCGGTAAAGTCCCAAGGATCAGGTTGGCGATGATCGAAACAGCTGCAGTTGTCTGAGGTGCACTCGCCAGGGAGAGGGCAAATACAGAAATGGCTCCCAGGCAAAGCCCTGCAGAATACGCGAGTGTGCTGGCATAGCCAATCCTTCTCTGCCGGCGGAGGGTAACCAGCAGCACTCCTACTGCGATGGCACATAACGGGATCAGGGCATTTAAAGCAATGGTCATGATCATGGACGATTCAGGCGGGAGTTTCCACGAAACCACTTGAGTTGTGTTGCATGGATCGGGATACAAGAGTAAGGCGCTTCAATTCTTTCTGATAGAGCCGATCGGTTGTCTTAATTTTACCAGCCTTGCTGAGCAGCTTGCGTGCGGCCGGCAACCGTCCCTGGGAAAGATGGATTTCAACGATCTTCAGCGGGATGAATATCGCATCCGGATGCAAGCGGAACGCTTTTCGATACTGGAGGATGGCCTCCTCAAAACAGCCCTGGGCAGTGGACATCCGGGCCGTGTCCATCTGATGTTGAAAATCAGTCCTTTTCTGCAGATTGCCATGAAAATGGGAGCCGCCGGGAGTTTTTTCCTGTTTGATCTTCCTGCTGGAAGGCAGATCGAGAAATTCAACCACTTTGTGTCGAAAAGCCCAGAAATCAGGAGCGAAGCGGGACAATTGCCTGCCTTCTTTTTCTGTCAGCCAGAATATGGCTTTAACATTCCCTTCCACCAGGTATTCTCGATGCATGTTCAATGCCCGGTAGGCATTGGAATAACCCCTTCCGCCTCCCCACCTCAGGTCATGGATGAAATACACGGCATGCGTATGTTGTGGGTGTCCAAGGAGATCGAGGGGGATGTCAAAATGCTGTTTATCAACCCGGTAAGTAATGGCAGGCTGCCCTGTCTCTTTCAGCTTCCCTGTCAGCATGGTTTGAACGGTTTCTTTCGTTTTCTCTGAGCGATAGAACAGAACGACCAGGCAGGGTCGCGCCCACTGAATTCCCATCGATAGCTCGTCAAAGACCAGATTCACCCGATCATCAAACCTTCCAGACCTGTTGTCTTCTGCCATACTCTTCTTCAAATATCCTGTAAGGTCTTTTGAGAGCCTATCGAAAAGATTATATCATGCTCCTTAAAGTTGACTTTTCGAAAGGTTCATGCTCAATTTCCCGGTATCAACTTCGGTGAGCCCACCTGGATCCGCTTCCCGCATGGCTATTGGAGACTCCATCCCCTTGTCTTCTGTAAGAAAATCCCCTTTTCCGCAGGGAAAAGGGGGTAAAGGATGCACTTCGATATTGGACTTTGATAGATTTGATAGCGCAATTATTAGTATTTGTTTCCTACAGGGCTCGGCGCTTATGCGGAAAACGCATTCATTCCTTTGGGATGATCGTGACTTTGCGGGTCGGTTCTTCTCCCACCGATTGGGTGCTCACGCTCGGATGATCGCGCAGTTCCAGGTGGATGATGCGGCGGTCACTGGCAGGCATCGGTTCGAGCACCTGGCGCCTGCCTGCTTTCATGGCCTGGTCCGCCATGCGCTGGGCCATCTGCCGCAGCTGGCGTTCATGCCGCACCCGGTATCCCTGCACATCAATGACCACCTGTACCCAGTGTTCCACCTGTTTGCTGACGATAAGATTGACGATGTATTGCAGCGCATTCAGGATCTCCGCCCGGCGGCCGATCAAAACTCCCAGGTCATCCCCCTGGATATCCACCAGTATGGGTCGTTGATTTTCCTCATCGGGTTCACCGTAGCGGACCTCGATATGCGCGCCGACATTCATTTTTTCCAGGAGATCTGCAACGGTCTGGCGTGAGACGAACAAAAGGTTGTCGTCCAGGACACGGAAGGCCTCATCGGATAATTCCTGCGCTGATTCTGCTCCCGTACTGGCAGCAGGCTGCAGCGGGGATGGGATATGGTTTCCCTCCCTGGTTTCTCCACCAGTTAAGGAGGTTTTAACTGTCAGTCGGACACGCGCCTGCCGGCTGCCAACTCCAAACAGACCCCGGCTGCCGGTATCCAGAATTTCCACTTCCACTGAATCCTCTGGCAGGCCAAGTTCGGTCAGCCCGGCTGCGATGGCTTCTTCTGCCGTTGGCGCGATTTTTTCGAGCGTGGTTCTCTCGTTCATTTATTCCTCGGCGGTGTAATAGTTCCAGGCTTGTATCCCGGGATCAATGCCCGCCAGTTTACCTTCCCCAGCAGCGCATATTGTGCAATCCCGATCAGGTTCCCTGTAATGAAGTAAATGGAAAGCCCGGACGCAAAAGTGAGGGCAAAATATCCCAGCAGGAGCGGCATATACAGGGCCATCATCTTGTTCATCATGGCACCCTGGTCATTCGGATTGGGGGATGCCGGCATGGTCACCTTGGACTGGACATACGTGGTGATCGCGACGATGATCGCCAGGAGCGGGACACCCACCCCGAACATATAAACACGCTCCGGTTGACCCAGGTTCATCCAGAGAAACTGGCTGTTGAGCGGAACAAGGTCGGACAGGTGAAAGAATGGGTACACCGTCCGGGTCAGGATAAGCAACTGGCTGGGAGAAGCTGCCAGCGCACGCATGATGCTCTGGTAGAGCCCAAAGATGAGCGGGATCTGTACCAGGGACGGCAGGCAGGAGGCAAACGGGCTGATCCCAAGTTCCTTGTAGAGCCTCATCTGTTCCTGGGCCAGCTTTTCCTTTTCACCTTTATGCTTCTTCTGGATATCCTGCCATTGCTTGGATTGCTGAAACTCGGTCATCTTGGCGCTGGATTTTATCTGCGCGGCCATAAGCGGATGGGTGACCAGCCGGATCAGGATGGTAAACAGGATGATCGCGATGCCGAAGTTGCCTCCGATCAGTTTATAGATCAGCAGCAACACATTCGTAAAGGGGTTGACAATGATGGTTTCCCACATGGTTGTAATCCTTATTTAGCCGGTGTGAAGGACCACTTGATCGACCCACTTTGATCGAGGGCTACAAGCAGGTTATTCCCGTTCGTCGGCGCGACGAGGACCAATTCTCCCGCCAGACACGGGGTGGCGTTTATGATTCCGGGGACCGCCACCGGTCGCATGTTCTCACCGGTATTGTCAATGAAATAAACATTACCCGATTCTGTCCCGACGATGACGGTAGTGTTGTTCACGATCGGAGAGCCGATGATGGCGCCGTTCAGATCCTTGGTCCATGCCTGCCCGCCTTCGACCAATGGAAATGAGTAGAACTTGCCACCGGCATCTCCAATGTACAGGTTTGTCCCGTCCTGAACCGGACCCGACCAGATCCAGGAGGAGGTGTCTACCTGGTGCAGGATCTCACCATTAAGGGCATTCAAAGTGATCAGCGCGCTTCCATAGGTGCCAACATACAGGGTGTTATTTGGTCCCAGCACCGGTGATCCGAGGATCGCACCATCCACCGACTGCGCCCAGGTCTGCTTTCCAGTTTGAGCGTTCACCGCGTAAACCTTGCGTCCCAGGGTGCCAAAATAGACATTCGTGCCGTCTGCAACCGGGCTGCCCCAGATCGCCTGGTCCGCCCGAAATGGTGCGGCCCATTTTGATTTTCCAGCGAATGTTACTGCATACAGGGAGTAATCTGCATTGGCTGCATAGATCGTATCCTCGCTGACCATGACTCCGGCGATCCAGCGGTCCTTGGCTAGCTCAAAGCGCCAGTTTTCGGTACCGGTCTGCGGGTTGAGGCTGTAGAGTTTGTGATCGAAACTCCCGACGATCAATTGCCCGTCCGGGGTTAATTTCGGTGTGGCAAAGTAGGGGGTGGCGGTGGCTGCTTTTGCCGGGAAGCGCCAGACCTCCACACCGGTCTGCAGGTTGACAGCATAAACGTGCGGACCACCGGCGATGTAGGCGTACTCTGCGTCAGCAGCAATGCCAGGCCAGGAGGAGGCTGTCAGACCAGTGGCACATCCGCCCAGCACCACTGCCAGGGCGAGAAGCGAACCAATCAGGATCAGGTATTTCTTCTTCATGGAGTTTCGGTTCTCCTAGTGAACGGGGTCGTAACCCCCGGGATTGAACGGGTTACAGCGCAACACGCGCCAGATTGCCAGTGCACCGCCTTTGATCACGCCGTATTTATAAACCGCCTGGTAACCATAATGTGAACAGGACGGGTAGAAACGGCAGGTGTCTCCTGGCAGGGCTTTCGCAATGCTTGCCTGGTAAAGCCGGATGAGGCCCAATACAACCAGGCGGGGCCAGTTCCAGATCGTACCAGGCAGGTCGCGCAGACGAGGCTCGTCTGAATAATCGTTGGGCAGGTGCTCGAAGCTCATAAATTTACGAAAGAAGGCTGGCGCGCTTCAATAATTCTGTCAATGCTTCCCGGGTTTGTTGGACGGTCGCGCCAGACAACGGAGTACGGGCGATCAGCAGCAGGTCGTAACCGGGTTGTGTGCTGGGGAGCAATTCATTCATTGCAACCCTCAAGATGCGTTTGGCTCGATTGCGTTTCACCGCATTCCCCACCGCAAGCCCCGCACTTACACCAACATGGATTTCCAATTCGCTTGCTTTAAGGACATACAGGACGAGCAACGGGTGGGCAAAACTCTTGCCAGACCGCCGCACTCTTATGAAATCAGCCGGCCGTCTCAGGCGAAAGCCTTTTTTCACCTGTGTCCTGCCATTTCCAGCAAGGGGGATTTCCTGCCGCGGTTACGGTCTTCCTACCAGCGGACATGCTTGACATGCGCGTTGCTGCGCACGGTGAGGCGCAGGCGGCCTTTCAGCCGGCGGCGCTTGAGCACCTGGCGGCCGTCCGCACTCGACATGCGCTGGCGGAAGCCATGCACGCGAACGCGCCTGCGGATCCGGGGTTGATAAGTACGCTTGGGCATCTACTTGCTCCGAAAAAAAGAGATAACTGCATCTTGCATGAGTTCTTTGATCTTCAAGATACAGGGTTTTACATGTTTTCAGGTACCTGTCATGGCTTAATTTCCTGAAAATAGCAACAGGGCGGTTTTTCCGCCCGGGTTTTCAGGGACGGGTCGCAATTATACCCGAGGGGAGTGATTCGGTCAAAGGAAAATAGCCTCGAAGTTTCCTCAGCGAACCCCCCTGCCCGTGTGTGGAGTATCCTGTTCGGTGGATTTAATCCTCGATATAGGCATAATAGCCGCGATAGTGTGCTGGCAGCTGCCTGGCAAGTCCTTCCATTATTCTACGCGTGCCATCCTTGAGCGCCTCCCTGCGGTTGGGCCCGGGCTTTATCGTGAACGGGATTCCCACCTTCAGTTCCACTGGCATGCGGCGCAATTTTTTCAGGCCATTTTCGATCAGGCGGAATTCGCTTCCGGTGATGGTCAGCGGAACGATCGGCGCTCCGCTCTTGAGCGCCAGGAAGGCGGCCCCATCGGTTCCCGCTTCCAATCCCCCGCTGACCGACTCGCGCCCTTCCGGCGCGATGATGATCCGCCGTCCCGTATGCAGGGCTTCAAGGGCTGCCGTCACCGCCCTCCGGTCGGGCTGACCGCGATGGACCCAGATGATGCCGAGCATGTCCATCACCTGGCGCAACCCGGGGATGCTGCGCAACTCAATTTTACCGATCACTTCTGGAAAATCCGGCAGGGCTGCCAGGGTAAGGATTGCATCCGGGTCTCCCAGGTGGTTGATGACCACGATTGCCGCGCCCCGACGGGGATAATTCTCCAGCCCGCTGATCTTCGTCCTTGTGCAGGTAAAGACGATGAACCTGCAAAAGCATTTGAAGAACCTGCGAAAGAATCGCCGGGCAAGGGTGAGGCTGGGCAGGCGGATGAGCTCGGGGTGCCAGATTTCGCTAACCGGCTTCGGGGAAGATGACCCCATCGCTGTAGACACCTCGATAGTCCTCGGGCAGCAGTCCGGCAATGGTGCGCATCACCAGGTCTGCATTACGCTGGCGGGAAGCGCGCCGTGCCTCGCCTTTGCCTTCCGGCGGAGGCAGCAGGAAAGGTTTCCCGATAGTCATGATCAATTGCGGTCGCCCGCCCCTGGAAGCCTTGTGCCAGTAATCATCCGTTGTGCCTGCAATGCCGACAGGCACCACCGGCAGACCGCTCTGCTCTGCCAGGTAGGCGATGCCCGGTTTTGCGTGCTGCATGCCGGGTTTGTGCGACCTCTCGCCCTCCGGGGCGATCAACAGGGGATACCCGGCACGGAGCGCGGCCAGGACCTTGTCGACCAGGGCGCGGTCGTATTCGCCCCGATGGACGGGAATTCCCCCCCACAGGCGGGCAAGGATGTTCTGCCCAGGTCTGCTCCAGACATCCACCGCCCCCATCACTTCCAGTTGTTCCGGCCAGAAAACACCGATGAATGGTGCTTCGAAGAGCGACACATGGTTGATGGCAACAATATAAGGCTTGCCGCGTGGAACATTTCTTTTACCAATGATCTTGATCGGCGAGAGGATGAGCAGGACAAGTCCCAGGATCAATCGGATGAATGGGCGCGAAATAAAGCGGCGCCACCAGGCGAGGCGGTATTCATTTACCGGCATAGGGCCTCAACTTTCAGGAAAACCTGGTCGGCATCCAATTTATCCGAATCGATGATCACGGCATCACCCGCTGCCCGCAAAGGTGAAAAAGCCCTGGTCGAGTCGATCTCATCCCGCCTGCGCACGCCCTCCAGGATCTGCTCATAGTCCGCTTGGCCCCCGCGCTGGAGGATTTCCTTATAACGCCGGATGGCTCGTTCTTCTGCCGAGGCGTCCAGGTAGATTTTCAGGTCGGCTTCCGGAAGGACCACGGTCCCGATATCGCGGCCCACCATCACCACCTTTCCCCGCAGCCCGATCCGCCGCTGCTGGGAAGCAAGCGCCTGGCGCACGCCGCGATAGGCGGAGACAGGGGAGACATTGGCTTCCACGTCGGGTCGGCGGGTCTCCCAGGTGATGTCGGTACCTTCCAACAGGACATCACAGGCGCGGCCATCGTCCTGCGTGGGAGGCCGTACATCGATCTGGGCGGTCTCAGCCAGGTTGGTGATCGCTTTTTCGTCGGCGATATCCAGGCTGCGCTGGAGGGCTCCCCAGGTGACGGCACGGTACATGACGCCGGTATCGAAGAACAGGTAACCAAGGGAATCGGCGAGACGCCTCCCGAGGGTGGATTTGCCCGAGGCTGCCGGGCCGTCAATGGCGATGATGCTGGGAATTGGCATGTTGGTCAGCGGTCAGGCGATCAGGGGTTGGGCAGTCCCTGGCTGTCAAGCATCAGGTCGCTGCGCACCCACAGGATCACCTCTTCGCGCAGGATGGGCATCTGGCGGTAGATGAACCACTTCAACCAGTTGGATGGAGTGGCATGGCCCCAATCGGGGACTTCATTCAGGGGCAGCGCCTCCCCGCGATAATCCGCCGCCAGGTTCAGTTCACCGATGGAGGAGATCACCAGTTCTGGATTCGAATCAGGTGTCAGGGCAATGACATCCTGGACCTGCCAATCACGGAAAAGCCAATGCAGCGCAGGGGATTCGACCGCGAGTATTGTAAGCGGCAGCTGGTTGTTAGAGCCGAGGTTCAGGTCGGATATCTGGTTGGCCACCTTAAGGAGCACATCCACCCTGCCCGTGCGCGGTTCCGGCTGCCAGAGCTCCGCAGTCAATGGTTCGCGCAAGCCCGCCGCGCCGGTGCTCATGGCAAGTGTAAAGAGACCCAATACCAACACGCCGCTCCAAACCCCTCCAAGGCGGGCGATGGCGCGTGACCAGCCCGCCCCTGCCAGCAGCAGGCTCAGGCCTATCAGGACGACCACCGCGATCAGCAGGTACAGGCGCATGCGTGCCTGTTCGGAGTCCAGATCCATGGAGGTAACACCTGCCAGGTCGAGCCAGCCAAATAGTACCAGGGTGACCACCAGTGTGAAAATCCCGGCCAACTCCCACGGGTTGCGCCCTCTAAAATCGAAGTGATGCCCCAATTCCAGTGCCGTCAGCGCCCAAAGGGGCAGGAGCGCCCAGGTGAGATCACTGGTCTGCTTCCCTGGATAAATGAGCGCCAGGACGAGTGCTGCCAGGGCCCAGATGGAAAGGAGTATGGAAAGGCGTTCCTTTTTGATGATGCCTCGCACGGCGCTGGCAATTCCAAATCCCAGCGGTAATATTTCGTAGGCAGGCAGGCTCAATAAGAGGCGCCACAGGCTTACATCCGACAGCGTCCACCAGCCGCGCAGCGATTCAACGAAGGACATGACGAAGGCGGATAGCCCTTGCGGCGAGAGGATGAACAGGCTGCCCAAGATCAGCAAAGTTCCCGCTCCCCAGGCCAGGGCTCTTCGGATATTGATCTTCTGTACAGCCTCGTTGTTTGAAAAGCCCTGCCCGTCATCCCCATTTCCGATGACAGGCAAGGGCAAGGCCTTCTTGATCACCGTGCTAATAGCCCAGGCAAGCACCAGCCCGAGAAGCCCAAACCAGATCGAAGGTCCGGAGAGCAGCGCCAGCCCGGCGAAAAGTCCAACCGCAGCCCCGCGCCCCTCCAGCCACATCAGCCCGGTGAGTACGAGAAAGGTGATCGCCAGCATCGGTCCCCCCGCCAGGTGGGACATGGCCACAAGGCCGGGGTCGATTGCCAGGCCAAAGGCCAGGACGATCGCAGGCAGGCGGCCCAGTCTTTTACGCAGCAGCCAGGGTGCGGCGACGAGGACACAGCCAGCCAGGGCAGGCCAAAAACGGGCCAGGAAATCTGAAGCGCCGAAAAGAAAGAAGAGGCTGGCGGTCAGGTGGATATAGGCCGGGTTGGTTCCGATGGCGGGTCTTAATCCCTGCACCACCCGCAAGGCCTGCAGGGCCCAGTTGGCTTCAAAGTCCGAAAGGGAAAGCATACCGAGATGAACGAACCTCAGGCCTATGGCAAGCGCAAGAGCGAGCGCATAGATGGCATGTTCGAGAGTGAGGGGGCGGTTTTTCATTGGCGTTATTTTACTGCCTCTTGCTCAAATTTGCAGGCGAGTTGAAACCTGTGGACAGGATCCCTATTTCTTTCCGGTTATCCATCGCCGCTCAAGAATGATGAAGTTCCTGGGGCATTCCAGCCTTATTCTCAGGGGACCTCGTAGATCACCACCTGGCCTTGTTGAAAGACGGGTACCAGGTGTTCCTGGAATTTGGACTCGTGCAGGCGATAGGTATTCCGTTCCAGGGTGCCCACGCAGATGTAGCGCACTGCATATTGCGTAAGGACAGCCTGTGCATCCTCCCAGCTGGAGGTTTCATACAACCGGCGGATATCCTCCTGGCGGGTGCCCTGGGGTTCATAACTGCCGCGCCATTGACCTTCATGCATCGGCCAGCCCAGTATGGTCGGAAGACCACTGTAGGTTGATATGCGGCTGAAGTCGGTGTAACTCGCATCGACCTTGCTGGCCTCAACCACCACGCCGTAGGGCGCGGTCCGCAGCCAGGTGGCGGCAGCCATATCATCCGGGTAGATCACTTCATAGAAAGCACCGCCATCCAACGTCCAGACCTGTGCAGCCGTTTGCCATGCTGCGGGGTCACCATTCGCGCGCGCAGTCTTCAGGCGTTCAAGAAATGCAGGGATCTTGAAATTATCGGTCTTGGTGAGCAATCCCAGGATCGGGTAGACCAGTGACAGGCATAGCACCAAACCAAGGCCTGTCCGGAAAACAACATTCCAGGCACGCTGCAATTGTTGCAGCAATACCGCTACGCCGAATGCAGCCGCCAGGCTCCACAACAACCAGGCCTGATAATAGAACTTGAAGATGGTGTTCATGCGGTTATTAAATTGGTCCCGCAGGTAGACAAATTCGGGAGCCAGCACGAGCAGGGTGCCGAGCAGGAGCAAAAAAAGGATGAAAGGCGTGGGAGTAAGGGCATCCTGAGATGATTTTTCCTCACTGCCGTTTACCACCGCTTCCCTGCCATTGCCCTTTCTAATTAGAAACCCCAGCGCAGCCCCGGCCAGGACAAACAGTGTCAGCAGGCTGGCGATAAAATTCAACCGGCGCATGGTTGCCGCGGAGAAGTACAGGATCGTGCTCATGAAACCCTGGCTGGCAAGGTAATTCGTCACGAAATCCGGCATCTTTTGCCTTGCTATCAGACCCAGCAGCCAGGAGAAGATCCATAAAGCCAGGATGAGAACCCCCCCAAGCCCAAAACCGAGTTTCCAATTGGCGGGCTGTTTTTCTGCACGCCAGAGATGGAACAAGTATGCGAGCAGCGCCAGCAACAAGGGACCAAACATGATCCACAGGTGGGCGCCGCGGGTGGGGTTTTCCAGGTTGGGCAGGATTCCGCCTGCCTGTGAAGAGAAACCTGCGTAGAATGGCAGGTAAAGCAGGATTGCCAGCAGTCCAAGTGGTATGCCCAGCAGGAAGATATCCTCAAGCCGTTTCCAGGTCCAGCCGGATTCCTGTGCTCTCATCAGTACAAACGCGCCGACAAGCAGGGCAAAACCAAGCAGGATATCCCAGGTGTTCAGGAATGCCAGGCCGCCCAGGATGATCGAACCGAAGAGGAGGCTGGTTGGTGAAATCGGCAGGCGGATGAAGCCAAGGTTTATTTTCCCCTTCCAGCCACCCATGAACAGGTTGAGCGCCATCCCCACGGCCAGGAGACCGAAAGGCATTGCCAGCACGTGCGGATGCAGATCACCCAGCAGGTAGGAAAAGAATGGAAACTCATCGATGATTTCGTGCCACTCGTTTGCCAGGTTGTATTCGGTAACCACGCGCGAGGCGCGCCACCACCAATAATACCGGTCTGGCAGCCAGCCGAGCGGCAACACAGGAGCAGTACGCAGATCCTTCAGGTCCAGCCATTGCCAGAACCTTGAAAAAGCGGTGCCATCCGGGTTGAATTTCCAGAACAGGCTGCGCCGGTGGAGGATTTCAAGAAATCCCTCAAAGTTTGAGACGATCAGCAGGAATAATGGTCCAAACAGGGGATAACCGGTCAGCGACCCTTGCCGGGCGGGACTGGGATGGCTCCTTCGCCAGGCGCTCAACAGGTTGAAGAGCACCCCATAGGCCCCCACGGCGCTCAGGGCGAACACCAGCGACAGCATCAGGTTGAAAGCCACGCTGCCCAGCGTACCGGTCGCTTTGGCGAGCATGGCGGTCAGCACGTATCCAAAATAGTAGTACGAGATGGCATAACCGGAAAGCCATGGATCGTGCGGAGGGAAACTGGGGGAATGCAGGATGGCGTTAATGAACGCCAGCTCCATCGGTTTTTCAGTCCCGGCGATCTCCGGGTTTCCGGCACGGACGAATGCAAGGAAAGCAAAACCAAGGAAAAACAGGACCTCGACGGTGATGATCAAGCGCACGTTTGACCTGATCCAATCCCCCATCGACTTGCGCACTTCCTTATGAAATATGCATGACCCGGATAACAGGGTTAATACCACCAGGCCCAGCAGCAATCCGCCGCCGTCGTTCTGCACGATCCCCAGGGAAGCCATCATCCAGAAGGCATAGCCCCAGAGGAGCATGCCGGCCGTGCGAGCCAGGCTGAAGCCGCGATCCGTCAGCGCGGGGAACAGGCGAAAGGTCAGCGGGAAAGTCAACCAGCCGAGAAAAGTGGCGAGCAGGTACCAGAGCAGGAATTGTGTCATGGTCAGCCAGGCAAGGCGAGAGCATGAGGAAGGAGGAATTTCCCGTCGTCTCCAGCCTTGAAGTCAAGTACGGATGTGACGGCATCCAGGTTTAATGGGCCGTAGATGTGAGGGTACAACTCGTCCGGGGTATCCACGCCAGCTTCCCAGCGCACCTCAGCCTTCACTTTTTGGGGATCGATCACCAGCAGCACGAGATCCTTCTGGTGCTTGTAGTATGTGTCGGCTACGCGCAATACCTGGTCGGCTTTCGAGCAATGGATGAAACCATCGCTTGGTAAAGTATTCGCAGAATAATGCCCGCAGGTCTGCGCCTCTGCCCACGATCCCTGCCGGGTGATATGCAACAGGGGATCGTTCATGGATTGCCCTCCCCCATCGCAGGCACTTCGTAGATCACCGTCCCGCCATCCCTGTAGACCTCGTTCCAGAGCACTCCGTTATCCCGGGAAAATTTCGTCAGTCCATCTGGTTCTCCCAAAACGGCAGCTCCGCCGGGATTCCCGGGTGTGTACTTTGCCCGTTCCAGCTGCCCGACGATAATGTAGCGCACCCTGTATTTGACCAGGAAATCACGCTCAGCAGCAAGGTCGATGGTCATATAGAATCCATCCACCTCCTTGCCTCGTGCGATCACTGTGACCGTGTCGAGCACCCGCTGCTGCACCTGGTGCCATTCCCAGCCAACCACGTCCGGCAGGCCGGTATAGATGGAGAAACGCTGGTGCCATTGGTACTGGACTCCCGCCGATGCGGCTTCCACGATCACGGGTGAACCCTGGACATGATCCTGCATCCAGCGAATGGCCCGGTAGTCCTCGCTCAAATCCATGTCCATGCCGTAATTGGAGTAATTGGTGTAATCCATATACTCCATGCTATCAAGGACATGGGGAGCGCTCAGGTTCATACGGTCGCGGATCTTGTCCGCCCCGCCGATAAGCAGGAAAAGCCCGGCCCCGGTCGCCAACAGCGCGGCGGTCACCGACCAGGAAATTCGCCAACCAGACAGCCAGTGACGGAATTCAGCCAGCAGCCAGCCAAGCGAGGCTGCCGCTGGAATGCCCAGCAACACCCAGGTTTGAACTCCGAACTTGTAGACCGTGTTCATCCGCCCGATATCGCCGGAGATCACCACCAGTTCGACGACCATGGTCAACAGCAGGCCGGTGCCGGTCATGAACAGGACCAGGCGTTTCAAATCGGAAATACCGGGGCGGAGCATCAAGATCGCAGCCCAGACAGCCAAGGGCAACACCAGCCAGAGGATCGTGACACCTTTCCAGGGGACATTCTGGGCAGGGCTCATTACCCAGGCTTGCTGAACCACGAGCACCAGGAAGAATATTACGACCAGGGCGATGATCAAATCCCGGTAAGGTCGCAGCCTGCGCAAAGCGGAGACAGGGGTCTCAGCCAGCCATTGGCGTGTCTCCCATGACATCCACGAGACGATGAAGAAAAGGAATACACCCCATTGGACCAGGTAGATGGAAATGGGTGTACGGGGTCCCTTCCAGGCCTGGACGGAGGTGTACGCCTGCCCAAACCAATGCGAGAAAGGTTGATACAGGAGGATCGATAACGCAGCCAGGATAATGACTGCCCCACCTGACAGCAGGAGACGCCTGCCCCATGCCGGACTTCGCAGTCGAAGCGTATCCGGGTTGCCAAACCGCCACACTGCATAGAACAGGGCAGCAGCAGCAAAGGCCAGGTAGGTGTAGAAATCCCAGGTGTTGGTCGGTTTTAGCGATCCGATGATCAACCCACCCATCATGAAACCCAGGATCGTATCAAGGGGAGAATTCCAGCGCGCTTTTGCCTTCAGAACCGACATCGCCCAGCAGACGACCAGCACCGTCAGCATGAGCGCGATCATATGGGCATGCAGGTCGGAATAAATGAATGTGAAAAGCGGAAACTCATAGAACTCGCCATAACCGGGAGGGAAAATCCGGCTGGAGAACCAGTACCAGTCTCCCGGTCCAAAGGGCAGGCGCAGCCCGGCAAGCACCATGAAGAATCCTTTCAGAGACCACCACAGGCGCAGGAAGAGATTGGCTCCCTCGGTCAAACCGCCGGGAGCAGCCACCCGCTGGAAACCCTGATACAACATGCGGACGATGCCCAGGTTACCCAGCAGGACGATTGCCGCCGAGGCTGAAATTCCTGTGATGAAGCGCGCATCCAGGATATTCTTCCACGATTTTTCATTCCCTTGATCATCCGGATCCCTGATTCCCTGCAGGAGATTCCAACCGGCTGAAAAGGCTCCTACAGCCAGGCAGGCGAAAAGGGTCGGCAGGATGAAATTGTAGGCAACCGAGGGAACGATGCCAAGCAATTTGACCGGTGTTCCCACGATCACGTAGCCGAAATAATAATAGTTGATGTAACCGCCTGCAAACCAGGGGTCATAGGGGGGGAAGGTGGTGCTTTTCAGAATCGCGTTGAAATACGCAAAATCCATGGGACGCTCGCCGCCCTTGGCCGGGTGCCAGAGATCCGGGTTGCCCAGGCGGATGACCAGGTCACCGAGGAAAAACACCAGGAAGATGGCTTCAACCAGCAGGTAATATTTCCAGCGGGCGCGGAATTCCTGCAGCAGTTCCTTACGCTGGCGCCATGCCAGCCACGCACCCAGCAGGAAGATCAATCCGAAGGCAATTCCAATAGTCAACTTGCTGTACGCAAGACCGATCGAACCACCCATCCATGCCAGCCATGCCCAAAGCAGCAGACCAACGATGCGCGCCAAGGGATAGCCATGGTCAGCCAGGCCCGGGAACGCCGCCCGCACCAGCGGGTAGACAACGAGCCCGAGGGCAAGGATGGCGAGATACCAGAGCACAAGCCCCAATCCCGGGTATCGATTATAGAGCGCTTCCCGGTTGAACAATTCTGACCATGTCCCGCCAGCCTGATCGATCGACCATTGATCCGAGGGGAGCATCAGGCTTTTGTAATTGTCCGCCTGGCCGGGAGTCAGGTGGATGGCATGGCTGATGTCCACGCTTCCAAGGAACGAGGCGACCTTCGCCGGATCGTAAGCGGCATTCTTCTTGAAGATGAATACCTTCGGGTGGTCGTAAAAGGTAAAGGCTTCCTCGGCAGGCTGGTCGTTGATCACCAGGGAGCCGATGGTCGGGTAAGATGTGAAAGTCGCAACCAGGTCGAAGCCCAGGTCTCCCTGGAACATGCCCGTTTCCGCCACCCGGTAACACCAGATGATGTCTTTTTCCGCTGGACAGCCCAGGAGATGGCGGTAGTATTCCGTGGTCAGAGGATAGCGCTCGGGCAGGCGGGTGATCTGCCCATACTGGTGGTTGGTGGGAATGAATATGAAATCCGCCTGGTCCAGCACACTCTGGAAGCGGATGATCTTGTCGGCATTATCGTCCCAATAGACTTGCAGGTTCAACCCGCCGCGGTAAATGCCTCCGAAGGCGTCATACGCCGCGGTCCGGAAAGGCAGCGGGTAATCGTAATCGGTTTCATTGGCGACCGAGGCGCCGTTCAGCACCAGCATCCCGCCGCTTGTCTGGATCTGCAGGTAGTACGAATTTCCGCTCTTGACATGGACAGGCTGGTCGAGGGGCAGCACAACGGGATCACCGCGCGGGTCATTGCGGGGAGTGAAATCAGCCGCCCTGACAAGGCTGGCGAGCACCTGGTCCGGTGGCGGATCCGGGATCGATGAGAGGCTCACCTGCAGGGTTTGCACACCGGATACGGATGTATCCGCCAGATGACCGATCAGGATCGAGGTTAGTTCCCCTTCCTTCTGGGCGGTAAAGACCATCTTGTAGGGAACACCAGCCTGGATGATCGTCTCGGCAGGAAACGGGAGTGGCTGCTGGAAGATTGTCCCATCCGCTGTGCGCACCTGCAAATTGATCGGTCCGGGCGCATTCTGGTAGATCCAGTCCGAGGCCGCCATGCGCGTCTCCGGGCGTACGTAGATGCGGCTGAATGCATAGGCATACACGCCGGTGACTCCCAGGACGAGAATTCCCACCACGCCTGCAAGGATTGCCAGCCAGGTCAAATTTTTCTGTCCCTCCTGGCGGGGTTTCAACCAGTAGAAAACCATCCAGGCAGCCATCATCGCCAGCAATGGATAGATCGGCAACTGGTAGCGCATGGTCGGATTGTATTGCAGCGACTGCCAGAGAAAATAGATCCCGGTCCAGCTCCAGAGCAGGAGATGCTGCCGCCATTCCCCTTTTACCATGCGCCAGCCCATCCACAGGAAACCTGCCCAGGCGAGGATGCCCAGGGGCAGGCCCAGGCCCCAGGTGGTCAGGTTCTGAAATGAGTACAGGTGGTTGCGGCGCGCCCATTGCAGCGCCCAGTTCAGATCCGCGTTCGGGCTCGCCTGGAGCAATTGCTCGCGCACTTTTTGAACCCACTCCGGGTTGGGCTTGAAACCGAAAAAACCTGGTCCGCTGAAGGCATACGGCTGAAAGACCCGGAATGCCAGCAGGGAGATCACTGCGCCGAGGACAAGGAAAATAAACGCCTTGGCGATGAAATCTTCCAGGGGCGGCCGATCGCTGACAGATCCCTTTTCTGCATTCTTATTCCATTGAGCGCGCCCATTGAAGTATCGGACCAGGAGTGCGATCGGAAGGACCACGGCCATGGCTGCCGCGTTGAGTTTGGATGCGGTTGCCATGCCCAGCGTGATCCCGAAGGCAATGGTCAGGTAAGTGAGCGGATCAGTAAAGAGGCGCGCGAAGAAGTTTCTCAGGTTGGAAGAAAGGGAGGCTTCCTTCACCACCCCATCTGTCCCCTCCCCCGATCCCTTCCAGGTTCCTGTGGCGATCAGCGTGGCGACGAGCAGGCTCAGGACTGAAAAGAATGTTGAAAAACTATCTGTCGTGAAAAAGTGCGACTGCTGGATCTGCATGACCGCAACAGCAGAAAATGCTGCCGCCAGCAATGCCACCCTCGCCCCGTAAACCCGCCTCACGATGAAATAGAGTAGTGCGATGGTGCCAAGGTCCGCGCATGCTGAAAGCTGGCGGCCGAAAAGGGTCACCACATTCAATTTCCCGAATGCTTCCGCCAGGTAGCGGACGATGAAGATCGGCAGAGTCCCATAGACATAGGCCGGGTAGCCAACCACGCCTGGATTCAGCGTGGACCTGGCGGTGTTGAAATATTCTCCCAGGCTGTGCACCGGCTGGATGCCCAGCGTCACGGAGGTCATGAAATTCTCATCCGGGTGCTGGATGTTCAATCCCCCCCAGTCGCTGCCACTCAGGCGGAAGTATGCCCCCAGCATGAGAACAAGGACCAGCAAGAGGTCAAACAACCAGGAAGGTATTCTTTTGGGGCTGGAAACCGGGACCTCGTTCATCACGCCTCGCTCATTGCCCCGCTGGAATCAGAAAGATCATGAAGTCTTTCCCTTCCAGTCCTGTTTTGGATATGAAATGGCTCCAGACCCCGCTCGGATACAATGCCTTTAGATGTTCCATTGCTTCCGTATCCATTGTATTGACAATGAATAATTTTGTCCCAGTCACATCCAGGGTTAGTTCAAGATCCCTGGACCACATCGCAAAGTCGCGATTTGGGATCCCCGCCCACACTCCCGGCAGGCGCGTGTCCACCCAGTAGGGATAAGGGACGATCCAGGCATTTTCAGTGGAGCCGTAGGCCTGCCCGAATTGCTTGATGACCGCACCCATCTCGGACGAGTTCCAGGCACCAGAAGCGTATTGCCTGGCATATTGATTGAAAACCAGGTCATAGTTCTGAAAGGATGACCAGCCTGCCAGCAGCAGGACAAGCAGCCAGGAAACCACGGTACCGGTCAGCGATCTACCCAGGGACGATTCTGCTCCGGAGGGGGCTGCCGTTGGTTCGGCTGGATGCACAATCCTTTCCAACAGCCCATCGAGTGCAATCGCCACCAGCAGGAAGGTGGGTACCAGCGAGCCGGCTGCCCGGTTCAAGGCGGGATTCTCCGCCGGGAAAGCGAGCGAAAGGATGGAGGGAAGTTGCAGCAGGGGCACGGTTAACAGAAGGAATAGATCCTGCCAGTGGCGCTGGCGGATATAACGGTACAAAACGAGCACCGCTCCAATCAGGAAGAGCGCTCCCGAGACGATGTCCAGTGCCGGTCGATGCGGTACCGAGTGGACCCAGATTTCACCGTTATCCCAGTTGAACATGCGCAGCGCATTCCAGGTATTGGAAAAAAATATCTGCCAGGCAGATTCCGGCAACGGCGCTTCCACCGAGCCGAGCCTTGAAAAAGCTCGGTAACTGAAGGTTTGCGGATTGTCCAGCCAGTAGCGCGCCAAGGGCAGAAAAACGATCAACGCCACGATGACCAGCATGGACAGCCAGACGATCACCTGTTTGCGGTTGCCCTTGGACTGGGCATGCAGCAGGTATAACCCCAGCGCCACCACCACCACGATGGGCATGATCCGGAAAGGACTGTAACCGTGCAATCCCAGGCCAAGGAAAAGCCCGCTGAGGATGAAATCGTTGCGATTGCGGGTCCGCAGCCCGCGCAGCAGGTAAAAAAGCGTGGGAGCCACAAAGAGCGGGTAGAGCGGGAAACGCAGCCCGGCCCGGCTGATCACATTCGGCCAGTAGGCGATCCCGACAAAGAAAACGGCAAGCAATGCCAGCCGCTTACCGCCAAATTCCTTGCCGAGCAGGTACATATATGGGAGGGTCACCAACCCGCAAAAGACGGTCCCGATCTTTAAACTCAGGAACGACAACCCGGTGTTAAAGAGCCAGGCAACCGCAAGGGTGACATACATCTGAATGGCTTCACGGCCGGTATTGCGCGGGAAGAAGATGTGGGCGGAGCCCTGCGTAATATCGTACACATCCAGTATTTTTTCCGCATGGTCGCTGAAGGGCTCCGACGGAACCCCTCCCAGGTTGTAGACCCGGAAGAAAACCACCACGGCTGCCACCGCCAGCGCAAGCAGGCTCCAGCGGGTGATATTGACCTGCCAGCGATCGCGCTTGAGAAAATCCTTCACCCGCTGCCAGAAGCGCGGGCGATTTTCGTCCGACAGCCAAAAACTCCAGGCAAAGGAAATGATCGCCATGATCCACAGGCTGACATTCACCGGCGTGAACAGGTTGCCGCCGAGAGTCATGAAAGCTGCTGCCGAGAGGATGACTGCAAGAATGAGCGGCAGACGGCGCACCTTCAGCGCATCGCTGCGGGTACCTGGCTCCGGATAGGCAGAGGCAGCCCATTCTTTTCGCAGCATGGCAAGAATGAGCCAGACCAGGCCAAACCCATAGAAGATCAATCCGGGAAGGTTTGACCGGGTGCCTGACGGTTCGAAGGATCGCTGTCCGAGCAGGGCAAAAAAGAGAGCCAGCAGCGACCGCCATGGCCAGCGGTAATGCTGCGGGGAGATTTTCAATGTCTGTTCAGACAGGCCTGGTTTTCCAGCCTGAGCCTGCTTGGGCGATTCTGTACTTACCGCCGGAGGCCTGGCTTCTGTAACTGGTGCCATTCCCGTCCCCCCGGGGACTGGCTTCGATTTATACCTGTGTTCCCAAAATTTCAGCCTTGATTTCAGGTAATCAAGGATGCTGGGTTCTTCCATTCCAGGAGGATTATTTTCTTTGGTCATTAATTCTCATTATCCATGTTGATTTTCCGGGCTACCACCATGATACTCTCACCCCAGCGTAATGGCAAGAAAGGCAGGCCCGCCAGAGCCTGAAGACCGCCCAACGAACCGAAGATCAATTTCTGGATTAATTTCGGAACCAGCGGGATGTAAGGCACATCCCAGAAACCATCCGAAAATGTCCTCACCAGGCGAAAGCCTGCCTCCTGGATCCTTTCCAGCCATTCCGATGGCGGCTTGAGCGATACATGGGTCGGATCCTGGAACCCGATCCATTTTTCACCTTTCCAGGGTCGTAGGAGCGATGACAGGTTGGGGGTGGAAAAGATCAGCACCCCGCCCGGTGCTGTCACCCGTCCCAGTTCAGCGATCGCAGAATCCGGGTGCTGCAAGTGTTCGATGACATGCTTGATGATGACCAGGTCAAAAGTATTCCCGGTGAAGGGGATTTCTTCAGCGCTGGCAACCTGGAGGGCGGTGTGTTTCGCGATTGGTTTGGATTGAGTCAATGCCCATGGACTGACATCCGTTGCATAAGCCTCGAATTCCAGGTCCAGCTGTCCGATGAGATGACCAAGACCGGAACCGATTTCGAGAGCGCGCCCCCCGGCCTGGCATACCTGCGCGCCAGGATGGCATAGAATCGGTTCGACCACCAGTACTGGCTGTACCTGGCGAACGAAACTTTCTTATAGGTGTGGGATTTGAAATATTGATCGTCGAAAGCCATGTGTTCTGCGGTCGCATCTGCCTGTCTGATGGCAGGCTCTCAAGGGGCACCCTATCTCTTGCGGGCGATATAAAATGTGAATGTACCATCCTCCACAGGTTGTGTGGAGGCGTACTTTCGAAGGATTTTTTCCGTGAGCCACAGGTTCCATCGGGATGAAGAGATCAGCCAGTTTCCAGTAATTTTCCTGGCGGCCAGTGATGGCAATCCGAAATAATGGCCCCATTCTAACACGCGCATCGCAGCCGGAGAAAAATAATGCCACCAGCGCTCCAGCGTGAATCCGGCCTGTTCCAACCTTTTCTGCCAGACCTGCAATCCATCCGCATGCGAGACGCGCGTGACCCTGCGGAACCATTCTGTGTATCCCGGCCCCAGCAGCCGCGCCAGTGATAATTCGGACAGGTATTCTTCATTGGGCACATTGAAATAGAAGGGGGCGCCGGGTCTGAGCACCCTGGCGGTCTCTGCCAGAACGGCTTCGACATGCGGAATGTGCTCAAGTACCGAGTTACTGAACGCGCTGGCGAAAGTGCCATCCCTGAAAGGCGCCTGCGAACCATCTGCCTGGGTAAGCAGGTTATAACAGCCGCGCTGGCCGGCTTCCCGGATGGGATCGGTCCATGGGTCAAGACCCACGTCGATTTTCCGATCGAACACAAGGGAGGCGAAATGTCCGTCCCCGCAGCCAACGTCAAGGAGCGGGGCAGGCAGATCGAAGGTCTGGTAATACTCCGCTTCCACCGCACGGATCAAAGCCCGGAAGTAAGGCAGGTCGCGCAGGTGCAGGTACAGGAAATCTTTCATGATTCCTCGGCGCGGAATCCGTTCTTCCCGCCTTGTGACCGGTCACCGCAGCCATTCATTGCTTTTTCAACAATTTCATGAACAATTGCTCATATTCAACCGCTACTGCCTCGGGTGCGTAGAGCCTTGCCAGGGCGGCCTGATCACATGAGTATTTCCCTTTACCAGCAGTCAATTCCAGGATTGCCTCTGCCAGGGCAACCGGGTTGCCGACAGGCACCACTTTGCCCATGGCATGCATCTGGACCGGGCGCCGCACTCCCGGCAGGTTCGAGGCGAGGCAGGGGATGCCATTCATCATGGCTTCCACCTGAACCAGTCCAAAGGCTTCCGTGGAATTCAAGGAGGGCACAACCAGCATGTCCATGTTGGGATAGAAGGCTGCCAGTTCCTGCTGGCTGAGATTGCCCAGGAATTTCCATGCACCCATCCCTTCAAATCCCTGGATGCGCTGAAGAAGCCGGTTCGCATACTCCTTTTCCCCGATCACATTCTGATATTGCCCGGCGAACAGCACCTGGGCGGTCGGATATTTCTTCAGCACCTCAGGCAGCGCCTCGAGCAAAACCTCAACCCCTTTCTCAGCCGCGAAACGGGTCACCATTCCGATCACGGGGCGCTTCAGGCGGGTTTGATGTTTTTCAGCAAAGGCTTCCACCAGGTTTTTGTCAGCAGGTGGCAGTTCCACGGGCGGGAGAAAGGGAGTCAATTTACGCCGGTAACGGGATAAATACGACGAATGATCGGCGTAATCCTGTGTATATGTGACCAGGTGATTGGCAAGCAAGGCTGCCAGGTTATTCTGGACCTTTACCACCAGGTTCACCAGGCGATTAAAGATCCCGGGAGGCAGGTGCAGATCGCAATGATAGGTCAGCACCACAGGTCTGCCGAGCAGGCGGGTAAGCAAAGCCACACCCGGAGCCTCGAATTGTGGTAAATGCAACTGGACAACATCGTTACGCCGGATCTGTTTCAATGCTTCCAGGACGAAGGTCGGCGCGAGCACTCCCTTGCTGATGCGCATCATCACCGGCACGCGGATCACCCTCACCCCGTCCATCATCTCCTCCCGCGCTCAGTGTTTTATCGTACCGGGTGGTCATCACGGTCACCTGGTGACCGCGCCTGGCAAAGGCACGCGCCAGCCTTTCAGCATAGATGGTCAGACCGGAGGTGTGGGGACGATAGTAGGTGAGAACGGAAAGGATCCGCATGGTTAATGGTTATGGTTGTTGGCGGTGATATCGCAATACAGGCCGAAGGGTGCGCAGTCAAGACATTCCAATTGCAGGGTGGCGTGGGTGATCCCATAACGCCGGGCGAGCATCTCCCCCACCGCTGCCCTGATCTTCGCCCCCTGGCTGACCGGCACATCCTCGCTGATCAGGTGGGCTGATAGCGTGCGCAGTGAGTGGGTGATACTCCAGACGTGCAGGTCGTGAACGCCTTTTACCCCTTCGACCGCCAGCATGTCCACCTGGAGGGCATCCATATCGATGTCAGCAGGAGTGGATTCCATCAGGATCTGTACCGACTCGCGCAGGATACCCCAGGCGTTCCACAGGATGAGGAAACCGATCAACACGCTGACCAGCGCGTCGAGCCAGTTCCAACCGGTGAAATGGATGATGACACCCGCAACCACCGCACCGACCGTCGACAGCACATCGCCCATCAGGTGCAGGAAAGCGCTGCGCAGGTTCAGGTCCTGCTCACTCCCCCGGCGCACGAGCAGGGCTGTCACCAGGTTGACAGCCACGGCTGCCACACCAACGCCGATGAGGATGTTGGCTTCCACATCGGGCGGTGTAATGAACCGTTTCCAGGCTTCGTAGAAAATCCCCAGGGCGATCACCACGAGCGTGGTCGAATTGACCAGTGCCACCAGGATCCCTGCCCGGTGATAGCCATAGGTCTTGCCGGAATTGGCTGGCTTGGTGGTGATCCACAGTGCCCACCAGGTGAGTGCCAAGGCAAGCACATCGGTGAGGTTGTGCGCCGCATCTGTCAGCAGGGCGAGCGAGTTCGCGATTACCCCTGCGATGATTTCGATGACCACAAAAGCCAGCGTGATGCCCAGTGACAGCACCAGCCGGTGGATGGTGGAACGGGAAGGGTTAGCAGCGTGTCCGTGTACCATGATTTAAGTCTGACAGATTATAACCCAATGGATTAATTTCCCTTCTTTTCAGCCGGTGTCAACTGTTGGGATTCAGAAGCACTCTTTATTCTCCAAGACCCACTTGAACAGCTGCTCCACCCCGTCCCTCACGCTAACCTTTGGCTTCCATCCTAGGTCAGCCTCCGCCTTGCGGATATCAGCCACAAACACCTTCTGATCGCCGGGACGCCAGTCGCGGCGATCCACCGGAATGGGTTTTCCAAGCAATTCTTCAAGCAGTGGACCGAATTCCGTCCAGATGGAAAGTGTATTTTCCGGCCCTCCACCCAGGTTGTAAATCTGGCCTTTCACCTGCCCGATCCGGGTGATGACATTGTCATAGGCATCCAGCAGATCGTCCACGTGGAGCACATCCCGGATCTGTTTGCCGTCACCATAGATTGTCAACTGCCGCCCGGTGACAGCCGCGATGATCATCCATGCCAGCCAGCCCTGGTCCTCCACTCCGAATTGGCGAGGCCCGTAGATGCAGGACTGCCGCAGAACCACGGTTGGCAGGTCGTAGATCCGTGCATAATCGCGTACGTATTGGTCGCCAGCGCCCTTGGAATTACCAGAGAAATACGCATGTCCATTTTGACGGACCATCACAATGGAGTTCGGAACTTCCACGCAATAAATATTTCCAGAATATTCCTTCCATTCACTGCGATCTTTTCCTTGATTACATTGAGTAGTTCTAGTTGTGCAAATATATACTCGATAATAACCTTGTTTATCCAATGCAACCGAAGCTGCCAGACCACATTTTATTGCGATCTCCTGAACATCGTCCGCTAGTCGAGGCGAAATAGTTGTGTACCGCCAAGAATTCTTTCCATTTTTATCACCATCACCATCGAGAAGAGACTGAAGCAATATTCTTAATTGTTTTGTGCACAACCTCTTTACATCCTTCGGAATATATTTATCGCGAGCTTTTCCAAACTTTTTCAAATACTCGAATAATTGCCTCGAAGTAGCAACGATATGATGATTGTCCACCACGGGAGCTAAACCAATCGCTCTCATCACGTTAATAGCTTCTTCCTTACGATAATAGGTTGTCAGCGTGATTGTACAATTTCCAGTTTTTTTAGCTTCATAACAATGTCCCTCAGAGAGATACCAACCCAGGAAGCGCAACCAGTCATCCATGAAAATTTTCTTATCTGGAAAGTCGTGTTTGTGCTTTCCAGCCTTAACCGGTGGCAAGGTGAAATAGTCCTCTATTTTGCCGTTGTTCAGGTCAGCTGCAAGAAGATAAGCCATTGTTTTACCTTTTATATCCTCAGCCGCCATCAATCTTGGATGCTCAAGTTCGTTATGATTGCAGTCCCACGATACAAGCATTTTATGATTGGGCGTTACACAAGTTCGTAAACGACGATTATTTTGAACGTACATTTTTCCTGTGTAAGGATACATAAAATGAGCGGTGGGCTTTTGAAATTCAGCAAGTTTGGTATCCAGGTTGTATGTGAGAACCTCATCATTCTTCTTTAGTATGAAGATCTTTTTCCATCCATCGCGGGTCAGAATATCCGTATCCACTGAGTAACAACACCCATAGGGCGAGTGGAAATCGAGTGGCTGGGTCTCCGGGCAGCCCTGCGGCAGGTTGGCATAACGCCAGCGGGTGGCGTCTTCCACCACCCGGACATTTTCCATCCCGCCGTAGACCTTGTTCGTTGAAGCATACAGGAAGACCGGGCTGCGGCTGTTCAACCGTGCTGCTTCCAGCAGGTTAAATGTGCCGCCGGCATTTACCTCGAAATCCTCCCGGGGATCGACCACGGAGGTGGTCACAGCCACCTGCGCAGCCAGGTGGAGGATGATATCCGCATTTTGGCTGGAGGCCTTTACGAGGGGAGCATCGCGCACATCCCCGATGACCAGTTGAAAACCATCCTGTCCGAATTTATCCTGCAGCCAGGTCAGATTGCGCTTGGACCCTGCCCGGCTGAGATTATCGTAGATGGTGACTTTTCCTCCGCGCTCCAGCAGGCGGTTGACATAATTGGCACCTATGAATCCTGCTCCACCGGTAATGAAATAGTTGGTTGCCATGATGCCTCCATCGGATGGTGTTTCCATCCGTCCCTATTAGTTCTCTTTCCTTCGCAATTGCCGGTAGATGCCCATCAGTGTTTCCCCTTCGCTCGACAGGGCGTACAGGCCAATGACGCCGGTTGATAGATAATTAACCAGGTGCGAAGTCAGCGCGGCAGCCAGCGCCGTGGACTGATCGCCGCTCAAGAGTGTGATGGCACCCACGAATGCCCCCTCAAAGGTGCCCAACGCCCCGGGCAGGGAAGGTATCGCGTTTCCGAGAGCCACCGCCCCCTGCCCAAAAAAAGACCAGAGCGGCGTGGCGTGGGGAAAGAATGCCAGGATCAAAATGTAGTATTGAAAAATGGCAATCGCCCAGTTCAGTGTCATCCACAACAGAACGCGCGCAAACAACCAGCCATCGGTCAGGATCGAAAGACCTGAAAACAAGGAGTCCAGGAATTTTACTCCCCAAGCTTGCAATCCTGGCCAGCGGGTGCTAAGGCGGCGAAATAGTTCCAACCCTCGTTCCCGGTTGCGTGCCAGGAGGAAAAGCGCCACCAGCCCAATTACCATCACGATGCCGATGATGAGAGCAATTCTGCCTGTCCCGGAAGCGCCCACCACGAAGGGCACCGCACCGAGCAGGATCGCCGCTGCATAAGCCAGGTCAAGGATGCGTTCGATGATAACGGTCGGGAGGATTGCCATGAATCCCAGCCCGGATTTGCGGCTGAGCAGGAACACCTTTCCAATTTCTCCCATCCGAAAAGGGAGAAAATTATTTAATAGGTATCCCTCGCACAGGCTGAGGAAAACATCCCGGAATTTGGCCTGCTCCTTGAGGATCGTGCGCCAGACAATCCCGCGCACCCCTAGCCAGACAAATGCAAGGGCAAGCACAACCAGCAGCAGCACCGGGTTTGCCGAGCGGATCGCATCCACGAAGCGCTGCAGGTCGACAAAATAAAGCATCACCGCGATCGCAGCCAGGCTGATCAGCAGGCCCGGAAGCCACCTGCGGGTTGATTTCCAGAGAGAATTGGTCATGATGAAGCCATCATGCGCGTTTACACGCTGATGAATGTCGAAGTATCATTCCACAGCCAGGCAGCGCCATGACCTTCTTGAAGAACACTTAATCATCTCCAAGCTGCAGCACAGCCATGAAGGCTTCCTGCGGAATTTCCACATTGCCGATCATCTTCAGGCGTTTCTTGCCCTTCTTCTGTTTTTCGAGCAGTTTCTTCTTGCGGGTGATGTCGCCGCCGTAGCATTTGGCCAGCACATCCTTGCGGGTGGCCTTGACATTGGCCCGGCTGATGATGCGCCCGCCCGAGGAAGCCTGGATGGCCACATCGAACAACTGGCGCGGGATGAGTTCCTTGAGCTTGGTGATGAAGCGCTGACCCTTGTGGTAGGCATCCTTCTCATGGACGATCGCTGCCAGGGCATCCACCGGTTCGCCGTTGACCAGGATCTCGAGTTTTTGCAGCTTATCCGCGCGGTATTCAGGAAACTGGTAATCCAGCGAGGCATAGCCGCGCGTGCGGCTCTTCAGTTCGTCAAAGAAGTCGATGATGATCTCGGAGAGCGGGATTTCAAAATTCAACTGGACCCGGTGCGGGGCGGGATATTCCTGGCTCTTGTAAATGCCGCGCCGCTTGGTGACCAGGTCCATGATCGGGCCGTAGTAATCCGTGGGTGTGATGATCTCGATGTTCATCCAGGGTTCGCGGATCTCGGCGATCAGCCCCTCGTCGGGCAGATCGGCCGGGGAGGCAACGATCTTCGTCGTGCCTGTCGTGCATCAGCACTTCATAGGCCACCGTCGGGGCGGTGAAGACCATGTCCAGGTCATACTCGCGCTCCAGGCGTTCCTGGATGATCTCCATGTGGAACAAGCCCAGGAAACCAGCCCGGAAGCCAAAACCCAGCGCCTGCGAGGTCTCCGGCTGGAAGGTCAGCGAGGCATCGTTGAGCTGCAGTTTGTCCAGCGCTTCGCGCAGGTTCTGGTAATCATCCGCTTCGGCAGGGTAGATGCCGGCAAAGACCATCGGCTTGGGTGTCCGGTAGCCTGGCAGCGGTTGCAGGGCGGGACGGGCGGTGCTGGTGATCGTATCACCGACGCGGGCGTCATGGACGGTCTTCAACCCGGTGGCAACATAGCCCACCTCGCCCGCCGCCAGAGCCTGGCACCGGTTTCAGCGTGGGAGCAAAGATCCCCACCTCGATCGGTTTGACATCCACGCCGGTGGCCATGCAGGCGGATGCTTTCATCGGCGGTGAACATGCCCTTCCACCACGCGCACATAGGCGATGACACCCTTGTAGGAGTCGTAGTGCGAGTCGAAGATCAGCGCCCGCAAGGGCAGCCTGCTCATCCACTTTGGGCGGCGGGACCTTGCTGGACGATGGCTTCGAGCACTGCTTCCACATTCTTCCCATCCTTGGCAGAGACGCGGATCACTGTCTTCGGGCAGGCACCCCAAGCAGGCTGCCAATATCCTCGGCCACCTCATCCGGCCGGGCAGACGACCAGGTCGATCTTGTTGATGACCGGGATGATCACCAGGTCTGCTTCGAGGGCGGAATACAGGTTGGCCAGGGTCTGGGCTTCGATCCCCTGGGTGGCATCCACCACCAGCACCGCGCCTTCGCAGGCATTCAGCGCCCGGCTGACCTCGTAGCCAAAGTCCACATGGCCGGGAGTGTCGATCAGGTTGAGTTCGTAGGTCTGCCCGTCGCTGGCTGTGTATTTCATGCGCACGGCGGAGGCCTTGATGGTGACCCCTTTCTCGCGTTCCAGGTCCATCGAGTCCAGGATCTGCTCGGTGGTATCGCGGTCAGGGACCGTGCCGGTGAGATGCAGCAGCCGGTCTGCCAGGGTGGATTTGCCGTGGTCGATGTGGGCGATGATGCAGAAGTTGCGGATTTTTTCAGACATGCGATTTCAAGGAAACCGGTGGTTGACAGGAATGAAAAATAATTAGAGGTAGATTTGCCCAAAGGTTCGATCCTACCCGAATATCACTCGGCAAGCGAGGAAAGTATAACCGATTTTATTAAGTACAAAACCGGGGCTGAAAATCCCCGGCTGGGGTTAAGAACCATGAGATTGGCTAATCTAGGCTAAAGAAACCAAGCATGCGCCACATGCCGCGCATCAGTAAATGACCGAAATCCGGTTTTAAGAACTGGTTCGGACACGAACCGGGGATAACTGTAATTCCGTTTTCACGGCACATTTGCACCGCTTCCGGCGAGACCGACGACATGCTTGCCGCCAGCCCGGGTCGGGTGCCCATCATGCAGTGCATCCAGACATGCCTGACACCCAGGTCGGCGCACTCCCTGACGATCTGGTCAGTCACCCCGGGGTTGGCAAGGATGAAAACGGCTTCCGGTTTTTCCGGCAGGGATTTCAGGTCCGGGTAACATGGTTCCCCATCATACGTGCTGATGCGCGGATTGACCGCGTAGACCTGGTACCCTTGCGCCTTGAACTTCCTGTAAGCCAGGTTGCAGCCGGTATCACGCCGATCGGATACTCCCACCACGGCGATCTTTTTTTGGCTCAGGAATTCTTTTACGAGTGTATCAATTTTTGCCATGACGATTTTCCTATACTTATTTGGAAGCTCGTGAAATCCTCTGGACAGGGCAATCATCTTTTCGGTTCATGCACCCAATACCCTCCTCACCTCGAGTGGGATGTCAACCTGGCTGGCTTCCCCCCAACGCAGCCAGGCAAGAAATTCAACGTTTCCCTTTGGACCCAGGAGCGGGCTGCGGATCAACCCTCGCAGGGAATACCCCAATCCCTGGCTGAAAGCCAACACCTCCATCAGCACCGCTTCATGAATAAGCGGGTCACGTATGACACCCCTGGAACGGGCTGTCTCCTTGCGCCCGGCTTCGAACTGGGGTTTGACCAGGGCAACCACATCTCCTGCCTGTTCAATCCCCTTTTTCTCGAGGGATTCAACCATCAAAACAGGAGCAAACCAGCCCTTCACAACGGGCAGCAAGACTTTAAGCGAAATAAAGGAAGCATCCATCGTGACCAGGCTGACCGCTTCCGGCAGTCTTTCCACAAAACGTGCATTGGTCGCTTCCATGACCACCAGGCGCGGATCCGTGCGCAGTTTCCAGTGCAGCAGGCCTTTGCCCACGTCAATGGCAAAGATCTTTGCCGCCCCGTGCTGGAGCAGGCAGTCGACGAATCCGCCCGTCGAGGACCCCACGTCAGCACACACCCGTCCGCCCACCTCCAGCGGGAATGTGGACAGCGCAGCCTCCAATTTTTCCCCACCGCGCGAAACGAAACGCGGACCGCTAGCCAGTTCGAGCCACGCATCCGCAGGGATGGCGGTGGAGGCTTTCAATTCCACCTGTCCCTCCACGCGCACTTGCCCGGCCATCACAAGCGCCTGGGCTTTGCTCCGGCTTTCAGCCAGGCCTCGCTCGACAAGTAGAAGGTCCAGGCGCACTTTTTGCATGGCGTGATTATATCGCTCCGCGAAAGGAAAATCCCAAAAAAGCGATTGTTTTGTTCCACGAATATAGGGAAATATAATTGCCTCAAAGAGTCCAATAATCAGAGCGATTGTATTTTCTCCATGGCATCGTTATACTCAAAGAGAATTTACCACGCTGTTGTTCCACCTAACGGTGGATGACTCCTTAAGGTTACTACGCGAAGTATATCGCCGGGAGGCAGGTGTAATTTGTCCATGTCTGATTTCTCACACCTTGAATCTTTATCAAAAACCACTGAAAGCATACTCTGCCCACCCTTTGAGTGGTGTCGTGTGGAAGGCGGTATCGTGAATTTGGAAAATGCCACTCCTGATGGAGGCACAAAAGGCGGAATTTATCAGGTTACTGATTTCGCAATTGCCAAATATCCCGTTACGAATACCCAATATGAGAGATTTCTCGAGAATCCAAACGGTTTTTCCAATTCCCAGTGGTGGGAATTTTCTTCCGAAGCAATGCAATGGCGGAGAGATCATCAAAATCCAAAACCCACCGCTTTCAATGGTCCTGATTTACCTCGCACGCGGACCAGTTGGTTCGATAGTATGGCATATTGTCATTGGCTTTCGGCTGAATTGGAGAGTAGGGGCAGCATACAGCACGAGAAATCTTTGGAAACTCACAATCTATCTGCGTGGAGTGTACGACTTCCAACGGAGCAGGAATGGCAGCGTGCGGCCCTTGACGATACCGGGTGGTGCTATCCGTGGGGTGACAAATTGGACGAGACACGCGGAAACTATGCTGGTAATGTCGGACAGCCAACTGGTGTCAATCAATATCCCAGGGGGCAGAGCGTTTATGGAGTGATGGATATGACGGGAAATGTCTGGGAATGGTGTTTGACGGGCTGGAATGTGGAAGACATTGATGTCAGTGGATATACATATCGAATCATTAGAGGAGGGCATGGAATATCAATAATCCTGATCATTTACGTGCAGACGGTCGTGGATGTCATCCACCTCGAGGAAGGCTTAACGATTGCGGATTCCGTGTGCTTCTTTGTTTAGATATATTATTTACAAGAACCGCCTGACAAGTACGAACTCCGGATAAGTGAGGGTGTTGCCCACAATCATGAACCACACCTCATGAGTAACTCAATGCGATAAGGAATCTGACACATTGAGTTCATCGAAGCAACTACGGCTGTGCACATCATTTTTGCCTTGAACTATATAAAATCATGCTAAAGATCATTAGAGTTGTCATTTTCACCCTATCCATGTATCTTGTTACACACCTGTTCGTCTTTGTGACGCTGCCTTTTGCGATTCTGGTCTCCTATTTCGATAAAGAGAAAATACCATCCATAAAGCACTGGTTTGTCAAATCCCTCTTCGCGATTGTAGGAAGAGAAATAAAGATCTCAGGTTTAGACAAGATTGATCCAAACCACTCCTATGTGATTGTCTCTAATTATCCCAGCTTCTATGCGGGTTTAAGTTTGATGGGAGCATTTCCAAGGGCATCGATTGTCGCGCATGCGTTCGTAAAAAGGATTCCTCTGCTTGGTCAGGTTCTAAGCCGTATGGGTACAATTTTTGTTCAACCCGGAATGACTAAGAATGGAAAGATTGTTGGAGACTTTCAGTTTGGAAAGTTTGATTCCGCCCAAAGCGTGATAATCCTTCCGGAGGGAGCGAGGACTCCAGATGGTAAGATTTCATCGCTTCAGGAGAGGTTTTATATATATTATGAGGCAAACATCTCTTGATTTACTTCCCATAACCCTGAATGGGCTCTACCAACTAAAACCAATGAGAAGGTTTCATTTGGATCCTGATGCTGAACCAGAAATTGTCATTCACACACCCATCAGTAATGCGACTGTACTTCAAATGTGCGATAAGGAATTACTGACAATGGCAGAAAGCATCATTGGCAGCGTCTACCGACCATAGGAATTGAGGAGTTTGGCACCTATGACTCTTGACAACGATTCCGGCGGATTGAAATTTAGATGTTGTCGCCCAATCAATCTACTATTCATTGCGACTGATAAGCGTTTCATTGCGATAGAGAATCTGACGCATTGATTCCTCCGCACCTGAGCAGGGGATAATCAAGTAAAATTGAACCATGCTGCGCTTGCTTCTCAAAACCATGCGCCCCCGGCAGTGGACGAAGAATGCATTTCTCTTCGCCGCGCTGGTCTTTGACGGTAAATTGCTTCATTTACCCGACTTTCTGCGCACATTGGCAGGATTCGGATTATTCTGCCTCATCTCCAGCGCAGTTTATATAATCAATGATCTAATGGATGTGGAAGCCGACCGCCAGCATCCGGTGAAGAAAAACCGGCCGATTGCCTCCGGGAAGCTGCCGGTACCAGCCGCTATCGCAGCAGGTTCACTCCTATGCTTGCTAGCTGTCCTGCCCGGCTTTTTGCTCTCATGGCAATTCGCCCTTACCATCCTGGTCTACTTTGCCATGATGCTGGCGTATTCGAAATGGCTGAAGCATGTCGCCATCCTGGATGTGCTCATCCTGGCAGCTGGTTTCGTCCTGCGCGTGCATGCCGGTACAACGCTCATCACGGTTGAGCGCTTTTCTCCCTGGCTGTATGTGCTGATGACCCTGCTCGCCCTCTACCTCGGCTTTGGGAAACGCCGGGCTGAACTCGCCATGCTGGTCGTGGACAGCAATGGCAACCTGGATGCCGGTACTTTCCGTAAAGTGCTCGATGGTTACACCCTGCCATTGCTCGACCAGTTCATTACGATCGTCTCCGGTACTACCATCGTTGCCTATTCCCTCTATACTTTTTTCAGACCGGAAACCCCCGGCAACCACTCCTTGATGCTGACCATTCCTTTTGTGATCTATGCCATCTTTCGCTATCTCTACCTCATCCAGGTGAAGCGGATAGGAGGAGAACCGGAAGAGATCCTGCTTTCCGACCGGCCTTTCCAGATTTCCATTGTATTATGGGGATTGGCTGTTCTGGCTGTCTTTTATCTGAAATAGGGCAGTTGTCTGCCTCACTATGACATCCTCCTCGGCTCCCGGAAAGATCATCCTGTTTGGGGAACATGCCGTTGTCTACGGGTATCCTGCCCTGGCAGTGCCTGTAACCCAGGTGCAGGCGACAGCCACCGTCAGCAAGAATTCGCGCCGCGGGATGATCATCGAAGCCCCAAATATCAACCTCACCTCGGAGCTTGCCTCTCTCCCCCCTGATCATCCCCTTTCGGTTGTGGTCCAAGGCGTTTATTCCGCCCTGAAGATCACCCACACCCCTGCCTGTACCCTGTACATCCAATCCACCATCCCGGTTGCCTCAGGGCTTGGATCGGGCGCAGCCGTCTCGGTCGCTGTCATTCGCGCCCTCTCAGAATTCCTCGGCCACCCTTTCACGAATGAACAGGTGAACAAGCTGGCTTTTGAAGCAGAAAAACTCTACCACGGAACCCCTTCCGGTATCGATAATACCGTCATCACATTTGGTAGACCCGTCTATTTCGTCAAGAAGAAACCAATCAAGACCTTCCACGTTGGGGTGCCATTTACGATCATGATCGCCAGCACCGGTATCCCCGCCCCTACGAAAGAATCCGTTGAGTCGGTGCGTATGCTCTGGCAGGAGAATAAACCTCACTGGGAAAAGGTGTTTACCAAGGTGGGTGAGGTTGTCTGGAATGCGCGCCAGGCTATCGAACGCGGTGACATTGCCGAATTGGGCAGGTTGATGGATGCTAATCACGCGCTGCTGCAATCGATGAAGGTCTCCAGCGCAGAATTGGATCATCTGGTGACTGCTGCCCGAAACGCCGGCGCGCGGGGAGCCAAACTCTCCGGTGGTGGACGAGGCGGGAATTTGATCGCGTTGGTGGAAAAAGAGAACGCCTCCGAAATTGCCAGGGCGCTCAACAAGGCTGGTGCAAAACGGACTATCGTCACAGACGTGGCCTGAGATCCATCTTCATCGGGGAAAAGGATCTCCTCCCCTGCTGTGAGCCAGACCGATGAGGATGACCGGCGGTTTTGTCTCCGGGTAAGATCCAGCTGAATGGAATTTGAATCAAAACCGGACCCTGCGGGTTGCAGGGTCCGGTTCTTACATCCATGGTCTCTTAAGGTTGAACGGTGATGCTGGCAACCAGCGTGTCAAGGGCTGTCAGGGTTGGTAGATAACTCTCCGGTGGGAGTGAATTCAATTGTGTGACCATATCCGTGATATACGGCTCGAAGTTGTTGCTAAAATCTTCCCAGGTTACACCTCCGGGGGGATTGTCGGCATTGTCAGGCAGGATCGGGTTGTTGATCGGCAGGATCGCCGAGACCCAATACAGGCCGTCGCTTGTCAAGCCCTGGTAAGTGAAGAACAGGTCGTTGTTGTTGACAGGCGCGGAATACTGGGCAAACTCGGTCAGAAAGCGAATGCCTCCCCCGCTCACGAAGGGCACGGACAGGTACTGGGCAAAGAATACCTGTGCGGCGTTGAAAACCGGCAGAAAGGGAAGATGTGGAGTATCGAAAGAGGTGAAAACCGGGGCGGGTCCGCCGCTGATCAGCGCCTGTAAAGACGAAACAAACCCGGGGACGAATTCAGGCTTGAGTTCATTGAAACGCTGGACAGAGTAGATCGATATATGAGGCTCGAAGAATTTGTCCGCGAGCAAATATCCTTGCAATGTCAGTTCAGTATGCTCAGGATACATATCCATCTCATATAGACTTTCCGGGACAGTTTCACAAGAATAACTCGACGCCAGGGCCGGGTCAAGATAGATGGAAAGCTCGTTGCAGGTAACATTGGTGACCACGGGAGGCACAGTGACAACCGGTGGTTCAGTCACGATCGGCGGTTCGGTGACCACGGGAGGTTCCGTGATGACGGGTTGCGTCGGAATGGAAGGAATGGTGCATGCAAACAATAACAGGGCAAACAGCAAGAACAGGATTGGTTTTTTCATATCTACTCCAATTTGATCAGGTGGAAATTTGCTGCAGGATCATGTTAAAGGATACAGCAAAAAAGGCCGGGTTGCAAGGCAGGAAAAAAGCCCCTTAGTCTCAAGAAAAACACACGTGAACACTATCATTTCAAACTGCTTCAGGGTAAAGCAATCTCCACCCATCCCCGGTTCGAGACAAAATGAATTGGCAACACCTGTGTGAAAGAGTCATGCAAAGTGATACGGTCTTATGCGATCAAGCTTGCGCCACGACAGGGTTGGTCAATTTGCCGAGGCCTTCGATCTCAACCTCCACGGTGTCGCCGGGCAGCAATGCTCCAATTCCAGCCGGGGTTCCGGAGAAAATGATATCACCCGGTTCAAGCGTCATGATGGAAGAGAGGTAAGCGATCAACTCGTTTACATTGAAGATCATGTCGCGGCTGGAGGCCATCTGGCGCGGTTGTCCGCTGACCTTGCAGGTGATGATGGCATCCGAGGGATCGAACTCGGTGTCGATCCAGGGTCCAAACGGGCAAAAGGTATCAAAGCCCTTGGCGCGCGACCACTGTCCGTCCGTTTTCTGCAGGTCGCGGGCGGTGACATCATTCCCAATGGTATATCCAAAGATATAATCATGCGATTCATCGGTGGTGATATTCCGACCGCGCTTGCCGATGACAACCACCAGCTCCGCTTCATGTTCCACCTGTTGAGATTGTCGCGGCAGTACGATGGGTTCGCCCGGATTGAGGATGGCAGAAGGAGGCTTCAGGAATAACAGCGGCACCTTGGGAACTTCGGCTTCCTGTTCCCTGGCATGTTCGGCATAATTGCGCCCGATGCACAGGATCTTGGTGGGCTGGGCGGGAGCGAGCAGTTTCACTTCACCCAGCGGGGTAAGTGCTTCCAGGCGGCGGTAGTCGCCGAAGATATCCCCTTCGATCGGGCCGATCTTATTTTCAAGCAGCCAGCCATACCTGGCGGGATCGTTCTTGGTTTGATAGCGGACAATTCGCATAAGTCTCTCCAGGTCGTGAATTCGTCAAAAGTGTATCACAGTTGCCAATATCTCGGTATAATAGCCCCGTCGGGCGCATAGCTCAGTTGGTTAGAGCATCTCTCTTACACAGAGGAGGTCGTAGGTTCGAGTCCTATTGCGCCCACTCTCTAAGCCGCTGAGAAGCGGTCTTTTTTTAAGGTCATAGGTCCCCAAAAGGGGATGGTATTCGAGTCCTATTGCGCCCACAGAGCCGCCGCAAGGCGGTTTTTTTTATATCCCCGACCGCTTTTTCCATTAATTAATCACGACTGTTGCAGGAATATGCCTGGTGTATTCTTCCCAGGTCGATTCGTGCTTTTCCGCACTTGACCTGTCTGTATCCGGGGAATATACTCAATAAGCAATATTAATTAAAATAATCATGTTTCACTAGGAGATACCCCCTATGGCTGATTACCTCTTCCGCGGTTCTCTGGCTGACCTGGACCCCGATGTTTATGAATTGACCCGGATCGAGGCTGAGCGGCAGGTGCGCAAGATCATCCTGATCCCCTCCGAAAGCCAGGCACCGCTGGCAGTCCGCGAAGCCATGGCTTCCGCATTCCAGAATATTTATGCCGAAGGTTATCCCAATAAGGCCGACCAGAAACTAAGCCAGAAGGAGATCCTGGATTATCCGGCCAGGCTGGCAGATTTTCGGCGCTACTCCGATCCGCGCTTCTACAAGGGTACCGAGTATGCCGACTTGATCGAATCCCTTGCCAGGCGCCGCTGCGCGGAGGTATTTGCAGCCAATAATGTAAAACCCGAACAGATCTATGTAAATGTCCAGGCACTCTCAGGCGCGCCTGCCAACAACGCCGTCTACCATGCCCTCGTCCAGCCCGGTGACCCGGTCATGGGGATGAACCTGTTCCACGGCGGGCACCTCACCCACGGTTCCGCTGCGAACCGCTCCGGGCAGACTTATAAGATCATCCCCTATAGCGTGGATCCGGATAACGAGCAGATCAATTACGATGACTTGATGATCCTCGCCAAGGAAAACAAGCCAAAAATGATCATCTGCGGCTACTCATCCTATCCATGGATCCCGGATTGGAAGAAATTCCGCCAGATCGCGGACGCGGCCGGGGCATTTCTCCTTGCCGACATTTCCCACATCGGCGGGTTGGTGGCAGCGGGAGTTGTCCCTTCGCCGGTCGGGTATGCGCATGTGATCACCTCCACAACTCATAAGACCCTCAATGGACCACGCGGCGCCATCATTCTGACCACCGACCCGGAACTGGCGAAAAAGATCGACCGGGCGGTTTTCCCCGGTGAACAGGGCGGTCCCCATGTGCACATTTTCGCCGCCCTCGCCCTTACTTTCAAACTGGCCGCTAACAGGGAGTTCGAGAAACTCCAAAAGCAGACCCTGAAGAATGCCCTGGCAATCTCCGAGCGCCTGAAGGAACGCGGCCTGCGCATCCCGTATGGCGGCACGAACTCGCACATGCTCAATGTGGACGTGTCCACGATCAAAGGTCCAGATGGTACCAGTCTCTCTGGAGATTACGCGGCTCGCATCCTGGATGTGGCTGGCATCGTCGTCAATCGCAACACCATTCCCGGTGACGCAAATGCTCTCGACCCAAGCGGCATCCGCCTGGGCACTCCCTGGATCACCCAACGCGGCTTCGACGAGGCAAGATCCGTCCTGTTGGCTGATATCATCGCAGATATCCTGCTGGCTGCCACTCCGCACAGCGTCCCAGCTCCACGCGGCAAGGATCTGCGCCGTGCCAAGGTGGATTTCAAACTCCTGAATGATGCCCGCCAGCGTGTGCGCGAACTGGCGCTCTCCGCCGGGATGGACTTCGAGCCTGCTTCTCATGGGTATCCCCATTTTCATTATCTCGATGATGAACCTTCAACCGGCATATTTGAATTGACCGGCAAGGATGTGCGACAGTTCCTGAACTACGCCGTCACCAGTGACCTTTCGGAGATCAAACCCGGCCAATCCCAAGCCACCAGGATCGTCACCCCCATGGGCGAGGTGACCGGTACCCTGACCTGCGTAAACTGGGACCATTACCGCCTATCAATCCCGGAAGCAGGCGCCAGTCTTGCCGCCACCTGGTTGAGGGATCAATCCGATAGTTACACTTCCATGAACCTGGATGGCAAACCGGATGGCACACCGCGCCGCATGCCGGGTCCCATCGTGGTGGTCGAATCTGAGGAGCAGCCTGTCAAATCAAAGGGGCAGGCTGTCGGCGACACCAAGCCCTATTTCATCGGGGTCACCGGTCCGGGCGCTGCCAAATCCCGGGGTGTATTCAATTGGAAACCTCCTGCTGAAGATCTTCGCCGTACACCCCTCTACGAGGTGCATAAAGAAATGGGGGCCAGGATCATTCCCTTCGCGGGCTGGGAAATGCCGGTCTGGTACTCATCGGTGATGGAAGAGCACCTTGCCACACGCCAGGCTGCTGGTCTGTTCGATGTGTCGCACATGGGAGTCTACCAGGTGGAAGGCGACGAGGCTGCCTCTTCCTCGATTCGGTGGTTGCCAACAATTGCGGATCGCTGCTTCCAGGGGAAAGCCTCTATTCCCAGTTCCTGACCCCGGACGCCGAGGTGATCGACGACACGCTCATCTACCGGCGTGCCTGGGATCAGGTTCCTGATGGTGGTCAACGCCTCCAACGATGACAAGGACCGCGCCTGGCTGGAAGGAGTGCTTGCTGGAAAATTCAAGGTGGAAAACAGCCGGCCTGGGGCGCGTGCCTATGGTTACAACGCCATCCTGCGCAACCTGCGCGATCCCAGGGAGGGTGCGGATATGCGGGTGGATATCGCCTTGCAGGGACCGAAGAGCACGGACATCCTGCTGGCAATGGGTGTGAACGCCGATATGCGCCGCCGCATCCTGGCGCTCAACCGCACCAACCTGTGCGATGCCGTGGTGGGCGGGTTCGACCTGATCGTTTCCCGCACAGGTTACACCGGCGAGAAAATCGCCTACGAGTTGTTCGTCCATCCCGAGAGGATGGTAGCCCTCTGGCATGCCATTCTCAAGGCGGGTGAAAAGCATGGTGTCAAGCCCATCGGGCTGGCAGCCCGCGATTCCCTGCGCACCGAAGCCGGCTTGCCTCTCTACGGTCACGAAATGGGTGCCGGCTCCGGCAAGGTCGGTCATCCCGACCTGGGAGTGGGCGAGTCCGGATTTGGGGCTTATGTGAAGACCAGCAAACCCTGGTTCATCGGCCGCGAGGCTTACATCGCCCGCGAACAGTCCCGCCAGGGCGTGGTGGTGCGCTTCCGCTTCCCGGAGAAGGGAGTGCGCATGGCCCATAACGGCGACCCGCTGCTCGACAAGCGCGGTCGTGTCATCGGCTGGGTGACCAGCTGCGCTGCAGACATGGACGGCACGCTGACCGGCCAGGCCTACGTGGAATTGAAGTATGCCGGCGAAGGGACACATATCTACGTCTACCAATCCGCCCCTGAAAAAGCCGGACCCGCACCCGCGGAAATGAAACTCGGCGATAAAGGTCTTCTCCCCACCGAAGCAGTGGTGCTTTCGAGATTCCCGAAGTTATAGGAAAGCGGAAGGATAACCCAGAGTATTGCATAAGGATGAAGTTTTAATAGCCTACGATGAACACTTGTCTGCCCGCATCCGCCTGGCCCTTGGTTCCCTCCTGGGAATGGTGGAGAATAAGATGTTTGGCGGGGTGGGATTCCTGGTCAACGGGAATATGGCTTGCAGAGTCTATATGAATATCAATATACTCCAAACATCTCCTCCAAACATCTCCTTGACAGATCAGCCTTCCTCGGTTACCCTACGCCTTCATAATCGAATTAGTTCAGCAGCCGTTGCTGTTGTATGTTTGAGCACTGCTCGATCCCCTCAACACCCCCGGACTTCTGAAGAATAGGAATATCGTGAGTTTTAATCAATTCAACCTCGATTCGCGCCTGCTGGCGGGGATCAAACGGCTCGGCTATACCGAGGCAACTCCCATCCAGACCGCCGCCCTGCCGGCTGCACTGGAGGGAAAAGACCTTATCGCCACAGCCCAGACAGGCACTGGAAAAACGGCTGTGTTCGTTCTGCCCATCCTGCAGAAACTTTTAAATGGTCCCCGCAATCGGACTCGCGCCCTGATCGTAACTCCCACGCGCGAACTGGCCGAGCAGATCCATGCTGCCATCGGCGACCTGGGAAGGGCCACCAACCTCCGCAGTGCCACAATCTATGGAGGCGTAGCTCCCACGCCGCAGGTGCGGGCGCTGCGCAGCGGCACCGAGATCCTGGTGGCATGCCCTGGGCGCTTGCTGGATCATCTCAACCAGGGCAATGCCAAGCTCCAGGGTGTGGAAATCCTCGTTCTGGATGAAGCGGACCGCATGCTGGATATGGGCTTCCTGCCCGACGTGAAACGAATTCTCAAAAGCCTGCCAGCCAGGCGTCAGACCATGCTTTTTTCGGCAACATTCCCGCCCGAGATCGAAACACTGGCTGCCCATACCCTGATCAACCCACAGCGGGTTGCCATCGGTCTCAGCCAGCCTGCCCATACCGTGGCGCATGCGCTCTATCCCGTTCCGCAGCACTTGAAGACCACGCTGCTGCTGGCATTGCTAAAACAAACTGACTCGAACTCGGTGCTGATTTTTACCCGCACCAAGCATCGCGCGGAGAAATTATCACGCCAGATCGGCATGGCTGGTTTTCGCACCACCAGCCTGCACAGCGACCGTTCGCAGGGTCAGCGATCATCAGCCCTGGCAGGTTTCAGAAGCGGTCATTATCAAGTGATGGTTGCCACCGATATCGCCGCCCGGGGTCTCGATGTGGAAGGCATTTCGCATGTCATCAATTACGATATGCCCGCCACTGCCGATGATTATATCCACCGCATCGGGCGTACCGGCCGCGCAGAACGCACGGGGGATGCCTTCACACTGGTCACCCAGGACGACAAGGACATGGTTCGCTCCCTCGAAAAGATCATCGGTCGCGCCCTGCCTAAACACACCCTGGAAGGATTCAACTACACTGCTCCTGCACCGGATCGCCCTGTCACGAACCCCTTCAAATCCCGCCGTGCGAAGGAGAGCGCCTCTCCAGCACGAAGGCCCTCCAATCGCTCCACCCACCATACCTCGTATAACAGAAACCTGGTCCAGGAGTTTTCAGGGGGGAGATCGAAATAAGCCGGGAATTTAGCTCAAATCCTCTTTAATTGATCGGATCATTCAGGATGTCAGAAATCAGCGGTCCTGGATGATTGTTTTTAAGGGATCCGGTTGACATCCGGACGGCGCGGCCCATGATCCAGGATCTGGAGGTATCATCACATAGTTAAAAAGCGCCCGAGGCATAGAAATTGTGTGTCAAGGACGGTTCCGGGTAAGTGTGATCTTAAAGGTCCCGGAAATTATTTCAATATATAATTTATCTTTCTACTGACGTAGAAATCCTTCTTTCCGCCTTTGTTTTTTATCAACGCAGGTTTGATATGCATACTACATTTCCGGTCACCGTACACCTTTTCCTGGTCCGCTCGCATCAGATCCTTCTTCTCCGCCGCCATTCTACAGGCTATATGGACGGGTACTACAGCCTTCCTGCAGGGCATCTCGATGGGCAGGAAACCGTCCGCAAGGCTGGTGTGCGGGAGGGACGGGAAGAGATCGGGATTGAGATCGATCCAGCCGACATGACTTTTGCATGCGTGTTCCACCGTAATGAAGATGAGGAACGGGTGGATTTCTTCATGCAGGTTCACAAATGGAACGGGGAACCCTTCAACTCTGAACCGGGAAAATGTGACGACCTTCGCTGGGTGGATATTGACCGTCTTCCGTCAAATACAATCCCCTACATCAAGCAGGCGATCGAAGATTTCCAGGCGGGGATCATGTACAACGAGTTTGGATGGGAGAAAACCTGAACATGCCTGGGAGAGTGGTTTTCAACAGTTTTTTTAATCCCAGGTTGACCATGAAAGGAGCAATCCGCTTTCGATTTTCTTATGGTTAAGGCTGCTCTGTCGGGGGAAAATAAATGTACAAAGCCTGTCCCAGGTTCTCGTCCCAACGCCCATAGTGGCTGCGATCAGCCATCTCAGCCACCGCTGCCAGCGGGACCAGCGATCCTGCGTCCTCCTGCCCAGGATAGGCATACGCGCCGACCTGCATCCAGTCCGCTGGCTGGGTATTGGCCGGGTTATCCGGGAATTCATCGCCAGCAGTCGGTATCAGCGCCATTGCATAGGCCCGGTCTGGATTCAGCCGCACCCAGAGCCTGGCTTCAAACCGCAAACCCTGGAAAGCCTGGTGAATGTGTGGTTTATCCTGCGCGGCTTGCTCGTGATCGACCTGGGCGAAGACGAGCATGATCTTCAGGTCAGGTATTTTGGTACCGATTTCGAGGTATCTGCCCGGGCTTTGCCGGGATGGCCAGTCGCGGGCAGCCTCTTCCGGGGTGGCGAGATCAGCCGGCCAGTCAGAAAGGGTGAGAGAACCGTTATCAAGCAGGGATTGGGTGAGTGCACTCGAATAATATCGTTTACCAAAGAGGATTGGCACTTTCCCGCTTAAGATGTAATCGTCCGCGCTGATATCCCCGCTTCCGTCCAGGTCGAGGTAAGCCCCGCCCGAGGCAATGGTGTGCAAATTCTGGTAAGTCGGGTCCCAGCGAGCATTGGTATAAGCCAGGGTGATGCCAGAGGAATTGAAACTGGCAGGATAGTTATAAAAGGGATTGTAAACCGCCTGGCCGGTGTCATCGATAAAGCCTGCCTCCAAACATGCCAGTGTATCCACGGTGGGATTCTCCTGCCCGATAAAATACCTTACTCCAGGCAGCAGGTCTCCAAAGAGTGAAAAAGTATTGACGACCGATATACCTGCATCTGAAAAAGCATACACGCCCACTTCATCGGTCAGCGGAGTGATCTTGAGGATGGATGACAGGTATCGCCCGGTTGTATCGGGCAGGAGGCCCGAGGCAAACCGGATCACATCCCGCAGCACCCGGCTGGACTGCTCGCTGCCATAATCAAATTCCCCGCTGCTTTGCATCCCGGTCATGGCATCCGATTGACCGGGCCACAAATAACTGACCTGTATGAGTCCGAGCGTAGTCAGATCCGGTTGGGTGATGAAACCTTCACCAGTGCTGAATACGGGCGAGGCGATCACCACCACCCCGGCCCCCTCCGGAAAACGCCCGGAACGAGGCGCGGCGATCATGACAGCGATCTCCGCGCTGCCTTCAGAATTGATCAGGACAGTCTCAACCTGCATGCTGGAAAACGGTCCCGTGCAATCCTGCGGGCAGGAAGCGGAGGACTCACCGCTTTCGCAGGAGCCATTCCCGCATGCACCCTGCAAAGCAGAGGTTGACTCTGGAACAACGGTCGGGCTGCAGCCGGTGGCACCCATGCCCAGCATGGCTGCGGTGAGAAGAAGGGTGCAGCAGTCAAGGTATCTTCGGTATCTCATCTCTTTCTCCGGGTTCATTGTAGCACGAGCCAAAACACTGCTGGAAGGGAGTACCGGGGATGGAGTTGCTCCTGTTTCTGGATATTCTCCAGCGGGAAGGATCGCTTCTGAAGAGGGTTGCAAGGATGAAAAAAACACGGTAAGATTGTTCTGCCATGCTTCGAATCTGCTTGCTATTCGTCCTGCCTGGCAAGAACGGGTCAGCGCTAACTGACAGGTGAATCGTACCTGTCAGTTTTTTTGTCGCTGCCCAAATCATTAACTAGGAGCAAGAATGCAGACACCCTGGGAATACCGTTATGCCAACCGGACGCAGCGGATGGGCAGTTCGGTCATCCGCGAGTTGCTCAAACTGACCGAGCAACCGGATATCATTTCCTTTGGTGGCGGGCTGCCCGCCCCGGAGGTTTTTCCGATCAAACAATTCCAGGAGGCGTGCAATTATGTTCTTGAGCACGATGGCCCCCAATCCTTGCAATACAGCACCACGGAAGGCTACCGCCCGCTGCGGGAAATGATCGCCCGCCATACCAGCCGCTATTCGGTGACCATTACTCCGGACAACATCTTGATCACCTCCGGCTCCCAACAGGCGTTGGATTTCCTCGGACGGGTCTTCATCAACCAGGGCGATCACATCGTGGTCGAATCACCCACCTACCTGGGTGCCTTGCAGGCCTGGAATGCCTACGGTGCGCAGTACATCTCCGTGCCGTCCGACGAGAACGGCATGATGACCTCTGAATTGGAAAAGGCGCTGCGCATCGGTCCGAAGTTCATTTACGTTCTTCCTAATTTCCAGAATCCGGGTGGCACCACCCTGAGCCTGGAACGCCGCCAGCAGCTGGTTGAACTGGCAGACAGGTACGGCGTCCCCATCGTGGAAGATGATCCCTATGGTCAATTGCGGTTCGAAGGCGAGCATCTGCCATCGCTCGTCGCCCTCGACAGCCAGTACCGCGGCGATGACGGCTGTTACACCGGGAATGTCATTTACCTGAGCACCTTCTCCAAGCTGCTGGCTCCGGGCATCCGCCTGGCCTGGGTGGTCGCGCCGGAGCAGGTCATCCGCAAACTTGTTCAGGCCAAGCAGGCAGCCGACCTGAATACAGCCGCTTTCAACCAGATGGTCGCTTACCAGGTCGCCAAGGGTGGCTTCCTGGATGAACACGTCAAATTCATCATCAAGGTTTACAAGGAACGCCGCGATGTGATGCTCGAGACCATGGAAGAACTGTTCCCTCCCGAAGTGCACTGGACAAAACCTCAGGGGGGCATGTTCCTGTGGGGCATCCTGCCGGAATGGATGGATGCGGCCGAGGTGCTGAAGATAGCCATTGAACGCAAGGTGGCGTTTGTTCCAGGCGCATCCTTCCACCCGAACGGCGGCGGGAAAAATACCATGCGCATCAATTTCTCCTATTCCAATCCGGATAAGATCCGCGAGGGTGTCACCCGCCTGGGTACGCTCCTTAAAGAACTGGTTGCAGAGCACAAGTAGAAGAAAAGACTTCCGCAAGGTACCCATTGCGGAAGTCTTTTTTATTTCCGGGTAATTGTTTATTCATGTACATAGGGCACGTAATCTGCACGTGCCAGGCCCTGTTCGATGGCTTTCAATGCCACGGCATGTGCCACCGCCATGTGCAGCTGCCTGTCTAGCGGGGAGGGCACCAATTCATTATCCGCGGTATGATCGGCAATCGCCCGGGAAGCAGCCAGCAGCATCTCATCGGAGATGCGCGGTGACCAGGTGTCCACCGCACCGCGAAAGATGCCCGGAAATCCCAGCACATTATTGACCAATTTTCCGTCTGCCGCGAAAGCCGCCCCCTGACCCAGCGCAACCTCAGGTTCTATTTCAGGGTACGGATTGGAGAGAGCCAGGATGATCTGTCCTTTGCGCACCATCTCGGGTTTGATCAGCCCGCGCGCACCGGTCGTGGAGATGACAATATCACAATTGGCCATGATCTCTTTGAGATCGGACCGCTTGCCGCCGTTGGTTTCATGGCGTAATAACGCATCTTCGCTCAAGTCCGCACCCCAGACCGGGTTGCCGGTAATACGCATCAGCATCCTGGCGATCGCATTCCCTGCTGCCCCCAGGCCAATTTGACCGATAGTGGTCCTGGCGAGATCCTTGCCCAGCCTGCGGCACGCCACCGTCAGCACCGCGGTGGTCACTACAGCAGTCCCGTGCTGGTCATCGTGCATCACCGGTATATCGAGCATCTTTTGCAGCTCCTCTTCGATTTCAAAACAACGCGGGGCAGAAATATCTTCCAGCTGGATGGCTGCAAAGGTGGGAGCGATGGCAGCCACCGTCTTGATGATCTCCTGCGGATCCTTCGTATTCAACAGAACGGGAACACCTGAAAGGCCCACCAGGGTTTCCATCAGCATCGCCTTGCCTTCGATGACAGGCATCCCCGCCAGGGGTCCGATATCTCCCAGTCCCAGGATCGCCGTGCCATCGGTGACAATTGCCACCAGGTGGCTGATCGAGGTATACGTGCGCGCCAGTTTCGGATCCTTGGAGATCTTCAGGCACACTTCCGCCACGCCGGGTGTGTAGACCTTCTGCAAGGTGGCAATGGAGTCGATCGAATACCTGGAGCGAACCGCGATCTTGCCCTTCAGGTGCAGGGCCAGCACCTCATCGCGCACATCCAGCAACTTTGTGCCGTGGTTCCCGCGCATCGCTTCCAGGATGCGTTCCAGATGTTCTTCATCGTCCGCAAAAATGGTGATGTCGCGCACAACCTGGGCGCTGCTATCATTGAGCAGTACGATATCCCCGATATTCCCGTTGACCATCGTGATGGCGGTCAGGAGCCGCCCAAGGGTGCCGGTTTCCTGCGTGTTTGCCACCCGGATGATTCGTAAAATTCTATTTTCCCAACTCATGGTCACCTCGCTTTAAGGGCTAAACACCCTGCCATCCCGGGGTCTAATTAAGAAAAGTTACCCCCCAATTTCACTCATTACCCGTTTCGAAGGGATTTCCCCACTCGCAAGGTTGTGCCCCCAGGGTTTGTTCCAGACGGCTTCCAGGACCAATGCCCGGAGATCATCCAGTGTCGCACCGGCGCGTAACGGGGTCAGCAGGTCGATTTCATAATCCTTCAGCAGGCACATTCGCAAAATGCCATCCGCAGTGAGACGCGCCCGGGAGCAATCCGCGCAGAATGGTGCACTGATCGAAGAAATGAACCCGATGTCGCCTGCCCCATCCGGCAGGCGGAAGACGCGCGCCTCACCGTCAAAGTGATTGCCGTTGGAGGTGATTAAAGGACCGAGAGTCGTCTCGATGCGCTGCTGGATTTCCAGGGCTGTAACCACCTGACCGGTTTGCAGGTCAGAGGTGCCTGCGAATGGCATCATTTCGATAAAACGCACCTGCCAGGCATGCTCACGGGTAAGCCGCGCGAGGTCAACGACATCTTCTTCATTGTATCCACGCACCACCACCGCGTTCAACTTGACAGGTTTCAACCCGGCAGATTCAGCTGCCAGGATGCCTTCCCATACATCCTCGATATCGCCGCCGCGTGTCAGTCGTTTGAACTTGGCCGGGTTGAGCGTATCGATGCTGACGTTGACGCGTTCCAAACCGACCGCAGCAAGAGGTTCGGCAAGCTTGGAGAGCAGCACCCCATTGGTTGTCAGGGTCACGTGGCGGATGCCAGGTGTGGAAACGATGCCGCCCACAAGGTCCACAATATTGGCACGGATGGTCGGTTCGCCGCCTGTCAGACGGATCTTGTCAAATCCGAGGTCTGCAAACAGGCGCGCCAGCAGCAGCACCTCGTCGTCCTGCATCATTTCTGCCGTTGGGCGGTACGACATCTCCTCAGGCGTGCAGTAAACACAACGCAGGTTGCAGTGGTCGGTGAGACTGATGCGCAGGTAGTGGATTATTCGTCCAAAACGGTCAAAAGCCATGATCCCTCGTCTAAACCGGTAAAGAGTAGGAAGATTATACCTTTTTCCACCATTTCCACCAATTGACGGGCAGTGTCAGGCGTGCTATTATCCAGAGGATTTATTTTTTTCCATTTATTCGAGAGGAGTTATAGAAATGAGCATTGATATTTTTATTCGTATTCTTGGTATGGCAGTCTTTGCGGTGGTGGGGGTGTACGTGGGAAACGGATTGTCGCTATATAACCCCGACCAACAACTCTTCTATACCATCATCTTCACCCTGATCGGTGCCCTCTTTGGCCTGATATTGACACCGTATCTCACCACCCGCCCCATCCGCGCCCTGCGCGCGGTGCTTGGACGCCTTGCGGCAGAAACACTGTTTTCAGGACTGATCGGGCTGGTGGTTGGCTTGCTCACCGCAGCCCTGCTGGCCTTTCCGCTCTCTCTGCTGCCCTCCCCGCTTGGAAAAATACTGCCCTTGATCGGTGTCTTCCTGTTCGGATATTTCGGTGTGGCTGTCTTCACCACGCGCCAGCTGGATATCGGCAAACCTGATCAGCAACCTCACCTCCCGCCGGGAGGAAGGGACCAGCCCCGGCAGCGCGTTGACGAACCGGACCATCCTGCTGGATACCAGTGTCATCATTGACGGTCGCGTTGCGGATATCGCCAAGACCGGCTTCCTGCCGGGCACCTTGCTGATCCCGCGTTTCGTGTTGAACGAACTCCAGTACATCGCCGATTCTCCCGACAGCCTGCGCCGCCAGCGCGGGCGCCGCGGCATGGAAGTGTTGACGGAACTGCAGAAAGCCTCGGCTGTCGTTGTGCGCATCAGCGACATGGACGTGGAAGGCGTACGCGAGGTGGACGACAAGCTGGTCATTCTCGCCCGCCAGATGAAATGCCCGATCCTGACCAATGATTACAACCTGAACCGCATCGCGGAATTACAGGGTGTGCTCATCCTGAACATCAATGAACTTGCCAACGCGGTTAAATCTGTTCTGCTGCCCGGTGAATTGATGTCGATCAATGTCATCCAGGAGGGCAAGGAAGTGAACCAGGGTGTTGGCTACATGGAAGACGGGACCATGGTGGTGGTGGAAAACGGGAATAAGTATTTGAACAAGGAGATCACCGTCACCGTCACCAAGGTACTGCAAACCGCTGCCGGGCGGATGATATTTGCCCGGCCTGAGGGGAAAGAGTAACAGCATGCTGCGCCTCTATAACACTCTCACCCGCAAGAAAGAAGAGTTCCAGACGCTCGAGCCCAACCTGGTCAAGCTGTACGTCTGCGGTCCCACTGTCTATTCGGATGCGCATATCGGGCATGCCATGTCAGCCATCGTTTTCGACGTGGTCCGCCGCTACCTGGAATTCCGTGGTTACCAGGTGCGCTTCGTCATGAATTTTACGGATGTGGATGACAAGATCATCAACCGCGCCTCCTTACTGGGCGTGGACCCGCATGCCCTGGCGGAATCCTATATTGTTGCCTTCCGCAAGCACCTCATCGACCTGAACATCCTGCCGGCCACGAACAACCCGCGCGCCACGCAGACGATGGATAAGATCCAGGCGATGATCCAGGCATTGATCGAAAAGGATTTCGCTTACGCTGCCGGTAACGGGGATGTTTACTTCCGCGTCTCGCGCGATCCCGATTACGGGAAACTTTCCGGGCGAAAAATTGAGGATATGCAAGCCGGTGCACGCATAGCGATCGAAGAGCAGAAAGAACACCCGATGGATTTCGCCATCTGGAAATCCGCCAAGCCCGGTGAACCATCCTGGGACAGCCCGTGGGGTAAAGGCCGCCCGGGCTGGCATATCGAATGCTCAGCGATGAATCTTGACATTCTTGGCGAGCAGATCGACATCCATGGCGGCGGGAATGACCTGGTTTTCCCTCACCACGAGAATGAGATCGCCCAGACCGAAAGTTACACCGGAAAACCTTTCGCCCGTTTCTGGATGCACAATGGCATGCTGCAGATGCAGGGCGAGAAGATGTCCAAGTCGATCGGCAACCTGGTTACGATTGACGAGTTCCTTTCGTGCCACGAAGCAGATGCCCTGCGAATGATGATCCTCAACGGTTCCTACCGCTCCCCGCTCTCTTATTCCGAAGAGATCGTGACCGCGGCAGAACGCGGGCTCGACCGGTTGCGGTCTGCCCTGAAACCCGCCCCGGCTGATTCTCCTGGGGTCCCCGCGGAGGAGCGGGCAGGATTGGAAAAATTGGTCGAGACGAGTCAGCAGGCATTCGTTGATGCCATGGATGATGACCTCAATACTTCTACAGGGTTGGCTGCGCTCTTTGAACTGGTGCGGGCCGTCAACACCGCCCGCGATGCGGGTGCCTCCGATGTGGATCTCAAGTTCGCCCAGGACAGCCTGCGAACGTTGAGCGGGGTACTCGGCCTGCAGCTGGGGAAGAACCGCATCTCCGCCGGCGGAGCGGATAAATTCATCGACCTGCTGGTCGAGATCCGTTCAGAAATGCGCAAGCAGAAGAACTGGGCCATGTCAGACCTGATCCGTGACCGGCTTAAGGCTCTTGGCGTGGTCATCGAGGATGGGAAAGAGGGTACCACCTGGCAGGGGTCTTCACACTCCGGTGAATAAACAGACCTGGTATTGACCGAGTAGAGGTCAGTACTGAGGCATGTGGGGGGGATCGACCAAAAGGCTTGCCTCTCCAAACTGTAGGGAACACCATTCTTGAGAAAAAATCCAGTCCCGTTGTGATCGGATGTGACCCCTGGAATTGCCCCGCGGCCTGGTTTTTTTTTAGGGGCGCCGGTCTATTCTCAAATGGTTTACAATATCAATATGAAAGAATTCATCTACGGACGAAATCCCGTTTATGAAACCTTGCGCGCCGGGAGGCGGGATGGATTCCGTCTGCAGCTCGCCGAAGGGATACAGGAGAAAGGTCGTCTGATCCAGATCCTGGAACTTGCTGCCAGACGCAAGATACCGGTGGAACGCGTTCCTCGGTCCCGCCTGGATAAACTCAGCGAAAGCCATCAAGGGGTGGCTCTGGAGACCAGTTCCTATCCGTATGTGGAATTGGAAGACATTCTCGAGAAAGCCAGCCTGAGCCGGGAACCTTTGTTCGTCCTGGTGCTCGATACCCTGCAGAACCCGCAGAACCTGGGTACCATCATACGCACTGCTGAAGCGGTCGGGGTGCATGGCATTCTCATCGCTTCCCATCGTGCCGCGGAGATCACTCCGGCAGTGGTTTCGGCATCGGCAGGGGCTTCCGAACACATGCTGGTGGCGAAGGTCAATCTTGCACAGGCCATCGCTGACTTGAAGGAAAAAAACGCCTGGGTCGTGGGTCTTGACGAAAGTCCGGAGAGCAAGCTTCCTGCTGAGATCCCCCTGGATGGCGCCCTGGTCATCGTGGTGGGGAGCGAAGGCGAAGGCATCCGTCCCCTGGTTCGCCAGTCCTGTGATTTTCTGCTGCGTCTCCCGATGCAGGGACAGGTGGAATCATTGAATGCTGCCGTGGCGGGTTCGGTGGGTCTCTACCTGGCATACCTCGCCCGGCGCAAATCGTGAAATCCAGGTAATCACTATTATTCACTTTTGGAGAGAACAATGCCGACAGCAAGATATTCTTTCCCCAAAGGCTTTCTCTGGGGCACAGCCACCGCCTCCCACCAGGTCGAAGGCGGTAACACCAACAACAATTGGTTCCAATGGGAGCAGGAGGGTCACACTGCCCATAAGTCAGGTCTCGCCGGTGATTGGTGGAGCGGACGTTGGCAGGAGGATTTCGACCGCGCTGCGCAGGCAGGTCAGAACACCCACCGGTTCTCGGTGGAGTGGAGCCGAATCCAACCTGCGCCTGATCACTGGGATGAGGACGCTCTTGATCACTATCGGTCCATGCTGCGTGGTCTCCACGAGCGGAACATCACACCCATGGTCACCTTGCATCACTTCACCGATCCACTCTGGCTGACCGACCTGCACGGCTGGGAAACCGAGGCGGTAGTGCCTCTGTTCGAGAAGTTCACCTGCAAGGTGGTCGAAACATTACGCGAGTACTGCAATTTGTGGTGCACCATTAACGAGCCCAATGCCTATGCCCTGCTGGGGTATGTCCGTGGGCTCTTCCCACCCGGCAAATTCGATCTGAAATTATCCATTAAAGTACATGCCAATCTGGCGCGCGCCCATGCTGCAGCCTATCGCGCCATCCACAGGATCCAGCCAGAGGCGCGCGTGGGGTATGCGTTGAATTTTCGTCCACAGCAGCCTGCCCACCGATGGTCTCCGCTCGACCGGCTGGTACGCAACATCCAGTTCGAGGGCATTAACCTTGCCTTTCCATCGGCTGTCTCTTCGGGTGTGATGCGGACTCCTTTTGGCAGGGTGGCGCTTCCTGAGGTTAGAGGAACCCAGGATTACTTTGGCCTCAATTACTACACGACCAATACGGTCGCTTTCGACCTGCGCAACCGTTCCAGTCTGTTCGCCAGCTCGATCTACCCTCCCGGCACCGATGTGGCTGACGGCGGGATGAACGCCAATATCCCGGAGGGATTCTTCAACGCAATCAAGTGGGCCGTCCGCACCTACCCCAACCTGCCCATCCTGGTCACGGAGAATGGCATCGAGGACGCCACAGATCGCCTCCGGCCTCGCTACCTGGCCCAGCATGTCCATGCCATGTGGCAGGCAGTGAATTTTAACTGGCCGATACGCGCCTACTACCACTGGACGCTGGTGGACAATTTCGAATGGGAACGCGGCTGGACTCAGCGCTTCGGCCTGTGGGCGCTGGATACCGAAACCCAGCAGCGCACCAAACGTCCAAGTGCAGACCTTTACGCTGCCATCTGCAAGGCGAACGGACTGACTTCGGAGGCTGTGGAAATATACTGCCCGGAAGTGTTCAGCAAGTTGTTTCCTGGATAGTCCACTCGCCGTCAACAAGGCTCCCCCTTCTCTTCACCCCATCCATTTGATAATCCCCATCAACTATGTATCCCTTACTGGAAACCATCTTTAAGCGCCGCTCCATCCGCAAATACACTGACCAACCGGTGGAGCCTGAAAAGATCGACCTGCTGTTGAAGGCAGCCATGTCTGCTCCCTCGGCGATGAACTGTAAACCGTGGGAGTTCGTGGTTGTCACCGATCCTTTAAAACTGGCTCAATTCCGCAAGCGGCTTGTCTTTGGCAACCGTAACGCACCAGCCGCCATTATTGTTTGCGGCAATCCTTCAAGATCGGTCAATCCCGCCGCCCGGCTGTTCTGGGTCCAGGACTGTTCCAATGCCACTGAGAACATCCTGATCGCGGCTGTGGAGATGGGGCTGGGAACAGTCTGGGTGGGCGTCCACCCGGTCCCCGATTTCGTGCGCATCGTGCGCGAGATCACCGCTCTGCCGCGATATGTCACACCGCTTGGATTGATCTATGTAGGCTATCCTGCTGAGGATAAACCAGCCCGCACACAGTTTGATGAGCACAGAGTCCACTGGCAGAAGTTCGGGAACCGCAAACGCTGAGTCGTGAGCGGCACAAGATTTGAGCCATGATTCATTTACAATCCGTGCGTTTACGCCCTCTACCTCAAGTCACAGATTTCCCATTTTCGCTTGCCGTGCTTAAATCGTTCGAGGAATTGAGTTTTGAAAAGCCGGTCACATTGTTCGTTGGAGAAAACGGCACGGGGAAATCCACCCTTCTGGAAGCGCTGGCATGCGCGGCGGATATGTTGGTTGTGGGGAGTGAAAGCACGCGCACAGACAAGAGCCTCGCCCATGCGCGAGAATTGGGAAGGTATTTCGCCCTCTCCTGGAAGAAGAGAATCCGGAGAGGTTTTTTCCTGCGCGCCGAGGATTTCTTCGGCTATGCCCGGCGCCTCAACCAGATGCGCACTGAAATGGAATCCGACCTGCAGGAGATCGATGCGGAATATAAAGACCGCGGCGATTATGCCCGCGGCCTGGCAAGGATGAGCACGACCCGCGAACTGGTCAATTTGCGCAAGCGATATGGGGAGGGGCTGGAGGCGCATTCTCATGGAGAGGCTTTCCTCGCCCTCTTCCAATCCCGCTTTGTGCCCGGCGGGCTTTACCTGCTCGACGAGCCCGAAGCCCCGCTTTCTCCGCTCCGTCAGCTCGCCTTGATTGCAGCCATCCGGGAGATGGTCACCCTAGATGGGCAATTCATCATTGCCACTCACTCACCCATCCTGATGGCATACCCGGATGCATCCATTCTGAATTTTACCGGGGATGATATCCAGCCGGCTAAGTATGAAGATCTGGAACATGTCCGGCTGATGCGTGATTTTCTGCAGAATCCGGAGGTTTTCCTGCGCAACTTATGAACCTGCCTCCTGTCTTTTTGGACAATGTCAGCAAGGCCTTCGGTGAACATGGGCGCTTCTTCCTTGCAAACCTGCCTGCCCTTCTCGCTGGAGCCGCGCAGCGCTGGAGCCTGGCACTCGGAGAACCTTTCCTGCTTTCCTATAACTATGTCTGCGCAGCCACCACGGCTGACGGCAGCCCGGTTGTTTTAAAGATTGGCGTTCCAAATGTAGAATTGACCAGTGAAATTAATACCCTGCGACTGTATAACGGTCAGGGAGCTTGCCGTTTGCTGCAAGCGGATGCAGAGCAGGGATTGATCCTGCTGGAACGTCTTTTGCCCGGGACGATGTTGGTCACCCAGGAAGATGATGATCTTGCCACCCGGATCGCTGCCGGCGTGATGAGAACGATCCATCGACCTGCCCCGCAAGAGGCTGGATTCCTGTGGCTGCGAGGCTGGTTTGCCGAATTAGACCAATTACGCACGCGTTTTGGAGGCGGGACGGGGCCATTCCCTGAGCGTACGATCAAGCTCGTTGATACCCTTCTTCGCGACCTGTTCGCGGAAAAATCCCCCGATGTGCTGCTACACGGTGATTTTCACCATTACAACATACTGTCTTCCGAACGCGGCTGGTTGGTGATCGATCCGAAGGGTGTGGTCGGACCGGCAGAGTACGAAGCAGGACCATTGCTCATGAATCCCCTGGGAGACATCCCATCTGAAAGTGAGGCGATCCAAAGAACCCGGCGGCGGATAGCGATCCTTTCTGAGATGCTGGGATTCGACCGCCAGCGTCTGAAGGCATGGGCTGTTTGCCACAGCCTTCTCTCCGCCTGGTGGGATACCGCAGAGGATGGCACGGGCGGTGAATATTCCCTCGCCTGGAATAAGATCTTCTTGAAAACCCCGGTATAACCATCAGGTTGGCAGGGGGTGCCACTGTCCAGGGGCTAATGTTTGGTTGGAAATCACCCTGGGCGAATTGGCTTTGTATTGCTCACAATACATGCTCTAAAATTCCAACTTTTTCTGTGCAAAAAGCTTTTCCATTACCCTGTCAAGGCGAGCCTTTACAGGAATCAAAATGGCAATGCCCACTGCAATTGAGATGAAATGTGCCAGTGTCGAATACTCTCTAAATATCTCTCCGATATAGGTTACGAGAATATGTTCTGAAAAACTGAAAATGAAAATCAGGAGTCCTGCCAGGATGGAATAGATCGTGCCCTTCTTGACGATGACGGTGATATCAAAAAGCCTGTCCTTGATTATCGCGATACCAATAATGGCATTAAATACATCGACCAAGAACATCCCCAACGGCAGAATGATAGGAATATTGATCCCCATGGCCACACCAACTTTCACGATAGCGAAAGTGATTACCAGGGTACCCGTCAGAATATACAGGTAATGCTGCCGTTCAAGTCGCGAAGCCGCTTTTTTTCCACCATTGAATAACAGCCAGCATGCAGACAAGTTAAATGCAAACCAGACTACCATAGAGAAGATTCCCCCCACATTGGATGCGATTTTAAATATATTCCCCCAATTGTAGGTATAAACTCCTTCCACATTCCAACCCTGTCCAAAAAAGCCCATGACGAAAAAGATCGTAGTCATAACCCAGCCTAGTACAACCGCCCATTTAAGGGATCGTCCCGTGTATTGGCACGCAAAATGAAAAATCAAAATTGGGATAAACCCGCACGGCACTCCAATGATGTAACCAATGGTCTCCAGTTCATTTAGATGAGTATTTCTGACCATGAGCAGGAAGGTGCCCAAATCCCAGAAGAGGCAGACGAACAGGAAGGCTGCAAAGAGATAATGATAAGTCTTTCTTCTGCGAGATAGCAACAGATACAGGATCAAGCAGGAGAGTAGGAATCCAAGGCCAGACTCAACGGCAGTAATAATCACGATAGGTGAGGCCATTTTATCTCCTTATTGTGAATGCAATCCGTTCCATTCTGCCGCGAGCCTATCATGGTGATTTTTTCTCACTTCTTGCTGTAAAAATAAATAAACGCGACCGCAAAGCCTGCCATGATGATCGCGTTAATCCAAAAGGCTGCTGGCGCCCCAGCGAAGATCAAACCGTACAAGCACACCAGCGCTACCAGTACCGTCCATACGATCTCCGCCATGACAACGATTTTCACCCTCTCCCATTCGGCAGCCTTGTAGCAATACCAGGAACTGGCGGTAAAGGCGAGAACTGCGGCGCCAACGATCCGGTAAGCAAGTTCGTCCTTAAGTGACACGCCCAACCAGCCCATAGATATTCCAGGGATGAACAGGTATGCCAAACCAAAAACGAGCCCGAGCACGAAGTGGACCAGGAACAGGGTCTTCAATCCCGAAGCGATTTTAGTCATACAAGTGTCCTCCTTTGACTGAAACAATCAATCAGCCGCAGACATACTGTCAGCGGCTTGGATGTGAGCTTCTTGGCCTGTTTTCCGCATGCAAAGTGAAACGGATTGCAGAATCATTATAGGTCGGATTATGGAAAAGTCAACTCGTTGAACAAACTCAGAACCCAGCAAGAGTCCAATAAACATGTATCCTATATATTTTTCACAAAGATATTAATCTATGACCGATAGGTAAAAGGTTAATCTACATTTCAACCTTTTTCCCCCACTTTCTAGTTATCTCCAATCTTCCATAGTCAAAAACTGCACGTTCAGACTTGCAGATACCCTTGAAAAGAAAAAGCACTTCCCATGGGATCAGGAAATGCTTTAAAGATTATTATAGAGGAACCTCTGTCTTACATCCCATACCTCTCAATAATTTCCTGCTCCGTTTTTCCAAGGATCTCATATTTCTTCCCAACCTTGATAAATGCCTCCAGGGCTTTATCGAGGTGGTGTCTCTCATGCCCGGCGGAAAGTTGGGTGCGAATTCTCGCCTGCCCCTTCGCCACGACGGGGAAAAAGAACCCGATCGCATAAATGCCTTCCTTGTACAGGTCCCGGGAGAAATCCTGGGATAGCCTGGCATTGAACAGCATGACCGGAACGATCGGGGTGTCACCTTTCTTTAAAATGAACCCGGCATCACTGAGCCCTTGCCTCCAATAAGAGGCATTTTCTTCCAATTTATCCCGCAGCTCCGTGCTTTGGGTAAGCAATTCCAGCGCCTTCAGCACACCTGAAATGATCACGGGGGCCATGGCATTGGAGAAGAGATAAGGCCGCGCCTTTTGCCGGCACATTTCCACTATCTCCCTCCGTCCCGAAACGCAGCCTCCGGAAGCGCCTCCCAATGCCTTTCCGAAGGTGGTGGTGATGATGTCGATCTTCCCCATCACACCGCATTTCTCATGGGTGCCGCGGCCTGTCCGGCCAATGAAACCGGAGGCGTGGGAATCATCCACGAAGGTGATCGCATCGTAGGCTTCCGCCAGCTTGACGATCTCGTCCAGTTTTGCCGTATCCCCGTCCATTGAAAAGACACCGTCATTGATGATCACCCGCAAGCGCTTGTCTTTAAATTGCTGCAGTTTCTTCTCCAGATGGTCCATATCCCCGTGCTTGTAGGTGTCATGTTCAGCGCTGCACAACCTCATCCCGTCAACGATCGAGGCATGCACCAGCCTGTCGGAGATCATAATGTCGTCCTTGGTCAGGATCGCTTCAAAAACGCCCGCGTTGGCATCCATGCAGGAAGGAAACAGGATGGTATCTTCCGTACCGAGGAACTCGGTCACTTTTTGTTCGAGTTCACGGTGGATGTCCTGTGTTCCACAGATGAAGCGCACCGAGGACATGCCGTACCCGCGTGTGTCCAGTCCTTCATGGGCTGCTTTGATCACCTCCGGATGGCTGGAGAGCCCAAGGTAATTGTTGGCGCAGATGTTGATCACGTTCTGCAGATCGGCACCGGCTGGAAACTCCACGTTGATATCTGCAGCCTGTGGGGAATGGATGAACCGTTCCTGTTTAAAAATTCCCGCTTCCCGTATCTCGCTTAGTTGTTGCTGATAGATGCCTCGCACACGCTCACCGTAACTCATCGTTTACTCCTTATGCAAGTGGATTCTTAAACCAGCATACTGGTTGGTCAATCGTTCTCACATGGATGGGTATATCAAAGGACGAGAATCAGGATGTGAAACGTTTTACCAGGTCAGCGATCTTATTGACGTTGTCGAACGCCTCTGGTGAGGCATCTTCATCCGGGATGGAAATTTTATATTTGACCTCCAGGAAGCGCTTCAACGATACCATCGAGAATGAATCCACCAGGCCGCTTGAGATCAGGGCGCTTTCATAGGTGATCTTGTCATCCTCGCCGGCATACTCTTCGATCACGTATTTCAGGATGGTATCTTTCAATTCGTCCATGGTTCTCTCCTATTTTTATTTTTGTCGCAACAACGTGGTGCAATTACATCCCGATCTCCCGGGACTAATCATTTTCGAGTGTCGAAGTATCTCCGATCTCTTCGCCCCATTCCCTGGCATGCAGCATCCGCCGCATGATCTTCCCACTGCGTGTTTTTGGAAGTGAATCGATATATTCGATCTCCTGCGGCATCGCCAGGGGGGAAAGCTTCTTGCGAATGAAGTTCATGATCTCCAATTCCAGTTCGGGGGAAATTGAAAATCCCGGTTTCAGGGTGACAAACGCCTTGACCACCTCCATGTTGATCTCGTCCGGTTTGGAAACCACCGCTGATTCGGCTACCGCAGGGTGTTCCAGCAACACCGATTCCACTTCAAAAGGGCTCACCAGGTGACCAGCAGTGTTGATGATATCATCATCCCGCCCGACAAACCAGAAATAGCCCTCGTCATCCAGCCTTGCCCGGTCGCCTGGCAGGTACCAATTGTTCTTGAATTTTCCTTTGTACGTGGCCTCGTTCTTCCAATAGGTCCTCATCATCGCCGGCCAGCCCGGGCGAAAGGCGATCAGACCGACCGTACCCGGCTGGTTGATCGGTTCATAGTTCTCAGCATTCACCACGCTGCCGACGATCCCGGGGAATGGTTTACCCATCGAGCCCGGCTTGATCTTCATGCCCGGGTAATTCGAGATCATGATCGAGCCGGTCTCAGTCTGCCAGTAGGAATCGTGGAAAGCAAGACCGAAGACCTTCCTGGACCAGATCACCGCCTCGGGATTCAACGGCTCACCGACGCTGATCAAATGACGCAGGCTGGACAGATCATATTGCTTCACCACCTGGTCGCCCGCTTTCATCAGCGAGCGGATAGCAGTTGGAGCGGAATACCACACCGTCACCCGGTACTTCTGGATAAAGCGATACCAGGCATCCGCAGAAAATCCAGAATCCAGGACGCACTGGGTCACCCCCATTGCCCATGGGGCAATAATCCCGTAGGAGGTGCCAGTCACCCAGCCCGGATCTGCCGTGCACCAGTAGATGTCCTGCTCAGAGATATCCAGAACCCATTTCGCGGTCAGGTATTGGGAAATCAGGGAATAATGGACATGCTGCACCCCTTTTGGCAGCCCGGTCGTACCGGAGGTGTAATGCAGGAGGGAAGGAGATTCCGCCCTGGTGGGATGGATCTCCAGGGATTCCACCCTCTCTGCTGCCATCGAAAATGCAACCTCCCTCTCCTTCAGGTCTTTTAATCCATCGTGATCAACGATGATGATATGTTTCAGGTCAGACAGTCGTTCAATGATCTTGCGAATCTTGGAGAGGTGCTTCCTCTGGGTCAAGATCGCAGAGGCGCCGGCGTTTTCCAGCCGCACGAAAAGCGATTCATCACCAAATGCTGAGAAAAGAGGTTGTGCAATGGCTCCAATTTTCAGGATCCCGATCAGACCAATATATAATTCCGGAATTCGATCCATGAACAGGCAGACCCGGTCCCCGTTCTGTATGCCCAGCCCGCGTAAAAAAGCGCCGATCGAGTTGCTGTAAACTCTGACATCATTGTACGTATACCGCTTTTCATCCCCGGTAGCGTTTTCCCACAACAACGCTTGTTTATCTGCTTTGCCCATCCCGCAGATTCGATCCGAGCAATACCAACCAATATTAATGACATCGCCTTTCTTGTATCCCAATTCCTGCTCTGCGATCGACCAGTCAAAATTTCTGATTCTATCCTCATAGGATCCGATATTTGACATCAAGGAGCTCTCCTTTTCATTTTTCCAGAATGACTATCGCAATGGCGATCTCGTCGATGTGCGATAACGAGATCGAGGCCTGCTTGATATGCAGCCCTTTATAAACGCTTCCTGCTTTACCCTGCAGGGATATTTGCGGCCTGCCCAGCTCATCATTGCTGATCTCGATCTCTGAGAAAGCAATTCCATCGCGCAATCCACAACCAAGTGCTTTCAGAAAGGCTTCTTTTCCAGCATAACGGGCGGCATAATGTTCAGCTTTCCTGGTCTTGGATTCACAATAGTTAATTTCATTTTCGGTGAATATGGCTTCCAGATACAGTTTACCCCTGGCAACCAGTTTCTTCATCCTGTCCACCCTGATCACGTCCGTACCGATTCCGGAGATCACACAAATGCCTTTCCGCCCGGCGTGCTGAATCGATTCGAATGAACATGCTTTCGGTCTGCGGCCATCCTATTTATTAAACACATGGAGTGTGTCCAGGAATTATCAGGATGTTCCATTCAGGTCCTCCGGAACGCCCTGCGATTATAACTCACCTGACGAACTAGCAGAAGTAACCGTGATCCATCCTGGAAATTCATCCTTACTTCCCCATGTTTTCCAACAATGGATGCGCCGTGTCTTTCTTCACCTGCGAGGGGTCACTCCGCATGCAATTCATCAGTCAGCATTCCCAGCTCTGCCAGGGCTGCCACTACTTTGGCATGCGCCCCCGCTTTTACAATGACCGTTGCGGGTCCCAGGCTTTCTCCCAGGAAACGCCCCGCTTTCGATTTTCGCAACGCCTCGATGATCTCCGGCCGGCTGACCCGCAGAATGACCTGGGACTCCAGCCGGGCCTCGGTCCCCTTTTGCTCCCATTGTTTCAATGCTTTTATGATGGCAGGGGGTATTTCAGCAGCCGCGTTCTTCGCCAGGAGGTTGAGTAATTGGTTGATCTTCAATCCTTGCTCGACGGCTCGTTTTAAAGAATCGGTTGTCAGGCGGTAGCGATACTCGTCGTCCTTCTCTTCTTCCCATTCACAGAATCGGGCGATCTGGTACCTGGCAGCCCGCGCCAGCCATCTCGGGATGACGACCCTGCCCTGGGAGGACACATGCAATTTCGCATTTTCGCCGCTTGTTGAACGAGGCGGCTCGCGCCTGCGCCTGAACGCGCTGACGACATCCTCTCCGCCAGGCGTCGCCAGGTCTACCTGCCCCAGCCAGAAGAGCGGACCGCTGACCAGGTAGCGGATCAGGGCTCCATCCACCTCATCCCAGGAACCAAAACCCCGCAAATAGGCACCGTCTGGAATTCTTTTTATGAACCATGAATCGTAATCCCCGGCCGGGCGCTGAAAATCAGGTTGTTTCTCCTTGATTCCATGGATGAACCCCGGCAGGCTCCACCAGGTGCCCAGTGGGATCGATTCCAACAGGATGAGCAGGAATTCGCGCGTCGCCAGGGGCCGGTTATTCCAATCCCCTTCACACTCGATTCCCGGTACCTGGCGTAATTCATTGAATGTCTCGCCCACCCTCCAGTTCCTTATCAGTTGGTCCAGCGCCTCATCACGCCCGGCTTCAAGGAATAACCGGACCTGCTCCAGCTGAGGAAGTCCCCCGGTAAACTTGTTTCCACGGGAGGCCGGGCGGATGATTTTTGCCGCCGCCAGGAATTCCATCACCACGCCGGGTGGGATGCGCGTCTCGGGGAGCGGGATCCCCATCCGCAAGGCTGCCAGGAGAGTGGTGGCATCGTCAACCAGGCGGGTGCATGACGGGAGGGGATGTTCGTATTCCCTGGGAATTGCCTGGCGACCAAAAGGTCCATCTCCCAGTTGGGTTTTCAGAAGTCCAATTGCTGTACCAGGACTCCGATCCAGACTCTGTTGAACCAATGGGACCAGATCATCCGGGATATACGCAAATTCCTGGGCGCCATCAGGCAGATCAAAGAACGCCCTTGCGACCAGGGCCCGATAAAAGAGCATCTCTGCACCGGAAGCCGGGTGCAGGAAGATCTGCTCCCGGTCGCGCCTGCCCGGACCGGCGGCGCGTATTTCGCCGAAGCGGCGGGCAAATACAGCCCATGGAAGCCTGCCTTTGGTGGTGGCGAGGTCTTCGAGCGCGGTGCGGGCAAACCCGGGGAGCGCTTCGATCACCTCCCTGACCAGGTCGGGATCAAGCAGGGCTGCGGAAAGTTCCTTCAAAATCGAAGCGGTGTCAATTGCCTTGATATCGATCCCCCACAAGCGCGCAACGATGCGTAGAAAACCGATGTCGCGATCCTGGAGACTCTGGAGGATGGTGGGCATATAAAAAAATGAGAAACGAGTTTGCTGCAATTGTACTCGTTTCTCATTTCTGAACCAGATGTATGAGAATTACCCCCGTACCACTTTCAGAGCACCGGGTACCACCTCGAGCGATATTTTACGGGTATTCGTGCCAAAACCAGTGAAGATTTCCCCATCGGCATGGATGTACAGCGCCCGGTCGGAACTGATGGACATCTTGCGGAAAGACCCCATGCGCACCTGCTTGAAACGCCCGTGGGTCCCTTTCATCACTTCGGGTACCAGCCGGAACATCATCAAGCGTGATACCTTGCGGATGGAGGCATATTCCAGCAAACCATCCGTATTGCTTGCCTGTGGTGCAACCATGAATCCCCCGCCCTCGCGAGGGCCATTACATAGTGTCAGCATCAGGGTGGGCAGGTCCCAGGTTTCCGAGTCGGTCTCCACATGCAGTTGTGCCGGATTGAAATTCAGGATGATCGTCTGGATGACTGCAGTCAGGTACATTAAGAATCCGCGCACCACAGGCAGCCTGTGCGACCGGATGGTGACAACGGCATCAAAACCGATTCCCACCGTGTTATCGAAATACTCCTTCCGCCCATGCTCGTCCGTGAAAACTCCCAGGTCCACCGGCTGCGGCTCACCTTTTAGAGCATGCGCAAGGGCGATATCCGCCTTGGCGGGCAGGTTGATGGCATGGGCGAAGTCATTCCCTGATCCCACCGGGACAATCCCAAAAATGGGGCGGTTCCTTTCAGGGACCTTCATCAATCCATTGATCACCTCGTGCACCGTGCCATCACCGCCGATGGCGATGACCATGTTATAACCCTGTTCCCCGGCCTGGTATGCAAGTTCGCTGGCATGGGTGGGATAAACGGTCCCGCTCCAATCAGCATTTCCATAGTCGGCAACGATCGGTCGAAGGTCATTGGCGATCCGCCAGGCCTGGCCCATATCAGCAGTGGAATTGAAGATCAGCTTTACTTTCCGAGGCATGTTTTCTCTCCGTGTAAATTTGCAATATATAACCCCGAATTAAGAGAACAGAGGCAATCTATCGTCCTGGGGGAGGTTTCCTGTGATTCTGCAATTCTTCAAGCCCGGATTGCCATAAAATCTAATCCTGAACAATGAATCCCATCTGGGATAAAAGTGAACCCATTACGAGGATTTTTTAGAGCGGTGTTTGAACGACGTGATCTCACACATCCCCCTGAATTCTTAATAGGACAGTTGCCTCCCCTCCTGCCACAGAGAATCTTATTCCTGATGAATGACTTGAATGGAAAATTTTATCTTAATGATTCGGGCGGTGTGAGAACACCTGTGCCAAGTCGTCCCTGGATGATCTCGCCGCGCCGGTGGCGCTTTGCCCGATAGAGCGCCTCATCCGCGGAGCGCAGTAATCCGGCTGACTCCCTGGCATGCTGCGGAAATACAGCCACGCCACCCGTCACGCTCAGGGAAAATTTTTCTCCGCTTGGTTTTTCGAAGAATAACTGGCGCAATTCCTGCTGGATCTTGTTCGTGACGATCAAAACCTGGGGCCAGTCGGTTTCCGGCAGGATGATCGTCATCTCGTCACCGCCATACCGTGCCAGGAAATCGGTGGCTCGCAGAGCCTTTTGGAACGAAAGGGCGATGGCCCGTAATACATCGTCACCCACCTCATGCCCAAGTGTGTCGTTGATGACCTTGAAACCATCCAGATCCATCATGACAACGGCAAACGGTTTACCCGACCTCTTGGAGCGGTTGATCTCTTCATCAAGATGTTCATCCAGCGAACGCCGGTTGGGCAACCCCGTCAGGGGATCACTGCGCGCCTGCTGGCTGACCGCTTCATGCAGGCGGGCGTTGAGGATGGCGATGGCTGCCTGGTCAGCGAGAAGGGTGAGCAGGCGGGTTTCCGACTGGTTGAATTCCCCTGCGCTCGAGCGCGCCAGGTTCATTACCCCGATGACACGCGTCCCCATCATCAATGGAATACCGATGATCGAACCCCGCCAGGTTTTAGGTAAACCGGTGAAATTGGGCGGATTCGTCATCCCTTCCACGGTGATGATCTTCTTCTCACGAGCCACCATGCCGGTCAGCCCGTCAGGTCCGGGCTCGGAGATCTGAACATTCTTCTCGCCGTCATTCTTTAATGAAGCGCCGAAAACCAGTTTTTCATCCTTATAAAGATAAATATGGGCATCCTGCGCATCTTTCACCAGTTGCAAGGCTTCCTTGACCACGCCATCCAGCACAGTCTGAAGATCCAGGCTGGAGGTCAGATTGAAGGTAATCCTCTTGATCGCATCCAGCTCCGCCACCTGGCGCTGGATCAGCATCATCAGGTTGCCGTTATTTGCCATCACTTCCACAAGATGCTTGGAAAAACCATCTTCCTGGAGCAGTTTTTCATCCATAACGTTCAATAATAAGTTCAATAATTCCAGGATGCGTTCCTGAGCATCCAATGGGACATTCTTTTCCACAAGGGATTGGCGCGCCTCGCGTAATATTCCGGTGTGCGTCTTCATTCTTTATGTTCCCACCGCTCACGATGAATAGAAAGAGGATAATCTGCCACTATTATACATTCTTCTCATTTCCGCGCAAGAACGATATCCCTACGAAAATCCAATCCCTGGACCTGATCTGACTTGATTCTTCCCGATGGTTAAAACGAGTGTAGAGCCTCCCCTCAGAACATTATTCGTTGGTACCCATTTGACATTTTTCCCTAAATTCTGTACACTAGAAGCAGATTTCATCCATAGGATTCATTCAGGAGGAACCATGGCTGCTCAATTCCAGTTCGTCATGCGCTCCGGACCAAACCCCGGAAAAGTATATCAACTAGAAGCATCCGAGATCGTCATCGGACGCGACTCCAGCAACGGCGTGGCCATCAATGACGGCGAGATCTCACGCAAACACGCCAAACTGAGCCTGCACGGCGCCGCATACGTGATCCAGGACCTCGGCTCGACAAACGGTACATTTGTCAATGGTCAGCGCCTCACCGGAACCCAGGTGCTGAATCCAGGCGATTCGGTCTCCTTTGGGGAAAATATTTCTGCGGTCTTCGAGGCGGCTTCCGACCCGAATGCCACCATGATCTCTTCTGCCCAGGCTCCCAAGACGGCTGCACCCGTTCGCAAACAGGCTGCTGCACCGGCACCTGTCTACTCAGGCCAGGTACCCGCCGGTCCTCTCCCGACCACGGCAGCTCCTGCAAAAAAGAAGAAATTCCCCGTCTGGTTGATCATCCTGATCATATTTGTATTGGTGCTTTGCGTCTGTGCCGGTTTCTTCCTGATCATCGACCAATTCAAGCTTTGGTGCCAGGTGCTTCCTTTCCTGGTTCCATTGATCGGCGGGACCTGCTGATCCCCCCTGGTACAAAAAATTAGTTTACTAATGAAACCAGGCGGCTTTCATGAAGTCGCCTGGTCCTTTTTTTATGGGGAAACAATATCCAGCATCCATTCCGTCCATCTAAGGTTTACAGCCGCATTTTTATAATCACCAGCGAATAATTCCCTTTGAGAGCGGGTTAACAGGCTTTCAAAAAGATGGTTCTCCCATATTGATGGATGGCGGAGGAGATCCGCCACGATGGCACGTTCACGCATGACGGAGGCATCCGGCAGCCATGCGGTTAAGAAATAGGCCGATGGGTCAAGCGCCAGCTGGTAGCGGCGGATACTGTCAAAGAAGGAGACGGTCAATTTCAGGTCAGTGACCACCTCTTCTGACACGGATTGGGATTTCAGGAAAGCAAGGTAAGCACTTTCCAGGGTATCAAATGAGATCCCGAAAGAATCCTGAATAGCCGTGTTCAGGACTGCGGAAATGGCTGTATTCTCCGGCACCGGGATGGTTCGATAGAACTCGTTGAATGCACCCCAGCCATAGGTCTCGACAAGGTATTCCACGAGCGTCCCGGCTTCGAGATAACTGATGTCATGCTGTTGTTTGTAGAAATCATCTGTAATCGTGCCGAGCGGCAGGTACCAGCCCAATTGAAGTAATCCTGCCGCGCGAGGTGCAAGCGCCTCAGGTTTGAAATGCCCGCCTGCCAGATAGACTGCCAGGCCCTCCTGCAGGATGGATGGCAGGTAGGTTCCGCCTATTGCCTGGTCATAATAATGAACGAATTCATGATGGAACAGGATGGACATGTCGTTGCCGACATAATTATCTTCCAGGTAGGTGGCGTAGATCCCATTCCATGTATAACCGCCATGACCGACAACCCGCGACATGATCACGATGTCTATCTTTCTATCCAGGCTGGAGCCAAGTTGAGCCGAGACCTCTGCTGACTGTCTGTCGGCTTCCAGGCTGAGAAAAGTGATATCGCGTTCGGCAGCAGTACCGGTTATGTAATACAGGGTGCAGCAGGTGGAAGTCGTTGAGGTCCAATGAGCCCCGGGTTCCGGCGCAGGCACCTGGTTTGCCGGGTGGAGCGTGAAGGTCTGCTCCCAGATGTCGTTCTCCGGTCGACGGGTGAATGTCAGGGTGTACTTCCCGGGATCGAGGGCACTCGTATCCCAGACCCACCACAAGGTGGCCTGGTTGCGCAAACCTAGTCCGGAGGGGGCAAAACTGGCACTGCCGAGGGACTGACCTTTGAATGACACCTCAATGCTGCCAGGTTCGCCCATTTTATTTGCGGGGTCCAGCACTTCGAAACTGATTTGATCACCGGTATACAACCGTCCGTCGGGATGAGTGATCACGATTACCTGCCCGGTCCGCTGAACGGGCCGGCAAGCGGTCAGCAGGATCGTCGTAAACAAGAGCAGGGTGACTATACAGCGGCGCATGCAGCAATTATAAGCGCCTACAGGTTGTATTTTCATCACCATGACGATAGAATAGAAGCAAGGAGTATGATTATGCAAGAAATACAGCCTCCCTCTTCGCCACGCTGGGGCGCCCTCAACAAACTGGTCGTGACGTTGACCCTGGTGGTCATTTTGGGAGCATTGCTTGTGCACTTCAAATTCATCATTGCCCCCATCCTGATGGCCTTTATCCTGGCTTATCTTCTATTACCGCTTGCCTCATTGATGAGCCGCAGAACGCCCCTCTCCTGGTCGATGGCGGTCAATCTCATCTACCTGATCCTGGTTCTCATTCTACTGGCGTTGCTCACCTGGGGTGGTGTCGGTCTGGTCAACCAGGTGCAAAACCTGATCTCAGCCGTTCAGAACTATGCCACCCAGTTACCGGTTTTTATCGAAAGCCTTTCACATAAGGTCTTTGTGCTTGGCCCATTCCGATTCGACTTCTCCACAATTGACTGGCAGGCCATAGGTCAGCAGATCCTGTCGTACGTGGAGCCAGCCCTTACCAGGGTGGGTGGCCTGGTGGGTACCCTGGCATCCAGCGCGATTTCCATCCTGGGATGGACCGCGTTCGTGGTGGTTGTCTCGTATTTCTTCCTGCTGGAGAGCGGTGGTTTTCGCACCCGGATCATCCAGGTGGATATTCCCGGCTATACGGAGGATCTCCGGCGCTTGAGTACCAGGCTGGGTGGCATCTGGAATGCGTTCTTGCGCGGGCAGATCATCATCTTCCTTTCGAAAGTGGTCACCTACATGCTGATCTTGACCGTTCTGGGGGTTCACTTTGCCATTGGTCTGGCGTTGATAGCCGGATTTGCCAGTTTCCTACCCTATGTGGGTCCGGCGATCAATTGGATCGTGCTTGGTCTGGTCACCTTTTTCCAGGGCAGCAACCCGTTCGGTTTTTCGCCGCTGGGGTACACGGTCTTTATAATCATTATTGCACTCGTCATTGACCAGGTTTATGATAATCTGATTGTCCCGCGCCTCATGGCGAATACATTGAAGGTCCACCCGGCATTCGTGCTGATCGCTGCCATCATCGCTGCCAACCTGATCGGCATTCTGGGTGTGCTTCTTGCCGCGCCGTTGCTCGCCACCCTGCAACTCGTCGGCAGGTATACCATGCGTAAACTACTGGATAAAGATCCCTGGGTGCCGGGAGAAGATACGCTCCAGCCTCCCGGGGAGCCAAAATGGTGGCGTAAGCTGCGAGCCTTGTCGCGAAAGCGCACAGGCAGGCGCAGTCGTTCATCCATCCCGGAAGCGAACCCGGAAATCAATGCAAAGAAAGATAAGTGAATCGATTCCGAGAAATACTGAGATATTCGCCACAAAATACATCCAAAAGGAGAAATACCATGCCCACTACAGCCCCTGAACCAAAGACCGAGACTCTCGCTGAAACTGAAAGTTTCCTGGCCTGGAAGGCGGATGAACCCGATGGTGAAACAACCTATCACCTCGAATTAAATAACGTCACTCTTCATTTTTTCAAAGAAGAATGGGATGAATTCCTCGCCCTGGTTCAAAAACTCTAAATGACCATGAGTTGAAATAATGCCATAACCGATATTCCTGGGATCGAAGTTGGCCAGGCCCAGGATGACCAGGCCCTCACCGGTTGCACGGTCATACTGTGCCGCAAGGGAGCAGTGGGTGGGGTGGATGTGCGCGGCAGTGCCCCCGGGACGCGTGAAACCGACTTGCTTGACCCGGTCAACCTCGTGGATAAAGTCCACGCGGTGGTACTGGCAGGCGGCTCGGCATTCGGGTTGGACGCTGCTTCAGGTGTGATGAAATACCTGGCTGAAAAGAAAATTGGCTACGGGTTTGGCGCCGGGCGCGTTCCGATCGTCCCGGCAGCGATCCTGTTTGACCTTGGCCTTGGTACCACCTCCCGGCACCCTGATCCGGAAATGGGTTATGCGGCGGCATCTACCGCCCAGGCCGGGTTTGTGGCTCAGGGCAATGTGGGAGCAGGGACCGGAGCCACACTCGGCAAGATATTTGGCATGACCGGAGCGATGAAGTCTGGGTTGGGGACTGCCAGCATTGAGGCCGGAGGTGGTGTGCTGGTCGGCGCCATCGTTGCGGTCAACCCCTTCGGCGATGTGCTCGATCCTGAGACCGGGCGCATCCTCGCCGGGGCGCGGCCTGCACGGATCGGCTCTCTTAAGATTGGAGGCAGGGGGGAATTCGCGGATACGCTCAAGGTGATGAAAACCCTCACCGGGCGCGCCATCCTGGACCTGGCGGGGCGCGCCAATACCGTCATCGCGGTGGTTGCCACCAATGCCCGGTTTAACAAAGCACAAACCACCAAGATCGCCCAGATGGCGCACGATGGACTGGCGCGCGTGATCCGCCCGGCACATACCATGTTCGATGGCGACACGATCTTCTCCCTCGCCACCGGGCAAAAGAAGGCGGATGTGAGCATCGTCGGTGCGTACGCCGCAGAAGCGCTGGCTCAGGCGATCGTCAGCGCGGTTCGGAATGCAAAACCCGCTGGCGGGCTGCCAGCCCTGGGCTTGTGACTAGGAACTGGGAGATGCCCTGCTTATCCCACCTTTCGATTCTAGCGAAGTCAAAGGACAAATACTTGGAAAGCACGGTTTCATAGTGGCGGTTGTAGGCAGGGATAACATATTTACTTATTGGATCAAAGCCGGGTTCCTCTCAATCCCATTTATAATTAGCTGAACCACGGGTAATAGAGATGAGCCATCAAGAACTGTTGATCAAGACAGTGGAGGTACGAGGAAATGGAATTCACAAAAAAAGAGCTCTATGAACTGATCAACCGGCCAGGTCCATTATGGTTGGTTGGGGCGGACCTGAAAGAGGCCAACCTGAGCGGGGCTTCCCTGAAAAGGGCTAACCTGTACAGCTCTAACCTGACCGGGGCTGACTTGCGGTGGACCGTCCTGGAGGAGGCTACCCTGAACGCGGCCACCCTGAACAAAGCCGACCTGCGCGAGGCTTCGTTGGGGGCTGCCAAACTGATCGGGGCTCATCTGCATGGAGCCAATCTCAAGTGGGCTGACCTGACCCGGGCAAATCTGCGCAGTGCTGACCTGAACCATGCCGACCTGGAACATACCAACCTGACCGGGGCCGACCTGAAAGAGGCCAAGCTATGTGGGGCTAACCTGGGTGGGGCAAACCTGGGCGTGATTGCGTACACAAGCGAGCCTGACTTCAAAGGAGCGGAATATTCCAAGAATACGATCTGGCCTGATGGTTTTGACCCTGAGAAAGCCGGGGCGATTTTAGTAATTTCAGACGAATAACCCGGGGTAGAAAGCCGGGAATTTTTTATCCAGGTTTTACCGATTGGATATAGAGACCTAAATGATTGGAACTGTGAATGAGATCGAAAATTTATCCATTTTTTTCACCAGTTGAGATAATTCTAAATATTCTTTTATTGATGTAGAATACAGGTACTGTTCAAAACCCATCACAGCTGCATCGCTGAAAGAATTTTTCACGATGATTTGGGATAGGGAAACAATCCAGTCATTGAAATATTCTTTATCGCCGCGCGCTATATAATTCCCCTTTTCTCGAATTTGGGTTCATTTAGTCGGGAGGGACGATAATGAGCGCAAATACAGGGAAGAAAAGTTTACCCCTTATCCGCAACATCGTAATAGCTGGTATTGGCATTCTGGTAATTCTCGGTATCGCTGCTGCCACTTTTTTCTTCCTACGCTACCGGAATGCTGAGAATCTGCACGCTGGATCCAGCCAATCTCTGGTGGCCATCAGCCAGCCTGCGAACAGGACACGAATTCTGTCTGGCGAACCGATCCAGGTGCAGGTGAACGCCGCCGGGCAATCGCCCTTCACCTCGGTCGAGCTATGGATCAACGGGGTACTGGAGGGAGTGCAGGCGGTTCCTGGGGGAGGGCGCACCTCGACCACCGCCTTATTCTGGTGGATCCCCCCCGAGGGAGGGAATTACTCCCTGGTAGGGCGGGCGCTGGATGAAAAGAAGGGGGTTGCCAGCTCGAGGGCAGTCATCGTATTTGTCAACCTGCGTGATTATGGGAACCAGCCAGACACAGAGGGCGGAAAGGTGCATCCGGCCGTTCTTCCGGCGCCTTCTGAGGAGTATATCAACCCGGAGCCGCCAGAAGGAGATGGTGGCACTCCAGCCAATGAATGGCAGGGTTCCCCGGGGGACTGGCTTAACAGCCTGACCACAGACTCTGCACCTGACGCACCTGAACTGGCAGCGACGGCAGAGGGATGCAACATCAAGCTGGACATCCACGACCTGTCGGAAAACGAGGAGGGATTTGGGGTCTACCGGCAAACCACGAACAGCCAGGAATGGGTGCATGTGAAAGACCTGGCGTCCCATGCCGGCAAAGGCTGGATCGAATCCCAGGATCCCAACCTGTCTGGCGGGGTCACATACTATATTTCCGCATTTAACAGCCAGGGGGAAACCAGCAGCAACCTGGCGCTGGTGAACGTCGACCCCGAAGCCTGCCCGCCTCCCGAACCGCACGACAAACTGCCGGTGCTGTACCTGAAGGTGAAGAACCTGAGCATCGCAGGAAATAACGTCAGGATCTACTGCTACTCCAGCCTGTCCAGCGGGCAATGGTCACGCTGGCCTGAAAGTGGTTTTATCATGGGTGACGAAAATGAACATGATGTCCCCCTGCTGGTCAACCCGCTGATCGTGGCGGCCCTGGATGACGCGGGGATCCACCCAGGACCCCAATCCCTTGACCTGAAGCTTGAGTGCTGGGGCTGGGAAGGAGGTAAATTGCGGAGACTGGGCAGCTTCATGGAAAAGCTCGACCTGACTTCGCCTGAAGATCTGCATGCGGCTTTTGCGGGGGCAGCTTTTGACATCTCGCCGGATCTCCATTCCGGTGCGAAAATTGAAACTTTCGAGCTGGGAGGTTCCCTGTTCTCACTCGCCAGTGTTGAAGAATATTCTTATGATGTCAATGAGCTTGGATTCATGCCTCAATCGACCCAGATGCCGCGCATTCATGCCTATCTTTCCTATCATATTACAGACTGCTTTGATTCCATCCAGATGGGGCAACCAAAAGATAAGGAGCTTTGCCTCCCGCTGGAAGGATTCGACTACAGTGAAAACGGGGTCAACCCGCAGCCTTACCTTATTTGGGAAGTAATCGATAACGATTGCTCGGCGAGTTCTGAGGGATTACCATGCTTATCCCTGGATTGGTGGAAGGGTTTCGCCACAGCCAATCCAGATCCGTATGATCCCGGGATCCAATGGTATTTGGATTATTCCATCTTTTATGGGGAAGATAATCCGAGCGGCGGCGAAAGCTGGCCCTACGATATACGTCAGCAGGCCTGGCGGATCGATCCTGATTTTCCAACCGATTCGGAATACCTGTGTTCTCACGGCTATGAATACCTATCGGTCTTCCTTGTTGCGAGGACAAGCTATGGGGATATCATCAGCCAGATGTCCACCCAGGTGGCTGTGCCCTGCCCGCAATCGAAGCCGGACCAGGTGGATATTCAAGTGACCTGGAACACTTTAACCCTCAATAATATCGATGACGGGTTAAACTGGGATCTTACAGAAGATCATACTGCAGAAGCCTATGGAGTGTTCTCGACCAGCATATGGGAATACGACGCACGGATCTTGGCTTTACAAATGGGATACAGTACGGTCGTGGAGGGAGATGAGGTTCCGCCGGGCGTTGATCAGTATTATGGACTGGATGATGGAACCTACGACATTGCGGGATTTAAATTGGCCTTGGTGCAATTTCTCATGAATGAATGTAAGGACAGCAGTTGTTATGCCTTAAACCACAATATAGTAACTTACACCGTTCATGATCACGACCAACTGATCCTCCACGTAGCCATGTGGGATTATGACGAGCACTCCGATAACGACAATATATGCTTCGGTCAAGTATATTTGGGTCCACGTTCCATCTATGATTGGGCGAAAACTGCCAATGAACATTACGACCTGATCTATCCGGAAGGGATGGGCGATGCCAGCTGCGATGTGGGAGTGACTATCAACGCCCTTCCGCCAGGTCCATAGGAAGAAGGGAGATTATGATGAGAACAAGGGTTTTTGCCAGTTTCATCCTCTTGCTTATGGTCGTTTCAGCCTGTGGACCAGGAAAAGCCTTGCAGTCGGAATTCACCGGCGGCAGCCAGGCCTGGATCGATGCGCCTTTACAAGGCAGCCACCTGCCGCTTGCAGAGGTGGAGATCGTCGCGCACGCCGCCAACCCTGATGGCATCGCCTCCTTTGAAATCGATCTCAACGGGCAACTGCTGACCAAAACAGACCCGGACCCGGGCAGCTTGGACCAGACCCTGATGTACATGCGCTATTCCTGGCTGCCGGCTGCGCCCGGGAGCTACCTGATCGAGGTGACAGCATTTGACCGGGACAACCAGCCCGGCACTCCAGCACAGGTGGTTGTGCAGGTTGGAGAACAGACCCCCACCATCACTCCCACCGAGATCCAAACCCCGACGCCAACTTGCGGACCGCTCACCTTTATTACAAACATCAATGCCTACTGCAGGCAAGGTCCCGGGGAGGTCTTTCCAGCACTGGAAGACCTCGCCATGAAGGGTCAGCCTTACCTGATGGATGGGCGCAATTCCGATGGGACCTGGTACCGGATCATGCTGACACCCGCTGAGGGCTGCTGGGTGCCGGCCGGCGTCGGCACTCCCTCCTGTGACATTGGCAACCTGAGAGTGCTGGCGGATATCCCTACGCCGGTGATCTCCTGTTCCTCCTTTACCGACCAGGCAGCCTGCGATGTACATGATCCGCCCTGCAAGTGGAATAACACGATTGCCGGCTCCGGTGTTTGCGTGAAAAGATAACCAGGGTTAATGCTCCTGCCGTCTAGAATCACCTGGCAAGACGTCGGGTGATTTCTGGTAACAGTTATCTTTTTTCACGATTGGTTTTCAATGCCAATACCTCCCTTGGTCTGAGACCAGTGTCTATCAAAACGGGTTGTCGGATGAGCGGCCCTGGGTTTCAGCCAGCCTGTATTTCGTTGTCCTTCCTGATATAGTTATCGTAAGGAAGGTTGGGCACTAGGGTGGATTGATACTGGAATTAGTCAAGAGGGAGATGTCTTCCTGATCATCTCTCAATCCTGAGCCGACAGTTCTCTCACCCGGTCGATGGGTAATGAACTTGGTTAAGTAATTCCTTAGTGTTGAGGTTACCCGAACTCCATCTGCCCTTCGTCAGTCAGTTGACTTTCCCTTAAAATATCCCTATACTCTAAATATGCTTGCGCGTGTCTTTTCCTGCGCCATGATCGGGCTGGATGGTGTGGTGGTGGAAGTGGAAGTGGATTACACCTCCGGCTTCCCCGGCATGACCATCGTCGGTCTGCCGGACGCCGCCGTTCAGGAAAGCCGCGAACGGGTGCAGGCGGCTGTGCGCAATGCCGGAGTACCTTTTCCTCGCAAGCGGCTGGTTGTGAACCTCGCTCCTGCCTCGGTGCGCAAGGAAGGGCCGGCTTATGACCTGCCCATTGCCCTGGGTGTGCTGATCTTCGCCGGTATGCTGCCGCCGGAATCCGCCGATGCAACAATGGTGGTGGGGGAACTGTCCCTGGATGGGTCCGTCCGGCATGCCCGCGGGGTTCTGCCCATGGCTGCCACCGCCCGCCAGGCTGGATTCAAACGCATCGTGGTGCCGGAGGCGGATGCCAGGGAAGCGGCCTTGATCCCCGACCTGGACGTCATCCCCATCTCTTCCCTGGCTGTGCTTTTCAACCACCTGTCGGGGCGGGCACCCGTCCCTGCTTATACCCGCCCACCGATGGAAGATGTCCCGCTAGTACCGTCGATCGATTTTGGCGAAGTCAAAGGACAGGAGCATGTCAAGCGCGCCCTTGAAGTGGCGGCAGCCGGAGGGCATAATGTCTTGATGATGGGACCTCCCGGTTCGGGCAAGACCCTGATGGCGCGTGCCCTGCCTGGCATCCTTCCGAAAATGTCCATCGACGAAGCGCTGGATGTGACCCGTGTCTATTCCGTGGCGGATCAACTCCCTCCCGAGACGCCTTTGTTGCACAACCGGCCATTCCGTGCCCCCCATCACACCATCAGCCATGCCGGATTGGTGGGTGGGGGCAACTGGCCTCATCCGGGTGAAATCTCCCTCGCCCACCATGGCGTTCTTTTCCTGGATGAAATGCCCGAATTTGGAATGCGCGTTCTGGAAGTGCTGCGCCAGCCGATGGAAGACAAGGTGGTGACCATCAGCCGGGCGCAAGGTTCACTGACCTTTCCAGCCAATTTCCAGATGGTGGGGGCGATGAACCCCTGCCCGTGCGGATATTGCGGTGACCCTCTCAAACCCTGCACCTGTTCCTCGATGGTGGTGACCAAGTACCAGAAACGTATTTCGGGTCCATTACTTGATAGAATTGACATCCACGTGGAAGTTCCGCGAATAGAATATGAGAAATTATCGGAGACACGCCTGGGTGAATCCTCCGCCACGGTCCGCGAAAGGGTGGAGGCTGCACGCAGCCGCCAGCGAGCGCGTTTTACCAACGGCGGAGGAAACCACCTGCGCTGCAATGCCGAAATGCGACCCGCAGAGGTGCGCAAATATTGCTCGCTGGATGAATCCGGACAAACCTTGATGAAGACTGCCATGAACCAGCTGCAACTATCAGCCAGGGCTTATCACCGCGTCCTGAAACTGGCTCGTACGATCGCAGACCTGGCTGGAAGCGCTGAGATCCTTCCCGCGCAGGTGGCCGAAGCCCTTCAATATCGTTCCAGGATGAATGTGCTATAGGTGAACCATGAACGATGGACTGTACCAATTCATTGTAGGCGTGCTGGATTTATTCCTGTGGGGCGGCGAATTACTCGGGAAGGAGAACCTGCCCCGACGCGGACCGGCGGTATTCATATCCAATCACCTGGATGCCACAGGTCCGATCGCGACAGCCTGTTCGATACCGTTGCGCGTCCATCCCTGGGTGATCGCCGACATGATGGACAAGGTGCTTGCCCCTCTCTGGCTGCAGAAAGATTTCACGGAGCGGCAATTGCATTTGAAAATGCCACTCAGCAGGTGGTTGGCGCGCGCCCTCTGTTCCATCAGTGTGCCTCTCTTTTACTCGCTTGGTTGTATCCCGGTGTATGCCTGTGATTACGAGCGTATGCGTGAAACCCTTGAAATGAGCATGGCAGTGTTAAGGGAAAGGAAGTTCATCCTCGTCTTCCCGGAAGATTACCGCCTGGCGAAGGATCCGATCACGAAGATGCAACCCTTCCAGCACAGTTTTGTCCGACTGGGCGAGAAGTATTTTGAAGAAATAGGGGAATCCCTTGAGTTTTACCCACTGGCAGTTCATTCTGCCGGACAGATGGTGGTAGGGAAACCGGTGGCTTATAACCCGCTCAATCCTGTTGGGACTGAGAGACGGCGGTTGAAGAAATTGTTGGAAGAGACCGTCGTTGCCATGTACATGCAACTGGAAGGTGGTGATCCCGCGGGCGCGTTAATGGTCCAGAGAATGTAGACTCAATTCCACGAATGACAACAGGAGGCAGCCATTTGCTGCCTCCTGTTTTTTAATCAGATGATACCTATGGATGGTCTTATTTCTCCCCGGTCATCAAGTCCATGAAAGCGGTCACCACCCTGGGATCGAAGTACAAACCGGATTGCTCGCGGATATATTCCATCGCCTTTTCCCGCTTCCACGCCAGGCGGTATGGACGGTTTGAGGTGAGAGCATCATACACATCCACGATGGCGAAGATCCTCGCCACCACCGGGATCGCCTCGCCTTTCAAGCCGCGCGGGTAACCGCTGCCGTCCCATTTTTCGTGATGGCACCAGGGAATGTGGATCGCCGGAAGCAGGTAGGTGATGGGTGACAACATATTATAGGCGTATTGAGGATGCTGTCTCATCACGGTCCATTCCTGCTCATTGAGCGGGCCGGGTTTCAGAAGAATACTATCCGGAATGGCGATCTTGCCGATATCGTGCAACAGGGAACCGCGACGGGCGTGTTCTATTTCCGCTTCCTCGACACCCAGAGCCTGGATCAGGCGCAGAGTCAGTTCGGTCACTCTTAGCGTATGACCTTCCGTTTCCTCATCACGCAACTCCAATGCTTGCGACCAGCCCTGGATGGTGGCATCGTACGCCAGGGTCAATTCCAGGTTGGAATGCTGCAGGTTCTCGAACAGGCGACCATTATCTATGGCCAGCGCGGTCTGCCCGGCGAGCATCTCAAAGAAGGTGATCCATTCCTGATCCACCTGCATGGGAGTTCGCCGGAAGATCTCAAGCACTCCCTGGATCTGACCTTTGGCGATCAAGGGGATGGCGTGGTAGGAGATAAAATTTTCTCCCTCCAGGTATTGCAGCGGATTTGGGGAGGAAGTGGCTACGGAGGACTTGATCACCTGCTCCATCTCATCGGTTTGCCGCAGATCCGCGATATTGATCGCCCGGCGCTGTAACACGGTCTGTCCCGCAAGACCCTCACCCAGGCGCAGCCGCAACCCCTCGATGACATGCAGGCGGAAACCGCTTCCGACGGTATATTCGAGCACCCGGTTCTGCTGGTTGAACAGCAGCACGGCAGCAGCATCCGCGTTCAATTCCGTGAGCACGTGTTCAAGCACGATGTTCAAGGTGACCTTGATGTCCACGCTCGCGCCGATGGCGGCATCGATCGAGTGCAGGGCGGAGAGGCGGTGCAGGCGCTGCTGTGTTTCGGAAAAGAGCCGGGCATTTTCAATCGCCACGGCTGCTGAGGAAGCAAAGGTGACCAGCAGGCGCAAGTCGGAATCCGTAAAAGCAGTTATTTGTGAAGCGTTATCAAGCGAAATGACTCCAATGACTTTGCCTTTGGCGATCAGCGGGGCGGCGATGCCGCTCTTCACACTTTCGATCTCCTCGATTGCCCCGGAAAAGGGGATTTCATAATCTGCGTGGACATCATCAATTTTTATTGCTTTGCGTTCGCGGGCAACCCTGGCAGCATACCCGCTCTGGCTTGGCAGAACCAACCCCACAAAACGGGGATCATAGTAACCGGATACAGCATGGATTCGCAGCGAACCATCTGGTTCGGTAAGCAGGATTGCTCCTTTTTCTGCTCGGGGGATCGCGTTTCGAGCCCCCACCAGGATGCTTTCCAGCAGTGATTGCAGGTCGATGACGCTGGTTAATGAATCGCTTACCTGGGAAAGAGATTCGAGTTCGGTCAGGCGACGGCGGATTTCATCGAACAGGCGTGCGCTTTCAAAGGCGACCGCGGCTTCTGAAGCGAGGGTTTCGACGAAGATCTGATCTTCGTGACTGAATACATCCGGTTCGCGGCTCTGGGTGGATACCACGCCGATGATCTTCTCCTGGGCCAGCAACGGCACGGACAGGATCGACCGGGTCGGCTCGGCCCCGCCCAGCATGATGGGCTTCACCCCCGGCGATTTCTGGATATCTTTGATGAGCAGTGGTTTCTTGTTCTTGATCACCCGACCGGTGATCCCAGCTCCAACAGGCAGCAGGGTGTTGGGATGGATGATACCCTGGTCATAAAGATAGGGGGCTTCAACCATCAAGCCATCTTCGGTTATAAGTGAGACGACAAAGAATTCCGCTGGCATCACCTGTTGAATGGCATGATGAACAGCCCTGCAAAGCGCAACGATGTCATGACCCGCACGTACGATATCCAGTCCGCCTTGATGCAAGGCGGACTTGCGTTTCTCCGCCCTCAGTGCTTCCTGGTAGAGGCGCGCATTCTCGATAGCAATCGCAGACTGGGCTGCCAGGGTTTGCAGCAGGCGTTCATCATCCGCGCTGAACCGGTCTGGCTGCCGGCTTTCGACACCGATCGAACCGATCGACTGCTCCCCGATCATCAGCGGCACATACAGCCCTGAACGGATTTCCGGGAAAGTGGAAAGGTAACGCTTATCAGCCTGCACATCCCCGCTGCGGATCGTTTTTCCGTGCTTGATGACCCAGCCGCTCAATCCCTGATTGGCGGTAGTAAATATCTTGTTGATATGCTCAATTTCTGCCTGACTCTCAACCTGGTCCAAACCATATTTTTTTAGCGCCATCACATCATAACGTTTTGTCTCAGGATTGAACAAGCGGATGGCTGCAAGATGCCATTCCAGCTTCTGCGAGAGAATTTCGATCATTTTCTGGGCAATACTTCTTGGTTCCAGCAAGACACTGATGCTCAGCCCGTTCTCGTAAAGCACTTCCAGGTCGGCAACCCGGCGGCGGATCTCCTCCTCTGCCATCTTGCGCCCGGTGATGTCGTGCATGTTGATCACCAGCCCCTGGACCGTTGATTCTCCCAGCAGATTGGTGATCGTGGCCTCGATCCAGCGCCAGGTCTTGTCTTTGTGTTGATTGCGGAATGTGGTCTGCCGGATCTCCCCGGGATGCTTGACAAGGTCATTCAGGATCTGTGAAAATGAGGCTCTATCGTCCGGGTGGATATGCTCATAGCTGGTTCTGCCAAGGCGCTGACCCGATTCTCGGCCCATCATGCGGGCATACGCCGGGCTTTCATACAAGACCATGCCACGCGGATCAACCAGGACGATCGCATCGGTATTGTTTTCGATCAGCAAGCGGAAGTATTTTTCACTATTTTCGAGGGCTGCCTGGGAGCGCTTGCGCTCGCCAATGTCGCGCCCCGAAGCCAGGATGGCAAATGGCTGACCTTGAGGGTTGCGGATCAGATTGAAGGTGGTCTCACTCCAGTAAGTGGTCCCATCCTTCCTGTAAAATTCCAGTTCAATGGTACGCGGGATGAACTGGTCAGGGTGGGCAAGGTTTTCAGGTGACAGCATTTCTGCAAATATTTTCAAGGCGCTCTGCAGAGAATCAGGGGAGAATTGCCTTTCGAGTGAGATGTTATTGATTTCATCAAGGCTGAATCCGCGCGAACGGGTCACCGATGGGCTGATGTAGGTGGTACGCAGACCCAGGTCCATCAGCCAGATGGTATCGCTCATGTTTTCAGCCAGCATGCGGTATCTTTCTTCACTAGCCCGGATTACTTCTTCCGTCTGCTTGCGTTCCGTAATGTCGCGTGCCACCCACAATGTGCTGTTTTCCGTCATCGGGGAGATGGAGGCTTCGAACCAGGTGGTCCGGTTATTGATGGTGAGGTTATATTCGATGTGCGTGGTCTGATTGGACTCAAGCACCTGGCGGATGACATTGGTAAAGTCCACGGCCTGCTCGGGAGAGAAGACATCCTTCAGCATCTTGCCGAGCAGTTCCTCCGGCGGTTCTGCTAGGAGGTTCGGATTGGTAGGAGCGATCTTGAGATATTTCCCCTGGCGGTCAATGACCAGCACCACATCGAGCATGGACGCGAACAGGGCACGCAGTTCTGCATCGGAGGCTGCCAGCGCTTCTTCGGCTTGCTTACGAACGATGAGTTCCTGTTGAGCCTGCTCATAAAGTTGGATATTTTTAATGGCGATTGCCACCTGGTTGGCAAAAGCGGTGATGGCGGGCGTATCCATCGCTGATAAATCTGCCCCATCAACTGCCAGGATGCCGATGGTCTCTTCTCCAACCTTCAGAGGCGAGAAGAAGGATTGGTTCAGTTTAAACAGATCTGCAACCACCCGGGATATCGATTGCAGGTTCTTCGGTAAAACATCTGCCACTGCCCGGGCAGGGTCTTCCACATATACCGTTTCGTTCTCGCTCATGACCCGCTGAAGGATGCTGCCTGCTCTTGGATGAAAATAAAAGTTCTTGAGGGAGAGCCCGGTTGCTTTTTCTGCCTTGCGTATGAGATCTCTTTTGTAATTCACGTAGACAATATGCAGGCTTTGACCATCCTCAGAACGAATGAAACCCGTCGTGTGATAACCCATTTGGGTTAACTGGTTCTGGATCGCCTCATAGGCTTCCTCGGTTGAACGGGCGCGCTGGACGGCTTGCGCTCCCTGGCTGAGAGCCAGCAACAAACGGTTGGCGTGATCAGTTTCCTGTTTTGAACGCTGCAGATCCTTTTCGGCCTGCTGGCGGTTGGTGATATCCCGAAATGACCAGACCCTGCCGTGCACATTTGACCCTTGCATTAACGGGTGGGATAGCCTCTCAAATACCCTGCCATCCTTGAAATCCAGCATGTCGAAACTTTCTGCCTTCGACCTGTATAATTCCTGCACCTTCGCGAGGAAACCCTTCGGATCGCTCAATTGATCGAGGACATGCTGCAGCAGGATGGTATCATTCCTGGTGATCATTAGCTCCTTGGGGATCCGCCACATTTCCTCGAATCGTTCATTCGTGTAAAGGACTTCATTTTCGCTGTTGACCGCCAGGATGCCATCGGCAGTGGAATGGAGCACTGCCTGCAAGGAGGCTTCGCTGCTGCGCAGCGCGTCCTCGGCTTGCTTGCGTTCGATCGCCAGCGAGACTTGCACCCCCACTGAGGCAAGGAATTCCCGGTCGCGTTCAGAATAACAATCGGCATCCTCGTAACTCTGGACCACGATCACGCCGATGGTTTCGCTGGGTGTCTTGAGCGGCGCCCCCAGCCAGGAAGGCGAGTTGGTGCCAACGAGTTCCACTTCATCCTGCGCCACCAGTTCCTCGAACCTTTCCTGGGTCAGCAGTAGGGGCTCACCGGTGCGAAAGACGTACGAGGTGATGCTTTTTTCATGTTTCGAAGGCGGCATGGGGGCATCATACTGGTCAACCGCGTAAACCTCTTCGAACAATCCGCTGGTCTTATTGTGAAAAACAACGAAGAAATTCTCTGCGTAGATCACCTTGGCGATCGAGCGGTGGATCAACTGGAGAAATTCGTGTAAATCTTTGGCAACAGCCAAACCTTGCATGATCTCCAGCAAAGCCTGGCGTTCTCTTTCCGACTGGCTCCGCTCGGTGACATCGCCAAGAGTGACAATGACACCTTTTATCTCAGGGCGTTCCCGCAGGTTGCGGCCAGTTCCCTCCAGGGTTCGCCAGGTTCCCTTTCGATGACGCATGCGCAGGCTGATGGGAAACAGCGAGGCATCGGTGGCGCGGAGACTATTCTGGAAAGCCTTTTCAAATAATCGGACATCCTCCGGGTGGATGTAATCCTGGAAGGCGCTGCCCTCAACGATCATGTCACTCGAATAACCCAGCAAGCGCTCGATGGAAGGATTGATATAGCGAATGGTTGTATCAGGGTTGAGGAGGCAGATCAGATCGGTGGAATTCTCGATCATGGACCGGAAACGGGTTTCGCTTTCCAACAATGCACGCGCCACGGAATGTTTTTCAGCCGCGCGCCGGATGGCAACCAGCAGTTGGTCCACCTCATATGGTTTTTGGAAGTAGGAATACGCCCCCAGGTTCACGGCCTCAATAGCGGTTGCCTGGGTTGCGTGACCGGTGAGCACGATGCACTCGGTTTGCGGAGTACGCATCTTAATGGTGCGCAGCACATCCAGCCCGGACATGTCCTGTAATTTAATATCGATCAGGGCCACATCAATATCCTGCTTTTCGATCCTGGCAAGCGCTGCCGCGCCCGTAGTTACAATGATGGATTCAAATCCCTTCACGGTAAGTATGTCATTGAGGATCTGACCCATGTGCGGGTCGTCATCCAGGAGTAGAACTTTGGTAATATTTGGATCCATTTCAACCTTTCGGCATGTAAAAAAGTATCTCAATACCTCTAAATTTCAAAACATAAAAATAAAGGGCAAGCCGTGATGCTGCTGGAAAAAATGCAGGCTCATTTCAACAGGTTTCATTATACTTGTCAAGGAAGGAATTTCGCTAATTCCCCTGAAAGAAATCCACCTTTCTTCCACTTGTCCGGTGCAGTCGGCTCGATACCCGAATTATTAAAAGAATAGATGCTCTACCAGCGCGGGAGAGCATGCCTGCCGGAAATTCCTCATCTCACATTCTGAAGTTTATACCACCTGGAACCTTTGGATGAACTTCGCCTCTGGCGGCGGTATGGACTGGCTCTACCGGGTATCCCGCTTTCTATTTCGTAGAAAACCCGTGGCAAAGATGTAAAGAAACCAGCGCAAATACTCAGGAGACCATTGAAGAGTCCGGAAGCGACTCTTGCCTTTCCGCCGGATGGGCCACTGTGCCGGTATTTCCCCCATCTTCCAGCCCAGGCGGTGACATTTCGCCAGCAGTTCAAAGCTGTAGGAAAAACCCAGGGTCGATTCGATACGGACCTGCTGCAGCAACCTCCGCGAAAAGAGGCGGAATGCATTGGTCGCATCATGAACCGGCAGACCAGCCAGGTTATGGAGGCTGAACGAAGCCAGCCGGTATACCGCCCTTTTAGGGAGAGGGCATCCCTCCATGGAGCCTCCACGGATCAGGCGGCTGGCGCACACGACATCGTTCCCCTGCCAGAACATCTCCGCCATCCTGTCGATCAGCCCGGCGTTGTAATCGTCATCCGCCATGTAGGAGATGACAGCCGGTGAAGCACTGAATTCGAACCCGGTCACCACCGCCCCGTGCACGGACTGCCTCTTATTCTTGACCAAGCAGATCTCGAACCTGCTGCTCACCTGGCGGAGCACCGGTAGAGTATTATCGTCGTCCCGGTCGTAGCAGATCAGGATGCGGATGGGGGAATGCACTTCCCGGTCGAATGCCTGCAGCACCTGCAGGATGTTTTCCGCTTCGTTGTAGACCGGAATGACGACGTCGATCCTTTTTTCGTCCCTTCCTTCTTCGCCAGGGATCATTTCGGTTTGCGGCTCAGGATAAAGGACTGCTGTCCAAAGAGAGGCCAGACCATCCGCAGGCGTAGATACAATCGAACCAGGAAGAGCGATCCTGACAGGCGGCTCTTGGTTGTAAAGGGGAGAAAGCGGGCGATGACCTCCTGCAGTTCGAAGCCGCAGATCTCGAGGGCTTCGACGAAAGCCCGGTCGTCGATCGGGGTCAGGTGGTCGAAGAACATCCAGTAATCCCTGCCGCAAAAACGGATGTTGGGCTGCAGGACCATGAATTTTCCCCCGGGCACCAGCACCCGGTATACCTCGTGGAAGGTGGCCAGTATTTCCTCCCGGCTGAGATGCTCGAAGAAATTACTGGCAAAGACGACCTCCACCGAATGGTCGCTCACGAGGCCCATTTGGCTGGAACGCTCCTGGATGACCCTTACGCCCGGGGCGGCGTGCGCGCTCGCATCCGGGTTGAGCTCGAGGGCGGTCTTTTCAGCAGCCTGGATGTGGTTGATGAACTCGCAGTAACCGGCTCCGATCTCGAGTAACCGGCTGCCCGGATCGATATATTTCTGAAAAAAATCCCGGCACAGTATTCGCCACATCTCATCCCTGAATTTGAGGTCCGGGTTGAAGCGCCGGGCATAGATGCGTTGTGCTTCCATCAAATCCCTCCGATCTCGATCTGCGCCTTGATCCACGGGATGATCTCATCGAGGGCCTCATCCAGGGTTGTGTTGGCCTCATAGCCGAGGATCCTTTTTGCTTTATCCACCGCCGGGATGCGCTTCTGGACGTCATACTTGAAGGGAGCATCGCTGGTGAACTGGAACGGCCGCGTCCCGTTGACCTTTTCCCAGATGAGCCGGGCGAGTTCCAGCACGGTGGTCGAAACGGGGGTGGACAGGTTGAAATCTTCGTTGCGCGCCTGCCCGCTCTCCACGCACAAGCGCATCCCTTCCGCAAGGTCGCCTCCGTAGGTATAGTGGCGCACCTGGTCGCCGCTGCCGAGGATGTGGAGCGGATCCTGCCCCTTGAGCACCTTCTGGACCAGGTCGGGGACGACATGGCTCATCGCCAGACGGATGTTCCCTGAAAGGACCACCCGGTCGTAGATGGCGCGTTTTTCTCCAACGCCGATACAGTTGAATGGACGGATGATGGTATGGGGGAGTTGATATTGCTCCCAGGCTCCCCTGGCGAAGTACTCGGTGGCTAACTTTTGGAAACCGTAGGTGGATAACGGCGGAGGGACCTTGAACTGATCGCCCTCGCGGGTGGGGAATTCCCCCGCGTTCTCAAAGACCATGGAGGATGAAACGACATTGATCTTCTGCAGGTGCTTGTTCTTGTGAGCCCAGATGGCGGCGTCGAAGGTGGCTGCCGTGATACGCTCATTTTCAGCCAGCAGGTCGTAGGCGTATTCGTGGAACAGCGATATCCCCCCGATGATGGCTGCCAGGGCGATCACCTGGTCGCAATCCTCCACCAGGTCCTTCAGCAAGGCGGTGTCCTTGGCATCCCCCTCGGTGAAATGATAGTCCGGATGCCGGTCGTAACTCTTCTCCACCCTGCCGTACTTGGAATAGTTGTCGATCCCCACCACAGTGTGCCCGTGCCTGAGCAGTTCATCCACGAGATAACCGGCAATGAAACCGGCCGAGCCGGTGACCAGTATCTTCATATCCAGCAACTTTCAGATAAGCGTCCCATTGCCAAGGGAACCCCAGATATCGATGACAGGTTTGCCCTGCAACTGCAGGTCTTTGTACTGCCTGTGCGGCACGCAGAGGATGAGGATATCGCTGCCGGCGATGACCTCTTCGAGCGGTTTCAAATCCAGGTCCAGGTTGACGTACGGGTCGGTGGTGAGCACCGACCGGGCCTTGAACTGGAGCACCTTTTTCATCTTGTAACTCAGCGAGGCGCGCATGTCGTCATTATCCGCCTTAAAGGCCATGCCCAGCAGACCGATGGTGGAATTCTTCAGGTCGTATTTCGAGGCCAGCCGGTCGACAATATAGAGCACCAGCCCCTCATTGACATTCATCGCCGCCTGGCCGAGGAAGAATTCATTCTTCGCAAAGGCGTTCAACTGCATGGTGTCCTTGAGCAGGCACGGACCGGCGGCAAACCCCGCCCCCGCCAGACCGTCGAGACGCGGGTAGTGGAATTTCACCCCGTTCATCACCCGCTCGTAATCCACGCCGGCCGAGGTGGTGATCATGTAGAACTGGTTGGCGATGGCGAAGGTGATGTAGCGGTAGGCATTGGAGAACAACTTGGAGAACTCGGCTTCCATGGGCGAGAGGTGGACAAGTTCCACGCCTATCTGAGCGAAGAAGGCCGCGGCGGCTTTTTCCGCCTGCGGGGTGGTGCCGCTGACTATCTGGGGCAGGCTGCGGATCTCTGCGATCGAATCCCCCTGCACCACCCGTTCGGGGCAAAAAGAGATGAGCGGCTTGCGCTCCATCGACTCGAGCCACCCGGCCAGCCAGTCGGTGGTGCCCGGGTAGACCGTGGAACGCAGGATGAGCAGCTGGCTGTCGTTGAGGAAGGGCAGCAGGGTCTCGAAGGAGTGCCGCAGACCGTTGAATTCCGGGTTAAGGAACTCGTCGATCGGGGTGCCGACGGTGATCACCAGGGTTTTCGAGGAAGCAACCACATCGGGCGTGCTGGAAAGGCTGAGATTACCCTTCGCCAGCGCCTGTTCGAGCAGGGGCTTTGCCCCGCTTTCCATGAAAGGGACGCCTCCCCTGCCGATCTGCTCCAGCGAGGCCTGGTTGATGTCGTAGATCGCCACCCGCAGACCCTGGTCGGCGAAGACCAGCGCGAACGGCAGACCGATATGCCCCGCTCCCCCCACCACGCACAGATCATACTTGAACCGGCCCATGTGCCTATCCTCTCCGGCAGTGGATAAAGACCGCCTGATCGTCAGGCTTAATTGTACTATAGAGAGGTTCACAGAAGGCTCCGAGAGGGGCCCCCACCGACCCTCCGGGTCACCTCCCCCGGCGCTTCGTCGATGACTCTTGTCGTCGACGTGGCGCACTGTGACTTGATGTCACAGTGCGCACATTGGGGGAGGACGGGAGGGGGCTGGATTGAGTGAACCCAAGGTTCTTGTATCCTCTTTCCCAAATCTGTATAATGAATCCATATCATTCCCCAGGGGGCAATTACTTCGCCAATCAAGGGCAGAACGCCGCGGAGCCCGTTCGACGGCGCCTGCCGGAGGAGGAGACAATGAAGACCCTGTTCCGCCGATCGGCAATCCTGCTGTTCATCCTGATCCTTGCCGCCTGCAACCTGCAGAGAACGGTGCCACCCTCGATCGCGCCCCCCGGGGATGCTACCTCGACCACCGAGATCCCGGTCCAGCCCGCCACAGCGACCGGGACACCCGAAGTCCCCGCGGAGGCAGCCTCCCCGAGCGAGACACCCACGGTCACCATCGTCCACCTGGCAACACCGGGGGAGGGGGCGGCGGCGCAGTCCAACATCGGCGACACCATCTCCGGCGACACCGCCCACCAGGGCGTGCCCAACGAGCCGCCCGGCGGGGATCAGTGGCTGTACAACCTCTACGAGCGCCCGTTCAACGCCCTCACCCAGGATATCTTCTTCCCAGACCTCGACATCCGCACCGCCCAGCTGGGACTGGGCGGTCCCTGGATGTACGCCACCATACAGCTCTACGGGCTGGACCCGAAGACGAGCACGCTGGCGGGTCAGTACGGCATCGAGATCGACCTGGACGTGGACGGCCGCGGCGAGTGGCTTATCATGGCGGATGCGCCGCTCGCGGATGACTGGTCGGTGACCGGCGTCCGCGCCTGGAACGACACCAACGGGAACGTGGGGCAGACGGTGGCCTGCTACGCCGATCCGCCTCAGACAGCCGACTCGTATGACAAACTCTACTTCGACCAGGGTATCGGCGCCGATCCGGATGCCGCCTGGGCGCGCTTCATCGGCGGGACGCCCCCGGCGGTGCAGATCGCCTTCAAGCACTCCATGATCGGCCTGGATGACGAGTTCATGTGGGGCGTATGGACCGACCAGGGCGTGGACATGGCCTCATGGTTCGATTACCACGACCATTTCACCCAGGAGGAGGCCGGCGCACCGTTCTCCGCCATGACAGACTACTACCCCATCAAGGCCATCGCCGAGCTGGATAATACCTGCCGCATGGCATACGGCTTCAGCCTGGTGGGGAACGAACCCTGCCTGTGCGCAGGCAACGTGAAGACCCCCACGCCCACCACCCCGCCGTATGCCTCGCTGGGCGGCTACGTCTGGAAAGACCTGAACGGCAACCGCATTTACGACGGGGCAGGTATTGACGGCGGCCTGGGAGGGGCGACGGTGCTTGTCCGCTTCGGCGCCTGCCCGGGTGGTGCGATCGCCGGGTCAGCCGTCAGCGGTGCATGGGGGCGCTATATCCTCGAGGACCTGCTCCCGGGTGCCTACTGCGTGAACGTGCCGCCTTTTGCGGGTTTCTCTTTCATACCATTAAGCCGTGATGTCACGCTGCTCCCATTTGAGTTCAGGGACAACGTGAATTTCATGATGGTCCTGACCGTGCCGTAGAGAGAGGCAATCCGAATCAAAAAGACGCCCATCCGGGCGTCTTTCACAGGGTGCAGGGGCAAGCAGGCGTTCAGTAAAAAATACGGACGGCTAACTTTCAGCCGCCCGCACTTATACTTGATCGTGTGCTAGATCAATGCACGTACTCCAGGTCTTCCGGCAGGATCAGCGGATAGGGCCCGTCGGCCGCGATCAGCATCTCGAATGGCCAGGGTCCACCCTGTATGGAACCGATCATGGTCGCCTGGATCGTCGTATCCGCCCCGACATACAAATAGGGGAAGTCATTGGAACTCATACTTTGATAGACCTGATATTCCAGCGGGACCGGTAAAAAGTAAGGCTGGGGCATCAGAACGACAATGACCTGGCGGGATTCGCCCGGCTGCAGGATGGGAACCTGGATCCTGCCGAAGAACAAGGTCCCGTCGCACGGCGTATCGAGGGTTTCCACCACGTCGTTGCAGCCGTATGCCACTCCGCCGTTGACCGAACAGCTGGCGGTCGAATAGCTGTGCTGCAGTCCCACGCAGGTCTGGTTATTGGCATGGATCCACACGTCCAGCCAGTAGTCGTATTGGTACATCAATTCAACATCGGTCACATTTTCGGTGCCCGGTTTACGGGTGATCGTGACCACCGCGGTGGGCATCCGCCAGTTGGCTGCAGCAGCCGGCTGCACGGTGACTGCGCCGCCGTACGGTATGGCAAGCGGGTTGACCCCGTGGGCGTGGGCGGTGTCCTCATTCTGGTAGGTATTCGTAATCCGACTGTTAAACTTGCCCTTCATATTCTTGAGCATGTTGGTCAATTCCTCACGACACTTGGGGATTACATCGCAGGCACCATCCAGCTGCAGTTCCTTTAAACCTGCATCGACCACATACGCTATGCCCTGATCAGTCAGCTTGTTCAGGTCGGGGATCTCAGGGGGGATGCCGTATGCTGCCAGGGCAATGTCCAGTCCGACGTGCAACCATTGATGACAGTAGTTGCCGCAGTTGCCCAGCGAGAGCAGCTGGAAACCCGCCTCGAATGGACCGATCACGGCATCCTTGGCATACCCGAAGGCCTGGTTGACAATACCGATGCCGTCGCTGACATAGTCCCATAATTTTTCCACGATGTTTTTATTGGCGTCCGGATCCCAGAGGGTCGGGCAGATGGGCGTATGATTATTATAGGCAGCGAGCCAGATCCCATACGCGTACTGCCAGGGACCCACGGGATCGGTCCAGGCCATGGCGTATGGATCCACCGCGAGGACATCCACGCATCCCCAGCCGATGGTCGGGTCGGGCGGGATCGGCGGTGTGAATTGATCCTGCTCGAGGTGAACATCATAGATCGACGGGATGCTTTTGATCTCGATTGTCGGATTGTCCGTGTCCGGCAGGTAATCGATGACCACCGTGTTCGAGACCGGACCGGCAGGCTGCCCGCCGTTCATCGGGATGAAGCGGGCATAGAATTTCTTCTCCACCGGCAGGAGGGAACCGGGGGTGATCAGGTTCGAGCTTAGGTCCCAGAACTGCCCCTGGCTTTGACCGGCTTTTTCCAACTGGGAGGCGAGCCATTCCTGGGCGGGCGAGCTGATCTGCTCCGGCTGACCGGTCTCCGTCGGCTGGTAAAGGTCGCCGTAATCCCCCGGGATGTTCATCTGACTCGGCTGCGGCAGGTTGGCAAAATCGATGACAAAAAAACCAAAGCCGCCGCTGCCGGATTTCAGCTGCGAATACACCAGCCCGGGCGGCGACTGCTGGTATCCGGTCGGGAAGGGGGAGATGGACAGCTGGAACAAGACCGTGGTGATCTCGGGTAAGCTGGTAAGCCATTTCATCTTGCGGGAGGCTTGCTTCGCATCCGTGATGCTGGTGGTGTATACATAATTAACGCTGCCTTCATTGGAGCAGTCCCCCAGCGCGCAGATCTTCAGATCCGCTTCATTCAGCTCGGCATAGGCGCTGCCCAGGAACAGCAGTTCTCCCGCTTTCCAACCCCAGGCGTCCAGGTCCAGGTATAGTGGGTAGGTCAAATTGAGATCGGGCCGGTTTTTCATCAAGGACAGCAGGTCGATCGTTCCATTGGAGGGGGATAGGAATTCTCCCTGTTTAGCCGGCCAGCGGTCGTATTCTCCGGCATTGATGGAGATATAGAAATAGACGGACTTGACATCCGTGGGCAGGGTGAGGATGCCATCGGAAACCGGCAGGTTGGCCAGTATGGGATTGCACCCGGGACCGACTGGCTTGGCCACGACCGGGATACTGAATGTCTCGCCGCTGTCGTTATAAGCTGAAACCATGTACTGCGTCGGACCATACAGGGTTTTGTCTTCGAATACGGCGCTGCCGTTTCCGCCGGGAGGTGCGTAAGCTATCGCCACAAATTGGGCGGAGTCAAGGTCCAGGCGATAAAGGGTATATCCCAAAGACTGGCCCTCCTGCCCTGCCACGGTCACCTGCGCATCACATCCGTCCAACTGTACAGTGGTCGACGGCGGGGTTGGGAGGCCCGAGGCGTACTGGACCTGGCCGGGGGCTTTCCCTGAGTATGGCTGGGCGGCCGGCGGCATGCCCAGAGGAACAACAAGCTGCATATCCATCAGCAGCGTCTGGGTGTCACTGGTAATACCTTCCAATAAAGCCAGGTCCGGGTTGGCGGCCATCAGGTCATCCAGATTGATGTCCAACCGGTCAGCGAAGGCCTGGAGCGTATCGCCTCTTTTTACGGTCAGGGTATAAGCCAATGGCTCCGCTGGAATGCCATTCAAATGCACCACGTTGGAGAGCGCGGCGCGTCCGTCGGTGTCGAATGCCATGACCATCAGGGTATGCAATCCCTCTCCCTGCAAGGCTGCGCCCGGAATCTGCAGGCTGGCTACCTGCGCCTGCGGGTCGGGTGCGATCGAAATCCACCGGCAGACCGTCCAGATAGACCTGCACCAACTGGACGGGCTTCTGGCTGTCGAAAGACACATCCACCGGGATGGTGCTGTTCGGTGGGAAGGAGCTGCCTTCAGCCGGAGCCTGGATGCCGGTGAGGACCGGATTGCGGTTGGCCGTCGGCGGGGGCAGGGTGGTGTCTGTCTGCTGGTCTGCCGTCGGCGGGGGCAGGGTGGTGTCTGTCTGCTGGTCTGCCGACGGGGTCAACGTGGGATTCCTTGCCTGCATCAACGTACAACCCACCAGCACCAGGGCGAGCAGAATTCCTACGAGGTTGAACCAGAATGATTTCGTCTTCATTGGACCTCCATGTGGACTTGACCGATACCCTGACGGCTTTTCGGTCAAGGCACGCACTTATACAAAGTGGCGGCGTTGTACACCTGGCTGCGGATGATATTGTCGGAATTAGTCTGGATCGCAAACTGCATCTGCAACCAGGCGGCAAAACTGTCGCCTTGTGCTTCAATGTGGGTAGTGACGAAACCGCGCAGATCGCCGCCCACGGGTGCAGGCTGGAGATCAATCCTGTATTTATTGTTACCCAGCAATTGCATGACCGCATTGGCCCAGGCGGAGGTATCTCCGGTGGCTTTATCGACCAGCCGGTAGAACGCAACCACCATCTTGATCCCACCCGGATCGGTGGCGCCGATGGTTGCGGTCACCTTGTTCGGCGGGCAACTTGTATAATGGGCGATTGCATCCGGAGAAAATGTTGGTTCGGTAAATCCCGCTGGTTGCGTGGGAGAGGCGGTGGTAGTGGGTATCTGGGTCGGGGTCGGGGTGGCTGCTTCGACCACATCAACAGTCACGACGGCAGTCTGGCTCCAATGATTGTCCTTGTCGCGCGTCCTGACCTGCAACACGAACCGGCCGGCTTTCGAGGGTGTCCAGGTGTGCTTAAGTGTCACCAGTGTTGCCCCCGGCGCCGGGTCATCGAAGGTTAAAACCGGTTCCCCCGTGATCCTCAGCTCGATGGCGGCAATCCCCGCGTATGCCGAGCCATGCAGGACGATTTCATACGCCTGACGAGGGATCTCGAAGCCATCCAGAGGTTTATCAAACCAGGCATAAGGATCTGCCGGGTTGACCACGGGAACCAAAGTGCCTGCCGGGTTGATTACAATCACCGGTTTTTCAGCTACTCCTGAACAGGAAGGAAGGCCAAGCATGATGACCATAAGGAGGATGGAAATAATGCTTACTTTCTTTTTCATAAAAACCCTCTCCATGATTGAATGAGCAGAATTTCACATACGGTAATTATAGTCTGGGAAAGAAAATGCCATCCCTGAAATCGGGCACCAAACAACCTGATGTCACGCTTCTCCCGGGTGAGTTCAGGGATAACGTGAACCTCATGGTGGTCCTGAGTAGGGCATAAAGTGAGACGGCCCGAATCAAAAAGACGCCCTAATGGGGCGTCTTTCACAGGTTGCGGGGGCTGGACTCGAACCAGCGACCTCCAGGTTATGAGCCTGACGAGCTGCCACTGCTCTACCCCGCGACGGGTCGAACGAGCCGGTATTGTATCACCCCCGCAGGGTCAAGTCAAGGACGGAGGTAAAATTCCCGGCTGAAAAGGTACATCGTCCCGCTGATGCGCTCGTCCAGCACGCGGACCACGAGCAGCGCCCAGGTCCCGGAGGTCACCGTGTAGGGGACATCCGCGCTGAAAGGCACGTAGCTGTCATCAGGCGCGGGGGTCACCGCCGCCAGCGCCGACCCGACGATCTTCCCATTGCGGTCGATCAATTCGATCACCAGGGGCAGGTCGTTGTAGGGGCGGATCTTGCCCTCCACCGGCAGGATCCCGCCTGCGATGCGCCGGTTGGCGACGGGCTTATCGATCACGGCGCGTTCCTTGAGGTTCCCGGGCGGATTGATGATCGTATACCCCTCGGCGAGCAGGACCAGGTGCTCCGAATAGAGGGCATTGATGCGCCCGTACTGGTCCACCGTGTTCAAGCGACAGCCGGGCCAGTTCGCCGGCTCCCGGGATATCGAAGGTCAGCGTCCAGGTGAACAACGCCCACTGGAAGGCGGTATACAACTGCAGCACCTGCGACGAGATCAGCCGCCCGTCCTCGCCGTACAGGTAGGCATAACCCCTGTGGTTGTACCCGGGGATGGCATACCCGTACACCATCACCGGCGAAACGAGCTTGGAGAGCGGCCCCGGGCTGTAGAACTGGATCATCCCCGAGCCCACGTCCGGCTGCGGGATGCTGGTGGCAACGGTGGTCGGGAGGTAAAGCGTGGGAAGCGGGGTCAGGGATTCAGCGAGAGTCGGTTCGAGCGTGGGGATGATCTCGACGGTGGGGCTTGGTTCGGTAGTAGGCGAGACGGTCGGCGTGGGGGGAGGAAGGTCGGCGTATCCTCCGGAGGCGGCGAAGCGGTGACCGTGGCGGATGGAGCCGGGGTGCGCGTCGCCGTTGGGTTCGGGGTCGCCGTCCAGGGTGCGCAGGCGGTCAGCAGGGCAAGCAGGCTGCAAGACAGGAAGAAGCGCGCGAGCATGTCAAAATTATACCCGTAAAAAAGGGACGCTCCATCAGGAGCGTCTATTTTTTGGAGGGGGGATCAGAGACCGTAGATCTGGCTGTATTTTTCCGTCAGGTAGCGCAGGTAAGGCGCCGGGTCGATCCTGGAACCGGTCACCTTCTGCACCAGTTCCTGCGGTTCGAACTTGGCCCCATGGCGGTGCACCTTTTCGCCCAGCCAGCCCAGCAGGGCGCTGAACTGACCCTTGCGGATCTGGTCCACCAGGTCGGGAATATCCCCGTTGACCTTCTCCCACAACTGTACCGAGACGAGGTTGCCGAGGGCGTAGGTGGAAAAATAGCCGATGTCGCCGGTGGACCAGTGGATGTCCTGCAGCACGCCCCTGGCATCGTCCGGCGGCTCCACGCCCAGGTATTCCTTCATTTTCTGGTTCCATAATTCCGGCAGGTCGCTGGGCGGTCACGCTGCCCTCCAGCAGGGCGATCTCCAGTTCAAGGCGCAGCATGATGTGCAGGTTGTAGGTGGCCTCGTCGGCTTCCACGCGGATGAAGGACGGCTGCACCTTGTTGATGCCCTTGTAGAACGCCTCCAGCGGCACACCCGCCAGCTGCGGGAACACCACCTGCAGGCGGGGGTAGAAGCATTCCCAGAACGGGAGCGAGCGCCCCACCAGGTTCTCCCACATCCGGCTCTGCGATTCGTGCAGTGCCAGCGAGGCTCCACCTTCCAGGCCGGTGCGGTCCAGGGCGGGGGCGCAGCCCAGCATATAGAACGCATGACCGCACTCGTGCATGCTGCCGAAGAGCATCGAGTTGAGGAAATCGGGATTGACCCGTGTGGTGATGCGCACGTCGTCGATCCCGAAACTGATGCTGAAGGGGTGGGCCGCCTTGTCCTGTCGGCCGCGCTTCCAGTCGTAGCCAAAGCGGGTGACCACCTCCACGCCGAAATCCCACTGCTTCTTCTCGTCAAAGGGCTGGTGCAGGAAGGAATTGTCCACCTGCGGCCTGCCCGAGATCGCCTTGATGAGCTCCACCTGTTTCGGGCGCAGACCGTCGAAAATGGTTTTCACATCGGCGGTCTTCATGTTCGGTTCGTAGTCATCCAGCAGGGCATCATAAGGATGCTCCACGTCCGGGAAGAAGGAGGCATATTCCCGGCGCAGGGCAACCACCTTCTCCAGGTGCGGGCGGAAGATGGAGAAATCCGATCTGGCACGCGCCTCCATCCAGGCCTGCTGACCGAGGCTGGTGACCCGGTTCAATTCCACGATGTATTTCGAGGTCACGCGTGCCGACTTCTCATAGAGGCGGGCGGTCACCTTCACCAGCCGGGTGTCATCCGAATCCGGGTCGAGGCTGAGGGCGAAAGGCTTGAGGTCATCGAGCAATTTTCCCAGTTCCGGTGCGGTCTCACGCTCGTGGATCATTTTGCGGAGCAGCGCCAGCTGGTTGCCCCTCCCTTCCGCGCCGCCCGGGGGCATATAAGTGCGCTGGTCCCATTCGAGCACGGCGGCGGTGTTCTTCAGATCGGCTATTTCAACCAGGAGGTTCCGTAACTGCTTGAGCTTTTCTTCCATGAATTTCTCCTCTTTGTTTTTGATATTGATTTGTCAGTCACCCTCGCCCAGCCTCATGTAATAGAAATCTCGGGTGCATCTATTATATATGCACCCGAGTAAATTCTTCTAATACCACTTGTAGATTAACGTGACCCAAGAATCGAGATATATGATGGTTAAGTCAACTCATACCAGAAACGAACATTCGCCACGCCGTGATCGCCGACATTTACTGTGACTGTTACTGGACCAGAACTATCAGTGGCAGATGCTGGCATGGCAGGTACATCCACACAATAAGTACCCGGCGATACCGTGACAGAGTAATTTCCCGAAGCGTTGGTGGATATCGTTGCCACGACACCACCCGGCGATCCGCAATCCCCGGAGCGCACGCGGACACTCGTACTGGGATACCCATAATCGGGCGGTGCATTAAACTTCGAATTTTGATTGTAGTCATACCAGATAAGACCTGAAATTGTAGTCGGCATCGGGGTTGGCGGCACCGGGCAGACCCCCGGCTCGCTGCCTGTGGGTGTGAAGCCCACCCCCCAGCGGCAGGTGTTATCCGCTTCCGCAAAGGCTTTCAGCGGGTAGAACTCGGTCAACTCGCTCAGCGATGAGCCCGCTACGGCGAGAGTGAAATGGTCGTTGTAATCGAACCAGGCCGGGTTGAGCATGCTCTCACTCATCGCCCATGCGCCCCAGGTGAAGTTGCCGTCATCGCCGATCAGGCTGCGTTTGAAGGCGATCTGCACGCTGTTCGGGGCGGCGGGCGAGATGCGTGCCCAGGCTGCGTCCGAATCCACGCCAACGCCGCTGTTGAACAGGAGGGTCTCGTAACCGTCCCCGCTCACCGGACCGTCCGAACTGATCGGGTGGGCGGCGCCCACGTCGTGGTTGCCATCCTGCCAGGCGCGCACCCCGTCCGTTGACCAGGCTGCTCCGGGATTCACAGCCATCAGCAGCACATCGCCGCGGCCTTCCACGTTCAGGTCGATCTCCAGACCATAGGCACCGGTCAGCCCGCCGGCAGGATCCTGCCCGGCAAGTTTGATGTCCACGAAGAACCACTGGCTGTCGCGCGAGACGCGCCCCCGCAGGATGTCCAGGTCCGGGAAATAGGTATCCATCGTGGTGGTGTTGAACGGTCGTTCGAACAGGTCCACGCTGAAATTCTCACCACCCAGCGCCCTGTGCTGGGAGGCCATGGAGGAGGTGTCCCGATCGGTGACCTCGCTCAGGAAACTCCCGGGAGGCTCCCCCGGCACCAGCACGTGGACGATGGGCGTGCTCGTGTAGGTGGGAGTGCTTTCCGCCACGGTGGGCACAGATTCCGTCGTCGGCACGACCGGCTCGCCTGCCGTGGTGGGCAGCTCAGTCTGCACGCTGGCCGCGGTCGGCTCCACCGGCGAGGTAGCGGTGGTAAGGGAGATCTTAAATCCGTTGCACGCCAGGAGGGCGGTCACCAATACAACTGCAGGCAGAAAGGCGGTTGCCTTTCGGGACATTTTCCAATTCATCTCTTCACCTTCTCCTTTTTATTGATCAAATGAGGATAAATCTTGAATGACGAAATCTCTGAAAGAAGTCAATATTTAAGAATGCCTTTTACCGAAACCGTCCAGCCATCCTTTCCTTGCGGGATGAACACGACACCATCCCTCGTGATCCCAAACCCCCCGATCCTGCATTAATCCGATAAAAACGATACGCTAACGAAATTATATTTATTTTAACCTCGAAACGGAATTCTGCCAATCGCCCACAACGGGCAATCCTATGCAACCATTCCCGCAGGCGGCTCCTGAGAGTTGAGGTCGAGATACCAGCAGAGCATGGTCTCATGCTTCATTTCGGGCACAGCCGCATACCCGAAGCGGCGGAGTTCGCCCAGATCGCAGCCCATCCGCTGGTAGAAGCGGCAGGCGGGCAGGTTGGTGTTTTGTGTTTCCACTTTCATCTGCAGGCAGCCGCGTTCTCTCGACCATTCCGCGGCATGACGGAATAATGCGATCCCCACACCCCGATGGTCAGGCCGCACGCGCAGGTCCCACAACACCGACAGGTCCTTGCGCCCGTCGAGCATGTTCACGCCGGGGCTCGCAAACGCAACTGCCGCCCCGCCGACCGGTGTCCCGTGATCCTTCGCCAGGAAGAAACCCCAGCGGCTCACATCGAAGGATGCAGGCCAATCCACCGGGGTATCCCCGCTTGCGTCGTAGTCCTTCCAGTACGGGTTCTCCACCGCAACTTGCTTCAGGAGCACCCCGCCCAGGCCGCGGTCGATCAACTCCACCTGCAGGATGGCTTTGACTTCATATTTGCTCGGGATGCGGGAGTATTCCCGCAGATTCCCGGGTCCGATCTCGACGATCTGGACAGGCATAGCTGGCTCCTTGATCAAAAACTCCGGCACCCAAACAGTGCCGGAGTTAATTCTACATCCTTCTTTAAACTGGATGGTCTATTCGTAACGCAATGCTTCCACCGGCTCCAGGCCAGCGGCGCGGTTAGCCGGGTAGATCCCAAAGAACAGGCCCACTGCCGCGGAGAAAAGCGTTGCCAGCAGGATGGCATCCAGGCTGATGGCCGGATTGAATGGATTGCCCGAAGCGGAGGCGATCCGCCCGACAATGAAACCCAGGAACCAGCCAAGCAGGATACCGATCAGGCCGCCGATCAGGCTGAGCATCGACGATTCGATCAGGAACTGGATGAGGATATCGCGCCGGCGCGCCCCCAGCGCCTTGCGCAGGCCGATCTCGCGCGTGCGCTCGGTGACCGAAACCAGCATGATGTTCATGATCCCGATCCCGCCCACCAGCAGGGAAATGCCCGCGATCCCGCCCAGGAAAATGGTGAAAACACCGGTCACCGTGGTGGCGATGGATAGAAAATCCGCCTGGGAGAAGACCGTGAAATCATCCACGCCCACCGGCGTGCGGTGGCGCTGGCGCAGGATCTGCTTGACCTCATCGGTGGCGAGCGGAACCGCCTTGGCACTGACCACCTGGATGAATAACTGGTCCACTTCATTCAGTATCGAGCGGTGGATCAGGCGCGTCTGCGCGGTGGTGAAAGGCACGATGACCTGGTTATCCTGGCTACCGAACATCCCCCCGCCTTTGGATTGCAGGATACCCACCACGCGGAAAGGCTGCCCGTTGATACGGATAGTCTCGCCCACCACGCCATTCCGGCGGTTGAACAACTTGTCAGCCACCCCCGGACCGATGACCACAGCGGAGGCGTTTCCCTGCAGGTTATCCTGGGTCAGGAAATCCCCCTCCAGCAGGGAATAATTCTGCATGGCGAAATATTCCGGCACGGTGCCGGTGACGCTCACGCTCATCGTCTGACCGCTGGCGGTGATGTCGGCGCGGCCCTGGATGAGCGGCGCCACGGCAAGCACATCCGGCGCGGCAAATGGATCCGCGATCGCCTGGGCATCCCCCAGCGTCAGCGGCTTGGGGTTGCGCACGTCCTGGAGCTGGTTCCCCGAGGAGACAAACAGTAGGTTGGTGCCGATCCCGCTGATCGCCCCGGTGATGGTATCCTGCGCCCCCTGCCCGATCGCCAGCATGGCGATCACCGCGCCCACGCCAATCACGATGCCCAGGATGGTGAGCCCGGAGCGGAGTTTGTTGCTGCTCAGCGTTTCCAGCGCTTCGACTATGGACTGGGCGATGTTCATTTCGTTTCCTCCACCAGCCCGTCGCGCAGGTGGATGATGCGCTCGGATTGGGCGGCAATGGCCGCGTCATGGGTGACGATGATCAGGGTGGTGCCTTTTTCGCGGTTGAGCGCCAGCAGGAGATCCAGGATCTCCTTCCCCACCTTGGAATCCAGGTTTCCGGTGGGTTCATCCGCCATGATAATGGCCGGGTTGTTGACCAGCGCCCGGGCGATGGCCACGCGCTGCTGCTGCCCCCCGGAGAGCTCCGTCGGGCGGTGGGTCATCCGGTCGCCCAATCCCACCGCTTCCAGCGCGGCCCGCGCCCGCTCCTTCTTGTTGGGTACGAGCCCGGCATAGCGGAGAGGCAGTTCCACGTTCGCCAGGGCGCTGGTGCGTGAAAGCAGGTTGAAGGATTGGAAGATGAAACCCACTTTGCGGTTGCGGATATCCGCCAGCTGGTCATCGCTGAGGGTCTCCACCGCCTCCCCATCCAGGACATATTTGCCGGTACTGGGCAGGTCGAGGCAGCCCAGGATGTTCATCAAGGTGGATTTGCCGGATCCCGAAGGACCCATGATCGCCACCACTTCCCCGCGCAGGATGCTGCAGGATACCCCCGCCAGGGCGCGCACTTCCACCGCACCCATCTGGTACACTTTCGTCAGGTCTTCGGCATGGATCACCCAATCCTGTGCCATGCTATCCTCCGCCAAAGATGCTGCGCGCCCCGTTATCCTGGCCGGGACGAAAATCCAGCGGGGGATTCAAAACCAGCACATCCCCGGCGGAGAGATCGCCCGTGAGCAGCTCGCTCATCGTGTCATCCGAGGCCCCCAGGGTGACCGGCACCTGGACCAGTACCCCGTTGCGCAGGACGTACACCAGCCGCTGACCATTCTCCAGGTGCACAGCCCGGTTCGGCACCAGCAGTACATTTTCCAGGGATTGGACCGTGATCGTCACCGAGGCGGTCATGCCAGGTTTCACATTTTCATCAGGATCGGATAATTCCACCCTGACATTGAAATTGACCACGCTCTGCACCGAAGTACCCACCCGGGAGACCTCCACCACCTTCCCGTGGTAATCTTTTCCGAGGGCGGCATCGAAGGTCACATTGGCTGCCTGGCCGACGAGGACGCGGTTGATATCCACCTCGGAAACCTGCACATCCACCAGCAGGCGCGAGAGATCGTCCACGCGGAACCCGGGGCTGCCCGCGGTCACCTGGTCGCCAACCATGGCATCCACCACGGTGACCGTTCCGGCGAAGGGCGCAGCCAGGCGCGCATAGTTCATGGTCGCCTGGACGGCATCCACGCGCGCCCTTGCCGCCTCCACGTCAGCGGGATCGGGGCCGTCCTTCAACCGGGTCCATTCACGCTGGGCATCGTCCAGCTGCGACTGTGCCAGCGCCAGTTTTGCCCGTGCCAGGTCAATATCGCTTCCGCTGGGAACCAGCAGAAAGAAATTCAGGTTGGCCTTGGCACGTCGTAAAGCCTGGTCGGCATTATAAAAAGCGGTGTACGCCTGGGCCTTGAACATATCGTCATCAGGCCGATCTTTCACCCGGTCATAGTTTGATTTAGCGCCATCATACGAATTCTGGGCGATGGTCAGCTGCGCCTGGTAATAAAGGATATCAGCCGAGGAGCCACCGTGGTTGGTTGCCAGCATGCCAGTCAGGGTATTATTGGCGCTGTTGTAACTCTTCTGGGCGTTGACAAGATTGAGCTGTGCCTGAGCCCGCTGGGTGCTTGACTGCAGGATGCTGTCAAGGTTTCGCTGCGCGGTCACGAGGTCCGCCTGCGCTAGGACAACATTCTGAGCCAGGGAGGTGGGAGAAAGGGAAGCCAGGACGAATCCGGCTTCCACCAGGTCACCCGGGCTGGCGTTCACTGCGGCAATCATTCCACTTGTCTGCCAATTAATATTGGCGGACTGGGAGGCGCGCAGGTTCCCCGTCGCACCGATGGTGGCATTGAGATTCCCGCGTTCGACAGTCGTGGTCTGATAGGAACTGGCTGTAGAAGAGCGGGCGCGGATAGTCAAGAATACAAATACCAGCACAGCCACCAGGACTACCAGAATGATCGAGAGCCAGATTCGTCCCTTCCTGCCCATGCGCCCCAGGCTCTTCTTCCTGGTGGAACCAGGATTTTCCAATGTGTTGCTTTCCATGATCGCTCCTTCAGGTGATTATTCACGAAATGATCTGAAACCGGGATGATTTTACTCTGTGAATGTCAAAGTTGAAAGCATTACAACCCCCCCTCTTATGGAAGTATTACATCCCCAGACATTGTGATTATCGTCGCAATCAATGGTGACATATAAGCCTGTATCCACAACCCAAGTTTGAGTATGATACATATCGAAATAGTGCGTACTGCGTAAATAATACCCAAATCGTCTTGTTTTCAAGCCAGCAGGATGGTATCATCAGGAAGTTCAACGATAAGATGCGAAACGAAGTAGCGGGTACCGGCAGGAGAATTGCTTATGCAAACCATCCCGAGTGAATTTCTGGAAATCGACCGCAAGGCACGCGTCTACATGCCTTACCAGGACCTGTCCCTGCGGCCGCCCACGGAACGCGTCTGCGACTTTGGCGATGTGGTCATCCCGCTCGATTCCGACCGCGCCATGCTGGAAGCTTCGCGCTGCATCCACTGCCCCGACCCTGCGCCGTGCATGCTTGCCTGCCCCTGCCATAATGACATCCCTTCGGCCATCTGGATGATCGAACAGGGGAACTACGTGGAAGCTGCCCAGCTGTACCGCCAGACCTCCTCACTGCCCGAGATCTGCTCGCGGGTCTGCCCGCATGAACAACTCTGCCAGGGTTCCTGCGTGTTGAACAAGACCCACGAACCGGTGCTTTGCGGTCCGCTCGAAACTTTCGTGACCTGTTACGAACGCAAGACCAGCGGCGTGGCCATCCCGGTCGGTAAACCGACCGGCAAAAAGGTTGCCATCGTCGGAGCCGGACCGGCCGGTCTGGGCTGCACCGAAAAACTGCTGGAACAGGGTCATGCCGTCACCCTCTTCGACTCCAAGCCCGCGCCGGGTGGCCTGCTGGTCTACGGCATCCCGAATTTCAAACTCGCCAAGGAAGTATTCTTCTGCCGCTGGGGCGACTTTGAAAAGGCCGGCGCCAAGTTTGTCGGCAATACCCGCATTGGCAAGGACAAGACCATCGATGACCTGTTCAAGGACGGCTACGATGCCGTCTTCGTCGGGGTTGGCACCGGCATTGATGCCAAGATGGAGACTCCCGGCGAGGATCTGCCCGGCGTGTACGAAGGCACCGATTTCCTGATGCGCGCCAACACCGAACTGAACCTGCTGCCGGAAGGTCAACGCGAACGCCCGGTGCTCGGCAAACGCGTGGTGGTCATCGGCGGCGGCGACACGGCCTCCGACTGCCTGCGCTCCGCTTTGCGCCTGGGTGCCGAAGAGGTGACCTGCGTCTACCGCCGCACCGAGAAGGAAATGCCCGGCGGTCGGAAAGATCGCAAGATGGCAAAGGAAGAAGGCGCCAAGTACCGCTTCCTCACCCAGCCGGTCAAGTTCATCGCCGGGGAGGACGGCCGCCTGACTGCCATGGAATGCATCGAAATGAAACTCGGCGAACCGGATGCCAAGGGCCGCCGCAAGCCGGTGCCCGGTGGAAGGTTCAAATTTCTCCATTGCCGTGGATACGGCCATCAAAGCCCTCGGCTACTGGCCGGACCCGATCATCGGCGAGACCACTCCCGGCCTTGAAGTGCACGACTGGGGCCTGATCACGGTGACAGACAGGGAGACCGGTGCCACCACCCGTCCAGGTGTCTTCGCCGCCGGCGACGGGGTGACCGGTGCAGACCTGGTGGTCACCGCCATGGTCGGCGGTCGAAAAGCCGCCGCGGCCATCGGTGAATATCTGAAAGAGAAGTAGCAGCGAAAAAGGGCTTTCCGGTCGGAAAGCCCTTCTGTTTTCTTATTCAATATAGCCGTCATTTCAAAGAATAAACCCCGTAGGCATCATCCTCGTATTCCTCCCTCAGTTCCGGGCACGAGGCAGGAAAATCCGCCGGCAGGACAACCTGCGTGACCCCTTCCTCCAGGAAACCGGGGAGTAGAGTACAGTTCGAGTCCTGGTAAAACCTGTGTGCCAACTGGTATCTTCGATACCATTCCATTACTTCGCTGTCGTGATACGGGATGGATTTAAAATCCACGTACACCGGCGCGCCGGTCGCAAGGCGGAAAGCCTCCATCTTGACCGGCACCAGGTAGGTATCGTTTTCAGCCTTATGCGTGGAGACGTAAGCCATTACAGGACCGGCGGGATCATCCTTCTGCCTGGTAAGGTCGATCTGGAAGCGCGCCGCACCGGCGAAAATGAATCCTGCCAGCAGGACCATGCCGGGGATGCGGACCCAGTTCTCCACCGTGGATGGATCGCCTTTCCATGAAATGGGGATCTTCGTAATGCCGAATGCCAGCAGGATGCTGGTTGAAACCGGCACCAGGACCACCGATATCCGCCACGGATAGACCAGGGCGAGAGTATTGCTCTTCGCAATCACCTGCACCGCGGTCAGAATGATGGTGCTGAGGAATAGCGCCGCCAGGATGGGGAAGAGGTGGTGCTTGCGCACAACCGCCAGCGCAGCGATGACGATCGCCACCTGAACCGCAACACTCCAGTCAAGCCACTGGGAAATATCAGCATGGTGCGGGACGCGGTAATTGACCAGGATTTCGTTGGCCTGGCGGGTCAATTCCATGGAAGTCGATTTGAACACAAAGAATGTATACGCCGCCACAGGCGCCACGAGCAACAAGGCGGTCACTGCGAAGAGCGCAGGACTCTTGATCTCTCTCTTCTTCTGAAATATCACCCACAGGTATCCGAGGGTGAGCACGGCAGAGGTTAACAGGTATACAGAATGAAATGAGACTGCCACCGCTAACGAAAGCAGGGAGAAGAAGTAGCGATTCTTCAAGAACAGGTAGATCGAGAGCAGCAGGAAAACCCCGAATGTGCTTGGCTGTAATACCTGCCCGAGTAGACGCTGACCCGCCACCCCGCCTTCCAGCAGGAATGGTTTTTCAGTTCCGAGGGCTCGCGAAAAGAAATAATGCATCAGCGCCGAGTGGGCTCCAAGGAAGAGAACCATAAAGAGCAGGTTGCGATTTCCCGATCGCCTCAGGTTGAACAGAAGATCTGAAATGCCAAAAAGGGAATACAGGTAGATCCCCATCAGGATGGCGTAGTAAAAATAGAACAAGGCTCCATTCCTGCAGATTAAAACCGTACCTTCCACCAGGGCGCTGAACAACGGCAAAGGATCGATCGTGTTGGCGAGCCAATCGTGGGCCAGGTAGCCTTCACCAGCATGGGCGATCCCGTGCAGAAAGTATTGATATTGATTTGACGAGTAGAGCGGGGATTGTGCGTAAATGATCCCAAATACCAGCGACCAGGTTAAGAAACCAATCACCCCCAAAAGAGTCTTGTTCTTGAATATACCTTTGATGATGATCGCTAGTTGTTCTGCCATATACTTGTTTATCCGCCTCGACAGTCACGAGGGATGCGGACAGGGGATTTTCGTTTTTCCGTAATCAGTACCATCCAAATGTCGAAACAACCCCCGTTCATGCTCCTGCCTCCAGAGGGGGAATTTCCGGGGAAATTCTTCTACGGGATGGGATTGCTGTACCCCCAGTCGTAGCCCAGGGCGACGACGATATCCTCCGGGGCGTCAGGATTGAAATCCACCTTGATCTGGTTGGAACGGTCGAATTGCATCAACGCCATCAGGTACTGCATCGCATACGGCTTTCCAGCATGAACGATGAGGATCGTCCGGTCGGGGAAGGGTGAATAATAACCATCGGGATAGTCGCTGGTGTTGCCAAAACCGCTTACATTCATGCCCAGGGTTTTCAGGTATTCGGACGTCCGCGCAGCCATGCCTTCCACACCGGAACCATTAACGACCACCACCCTAGCCGCTTCGGCCTGCATTTTCTCTTCGACCGTACCCGTTGTCATCGGCTGCATCGTGCCGCCGCCAAAGATCGTATCCACCAGTTCGCGGATCTTATCCGGATATGGTCGCAGGATCGCCAATTGCTGCCCATCCTGGTTGAAGAAGCCATCCTGCATCATGGTGTAATCGATCACACCTTTCTTGATATTCTCCACCTGAATTTCTTTTGCCAGCATCGCCAGGCGCATGGCATCATTGAACGATAAATTGGTATTAATGCCGCCTGAAAGTTCATTGTAAAGAGTGAGCGCCTTGGAACTTAATGACAGCCAGTTCGCCGGATCCAGGATCTTATCCCGGATGGCAAAGATGACCTGCTGCTGGCGTGCGGAGCGATCCACATCGCCGTTGGCGGTGTGCCGGTTGCGCGCATACCCGAGGGTGGATTTGCCGTCCAGGCATTGGTAACCCGGCTCCAGGGTGACCGAATGTTCATAGGTCCTGCCGACGAGGATCTGCTCCGGGATGGTGAGGCACACCCCCCCAATGGTGTCGATCATTTTCTCGAAAGTGGTGAACGCCACCTGGGCATAATACTGGATATCGACCCCCAGGAAATTTTCCACCGTCTTCATCGCCAGTTCCGGGCCGCCCCCGGGGAGGTGATACAACTCGCCAAAGTAATAGGCCGTGTTGATCTTGCTATAGGTGAAACCGGGGACATTAACCCACATGTCACGGGGGATGGAGAGCATGCCAGCGGTCATGGTGACCGGGTCGATCGTCAGCAGGATCATGGTATCGGAACGGGAAGCCTCCTGCCCGGAGATCCAGTCGCGGTAATCCAGGCCAATGACCAGGATGGTCACCCGGCTGGCACCATCCCAGGGCGGCGGCAGTTCCGCTTGCGGAGCGCTAATCGTTGCAGGGATTTCGGTCGCACCCGGGGCCGCAGTTGCTTCTGAGGTTGGCGGCGGAGGGGCTATGTCCTGAACGGGACACCGGGCGGGAGGGATTCCCGGGAGGGCGGTCAGCGTCCAGCAGGCAACAAAACTGCTGAGAACAAAAAATGCTCCCAGCGCAACTGCCAGCCCCACCCCCATCCAGATGAACTGACCTGTTGTTGGCAGTTTGAATCCAGCCCCCTGGGGTTGGTTATTGATCTTATTTTCAACCATCTCACTTGGTGGGCGGCGGCACCGGCAGATCCCCTTCAGCCACCTTCACCCACTTGTCTCCTTCATCAATAAGCATCACCGGGATCTCGTCCACGATCGGGTACTTGCGCCCGCAATCCTGGCAGATCAGCCAGGTTTCCCGGTAATATTTCAACAGCCCGTCCGTTTCACGAACGCAGGCTGGGCAGCGCAGGATTTCAAGCAATTCCTTATTGATCATTTTATACTCCATTTCCTGCATGAACAGACGGGTATTTTACCATGCCTAGTGACACAATCCATCCGCCACCAGTGCCTGGGGGTTTTCAGTACCCGGGCCAACCTGGTACACGCCCTGTGATGGTTGATACTGGGTCTGGATGGTATCGTTGTACATCGCAAACCCGGCGGAGTTATAGACTGTGCGCAGCACGGTGATATCCGCGCCATCCGCTGGGTAGTCCACCTGCTTGCAGGTCCCGGCAGGCAGGTCTGGATTTTCTTCGAAGCGTGGTTCTGGAGCCAGAACAACATTGCGCAAGCCCAGATTCCGCCACTGCACGAAGCGGCCATCGTTGACCGAATAGAATTTCCAGGTAAGGCTCATATTTACACGATTGAAGTAAGTCTCCATCAACAACCAGGAGGAACGGTCGTTGGTGAATTTCAGATCCACCAGCGGGAAGTAGACCGTGGCGTCCAGCCCTGCCAGTGAGGAGTCGATTCCCGAACCGGGGCGCTGCTCATAGTAAAAAACCCGAAAAGCGTGCGCATGGCGTTCGACGATCGGGTAACCGGCAAAGAATGCCGTCCTATACAAAGTGGTGCTCACCTGGCAGACCCCCCCGCCCACGCCGGTGATCGTACGTCCATTGTAAATGATGAGCGCTTCAGCATAACCATTGTCCAGGGAAATATCCCCCAGCACATCCCCCATGGAAAAGGTTGTATTGGGAGGAACAAGCAAGCCATGAAATTGATGCGCTGAGGTGTCAATGTTCTGGAGACGTGCGTTGCTTGAGCCGCGAAAATACGTGGTTTCAGCATACACAAGCTCGCTGATCCCCAGCGATTGCGCGGTGGCATCATCCCCCACCTCTGGTTCTGTTGTATCCATCTGGATCGCAAAGTCATGTTCCCCTGCCAGGAGCCCTGCCTGGACAGTCTCTATCGTGGCCGAACTATTGAGTTCACGACCCAACTGGGCATGCTTTTCCAGGAGCAGCTGGCGGGTGTTTGAATCCGGATTATCATCAAAAGTAAAGCGCGCATTCTGAGGGCTCCGGTCCACCTGCGCGGCGATCTGCCCCAGCACCTCTTCAAGCCCCTGGGCGTTTGCCAGCACCTGGTATTCCCAGACCCCGCTGACCTGCACCTGCTGGATGGTCAACATGCCCGCCAGGATGGATGGTTCGATCGTCAACGGGGCAGGATCGCCGGGCTGGGCATCGGGGATGGTGAGGGTGAGGGGTGCGCTCAGGATCCGGCGCAAGGTGTCAGCCTGACCGTTGGCTTCCAGCACCAGTGGCGACCGTTCTTCGATGACCAGGTCCACCTGCCCGTCCCGGAAGGTTGCGAGCTGGGCAAGCAGTTTCGACAGGGTGGCGTCCAGGTCCATCATTCGCCCTTTCTGTCCTTGTTGGTAGATTACTTCAGTACCATTAAGATGCAGATCGGTTTCAATCATCGGCTGGTCGATCTGGGCGGCGATATCCTGGAGATAGGCCTGGGCGACGCGTTCATCGAAACTAATTGCGGGCTGCAGAACCAGGCCTCCCTGCCAGGCATTCAGCTGGCCCGCCAGGGCGTTCAATAAGCCACCCTGCCGGCCGATACTGTAGGCGCGTTTCACACTGGTGTCTGCATCAAATGTCATGCCCAGTTCGCCCGGATTTGCCACCCAAACCTGGTCTCCGGCCCGGAATACCACCTTGCCGCTGATCGGGTAGGTCAGCCGCTGGCGGAGGGAGGTGACCGCTTCCTGAGGAGTCAGATTTGTCAGGTCAACGCCTGCCATGCTGATCCCGGGGAATATCCGACCGGCAAAAAGCAGCTGGTAGCCCCCGGTGACCATGCCCATTACCCCCAGGAACAATACCAGCCCACCGATGATGGCTGCCATGATCTGCGGGGGCACGGTCGAACGGGGAGAGCGGGGAACGGAGACGAAGGTCATATCGGGAGGTTTGAATGGTTCGAATATCTACCTGGTTTAGGACGAATCCTATTGCGTTTTGTTCCTTCTCAGGAATGGGATGAACATGGGTGTGGAAGCCATGTAATCACGATAAGCCTGACCGAACTCGACCCGTAATTTGCGCTCTTCCACGTATGCACCGCAAATTACATAGATCGTCAAGGCGATATTCACTGCCAGCGCATTGGCCGTCATTAACGGCAGCAACCAGATGAAGGCGAGACCGGCAGTATAGAGAGGATGGCGAACGAAATGATACAGCCCGTCGGTTTTTAATTGACCGGGGTGATCCTCCAATGTCCCCAGCTGGCGCAGTCCTGTGAAATCGAGCGGACGGCTCTGCAAGAATCCCGCGATCAGGGCGATCACCGCCAGGGCTTCCCCCAGCAACATCAGCGCTGCCCAGGGGAATGGGATGGAGTACAGGGTACGGTCGGGAACAATGAACATGACCACCAGCACCGGCAGGAAACTGATGCATGCGAAGACATTATATGCCAACCGGTAAATCCGCTTGACGCCTGGACCAAAGACCTGCTGCGCCACTTCCTTGCTTTTGGAGGAAGCGAGCAGCGAGTGGAGCAGGCCCCACAGGAGCACCGAGAATATGATCCAGAACATATCTTCCCATCCAGGTTGAATGGCAGTTCGAATTTCTAATTTACCCCAAACCGGAAAAAAATGCAACGGAAGAAAATATGTCATTCACCTTTGAATATTATTCCGGATTTCAAAATGCTACGGATTCAATCAGTGTTATGGAATTATCGGGAGAAATGAATTGATACTGCAAGGCTGCGGATAGGTCCACCGGGTCATGGCACAGCCTGGTCATAAATATGCTGGAACTCATCCATATATTGGCTGGCAACTTGCGGATCATGGATGATGACCACATTCTCATCGTTTTGCTCCGCAGCGCTGGCAGTAAAGTTATACGAACCGGTAATAACGATGGAGCGGTCGATGATGATCACCTTGTGGTGCATCTGCCCGTCGTTCCCATCCCGCCTGACATCCACGCCAGCCTGGATAAAGGAATCGTACTCCGTCCCTTGATTGGAATCGATCTGCCCGTCCTCCATCACGCCTGCTACAGGCAGGCCTTCTGCAGCCCGCTGGCGGATGGCTGCACCCAGGTCATCGGCCGTAAAGGAATAAGCCAGGAAATAAATGCTTTCGTTGGCATTCTGAATGATAGCCAGGATGTGTGCGGCAATAGTATCCTCAGGTGAGAAATAGGTTTCAATTTGCGTCCCGTCCACGGTTGCGACTGGATCGGCTTTCGGCTGGCGTCCACCGGGACCAAAACGATCCTCTTCGAACATCTCACCAAACTTGATGGTATAGGTTTCCGCGACCCGGGTGGATCTGATCCGGAGGAGATCATTGTTATCATAGTATGCCCCGCTGACGGTGAAATTCATGGAACCAGTCCAGACTTCCGAGCGGTCGAGCACGATGAACTTGTTGTGCATCAATCCTTCGCGCAGGTCACTGTGGATGGGAATTCCGGCATCCAGCATCTGCTGGACTTCCTCGTTATCCATATTGTCGCTTTCCATCACCAGCCTCACCACCACTCCGCGCTGCATGGCATGGATCAGCGCATCGCGGATGCTCCAAAGGTTGAGGCTGTAAGCAGCCACATCCACTGTGAGCCTTGCCCGGTCGATGGCGGCAGCCAGGTCTTCGTCCGGACCGCCCTCGTACCCGCTTGACGGTCTGTTTTCCGGGCTGGTAAAGAACGGTTCAAGCCAGGCAGATTCCATTACGGGGGTGGTTCCAGTGATGACCGTGACAGGCGCGGATTCCTCCCGGGTTGGCGGCATGCACGCGGACAACAGCATGGCGGTGATCATGAGTACCAGGAAAATATGTCTACGCGCAATGGATGGTCGGGTCATCGGTAGATCCTTCGAAATCAGGGATGGCGTGATTATACTGCCATCAGATACTATTAGCACATTAGTTCCAGAACGATCGGGAGTCCCCCTCCGTGGAGTATAATCCCCTCTCATGAGCACTGCAGCCGCGAGACCGCAGCCCAGCCTTGCCCGCGCCACAGGCACCGTGATGCTGGCTTTTCTCATCAGCCAGTTGACCGGCCTGGCGGCGAAAATACTGATCGCCGGCGCGTTCTCCGCAGGGGCGGAACTGGACGCATTTTATGCTGCCAACCGCCCAGCGGAAACCCTCGTGACCGTGATGGCAGGTGGGATCCTGGTCTCCTCTTTCATCCCGATATTCATCCGCTTCCTGGTGAAAGAGGACCGTGACTCCGCCTGGAAACTGGCTTCCGCCACCGCCAACCTGATCCTGGTGGTGATGATCCTGATGGCAGGGTTGGCAGCAATACTTGCCAGCCCCATTGTGCAATATATCCTGGGGGCAGGTTTCACTCCGGATAAACAGGCGCTCGCGGTAAACCTGTTGCGCATCCAGGTCATTTCGATCGTCTTCTTTGGATTAAGCGGGCTGGCGATCGGCATGTTGAACTCCCACCAAAAATTCCTGATCCCCGCCCTGGCTCCCGCAGTGTACCAATTGGGACAGATCTTCGGCGTCCTCGTCCTGGCTCCCCGGATGGGCATCCAGGGCCTGGCGTGGGGGGTGGTCCTGGGTTCTGTTCTTAATTTTCTCATCCAGGTGCCCTCCCTGCTCAGGTTGAAGGGACATTATTTCGTTACCTTCGGCCTGCACAATCCTTACGTAGGTGAGGTCTTCCGCTTGATGGGCCCGCGCATGTTTGGAGCCGCAGTGGTGCAGTTGATGTTATGGGTGAATACGCTGCTGGCTTCCCACATGGCAGGCGGGTCCGTCTTCAGCCTGACAAGTGGTTTTTCCCTGATGATCATGGCGCAGGCTGCGATCGCTCAGTCCCTGGCCACCGCGGTGATGCCCACCTTCTCGGCGCAGTTTGCACAGGAGAAATTGGATGATCTCCGCCGCACTCTTGCTTCCTCCTTGCGGGCGGTTATCCTGCTCTCCATGCCGGCCGCGGTGGGTCTCATCCTGCTGAGCGTGCCCCTGGTCACCTTTCTCTACCAGCGCGGGGAATTCACCGCCGAAACAACCAGGCTGGTTGCCTGGGCGCTGGTCTGGTATGCCTCCGGGTTGTTGTTCCACTCCGTGCTGGAAGTATTGGTGCGGGCTTATTATGCCATGCACGATACAAAGACCCCGGTGCTGGTCGGGGCTGCCGCGATGACGGCGAGCATCGGACTGAGCGTGGTCTTTGCCTGGTTATTCCGACTGGTCGGCTGGATGCCGCATGGTGGACTGGCCCTGGCTGTTTCCGTTTCCACTGCGCTGGAAGTGACCACCCTGCTGCTTTTAATGAGGAAACGATTGGATGGCATCCATGCCAGAGATATCTCGAGAGGGCTGGCAGCCTCTGCGTTAGGCTCGTTGGGCATGGCTGCTGCACTCATTTTGTGGCTGCGGTCGGCATCCCATGCAGGCGCTGCATTGACCACCCTGGTAGGCGTGCTGGTCGGTGCCCTGGTCTACTTTTCCGTTCTGTTCGCCCTGCGTATTCCAGAAAGCCGCATGGTTGTTGATCGTGTACGACGCCGCCTGTCGCGGTAGCGTTACCTCCCAAACAGACTGCCTCATCTCTCCACGGGGAAAATTGTATATCCCCTCTCAATGTGCATGGGACACAACTGTCTGGCTGCCCCCCCCAGCTCACTTTATCGCCATACGAACCATAAACCGATCGCTACCACCAATCCCAGGCATACACCCCCCAAGGCTTCCAGGGGTGTATGCCCGATCACCTCACGCAAGTGTTGTTCGTTGATCGCATGACCTTTCAACAGTTCCTCCACCAGCACGTTGATCTTCTGGGCCTGCATCCCGGCCTGGCGGCGGACGCCTGTGGCGTCATAAACGACGACCATCGCCAGGGCAACCGCGACGGCGAACAGGGGTGAATCAAAACCGTAATGCAATCCAACTCCCATGGCGGTTGAGGTCACCAGGCAGGAATGTGAACTTGGCATACCCCCTGCGGCAAAGAACAGGGCCCAGTTCCAGCGGCGTTCGCGGATGCAATCCACCGGGATCTTCAACGCCTGGGCAAGGAGCCAGCCTGCCGTTCCGGTCAACAGGACATGATTTTGAAGAAGGGCGCCCAGGTTCATTGGTCTTCCTTAAAATCCACCAGCGATTCATCCACCAGCGTGCGCACTTTCAACTCTGCCTTTTCCAACAGGTCAGCACAGTGCTTGGTTAATGCCTGGCCGCGCTCGAACAATGCCATTGACTCCTGCAGCGGTTTTTCCCCTTTTTCGAGCGCTGTCACGATGGCTTCGAGTTCCGCCACGGCTTGCTCGTAGGACAACTCTTCGATGGGTTTGATTTCATTCTTTGCCATATTCACCTATCCATCGCCCGTAACACGGGCATCGAATTCTCCGTCGCGGAGACGGACTCGCAGCGCATCGCCCTCCTGGACCTGCGACCTGCTGGCGACCACCTGTTTATTCTTGGTAACAACCGCATAGCCGCGCTGCAGCACCGCCATGGGATTCAGTGCCATCAGGCGGTTCTCCAACCCCCTCATCCCTGCCATGCCGAGTTCAAGCCGGTGAGCCAGGGCAGCATTTACCCGGCGGTTCAATTCATCCACACGCTGGCGGTCAGTCTGCAAGCGCCGCAACGGGGAGTAAAAACGCAGCCCGGTCGTGATTCCATCCAGGAAATGCCGCCGGGTCTGGATGAGGATGCCTATGTTCCCGGCGAGTTCTTGCAGGATCTCGAATAACCGCTGGCGTAAATCAAGGACAGTGATCGCGGTCGCAAGTTCTGCTGCCGCGGTGGGAGTGGGAGCACGCAGGTCGCTGGCGAAATCGACCAGGGTGAAATCCGTCTCGTGGCCTACGCCGGTGATGACCGGTGCCTGCGATGCACAGACTGCCCGAACGACGCGTTCGTCGTTGAATGCCCACAGGTCTTCGATCGAACCTCCGCCGCGTGCCAGCAGGATCACTTCCGGCGCCGCCACCCGGTTCAATTCACCCAGCGCGGTCACAATGGCTGCGGGCGCCTCATCCCCTTGCACGGGGACCGGTGCCAGGATCGCTTCTGCGAGGGGCATCCTGCGCCGCAGGGTATTGAGAATATCCTGCACGGCCGCACCGCTGGGGGAGGTCACAATACCTATCCGACGCGGGTTGGCAGGGATGAGGCGCTTTCTACCGGGATCGAACAATCCCTCCGCCTCCAGCAGAGCCTTGAGACGCAGGAATTCCTGGTAAAGAGCCCCCTCACCGAGAGGGCGCAGGCTGTCAGTGTAAAGCTGGTATTGCCCGGAGACTTCATAGATACCCAGGCTGCCATGAGCTTCTATAGCCATCCCTTCCTGCAGCACGAAACGCAGGCGGGAGACTTCACCCCTCCACATTACGCAGCGCAGTGAAGCACCCGGATCCTTCAATGTGAAATACAGGTGACCGGAGGCCGGCCTGGAAAGGTTGGAAACCTCCCCCTGCACCCAGATGCCCTGCAAGCCCGGGTCGGCTTCCAGGATTTGACGCAGATGCCTCGTCAGGTCGCTGACGGTCCATCGGGGGGCTGCATCAAACAGAGCCATTTGTTCCATTTCTTGAGAATACTATTGTTCTGAAAGGCTGTCAACCATTTTGAATTTGCGGTTCATTTACAACTGGCTGACAGGCGGAATTGGGTAACTCCAATGGCGCATTCTTTGCTACAATGAGAAGTGCTATGAAACGTCTCTGGGCGCCCTGGCGCTTGAAATTTATCCAGTCAAAGAATACCGGTTGCGTTTTCTGTACCGTCCAGAAGGAGACAGATGGCCCCGGAAACCTGGTCATTTTTCGCTCCGAGCGCTGTTTTGTAATCCTGAATCGCTACCCTTATACTACCGGTCACCTGATGGTGGTGGCGCGAGAGCACAGCGCCTCCTTCGAAGACCTGGATGCAGGTACGCGCAGCGATATGATGGAATTGGTCACACGCGCCGTGGTGGTGCTCCGCAGCGTATACCACCCGGACGCGTTCAATGTCGGCGCCAATATCGGCGCTGCCGCCGGGGCGGGAATAACCGGTCATATTCACATCCACGTGGTCCCGCGTTGGACCGGCGATGCCAATTTCATGCTGACCCTGGCTGAGACCAAAGTGATGCCTGAAGCGCTGGAAGATACCTATGCTCGCCTTCGAACTGCCTGGGCTGAAACATAATGATCATGCAAGCGAGATGATAATCTTCCCTGGAGGCGCTTCTTCCCCAAAGGAGCTGAAGTGGAGCAAATCGTTTACGATTACGTGATCGTTGGTTCCGGATTTGGCGGCTCGGTCTCCGCCATGCGCCTGACGGAAAAGGGGTATTCCGTGCTCGTGCTCGAAAAGGGCAAGCGGTTTGACGACCAGGATTTTGCCCGCTCCAACTGGCAGTATTGGAAATACCTGTGGCTGCCCTTCCTGCGAGCCTTTGGCATCCTGCAGATCAGTGTTCTCAAGGGTGCCATGATCCTGCATGGTGTTGGCGTGGGGGGTGGGAGCCTGGGATACTCGAATGTGCTCGAAATTCCCACCGAGAGAATCCTTTTCCACACCCGCCTGGAACACGCCTGTCGCCTGGGGGAAAATACTCCAGCCGCATTATCAATCTGCCTTAAGAATACTGGGCGCGGCACGCAATCCCAGGCTTTGGAAAGCCGATGAAATCCTGCGTACCTTGGCTGAAGAAAGCGGCATGGGCGGGACATTTCGCGCCACCGATGTGGGGATCTTCTTCGGGGAGGAAGGGGTCACCGTCCCGGATCCCTATTTCAGCGGTGAAGGCCCCGCTCGCACCGGATGCAAGCACTGCGGCGCCTGCATGGTCGGCTGCCGGTATAATTCCAAGAACACGCTCCCCAAGAACTACCTTTATTTTGCTGAGAAGAATGGTGCCAGGGTGATCCCCGAGGCGGAAGTGACGGACATCCGACCTTTGGAGGCGGGAAAACTTCAGCCTGCAGACAAGGGTTATGAAATCACCTACCGCTCGAGTACCGGTTTAATCAAGGGAGCCCGCAAGCATGTGCATGCCCGGGGAGTGATCCTGGCAGGCGGCGTGCTGGGTACCATCAAACTGCTGCTCAAACTTCGGGATGACACCCACAGTCTGCCGGATCTGTCTCCCCGGCTGGGCAGCATGGTGCGCACCAACTCGGAAGCATTATTGGGAGCGCTGGCGCGGAGATCGGATATCAATTACTCCGAGGGAGTCTGCATTTCGTCCATCTATAATATCGACAGGATGACGCGCATCGAACCGGTGCGCTACCCGGATGGCTCGTCGCTGATGCGTTACCTGGCTGCCCCGCTGATCGATACAGATGTCCCCATACCTGTGCGGTTCTTACGTTTCCTGGGCTGGGCGATCACCCATCCGCTTGACTTTGCAAAAGCCATGTTCCTGCCCGGCTGGGCACATAATGTAACCATCCTGCTGGTGATGCAGCACGCCGATAACCGTATGCGTCTCAGCATGGGGCGCAGCCTCTTCACCCTGTTCCGCAGAGGCATGGTATCGAGCCCTGAACCAGGGTACGAGATCCAGGCCCAGGTGAAAGGCACCCATGAGTTGACGCGTGATTTTGCCCGGCGCACGAACGGGATCGCCCTGGGTTCGATCGGTGAAAACCTGCTCAACCTCCCCACCACGGCTCATATCCTCGGCGGAGCCCCGCTCGGCAGGGATGCTACCGAAGGGGTCGTGGATGAACATTTCATGGTCCATAATTATCCCGGCATGTACATTATCGACGGCTCGGTGATGCCCGCCAATCCCGGGGTGAATCCGAGTCTCACCATCGCAGCCCTGGCAGAGTATGCCATGTCGCAGGTGCCGGTTAAATCCAGCCTTGATTGAACGCCAGCCATCCTTATGAATCGATAACCGGTTGGAGATGCATCTCCAACCGGTTATGATATTCGCGAAGCCAGGTCTACTTCCTTCGTCCTGCCACGTAGGTCCCGACAGCCTCACGCATGAATTCAGCCAATTTCGGATGCATGCGGGCGAAATTTTCGCGAAAGCGCGCATCCTCGTTGTATCCATCCGCGAGACCCAGCAACTGCTCATCCTTCGGGCTCCAGAAGTATTGCAGGTGGTGGTGCCAGCGGGCGATCAGGCCCTGCACTTTTGGGCTGGCTGCCCCGTCAGGCATGGCAGCGATCAGCTCTGTATATATGGCTTTGCCTTCTGCCAGGATGCGTTCCTTCTCAGCGGGCGGGTAGGCTTTCCATCGGCGGTTGGATTCCCTGACCACCTCGGGGTCATACATCTGCTCCGCCTCCAGTGCATACTTCTCCTGTTCCTCGTCGCTGAAGCCTTCGAAGAATCCTTTTGGTTTCATGGTTTCATTTCCTTTCAAATGGTTTATGGTGTGATCAACTGTCTGGAGCAGGCGATTCAACCGCCGTACCTGACCCTGCAACTCTTCCCGGTGGGATCCAAGCGCGGCGAGTACATCGAAGGCAGGGTCAGTGAGGATGGCTTTGATATTCTCGAGACTCAATCCCATTTCCCGGTAGAACAGGATTTGCTGCATCATGACCAGGGCATCTTCTTCATAATAACGGTAGCCATTGCTGCCCATGGATGATGGTTTGAGAAGCCCGACCTGGTCGTAATATCGCAGGGTGCGGCTGCTCACCCCGGCCAGTTGCGACAACTGTTTTACTGTATACATTTTTTCACCTTGAGTTAATATAAACCATTACGTTACGTTAATGTCAAGGGGGGAATATGAAAAGTTAATAAGAGTGGTGAAAGAAGGAGAAGATCGCGAGTATGATGAATCTGCTTTGGAAATGAACGTATAATCGATCCGTCAGAGGTCAGGGTCTCTCCCCGGGGTGATCCTGCTTTCTCGCCTTCTGTCAGGGACAGGCAGGCAGGTGACCTCAACTTCTCTGGTCTATCAGGATATGCATGGTCAAGCAAGTTCATCGGAGAACCAATGGATATGAAACTGGTCTCATGGAATGTGAATGGCATACGGGCGGCTGAAAAGAAAGGCTTCCTGGATTGGCTGACTGCCAGCCAGGCAGACCTGGTGGCGGTGCAGGAGACGAAAGCCAGCCCGGAACAACTATCCGATGCGCTGTTGAACCCGGCCGGCTACGAGGCAGCGTGGAACTCTGCTGAGAAAAAAGGCTACAGCGGCACGGTGATCTATTCCAGGCAAAAACCGGAGAGAACCATCACCGGCTTGAATGAAGCCAAATTCGACACCGAAGGCCGGGTACTCATCCAGGAATTCGAATCCTTTGTTTTCTTCAACATCTACTTCCCCAACGGCGGCCGCGGTCCTGAATGGGTGGCACACAAACTGGCTTTCTACCGCCGGTTTATCGACGTGGCGAGGGGATACATGCTGGCCGGGCAGCCGGTGGTCGTGTGCGGCGACTTCAATACCGCCTACGCGGAGATCGACCTCGCCCGCCCGAAGGAAAATATCAACCATAGCGGCTTCATGCCTGAAGAACGGGTGGCACTGGGCGAGGTGTTCGAGGCCGGGCTGGTCGACACCTTCCGCCACCTTCATCCGGAAACGGTGAAATATTCGTGGTGGGACATGGTCTCCCGTGCCCGGGAGCGGAATGTCGGCTGGCGGCTCGACTACTTCCTGGTAACCACCGACCTGGTCAGCCACATTGCCGCCGCGGATATCCACGACGATGTGCCCGGTTCCGACCATTGCCCGGTCAGCCTGGTGCTGTCGTTATGAAAGTAGAAAGCCTCTCCCCCGACCGATTTCTCCCCGCCCCCTCATCGATTAAAATATTTCTCTTTAGACCTGGCTTTTCTTTTAAAACCTGCGGACTCATGTCTTCAGCGATAGGAAACCCGTTCGAAGAGAGGTTTTTAGAAGTTCTCTACAATAACCTAACTGCCTGGCGGAAATTTCCTGCCAGGCAGTCGGTATGAATATGGTTCACTTCAGGCGGACCCGACGGGATTCGAACCCGCGATCTCGGCCTTGACAGGGCCGCATGTTTGGCCGCTACACCACGGGTCCTGGAGCGGGCTGAATATACCATACCGGTTTCGCGGCGTCAAGGCGCACCGGATCCGTACAGGGATGGATCGGTCGGCGTCTGGCCGGATGGGTCTATCACATAGACAAAATCGCCCACGGCAGCCCAATCATAAAGCCAGTGCGAATCACCGATCGACAGGTTTACACAGCCGTGGCTCTGGGCATATCCGAACCAGTTATGCCAGTACGCACCATGCAGGGCGCGTTCCTCATCAAAATACATCGTCCAGGGGACATCCTCCAGGTAATAAAAATCATCCGGAATGTTGTTGCTCATGGTTTCAGTTTCCAATTTAATCCGGATCTTGAACAGCCCGGGGCGGGTCCAGAAGCGCTCGACACCGGTGGAGGCCATGGTGGCAAAGACCAGGCGGTCCTGGTCATAGACGGTCACGGTCTGTTCATAAAGATTGACCTCGATCCAGCGTCCGCCGGTGACCCCATTGGGAACGCTGGTTGCAGGGTCCACCCGCGCCACCTGGCGGGAGTCCACCCATTCACCCGGTGCAATCAGGTTCCATTTCAGGTCGCCTTCGGTCTCCGTGGCAAAGATCTGCACCACTTCAAAGCGGTGATGGGTGATTCCACTCTTTGGGCTGCCGGTTCCAGGTGCTGTGCGCGATTCGGTTTCCCCCAGGACCCAGCCAAAGGCATTGCGGGGAGGCGAACTGAACAAGAGACCCTGGAAAGGAGGATCGTACCGCCCCAGGCGGCCTCCCAGGGCCCGGATCCAAAAGCTGTTGCGCAGAAGGTAAAAGATGTCGCCATTGGTGCTGACCATTTCCTGATAGGAGACATATAAGTGCTTGCTGGGGTACATGTGCGGGCCCGACGGCTGGTTGGCTATGGCGGCATCCAGGCTGGCATAGAATGGGGTCCCATTCTCGTCGATCTTGAAATACCGGTAGGGAAGTTCATTGTAAGCCGCATCGGGCTTATATGCCGGCAAGGGCAGGATGGGATACGGGATGCCGATGGCGGCATTCTGAGCCAGGGTTTCGGATGGACCGAGAGCCAGGCAGCCATCCGGCGCCTCCCCATAGATCCCGGGCGGGCAGACCACCGACCCGGAATCCGGTTCGTTCCCGGCAAGCATTCCGCTTTGACCGGCTGCTGAGGTCCTGTCGGAAGGCAGGTTTTCCATCAGGACAAGAACGAAGACAATGCTAAGGAGAATTTTGCGCATCAAATACCTTATTCGACGAAAAAAGATTATAGCATGTTTTCCCGGGCGGCTTTTTTCGAGCCCCGTCCGGAAAAAGAAACAGGCAGGCAACTTGACACAATATCCGCCCTGTGCTAAATTTATGTCAGGTGACAAGGAGGCAATTTTGGCCAGAAATCGCTCCCAACAAATGGTTGACCGCTTGCGGGATTTGCATGCATCCTCACCGGATACAGAAGCCTCTGCAGTCATCAGCGTGGATGGATTGACCATAGCATCTGCCTTGCCGCAGGGGGTGGAAGAAGACCGCGTTTCTGCCATGTCGGCTGCCATGCTTTCTCTGGGTGAACGAATCGCAACCGAACTGGGACGCGGGACACTGGAGCAGGTGTATATCAAGGGTGAAAAAGGCTACGTCGTCCTGATGTCAGTAGGCCAGGAAGCAGTGCTCACCGCCCTGGCTCGCGAGCATTCCAAACTGGGCCTGATCCTCCTCGATATGCGACGGGCAGCGGAAGACCTGACAAAACTATTATAAGTTTTCAAAAACTATGCAGCAAATCCAGAAAAGCGGCAACTATTACGCCAACAAGTTCACCCGCATCGCCCTGCTATCCTACGAGGAGATGATCGGGAAGAATGGTCTTAACGCCATTTTGAACCTGGCAGGCTTAAAAAACCTGATCGGCAATTATCCTCCCGATGACCTCGAACGGCAATTCGATTTCGCTGATTTCGCCGCCATCCATATTGGCCTGGAGGAAATGGTCGGCGCGCGCGGAGGGCGTGGCTTCGCCATACGCGCCGGGCGGGCCATCTTCAACGAAGCGCTCAGGAATTTCGGCGCTCTGGCAGGCGTTGCAGACCAGTCCTTCAAGGACCTTCCCCTGCAAGCCAGGTGCCGTATCGGTCTTCCTGTTACAGCCAGGATCTTTTCCGAACTCACCGACCAGCAGTCAACCGTGAACGAAACGGATACCACATTTCTCTGGACGATCCACCGCTGCCCGATCTGTTGGTCGCGCAAAGGCGTAGAAAAACCGGTCTGTTCCCTGTTTACAGGCGTGCTCGAAGCCTTGCTTGCATGGGTCTCCGATGGATTGGAATTCCAGGTTTCCGAATCCAGGTGTTGTGCCATGGGCGATACCGTTTGCGAATTCATCATCCAAAAAGAACCCATCGCCTCTGCCAATGGAAAGCCAGGAGATAAACAAGAAGTTCCACCGCGATGAAGATGACCTCGACATGAGCATTGTGATCATCATACCAACCTATAACGAAGCGGAGAATCTGCCCCGATTGGTCTCCGCTATTTTTTCGCTCCCTTTACCCTTCGATCTCCTTGTCGTGGATGATAACAGCCCGGACGGTACAGGCCGCATCGCTGACGAATTGTCTGCTGCACATCCAAATCGCCTGCGCGTGATCCACCGTGCAGGAAAGCTGGGACTCTCTTCAGCCTACCTCCAGGCTTTTGGAACGCTGTTCGTCGATCCCGTGGAAGCCATCGGTCAGATGGACGCCGATTTCTCCCATGATCCATCCGTGCTGGTGGCTATGGTCAAAAAACTGGAAACCTGCGATCTCGTGCAGGGGTCGCGTTACATCCTCGGCGGCAGCACGGATATCCGCTGGCCCGCCTGGAGGAAAGCGCTATCTGCCTGGGGGAATTTCTATGCCCGCACCATCCTGGGCATGCCCCTGCGGGATGTCACCGGCGGATTTCGCCTGTGGAGGCGCACAACCCTCCAGGCCATGCCCCTGGAACGCGTCCGGTCCAGCGGTTACATTTTCCTGGTCGAACTGGCATACCTCGCCTGGTGCTTGAAATTCAAGATCGGGGAAGTGCCCATCTATTTCGCAGAACGGCGGTGGGGAAAATCGAAAATGTCCTTCAAGATCCAGGCTGAAGCCGCCTTCAAGGTGTGGCAGGTCTTGTGGGACTACCGGGACCTGAGGCGGAAAGGTCGACAGGCGAGAGTGACCCAGATAGACTGATGGGGATATTTAATTGAATGAAGCAATTGAATTGACAGGCATTCCAAAGAAAATTCCCAAGGCTTTGAAACCCCGATTAGCCTGCATAGCCATCACAGCCTGCCTGCTAACCTCCTGCCTGTCGCCGGAACCCACGGCACCCACACCTCATCAATCCACAAGGTCCATCACCCCTCAAGTAACTGTAGAACCAACGGTAGCCGTCGCGCCCCCGGGACTATGGATCGATCCGGCAATCCCAGACCAGATAAGACAGATCGCGCTGGCTTCAGGCCTCCCCACAACCAATTCCAGAACTGCCGCCACCACCCGGCTGGATATCGCCGGAACAGGCAACCTGGCCCCCGGCTCCATTCCTATTGTATGGATCTACGCCCTCGCGGCGCCATTCCCGACCGTGCTCGATGGTGTCGGCCCGGAGGATGTCCGCCTGCTTTGGAAAGGCGATCCTGCCTCCGCTTTGGCAGGCGGCGATTTGTGGATGGATGAATCGACACTGGCAATTTTTACCAGTTTGTGGGGTGCGCCAGATGCGGATAGTGTGAAGACTGCACCTGCATGCGATCTCAGCAATACTCTCTGGGCGGCTTCCAAACCAGTGTATGCCCTGCTCCCATTCCAGGACCTGGAGCCGCGCTGGAAAGTGTTGACCGTGGGCGGCCAGTCACCCATCCACGAGGAATTCGACATTTCCAGCTATCCCCTGGCAGCCGTTTTTGCCTGCAGCGGAGAGAATTGTTCCACCCTGAACCTGCCCATCTCCAACCGCGACCCTTCCAAACTGACCGTGGTGGTGATGACCGGTGTCACCGCCCTGGTCCGCCGGACGGCCTGGACGATGGAACAAAAGGGGATCACTTATCCCAGCGGCGATATCCGTGACTGGCTGCGCTCAGCGGACATCACCCACATCAGCAACGAGATCCCTTTTGCCCCCGACTGTCCTTACCCGGACCCAAACCAGAAGGAGATCAGGTTCTGCAGCGATCCGCGCTACATACAATTGCTGGAAGACGTGGGTGCGGATGTAATCGAAATGACCGGCAATCATTTCCAGGATTGGGGCAGCGCTGCCACCCTGTTCACGCTGGACCTGTACCGGCAGCGAGGCTGGTCGTATTTCGGGGGCGGATCTGACCTGGCAGATTCACAAAAATCCGTCCGGATCGAGCATAATGGGAACCGGATCGCATTCATCGGCTGCAACACCTCGGGTCCGGATTATGCCTGGGCGACGGATGCCCAGCCCGGCGCAGCGCCGTGTGGCGACCTTTCGTGGCTGGTCAATGAAATTTCCCACCTGCGTTCGGAAGGTTTTCTGCCCATCGTCACCTTCCAATATTACGAGTACTACTCCCCCGAGCCGCGCCCAAACCAGTCCCATGATTTTGAGACCGTGGCAGAGGCAGGCGCTGCGATCGTCAGCGGGAGCCAGGCGCACATCCCGCAGGCATTGGAATTCCACAATGGTTCCTTGATCCTTTACGGGCTGGGGAACCTCTTCTTTGACCAGATGGTCTATCCCATCGGCAATGTCATGTCCACAAGCACCCGCTGGGAATTGATCACCCGGCATGTTTTTTACGACAACAGGCATGTGAGTACGGAACTGCTGACAGCCATGCTGGAGGACTATGCCCGCCCGCGCCCGATGACCGACCAGGAGCGGGTCGAATTGTTGACCGATCTCTTCACGGTTTCAGGGTGGAAATAGTATCATTCTTGATCACTGGATCTGACAGGCTCTTGATTGCATCAGGCAGCAGTATACTGCCTGCTTAATTCCCCCCATTCTTCCAGACTGACCGTCTCAGCCCGGCGTTTCGGATCGATCCCTGCCGAGGCTAGCAATTCCTCCGCCTCGCTCGCGGAGATGCGCAAGCCGCCCGAAAGGGCATTGCGCAGGGTCTTGCGTTTTTGCGAGAAGCCGGCTTTGATCAATTGGAAGAAAACCTCCAGCCCCGAGGCCGGGATGAGGGGCCGGGGATGGAGTTCCACGCATAGAACTGCAGAATCCACTTTCGGTGGCGGGTAGAATGCAGCCGCCGGGATCACCGTTTCAATGACCGGGTTTCCATACACCTGCACGCTCAAGGCGAGCATATTCATTTTCCCCTCCAGTGCACAGATGCGCTCCGCGACTTCCTTCTGAACGGTCAGCACCACCCGCCTCGGGCGCTGCCCGGCTTCCAGCAGGTGACGAATGACTGCGGAAGTTATGTAATAAGGGATATTCGCGACCACCAGGTATCCCTGCCCTTCCATCAGAGTAGACGGGTCGATCTTGAGAATATCCCCCTGCACCACGCGTACATTCTTGTACGGGCTCACTATGGATAGCAGAGCGGGGAGGATTTTACGATCCAGTTCGACCGCAGTGACCGACCGCGCCGATAAGGCGAGATAACGCGTCAGGTTCCCCAGGCCGGGACCTATCTCGAGGACATTGTCCTGCGGGGATATTTTCGCCGCATGGACGATCGCTTCCAGGGCCTGACCATCCCGCAGAAAATTTTGCCCGAGGCCCTTGCTCGGACGGATATCATATTCCCTGAGCAGTGCTTTAATGTTCAGTGCTGGCAGCGAGAATCCGTTCATGGCAGGAGATAGGTATCGGCAGCGTTGGCAGCCACCGGCGTCAGGAAATAGACGGTCACATATTGATTCACCCAGTCCACGGTATCGGTCTCGCTGTAGCCCAGGTCGATCCAGTAGGTGTCTCCGAAGGCATTCGTGTTGGCGCCATTATTATCTTCCACGGTCGCAAAGCCATAACCGGGGACATAAAGCCTTTCGTGGGCAAAAAGCAGGAACCAGGGGTACACAAATGCCACCACCCCTTTTTCAACCGGTTTCCCGGTGGCGGTATTCCACCAGCATTTAGGGATGGTGTGGTCACAGGGTACATAATAGGTGGCGAATAATCTCAACGCCCGCCAGTACTCGATGGTCTCGCCATCGACAACGGTGGTGCGGATGACGATCTTCGTGCCGATGCCCAGGATGCGGTCCTGCGGCGGCCTGACGACCGTCTCGCCCTCCACCGCCTGCGAAACCTGTACCCCGTCCTCGCTGCGGGTGCGCACGCGCCCGATCGCCAGCCCGGTCTCGCCTCCCTGCAGGAGCGCCTGCTGGTCGATCTCCAGGTCAGCGGAGAGTTCGCTGCGGGTCTTGAACGGGATGTTCTTTTCCGTCAGGGCAACCGCCTCTACGACCCGGACGATCCGGACCTGGTCATTTGCCGGCAGCGGCGCAGATTCAACCGGGACGGAGTAGTCCAATCCGACCAGGGCGAATCCTGCTTCCGCCAGCGCCTGTCCAACGGTTGCCGCCGCAGACCTCACCTGAACCTGTACGCCATCCACGCTCACGGTCAGCGCTTGCGATGGCTTGTAAGTCACCGTCAGCGATGCGAGGATGGGTGTCTCAACGGGTGGATCGACGCGATCGGCAGCATAGAGGGTGAAACCAGCCTCCGCCAACGCCTGCCCGATCGTGAGGGCGCTGGTCTGGAGGATCTGTGTGCCCTCCGGCGAGTTGACGGTGAGTGGGACCGCACGGCGAATCGTGAGCGTATACGAGGCGGCTGCTGGAAGCGGTTCGTCAGGAGGAATGGTCCTGCCAAGATAGATCAGGCGGTCATCTTCCCCGAGGCTGATCCCGGCATCAGAAATGATCTGCGCGGGAGTGTTCTGGGAGGTAATTTGAAGGGTATATGCCTCACCGTCCGCCAGGAGGGTTGCGGTCACAGTCTGCTTCTGGCAGGAAGTGATGAGCAATAAAGCAAGGACGAGATAAAGGACAAGGCGCTTATTTCTCATGGCTATTTATCGCCAGTACAGGTTGGAAATATAGAAATAATCCTCGCTGGTAAGGATTCCCTGATCAAAGGGAACCAGTTTATCACCTGTGTTCAGCATGGTTTGATAGATGTTCAATGTATAGTTGTTATCGGCACTCAGATCAGTAAGGAAGAATAGAACCCGATCTCCTTGCGGCGACCAGGTGAGACGCGGGCGAAGTGAACCGCCGGTGCCATCCATTCTACCGTAATCATAGAGGATGCCGGTACTGACATTTAACAGGTAGGTCTGAATCCGCATCGATCTTTCAAAGTAGGCGCTGTACACGTCGTAAATAATGAAAAGCTGGTTTCCATCCGGGGAGAAAACATAATCACGCACATCCGGATAGATCATGAAACCGCCTTCTTCCGGAAAATAGATCACCCGGCGGCTGCTGATACCCAGGTCGGGTTTTTCAAGCAAAAGGTAGCCGATGTGATAATAATTGTCCTTGGTGCCAGCCTCGGGATTCAAGTAAGCCACCCAGTTACCACCCGGAGCGAAGACCGGCATGGTGAATGTCTCAAGGCGCAGGGGGGATTGATCCATTTCCTGAAGATAGGTTCCCTGGGACTGGCAATAATCCTTGGAGGTACAGGTGCCAGCCTCAAAATAACGTTCCCTGTCCCTTACCGATGGAAAGAGGTTTATGGCTGCTCCAGCTTCAGTTTGTATGGGGTCGTTCTCATCGAGGAATATCACCGCGCTGTCGTCACTATTATAATAGGCACCCTGTTTGCCATCCGGGAAAAATGTGGCGTTCACCAGGGCTGCCTGACCGCTCTGCAGGTTGATTTCATATAACCGAGTGCCATTGTTGACCAGCAGACGTTTGCCATCCGTGCTTACATCCTGCAGGTCGAACCCGTCTCCGAGCAGCCGGGTGAGCACCTGGTCTTCATAGGAATAGGCATATACCCCGTGTGCGGAAACAGCACCGTCATGGGAGATCATGGTCCCAAAGTACACGCAGCCCCCCTTGCAGCCTACCGCGGCGACCTGGGGGAGAGGTTCGCTAGTGGCAGTGACCTGTGGTTTCGGTGTGCCGGTCAGGCTGCCTGGTCCAGCGGTACCGTTCTGGTTCGCCCCTGCCACTTTCTGCCAGACGCTGTACAGCGCGCGCAATGCCAGGGTGTTCTTTACATCGTAACCCGCCTGGCTCAGGTGGAAACCTTCCCGGGCAGGATCGATGCCTCCATTGGGAAGATACTGGGCGGAGCGCCAAAAATTGACCACCGGGACATCATAGTCGTTAGCGACCCTTACGATGGCTGGGTTGATCACATACTTGCCATTATATACTTCCGCTGAATCAGCCTTGGTGATCAAAATGGGGATCGTGCCGTGACCGATCACGTAGTCGAGGATATGGCGCAGGTAGGATTCGTAACGATCAATGGTGTTCGGATCAAGCCACGTTTCCAGGGTGACGAATGCATAGGCGGGGTTATTCAACCTGTATTCGCAGGTCAGCGGGGTTTCACCGGGTTTGCAATAGTAAGGGTCAGCCTGTAACGGGCTCAGGATGGATGCAGCGGTAAATCCCCCCCTGGAGGTGACACTCCAGTGAAGAAATGACGCTTTGAAAAAATCCAGGGCATCCCAAAGATAACCCTCAGCGCTGCCAGGCGCCAGGATGCCTCTGCCAAAGGGTCCCAGGAAGACATAAGGGATCGACTGGCAATCGCCAATCACGGAAAAGCTTTTCGGATTTCTCCCCTGCAGTTGACCATCACGGTAGATATCCAGGACATGGTCGCTAATTTCAGGAATGATCGGGGCCTCGCGCCAATCAATTTCAGCCATATCCGGAGTCGACGTGATTCCGGTCGGTTGAAGACCGGATCCGGGCGTCACATCCGGAGTCTGGGTCGTGTCGATGCGTGAGGCGGTTGGGGACCCGGAGCCGTTTTCAGGATTGGCGGAAGACACCGCTGTTCCAGTCAATGAGCCACCCTCGGTTGTTGATGTCCGGGGATCACCGGTCTGAGGGGCGCAGGCGGTCACCAAGATGAGTAACGGAATAGCCAGGAGTGTGAATTTCAGAGATGGAAATCGAATCATTGGGGGTTTTCGTTGCAGGGGGATGTTTTTCGCAATGGCTTTTCGAACCGTGAACCAATTCTAACCCATTTTCCAACCGGTCGTTGCCCGGCACCTGGAATCACCCGCTCCCCCTGTCCTGGATTGATCTGCCTGGCGATGGTTACTAGCTCTGAGCCTCCCGGTTTCTTTATTCTACCGGGCATTCCTGGTCTATTCTTTTGGCTCTTTCGAAAGATTCTTTGCCTTCTTTGAAGGAAAAGTATATCAATCCCAGCGCTCCGATGCTGTCGATGTAACCGAATCCGGTGGTTTGATAAATGGCGCTCGCCGCCAGCAGGACCAATGACATATATATGCATACCAGCGTGCAGTTGGCATCCGCCAGGATCGGTGCCGAGTTAAGCGCATGACCAACCTTTCGCTTTGCAGCCACCAGCGCCCACATCATGGCTATCGAGATTAGCGAGATCACCAGACCCGGCAGGCTGGTTTCAGGCTTTTGACCGCTGATGAAATTATAAATGGCGGTGACTGCCAATCCGGCGCAGAGCAGGTAAAAACTCATCCCTGTGATCCTCAAGGCGGTACGTTCGAAGCGTGAGCGCGGTGTATCCGGGTTATGCCAGATGCGGTACACCATGGCGATAATGCCGATGCCCGAGATTACTTCGATGAAAGAGTCAATTCCAAAACCGAAAAGGGTCAGGGCTTCATCGTGAATGCCGAAGAAAATGGATACCAATCCTTCCAGCAGGTTGTAAAAAACTGTAAAAAATCCCAGCCAGAGCGCAATTCGAAAATATCGTTCGTGGTTTATTTTCATTGGAAATCCTTATTTAGATGGAGACTCAACCTTCACAGGCGGGAAATTATAGCGCATTCAGGTACAATATTGGTATGTCCGAGATAGTCTCCAGCCATTCCAATTCTCTCGTCAAAAAGATCCGCTCTCTGCACCAGAAGAAAGGCCGGCTGGAAACGGGATCCTTCCTGGTGGAAGGGATCCACCCCGTGGGAGAAGCCATCCAGGCTGGCTGGCAGCTGGAAGCGCTGGTCTATGCCCCCGATCTGCTCAGCAGCGATTTCGCCCGGCAGCTTGTTGCCGATCAATCGCAGCGAGGTTTAAGTTGTGTCGCATTCACCGGGGAATTATTCACCTCCATTGCCGGCAAGGACAATCCGCAAGGCCTCCTGGCAATCGTCCGGCAGCAGCACCTTGCCCTGGATCAACTGGCAGTGGAACACTTCCGGGCCGGCATTGCAGCCGTTTCTCCCCAGGACCCCGGCAACGTTGGTACGATCCTGCGTACCCTCGATGCGGTTGGAGGAGAGGCATTATTTCTTCTGGATGGCGGTGTGGAGCTGTACCATCCGTCAACGGTGCGGGCAAGCATGGGGTCGTTATTCAACAAGCCGGTGATACAGGCTCTGTTCAATGATTTCGTTCAATGGAGCCGGATGCACGGTTTCCACTTGGTCGGCTCTTCGGCCCATGCCGGTACGGATTACCGGAATTTCCAGTGGGGGAGAAAACCAACCATCCTGCTGGTCGGGAATGAGCAAAAAGGTCTCTCTGCGGAACACATGGCTGCGTGCCATGAAATCGTCACCTTGCCGATGAAAGGGCGGATCAGTTCGCTTAACCTTGCCGTTGCCGCGGGGATCCTGTTATACCGGATGATGGAAAATAAATAGGGACGCATCCGGTGCGTCCCTATGGTAACCACGAGAGGGGTGTGGATTATTTCAACGAGTAAAGTTTTATCAATGGCTCCCTGACCTGCTAGATCTCGTCCTCGTCTTCCTCCCAGGAATCGTCCTCCTCCTCGGTATCCTCTTCTTCCCAGTTTTCCAGCTCCTCTTCCTCCCAATCAGCATCCTTCCCAACGGCTTCTTCGGTGGGAGTGAAGGTGGCGCAGCCGGTATCGGGGTCCAGTTCGACCGCCGCGGCGCCGCAATAGCCATCGTCTACGAAGACGCAGTCAGAGTAATGGCAGCGAATGCGGGGCATTGAATTCCTCCTAGTATGCAGTTTGATGAAATAACCTGATGATTGCCAGGATAAAAATCAGGGTAATAATGACCGCCGATGCCACGCAAAAAGGGCAGATGGCATGAATCACGTAGATCTCCAGCCAGGTCAGGTAAGCGCTGAATGCCACCCCTGCCAGGCTGATCCCAAATATTGCCAGGGGTCCATTTTCCGCCATGAATTTCATCCGGGGTTCCAGCAGCAGGATACCGGCAATAACCAGGAATGCTGCAATCCCGAACAAGGAAACCGGGATCCCGCCGATCTCAGAATAAGCGCTGAAATTGACATCATGGCAACCCCCGTTTCCCAGGCACATGGCATTAATGTTCGTCAATTTATAGACTAGCAGATAAGCGGAATCCAGCATGCCCAGGCAGGCAAGGACGAATGAAATCCAATACAGGGCAGGCTTGTTTTTCTTGGTCTGGGATGGCATTATTCGATGGGCCATATCTCTACATCCGAGTTAGCAGGGAGCGATTTTACACCAGAGGGCACAATCAGTAAAGCATTTGCCCGCACGAGGGAAAAGATGTTTCCGGAACCCTGGTGACCGGTCAGGCGGGCGACCAGGTGTCCATCTACCAGGCTTACAATCGCGCGCAGGTAGGATTCGCGCCCGTCCGATTCGAGTGCTTCTGCCAGGCGTGCCATCTGCGCAGGTCGTGCCCGGGATTCGAGCCCGCTCATTTTATCCAGGGCGGGTTTCACAAAGACCTCGAAACCGACGAATGCGGACACGGGGTTTCCCGGCAGTCCGATGAAAGGGATGCCGTGAACCCTGCCAAAAGCCAAGGGCTTGCCGGGGCGCATATTAACCTTCCAGAAGTCGAGTACGCCGTCTTCTTCGATCACCGACCGTACAAAATCAAAGGCACCCACACTGACGCCGGCTGTGGAAACGATCAGATCCACTTTTGCTTTCACGGCTTTTTCCAGCCTCATGCGCACATCGGCTTCGTCATCCGCGGCGACACCCAGGTGGACCAAGTCAACACCCGCCGATTCAGCCTGGGCTGCCAGGGTGTAAGAATTGGATTCGTGGATCTTTCCGGGGACCAGCGAGGCATCCACAGGCAGGAGTTCATCACCGCTGGAGAGCAAGCCCAGGCGTGGCTTGCGGTAAACAGGCACTTCCGCACAGCCCAGCATCGCCAATAGACCGATGTGCTGGGCGCGCAGGCGTGTTCCTGCGGTCAAGACCACATCCCCGGAGTGCAGATCGTCACCCCTGCGACGGATATTCTCACCCAACCTGACAGGCTTGCGCGCCGTCACCGTCTGCGGTGCGGGAGTGCCAGGGATGCGCACCTGGAAATCGGTATCCTCCACCATGACCACCGCCCCCGATCCGGGTGGCAGCGCCGCGCCGGTCATGATGCGGGCAGCCTCTCCCGGGCGGAGGGGGATTTCATGGTGATCTCCAGCCCGAATGTCAGCGATCACCTTCAGGGTCCGCGGGATGGCAATATCCGCCTCATGAAGCACAAAGCCATCCATCGAGGAATTATCAAAAAGGGGCAGGTCGGTCCCGGCGGTCACATCGCGAGCCAGGACGCGACCAGAGGCGCGATCAAGTTTTACAACCTGGGAGTCAAGCGGCTGGAAAACCGCCAGGATACGTTCACGTGCTTCGGATACGCTGAGCATGAATAATGTCGCCGTTCCTTCTGAAAGCGGCGACATTATACCACTGCTCTTTATTGAAATCCGTCGGGATTCTATGGTTTGCGGATATTGACCATCTCTTTATTTATAATTATTCATGCATGGGTGGCAGGAATTGTGGCAGGCTTTCAGCCCAGCTGCGAATGGCATTCCAATCCCGGTGGTCGCCTTCTTTCCAAACCCCGAACAGAACGCTCAAGCGGAATTTCAACCTGTCGCTGGACGAAGGCACCTTGCTGATATCCAGCACTCCGGCAAATAAACCCTCGCTGACCGGCTTGACCAGGGCTCGCACCGGGGCAAGGAATTCAGCCACGAACGGGCTGTAGGTCTCACCATTTCTCATCGCCAGCGTCATGCATACCAGGAAAACCATGCAGGGTTTCTGGGCCAGGTCAGCCTGGTGGTCCTTAAGGAATTGCATGGCTTCCGGCAGCCACTGCTTGTTCTGGATTGCGCTGCCCGCCACCACCGCCGTGTAGGGTGCCAGGTCATTTACATCCTGCATGCGCAGCACATCCACCCGGGCACCTTTTTCCGTAAGGGTCTTCCCGATGGCTTCAGCTACGCCGGCGGTGGACCCCGCCCGGCTTGCGTAAGTAACAAGGATCTTATTTTTCATTAAACCTGCCTTTTCATAAATTTTTATCCGTTCTTCTTCTGGAATTCCTTCATGAACCTGACCAGTTCTTCCGCTGATTCCAGGGTCAGAGCGTTGTACAGCGAGGCGCGCATCCCTCCCACCGAGCGGTGTCCCTTCAGACCGATCAAGCCTGCTTTCCTGGATTCGCTGGCAAATTGCTCTTCCAGTTTCTCGCTGGGCAGGCGGAAGGTGATGTTCATCACCGAACGGTCGGAAATGGCATGACCTTTGTAGAAATCCGCCGGATTCATCCATGGTCTTATAGACCAGTCCGGCTTTTGCCTGGTTGCGCCTGGCGATCGTCTCGAGTCCGCCGAGGTCCTTTGCCCACTTCAGCACCAGCCCGACGATATAGATGGACCAGCATGGAGGCGTATTGAGCAGCGAATTTTCTTCAGCTAATGCCTTGTAATCCAGCAGGTTGGGCAGGTTCGCCGGGACTCGCTCCAGCATGTCCTCGCGGATGATGACAGATCACCACGCCTGCCGGACCGGCATTCTTCTGTGCGCCGGCATAGAGCATGGCATACTTGGAAACGTCGATCGGACGGCTGATGAAATCGGAGGAAGCGTCGCAGACCAGCGGGACACCCGGCAGGGATTGAGGCTCGGTGAAGTATTCCACCCCGTGGATGGTCTCATTGGATGTGAAATGCAGGTAGGCAGCCTTCGGATCCAATTGAAGTTCCGACTGGGCAGGCAGGCGGTTGAAATTTATCAGCTTCCATGCTGGCTGCCGCTTTTGCGATGCCCAGTTTTTGGGATTCCTTGAAGGCCTTCTTGCTCCAGGTGCCGGTGACGATGTAATCCGCGGAAGCCCCCGCCGGGCGCAGGTTCATCGGGAGCATGGCAAATTGCAGGCTGGCGCCGCCCTGCAGGAACAGGATCTTGTAAGTTGGCCGGAATGCCCAGCAGGTCGCGCAGGTCCTTTTCAGCCTCAGCCAGGATGGCTTCGAATTCTTTGGAACGGTGGCTGATCTCCATCACCGACATGCCCGTGCCCTTGTAATCGAGCATCTCCGCCTGCGCCTGCTGCAGGACTTCCAGCGGCAGAACGGCTGGGCCGGGATTAAAGTTGTGAATGCGCTTGGTCATGATCATCTCCTGAGTTGCAGACAATTCGAACAGAACACGCCTACAGATTATAGCCCACAGCCGTTATCCCGCCCACTAACAATAGACACCGTCCAGCCATGAGATAAATCAGTTGACAGCCAAGGAGGTCATGTTACAATGTTTTCGTGAACCTGAAGGTTCCATAGAACAGAGGGATACGGCCATCCGGCGCGTGTGTCTCTGTTTTAATCCGGGATCCAGAGAAGGAGCAAGGATATGAAGATTCTCGTCTGCGACAAGACCGAAACCGAGGCTATTGAGAAAATGCGCGCGGCTGGCTTAGCAGTGGATACGAACTTCGAGATCACCCCCGAAGAATTGCCAAAAGTCCTGCCTTCCTATGATGGCTGCGTGGTGCGCTCTCGCACCAAGATCCGCCAGCCGTTGATCGATCTTTGTCCCAACCTGAAGGTGATTCTTCGCGGTGGTGTGGGTCTCGACACCATTGATGCAGAGTATGCCCGTTCCAAGGGGATCACCGTGATGAATACGCCCAAGGCATCTTCCGCCTCGGTGGCTGAGTTGACGATCGGTTTCATGCTCATGCTGGCTCGCAATCTTTACAACGCCAACTCCAGCATGAAGGCCGAAAAATGGGAAAAGAAAGCCTTCGAAGGCAGCGAGATCGGCGGGAAGACCCTTGGCTTAATCGGCATAGGCAATATCGGCAGGGAGGTTGCGCGGCGCGCCATCGCCCTCGATATGACGGTCATCGCCACTGACCCGAACATCAGCGCGGTGGAGGGCGTCAGAATGGTTTCGCTCGAGGCACTGCTGGGCGAGGCTGATTACATCAGCCTGCATCTTCCCAAAACCAGGGAATCTGCAGACATGATCGGAAAAAACCAGTTCGATAAGATGAAACCAGGCGTACGGATTATCAACTGTGCCCGCGGCGGAATCATCAACGAAGCCGCCCTCTATGAAGCACTGACAAATGGCAGGGTGGCTGGAGCAGCATTGGATGTATTCGGCGAGGAGCCACCTGCGGATTGGAGCCTGGCGAAACTGGAAAATGTCATCTGCTCGCCGCATATCGGTGCGGCAACACTGGAGGCACAAAAGCGCGTGGGTGCTGAAGTGGCAGAGAAAATGATCGAGTTTGCCAGCAAATTAATATCAAGTTGACCGTGGTGCATCCCTGCAAAGGTCGAGAACATGAATTCCTGCGAAGACATCGGTATCCAGATCCCCCAGGTCTACCTGCCCCGCAAAGGGACTGACCTGACCAAATGGGCGGTGATCGCCTGCGACCAGTTCACCTCCGAGCCCGAGTACTGGCAGAAGGTGGAAAGGTTCATCGGCAAGGCACCCTCCTCCTATCACCTGGTATTTCCCGAGGCTTACCTGGATAAACCTGGTGAAGCCGCACGCATACAGCATATCCATGAGAGCATGCGCGCCTACCTCAAGAAAGGCATCCTCGAACCGCACACCGGCCTGGTCTATGTGCAACGAACCTCCTCAGGGCGTACCCGCCATGGTCTGATGCTGAACCTCGACCTGGAACACTATGATTTCACCAAAGGTTCCACCAGCCTGATCCGTGCCAGCGAAGGTACGATCATCGAGCGCCTGCCCCCCCGCATGAAGATCCGATCCGGTGCCGTGTTGGAATGTCCACACATCCTGGTGTTGATCGATGACCCCGGGGGGTTGGTCATCGAGCCTGTCAGGAAGGCGGCTGATGGTCTTGAAACAATGTACGATTTCGAGCTCATGTTCGGATCGGGTCACCTCACCGGTTACGCAGTCAGCCAGTCCCTGCAGGATCAGGTGGTCACTGCCCTGTGCAACCTGGCAAAACCGGAACATTTCGCGGAGAAATACGGGCTCCGCCGGGATGCACCCGTGCTCCTGTTCGCGATGGGCGACGGTAATCACTCTTTCGCAACTGCGAAAGCCGTGTGGGAAAGAATAAAGCCCGAAAAAGGACTCGGGCACCCAGCCCGTCATGCTCTGGTCGAATTGGTGAATGTCCACGACCAGGGACTTGTATTCGAGCCCATCCACCGTCTTTTATTCGGTTTGAAGAAGGACCTCTTTTCCAGCCTGAGGTCTTTCTTTGGTGCGGACATTTCCATTAATCCTGTCGCCAGCAGCGAGGAACTGATCGCAGCAGTGGACAAGGCGCAGGGTCCGCTCCAGGCGATCGGCCTGGTTGGAGGCGGCAAGGGTTTCAATCTCCTCGAGGTCACCCATCCGCGGTCCAACCTGCCCGTTGGAACGCTGGAAGCATTCCTCGAGGTCTTCATCAAGGAAGCCGGTGCTGATAGGATCGACTATGTCCACGGCGGGGAAACCGTGAGCAGGCTGGGTGCCCAGCCAGGAAATGCAGGTTTCTACCTCCCCCGCTTGAGCAAGTCTGATCTCTTCAAGACAGTCATCCTGGACGGGGCTTTGCCGCGCAAGACCTTCTCCATGGGAGAGGCAACGGAAAAACGGTTCTACATGGAAGCCAGAAAGATCGATTGAACGAGTGTTCACCCCCGGGAGCCGGTTCAGTTGCCGGCTCTTTTTTATTCCCAATCTCCTGGTGACGAGGATCGAGATATTTGGATGACGAGAGCCATCCCGGTTATTCCTTTAATCTAGAGTGGCTAATTGGTCAAGGCAATTCTGAAAATCAGCCGGGTAAGGGGCATGGAAAACCACCTTTTCACCAGAAGATGGATGCAGGAAAGCAAGCGATTCGGAATGCAGGGCAGGGCGGGAGATCAGAACTGTCGCAGGCGAATGATATAACCTGTCTGCAAGCAGTGGAAAGTCGATCGCCGCGGCATGCGCCCGGATCTGGTGCGTTCGGCCGGTCCTGGGGATCGCTTCCAACAGGCAATATCCTTTAAACCGCGTTAAAACTCTGAAAACCGTCTCCGACGGCTTGCCAAGGCGCTCGTCCACCACCGTGCGATGGCTGTGACCGGCATCGGCGCGCAAGGGATGCTGGGCGATGGTTTCCTGCCAATCGGGTGAGCCGATGACGATGGCGTGGTAAACCTTCTGTGTCAGACGTTGTTCGAATTGGATGCTCAAGGAACGGTGCGCCTCTGCCGTGCGGGCGAAGACCATCACCCCGCTGGTGGTTTTATCCAGCCGGTGCACGAGCCAGGTTTTCCCGACCTGCTCCTCCAGCAGCCTGACCAGCGGATGGGAATCTTTTTCCCATCCGTCCGGCAGGACCGGCAATCCGGAAGGTTTGTCGATGATGATGATTTCAGCATCAGAATACAGGATGAGATCGCTTATTGTGACAGTGCCCACGCGAGCAATTGTACCAGTGAGCTCGTTCGAACCTGCCACCCCCGTGAAATTTAGGTTTTTCCAGTTGCCGATCCTGCCAGGCTATCGCAAATATTCATTCCCTTTTGTTCCCGCCATTACTTGCGGGTCGGGACGGGAGAAGCCGTGCAGGAACCTGCCGGTGAAATGTTTCATGGTGATCGAAAGCCCCAGCCAGGCCATTCTCGCCCAGGCCGGAAGACTGTTCCTTTCCGGATAAGCCTGCCGCAGGAGGTAACCGTCGCGCTGGATCGCATCCAGGAACCATTCAAACCGGGCACAGTACCAGGCCCCGGCAATCTTGCAGCGCAGAACCTCGAGCGTATCGATATAGCGATGACCTGCCTGCAATAATGACCGGGCTCGCTGCACCTGGTCCTCTACCCATAAACGGAACATGTTGCTTTCCACCAGTTCCAGCGGATTTCTGCCAGCGGGCATATCCTCCACCGGGATGTTGATGATCCCCACCGGGAGATCTTCCAGGGTGTCGCGCAGCATGTGCGCGAGGTGGGCGCCCATCACTGCCGTGCTGCGGTCCGGGGTTTTCGGATAAGGATGACCGTTACCGATAAAGTACTGGATACCATCCATTACTGCGGTTGCGAGCCACGACATATAAGCGGTCAACTCTGCCCGGGTGACCTGGCGTCCACGCCGGTCGGCATCGAATTCGATGACCTTCATGAAATTATGAATGAAAGAACCCAGGCCGCTTTCAGGTCCCCGGTCGTGGGCGATCAGGTCAGCAAGGATTTGTTCCTCGGGGCAAAGGTCGATAGGAGGATTCCCGTGGTAAAAACTATCGACCAGCATCTTCTGCCTGGCGATGAATACGTCCCGGGCTGCCAGGGATTGGGACGGGCCGTCGACCACATCGTCAGCCCAGCGGAAATAAGCGTAAGCACGCAGGCAGTCATCGCTGAGATTCCGGTCTGCCAGGAGGCGGGCGGTGAGATAGGATTGTTTGCTTGCGGCCCATGTGATCGCGCGGGCCAGGGCTGCCGTGTTGGTCATTGATGAGACTTCCTCAGGCTGTTTCATCCATGATGCGACCGGCCGTCAGACGCGCCGATGCGAGCACCGTAGGCACCCCCGTTCCCGGATGCGTGCTCGCCCCTACGAAGTAGAGGTTTCTGAAGCGCTTATGACGACGCTGAGGGCGGAAGTAGCCCATCTGGGTGAGTTTGTGGCTCAAGCCGTGAGCCGAACCGCGGCTCAGGTTATAGCGGCTCTGCCAATCAAGGGGTGTGAAACTTACTTCCACTTTTATATGCTTTTCAAGATCAACCAGACCTACCTGGGCCAGCCGCCCGAGGATCACCGACCTCGCGCGTGCCTGTGCGATAGGCCAATCCTGGATGATCCGGGGGTTGATATGACCAACCGGGACTGCGGCATACAGCGTATCGCAGCCGGCAGGTGCTGCAGATGCGTCCATCCGGGTGGGTGCGTGGATATAGAAATTCGGTTCTTCTGGCACGCTGGTATCCTTGAAAATTTCTTTAAATCCCTTGCGATAATCACCCGAGAAGAACAGGTTGTGGGCTCCCAGGTCCGGGTATTGTTTATCCAGACCCCAGTAGAACATGACCGTCGAGCAGCCATATTCCTTGCGGTCAATTCGACCCGCCTCCCCATCGTCAGGCAGCAGCCGGCTGTACACATATCCCAGGTCGGCGTTCGCCACGATGATATCGGCTTTCAGCAATTGACCATCGGATAATTCAATTCCGGTGGCAGCCCCCCCATCCGTGAGGATTTTCACTACCGGGACATTATACTGAAATTGCACACCGTTCTTTTCAGCGATGGCCGTCAAAGCCTCCACAACACGGTACATGCCGCCAACTGGGTAAAATATCCCATCCGCCAGTTCGGAAGATTGCAAGAATGAATACGTCGCCGGGGATTCGTAAGGGCTGAGTCCCATGTACATATCCTGAAATGTAAAAGCCATCTGGAGCTTGGAAGTCCTGAAAAACCGGCGGGCATACCTTGTGTGTCGGGTGAGGGCCTTCAATCTCAAGAATGTCGCCAGCATGCCCGGATTGATGAATTCAGCCAGGCTGCGAAAATCCCGGTTGACCACTTTTTCCATCGATAGAGTGTAATGCCGGCTGCCTTCGGCAAGGTACTGCTGCAGGCGCTCATAACTGCCCGGTTCCATGGCCTCCACCTGTGCCAGCATTTCGGATTGATTCGAAGTTAATCGGAATTCCGAGTTGTCCTGAAAGTAGAGATGGTAATTGGGATCGATCCTGCGCAGGTCGAGCTGGTCTTCCATCCTTTCCCCCAAATCGGTGAAGGTCTCGGCATAAAGTGCGGGCATCACGAAAAGCGTCGCACCGGTATCGAAACGGTGACCTTCGATCACCATCTGACCACAGCGACCGCCAGGTTTTTCGCATTTTTCCACCACGGTCACCCGGTATCCATTTCGCGCTAAACGGGCAGCCGTGGCGATCCCCCCGATCCCGGCACCGATAATGATCACAGTCTTCGCTTCTTTGTTCCCTGTCATTGGATATCCTTACGCAAACCTGGCTGCAACCAACTTCCTTGAGAGTATACGCATTCCGGTCACATTGGGTATCAAAGGATTTTATTTACTACATAATGTCTGAATTCACGGCGGTATAATCAGTAAAATGGAATCCTTGCCAGACCTTACCGACAGCCTCAGGTCCGTCAGGCACTTCCGCAACCTGAGCCTGCCTGATTTGACCACGATCGTTACCGCGGGGAAAATTCGGCGCATCCCGGCAAATACGACCATTTTCACTGAAGGTGATGCATGCGCCGGGATGTATGTTTTGCTCAAAGGCCGGGTGCATCTTTTTCAACTGGGTCCTCATGGAAAAGTGAATATCGTGGCGGTCATCGAGCCTGTCATCATGTTCAACGAGGTTGCCGTCCTCGACGGGGGACCAAACCCGCTTTCAGCCCTTGCGGTTGAGAATTGCCTCGTCTGGCAGATCGACCATCCTGCCTTCCAGTCGCTGATCGAACGCATCCCCCAGGTGGGGGTGAGCCTGCTGCGGGTGCTGGCAAAACGCAACCGGGAGATGATCGCCCGCTATGATGACCTCTCGTTCCGTTCAGTATTGGCGCGCACAGCCAAATTGCTGCTCGACCTGAGCGAAAATGGTCAAAAAGTGATCATCCGGCGCGATTGTTCCATCGAAGAGCTGGCTTCCCGCGTGGTCACCGTACCGGAGGCGATCAGCCGGTCGCTGAATTTGCTCAAGAGAGCCGAAGCCATCCGCGTGAGTTGCAGCGAGATCTCTATCCTCTCGGCAGAAGGATTGGCTGAATTTGTCCATATCGGGTCACTGGATCACGGTTGATTTTTCAGACCATCGGGAATTGGAACTCATTTGCTTTCCGCGACGCGCCCCAATCCATCCTTATCCGTCAGAACGAATTCCGTCCGGGTGACATCAATCAGTTTCCGGTCTGCAAAGCGATAGATAACCCGGCAAACCATCTCCCGGGTCGTGCCCACCCGGGCAGCCATCTCATCCAGGGTCAGGTGACGCGTGATGGCTGCCTCCCCGGCGTTCTCAAAATCATCCAGCAGCAGCCGCGCCAATCTACGGGAGATCGGCTGGAAAGCCAGTTCCTCAACGATGGCGCTGGCGCGCTGCATCCGCTGGATCATCAAGCGGCATAATTCCCAGGACATGCGCCCATGCGCGATGAAAACCGGTTCGATGATCTCACGCGACCATAAATAAACCCGCGCCGGGGTATGCGCCTCCAGGGTTGCCAGCAGCGGTGCCTGATCCTGGAAGAAAGCCAGCCCCCAGAACAATTCGCCGGCACCGAATGTGGTAACCAGCAGGTTGCGCCCTTCCCCGGAGACCTTGACAGCATCCAGCTCCCCCTCGGCAACCAGGAACAAGTACGGCCAGACATCCCCCTGCATCACCAATGCTTCGCCTTTTTTCAAATCTTTCCTGGTCGCCTGTTTCGCCAGCAGATTACGTCCTTCTTCTTCCAGCGAGGCAAAAACAGGGTGAGTGCTCAGCAATTTATTCAACTCTTCCATGGAAATAATTATAAGTCATTCTTTCCTTGTTCAGTTACAAGGTCTGTTGGTTTAGTATTAGATTACTCCCCCTGGTCGGAATAAACGCAGGCTCAAGTAACCTTTGTCACTGAAATGAATTTGCTTTAAGGCAAAGACATGACATAGACCATTGTGCTATATTTCACATAGATGAACACATTGAGGACAACAATCCTGATCATGCTAACCGGGGGTGCTGTGCTCTTCATTTCAGCGTGCGGAGCCCGGGAACCGGCCTGCCAGTGGGCAACAGGAACGCCCAGGTATATGACCGCCCTTCCACCGGGCTCGTCAACCGCTGAGTCGACAACCCTGTCCCCGGCGCCCGTCAAATTGGAGATCGGAGGCAGGGAAATTCTTGTGGACCAAATCGTCGAGGGTCCTCTATGCAATGGCGCCTGGAGCGGGATCGTGTATGTCAGCTGCAATGTCCAGGTCTTCCCCTGGGAAGAACAACCCACTTTCCTGAAGGACTGTAACCTGTCCATCGAACCGGGTACGATCGTTTATGTGGCCTACCATAATGACACCGCCTATTACAACGGGTGCTCGTGTCATACCGGAGAAATCCCTGAACCTTGAAACCATCTAATCAATCAAAAGGAGACTAATCATGAAGAATAAGAATATCCTCGGAGGCATCCTGGCTGTGGTCGCCAGCCTGATGGGTATCATCGGGCATATGTTCCTATTTATGAAGTGGTACGTGGTAGGGATGCACACCCCCTCCGCAGAACCGGGATGTGAGATCCTGCTGAATTACATCCACCCGCTCATGGCCGATTTTGGGATCCTTGCCGGGATTCTGTTTGCGGTCAGCGCGTATGGATTCTTTTCAAAAAAGAACTGGGCTTTCTTTCTCACGGTCCTCGCGCTGGTGCTGGCCCTGCTGGGCAGCTGGTTCATCAACGTGCCCTACATGGCAGCGGGTTTGCCCCCCGTATATTTCATCCTCTTCTGGCCGTACGTGCTGCTTTATTTCCTGTTCCTGAAGGTGGTGGGGAGGATTTCCTGGAAAATCACCCTACTGGCACTGCTAACCGGGATCGCTTACATTTTCTGCTGGATGAACGGCGTCGCCAGCACCAGCCGGATCATCACTATTGGAGATCCGATCTTCGTCCTCGTGCAGCGCCTGCACTGGGTGGCGATGCTCGGCTGGGCCGTGGTCACGGTCGGGTTGATCATCAAGCCAAAGAATTGGCTGAGGGTGCTCGAACTCGTCGCCGGCTTGACCGAACTCGTGGTTGGCATCCCTCTCGCGGCTGTGACAGCCCAACAGCTGGGAAGGTTCTCGCTCTTCGCCCTCGGTCCGATCATGTGCCTGGTCCTGGTCGTGCTCTTCTTGTGGCCAAATCTCTGGCAGCGGCTCACTGGAGCCTCCGATTAGGAGCATCCCCTGGCAGGTTCGATGCCAGACGCTGCACACTTCACGATGTGAAATAGATCCGGGGCTGGATGCCACCAGCCCCGGTTAAGTAACTATCGGGTCGCATGTGACAAGAATCAAAGATATTCCTGCTTTTCTCTCTCACGTTCCGGCCATGCCGCCACCAGGAAACCGAAGATGAACATCAGGCTGCCTATCCATAACCAGTTGATCAAGGGATTATGATATACCTTGATAGGCGCTTGCGATGGCGAGATGTTCTCCCAGTTAATCAGTACAACATATAAATCATCTGTCAGGGTGGAGCGCACCCCGGGTATCGTCATCGACTGACCGCTCGCTGTGTAATAGTCACGACGTGGATAGAGTTTGCCCAGAAACTGTTCTCCTCGGAAAACGCTGAGGGCAGCTCGTGAAACAAAACGCCCTTCCGTGGAAGGGAACTGTGCCAGCGAGTCAAACCGGAGGCTATACCCGGCAATTTGAATATCTTCACCCACTGCAAGTGTCTTTTGAGTGGTGGTTTGGTACACTTCAATACCCAGGATGCCAATTGCCATGACCACCATGCTGAAATGGATAAAATAGCCACCATAACGGCGACGATTATGCCTGACCAGTTGCCAGAGGGCGACCAGGAAATTCTCCTTTTCCTTTTTTTGTCGGGAAAGTACCCCGCGCAAGAACTCAAACAGCGTTACGAAGATCACAAACCCCACCAGAGTAAAACCAACCAGCGCAATCCAGTTGTGAATCCCTAAGACGGCTAACACCACCAATAAAATGATTGAAAGGATGGCTGGTTTCCACAGGGTATGTCCCAGTGTCTGGTATGTGGATCTACCCCAAGCTGAAAGCGGAGCGATACCCATTAATGCCATCAATGCACCGAACAAAGGTCCATTGGCACGCAGGTAGAACGGCGGTCCGACGGTCATTTTCTGGTTGGTTACAAGCTCCGAGATCAAGGGGAAGATCACTCCCCAGAAGCAGACAATCAAAACACCCATAAAGAGTAGATTATTGAGCAGGAATAGCGCCTCGCGCGAAAACAAGGAGTGCATCTCGACTTCAGCACGCAGGTCTTTCCAGCGATATATTAACAAGGCAAGCGATGTGACAAAGGTGATTCCGATAAAGGCAAAGAACATCGGACCAATGGGGCTTTGCGCGAAAGCGTGAACCGAAGAAAACACGCCGGAGCGGGTCAGGAAGGTGCCGAAGATGACCAGGGCATAGGTCAAGATGATGAGCAGCATGTTCCATTGTTTGAACATACCGCGTTTTTCCTGGATCATGACCGAGTGCAGGAAAGCCGTCCCGGTCAGCCAGGGCATCAGGGAGGCAGTTTCAACCGGGTCCCAGGCCCAGTAACCACCCCAACCCAGCACATCATATGCCCAGCGCATTCCAAGTACCAAGCCGAGAGACAGGAATAACCAGGCAACCAATGTCCAACGACGGGTGAGACGAATCCAGCGGTCATCTGATCGTCCGGTGACCAGAGCAGCGATGGCAAAGGCAAATGGTACGACAAAAGCGACAAAGCCCAGGTACAGCATGGGCGGGTGGATGATCATGCCTGGATGGCGTAGAAGGGGATTCAGACCCTGTCCCTCCACAGGTGTGACAGCAATTGCTCCTGCAGGAGCAAACATGCGCGGCACGAAATCGCCTGCAGCAGTCTGCCACCAGCGCGCAAATGGATTTTCGAAGAGAATTGTCAGGGACAGAAAAAAAGCAAGCGTAATCGATATCACCCCGATGACCCAGGGCAAGAGTTCGCGGTCGCGTTCCCACTTGCGCAAGGTCACAGCCGAGGCAAAGGCTGCCATGAGCCACGACCAAAGAACTAGCGATCCGGCCTGCCCGCCCCACAGGGCAGTGAGCTTGAGATAGAAAGGCATGTCGTTACTTGTCACCGAGTAGACATATTCGATTTCATAATGTCCTGTGACGAGAAGATAGGCCAACGCAAAAACCGCAAGCGAGATAAGTGGAAAAGATACTTGCATGGAACGCCGGGCAGTTTCCACCCAGCGGTCAGATTTTTTATAGTATCCCAATACCGCCGCTACCACGCTGAAAAGTAACAGCAGGAATGTCAGCACAAATACACCAAAGCCAAATTGAGCAAGCATGAAGGCTCCTAGATGACAGATTTATTAGCATGCCATGTGCAAATAGAGCAGGATGCAATTAGGCTATTTGCCGTGAACCACCTCACTAAGGACTTCTTACTGGTATTTGGCAGGGCACTTCAGCAATAGCTCAACGGCATAGAAGATATCATTCTCTCCCAGATGACCGGTGGCAATCGACCATGCCTTATCACTCAGCATATCAGGTTGCGGGTAATTGTATACGATAATCAACCGCGCCCATGATGAATCACGGTTGCTGGGATGTCCAACAAGACGATCACATTGAATTTCGCCCGACGTTGAGATGACCAAAACAATCCCCAATGCCTATGCACTGGGGATTGTAGAATAACATATATATTTAGAGAGTCGGAACCTCTACTTTGACGATTTTCTGATCCTGTGTCAACCAGAGCCCCCTTGCGAGCAAGGCTATCCCACCAAGAATCAAGATCGTACCGAAGATATAGATCGGCAAAGCAAGTACGTCCACCCAATTACTTCCCATATAAATGTGCGAGGCGCCAACCCACATCGGCGTTGATAGGATGACAGCACCAGACACCATGGCTGCCAGCCCGCCACCGGTTTTTTTATCAGCACCTTTGCCGCCCTTGGTAAAATCTACTTTTGCCCGCAGACCGGGGATGAGAAGCAGCAGGAAAACGATCAGTGTGAGGACATTGATATAGAACACTACATTGGCAGGCGCAGCTTTACCGATCACCGAAAGGGATGTAAAGTAATGGATCGCGTTCAGTACCGTACCGATCCCCAGGACAATTATGGCATTTCGATATGCATGTTTACCGCCACGTATCAATCCGACCGTGACGGCAATGCCTGCAATCCCGATAGCGATCGTTGTAAAGACAAAGGTTTGATAAAGCCACCGGTAATCTACTGGCTTTATCAATATCCAATACGGAGGGTAATTCTTTGTAAAGAAGGCTGCACATGACGTGCCGGCACCGCCTAGAACATTCATGGCTGCGGTCATTGCCATGACAACAATGGCGAATACTCGGATAATTTTTCCTGAAGTGTTTTTCATCGCTTATCCTCCTGAAGAATTCTATATCGATACAAGCCAGAAATCAAGTATTGATTACGGCACTTCCTCTGATAAATTCCAAGGATTATTTGCAAAGTGACAACGTTCACATAACGCCTGCTTGACGATATTATGACTTGCATATGGAATCGAGGATTCAGGCAAAACTGTAACCCAATTTCCTTGCTCATCAGGGCCGACTGCCAGCCCCGCCGCGTCATGGCAAGCCCAGCAAGTCACTGCTTCGTGATTCTTTTCATGACCTGGGATGGGAGCCGGTGGATTTAAGGCATTCGCATGGCATACTTCTGATGCACATGTAGCAGTGGTAGTATGGGCATCGTGACATTGTGTGCAGGTATACCCGGCATGTGCATTCGCAAGATCCGGCGTTTCATGACCCGCAATGTCAATCTGGCCGTGGCATTTCAGACACAGGTCGGTTGTAGAAGCGACATTCTCGTATTCATCGATCGGTGGGATCGATAACCAGGCGTACTCCGGTTGGACCTCGCCTTTTTTCAGCCGATGGCAAACGTTGCATGGTACATTATCCCAATCGGCTTCTGCTATCGTTGGGGGCGGAGGGGCAATCTCGAATTTACAGACTGCACAACTCGCTGGCATGTCGTCCATCGAGGGGACATAGTTGATTGGCGCGTGACAGCGCGCGCACGTGCTGTTTATACCCAACACATCCAATACATAAGTATGTGCATGGGGGCTTGCCTCCCACAGGGATTGGATTTGAGAGGGGGCAATTTCTGTTGGAATACCGGTAGGTTGGGGAGCCCCGGTGGGGCTCCCCTCGTTTGATGGAACTGATGGAACCTGTGGCGACACCTGTCCCTGCGGGGGAGTCTCCTTCTCCGGTTGACAGGCGGTCAACCCTGCAACCAGGAATGCTGTTGCAATCAGACTGAGGAATAGGGTTCTACTCTGCAAGATACACCTTTCGAAAAAGATCTAGGGTTAGGGGGTCGCGGTTGGGGTTGGGACAGGCGCTCCTGCCGCCGTCAGGACGGACAGCCCGTATGTATTACCTTCTTTGTGGCAGCGGTTGCAGGAAACCATATACACAATGCTGTGCGATACGATCTCCGCTGTTGTGGAGGGTCCACCTCCGCGTCCGGGGGTGGTCAGGATGGTGGTAAAGAGACCACCCTCTACCGCCCGTCCTACAGCTGCACCGGAGGCATCGTGACAGCCCAAGCAGGTGACACCGGCCATCATGGGTGCGACCTTTGTGTGCGTATCAGCTGTATCCGTGTGACAATCCACGCACTGCTTGACCTCACCGGAGTGTGGCTCGTGGCAGTCGGTGCAGTACTTCGGGCGCTCGGCTTGCGGCCATTCACCAGCATAATTCATGTGTGCACTGCCGCCCAGGGTAACCGTGTGATTCGCTGACAATCCAGGACTACCTACCTTGGTGCCTGCCGGGTTCGCGTGGCATTTCTCACACAGTTCATTCGGGGTATTGAGCGGTTCGTACACCATGCTTATTGGAACGAGCCAGGCGATCTCTGCGCTGGCGGTCCCGTTCTCATCAACCTCATGACACTGTGCGCAAGGGATTCCCACCCACTGCTCTTCAGTAACCAAGTCCATCCCACCTTCTGCGAACGAAGGGGCAATTCGCAATTCTGGATCGGTTGCAAATTTACAAGTAACGCAGTTTGGAGGGGCACTGGTCTTGGAACCCGGTATCCAGTTCTGCGGCGAATGGCAGCGGGTACACATGGTATTTGGGCCTTTACCAAGGTCATACGCTGCGCTATGCGGACCGATTCCCCAGGCTTCTATGAGTGCTGATTGATCCGGAATGGGTACCGGTGTTGCCGTAGGGGGGACGGGAGTGGGCATTGGAGTTGGCTCTGGCGTAGCGGCCGGCGCGCAGGCATATAGCAGCATTGTAAGTAATACGAATGCTCCAACTACGCTGAACCAGAGTTTTTTGGGTGGACCGGTTTTATGATTTGATTTATTCATGTGCATTCTCCTTCCTTATTGCAATATGAAGTGCAGAGGTAACCATCACATGGTTCCATCATTGTTAAAAGTATCACAATCACTCTTGCAAGTCATTGACAACTGTCAAAGTCCGACTTGATTATTGTCAAGTTCGATTCAACCAAAGTCAGACATTTGGAAAAGGGGATTCTCCTCTCTTTGTAAGACTTTAACCGATTCTGTTTGACATTTGACCCTATATCTGATAAAACATTAATATGGAAACACCTGAAACATTAGCAGAAAGACTTGGACATGTCAGCCACTTCTTGAAACTACCCATGGCGGACAGATTGGCCATCATCCTTGCCGGTCAAATGCGACTTTTCTCGCCCGATTCAGTAATAATCACTGAAGGAGAGCCTTGTGCCGGTATGTTCGTATTATTACGAGGGCATGTGCACATCTGTAAACTTGGTTTAAAAGGGCAGCAAAGCATTATTGCAGACATAGATCCAGTCATCATGTTCAACGAGGTGGCATTATTGGATGGAGGACCTAATCCATACACAGCCATTGCAACTCAAAATTCCCTTGCCTGGCAAATCAGTTACGAGGCTTACCAAAAACTGCTCCATCGATATGCCCAAGACCAATACATGGAAGTATCACTTGGCCTTCTGGGGATTATGGCAAGCCGCTATAGACAACTGTTAGAAAATTACGCCGATCTTTCTTTTCTAACTGTGCCGAATCGCGTTGCCAAATTGATTTATGAATTGAGTGCCCAAGGCCAAGTACCCATAAACCGTCATGAAAACTCGATCAACGAGATGGCTGCACACATAGCCTCTGTTCCTGAAGCGATCAGCCGGTCGCTGAACATCTTAAAATGTCAAGGAATTATTACGACATCACGGACAACTATCACCGTCCTGGAACCATTAGAGCTGGCCAGACTGGCGAAAACTGAGCTGAATAATTTATTTGTATACGGCCGTAAGAAATCAAGTATTCCAGTCTTGGAAGATTGATTAAGAGTTGAAAGTCGCCCCCTAATTTGACATAAATCAAAGACAGTCGAAGCGCATTGTGATACTATGTACAAAGTTCACGATGCGGGTTTGATTATTTCATTCATATCGATTACCGACGGAGAATAGCAATAATGGCCAAACGTTTAAGTTTTCTCTTTCGCTCCACCAAAGGCCTGATCCTGGTGGCGATCGCCATGATCGGACTGGAGACCGCCATCTTCGGGATGCTCTCCGGCCCAATGGCTGAGTTGGGTGTGCGCGACTTCATCATCCGCATTCCTGAAGATGGACCTTGTCCAGGCTGAGCGCGAAGGACGCATCATCATCCTGTACCACTCCATCGCCATGGCCGTGGTGGCCATCGAAACCTACATGATCACCAGCCTGCTGAAGATGAAAGAATTCTACAAGATGGCGGTACGGGTGCTCATCACTGTTGGCTATATCCTGACCATGATCTTCGGCATGGGCTTCGCCTATTGGGGTCATAACTGGGCGCTGCATGGACTCTACATTACCGGGTTGAGTCTGATCTTCTTTGCCGGTGTCCTGCTGGTCATTGCCCTCTGGCCGTGGAACAAGGAATACTACCAGCCGGATAAAGACCTATTCCCGCACCAAAAAAGGCGTGGATATGGAGCGCGTGGCCTTCTTCGCTGCCGCTCTCACCACGGTCATTTCTGCATTATTCGGTGCTGTCCCCGGTTCGTACTTTGGCAATGGCTTTGAAACCTTCCTGGCCGAGAACATTATCCGGCCACCCGAAAAGACCATCATGGAATACTCTGTCATCGGTCACCTGCACATCATGCTGGCGCTGATCGCCATCATGATCACCCTCATCGTCGGACGCTGGCTGAACTTCAAGGGCATCCTGCACAAGATCGCCATGCCGTTGATGATCCTGGGTACTATCGTTCTCAACCTGGGCGTCTGGGGGGTGGTCACACCTCTCGAACCGATCGCCCACATGATCATCTATGTCGGCGCAACACCATCCATGCTGGCGGCCTTGATGCTGGTCATTTTCACCTGGGACAAGCTCATCCGCGATGGTATTGCCGGCATCCAAAAACCGAACGGTTGGCAGAAGTTCAAGGCACTGCTTCGTGATCCACTCCGTTTCGGCCCCATGTGGCAGATGGTCTTCATGAACTTCACCACCAGCTTTCTCGGAATTTTCATGGCTGTGCGCCTGGATGAGATCTTCCGTGTCTGGCCTGCTCACGAAGAACGCATCGAACTGACCGGCCACTGGCACGTTCTTTCAGCCATCATCGCCACCATCATCCTGCTCTATTACGGCGATATGATCGGACTGAAGGGAAAACTCCGCCAGGTCTATGGCTGGTCCATCATCATTCTATCCGATCTCGCCTTCGGCTCCGTCACCATCTTCGAAATGAAACGGTTGTTCATCACAGAAGCCACCCAGCAGCCATTGGTCAACACCCTCATGCTGTTGATGGACATTGGTCTTGGTCTGTTGCTGGTCGTCCTGGCGATGGTAATGATCTGGCGCTTGCTCGACCTGTTCAGGAAGAAAGGACGCTGGACGGAAGAAGTGGATCACGAACTCTCGGAGGAGGTGAGCAAATGAAGCGCACATTTCTGTCCATCATCCTGCTTTCTGCTGTATTGGTCTCCTGCGCCTCCGTGGACCTGAATGCCCCCGTCCCCACCTTCGACACTGGCGTGGACCCGGACTCCTGGGCTCTCATCCCGGCTGGACCCTTCCTTGACGGGTCAACATGATGACCCGGCTTCTATTGACTACGATTACCAGATGATGGTCACCGATGTGACCGTCGCGCAGTACGTGGATTTCCTGAACATTGCCCTGGCTGATGGCACGCTCAAAATCGACAGTGAACAGATAGTCGGTTTCTACCCCGGTGATCAATTCCACGCTGTCAAGCATGAAATTGAGATTGCTGCCGCGGAATACATCTTTGTCCCTTTGAACGATCCGGCTTCGCGTTTCACCTTTGACGGCTCCACATTCTCGGTCATCCCCGGCTACGAGAACCACCCGATGACCAATGTCTCCTGGTTCGGCGCCTGGGGCTACTGCGGGTACTACGGCTTCAGCCTGCCGACCGAACTCGAATGGGAAAAAGCTGCCCGCGGATCGGCAGACAATCGTCCCTTCCCCTGGGGTGACGAGATTGCCCAAAACAACGCCAATTTCTACACCAGCCGCGATCCTTTTGAAGAAATGAGCTCCTTCGGTTCGCGCACCACTCCGGTCGGCTTCTATAACGGGAATACTTATGACGGTTATGTTACGCTCAACTCTGCCAGCCCATACGGCCTGTACGACATGGCCGGGAATGTCTGGCAGTGGACCGGGGATGTATACGAGGGTCAGCACTACCGCTATCATGCGCGGCGGCTCAAAGGATACCTATGACATGGATCTGCGTATCTGGGTGCGCAACAACGCCACGCCAACCTATTACAGTCCTGGTGTGGGTTTCAGATGTGCCAGAAATCCGTGATCAAAGTAGTCTTGGATGTGGTGCCTTGAATATAATGGTATAAATACCATTTGATCCTCATAGAGAAAAGTCTGGAGAACTCCGTGGCTGAAATGATCGCAAAATTCCGTCTCTATTGGTCCCTTACTAAATCTCTACAGACAGGCCTGCTGCTCGCCACCGGCCTGGCGGGGTACATGACTGCCCGCTGCCCGGTGATGCACTGGTACGATTTTCTTGGACTGGCCGTGAGCCTGTTCCTGGCGATCGCAGGCAGCACGATCATCAATATGTGGTATGACCGCGATATCGATGCTGTCATGAACCGCACTCATCACCGACCGATGGCGGATGGACGCGTTGCCCCTGCCGAAGCCCTGCGGCTGGGACTGGTTTTTTCGGTGCTGGGTGTCGGGATGGCAATCGCCATGTCCCCCCTCTACGGATTGATCGTTTTTGCCGGGCTGTTCTTTGACGTGGTGATTTACACGCTGTGGCTCAAGCGGCGAACCTGCTGGAGCATCATCTGGGGAGGGATCGCAGGGGGCATGCCCATCCTGGCCGGGCGCGCCTTTGGCACCGGTTCCATTGACGGCATCGGCATCCTGCTTGACCCTGGCAGTATTGTTCTGGATCCCCACCCACATCCTGACCTTTTCCATGCGCTACTTCGACGATTATCAGGCTGGCAAAGATACCAACCTTCCCATCCACCTATGGTTTTCACGCCACTCGCCTCACGATCGCAATCTCGAGTGTCCTCGCGGCTGCCTGCATCGCAACGGCCGGCGTCCTGATCGGAATCGAATGGGGCTTCCTTCGGCTTCTGGCTGTGCTCTCTAGCGGATTGCTTATCCTGGCGGTAGCCAGTATCTTCCGACCCTCCGAACGCGTCAACTTCGGGCTGTTCAAATACGCTTCCATGTACATGCTGGGAGCCATGCTCCTGATTTCGTTGAGCGTGTTGTGAAAATAACCGTCATCAACCGACTCATTCTCCTGGTAATGTGCCATGTTGCCGGATACCAGATCATTACCGGCGTTGAGGGATTGGCAACCCTCCCAATGATTGCCTACACCATCGGCTTCGGTATCCTGCTCGTTGCCGGATTGCTGATCATCATCCTCGGTTATGATGCGCTGGATAGCCCGGTCGTGGTTATTCTTTCGACGGTCATCCCGCTCAGCCTATCGCTGGGGCTGGTCTGGGAGCACTTGACCGTATACCGGACACTCTATCTGGTTTTCGTCATCCTCGGGTTCCTGGCAATTGTCATCACCCGCTCCTTTCCAATGAAGAATAAGCTGCCGGTCATCGTACTGGCATGTGTTCACGGTATCGCCGGGATGACAATCTTCCTGCTTCCCTTCTTCCTGGTTTTCACCGGCAGTGTTGCCCCCGGTTTCGTCTTGGTTGGCCTGGGCGGAGCGCTGATTGGCCTGGGGGGGTTGTTACTTTCCTTCCTGAAAACCGGTAAACCCATCCTATCTCGAATTACGATCTTGAAGATCCTGCCAGGGTTGCTTTTAGTTACAACTGCCGCCTTTGTGCTCGGTTTTTCTGCAGCTTGATTTCTTATCCTGGGAGCAAACTCTGTGGAACAAACATCGAAATGGAACCCTGCAACAAAGAAAATCTGGCTGCATCTCACTGCCGGAATCATTTGGTCGGGTGTGGGTATCATGCTGGTCGCGTTTGCCACCGGTTGGCTGGGTACGGTCCATTCATGGATAGTCGTTCTACTGATTTTGGCTGGCTCGCTTCTGGCTACCGGGATTTATTTCTTTGGCTTTTCAAAACTGGCCTTCAGCAACATCCTACGCATCAACAATATTCCCAGGGAAAGGGTTTGCATATTCGCCTTCCAGAAATGGACTAGCTACCCCCTGGTCCTGGTGATGATCGCCATGGGGATCTACCTGCGCCGGTTCTCCCCCATCCCCAAGCCTTACCTGGCGATCCTGTACCTCGGGCTGGGCGCAAGCTTGTTTGTTTCCAGCCTCCAGTACTATTCTCAAGTAGTACGCGCCAACCGTACATGAGCATCTACTGTCCGCGCGTTGCTACTTCGGTTGGACAATTTATTCCCGATATTCGATAAGGAGAAGATTATGTCAAGAAATAAGTGGTGGGCCAGGCTTTTGCGTATTGTCGGGATCGTCTTCATGAGTCTGACTGCGCTCTTTACCTTGCTGGGCGGCGCGGGCACATCCTGCGTGGCCCTCAACCCGACCGGCTTCGGTGCTACGTTTGCTCCGATCGCCAAATTCCAGTGGCTGTACATCCTGTTTGTACTCGTCACAGTTGCCATTGGGGTCATGGGAGTCCGGGCAGTTGTCTTGCTGGTTAAGGGCAGGAAGAACGCCTATCGTTACTCACTGATCGCGCTGCTGGCAGGTGTTGTGGTTGGTGCCATCCACATGGCATTCTCGCGCACTTTGCGTGGTGGATCCTCCATGCCCGTGGATATGGTCGTATACACCACCGTGCTGACCCTGATCATCTTCCTGCTTTTCCGCATCCCCGGTCTCTGGCAGGGTGTTGACTTTGCCAGGCCCGAGGGCGAAAAGAAGACAGGCAAACAGGCTGCTGCCATCGCCCTGGGCGCTACCGGCCTGCTATCTCTCACCATTCAGTTCCTGATGGCCCCCACCCACACGATCAACGGTATCAATTACGCGGATGTCTGGCATACAGCGCTGACATTCCTCGGTCTTGCATTGATCCTGGGTGCTGTGGCGACGGCGGTCATTACTGAATTCTCACTGTTACGGCGCAAGTCGCTGGCCGAATAACCGTTTTCAGGAATCATTTATACAAATGCTCCCTGCAAATGCAGGGAGCATTTGTTTTTCACAAATCGAAATCTAATCTGCCAGCCCGCCGCCATCAACAGGCAGGATCGCTCCTGTAATGAAGGAAGCTGCATCGCTTGCCAGGTACAGGACTGCCGCAGCGATCTCCTCAGGCTGGGCGATCCGTCCCAACGGGCGGACAGCCAATTCCTTCAAAAAAGACTCTTCCGATTCTCCCAGCTGACTGGCTTCTGAGCGCAGCATGGAGGTGTCGGTATCTCCAGGGGCAATGCAATTGACGCGGATGTTCATTACCCCGAAATCCACTGCCATCGCCCGGGTCAGGTTCACCACGGCCCCCTTGGAGGCACAGTAGACCGCCGCCCTGCTCCCGCCGGTGAGCCCCCAGCCGGAGGCGTTGTTGATCACGGCTCCTGCGCCCGCTTTTTCCATGAACGGGATGGCAAACTTGCACATCAGGAACACGGACCTGACATTGACCTCCATCACGTGATCCCAATCCTGTTCGCTTAACTCGGTCACCGTGGCGCGCTTGATGATCCCGGCGTTGTTGAAAAGAATGTCAATGCCCCCATACTCTGCCACGGTTTCCTGGACCACGTTGGAACAATCCTTTACCTGGCTCACATCCCCACGAACGAACATGGCTTTCCCGCCTGCCTTCACGATCTGGCGCACCACCGATGCCCCCCCTGCTGCATCCAGGTCCACGATGGTCACCTTCACGCCGGCATCTGCCAGCATGATCGCGGTTGCCCGCCCGATGCCTCCTGATCCGCCAGTCACGATCGCCACTTTTCCAGCCAGATTATATGGTTTCATATTGCCTCCTGGTATTATCCTGATACCCGGTACAGGATATATTCCCGATATCCGGTGATGATCTCAAAATAACCACTCAACATTTCATCCACGAGGGGATCGCCTGTATCCACCCAGAGAGGCCGGCCTTGCAGGGCCTGGATCTTCCCCGGTGTGCTGACCACGCGGATCTGGTCCCGTCCCACCCTGCGGATCACCTCCGGGCTGATGGGTTGGTTGCCCCGTCCGAAGAGGCACCCCTGCCCGCCAATGGGTGTGACGATGATCTCCGCCCGGCAGCCTCCTGAAAGGATCTGCAACAGGTCGGCTTCACTGCAATCTGCAGCGACGATCTTCCCGTCCATCACGGCATCCACCCCCAGCAGGGTCTTTTGAATCCCCAGCCCTCCGGCAACCGCTTGCGTGGTTGTCCCCGGACCAAAGATGTACAACCAGCCAGGTTTGATTCTCCCCGCCAATTCCTCTGCCATGGCTGCATGTACGCCAGATTCGGTCATGGGGCTGGCAGCCTTTACACCCTGGATGTACCTCTGCAGGAAGGGAACCTGCAGGTAGCCGTACAATCCTGCGGAAACACGACCGTCCCGGAAAGCCTGCTCATCCAGGTCCATCACTTCGGCGGGGCGCAATTCCGTTTCACCCCGCAGGAAGGCGGCTGTCAATTCCCCGGCATTGCGCGGGTTGGTGGCAAACACGGCCGACTGGATTTTTACTCCCGCCGGGATGCCCAGGGCGGGGATTTCGGACCCGATGGCTTTGCAGAGATCGCGGGCCGTGCCGTCCCCTCCGGCGAAGAGGATCAGGTCCACACCTTGCGTCGCCATCTCGCCTGCCGCCCGGATGGTATCTTCTGCGCAGGTGGGACCCGTGGCGACCGATCCAATGACATTTGCCGTCATGCCTGCCTGCAGGGCTGATTGTTCACCCATGCTGCCTGGATAGGTGCTGAGTTCGAGATCCACGTGTGCCGCCAGGAGCGCCTGCAAAGCCTGCCTGGCGCGTTCCACAGCCATCGGCACGGCTCCCAGGGCAATCGCCTTGCGCTGGAGTTCCTCGCCATCACTGCCTTTGAGACCCACCCGTCCGCCCAGCCCGGCGATCGGGTTGACGATCAAACCGACCCGTTTCATGCCTGTCAGAATCCTCGTTCTGGCCTGTGGTTTGTCCTGCTAATTTCGTGCTGCAATGGTCACCTGTCCTTGCCGATCTTGCGCAGGTAAGCCCGCCAGGTGATGGCCCACTGCTGCGGATCATCGAACGGGCGGTGATCGATCTTGTGAACGGTGCTGTTGTGCGGCGCCGAGCGGACCAGGTCTGGGTCAGAGTACGCTTCCCCCGCCACCTGTTCGAGGATGGCTGCATACTCGTCCAGCTCCTCGATCGAATACGACTCGGTCGGTTCCAGGGTACAGGGTTCAGGCACCACGTACGGGTGGTGGCTGGTCCAGTAATGAACTCCATAATCCGCTGAACGGACACCAAGTTCATCGGAATGGATGCCGGTCTCTTCGTACAATTTCTGCCAGGAGTAGCGCACCTGCTCCACGCGCCTTCTGCCAGCCGCATACGGCGCACTGACGCCGCGGATTGCCAGCACTTTCTTCATCAGGTAATTGTTATTCAACACCGCCACTTCTGCTGCCTGGCGCAATCCATCCGCCCCCAGCGCCATCACCCAGGCATACGCCTTCAAAATAACCGGGGCAACCCCGTAAAAGGGACGGATCTTCCCGATGCTGTCTGGCAGATCATAGTTCAACGAATACATATTCCCGTCATATTCCACAACGGGCACAGGCAGGAAACGGACCAGGTCACGAATCACGCCGGTCGCGCCCACTGCGGGACCGCCACAGCCATGCGGTGTGGAGAAGGTTTTGTGCAGGTTGAAATGGCACAGGTCGAAACCGGCTTCGCGCGCCCGTGTAATGCCGAGCAGACCATTCGCATTCGCCTGGTCATAGGAACACAGTCCTCCAGCCGCATGGACGATCTGCGTGAACTCAGCGATCCTGGGGTTGAAAATACCCGTATCTTCCGGGTTGGTGATCAACAGTCCGGCAGTCCGTTCGGATACTGCCGCCTTGAGCGCTTCCAGGTCCGGATACCCATCTGCGTCCGGGTACAACGTGATGATTTTGTATCCGACCACCCTGGCACAGGCCGCGTCGGAAGGATGGGAAAAGATGGTCGTAATTATTTCGTCCCGCTGTTCCCCCTCGCCCCGTGATTCATGGTAGGCACGGATGATGGAAGCGTTGGTATAGATCGCGGCTGATCCCGCTCCCGGTTGGAGCGTGAAGCGATCCATGCCCGAGATCTCCTTCAGGATCTGCTCGAAGCGGTACATGATCTCGAGGATGCCCTGCACCGTCGACTCGTCCTGCAGCGGGTGCAGTTCGGTCATTTCTGGCATGCGCGCCAGCTGGTCGTTGACCTTCGGACTGTACTTCATCGTGCAGGTTCCCTGACCAACATCGATATTGAGATCCACACCCAGGTTTTCCTGGGAGAGATGGTCATAATGGCGCAATACCGCCGGCTGCGCCATCTCCGGAAGTCTGGGCGGATCCTTGCGCCTCATCCCATCCGGAAGATCTGCCAGTACATCTCCCACACTGGATCGGATGCCCTCTTCCACTTCCGGCACCAGGATGCCGCGCTGACCGGGCTGCCCCAGCTCAAAAATGACCGGTTCATCCCAGCGCGCCTGGTGGAACCGTCTCAGGTTGGGTTTGCCGTTGGTGAAACGTTCGGAGCGGATGTCCTTCATGACAACACCTCCTGCAGCGCTGAGACCAGCAGGTCGATATCAGCCTGGGTATGAACTTCGGTCACGCATACCAGCGCGCTTTCCCCCAGCCAGGGAAATTCCCGGCTCAAGTCCTTGCCGCCAAAAATACCTTTACCGAGCAGCGCACTGTTGATTTCAGCCACCTTCTTACCGGTCTTATTGAAATCGACCACAAATTCCCTGAAGTGCGGGGTGTTGAAAAGTTTGGTGCTCACGCCCCTGATCCTGCCAATTTCCTGCCGGGCATACCTGGTGCGGTAAAGGATTCCTTCGCCAATTTCCTGCATGCCCTGCGGACCCATCAGCGCCAGGTAGACACCGGCGGTGATGCCCCACAGCGCCGCGGCGGTGCCCACCCACTCGATGCCTTCCTCCCGTTTTGCAAAGGAGGTCCGGTCGTAGGCAACGTCTCCGAAGCCGTATTCCCCCGGCAGGCTCGTTGGGGCGATGCCAAACAGGCGCGATGGGTATTGCATGACAATCTTTTCCTCATCGTGGGAGGCGATGAATCCCGCCTGCCCGCCCCCGTATTGCATATGCATCCCCAGCGACTGGATATCTCCGCACACGATATCGGCTCCGTACCGGGCCGGAGGCGCCAGCACACCCAGCGAAATGGGGTCCACGCTGACGACACCCAGCGCCCCAACCTGGTGAGCCTTGCTGGTTATCTCCTGCCCGCAGACTTCCAGCGACCCGAGGCAGGATGGGTTCTCAAAATAAACTGCGGCAATATTGGAAGATAAGAGGGAATCAAGCTGTTTCAGGTCCATCCCACCAGTCCTACCATCATGTTTGACGAAACCTATCTCGATCTCAGGTTTCAGGTAATCGCGCAGGCGGGAGAGTTTATCCTGGTTGATGATCTCAGGAACCAGCACCCGCTTACGCCCGGTGATGCGGCATGCCATGCGCAATGCTGTGGCGGAAGCCTGAAAGCCGTCATAATTGGGCACATTGACCACATCCATCTCCAGCAATTCGCCCATCATGGAACAATACTCGAACAGCGCCTGGAAGCGTCCGTGGTCATCATACGGTTCGCCGGCATAAGCGGTCAGGAATTCGCCCCGTTGATTGACCTCGTCACAGATGGCGGGTACATGGTGCTGGAAACATCCAGCGCCGAGGAAATTCAGGTTTTGTTGCGCGGTGGTGTTCTTGTGCAGCAGGCCTTCCACGTGCCGGCGCAGGGCAGCTTCCGAGAGGAATGGTGCCGGTAAATTCATCTGTCCCTTGATCCGCAAGGCGGGGGGCACATCGGCATAGAACTCTTCCACGTTTCCCGCACCCACCTCCTGCAGCATGCGCGCTTTCACCCCCGGGGACGAATTTGGAATATAGGGATGCACGGTGTTCTTTTGGGTCATTTGTCACTCCTGGAAAAAGTCATCGAATTTTCTCAGCAGCCTCACCAGCCGGTCGGCATTTTCATCGCCATCAAATTCCCGGGCAGCCTGCACCCCCACCATGCTTTCACCGGGAAAACTTCCCCTTTCATCCAGGATCTGGCGCACCCGGGGTTTGAATTGCAGCCATTGGGAAAATGCCATCGTATCCATCGCAAAGACTGCTTTGAATTCATACGCCTGAACAGGCAAGTGTTCCGTGCTCCAGTGACCGATGCACTTCATCTCGGATTCGATCCCGGTGATGCTTTCTGCGATCCGGTCGAATTGATCACTGGTTGGATCTTTGTCTGCCATGTTCCAAATCCATGGAAAATTGCACGCAAACGGATCAACTGACAGGCAGGTAAATAGATCTTTCCTGGATATATAACGGGGGTCTGCTCTCGAGCAGACCCCAATACTTTCTAATTTCCCTTGATTGATCCTCTGCTCTGGAATAGGTTACAGCTTGGTCAACCAGGACAACCGCACCCAGCCCGCCGGGTTATCGAGCCGTGCCCACTCGCCGTTCACTTCCACCACCAGAACCCGCTGGTCTTTGGAGAGGCTGTCTATCAGCCTGGCCGTGGTTTCGTTCGGAAGATTCCTCACCCACAGATGCGATCCAAGGAAGATGTAAGGAGTTCCAGCTGGTACCGGGGTGGTATCGATCAAGTCCTCTGCCGTTCCGGTTACCTCTCCCAGGTGCTCCATGAATGAGCTTTGGAAAACGCTCACATCCACCGGCTTGCGTTTCCAACCGAGCAGGTCACCGTAACTTCCCGGTAATAACATCCTGTCACCCGTGAATTGATGCCCGACAATATTCTCCTTGATGATTCCGGTGTCCTTGAATATCGGGTCGTAATTTGGCAGCCATTTATCACGTAAATCCTTCCATGACATTTTCGTCGCCACGAGAGGTTGTTTCCCCCAGGCTGCAAACCAGATCTTGTATTTTCCCAGCCAGTTCTTCATGCTGGGTGCGTAGGTGGTGATAAAGCCCCGCCCGGTGTATAAACCGGTCACAGGCCAGACCTTGACCAGGGCCTCGGCAAAAGCCTTGCAGTGACTGTCCAGTGCCCACGGCTTGAACAACGGGACATCCTTCCAGGGAAGTTTTCCCGCTCGCGCCGCCGTCCATTTTCCCCAATCTGCCCACCACTGTTCCATGTCACCCCACAGGGAGAGCACGGGCAGGCCGCTTGCCTTCAATGTCTTGCCGGCGAAAAGCGCCTGGGCATTCCCGCTATAGATTGGATCATCCCACCAATAAGCATGCAGGCGCAGATATTTGGAATACTTGGCAACCAGAGCCCCATTCTTTAGAAAATTCGTATCCACCGAAGCAATACCCGAACCGGCCTTGAGGATCACATCCGTGACCCCCCCATCGATCAGTTCCTGGGGCTTGATCAATGCATCCCATCTACTGTGATCTGTGACCAGCACCCGATCCGTGATGATTGTTGCAGGCATATTTCCTCCTTAACCTTACTGTCAAGAGTACTGCCGGATCATCCCAAAGTTACAGTTGCACCAAGCCGAAAATAAGCGTCAAAAATTTTAATAATATCGATTGAGACGGGTTATTCGCGGGCAGGATCTGATCACCTTCCAGCATTCTCACAGGATGATCGGATTTCGACCCATGAACAGGCAAAAATATTATAGCATAGCAACCTTGGGTTCACAGACTGCAGGATCAGTGAAACAGCAATTGTCCATGTAATACCATCCATGTATCAGTAGCACCTATAGCAAGAATCCGGAGCCGGGTTACCCGGAATTCGTTACAATGGACGTATGACAGATAACGACCGGCTTTCTGCTGATTACCTGATCGTCGAAAAAGCAATCCGTTATTTGAATGATAATTCCCGCCTGCAGCCTGATCTACCCGCCGTGGCAGACCATGTGGGGATGAGCGAATATCATTTTCAGCGTCTTTTCACCCGTTGGGCAGGGATCAGCCCCAAACGCTTCCTGCAATTTCTCACCAAGGAAAACGCCAAGGCTTTGCTCGCCCGCACTTCCATCCGCTTCGCGGCGTATGAATCCGGGCTATCCGGACCTGGACGCCTGCATGACCTGCTGGTGAATTGCGAAGCGGTCACTCCCGCTGAATACCGCACAAAAGGCGCGGGCCTGGATATCGTTTATGGCTTTCATCCCAGTCCCTTCGGTGAATGCCTGCTTGCGCTGACCTTGCGCGGCATTTGTTTTCTGGCATTTACCGATGGCTCGCCTCAGTCTGCCCTGGCCCAACTGAGAAGCGATTGGGCAAATTCCAGCCTGCGCGAAGACCGGGAAGCAACCCGCCAGGTGCTTGAAAAGATATTTCATCCGCTCCCATTCGCTCCACTTGCCTCATTGCAGCAGCCCATATCCCTGCACCTGCTTGGCACCAACTTCCAGATCAAAGTCTGGGAGGCGCTGCTGCGCCTGCCGGTCGGGGCTGTTACGAGTTACGGGAGGCTGGCAGAAGGGATCGGTTTGGTCAATGCAGCGCAGGCGGTGGGGAACGCGGTTGCCCGGAACCCGGTGGCCTATCTTATCCCCTGTCATCGTGTGATCCAGTCGACAGGCGGATTTGGCGGGTATCGCTACGGAGCGGCACGCAAGCAGGCCATCCTGGGACGGGAGTGGGCGCAGCAGGAGACATGAACATCAATTCCCGGGGCAGGCACAAGTCGCCGGTGTTCTAACGGTATCTTAACCAAAACTTGGTAATATTAGACCAACTAAGTCTATTATTACCAGTTTTTTTAATTTGTGGAGCTGACTATGGAACGCAAACTTAAACATATCGCCGTGCATTCCTCCGAGATCACGCCTTATGACTTGTATCTATCAAGAAGGGATTTCCTGAAAGCAGCCGGGATCGTCAGCGCGGCAGCCTTCCTGGCAGCGTGCTCGCCGACCTCCACCACCCAGGAGCCGACCGGTATTCCTGCAGGCACGGAGACAAATCCCTCGCCTATCCCGGATGATGCCAGGGGGTTAACCACCGATGAGCTGGGTGATCCTCTCAACACTTTCGATGAAATAACACATTACAATAATTATTATGAGTTTTCCACCAGTAAGGAGGCGGTCAACCCATTATCTGCAAATTTCAAGACCACACCCTGGGCCGTGGAGGTTGGTGGCCTGGTGCAGAACCCGGGAATATTCTCCCTCGATGACCTGCTCAAGTTCGAACAGAAGGAACGCATCTACCGGATGCGCTGCGTGGAAGGCTGGAGCATGATCATCCCGTGGACAGGATTCGAACTGGCAGGCTTGCTTAAGGAAGTCCAGCCGATGACCAGCGCGAAATATGTGCGCTTTGTTACCTTGATGGATGAGGAACGCCTACCCGCGGAAGGGAACCGGAATTACCCCTGGCCTTACAGTGAAGGTCTGCGACTCGATGAGGCCATGCATCGGCTGACGATCGTCGCTACGGGTCTCTATGGGCAGCCGTTGCCAAATCCGAATGGCTCTCCCCTGCGGCTGGTGGTTCCATGGAAATATGGTTTCAAGGGCATCAAGGCGATCGTGAAGATCGAATTGACAGAATCAAAACCGCAGACGATGTGGAACACGATCAGCCCAAAGGAATATGGTTTTTATTCCAATGTCAATCCCGAAGTGGATCACCCGCGCTGGAGTCAGGCTAGCGAAAGGCGCATCGGTGAATTAAGCCGCCGCCCGACGTTGATGTTCAATGGCTATGCCGACGAAGTAGCCGCTTTGTATTCGGGGATGGACTTGCGTGCCAACTATTAATCGGGGAAAACTAACCTCCACCCTGGCGCGAATCTGCTTCCACCTGGTTTGCTGGCTGCCATTGGCATGGATTCTTTATGCCTATTTCAGCGGCCGCCTGTCCGTCAACCCGATCCAGGATATCGAGCAGCAACTGGGTCATTTTGCCCTCTACTTCCTGTTCGCCACATTGACATGTACACCCCTCCACACTCTATTTGGGTGGCGTCAACCGCTAAAATACCGCCGCGCCCTGGGATTGTATTGCTTTCTATACGCCAGCCTGCATGTGCTGGCATTTTCCGGTCTGGATTACGGCTTCAACCTGCGGTTGATCGGCGGAATTGTCATTAAGAAACCGTATGCCATCCTGGGCTTGCTCGCGTTCGTTCTGCTGCTCCCACTGGCGGTCACCTCTTTTCGCGGGTGGAGGCAGAGACTTGCAAGCCGGTGGACAAAAATCCACCACCTGGTTTACGTTGCCGGGATCCTTGTTGTCCTCCACTATACCTGGGCCAGGAAAGGGGACCTTTTCTCAATGAGCGGGGATATTCAGAGACCCCTGGTTTGGGGATTGTTGTTACTGATCCTCCTGGCCTTGCGCCTGCCACCGATTCGACGCTGGGTGGGCGTTCTACGGCAAAGGTCTGCGTACCCGCCTGAATAGGTAAATCTCCCAAACTCCTCTCCAGGTGAATTCGACCTGCCTTAAGCTCAACTAAATGTTTTTGTTGTTAGGAAAAGTTGAAAAGTGAACTCTTGTTAACTTGAAAAGTGAACCATTGCTGGATGTGGATCAATTAAATTTCAAAAGTGAACCCAATTTTTTGGGTAAGGTACATGGACAGAACGGACCATTTTCTGGTGAAACCAAATGCGGACTTCAAGCACATCCCTGGAAAGGTCAGGCAGAAGATGGACATCTACATGATCGCGGAGAGGCACATAAGGGACTTCGATGAATTGGCCAAACAAGGAGATCTTGCGATAGCCATCCACAAGGCGAGTACCCCGTAAGCAAAAGACGTCCTTGCTGGAGGTATATGGTTTGGGAAGAGCAAAAGGCCTGAACAGGCTATTGCCCTGGCGATGGGCTTTATCAAAGCGTATGCGTGGGATCTCGCCAGTGGTGGAATGGACCTGGGTGTTGTTATAGCGAGCGACCTCTTCTTGAAGCACAGTGCGTACCTCCTCCAGGCAGGACAGTTTTTCGAGGGCACAGGTACGGACGATGCGGTCCTGCAGCCAACGATAGGGACGTTCCACCTTTCCCTTGGCCTGAGGGGATAGTGCATACGTGACATCAATTTTCAATAATGCCATCATCTGGCGCCACTGGGTGGCAACATCATCGGTTTCCAGGATGTTCTTTCGCCAGACGCTGTCACGCTGTTGGACAAACCGAAATACCCGTAAATTGTCCACGTAGTAACGCAAAGGCAGTCCATACGCCTGCATAAGGGCCTGAGCCGCCTGAATATGGGCCCAGCTCGTCTCCTGGGGCACGAAATCCGCATACAGGAGCAGGCGACTGTAATCATCGATGGAAGTGATCAGGGTCCACTTTTCGGCGGCATACGGAGACCAATGATGCAGAGAAGCATCATGTTGGATGAGCGCACCGATCGCGGTGGTGACTACTTCCCGTGCATGAACCTTGTGTTTTCGCTGGGCTTTGTAACAGTCCAACTGCCTGGCTCGTTTGATGATGGTTGGCACGGACACTTGGATATCACTTTTGCGCAGGCGATCCCGTAGAGCAGAGTAGTTATAACTTGAGATCGGAAGGCGTTCATCTTCCACCAGCTCTTTTTCACGCAGCAGTTCTTGTTTGATCGCACACTCAGTCGTTTCACTGAGACGGGGTTGTGTGCACCGTTCGTATTGAATTGTGAAGTTATCTGGATCTTTTCGGTAATCCCTGAGCAATGCAAAGAAACGGGTTTTACCTATACCCAGGACCTCCAGGATCTCAGATCGTGCCATTTGCCCTTCGTTGTATCGCTTGTACAATAGTCTCACCTGTTCTGCGCTGAACCGTCTGTGCAGTTGATCCATTTGGGCCTCCTTCGAAAGGGTTCTCTTTTCAACTTTAAACCTTTCTCTTGCCCTTTTCACAGCAGTTCACTTTTCAACTTTAAATGGTTCACTTTTGAAATTGTAGATTCAACTATCAAGTGCAACTTTGAAGGCTAAAGAGAGGCAAGCTGGTGTAGGATAATGCTTCTCAGACGGCCAAGTCAAAGGAGCACTATGAGGTCCTATCACCAGCTTACCCAAGCCCAACGATACCAGATTTCTGCCCTCCGGTCACTAGGTCATACCTATGACGAGATCGCCCAAGTGGTCAGGGTCCACAAGTCCACGGTGAGCCGTGAGATTGCCCGTAATGTCAGTTACAGAGGCTATCGGCCGCTGAGTGCCCAAGCCCGAACACTGAAACGACGGCGCAAACCGGTCTATCGCATCCCTGCGAGCTTGTGGCTCCAGGTAGAAGTCCTGCTCCGGCAAGAGTGGAGCCCCGAACAGATCTCGGGCAGGCTGAAGCGTGAGCAAAAGGTCCGGATCAGCCATGAATGGATCTATCAGTATGTCTTCAAGGATAAACACCATGGTGGCGACCTATACAAGCATCTGCGCTGCCTCAGAAAACGCCGGAAACGGTTTGGAAGGTATGACCGCCGAGGAAAACTGCCCAATATCACGAGCATTGACGAGCGTCCTGCCATCGTGGACCGCAGACAACGTCTGGGAGACTGGGAGGTCGATACGATCCTTGGCAAGCGCCAAGGACAGGCCATGGTCACCCTGACCGAGCGAAAATCCCGCTTCACGCTGGTTTCCCTTGCGGAGCGCCAGTCGTCTGCTGCAGTTCGGACTCAGGTCTGTCGATTGTTGCTCCCTTATAAAAGCCGGGTGCACACCCTCACCTCTGACCACGGAAAGGAATTCGCCGAGCACGAGGAGATCGCAAAGACCTTAGACCTGTCCTTCTTCTTTGCCCATCCCTACTCCGCATGGGAACGGGGCACGAATGAAAATACCAATGGACTTTTGAGACAATACTTTCCAAAGTATGCTAGTTTTCAGGACATCACGGAAATCCAGCTGGAAAGCGTGATGCAAAAACTCAATCATCGACCTCGAAAGACGCTTGGCTTTCGTACACCTTTTGAGGTATTCTTTAACAAGTCTGTTGCACTAACGAGTTGAATCCACAATTTAAGTAACAACTAAATGTTTTTGTTTGACTCTGTCCCCAATCTGCTATAAGATAGTTAATTGAGAGAGCCCTTTATTCTTCACTCTCAGGAGGAATTGTGTGAAAACCGATCCTGCTGTTTATACGCGCCCTGCGGAATTGCTCCAAAACCTGATCCGCTTCGACACCACCAACCCTCCCGGCAACGAAAGACCGTGTACCGAGTACATCAACACACTGCTCAAAGAAAACGGGATTGATACCACCCTGGTTGCAAAAACTCCCGGGCGCCCCAACCTGATCGCGCGTTTGAAAGGCGAAGGCAAGGCTCCGCCGCTGCTGCTTTACGGGCATATGGATGTGGTCACCACGCATGGTCAGCAGTGGACCTACCCCCCATTCGAAGGCCGCCTCGTCGATGGTTACATCTGGGGCCGCGGCGCTCTGGATATGAAGCACGGCCTTGCCATGTACCTGGCTGCCTTGCTGCAAGCCAGGGCTGAGAAAATTCCTTTACCAGGGGATGTGATCTTTTGCGCGGTCACCGACGAAGAAGATGGAGGCGCGTTCGGTAGTGACTACCTGGTCAGCGAGTATGCCACCCTGTTCCAGGATGTCCACTATGCGCTGGGTGAATTTGGCGGCTTTAACATGAACATGGGCGGCAAGCGCATCTACCCCATCATGGTGGCTGAAAAGCAGTGCTGCTGGATGAAACTCACTTTCCACGGGCGTGGAGGGCACGGCTCAATGCCGGTCCACCAGCAAGCCATGGCGAAACTCGCCCGAACCCTTCGATTACTCGACAGGAAACACCTGACCTACCACCTGACCCCTCCAGCCCGCCTGATGATGACCAGCATCGCAGATGCCATGGGCGGAGTCCCTGGTCTCGCGATTCGGGCATTGACGGGCCGCCTGCTGGCTGAAGCGGTTCTTTCGCTGTTGGGAGAGCGTGGAAACATCTTCGCCCCGCTGCTCCACCATACCATCAGCCCGACGATCATAAAAGCCAGTGAAAAGGTGAATGTGATCCCCTCGGAGGTCTCGCTTGCCCTGGATGGGCGTCTGCTGCCCGGTTTTTCGCCAGAGGATATGAAAAAAGAGGTTCACTCCCTGCTCGGTAATGATTTCGATCTCGAAATTATGGAGTACTCACCCGGACCCTCCGAGCCAAACATGGGATTATTTGGCACCCTCGCCGAAGTGATAAAAGGATTGGACCCGACGGGTTTCATCGTGCCCTACATGATGAGCGGTGTCACGGATGCACGCTTCTTTTCAAAGCTGGGCATCCAGACGTATGGTTTCACCCCCCTGCAGTTGCCGGAGGATTTCAGTTTCATCGAAACCATCCATGCCGCAAATGAGCGCGTTCCGGTGAAGGCAGTGGAATTTGGAGTGCGGGCGGTACTGCAGGCTCTGCAAAGATTCCACTAAGGGACCCATGTACCCGACACTCGACGCCCATGCCCACCTGGACCCATCCTGCAGCCCGGATGAACTCTCCTCCACAGGCGCGGTGCTGTCGATGTGTCTCTCGCTGGAAAAGTCGGAGCGCGCGCTGGAACGATGTGATCCGCTGATTGCCTGGGGGGTAGGCTGCCATCCGCGTTTCCCGGTCTCGCAGGCGAATTTCGATTTCAAGAGGTTCTGTTCCCTCGCCATGCATACCGCCGTAATCGGAGAAGTCGGGCTGGATACCGGCTCGCGCGTCCCCATGGAAACGCAGACAAAGATTTTCCGGCAGGTGCTCGAATTCGTCGCCGGCACACCCCGGCTGGTAAGCATCCACAGTTTTCGAGCCGCTGCCCTAATAATAAAGGAATTGGAACGGATTCCGATCGCCGTTCCCGTTCTCCACTGGTGGACGGGGAATGTGGCGGAGACGCGCCGCGCAGTTGCGATCGGCTGCTATTTCTCCATCCATTCCGCGGTGGCTCGGCATTCGAAATTCCGCCTGCATGTTCCTCTGGAGAGAATACTTGTCGAAAGTGACCATGGATTTTATGATCCCCCAGCTGCCATTCCCTGCCGGATCGAATGGGCTGAGCATCTCGTTGCGCAGCAATATGGATTGAATGTGAAGGATATCCGCAGGCTCTGCTGGTCAAACCTGGGCAGGATCGTCCATCTGACCCGCACCAGCAGCCTGTTTCCCGGGAAGTTGGCGGCCTTATTTTCACCTTTCAAACAATCCACCCACCCTGCTTAAAAGGAGAAACAAATGCCCACCCTATCTGCACAGCAAGCGCTTGAAATCCTGCGTAAAGGGAGCGAGACCTTTCAGTGGTATGTCGTCCCGCTGCTCGCTTTCGTTTTTTATGTGTACACGGTCGAAGCCGAGAAACGTAATTGGACTCTCTTACTCGCCGGCCTGGCTTTCTGGGGCATGGACTGGTTCAACGAGATCTGGAATGGCCTGGTTTTCCACTTCACCAATTACGCCCCGGTCTGGGGCGCGCCTGGCAAGACCGCCTTCCTGATCCTCATCGGATTGAACATTGAGATCATGTTCATGTTTGCCGTCTCCGGTATCATCTGGACCAAGATGCTGCTGCCCGATAAAAAGGCTAAGATATTGGGCATCCCCAACCGGGCTTTCATCGCGGTCGTTGGTGCTGCTTTCTGTGTTTTCGTGGAATACCTGCTAAATTCTGCCGGCGCCCTCACCTGGGATTATTCCTGGTGGGGTCGCAGCGCGCCGTGGCTCATCTTCCTGTTTGGTTACCTGACTTTCTTCGTGGTCGCCTTCTGGGTTTTCGATATGAAGACGATGAAGAGCAAACTCATCACCGTGGGAAGCATCTGGGCACTGGATATCCTCGCCCTGATCGTTTTTATCCCCGTGCTGCACTGGATCTAGCAGAAAATTGTAAAGGTGGGTCTGGTCAACCCACCTTGCTCATTTCACACCGGATGATAAAGCATCTTCTTTAACTTATCATGGCTGGAATTTTCCCTCAGTGACCAGCCGCGTGCTGCCATTTCCTTCGTCTTCAAAGATTTCGTAGACCAGTTCAAGAGGGACCACTTTTCCCAGCATGGCCTGTGCCGGGCAGTATTTTGTTGCTGTCAATTCAATGGCGCGGCGCACAGCCGCTTCCTCCACGGCATGACCACGCACAATGTAGCGGATGATAGCGTGGGTGAATACCATTGGCATCTCCTGCGCCTGTTCCGCATGAACTCTGACCTCGAAGGAGGTCACTACTTGTTTTTTCTTCGTCAGGATGGAGATGACATCCATCGCCGTGCAGCCCGCCAGGCTGACCGCCATCAGTTCCAGCGGACGGAAACCATCGTTGGCTCCGCCCACGGCGGGGTCTGCACCGAGCGGCACCTCGAAGCCGGTATCCGCCTTGCCTGTGAAACTTAGTCCCTGATGCCAAATTACGCTTGAGTTCATTTGTTCTCCTCCAATAACGGGGTTACATATTTTTCCAGCGTCGCCTGGTTTATGGCGCCCGTCCACGCCATGCGCAGCCTCCCCTCCCTGTCGATGACATAACTGCTGGGCAGATCCCAGTTCTGAAAGGCGTCCAACGCCGACCCAGATGGATCGAGCCAGATGGTGAGGGTCACTCCATTTTCCCTGACGAAGGCAGCCACCTGTTCGGCGGATTCTCCCGATTCGATCGCCACCACAAGAAATCCCTCCGCCTGGTGGGCAGCCTGGTAGGCTTCCAATTCGGGGATTTCATCCTTGCAGGGAGGGCACCAGGTAGCCCAATTATTAACCAGGATCATGCGCCCGCGCAGGTCGCCCATCGAGACAGCCCTGCCGGCAAGATCTTTCAACGCCAGGTCCGGGGTTGAGGAATCGAGCATTACAGGAGCAATAATAGGGCTTGCACCAGCCAGGGCTTTTTGTTGCGCGGCTGCAATCAATGGGATCAATCCTGCTCCGAGCAGGAAAATCCCGCCGGCGAAAAAAGTGATCAACGCAGTCCTGCGCCGGTCTGGTTTCTTGGATTCAATCATGGTGTTTTAATATGGATGGATTTGAGATGGAGGGGAATGAACCTTAATTCTATCCAGTTTCCTGTCGTTCCCTGTAATTGCACCAAACTGGCATCGTGGATGGATTACTCCCGCTGCCAAATCAATGACGAATATAGTCATCAAGGTTCAGGACTCGGAAAAGGCGTTCCTTGACCATTGCCGGTACTTCGCCTGCTTCAGCAGCGGACTGGTGGTACAAAGAGATCGTCTTGCGCAGGGTATCCACCACAAGGTGGCAATTCTGGCATTCAGAGAGATGGTTTTCGATCTCTGCGCACAGTTCCTGCCTTAGGGTGCCGTCCACATATTCGGACAGGGAACCCAGCAGGGACTGGCAATTGGAGTGTTCATGATCGCTCATTCCTGTCTCCTCTCTTTCAGCCGTTCACTATAATAATTGCTGAGTTCCTCCCTCAGCCGCAAACGGGCTCGCAGCAAGCGGGTCTTCACATTCGTCTCGCTCAGATCAAGCGCATCCCCGGTTTCTTGTATGGAGAGACCCTCGATATCACGCAGGATAAAAACGATCCGCAGGTTCTCCGGCAGGTGCTGCACAGCCTGGTCCAGCGCGGCTTTGGATTCAGTTGAGAGAAATTCATTTTCCGGCAAACAGCACCAGTCGGTGAATTGGGCCGGGTAAACATCTTCCTGCTCAGATTCCTCCGCACCGACCTCGCTGAGAACCATTTCAGGTCGGCGTTTGCGGATCAGCATCAAGGCTTCGTTTGCACCGATCCGGTACAGCCAGGTGGACAGGCTGGAGCGCGCTTCGAATTCAGCGATGTGCTGGAACGCTTTAAGAAATGTGTTCTGAAGAATGTCCTCAGCATCCGCGGGGTTGCCAATCATTTTAAGGGCCAGCCGGTAGATCATCCCGGAGTAACCGTCGACCAATTTTGAAAATTCATCGCGATTTCCGGACTTCAACGCTTCGATGGATAGTTCAGGTTTGCCATCACTCATTAGATGAATTCCTTGCCCGATAGTTGCACCTCCGAGTATACCTGAATCGATCCATTTTCATGACATAACACACGGACGAATGTCCGGTCTTTTAGGATATTTGCCACTAGATAGGAAAGGCTGCATTGACTAATATCCTATATAATCATGGATCTCGAGAAATACACTCACCTGCTCTTCTTCAAAGGGCTGAGCGCGGCTGAAATCCAGCTGCTCGCCCCGTTCTTCGCACCCCAAACCTGGGTTGCGGGAACGGTTGTGTTTGAACAGGGAGATTATGCAGATTTTCTGTACCTGGTTGTAACGGGCGAAATCACGATCCGTTATAAACCGGATGATGGACCGGCCATGAATTTGACCCATGTGATGCCCGGGGGTATTTTTGGCTGGTCGGCTGCCATGGGTAATCCGGTGTATACTTCGGGAGCGTTATGCGCATTGGACAGCGAGGTTTTACGCATCCGAGGAGCAGATCTGCGGAAACTTTTCGAGAAGCATCCCGAACTGGGCAAGGTCATACTGGATCGCCTGTCGGCGATCATCGCAGAACGCCAGCACAGCCAGCAGGGTCGGGTCAATTCCATGCTGGCTAACGGAATGCGCCAGCAGCCAAACAATTGAGGTGCATTGCCATGTCTGCGACCAGGGTTGACCCGAAAACCGAACTCCAGATGAAGGCGCTGGTGGAACAATTAAGCGCATACATCGAAACCTTCCACGGCGGATCGGCAGAATATATCTCGTTTGACGGGAAGATATTGAAAGTGCACCTGGGTGGTTCCTGCCTGGGTTGCCCGTTATCCCCATCGACTTTACACGGCTGGGTGGAGGGAACAGTACGTCAATTTTTCCCGGATATCCAAAGCGTGGAATCAGTATAGTTCCATCCCTGGCTCAATTGACAACAAACCCCCTGCCCGACTGGCAGGGGGTTCTTTCATCTAACTATTATTACTTCGATCTGGCTGCGCTGATAACCAGCACGATGCCTGCGATCATCAGGATCCCGATCCAGGCATACTCCAGGGCACCTACAAATGGCGTGCCAAGGAAGAAACCAAGCAGCAGCAACACTGCCGCGGGGATGTAAGCCCATTTCATCCGGGCCAGCAGACCCACCAGCAGGAACGTGATCCCAAGGCCAACAAAGAACACGCCGCCAGTATCAATAATATTAAAGGCTTCCGTCAGTGCCGAAGTTAATCCCAGGGTGAGCAGCACGCCGCCAGGGATGATGGCCCACCAGTGGGAACGCTGGCGGAAATACACTGCCCAGAAACCCACCCCGATCCCGCCCAGGGTGGCCAGACCGCTCCAGCCGGGGGCATCCATCAGCAGGGCTGATACAGCCATGCCAGCCAGGGTGAAACCGGGGATGGCAGCCCACCATTTCGAGCGGTCGCTGAAGAACCAGAATAAGAAGAGACCCGCAGCAATTGCCAGCACTCCCGCCCAAAAATAACTGCCGGCGCCCTTGAGAATCCCTGTCTTGTCCAGCAGCATCAGGATGCCGCCGAGGATCAATGCCGCACCGATCAGGATGCGGTAATCGAATCGTTTCATTTTGCGCTCCTCTAGATAATTTCGATCGAACCGACCCCGGCATCGATGGTCATGTCGACCCGGTTGGCTGCCGTGTCATAGTCGGAGGATTGATACAGGCCGCTGGTGATGCGCGGGAAGCGTGCATCCACATTTACGGAAGCGATCCCGCTCTTGACCTGGATCTTCGCTGCGACACCTGCGGGGATGTTGACCTTGAGCGACGATGCTCCGGTGTCGATGTCGGCGCGCGTATTCCCGGAACTGGCCGGCAGGGTCAACACGGTGCTGCTGGCCCCGGTATTGATTTTCAGGTCGATGACCTTCAGATCGCTCAAGTCCAGGATGGATGTGCTCGCGCCGCTATCAATTTTCAGGCTCAAGGGGATCTCCCGGTTCAGGCGGATGTCCCAATCAAGGCTGTCCCCGGGCCACCAGCCCCAAGCCTGTTGGGATGGGCGCAACCTGACATCCATCCGCCCAGCCTCTACAAGGCTCTTGATGCTCAACTCATCGCTGACCAGGCCGTTGACAATCTCATTCGGTCCGGCTCCTGAACGCAGGGTAAGCTTGCCAGCCGCATGATCGAGCCGGATGGATGCGCTCGTCGCTCCTTCAAGCGGGATCGACACCTGTTCGCTAGCGCCTGGTCGGCCCCTGGTAAAGTAACCAACGATGAACCAGATGCCAAATGCAATCACCAGGATAGGCCAGAAATATCCGAAAATATCTCCCGCAATCATTCCCATCTGCTTCAGGAGCAGCAGAAGGGCAAGCAGGATCAGTACGCTACCCCAAAAAAGACTTCCTCTTTTACGCATGGGATCTCCTCTCTATTTTCGGCGGATGATCCCGCGCACGATGAGCCAGGTTCCAAATAGGAACAGGAGGGCGATCGGGACATAAGCGCTAAAGGGACCGAAGATCGTCCAGGCATTAAAGATGGTGGCAAAGATGGTGAAAAGGATGAGGCAGGCCAGCAACAACTTTAGCCCTTCTTTCAGGCTGGTCATGAAATTGCCACCGATGATGCCGGATAGGATCCTTCCCAAACCGACAAAACCCGGGATGAGCGTCCACAGGTATGACCATGATTCCCAGTGACCGGTCGCATCCTGATAGTAAAGGATGCCCCCGATGCCAGCCACGATACAGGCGGGAATGGCCATGTCGGCTTCCCCGACCAGCAGCCCGATGACCAACAGGATGGCTCCAGCCAGCATGACCCACATGGGCCAGGCAAAGGTCAGGTGCAGCAGGTCAGCCAATCCAGGATTGATCCGGGTGGCGATAAGCCAGCCTGCCACCAGGATGAGGATCAACCCCAGGACCAACTGCGTGCGGTTCTTCTTTTCCATATGTATTCTCCTTCAAGATAGTGTGTTCTTATTATATGTACGCTGATGTCAGCGCAAAGTTACTAAATGATTTCCTGTGTATCATCCACGCAGACCCAAGGTCTACGTGTCTCAATTATATGGTCTTCCTGACCGGTTGTGCTATCAAATCGCATAGAATTCTCCATCAATACCGGATAAATATAGAAATTGTATACCTGGAAAGCCTCAGCGGGTTAATTTTTACGCTGGAATGCCAATTTCAGGCACAATAGTCCAAAGAAAATGAGCAAGGAGCCTGAGCAGGGTAGTCCAATCTTCAATGGATTTTCATTTTGTTCGTAAGTGGGGCTTTTCTCGAGGCGGATATTATCGATCCACAGGCTGCCTGACCTTGGATTATCTGAACCCGCATCCAATCCGAAACCTATCCCTCTCACCTGCCCGCTTTTTTCAAATTCCGAATTCGCATCAGCCTCCCATTCCACCCGCCGGAAATCCTTCCACATTGCTGTGAATGGTAGAAATCCCTCCTGGTATTCCACCGGGGTTTCCTTCCGCTGGACATAGGTCTCGAAGACCTCCCCCGTTCCCGAATAGACGATCACATTGAACGGTTGACCGGATTCCAGGGAATGGATATCGAATGCCAGCCATTCCCCCTCGCTCCAGTCCTGGGGCGTGTCGAAGAATAGGGTGCAGTTGGCCCAGCCGCCGGGGGCAACGGAAAAATCGATTCGCAGCGAAGCCGACCCATTGCTGCCCGTCCCCTGCTCCGCAGTGCAGGTGAGGCTGGTGTCGGTGGTTTCGTCATAAAACACCGCCCAATTGTCCGAACCCGCTTCGAAATCATCGATCGACAGGACTGTCTCCGGCGGGAGGGGCACGCCGGCTGGTTCATCAGGAGCAGATTCAGTATTCACCTCCTGAGGAGGCTGGTTATCTCCCGATCCCTCCACAGGTTGATCCCCTGGGTTTTCCAACTGCCAGCGATGGTAGAAAACGTTGAGCAGCGGGACGAATTCATCGGTGGCTTTGCGGCTGCCTCTCTCGGAAGGGTGGTCATCTCCGGATGGATACGCCAGGGTGTTGCTGCTGCCATAGGAGTGTTCAATATAACCCTCCTGGTACCGGTGATGGGCATCCCGCGCGGTGAGGATGTTGTAGAAATCAAAAACAGCCACATTGGCGAGGGTGTAGTCGTTCTCGTCCAACCAATCGTTGGTCAGCCACTGGTTGAAAGCGCGGGCGTTCTCGGCATAAGTCGAATCGCTCAACGGCGGCGCGGTGATGACCACGAATAATTTTCCGGGCTGGGTGCTGAAATACTGTAGGATCTCGTTGTAAACGTATTTTGCATGACCTACCGTCAGCCAGCCATCCGCGGAAGGCGGGTCGTCCGGGTTGCCTTCCAGGGCGGAGTTGGGGAAGCAGGATTTGAAGAGTATGATCTGGTTCTCTCCGCCAGAATCAGCCGCCAGGCGCGAGTAATCAGCATTCTGCCCGCTTTCGTTGAACAGGGCATCCATATAAACTTGTGTCTGGTCGCTGCTGAACCACTCCTCCCAGTTGGGAATATCGGTCCGGTCACCGATGGAATCGGGACCCCAGCCGTAGTTGGTATCGCTGACAAAATAATTATTCTCAGCAAGTGCCTGACCGAGGCCTCCATAATCATCCCGCAGCCAGTTCTCGCCGGTGGAATGATGGATGAAGATAAGTTTTACCGTCTGGTCGGGAGGGCTGGGATCATACCCCTGCTGGGCAAAGGCATGGTCGCCCGGAAGGAGGATTGTCACCAGCAGAAAAATGACGGTTGCCAACCTGCGAATTCGGTTCGAAATATGTGACTGCATGGATCCTCCAATCCAATTTGATAAGGATTACATACTGCTTGCTTAATGCCGGGCTCGCCACCTGAGGGATTGAGGGCATCAAGTCTTTCGGATGCAATTATTCTTATTATAGGGATGTGGGGATGAAAATCAATAGCCAAAACCCCGCCTTCTGGCGGGGATTGGTCGAGAGCTTGCATTCTCCTTTTCTTTTTCAAGGTGGGAGTTCACTCCTTAACAATCTGGCATGTCTCCCATTATCGTGGCAGGATTCGATGACTCAGTTTTTGCTGGATTTAGCCTGCCAATCCCGGATGATGTACGGCGTATAGAGCAGCAGGCAGGTGACCACTCCGATCAGTTCAAGAAATGGGATGTAGTACGGCCATGGCGGGAGAACATCAAGCAAACTGGCATTGCCGGGTTTGCCATTGAGCATCATGTAGTTGCTGCCCAGGGCAACATTGACGAAATAGATGCAGACCAGGTAGATATTGGCTACGATCGCCACCCTCAGGATCGATTTCCATGTAGGGCGGAAACCCTCCACGGTGGTCATGAAAATTCCCGCAGTGACGAGCAATCCATGGGAAATCAGAGTCTGGAAGATTCGATAGTGCGGAAAACCGTAGATCCCGGCGTCGGGAGTCAGCAGCGCCTGGATTGCCCCGCCGATGCCCAGAAAGTAGACAAATTCATAGATCCGGTAACTCTTAAACACCAGCATGAAGCCTGCCAGCCAGATGAGCACGCTGCACAGGTGCAGCGGCAGCATGGTCCTGACGTTCCAATGACCCCAATAAGCATTCCAGATTTGCCAGGAAGCCTCGTCCGCCCACAGCACAATTGCCATCGACCAGCGCACCGTGGTGCGTGTCTTTTCAGAGGTTCCGCGAAAGACCAGCAGGCCGACATTCAGCAGCGCGATGACAAGCAGGGCGACAAGATGCCAGGTTCCGAACAGGATGAAGGGGGCACCGTTGTAATCGAAAGCGAAATATTGTGACATACGTGGTTATCCGACGGCAGGGTAACAGCCAGGCGGGCCTAGAATGGTCCGTAACCCAGGGCAACAGCCAGGGCGAGGAAAGCCACCGTGGCAAGGAAGATCCAGAACCATAATTTGAGCAACCACCTGACCCACTTGTGATAAGGTACAACCGTCAGGCTGAGAGTGATTAATAGTGCCGCGTTAGTCGGGTAGACCAGGTTGGAAAAGCCGTCGCCAAAGCAGTAGGCGCTGACAGCGATCTGCCGGTTGACATGCACCAGGTCCGCCAACGGCATCAGGATAGGGATCAGCAGCAGGGCTTTTGCCGAACCGGATGTAATGAACAATTCCATCACCAGTGTGAGACCGTAGATCATCATACCCGCGGCAAAGGGACTGACGCCGGTAAAAGCAGTCGAAGCCCAGTGCAGGATGGTGTCCAGGATGCCTCCGCTGGCGACAATATAGCGGACAGAGGCAGCCATCATCAATAATGGCACCGCTGGAGCGATCCCCAGGAATCCATCCCAGGCTGCTTTCCAGACTGACCTCCCCACCCCTGCGATCAGCCCGGCTCCAATGCCACCGATGACGAATAACAGTCCGGTCAGGGGCAGGGCGTAATCCGAGAGAAAGGTCACGAAAGGTGATGCGACGAGCACTGCCAGGATCAGGATGAAGAAGATTGCCAGGAAAATGATCGCCCTTTTCATACGTGGGTCGTCGGTCCGGTCCATTTCGAAAGCCCCCAGGCGCAAGCGCTCTGGCTGGTCTTCTTTAAATACAGGCGAGGCTTCCGGGTGGGAATCTATCTTCCTGGCATAGGCTCGTAGAAATAGGGCCAGGATGATATACCCGGCGACGAAGATTGCGATGCGCGGCAGCGCGCCGGAGAAAAGCGGTAACCCGGCAAGTTTCTGTGAGACACCAATCGTGAAGGGATTGAAAACCGCCATCGAAAAACCGACATTGGTGGCGAGCACCGACATGCCCAGCCCGACCAGTGAGTCCCAGCCCAGGGAGAAGGAAAGGGCGATAATGATCGGCACCAGCGGGATCACTTCCTCGAAGATACCGAAGAAACCGCCCAGCGCCATGAAGAAAAAGGTGATGACCAGCATCATCCTGTACTTGTGTCCGCCGAAGGCTTTGATGATGCGCGTAATGGCTGATTTTAAAATGCCGCTCTTATCCATCACGGCAAATGCCACGCCCACCAGCAGGATGAAAAGGATGATGGCAATGACGGTGATATTTCCTTCGGCTCCCAGCACCTCGAACGGCGCCGTGAACCACCGCCAGATCGGGTAATTGGGGCGTTCGGTGAGGTTGAACGAGGTGGCATCGATCACCTGCCGGCCGTCCACTTCCAGGCGGGAATACTGCCCGGCAGGAACCAACCTGGTCATGATCCCCGCCGCCATCATCAGGATGAAAATGATAGCGACTGCTTGAAGAAAGGCTTTCGTACTGATCTGAGCGCCGGATTTTGGCTGGGTCATTGCATTCTCCTTAGATTCTGGGTGTCGGACTCCATAAAAGAAACCCTGTTTCGTGCCGCAGGTTACATGACTTTCCTGCAAATCTCCAGGCTGTCATGCCACAGCCTTGCTGCGACTTCCTTATCGTAAGACTCGGGGCTGGAGGAGATAGGCTGGCAATCGGTAAAATATTTACCGGTCACCCCCTCCACTTCCGGGGAGGCAGCCAGGTAGATGCTCGTTCGGGCACCCTCCTCCGGTTTTCGACCGAACAGACGGGCACTCAACCCGGCAAACACACCGTAGATCGGACCATTGTTGAGCGAGAGCCCCGTGTTCACGTAGCCCGGATGCAGGCAATTCACTGTCACACCGCTCCCTGCCAGTCGACGGGCAAGCTCGTAGGTAAAAAGGACATTGGCTAGTTTGGATCGCCCATAGGCCTGGAATCCGGAATATCGCTTTATATTCTGGAGGTCGTCGAAATCCAGGTGTGCGCGCATATGCAAACCGGAGGACACATTCACCACCCGCGCCGGTGCGCTTTGTTTCAGCACATCCAGCAGCAAGCCGGTCAGCAGGAAGTAAGCCAGGTGGTTGAGAGCAAAGGTCATTTCCAGGCCATCCGCAGTGACCGATCGCCGGATGAAAACACCTCCCGCGTTGTTTACCAGCATATCCAGTCTTCGCTGGCGCTGCTTGAAAGCCTCCGCAGCCCGTGCGATACCCTCCAGTGTCGACAGGTCCGCGGCAAGATAATCAACGGAGGTACCAGTATCCCTTCTTATTTCTTCAGCCACCCGTGCGCACTTCTCAGCATTGCGGCTCAGGAGGGTTACCTGCGCTCCAAGACGCGCCAACTCACGAGCCGTCACCCGCCCGATCCCATTGGTTGCGCCGGTCACCAGCATGATCTTACCTTTCAAATCCATGTCCAAACCAGCCTCCCGGTTTTTGGAATACCTGAGTTTAAAGGATAACACCGGTTCCGTCAAAGGGGCTGGAATTGGAACCTGCATTGTGATAAAGTATACAAGTGGGAGTTTCAAGACCGGGTGAGAGAAAGGAGTGCACATGGTCAAACCTGTCTGTTTGAAGAACATACTGGTGGCTGATGATGGATCGGTTCACGCCCGCGCAGCCATCCAATTGCTGCTCAAGTTATCCCTGACCCCGGATACTCACACCACCATACTGAGGGTGTTTGGCTCCCAGCAGGCAACCGAGCTTTTTCAACTGGAGGCTGCCGGAAAAGAAAATTGTGCCAGACTTCGGGACAGAGGTCTGTCTGCCGACCCTGAACTATTGCTTGGATCCCCGGCTGAGAAAATAATCGAGTTTGCCGAACAGCATCACAATGACCTGATTGTGCTGGGCGCGAGAGGCTTGCGCGCCACACTTGGCATCCTGCTGGGAGGCGTGGCGCAGCAGGTGATTGAATATGCTCCCTGCCCGGTGCTTGTGGTGCGGGCACCATTCAAAAGATTGCGGCGGATCCTGCTTGTCGTGGATGGATCCTCGAACAGCCAGCATGCAGCGGAATGCATGCTTCAATTTCCATTCCCCGACCCGGTGGATCTGCGCATCATGCATGTACTGCCGCCGCCGTTGGCGGCATCCGGAACCAAAGGGCGAGAGAACGGTCAGGGCGAGCCGGCCTCAGCTTCAGAAGAACAAGCCCTCCGGCTTGCGGAGGAAGAAGCCGAAGGACAGCATCTGCTGGAACGCATCGGCGCAATCATGGCTGCCGGTCAAATCAAGGTCGAAACCATCCTCAAGCGCGGGGATGCCGCCACCGAGATTATCAGCTATGCGAAGCGCAATAGGATCGATCTCATTGCTGCCGGCTCGCGCGGCTTGAGCCGGGTGCGGTCCTGGCTGCTGGGCAGCGTCTCCCGGAAACTGGTCCATTATTCGGGCTGCTCCGTGCTGATCGTGCGCACTCCCGGGTGATCTCCTGCACCTGGATAGTTTATCGGGTAAAATCAATCGGCAGGGGAACGTTCATTGCCTCGCAATTACTTGCAGTAATAGGGAGAGAACATGGATTTTTTTAAGACAGTGGAAGAACGTCATTCGATGCGAAAATATGCCGATATGCCTGTTGAAGAGGAGAAGGTCCAGAAGATCCTCGAGACTGTAAATAAAGCCCCTTCCGCCGGCAATCTTCAAGGGTACGAGATCTACATTGTCCGCAAGTTGGAACAACGGCAGGCGCTCGTGCAGGCCTCCTGGGACCAGGGCTTCCTGGCAGAAGCGCCATTGGTGCTGGTCTTTTGCGCCAACCCTGCCCGCTCGGAAGAACGCTATAAAGAACGCGGGGTTGGATTATATTGCATCCAGGACGCCACGATCGCCTGTGCTTATGCCAGCCTGGCTGCCAAAGCCCTTGGGCTGGATACCGTCTGGGTGGGCGCTTTCGATGAAGCTGAGGTCAGCCGGATCGCGAAAATCCCCTCCGGATTGAGACCGGTTGCGATGCTCCCGATTGGCTATGCCGGCAAAGTGCCGTCGGTGCGCCCGCGCCGCGAATTGAGAGACCTGGTTCACGAAACCTGATCGTCAGTAAAGAGAAATCAGATTCCCCATCCTAATAAATAAAATTGAAACTACACCCGGAAAGCTCGCAACCGGGTGTTCTTTCATTTCCCCGACTTCACCTGGCTGGCGGCATCCGAGCATTCGCAAGCAGTGACCGTCTGGTTGCCCCGCCGCAGGATACCCTCATAAGGGGCGTCACCGATCTGGGCAATCCATCCATCCAGGTTGAAAGCGATAGCACTGTCCACGGGGATCCATTCACCATTGTATTTGCGGGCCACATGGATGTGCGTGCCGGTGGCTGTCCCGCCTTCGCAGGAGGGATATCCAACCGGATCGCCCGCCTTTAATCTCCTTCCGACCGAGGCGCGCCCAATGGTGGCAACATGCAAATAAAGGATATCCCATCCGGTTCGTTCGTCCCCATCCTGATCCAGGTCGAGCATCACCACCCCCCTCTCGGACCTCACCACCATGCCATCCGCCATGGCAGTTGCCACTGCAGGTGTCGTTACACAGCCGCCAACAGCGGCAGGGGGTGCAAAATCCAGCGCCGACCAGGGCAGGAGGCTGCCCCACGCTGTATGCGGACCGCCAGTGAAGGTCCATGTATCGCCTTCCGGGAAGGGTAAGGTCAATTCCGGTTGTTTCAAACTGACAGGGATATGCGGTTGGTCAGCAGTCCAGGGATCGCCAAATAATGACTGGTACGACTTCGCCAAACCATCAGGTCCGATGGCAAGGGCATAATCCGCGGAGGAATTGTGCTGTGAAAAATAGTATTGGAACGCCACCGTGGCTGCGGTCTGCCAGGGATCGGGACGCTCGACACTCCCTTCGAGGTGTTCCAGTTCAGTCAGGCTTCCGGTGCGCCAGCCGTAATAACCATTGTTGAGCACATCTGCCGCCCAGATGAGTTGCATATACAGCCCGGTGTGCCTGTAATCCACCTCCCCGAGAGGGAAACTTCCCCGGGGGGCCACAGGTTGGGAAAGCGCTCCGGTCTGGAATTCCAACAGCGCCAGCAACACCCGCGGGCTGATGCTGTAATTGGTGGCTACAATATCCACAATCTCAGCACCGGACCGGGTCGCGTCCGCGAGGTAGGTGCTGTAATCCTTCAGCCATCCCGGATGGCTGGTGACATACGCGCGGGTGTCGAAAGGAACGGCGGACGGGCCGTTTATGAACTGACTGTCCGGTAATATCTGAAAACTTGTCCCCCAGAAGGGCAGATAATAAATGGGAATTTTCATTGGCATGCCAGGCGGCATGGTCGTGGCGTCCGCAGGGATGTCAGGATTGGCATCCCGAATTTCCTGTACGGTGGTGTTGAAATGGGACGCCAACGCGGGAAGGGTGTCTCCGGTTTGGGCTGTATAGTCCACGAACGCACCGGGATCATATTCGGGACGTGTCGGCATGGCTGTCGCAGTGACACCTGCAGTCTGCGTGGGAGCCACGGGCTCAGGAGTTAAATCACCACCTCGCGGCTGGCAGGCTGCCAGGGCAAGTATGATGAGGAGCAGGAAAGTTCTCTTGGGATCGAACACGGGAGGATAAGGTTATTCACCCGCACGACGGATGATCTGCGACTCATACGACCCCACCGGGCTGGCGGTGATCGTCCGGTTGCCTTTGGTCAGGCTGCCCTGCCGCAGGGCACTGCCGGCATGGGCTGTCCATCCGCTCATGACGAATGGCAGCGGGTCGCCTGCTGCCATCCACTCGCCGTTATACTTGCGGGCAATATGGATATGGGTGCCGGTGGCCGTGCCTCCCTCGCAGGAGGGGTGCCCGATATGGTCACCGCCCTTCACCTGCCGGCCTACGGGGATGCGATCCTTGCTTGAGATGTGCTGGTAAAGCACCACCCAGCCGGTCTGCTCGAGACCATCCGGGTCAACGTCGAGGACCACATAACCGATTTCGGAGCGCACGATCTGTCCGGATGCCACCGCAACCACCCAGGCATTTGATTCAGCACAGTCCTGTACTCCCGCGGGAGCGAAATCCAGGGCGCCCCTGGCGCTCTCCTGCTCCCAGGCAGCATGCGGACCGCTGGTGAGATTCCACAACACCCCCACTTCAAACGGCAGGCTGAAAACCGGCTGGGCCACGCCGGGAGGAAAGAGCGGACCGGTTTCCTGAGCCCGTTCCCATGGATCACCAAACATGCTAGTGAAGAGCGCAGGAAAGCCGCTGTTCGGGTCGATGGCTTGCAGCCAATCCACCTGGTTGAGATGCCTTGAGAACAAGTATTGCAGGGCAACACTGCCGGCGTTCAGATCCGGAGCAAGCCGCAGGCTGGTACCATCCGGAAAGGTCAGGCTCAGCAAGGAGCCGTCGCGCCAGCCGTAATATCCGGTCAGCAGTTCTTTCACCATCAGGTGCATCTGCAGGAATAAACCTTTATATTGAGAGTCACGATACCCCAACGGATAATTCGGGTCAATGCCCGGTTTTGATACACCCTGCACCCAACCGGTATGGTACTGGATGAGTGCCAGCAGCATGTGGGGGTTGATCGAGCTTTCATTCGCAATCTGCTGGATCCCATGTGCCGCACTGGTTAAACCATTGATCATGGGCACCTGGAGGGAACGCAGGGTTCCACCCGCTGAATCGATATACTGTTCGATATCAAAACCAACCGCGCTGGGCGAATAGACCAGCTCGCTATCCGGTATGATCTGCGAGGCGGGCGTGGTTGTTGCCTGGGACAACAGGTTGGGGATCAGGAGCAGGGTATTCGGATCAAGCAAGCCGCTGACCGGCAGGCTGCTAGAGGAGGTAATCTCCGAAGTCGGTACACCAAAATGGAACGCAATCGCTTCCAGGCTGTCTCCCGACTGGGAAAAGTAGACCAGGGATGGTCGCGGCGTTCCAACCGTGACGGTGGCAGTGAGTGTGGACGTCGGTTCAGGGGGAGTGGTGGTTGCCGGTGTGGTGGCTAGAGCCGGCATGTTTGTCGAAGTGGGGGTGGAAAATTCTGTCGCCGTCTCACTGGAAATGGGCGAAGGCGTCAGGTCGGGTGCATTTGTCCCCCAGAGATTGGGACCGCAGGAGGTTAACAACAACCCGGCTGTTAAAAGAAGAATGATGCTCTTTTGCTCGAAGGGAACCATCGGGCAGATTATACCGCCTTTGAACCCCGGGCTCATTTTCAGCGCTGGATCTTGTTGACCGTGCTGTTGCTTTCGAAGGCTTCGACCACCACGCCGTTCCGTGTGAGCGTGCCGACGTAATCTTCGCCAGTTCCAGAGGAAATCCACCCGCTTAGGTTGAACGGCACCGCCCCGCTGGCAGGGATCCAGACGCCGTTGAATTTACGCGCCAGATGGACATGCGTACCCGTATATATGCCGCCTTCGCAGGATGGATGACCCACCGGTTCCCCGCTGCGCAGGTAGGTCTGCGGAGAAACCCTCTCCCGGCTCTCCACGTGCATGTACAGGATGACCCAACCGCTGCCCTCATTCCCGTCCCCGTCCAGATCCTGGATCACCACGCCCTCGCCCGTGCGCGTGACCAATCCATTTGCCACGGCTGTCACCCAGTTATCCGACTCGACACAGCCCAGCGCTTCACCGGGAGGGGCAAAATCCAGTGCCCCGTAGGGGGTTCCTGCATCCCAGGAGAGGTGAGGCCCCCCGGTAAAGGACCAGATCTCCCCCATGCTGAAAGGCAATTGCAGCAATGGCTGGATCAGGTCAGCCGGGATGAGCGGCTCAATAGACAGGTCAAAGGGATAACCAAAAAGCAAATAATAGGTATCGAAGATCCCTCCCGGGGAGACATCCCGCATCCAGGTGGGATAATCATCCAGTTTGGCGAAGAAATTTTGCACGCCCGCCGTTCCGGCGTTGATGGTGGGATCGATCGGGACGATGGCCCCGTCCGTGAGTATCCATTTATGGTCGCCATCCACAGTCCAGTTGTAGAAACCGCTGTTGAGCTGGATGGCAGCCCAGGCTAATTGACGATACAAACCGTTATACCAGTTGTCAATATATCCAAAGGGTGTATCCCCAAGGCTGGGATCCGGATTGAGGTTGGAGACCCAACCTGAGCGATATTCCAGCAGTGCCAGCAGCAGGCGCGGGCTGACCGAGTAATCCTGGGCGATGAGCTGGACGATCTGGGCAGCATCCAGGGTGACGCCGTTCACATCCTGAGAGTAATTTGCCAGGTAGCCCCCCTGGCTGGCGATGAACCCGGCAATATCGAAAAGGCCGCTCATCGGTCCATAGACCAGTTCAGAATCGGGGACCAATTTATAAGCCGGTCCTGGCGCTTCGGGTGCTCCCACCGGGATGATCAATTTTTGCCCCACTTCGAGAGCATCTGGATTGGAAATATTGTTTGCGCGTACGATCGCTTCCACGCTGACATGGTAGTATTCGGCAATGGTACTCAGCATATCGCCGCTCTGGACAATGTAGATTTCCGGCCCCCCCGCCGCCACCGTTTGATAATGAGGGCTATCCGCCGTGGGTGTCAGCATCGGCGCATCGGACGGTCGCATGGTCGGCAGGCGGAAGGAAAGGGTTGGGGTCTCCAGTCCGGCTGTGGGCACCTCCCGCGTGGTCCATACTGGAGCCGGGGTGACCACGCTGGTCGCCGTCCACGGGCGGGCACAGGCAGCCAGTAGAATGGATAGGAGAAAACTCCATCTTCTTATACGGAACATGGGATGATTGTACTGCCAATTGGTGCAAATGCGAAAGGAAGCCTCCTCCGCAATTCATGTCCTCCTGAGGTAGAAGACACCGTCTGCTGGCAAATTCCATCCCTCCAAGGTTATAATTATTGCGAAGGTCAATTTGAAAGATGGCACAACGAATAAAGATCCAATCCCACTCTTCCACCATAGCCACATCCATCGAAACCAGGTTGGATTCGCTGAAAACCGTCTGCCAGCGTAGTATTCAGGGGGACCAGGCATTTTTCCCGCAAGGGGAATTTCACGGACAGACGGTCTATTTCTGCACAGAAGCATGCCAGCAGGTTTTCCTTTCTGACCCAGAACGTTTCATCGCTGCACACAGTAGAAGGAGGGCTGAATGAAGAAACTCTATGGAGGCATGGAAGGCGGCGGGACAAAATTCTACTGCGTGGTTGGGGGCGGGAAAGGCTCCATTCTCGAGGAAGTACGCTTCCCCACCACAACCCCCGAGGAGACCCTTTCCAAGGCGGTCGCCTTCTTCCAGAAGTTTGACCTATCAGCGATCGGACTGGCACCTTTTGGGCCTCTGGACCTGAATCCCGCCTCTGCAAGTTACGGCTCCATCACTGCCACACCCAAGCCCGGCTGGAGCGGGGTCAATGTGCTGGCTGCATTCACCAGGGAATTCAACCTCCCGATGGCATTCGACCTGGATGTGAACGCGGCAGCCTATGGTGAATTTTCCTTGAATCCGGAGAACAAGAGACTCGAGTCATTCGTATATTTCACCATCGGTACCGGCATTGGCGCCGGGGTGATCATCAACGGGAAGGTCATCCATGGTCTCACCCACCCCGAAGCAGGTCACATGCGCCTGCCGCACGATCGCAAGCGCGACCCGTTTCCCGGCACCTGCCCCTTCCACGGAGACTGCTTCGAAGGCATGGCGAGCGGACCCGCTCTCGCCCAGCGCTGGAGAAAACCCGCTGAGACTCTCCCCACCCACCACCCCGCCTGGGAGCAGGAGGCCTGGTATATCGCTTATGCCCTGGTGAATGTGATCCTGACCCTTTCCCCCCAACGGATCGTGCTGGGCGGCGGAGTGATGGAACATGAGCCCCTCTTCCCCTCCATACGCACCAAGGTGAAGAGATTGCTGAATGGCTACATCGCCTCACCGGTGTATTCCGGCTCGCTGGAAAGTTTCATCGTCCCGCCGGCTCTCGGCAGGCGTTCCGGTGCCCTGGGCGCAATGGCTCTCGCGAAGGCAAAACTCTGATACTGCACTGGTAAACAAGAAGAACCTGAAGATGGGTGCCCGGGATTGAATACCGGAAACCGGCGAGATTTGCACATGCCAGACAACACGAATATTGTAGAACCCCATGGGTGCATCGTCTGCGGAAAGATCTACAACCTGCTGGTGATCCATTCGCCTTCAGGCAGGATGGTGGCATGCAGCGTGATCAGCCACGGCGGGCAACTGGTACCCGATGAGGCCCGCCCTCTGGTGGCATGCAACCGGCACAGCGCAAAGGAGATCGAGACTGCAGTGGAGCGGCATTACCCCGGCAGGGAAGGACCGGAAGACAGCGAGGATTGAACTCATCAGAATATCCTCCTGGATTATTCTTACCATTTTTAGGATCCTGCCTTACTGATAATAGTCTTCTGACCAGAATATTTATCCCGTACGGTATAATTGCCCCGTTTCGCCCAACCTGATGACTTGCTCTTAAATAAACCATGCCTTCCCCCCTTGTCGAATGCATCCCCAATTTTTCCGAAGCCCGCCGGTCTGAAGTGGTCGAAGCCATCGTCTCCGCCATCACTTCAGCCGGGGTGACCGTGCTCGACCGCCACTCGGATATCGACCATAATCGCACGGTGGTCACCTTCCTGGGCTCGCCCAAGGAAGTTGAGGAAGCAGCCTTCCAGGGGATACGCAAGGCGGCTGAACTGATCAACCTGGATCTGCATACCGGCTCCCACCCGCGCATAGGCGCGACGGATGTCGTTCCGTTCGTGCCGATCTCCGGTGTCAGCATGGACGACTGCATCCTCATCGCCCGACGCCTGGGTGAACGTGTCGGGCGCGAATTGAACCTCCCCATCTACCTGTACGAGGCAGCCGCCTTGCAGCCTGAACGGGTGAACCTGGAAAATATCCGCCGCGGGCAGTACGAGGGGCTCAAGGCTGAGATCGAAACCCACCCGGAGCGAAAACCCGACTTTGGCCCTGCCCGCCTCGGTCCTGCAGGCGCCACGGTCATCGGCGCCCGCCACCCGCTGATAGCCTTTAACGTGTACCTGGCATCCGATGACCTGACCATCGCCAAGGCGATTGCAAAAACTGTCCGCCAGTCTTCCGGCGGTCTGGCAAGCGTCAAGGCTCTCGGGATGCTCGTTGAAGGGCTGGCACAGGTATCCATGAACCTGACCAATTTCCGTCAGACATCCATCCAGGCAGCAGTCGAGGCAGTCCGCAGCGAAGCGGCGCGCCACGAGGTTGGGATCCATCATTGCGAACTGGTGGGTCTCGTTCCCCAGGAGGCGCTCACCGAGACTGCCGTCCGTTACCTGCAATTGGATGGTTTCAAGACTGACCAGGTGCTCGAAGCGCACTTATTTGGCCTCCCGGGAACTGACTCCACGGGCTCCACTTTTCTCGATGACCTTGCCGCAGCCACACCCACTCCGGGTGGCGGCAGCGCTGCCGCCCACGCCGGGGCGATGGGAGCTGCCCTGGTTGCCATGGTGGCCCGGCTGACGATCGGAAAGAAAAAGTTCCTGGCGGTCGAAGCGCAAATGAATGAGATCCTGAAACAGTCGGAGCGCCTGCGCGGCGAACTGACCGAGGCCGTGGACGAGGATGCCGCTGCTTTCAAAGAGGTGATGGCTGCCTTCAAATTACCAAGAGAATCTTCCGGGCAGGAGAAAGTCCGCCTTGAAACCATCGAGAAGGCTACACTGCGTGCCGCACAGGTGCCGCTGGGCGTGGCCCAAAAATCTGTCAAGGTGATGGCGCTCGCTGAAAGGGCGGTGGCCCTCGGAAATCTCAATGCCATCAGCGATGGAGCCTCTGCTGCCGCCATGGCACAGGCGGCTCTTACTTCGGCTGGATATAATGTACGCATCAACCTGGCAGGGCTCACCGATAGGACTGCCGGTGATACACTCCTCAGCCAGCTGCATACTCTCGAAGGAAAGGCTGGAAAATTGGAGCAGAGCATCCGTAAATGCATCCAGGAGCGCGGAGGCTTCTCGCTGGCATGAAATCCTCCACTCCGCAGGTATTCCTTCTGTTGGCCGCCAGTTTGATCCTGGCGGCTTGTGGTTACGCCACCGAAGTCACTCCCGCGATCCATCCATCGGTCTCACCCAGTCCCCGGGTTGCCACCAGCTCCTCCACACCCACCAGTACAATCCCTCCCGCCCCCACGTTCACCCCCACGCTCATCCCCACGCTCATCCCCTGCGATCCATTGGCAGCGGATTTCTGTATCGAAACAGCCTATTTTTTCTTCCAGGTCCCCATTCTTCCGCCGGGAATGGACAGGATCGATCGCGGTTATCCCTTTGCCAGCACTGCCGGAGGGACTTACATCCCGCATCACGGGGTGGAGTTCTACAACCCTTCCGGGACACCTGTCCGGGCGGCCGCAGATGGGTGGGTGGTTTACTCCGGGGATGATACGTCCACGAAATTCAGCCCCTGGTCTGGTTTTTACGGGAATATTGTCGTCCTCGTTCACTATTTCCATTATGCACCCTACGAGAAACTCTATACGCTCTATGCACACCTTTCCAAACTGGATGTCAATATAGGCGAGCAGGTAACTGCCGGCCAGGTGATCGGTGAAGTGGGGCTTACCGGAACAGCCTCCGGCAGCCATCTCCATTTTGAAGTGCGCACAATAGCAAGCGGTTATGACTCCTGCCTCAACCCGGAACTGTGGCTGGTTCCCCATCCTGGCGACGGCAGCCTGGCCCTGCGCGCTGAAGACAGTGCCGGAGAGTTGATATTTCCATCCTACAATGTTCAGTATTTCCAGGATCAGGATCAGCAGGCAGAAAGGTCTTACCAGGTGGATTCCTATGATCCGGGTATGGTCTTCCCGGGCGATCCCTGGCATGAGAATGCCGCCATCGGCGATCTGCCCGCCGGCAGGTATCGGGTGACCTTTGTCTGGGCCGGTGTGTTGCACGAGAGGTGGATCGAGATCCAACCGGGAATGTTGACCCGGGTGGTATTCCAGGTGAAATGAATCCATGCACAATGATCTTACCTATCGTTTGCGAATCTCCGAGCGTAAAATTCTGGATGGCCTGAACACGCCTTTCAGGATCCAAGCCTTCCTGGATACCGTCCATTACAGCGAGGACGAGTTCTACCGCTGCCCGATGCGCGTGCTGCGTGACCGGAAGGCGCACTGTTTTGACGGCGGCCTGTTTGCTACCATGGCATTGCGCCGCCTCGGTCACCCACCCTTGATCCTGGAACTCATCCCGAACGGGCGCGATGATGACCATATCCTGGCGCTCTTCAAGCAAAATGGGTACTGGGGAGCGGTGGCACAATCCAATTTCACCGGTCTGCGCTTTCGTGAACCTGTCTACCGGACCCTGCGTGAACTGGTCATGTCCTATTTTGAAGATTATTTCAATGCTGCCGGTGAGAAGACCCTCGCCGCTTACCGCGGACCGATCAACCTGAAGGTTTTCGACCGCCTGGATTGGATGTCCAGCGATGCGGGGCTGGAATCCCTTGCTTCAGCCATGGATCGCTACCGCATCCTGCCTTTGCTCACCAAAGAAATGTCTGCCAACCTCTCCCCGGTGGACGACCTCAGTCTACGGGCCGGGATGCTGGGAACAAACCAGGCCGGCCTGTTTAAAATTAAATAACCAGGCCTGCCTTCGCCCTGCACATCCTGGCTGGTAATAAATTTTACATTTCAACGAATTCACTCTCACATGGAATCAAAAAGCCACGGACAGGGGATTGTCCGTGGCTTAATTCATTCACCGGTGGTCAGGCGTTCTTCATTTCATAAGCCTTCACATCTTCCACCGCCTTCTTTACGTTGACGAAGGGCAGCACGATCAAACCCATCACGAAGAAGAAGATCAGGGAAAGGATGGCAGGGCGCAGGTTACTAAAAACCTGGTTCATCAATCCGAACAGCAGCGGGCCGATCCAGGATGTGCCGCGCTCGCTGATCTCGTAAAAGGAATAGTATTCAGCCTGCTTTCCGGATGGAATGATCTGGGCGTATAGGCTGCGGCTGATGGCTTGCGACCCGCCCATCACCAGGGCAATGAATGCCCCCATGATAAAGAATTCCAGCACCCGGTTCTCGCTTTTCAGGCCAAAATAGGCATAGATCACCACGCCTGCCCAGATGACCAGGCTGACGATGATCGAGCGCTTGGCGCCCACCCAGCTGGCGAGTTTGCCCCACAACAGCGCCCCGAAGAACGCCATGAACTGGATCATCAGGATGACCACGATCAGCGTGGACTGCCCCATCCCCACCCCGCCGCGCACCAGGGGCGCAGCGGCAAAAGTGGAAGAGACTGCGATCACTGTCTGGATGCCGTCATTGTAAAGGAAGTAAGCCAGCAGGTATTTTAATGTCTCGGGGAAATTCCTCATTTCCTTGACCGTGGCCCAGAGCTGCCTGAAACCCACCCTGGCATACGACTCGCCTTTCGGCAGCTGCTTGACAGCCTGCCTGGAGCGCAGGCGCATCCAGGTGAAGAATGCGAAACTCAACCACCAGACGCCCGCGGAGGCCAGGTTGATGCGCACTGCCAGGTCCTGGGGTACGCCAAGTTTGTCGCTGAACATGAAGAATGCCAGGTTGAGGATGAGCAGCAGCCCATCCCCCAGGTATCCCATCGCCCAGCCATAAGAGGAAACCCGGTCGCGCTGGTCCTCGCTGGCAATGTCGGGAAGGTAGGAATTATAGAATACCATCGCCGCCCCAAAAGCGAGGTTGGCAACGATGAACAACAACCCGCCCAGCCACCAGACCGGGGCAGTGGTGAAGAACATGAGGATCGTGGCAATGGCTCCGATCGTGGCAAACAACTGCATCATCTGCTTGCGGCGGTGGGAATAATCCGCGATCGCCCCCAGGATGGGCAGGAAGAGCACCTGCAGCCCGACGGAAATGGAAATACAGTATGGAAAAAATGAATCCGGCGCGATCGGGATTCCCAGGATGCGCGCCATGTCAGAGTTGCTGGCAAGGGCTGCGTTATGGGCCAGGGTTGCCAGGTAAGGACCCAGAAAAACCGTCCCGATGGTGGTGCTGAAGGCTGAATTAGCCCAGTCGTACATGGCCCAGCCGAAGATCTCGCGCTTGTCATTGACTTTTGGACGTTCTGCTCCAATACTCATGTTGCCTCCTGAGAGATTTCTTTTATGAAAGAACCCCCTCTTCATCGGGGAGTTGCAAGAGATTGTGCTCCTTTACCATATTCGGTAAGCAATCCATGGCGAATTCCTGCCTTGCAGATCAATTGTACCTGCTGATACCATTTACGACCTGCCATAGATCAACATGAAAGGGCAGATTTTCCCTCCCCCAATTCCGAATCCGGCGGGACGAAAATCCTGTTACTCGGGTGTAAAATAGGGTGTCTTATTCAAAAAATAATGGTAGGTGAAGCATGTGTCTGGGAATTCCAGCAAAAGTAATTGAACTCTATGAAACCAACGGTATGAAAATGGCCAGGGTTGATTTTGGCGGTGTCTTGAAGGAAGCCTGCATGGAATACCTGCCCGAGGTCAAGATCGGTGATTACACCATCATCCATGTCGGCTTTGGCCTGTCGATCCTCGACGAGCAGGAAGCCCTGGAGACCCTGGAACTACTCCGCCAGATCGAGGCGCCGGGGGTTGAGGGAACTGAAGCGTGAAGTACCTGAGCGAATATCGCGATGCAGATCTGACCGGCAAACTGCTCGCTGAACTGGAAAGGACCATCACCCAACCGTGGACCCTGATGGAGGTCTGCGGAGGGCAGACGCATTCCATCATCAGGTCTGGTCTCGACCGGATGCTCCCTGCTGAGATCACGCTGGTACATGGACCGGGCTGCCCGGTGTGCGTGACCCCGCTTGAGCAGGTGGACAAGGCCATCGCCCTGGCTGCCCGTCCCGATGTCATCTTTGCTTCGTATGGCGACATGTTGCGCGTCCCGGGCTCCAACCGTGATCTATCTGCGGTGAAAGCCACCGGCGGCGATGTCCGCATCGTCTATTCACCCCTGGATGCCCTCAAGATCGCCCAGGATAACCCTTCGCAGAACCGTCGTCTTCTTTGCCATCGGTTTCGAGACCACCGCACCTGCCAATGCCATGGCGGTCCTGCAGGCCCAAACCCTGGGTCTGACCAATTTCACCGTCCTGGTCTCCCAGGTGACGGTCCCCGCGGCGATCAGCGCCCTGATGGACTCGCCCGATGTTCAAGTGAATGGCTTCCTGGCTGCCGGTCATGTCTGCACGGTGATGGGCTTTTGGGAATATGAACCGCTGGCTGAGAAGTACAGGATCCCGATCGTGGTGACCGGTTTCGAGCCGGTGGACCTGCTGCACGGCATCCTTCAATGCGTCCGCCAGCTGGAGGCAGGCACCTTCACGGTTGGGAATGCCTACGGGCGTTCGGTCAGCCGCCTCGGGAACCAGCCCGCTCAAGCGGTGATCCGTAAAGTCTTTGCAGTCACCGACCGGGCCTGGCGCGGCATCGGCATCCTGCCTGATGTCAGGCTACCGCTTGCGGGAGGAGTTTTCTGCCTTTGATGCCGAGCTGCGGTTTCCCGAGGTACAGGCCATTGAGACCAGGGAGTCTCCGCTGTGCATCAGCGGTTTGATCCTGCAAGGGCGCAAGAAACCTGCAGATTGCCCTGCTTTCGGGAACCAATGCACCCCGCAAACCCCGCTGGGCGCAACCATGGTCTCCTCGGAGGGAGCCTGCTCGGCGTATTTCCTTTACAAACGCTGACCTTCTCTCCTGCATCTGCTTTTTATGATCCGGGATTCAAGTACATGGATAAAGATAAACCCAACATCCTAGGCTGGACCTGCCCGCGTCCATTGATGAACTATCCGACCATCGTGATGGGCCATGGCTCCGGTGGAAAAATGATGGCCGATCTGATCGAGCATCTGTTTGTCCCGGCATTTCACAATCAATGGCTGGGGCAGATGGGTGATTCGACCTTGCTGGACCTGTCCTCCCTTTTCCAACTCCCCTCTACCGGTCAGCTGGCGTTCACCACCGACTCGTTCGTTGTCAGCCCGCTCTTCTTCCCCGGTGGGAATATCGGCGAACTGGCGGTATATGGAACAGTGAATGACCTCGCCATGCGCGGTGCCAGACCTCATTTTCTGTCGGCTGGTTTCATCCTCGAAGAAGGGCTGCCAATGGAAACACTCGGGAATATCGTCATCTCCATGGCAGCAGCCTGCCGCAAGGCAGGGGTAAGCATTGTGACCGCTGACACGAAAGTGGTCCAGAAGGGAGGCGCGGATGGGTTGTTCATCAACACTTCCGGTATCGGTGTCATTCCCGAGGGCGTGGACATCGGTCCTGCCAACGCCAGGGCCGGTGACCTGGTGCTGGTCAGCGGGACGATGGGCGACCATGGTATCGCTGTCATGTCGGTGCGGGTGGGATTAACCTTCGAGACGGAGATCCGATCGGATACCTCACCATTGAACGGCCTGGTGGAGACCATGCGGTCTGCCGGGGAAATTCATTGCCTGCGCGATGCCACCCGCGGCGGACTGGCGGCAGTGCTCAACGAATTGGCGGCAGCCTCTTCCGTGGGGATCGAATTCGAAGAGGGCAGTGTACCCGTTCGCCCTGAAGTGACCGCCGCCTGCGAGATGCTGGGGTTTGATCCGCTTTCCATCGCCAATGAAGGGAAACTGGTGGCGATCCTGCCGCGGGAAAGTGCAGAGAGTGTTCTGGCTGCCATGAAAAGCCATGAATATGGTACAGGCGCAGTGATCATTGGCCGGGTGGTGAATGACCACCCCGGTCGTGTAATCGCCAATACAGTCATCGGGGGAAAACGTGTGGTGGATCTGCCTGCAGGGGAGTTGTTACCGCGGATTTGCTAGGGTTGGTGGCTGTGGCCCGCCATTAAAGCAAAGACTTAGCCAACGCTTCCAAACCTTTCAGATCGTCCATGTCCAACCACTGGAGCATGATGCACTTAACACCGGCGTCCTCCAGTAATTTGAGCTGCTCATACACTTCCTCCCCCACTCCAACTACCAAACCGCGTTTGCGCAGGTCTTCAGCAGTGTGATTTCGGTCGGATAATTTCTCATCCAATTTTATCTGGGTTCGACCAAACAACAAACCGGCCATCATCGAACGCTTCACCGCCCTGGGATCCCGACCCACTTCTTCCAGCATCCCGTCCAGCCTGGTTGACAGGCGGGTGAATTCAGCCGGGGAGATGAAGCCGGCATTCCACTCGCTGGCATATTTCGCCACCAGCGACATGGTCCGTTTCTCACCGTTGCCGCCGATCAGGATGCGCGGTCCGCCCGGCCTGGCAGGGTGCGGCAGGAGCGAGGCTTCACGCAGCTGGTAAAATTTTCCATCAAAAGTGACCGGCCCTTCCGTATGGAACAGGCGGGTGATCACCTCCAGCCCTTCTTCAAAGCGGTAATAACGCGATACCAGGTCCAGCAGGTCAAAACCAAATAAGAGGTGCTCGCGTTCCTGCCAGCCGGCACCCAGCCCGAGCGTCAGCCGTCCACCGCTCAGGTCGTCCACCGCGGCAGCCATGCGGGCGGTCAGGGCAGGGTGGCGGAAGGAAACCGGCGTAACCAGCGGACCAAATTCGATCCGTTTTGTGTGCGAGGCCAGCCAGGTCAGCGAGACCCACAGTTCGAGAGACTCTTTATCCGGGGGGGTGGCATTGGTAAAATGATCCGAGCGGAAAAGACCATAAAAGCCCAGTGCTTCAACCGCCGCAGCCAGGTTCTTCCAGCGCGACCAGTTGAGACCATTCTGGGCTTCGATCATTATTGCAATTTCCATTGCTTCCCTCAAAACTCAAATGCAGGTGACACCCTGACCACAGGCTGACAAAGGGTAAGATGCCCGCGATAGTACTAATTGGCATTATAAATCATTTCACCGGCTGGTGATTCCTGATCTGCTGATAATTCAGACGGCTTATAATGATACCAGGTTGCCCCCGTTCGGTCATTTCAGCAATTCGGGCAATGCCAGCCATTCACCTGCATCCCGCGGGTGGCTGCACCTCACCAGGACCTCTTTTTTCAGCAGCACCTCCACGGTGCGCCGGTTGAGTTCGGGTGACCAGCCGAAGAGTTTATTCACGTTTTTGAGAGGGGCCGCGCCAACCGAGCCGAGATACAATCCCGCCAGTTTCTGGCGTGCCTCCGCTTCTCCGATCCGGCGAGCCTGCTCCGGTAATTCGGGCATGTGCCTGGCAGTGATATCGTAACGGAATGCATATTTCCAGGCGCCGGCTGGCGCAATTCCCACCGGCATGATCTTGAAATCATTTTGCAGGTCTTCCAGTGCCCGGTTGAACTGTGATTCCTTGGCATTAAGTAAACGGGCTTCCTTACGCAGTGAGATGGTGTCGAGGATGCCCTTTTCCAGCAGGGTCTCGTAAATTTTCCTGGCAGACTGGGTCAGGCGACCTTCTTCGTAAGCCAGGAGGTAGTCCTCTTCGATGGAACCGTAATTCTCGGAAAGGGCGTAGAAATATGGCGCGATTTCCAACGAGAGGAAGGTTGCCTTTCTCCTCAGGATCTTGCCGTAATACCAGATCTTCTTTGGAAGAGCATCATCCTTCCATCCCCAGGTGACATGGCCGGGGTCATCATGGTTTTCCGCCACAGAACGCTCGCCAGCCACGGCCATCCAGAGCGAGGGCAGGTCGATGCCCTTGATCGGCCAGAAATAAATAAAGCCGCGTTCGTTGACGAATTCCAGCGCGTCCTGTGGCGTTTTCAAACGCAGGCGGGGAAGCAGGTGGAATGTCCGTATCCGGTGTGCTTTTAAGGTCTCAAGGTCAATGATCGGCATGAGACGATTTTACCAAAACTCTCACGGTGATTCATGTGTTAAACTGGATAAGGAGAAATGATGGATGCAGATATCCGGAATTTGAGCAATGCTGTAATCGGTGAAATATTCCTCGCACTGGGATTCTCGAAAACTGGAGCAACTTACCGGACCTTTGGCTGGTTGTTCCGAAAAGCAGCCGACCGCCTTTCCACTATTTGCGTGACTGCTGATCGCATGGTCGCCACCGACGGATTCCCCGAAGCTGCAGCCTGGATGTTGACCAACTGGTGCAACCGAGTCGACAGCCGGGGTGCTGACACTATCCCGACAAAGGGGCCTCTACTCGTTATTTCCAACCATGCCGGGACATACGATACATTTGTTATCACCTCCCAGCTGGGAAGGGAAGACTTGAAACTGATCTCCAGCGATGTGCCCTTCCTAAAAAATCTCCCCAATGCCAATTCGCACATTTTCTTTCTCTCCGACAAAACCCAGGATCGAATGACTGCGGCACGGTCCGGGATGCGCCACTTGAAAGATGGTGGGGCGTTGTTGCTCTATGGGACCGGTTTGATAGACCCCGACCCTGAAATCTACCCGGACGCTGAGGTCTGGATCGAAAAATGGCTCCCCTCCATCGACCTTTTCCTGCGTACAACACCAGACACCAAAGTGGTCCTATCCATTGTAAGCGGAGTAGTATCTGATCGCTGGGCGCGCCATCCTGTCACCTGGTTGAAACGCATTGACTGGCAAAAGCGCCGCCTGGCCGAATTCAGCCAGGTCCTCCAGCAATTGTTCTTCCCCGGCAGTTTTTATCTCCAGCCGCACATCTCCTTCGGCCTGCCGGTAACAGTCGAGGTGCTGCTTCGGGAAAGCGGGAGTGACCGGGTCCTGCCTGCTGTCATTGCACGCGGTAAAGCCCTTCTGGCAAGTCACATCGCCTGGGTGCAATCCGCCCGGAAGGAGCAGGGTTGGACACGGAGATGATCACTTTGAGCCGGTCGCTCGTGGTGGAACTGGCCGGCTCCATCGGCCTTCGCAACTCTACACTTGCGAACAGAATTATCTGGCCACTTTTTCGACCGGTCACCGACCGGCTGGCGCGCGTCGGACTTACCTTCGATCGGAATGTCATTCAATTTGGCTTCTCCAGGGCGATGGGAATAACCCTGGAGGATTTCGTAACCTCGGTGACAGCCCGCGGGATTCAGGAATCCCCATCCAAAGGACCGCTGCTGGTCGTATCAAACCACCCGGGAACCTATGACAGCCTGATCGTTTCATCCCAACTGAAACGTGACGACCTGTGCATCATCACCGGCGATATCCCCTTCCTGAGGAACCTGCCTCATGCCAGCCAGCATTTTTTCTGCATTTCAGAGGATCAGAACATGCGCATGGTGGCAACCCGCAAGGCCATCCGTCACCTTATAGGCGGCGGGGCTGTCCTTCTGTATGGATTCGGGCACATTGATCCCGATCCATCGGTTTATGATGACGCATCTTTGTATGTAAACGGGTGGAGTCCCAGCATTGACCTGTTCATGAAGACCGTCCCCGAGGCGCGCCTGCAGCTGACCTGTGTCAGCCACGTGGTGTCACCGAGGTGGCGCAACAGCCTGCTCTACCACCTCAGGTCGAAGCCGCTTGACCGGCGCCGGCTGGTCGAATTTGGGCAGGTGATCTCGCAACTGCTTTTTCCCCATAAGCTTATGCTCTCCCCCATGATTTCATTCGCCCCGCCAGCCACGCGGGATGAACTGCTCCGGGAAACCAGCACCGAACAGGTGCTGCCTTCCGTGATCCGGCGGGCGAAATCACTGATGGGCGAGCATATAGAATGGGCGCGAAGTATCAGGAACCGGTGACCTTTTCCAGCAGTTTCCTGTAATAGATGTAATTTTCCAGGGGGATATCCTTGCGCACGCGCCCATCCGCCAGCGGCACGTAGCCGCCCTGAGCCAGCAATGGCGGAACCTTCCCCTCCACCTCAGCCCGGATGGCTTCCTTTCCCTCCCGCAGCACATCCAGGTCGATCCCCCCGATCAAACGCAGGCCGCGGCCATATTGCTCCCTCAAGGAACGGTAATCCATCGCAGCCGAATTGACCTCGCACGCCCACAGGCAATCGAAACCATTTTCCAGCAGCACCGGTATCAATGCGCGGGCATTGGCGTACGTGCGCAGGATGATCGTACCGACATGATGCCTGTTCAGAACCTCCAGTACCGGGCGGTAACTGGAAAGCACAAAATCTGCATACATTTTTGGCGAGATCAACGGTCCGTGGTTGTCACCGATCGGTTCGCTGAAGATCGCCGCATCGATTTCAACATCCCGCAGGGCGCGTTCGGTGAGGGCGGCGACGAACTCCGCCTGCAGGCGCATCATTTCACGCACAAAACCTGGATCATCATGCAGCAACTTCATCAACTCGTGGAACCGTTTCCACCCCGCCACCCCCATCGTCAGAAAAAAGCCGTTATGGACGCGCATCATGAGTACATGCTCCCGCTTCTTCCACGCACGGGTGTGTTTCTTCCAATTCAGCGGCAGGCGGAAGGGGTCGTCAGGATTGAGCCTGAGGGAGAAGGCTTTCAGGTCTTTCATAGTGCTTGGCCATTGCCTGGGCGAGGGCCGCGGTTCCACATCCAGGTCGATTTCTTCCCGCCGGTCTGCAGAAAACATCGTTGACAGGCGGGCATCCGCTGCCAATCCCTGTTTCCGCCAGGTCCTGAGCACATCCTTGCGCAGACCGTCCTCGAAATAAGGGACATGGTCGGGGCTGCCAAAGCGCATCGTCTCGAGAAAACGCTCACGGCTGTTCATTTTCCACCAGCCATCCTTTCCGGGCCGCTACCGCGATCGCGGCGGCACGCGAATCCACTCCCAGTTTGTTAAAGATGCCCGCCAGGTGTGCCTTGACCGTCCGTTCGCTGATGCCGAGCCGGACGGCGATCTCCTTGCTGCGTTCCCCCTGCGCCACCCGCCGCAATACTTCCAACTCCCTCTCTGTAAGGTCGGGGTGCGAGGTCGCCGCAGAATTCAGGACACCTGCCCTGGCAAGCAGCCGGGTCATCATTTCCGGTCTGAGCAGCGTCTCCCCGCGCGCCGCTGCCCGGATGGAATTGAAAAGGGTTTCACGATCGGTATCTTTGAGCAGGTAACCTTTCGCTCCCGCCCGCATGCCGCGCAGCATCAGGTCGTCCTCGTTGAATGTGGTCAGGATGATTACGGCAATCCCAGGCTGCCCTGCCCGGATGTGCTCGATGGCTGTCAGCCCATCCATCCCGGGCATGCGCAGATCCATCAGAACCACCGCCGGGTTGAGCAGGGCGCACAGGCGCACGGCCTCTGCCCCATCCGCGGCTTCACCCACCAGTTCAAAACCGGGCTCCGTCTCCAGGATTAACCGCAGACCCTGGCGGATGATCAGGTGATCGTCTGCCACCAGGATGCGGATGGGATCATCCATCTTTTTTCACTCCACTCAAAGGGAAACGGATCACCAGTTGTGTCCCGCTGCCCTCTTGCGACCTTATTTCCAGTGTTCCCCCCGCCAGGCGGATGCGCTCGCGCATGCCAAGCAGGCCGTAGTGCCCGGCTTCGACCGTATCCGGGTTGAAACCTGCCCCGTCGTCTGCGATCTCGATGACCATATCGTTCATTCCCTCGTTGGCAGCCACCCGCAAGGTCGCCTTTTTTGCCCGGGCGTGCCGGGCAATATTGGTCAATCCCTCTGTAACTGCACGGATGGCAGCCTCCTTGATTGGCTCCGGAAGCGGATCAGGATAGGCAATGTTCGTTTCACAGGGGATCCCGGTGGCGGTCGAAAATTTCTCAGATTCCTGGTGGATCGCCTCCCTCAGGCTCGAAAGGTCTGTTCTGCGCAGGTCATCTATCGCCCGGCGGGCATCCGCCAGGGTGGCGCGTGCCCGTTCCATGGTCTCGCGGACGATGATGTGCGCCCGTTCGGAGCGGTTACCCTGCAGGTGGGCATCCACGGCTTCCAGTTGCAGGATCAGGCCGGCCAGCCCCTGCGAAAGGGTATCGTGCAGGTCACGCGCCATGCGCTGGCGCTCACTGGCAATGGTCAGGTCTTCCACGCGGGTGGCATACTCGCTCAACTGCCGGTTGGCAGCTTCCAGTTCTTTCAACAGTTCCTGCGCCTTCTCGCGCGCCTGGGCCTGGCGGGTGTACATGGTTGTATAGAGGATCGTGAAGAACGCCCCCGGGATGATCGCCAGCGCCCACCAGCCCACTCCACCCACCCCGGTCACATTCATGAGATTAATAATCGAGAGCACCAGGTAATAGGCGATCGCCAGTATGGCTTTGCGATTCAATCCCAGCAGCCCAGCCGCCTCCCCCATCAAAGGCATGTACAGGCCAAAGATCATCTGGATGGTGTTCGCGAACTGGGCAATTACCAGCACCAGGACGCCCTGGATGAGGACATAAGCAAGCGTCCAACCCCGGATGGCGATTTTCTCCAGGAACCAGTGCAGGACGATATGGATGATGATCAACAGGGTGAAGACAGCCAGGCGCAACGGCTCACGCAGCCCTGGCTCGGTCATCAGCGAGGAGATATACACCGCCGCGATGACCAGGGTCATGAACATGTAGAAGATGCGGAAATCCCGGTCGGGTTTCGAAAAAGAATTACCAGTCGCGTTCCTCATTGCCTAGATTGTAACCCACCCGGCCTGTTTTGCAATTGACCTGCCGGACACTGTCCGAAAGTACTAGCCAGGATGATACTTCCGGCGGATGGCATAAATTTCCACAACGTTTATACTGTGGGCATCACGTTCAGGAGGTACTTGGATGAATAAAAAAATCAGCAAGATCGTAGACCTGGTGTTCAAAGGTGTGGCACTGGCAATGGGGGTTGCCGTGGTGGTCACAAGTATCATGCGGGTCATGCAGCCAAACGGGCAGGTCCTGTTACTTGGGATCGGTCTCTTTTGCCTTGCACTCACCGCTCTTGACAAGGAGTGAACCCTTATGAATGCGATCAGTGTGAATAACCTGCACAAGAATTTCGGTGACCTGAAAGCGGTGGACGGTGTCTCGTTCGAAGTCCAGCATGGCGAGATCTTCAGCCTGCTCGGTCCGAACGGTGCCGGAAAGACCACCACCATCTCGATGCTCTCCTGCCTGCTGCGCCCGGATGAAGGCGATGCCCTCGTGAACGGGCATTCCATCCGCAGCGACCAGATGGGAGTCAAAGCCGTGCTGGGTGTCGTCCCGCAGGAGATTGCGCTCTATGAACGATCTCTCAGCCCGCGAGAATCTGACCTTCTGGGGCAAGATGTACGGATTGCGCGGCGCACCTTTGCACGCCCGCGTGGATGAAGTGCTGGAGATCATCGGTCTGACGGACCGCGCCAGGGACCGGGTGGGCAAGTATTCGGGCGGGATGAAACGGCGCGTCAACATCGCCGTGGCGCTGCTGCATAAGCCGCAGGTCATCTTCATGGACGAGCCCACGGTGGGCATCGATCCGCAATCCCGGCGCAATATTCTCGACAGCGTGGTGGCCCTCAAAAATGAAGGCATGACCGTGCTGTACACGACCCATTATATGGAAGAAGCCCAGGAGCTTTCCGATCACATCGCCATCATGGATAGCGGCAAGATCATCGCCTATGGCACCCACAGTGACCTGGTGAGGATCGTCGGCCAGCTGGACCGCATCACCCTGACCATCAACGTGGAAAGCGGCAGGGTGATGGAAGCCTGGAAACTTGCCCAGGGCGTGAAACAGGTTTCCGCGGAAGATGGCACCCTTACCGTCCTCGCGGAGGACAGCAACCAGGTGCTGCCGCGCTTGTTCGAAGCGGCAAGCGCACAAGGTGCGCGCATCACGTCGGTGGATATCCAGGAACCCAACCTGGAAGCAGTATTCCTGCACCTGACCGGTAAAGCCTTGCGGGAGTAACAGAGATGAAAATCCTCGATATCGCATTCAAAGATCTGACCCGTTCCTTCCGCAGCGTGTTTGCCGTGCTTTTCATGTTCGTTATCCCGCTGCTGATCACGGGCATGTTCTACCTTATGTTCGGTGGAATGAAAGGTGACAGCGGTGGTTTCGTCCTGCCACAAACCAGGGTGGTCATCGCCAACCTGGACGAGGGAGACCCCAGCCTTGGTACCGTTATGAGCCAGTTCCCCGCTGACACTGGCATCCAATCCATGGGTGACATGATCGTGACCGGGCTCCAGCAGGATACTTTCGCCGCCCTGATGGCTGTCACCTTCGTGGACGATGCCGGGGCTGCCCGCACGGCAGTCGATCGCCAGGAGGCGGATGTGAGCGTGATCATCCCGGCAGATTTCTCGGCTCGTTTTGCCAGCCTCACCGGCCAGGCTGTTCTCGAAGTCTACCAGGATCCGACCCTGACCCTCGGTCCTGCGATCGTCCGGTCCATTCTCAACCAGTTCATGGACGGGCTCTCATCAACAAAGATCGCGGTCAACACCGCCATGGCCCAGACCGGTTCCAGTGATCCGGCCTTCATCGGCCAGGTGGTGGAAGCCTTTCTGACCGCCTCCCTGCCGACCCGTGATCCAGCCGCGCTGGTCGAGGTTCGCGCTCCCACGGCTCAACAGGTTGAGCAAGTGCCGTTCATTAAGCGTATCATCGGGGCGATCATGGGCGGGATGATGGTCTTCTATGCTTTTTATACCGGCACCGCCACCGCCGAGACGCTCCTGCAGGAAGACGAGATGGGCACCCTGCCGCGCTTGTTCACGACACCCACCTCGCAAGCCACCATCCTGGGCGGCAAGCTGCTGGCTGTGCTGCTGACGGTCATCATCCAACTCGCCGTCCTGCTGACGCTGGGCACGCTCATCTTCAAGATCAACTGGGGCAGCCTTGGATCCATCCTGCTCTTTTCACTTGGCACGGTGATCACTGCCTCCACATTCGGTGTGTTCGTCAACTCGCTGATGAAAAGCACCAAGCAGGGTGGCATTGTGTTCGGCGGCGTGTTGACCTTCAGCGGCATGATCGGTATGCTGCCCGTTTTTACCTTTGGAAACCCGTCCGCGACCTTGCAAACCATCTCGCTGGTCGTGCCGCAAGGCTGGGCGATACACGCCCTTTTCCAGTCGATGCAGGGTGTGGCAACAGGTGACCTGATGCTCACCTTACTGGTGATGCTTGCCTGGGCGGTGGTGTTCTTCGGGATCGGGGTGTGGAGATTCCAGAAACGATACGCCTAGTCATGGAAGACAAGGGTGCGCCTCTCCCGGTTTAAAACCAGGAGACCGCCCCTCAGAAGGAGACCGTATGAGCAGAATATTTGATATTACCGCCAAAGATCTGACCCAGATCCTGCGTGATCGCAAGACATTCCTTTTCCTGCTGATCATGCCAGTGGCTTTCACCTTCCTTTTCGGTTTTGCGTTCGGCGGCTTCAGCAAGACCGAACCCGACCCGCGCCTGCCGGTGGCCGTCATCGATGAAGATCAAGGCAGCCTGAGCCTCCGCCTCCTGGGTCTGCTGGAGAAATCCGAAGTTGTGAGCATATCCCAGGATCTCAAAAAGACACGGGAAGATCTGGAAATATCCCTCAACAAGGGTAAACTTGCCGGCATCCTCATCATCCCTGAGGGGTACACTGACCTGCTGCTTTCCGGGAACCTGCCCCGGCTGATCCTTGTGGCTGACCCATCGCAGGCCCCCGGGTCCACCATCCAGAGCGATCTGCTGTCGATTGAAAACCGGCTGGTCGCTGCTGTACAGACCGCGCGCATCGTTGCCGGTGGATCCTCAGCGTTCAATCCCGCGTTCGAGCAGGCTATGAACGCATGGGAAAACCCGCCCATCCGGATCGAAAACCATTCTGCAACCATCGCGAATCGGCGACCATCCAGCAGCGCGTTCGCCTCCCTGGCGCATACCTCACCCGGCATGATACTCCAGTTTGCCATCGCCGGCCTGCTCACCTGTGCCACGATCATCGTCAACGAGCGCAAGACGCGCTCCCTGCAGCGCCTGCTGACCACCGCCACAAGGCGGTCGCACATCCTGCTCGGGCATTACCTGGCCATTTTCGTGCTGCTCTTCACCCAGTTCCTGGTACTGATCACCTTCGGACAACTCATCCTGAAAGTGGATTACTTCCGCCTTCCGGGTGCCACCCTGCTGGTGGCATTCGCATCCAGCCTGTGCATTGCGGCCCTGGGTTTGCTGATCGGGGTTTTTGCCAACAGTGAAGAGCAGGCCATCTCTTTCTCGCTCATCCCCATGTTCCTCTTCGCCGGGCTGGGCGGCGCATGGGCGCCGCTCGAAACTACCAGCAAGGCATTCCAGGCAATCGGGCACGTCACACCTGTCGCCTGGGCCATGGATGGTTTCAAGAATATCACCCTGCGCATGCTGGGATTCGAGTCCGTGCTGGTGCCCTCCGCTGCGCTGGCCGGGTATGCGCTCCTGTTCTTCCTGCTGGCTGCCTGGAGATTCCGCACGGTCAGCGAGTAACCAAGCTCAGCCAAGATCAATTCCCCATTGGGTATGCACCGATTTCAAACAGGTGAGTGTTCACTCACCTGTTTGATTTTCCCGTAATTATTCGTCTTATTTAAACATGCTGAAAATCACGAACATCGTTGCGCGCGGGTCGGGGTTTTACTCAATAATGATTCCTGTCTCCCGGACCGACACACACTCCAACCATCCAAAGGATACTTCATGACCACTGCCATCCAGGACAGACTCTCCAGACGCACGAAATTCCTCTATGGGATCAGCGACTTCGGATTTGCCTGCACCGATACCACCATGCAGGTTCTTTTCGCCATTTTCATGACCGATGTTGTCGGCGTGAAGCCTGCCTATGCCGCCCTGGCAATCTTCATCGGTCGCACCTGGGACTACTTCAACGATCCGCTGATCGGCTATCTCTCCGACCGGCTGCGCAGCCGCTGGGGCCGGAGGCGCCCCTTCCTGCTCTTCGGTTTCATCCCTTTCGGTTTGATGTTCGCCATGATGTGGTACCGCCCTGCGACCGAAAACCAGGCATGGCTGTGCGCCTATTACGCCATCGCATATTTCCTTTTTGACACTTCCTACACCCTGGTAGCGATGCCGTATTCCGCCCTGACCCCTGAACTGACCCAGGATTACGACGAACGCACCTCGCTCACCTCCTATCGAATGGCTTTTTCGATCATAGGGAGCCTGATCGCTTTCATCGTGCCGCTGATGATGATCGGCACCATGCGCCCTGAAAATACCGGTAGGGTGTTCACCATGGGGATCATTTTCGGAGCAGTGTGCGCCTTGCCTCTCCTGTTCACCTTCTTCGGGACTCGCGAAAGACCGGAATATACCGCCCAATCCCAGCCAGACCTGCGCCAATCGCTGAGGGCGGTCTGGAAGAACCGTCCCTTCCTGTTCGCGGCCGGAATCTTCCTTTTCACCTGGACCGCTGCCGACATCATCCAGGCATTCCTGCTCTATTTCTTGAAATATCGCATGAACCTGGAATCACAGAGCGATGTGATCCTTGGGGCGATCTTTATCACCGCCCTGCTCGTCCTGCCCTTCTGGGATTGGGTGTCAAGGAAAACGGATAAGCGCAAAGCCTACATAGCCGGCATGCTTTTCCTCTCGCTGATCATGGTTTCGCTCATCTTCCTGGGTCCATCGGCAGGCATGCCGTTGGTCTTGTTAATGGCTGTATTGGCGGGGATCGGCGTATCCGCCATCCACGTGCTCACCTGGGCCATCATCCCCGACGCGGTCGAAGTGGATGAACTGGCAACCGGTCAGCGCCACGAGGGCATTTTTTACAGCCTGGTCTCACTCTTCAAGAAAATTGCCTCCTCCATCGCCATCCCTTTGACCCTGCTGGTCCTGGATTGGAGCGGTTACGTATCCAACGCTGCCACCCAGAAGCCAACCACCATCCTCGCCATCCGTGTGCTTACCGGTCCGGTTCCAGCCCTGCTGCTGCTGGCCGGGATCGTCTTTGCTTTCTTCTACCCGCTCAGCCGCGCCGGTCATTCCCAAACGCGCCGGGAGATCGCGGCCAGGAACCTTGCCAGCCAGGATCACTGATTCCATTGAATTCATTAAAAAAATACAACCGCCAGCGCATCTGCTGGCGATTGTATTTTTTTAATTACTGGAATGATCAAACCACTAGATCTTGAAGAAATACGATACCAGGGTCACGGCCGAGGCGATCATGATGACAACCGTGCAGGCGATGGCGAAATATTTCTGGAATTTGTTGTTGGCGAAGTGGCCCATGAGCTGCCGGTCGTTGGTCAACTTGATCAGGTAATAGAACACCAGCGGGAGAGCAATGGCATTGATGGTCTGCGTGACAATGGCCACCTTGAACAGCGACAGCTGAGTGAATATGACCACTACACCTACGATGATGAGTTGCAAGGCGAATAAAATATAGAAAGTCTTGCTTTTCTTGAAATCGTCATTCAGGCTGCCCGAGAGACCGAAGAACTCGGCAAAGGCATATGCAGTGGACAGCGATACGATGATCACACCCATGAAACCGGCATTCAGGATGCCGATGGCAAACAGGGTGCCGGCCAGTTCGCCCGCGAATGGCTTGATCGCCAGTGCCGCCTGTTCGCCCGCTTCGAGCGGAATACGGTTCACGAAGAGGGTTGCGGCGGTCGCCACGATCATGAAGAAAGAAAAGAAATCCGTCAGGAAGGCTCCCCAGTAGGTTTCAAGTTGGGAATAGTTGATTTTCCCTTTCTCGATCTTCTTGTCAAAAGCAAAACTGCTGATGAAGAACTGTCCCCAGGGGGTGATCGTGGTCCCCAATACACCCATGCCGATCAACAGGTAATCGCGCATATAAGCCGGATGTGACCTCAACCCCGTGAGGGTAGAACAGGTTGCTGACCGCCAGGCCCCAATCCGGTTTCGCCTTGATGGCAGAGATGATATAAGCGATATAGAACAGGCTGGCGAGCAGCATGATGGACTGGGTGAGCTTGTAATTCCCTTTGACGATAAAAAGGAATGAAATGATCAGGATGACCACGACGGCTGGGATGGCGGGCAGGTTGAGCATCCTGCTGGTGGTCTTGACCGCGGACAGGTCGGTAATGAGCGTGCCCAGGTTCGCGATCAACAACGCGCCAAACATGAACATGGCTGTGCGAACGCCAAACTTCTCACGGATGAGGTCCGCCAGCCCCTTGCGGCTGATGACAGCCAGGCGCATGCCCATTTCCTGGGTCACGCCGAGCAGGACGGTGATGATCACCAGCAGGAAAAGGATCGGGTAGCCTAGTCTCGCACCGGCAATCGAATAGGTGGCCACACCCCCGGCATCGTTGTCCGACATGGCCGTAATGGTCGCCGGACCGAACACGGAGAGGAAGATCAGGATTTTTTTCCAGTAGCGCTGAAAGAAGCCGCGGCTGCGCGATGGTTTTGGTCATTGGTCACCCCGGCGGTTATCGGTAGAAGCGCGGCAGGCGTTTCTTCCAGGCAGTCGGAATGATCTTGTCGAGTGCGTCATCGGCGGTGACGATGCCGTGCAGGCGGTTCTGATCGTCCACCACCGGGACAGCCAGCAGGTCATATTTTGCCACCGTCTGGGCGACTGTTTCCTGATCGTCGGTGAGGTTGACAGTGATGATGCGCTTGGTCATGAAGTCCGATACCATCTGGCCAGGTTTGGCAAAGATCAGGTTGTTCAGGGAGAAGGTACCCACCAGGTGCTGGTCATCATCCAGGACATAGACGTAGAACATCGTCTCCACTTCGTCTGCCATGCCGCGCAATTGCTTGATGGCCTCCGCGGCGGTCAGGTTCGGGTGGAGCGAGGCGAATTCCGTGGTCATGATGCCGCCCGCCGACTCCTCGGGATAGGTCAGTAGTTTACGAACATCATCGGCATCTTCCTTCTCCATCAATGCCAGCAGGTCTTCCTTGCGTTCCCTGGGCATATCGCCGAGCAGGTCAGCCGCCTCGTCCGGTTCCATCTCTTCGAGCACGTCGGCTACTTTTTCATCCGGCATGTGCTCGATCAGTTCCGCCTGGAATTCCGGTTCCACCTCTTCCAGGGTATCCGCCAGGTGCTGGACATCCAGCGTGTCCAGCAATTGACCGCTTTCCAGTTTGTTCAGATCCCTGACGATCTCTGCCAGGTCAGCCGGGTGCAGATCGTGCAACTTTTCAGCCGGAACGCGCAAATGCATTTCCTGGTCACGGCGCATGAGTTCCACGTCATCCCAGGCGATCCCTTTCTTTTTGGTGTGCCTGCCCAGAAAATGCGCCAGCCTGACCAAGCCCATGCGGCGCATGATCCCCACCCAGGATACATCCACGTTGCTGACATAGATCGTCCCATTGACCCGCACCAGTTCCACGTCGTTGACCCGCACCACGCGCGCCCCTTCGGTGTCAATGATCTGCTTGTCGAGCACATCCCGGGAAAGCAGGACATCATCTTCCTTCAGGTCAAATAACGGGGCGTCAACCAACCGGTATTTCAATGGGATGACCGGCGAGAGCAGGGCTGCAACCGCTGCGAAAGGCAGGATCCTCTTCCCTTCCCTGCCTTCGATCGCCACTGCTTCGATCAACGGGTGCGGAAATTCCGCCCACGCCCGCACAATGACATCAGTTAATTTCCCAACAGCCTTCCCGTCCAGATCGGTGACCTGGCGTCCAATAATTTCGCTCAAGTAGGCCATCATTCACCTCCAAAAAACACTTTCGAAAATCAAGGCGATTGGCGGAGATTCGATCTGCCTGAATGCAGCAAAACGCCGCCTGTTTCTCCAGCAGAGGCGGCGCTTGTGTAGACCATCAAGAGAAGATGCATCCCAGGTGTTGGGACTCCCCAGAGGTTCATTCTTTCGATCCCGGGAAGGAGGATGCGCGGACACAAACCGCACATCGGATCCAGCATTGCGCTTTCTGCCAGTGTGTTATCAAGGATAGCGGAATACCATCGGCGTCCACACGATCACCTCCTTTCCTCGTGCATCAAATTTGGTCGAGCCAGGCACAAATTAAGAAACCTCCCGCAGGCAGGAGGTTTTCATGACGCCAGAACAACCCACGGACGATCCGTGGGCACCTCCTGGTCGAGCTTTGGCACTGCGTATCGTAGGGAGACAAACTCCCAGCCACTTTGAGCGGGGCCTTAATCCGGCCCGGCCTGGTCTATCCCTTGGCGTCTTTCGACGTTTCGGGACAATGGCCTGTTTATCACGCAGACGCCTCGCCTAACGAGGTATTTAATTATCACGAGGATACCCCAACCCCCTGCAATCCGTCAAGGAGGAAAAATATGGTTTCTACTTCTTTAGGCCCCCTCTCCAGCAGGGTATTAAATCAGGGCGGGCGGAGTTGCGTCAGTCCCCCGCAGGGGGAAACCGGCGCCTGAATGAAAAGACTCCTGAGACAGGAGTCTTGACCTGGAAATATTCGTATGTGGTCGGGGCGGGCGGAGTTGAACCGCCGACCTCTGCGTCCCGAACGCAGCGCTCTAACCGGACTGAGCCACGCCCCGAACAGGCAAGCCGGGATTATACCCGTCCGCCACTCATTTGACAAGCCGTTTGCGGTATAATTCCACCGCTAAACGATTTCCCCGGAGGGGCACAGCGCGGCTGTGCCCTTGCCGCGTGAGGACAAAACTATGGTGGAACCCGAACCGACCGGCTCAAACCCGGAACAAGTGAAACAAATAGTCGGCACGATCAAGATGGCGGATATCGACGAAACCATGCGCTCGGCGTATCTCGATTACGCCATGTCGGTGATCGTCGCCCGCGCCCTGCCGGATGCCCGCGATGGATTGAAACCTGTTCACCGCAGGATTCTCTATGCCATGCAGGATATGGGTATCCGTGCCAACACGGCTTTCAAGAAATCCGCCCGTATCGTTGGCGAAGTGCTGGGCAAATACCACCCGCACGGCGACTCGGCGGTGTACGAGTTGATGGCTCGCATGGCGCAGGATTTCTCCATGCGCTACCTGCTGGTGGATGGTCAGGGAAATTTTGGCTCGGTGGACGGCGACGCCCCCGCTGCCATGCGTTACACCGAAGCCCGCCTGCACCGGATGGCGGAGGAACTGCTGACCGATCTCGACAAGAACACGGTGGATTTCACCGATAACTTCGACGGTTCCCTCCAGGAACCAACCGTGCTCCCCGCCCGCATCCCAAACCTGCTGCTCAACGGCGCTTCCGGAATTGCAGTCGGAATGGCAACCAACATCCCTCCGCACAATTTGAAGGAACTGGCAGCCGCCCTGATCTACCTGATCAACAATTATGACACGATGGATGACGTGCCCATCGAGTACCTGATGAAATTCATCCCGGGTCCCGACTTCCCCACCGGCGGGATCATCGTCGGGACGGAAGGCATCGAAGCCGCGTATGGTTCCGGAAAAGGGCGCATCATCCTGCGCGGCAAAGCCCATATCGAGGAAACCAGCGGCAACCGCCACCGGATTGTCATCACCGAAATCCCCTACCAGGTGAATAAATCCACCCTGATCGAGCGCATCGCAGACCTGGTGCGCACGGAAAAAATGGATTCGATCTCCGACCTGCGGGATGAGTCAGACAGGCGCGGGATGAGCATTGTGATCGAATTGAAACGCGGCGCCCAGCCCAAGAAGGTCCTCAACCAGCTTTACAAATACACCTCCCTGCAGACCACTTTTGGCGTGCAAATGCTGGCGCTCGTGAATGGCGAGCCGCGGCTCCTGCCTCTCAAGAAAGCCCTGCAGATCTTCCTGGAGCACCGCCAGCTGGTGGTCACCCGCCGTACGCAGTTCGAGCTGGAGAAGGCGCGCGCCCGGGCACACATCCTCGAAGGGCTCACAATCGCCCTGAACAACCTGGACGCGGTCATCCAGACCATCCGTGAGTCAGCAGATGCGGAGAAAGCCAAAGAACGCCTGATTAAGCGCTTCAAGTTATCCGAGCTCCAGGCCCAGGCGATCCTCGACATGCAATTACGCCGCCTTGCCGCCCTCGAACGGCAGAAGATTGAGGATGAGTACAAGCAGGTCAAAGGACAGATGACCTACCTGGAGGACCTGCTCGCCCATCCGAAGAAGATCCTGACCCTGATCCAGGAGGACCTGAGCGCCCTCTCCGACCAGTATGGAGACGAACGCCGCACCCACATCGCCGTGGAAGCGGTGGAGAACTTGAGCGAATCCGACCTGGTGCCGGATGAAGCCGTCCTTATCTCGCTCACCGCCCGCGGTTATGTCAAGCGCGTTGCCGCCACTGCCTACCGTTCCCAGGGCGCGGGCGGCAAGGGTGTCACCGGTCACCTCACGAAAGAAGAAGACGAGGTGCTCACCCTCATCCCTGCCCGCTCGTTGGATACCATGCTGTTCTTCTCAGACCATGGCAAGGTGTATTCCGAAAAGGTCTACCAGATCCCGGATGCCGATCGCACCACCAAGGGCATCCCGCTGGTCAACGTCCTCTCGCTGGATGCCGGCGAGATCATTACCGCCGCCCTTTCCGTTCCAAACTTCGGTGCCGCCGGATTTATCACCCTGGCGACCCGGGATGGAAAGGTCAAACGCATGGCGCTGGCTGAATTGTCCGCTGTGCGACCTTCGGGGATCATCGCGATCGGGTTGGATAACGGGGATATGCTCGGCTGGGCACGCCTTACCAACGGGAAGGACGATATCATCCTGGTCACCGAGCACGGCAAGGCATTACGCTTCGCCGAAGACAAAGTCCGCAGCACAGGCCGCAATTCAAGCGGTGTGACCGGCATCAAGTTATCTTCCGGGGACAAGGTCACCAGCATGGAAGTGATCGAACCCGGTGGAGACCTTCTGCTGGTGACCACGCAGGGGTATGGGAAACGCACCTCTTTGACCGAATACCCCGCCAAAGGTCGCGCCACTGGCGGAATGCAGACCATCGCCAAAGCCGCTTACGATAAGATCGGGCCTATTACCGCCGCGCGTGTCGTCCAGGAAGTGGATGATCTGACCATCATCTCTGCCAACGGCATGGTTCTGCGTATGAAGGTGAAGGATGTAAAGCATGCCGGGCGCGCCACGCGCGGCAATCACATCATGGAGGTCAAGGAAGGCGACCGGGTGGCTTCCATCGCGCGCATCGCCACCGCCGAACTGAAGCGAGCCGGGGTGAAAACCAATGGCGATGTTACTCCGGAACCAGGCAGCCAGTTTGAAATGCCTTTGAGTTGATCCGCTGATAATCGAAATGCATAAAATAATGCGATGCTCAATCGAGCATCGCATTGTTGATTCTTTCATCTATGATTTTTGGGGGGTAACTGGTTTCGGTAGTTCAGGAAAGGAAGGCAGGGAAGATCTTCCCGGTCATCAACAGCAGCATCGTTCCCAACAAACAAACCATGATCAGGAGCATGGCTGCCAGGATGAAACGCTGCTGGGCGGTCATGCCGGTCACCTGGTCGAGACTGCGGTGCGGTTTGCGCTGCCTGGGCGGCTTGGGTGGCTTGGGTTTCTTGAGCGGTTTGGTCTTTTTCTTGGCTTCGGATTCCTGTGGTTCTTCGTCTGGCTGGAATGAAGCCTCATCACGCAGATTTTCTAGCATTGCTCACCTCGTCAGAAGGCAAATGGAACACTGCACCTGTAAAAGTATATCATAACAACCGGCGGAGATGCACTTCCCCGAATTGCACTGAAAACTCCTGCCCGTCATCAGCCTGCAGCACCAGGCTGCCATCCCCTTCCAGCCCGGCGATTTTTCCGATCTTCGCTTTCCCTTCCTTCGTCTGGATACTCACCCTCTCCCCGCGGAAAGCCAGGCAGTTTTCCCAGGCAGACAGAAACTCATCCGTAAATATCCTGCCTCGCCATAAAAGCAGGGCGCGCAGGATTTCAACAAGAAGACCGAGCCGGTCTACCGGCTTTTTCAACTCCCCTTCGACACTGCCCGCTGGATAATCGATAAGTTCGGAAGCCGGGACTGCTTCGGGGGAAATATTCACCCCTATTCCCACCACGATGTTCTCAAGGCGATCCCCCATCCAGGTTGCTTCGACCAGGATTCCACACACCTTGCGCTGCTGGAGTAAAACATCATTCGGCCACTTGATCTGCGGGTGCAATCCCATGGTTTCCAGCGCCACGCATACTGCCACCGCCCCCAACCCGGAGTAGCGCGCCACGGATCGACCTTCTCCGCTCAGCGGATGCAGGACGAGACTGAATGCCAGCGCCGTGCCTGGCGGTGTGAACCAGCGCCGGCTGCCGCGGCCGCGGCCGGAGGTCTGCTCCTCCGCGTAGACCAAGGCCAGGTCGGGCGCACCGCCCGCTGCCCAGGCCAGGGCCTGGTCGTTGGTTGAATTTATTTTTTTATGATAGCGAATATCCCCCAGAGGGAATTCGCACAACGCCTTGCGGAAGGTGGATTCGTCCATGCTGGACATAACCCGGTTTTTACAGGTGATCGGTTGGATGATCTTATGGACCGGGTAAGTAATAATGAGGGTTCACGAAGCCGCCATCCAGGCGCACCTCGAAATGCAAATGGGCGCCAAAGGAGTTACCCGTGTTCCCGGCCAGGCCGATCAGCTGACCCGCATAAACAGACTGGCATGGTACTACATTGATCTGGCTCAGGTGACCGTATACGGTGATGAATCCATTCCCGTGGTCGATCATGACCAGGTTGCCATAGCCATAGTTCCAACCGACTTGCGCGATCGTCACCACACCTGCATCGGCAGCAGCTATGGGCGTGCCCTCCGTTGCCGCAATGTCGATCCCCAGGTGACCGGACCAGAATTCATTGCCTGAAACCCAGTGATTCGGGCTCGGCCAGACAAATAATCCACCGCCAACCGCCCCGCCTCCGCAGGCAGCCCCGCTGACATTGGAGGTGCCGGAACGGCCGCGCGCCACGGTCGGAACGATCCATTGGACGAATTCGCGGTGCCCGCCGGGTACCATGACATAGGTATCCGGTTTGATTTCCGGATTGGTCAGATCGATGTTATTTCCCGGCCAGTTCAGGATATCATCCATGTTGGCTGCAAATTCCTTGGCGATCGAATCCAACGTATCGCCCGCCTTCGCCTTGTAATAAACACCGTCCGTGGGAGGGATGTTTAATATCTGCCCAACACGGATACTGTCGGGGCTATCCTGTAAAATGTCGTAATTGGCCCACAGCAAGGTTTCCGGTTTGATTTTATGGTCATTTGCGATGCCAAAAACCGAATCCCCCCGCGTAACCGTGTATTCAACAACCTTGTAATTGGTGCTTGAAGAAATGGCTGTCTTCAGGACGATGTGCCTGACGATCGCCTGCGCGCCAGTATCCAGACCAGGAATTGTCGGCAGGGAGGCAGGCGCTCCAACTGCAGTTGCGGTGGGCTCAGGCGCGGCGGATACACGCCGGGGAGCGATCTTCCAGGCCGTGAAACCCAACAGAATCACAACGATAAGTGCCGTCACTCCCCACGAGATGCCGTTGAAAAGCCGGGGGGAGCCGGCAAACCTGTCCTTCAAGCTCATAAGCCTTCTGTCAGGGTCTCCAGGAATTCCTGGTTGTTCTTGGTCTTGGAGATGCGCTGCAAAAGCGCCTCGGTGGCCACTGACGCATCCATTCCTGCCCCCTGCGGCGGCGGTGAGACCATCTGGATATACATGCGGCGCATGGTCCAGACACGCTGAAGAATATCCGGGCCGAGCAGCAGGTCTTCGCGGCGGGTGGAGGAACGCTCGATGTCCACTGCCGGGAAGATGCGCCGTTCCTGCAGTTTGCGTGACAGGATCAATTCCATGTTGCCGGTGCCCTTGAATTCTTCGTAGACCACATCATCCAGGCGGGAACCGGTATCCACCAGGCAGGTGGCAATGATGGTCAGCGAGCCGCCTTCCTCGATATTTCGGGCGGCACCAAAGAAATGCTTGGGCGGATACAAAGCCGAGGGATCCATACCGCCTGAGAGCGTGCGCCCGGAAGGGTTGACCACCAGGTTATAAGCCCGCGCCAGGCGGGTGATCGAATCCACCAGGATGACAACATGCCGTCCGATCTCGGTCAGGCGCTTGGCCCGGTCGAGGGCAATTTCAGCGGTGCGCACATGCGAGGTGACCGGCTCGTCGAAGGTGGAGGCGATCACTTCGGCATCCACCGAGCGGTCCATGTCGGTCACTTCCTCCGGGCGTTCGCCGATCAGGGCAACCATCAGGGTCACATCCGGGTACTGGGTGGAAATGGCATTGGCGATCTGCTTCAGGATGGTGGTCTTGCCGGCCTTGGGCGGCGAGACGATCAGGCCGCGCTGACCGCGCCCGATGGGGACGATCAGGTTGATCAGGCGGGTGGAGAGGATATCGCCCCTGGTTTCCAGGTCAAAGCGCCGGTCGGGAAAGATCGGGGTGAGGTCTTCGAAGCGCGGCCGCCGGCGGGCCTCTTCCGGATCGATCCCGTTGACCGATTCGACCTTGATCAGCCCGTAGTGCCGCTCTGATTCACGCGGCGGGCGGACATGCCCGATCACCAGGTCACCGGAGCGCATTTCGTAGCGCCGCAGCTGAGCCTGGGAGACATAGACATCATCTTCGCCGATGTTATAGCGCGCCGAGCGCAGGAACCCGATCCCTTCGCTCATGATCTCCAGGATGCCGCCGCGCATGTCGATGCCCTGCTGGGCAGCCTCTGCCTGGCAAATGCCCAGGATGAGGGCTTCCTTTTTCAAACGGTGGGCATTTGACAGGTTGAATTCCTTGGCCATGTCGCGCAATTCGGCCAAGGGTTTGTTTTCAAGTTCAAGTATGTTCATTTTGCTTTCTCAATGTGTTGGTTGATAGGTTGGAATAGTTTACGGACAAGCGCCCCCAGGGCAGGCTTGTTTGGGAATTTCGATTTTAAGAAGGTGGGTAAGGATTCGGATAAATCAACTTGTCATCCAGGCAGGATGATACGAGCGTTCAAGTTCCCGGAAATTATAGCATGTAACTTTGAGGGCTGCAAGCGGTTTATGCCCTTTATCCATCATGAATATCGCGGTTCTGCAAATCCCATAAGCGCTGAAAAAGTCCATCTGTCGCAAGAAGATCAGCCTGACGGCCCCGTTCTATAATACGACCCTGATCCAGTACCAGGATCTCATCCATAGTTTCCATGCCCACCAACCGGTGGGTCATCAGCAGGAGCGATTGACCCTGTCCAGGTATGAAAATGTCCTCCAGGATATTCCGCTCCAACAGGGGATCCAGGTTGGCGGTTGGTTCGTCCAGCAGGAGGATCGGGGATCTCTTCAACAACGCCCGGGCAATCGCGAGGCGCTGGCGTTCCCCGGCGCTGAGGCGGAATCCGCGTTCCCCGATGACCGTATCATATCCCTTCGGCAGTCCGAGGATGAACTCATGGATGTGTGCCCGGCTCGCCGCAGCCTCCATCTCGGATTCGGCTGCTGCTGGACGGGCAAGCAGCAAGTTCTGGCGGATCGTATCGTTAAAGAAATAGGTCCGCTGGGAACTGATGCTGAACATCCTGCGCACATCTTCCTGGGTATATTCATGCAAGTCGAGACCATCGATCATGATCCTCCCGTGGGAATAATCCCAGAAACGCATCAGCAGGCTTGCCAGCGTGGATTTCCCTGCCCCGCTGGGACCAATGACAGCGATCCGTTTTCCGGGTGTCAGGAGTAGATCAATATCCTGCAAAGCAGGTTGCGATTGATCAGGATAGGTGAAGGCAAGACCGGATATTTGCAGGGTGTGATCCTGGTTGGAATCCAACTGCACGGATTTCCTAATGGAGATCGAATCTCAGGACCAGGGGAGTCTCATCCACTATTTCATACAGTCTCCTGGCAGATTGCAGGCTGGAGGAAAGCGATTGAGCAGCAAGCGGCAGCGGATTGACCGCCTCGAATCCTGCCACGGCTGTCAGGGTGACAACTGCCAGCATCACACCCGGCAGCACTCCCGAAACGACCAGGGGGGTGGCAGCCGCCAGCACGGTCAGCATCCCCAGGTTCGTCAACAGGATATTCACTGCAAGGGAGATACCGGTCAGCGAGGCATGCTGCTGCTGGTTCCGGCGGTAGGCTTTTCCAGCCTCAAATAGACTTCGCCCGTACTCCCTGCCGCGGTTAAAGACAAGCAAATCCGCCAGCCCGAAGATACCTTCCAACAGACTTGCCTGCAGGGCAGCGCGGCGCGATGCCAGTTCGGTTCCGAAACGTCGGCTGAGCACCCAGGCAAGAGCCGGCGCACCTACGCCAAGGAAAAGTAGATATGTAAAATAGATCCATGCCAGGCGCGGATCAAACCAGCCCAGGAAGATCGTCATCCCGACAGCAATAACGATTGCTGTCAAAGGCGGAGCCACGGCGCGCACGTAAAAGTCCTCCAGGGAAGCCACATCCGCGAGGATGCGGGCAAGCAGGTCGCCTGAACGGCGGGTCATCAACCGGGCAGGAGCGAGCGGCTCCAGGGCCCGGTAGAACCAGGAGCGAAGGTTTGCCAGCAGCCGGAAGGTGACCTGGTGAGAGGTCAGCCGTTCCGCATAGCGGAAGACACCCCGCACGATCCCGAAGAATCGGACACCCACGATGACCACTTGCAGAGTCCCCAGCGCAGGGTGAAGGGCGGCTGCAGAGATCAGGAACGCGGATGTACCCATCAAGCCAATATTACTGACGATGGTCAGCGTGCCGAGCAGTACTGAAAGAGCCAACCAGCCCCAGGAACCGCGTAACAAACCAAGCAAGCGGATGACCATTGGTGGATGGTGCGGCGAGGTGTGATTCCCAGCCTCGGGATGGACAGGATCGGGTGCGCTGTGATCCTCCCTGCGTTGATATTCCACTGGCTTGTTGGATTGCTGCACTGACCTTAAAGGAGCCCTAATCATACGGGCATAAATTCCACCCAGGGCCACCAGCTCAGGATGCGTCCCTGCTTCCACGAGAGATCCTTTTTCCAGGACGAATATCTTTTCTGCTTGCAGAACCGTGTTGAGGCGGTGGGCGATGGTGATGACCGTGCGCCCGCGCATCAACTCATGCATGGCAGTGTCGATCAGCATCTCCTCCTGGGGATCAAGGCTGGAGGTGGGTTCGTCGAGGATCAGGAGGGGAGCATCTTTCAAGAAAGCGCGCGCCAGGGCGAGCCGTTGGGCCTGCCCGGCACTGAGCCGTGCCCCTTCTTCACCAACGACAGTTCCATAACCCTGCGGCAGGGAGTAGATCAGCCCATCCAGCCGGGCTGCCTTGCAAGCGGCTTCCAATTCAACGTCAGAGGCTCCAGGTTTCGCCAGACGCAGGTTGGCTCCGATCGTGTCGTGGAACAGGTATGGACTTTGCGGAACCCAGGCAACCAGGGCGCGCCAGGATTCATGCGTAATATTATTGAATGGCTGATCGTCATAGATCAGATCCCCGCGGCTGGGTTCCATGAATCGCAGGAGCAGGGCTGCCAATGTCGATTTCCCCGCTCCGCTTGCGCCGACCAGGGCGACATGCTGGCCGATTTCGATCTCCAGGCAGATATCCTGCAGGGCTGCTTCGGTTTCATCGGGATAAGTATAGGAAACGTGTTGAAAGGAGATCTTCTGACCCGCTGCCGGGATCTCCGTGGACCCTTGTGAATCAACGTCGGAGCCGGGGGCAGTGGGAAGATCTAGGATCTCAAAGATCCGACGCGCGGCAGTCGTCCCCGACATCCCGGCGTGGAAACTCAAACCAAGTTTACGCAGCGGGAGATAGAACTCCGGCGCCAGCAGCAGAATAAAGAAAGCCTGCTGGAAAGCCATCTGCCCATGGAGCAGGCGCAGGCCAACCTCCACCGCCACCACCGCAGTGCTGAGTGTGCCGACCAGTTCGAGCACGAGGGCGGAGAGAAAGGTTACTCGCAGCACACCCAGGGTCACATCACGGAAGCGGTTGTTTGCTTCCGCGATCGAGCCGGCGCGGTCCCGGCTGCGACCCATCTCCTTAAGGGTGGTCAAGCCTTGCAGGCTGTCGAGGAAATGGGCACTCAACCGGCTGAGAGTCTCCCACTGGCGCCGGGTGAGTTTTTCCGCTGTCTTTCCGATCAGGTACATGAAGACCGGGATGAGCGGGGCGGTCAATAACAGGATGGCACCCGAAAGCGCATCCCGCGGAAAGATCACCAGCAGGAAGGAAAAGGGGATCAATGCGGCGAGGGCCAATTGGGGCAGGTAATGGGTGAAGTAGGCATCCAGCGTTTCCACCCCCTCCATCGCCGTGTTGACAAGTTCACCGCTGCGCTCTGCGCGGGTGTAGGCCGGGCCCAGGCTCAGGATCTTGTCAAATAACCGCTGGCGCAGGTCGCTTTTTACTCCTGCAGCCACCGCGCTGGCACAGACCTCACTCCCCCAGCCCAGTACGGCTCGCAGAAGAATTATCATGATCAACAGGCGCATCAGCGGCGCCACATCCGCCGACGATTTCCCGCCCTGGAAAACCCGCTCCACCACCCGGCTGAGTCCATCCGCCTGGGCGATGATCAGCCCTCCGGTCAGCAGCCCGAAAATCAATACAGCCGCCAGGACAAGGCGGCTGTCGCGAGCCAGGGCCAGCAATCGGCGGGAAAGGTTTGGCAAGGTCTACCTTGCCATCCAGAATGACGGCAGGAAGATGCGTAGAAGCGTATCCAGCAGCACACCCAGGATGAACAGGTTTTCGAACAGGCGGTTGTGATAAAACGCAAATCCTGAAAACCAGGTGGGCCAGCCCGGCCATTCCTTGGGCGGTTCAGCAGGTCTTGGCTTGGCGTGCACAGCGATCGCCAGCATCAACCTCTTCCCGGCAAGCAAAACAATGAGTAACACCGGTGTAAAATAGCGCCCCACGAAAATCAAATAGATGATGACTGCATAGATCAGGAAGAAAACCGTCATATTCAAGTAACGGGCTGCCTTTTCCCCGATCCGGACCGGAAGCGTGCCAACCCCTTTCTTCTTATCATCCACCCATTTGTCAATATGCTTGCCGATATTGATACTGACCACACTCAAACCAAAAGGCACACCCGCCAGGGCGATCTTCCATATATTATCCGTCCAGCCGCGTGCCAGGACGCAATAGACACTTGCCACGAGGATCGGCCCCCATACCAGGAAAATGGAAATCTCGCCCAATCCCAGGTATTTAAGCGGCCAGGTATAGAACAGCAAGACCAGCACGCCAAAGGCGAAAAAGCCCAGTACTGCCGGGGAATAGTCCGTGTAGAGAATTGCATACAGACCTGCCAGCAACGCCAGGATTCCGCTGACCGCGAACCAGCTCAATTGCTGGCGCCGGGTCCAAAAAGCCTGCACCAAGGGATGAACACCGTACTGGGTGCGAAAATAGTTATCCTTGTCCACACCGCGTTTGAAATCGGTGTAATCGTTGAGCAGGTTGTTCGTTCCATGGGCAATGAAGAGACCAAGCGTCACCACCAGCCAGGTGAGAAACGAAAAATAATGGTCGCGCCATGCCAGGAGTCCGGCAATGGCACAGGCATAGACCGTCACGGTGGTCACTGCTGATCGTGTGGCGATCAGCCATTTGGAAATGAAATCAAGCCGGTCCCATTCGGCTTTCAAATCGATCTTGATCAGTTCGGAAAGGGCTTTCTTCCACATCCTGAAATTGATCTTCATGTCGATTCTCCCTGGTTGGATTGGACACATTAATTCTACTGCTTCTTCCTTGATTTTACGTAGGGACTTTGCCCTTTTTGCCCCCTCTGCATGGGACCAGGTGCCTGGGTCGGTCACATTCAACTATAGATGAAATGGATGTCAGATCGAAAGGAAAAAGGGCGCTTGAAGCGCCCTTCTATTCACGGTTTCACACAGGAGTTAATATGTGAGGCTTTCCGGTTTCGCCTCCAGCCGTTTTCGAAAGATCCGGTATGTCCAGGCCTGATAAATTAACACGATGGGCACAAAGATGGCCGCCACGATCGTCATGACTTTCAGGGTATAGGGCGAGGAGGAGGCGTTGCTGATCGTCAGGCTGAAGGATGGATCGAGGCTTGAGATCAGCAGGCGCGGGTACAACCCCATAAACACCATCAGCGAGGTGAAAACGATGGTCAGCGCGCCGCAGACGAACGCCCAGCCGGTTTTCCTGGCACGGATCAGCCAGCCGGTGGCAAGCAGCGCTACTGCAGCCAGTACTGCTGCGGCGAGACCATTAATACCGGGCTTGGTCAGGATGTCCGTCCTGAAGTATGTCCACACCAGAAAGGCGACTGTCAATACCGTGGAAATGATCCAGGTGATGAAGGAAACCTTCTGCGCCTTTTCTGCAATCCCTGGTGGGGTCTTGCGGGTCAGGTAATTGGCTCCGTGCATGGCGAACAGGGATAGGAAAACCAGCCCGCCGAGCAGAGCATAGGGATGGAGCAGGGGAAGCAGACCGCCGTAATAGTTCCTATCCTGTTCGATGGCAAAGCCTTGCATCATGTTTGCCACGGTCACACCCCACAGCAGGGCAGGAACCAGGCTGCCGGTGAAGATTGACCAATCCCATAGTGTCCGCCAGCCCTTGCCTTCATGCTTGGCACGAAACTCAAAACCAACCCCGCGCAGTATCAGCGCCACCAGCATGAGCACCAGAGCCAGGTAGAAACCGCTAAAGAGGGTTGCGTAGACATGCGGGAAGGAGGCAAACAGCGCCCCCCCGGCCGTGATCATCCAGACTTCATTCCCATCCCAGACCGGGCCGATGGAATTAATGATCACCCGCCGTCTCCTGGTCATCCTTTCCCAGGAAGGGCAGGAGCATGCCGACACCGTAATCAAAACCTTCCAGGAAGAAGAAACCGGTGAAGAGAATGGCAACGAGAATGAACCATACTGTAGTGAGATCCATTTTTCTGCTCCTTTATTCCTCGGCGGTTTCCGCTGCCATCGGTTCGGCCGTGCCAGATCTGACCAGCAGCCAACCAGTGACAACCACCAGCGCTCCCAGGACCACCGCGAACAGGATCAAGGAAAATAATACGGAGCCAGCGGTCAGATTGGGTGAGACGGCATCCTGCACTTTTTGCAGGCCATAGACGATCCAAGGCTGGCGGGCGGATTCGGTCAGGATCCAGCCAAAGGTACTCGCCAGGTAAGGCAGCACCATCGCAGGGATCAAAGCGAGAAATAACAGGTTTTTCTCCCGCAGAAACTTCACCCTTGGTCTGACGAGAGCCAGGAACGCCAGAAGCACCATCAACATGCCGCTGCCGACCATGATGCGAAATGACCAGAATGAGAGAACAACAGGCGGGATGTAATTCCCCGGGCCATACTTCGCCACCGCCTCTGCCTGCCAGTACTGCAAGCCATTAATACCGCCTGTGAAATTGTTGTATAAAAGGAAGGATAGTGCTTTTGGTATGCGGATCTCAAAAGGATTTTCCTGCGCGGCTTCATCAATACCTGCGATGAGGATAAAATCAACCGGCTTTTCGTTCTCCCAGATCGCTTCCGCGGCACAGATCTTCATCGGCTGGGTCCGCGCCAGGAACTTGCCATGGGCATCCCCCACCAGGCCAACCAGGAGCGCGCCGATCAACGCATAGACTGCAGCCCAGCGGAAGGCTGTCTGGAAGAATTTATTCTCCCCACCCTTGCGCAGGAGGTGCCAGGCACTGAAGCCCAGCACAAGGAAACCTGCCGTTGCAACCCCCGCTGAAAGAACATGAAAGAATTGGTAGGGCAGGTTTGGATTGGTGATCAGCGCCAGGAAATCCGTCATCACCGCCCGCCCGTTCTCAATGGCATAGCCGACCGGGTTCTGCATGAACGAGTTGGCAACCAGGATGAAGAGGGCAGAAAATGTCGAGCCGATTGCCACCAGCCAGATCGCCGCCAGGTGCATCTTCCGGCCCAGTTTTTCCCAGCCAAAGACCCAAAGACCGATGAAGGTGGATTCCAGGTAAAAAGCCAGCAAGGCTTCGATCGCCAGCGGGGCTCCAAAGATATCGCCCATGAAACGCGGCATACCCCGACCAGTTCATGCCGAAATGGAATTCCTGCACAATGCCGGTGACCACGCCTGCGGCGAAGTTGATCAGGAATATCTTCCCCCAGAATTTCGTCTGGCGCTTGTAGATCTCTTTTCCGGTTGCCACATAACAACTCTCAAAAATGGCCACCAGGATCGAAAGCCCCAGGGTGAGCGGAACAAGAAAGAAATGATAGATCGTTGTGACCGCAAATTGCAATCTTGACAGGATCACCACATCCATGACAGCCACCTCCTTGTCGCCTTTCTGGCCGACTCTGAAATTATATCAAGATAATGTCATCGCGCAGCCATCCGCGCGCGGGTCAGATCCGCCGATCAAAATACCGGTTGCAGGATCGCGCAGGATCACCTGTCCGCGGCCAAACAGGACTTTCTCCCAGCCATTCACCAGCCTCACCCGATGCCCGCGTTGAGCCAGGTCTGCTATCACTTCAGCCGGTATGCCCTCTTCCAACGCCACTTCACCCGAGGCTGTGCCATCCTCGATGCAGAAGCGCGGCATGTCCAGCGCAGACTGCGGATCGGCACCTTCGCCCAGGCGCAGGAAAACCTGCAGGTGTCCCTGTGGCTGCATGAACCCTCCCATCACGCCCATCGGACCGAAGAGCGAGCCATCCGATTCGCGGGTGATCATCGCCGGGATGATGGTGTGATAGGGTCGTTTACCAGGCGCAACCACATTGGGATGCCCGGGACTCAGGCTGAAATTGTGACCGCGGTTCTGGAGGGAAAATCCCCAGCCATGCGGCACGATCCCCGTCCCGAAACCCATGTAATTGCTGTTGATGAAAGAACAGGCATTCCCCCACTGATCCACAACACAGAAATAGACCGTGTCAGAACCTGCCAGCGGGGTTCCGCGCTGCTGGTCTACGGCTGCTTTTTTTTCATCGATAAGCAGCCTGCGTTCCGCCGCATAATCTTTCAAGAGCAATCCTGCCAGGGGAACGGGAACCTGACCCGGATCGGCAACATACCAGCGTGTATCGGCAAAAGCCAGGCGCATTGCCTCGATTTCCAGGTGCAGGCGGTCAGCCGAAAGCGCATCCGGCGGCAGGTCGAATCCTTCCAGGATATTCAAGGCAAGTAAGGTGGCGATCCCCTGTCCATTCGGAGGGCACTCCCACAGGCGCAGGCCGCGGTAGGTTGTAGAGATCGGTTCATCCCATGTGCTTGCATGAGCCGCCAGGTCAGCGGCCTCCAGGCATCCGCCCGCCTGCTGAACAGTGCCGGCTATTGCCTCTCCAATTTCCCCTTCATAGAAGGCTTTCTTGCCGCCCTCGGCAATTTTCTTCAAGGTGCGCGCCAAGCCAGGATTGCGGAACAGCTCACCAGGATTCGGTCCGCGTCCATCGATGGTCAATTCGTTCCCATTCAGGGATTCCTTCAACTGCCGGTCCGCTGCCCGCTGCCAGAAGTGGGAGGTCATCGGCGCCACCGGGAAACCTTCTTCTGCCAGTCGGATGGCCGGCGCAAGGATGTTCTCCAGGCTCAACCCTGCACTTCCATGGCGCTCAAGCAGGTCGCACCAGCCGGCGCACGCTCCCGGGACGGTGATCGTGTAGGGATGGAAGGGCGGCAGGTCTGTCTCGAGCGGCGCATCAGTATTGCCCCCGGCTTGCATGCCGAAGCCATGTTCTTGCAATAGTTTCAAGGTAAGGGAAGCCGGTGCGCGCCCGGATCCGTTGAGGGCGGTCACCTGCCCGCTGGCGGCTTCGTAATACAGGGCGAACATATCCCCACCCAGGCCGGTCGAGGTCGGTTCCGTGACATTCAATGCTGCCGCGGTCGCCACTGCTGCCTCGGCGGCATTTCCATTTTTCGAAAGGATTTCCAGCCCTGCGGCTGTTGCCAGCGGTTGGGAACTCGCCACCATCCCGCCGCGCCCATAGACGGGTGAACGCCGGGATGGATAGGGGGTTGCCGTATCTGGTTGAGCGGCCAGGTTACTTCTCCACGGGCGGCTGTTTGACTGGAATGGTGGTGACGAGGATCTTATCCACGCGCTTGCCGTCCATATCCATCACTTCAAACCGCAGTCCATTCCATTCGAACTGGTCGGCAGCCTGCGGGATGCGCCCCAGGTGCAGCATCACAAACCCGCCCAGGGTCTCGTATTCTTCCTCATCCGGCAGCCGGCGCAGGTTGAAGATCTCCTTGAACTCGTCGTTGGGCAGCATCCCATCCAGCAGCCAGGAGCCGTCCTGCCTCTGGGTGGCCTGCGGCTCGCCTTCGAATGCACCGACAATTTCCTCCAATATATCTGCCAGGGTCAGCAGGCCCTGCACCACGCCGAATTCATCCACCACCAATACCATCTCGCGTTTGGCTTCTTTCAGGATCTCCAGGGCGCGCGATCCGAAGGCGGTTTCCGGGACGAAGAGCGGCGGCCGGGCGATCTCCCTGAGTTGTTTGCCGTTCTTGAGATCAGCCAGCAGCAGGTCCTTGGCTTTCACCACACCCACCACGTTATCCAGGCTGTCATCACCCACGGGAAAGCGCGAGAACGGGCAGTCCTGTACTTCCCGGCGGATCTCAGCAGCCGTATCGTTCACATCCAGCCAGACGATCTCGTTGCGCGGGGTCATGAGGGCATTCACGCGTTGATCGGAGAGCGAGAACACACCCTCCACCATATCCTGTTCTGCTTCCTCGAAGACTCCCGCCTGGGTGCCTTCGTTCAACTGGACCAGTAGTTCCTCCTCTGTGACAGGAGGCTCATCCGTATGCTTGATCCGCAGGAGGTGCAGCATCAGGTCGGTGGATTTCCCCAGCAGCCAGACGACCGGGTACAGAACCGCCGCCACGAAGGTCATGAAACCCGCGATCCCGCTGGCAATTTTTTCAGCATTATAGAGCGCCAGCCGCTTGGGCACCAGTTCTCCAAAAACCATGCTGAAAAATGTGAGCAGGATGACCACCAAGGTCAGCGCAAGGGAATGGGAATAAGGGATAAGGGCAGGGATCTTGTCCAGCTGCGCAGCCAGGGCATCCGCGATCGGCGCCCCGCCGATCGCGCCGGATAAGATGCCGATCATCGTAATCCCTATGGTGACCGTGGGGAGGAACCGGTTGGGCTTTCCCGACAAATCGATGGCACGCCGCGCCCGCAGGTCGCCCTCGTTCGCCCGGTGCTGCAGGCGCGACCTGCGAGCAGCGAAAATGGCTGCCTCCGACATGGCGAAAAAGCCGCCAATCAGGATGAGCAGAAAAATGATCAGGATCCGAATTCCAATCATCATCCAGCCACCTTTTCCCTTACCCTGCAGTCAGTGCCAGCCGGTTGTACACCTCGCTGGTTTCGATTTTGCCTTCTCGCATCGTTTTCAGACTTCCCTGGTCGTACCAGGATTGCCCCAATACATATCCACCGGGAAGAGCCTTCCTATACATGTCCCAGAACAGGCTCTCGGGAAGTTTTCCGCCATGGAAATTCAATTCCTGTTCCACGAACATTGCCGTAATAACCGACTCGAGCGACTGCTGCGGACCGGAAACCTTGATCGGTTTACGACTCAAATACCAGGTGGTACCGAGCAGGTTGGCACTCCCGGCAAACGGATCACGGGCGGCATAATTCAATGTCCGCAAGCCGGACATATAGAACATGCCCATGCACATCGGGCAGGGTTCGGTGGTGGTATATAGGATGCAGGTATGCTGATCCACAGATCCGTATCTGAACCCTTGCAGCGCTTCCACCTCAGCATGGGCAAGTTCGTTCCCGGCTGGGTGGTCGTACAGGGGGCTTTTGGTGTATATGCGGTTCCGCCCATTGGAGAGAATGTTCCCATCGGCATCTGTAACTACCGCACCTATCGGAATGCAGTCATTGCAATAGGCTTCCCAGGCGAGTTCAAAACACACCTGCCAGGGTTTAGCCAGATCAGACCACATCAATCCCTTCCCCTTCGACTGCCACCCCGATCTCCCAGGCTGGCTGATCCATCTCCCCGGCTCGCTTCAGGAACGCCTTCAATTTAGGTCCCGGAACTGCCAGGAGAAGACCGCCGCTGGTCTGCGGATCGAACAACAGCATCTGGCTCTCTTTCGATATGCCAGCCTTGAAACGCACCCGTGGTCCAAAGAACAGGCTGTTGTCGGCAGCACCTCCCGGAAATGTCCCCATCTCTGCATATTTCTGCGCGCAGGAAACGAACGGGATCTTCTCCATCTCCAGCCTGAATCCCACCGCTGAGGCGGCTGCCATTTCACACCCATGCCCCAGCAGGCTGAAACCGGTCACATCCGTGGCGCCGTGCAGGTCGAATTCGCCTGCCAGCGCGCCAGCCTCGCGGTTCAGTTTTTTCATCCAGCGGACCACCTCGGCAACATCCTCGGGGGCTGCTTTTTCCTGTTTCAGGGCGGTGGTCGTAACCCCGAAACCAAGCGGCTTGGTGATAACAAGGGCATCACCCGGCTGCACCCTGTTCATGGTGAGCATTTTTTCCGGTTTGACCATGCCGATCACCACCAGGCCGTACTTTGGCTCGTTATCCTGGATGGTGTGCCCTCCGGCGATCACAACACCGGCTTCCAGGCATTTCTCTGCTCCGCCGCGCAGAATCTCCGCATTGAATTCTGCGGGCAGGTCAGGACGAAGGGCAGCTACGTTCAAAGCCAGGAACGGCACTCCCCCCATGGCATAGATATCAGATAGACTGTTTGCTGCAGCGATAGAACCGAAGTCGTATGGATCGTCAACGACGGGGGTAAAGAAATCCGTCGTCATCACCAGGGCGCGGTCGGAATCCAGTCTCCAAACAGCCGCGTCGTCAGGCTGCCCGATTCCCACCAGAAGATCCGGGAAGTCCCGGGCATTGAACAATTCTTTTACCGGGCGCAGAACCTGCGCCAGCGTCTCCGCGTTCAGTTTTGACGCTCAGCCAGCGCAGTTCGAATAACTGGTCAATCTGATCTGACGCCCGCCTGGATGAACAACTGACATGCAGACTCCTCAGATCTACGGAGTGACGGATGGCAGCAGCAGAGGCGTACCGCTGGGCAGATACATGACCTGGACATTCGGAGCCAGTTTGTTGATATAGGTATAGGTTAACAGTTCCGTTGTGAGTGATTGGGACAATACCTCATTTGCCTGCGCCTGCGCCTGGGCTTTTAGCAGGATGGCCTGCGCCTCGCCCTGGGCAGCGATGACCGCTGAATCGGCCAGGCCTTGGGCAACCGCCCGGGCCTGATCGGCCTCCTGTTTCTTCTGTTCAACAATGAATTTCGCCTGGAGAGCCAGCTGCTCAGCTATCTGCTTTTGCTCCACGGCTGCAGCGTACTCGTCGCTGAAACGAATATTCCGGAGCAGGAAATCATTCATCATCAGGTTGTTGGCAGCCATGCCATCTCGAATAGTTGCTGAAATCATCTGCTCAAGTTCGGCTCGCTTGGTGCTGACGATCTCTTCCACGCCAAATTGCGACACGGCATCCCGAATGGCTGACCGGGTGACCGGTCGCACCACGAGGTCCTCGAACCGGTTTTGCCAGGTGATGTGCAGATCCACAAGGTGAGCAGGGTCTATGGAGTAGATGACCGATGCGTCGATGAACACCTGCTGCCCATCTTTCGTGCGGGCTTGAATTGAGTCGTCGCCCACAATCTGGCCTTCACCGGAGGCAGTCGCCATGGTATAGGTCTGCTTCGCTATGGAGTATGGCTGTACGTTCTCAAGAAACGGAACGACCCAGTGCAAGCCTGGACCCAAAGGTGTTGTACGATAACCAGTTGGCTGGATCGCAGAGATCACAATTCCGTACTGGTCGGCCTGCAGGAACACCAGGCCGGCGCTGACGGTGGTCAGCACCAGTGAAAAAATTACCGCCAGGATCACCAGCAGGGTGGCCTGTTTCAAAGGTTTTGCCCGGCTGGCGCGCACCACCGCCAGGACGATGATGCCAACCACGACCAGCCAGGAGAAGGTGGCCAATCCCTGAAGCACGCTAGCAATATTCATATCAACCTCCAGAAGACGAAAATTTTTAATTGATGTGAGATGATTATACCGGATACAGGCGCGAATATCGAGCGGTTGCACGCGCATAGGACCCGCGCCTATCCGCTCCTATTCATCCGTGTGATTTACGAGTTGTGGAAATTTACCAGGGATTTCACAATGCGACCGGCCGCCTGCCCATCCCCGAAAGGATTCGCCGCTTTCGCCATACTGTTGTACGAACCGACATCATCCAGCAGCCGGTTTGCGGCACGGAGGATGCGCTTGTGGTCCGTTCCCACCAGCTTGAGCACGCCTGCCTTCACCCCCTCCGGGCGCTCTGTTACTGCGCGTAGAACGAGCACGGGGATGCCAAAGGTTGGTGCTTCCTCCTGGATCCCTCCCGAATCGGTCAGCACCAGGGCAGACTGCTTGAGGAGATGCACCATCGGCAGGTAATCCAGCGGCGGCAGCAGGTGGATGTGTTCCACTTTTCCGAGCAGCCGGTTCACAGGTCCCTGCACATTCGGATTGAGGTGCACCGGGTAGACGATCTCCACATCGCCGCGTGCTGCCAATTCGACCAGTGCCGCGCAGATATCCTCCAGCGGCTGACCGAAATTCTCGCGCCGGTGGGCGGTTACCAGAACCAACCGCCGGCCTTTTTCACCTATCTTCAACTGCCGGATGAGACGGGTAACGGACTCCGGTTGAGGTTGTTTCGCCACCACCTGCAACGCATCAATGACCGGGTTACCGGTCACAGCGATGGAAGAATCAGGCACCCCTTCGCGCCGCAGGTTCTTGCGCGCCCATTCGGTGGGCGCGAAATGCAGGTCTGCGGTTACACCCGCCACACGCCGGTTGATCTCTTCGGGGAAGGGCTGCCACTTGTCGCCCGTGCGCAGCCCGGCTTCCACATGCCCCACCCGGATGCGGCGGTAATACGCCATCAACGCGGAGATCGCCACGGTGGTTGTATCTCCCTGTACCAGCACCCAATCCGGTTTCAGGTCCACCAGCACCGGTTCGAGCTCCATGAAGATGCGGGCACTCATTTCCGCCAGCGACTGGTCGGGCTGCATCAGGTCAAGGTCTACATCTGGCCTGATGTCGAACAGTGACAGCACCTGGTCAAGCATTTCGCGATGCTGGGCAGTGACACACACAAACGATTCCACGCCCGGCGTGCGCTTGAGTTCATGCACGACCGGTGCCATTTTCACGGCTTCCGGGCGGGTGCCAAAGACAGAGAGTACACGCATGGTCATATCATTCCATCGGGGAGGACGTGGATACGCCCAGATGATCATTTGCCAACACCGAGGCGGTGGATCCTGAAACCCGCCGCCTGCCAATCCTTGCCGTCCCAGCCGTTGACGGTATCCACCAGGATACGCGCCGGGGTCATTTCTGCCATCTCTTGCGGCGTCAGGGCTCGAAATTGACTGTGCCTGACCAACAGGACCACCACATCGGCATCCTTCAGCGCGGCTGCCAGGCTCGGTACCGAGGTCACGCCGGGCAGGTCTGCCTCCGGCTTGAACGGCTCGAAGGCGCGAACAACCGCCCCTTCGGTCTGAAGGAGGTGGATCACTTCCACCGCCGGGCTTTCGCGCAGGTCATCCACATCGGGTTTGAATGCCAGGCCCAGGGCCGCGATTTTCCTGCCGCGCAGGCCGCCAGCCGCTTTTTTCACCAGTTCAAGCGCAAAATGGGGCTGTGAATCGTTGACCCGCCGTGCGGCATGGATCAACGTGCTGATATCCGGCGCGCTTTCGACAAAGAACCACGGGTCCACGCTGATGCAGTGGCCTCCCACACCCGGTCCCGGGTTGAGGATCTTGACCCGCGGGTGCAGGCTGGCGATCTTGATCGCTTCCCAGACATCCACACCGAACCGCTCCGCCAGGCGGGAAAACTCATTGGCGATGGCAATGTTGATGTCGCGATAGGTATTTTCCATCAATTTGACCATCTCGGCGGTGGTTGCGTCCGTAAGGATGATCTGCCCCTTGACGAATGTCGCATAAAGATCGCGACCTGCCGCGGCGCACTCTGGGGTAATGCCGCCGATGACGCGCGGATTCTCGATCAATTCCCGCAAGATCTGACCTGGCAGTACCCGTTCCGGTGAATAGACCAGGTGGAAGTCAACCCCGGCTTTCAAGCCGCTGCCCTCCAGAATGGGGCGGAGCAGGTCCATTGTGGTGCGCGGCGGCGAGGTGGATTCGAGCACCACCAGGTTGCCCCGGCGCAGCACAGCGACGATCGATTCTGCAGCCGACCTGACTGCATCCATGTCCGCCAGCCTGAATTTTTGACCGTTATGTTCGCCAAAGTCATCCTTGCAGAAAGGGGTCGGAACCGCAATAATGAACGCATCCCCTTCGACAGGCGTCTCGTTAACGGTCAGGTTGCCTGTTTTCAATGCGGATTCCATCGCCTCACGCAATCCAGGCTCCTGGATATGGGCTTCACCCTTGCGCAAGGATGCCAGGACGTGCGGGTTCACATCCACGCCTGTCACCTTGATCCCGTGGGTGGCAAAAGTGGATGCGGTGGGCAGTCCGATGTAACCCATCCCGAGAACACAGATTCTTTTGAAGTTCATACAGGCTCCAGATTAATGATCCGGGGGCGTGCTGCCGGGGTATTTGTAGCTACAGTAGCTGACACTCCAGGGAGGTATTCTACCCCAAAAACCCCTGCCGTAAAACCACGCCGGTTCCTGATGCGTATATTAAATGGTGGAAAAGTTGTATAATGAACTTTGCTTTTCTAGAAAGGTTGCCCATGGAAATCCTGTATAATCCCAATCTCGCTTATGTTTTCCTTGTAGTCGGTTTTATTTTAGCGCTGCTGGCGATCGTCACCCCCGGCACTGGCCTGATCGAAATCGGGGCATTCTTCCTGCTGGCGCTGGCAGGGTTCGCCATCTACCGTGACGGTTTCAACCTGTGGGCACTGATCGTATTGGTGCTGGCATTTATCCCATTCATATATGCCATCCGGAAACCGGGGCGCGAATGGGCGCTGGCAATTGCGATCCTGTTCGTGATTGCCGGATCAATGTATTTATTCCCCTCCACTGGGTTCCTTCCGGCGGTAAACCCGATTCTGGCTGTTCTTGTCTCACTGCTCACGGCCGGTTTCCTCTGGTTGGTCATCCGGAAAGTGATCGCCGCCCATCATGCCCGCCCGCTCCAGGATCTTCATCTTATTATTGGAAAAATTGGAGAAGCCAAGACCCGCATCCATGATGAGGGCTCAGTGCAGGTGGCTGGAGAGTTGTGGAGCGCCCGCAGTGAGAACTCCCATCCCTGCCGGCAGGCATGTGCGCGTGGTGAGCCGTGAAGGATTCGTCCTGATCGTTGTCCCCGACGAGCAATCAATAAAGTAATCCGTTCGTAGTAAAAAGGAGAATGATATGTCAAGCGCACTAACTTATGGACTATGTGTTGCCGCCTTCGTTGTCGTGGTGCTGGTCATCTTCCTGATGAACGCCATCCGCATCGTCAACGAATACCAGCGCCTGGTGGTCTTCCGCCTGGGGCGCTGCATCGGGACCAAAGGCCCCGGACTGGTGCTGCTCATCCCGATCATCGACCGGGCTGTGAAAGTGGACCTGCGCGAGCAGGTGCGCGAGGTACCCCACCAGGTCTCCATCACCAAGGATAATGCCCCCATCTCGATCGACTTCCTGTGGTATTTCAAGGTGCTGGACCCGACCCTGAGCGTGGTCGGCGTGGGTAACTTTGAACTGTCTGCAGCCGGCATGGCCACCACCACCCTGCGTTCCGTCATCGGCGGCATCCCGCTGGACGAAGTCCTCTCGCAGCGTGAGCACATCAACCAGACCCTGCGCGTCAAACTGGACGAAGTGACCGAGCGCTGGGGCGTGAAAGTGACCAACGTCGAGATCCGCGAGATCATCCCGCCCAAGGATGTGCAGGACGCGATGAACAAGCAGATGTCTGCCGAGCGCATCCGCCGCGCCGTGGTGACGGAATCGACCGGTACACGCGAAGCCGCCATCAACGTGGCGGAAGGCGAGAAGCAAGCCGCCATCCTGAAGGCTGAAGGGTCAAAACAGGCTGCCATCCTGGAAGCCGAAGGCCAGAAACAGGCCCAGGTGCTGAAAGCCGAAGGTTTCTCGGTGGCCCTGGAGAAGATCTTTGCCTCCGCCAAGACCATCGACCAGAAGACCATGACCCTGCAGTACTTCGAAACCCTCAAGAGCGTCGGCCAGGGTGCTTCCACCAAGTTCATCTTCCCGATGGAATTCACCAGCATGTTGACGGATTTCGTTAAAGGGAAGGAAAAATAAAGAGTAACCAGGCTTCCCTGGAGTAAAATAGAAGCCTCTCGCAGGATTGCGGGAGGCTTCTTGCATGGTTACCCTCTCCTGATATGGAAATCCTCCCAGCCTCTCTCCGTGACCTCGGTCCCCTGCGCCACATCGAACAGGCCTGTTTCCCGAAGGACGCCTGGCCCTTGCTTGACCTGTTCGCAGTGCTCACCTGGCCGGATGTGATCCGGTTGAAGGCAGTCGAAGACGGACAGATGATCGGTTTCATTGCCGGCGATCAGCGCCCTTCTGAAAACCTGGCCTGGATCGCCACAATCGGTGTTTTGCCCGAATACCAGCGCCGCGGCATCGGTCGGGCACTGCTGCGGGAATGCGAGCAACGGCTGCCCCAGCCGCGCATCCGCCTGTGCGTGCGGACGACCAACGAATCTGCCATCCGCCTCTACCAGCAGGAAGGTTACCTGGCAATGGACACCTGGAGGGAGTACTACAACGACAAGGAAAACGCACTGGTGATGGAAAAGATCCGATAACCTGGCCATCGCAAATCTCCAAAAAGAGATGTCTGCAGGTATATCTTTTGAACACAGGCAAATGGTGAATTTCGCCGCCTGGAAGTCCGGGCGCTCGCGTAACCGCTAACCAGGATTCACAGAGAGAAACGGATATAATCAGGACCGATGCAATCCGTAAAACTCTCGCCTCCCATCTGGATCGCAACTCCCGTCGCCCTTCAAAAACTGGCTGACGAACTGGCAGGCTTGACGCGGATCGCCGTGGACACCGAGTCGAATTCCCTGCATGCATTCCGCGAGCAATTATGCCTGATCCAGTTTTCCACGCCGCAGGACGATTACCTGGTCGACTCGCTGGCAATACGCGATCTCTCCTCCCTGCAGCAGGTTTTCAAGAATCCCCACATCGAGAAAATATTCCACGCCGCGGAATACGACCTGATCTGCCTGAAACGTGATTCCGGCATCACCGTTATCAACCTGTTTGACACCATGCAAGCCGCCCGCATCCTGGGCTGCGAACGGGTGGGATTGGATTCCATCCTGGCCGATAAACTGGGCATCCATTTGGATAAGAAATACCAGAAGGCTGACTGGGGGGCGCGACCGCTTTCACCGGAAATGCTCAACTATGCCCGGCTCGACACTCATCACCTGCTGCAATTGCGCGATCACCTGCAATCCGAACTTAAAACCAGGGGCCGCTGGGAACTGGCTCAGGAGGAATTTGTCCGCCTGGCTGACGGTAACGGGAACGGGAAAGCGGAAATTCCAGCCTGGCAGCGATTGAAAGGTACGCATAAATTCAGCCAGCAGCAACTCGCCATTCTGCACGAACTCTGCAATTGGCGCGAGACCCAGGCGCAGCGTGTCAACCGTCCGCCTTTCAAGATACTCGATAATAAACGCCTGGTCTCAGTAGCCGAAACAATGCCTGTTTCCCAGGATGACCTGGCAGCACTGAGCCTGACAGCCCGCCAAATTCAGAATTATGGACCCGAGATCTTAAAAGCCGTCATGTCCGGTAAAAAAAGCCCCGTGGTCAGCCGCCCGCGTCCAGCCCGTCCCGACCAGGCATATCTTGACCGGTTGAATATCCTCTCGGAGTGGCGCAAGACAACCGGTCAGCATACCGGGCTCGAATCAGACCTGATCCTGCCAAAGAATTGGATGCTTGCCATCGCTGAAAAGAATCCCAGGGATTTACAAGAGCTTGCTGCGCTTATGCCCCACGCACCCTGGCGGCTGGAAAACTTCGGTGCGCAGATAATCAAGGTTCTTACAGTCAGGCAAAACCTCTCCGGGCAAACCATATCCGGCGCAACCAGTTCAAAGAACAAAAAATTCACCAGGCTCAAGAAATAATAATCCTCCGTGGAGCGCCTCGTCCTGTTGGGTGCAAGCCACGGGCTGATTATTGGAATCATTTCAAGGATGATCCTATGAAGATCCAGTTTCTTGGTGCAGCACGATCGGTAACCGGTTCGCAATACCTTCTCGAAGTGAATGGGCATCGCATCCTCCTGGAATGCGGACTTTTCCAGGGACGCCGTGCAGATACCTACGAACGGAATCGCACATTCCAATTTGACCCGAAAAAAATAAAAGCCGTGCTTCTATCCCACGCCCACATCGATCACAGCGGCAATCTGCCGAACCTGGTCAAACAGGATTTCAACGCCCCCATCTATGCCACCTCTGCCACGGTGGATCTCGCCAACGTGATGCTGCAGGACTCCGGGCATATCCAGGAGGCGGATGCTGAATTCATCAACAAGAGACATCTCAAGCACGGCGAGCCTCCGGTTGAACCGATCTATACCATGGAAGACGCCAAACAAGTGGCCCCCTTCTTTAAGCCGATCCAATACAGTCAACCCTTCGAAGTGCTGCCCGGCCTGCGGGCGGAATTTCTGGAGGCGGGTCACATCCTCGGCTCTGCAGCCATCCGGCTGGAGGTGCAGGAAGCGGACCGTCTTATACGCTTCTGGTTTTCGGGGGATATCGGGCGGTTCAATTTGCCCATCCTGCGTGACCCTGTGCTCCCCCATGATACAGACTACCTCATGATGGAATGCACCTACGGTGACCGGCCTCACGACGACCCCATAAAAGCCCACGACGAATTCCATGAGGTGGTCATGCGCACGGTGGCGAAGGGGGGCAAGGTCATCATCCCTGCCTTCGCAGTCGGGCGCACCCAGGAGCTTGTTTACAGCCTGAACATGCTGGTCACATCAGGAAAATTGCAGCACATCCCTGTCTTCGTGGACAGCCCCCTGGCCCTTCGTGCTACCCAGGTCTTCGACAAGCACCCCGAATGCTATGATCCCGAGACCCTGGAATTCATCCGGGCAGGCAGGCACCCAGCCTTGAATTTCAGCGGATTGAAATACATCCAGACGGTGGAAGAATCCAAGGCACTGAACTCCCTGGCTGGGCCGGCGATCATTATCTCAGCCTCCGGGATGGCAGAAGCCGGGCGCATCCTGCATCACTTAAAGAACAACATCGAAGATGCCAGGAACACCATTCTCATCGTCGGCTGGCAGGCTCCCTATACATTGGGCCGCCGCCTGGCTGAACGCGCACCTGTGGTGAAGATCTTTGGCGAAGAATACCAGCGCCGCGCAGATGTGGTGACCATCGGCGGGCTTTCTGCACACGCCGGGCAGGACCTGCTGGTGAAATATGCGCTTGCAGCCAGGGATCAATTGAAGCAGGTCATCCTGGTGCACGGCGAAACGGATGCGGAAACCTCCTTCCAGGAACTCCTGCGCCTCCAGGGTCTGGATCGCATCCTTTACCCGGATTTGTATGCAAGCATCGAGTTATAAGATATAATCGCGGCGCTCTCGGGAGAGGTGCCAGAGCGGTTGAATGGGACGGTCTCGAAAACCGTTGTGGCCTTTTAGGTCACCGTGGGTTCGAATCCCACCCTCTCCGCCTTAATTTAATGCGTAAGCCCACCGTGGTTCCCCGTGGGGGGATTTTTCGAATCCCACCCTCTCCGCCTCCGGGTAAATAACACTAGCTCTTCACCAAATGGAGAAGGCTTTTTTTAATGATTCTAGCTTTAGTCGTTTGCAGTATTTGTATTCCATCAAGCGAAGTCCCTGTCCTTGCCATGGGAAACCTCTTGACAAAATAGTTAATATATTATATACTTCAAATATAATAAACTATATAATATATGCTGTAATGAGGTTAGCCATGTTCCACACCAGAAAATTGAAACCGGACCGTTCGATAGGCGGATGGATCATCCACTTAAGCATGATCGCCTTGTTTGGGATGAGCCTGGTGATCCTGGGATACCACAGAGGTATGTACGTGCTGTCCATCCTGATCTCGGCGTATGCTCTGTATTCCCTGTATGTCTACCTCCGCACCAGAAATATCGAACACCTGGCTTTGTGCGCATTTCAAATCTTCCTGGGATGGATGTCTTTCCAACTCCCGTCCTATGCCGGCACTAGCCGGATCGAGTCTTCTAATTTCATCGTAGCTGCCGCGCTTGGATTGGTCTGTTTCTGCGTGTTGATCATATTCCTGCTGGGGACCAGGCGGCTCAAATGGCGCGGGAGCGAGGTCTTTGAGATGGCCGCAGAGCCGGTGGATGATACTGGGAACGGCTATACCGCCCGACCGCGTCCCATTGGACGGGTGGAATTCACCCGGCAGGAGCTTCTCTCCTTCGCCCGTTTCTGCGCCAGGAACCTGATTGCCGTTGCCTACCTCAGCCCCCGGCAGGTGGTTTTGGTGCCGGTGCGGATGGGGCAGGAGTACACCTACCTGTTCCGAGCCGTTGGCGCTCATCCGGAATCCACCTGGATCTCCTTCGACTTCGAAGGCGATGTGGCTGTGCATATCTCCCAAAAGGATTACCTTAATTTTCAGGAACCGCTCGCCTTTGATAAGTTATGCGAGTCGCTTGGTCGCCTGTTAATCGAATTTACCGAACTCCACCGCCGAGGTGAGGGCGTCCGTATCATTGATCGCATGAACGCCTTGCGGATGAGTGTCTTGGAATAGGAAGGCAGCCATGGACTTCCGAACAGCTGCCATATTGGGCTCCCTGCTGGCCAAGGACTATGCTGAGGATATCTTTGATCTTCTGGTGAACTATCGGTCTATCTCCTCCTCGGAGGTCGCCGCCCGCCTCAACCTGCATATCAAGACCGCCCAGGACTTCCTGGAGGGCCTGGTATCCCTGGGCATCCTTTCCAAGGAAGAGATCCTGGAAAAGAAACGACCTTATTATCGCTATACCCTTGAGCAGGACAGGATCCTGCTGGACATTGACCTTGCCCGCATCAAGCGTACGCCCACTGACGACAACCTGTCCCTGCTCATCCGCGAACGCGAAAGCTCCGGGGCACGGTTCTCAACGGCGCGCAGCGAGGATTCCATTTCCAATGTGACCATCTGGACAGGTACGGGGCGCGAGCGGGAAGAAAGGCGCATTAAATTGACGGCACCGCAGGGTAAATTCCTCTACCACCTGCCCTTCCCAAAGGCGGAGTTTCTAAGTGTAGCCGACATCATGCACAAGGCAGGCGTGGAGCAGGAATTCGCTCCCGAGATCATGGACATCGTAGACGTCCTGATGCGATACCAGGTCATTGAATCACGGGCAGCATGATTCCAGACTGAACTAAACTATAATTCCCATCAAGAATAGATTGCGATAGTCGGTAAGTGAGAGAGGAGGCATCTTGGAATACAAGATTAATATCATCACTCTGCCAATGCCTTTTCGCATGGGATTGGTAAATTGTTATCTCATTGAGACTAATTCCGGCTGTCTACTTATAGACACCGGAGGGTCGTCTGCGCGTAAGGAGTTGCTTGGAAAGCTAGAAAGCATAGGTTGTGCCGGCCACAATCTCAAGGTTATCCTTCTCACGCATGGTGACTATGACCATATCGGGAATGCAGCTTATCTCCGGTCAGCATTCAGATCCAAAATAGCCATGCACCGCGATGACAGCGGAATGGCCGAACAAGGGGATATGTTTGTAAACAGGAAGAAACCCAACATCATCATCAAGGTACTTCTACCGCTCTTCTCGGGATTCGGAAAAAAAGACTGGTTCACGCCTGATATCTACGTCAGTGACGGATATGATCTTTCCGGTTTCGGTCTTGGTGCAAAAATCATATCGCTGCCCGGGCATTCAAAGGGCTCAATAGGCATCGTAACTACAAACGGTGAGTTATTTTGTGGCGATCTCTTTGAGAATACAAAAAGTCCGACCCTAAATCCACTTATGGATGATTATGCTGCTGCAAGTGTTAGCATTGAGACGCTAAAAAACTTGAATATCAAATCTGTTTTTCCAGGACACGGTCAGCCTTTTACAATGGATTTGCTCCTGAATAGCATTTCCGGGGCGGCCTGATACTGACTCAATCTGAAGCGGCTTGTCAAGCGAATTGGTTGAGCATGTGAATATTTAAAAGAACACATCTTTAGGTGGCAAGGAGAAAGCATAGTGGTACACCTTGTTCCAATAACTGAAGCTGAAATATGTTTCTCTATGAGAAAGGACCTGGAGCATGACTCAACTTCACAGAGCGATTGCAATAGCAATAATTCTTCTAACCCTGCTGACGGGTTGTGGAGAAACTGTAGGAACGACTACGGTTGCCCCAACCATATATCTGGGAGAAGCCGAACAGACTGCTGCGGTCACCCCGATGTTATTCCCGGAAGATCTCTGGACTCGCCCCTCCGACACGATGGCAATGATTCATGTTCCCGCAGGCAGCTTTCAGATGGGGAGCTCTGAAAATGAAATCGTAGCGGCGCTCGATCTCTGCCGGGACCATTACAGCCCGTGCAACGACTGGTATTACGAGCGGGAAGGACCAGTCCACACCGTCTCTTTGGATAGTTTTTGGATCGACCAGACCGAGATTACCAATGCCCAATACCGTCTCTGTGTCGAAGATGGAAATTGTATAGAACCGCTGAATTGTAATAAAGGAGAACCAACCTACGCCGATCCGGTAAAAGTCGATCATCCGGTTGTGTGTGTCAGTTGGGACGAGGCGCAAGCCTATTGCGAGTGGGCAGGGGTCAGGTTGCCCACCGAAGCGGAATGGGAGTATGCTTTTCGCGGAGAGCAGAGGCGCATCTATCCACGGGGCGATTCTTTCGACGGTTCCAAATTAAACTACTGCGACGCGAACTGCACCCAGTCTTATGCGGATGACGAATATAACGATGGCTGTCCAAATACTGCCCCGGTAGGAAGTTTCCTTCAAGATGTCAGTTGGAACGGGGCAACCGATCTGAGTGGGAATGTGTCCGAGTGGGTCGCCGATTGGTTTGGCCTGTATTCATTTGAAGCAGTATCCAACCCGTTAGGTCCCGGGTTGGGCAGCGAAAGGATGCTCAAGGGCTGTAGTTGGTTTTTCACCCCGGCCTATTGCCGTGGGGCAGCGCGCCCATCGGTTAACCCCGACACGCGTTTAGATTATTTGGGCTTTCGATGCGCTGCTTCACATAACTCATCTACCATTCCAATATTGGAGGAGTCATTGGAACCAACAGTACAGATTTCAATTACTGTACCACCAGGTATGCAGCCTGTGATCGATGGAACAATTACCCAGGGGGAATGGGATGGCGCTGAGCGGGAATTATTCGCTGATGGCAGCGAGTTGTTATTAATGAATCATGGCGGCTATCTATACCTGGGCATCAGGGCCAATACTCCTGAGATGATCATCGGTAATATTTTCATCGAGCGCGGTGACGAAATTTACATTCTACATACTTCGGCTGCATTGGGTACGGCTGTTTACAGGAAATCAGCAGACAATTGGCAACAAGTTCGGAATTTCTCATGGTCTTGCCGGGACACCAGTACCAGCAACGCTGCCGTGGAAGAGCGCACTGCCTTTCTTCAAACTGAAGATTGGGTGGCAACTAATGCCCTGATGGGCACACCGAATGAACTGGAATACCAGATAAAAATCCCAGATGGAACATTGCGCCTGGCCGCGGTTTTCTTGAGAGCACCGAACCCTGATGAAAAAATTCCCTGGCCTCCGGACTTAGAAGATGATTGCATTGAACCAACGCCAGGTGGGCTTCCATATAATATGGGCTTTTTACCTGAGCGGTGGGGAATGCTCATGTTTTCAGATGGTTAAATCTGAATGATTTCAGCGCAGGTATATTCGCGCTTCGATTGCAATGGTATTATGGCAGTATACTCGTTTGCCCATCTAACTACTTAGGAGAAGAAAAGAAAAAAAAATATTCTGTTCCGTTATCTTCCCTGGACCCCTTAGTTTAGCTACCAAGTGTTGATTGAACCTTCATATCACATCCAATGGATTGCTAGTTTTAAGTCCAATGGACTTGGGTAAAAGTGGCAGGACACTGGTTGTGAGGAGCGTTCTTTTGTTAATGTTCTTTCCAATCAATGGTTACGCGTTCAAGTAGTCCAACTTCAAAAAGACTAATTAAAAGACTGAAATATTAATATCTCCCCTCAGGACAGGACTTCAAGCCACCTTTCCTTACTTCATAATACTGCGGGCACAATTCGGGAACAGGTATGCTGGTACAGTATCGAATATAGAGTTCAGGAATTGCCCAGAAAAGCCAGGAGTTCCGCATTGAATCTCTCTGCCTGGTCTATTGGAACGGCATGACCGCCATTCGCGATCAAAACCTGCCGCGCGCCGGGGATGCCATCCACCAATACCCGCTGGCGCGGCAGGGGGTACCGTGGTATCTTCTTCTCCGGTCACCACCAGCGTGGGGGCAGTGATCTCGCCTAGCCGTTTCAAGGAATTGAACATTCCCAGCGCTGCCATGGCTTTGCGATAGGCGCGCGGGTCTGCCCGCGAGACCGTCTCCACCAGCAACTCCCGTAATTGCGCCTGGTCTTCATGGGGGAAGATCCGTTGCGCTACAAGTCTAGCCTGTGCCGGCAGTCCCAGCGTATTGACCACAAGCAAGCGCTGCAAGAAATAATACCAGCCCTTCAGGGAGCCCGGCTGCAAAACGGCAAAGGTGCTCACCAACACCAGCCTGCGGGTCAGGTGAGGATGATCCAGGGCAAACTGCTGGGCGATCGTCCCGCCCATCGAGAGCCCCACCACGTGGGCTGCTCCGCAGCGAAGGTCTTCGAGCAGGTTGGCTATTTCAGCAGCCATCCTGCGGATGCTCCAGCCGCGACCGTCATACAGAGATTCACCGAAACCGGGTGTATCCACAGCGATCGGACGGAATCCGGCCCGGCTCAGGGCGGGCAGTTGCAGGGTCCATGAATTGGCATCTGCTCCAAGGCCGTGCAAAAGGAGCACCGGGGGATTCCCAGAAGGATGCGGATCGAGATAATGTATTTTTGTCATATCGCAAGTAAAAACCCTCCGCCGGCAGGCAGAGGGCTGCATTTCCAACTTTTCAAGCTATTTCGGTTCCTGGTTGGATTCGGCCTTGTTCTCGTCTTCTTTCTTTTCGCTGTCCTTATTGGCAATACCATCCCTGAAAGAACGGATACCTTTACCTAATTCGCCTGCCACTTTACCAATCCGACCCGGACCGAAGAGTACGATGATGATCACCAGGATGATCAGCAGTTCGGGAAGACCAAAATCACGCAGGAAACTCATAAAAAACTCCTTCCATCTCAACCAGGATTAATTTACCACATTCAGGTCAAAATTACCAGCGACCGTTCTTCGTCTTCCAGATCTGCTGGATATGGGACCGGTCGTGCCGGGCAGAATAACCCGCCAGTTCCTGCAAGGAGATAGAACCGAAGGCAGGATGTCGCGCCTTCCGCGACCATTCGTTCAGCAAACCATTTAACAATTCCAGCGTTTCCTTGCGTGCACCGGTGAACTCCTCAAGCGCCTGCCTGCCATCCTGGGCGGCGTAGTTGCGTTGCTCCGCCCAGAGTTCGGTCTCGATCGAGGCGATTAAGGGATTTTCTTCGGCCAGGATCCTGCGGATGCGCGGCAGGTACACTTCGCGCTCAACATCCCGCAGGTGGCATAGGATTTCCACCAGGCACCACTCGCCAGCCGCCGGTTTTCGCTTCAATTCCTCCGCAGACAGGTTTGAGATCAAAGTGGCGATGGCTGCCGGCGAGGACCGCAGGTTGGCCGTAATCGCCGTAGCGGTCTTCACCGAAATCTTGAGCGATTCAAGGTCTGCCACTTCCAGCCAGCCGCGGAATGACTCAAGAGTGCCTTGCGGCACTTCATTCTGGGCAGCAGGGCCATCCCCGGATTTCCGCACCCAGAAGACCGGAAATCCTGCCGCCTGGGTTGGTTTGACCTCCCGGTCGATATCGTCGCCCACCATCACTGCCGGGTCTTCCGGCCAGCCCAGTTGGGCAAGCACTTCCGGGTAGTAAGCAACCGTTTCCTTGGTGAAATGAAATGTTTCATACGAGCTCACCAGCGCAAATGGGTACTTTTCCGGCGGCAGCCCCGCCCAGCGCAGCCGGTGCTGGACAGCCTTCAACGGGAAGAGTGGATTGGTGGCAATCGCCACACGATGACCCTGCGCGAACGCCCATTCCACCAGCGAGACTGCTTCGGGAACCGGCTTCGTTAATATACCCAGGCTTGGGAAGTCTTCATCGTAGAAACGATCGATGGCTGCCTGCAGCACGGACCGTTCAAGCCCAAGTTTGGGAAAAAATTGGGCATCAAAGACTTCCCGCAAAGTGCAGCGCCGGGATCCATGTTGACCATCATTGCCTTCGTCCCGCTGGTAAGAGCCGGGATCATCACCTCCGGAGCCACCTTATCCGCCAGTGCGGTGGATAGAGCCTTGAAGTAGGCCGGGATGAATACATCCATGTTGCTTTCGAGCAGGGTGTCGTCAAGATCGAGCAGGAGGGTGATGGGCATGATGGCTCTGGCGGTGCCGGGGTTTACCGACACCTGAATCCTTTTCAATTTATGGTGACTGCAATGGAATTTATTTTTTCACTTCAAATACAGGTGGAAGGGGGTGACATTCCCCGCAGCCGATATGGGGATCGAAGTCCGATCTCTGTGCTTTTTCACAATGGGCACTTACCCTCACACGCTGCTGGAATGCGGCTGCCAGCGGGCGGGTAACTTCTCCGCGTAATTGCATGAATTCGCAGGCATTCGCAAGGAGGATGGACGGAACCGGGCAGGTGCGGCACAACCCCCGGCTCCAGGCGTCACCGACCAGGCGGCATTCTTCACGATCGCGGCCGCGGTAATAGTCGCCGTAAAAATAAGAGCATTCCGTTCCAGCAGGTGTTTTCATGAGGCTGTCAGCGAACTCCCGCAGGATCGGGTCTGCGGGAGCAACTGCCTACACGCGGGTCAGGTATTCACCCGTACGGGTGTCCACACGGATGGTATCGCCCTCTTTTACAAAGTTCGGGCATTGCACTTCCAACCCGGTTTCAACCGTGACTTTCTTGGTCACACCCGTGGCAGTATCACCGCGCACCGCCACTTCTGCGAATACAACTTTGAGGTCCACCGAGGTGGGCATTTCAATGTCCAGTGGTTTACCTTCGTAAAAAGTCAGTTTGCACTCCATGCCTTCCTGGAGGAAACGGGCTGATTCACCGATGATGTCCTTGGGGATGCCCGGTTGATCAAAGGTCTGCTGATCCATGAAGTAGAAGTTGTCGCCGTCTGAATAGAGATATTGAACGGTATGGAAATCAAGGCGCGCTTCCTGGACCTGGCTGCCGGAGATGAAGGTCTTTTCAATGTTGGAACCAGTCCGCAGGTTTCGGGCCCGGATCTTGATGGTGGCATTGCCGCGACCGGGTTTATGGTGGCTGTACTCGACCACTTTGAACAGGTTGCCTTCGAGTTCGAAGGTTACACCTTTGCGAAGAGTGTTTACATCAATCATGGAGTTCTTCCTCGGAATAGTTTGCAAGCGGGCGGGATTATATGCCAGTTATAGGAAGGTGGCAAGGGATTAATGATGCTTCTCAGCCAGTGGGTCGTCTGTCAGCAATTCCACCGCGTGTGTCAGACACAGGTATCACCACTTGAAAATTCTCAACTGCCGCCTTCGGGCTGCCCGGCAGGTTGATGATCAAAACCCTGCCCCGTATCCCTGCCGCTGCCCGCGACAGCATGGCGTGAGGGGTCGACTTGAGGCTCTCGCTGCGCATGCTTTCAGCCAGGCCCGGAACCTCACGGTCGATGACCTGACCGGTGGCTTCGGGAGTTACATCCCTCGGGGCAAAACCAGTCCCGCCGGTCGTCAGGAGGATGTCCATCTCCCCGCTGTCTGCCCAACGGGAAAGGGTATCCCGCAATATTTCCAGGTCATCCGGCACGATCGCGGTCTGCACCACCTGCCACCCCTGTGCTCTGACGAGATCCGCCAGTGCCGGGCCGGAAAGGTCGGGTCGTTCCCCGCGCGAGCAGCGGTCTGAGCAGGTCAGGATACCAATGCGCAGTATCATTCCAGGTCCTTTCCGAAAGTGTACACGTTGTTCATCCGCACCCATCCGTTTTCCTCATAGAAATGGATCGCTTTTTCATTCTCGACCGTGACCAGCAGGTAACTGCGGATGCAGCCTTTCGCTTTCAACCTGCGCTCCAATTCATCCATGAGCGATCCACCGAGGCCCTGCTTTCGATAGGATTCACTCACAGCCAGGTGATAGACCATCCCGCGCCGCCCGTCAAAGCCTCCGATCACGGTGCCCACGATCTTCCCTTCCGCCTCCGCCACGATGAACAAGTCGGGATCGCGGGCAACCTTCTTCTGGATCTCAAGCGGATCATCGGACCGGCCCAATTGAATGCCTTGCCCGGCCTGTTCCCAGAGCAGGCGGGTTGACGGGTAATCGGCAGGATACTGAAAATCCCGGAGGCTGATCTCAGCCATAAATCCCCCCGATGCTACGAGCGGAGCAGGTTAAAGAGATCATCGGGCATGTACGGCTTGAGCAGGAAGGCGTTTGCGCCCGCAGCCAGGCAATCCTCGGCCTTGTTAATGCCGGAAACCATGAAGATCTTCAGGGCTTTCATATCTTCCCGTTCGCGGATCTGGCGCACAACAGCCAGACCGTTGTAACCGCCCAGGAAGATGTCGATCAACAGGATGTCCGGCTTTTCCTCCCGGATATTTTCCAGGAGGTCACCTTTTTTATCCAGCAGGGTTGCCACCTGGTAGCCCTCCATTTCAAGCAGGGTTTTCAGGAGTGCGACCATGGTGAAATCATCATCCGCGAGAAGTACTTTTAATTTTCTTTCTACCATTTTTTGATATTCTCGATGCTTTCTTTGGTTTTTCCAGGGCGGCTTTCAGGACATCATTCACCGACTCGGCAAAGACGAAGGTCAGTGCTTTGCGTACCTCCGCGGGCACATCCTCCAGATCCAATTGGTTGCGCTTTGGCAGGATGATGGTCTTCAAGCCGGCGCGATGGGCTGCCAGCATTTTTTCCTTGATCCCGCCCACCGGCATGACCTGACCGCGCAGGGTGATCTCGCCGGTCATGCTGACGCCCTTTTTGACCGGGCGTCCGGAAACCAGGGATACCAGGGCAGTCGCCATCGTCACACCCGCCGAAGGACCGTCCTTGGGCTGGGCGCCGGCCGGGATATGCATGTGGATATCGGACTTGTCGAAGAAATCCTTCTGCAGCCCGATCTCGACTGCATGCGAGCGGACATAGGAAAGCGCCGCCCGGGCTGATTCCTGCATCACATTCCCCACCGAGCCGGTGACCTGGAAGCCTTTTGCCGCCGGGCATGCGGGTGGCTTCAATGAACAGGATATCGCCGCCAAATGGTGTCCATGCCAGCCCGGGTACCACCCCGGGGATGGAAGTACGGGTGTTGATCTCTTCGGTTTCAAGGAAGATGGGATGCCCGAGCAATTCCTTGACCGCCTTGGGGGTGATCCTGGCAGGTTGTTTCTTGCCTTCGGCGATCTGCGTTCCCAGCTTGCGGCAGACCGCGCCGATCTTCCGTTCCAGATTGCGCACCCCGGCTTCACGCGTGTACTGGTTGATGATGGTTCTCAGGGCATCCTTGCTGAAATTCACTTCCTCTGGCCGCAGTCCGTTCTCACGCACCTGGCGCGGGATCAAGGTAGCCCCTGGCAATGGCGATCTTTTCACTCTCGGTGTAGCCGGAAAGGTGGATGATCTCCATGCGGTCCAGCAGCGGCGACGGGATGGTCTCCAGCGTGTTGGCAGTGGTGATAAAGAACACCTGCGAGAGGTCGTAGGCCACTTCCAGGTAGTTATCGCGGAATTCGACATTCTGTTCCGGATCAAGCACTTCGAGCAGGGCCGAGGCCGGATCGCCGTGGAAGTCCATGGTCAGCTTGTCCACTTCATCCAGCATGAAGACCGGGTTGCGCGATTCAACCCGGCGCAGCGCCTGCAGGATGCGCCCGGGCATGGCGCCGATGTAGGTGCGGCGGTGGCCGCGGATCTCGGCCTCGTCGCGCACGCCCCCCAGGGAAATGCGGATGAACTTGCGTTCCATGGCGCGGGCAATGGACTGTCCCAGCGAGGTCTTACCCACGCCGGGCGGGCCGATAAAGCACAGGATCACGCCCTCCCGCTCGCGGCGGATGAGGTCCTTGGAAGGCTCGACCTTATCATCCTTGCGCTCCAGGCGTAATTTACGCACGGCCAGGAATTCCAGGATGCGTTCTTTCACATCCTTCAGACCGTAATGATCCTGGTCCAGGATCTTGCGCGCATGGGCGATATCCAGGTTATCCTTGGTGCTTTGCGACCAGGGCAGGGTCACCAGCCAGTCGAGGTAGGTGCGGATGACCCCGTATTCGGCCGCGGCGGTTGGCAGGCGCGCCAGCCGGTCCAGCTCGCGGCGGGCTTGTTTCTCGGCCTCTTCGGGCATTTTGGCGGCTTCGATCTTCTTGCGGAACTCTTCCACCTCGACGGCCTGTTCGTCGTTCTCCCCCAGTTCCTTCTGGATGGCTTTCATCTGCTCGCGCAGAAAATATTCACGCTGAACCTTTTCAATCTCCGAGCGAGCCTGGTTCTGGATCTTCGCTCCCAGCGACAGCACCTCAGCTTCGCGCACCAGCAGGTCCACCAGTTTCTCCAGTTTGGCTTTGGTGGAATCCAGTTCAAGCAGGGTCTGTGCTTCCTTCAATTCGATACGCTGGAAATTGGCGATCGTGTAGACTGTCTGGAGCGGGTCTTCGAGGGACACGATGGATGCCACCAGCTCTCGCGGGATGGAGGGAGTGAGCCCCGAAATCTGCTCGAACTGGTCACGCGCCGAGCGGGCCAGTGCTTCGATCTCCAGCCCGGTCTCAACCAGCTTCGGGGCTGATTTCAATCCGCGCCTTGAGATACGGCTCCGTCTCAACGATACTCCACCACCCGGAAACGCGCCAGACCCTGCACCAGCAGGCGGATGGTATTATCCGGGGCGCGGAACAACCGGTGGACGGTTGCGATGGTCCCAATGGGATACAGGTCTGCCGGGACCTGGTTCTTCGATTTCCGGGTTGCGTGCTGCCACCAGGCCGATGAACTTGTCGGTGGTGCCGGATACTTCATCCACCAGCTTGATCGAACGTGCCTGCCCGATGGTCAGCGGTACGGCGGTCTGCGGGTAGACCACCACGCCGCGCAGGGGCAGGATCGGGACAATTTCCGGGTACTTCACATTCGACTTCATCCGTTGAGGATGGTTTAACCAGGTTATTATCCTGTTCTTCTTTCTTCTGGAAGCGCGTGAATATGGAAGGCAGGAAGAGTTCTTCCAGCGAGGTGTCGCTCTCCTGGAGCCAATCAAAAACATCTAATGGACCGGTATGCCATCGGGATGCAGACATTTGTTAACAATCACCCTTTGATATTAATGGTTGTAGGGGTCACCTTGGGCAGAACGATGGTCAGAAATCCGTCCTCATAATCGGCTTCGGCCTTGCTCACATCCACGCCGACAGGGATCTCGATGGCGGTGCTGAATTCTCCAAAGCGGATCTCCATCTGGTGATAGGTCCGCCGTTCTGCCGGTTCGCTGCGTACACCGCTGATGACCAGGAAATTATTCTCAAGCGTCGATCGAAAAATCCGATTGGCGCATCCCGGCCACTTCCACGCGGACGATGAAACTGGCATCCGTTTCGTACACGTCGGTCGGCGGGCTCCAGGCATATGAATGGACACCCACCTGCCAGCCGATGGCGTTTTTTGCCGAACACGACAGGGCGGTTTGCTGATCCAGCGATGATAGTTTGACCATTACATCCTCCTGCTCAACATTACAATGAAAATTGGAGGTGAATCCCGGCTTACAGAGCTGCCTGGGCGGCTGCCAGTACTTCAGCATATTTTGGTTCCTCGCCCAGCGCCGGCATGTAAGCAGCATAAACGATCTTCCCGGTCCGGTTTACCACGAAGATCGCCCGGCGTAGGATCCGCGCTTCCTTGATGAGACAACCATATTTTGTGCCGAAATCCGCTTCCATGTGATCAGAAAGCACCGTCACCTGGTCCACACCTGCCGCGCCGCACCAGCGCTTCTGCGCAAAGGGCAGGTCGGTGCTGATCACCAGGATGACGATATCCTTGCCCAGGGCCGCGGCTTCCTGGTTGAAGCGCCGGGTTTCCCGGTCACAGACCTCGGTATCCAGCGAGGGGACAGCAGCGATGATGCGCACCTTGCCGGCGGTATTCGCCAGCCCATAAAATTGGGACCATTCCAGGGTTTGGACAGAGAACTCCGGAGCCATGTCGCCCGCATTCAGGTCCGCACCGAGCACGGTCACCTCCTGCCCTCTGAATTTTATTATTCCGGGTCGTTCAATCATTCAGGTCCTCCTCGCTGCTCATGCGCTCACCTTTATCAGGGTGATCGATCGGGCTGCGCTATGGGCGAGCGCCCCTGGCGGGATTCGAACCCACAACCTACTGCTTAGAAGGCAGGTGCTCTATCCATTGAGCTACAGGGGCATTCAATAGGAACAGGCGGGTCAGTGAATGCCATGGAACATCAAGCCACCACTACATACGGTCTTAGTCCCTTGTAGACGCGCGACCCTGCGATCGGTCTTAAGGATCATCTCAGCCGGTCGCTTGAGTCGCAGGCTGAGTTCCTCCACGGACATGGGCAGGTTGCCGTTGACCAGCAGCAGCCGGAAGATCGCGTCCACCAGGGTTGTGTGTTCATCCAGGAAACCGGGTTGTTGGGCGCAATGATTGATCAACGTATTCTGGATACCGTCCAATTTGCGCACTTCGGCGGTATCAGGGTCGACCCAGTCGATCATCTGTCCTTCCGGCAGATCCGGCGAACGCCTCCTGGTGTTCGCTGCACAACAGGCTGCGCAGCGCAACGTGCCAGTTGGTATCGCTGGTCCGCCACCATTCAAAGTCTATATGGAAAGGCGTCTGCAGGCTCGGTTTGAGCAGGCTGAATTTTTTACCGTCAGGCATTTTCCACCTCCTGTTCAGCCAGGCGGTAATGCAGGTCGCCGACATGCTTGTAGTTGGAACTGCTCGTCAGGAAACCCAGCAAGGCTCCCGGCGGGCAGCGGCGCAGGATGTTGATCGCGGAATATAATTCCTGGGCATGCACATGCCCCTGCACGTTCAATTTGACCAGTTCGCGCATCATATCCGCAACCAGCTGATCGAATGGGAGATGCTGTTTGGCGATCTGCGCGCAGGCTTCATCCACCCCGGCAGGATCAGGTACGCTGATGATCATGCGCTCGTTGAACTCGGATGTCAGGTTCTGTTTAAGCGTGGCAAACACGATTCTTCCATCACTGCCAACCAGCACCGTACGCACCCAGTCACGCGTCGGGCGGCGGATCCTTGGGGTCACCAGCACCTGGCCGGGTTTCTTGCCCTTTGCCACGGTTATCAGACTGCCCGGAGTCAATCCATATTTCTGGTAAAGCGCTTCCAGGCCGACCACATAACCATGCTGGCGCACCACCCACGCCGGGATCTCTTCACGTGTGTGCCCATCCACCAGCATGAAACGGATGCGCGGGGACTCGTACGCGGTGGGGAACAAGCTCCGCACCCGTGCGGAAACCGGCAGCGTGCCGGCCCGCCAGTGCGGGTAGCTCAGGCTGATGGTCACTTCGCCGGGATCCCCTGCGGGCGGTTCGTTGCCGGCAAGTTCGTCATCCAATTCCGCCTCCAGCGCCAGCATCTCGGGGGTGAGCAAGGAGCGTTCATACGGGATTTCGATGTACCGCAACGGGACCGGGATCTGCTGAACATCCTGCGGCTCCAGCCGCTTCAGGAACCAAAGCACCTCCCCTGCCGGACCAACTTCATCAAACCGGCCATCTTCCTGCAGGGCGCGGTCCATCGAGAATTCGATCAATTTTGGATTGACCTTGGCGGAAATTTCAAGCTGCTCGATCAACGCCGAGGTGCTGAGCGGTTTACCGGCGGCTGACTCGTCCAGAACGGCCTCGGCCAGGTTTAGTTGCCCAACATTTATATCCACCAGCAGCGCGCGCGGGAACCAGCGTGCAGCCACTTTCACCAGGTCATCATCGCCGGTCAGGGCCGCATCCAGTTTCTGCTCAAGGTCTGCGCCAAAATCCTTCGCCACAGTTTCCGGGTTGAGGTTCTGGTCATCGATCGAGATTTCTACCGGCTGGTTAAGTGGATGGTTCGCCAGACTGGCAGCAAAGGATTTTTCACCCGCGCCTTCGAATTCCACCGTGATGACCTCAAAATCCCCCAGGGCGGGATTCACCCCCGGGCGTACGCTTGTGACCTTGCCTTTTTTCCAATCCAATGCGGGGAAAACCAGGCTCTCCCCCGCCTTGTAATGCCCTTCAGGCAGATAAGTCTTGCCGATCGAGCGCTGTTGTTTGGTCAGGCTCTCTCGTTCAAGGCGGATGCGCTCGTCAATCAGAACTGAAACAAGTTCCTCCTTGGTAAGAGGCGTCTCATTCTCGAATAAATGATTGCTGAGAAATTCCAGGTCTTTCTTCCCGAGTGAAAGAGTCTTCCAGTAGTCCGGAGGCAATGAAAAAGGAACGCTTGCCATACACTTCCTTCAAAATTTGAATTACCCACTGGGGGTGTGGAGGAAACAGACAATATTAGCGCGACAATTATACCCCACCTTGCAGGGCGCTCTCGTGAAACTTACTGCAGGGGTGAAAGGATCCCTATCCGGATCCCTTTTATAGGTTTTCATCACCTGATCCCCGCAGAGAGTTTTCGTGTTTCTGGCTGTCTACCTGGATGATCTCTCGCATGGTCCGACGAGTGACCAACCTTGAGATTCCATTCCTTCAGATGTACAATAGATTCAGGTCTTTATGCAACGAAGAATCATTCCGCTGATCCTTTCAGCGCTGGGAATTCTCCTGCAAACCCGCGCCGCCACGCCTTATGCCCTGAGCCTGGGTCCAACCGGTTTCAGCCCGGGTCCGATCCCCTTGCAAAGGACCCTGCTTCCCGCCCAGACACAGGCTGATCTTGACGGCAACGGTATCCCTGAAATTCTTGCGCTGAAAGATACCCGGTTGGAGATCCTTACCGGAGACCTGGTGGTCTGGAACAGCCCGCCTGAATGGCAGGTTGCCCAGGCTGCCTTCAGTGACCTGGATAGGAATGGGGTTGCAGAAGTCACCCTCCTGTTGTGGCGCCCCTTCCGACCCTGGCCTGTAGATGAGTGGCTACCAAACGGCGGCAGGATCAAGGATTTTCACAATGCCGCCGGATTATCCTGCCACATCATCCTGATCGGATGGAGACAAGGTGCATACCGGGAAATCTGGGCAGGATCCGCCATGGCTGACCCGGTGGCCGCCTTCGCCAATGCGGACCTGGACGGGGACGGTTTCGAAGAATTAGTGACCCTTGAGAAGCTCTATACAGACCCGGATAGCGCAGCAGCGCGTGTTTTAAAAGCCTGGGAATGGAACGGATTTGGCTTCACCGTCGTCTCATATAGGAACGGTAGTTTTAACAAGATGACCCTGATCCACAACGATACCGGTCAGGTATTGATCCTTGTCCCCTGAGGAGGAGACCATGAAAACCACTTTTCGCAAGGTTCTGATGATTTTCCTGGCAGCAGCGATCGTGCAATCGGCATGCATCATCACCGCGGTCACTCCCGTCCAGCCCACACCCAACCAACCCACACCCATCGCCGCCACCTCATCCCCCAACCCATCTGACACTCAAATGCCGCCTCCGGAAGGAGTTTACCCTCCCTCTTTTGCCTCCTACAATGAGATCGCCTCCCGCTTGCCGCAAACCTTCAACGGCGGCGGCTATACCCTGCCGCTTGACCTGAGCCAGGTGGATAATCCCGCCGAGGTGGAATTTTCAGAAACCCAGCTCAACCTGCTCTCCAAGAACGGATTCGTCGTGGCTGAACCTGTCCCGGGTCAATTCAGGGAGTTCTACCAGATTTACGAACAGGGGCGTTACTCGGCAGCACCGGTCTTTGTTACAACGGATTCGATCTACCATGTCTATCACCTGATCTTTGACAAGATGCTGCGCGACCTGGAGACCGAGCACTTCATCCTCGACCTTAAAGTCGCTGACCAGCGCCATGCTGGCAGCCACCTACCAGCAGTATCAAGCCTTGCGGTCCACGGCACTGGAGGAGCCAGCCCTGCGCAATGTGGCCTATTTCGCCGTGGCCGCCCAGCTGCTCGGCCTGCCCGACGCGGTGCCCGCCGGAAGCCGCTGACCTGGTCAGCGCCGAACTGGCATTGATCAATGCCGCCTGCAGACGCGGCGATCTCACCCATCTGGGACCGCCCCGACCTGCCGCCCGATCAGAAACTGATCGAGGATTACAGGCAGTACAACCCGCGCGGCCACTACACCCGCAGCGAAGACCTGAAGATGTACTTCAAAGCCATGATGTGGTACGGGCGGCTGACCTTCCGCCTGAACGATGACTTTGAAACCCGCCGGGCTCTGCTGCTGACCCAGGCACTGCGCACCGCCACGGTCTCCGACGGCAGCTCTGCACTCGTCACTCTGGAAGAACATCTACGAGCCCACCGTTTTCATCGTCGGCAAGGCTGATGACCTGGGTTACCTCGAATATGGCGCCCTCTCCGACCAGGTCTTCGGCCCGGATCCAAACCTGAGCGAGTTCGCCGACCCGACCCTGTTCGCCCAGTTCAAGCAGGCCACCGCATCCCTGCCGCCCCCCCAGATCAACTCGATGTGGGTCTGGATCTGGCAGGACCAGGAACAGGTCACCAAGGGATTCCGCTTCATGGGTCAGCGCTTCACCCTGGATGCCTATGTCTTCGGACAGGTGATCTGGCGCAAAGTGGGCACCCCGAACAACCCGCGCGGCCTGCCCAAAGGTCTGGATTTCTTTGCCGCCATGGGTTCCGAGGAGGCCTATTCCATCCTGGCTGACATGGGTGAGACTCATTATGCCAACTTCGACACCCAGATGACCAAGGTAAAGACCGAGGTCGCCGCCCTGGGAACTGACTCCTGGACGCAGAACCTGTACTGGTCCTGGTTGTATTCCTTCCAGCCGCTGATCGAAACAAAAGGCAGCGCTTACCCGCCCTTCATGCAAACCCAGGCCTGGACCCGCAAGGACTTTGCAGACCGCCCTCGGTTCGTGGACAGAACTCAAACACGACACCATCCTGTATGCCAAGCAGGTCATGGCAGAGATGGGCGGCGGCGGGCAATCCCGCTCCGCCGCATGGCTACGTGGAACCCAACCCGGAGGCCTATGCCCGCCTGCTGGCTCTTACCCAGATGACCTACGATGGGCTTCAGAGCCGCAGCCTGTTGAGCGACCTGACCCGCGGCAACCTGGAAAACCTGATCAGCGAACTTACCTTCCTGAAAGACATCTCCGAGCGTGAACTGGCGGGAGAGGCCATCACGGATGATGAATACTGGCACATCCAGTACTGGGGCGGTATTCTGGAAGCAGTTCACCCTGAAGGCAGCCGATACAACCGGATATGATGATCGCGACCTCTCCGACCAGAAGGCCGCCCTGGTGGCGGATGTGGCCACCGGCATCGATGCCGAGGGCAACCTGGTCGCCCTTGAAGAAGGGGTGGGTCAGCCCACCCTCATCTTTGTCGTCCTGCCCGATTCGCCCCTGCGGATCGCCATCGGCGCAGTGTACTCGTACTACGAGTTTACCGTGCCTTCCTCCAGCAGACTGACCGACGAGGAATGGCAGGCACAGGTGGAGAACGGGACGAACCCGCCCCAGCCAGACTGGACACAATTATTCATCGCGCCATGAATTGACCACTGATGAGCAATAGAAGTGCGACTGCGAGCGGGAGCAATAAACACCGCTCGCAGTCGAGGTTCCTTTTTCTGGGAGTATCTCTTGTCCTGATGGCTGGCCTGGGGGGCTGCCGGGAGCAGCATACTGCCAGCCTCGCCTTGCTGGGTGACCTGATGCTCGCACGCGGCGTGAATCCGGGGCCGGGCTCCCTGTCGTACCTGGCTTCTGACATTTCGTCAGCAGACCTGGCCATGGCCAACCTGGAGAGTCCGCTCGCCCCCAATCCGCAGGAAGTCGAGTCCACATACAACCTGTGTGCCCCCTCCGGGCATGCCAGCCTGCTGGGCGCCTGGGGGTTCGACCTGCTTTCGCTCGCCAACAACCATGCGCTCGATTGCAGCCAGGATGGGATCGCCGTCACCATCTCTGCATTGGATGCGGCGGGGATCCAGTCCATCGCGCCCGGCACGGAAGCGGTATACCGGGAAGTGAACGGCCTGCAGCTGGCTTTCCTGGCATTTGACAATGTGACCTCCCTGTTGGATGTAACCGCCGCCGAGACCGCCATCCGCTCGGCACGCGACTACGGCGCGCAGGTGATCGTGTCGGTGCACTGGGGATTGGAATACCAGGGCAGCCCGTCCGACCGGCAGGAATCCCTTGCCCAGGCATTTGCCCGGGCGGGAGCGGTATTGATCTGGGGGCATCATCCCCATGTGCTCCAGCGGGTCGATTGGATCGAGAACGACGGGCAAAAAACCCTCGTCCTGTACAGCCTGGGAAATGCCCTTTTTGACCAGGGCGGACTGGCCGACACGCGCCGGTCTGCGCTGGTGGTGGTAACAATCAGCTCGTCGGGCGTGGAATCCGTCCACGCTGTGCCTTTTGCCATTGATGTCCCACACAGCCGTCTCGATGCGCCTGATCGCAGCGCTTTGCAGAATATCCAGGACAGTCTGCAGCTCCCCTGATGCCCTGCGCTTGCCAATCAATCATACGGAAGTGGGCTGGAAGCTGCAGTTCGGCTCTACGATATAATCAAAACATGCCTCGCACCATCCTGCATCTCGACCTGGATGCCTTCTTCTGCGCGGTCGAAGAATTGCACGACCCGTCGCTGCGCGGGAAAGCGTTCGCCGTGGGCGGGCGACCCGGTGAACGCGGCGTGGTGGCTTCATGCTCCTATGCGGCGCGCCGCTTCGGTGTGCACTCGGCGATGCCCACCAGCCAGGCCCTGCGCCTCTGCCCGGAATTGCTGGTCATCTCGCACCATCACGGTAATTACGGGGAGATGTCAGATAAAGTCATGGAATGCTTGAATGACCTTTCCCCGCTGGTCGAACAGATCTCGATCGACGAAGCCTTCGTGGATATCAGCGACCTGCGCGAATCGCCCGAGACGATCGCCCGCCGTTTGCAAAAGCGCGTCAATGATGAAATTGGCTTGCCTTGCTCGGTGGGTGTGGCCGCAAATAAACTGGTTGCCAAGATAGCCACCGAGGTCGGGAAGAAGACCGGCCTCAAAGATCAGCCCCCCAACGCCATCACCATCGTTCCGGCGGGGGAGGAAACTGCCTTCCTGGAACCGCTTACCGCAACCATGCTATGGGGGGTGGGACCAAAAACTGCTGCCCGGCTGGCTGGTGTTGGGATCAAGACCATCGGGGATATTGCCAGGCAGTCCGAAGCCGACCTCATCCGCTGGTTTGGGGAAAATGGGCGTGACCTGAAGCACCGCGCCTGTGGTCAGGATGACAGCCCGGTGAGCGACGAGCACGAGGCAAAATCCATCAGCCAGGAAACCACCTTCAGCCGTGATGAGCGTGACGACAAGGTGTTGGCCGATACCCTGCGCGACCTGGCTGCCCACGTGGGCCGCCGCTTGCGAAAGGCGAATATTGCCGGGTCAACGGTCAGGATCAAATTGCGCTGGCCAGATTTCACCACTCTCACCCGCCAGGTGCGGCTCACCCAGCCCACCGACCAGGGCGAGGAGATTTACCGCATCGCCCTGAACCTGTTGGGGAAGGTGCGCTCCAAGGGGAAAGCCGTGCGCCTGATAGGCGTGGGTGTGAGCGGGCTGGGCGCACCACTGCGCCAGCTGGAACTCTGGGGCGCGGATGCAGAAAAGTCACGCCGCCTGCAGGAGGCACTGGACAACGTGCGGGCGAAATATGGTGAACAATCGATCCGCCGGGGCAGGAAGATACGCAAATAGGTTTCCCCATGTTCACTATAGAAATCCCGATCATGCCAGAGGAAGGAGAACCAGATGCCAGTCAGGACCGCATCCATTTCCTTGAAAACGCGCGGCCATACCGATATCTGCGATATCACGGGGGAATTGAAACGCCTGGTCGCTGAATCAGGCCTCAAGAATGGCACGTTGACCGTCTTCTGCCCCTCCTCCACCAGCGCCCTGACTACGGTCGAGTTCGAGCCCGGGGCGGTCGCCGACTTGAAGCGAATGCTCGAGGAGATCGTTCCAGCAGGCCGCGAGTACGCCCACAATGCCACCTGGCAGGATGGCAACGGATACGCCCACATGCGGTCGTCCCTGTTGGGCACCTCGCTGAGCATACCCTTCATTAACGCCGCCCTCACGCTTGGCACCTGGCAGCAGGTGGTCTACGCGGATTTTGACAACCGCCCGCGCCAGCGGGAATTGGTGATCCAGATGGTGGGAGATTGATTGCCGGCAGGTTTTCGCCGCCAGGCTTGCGTCACCAGGGCAATCCGCACAAATTGATCTCCCCCTGGGGCCAATCCTGTTTCATTACCGGCAGGGTCATCACCGGGATGCGGAAGGATTGCGTGCCATCCGGTTGTTCGATCAGCATGGATTGCGCCACCACTCTCCAGCCTCTCTTTTCATAACTGGGGATCATTTTCTCGGTGGCGATCATCAAGCCAAAATCCACCTTTTGCGGATCATGCAGGAAATCCACTGCCACTTTAAGCGCTTCGGATGCGTAGCCGCGCTTGCGCCATTCCACCTTGGTGGCCACGTTGCCGATGCCGCCCAGTTTCACCTTCTGGTCACCCACCAGGATGGTGCGCTCGATGATGTGGACGTTGGTGACCAGGTCTTCATCCTCCCAGACCATGACGGTCCAATCTGCAATCGCCCATTTGGTGCCGGTCAGGTAAGCGTACAGGGAACTGGTTACCACGCAGTCCTGGCGGGCTTTCTCGAAGGTGCTTAACTCACCCGCGGATTTAACTTCAATTCTCATCGTGATTGCTCCTCATCACGAGCGATATTCTATCCCAGCCGTTGAAAGGATGCAAGCGCAGGAAAACAGGCGCCGTAATCCTTAATCGCCGGTTCTTGAATACAACCGTCCCCTAACCTTTAGCCAGGGAAAGGAACACATCTTCCAGGGTCGGTTCGCCTCGCGCCAGGGCTGCCACCTGCAGCCCGCCAGATGCCAGCCCGGAAAGAATATCCTTCTCGGTCATGCCCCTTTCCGTGACCATCCGCAGATGGTCGCCTGCCAGCCCCACCCGCAGGACGCCCGGGCAGGCCTCGCAGGTATTGAGGGCGAAATTCAGAGGCTCGGCGTGTAGCTCCCATACATTTCCGGGGATTGTCTGTTCTTTAAGGTTGACGGGAGAATCAAGTGCCAGGAGCCTGCCGTCCCTCATGATTCCCACCCTGCTGCAATATTCGGCTTCATCCATGTAATGGGTGGTCACGAGGATGGTCACCCCTTTCACGGCCAATGTATAGATCAGGTCCCAGAAACTGCGCCGAGCCGACGGGTCCACCCCGGAGGTGGGTTCATCGAGGAAAAGGAGCCTCGGCTGGTGGACTAGTGCTATCGCCAGCGCCAGTCTCTGGCGCCAGCCGGCAGAGAGCGCCCGGGCCTGGTCTTTTGCGTGGCTTGCGACCCCAACCTGTTCCAGGGTCTGCCCGATGCGTACCTTGTCGTGGATGCCATAGATGCCGCCGTAGAAAACCAGGTTTTCCCAAACAGTCAGCTCATCATACAGGGCAAATTTCTGTGACATGTAGCCGGACTGTGCCCGTACCTGCTCCGATTGCCTGAATGCATCGAAACCGAGCACGGTGGCACTGCCCTCCGAGGGTGCCAGCAGCCCCAGCAGCATGCGGATGGTGGTGGTTTTCCCCGAGCCGTTCGGCCCCAGGTACCCCACGATCTCCCCGGCCTGTACGCTGAATGACACATGGTCCACGGCCAGGAAATCGCCAAATCGGCGGGTCAGGTTTTCGGATATCACAACTGGTTCGGGCATGCTGCACCAAAGTTCCTATATTCTTTTTCCAGGGATGGTTGTGTGAGTTGATTCAACTTATTCAGAAAGGGAGATGAACACATCTTCCAGTGTCGGCGGAACAAGGCGTGCGGTAAGCGTGGCATCATCACCCGCAGTGGGGGATGAAAAGAGTCCTTGGATCACAGAGTCTGCCTGCCCGGCAGCCACCCGCATATGCAGCCGGTCGCCAAAGGCGCGTACATCCTCCACGCCCTTGATCTTCCCTGCCAACTCCCGCATGGCAGGCAGCGACCTGCCCTGCACCTCCACGATCCTGCCCTCCAGCGAAGCGCGCAGTTGCGAAGGCGAACCTTCCGCGATCATCCGCCCGAGGCGCATGAACCCCACCCGCTTGCAGCGGGCGGCTTCATCCATGTAGGGGGTGGAAAGAATGACGGCTACATCTTGTTCACTACCGCCGTGCGTCTCTCCTGCAGACGGGTTTATAGAGCCGGGCGCCACCAGCCGGATGAGCAGCTGCCAGAAATCCTGCCGTGTCACGGGATCCACACCGGTGGTCGGCTCATCGAGCAGGAGCACCCTAGGGCGGGTGACCAACGCGGAAGCCAGGCCGAGTTTCTGCCTCATCCCGCCGGACAGCTGACCCGCCCGCCGGTCTTTGAAAGGTTCCAGACCGACAAAATCGAGGATCTCCAGGCAGCGCGGCAGCCATTCCTGCCGTGCCATGCCGCGCATTTCAGCAAAAAAGCGGATATTCTCCAGCACGGTCAGGTCTTCATAAAGTGAAAATCGCTGCGACAGGTAACCGAGCTGGGCGCGCGCCTGTTCGGTTTGTTTTCCCACCGACCAGCCGCAGATGGATGCATCGCCTGAATCAGGTTTGAGCGCCCCCACCAGCAGGCGCATGGTGGTGGTTTTTCCGGCGCCATCCGACCCGACCAGCCCGTAGATCTCACCGCCGGCGATGTTCAGATTCAGGTCATCCACAGCCAGGGTGGAGCCAAAGGTTTTGCATAAATGTTGGGCAATGATCGGGTCGGTCATGTCATCTTCCTGGGTCTGGTTTCCAGTCTCACATTTCCTGCAACGGTCGGATAATCACCATTGCCTGTGCTGCAGCCAATTCCAGTAATTGCGCCCGGCTGGGCCGCTTTGGCAGGCCGTAGACCCTTTGCATCAACAAGCCCAGCATGGCTGGATGGCGCTGGAGGCGGAGTTCCAGGAAATCTGCGATCCGCACCGGATCGGTGACCGGTTCTGCAACAGCCATGAATTGGCGGTTCTTCACACGCACTTCCACCCTGGCATCTGCCGCGATGTTGCGATACCAGTCCGCCTTCGTCCCGCGTGCGGAACCAAGAAAATAGTTGCCCTCGATCTGCTCATACTGCAGCGGGGTGACACGCTTCTGACCGCTCTTCCTGCCCGTGGTGGTGAGCAGCAGGATGAGCTTGCCGATGATCGCTCCCAGCCCGATGGCGTACAGGAATCGATGGATCTTTTGAACATTCCTCATCCTGTTCCAGAATTCATCCCGGATCATGGCTCACCCTGTCAGATTCCCGTGACAATCCTCGCGGTTACTTGAACACCACGTCCGCGGGCATGCCCGGTTTGAGTTTTCCGTCCGGATCCTCCACCTTGAGCTTCACTGCAAATACAGTGCTCGTGCGACCTTCAGCGGTCTGGACATTGCGAGGCGTAAACTCGGCCTGTTCGGCGATGTGACTGATCGTTGCGGCGAATGTTTCACCGGGGAAGGAGTCCACCGTCACACTGGCAGATTGACCAAGCGAGAGTTCTCCATACAGGTTTTCAGGTACATAGACGGTGATGGTCAGGCTGTCCAGCCGGCCCAGGCTCATCGCTGCAGCGCTGGGCGCCACGGTTTCACCGGGTTCGATCGAATTGGTCAGGATGGTGCCGTCCGCAGGGGCGGTGATGGTCACCCTGGCGATTTGGGCATCGATCAGCGCCAGGCTGGCCTGCGCCTGGAGGATGACAAGCTGGGCCTGTTCTGCAGCCGCCACTGCCTGCTGCAGGACTGCCATGGCGGCAGCAACCTTGGGCGAGTCTTCGCCGGTTTGCAGTGCCAGCAGGCGGTCCCGGGCGGAGTCCAGCCGCTCCTGGGCAGCAGACAGGTCAGCCCGGGTACGGGCTAACTCCGCTGCCGCAGGGGTGCCACTCAGATCATCGAAAGCAGCCTGGGCATCTTCCAATTCCGTATGCGCGGTGTCGTAAGCCGACTGGGCGGCATCGCGCAGGTCGGAGTTATCCGTCGCGTTGGCGCGTGTCAGTACATCCTGAGCGACGAAGGCGGCTGCGCGTGCATCCAGCAGGCGTGTTTCAGCGGCTTTGAGTTCCGCATTGGCAGGATCAGCCAGCAAAGTGTCCAGGCTGTCCTGGGCGGCATCGCGCGCCAAATGGGCTGCTTCCACTTCCGCCCCGGCTGCAAGGATCATGGCAGAGCGGCTGAAATAACCTTCCGGCAGGGTATATCCGGCCGGATTGACACCCCGCCAATCGGATGTGCGCGTGATGATGGATTCCAGTCGGGCAGCATTCACCGCCAGGTCGTAATTGGCCTGCGCAGTTGCCTGGGCGGCATCGGCTGTCCGGGAGGTTGCCTGCGCCAGGTCCAGCGCGGTCACGGCCACTGTCCGCTGCGCTTGGAGAAGAGTGTCATCCAGGCGGAAGAGGATATCACCGCTCATAACAACGGAACCTTCATCCACCAAAACTTCCGCGATCCTGCCGCCGATCTCTGGAGATATGGTCACTTCGACTGCTTCAATGGTTCCTGAGGCGGTCAGCGCGCTTCCATCCTTGTTCAACAAGGCGCGAACTCCAAAATATCCAACTGCCAGAACGGCCAGGATGAGGATAACGATCACAGGAACAGGAGGACGTTTGTGTTTCATCAGGAACTCCTTAATCAAGACGTTTGCGGAACCGGACGGATGCCGCGCTCATGATGGCAATGCCAAATAAAGCCAGGGCGAGGATTTCAGTCCAGATGGGACCTGCTCCCACCCCCTTGATCAACAGGGCGCGGATGATGATCAGGTAGTAGCGCAATGGGATGACATAGGAAATCCATTGCAGGAATTGCGGCATGGCCTCCAGCGGGAAGAAAAATCCGGACAGGAAGATACCGGGCAGCAGGGTCATCCAGACGGTCAGCATCGCCTCCTGCTGCGTGTTGGCAATGGTGCTGGCGAACAATCCGATTCCGAGACCGGATAATACCAGCAGGCCAGAACAAGCCAGGATGAGACTCAGGTCACCGCGTACAGGCATGCCGAACCACCAGTGACCGATCGCCAGCACCTCGAGGGTGTTGATGAAAGCCAGGATGGCATAAGGAAGGATTTTTCCGACCACCAGTTCCCACGGGCGGATGGGGGTGACGATCAACTGCTCGATCGTGCCGCGCTCGCGCTCGCGCACCACTGCGGTGGCGGTGAGGATGGAAGTGATGGCATACAGGATCATGCCGATCACTCCCGGGATCATGAAATGGGAACTGACCAGGTCGGGGTTGTACCACACCCGGGTGCGCACCTGCAGAGGCGGCTGGAAATTGCTGGCATCCACGCCGAGGCTTTCCAGGCGCTGGATCATCAGCCGGGTGGCATGGGATTGACCGATGAGCGTGGCTGCTGAGAGCGCCGTCGACCCGGCGGTGGCGTCCGAGCCGTCCAGGATGAATGCCACTTCAGCCTTGCCTTGCGCCAGGGCGGTATTGTAATCCGGCGGGATGATGAGACCCGCGCGCACCTTTCCCTGCTCGATCAGCAGCCTGATCTCATCCTCCGATCCCACCATGTAGACCAGCTGAAAGTAATCCGCGGTGCGGTAAGCCTCCTGCAGGGATCGTGACTCTGCACAGCGGCACTGGTCGAAGACTGCCAGGGGTACATTGCGCACATCACTGGTGGCGGAATAACCCAGCAGGAACAGCTGCATGATCGGGATGATCAGGATGATGACCAGCGTACGCTTATCACGCGTGATCTGGATGAATTCCTTGCGCAGGATGGAGGCGAGACGAGAATTCATGCTGGCTCCTTGGCAATCAGGACGCCGTGAAGGAAGATCTCCACGAAATGTTCGAGGGCATTATCCGACATCAAGGCGGCTGGTGTGTTGGCAAGCAATAACTCGGTCATATAAAAGGAAAAGAACAGGCCCAGAAAAGCGCGAAAGAGTACGAAAGGCGGGATTGAGCGCAAATTCTGTGTATTGAACTTTCCAATCAATGGCAGCACCTGCGGGAGGACCTGCTTGAGCATGTTCGGCATGTTGCGGCCGTTGAATTCTACCATCTCGATGAGCATCAACTTGATGAAATCAGGTCGTTTGCCCAGCTCACCCACCATCGCCCGGGCAGCCTGTCGGACGAATGTTTCCATGTCGTCGGCTGGCGTCCTGAGCAGAATGGGCAGGATCTGTTGGTAGGGGTGTCTTACAACAATGAGTTCGCTGAAGATGGCTTCCTTGCTTTCAAAGTGATTGTAGATACCGCCGAGTGCCAGTCCGGTCGCAGAGGCGATCTGGCGCATGGAAGTGGCGGCATACCCCTGTTCGAGGAACAGGTTGTAGGCGGTTTCAAGAATGGCGTGATGGGTGCGCTCGCCTTTTAATAATCTCTTTTCTGCCATTGGTTTTGATCCCGATATGAACGAACGTACGTTTTTATTTTACTCCAACTTCCTGGTTTGTCAATTGGATTGATGCATCCTCCGGGGGATTCATCCCACAGCTTAAAGGTCAACTGGAATCTCGAAGGAGTGCCACACCCTTCGAGTTAATAGCGCGCCTCCCTATCACAACGCAGCCTCCCTCCGGGTCAAGTGGTAAAATTGACCGCGATGGCAAGCCTGGATGAATCCATCCGCAAGACCTTGAAATACAATATCACCGTCAACCTGCTGGACGGTGCTTTTTTTGGCCTGGGTTGGGGATTCGGTTCGATGGGCACCATCATGACCCTCTTCGTCAGCCGGATGACCCATTCGGCTGTCCTGATCGGTCTGATCCCCGCCATCCACGCGGTCGGGTGGCAGTTCCCGCAGTTGTTCATGGCGAACTCGGTCTCACGCCTGCGGCTTTACAAGCCGATGGTGATGTGGATCACCATCCACGAACGCCTGCCATACCTGGCGCTCGTGCTGGTTGCCATCTTCATGGCCTCCCTTGGGAACACGGCTGCCCTGGTGCTCACCTTCCTAATCCTCATCTGGCAGGGATTGGGCGCGGGATTTACCGCCAATGGCTGGCAAAGCCTGATCGCCAAGATCATCCCGGGCGACTGGCGCGGTACCTTCTTTGGCACGCAGGCTGCCATTGCCAATGTGCTCATCAGCGTGACCGCCATTGCAGCCGGGTACATCCTGGTGAAGGTGCGCGACCCGCTCAACTTTGCGATCTGTTTTGCCCTGGCTTTCATCTTTCTGGGGTTTTCCATGATCTTCCTGGGTTTGACGCGCGAGCCGGTGGATCACGAAAAAACGATCCCTGCCAGCATGCCCTCTTCCTGGAAGGGTGGACTGGAAATCCTGCGCCGCGATAAGAATTTCAGAGCCTTTCTGGTGGTGCGTTTGCTCTCCCAGTTCGCCACCATGGGCTTTGCTTTCTATATCATCTACGGGCTGCAACACTTTGAGATGAGCGACCTGAGCGCTGGATTTATGACAGCCGCCCTCACCATCACCCAGACGGTTGCCAGTGCGGTGATGGGTTGGCTGGGAGACCGTCTCGGTCACCGCGCCATGCTCATCGCCGGGTCGGTGGCCGTGAGCCTCAGTTCCCTGCTGGCCTGGTGGGCGCCATCGCTTGGCTGGATGTACCCGGCCTTCATCCTTTCCGGGCTGGCTAATGTGGCTTACTGGACAATCGGCATGGCCATCACCACCGAGTTTGGCTCCGAAGAAACCCGTCCCACCTATATCGGTTTGTCGAATACCCTGGTGGCACCATTCACGATCCTCGCCCCCCTGCTCGGCGGCTGGATCGCCGATACAGCCGGCTTCGGAACCACATTCTCCATCTCGGCTGTCGGCGGCCTGGTCATTGCCGGGCTGCTTATCTGGCTGGTGCGAGACCCGCGCCCGCGCCAGGGTTGACCCACGCGTAGGAATCCACCCAGGGGAAGATTTGATAGCCTCTGACAGGATCATCAGTTAAAATCCGTGCAGCATACGCAAGCGTTTTGTCATTTCACTTGTGCACAGTTGTGAGAAAGGTGTTCCATGCGACCAGTCGCCATCATCGGGGTCGGGCAGACCAAAATTGACGAACAATGGGAACGATCCATCCGCCAGATCGCCGTGGAAGCCATCCGGGCTGCTTTGATCGATGCCGGGCGGGAGGATGCCGGCGCCCTCTTCGTGGGCAACATGATGTCGGGTATCCTCAACAGCCAGAATAACCTTGGACCACTGGTGGCGGATTGGGCCGGGTTGAAGGTGCCTGCTGTGAAAGTGGAAGCCGCCTGCGGGTCTGGCGGCGCGGCCTTGCGCTGCGGATTGATGGCGGTTGCCTCCGCTGAAGTCGACTCTGCCCTCGTGGTGGGCGTGGAAAAGATGACCGACCGCCATCCGCACGAGGTCACTGCTGCGCTCGCCACCGCCGCGGATGCCGATTACGAAGTGGAGATGGGGGTCACGTTCGTGGGTCTGAACGCCCTGATCATGCGCAGGTACATGCACGAATACGGTTGGAAGCATGCCGATTTCGCCCCGTTTGCCATCAATGCCCATGCCAATGCGATGCACAACCCGTTCGCCCGCCTGCACCAGAAGATCACGCTCGAGGACTTCGAAAAGAGTGCCATGATCGCCACCCCGATCAATCTACTGGACGCCTCCCCCATCGGGGATGGCGCGGCAGCTCTCTACATCGTGCCTGCAGATACGCTCAAGGGCAAGCGTCGCATCCTGATAAGCGCCTCTGCCGCTGCCACCGATACGATCGCCATCCATGACCGCTCCGAGCCTCTTTTCCTCGGGGCTGCATCCAGGTCTGCGAAGGAAGCCTACCAGCAGGCAGGCATCCAGCCCGGAGATATTGACCTGTTCGAATTGCACGACGCGTTCACGATCATGTCTGCATTATCGCTGGAAGCCTGCGGGTTTGCCGGGCGCGGGCAGGGTCCGCGTCTTGGGTTGGATGGGAATATCAAGATTTCCGGGAGCATCCCGGTGATGACCCGCGGCGGTCTGAAGGCACGCGGTCATCCCGTGGGTGCCACTGGGGTTTACCAGGTGGCGGAGGTGGTGCAGCAATTGCGCGGCGAATGCGGCGAAACCCAGGTGGCGGACGCCCGCATCGGCATGGCGCAGAACATCGGCGGCTCCGGCGCCACCATCGTAACCCACATCCTGCAACGCGGGTAAAACCCTGCTGCCTGCGTTTAAGGTCAGTTGCTTTTGTTGTAAAATAGTCCCATGCGATTAAAATTCACCCGCTTTCTCATCCGCTTTTTGCTGCGTTTGCTGACCCATGTTGAGGTGCGCGGCAGTCAGTATATTCCCACCAGCAACAACTTCATCATCGCGGCCAACCACATCGGCCTGGTGGATGCGTTTCTGCCGTTCTATATCATCAACAACACCAACCTCGTGCTCCTGGTGGGAGAAAAATGGGAAAAGTTGTCGATCATGCGCTGGCTCGGGCGCGGTCTGAATTTCCTTTTTGTTGACCGCTTCAATCCGGACCTGAAAGCCATCCGCGAGGTGATCGTGCGGATGAAGAAGGGTGAGATCCTGGTGATCACCCCGGAAGGAACACGCTCCAAGGTCGGTTACCTGATCGAAGGGAAACCCGGGGTGAGTTACCTGGCTGCCAAACTGGGATACCCTCTCACACCCGTCGGGATCAGCGGCACCTTCGATGAGGACTTTTTCCGCCAGTTGAAACGGCTGCACCGGCCACATGTCATCGTCAACATCGGGGCGCCGTTCAGCCTGCAGCCTCTCCCGAGCGAAGGGCAGGATCGCGATGAAGCGCTGAAGATCGACACCGATGAGATCATGTGCCGCATCGCCTCCCTGCTGCCGCTCGAGCAGCGCGGAGTCTACACAGATCATCCGCGCCTGAAGGAATTGCTGGCAAGCCAGGGTTGATTCCCGGCTAACCTTAACGCTCGCAGGGGGTTTTATCCACGAGGCTATTCATGAAAAAATCCACCCATCAGGTATTCCGGTTTTTCGTCCGCACCATCCTTAATCTCATTGCCCGGTTCGAGATCCACGGCTTGGAGAACATGCCAGCCGGTGGTTTCATCATCGCAGCCAATCACATCGGGCGATTGGATGCCGCTCTCGCCTATTACTTCCTCGATCGACCCGACATTATCATGGTTGTGGCGGAAAAATATGAAAAATATGCCATTTTTCGCTGGCTGGTGAGGCTGACCAACGGAATGTTCGTTGACCGCTACCATGGAGATATTCATGCCATCCGCGAGACCCTGCGCCGGCTGCAGCAGGGGCAGGTTTTCACCATCACCCCGGAAGGGACGCGCTCCAAATCGGGCAACCTGCAGGAAGCCAGGCCGGGCACAACCTACCTGGCGTGGAAAGCCGGCGTACCCATCCTGCCCGTGGCAGTGACCGGGACTGAAGATGCCGTGGTTGCCGATCGTTTGAAGCATTTCAAACGGCTGCAGGTAAAGATCACCGCCGGGTCACCTTTCACTCTTCCGCAGGAGATCAGTGGCAAGGATCGGGATGCCACCATGCAAAAGTACACTGACGAAGTGATGTGCCATATTGCCGCGCTGCTGCCCCCCGATCGACGCGGTGCGTATGCCGAGCATCCGAGGCTGAAGGAATTCTTATTACCATGAAATAAAAAAGCCGCCCAAGATAAAGAATGGCGGCTTTTTTTATTTTCCGAGGATTCTATCGAGGATCCACCACCCGTCCCATGAACAGGATCGTCCCAGTGGGAGCATCGCGGATTACATAGAAAAATGGCCGGTCGATGGTCAGTTCGATACCTTGCGGTAGAGAGGCCTCCAGCATTACCAGGACCGTCGCAGCGGCAGCTTCGGTGCCTTTTTCATCCACGGCAATGAACGCCTTGTGGATGGCATCGCTGATGTACAGGTCGCGCCGACCGTCAATTCCCGAAAAATCCGCGGCGATTGGATCAAAAGCAGCCTGCATTCCCATTCCTATCAGAACATCTCTCAATCCATACCGGGTCTCGAATGAAAATTTTGGCATGGAAAGGATGACTGCCTGCGGTTCCATCGTTGCGAGGATCTGCTCGTAATCTCCCGCGGTCAGACCTGACTCGAAAGCCTCGAAATTCCCATTATCCGGTACCATGATGACCATTTCGGTCAATCCACCTTTGTACGGCAGGGCAACCGCCTGCCATCCATCCCCCGCCGCATAGGAGAGATTCTGCGGATGGCTATTCTTCATCGTCGGCACGCTGACTTCCTCGCCGTTGAGAAGATGGAATTGCCTGTCCGAGGTGTTGTTGGCTTCGAATTCATATTCCCAGGTGGCTTTGAAATAAATGGCGTTGGCCAGCACCAACCGCGTCATCGTGTCGATCACGCCAGGTGGGATGATATCCTTTATGCGGCTTCTTGTCTGGTCGGAAACCCAATCGTTGATCTGCAGCCGGGCACCCTCGGGATCCTTCTCGAAATCCACCAGGCGCATCCCGGCTCCATAGTTAATTGCCAGCAGGTCGAGATATTCCGGCAGGAACGGCCAGCCGTCCTGTCCCCACAGCGAGTTGGCGATATTCAACTGGAATCTCTCTTTCTCATCCACGCCAGCGGCCTCGGCAGGACGACCGGCAAGATCGAGGTCGAGCGCGTTGAAGGCAGGATGGAATTGTTCCCCGGGCAGCGAGTAGTGCAGTGTTTCCGCCATCTGGGCAGCGGTATCGCCTTTCGCCCCACCGAAAGCCATCGCAAAAGCCAGGGAAATGCTGTACGGAGAGTACACCATGTTCCCGGCCGAGGTGTGGACTGCTTTGTAAAGGTCGAATGCGAAGGCGGTATTCCCGGTCACCAACTGCTGGATGTCAGAAGAGACCACATCCGGGTTCGAGATGCGGTCAAGTCTCGACATGCTGACTTTCCCGGGTCCGCAGGCACTTAAGAGCATGATTGGAATGATCAAGGCAGAGAAGAGGGTCATCAGGCGCTTATTCATCTTTTCCTCCTTTAGTAAAGACAAGTAAGACTTTCCCTTAAGATGCCTTTCGCAGCCATATTGTTCCCCAATTCTATATAATCTCCCCCGGTTGGCGCAGCAGGAACCGACCCTTGCCGGCTTTACCGAGCCATTGTCCGCCATCCACAATGCATTGACCGCGCAGGAACACTTTCTCAGGCATGCCGGTCAGATCCCAGCCTTCATATAAATTGTAATCGGTGCGCTGATGGGAGAGTGCAACTCCGTATTTCACTTTTTTCCCAGGGTCCCAGATGACAATATCGGCATCCGAACCGGGCAGCAGCGCACCTTTGCGCGGGTACAGTCCGAATATCTTCGCCGGATTGGTGGAAGTGAGGGCAACGAACTGGCTTGCGGTCATCCTGCCGGAACCCACCCCGTTGGTCCACAGCACCGGCAGCCTGTCCTCCACCCCAGGCAGGCCATTGGGTATCCTGGTGAAATCTCCCGCACCCAATTCCTTTCCAGGGATTGCAACCTGTTTCCCTTCATATAGTATTGGCTTTGTTCCGTCGTAGAAGAATGGGCAGTGGTCGGTGCCGATCGTCTGGATGGTGCCATCGCCCAGGCTCTCCCAGAGACGACCATTGTCTGCAGAGGTGCGCAAGGGCGGTGAGCAAATCCATTTTGGGGCCTCCGCCCCGTAAAGTTCATCTTCGTTGAACATGAGGTATTGAGGGCAGGTCTCGCCCATCACCCTGGAACCGCGTTTGCGCCAGGCTGAGAGCAGGTCCGCCTCGCTGGCGGAAGTCATGTGTACAAGGTACAGTGCCGCACCCGCGCTGGCAGCAAGTGTGAAGACCCGCTCGGCCGCGGCAACTGCCCCCGGGGCGGGACGGGTGCGGGCATGCCAGATCGGGGAGGTATGACCGGCAGCCAGCGCCTGCGCCGTGAGCATTTCTATCTCATCCCCATCCTCCGCATGGAGCATGACCAGAATCCCGTTCTCTCCCGCTATTTTCAATGCCTGCAGGATGCTGCCATCGTCGATGCGCAGGCGGCCATTATAGGCGGTAAAGATTTTCAAGGTGGTGATACCCTTCTCACGCAGGGACGGGATCTCTGCTGCGATGCTTGCGTTAAAAGCAGTCAGGTTCATATGGGCGGCATAATCCACGGCTGCTTTTTCTGCCTTTTGATGCCACTTTTCCACCAACTCATCCAGGCTGGGGAAATCGAACGGGATGAAATCGATTACCGTGGTGGTGCCTCCGAATGCGGCGGCTTTCGTTCCGGTGTAATGATCATCGGAGGAAACCGTGCCAAACATCGGCAGGTCGAGGTGCACGTGCGGGTCCACGCCGCCGGGGAAGATCAGTTTGCCGGAAGCGTCCACCACCTCGCCTGCGTCACCATGCAGGTCTTTTCCGACCTCTGCGATCAACTCGCCTTCCACCAGGATATCTGCCAGGAAGGCTGCCTCGGCTGTGACCAGGGTGCCGTTCTTAATCAAGGTCGACATCATCACCAGCCTGTATATCAAATGGAGTTGAGGATTCATGAATTCCGAGCAGGGCAATCAACACGTCCTCCGGGAGTTCTCCCTGGGGCAGTTCCACCTGGTACAGGGTATCATTTTCAGCCCGCTCCCGCAGCGACTGCCAGAGCAATTGGCGCTCGTCATCCTGCGCCACCAGGTCGTTGAGTGAGCGCGCCTTCAGCAGGTATTCACCGGTCGTATAAAGGAACGTGATGCGCTTCCATTTTTCCGCCACCACCGGACGGGGTAATTGTTCCAGAGGACCAAGCTGGATCTTGTAATATTCCTCCGCGGACCGCGGGTGGTCGATCTCGTCCCGCAGCAGTTCGGCGCGCGTGGTCAATTCATGGCCGCGCACCGGGGCAATCCACTCGATGCGCCCGGCTCCAGCACCGAAACTGCCAGGCTGGTAAAAAGCCAGGTAATCCACCGCGATGACCTTGGGCGAGGTGCGCAGCGGGATGCGATACCAGCCCAGCAGGCGCGCAATCTCCATATCCCGCGGGGAAGGGACGAGGGCAACAAGGATGAGGGCGCCGGGGGTCAGCATGGGTTAACTTTACACCAGAAAGGAAAAAAACTCAACGCGAAATTCCCCGATGAAATCTACTGTTAGAATGGAATGCGAATGCCATTCATCTTCAGGATGGAGGCTTCAGCCAGGACCCTTAATCAGGCTTCTTCTCCCGATCCAGCCAGAGTTCGCGGTACTTGCGGTTCCAATCGCTTAAGAACCGGAAGGCGATCACCAGCCCCACAGCCAGGGCGATCCAGATCACCGGGCCGCGCAGGCCCGCCAGCCACAGCAGTGGCGCGAAGAGCACCCCGGTGACCACGCTGGCCCGCGCGCTGTGGCGCATGAGCAGTGTCAGCGCGATCAGCAAGGCATAGGTTATAAGAATGGCGATGGGGGCGGCAGCCATCATTGCCCCGTTGGCGGGAGCGAGACCCATGCCGCCGCGAAATCCGGCGAACACCGGCCAGCAATGCCCGATGACCGCCAGTGCAGCGGTAAGCGGGGCGATCCAGGTGGCAGGGGCATGGTGCAACGCCAGCCAGGCGGGTGCAAAACCCTTGGTCACATCCAGGATGAAAACCAGCGCGCCGGGCAGGAATCCCGCCTGCCGGATGGTGTTGGTGGTGGTGGCATGACCCGAACCCGAGTTCGCGCACGTCCACGCCCTTCACCAGCCGGGTGATCCAGATGGCGAAAGGCAGCGAGCCGCAAAGGTATCCCAGTATGCCAAAGAGAATGGCAAATAAAACTATTTGCATTTCTAATTAAATCTCGATTTTTTTAGACAGGATTTATTCCCGCACTCCAATATTTACGCCTGCTTGGTACCGCAATCTGGGCAGAACTTGGCGTCCGGCTTGATCTTTGAGCCGCATTTGGAACAGAATTTTTCCGCTGAAATGGCTGTTCCGCATTCAGGGCAGAACTTGGCATTATTTGCCAGCGGGGCATTGCATTTAGGGCAGGTGGCGCGCACTCCCGCCCGCCAGGATTCATCCTTGAGCATGGAGCGGTCTTCCTCGGCCATTTTCGAGTGCGCCCAGATCTCCTCCACCGTCCGGCTTGCTTGAGCGGCAGCCATCTCCACTCCCATGTCGGGGGCGCAATTTTTGCACAGGCCGCGTTGATTATTCCAGCAACTCTTGCGGCAGACCCAGGTGGAACAACGCGGGCATTGGATGAAATCCGGTTTGATTTCCTCCACCGCCTTGGCAAAGGCCTCATCGCGCGCTTTCTGCCAGGCTGCGGACCGTACCTGTTCCCCCACGTTGGCGGCGCTGCTGAAAATACCTCCAAAGAGGCTGCTGGCCGTATCCAGGGCGGTTGAAATAGTCCCGGCTGCAAATGCCTGGAAGCGGGTGCGATACCCTGTTCCGCACCGGTCACAATTGAACTCAAACTGGAAACCGCGATCGGTACTGTGATCGGAATAATTGCTGGTGAACTCGATCTTGTCGCTCATCCCGGCACCTCCTGAATGGTTTCAGTAATTATACAACCTCCCCTGATTTCTGCATCCTTCCATTCCGTCCAGGAACGGGAATATTAATTTTTATAAGGGTTACGGGATCAGCCTAGAGGGAGCGTAACAATATTCCTTATGCAAAGGAAACAATCTGCCCAGGATGTCCATCAACACCGAGCCGTGCCCCGAGCAGATGATGCGGGCATTCAGGCTTAACTGCCTGATCATGGACGCATCCGCCTGGACCTGGTCCCAGGTAACCGCTCCCTGCGAACCGACCAGCGTGTTATTTTTTGACAGTATGGAATCTCCTGAAAACAGGATACCTCTTGCCTGGGCGAAGAAAGAGATATGCCCCGGTGTGTGACCCCTGGTATCCAGGGCACGCAGGCCTCCCAGCACCGGCAGCACCTGTCCATCGGACAGATGTTCATCCACATGAGCCGGGGAGATCCTGCCCAGATTTTCAGCCAGCCAGAATAGCGGTTTCAGAATGATTTCATCGGTTTTCAGTGAACGCGGAAAATGACCGCCAGCCAATGCCCTGGCTTCAGACACGCTGGCATAAACGCGTGCCCCGGTCACTTTTTTCAACGCGGCCAGGCTGCCGGCATGGTCGTAATCCGCGTGGGTGAGCAGGATCCGGTTCAGATCCCTTGGCGAATAACCCGCGCGTTTCATGTACCTGAGGATCGCCTTCGCGCTCCCGGGAATACCTGTATCGATTAATGTCAGCCCATCCGGGTCTTCCAGCAGGTAGGCATGGGCTGTGATCCCGGGGATGATGTGGATATTTGGCGCGAATTCCATTGATGTGTTTTTTGACTCCTTCTCCTGATCCAAGACGGCGAATTATATCCAATCAAATCGTGAAAGAGATTAATACCGCCTTAAGATCCTGCTCTTTATCATGCGTTCTTAATACAGCCCAATCGCCGGGGAATCAAAAACCGGGGATGGCAGGTTTGCACGTCCCCGGCTTGATATATATAGCTCGATCAGGTCAGTTCAATCCGACTTCTTTATTGAACTCAACAATCAACTCGTCGATCTCATCAGCCTGCTTTTGAACCCCCGTCCAGTAATCTGGCTCGTGCCACATTTCCTGGATCTCGGCATAGGTTTTGCCTTGCTGTTCCACCCAGGTGAAGTATTTTAGATTATGGATTCGGCGGCGGTCGTTGTAGCGCAGTTCGAGCAGGTTATCCGTGGACTGTCCGTGAAGGTAGCGGGCAAAATCAGAGGCGGCATCCTTATCAGTGTAATCACCGAACTCCGTCCGCATTTCCTTCAGGCGCGACTGGTAGAGTTCCATCGAGTCGGTCAGCACGGTCGCCATGATGTCATCCGGACCCATTTCGTAGTATTTGGCTGCCTTGATGGCGCTCAGCACATTGGAAATGCCCGAGAAGCCGAGCAGGTCGAGTTTTTCAAGTGCAGCCTCGGGCACGCCTTTAGAGGCCATATACTTGCGCCCGGCAGGCTCATTGAAAAGGCGTGCCAGGTTGACCACCGCCTGGTCATCGATGGCAACTACCATGTCGGTGTTCTTCGAGTTGTGGATCCACGGTACATGCTTGTCGCCGATGCCCTCGATGCGGTGGGCGCCAAAACCGTTCTCCAACAGGGTGGGGCACTGCAGGGCTTCGCTGGCAACGATCACACTGCCCGGAAAAACCTGCTTCATATAGTCCCCGCTGGCGATCGTCCCCGCAGACCCGGTGGCGGAGGCCATTCCCCGGTACCGGCCTTTCGAACCCGCCGCCTTTCGCACCACTTCCTCCATGGCATGACCGGTGATCTCGTAATGCCACAGGTAATTGCCATACTCTTCAAACTGGTTGAAGATCATCAGGTCCTGCCCGGACTTGCGCAGTTCCCAGCACTTGTCAAAGATCTCCTTCACGTTCGATTCCGAGCCGGGTGTCTTGATCGTTTCTCCGGCGATCTTCTCCAGCCACTCGAAGCGCTCCTTGCTCATACCTTCCGGCAGGATGGCGATGGAGGTGCAGGCAAGCAGGGCCGAGTCATAAGCCCCGCCGCGGCAGAAATTTCCGGTGGAAGGCCAGACCGCTTTTTGCACCGTCGGGTCGAACTGACCTGTGACCAGCCGCGGTACAAGGCAGCCAAAAGCCGCCCCAACCTTGTGCGCCCCGGTGGGGAACCATTTTCCCACCAGAACAAGGATGCGCGCCTCCACCCCCGTCAGTGAGGGGGGGATCTCCAGGAAATTGACCCCTCCGAAACCGCCCCCCTTGATGCGCGGTTCATTGTGCCAGGTGATGCGGAACAGGTTGCGCGGGTCAACGTCCCACAAACCCGCGCCCGATAATTGTTCCTTGATCCTGCCTGGAATCCTGGCTGGATCCTTCATCTGGGCAAAGGTGGGAATGACAATATTGCGTTCGCGGGCGCGCTGAATGGCATGCGCCCGGCGGTCTTTGTGGATAGTGAGGTCGATTGCGGTCATTTTGGAAGACTCCTTGCAATTTACGGGAAAGTTGTCAGACAAGCCGGATTATATCCCATTACCCCTGCCAGTAAATCTTCCCGCCGGGATGAGTTCTGCGCCGGGGGGCCTGGACAATCCTTTACAGAATTATTGGTTGTTTTTAATGTATTCGTCACGGAAATGTTGTATGATTATTTCAGGCCGCAACCGGCCTGGAAAGGAGGTCCCACCGAAACCATGGATGTGAACCGCTTTGGAGGAAGGACCGGCTGACCCCCACCTGGCGGAAGGCGTTGTGCCCGAGCCAGACGTCTCTACCGACGAACGGTGAACAAAACCGCTCTTTCCTCAGCAATAGAACACCCGGCGGATGGATGACCTCCATCCGCCTTCTTTTTCTTAAACCAGGGAGGATTTCATACGCTCCAGCGCCTCGATAAGCGTCCTGCGCGGGCAGCCGAAGTTCAGACGAACAAAACCCTCGCCGCCAGGTCCGAACTCCCTGCCCTCGCTCAAGCAAACCTTTGCCTGTTTCAAGAAATGATCCTGCGGTGTGCCTGTGATCCTGCCGGAATGAACCAATTCATTGCAGTCCAGCCAGGCCAGGTAGGTGGCATCTGGAACGGTCACCTTGATACCGTGCAATTCCTTCCTGACAAATTCCACCAGAAAATCCCGGTTCCCGGTCAGGTAGACCCGCAGGGCTGCCAGCCAATCGTCACACCCTCCTGACATTGCAGCTTGTGCAGCCACCAGTCCCAGGCTGCTGACATGCATTGCCATCTGCTCGGTGATTGTTTTGAAATGTGCGCGCAGTTCTGGATTTGGGATGATGGCAAAGGCGCAGTACAGGCCCGCCATGTTAAAGGTTTTACTTGGGGCCACCAGTGTGATCGTCCGATCCTGGATTTCAGGGGATATGGTGGCGAATGGTATGTGCTTTTGCCCGCCGAGCAGTAATTCACTGTGGATCTCATCGGAACAAATGACCATCCGGTTTCGCACGCAGGTCGCTGCCATGCGGGATAAATCTGAGTAGGAATACACCTGTCCTGTGGGATTGTGGGGATGGCAAAACAGGAACATGCCGGTCTTTGCGTTCTCCGAATTGACCGCGCGGTCAAAAACGTCAAAATCCACTTCGTAGCGCAGGGTGGAATCGCCCGGGATCATTCTAAAGGGGGCATCCTGACGGACGAGAGCATTGTTTGCATGGATCGACAGGAATGGCGGGTAAACCGGCGGCTGGATCACAACCCCCTGCCCCGCTTTACAGGTGGTGCGCGCCGCAGCAGTGAAACCGGCGATCACTCCGGGCACGGCAAGCACCATTTCAGGCAGCACCCGCCAGTGGTAAAGCCGCTTCATCCGGTCGGCAACGGTCTCACGGATCTCCCTGGTCGGGAATTCATACCCATAAATGCCGTGCTCCACGGATCGGCGCAGGGCTGCCTGCACCGGCGCGGGAGTGGCAAAATCCATGTCCGCCACCCATAAAGGCAGCACCTCTTCTCCGTGGAGGCTCCACTTGGCGCTGTTCGTACCGCGCCGGTCGATGACACGGTCGAAATCAAAATTCATTTGTGCTCCCGTAAAACAATGCCGGTCAGGATCGTTAGCCTTTCGGCTCCTGGCGGACGATATACAACGGGCGCCCCTTGACCTCATCATAGATGCGGCCCAGGTACTCGCCCAGTACGCCCAGGAAGATCAACTGCACTCCTCCCAGGAACAGTACTGCGATCAGTGTGGTTGCCTGACCCAGGAATGCACCGTGCCCCACCAACCGCATGATGATGACGACCGGGATGGCAATGATCGCCAGCCCCGCGGCGACAAATCCGAAGTAGGTGGCCAGTTGCAGCGGGAAATACGAAAAACCGGTGATGGCATTCAGCGCCAGTTTTAGCATTTTTTTGAACGGGTACTTGGTCACGCCGGCGTGCCGGGCGGCACGCTTGTACGGTACACCCACCTGCCGGAATCCCACCCAGGCAGACATGCCGCGCGGGAAGCGGTGCCGCTCGTGCATGGTTTTAAGAACATCCACCACCTTGCGGTCCATCAGGCGAAAATCGCCCGTGTCCACCGGTATTTTGACATCCGTGATGCGATGGACAATACGATAGAACAGGGCTGCGGTGGTCTTCTTGAACCAGGTTTCCCCTTCGCGTTCCGCCCGCACCGCGTAGACCACCTCGTATCCCTCGCGCCATTTTGCGATCAGGTCAGGGATGGCTTCCGGCGGATCCTGCAGGTCTGCATCGATGATAACCACCGCATCGCCGCGGGCATGATCCCAGCCGGCTGTGATCGCCACCTGGTGACCGAAGTTGCGCGCAAAGATCACCGGGCGAACGTGCCTGTCCTGCTTTGCCAGCTGAAGGATGCGCTCGGTTGAGCCATCCGTGGAACCGTCGTCCACGAGAACCAGTTCCCAGGTCCCTTTCGCGGCTGACATCACCTCCCGCACCCGGCGGTGGAGTTCGGAGATATTATCCAATTCGTTGAATATCGGAGCGACAATCGAGAATGTGACCGGCATGTTAGCCTTTCTTTTTTCGTGAAATCCTGGATTTCAAGACTGTGATCATTTTGGGCTCGGAGACCTGCGGTTCGTGCAAGACAAACGGTTCCGTAGGAGGAAATGGCGGCATGCCCAGGATACGACGGCGAAGGTAGTCAAATATCACCGCCAGGGTAGCCAGCATCGGCACAATGAGCAGGGCGCCCAGGATACCCCACAGGATCGTTGACAGGATGATCGAGATCAATACCAGCGCTTCGTGCATGTGGACACTGCGACCCATGATGAATGGGCGCAGCCAAAAATTTTTAACCGAGATTAAAAGGACATAGACCGCCGTGGTAATTAAGGCTACGGCAAGACTCGAGGCTGGCATCCAGCCCCAGTTCGAGCCTTCGAGCAGGGCCACACCGATCGCCAGCAGAGCCGCCAGGAATGGGCCGACATCCGGGATCAATGTCAGGAATCCTGCAACCACACCCAGCACCAATGCGCCGGGGATGCCGATGACCGTCCATGCAATCGTAAAGGTCACTCCAACGATTGCCATTAGCAATAATTGCCCACGCAGGTAATTCATCCAGACGCTGCGCACACGCTGGTACAATTCTTCCAACTCCGGTTGATATTCCTTTGGGAACGAATCGATAAAGCCATTGCGAAGGCGCGGCCATTCTGCCAGGAAGTAATATACTGCCACCAGGATGACCAGGAGCCATAAAGCACCGATCGATGTTTTCCCCAGCAACTCGAGCAATTGATCTGGCAGGGAGGAGAGAAAGGAGGATCGGAATTCGATCAACCTTTGCGCGATCGTTCCGAAATCTATGGGAACGATGGTGCTGACATGTTGTTTCATCAGCCAGGCAATGAGCTGATTGAATAAATCCAGCACATCCGTGATCACCCGTTTGAATTCATCAAAGAAAATGGGGGTCAGGGTTGAGGGTGTCCCGACCAGCACCGCAAGCGTAACGAAATAAACCAGGTTGACCGCGGCCGGGCGCTTGAGACGCGTGCGCCTGGTAAGATAGTTGACAGCCGGGTGGATGAGATAGGCTATGAAGGCGGCGATGATCAACGGTTCCAAAATGCTGCGGATATACCATAACCCCACAGACAGAATGATCAGGACAACACCAAATACCAGGTACCGGATGGACAGGTTCCATTGGAAGATGTTCTTCATAATAATTTCCTTACTTCCTCCAGGGTCGGCTCGATCACCGGTGCCGCTGCCACCGCACGCATGGCAGTGTTCACGTCTTTCAACCCGGAACCGGTATTCACCACCAGCAGCGGGTCACCTGCCGCCACCAACCCCTGCTTTACCGCCCGCACCAGACCTGCATAAGCCGTTGCCCCGGCAGGCTCGGCGAAAATACCCTGTGGACCGAGGACCGCAGATTGCCTGCAGGATCTCCTCATCGCTTACCTTGATATACGTGCCTCCCGTCTCGCGGGCTGCACGGATGGCCCGCACCCCGTCGCGGGGCAGGTCAACGGAAATGCTGTCGGCGATCGTCCTGGCAGACAACAGGGAGGATCTTTTCTGTCCCGGCAAGGAAGGCATTGGCAATGGCTGCTGAACCTTCCGCCTGTACACCGATGATCCTGGGTATTTTATCCATCCAGCCCAGGGCGAGCAGATCCTTGAAACCTTTATAAATGGAAGCAATGATATTTCCATCCCCCACCGGGACAAAAACCGTCAGGGGAACATCGCTGATCGTCTCTCCGTGCGCGGTCAGTCCTTCCTTTTGATGGCTGTACCATTCCCAGATCTCCAGCGCAGCCGTTTTTTTCCCTTCAGCGGTGAATGGGTTATAGCCTGTATTTCGACAGTACCAGCCAAATTCCTGTGCAGCCCGGATGGTCAGGTCGAATGCCTCGTCGTAATTTCCATCCACCAGGATGACCTTTGCCCCGTACACGAGCAACTGGGCCACTTTTGCCGGAGGCGCACTTTTGGGTGCGAAGATGACCGCCTTCTGCCCGATCGCTGCCGCCATGCCTGCCAGGGCAGCCCCGGCATTGCCGGTGGATGCGGTGACGACCACCTGCGCCTCGATCTCGCGGGCGCGCGCCACCACCACGGCGCTGGCGCGGTCCTTGAATGAGGCGGTCGGGTTGCGGCTTTCATCTTTAAGCCACAGGTGTTCAATGCCGAGTTGTTTTGCCAATCGTGTGAGGTTGTAGACCGGCGTCCAGCCTGCAGCCCGAATGGGAGTCCCCTCGCCACCCGGATCAGCGACCGGCAGGAGGGGCAGATAGCGCCAGAGCGATTCCTCCGCCCGGCAGGTCAGATCTTCAGGCTGGAATTTTTGGCGGATGGCTTCGTAATCCAACACCACATCCAGGTTGCCCCCGTCCTTCGGGCAGGTATAGGTCGCCTGCCCGGGGAGATACTCCTTATTGCACAGCGAACAGCGGTAGCCTACAAAATTTGTCATACAACCATTATAACAAAGGACGGGAAATCCCCGCCCGAGGCGCTCATTCGGAGTTGAACGGCACCCCGAGGGAAGCGGGTGGTGATGCCCGCAGGGCGCGCAGCAGCCGCGCCATGAACCAGCGCATCCTTTCCGGCATTGCCGCCAGCATCCGCTCCACCCATTCCGCATCACTGATGTTCACCAGCAGCAGGGTCAGGATCATCAACGGGAATGGAGCCACCTGCAGCACCTGCGAAGGGATGCCGGGCAGCTTCGACTGGAGAACCAGTCCGAGCCACTGCAGGAATGTGAACAGGTAGGCGCCGAATGCCGCCCGGAACGGGTTCCAGCCTCCGAAAATGGTAATGGAAAGCACGATCCAGCCGATGCCATCCAACCCGGATTGAATTCCCATCCAGCCGCCCTTGATATTCAACGAATAAGCCGGGCCTGCCAGACCGATGATCGCTCCGCCTATCACTGTATAGAGATAGCGCAGTCGTTTGACATTGGCCCCGCGCACAAAAGCAGCCGCCGGCCGTTCGCCAATTCCCTGCAGCATCAGCCCCGGGCGCGTTCGGAAGATATACACCCAGGCTATAAAGATCAGCAGGAAACTGAAATAAGTCATCAAATCCTGCCGGAAGAACAGGGGGCCGATGTAGGGAATATCCTTGAGCACCGGTATCGACCAGGCCGGCAGGCGTGGTCCGGGCACATTCATATACGGGACGCCCAATACATACGCCAGGTCGCGGCACAGCAAGGCAAGAACAAACCCCACCGCCACCTGGGACTGTTTCAGGGTGATACTGCTGAACGCGATGATCAGCGCCACCAGCGCTCCGATAAGCATCCCTGCCAGGATTCCAAGGACGATGCTGTCAGTCTTGAGCGCAACGGCAAAGCCTCCCATGGCAGAGAGCAGGATCGTTCCATTCATCGACAAATTGATCACCCCGGCGCGTTCGGTGATCGTCTCGCCGATCGCGGCGATCAGGATCGGTGCCGCAGAAGCCAGCACACCAGCCAGTCCAACCAAAAGGGTATTCGTCTCCATGGCTAATCCCAGGGTTTCTTCAACAAGCGCTGGCGTGCGCCCTCACCCAACAGCACCAGCAGCACCAGCAGGCTCTGCAAAACACCTGCGAAAGAAGAGGTTAACTTGTAGACGATCTGCAATTGAATACTACCGGTGTTGATCATGGCAAAAAAGAAAGCCACCGGCGCCGCCCAGAGTGCCTGGTAGTTGATCAGCATCGCCACCAGCAATCCCAGGAATCCAAAGCCTCCCGAGACATTAGGCAGCAGGCGGTGATAAACCGCCGTGACCTGGATGGCGCCAGCCAGGCCCACGAACGCCCCGCAGAGCAGGAAGGCGTACATGCTGTACTGCCAGGTGGGAACACCCATCAGGTAGGCAGATTTCATGTTCCTGCCCACGGCTTTCAGGCGCAGACCGAAATGGGTGCCGCGCAGCAGGAAGAAGACCACGACCACCACCAGGATCGAGAGTCCCAATGACCAGGCACTTAATTCCATATTCGGCAGGCTGGGCAGCCACAGTTCGCGCCCGAACGGCTCCGTGCCCGACATGGAACCCACCCCGGGTCGTTTCCAGGGACCGAAGACCTGGTAGATTGTCAGGGCAGTGGAAACAAAGTTCAGGCCCAGTCCGCCAAAGATCTCGTTCACACCGCCGAAGGTCTTAAGGGCGCCCGCCAGCCCTGCCCAGATCGCTCCGCCAGCCACCCCTGCCAGGATGCTGAAAACCAGGATCAACCCGGGAGGCAGGCTGCTGTCCTGAAGCGAGCGCATCGCCCAGGTGGTGAAGATGGCGCCCAATGTCATCTGCCCTTCCACGCCAATGTTCCACATCCCGGCTGAAAAAGTGATCAGCACGCCGGCGGTGGTCAGCAACAGCGGCGACCAGGAGATCAGCAGGTACTCGATGTTCTTCGATGAGCCTAAGGCGCCTTTTAAAATGGCAGCATACGCCTGGAATGGAGGCACCCCGGCAGCAACCAGTATCAAGGAAGAGATCAGGAAGGCGAGAACCAGCGCCCCCGCCTGGAAACCGAAATTGATCCAGCGCTTACGATTCATTGAACCTTCCCTGTACCCAGTTCATCCCAACCCTTGCCGCCGATCAATTGACCGAGGGCATCGGTGGTCAGACGGGTGGCTTCCAGCGGCGGGGTCACCCGGCCGCTGAAAAACACCATCACCCGGTCGCTGTACTGGAGGATTTCTTCCAGGTCGGACGAAATAAAAATAATGGATGTTCCCTGCCTGCAGCGCTCTTTTAGTTTTGACCAAATGTAAATGGTGGACTCGATATCCAGGCCGCGCGTGGGATGCTCCAGCAGCAGCATCGAAAGCGGTTCCCGCAGGAGCGCCAGCAACGCCCGCTGCTGGTTGCCACCTGAAAGTGATTCGACCGGGGTGCCGGGCAGGCCGCGGATATTGAAATCCGCGATCCGCTGCCAGGCAAGATCGCGGCTCTTGTCCCAGTTGATAAAGAAACCATGCGCTTCTTCGGCCAGCACGAAATGCTCGGTCAGGCTGAAACCTGCCGCCAGCCCTTCCTCCAGACGCGCCGCCGGCAGGAAGGCCGCGCCGTTGCGCTTGAAGGTGTGGTAGGAGCGTCCCGTCAGATCCTTGCCGTGCAGAATGATCCGCCCGCCCACGATCCTCACCAGGCCCGAGATCGAACGCAGGAACAACCCCTGCCCGCTGCCTTCCATCCCTGCCAACCCGATCACCTCCCCGCCATGGGCGTCAAGGCTCACCTCCCTCAACTTCAAGCGGTAATTCTCCACTGAGATATTCTTCAAGGTCAGGGTGACCTCATCCGTGCGGCAGGGATTTCGTTCACCAGCCGGGATCACCTTGCCAAACATCATTTCAACCAGTTTTCCTGTGTCGAAAGGCTGCCTGAGGTTTTCCCCCACCTGGCATCCCTGCCGTAATACAACCACGCGCTGGCACAGTTTTTCAACATCATCCAGCTTGTGTGAAACGAACAGAACCACCTTGCCCTGTTCAGCCAGCAGCCGCAGTGCTGCAAAAAGCAATTGCTTTTGGGAAGCGCTGATCCCGGTTGTCGGTTCGTCAAAGATCAGCACCCGCGCACCCAGCCAGAGCAGGCGCAGAATCTCCAGCTGCTGGCGTTCGCCGACCGTCAGGGAGTCCACGTAGGCCTCCGGATCGATCTTGAAGCCGAACTGGCCAGCCAGCTGCTTGAATTCCCGTGATGCAGCCGCGCGGTCTGGGAATAGACTTCCCGCCCGCCCAAGAACGAAATTATCGATGATCCGCAAGGGTGGAAAATCCAGCGGATCCTGGTGCAGCATGCCAATTCCATGCCGGATGGCATCCGCCGGTGAATGAACGGTGACCGGGTGCCCGTCCAGGAGAATTTCGCCCCGGTCTGCCTGAATAAATCCGGATAATACCTTCATCAGGGTGCTTTTTCCCGCACCGTTTTCCCCCAGGATGCCCTGAATCGTCCCCGCGGGAACCTCCAGGTTGATGCCGATGTTGGCCCGCACTGCGCCAAAGGATTTATGGATGTTGCTGAGTTCGACGGTCATGGCGGCTTTCGGAATGAAAAGGGGGAAGGCAAATACCTTCCCCCTTGCTTGAACAAATATACATTACTGGGAGACGCTCTGGCCTTCCATACCTTCGAGCAACTGCGGCAAATACCACACCTGCTGATCGGTGGCTACAACGCCGTCCGCCAGGTAGACCGTGCCATCCTGCAGGGTGATCGGGCCGGTCCACAGGTTCAATCCTCCAGCCAGGGCTGCGATGAAGGTGTCGAGTGTGGCCGAGTTCTCTGTGCTCAAAGCCGGACCCTTCAGGAAACCAACCGCACTGGTGTCGGGATTGTTGATATCAGCCCAGTCAGGGCCGTTCCACTGGAAGTTCGAGACAAAGGTGCCATCCATGGCGTTCTGGATGGTCTCAGTATAAGCCGGACCCCAGTTGAAGTACGGCACGCCCAGGCAAATCTCGGGAGCCTGGTCGCAGGCGCCCATGTAATCATAGGGGATTGACCAGACGGCCTGCCCAGCGTCATCCAGGCGCTTGGCCTCGGTCATGGCTTCGGTGGTATCGATGCCGGAGATGACCACGTCATAACCGCTGTTGAAGAAATCGTTCGCCACCTGGGTCGGGTCGGACGAGAAGCCCGGGATATAGAACCAGAATCCGATCCAGGTCACCTTGAACATGAGGGCAGCCGGATCTTTGCCTGCCTGCGCCCAGCAATACTTGGCGCCCAGGTAAGCCGAGGCAGACAAGCCGGCGGGTTTCAGCATTGATCAAGGGACCAAGATACCCGATCTTGCCCGTCTGGCTGGTGAGGGCAGCCGCGCAGCCTGCGATCATCTTGCCGTATTCCATGCGCCCCATGATATTCACCATGTTGGGGATGGCGGTGTAGTCCTGGCCATCCTGCCAGACCTGGTCGCCGGAGGCCATGATCACCGGCACATCCGGGTTATTCTGGGCGAATACGGTGGATTCATCCTTCATGTCATCCGAGTTGAAGATGATCAGTTGCGCGCCCTGAGCCACAAGTTGTTCTGCCAGTTGCGAGATGGTTGTGCCTGTCAGCACCGGGGAGCCGGAATAGGCATTTTCGATATAGAGCATATGGGCACCGGGGATTTTCTCTTCAACATACAGTCCGGCATCAAAATGCGCCTGGCTCCAACCATGGTCATTCTTCGCGCCGACCAGAACCATCCCGAATGTAAATTCCTGGGGTGCGGGGGGTTGGGTGGCGGGCGGCTCGGTGGCGACGGGTTCAACCACAGGCGGCTCGGTGGCAACGACCGTTGGTGCGGTTGTTACTTTCGGTCCGCAGGCGGTCAGGATAAATACAACCGCCACTGCCAGAAGGGAAAGACGAAATAATGTTTTAGGCATAGAATACTCCTCCTAGAGTATTTGAGGTGAAATCGCTGGATCAGGAACGTATCCGAAACACAGGCATGGCATTAACGCTGCCCCCCTCTCACCTCCTTTCGGAAAATCGTGGAAGCTCTGGTTGTCTGAACATCTTCGATTCTATCACGAGCCCAAATCTTAAAACCTACGGCACGATCCAGGTGCCGGTTTCAGCCTGAGGGCGCGCCCGATATTTTCCGGGTTGGTGATCAACGCCTGCTTGCCGCCTGCTTCCAGGAACCAGATGATGGCCTGGATCTTGGGAGCCATCGAGCCTTTGGCAAAATGCGTACCTTCCGCAAGGTATTGGCTTGGCTTCGGCGAGGGTCATCCGGTCGATCCATTTCTGATCTGGTTTTCCAAAATTGAGGGCCACCTTCTCGACCGCGGTGGAGATGAGGAGCAGGTCGGCCTTGATGAGCTGGGCCAGCAGGCTGGAGGCAAAATCCTTGTCGATCACGGCGCCGTTCCGGCATACTCGCCCTTGCCCTTGTCGATCACCGGGATGCCGCCGCCGCCGACAGTGACCACCACGGTACCGGCTTTGATCAGGTTTTGAACCGATTCCAGTTCAACGACTTCCTTTGGCAGCGGCGAGGCCACCACCCGCCGCCAGCCGCGCCCGGCATCTTCCACCACGCTCCAGCCCAGTTCCTTCTCCCGCCGCCTGGCTTCAGCTTCGTCCATGAAACCGCCGATCGGTTTGGATGGGTTCTTGAAAGCCGGGTCGTTCTTGTCCACCAGCACCTGGGTGACGACGGTGGCCACTGCTTTCTTGATGCCGCGCCGGAACAGTTCATTTTGCAGGTTCTGCTGCAGGGCATAACCGATCGCACCCTGGCTGTCGGCGCCGCACACATCCAGCGGCACCTCGTGCATGCCTTCCACTTTCGCGGCAATTTCGGAGCGGCGCAGGATGAAGCCCACCTGGGGACCATTGCCGTGCCCGATGGCCACATCCCAGCCCTGCTCGATCATATCGGCAATATGGAAAGTGGTTTCCTTGGCGGCCTGGTACTGGTCTTCAACCGTCTGGTGAGTTCTTATCCTTGATGAGCGAATTACCGCCAATGGCAACGACCGCAACTTTCTTGGTCATTGTTCTTCCTCCTAACTCATGGTCAGAGCCATGACCGCCTTCTGGGCATGCAGGCGGTTTTCGGCTTCATCATACACCACCGATTGCGGTCCGTCCATCACTCCGTCGGTGACCTCGATGTTGCGATCGGCCGGCAGCGGGTGCATGTAGATGGCATCCGGCTTGGCCAGCTCCATCTTGCGCTCATCGGTGATCCAGTGCGAGTATTTCTTGATGATCTTGGCGCCTTCGTCGGGATCGGGGGTATGGACCATGGCGCCCCAGGATTTGGCATAGATGATATCCGCATCCTTGAAGGCGGCTTCCATGTCATCCACCACTTCAAATCCGGCACCAAACTTGCGCGCCTGTTCGCTGTGCCTGTTCCATGATCTCGGGCATCAGCTTGAACTCCGGCGGATGGGCCAGCACCACATCCATGCCAAAGCGCGGCATTTGCAGGATGAGCGATTGCGGTACCGACATTGGCTTCTGATAGGAAGCTGCGTATGCCCACGAAACCACCATCTTCTTCCGGCGCAGGTCGCGGCCTTTCTTCTCAATGATCGTCATCAGGTCGGCCAGGCACTGGAAGGGATGGTAGATGTCGCACTGCATGTTGAGCACCGGGACGCGGGATGCCTTGGCAACTGCATTGAGATAGCCATTGCCCACCCCCCAGTCCACGTGGCGGATGGCAATGCCATCGAAATAACGGCCGAATATTTCACCGATCTCCTTGGGGGTATCGCCATGGGCGATCTGGGTGGTCTTGCTCTCGATGAACGCGCCATGCCCGCCCAATTGGGCCATGCCGGCTTCAAACGAGCCGCGCGTGCGCGTGGACTGAGAAGAAGAACAGCATCGCCAGCACTTTGTCACGCAGGTAGGGATGCGGTTCGTTCAGGGCGCGCTTGCGTTTCAGGTCGAAAGCCACATCCAGGACGGTTTCGACTTCTTCTTTTGTAAAATCCAGGTCGCCGATCAGATCGCGGCCGTGTAAAAAGGTTTGCATAGGTTACCTCCATTTTCATCCAACAGGTCCGACATCCCGGCAGGCATGCCTGTCAGGCACTCTGGTCCTGTCAGTTGAATTTATTCCATCGCGCCCAGGACCAGCGCCAGCAGCGCCATGCGCATGACAACGCCGTTGAAGGCTTCCTGCCAGTAGCGCGACCAGCGGGTGATATCCACATCGGTCGGGACCTCGTCCATGCGCGGCAGCGAGTGCAGCAGGATGGCATCCGACTTGGCTTTCTTCTCCAGCAGTTCGCGGGTGATCTTGTAGTTGGCGGGGGTCAGACCCACATCCTTGCCGGCGCGCTCATCGCGCGACTTGGTGTAATCGGGCTGCACCACCGGTTCCACCAGGATGACATCCGCCTCGGCGATCGCCTGCTCCACATGCTCGACCTCTTTGAAGTTCACGCTGAACTGCTTGAGTTCTGCCTTGAACTCGTCGGTCAGCGACATATCGGGCGGGGAGACAAAGGTGATCGGGCAGTCGAACTGGCTCAGGGCATAGCCCAGCGAGTGCATCGTGCGCATGCGCATATCGCCCACCGCCAGCCAGGTCAGACCGTCGATGGTGCCTTTTTCCTTCAGCACGGTGTACAGGTCGGTCAGGATCTGGGTGGGATGTTCGCCCCAGCCGTCGCCGCCGTTGATGATCGGGATCGACGCCCATTTGGCTGCTTCGTGCGGTGCGCCCTGCTGGAAATGGCGCATGACGATCACATCGCCGTAGAACTCCAGCATCTTGACGGTATCCTTGATCGACTCCTGGTAGAAGTCGCCGGCGCGGGTCATCTTGGCATCCGCGAAACCGGTCACATGCCCGCCCAGGCGGTGCATGGCTGCCTCGTGCGCCAGGCGGGTGCGGGTGGACGGCTGGTAGAAGGCCGTCACCAGGGTCTTTTCCGCCAGCATGTCGCTCGTTGCGGCGGCTGACCGCGATCGGCTCCAGTTCAGCCGCCACGTCAAAAACGTGGAAGAACTCCTGCCTTTCAAATTCCTTGAGCGACAGAATGTCTCGTCCAGCAAAACTACGCATTTTTACCTCCAAAGGTAATGAAAAATTCACATGCTTTCAAGCACGTGAAATAACTTTAACCCACCCGTCTCACAACATGGAAGCGGAAATAACCGGGCAGGAAATAACTGATGGAATAGTCCACCACGCGGCTGTCTTCAGAATAAAGTTGGGCTGATAGATGCAGCAGAACATCCTCGCGCTGGATCTGCAAGGCGCGCGCCACCTCCGAGGTGGCTCCAACTGCCCTGATCTCGGTTCGAGAGCGGATCAACTTCGGCTCGCCGCGCTGAAGCAGGAGATCCAGCACCGACCCTGTGAAACCAGTTTGAAGTTCCTGAGCGGCCAGGATATCCATCGGCAGGGTGTCTTCCAGAAATGCTATCGGGCGCTGGTCGGTGAAGATCGATGCGCCTCACGCGTGTCAGGTTTGCTCCCACCGAAAGGTTCAGCTTTGTTGCCATTTCATCGTCTGCTGAAACCTGCTGGATCAGCAACTCGCCCATCCTCACTTTGAGCCCGGAGCGCTGGGCTATCGTCTCGATACTCTCCAGCATCTCCAGGCCGGTATCCAGCACCGGCACCTTGCCGATTACGAAAGTGCCCACGCCCTGGCGCCGGCGGATCATGCCGCGCCCTTCGAACGAGCGCATCGCTTCACGCAGCGTGGCACGCGAGACCCCCATCTGCCGGGCAAGGCACGGTTCGGAAGGCAGACGGGTCTCGGCGGGCAGCGAAAGGATCTTCGCAGACAGTTCGCTTTGCAGTCGTTGAAATGGATTATTGCTCATCCCTGGCTCCTATTCTTCGGTGCTGACAATTACAGGTCGGAAGGCGGAACCGATCACATCCAACAGGCCCTTATCCGTGATGCGCATTTCCGGGATCACCACCAGCGCAAGCAGGCTCATGGTCATATTTGGATTGTTCAACGTGCACCCGCAGGCGTGGAATCCTTCCAGGATGGAGGTGGCTTTCCGGGCAACGGTGACTGCCTTTTCGGTGGACATCAGCCCGCCGATGGGCAGTTCGATCAATCCGATCACCCTGCCCCCTCTCACAACCACCTGCCCGCCACCGGTCTCCCGCAGAAGGTTGGCAGCCGCCGCCATGTCAGCCTCGTCACTGCCGACCACCAGCATGTGGTGGCAGTCGTGGGCAACAGTGGAAGCAATGCCACATCCTTCTGTGAAACCAAAACCACTCACCAGGCCGAGTTGGATGGTGCCGGTATTGTGATGCCGCTCGACCAGCGCCACCTTCGCCAGCCCCGGGGGTAGCAGGACCTCCCCTTCCCGTACGGGCAGGTTCATCTGCAGATGCTTCGTGGGCGCCTGATTCTCGATCACGCCGATCACATTGCATAAAACCTGTTTCCCATGGTCGCCCGTTCGCAGCTGAAAATCATCCCGGCGCAAAGGTTTCTTGATGTGGACAGAGGCTGTAGCCCACTGCGGATAGGTCACCCGGGGCAGATCGATCAGGAGTTTGCCGTTTTCAGCCGCCAGCCTGCCGCGCGCCAGAACCAGGTCAGGCTGGAACTGATCGAGATCCTCCACCAGCAGGATATCTGCCCAGCGACCGGGAGCGATCATGCCAACCTCTTGACCGAGGCCGAAATGCTCTGCCGTGTTAATGGTTGCCATCTGCACCGCGGTCATGGCGGGCAATCCCTGGCTGACAGCATGCCTGATGACGCGGTCCATGTGCCCATCGTTGACCAGCGTCCCGGCGTGCGAATCATCGGTGCACAGGATGAAGCGGTGCGGGTCGAGACCGAGCCTGGTGATGGCGGGTACCTGCGCAGCCACATCGTGCCAGGCGGAACTGTAACGCAGCATGGGCCGCATACCCTGGCGGAGGCGCGCCACTGCGTCTTCAAGCCGGGTGCCCTCATGGTCGTCCGCCGCGCCGCTCGGCGGCATAGGCATGGAACAACTTCCCGAGGTCGGGAGAGGCGTAATGCCCGCCGATGACCTTTCCGGCACGGCGCGTTGCCTCCAGTTCAGCCAGGACCGTCGGGTCACCTGCCGCCACCCCGTAAAAATTCATCATCTCACCCAGGCCGATGACATTGTCCCATTGCATGGCTTCCGCCACATGCCCGGCGGTCATTTCCTCACCGGGAGTCTCGAATCCAGGCCAGGAGGGAATGCAGGACGGCACCTGCACCCAGACGTGAACCGGCTGCCGGGAGGCTTCCTTCGCCATCAGCCTCACACCTTTCAGGCCGAAGACATTGGCGATTTCGTGCGGGTCGATGAACAGGCAGGTGCTGCCGTGCGGCAGCACCGCCCCCACGAACTCGGTCACCGTCAGCATCCCCGATTCAACATGCGTGTGCCCGTCCAACAGACCCGGCACCAGGAACCTGCCTCCCGCGTCGATAACCTGCGTTTCTTTCGCCACCGTATGCGAGGCATCCTCGCCCACATAGGCGATGTGACCGTCCTTGATGGCGATATCCGTCCCGGGCACGAACTCACCGGATTGTACGCAGACCCAGGTGCCCTTGCGGAGCACCAGATCAGCAGGGTTGCGTCCCATGGCAACATCGATGAGGTGGCGGGTGAGCAATTTCGAAGGCTGCATAGGGTCAATCATCCATTGAAGGGAATTATTGGGTAAGGACGATGTAGGCCAGAACGACACTGACGCCGGCCAAAGGGAATAACAATATCCAGGCCAGGATTTTCCGGTTCGCACGCAATGCCCAAGCCGATCCAAATTGGAACAGGGGTAACAGGAAAGCCAGGAACCGCACGGCTTGAAAGCCGGATAAATAGAAGGCAAAGGGTACGCACAACAATCCACCCAGTGCCACAACCCAGGGTTTTCTATTCAGAATGCCGACAACGGAAAGTGCCTGTGAACTCAGGATCGCCGGCCATCCAAAGATGATCTGTACGAGCAGGTCCATGATCGCCTCTATTTTTGATGTGCTGCACGGATGGACTGGATGTCCGCGCAGTGCTGATCGATGTGACGGATATGCATCTGGATGATCTCGGTCACGGTAAAGCAACTCTCCTTGTCATTGCCCGGAAAGGTGACGCGGCCGTAATGATCCCATTTCTCCGCCGGGAGGCTGCGCAGCAATTCCACCAGGCTGGCTATGCTGCCCCGCCACAACGCCAGGGTGGGGTTGATGGCGCGCTTCCCGAAAGCCCAGCACTCCCCCCACTCCTCCTGGGAGAGGGCAAAGTACCATTGGATGGGGAACTCGATGCCACTTGTGCCCGTGATCGCCCGCAGGAACATCTGCCACATCAGCCCGCCCTCCACGGTGTGATGGACGTATTCCCGGATCGTCCATCCGGTGCTGAGGCCCAGGTCGAGGCTGGTTTCTTCCAGCCCGGCGACCGCGGACTCCAGGAGGTCAGGCAGAAGCAGGGTTTTTTCGATTAAAGCAGCATGGCTATCGGTCATGGTCTATCCGTGATACTTTCCGGGAGTGAAAGGCAGGTCGGGCAGCGCCTTGAATTCCACGGTTGGTCCGGTGATCATTTCCTTCACAAGGGAATAATTCTCATCCAGCGGGCGGACGGCATCCACGAACAGCGCCGTCCCCGGTTCCCAGGGGCGGTATCCCCGCCTCTGGGCGGTCACCTGTTCCCAGGAGGCCACTCCCATGCCTGGGCTGAATTTCTCAAAACGCTCGTTCACACGGGCTTCCCATATCGTCTCGTCTGAGAGGAACGTGTGCACCGGCAGGAAACGCGTACCTGTCTGCAGGGCGATCGCGCCGGCATGGGAGCGGTCGGAATTCATAAAGATCGAGTCTGCAATCACGCTGACGCCGAGGCGCAGCTGGCTTTCAGCGAGAAGCAGCAGGGCGAAAATTGCCTGGTCCCAGAAAGCGGTGGTATTGCGGTCCATACCAGGAGGCATGCAGTCAGCCAGGTCGTCGATGCGCAGCAGCGGCAGGTGAAATTCCCGCGCCAGCCGGTCGGCGAGGGCACTCTTGCCGGTGCCGGGCAGCCCGGAGAAGATGATGAAAGATGGTTGCATGGTCTACCCGCCCGCCAGCAGTTGCCTGGCAGCCAAGTTGTGGCGCCTGACCAGGTCGATTTCATCCAGGGTGACCAGTTGCCCGGCGCGCACAATGAACCGCCCGCCCACCACGGTGTAATCAACCCGCACCGGCTGGCAGAAGACAACCGCCGCCAGCGGGTCGTGCAGCGCCCCGGCATAATCCAGGCGGTTGAGATTGACGGCAAAGAAATCGGCGCATTTTCCAATTTCCAGGCTGCCAATATCGGCGCGTCCCAGCACGTCCGCCCCGCCGCGCGTGGCAAGGCGGAGCGCCTCCCGGGCGGTCATCAATTTACGGGTCGGGTCATTCGTTAAAGAGAACCCGGTGATGCCTTCGCGTAATCTGGATAACAGCATCGCCTGGCGCACCTCAGCCAGCATGTGCGAACTATCGTTGGAGGCCGAACCGTCCACCCCCAGTCCCACTTTGACACCTGCTGCCAGGTAATCCCTCACCGGGGCGATCCCGGAAGCCAGGCGCATGTTGGAACTCGGGCAGTGCGCCACCCCGCAGCCGTGCCGGGCAAAAGCAACCACTTCCTCGCGGTTCACATAGACGGCGTGCGCAAACCAGACATCCTCCCCCACCCAGTCCACCGATTGCATGTATCCCACCGGGCGGTGGCCAAATTTCTGCTGGCAGAACTGTTCCTCGTCCTCTGTCTCTGCCAGATGCGTATGCAGATGAATGCCGTATTCCCGCGCCAGCCTGGCGGATTGTTTCATCAACTCTCCGGTCACAGAGAAGGGGGAGCAGGGAGCCAGCACAATCTGTACGACCGCACCCGGTTTCGGATCGTGGTACTGCTGGATGAGACGCTGGCTGTCGGTGATGATGCTCGCTTCCGTCTCCACCACTGAATCAGGTGGCAGGCCTCCGGCGGATTCACCCAGCGACATGGAACCGCGCGACGCCTGCAGTCGGAGGCCCACCTCCCGGGCGCCGGCTATTTCGTCATCCAGTCGGGAACCGTTGGGAAACAGGTAGAGATGGTCCGAAGCAGTGGTGCAACCGGATAGTGCCAGTTCTGCCAGCGCTGTTTGCGTGGAAATAAAAATATCTTCAGGGGTCAACCGCGCCCAGATGGGATAGAGCGTCTTGAGCCAGTGGAACAAATTCGCATCCTGCGCAGCCGGGACAGCCCGCGTGAGGGTCTGGTAGAAATGGTGGTGAGTGTTCACCAGCCCCGGCAGGAGCAGGTGGCCGCGCAGGTCGAGCACCTCATCGGCCGTCTCCGGCAGGCTGCCAGTTGCCCCAACCTGCTCAATGAATCCATCCCGCACAAAAAGACCACCCTCAGGGATCTCCTGACGGTGGTCATCCATGGTGACCAGGACAGCGGCATTTTTAATCAGAAGAGTGCTCATTGATTGTTTTCCAGAAAGTGCAAGTTGTCAGACAACTATACCTCTAGTGTAGCAAAAAATAGGACGACTGTCAATTGTGGAGATTATCACAAAGGAACAACAAAAGAATCCAGGGCGGGCTTGATCATGGCGGTTTTCAGGAACTCCACTGGCACACACCAGGCAAGCACATCTGCCCCATCGGAATCTGGTGAAAAACAATAATTATGAAAGAACTGCTATTGCGGCACAAGGAATTCGCCAAGTAAAAAGACGATCACGAACAACCCCGGCAGCATTGTCATCCATACCAGCACCGCTCTTTCGCGCTTCCAGATCACCGCGATCAAAGCCAGGATCCCAGCTGCAAGACCGCATAAAAAGGTAAAAATGCCGTAGAACGGCAATAGATTTACCCGCCACGATGTTTCTTCGGGCAGGCGCATGAAAACGACGCTGTTGATGGTCATCAGGATCAGGAACGTGAGTCCCAGCCAGAAAGCCCACCAGCCCAACCGCGTATCAGGAAGAAATTTAATCCGGATCTTATTACTGGTCATCTCTCGCCTCCATATCCATAAACCTGATAAACAGATTACGCTTGTCCTTCCACTCGTTCCAGGAATCGTCGAGCCGCTGAGAGAAAAAGCTCGGTCTCATCGATAAAAGGAAAATGTCCGCTATGCTCAAAGGTGATCCATTCGGAAGCATGGATACCGCGATGCAAACTCTCCATGATGACCGGTGTGGCTTCATCGTAACGCCCTCCGATTGCCAGGGTGGGGATGAGAATCTCGCTCAGCCGGTGGGAGATATCCCAGTCTTTGAGGGTGCCTGTTACGCAGAACTCGCTCGGACCCCACATCGTATGATAGACTTCCGGATTGCTGTCCATCTTGCTAAACGCCTGCTTGAGCCACTCGGGACGCAACCCGGGGTCCATCAGGCATCCATGCAGGCGGTAATAAACCTTGCAGGCCTGCTGGTATTCCTCTAAATCCGTCGTCCCCGCGCTTTCATGTTTCAGGAGAGTTTGCTGCACCTCTTCCGGCAGATCCGCCCGCAGGCGGTCTGCCTCGCTTGCCCACTCCCGGCTGCTGGCAAGCGAATCGGAAAGGATCAGGCTTGCCAGGCTGTCTGGTTTGGATAGCGCATACTCCAAAGCCAGTTGACCTCCCCACGAATGCCCCATCAGGTGGAATCGGTCCAGCGCCAGGTGATGACATATGTTACGCAGTTCCTCAAGGAAGAGGTCGATCGTCCACAAAGAGGCCCCGCGTACAGGATCGGAGTTACCCCCGCCTAGCTGATCGTAGCAGATCACCCGCCTGCCGCCTGAAGCCAGTGCCTCCAGAGGAAACAGGTAGTCGTGCGTGGCACCGGGACCTCCATGCAGGCATAACAACGGGAACCTGCCTGGTGCTTCCTGGCTGCCGACCATCCGGTACCAGGTTTTATACCCGCGCCAGGTGCAATAACCTTCCTGCACCTGTGTGCCATCATTCATATATCAGATCTCCACGCCTGGAAAAAGATTCCCATTTCAACCAGCAGGCTCTCGAGTTTCTCATCCCTTCTTGAACCAGCCCGGCAGATGGAATCCCAAGATGGCTGCCAGCATGGAAATGAAGAAAAAGGGATTGCCAGGTTCGAGAATTTTAAAAATGATCAGCGCAGTGGTCAACGGTATGTACGCCCCGATCAATGTACCCGCCAGTCGCGCTGCGTGTCGTGGTTCTGCTTTCAGGAAGCGAAATTTAATCGCCAGCCAGCCGGTAAGGAATACACCGGTTGAAAAAGTCAGCCCCAGGATCAGTGCAAAGAGTTCGGAATGTGTTTGAGGAAAATCCCCCATGCCGGGGATGGTCAATGAGATGAGAAAGGTCACCACCTGCGTACCGATGAGCTGCAAAAAAGCAACTACCAGCCAGATCAATATTCCCTTTAGTTTCCTGCCGGTGTCCACTGCATCCTCCTGATCAGGTAAAGAAAATCCCTACGGATGGATTGAACGAATTTCCTTGGGATCGGTCGATGTTTAAGCCCAGATGACCGGGATGTTGTATAAGTATCAGTATACAAAAATCGAACTGTATATTCAATTTTGGGAATTATTTCACAAGCCCGGATTCCCGCTGATCCGCAAGGGCCACCCACCAATAAAATCCCGCCGCTTCAGGCTTTCCGGGAAGGGCAAGGAAGGGATCGGGATGCGAACAGTCCTCTCCCTTTTTCTCGGGCATACGATGCAGGCATTGAAAGTAAAGGAACTTGATACTTCTCCATACCGGCGTTGAGACCGGACGTCTACTTAAGGTTGAATCCCCTCTTCTCCAGTTGTTCCAGCAATTCCGCAGGCGACTCGTACCATTGACCCCATTTGCGTGAGATGTGCTCGGTCCAGGAATAATTTTCGTAAGTGAAGGTTTCTTTCCTGTCCTTCTCCAAGCGGATCTTGGCTTTCTGTTTTCGGTAATAACCCTGGGCCAGGTAACCCTCATCCATCACTCTCATCGCTTCCCCCACCTGCTCATCGGAAAATTCAGGATAGCGGTCTTCAAACAAGGTGAACCACATCGGGTAACGCGGCCTGGGCGGGAATTCCTCAGCCGGGTAACCCATCACCAGCTGCACCAGCGGGAAGACGCGTGCTGGTAATTTAAAATCCCTGGCGATCTTATCCGCCTGGTAGGGAGCCGAGCCGAGAAAGCAGGAGAATAGTCCCAGGCTTTCGCCCGCCACAACCATATTCTGAGCCATGTAAGCCGCATCCTGGATTCCAAAGAAAAGCAGCGACAGGTCGTTGGTCACCACATCCCAGCCGCGCAGTTTCATGAATCGTTCCAGCTTATACAGGTCCACGCAGATGGTAAACCACAGCGGGGCGCCGAAAGGCGCTTTCTTGCGGGTCAGCAGCACGCTGTAGAGTTGCGAGGCAAAGGGGGCTTGCTGCCCCGCCCTCACGATGGTTTCGACCGTCTCGTCGGTTGGCTTTTGGCTGGTGTATTTGCGCACCGATTGATGCTTGAGCATGGTCTGGATGACTTTGTTTGTCATGGAAAGGCTCCTTCAATCGAAATCTTCACTTCCAAGTATAGCCGAGAAATCCCAGCACTGGCACTGCAAGCGGATGGAGGAAGCAACGCAATCCTATCCATCATGGAATAGCGAGGATCGGAACCTCAGGCAGGCCTCGATCGCACTCCCCAGGGAGATAGTCACATCGGCACCTCTCGGTGCCGATGTGTAATCCTCTTCGATCGCTGTCGAAGGGCTTGTTTTTTAGAGGGAAGAGTTACTTCTCGCCCAGGTTAATGACCTTCCCCGAGCCGGATTGGTTGAAACTGACCTGCGGGCTGCCGTAATAATTGACCTTTCCGCTTCCGCTGACTTCCACCGTCAAAGTATGGGTTGCCCAGACGGTGCCATTGCCCGTGCCGCTGATGCTGACCGTGACATCCTGGGCACGAAAATCACCGGTTGTAATCTTCCCGGATCCACTGATATTAATGATCTCAGTTTTCGCTTCACCGGTCAGGTCGATACTTCCGCTCCCGCTGACGGCTGCGTCCAGTTCATTGACCGTCAGTTCATCGATGACCACATCGCCCGTACCGCTGATCTCGATGCTTAATGCATTTCCCTGGATGGAGGAGGAGGTCACATTCCACGACCCGGAGGTGCTGATCGCGCTCAAATCCTTGACATGCAGGCTGACATGCATCTTGCTGGGAAGGAAGGTGCGCACGCCGAAATCCATGCCCACGCGCAGCAATCCAGCGCTCACCTCGGAGGTGACATAGGGCATGATATTGTCATCGGTTTCGATGGTCAGGGATTCCGTCCCATCCTGGATGATCTCCAGGCTACCGCCCCCGCTGATCTCCACCCGCTCGAAATCACTGACCTGGCGAGTCTCGGTGATCAGGTGCCGCGATCCAAAGATCGGGACAATGCCGCAGGCGCTGGCAAGCAGGGTGAGGACGGCGATCCCCATGCTGACTTTCATTGGTCTTGTGTTCATAATTTTCTCCTTTATTATTATATATTGTGGTCTGCTATAGGGATGTACGCTGGAATAGTGCCGGGGTGTCAAGATTCCACCTATCCATTGGCTATTCAATTGATGATTATAAGGGAAGAATTGTAAGGGGTTTTCAGCCACAATACAACAAGCCTTGTGGAAGCCATCGCTTCATGCCGCAGGGATCACCTCGCCAATCGTTAAGAAAAACATGCGTGCTATAATCGCAATGAAGCACTCACCCATTTCTACTGGTAGGACCATGTCCTTCGCCCACCTCCACGTACACACCGAATACTCGCTGCTCGACGGCTTCAGCAACATCAAGAAACTCGTCAAGCGCGCCAAAGAGATGGACATGCCAGCGCTGGCGATCACCGACCACGGCACGATGTTCGGGGTGATCGAGTTCTACCACGCCGCCAGGGATGCCGGCATCAAGCCCATCATCGGCCTGGAAGCCTACCTATCGGCCCGCAGCATGCAGGAACACGATCCGAAGGAGGACCGCAAATCCTCGCACCTCCTTCTGTTGGCGGAGAACCAGGCAGGCTATGAGAACCTGCTGAAGATCGCCTCGGCTGCCCAACTCGAGGGCTTCTACTACTACCCGCGTATCGACAAGGAATTCCTTTCCCGGCATGCCCAGGGGCTGATCTGCACTTCCGGCTGCATGTCCGCCGAAGTGCCTCGCCTGATCAGGCAGGGGCAGCCGGAGCAGGCACGCCGCAGCCTCGACTGGTACTACGAGGTCTTTGGGCGGGAGAATTTCTTCCTAGAACTCCAACAGCACGACATGCCCGAGCTGGACAAGGTCAACCGCGCCCTGCGGGAACTTGGCCCTCATTACAATGCCCGTTTCGTCTCCACCAACGACGCCCACTACATCAATCCCGAGGATGCCAAATACCAGGATATCCTGCTTGCCATCCAGACCGGGGCGCTGCTCGCCGATCCCGAACGCATGCGCATGAATGACGGCTCGTACTACCTGCGCTCGCCCGAAGAGATGGCGCACCTGTTTGCAGAAGTGCCGGATTCGCTGGCGAACACCCTGCTGATCGCCGAGCGCTGCAACATCAACCTGGACGTGAAAGAGTACCGCCTGCCGCGCTTCGAAGTCCCGCAGGGACAGACTGCTGAAATCCTACCTGCGAGCCCTGTGCGAAGAAGGGTTAAAGCAGCGCTACGGGGAAAGCGCCACCAGCGAGCAGGCACAGACCCGCCTCGATTACGAGCTGGGTGTGATCGAGAAAATGGGCTTTTCCGCCTACTTCCTGATCGTCTGGGACCTGTGCCGGTACACCCGCGAACAGGGCATCTGGTACAACGCCCGCGGCTCCGCCAATGGTTCCATCGTTGCGTACACGCTGAACATCACCCTGGTGGATCCCATCCAGCAGAACCTGCTCTTTGAACGCTTCCTGAACCCGGGCCGCATCTCCATGCCCGATATTGACCTCGATTTTCCAGATGACCGCCGTGCGGAAGTGCTGGAATACACAGTCAAAAAATACGGGCAGGACAAGGTTGCTCAGATCATCACCTTCGGCACGCTGGGGGCGCGCGCTGCCCTGCGCGACGTGGGCAGGGTGATGGATATCCCGCTCCCCGAAGTGGACCGGGTGGCAAAGAGCATCCCCAACATCCCTTCCAAAGCCATTCCCTTGCGAGACATCATCGCCGATGACTTCAAAGGTCTTGCTGACTTAAAGGATGCTTATGGATCGGCCGATCACCTGCGGGAATTGATCGATACTGCTGCCAGGATGGAAGGCGTTGTCCGCAACGCCGGGACGCATGCCGCCGGGGTGGTCATCTCAGACAAGCCGCTCGTTGAGTACCTGCCGCTCCACCGTCCCACCAGCAATTCCGAAGAGACGCCCATCAAGACCGTTACTCAGTTCGAGATGGGCATCCTGGAAAAACTCAAACTGCTCAAGGTGGATTTTCTTGGCCTTGCCACGTTGACCATCATGGCGCGTGCCTGCGACTGGATCGACCAGCGGCACGACAAATGCTACAGCCTCGATAATATCCCCACCGATGATCCGGAAACCTATCAATTCCTGGGCGAAGGGAACACCCTGGGCGTATTCCAGCTGGAAAGCACGGGAATGACCAAGTGGCTGGTGCAGATGAAACCCAAGTCACTGGATAACATCATCGCCATGGTCGCCCTTTTCCGCCCGGGTCCGATGGACTTCATCCCCGATTACATCAGCCGCATGCACGGCGAGGCGGAGGTGGAGTACCGGCATCCGTCACTGGAACCGATCTTCGGGGACACCTACGGGATCCCCCTCTACCAGGAACAATTGATGCGGGCTGCGGTCGAATTGGCGGGTTACACTCCCTCCGAATCGGATGAACTGCGGGCTGCCATTTCGAAAAAGAAAACCAAGGAAATCGAAAATCACCGCCATAAATTCGTGCAGGGAGCAGTGGCACAGGGCCTGGAACGATCCACGGCTGAAGCCATCTACCATGATTGGAACGAGTTTGCCGCGCTATGGCTTCAACAAGTCGCATGCCGCGGATTACGGCCTGCTTGCCGTGCAAACCGGCTTCCTGAAACTGCATTACCCGGTGGAATACATGACCGCCCTGCTGTCGGTGACCAAGCACGAGACCGAAAAGATGGCGCTGTATGTCAATGACACGCGCAACATGGGCGTTACCGTCCTGCCGCCGGACATTAACACCAGCAGCTGGGATTTTTCCATCGAAGAAGCAGAGGATTCCCCGGTCACTCCCCGCAGCGATGACCTGCCCGCCGGGCAGGCAGTCAAATCTGCCATCCGCTTTGGCCTGGGGGCGATCAAGAATGTCGGCATGGGTGGTGTGGACCTCGTCACCAAGGCGCGCGGCAAGGGCGGTCCCTTCAAGGATCTCAATGACCTGGCCGGGCGCGTTGACCTGCGCGCGGTTGGCAAGCGCGCCCTTGAAAGCCTGATCAAGGTGGGCGCGCTGGACAAGTTCGGTCCGCGTTCTGCCCTGCTGGAAGCGCTCGACCGAATCGTCGCGGTCAGTTCGTCACATTTCCGGGCCGCGGAAGCCGGCCAGTTATCACTATTCGGGGCAACCTCCGGGGTGTCCGAGAACATCTCCCTACCGCTTGTCCCGGACCCGGACCGCCGGGAGACCCTCAACTGGGAGCGCGAGTTGATCGGCATGTATATCTCCGAACACCCGCTCAGCCCCTACCTGGAAGAGATCCGCAGCCTGGTGACCCACTTCTCCAGCAACCTGGGCGAAGCCGCCCACGAAGAGAAGGCCCGCGTTGCCGGTATGGTGAGCGGCATCCGCCCTTACCAGACCAAGACCGGCAAGATGATGGCCTGGGTGACGCTGGAGGACCTGACCGGCGTTATTGAACTGGTGCTTTTCCCGCGCACCTGGGAGAAATTCCAGTTCGCCCTGGAGGTGGGCGGGGTGATCGTGGCGGAAGGCAAGGTGGATGCCAATTCCAATCCAGCCAAGGTACTGGTGGATAACATCCGCACCGAACTTAAACTGACCGCTCCTGCGCAAATACCCCTGCAGCCGCAGCCCCGGCAAGCACCCGATCGAAAATTTGAAACCGTCAGTAAGAAACAGGCTCCTGCACCCGGTCCAGGCTCTGATACCCGCCCTGGGAATGACGACGACCCGCCCATGCCGGAAGACCCCCCGGAATGGGATACGTATTCGTCCATCCAACCGGGTCAGGTGGAACACGAAGTCGTTTCGCTCGAGCCAATCGGGATTATTGAAGAAACCATCGGTCATGAGGAAGCGCCAGCATCCGGCTTGCTGGAACAACCTGTTCCCGCCCGACCCCCTGCTGCGGTCTTAACGCCCAAACTTCCCACCGCCGCGATTCCGCCTGACCTGGGGGAGCAGCACCCTCCCCAGATGGTAACCATCATCCTGCGTCCCAGCGGCGACCCGAACCGGGATATCCGCCGCATCGCACGCCTGCACGGCACGTTCATTTCCTACCCCGGTACGGACCGGTTTGCCTTCCAGATCTTCGAACAGGAGCGTGGTCATCTAATCGAGTTTCCCAACGACACCACCCACCTGTGTGCAGAATTGCTGGCACAGATCAAGGCCGCGGTCGGGGAGGAAAACCTGCGCGTCGAGCCGATCCTGTATCACTGATTGCGCCCCGAAAAGGGCTTCCTTCCAGCGTTACTGTTTCCGAATCTCCCCGCAGCGCTCGCAATCCTCCTGCTGGCATAACAATGCCAGCGGGTCTTTTTTTATCCGCGCCACCACCACCTTGAACAACATCTTGAGCGGCACCGCCTGGAGGAGGGCGTCACCGATATTTGCCTTGCGGGTGTACCTGTCCATGTCCCCGGCTATCGCCTGGAATCCGGCCGAACACCCGGGAAATCCGGGGCACTCCACCACGCCTCGGGGAGTCAATGCCCAGCGGAGGAATTGTTTACGCCCGGCCAGTTTTTCTGCATAGTGGATGCTGGTATTGACGGTATGATCCACCCCCATGAGCAGCACCCAGCCATCCGATTGTTCCAGTAATCCCAGCGGGGCAAGATGGTCGTTCATCGTCTGGGAGGCGAGGATGATCTCTGCATTGATCCCGGCGAAGGATTGGATGGGATGGTTGGTCCGCTTAGCCAGCGGATGCCTGCGGAACAACTCGGGGATGGCGCCTATCAAAGGATCAACGGGCGTCCGTTGGGTGAAGAACTCGGCGCTCTGGTTCTGCTCCAGGTGCGAGCCATAGGTGATGCCGTTGTTTGGCGGACCGCTCATCGGGGTGACCATTGTTTTATAGGTAAAGGTGGGGACAATCACCTTTTCAAACACCCCCGCCAGCGTGCTGACCACCGTCGCGGCTCCACCCTCCACCTGCCCAAACGATTTTAACGATGAGTGGACGATTACCGGCGCTTCGCCCAGGCGCAGGTCGCGCAATCCCAGCAGCAGGTCGCGCATGCGGATGGTCATTTCAGGCGCACAGCTCCATTATCTGCCGGGCAGTTTCGCCTGCCTCATCCGGTTGGAAGTAGTAGACGCGGATACCGGACTCTGACAACTCGTAGGCAGCCAATGCCGATAAGGCTGCCAGCCCGGCCTTGCTGCTGAAGTAGGCGGCGCGCAGTTCCGGGCTCCGGGCTCGTTCACCCACATGGACTATGACACCGCCGCCGTTCGCTTTCATGATCCGCCCCACCGACTGGGTCAGCAGGAACGGTCCATTCAGGTTCACGTCCATGGTGCGCTGCCAATCCCATTCGTCCATTTCGAGCAGGCTGCTTTGCGGTTCCACTTCAGCGCAATTGACCAGGATGTCAATCTGCCCCAGGTCGTCCTGCACGGAATTGAGCAGCGCCTGGATGGGCATCTTCTTGGCGATATCTTCCACGTACGCCCTCACCTGCCCGCCGGATGCCAGGATGTTCGCTTCCGTCTGTACCAGGTTGATCGGCGAGATGTCATTGGCAGCCACGCTGGCTCCCTGGCCGGCAAATGCTTCCGCAACCAGCCGGCCGGTGCCTTTGCCGGCGCCTGTGACCAGGACCACTTTTCCGGAAAAATCAGCCATAGGAACTCCTACTTTCCCGAGCCCGGGCAGACCACTAATTCCCCTGAACTTAATTTCGCATTCAGTGGCAAGCCCAGGTACGGCGACGGATCCAGCGTGTTATGGATATCTAGTTCATTAAGAAAACCACCGCTGCCATCGTCAAGCACGATAGAAAAATGCAGGTGCACTCCCGAAGGATTGGCAACATCACCGGTGTAGTTTCCCTGATAACCGAGCAGCTCCCCCGCATCCACCGACTTGTCGTAAGTGCCGGCTGGAAAATCCGGGGATATGAAGGAGTTACCCGCCGGATCAGCCATGTGGGTGTAATACAGCCAGATCGGACGACCGGGCTGCAGCGGGTCGGAGGCAACGCGCACGATGACCGCCGACTTCCAGGTGGGCAGGCGCGTCAGGGCACCGGGATATGCTGAAACCACCGCCGTTTTTCCCACCCGGGTGCCGCTGAAGATGTCGATCCCCTGGTGGCGTTTACCTGCCTGGAAGGAATCATCCCACAGGTAACCGATCAAGCCGTCGGTGGGCATGAGGAAGGGAACATCGGGATTGCAGCGCACCCCGCCCCGCACAGCCCAATCCGGGTGTGCGGAGGAATTGCGGATCCATTCCAGCACGCGGGCAGAACGTCCGCTGGAAGGTCGCACCATGCGATACAAGAAAATCCCCAATCCCAGCATTACGCCTGCACCTATCACCCACAGGAGGGGGCTGCGTCTCATCATGCCGGGAATTATAATGCTTCCCAGGGGATACCCCCTTTTATTCATCTCCGAATTCTGCAACAATAATCATAACCTAACAATTTTGTTAGGTGCATCCTTTTTCCAGGAGATATGCCATGTGGAAACGTCTGATGATCACAATTCTTGTTCTTGTAGTGTTGCTGTTCAACAACGGCTCCGTAGCTGCGGCCGGTAACAACCAGAAGATTGGCATCAATGTTCTGCTGAATACCGCCATCACGGATCCTCTGCTCACCGACCTGGGCAAGCACGGCGCCGTCCGTGATGTGGTGCTGGAGATCAACGCCGTAACCATGCAGGCGCGTGCCAGCGAATTAAGTGTTATCCAGGCATTGCCATACGTGCTGGCGGCCAATCCGGATGCAACCCGCAACGGCGCTCCGGTGGACACGGTGGCTGTAACCGATTTTACGGGTGGTTTGAGCACCTGGGACCTGGATGCCATTAACGTAACCGATTATGATCTCGGACGCCAGGTCTCAATGGACGGCACGGGTGTCTATATTGCCGTGCTCGACACCGGCCTGCTTGACTCCTGGAGGCAGTATTTCCCCCAGGAGCGCATCGCCACCCAGTTTGCCAAGGCCTTCCGAGGCGGCGGCGGTGACAATGGCAATGTTTCTGAACCGACAAATATGTGGGAACACGACCAGAACTCGCACGGCACCCATGTCACCAGTACCATCCTGGGCTACCAATTTGGTGCAAGAAAAATCAATGGTGTCGCCCCGATGGCAACCATCATTCCAGTGAAAGTTCTCGGTCAGAACGGTTCCGGGTGGTCCTCCGTGATCGCCCGGGGAATCAATTATGTAACAGATTTGAAGCTCAGCGGTGCACTGGGTTCCAACCCGGTCGTCATCAATATGAGCCTGGGTGGTCCTGTCCTCGATGCCATGGAAGCGGCCGCCATTGACTATGCTGTCAGCAACGGTGTCATCATCGTCGCCTCGGCGGGAAACCGGGGCGCAGCCGGCATGGGTTATCCTGGTGCCTACGCCCCGGTCATCTCGGTGGCTGCCTCCGGGTGGGTTGGCGAATGGAGTGCCCCAAGTTGGTGGAGACTCCTGGACGTACCTGATCCCACCAATATTGACGACTATTACATCACCGATTTCTCCAGCCGCGCCAAGGCCGGCCAGGACCTGGATGTTGCCGCCCCCGGTTCCTGGGTCCTTGGTCCCTACCAGGTGAACAGCGGGCAGACATCTTACTTTTACCTGGGGGGTACTTCGATGGCCAGCCCGCATGTGGCCGGGATTGTTGCGCTGATGGTGCAGAAGGATCCCTCCCTGGACGCCTTGCAGGTCGAGGCAATTCTCGAGACGACTGCCATCCCATTACCTGCAGGCTGCCGTAATGTTAACGATGGCTATGAAAACATCGTCTCCTACTGCTGGGGAGCGGATGCGACCGGAGCCGGCCTGATCGCTGCGGATGCTGCATTGGCAGCCATTCCCTAACCATAAAGCAACATGAGAATTTCTGCCGCAGGCTTGACGCCTGCGGCATTTATTTTTGGCCAAGATCTCTAATAAAAAATCTATCCCGCTCTTTTCAAATTCTTACACTCCCCGGATATGATAGGGGCAATCAATTGCTTATCCATTCCGAAAGGAGCTCGAAATGACCTACTTTATATCACCTTCCCCGTACCGCATGGCCCGCCGCTGGGCACAGTTTGCTGGCGCCGAAGAACCAACCCACGATTTCACCCTGGGTGTGGATGTTAATGAAAAGGATGACGCTTACATCATCAGCGCCCTTGTTCCCGGCCTCAAGGCTGAAGACCTGAACATCCAGATCCTGGAAGATGTGGTCACCGTTTCAGGTGAGTTCAAGGCTGACCAGGAAGAATACCTGGTGCGCGAACTGCCGCACGGATCCTTCCGCCGCACCCTGCGGCTGCCCGCCACGCTCGACCCGGAAAAAGCCCAGGCCAAGATCAACGATGGCGTGCTGACCCTGCGCCTTCCCAAGGCAGAATCCGCCCGCCCCAAGACGATCAAAGTGGCTGTCAAGTAATCCGCCTGTTTCTTTTTCATCCTCCTCCTCAATCAGGACGCCCCTCGCGGGCGTCCTGATGTTATTCCGCTCCGGCCTCTGCGTGGGAAGCGATTTCAGGTAAAATACTTGCATCCTCTCCCTGGAGCAGCCCGTGTTTCGAAAATTGTTCATCCTTTCCATAATCCTGATCCTGTTCACTTCCTGCACTCCCCCGGGAGTGGAGACACCCACTCCTGGAATCTCTCCCTCCGCGCTTGTCTCAACCACTCCGCCCACCCTCGCCTCCACGCCGCTGACCATCCTGGTACTGCCCGCCGATACTCCGCAGGCGGAAGCGGAACGCTATCAGACCCTGGTGTATGACCTGGCGCAGGCAAATCAAATGCGGTTCCAGGTGCGCAACGTGCTCACTGCACAGGACCTGGCTTTCGAAGGCCCGGCTTTGAAGATTGTCGTGATATTACCGCCGGATCCGGGTCTGGCGGCTCTTGCAGCCGCAGCCCCCGGGGTGCAGTTCCTGGCGGTTGGCATCCCCGATTTGCCGTCGGCTGCCAACATCTCCAGCGTGGGAGCGGGTGGGGTTCCGGTGGACAAGCAGGCTTTCCTGGCGGGGTATATCGCCGGGCTGGTCGCCCCGGAATGGAAGGTGGGGGTTCTCTACCAGAAGGATACTCCCGGGGGAGAAGCAGCCCGGGATGCTTTTAACAACGGTTTCGTTTTTTATTGCGGCTATTGCCGCAATCCTTACTTCCCCCAGCCGGCAGGTATTTATCCCATCATGGTTGGCATCCCGTCGGATGCCCCCGAAAGCAACTATTTCGGTCATGCCGACCTGCTGATCCAAAATATCGTCAAAGTGGCGTATGTATATCCTGCGATCGCCACGCCCGACCTACTCGCCTACATGGCCCAGTACGGCCTGCTGCTTATCGGCCAGAACCTGCCCGGCGAGGATGTGCGCCCGAACTGGATCGCCAGCATTCAACCCGACCTGATCGCGGCGCTTCAACAACTCTTCCCGGAACTGGTGTCGGGGCGCGGCGGGCAGGTGGCTGCCACCCCGCTGGTCCTGGCGGACGTGAACCCCAACCTGCTCAGCGAGGCAAAATTGCGGCTGGTCCAGGAAGTATTGACTGGTCTGCAGAATGGGACCATCGGTACGGGAGTAAACCCTTGACCTGGCTGATCGCGCACATGACCAACCCCATCCCTTTCTTCAGGAGCCTGTCAGACCTTTAAGGAAGAAGATAATGCAGATGCCTCTCCGATGAGAGAGGCTTTCTTTACGACATAATTATTGGAGGCTGTGCATGTCTGCTCTGGAGATGGTAACCTCGTTGGTGAAATACCATTGCGAATCCACCCGCAGGGTCTGGGAGTCGATCGATTCGATCACCGAGGAGCAATTTACCAATGAGGATACCTACTCGCAAGGATCCATCCGCAACCTGATGGTCCACCTGACCAGCACCGACCGCCGCTGGCTGGCAGGGTTGAAGAACCAGCCGGATGTTGGGCATGTGAAATTCGAACAATATCCAGACCGCAGGTCAGGGAGGGCTTTCTATGAGCAGGTGGCTGCCGACCTGAAGGAATATGTCCAGACACTGGATGAAGCCGGGTTGAATAGTCTGCCGGCTAATCTGCCTGCCACACGCTGGCAGGTGCTTCTGCACCAGGTCAACCATGGCACCGATCACCGCGCCACCGTGCTGCAAAAACTACATGCCATCGGCGCACCGACCTTTGGCCAGGATTACATCATGTGGCTGTGGAAAAAATAAGGGCATGAGATGGACGTTCGCGAATCACTTTCCCTCGACAGACCGGAAGACCTGCACCGGTGGTTCCTGGAGAACCACCTCACCAAAATTGAGATCTGGCTGATCTTCTTCAAGAAATCCTCCCGGAAACAGACCCTCACCATCGCCCAGGCGGTCGAAGAAAGCCTGTGCTTCGGCTGGATCCAGAGCCGGCTCAAGCCGCTCGATCCACAGCGTTTCGCAGTGCGCTTCTCGCCGCGCCGCATGGGCAGCATCTGGTCCTTGCCCAACCTCAAGCGGGTCCGCAGGTTGATCGCAGAAGGCCGCATGACTGCATCGGGACTGGCAGTGCTACCGGAGGATTTCAAGAAGTAATTTCCGGTGAAAAGAGGTTCGCCTCTGCCTGTCCTGCACAAGAAGGAATTATAATAAGACCATGCTGCTCGTCATCGATCTCGGCAATACCAACCTGACCATCGGCCTGTACGAAGGTGAGACGCTCATGAACCACTGGCGCCTGGCCACCGACCAATCGCGCATGCCCGACGAGTACGGCCTGCAGCTGCTTGGCCTACTGACGAATGCCGGCCGCACCCTAGCGGATCTTAACGGCATCTGCCTGGCCTCTGTGGTTCCACCGCTGACGGGCAGGATCATCCAGGCCTGCCGCGAATATCTCAAACAGGACCCGCTGGTGGTGGACACGGGCGTAAAGACCGGCATCCGCATCCGCTACGAAGACCCGAAGGCAGTCGGCGCTGACCGGGTGGCCGACGCGGTGGCAGTCAAACATTTCTACGGCGGACCGGCATGCATCATTGACTTTGGCACCGCCACCACTTTCAACGCTCTGACCGAGGACGGTGATTATCTCGGCGGGGCGATCACTGCCGGGATCAACCTGGCAGCGGAAGCGCTCTTCATCCACGCCGCCAAACTGCCGCGCATCGACCTGCAGCGGCCTCCTTCCGTCATCGGCAGGAATACCGCCCATGCCATGCAGTCGGGGCTGATCTTCGGTTACGTGGCGATGACCGAGGGCATGGTGGAACGATTCCGCCAGGAACTCGGCCCGCAGATGAAGGTGATCGCCACCGGCGGCCTGGCCGAACTGGTGGCCGGCGAGACCAGGGTCATCCAGATCCATGCCCCCTGGCTCACCCTCGATGGGCTGCGCATCATCTGGGAACTCAACCGCCCTTGACAGCCTGTGGTTTCTGCAGATAATAAAGCCCAACAGGCGAGCCTGATCAGAAGGCGATGAAAGAGGAAAGTAGGTCAGTGGAAACCAACAGGGAGAGGCAGGCACAGACTGAGACCCGCCTCGGCTGGAAACCGATCGAAGTTCCCTCTTGAGCCGCTCAGGGGAACGCCCGACGAGGGCCAGTAGTCTGAGCCGCGATCCCAGCGTTACCCGGGAGGCTGATGATCGTCAGCATAGAGTGAGCCAGCCCTGCAACCATGCGTGGGACGGCTAAATTGGGTGGTACCGCGGGATTTCTCTCCCGTCCCAGGGTGGACGGGAGTTTTGTTTATTGGAGGGCCGCATGCTGGAAAAATTGAATGAGATCGAACGCCTCGGAATGGCTGCTCTCGAATCGGTCCAGGAGGAGGCCGCGCTGGAAGCCTGGCGCGTATCCCACCTGGGACGGAGTTCCCCCCTGATGCAGTTCTTTAACGGTTTTGGTGCGCTCGACAAGGAAGAACGTCCGAAGGCTGGTCAACGCGCCAATGAAGTGAAGAAAGTCCTCGAAGCAGCCTACCAGGCCCGGCGCGAGCAGGTGCAGCAGGCGGAATTGAAACGCTCCCTGGAACAGGAGCGGCTGGATGTGACCCTGCCCGGACGGCGCTTTCCGCTGGGGCGCCTGCATCCCGATACCCAGATCCTGCGCGACCTGTACCGCATATTCGGCGAGATGGGCTTCCAGGTCTACCGCTCGCGGGAGGTGGAGAGCGACGAATACAATTTCCAGCTGCTCAACTTCCCGGTCGGGACACCCAGCCCGCGACATGCAGGATACTTACTTTATCGAGAGTGAAGGGCGCGGCGACAACCCGCTCGTCCTGCGCACGCACACCTCGCCGGGTCAGATCCGCGCCATGCGCGAGCATCTCGCCGCGCAATCCGCAGGATCCACCGCCCGTGCGGATCATCCTGCCGGGCATGGTCTACCGCTACGAGCAGGTGGATGCCCGCCACGAGACGCAGTTCGACCAGATGGAAGGTCTGGCGGTGGGACCCGGGATCACCTTCAGCGACCTGAAAGGCACGCTGACTGACCTGGCCCAACGCCTGTTTGGGCAGAACGTCCGCACCCGCTTCCGGGCTTCCTTCTTTCCGTTCACCGAGCCATCCGCAGAGTTTGACATCGAATGTTTCCAGTGCGGCGGCAAGGGCTGCTCTGTCTGCGGCGGCGGCTGGCTGGAGATCGGCGGCTGCGGCATGGTCCACCCGGTCGTGTTGCAGCAACGGCGGCTATGACCCGGAGCGTTATACCGGTTTCGCCTTCGGTCTCGGCGCCCAGCGCATCGCCATGCTGCGCTACGGCATCAACGACATCCGCTATTTCTGGGAGAACGACCTGCGTTTCCTGGAACAGTTCTAGGAGCCAGCCATGAAAGCACCTTTATCCTGGTTGCGAGACTTTGTTGATATTGACCTGTCCATCCCCGACCTGGCCCACCTGATCACCATGGCCGGGATGGAAGTGGAAGCGATCCAGGTCATCGGCCTGCCCATGCCTGCGCCCGGCAGCGTGGACTGCACACCTGGCCGGCCTTGAATGGGACCGCGAGAAGATCGTCGTGGCTTCCATTTCTGAGGTCATGCCGCACCCCAATGCCGACCGGCTGGTGCTGTGCAAACTCTTTGATGGCCAGCAGGACCACGTGGTGCTGACCGGCGCGCCCAACCTGTTCGAATTCAAGGGAATCGGTCCGCTGCCCAAGCCGCTCAAGGTGGCCTACGCCAGGGAAGGTGCCCAGATCTATGACGGTCACCAGGATGGATTCGTACTGACGACACTCAAACGAGCCACCATCCGGGGTGTCGAATCCTATTCGATGGTCTGCTCGGAAAAGGAACTGGGCATTTCTGAAGAGCATGAAGGCATCCTGCTCCTGGATGAAGACGCGCCGGCGGGAATGCCCCTGGCGGATTACATGGGCGATGCCGTTCTGGACATAAAACTACTTCCGAGTTATGCGCGCTGCGCCAACATCCTTGGGCTGGCACGCGAGATCGCCGCCATGACCGGCAAGCGGCTGAAGGCCGCACCCGGCCTGCAGGCAACCTCTGCCTCGGAAGAAAAGGCAGAAACGACCCGGCCCGGTAGAAAGTTCGCTGAGATCGAGATCACCAATCCCGATCTGAACCCTCGCTTCGTCCTGGGTCTCATCAAGGAGATCCAGGTCCAGCCCAGCCCGCTCAACGTCCAGCGCCGGCTCAAACTGGCCGGGATGCGCCCGATCAACAACATCGTGGATGCCACCAATTATGTCATGCTGGAGATCGGCGAACCCTTGCATGCCTTCGATTACGATGTGCTGGTCGAACGCGCCGCGGGAAAGCAGGTGAAGATCATCACCCGCACAGCCAGACCCGGTGAAAAGCTGACCACCCTGGATGGGGTGGAACGCAAGCTCGACGCAGCCACCGTACTGGTATGCGACCAGGCCGGTTCGCTTTCGATCGCCGGCGTCATGGGCGGGCAGGAATCGGAGGTCAGCGACAGGACGCGCAGTGTCCTGCTCGAAGGTGCGGCCTGGAACTTCATCAACATCCGCAAGACCGCCCGCGCCCAGGGTCTGCTCTCGGAAGCCTCCTACCGCTTTGGACGCGGCGTTCACCCGGCGATGGCCGATCGCGGCGTGCGGCGCGGGCTTGACCTGATGCAAGCCTGGGCAAACGGTAAAGTGATCCCCGGATTGGTGGATGCCTACCCGCTCCCCCCGCAGGACCCGACCATCGAGATCACGCGCGGCGATGTGAAACGCTGGCTGGGCATCGATCTGACGATCAGGCAGATGAAGTCCATGCTCGAGCGTCTTGAGTTCCAATGCACCCTGAAAACAAACCAGAGCCTGCTTGCAACGGTACCCGACCACCGCCTGGATATCGGCGAGGGGATCACCGGCAAGGCGGATATCATCGAAGAGATCGCCCGCGTCTTCGGTTACGAAAATATTCCCTCCACCCGCATCGCAGACGAACTGCCTGCAGCAGATGGGAAATCCTGCCCTTGAAAATGAAGAACGGGTGCGCGACCTGCTGGTGGAACAAGGTCTGCAGGAGATCATCAGTTACCGCTTCACCACCCCCGAGCGGGAGGCGCGGCGCCTGCCTCCAGAGAGCCCTGCTGACGACAAGCCATACCTCCGCCTCAGCAACCCGATCGCACCGGATAAAGCCGTCCTGCGGCACAGCCTGCTTGCCAGCCTCCTGGATGCGGCGGAACATAACGCCCGCCTGCGCGACAGGCTGGCGCTCTTCGAGATCGGCCCGGTGTTCCTGGCTTCCGAATCAGGGGATCTCCCAGATGAAATGCAGCGTGTCGCCATCCTGCTTGCCGGGCCGCGAACCCTTCCGGGCTGGCAGCCTGCGGATGACTCCCCGATGGACTTCTTTGACCTGAAAGGCATACTGGTCACTTTGTTCAGCAGCCTGCGCCTCCCCGAGATGGCGTATGAGCCTTCAGACCATCCAAGTTTCCACCCGGGGAAATGCGCACGCCTCACCTGCAACGGGAGCAAGGTCGGCGTATTGGGAGAAATCCATCCGCGGGTGCGCAGCCGCTATGACTGGCCGGCTGCGTTCCGGGCGCCGCTGCTCGCCGCCGATCTCGACCTGGATGCCCTGTTGAGCCTGGTGCCGGCGCGCACCCAGACCGAGGCAGTGCCCAGCCTCCCGGCTGTGCTGGAGGATCTGGCTGTCGTTGTGGACGAAAGCGTTCCAGCCGGGCTGGTTGCGGAACTCATCCGCCAAACAGGCGGCAAGGTGGTCAGCGAAGTGCGCCTGTTCGATGTCTACCGGGATGAGAAGATCGGGGCCGGCAGGAAGAGCCTGGCGTTTAGACTCACCTACCAGGCAGTGAGCAAGACCTTCACCGACAAGGATGTAGCCGGTATGCGCGCCCGCATCCTGCGCCGACTGGAGCAGGAATTGGGTGCCGTTCTACGCAGTTGAAAGCGAATAATCTTCCCATGCTTGCATAAAGCGCATGGAGCATGTATACTCATTGTAAATATCATCATTCTAGGAGGATGACTTATGGAGAAGAAACCGAATAAGACTTGGGCCATCGTGGGTACAGTCGCCGCGATCCTGTTATGCGGCTGCCCGGGGCTGTCATTGTGCGGTGCCGCCATCGCCGCGCTTGCCGGCGTATTGCCGTATACATCCACGATCAACGGGGAAAGCAGCAGCGGCACCGTGCCGACCTGGCTGGGTGTGGTTGGTCTGTGCGTGTCTGTGCTCTTCGTTGCCATCGCAATCGTTGTACCTGTGCTTCTTCTGCGTAAGAAGAAGGATGCTGCTGCAGCGGCAGTGCTGCCTCCTCAGGAACCACTGCCCCCGGCTGCATAAATTTTTATTTCAACACAAAGCAGCGCTCCAGCAGGAGCGCTGCTTCATTTTAAATCCTGCCCTGCGATCTCTCGATCCCCTTCGCAGGTTTTGTTTATTTTAAAAGGATGCAAGGGTTTGATCCTGACCGTTCGTCGGCGCTGCCGATCTTCTGCCATCAAATTCCAGGATGCAATGGCTTGCTGGATTCAAGCCCCCCGCCTTCACTCTGCAATAACCTCAATATCGCCAGCGTTTCCCCCTTACCACCGGCACCATTCTCACCTGCCGGGCCGACGCAGGACGGGCAGCCGTCCTCGCACTCACAAGACTCCACCAACTCCAGGGCACGCATCAGCAACTCGGAGTGGATCTCGAACAACTTCCGGCTGAATCCGATCCCCGCCGGAACCTGGTCGTACAGCACCACCGATGGATTGTTGAAGACCGTCGCGGTCGGATCGGCATACACACCCAGGTCGCCGCGGTCGCACATCAGGAACAGCGGAGCCAGCTGCCCGAGCACCGTTGCCAGCCCGGACAGGCCGCTTTTCATGCGCAGGCTGGCCTCCGCCTTGCGGTGGCAGGAAGGGCAGAGGCTGACGAGATTGCCCATGCGGTTGGCTTCGGCGGCAGAATTGAACTGCCGGAACGGTGTCCTGTGGTGCACCTCATGCTTGCGGTCCCCACTCTCCGCTGCGCCGCAAACCTGGCAGCGAAATCCATCCCGCCTCCTCACGGCTTCCCTGAGTTTGTCCCAGCCCGGGCCGTAGTTGTTTGCGTCGTTGGTCCATTTCCCCTGGGCGCGCAACTCTTCTATGGTCGGGTCCGATAGGGTCAGCCAGTAGCCGGTGGTCTGTAATTCAGAGGGCGGCAGATCGAGCGGTTCCTCGCCCAGGTTCTCGCCTCCCAGCCACTGGCGTTTGCGGAAACCCGTCACCTGCGAGGTGACCTGGAGTTCGCCATAAGCCCGGCTGCAGCACTCCCCCGCCCCCGAGGGCGCCGGGCAGGCAGCCTGGTCCAGTGTTGCCAGCAGGCTCACGGTGGTCTGGCGCAGCGGCTCAGTGAAGTAATCGAGTGCCACCGGGATGAGGGTGGCAGTATTGCGGGAGAGGTTGAGGTCCTGGACGAAATATTGCTGGCCTTCGTGCAGGTAGATGGCGCGCGGGTGCACCATCCAGGCGGCGGAGGCCAGGTCCACCTCACCGAGGATGCGCCGCTTCTGACCATCTTCGAGTTGCAGCAGCACATTTTCGGGAGAGGCGGAGCGCAGTGAAACGGCCGCGGCAGGGTAGGCGTCAGCCATCCAGAAGTATTTCTCCCCCGAAAGGTGCAGGTCCTGGCTGCTCACCAGGAAATCCAGGTATTCCTTGAGTTTTTCCGCAGGCAGGTCGCCGAAACCCTCCTGGGCGGAAAAAGGCAGTTCGAATGCCGCACTGCGCAGGTGGCTGAGCAGGATGAGCAGGTGGTCGGGATCCACCAATGCCTGCTCGGGCGAGCGGGCGAAGAAGTAATCAGGATGGTGGGCGAGGAACTGGTCGAGAGGGTTGGCAGTGGCGATGAAAATCGCTGCCGCCGGTCCGTCGCCGCGGCCCGCCCGGCCTGCCTGCTGCCAGGTGGAGGCGATCGTGCCGGGATACCCGACGAGCAGCGCGGCTTCCAGACCGCCGATGTCGATACCCAGTTCGAGGGCATTGGTCGCCACCACCATGCGGATGCTGCCATCCCGCAGTCCTTTTTCGATCTCACGGCGCTGGGCGGGCAGGTAGCCGGAGCGGTAACCGCGTATGGGCGTGGAAGCAGGCCGGTTGCCGGAGCGGCTGTTCTCAACCGCATTCCCCGGACCGACTTCCTGCAGGTAGGTGAGCAGTATTTCCACCGACCGTCTCGAACGGGTAAAAATGACGGTCTGCACATCCTGCGTCAGCAGATCCTGCGCAAGGCGAACTGATTCCTGGGAGGCACTCTTTCGAATTCCCAGCGCCGGGTCCACCACCGGCGGGTTATAGATGAGAAAATGCCGCTCGCCGCGGGCGGACCCATCCTTGTCCACCAGTGTGACCGGTGATTCGATCAACCGGTTTGCCAATTCCTGCGGATTACCGATGGTGGCAGTGGTCAGGATGAACTGCGGGGTTGCCCCGTAGAAACCCGCCACCCGTTTAAGTCTGCGGAGCACATTCGCCACGTGCGACCCGAACACGCCCCGGTAGGTATGCATCTCATCGATGATCACGAAACGCAGGTTGCGGAAGAAGTGCCCCCAGTTGGTATGGTGGGGCAGGATTCCGGTATGGAGCATGTCGGGATTGGTGAAAAGGAGATTGACCTGCTTGCGGATGTCGGTACGCCGTGATGCGGGTGTATCGCCATCATAGATGGTGGCTTTCATATTAATAATCGATCTTTGAAATGGATTGAGTTGGGCTAACTGGTCCTGGCTGAGGGCTTTGGTGGGAAACAGATACAGACTGCGCGCTTCGGGATCCTCAACCAGGGTGGCGAGCACCGGCAGATTGTAAGCCAGTGTCTTGCCGCTGGCAGTGCCGGTGGCGATAACGATATTCTCCCCCCGGCGAAAAGCCTCCCAGGTCGATGCCTGGTGGCTGTAGAGTGATCGGATGCCGCGCTGGACCAGCGCCTCGGCAAGCGTCTCTGGCAGATCGGCGGGGAAGGTTCGCAGGTCAGCCGGGCGTGGCGGGCTAATCCGCCAGACCGGCAGGTTTGGCGCGGTCAGCGGGTCGGTACGCCAGCGGGAAAGCAATCCTTCGATGGACATGGCTGGAAAAGATTATACCCTCCAAGGGATGGGAAGGTCATCCCGGATGTCGGTACTCGCCGTTTATCGATTCCCGATCGGGTTTCCCCGGGCGCGGTCCGGAGGGTGATCGGGGCGGTCTTCCTGCCTCGAGCATGAAGACCGAAAAATATGCTCCCTGAGAACCCTTGACAAATAATAGTAACTCGTTTATTATTTGCGCCGTTGTAAATTATTAACCCGTAGACTAATTATGTCAGTGCGCTACGCAATCCTCGGTCTGCTTGCCCAAAAACCCCGCCACGGTTACGAACTGCGCGCCGCCTTCGAGGCGGTCGTCGGCGGGGATGCGAATTGGGATGTTAAACCCGCCCAGATCTACACCACGCTGGAGCGGCTGGAAGTTGCCGGCCAGGTGAAATGCCTGTCTGACCTGGGAGAAGGCGAAGAGCCCTCCCGGCGGATCTATGCACTCACCCCGCCCGGGCATGCGGCTCTGAAAGCCTGGTTCGCCCAGGGTGTCACCCCCACCCACCAGCGGGACGAATTCTTCGTCAAATTGATGACCGCGTTGGTCTCCGGCGAAGGCCGGCTCAGCCGGATCATCCAGACTCAGCGGGCACACCTGTTCCAGGAACTGCACGACGCGACCTCCTTGCGGGATTCTTACAACCCGCGCACAGAAATGGCCCAGATCCTCCTGATGGACAAGGCCGTGATGCACCTGGAGGCGGATCTGCGCTGGCTGGAAATGGCCGAACTGCGCCTGGAGGAAGTAAAGGGACAGCCGTTGCCGGAACCGGAAATTCGGCCGCGCGGGCGCCCCCATAAAGTATTGACGGATTCTGTAGACCCTCCGCGAACATTGGGTCAGCGTCGGAAAAAATAACCTTTTCAATTGCAACCATCGTACCTTCAATCCAATTTCGCTGTACCAACAAGGAGTTTCCCATGTCTCTCATTCAAACTGACAACCTGACCAAGATCTATGGTTCTGGTGATACCGCTGTCATTGCCCTCGACCATGTAGGCATCCAGGTCAAGGAAGGTGAATTCGTCGCCGTGATGGGTCCAAGCGGCTGCGGCAAGTCCACGTTGCTGCACCTGCTTGGCGGGCTGGACCGTTCCACCGAGGGCAAGGTTGTCATCGATGGCACCTCCCTCACCGATATGAAAGATGACGATCTGACCAAATTACGCCGCAAACGGATCGGTTTTATCTTCCAGTTCTTCAATCTGATCCCGGTGCTGACCGCGGTCGAGAATGCCGCCTTGCCGGTGACCCTGGACGGGGTAAAACCCACCGAAGCCCGCAAGCGGGCCGCAGAATGGCTGGCGCGCTTCGGCCTGGGCGACCGGCTTGCCAGCCGCCCGGATCAACTCTCAGGCGGGCAGCAGCAGCGCGTGGCGGTGGTCCGCGCCCTGGTGGCCGAACCGGCGCTGATCCTGGCGGATGAACCAACCGGCAACCTGGACACCCGTTCCGGGGACGAGATCGCCAGCCTGCTGCGGCAGGTCACCAAGGAATACGGGCGCACCGTGGTCATGGTGACACACGACCCGCGCATCGCCGCCTACGCCGACCGGATCATCTTCCTCAAGGACGGGAAGGTGGTGGATGAGACCCAGCTTGAACGCAAAGGCGCGGCAGATAAGATCGCAAACAAAATGAAGGAGATTGGGGACTAGCGGATCGGGCACCAGGGTTTCCTGCAACCCGAACCCTGTTTCCTGATCTCCCGATCAAAGGAGCCTATCATGAACCTCCAACTTACCCTTGCCTGGCGCTACCTGAACGGACGCAAATTGCGCACATTTCTGACCACCCTCGCGGTCATCTTCGGGGTGATGCTCATCTTCGGGATGAATATCATCCTGCCGACCATGCTCGAGGCCTTCCAGGCGAACATCATGGCTGCCGGAGGCCTGGTGGATGTGACCGTGACCCATACTTCGGGAGGCGGTTTCCCTGTGCAGGTGGTCACGAAACTCGACGGGATCACCGGGATACGCGCCATCTCCGCCTCATTGGATCGAACCATCAACCTGCCTGCAGATTTCGTGGATGCCGATCCCGCCAAAACGGACCGCATCACTGCCCTCAACCTGGTGGGAGTGGATGCCGAGGCTGCGCAGACTCTGCATGCCTACCTGATCCCAACGCCGGGACGCTTCCTTCAGGCTGAGGATACGAATTCAGCCGTCATTTCTCAGACCCTGGCAGATGCCTATGGTGTCACCCTGGGTGGGACGATCAAGATCCCCTCCGTGAACGGCACCGAAACCCTGACGGTGGTGGGTATCTTGCCGCCGCGCACCGTCCCCGGGAACGAGGAAGTGCTCGTCACCCTTGCCCAGGCGCAGGCCATGACCAGCCAGCCCGGCATGATCAACACCATCCAGGTGGCCCTCACCACCACAGACGAAACCCTCCGCACCCAGACGACCAATGAGATCCAGTCCGCCCTGGGGAGCGACTACCAGGTCGGTGCCATCCAGACAGGCTCAGAAATGTTCGCCAGCATCAAGCTTGGCCAGGCAGCCTTAAACATGTTCGGCGTGCTGGCTCTGTTCATGGGCGGATTCATCATCTTCAACACCTTCCGCACCGTGGTGGTGGAGCGCAGGCGGGATATCGGCATGCTGCGTGCCCTGGGTGCCAGGCGCGGTACCATCACAGGCATGATCCTGATCGAAGGCTTGCTGCAAGGCCTGATCGGTTCCGGTATCGGCATCCTGCTGGGTTACCTGTTCGGGGCGGGGGTTGTCAGCCTCATGAAACAACCGATCACCCAATTCATCCACCTGACCATCGGGAATCCGATCGTCTCCCCCACCCTGGTGATCACCTCGATCCTTCTCGGCGTGGGGATCACCGTCCTTTCCGGGCTGATCCCTGCCAGTAATGCCAGCAAGATCACCCCCATGGATGCCCTGCGGGCATCTGTGGCAGAGGTGGAATACAAGCGCCGGGCGGGTGCAGGATTCATTGCCGGGCTGGTGATGATCGGGGTGGCGCTGCTCGCGCTTGCCACCGGGAATATGGCTTTCATTTCCCTGGGCGGGTTGCTCTTCCTGCTTGGTTTGATCCTGGTGGCTCCGGCATTGCTTCGACCGATTTCCTACGCCTTTGGAAAGCTGACAGCCCTGCTGTATGCCCGCCAGGGGATCGGCGACCTTGCCCAAGGCAACCTGACCCGCCAGCCTGCGCGCGTCACCATCACGGCCAGCGCCACCATGATCGGTCTCGCCATCGTTGTCGCCCTGGGCGGCATGAGCACGAGCCTGAACGGAATGATGGGCAGCCTGCTCCATAAAAGCCTGGGTAGTGATTACCTGTTCATCCCGCCTGCCATCGCAGTCTGGAACAGCGACATGGGTGCCGGTCCGGGATCTGACGGAAAGGCTGCAGGCCATTCCCGGCGTTGGTGATATCAGCAGTATGCGTTTTGCTGCCAGCACGATCAACGGTCAATCCGTTTCCCTGCTGGGCATCAATCCCGAAACATTCCCCAAGGTAGGCGGGCTGGACTTCAAGCAGGGCGACGAATCTGCTTACGCCGCCCTTGCCAGCGGCCGCAACATGATCGTCAACGGTGCGTTCCTGGCCTCCTTCACTGTCAAGGTGGGGGATGTCGTTGAACTTTCCACCGCCAATGGACCGCAGCAGTACACCATCGTTGCCAATGGCTCCGACCTGCTGAACGCCAAGGTGGTGACAGCGTTCATTTCGCAAGCCAACCTGGCGACAGATTTTGGGCGCACCGATGACGTGTTCATCCAGCTCAACCTTAAGCCCGGGACAAGCCTTGCAAGTGTGGATTCGCAGATCAAGGCTGTACTTGCTGATTACCCCCAGTTCACTGTCATTGCCGGCAAGGCTTACATCGACCAGATGCTGAAATTGGTGAACGCCGTTTTTATCGGCATGTACTTCCTGCTGGCTTTCCTGGCATTTCCCTCCCTGATCGCCATGCTGAACACGCTCGCCATTAACGTGCTCGAAAGGACTCGCGAAATCGGCATGATCCGGGCAGTGGGCGGCACTCGAAAACAGGTCAGGCGCATGGTGGTGGCGGAAGCATTATTGCTGGCGGCAGTGGGAACCACCTTTGGCATCCTCTCAGGGATGTACCTGGGGTATATCATCGTCAAGGCCATGGGATCCCTCTTCCCGATGGCGTACTCCTTCCCTCTCTCAGGCCTGCTTGCCGGCATTGCCATTGGATTGATCTTTGGAGCACTTGCAGCGGTCATCCCGGCCCGTCAGGCGGCAAGATTACAGGTGGTGGAAGCGTTGAGATATGAGTAAAGAGAATTGAACTCGCAGGAAAATCAACCGACCGAGGGCTCGAGCCTTCGGTCGGTTCTTTAACCGGGAATGAAATTACTCTTGCTTGTCCAGCGCTGCAGGCGTGTCCTTCGGTTTTCCCTGCAGGAATCGGAATGCCACCCCGCCCACTGCTAGAGGGAACCAGAATGTGATGGCGCGGTATCCAAAGGTGATCAGCACCGCTGCGCTCAGGTTGACCCGCAACGTGTTTAATGCCACCGCCATGGCTCCTTCCACAACACCCAGCCCGGCGGGAGTTGGTGAAACGACCAGGAACAGGTAGCCGATGCTGAACCCGCCCACCAGGGTACCAACGGTGAACGGTGTCCCAAATGCCAGGAAAGTAAACGCCAGTACGCAGATAAGCAGAGCCTTGCTGTTCAACGCGAACAGGAACGGCCAGATCAAGTCCCGTTTCCTGCCGCGCAGGGAGGAGATCCCTTCCGCCATTTCTCTTGCGAATTCGTGGGCGCGACCAGGGCTTAAATATTCGCGGTGGATGAACGGGCGTACGATACGGTTGATCACGCCTGCCATCCAGGCCAAGGCATTCCCCAGCGCAGCTGCCGAGCGGTAACCCAGGTAGAACAGCACCAGGAAGCCGATCGCCAATCCCAGCAGGATCAGGGAGGCAGTGATCTCACCGATGTTCAGGTTGTTCCTTCGGATGAGAACCACCCATCCGAGAGCCAGGATGCACAGAAAGGCAACATAGTCGAATAATACAAACAAGACACCAACCACCGTTACGCGTCCCGTGGATAGATTCCGCCTCTTGGCATCGTCCACGAAGACCGCCATCCCGCCTATTCCTGCCGCCGGGGCTAGGACATTCACAAACGTGGCCGCGGAAGAAACCAGCAGCAGGCGGCGCTTGCTCTCGTGCAACCCGACCAGGCGATACAGGACGCCGTAGGAAATGGCGATATTGTACAGCCAGAGACATTCAAATAAGACAGCAACCGCAAGGAAACGCCAGTTGCTGTGATGAAGGGTGTCGGTGATGTTCTTAAGTTCTGAGATACTGAAAAAGACCAGTGCTACGCCAAGGACGAGGACGAGGACGATGATGATTCTGCGCATCCCGGAATTATACTGGAAAATAAGAGAATGCAAATTCCCGCCAGTTCGGGACCGGCGGGATTGGATGCAAGGGGATCGCAGGCAGCCCGGACTGTTGAATTACCTGCGCCGGCGCCCGAATCCTCCGATCAGGGAAGCATAATAAAGAACCTGAAGCACGGCGGTTACGAGCGCAGCCACGTAGGTAAGCGCTGCCGCGTTGAGCACCGTGTTGACGCCGCGCTGCTCCTCGGGGTTGGAAATGATGCCGGTCTCGGTCAACAACTTCCGGGCACGCCCGGAGGCATTCAATTCCACCGGCAGGGTTGCCAGGGCAAAGACTGCACCTCCCGCGAAGATGACCACTCCCAGCCAGGCAATATTAATCCCAAGCGCCATGCCGGCATAACTCAGGAACAGTCCGAGCATCACCAGGATCCATCCCAGCGTTGACCCGATGTTGACCATCGGTACCAGCGCGGAACGAAAACGCAGGGGGAAATAACCTTCCGCGTCCTGCTGGGCATGGCCGAGCTCATGGGCAGCCACAGCCAGCGAGGCAACGGATGCGTTCTGGGCAACTCCCTGCGACAGGTGCAGGATGCGGGTGCGCGGGTCGTAGTTATCGGTCAGGTTCCCGGCCACATTCTGGATCTGGATCCCGTAAAGACCGCTGTGGGCGATCAATCGTTGAGCCGCTTCAGAACCGGTCATCTGGCTGCGCGCCGGTACGCGACCCCATTTCCGGTAGGCAGACTTCACATACCACGAGGTGATCAGCATCAACAGAAAAGCCGGCACCATGAAGACCAGGTATTGCGAGTTAATGAACACTCTTTTTATCCTTTCTTCACGCCAACCTGCCTAAATTGTCCAGGCTGGCTGTGAGGATCGATCGGTCTCTTTTATGGTTGAGGATTAAACAATAACTGCACTGCCGCATCCAATTGCGGGTCGCGCCCGGCTGTGAAATCTTCCTGGGTCATCTTGATCTCCAGGTCCGGTGTCAAGCCGATCTTATCGATGGCGCGGCCATTAGGGGTAAGCCATTTTGCAATGGTGATGCGCGCCGTGCCGCCGTCAGTAAGGGGTATCCAGTTCTGCACGGAACCCTTGCCGTAGGTGAGCTCGCCGACAAGTTTGCCGCGCCCGTCATCCTGGATGGCCCCGGAGACGATCTCAGATGCTGAAGCCGTATTCCCATTCACCAGCACCACCAGTGGAATGGTGGTCGCCAGGCCATCTGGCAGGGCATCATGCGGGTCTTTCGTACCGTCCCCATACTGCTCGGTGACGATCACCCCGTTACTGATGAATTCCGAAGCGACCGCGATGCCGGCCTCCAGGTACCCGCCTCCATTATCACGCAGGTCCAGGATAAGGCCAGCCGGATTTTGAGCCATCAACTGGCTCAATTGGTCATGGAAATCGCTGGCTGTAGTATTTCCAAACACGGTGATCTGGATATAGGCGATGTGGTTGTCGAGCATCCTGCTGGTCACGCTGGGGATGACAATATGGGCACGGGTAAGGGTGAATTCCAGGGGTTGATCCACTCCGGTGCGGTGAATGGTCAGGTGCACCTCGGTCCCAGCAGGACCCATCACCCTGGTTATTCTGACCAGGTCGGGATCCATGCCGGTTACATCCTGTCCATCCACGGCAATGATCTGGTCGCCGATCTGCAAGCCTGCCTGTTCGGCAGGATAGCCGACAATCGGTTTGGTGATGGTCAGATAGTCCCCCCTCGTATCCACGTAAGCGCCGATGCCGTCATATTCACCTTGCATCGCCTGGTTGGCATCCGTGGTTTCCTGGGGCGTCCAGTAACCGGAATGCGGATCTCCCAGGGCATCCATCATCCCGCGGATCGCGCCCTGGATAAGCTTGGTATCGTCAACCGGCTGGTCGACATAATTCTGGTGGACGAGATCCCAGGCCTGCCAGAAGGCTGAGAACTGCGACTGCAGCTCGGTGGGAGTCCCACCCTGGTTCGTATCAATGGGTGTTGGCAGGGTTGGTACCGTTGTGGGTTTCAGTGCCGGGATAAAATTCCCGGTGATAAAGCCCCCACCAAAGGCACACACCACCAGGACTACCGCCACCAGGGCGATCAAGACGGAACGCAAGGTTTTATTTTGCATGTTGATCTCCAATAGAATTGTTCGTGACTATAACATCCCAGGATTAACGCTAAATGAAATTCATTTCTGCAACGGTCGCTGGGAGATTCCCTGCGAATTTTTTCTCTCGAGGCAGGGAAAAGAACAACCCCGAAATTCTACCAGCCGGGTGTTAGACCAGCATTAGAGGCGAGGTTCGAGTAAGGACGGCAGGTCTGCCCATTTTTCAAGGGCAGCATCTGCTACCCCGTCGGTAAGAGGCTTTCCCACCAGAATCGAGTACATGCCCAGGTTCCTGGCAGCCTGCGTGATGCGCGCCTGGTCGTCCAGCAGGGCGCAGTTGCTCCTGTCGGGAGAGCCAGCAGCCTGCAGGGCCAATTCAAATGCTTCCGGCATCGGCTTGCAGAAGGGTGAAAGCGTGTGCACATCCAGGATGCCGTCGAATAATCCCTGCAGGTCCAGCACTTCCAACACCCGCCCGGCGTGTGACCTGTCGGAATTCGTGAAAATGAATTTTCGGGCAGACAGGGCGGAGATTATCCCGCGCAGTTCAGGATCCGGGCGGATATAGTGATCCAGCGGCACATCATGGACGAACCTCAGGTAATCTTCCATGTCCACCTGGTGATTTATCTGCAAGCCCCGCAAGGTGGTTCCGTAGTCGCGGAAATAACGCTTGCGCAGCGTTTCAGTTTGATCCTCGGGAATCCCTATCCGCTCGTGCAGGAAGGTATTGATCCTCCCGCCGATCACTGCCCACAGGCTGCTCGAAGCGGGGTAAAGGGTTTCGTCGAGGTCGAAGAAAATGGTGTTGAAGCGCATGCCGGTATTATATCCCCCTGCGAGGCGCGGATCGTCCCTTATTCCCCGGGATGTCATTCACGCAAGGCTCATCCATCCGCCTGGATTCCGCCCCTAAGCGGCATGGATCATTAATGCAGTAGAATTAGGCATGCCCATTCACATCTTGCCGCCCGAGGTTGCCTCGCAGATCGCCGCCGGTGAGGTGGTTGAGCGGCCTGCTTCCGTGGTGAAAGAATTAATGGAAAATGCCCTCGATGCCGGGGCTAAATCCATCAGCGTGACGATCGCCTCGGCCGGGCGGATCCTGATCCAGGTGGCGGATGACGGCGCCGGCATACCGGCTGATGAACTGCTGCTGGCGGTTGAGCGGCACGCAACCTCAAAACTAGAATCCGCAGACGATCTGTTCCATATTTCCACCCTGGGTTTCCGCGGCGAGGCGTTGGCCTCCATCGGCTCAGTATCACGCCTGACCATCACCTCAAGGACATCCAGCTCGCCTTCCGGGAGGCGGCTGCACGTGGAAGGGGGTATCCCCGGCAGGTTGGAAGAAGTTGGTTCACCGGTGGGGACGATGGTGAGCGTGGAAGACCTGTTCTACAATATCCCGGCGCGGCTCAAATTCCTGAAACAGGATGCCACCGAAAGGCGGGTGATCGACGCCCTGTTAAGCCGCTATGCCCTTGCCTACCCGCAGGTGCGTTTCAAGGTCGTTGAAGGGAATTCAGCCATGCTGCAAACCAGCGGGGACAGCGACCAGCGGGCGATCCTGGCCTCCCTGTACGGGGTGGATACCGCACGGCAGATGCTGCCGGTGATGGCGGAGGAGGAAGGCTGCAAAATCTCCGGTTTTATCAGCCCCGCTGCCCTGACGCGCTCCAATCGCAAGGAGATCACCTTCTTTGTCAATGGACGCTGGGTGCAGGATACCCCTTTGAACGCCGCGCTGCTCAATGCGTACCACACCCTGCTGATGGTGGGACGCTATCCTATGGCAGCGGTTCTTGTGGAAGTTTCGCCTGACGAGGTGGATGTCAATGTTCACCCTGCCAAGGCAGAAGTCAGGTTCAGGAATCCGGACAAGGTTTTTAGTTTCGTGCAGCGCTCCATTCGCCGGGCATTGCTGGCCTATGGCCCGGTACCGCAAGCGGCGCTGCAGAGTTTATGGGGGCAAGCCACTCCCCAGCCTCGGCAGGTCGATCCATCCTGGAACCTGGCGCACAGAGGACAGGCACAAACGCCAGGCGTACAGGTGGATGGCAGCCAGCAAGCGGAGCCTGAAACATCGCAAGCTGTGTTTGACAAGGTGCCGCTCCTGCGTCTGATCGGCCAGGTGGGTGCCACCTACCTGGTTGCCGAAGGCCCGGATGGGATCTACCTGGTGGACCAGCACGCGGCGCATGAGCGCGTCCTGTTCGAAAAATTAATGACCCAGCATGAACTGAAAGCCATCCCCTCCCAGGCATTGCTCACCCCGGTTCTTGTGGAATTGCCGGCCTCCAGTGCCAGGCTGCTGGAAGGTCAACTGCCGGTTTTGCAGCACTTTGGTTTCCACATAGAACCGTTTGGTCAGAACAGTTACCAGGTTCGGGAGATGCCCAGCCTGTTTGCCAATTCGGACCCTGGCGCAGCCCTGCGCGCCCTGGTGGAAGATTTTGAAGAGGATGAAACCCCGCTGCAGAACGAGATGGAAGCCAGGATCGCCGGGCGGGTCTGCAAGCGCCTGGCGGTAAAGGCGGGGCAGGTGCTCAGCCTCGACGAGCAGCGCGCCCTGCTGACCGACCTGGAGGCATGCGTCTCACCGCGCACCTGCCCGCACGGCAGGCCGACGATGATCCACTTATCGGTTGAGACCCTCGAGCGGCAATTTGGGCGGCGCGGGGCGCGTTAAACCTGGTGCAGGCAGATCATGATCGAATGCCAGTGTTTATACACGATATTCATTACCCCCAAATTTTAATCAAGAAGGGATCTTCAGGGTCAATCGTGACCCTTCTGTTTTTCATATTCCAGGATGGCTTCCGCCAGCTTGGTGAATTGCTGGGCGGTCAGGCTGTCGGGACGGATGGAGATCGCTGTGGTCTTCATACGGTTGGCGGAAAAATGCAATTCGGGCGAAGGTGTGATGGCGATCAGCGGGGTTTGACCGAGGATCTCTTCCATTTGCGCCATGTTAAGCTGGGTGTCCGAGCGGATGCGGTTGACCACAACGGCGTGGATATTCCCCTTGCTGCCTGTCAGATCAGCAAGATCGGTGATAAGCGCCTTGGAGTGGATCACCGTGTTGGTCACCGGTTCCACCAGGACAATGATGAAATTGCAGGCCGGCAGTAATTTTTGCGTCATGGGGGTGAGACCGGCGCCCAGGTCGAGCACCAGGTACTGGGTCAGGAAACTCATCCGGTTGACCAGCGTCTCCATCTGTTCCGGGGCGTTCAGCAGCAGCCCGTCCTTCGCCTGAACAGAGCCAAACAGGAGTCGCAGACCGGTTTTATGAGTGTAGAGTTTCTCCTGGACCTTCTGGCGGGTAAGTTCGGAAAGGGTCGTGGTTAGGATCTCAGTGAGTGCCTTCGGATTATCCTCGCCCATGTCTGGGCCTAATGTTCCCCTGCCCGGACGCAATTCCGCCACGATGACATCCCCATTGGTGGTGATGCGCAGCGCATCCCCCAGGTTGACTGCCACCGTCGTCACCCCTTGCCCGCCGCGCGGCGCGAGTACGCCGATCGTCATGGCGCGCTTCTCGGCTGCCAGGGGCGAGGTGGCGATCTTTCCCTTGCCAGATCGCGCCAGCAAGGCTTTCACGTGGGCGGTTAATTCGGTCGGGTGGGTAGGTTTGGTCAGGTAATCGTCGGCGCCGGATTCAAAACCCGTGACTTTGTCATCCAGCTGGGTTTTGGCGGTGAACATCAGGATGGGGGTATTGGCCGTAAGGGCATTGGCACGCAGTCGCTTGGCAACTTCGTAGCCGTCCATTTCAGGCATCATCACGTCCAGAAGGATGATGTCGGGATTCTCCGCTTCAGCCTGGGTCAGCCCCTGCTCGCCATTGGCAGCCGCGATGATCTGATAACCCTGTTTCTGCAGCATCATGCCCACCAGTTTCAGGGTATCAATATCATCGTCAACGATAAGAATCTTTTCGGCCATAAATCATCCTCCGCGAATATGAATAAAGTCTAGCATAAAGTGGCTCGAGAGGCAAGCGTATTTCCATGGTTGTGCTGAATCCCATGGCGATTTAACAATACAAATTATGCTCCAGGATGTATTCGTAGACCGCCGGAGGGAGAAAATAGCGAAAAGGGAGCCCGTATTCGGCTCGCCGGCGGATCTCGTGCGCGGCAATGTCAATCAAAGGAGCATCTAGGTAACGAACTTTGGCGGTCAACCCGGGGATGATCTTTTCGAGTGCGGGCAGGTCCACCCGTTCGCCTGGTCGGCGCATCACGCCGATGGAATGAAGCGCAGCCACCAGCCGTTTGGGTTGGTGCCAGGCGGGAAGTTCGCTCAACGAGTCGCTGCCCATGATATAGATCAGATCCTTGGCGGGATTCTGCCTGGCAAGGATGTTCACCGTATCCAGCGCATAGTGCGGAGGTTTCCGGTCAATATCAACCCTGGAAAGTTCAAAGCGGTGATCCGCGGCTATGGCCAGGGTAACCATCTCCAGACGGTGTTCGAGAGGTGTGATCACCTGCCCCCGTTTGTGAGGCGGGTTGGCGGTTAAAACCCACAGCAGCCGGTCCAGGCCAAGCTGGGAATATGCCTCGGCAGCAAGGATGAGGTGCCCGATATGCGGCGGGTCGAAAGTACCTCCAAAAAGGCCGATCAGCGCTGGCATGGCTTTAGTATAACATCAGCGCAGATCGGGATCGGAATCTCAACCTCCAATCCGCTCATGAATCTTGACCGGAGGCGGTCTGTTAATCATTTCTTCATAATAAATGGGTATACTGAACCTGCATGAGAAATAACTCTGGCTATTCCATGGCCGGCAGTGGAGAGAAAAGGAAAAGGAAAGCAACCCAATAAAATCTCTCTACCGGTCCCTCCGCCATGGGATTTTCCGGAGAAACAGAAAAGGAGATGGTCTTATGAATAAAGTTTGGAAATGGATTATCGGAATCTTCCTGGGGCTGGTCGTTCTGGCCATCCTGCTGGGTGTGGGTCTCATGGTACGCGGCAATTTCCACGCCTACCGCGTGGAAGCCTGGGACGGGCGCGGTTATGATTTTCGCGGACCGGGGATGATGCCTTACGGTGGTTATGGATATCATATGCGCGCTCCTGGCATGATGGGCTACGGAGTGATGCCGTGGGCCGGGCTCATCGGCGGTCTATTCTCGCTGGGTTTCCTGGTCCTGCTGGTGCTTGGCATCGTCTGGTTGATCAGGGGGCTGCACAAACCTGCATCGGTCGCAGCGCCCATGGAATTACCTGCAGCAGCGGTCAACGCATGCAAGAAATGCGGCAGACCACTGCAGAGTGAATGGAACATCTGCCCCCACTGTGGTAAAAGAGTATAACTACCATCATTTCACGATAAATCCCACAAATCCTATCAGGCCTCCGGATGGACCTCCAGAGGCCTGATCATTATTGGCATACAGCGAAGATTGTATTGAGCATGTCAATCCTGGTGGTCGGGTCGGTAGAGCGCAGGAATCCATAACCGGATGAGTTGTGATTCATGATAGACTCGCACCACCTGATGAAACCAAAACACTGGTTTGCCTTTATCCTGCTTGGCTTGCTCTGGAGCACCTCCTTCCTGTGGATCAAGATTGCTATACGGGAGGTGGGTCCATTCACCCTGGTCGGCATCCGGGTGGTGCTCGGCGCTCTCACCGGCATCCTGGTTACAGCGATAATGCGGACGCCCTGGCCGCGCGACCTGCGCACCTGGATCACCTATGTCATCCTGGGGATCACCAGTGTTGCCATCCCCTTTGTGCTCATTTCTTGGGGTGAGAAAACAATCGACTCGGCGGTGGCATCCATCCTGAATGCCAGCGTACCGCTCTTCACCATCCTGCTCGCCCATTACCTCCTGCACGACGACCGCATGACCGCCCGCAAAGTCATCGGCCTGCTGGTGGGATTCGGTGGAGTGATCGTGCTGCTCAGCAAGGACCTGCAGCCGGGCGGGCACAATTCCATCCTCGGGCAGGCAGCGGTGCTCATCGCTTCACTTTTTTATGCCGGCAGCACGGTCTTCGCCCGCCTCAAGACTGAGCATGTCCCCGGCCTGGTGCGCGGCACGGCACCGCTGCTCACCGCCAGCGCATTCATGTGGGTGACCATCCCGCTGGTCGAGCGTCCGGTTCACCTGCCCTCTCTGCCTCTCACCTGGGTGGCACTGGTCTGGCTGGGCGTGCTCGGCTCCGGTGTGGCGCTCTTCCTGTGGTATTACCTGCTGCATGAGATCGGACCCACACGTACAACCCTGGTAAGCTATCTCTTCCCCCTGGGCGGCGTGATCCTGGGTGTGCTCTTCCTGGGTGAAGCATTATCCTGGCAGTTGTTGTTCGGCTCCCTGCTCATCATCGCCAGCATCCTGGTCGTAAATCTCAGGATCCGGAAATGACCCAGTTGGATTTGGACAGGGTCCTATTTAAGTTCACCTCCCTTCCCGGATATCTCCAGAATGCCGCTGGGACCTGGTAAGTTCCACGGACGAGAAGGCAACCATGACTGAGTTCCGCTCCGGTTTTATCGCCATCCTGGGCAAACCCAACGTGGGCAAGTCCACGCTGGTGAACACCCTGCTTGGACAGAAGATCGCCGCCGTCTCCCCCCGTCCGCAAACCACGCGCCGCCGACAACTCGGTATCCTGACCTCCCCCCACGCCCAGCTCGTCTTTGTCGATACGCCCGGCATGCATACCCCGCGCCATAAACTGGGGCGGTTCTTCAACCAGGAAGCCAGGGAAGCCCTGCAAGGCGTGGACGTGATCCTCTTCCTGGTGGATCTCAGCCAGGAGCCGGATGAGAACGACCGTCTCATCGCCAGCCTTCTATCCGGGATGCGCCCCAGGCCAGCCCTCGTGCTGGGACTCAACAAGTTGGACCTGCTCCGTACGGAAGCACTGGAACCGCGCCGCAGCACCTACCAGGCTCTGATTGCTCCTGCCCCGGGAGCGGAGGTGGTGCCGACCTTCTCCTTTTCAGCCACGTCCCGCCTGGGCCTGGACGAACTGGTCGCCGGGCTGGCTGCCCTCCTGCCGGAGCGCCCGGCGGAGTATCCCGAGGAACAACTGACCGACCTGTACGAGCGCGAGATCGCCGCCGAACTCATCCGCGAAGCCGCGCTCATCTTCCTGCGCGACGAGGTTCCGCACGGCCTGGCGGTACGCATCGACGAGTTCACCGAGCGAGGCGACAAGGGTGCTTTTATCTCAGCCACGTTGTTCGTTGAACGCGAATCACAAAAAGGCATTGTTATCGGCGAAGGCGGTTTAATGTTGAAAAAGATCGGCTCAGCCGCACGCAAGGAGATCGAGAGCATGAGCGGTCGCAAGGTCTTTCTCGAATTGCGCCTCAAGGTCTCGAAGAACTGGCGCGACGACGAGCAGGCTTTGCGCCGCTTTGGATACAAACTCAAGAAATGAGCGTCGAAGGACAAACCATGTGGACTGCGCTTGCGTTCATCTCCATGTTGACCGCTGCCATTATTAACTGGATGGCTGTTGCCAGGGGCTGGAAACGAATCGAGACTTTCGCCAAGCCGGCCACCATGGCGCTCCTGTTCGCAACCCTGGCGCTGGCTGCCGGTTTCAGGGACCGCCCGCTGGTCTTCTTCGGGTTGGGCATCCTGTTCTCACTGGTTGGGGATATTTTCCTGCTGCTTTCCTTTCAACGCAACTCCAACCGTTGGTTCCTGGCGGGCATGGGGGCTTTCCTGTTGGCGCAGGGAGCCTATATAGTTGCCCTTAATATTCCCCTTGGGGGGCGCTCTCCGCTGTTAGCCACCGTCATTGCAATCGTCCTGGCAATTGCTGCCGGGCGCATCCTGCAGCCCATCCTTGCCGGTGTTCGCGCCCGGGGGTTGCCCCGGATGGTGACTCCGGTGGCGGTCTATGGAGGTGCCATCGAGTTGATGCTTCTTTCCGCCCTGCTCACCTTCCTGCGCCTCGATTGGAAATTCTCCGCGTGCGCGCTGGTGAGCCTGGGCGCGGCTCTCTTCTTTTTCTCCGATGTTCTACTCGCATGGAACAAGTTCGTCAGGCCGGTGAAGAATGGACGCCTGTTGAACATGGTCGCCTATCACCTGGGACAGATCGCCCTGATCTCAGGCGCGGTGCTGCAATTTGGCAGGTAGCGCCTGCCTCTCCCATCTCCTGCCCACACCATTACATAATGCAATCACATGCTCTTACTGTTCGCCTGCCCGGCTTAAGGTGCAGGCTGCTCCCCCGATCACTTTTTTAAAGCCTGGAATCCCTCCCCCAACGCCTCGTGGGCTGCACCGATGACAATGAAGGCTTGCGGATCAATTTCATGGACGATGGTCTTTAACTGCTGCACCTCCGAGCGGGTCACCACGCAGTAGAGCACAGGCCTCTTCGCGCCTGTATAGGCGCCTGTCCCGTCGAGAATGGTCACGCCGCGCTCCATCTCAGCCAGGATGCGGCTGGAGATTTCCTCGCACCGGGTGGTGATGATCAGCGCAGTGCGGACGGTACCGGCTCCTTCGAGAGTGCCATCCACCACCAGCCCCGACACATACAGGACGATGATGGCATATAACGCCTTCTGCCAGCCAAAGACGAAACCTGCTGCCAGAACCACCAGCGTATCTGTCATCAGGTAACTCTGGGTCATCGGGACACCCTTCCAGCGGTTAAGGATGCGCGCCAGGATGTCGGTGCCGCCGCTCGTACCCTGCCCCCGGTAGACCAGCCCATAGCCAATGCCGCTGACCACCGCCCCATAGAGCGAATTAAGCACCAGGTCGGTCGTCAGCCCGTCCCGTGGAAAGAATGGCAGCCAGAATACCGCCTCGGTAAAGAAGGAGTATGCGGTCACTGCCACCAGCGTGCGAATGGCAAAGCGACGTCCGCCCAGCCTTCGCCAGCCGAGCAGGAAGAGGGGAATATTCCCGATGAAGACCATCAAGCCGATCGGCCAGCCGGTGAAGTGGTTGATCAACTGGGAAATTCCGCTGATCCCGCCGCTTGCCAGCTGCGCAGGGACCATGAACAGCCGTAGCGCCACCGCCTGGGCCAGCGTGCCGGCAAGGATGAGGCTGTAATCCCTTAAGATCGGCCAGGATTTCTTCATGTTCTTGCCTCGCTTGTGGGAGGTCTGTCCAGGAACGCGCCTGCGAGGCGCTTATGATTCCTGCAACTTGGTCCCGGAAATATCCTCAAGCATCGCCACCACGGCAGAGTTGTCGAGATCGCCCATGCCGTTCAGGAGCATGTCGTTGTAGAGTTGGGCATCCACGGCCGCCGAGGGCAGCGGCATGCCGTAATCGCGGGCTGTATCGAGGATGATGTTCAGGTCTTTGGCCATCATGCTGGCTTTGAAACCTGGCTTACGGTTGCCGGCAAACAGCCGCGGCGGTTTCACATCCAGCGTCCAGCACTGGGCGGCACCGCCTTTGATCGCCTCCACCACCTTCTGGGGATCCACGCCGGCTTTCTGTGAAAAGATCAGCAGCTCGCCCATCGCCACCATCTGTGCCGCCACCATGATCTGGTTGGCAGCCTTTGCCACCTGCCCGGCTCCCGCCCCGCCGACATGCGTGATCGTTTTACCCATCGCCTGCAGGATCGGTCTTACCTTTTCGAGGACGGCTGCCGGCCCGCCCACCATGATGGCAAGCGTGGCTTCGCGCGCTCCTATATCCCCGCCTGAGACCGGGGCATCGAGCGCCTGCACGGACCTGTCAGCCAGCTTGGCAGCCAGCCGGCGGGCAGCAGCCGGCTTGATGGTGGAATTATCCACCCAGATGAGGTCCTTGTGTGCTCCCGCGGCGATCCCATTTTCGCTCAGCACCACCTTCTCCACGTCCGGCGTGTCGGGCAGATTGGTGAACACCACGTCCACCTGCTGCGCCACTTCGGCAGGTGATGCAGCCGACTTGGCGCCTTCTGCAACCAGCTCTTTAACCGCGGCAGATGAGCGGTTGTGGATGGTAAGCGGGAATCCGGCTTTGAGAATGTTGCGGGCGATGGACTTGCCCATCAGCCCCAGTCCAATGTAACCGACTTTCAGCATGCGCGCCTCCTCGGGTTTGAGGCGATTATACCCGCCTCCAATGCGAAACCGGCCTCCTTAATGGAAGCCGGTTTGAGGGATTGAAAGTGGCGCTTACTTGATCTCGTAGACAATGGTTACCGTGGTGGAGATCTGCATAGAGCCGGACTGCACAGGTACGCTGCCTCCTCCAGCCATGGCGGCACGTTCATACATGACGGGAACCGGCGCGCTGCTGTCGTAGTAGGAAATATTCTGTACTTCGCCGAGGCTGACGCCCGCCGCAGAGGTGAGTTCATCGGCTTGCTTCTTCGCTTCAGTGACCGCAGCGGCACGCGCCTGGCTGAGTGCTTCGGTCTTGTCGGCCAGATCGAAGGAAATGCTGTTGATCGTATTCGCTCCTACCCGTACGGTGGCGTCGAGCAGACCGCCCAATTTGGTCAGGTCACGTACGGTCACGTAGACGGTGTTGTCCACCACGTAGATCAAGGTGGTCATCACGCCGTTGTTGTCGTACTGCTGCTGCGGGTAGATGCTGAAATTGGTGGTCTGGATGTCCTTGTCAGCCACGCCGGCACTCTTGATGGCAGCAATGACGGCTGCCGCGCTGGTGTTGTTGGCGGTCAGCGCCACCGAGGCGCTGGCATCCTGGCTGCGCACGCCAATGTTGATGTAGGCGATGTCGGGCGTGAGGGTGACCATGCCTGTGCCGGTGACGGTGATGGTGCGCTGCGGCGGCTGCGGCTGGACGGTGATATTGGAGGGGACGCAGGCGGTTAAGACGAGGCCCAGTAACAATACGGTGAATAGAAAGATGGATCGGGTTTTCATGGCTAACTCCTTAATGGTTGGGTGAATTGTACACCGGTAAGACGCTGACCGGGGAGGAAAGTTCCCCGCCCCAGTAGCGGGCGACCCCACGCTCAAGGGTTGACCATGCGGTTGATGGTGATGATCAGGGTGATGATCGAAAGGCCGCCCCCGCCGATCGACAGGCTGATCAGCAGTTTCACCTGCGAAATGACCTCGCGGATCTCCTTCAGGTCGGCTTCGGTGCTGGCACGCCAGCCCTCGAGGGAGGCTACTTTTTCTTTCAGGATGAGCAACTCGCCGGAGGGGCTGCGGGAAAGGCGAGCCTTCCCGGTGGTATGCGGCAAGGCGGGGGTGGGTTTTGGCATGGATTTCACCTTTTAGTGAGAGGAGTTTGCCTGAACTTGGTGCGGGCTCTCCGGGCACGGGAAGGCTCGCAAAATAGACGCACGGAAAGGGCTGAGCCTTCCCGTGCTTGTTTCTATTTTAGAACAATTGTTCTAGTTTGTCAATAGGGGGTATTCCGGCTCATCTAGAAATTCAATGAGGTTCAATTCGAGGGGAAAAATATTGCGTCATGACGACTAGTCCCAACAACTCATGTCGTTGGGACTGCATGCGGCGGCTCGCCCCCTTACGGGGGTGCTTCGCGAAAGCCACCGCTGCGAGAAATTCAATGAGGTTCAATTCGAGGGGAAGAAATTATTACGCATCCAGGGTAAGGCTGTAAATAGTGCATCCATCACATTGAAATCTCGGAGGCCCTCACTAAAGCGAGGGTCTCCATGCTGAAGAAAGGTAAGATGTGCACACGATCGATTACGGGAGTGCGACAGTCACACTGCCAAACTGCGTGACCGTAATCTCTAGATGCCCTGCTCCACTGCCCTTGAGGGTACCGGAGTTGTCGCCTACATCCGCCTGGTAATCCAACACCGCCTTGAGCAACGCCCCCGTCGCCTGGTCGACCCAAACGTTACCGGTGAGCGAGGTGATCGGGAGGATGTTCCCGGGAACACCCGGTATCGATAAGCCGCTGCTGTCGATGGTGTAAATCTCAGCGCTGCGCCCGTCCAGCGTTTCCGTCCCCGCAGAGGTTGCACCCGATGAACTTGAAGACAGGATAAGCCCGAGTTTGGTCGACCACAGCATCCAGGTCAGGGAATCATCTGTTGGCGGCTGCACCTGCCCGCCCTCGATGGCATATTCCTGGTCGCCCATGAGGTAAGCCTCGGAGGTGGTGGTGGATCCGCCCGGCGGGGTGATGCGCCGGGTGTAATGGACATTCCCGCCTTCCACATCCGCACTCATTTCTTCCTGCCGCTCGGCGATCTGCGAGCCATCCCAGATGGGCGACTGGTGGGTGGCTTCAAGATGATAGGATGACGGACCCGGCTGGTCGGGCATCATGTTGAAAAGGACGCTAAAGGCAAGCGCCACGCGCACACCCGGGTTTTGTGCCATGGCAGTCTCCTGGGCGCCAGGAACGGGCGTGGGGACCGTTCCGGGACTCTGATCGGGGGCCATCACGGTCACCCGACGAGATGATCCTTCTGTGTCCACGGCGATGATCGCGCTGGCACTCCTGTCTGTGTTCACAAAAATCACCGACCCCGAGTCTGTACCCAGGAAGGGTTCTGAGAACTGTTCCCATTCCAGCGGGGGAAGCTGATCCGCATAGAAGGCGAAGACAGCCTCCATCGAGGCATCGGTGTTATATGCCAGCAGCCCCGGCAGGCGGATCAGGTCGGTCGCATCCTCCACCGCTGGCCAGTCAAGGACCGGCTCGCATCCTTCCGGGTAGACCACATCCGAATGCGCACCCACCTCGCTGAGCTGGTATTCCACGTGGCGCGTGCCCTGTGCACCCGCCCCAAAGACAGAGTTTGACCCGGTGATATCCAGGACATATTTGATCAAATAACCGCCGTCCCTGGCGATCCAGGCCTCGCCTTCGGCAGCCGCGCCTTCAGGCAGGCTGAGCGAGGCGGCATCGAAGGTGTAATGCCGGGTGGCAATGCCATCCAGTGTTTCCTCACCCGCCGACCTTGCAGTTCCCACTGCAGGGAGCAGGAAGGCAAGCCGGAACCCGGTGGGACCGCCGGCGAGAGCCCCCGAGGTAACCTCGCAAGGAGCGGCGCTGTCCGCCTGGTAATATTGTGCCTCGCCCACCGATCCGACCAGGGTAAGCTGGCGATCCCCGGCCTCGTTGAGGGCATCGATGGTGGTGAATTTCGCCGATTGTGCGGGCCATTCAGCCTGCATGTAGGTATCGGTAATATTGATCTCCTGCCCATCCCGGGTACCCTGGAAGGAAATCGTCAGGTCTGATTGGTAATTATCCAAACTCGCCAGGCCGGTCTGAGGATTACTGAGCAGGCTATCCACCTGGCTGCCGGTGCCGATGCCGCCCGAAAATGGACACGCCAATGCAAGGAAAACAGTTATGAGGAGTGGAAGAAGCAGGCGTTTCATTTTGCCTTCCTTTTGACAAACCAGTACTCCAACGTTCCTGTGCCGAATGGGAGGGTGACATGCACCTGGGGTCTTGCTAATGAAAAACCGCCCTCAATATTCATTTCTTTTTCCACATCCACCGACCCTCCCGGGAATAATTCACGTTCAATCCGCTTGCCTTCCCGATCAACACAATAGGCTGTTGCAGGCTTGATATCGATCGGATAGAAATGGATCTTGTACGTCATCATCTTGGTGGTGGCTGTTCCAGTGACCTGGAAGGTCGATTCATTGGTCGATCTTACAAACCGTTCACATGTTATTGTATCCGGGGGAATGTATTCTATGTTGACATTGTATTGATAGGTACCCCCGCCCATGACAAGCCCATTCTCATCGATCTCAATGACCGCTTTTCCATGAAATTCCGTATCGATCTTGGTGTGGGGATCGTCCACATAAACACTGCCGCCTATGGAAAAGTCATAAGCGCAATTCACCACTTCGAAGTATGCCGTGGTTGCTCCCTCCGGTAAAACACCCGTGCCTGAGATCGTGATCTGGTCGCCCCCCGTTTTTGTGGCTGTATAGGTGGCGCTTATCCTGCCCGAACTTTGCAGGAAGGAGGGCATCCATTTATAGGGAGAGACAGTTCCCTCCGCACCGCCAACCATGGTACTGGCGGAAAGTATGGTGTTGGCAGGATCATCACCGGGCACGGCAGTAACCCCACCCCCCGGGGCTTGCGTATAATTCATGACCATGTAGATGAACATGACCTGGACCGGGTCACCTTTGCATACCGTTTCCGGGGGGGGCAGGATCCAGCCGATCGAAACATATCTGTCGACGGGAGAATCCGCGCTGACCCCCTGGCTGGGTGGACCGAAAAGTCCGGTGATCAATAATGCCGACAAAAACAGCAGAAGAAAAGCCCGTTTTTTATTCATGCTCATTCACCTCCCCGGGAATGGGACAAGAATTGATTCGAACACACGCATCCTCGCTGGACTGCAACGTCATGGTTACGAAGGTACTATCCAGTACAGTATGAACAACCCGACAAGACAATAACGCGGCTAAAAAGTTTCCATCAAACTCGTCCGATGAGTATTAGAAACCGGCGGGATTAAAATTGCACGAAAAGTGCTTCGCTTTCCTGTGGTTGGTTCTAATTTAGATATTTTGTCCGTCTGCCACGAGGAAGAAGTCACTATTGGATCCTCCTGAGGTTGACATGCACAAGGCAACCGGGCTCGCTGTTCCCCATCATTTGCCTCTAGACCGGGGAACGCATGAACATGATTGCCAAGGGAAATGAGACCGCCATTCCAATGAAATTTAGAAGGATACCCAATCCTACCGGTACGTTCAGGATCCGTTTTAATGCAACGGTGGTGATGGCTATTCCCCAGATGACTATCACTAAATGACTAATTCCCAGGGTGTATTGATTCATGCCGCCAAGGATCAGCCAGGCACCATCCCACAGGACAAGAACTGTCCCGATTGCCAGCTGGACGAATCCTGAAATGTTTAAAAGCTTATCGATGTCACTTTTCCTGTGGCTCAACCGAAGGATGAGGTGGATCAATACGCTTGAGATTAGCCATTCAGAAATAAGCACGATTGGAGCCAGGAATATTAATGCTCCATAGTAGCTTTCCGTAGGAAAGATCGATAGGTGCGAAGGGGTGGGAGGGATCCTGCCAAGCAGGTACACTGGCAAGTAGGTAAAAAGCGAGTCCATCAGTCCACGCTGCAACGCTGCAAAGAAACCCCACTTCGGAGCAGGGACCCGATCCAGTTCATCGGCAAATCGTCGCGGGTTTGTGTACGCTGTAAACCACAGTTTCAGGTAGTTCATTTTTCCCTCCAACTGGTTGTGAATGGGATGGATGGCTCCTGACTTGATTTTTTATATCACGGACGAAATGGAATGAATGCTAAATCAGTATATATTCTTTTTTTCACAAAGGCAATAACCCATTTTCGGAGAAGGGATAATAACCCCCCTTTTATCCCCATTTCTTTGGCCCCTTCGTCGACGACTCATGTCGTCGACATGGCGCACTGCGACTTGAGGTCGCAGTGCGCGCATCCAACCCTCCGGGTCACCTCCCCCGGCGTCTCTTGGCGCCGGGACAGCCGATTGCGGCTGGCCCTCCTTCGGGGGTGCTTCGCGAAAGCCGCATCGGCTAACCCCTCCATTTTCTTCACTCCCCCTCCTGCCTCCCCCAAATGTAGATCATTTGGGGGAGGGCAGGGTGCATCGAAGGCTCGTGCCTTCGATTGGCGCTCTTCGACATCAGTCGAAGAGCGCGCAGGTGGTTTGTCAATTCGAGGTCTTTTGAGCCCGCCATCAAGGGGGGTGCTTCGCGAAAGCGGCTGGTCTCCGCTTCGGCTAGGGGATTTCCAAAGGAGATAGGCGTACCAATCCTCTTACCTGCCTCTAACACGCCCATGCTATAATCCGCCCGAAAGGGACTTTCCATGCTACAGAGACTGGTCAAATCATTCGGGGGCGACCCCAACAAGCGCGAGATCGGGAAAACCACCGAACTGGTGGAGCAGATCAATGCACTCGAAGCCGAATTCGAAGCCCGCAGCGACGAAGAACTCCGCCTTAAGACAGACGAATTCCGCGCCCTCCTGAAAACCGAACTGGAAGGGATCGAAGAGGAGAAGGAAACCAGGGAGGTCGAGCAGGCTGCCCTCGAGCAGATATTACCCGAAGCCTTTGCACTGGTGCGCGAAGCCGCCAAACGCACCATCGGTCAGCGCCACTACGATGTACAGCTGATCGGCGGGCTCGTGCTGCACCAGGGCAAGATCGCCGAGATGCGCACCGGCGAAGGCAAGACGCTGGTGGCCACCCTACCGCTCTACCTGAACGCCCTCACCGGCCGCGGCGTGCACCTGGTGACGGTCAATGATTACCTCGCCCGCCGGGATGCGCGTTGGATGGGTGCCATTTATCATTTCCTCGGCCTTACGGTGGGGATATTGCAGATGGCCGCAGCCACCGAGAACGGAAAGAAAGCCTTTCTTTACGACCCGGAAAGGGAGAGCCCTCACGAAGACCAGGACGGCATGCGCCTGGTGGAACGCCTGGATGCCTACCAGGCGGATATCACCTACGGCACCAACTCGGAATTCGGTTTCGATTACCTGCGCGATAACATGGTCTACCGGCTGGAGGACAAGGTCCAGCGCGGCCACCATTATGCCATCGTGGACGAGGTGGATAACGTGCTGATCGACGAGGCCCGCACCCCGCTGATCATCTCCGGACCGGCCTCCGGCGACGTGGGCTGGTACGGCAAGATGGCGGTCCTGGTGCGCCAGCTGAAGGCCGAGGACTACGATGTCAGCGAAAAGGACCGCAGCGTGGCCCTCACCGAGATCGGCACCGCCCACATGGAACAGCTGCTCGGTCAGCCGCTGCGCGACCCCGACCGCCCCGAGGACGTGACCCCCGAGCAAGCGCACCTGCTGGGATTCCTCGAGCAGGCCCTGCGCGCCCAGCACCTTTTCAAGCGCAACAAGGACTACCTGGTGCAGGGCGGCAAGGTGCTGATCGTGGACGAGTTCACCGGCCGGCTGATGCCGGGTCGGCGCTGGAGCGACGGTCTGCACCAGGCGGTGGAAGCCAAGGAAGGCGTGCGGGTGGAACCCGAGAACGTCACCTACGCCACCATCACCCTGCAAAATTATTTCCGCATGTACACCAAGCTGGCCGGCATGACCGGCACGGCGCTCACCGAGGCGGAGGAATTCGACAAGATCTACAAACTGCCCGTCCTGCCCATCCCCACCAACCTGGAGTACCAGGCCTTTGGAACAGATGCAGCACTGGTGGAGGTGAAGGCAAAGGATGAGCAGGGTTATGTCTACGACTATTTTGCCCGCAGTTCCGATCCACAAAGGGAGGTGGTCTTCTGGCGGCGCAAGGACTACCCGGATATCATCTACCGCAGTGTGGAAGCCAAGCTGCGCTCGCTGGTGCGTGAGATCGTGACATACCACTGCATGGGGCGCCCGATCCTGGTGGGCACGACATCGGTGGAAGGCTCGGAGCGCCTGTCAAGCCGGCTGCGCGCGGAACCGGTCCGCCGGCTGATGCAGATCCTGCTGCTGCGACATGCCTGGCTGGAAAAGAACGAGCGTTTCGAGGACGGCCGCATCATCGAGGAACTGCAGCCGCTCAACAAGCCGCTCGAGCAGGCGCGCCCTGAAGACCTGCGCCCGCTGGCGAAGGAACTTGGTCTTTCCCTCAACCCGGAGGATGACGCCAACCTGAAGCGCCTGCTGGAAATCCTCGGGCTGGAGGAAGCGGACGAGAGCCGGCTCAGGTCGGTGCTGCAGGGCGGGGTGGCGCACCAGGTATTGAATGCCCGCAAGCACACCGAGGAAAGCCAGATCATCGCCGGTGCTGGCGCGTTCGGTGCGGTGACGATTGCCACCAACATGGCCGGCCGCGGCGTGGATATCAAACTGGGCGGCGACCTGGCGGAGGAGGTGATCTCCGCCGTGGCACGCGTGCTGCGCAAGGCCGGCTTCAAGGACCCGTATGACATGTCGCTGCAGGAGCGGCGCGAAGCCCTGCAGAAAGCCGACCCGGCCCTCTTCAGCATCTACGATGCCGAGGTGAAGCTCTTCCTGCAGTATTTTGAGGACATGGAACAGGTGCGCGCCCGCGGCGGCCTGCACGTGATCGGCTCCGAGCGGCACGAGGCGCGGCGCATCGACAACCAGCTGCGCGGCCGCGCCGCCCGCCAGGGAGACCCCGGCTCCTCGCGTTTCTACCTGTCGCTGGAAGACGACCTGATGCGCATGTTCGGCGGCGAACAGGTGAAAGCCGTGATGGAGCGCTTCAAGATCGACGACGATTACCCCATGCAGCACCGCCTGGTCACCAACATGATCGAGCAGTCGCAGCACCGGGTGGAGGGGGCAAATTTTGACGTCCGCAAGCACCTGCTCGAATACGACGATGTGCTCAACGCCCAGCGCCAGCGCATCTACGATCAACGCAACCGGGTGTTTGAAAAGGAAGACCTGGTCGAAGATGTGAACGAACTGCTGGCGCAGGAAGTGGAGCGGCGCGGCGGGGGAAGCCGCGCAAAACGAGGAATACTGGCGTTTCCTCGCCTGGCTCGACCAGGTGCAGCCTCCATTCAACACCCCCAACGGCGTCTTCCCATCCTACACCTACAAGGTGCTGTTGGATGAACTTGGCGCCTCAACTGCTGACCTGAAATCAGAACTGCCCAATCTGGCCCGGCGCGCCCTCGAAGCCGACCAGGTGCATTTCCTCAACTCCGTCATCGAGCAAATCGACCATCTTGGTGAAAACCTGCAATCCCAGGTCGACGAGCGGCTGGAGGTGCTCGATACAGCCCTCGACGGGCTGGGCGAAAATCCGGAAGGCGAGAACCAGCGCCCGGCGCTCATCCTGGAAGAGATCTCCACCCTGACGCGCGTCCCCCTGCGGCTGGAGGCTGACCGGATGCAGGAACTGGTCGATGACCCGCGCAGCCTCTCCGCTGAACTGCACGCCCAGGTGGAGGCGTCTGTCGTTTCCACGAATATTTCCCGGCTCGCCAGCACGATAGAATTCAGGCTCGGCGAATCGCTCGGGCTCGACCTGGCTGAGCTGGAAGGCCTCGAGTGGCAGGCAGTGGCAGACCAGGTGGAAGAGAAGGTTCGCCAGGTGCTGGTTGGACGCCTTGAGAACCTGCTGGGCGAAGACGGGCAGATCACCCATGAGATCGAAACCGCTATCGAACGACTGCCCCAGACCGATGAACAGACCCGCTTCCGCCTGCTGGCATTGGTGGCGCAGGGCAGCAGCACCTCCTTCGACCCGAAAACCCACCGCCAGGTGCGCCAGGTGTTCAACCGGCTGAATTACGTCCACCTGGCTGGAGAACTGCTGACCGCGCGGGACACCTCCAGCCTCGGGCAGGAGGTGCTCGAGCACCTGCAGAAGGCGCAGGAAGCCCAGCGGCTTGCCTGGGGTCAGAGCGAGATTACCCGCATGGGAGAGAATGCTCCCGGGCTGCCACCGCAGGAACTGGGGCGGCGTGTGCAAAGCCAGATCTACCGCCAGGTGCTGCTCGGGGCGATCACCGAGCTGTGGGTGGATTACCTCACCCGGGTGGAGGCGCTGCGTGTTTCCATCGGGCTTGAAGCCTACGCCCAGAGCGACCCGCTGGTAAAATACAAAAGCCAGGCCTCGGTCATGTTCCAGACTCTGCTGGCGGACATACGCGCCGGTGTCATCGGCCGCATCTTTCTCTACCAGCCGCGCGGCGCCGCAGCCCAGGCCGAGATTGCCGTTGAGACAGGCCCCGCACCTGCGGCGGCCACCGTTCCAGCCCCGCACGCTGATAAAAAACGGAAACGACACAGACATTAGTGGACAAATCGATCCATTTCTACAAGAGCCTGCTCAAGGTGGAGCTTCACCGTCATCTAGAGGGCAGCCTGCGCCTGGAAACATTGCAGGAGATCGCCCGCACCCAGACGATGACCTGGGCATGGGTTCCACACTGCTTAAAGAACACATCCTGGCCGCGGCTCGCGCAGGTTTCTTGCAAGAGGCCGAACGTGATACACTGATGGCACAACTTCATGAGTTGGGCAATTGAAGGAGGTAAGAATGTCTGCAGATCACTTCAAGTCACGCGCGCAGTTGAGCGTTGGGGAAAAGAAGTACACCATCTACCGCTTGGACGCGCTGGAAAAAGCAGGCCTGGTGAGACTTGCCCGGCTGCCGTTCTCGATCCGCATCATGCTCGAGGCGGCGCTGCGGCAATGCAACGACCGCGAGATCACCCAGGAGGATGTGCGCAATATTGCCGGCTGGACGCCTTCCGCCCAGCCGGGGGAAGCCGGCCCGGCATCCCCTTCCTGCCCGCCCGCGTGGTGATGCAGGATTTTACCGGCGTGCCGGCGGTGGTGGACCTGGCGGCGATGCGCTCTGCGGTCGCCCGCCTGGGCGGAGATCCCAAGAAGATCAACCCGCTCGTGCCCGTTGACCTGGTGATCGACCACTCGGTGCAGGTGGATTTCTTTGCCACACCCGATTCGCTCCAGCGCAATGCCGAGATGGAATTCCAGCGCAACCGCGAACGTTATGAATTCCTCAAGTGGGGGCAGAAAGCCTTCAGTAATTTCCGTGTGGTGCCGCCTGCCACCGGTATCATCCACCAGGTGAACCTGGAATATCTCGCCCGGGTGGTTTTGACCGGCAAGGATGGCACAGGCAAGGGCGAACTGCTGTTCCCGGACACGTTGATCGGAACCGATTCGCACACCACGATGATCAACGGCCTGGGCGTGGTCGGCTGGGGGGTGGGCGGGATCGAAGCCGAAGCCGTGATGCTCGGTCAACCGATGGACATGCTACTGCCAGATGTGGTCGGCTTCAAATTGTATGGTCAACTTAAGGAAGGCATCACCGCCACCGACCTGGTCCTGATAGTCACCCAGATGCTGCGCAAGAAAGGCGTGGTGGACAAGATCGTGGAATTCTTCGGCCCCGGACTCGACAGCATGTCGCTGACGGACCGGGCCACGATCGCCAACATGGCTCCCGAATACGGGGCAACGATGGGCTTCTTCCCGGTGGATGGGGAGACGCTGCGCTACATGCGCTTCACCAACCGCCCGGAGGAAGTCATCGCCCGAACGGAAGCCTACTGCCGTGCCCAGGGCCTGTTCCGCGAAAGCAGCACACCTGACCCGGAGTTTACCGATACACTGGAACTCGATCTGGGCAGCGTGGTGCCCTCCCTGGCAGGCCCAAAACGCCCGCAGGACCGCGTGACACTCGCAGACATGAAATCGGTCTTTCAGAAAGCGTTGACCGCACCGGTCAAGGAACGCGGTTATGAACTCAAGCCCGATGCGTTGAAGCGCACCGGGAAAGTGGGCACCAATGGTGGTTCTTACGAGATCAGGCACGGCGCGGTGGTCATCGCCGCCATCACCTCCTGCACCAACACCAGCAACCCATCCGTCATGGTTGCGGCGGGTCTGGTGGCGAAGAAGGCGGTTGAGAAAGGTCTCACCGTCCCGCCTTATGTCAAGACCAGCCTGGCACCCGGATCCCGGGTGGTCACTGATTATCTCGAACAGGCCGACCTGTTGAAGCCGCTCTCCACGCTGGGTTTCAACGTGGTGGGCTACGGCTGCACCACCTGCATCGGCAACAGCGGACCGCTGCCCGGCGAGGTTGCCAAGGCTGTCACTGGGTCCGACCTGGTGGCCGCGGCGGTCATCTCGGGCAACCGCAACTTCGAGGGCCGCGTTCATCCCCTGGTGAAGGCGAACTACCTGGCCTCGCCACCGCTGGTGGTGGCATACGCCCTCGCCGGCACGGTGGATATCGACCTAACCAGCGAACCGATCGGAATGGGCAGGGATGGTCCGGTTCATCTCAAGGATATCTGGCCCAGCTCCGCGGAAGTGGCGGAGGTGGTGCTGGCAAGCGTCAGCACCGGCATGTTCGCAGACAAGTATGCGCACGTGTTCGAAGGATCTGACATGTGGCAAGCCATCAAGGTGTCCAGGAGCGACCTGTACCCCTGGGACGAGGCATCCACCTATATCCAGCATCCGCCCTTCTTCCAGTCGCTGAAACCTGAAGTGTCTCCTATCCATGAGATCCATGGCGCGCGGGTGCTGGCTTTGCTCGGCGACTCGATCACCACCGACCATATTTCCCCCGCCGGGAACATTGCTGCCGACAGCCCGGCAGGGAAATTCCTGCAGGAACGCGGCGTGCAGGTGCGCGACTTCAATTCGTACGGTTCGAGGCGCGGCAACGACCGCGTCATGGCACGCGGCACGTTCGCCAACATCCGCCTGAAGAACCTGATGGTGGCTCCGCGCGAAGGCAACTGGACAAAACACCAGCCTTCCGGCGAGGAAATGAGCATCTTCGATGCTGCGATGAAATACCAGGCGGATGGCATCCCGGCAATCGTGCTGGCAGGCAAGGAATACGGCACCGGTTCCAGCCGAGATTGGGCAGCCAAGGGACCCATGCTTCAAGGGGTGAAGGCTGTCATCGCCGAGTCGTTCGAGCGCATCCACCGCTCCAACCTGGTGGGGATGGGGGTGCTCCCGCTGCGCTATGTGGATGGTCAAAACGCCGAGAGTCTTGGATTGAGAGGCGATGAGGTCATCGATATCGAGGGTTTGAATGACAGCATGACTCCCAGGAGTACCGTCACGGTGAAAGCCAGCAAACCGGACGGCAAAGAGATCGTTTTTAAAGCGCAAACGTTGCTGAACACCGACGTGGAGGTCAATTACTTCCGCAACGGCGGCATCCTGCATACTGTTCTGCGCAACCTGATAAAGTGATCGGGTGGATTCGCAAAATCGTTTGAATAAAGTTGTAACCAGGGGTGTTGGGAGGGTGTCACTCTCCCAACACCTTTTTTTTCATGAAGTATATTGAGAATCACCCGTTAATTGATATTCATACCCGGCAACCGGGTCGAATATTCCCGGTTCTTTTCGGCAATTAAGGTGTTAGAAATATAGCCGGTTGTTATCATCCGGATAGGCAGGATTTGGGAAATCCTGGTAACCTGATTGAAAAAAGAAACATTGTTATCTCCATCCGTCCATGACTGCTTTTTCAAGGAGGTGACCTTTTGCAGGAATTTCTATACCAGGCAAGCAGGGTATTCGTGCGTATTTTCGCCCTGGTCATGCTGCGCCTCGACATCCAGCGGCACAGCCAGCATCATTTCAGCCCGGTCATCTATGTGGCAAATCACCCCAGTGCAACGGATCCTTTCCTCATTCACATGATCTCCCACCAGCAGGTGAACGTGCTGATCACTGAAAAAGCCTTCAGGGTGCCTGTGTTTGGCTGGTTCCTGCGCAAGGTGGAGGAGATCCCCGTCCCGCTGCTGGAGGGCAGAGCTGCGTTGGAGCAGGCCCGCCAGCAACTGGAGAGAGGCCGCTCGGTCGCCATTTTTATTGAAGGGCATATCAGTCCGCTTGAAGGGGGATTTCTCCCGCCACGCAGCGGAGCGGCAAGGCTGGCGATCAGCAGCGGCGCTCCGGTGGTGCCGGTGGGGATCTTTCTGCACAGGGATCGCTGTCACAACATACGCTCAAAAATTGCCGGAGGGGTGCCATCCGAAGCACGCTGGTACCTGCGCGGGCCGTATGCCATCACGGTGGGAAAAGCCGCCCGGTATCGAGGGGATGTCGGAGACCGTGAACACGTCCGCCGTATTTCAGATGTCATCATGGAAAATATCCAACGCCTGGCTGAAGAAAGCGAACGACGCATCCAGCGCAGAAGGCTTTCCTCCTCCCCGATTTAATCTTGAGAAAACAACGAAGCCGTTGGATGAATGGTCATCCAGCGGCTTCGCTTTTATTTTCCCGCCATGAGGTGATGGAGAATGGTCTGAATATTATTGGCGGGGTATATTCCTTGCGCTGTTCCTGTTCGCCCGCAACTCACCCGATCTTATCAAAGAATTCGTCCTGAAGGCGTTTGGAGTCCTCGTCAGCCTTGATGGTGCGGATGGCTTTCGCCAGCGTGTTTGCCCGGTCGGCAAACCAGGTTTCACCTTTTTTCGCACTGGCAGGCCGGCCATCACCGCAGTAATGGGTGGGATTATCCGCATACCACCAGATGCCCACATAGGTATCCTGGTCGCGCAGGGATTTGAGCCTTCCCAGCGGCATCCCTTCGCCGTCCGTTGGCAGGCTATCCATGTCCACCAGTTCTGGTCGAACGGCAAGGATCATGCTGGTTTCGCGCTCCCCGGCATGGTCATCGATCACCGTCTCCCACTGGGCGGCAGTGGAGGATTCTTCACCCTGGTAGGATGGTTTGGGAACGTAGACCACATAATCGCGCCGGCTTGCCAGCTGGATCTGGGCAAAGTAGTAGATCAGGTGCTCGTTACCGCCGTGGGCATTGACGATAACGATCTTCTTAAAACCGTTGCGGGCGATCTCGCGGCAGGTGGCTTCCAGCAGGCGGATGATCAACTCCGGCTCGATGCCCACCGTACCGGGCACATGCCGGGCTTCGAAGATCTGGGTGAAAATGAAGTCCGGGAAAACCACCGCCGTTTCAAGCTGCGCAGCCCGCTGGCAGAGTTCGCGACCGATGAACAAGTCGGTTCCGAGAGGTAGATGATGCCCGTGTCGTTCGATACACGAGAGCGGCAGCAGGCATACACCTTCGGATTTCTGAACGGCTTCCGGAAACTGGTCTCCGGTCAATTCTTCCCAACGCATACGCTTCTCCTTTCAGGGTTTCGGAGGTCATCCCTGCAAAGCCAGGCATGTTGGCTTCCGAACTCTCAATCTTGCTCGAAGATGGAAATGCTCTCGATGTGATAGGTTTGGGGGAAAAGGTCGAAAGGCGCCACCTGGCGCAAACCATAGCCACCTGCGCTGAGACGGGCTGCATCACGCGCCAGCGTGGACGGGTCGCAGGAGACATAGGCGATGCGTCTCGGTCTCAGGTTCAGAAGGGCATCCAGGGCGCGGGTTTGCACTCCGGTGCGCGGCGGGTCAAGGATCACCAGGTCGGGTTTGAACTGCAAGGCAGGCAGGACGTCTTCCGCCCGGGCTTCGTAGAGTTCGACATTATCGAATTCGTCCAGGTTGGCAGTGAAATCCTCGCATGCCTGCGGTGAGGCTTCAATCCCGACCAGGCGCGCCACCCTCCCGGCGAAGAAAGCGCTGAACAACCCGACTCCGCAGTACACCTCCAGCAAGGTGGTCGTCGCTGAGACCGGCAGGTTATCCACCAGGTATGCCGCCATCTTTCCAGCCATGGCGGTATTCACCTGGAAGAACGAGGCCGCCGAGACGCGGAATTGGCGGTCGTTGACCTGCATGACCAGGTGGTCATCCCCCGCCATCACCACGGCATCCCCGCCTGAAAGGTGCACCACGGAAAGGGATGCCTCCAGGTCCAACTGCGGCAGTTCAGCCGATCTCGATTCCAGCACAAGCATCGATTCCCCATCCATGCCGAGCCTGAGCGAGACGCGTTCCAGCCCAAGTTTGAGGTCAAAATCCAGGTCCGGCCACAGCTGGTTCAGGGGTGGTTCAGGAAGGTGGCATTCACTTATGGCAACCACACTCCGCGTGTGTGCTGCCAGGTAGCCCAGTTTCCCCTCCGGGTTCAAATGGAACTGGATGTGGTTGCGGAAATTCCATTCATCGGGAGATGGAAAGATTGGTCCCAGCGGAGAGATCTCCTACCCTGCCGAGGCGTTTCAACTGGTCAAGCAGGATACCGGTCTTGGCTGTTAATTGGGCTTGGTAATCCAGATGCTGGTAATGGCATCCCCCGCACACACCGTAATGCCTGCAACGTGGGGCGATGCGCTCCGGGGATGGTTCCAGGATTTCGACCAGTTCGGCGCGCACATGGCCGCGTTTCTCCTCCACCATGCGGAGGCGAACTGTTTCATCCGGCAATCCAAAGGGAACAAAAACAACCCGCCCGTCCGGCAATCTTCCCAGGGCATCGCCGCCGTAAGTCAGTTTTTCCAGTTTAACGGTCTGCAGGTTCGAAGCCATGGAGCCGCGTGGGCGGAACCTCCACTGCAGGGAGATCTCCTCCCATCGGTTCTATTTAACGAGCAGGGCGATAAGCTGGTTCTGGAATATCGCCAGCAGGATCAGGATGGCAAAGAAAGCACCCACCAGGATACCGATATGCTTCAGATCGCGTTTGATGATGCTGTAATCCGGGTTGAATTCCACAGGTTTTGCTGCCAGTGAACTGACCTGCCGGGAAGCCTGATTTCTTTTCTTCTTGCTCATAAAATCTCCTAGGGATTTTGAAGTGTCGCAAACACAACGATGCGTTTGTTATCAACCATGTACGGGTAGCAACTGATCAGCGTGACGGTTGCGTAGCTGGTGGGGTTCATCACTTCCACCTGGCTTGGTTCTACGATGCGCGTTTCGGTGACCAGGTAAACGAACTGCCGCTGCATGGTATACAGGATCACCCTCGCGCCGGGCTGCGAGTTTATCCAGGTTGCGGAAGACTTCCCCGAACACATCATCATGCCCTGCCAGGACCACGTTTCCATTCTCGCCGGGGTTGGCAGAGCCAATGTGCTGACCAACGCCTTTCTTCAGTTGCTCCCAGCCGTCACCCTGGACAATGGGCCAGTTCAGGATGCCGATATGCCGGGATATCGATCTGGATCGCCTGCTGGGGTCCCGGCGTGGGTACCGGCAGGTTGGCAAGAGATTGCACCAGCGGTCGCAGGTGTTCGGGTATCTCGGCTTCATTGAACTGCGCTCCGCCTGCCGCCGATGGGGGGTGTATGACCGCTTGGCAGAACAACCGCAGTAATGATCGCCGTGGCTGTCGGGGTATCCTGGTGCAGGGCTGCCACCACTTCCTGGTTCAGGGTGCGCAGCAATCCAAAGCCGTTGAAGAGGATGCCAGCCAGCCCAAAGATCGCCAGCACTTCCACCGCAAGCAGGAGACGGTCGAACCAGCGCCTCTTCAGCGGGTAGGCTGTGGTGCTGGCAATACCTGCCTCCTGCGTCTCGAGCGGAAGCTGGGTGCGCCATTCGTCCAGGGCTGCCGGCGGCAGGTCTGGGGCGAGGCGGACTGCACGACCCGTGCGCCGGAATCGCTCCAGCCGTCTCTGGCGGGAGTCGTGGCGCTTGTCCAACAGCAGGCGGCGCAGTTCCTGTTCCGACAGGTCTTCCGGTCGCTTCGGGATTCGTCACGGGCGTGATTATACCCCACCTGCCTCACCGTTTTCCGGCTCAAAAATTGGAGCCGCAAGGCGGTCGAAATCCGTTTATAATAGGCGTTACCAATCACCTGTGGCAATTATAACTGTCACAGGCTTTGTCCCACAAGGAGGATACCATGGCTTTCAGTCATACCAACAAAAAAGGTGTCACATATTTCTTGCATGCCACGAGCAGAAAGACCAAGACTGGTAAGACCCAGACGCTCTATTTCTTCGCCAAGGTAAAGAAGGCTGGCGTGCTGGATGCTGTCCCTGCCGGATACAAAGTCAGCGAGACGGCCAATGGCCTGCCGGTTTTGAAGAAAGTCTGAGCCTGGTAATTAATCAACGGCTCCCCTTCCGGGGAGCCGTTTCATTTTAAGGGCTGATGTCCAGCCGGGTTAAAACAAGGCTGGTAATCGGCGCCAACGATCAGGACATAATTCATGTCCACCTGCCATCGGGGCGGTGACAAATGCCTCCGGTGGCAGGCCGAGCACATTCAACAGCGAATTTACACGGTTCATGTCCGGGGTTACAGCCAGGTCATAGAGCAGGGAGTTGACATAATTCTGCCGGTCGGCGGAAGCCAGGCGGGTGTCATACCCTACGTAGTTCAGGCGCTCGGCAGCCAGCGAATCCCAGCCCAGGTTGGCCGTCCCGTTGCGAACTTCCACCATCAATGGTTCCACTTCCGCGGGGCGGGGTGAGGGTGAAAGTGCCTGCTGGAGCATCGCCTGGATGACCGGACCGTTTGGCAGCAGCACACTGGCACCGCCGGGTGTCATCCAGCCGGTCACCATGTCCTTGCCGATGAAATAACTGCGAATATCGGCATTGTTCAGATGCAAGGCCAGGGGGGCAAGTTCAAGCAGGTCAGGCAGGGTTAGGTCAGTGATGAGAGTGGATTTAAAATCATTGTAGAGTTCCGGGATCTTGCTGATCGACCCGGTCTGCAGGGCGCGCGTGTAGAGGGCGCGCAGCACTTCCTGTGAGCGCCGGCCGCGGTCGAAATCGCTGGATTTCTTGCGTGAGCGGGCGTACCAGAGTGCCAGGTCCCCGTTCATGTGAATGACACCCGGCCCGACCGTATAGAGTGCCCAGTTATCCTCGTTCTCAGGGTCATAACCGGGATCGATCAGGTGCCAGTCGGTGTAAGCGCAAAATACCGGCACATCAATCCCGTCCAACGTATCCACGATGCGGCGGAAGCCATCGAAGTCCACGATGGCCAGGTGGTCGATGCTGAGGCCCAGGTTATACTGGATCGTTTCCTTGAGCAGGGCGAAGCCTCCACCGGGGTAGTTGTACATTTCACCATATTCATAAGCGGCGTTCACCCGATCCATGCCCACCGTGGGAATGTAGACATACAGGTCACGCGGGACGGAAATGAGCGCCACCTGGCCCAATGAGGGGCGGATCACTGCGATGATGATGGTGTCGGTGCGGAAGTAGGTCTGACCCGGTCGCTTGTCGGAGCCGAGCAGCAGGAACGTGACAGTATCCGCTCCATTCAACGTCTGCGAAGGATCGGGTGCGTAAGGTGGGACGTAAAACGAGACCGGTGTGGTGGTTGGGGATGTAACGATGTTGGGATCAGGGGTGGCAATTACCGGAATCGGTGTTTCCGTTATGCCGATCCCGGGCTGGGTCAGGTCCGTCCCCGGTAAAGGTTGGAATGGGGTGGCAGTGGGGGTGGCATCTGCCGGTACGGTCACCAGGACAAGCGCAGTGGGTGTGGCCAGGGGTGCGGATGCAGGCGTCTGGGGTCCGCAGGCGGAGACCAGGATCAGGAGCAGGCAGGCGAGGTGGATTGTTCGGGAACGCATAGGGTGTTGTCGGCTGAATGCGCCTGGCAGGGAGGCCTCACGGCGGGGGCAGGAGCGGCTCGGTGGCAGGTTCAGTTGGAAATCCGGTTTCCACGCTGGCAGTCTCGGTGGGGGTGTCGTAGAATAGGATCGGGGTCGGTGAGGGGGTGCGGGTGGCCCAGGGCGGGACGTAAATGATCTGCCCGATGTGGATAATCGAACTGGTCAGGCAGTTCGCCCGCTTGATCTCCGTGTAGGGAATGCCAAACGACTGGCCCAGGTGAAACAGAGTGTCTCCCCGCTGAACGATATAGGTGACCCAATCATGCGGAGCGCCGCAGGCGACCGGTGTCGAAGTGGGCAGGGGCGGAAGATAGATCACCTGCCCGGAAAACAAGCCATTTGATCCCAGGCAGTTACCCGTGCGGATTTCCGTACCGGTGGTTCCCCGGCGCATCGCCAACCCGTTGAACGTGTCACCGGGTTGAACCACGTAAGGCACCCAACCCGCGGGTGGAGGGCAGTTTGTGGGCGGGGGAGGCAGGGTGGAACTGCTGGTGGGGGTGAAGGTCCTCGTGACGGTGGCAGGCAGTGTGGGTGTCACGATGGGAGGTTTCCGGGAAGGCGATTCTGTGGGTGAAAGGGTTGCTGAGGAAGTGATCGTCCCAGCCTGGGTGAAGGTGGCGGCAGGCAAGGGCAGGCTGCCCTCGGCCAGCGAAAGCGAAAATCCTCCCAATAGTAATCCTGCAGAGATTAGGGCAGTGACGATTCCCCAGATTACCTGACGCAGGTTCCGCATTCTATTTCACAACTTCCGCCTCGAGCAAGACTGGCAGAATAACGCTGAAGGTCGAACCGGTGCCTGCTTCCGTTTCCACCCAGATGCGGCCGCCCTGTGCTTCGGTGAGCGACTTGGCGATGGAAAGCCCCACACCCGTATCACCCAACCCCTGGATGAGCGAGTGTTCGGCGCGATAGCGGCGGGCGAACACGCGCGGGATATCCTCGGAAGCGATGCCCCCGCCGGTATCCGTCACCTGGATGGAGAGGAAATGCTCCACGGCCTCGTTCTGCAATTGGACGCGCAGGGTGATGATCCCTTCCGCCTGGGTGACAGCCGTGGCGTTCTGCAGCAGGTGGATGAAGATCTGTTGCAGGGCATCCCGGTCTGTTTGCACGCGCGGGGCAGCCTCGGGGATGTCGAGACGCAGGGTGATGTTCTTTTCGCGGATCTGCGTGCCTGTGTAGGCCATCGCGTTGTCAATGATCAGGTTCAGGTCGATCGATTCGGCCTTGAATTCCATCTTGCCGGTGTCCAGGTTGGTGATCTGGATGAGATCATCCACCAGCCCGCCGATACGTTCCGTGGAGGCTTTGATGCGTTCGATGAACTTGCTCTGCAGGGCGCCGAGGATGCCCACCGATTCACCCAGCAGTAGGTCTGTATAGCCCACGATGGAAGACATTGGCTGGCGCAATTCCTGGGAAATGGAAGCGATCACATCCACCTGCTCGCTGGTGATGGGCGATTTGTGCCGCTGCTCAAGTTCCAAAATGATGACATTGGCGTCTGCCAGGGCGTTCTGCATGCGGGCAATCTCTTCGAGGGCCTGGCGCAGTTCACTCTCCAGCTGGGCTGATTCGCCCGGCAAGCCCCCCATCCCTCCGGTCTGGCGCATCTGCTCCATCTGGGTCTTGAGCGATTTGATCGTTTTGTAGGATTCCTCCTGCGCGGTCTGCAGCGCGGACTTGTTCTCACCCTGCAATTGCGCAACCTTTTCCTGTCCCTTTTCCAGTTCCTTGACCGCTTCCTCGGATTTCTTGACTGCCTGTTCCGCCTGTTCGCGAGCCGCCTGCGCCTCCTTCAGCGCTTTGTCTCGTTCCCCTTCCAGCAGCGAGGCACGCTGGCTGCGCTCCAGGATGGGGATGAACAGGCTGGACACATGGGAGAGATAAGCCTGGTCTTCTGCATTCCATAAACGGTTGGAATACGGCGAGAGGATCAGGATGCCGCCCAAATTCCCGCTTTCCCTCGAGGCGATCGGAACACTCAGCAGGTTGCCAGGATTGCTCAAACCGAGGATTTCACCAAGCCCTTTGAGGTCCGAGGAAGTGCTGCTGGAAGGCAGGCGCAGCGGACGCCCGCGCTGGATGGCATTGGCGAGCAGAGGGATGATTTCCTTGTTGACCGTTGATCCTTCCAGGTTCTCTTCGCGGATCAGGTCATATCCACAGGTGATCGTCAGGCTCTTATCGTCACCGTTGGTAACCAGGAAACAGAGGTCAGCGAACATGGCCTGGGCAATGCCGCGCGTCATGGCACGCCCGACCTTGTCGGCGTTGATCTCAGCCGCAAGCGTCATCAGCGAGTGAAAGGTTTTTGGATCGGTGGTGTACCGCCGCCGTTCCAGGGTGGCTTCTTCCGTGACGGGATCTGTCTTGATGACAGGTGTGCGTTCCGGGGCCGAGGCGGGAAATCGCTGCAGGATCGTCAGCAGGATGGGGAAGAGTGCCAGCTGGGTCAGGCGCACGAACCCGGGGAAGTTGCCCCCCATCGGCCAGAACAGGCTAAGCAGGTGGCCGAGAAATGCCAGGATCAGCATCGCCAGCCCATTGCCCCAGCCATTCGGCCTGCGTCTCAGCAGCCCGAGGGTGCCCAGTACCACCACCGCCAGGCTGACCACCTGCCAGACCTTTTCAAAAACGGAGGCATTAAAACTGGTTCCCGGTTTCTGAGCCCACAACGCCAGGGTTACACCAAAGAAGGCTAGCACAAGCAGGCTGAGCAGCCAGGTGGAAAAATCCGACAGCCGCAGAGGCTCCGGGTAAACCCACAGCCAGGTGATCCAGATCAGCGCCAGCAGGGTCACTGCCCGGTCGAGTGGGGGAAGAACGATCTTCGGATCAAGCCAACCCCGCAGGGCCAAACCGCTGATAATAAAAAGGACAACCTGCAGCCCCAGCAAGATGCCAAGTCCCAATACCGTCCGGCGCGCCTGGGGAAATTGACTTGAACGCAGGAAGAGAATCGCCCCTTGCAGAGTGCCGGCAATGGTAAATACCAGCACCACGTGGTAGATTAAATTCCCCGGAGGATTGGTCAGGAGTGTCAGGATCTGGTTGAAGAAAAGGCTCATAGGCATCTTCCGCCTGCGCGATTATACTGCTTCCCATAAGTTTATACCATTTTATGCAGGGTGGGTATACCATATTTCATGGGTTTTTCGCGGTTTCCAAAATGGAAGCAAGATGGGTAGGGAAAAATGGCGATTTCCCGACATTATTATTGCTGTTCCCAAACGGGATGCCTATCCTCTGAGGGCATTCACCGTGATATATAATAGTCGTTATCAATATGAATAAGATCCCTGGTCCAAAAGAGGTCCTGATTCTCCTCGCCTTGCTGGCTCTCATCCTGGTTCCAAGGCCGATCGATGGTCTGTTGGAATTGAGGTCTGCACAACGATTTGTAGGATCGGGGGACAGGCCGGGAGCAATCAACGCGTATGCCTCCGCTGCGGCGCGTGTCTTCTGGATCCCGTCGCTGTGGGAGAAGGCTGGCGACCTGGCACTCCAGGAAGGCGATCTGGACCTGGCCATTACCTACTTCTCGAAGGCGTTCGAGCACCAGGCCCTTTCGAAATCCGGCTGGCTTCAGCTCGGAACAGCCCACCAGCGGCGCGGAGACCTGACCCTGGCGATGGACGCCTGGAAGCAAGCCCTGCCTCTCGCACAGGCAAGCAGCAACCTAGCTGCTGCAGAACGTGAGTTGGGCAACCTGGAGGCCGCGATCGAATACTGGCGTGCAACCCTCACCGTTGAACCGGAGAATGCCTACGCCCAATACACCCTCGGTCTGTTGCTTGCTGCGTCTACACCCGAAGAGGCATTGCCCGAATTATTGCAGGCCGCTGAAATCGACCCGGGATTGGATAGTCCCGTCCAGAGACTGCGCACTGCGCTAAATTCCGCCCTGCTCTCGGATGATCGCGCCTATCAGTTCCTTGTTAGCGGGCGGGCCTTGGCTGCCCTGGGTGAATGGGACCTTGCGGAGCAAGCATTTCAGAATGCCATCGAAGTGAACAAGGACTATGCAGAAGCCTGGGCCTGGTTTGCAGAGGCGCTTCAGCAGCAAGGCATGGATGGGACCCGCGAAATTCATCGGGCATTAACCCTCGGATCCAGGTCCGCGATGGTGCAGGGATTATATGGAATGTACCTTCAGCGCAATGGAATGCCTCTGGATGCGCGCACAGCCTTCCTGGTGGCAGCAGCATTGGAACCGGAAGATCCCGGCTGGCAGATGGCGCTGGGCAGCGCCTCAGAACAGGCTGGCGACCTGGTTGCCGCGTATGGATACTACGTAAGTGCAGTCCTGCTTGCACCCGAGGATCCCTCCACCTGGAGGGCGCTGGTGACCTTCTGCGTTTCGAACGAAGTGGATCTGGAAGCCACCGGGCTGCCGGCAGCACTGAAATTGATCGAACTTGCTCCGGACGATTGGCGCTCCCACGACCTGGCAGGCCAGGCGGAGTTCCTTCTCGAGGATTACCCGGCTGCGGAAGTACATCTTAAAAAAGCCTATAGTTTAGCCCCTACCGAGGCTGCCCCGGCCCTGCACCTGGGATTGGTCTACATGCAGACCGGTGATCGCGCTTCGGCTCTATCCTACCTCACCCTGGCACAAGCACTGGAACCCGAAAGTGCGTATGGTTTACAGGCCGGGAGGTTGTTGGAACAATATTTTCCATAGCGAGGCTCCCCGTGCTGGAGAGCGTCAAGCGAGAGTAAACAACCATGAAAATAATGTCCCTCTTTATCCTGATGATCCTTTTAACGGCCTGCCAGTCAGCATTCATCACCGACCTGCTGACTCAATCGGGCCAGGCGCTCTACCACGACGATTTCTCTGATCCCACGGACGGCTGGCCGGAAGCATCGGATGCGATCGGCTCGCTTGGATATTTGCAGGGTGCTTACAGGGTGGTCGTTAATTCAGCCGGTTACGACCTCTGGGCAGTTTCAAGGCAATCCTATGGAGATGTCCAGGTTGAAGTGGATACCGCCCGTCTGGCAGGCACCTCGGACAATCGATTCGGGCTGATCTGCCGCTACCAGGATGTGGAGAATTTTTATGTTTTCATCATCTCCAGCGACGGTTATTATGCCACCGCGATCATCCGGGATGGCACAAGCAGCCTGCTCGGGCAGGAGATGATGGCATATAACGCTGCCATCATTCATGGAGATGGTCCCAACCACATCCGTTTTGACTGCATCGGGAACGCGCTGACGGGCTATGTGAATGGTCAGCGAGTGGCGGTCGCCAATGATTCCACATTTACAACCGGTGATGCCGGCCTTCTAGCGGGAGCCTTTGACGAAGGCGGCGTGGAGATCAGTTTTGATAATTTCATGGTGATCAAACCCTAGGATCTGTTCGATCTGATCGCTGAGCCTTATCCTTGAGGCTTCTCAAACCTGCTGCAGCATATTATAAAGATTGTCAGAATATTCTCTGGATTTTTAATACTTATGAAGATCTTCCTCGACACCATCGGCTGCCGCTTGAACCAGGCGGAAATTGAAACCATCAGCCTCCAGTTCCGGGCTGCCGGTCATGCGATCGTAGCCTCGCCCGCAGAGGCCGACCTCGCCGTGGTGAATACCTGCACGGTGACCGCCGAAGCCGCCTCCGATTCGCGCGCCGCCATCCGCCGGGCAAACCGCCTGGGAGCCGAAGCGATCGTCGTCACCGGCTGCTGGTCCACGCTCGAGCCCGACCGGGCTGCCGCCCTCAGCGGTGTGACCCGTATCGTACCCAACACGCTCAAGGATCACCTGGCAGCTGACCTGCTCGGCTTGCCGCAGGAATTCTTCGACCTTGAGCCGATCGCCCGCCAGCCGCTGCCGGGCCTGCACCAGCGCACGCGGGCTTTCATCAAGGTTCAGGATGGGTGCGATAACGGCTGCACTTTCTGCATCACCACCCTGGCGCGCGGTCCTTCCCATTCACGCCCTTTGGAGCAGGTTGTTGCCGATGTGAAATCCGCCCTGGACGGCGGCGCCCAGGAAATCGTGTTGACCGGCGTCCACCTCGGCTCATGGGGGCACGATTTCAAACCTGTCAGCCGCCTTGCTGACCTGGTCTCCGGGCTCCTTTCCCGAACCCCACCTGCCCGCCTGCGACTCTCCTCTCTCGAGCCGTGGGACCTGGATGCGGATTTCTTCAGCCTATGGCAGGACACACGCCTGTGCCGGCACCTGCACCTGCCCCTGCAATCCGGGAGCGCCAGCGTTCTCAAGCGCATGGCTCGCAGGATCACGCCGGAAGCGTTTGCTGCCCTGGTGGAATCCGCCCGGGCTGCCATTCCGCAGGTGGCGATCAGCACGGATATCATCGTCGGTTTTCCCGGAGAGACCGCAGCGGAGTTCGAGCAGACCCTGGAATTCGCCAGGCGCATGGACTTCGCCGCAGGGCATGTATTCAGTTACTCCTCCCGACCCGGCACCCCGGCAGCCCGCATGCGAGGACAGGTGCGTGGAGACACTGTCAAGGCACGCAGTTCCAGCCTGCGGGCGCTGCTGATGGATCAAGCCAGGATGTTTCACCGCAGATCCATCGGAATGACCCTGCCGGTCCTGTGGGAAGCCGCCTCCACATTGACAGAAGCCGGCTGGCAGATCGAAGGATTGACCGACAACTATCAACGCGTCACTGCGATCGCACGGGAGCCGCGCTGGAACCGCATGGACCGGGTGTTGATAAAGACCGCCAGTCCTGAGGGGTTGACCGGGGAAATCCAGGAATAAAAGGACGGGCAGGCGATCAGCCTGCCCGTCTTTGATGTATATCTATAACCGCCTTTTCTTCAAAATGTGCCAGATCCCCGGCACCAGGACAAACCCGAGGAGGCCAAAGACACTGTTGCAGATCGACGGGCGTCCGGGATTGGACGGCTGGGAGGTCGGGGTGGAATCGGCCGGGAGGGTTGCGGCAGCCTCAGTTGGCAGATAGGTGACACTGGGGATGGGGGTGGGAGTGCTGTCACCCGGCAGGTATTCCGGCGCGCCCACTTCCACGGGCAGGCTCGTATCCAGGGTCCCTCGCCCGCCTGTTGCCCAATAGAAAGGAGCGGATGACGAATTCTTCAGGGGCGGCTGCCTGCTCATCAATTCATAGGACATGAGGGAGAAGAAGGCATAGGCGGCATCATTGTAAGGCGTATCCTGGGTAACGATGAATGCCATCCTGAAATCCTTTTGTGATTCCCCTGCCGACGGGATGCGCGCCCCGCCCTCTGCCTGCATGATCTGGTCGATGGTGACGGTCTTGTAGGATGCGGCTGTAATGCGGTTCAGGTCGGTGAGGTCAGGGTCCTTGAGGATATGGACAGGCGGGACATCTTCCGGGGGAATCAGGCCCATCAAGTACAACTCCACCGGGGAATAAGGCTCCACCTCGATATTGGCGATCAGCCGCCAGGTGTCGTCCCCGTTGTAGGCAAAGTGCCCGACGGCGCCGTTGCCAAAAAAATATCTTCCCATCTGACCCTGGATATCAGCCATGGAGTTCCAATGCCCCAGGTCTGGCACACCATCCGAAATGTCCACCAAGCCGAGAGTACTGCCGATATTCACACCCCAGGCATGCCCCATTTCATGGTCAACGATGGCGGTGCTGCCAAAGGAATGGAAGATGCTGGCGCGCAAACGCCCGGCGGAACCAAAATCCGCGCTGTGGTCGAACAGGTTCATCCCGATGTGCTGGATGGAATTGGCGACGGTCACATCGTAGGGAACGTTTTCCGCCAGATCGCTTGGTCGGAAAATCTGCATTCCGGGCATCACCAGGGCAAAATCGAAGACATCCGGCAAGACGCTGTAGAGTTTACGATAAGCCTCGTAGTTTCTCGTTCCGCAATATACATTGGCAATGGGATAATTATCCATCACCTCGTGATTCATATCCTGGATAAAGAATGCGTATGCGGTGGCTGACAGCCCGTTCCCAAAGTCCTGCACCGGGAAGGCATCTTTGAATTCGGGGGCCACCGTACCAACAACCATGCCATAATTATTCTCCATGCGCGTGCCGTCCGTGAGTTCCACACGCAGCATGCCCCACCAGTTGCCATAGCCATTCCTGCTGCTCAGAAATTGGGGGCTGCAGGGCAAAACCACCTGCCCCAGCGTGAATACATTGTCACCAGCCTGTATGTCCCCGTGCGTGCCGTCGTCGAATAGTTCGCCATCACCGTTCTCGTAGGATCCGCCCAGGTCCGTCTCCCAGACGCGGGCCACGTCGGTCCTGCCGACGATGTGGACCTCCAGCGTGGTGGTCGAAGCAGGGTCGCCGCACCAGACCACCGACGGCGACGACCGGTACCAGGCATTTTCCTGCGGGAATTCCGGTGCCTGCGCTGACACAGGCCTCCCCGGTTGGACGAATGACAGGATGAGGACAAAGGTTGCAAGGGTCATCAAGGTTTTCCTGAGTAGATTATTCTTCATCACTTCCTCCTTGGAATAAAACGATGAATCTTATTATGACCGTTTCTGCCAGGCATTTCAAGAGGACTTTTCCTCCATAATAAATTCCATCCTGATTGGTTCATCACCTGAGCAAGGGAACGATGTATTTGGAAATCCCTGCTTTTACAGGGTTTTCATCAACCTGACGGGCGCTGGCGCGAAAGAACCCTGCCATTGTATAATGTGATCCATAAGCAGCATCCATCCTCACATTCAATATAAGGAGCATTTCATGGATAACAAGATCGTAAAAATCATCATCGCACTCTTCATCCCGCCGCTGGCCGTCTACCTGCATGAAGGCAGTATCGGCAAGAATTTTTGGATCGACCTTGCACTGTGGGTCTTGTTGTTTGGCATCGGCGGTATCGTTTATGCCCTATACATCATTTTGAAATAATCCAGTTTCACACCAATTACTTCAGAATGGACGGGTGAAGAACCCGTCCATTTTATTTACACGGTCAACGGCTTTTCCTCTCAAGATCGCGGCCAGGTTTGTCGTATTTGTAACTGTTGCAATGGGTGTACATTCGTGCCATCCGTCACTTTTGGCGAAAGGCGAGGCAGGATATAATCAATACAACGACCATAACAGGAGAGGATTATGACGGCACAACTTATCGACGGAAAAGCCATTGCGCAGAAGGTGCGCGATGAAGTGGCTGCGCAGGTGTCCAAACGCAATGCCATGGGAAAACCACAACCCACCCTGGCAACGGTGCTGGTCGGTGACCGGCCGGATTCAGCCGCTTACGTGGCAAGCAAGCAAAAAGCCTGTGCTGAACTGGGTATGGGCTCCATCAGCCAGCACCTGCCCGCGGATGCCACCCAGGAACAGGTGGAGACGCTGGTCAGGCAGTTGAATGCGGATCCAAAGGTCAACGGCATCCTCGTCCAACTACCCATGCCGGCGCAGATCAACGAGGAACGCGTCCTGTCGCTCATCAGCATCGAGAAGGATGTGGACGGTTTTTCTCCGCTCAATATCGGCCGCCTGGCGCAGAAAGGGCGCGACCCGCTCTTCGTGCCCTGCACTCCTTTTGGCTGCATCTACCTGTTGGAGCAGGCGGGCGTGAAGATCGAAGGGGCGAACGCCGTGGTGCTGGGGCGCTCGAATATCGTCGGCATGCCGGCCGCCTTGCTGCTCATCAGCCGGAATGCCACCGTCACCGTTTGCCATTCCCGCACGCGCGACCTGCCCGGTGTCATCCGCCAGGCGGATATCCTGATCGCAGCCATCGGGAAGACCGAGATGGTGCGCGGCGATTGGATCAAGCCTGGCGCGGCAGTCATCGACGTGGGCATCAACCCCGTCCCGGACGCCACCAAGAAAAGCGGTCAGCGGCTGGTAGGTGATGTGAATTTCGCAGAAGCAAAGGAAGTGGCAGGATTCATCACCCCCGTCCCCGGCGGGGTTGGCCCGATGACGATCGCCATGCTGATGAAGAATACCCTGCACGCGGCTGAGATCCAGAATCCATGACCTTTCTCATTGAGAAGCCCGCCCGGTGCATTCTCCCGGGTGGGTTTTTTTTTACGCGGTGAGGTCCATTATTCGTATTTGAAGCGCCAGATCCCGATCACGAAGAACAATGCCGCAAAGCCGAGCAAGACTCCGGCCACAGGCAGGATCCCAGCCACCCCTTGGCCGCGCAGCAGGATATCCAGCATGCCCTGCATGGCCCAGGTGGTGGGTAGGATCTTGACGATATTTCGCATCACGGCGGGAAATAGTTCTATCGGGTACCAGCAGCCCCCGAGAAGTGCCATCACCATGCCGAGCATGATGCTGAGCCCGGAAGCCTGCGACTCTGTCCTGACAAGCGTGCCCAGCATGGTCCCCATGGAAGCCGCGGCGAGCGCTGAGGCGGTCAATACGACTGCCAGGGCTGCCGGATTGTCAGCCCAGTTCACCTTCATCACCAGCGCCCCAAAGGTCACCAGCAGGGTCATCTGCACGAGCGCCCAGAAGACAAATCCCAGGATCGTTGCCAGCAGGTAAGTGCCCCTGCCGGTGGGAGTGGTCAACAGGCGGCGCAGGGTGCCGCGCTGGCGCTCGTAGGCAAACGCCGCAGAAATACCGATCAGAGGGATGAATACCCAGGTGATCATCTGGCCGGCAGAAGAGTTGGTGCGCGGGTCATATTCGATCGGGTCTTTCGTCCCACCCAGGACGACATGGATGCGGTCTGGAACCTCATTCATCAGTGTTTGAGCGCTTTGTAACGCCGAGTCAAAATAAACCTGGCGATCTGCCTCATTGTCGAAGGAGCGGACTTTCTCGGCTTCGAGCACGGCATTCCTGGCAATGCTGACGGCGCTGCCCAACCGGTAGAGGACGGCCTGCACAGCACGCTGCGCGGCCTGGCCGTTCAGGTTATTGGGCAGCTGGCGCAGATCGAGCATGATCTCACCGCTGCGCAGGGTTTCGGTGTCACAATCGGCGGGGATGACGAGCAGGGCGGAGGCATTCCGGGAGTCAAACTCGCTCTCAGCTTCAGCGAGCGTCATTACATCCGGGCGCACCGTCTCGGATCGATCCAATTCCGCAATGATCTGTATCGAAAGCGTTGACTGCGCCTGGTCCGCCACCAGCAGGCGGATGCGGTTGTCCACGCCCTGGAAGCCCGTCCCGCCAGCCAGGATGAAAGTAAAGACGATCGGCAGGATAAGGAAAAATAGTATTTCCGACTTGCTTGAGAAGCGCAGGATGGTATCTTTCCAGAAGATGTTCAGGATCTTTTTCATAATTTCTCCTGCCCCCCGGCTCACCTTCCAGCCAGGGATGCAATCCTGGCATGGAGGGACCGGCTGGCGAGATCACTTCTGCATGAAGGAACGCCGGCTGAAAAGGACGACCGAAAGGCCGAACAGGATCAATCCCATGAGGGCCAGGCCCAGCAGGGGTTTCGCCAGGTCAGCCAGCGTGCCCCCCAGTCCCAAAATGGTGAATCCATCCAGCCCCCAGGAATTGGGAGTGATGCGGCTCAACCATTGGAACCAGCCCGGCATGATGGAGGTCTGGATGAAGGAGCCTCCCAGGATGCCGAAGGTGAGCATGATGGCGATCCCGATGTTGGATACCTGCCCCGGGGTGCGGGCGAAGGAGGTGATGAGCATCCCCCAGCCGGTGGCGCCAAAGACCGCCGCCAGGACAAGCACGAGGATGCCCAGCGGATCGCCCCACTGAATACCGAACAGGAGCGTACAGGCTACGATCAGGATGAGCATCTGGATCACGCCGGTCAGGTAGACGCCAAATATCTTGCCGATCAGCACCTGTGCGCTGTTGGTGGGGGAGACCAGCAGGCGCGGCAGGGTGCCGAGCGCTTTTTCCGTAAGGATGCTGCGCCCGCCGTTGCTGACCGTGAACATCAGGAACATCAACGCCAGCCCGGGGGTCATATAGGCCATCGGGTTGAAAGCCTGCTGTGCCTGGCCTGATTCCTCGGCCCGCAAGGCAATCGCCACTGCCCCATCCACCGCATTGGCCTGCCTCTCTCCGATCTCAGCCGCCAGGGCGCTGATCTGGTCGGGGCGGATCAAACCGGCTGTCAGCATCTGCGTGACAGCCACCTGCGCGCCAACGCGCCCGGTTTCAACCCGGCTGATGAATTCCTCGACGATAGACTGGATCACCCCTGAACTGACCGGTGAGAGTGGATTCTTGTAGGTTTCGATCTGCACGACATCATCCGCCGGGGCCTGGTTGGCGCCGGGAATGATATTATCCGTGAAACCGGACGGGATGATGACCGCGACCGCCGCTTCATTGGCATCGATCTGGGCGCGGGCACTGGCGGGATCGTCAGCAAGCGTGACAGCCACCAGGTCAGCCAGGTCAGCGGATTGGAACAGGTCCGACAGCGCCTTGCCGATTTGCCCGTCGTCCTGGTTCACGAGGATCACCTGTATCTGGCTGAGCCCGCTCGAGCCGCTGCTGCCGTACGCCCCGGTGACAAAGCCCATGGCAAGGGTTAATAGAAAGGGTGCGAGCAGCATAAAGATCAGCGCAGCTTTGTCGCGGAAGACGAGTTTCAGATCCTTGAATCCTATCAGGAATAATTTTTTCATTTGGGTCTCCGGAATAGAGGCAGGGAAACTGGATGAGAGGGGAGGAAATTACCTGATGCTTGCCCCTCCCTCCCGCCCCCTAATCCCTCAGTGCCCTGCCTGTCAGGTGCAGGAACACCGCTTCCAAGTTTGGCTCAAGCATGTCCACCGAATGGATCTTGACACCCAGTTCGTTGGCCTTGGTGACGGCCGGGGCAAGTGCTTCTTCCGCTTCCGGGACGATGATGGTGACGGTGTGGTCGGTCACATCGGCTTTCAGAACACCCTTCATGGTGCGGATGGCGGCTGCCAGGCGCTCGGGATCGTCAGTCTCGCCAACGTGCAGGATGAGCGTTTCCATCTCGCCAACCTGTTTGGTCAGTTCAGCCTGGGTGCCCATCGCGATCAGTTCGCCGTGATCGATGATCCCCACCCGGTCGGATAATTCTGCGGCTTCTTCCATATAATGGGTGGTGTAAAGCACGGTCATACCCTGCTTGTTCAAGTCTTTGACCGAATCCAGTATGGCGCGCCGGGATTGCGGGTCAATTCCCACGGTGGGCTCATCCATGAAGAGCAGCCTGGGCTTGTGCAGCAGACCCACGCCGATATTGACGCGCCGCTTCATGCCTCCGGAATAGGTCTTCACCCGGTTCTTCGCCTTGTCGGTCAGCCCGATCTGTTCCAGCACCTGGTCGATGCGCTCTTTAAGCATTCTGCCGGAGAGACCGTACATCTGCCCCCAGAAGACCAGGTTCTCGCGCGCAGTGAGGTCTTCGTAGAGTGCAAGGTCCTGGGGTACCACCCCGATCAGGTTGCGCACCGCCATCGGTTCGCGGGTGATCGGGTGACCGCCGATGGTGGCTTCACCGCTGGTGGGCAGGAAAAGGGTGGAAAGCATGGAGATGGTGGTGGTCTTGCCAGCTCCATTGGGACCGAGCAGGCTGAAGATCTCCCCTTCTTCAATATCGAACGAAATCCCCTTCACCGCGGGAAAGTCGCCGAAGTTCTTCACCAGGTTCCTGGCTTCGAGTATGGATGGCATGGTTCATCTCCTTGGAAAGGATCACTTATCAGGATTAACGTACTATAAGTACTTTAGTTGCTGAGATTCCATCGATGTCGCTGCGCCAGGCGCGCCAGCCGCCCGGCAATATTCTCCACGATCGCATCCGGGACACCGTCCGCGGCTGTGGATTGCAGCCGCAGATCCAGCGGATCGTTGACGTAATCCACTGCCAGGAGACTCCCGTTTGACGCCAGGGCGATCTCGGTTGAAAACAGGTCCAGCCGGCAGATCTGGGAGATGCGCCGCGCCATCTCGTTCAGACTGCGAAGGCCGTAACGGAAGCGTTCATCCGCTGTCACCCGGGCATAGGTATGTGTGCCCGGATCCCACCAGCAGGGGTAGACCGCGCCATTGCAGACCAGCAGTCGGAACCAGGCCCGGCGCTCTTCCAGCACCTGCGGGACCACCTGGGCTTGAAGAAGGTATTTCTCTTTTGGGAATTGCTGGCGTGCACTCTGCACCTGCTCAAGCGACACTCCCTCCAGCAGTACGCCTTCGCCTCCGCCCAGGGAGCCCGGCTTGATCGCAAACCGGCCTCCAAGCGGTGCCAGGTCGATCTCTGGCAGCCAGGTTTGTTCATCATAGGGAGGCAGTAGTATGGTATAGGGCGTATCCAGGCCGCGGCTGATGAATTCGAGGTGCATGGTGGCCTTGTCCGCTGACCAGGCTGCAAATTCCCGCGGGTTAACCTGGTAAATGGGCTCCTGGCACGCTTCGTCTGCCAGCCGTTGAAAACGGGGATCTGAGTCGGAGGCGCGGTCGAGGAAGGTCGAAAAGGAGGTTTCCCTGGATGACAAACCCGCCATTACGGACTCCAGGTTCTCCGGCCCGACAGGTAAGAAAGCCAGGTCAAGTCGCGCGCACGCTTCTGCGAGCAGGCGGACGAAATCGCGATCGTAGTCCCAATTCCAGGCGAGGCACAGATCAAAATGCGGCATGTTACAGGAATTATAGTGCGAAATAGGCACGGGGATATGTCAAACCCGGTATGCAAGATCAGTGATGACTGCCAAATGCCAGGGGAATACTTGTTTTTTCATTGGTTTACCTGTACAATCTCAGACAAATGTTCTACGATAAGTCAGAGAACTGTACAGGCTGGCGATGGCATTGAACTTCATGCAGGTTCTGGACAAGGTCAAACAGATCGGCCTGGGAGCGCGGGCACACCAGGAAAGCCTGGACGACCGCCGCGAGCAGGCACGCCTGCTGCTGACTTCCTGGGCGGACAAGACCACGGAATTAAATGAAAAAGTGGAACGCGCCCGCCGGGTGGATCCGGGCATACGCTGCGCATTGCCACCGGATGGAGTGCGTTTGGACGCCGGTATCCCCGAGCCCGAACCGCCGCCCCCTCTGCCCCTGCTCGCCGCAGACGGGTCGCAGATCCTCCCCGACCGGCACGCGGCGCTCCATTATTCGCTGGTCAACGTGGGTGCCATCGCCATCCAGCCTGGTTCTGGGCAGGCTCCTGATATCTTCACCGACAGCAGCCTGCTTTTCGCGGACGAACTTTTTACCGAAACTGGTATGCTGTCAGGGGAAGCCATCGAGCAGCGCCGGGATATTGCCGAGCGAAAAAAACTGCTCGAATTGGCTTCATCCTATTCCACACCAGTGATCGCCCTCACCGACGGTCCGGTCGAACTATGGGGCGCAAAGAATGGCGTGGAAGGTGAATATCGCCGGAACCTGGAAATCCATCGATCCATCCTGTCACAGTTGCAGGAGCGTGAGGCGATCGTTGCCGGTTACGTGGACAAGCCCGGCGCAGACCTGGTGGTGCGCCTGCTGGAAATCGTCCTATGTTCCAGCGAACAGGAATTCGAAAAAATCCGTGAATTCCATCCCCTGCGAGGCGTCACCGACCGCTGGCTGTTCGGTTTTCTTGACCCTGGTTCGCGGTCGACGATCTTCGGTCTTCAATCAACATCCCGCCAGCATTACACCGGCGACCTTTCCCTGAACTTCTTTTATTTGAATGTCGGCTACGCGAAGCATGCCTCGCTGGTGCGGGTGGAAATCCCGCGCTGGGTGGCTGCGGAGGATGGGCAGATCGACCGCCTGCATTCTGCCCTGCTCCAGCAGTGCCGTTTGATGGGAGCGCGCCCTTACCCTTACATATTGGCGCGCGCCCACGAGATCGCCGTGGTGAAATTCGAAGAGAAACGGCAGGTGGAACAAATGCTCGCCCTTGAACTCCGCCGCGGCGGTGCTGAAATCGAAGACGAATCGAATAAAAAGTCAGCCAAGGAATTACCAGGAAGAACAAGACCATGAACGGGATCCAGATCCTCAGCCTGACCGAAGCCGACCTTGGGAAGGTGCAGATGTTTTGCGGGCACTCTCCCACCTACAGGCGCGGCTACCAGGCAAAAATGGAATGGATGCAAGCACGCCTGAGGGAAGGCATGCGCTACATCCTGCTGCGGGTGAACGGGCGCAATGCCGGTATGATGGAGTACACTCCCGGCGAATTTGCCTGGCGCGGGGTGGAGACCAGGGGATATTTGTTCATCCATTGTCTCTGGGTGATCGGGCGCAACCGCGGCCATGGCTACGGTATGCAGTTGCTCCAGGAATGCCTGGAAGAGGCGCGCGGCACAAACGGCGTGGCGGTCATGGTCAGCAAAACCCACTGGCTGCCCACCCCGAAACTCTTCCTTAAGAATGGATTCGAACTGGCTGACCAGGAACCACCGTCCTTCGACCTGCTGGTCAGGCGCTTCGATCCACAGGCGCCCTTGCCGCATTTCAAACGGTCCTTGCAGTCCATCCCGCCTGGATTGACCCTGTACCACAGCGACCAGTGCCCTTACACTCAGAATGTTCCCGATATCACCTCGCAGGTGGGCAAGCGCCTGAACATGCCCGTCAACATTATCCACGTGGACAGCGCACTGGCAGCCCGGGAGGTGCCTTGCGCCAATGGAACCCTGGCATATTTCCACGACGGCACCCTGCTCACCTATCGCCCGGTGGGAACGGAAAAATTGCTGGACTTGATTAAGGCAAAAAGGGATCAACATCCCACCATTGCGGAGGCAACATGAGCGCCATCCAGGTCGGTTACCTGCTGAGTTCCGGGACGACAGGCTTCGTGGCTGGCTGCTCTGTCTCTCAACCTGAAACACCCGCGCTGGGCACCCTGGTGCGCGTTTCACTGGACAAGGATTACAGCATCTACGGCATGATCACGGGCCTCCATATAGGTGACGACGGCATGGTCCGTCAGCTTGTCACTGCCGGGAACATCAGCCCGGAGGTGATGCGCGACAATCGCGAGCGGCGCATCGTACCGCTGGAAATGGCCGTGCTGGCGGTGGGATTCGAAGTTGACGGGAAGATCTCGCACCTCCTGCCGCCGCGGCCTCCGCTCAGCCTGGATGCCATCAGCCTGTGCCCGGAGTCCGACCTGAAGCGCTTTATCGGGGCGGGTCATTTCGGCTACTTCCGCCACATCCTGCGCGCCGTGGATATACCGGTCGGAGAGGTGCTGGCTGCCCATCTGCTCGATGTAAAACGCCGCACCGGGGATGTCGAATGGGTGAACGAAGCCACCCGTGAATTGATCACCCTGCTGCGCGATGATTACGCCACCCTGATGTCAGTGCTCGGCGCGTTGGGAGAGGTCTTTTGAGCACCAATGAGTCACCTGAACTTCTTTGTTTTCATTTGATCGGATAAGATGCCCAGGCAAAAATCCACCAGAACCAGTTCCTTTGGCTCCCCGGGGAGGGCCGGGCACGATTCCTCGGCTTTTTACGGCGGGAAACTCTATTCCAGCCAGAAGAAGGAAGAGGCTGTCCTTTTCGTTGAAAGCCCTCTCCCGGTCGATGCACTCGACCGGATCCATTGTCATTCCGCCGAGGTGATGGAGGAACTTCCGGATTGCTCCGTCCACCTGATGGTCACCTCGCCGCCGTACAACGTCGGCAAGGATTACGACCAGGATCTCTCGCTGGATGACTACCTGGCATTTCTTGAAACGGGTCTGGAAAGAGACCCTGCGCGTGCTGGTTCCGGGCGGGCAGGATGTGCATCAATGTCGCCAACCTGGGCCGAAAACCTTACATCCCGCTGCATGCCTTCATCACCGAGCAGGTTATTCGCCTCGGTTTCCTGATGCGCGGCGAGATCATCTGGAACAAGGCTGCCAGCGCTTCCCCATCCACTGCCTGGGGCAGCTGGAAATCAGCCGGCAATCCCACCCTGCGCGATGTCCATGAGTACATCCTGGTCTTCTGCAAAGATACTTTCAAGCGTCAAAATCCATCCGGGCGTGCCAATACCATCAGCCGAGACGAATTCCTGGAATTCAACAAATCGGTCTGGAATATCACCGCGGAACCGGCGCGCAAGGTCGGTCACCCGGCTCCGTTCCCGGTGGAGTTGCCGCGCCGGCTGATCGAACTTTATACCTTTGAAGGCGAGGTTGTGCTCGATCCGTTCATGGGCTCCGGGCAGACGGCCATCGCGGCGCTAAAAAGCAAGCGGCACTATGTTGGTTATGAGATTGACAGTGGCTATGTTTCCCTTGCCAGCCAGCGGATAAGTGAGGAGACAGGATCATGAAACCCGCCAGCACTGTTCAATGCCTGAATTTTCCCTGCACTGACACCCGCCGTTCCAGTTACCTCGTTCCAAATATGGAGTTTGATCCTGCCAGGGTGTCTGTCGTGCTCATCTCGGAAGCCGCACCTGAAAATCCCAGCGATCATTATTACGCCGGGGAGAATGCTCTCTTTGCCCGCACCACCCTGCTGGCGTTCCAGGATGCCGGTACGAAGGTCGCCAGCGTGCAGGATATTCTCAACCTGGGAGTGTATCTAACCACGGCGGTCAAGTGCGGCAAGACCGGCTACGGCATCGCTTCGGCAACCGTCGAAGCCTGCTCGCACTTGCTTGAAACCGAGCTCGCCCTGTTCCCCAATGTGAGGGTTTATCTGCTGATGGGTGATGTCGCCATCAAAGCGGTCAATGCGATTGCGAAACGGGGCAGGGAACCGCGCCCCATCCCGGCTGGTTCCACGTATAAGATCCGCGGCGGCGAGTTCTTCTTCCGCGGGGCGCGCGCCCTGCCGTCCTATGTGCAGGCGGGAGCGGCATTTTTTGTGGAGAAGTCCAAACGCAGGATGATCGCTGAGGATATCAATAAGGCCATGCGGATCGCTGCTCATTCATGACAGTCAAATCCATGATCTTATTCAGGAATAATACGTTTTCGATGCAAGAGATTTCAGTAAACCTGACCGAGGCAGAAGAACAATGAATCCAGACAACAAACCCATTGGTTACATCATCGGCGGCGGTCTGAAGGAGTCCTTCCGCGCCAGGCTGACGGTCCCTGCCCAGGAAGTGCAGGAGGGCGCTTTCGTGGTCGTCGAATCCGGGGACTGGCAGTTCTACGGCTTGGTGACCGACCTGCAACTGGGCGCCACCGACCCGCGCTTCGCCGACGAACAGACCGAGACACGCCTGCCGCCCGCCCTCGCGCAATGCACTGCATGGGCAGACGCTCTTCACCAACCTGGAGATCCTGCCATCCCTGATGCTCGAGCGCGGCCCCGAGCCGGGCTCGCCGGAGTACAAAGCCTGGATCGAGGAGCACGCGGAGAAACTGCCAAAACCGCTGCCAGTCAAGACTGTGCCTCCCCACCACGCCCCGGTGCGCATGGCTACTGGAGGGGACATCGCTGAGATCTTCGGAAACCCTGCCGCGGAGGGCAATTTCATCATCGGCTCCACCCGCGAGCAGGATCACCCCGTGTGCATCAACCTGGACAGGTTCGTGCAGCGGTCGGCGGGCGTATTCGGTGCCACCGGCACCGGGAAATCGTTTCTCACCCGCATGGTGCTCGCCGGGTTGATGCACCAGGCCCGCGCTTCGGTGCTGGTCTTTGACATGCATAATGAATACGGCTTCGATGATACCGCTTCCGACACCGGCCTGCGCGTTACCGGTCTGAAAACAAAGTTCGCCAGCCGGGTGAGGGTGGTGGGACTGGGTGCCGGCACCACCATACGCACAAGCACGCCGGATTTCAACCTGCAGATCGCCATGGGCGACATCACGCCGGCGGATATCGAGCTGCTGACCCGGGAACTTAACCTGAAGGAGACCACCCCCACCACGCTGCACGCCTTGAACGGCACATTCGGCCGTGCCTGGTTCCAGCACTTCAAGGCAATGAACCGTGACGAGGTGGAGGAATTGGACGAGAAGACCGGCAAGGTCAGGAAGGTGCCTCATCCTGGAAGCGTGGCTCACTGGGCAGACGAGGCGGGGGTCAACGTGATGGCTGCCGAGGCGCTGCACGATAAAATGCGGCGCCTGTTCGACAAGGAATATATTGTCGAGACACCTGCTGCCGACAGCCTGGCTGAGATCATCAAGTGCCTGGAAGCCGGCAAGCATGTTCTCCTCTCCTTCGGTCAGGCTTACGAAACCGACCTGGATTACCTGCTGGTAAGCAACCTGCTCACCCGTAAGATCAGGCAGGTCTGGGAGGAGAAGACGAATAATTTTCGGTCGCAGAAGGGCAGCGAGCCGCGACCGCTGGTGATCGTGGTGGAGGAAGCCCACAAATTGCTCAACCGCGAGATGAGCAGGCAGACCTCCTTTGCCGCCATCGCGCGTGAAATGCGCAAATATTATGTCACCCTGTTGATCATCGACCAGCGCCCGTCACAGATCGACGACGAGATCATGTCGCAGCTGGGGACGCGCATTTCCGGCTGGCTGGGGGATGAAGATGACATCCACGCCGTGTTATCAGGTCTTTCCGGACGCGACTCCCTGCGCGGCATGCTGGCGCGCCTGCAGCCTAAGGAGGAAGTGCTTCTCCTTGGCTGGGGTGTGCCGGTTCCACTGCCGGTACGATCACGCCGCTACGACGATAAATTCTGGGGCGAATTGTTTGGGGCAGGAGGGAAAAAGGACGAAGCCCGGATCATGAAGGAACTGGGGTATAAATAACTTCCAGGCAGGAGGATCCCCAGGAAGCTGTTCTCCTCGCCGAAGATCATGCCTCTGGTGGGCTCTTAAGTTTTCCGTCAATGTGTTTCTTATACAAACCGGGGCAGGTAAAATCCCGGGGTAGTATTTCCTCCCGGGAATGTTTCACCCTGTAACCAGGTGTGTCAATTGCCCTTCTTTTCCTGCAGGAATAACCAACCCAGCAGCATCAGACATACCACTACCGGCATGAAAGAGCGCATCAATGTCGTGCTGATCCATTCATAAAGGAAGGTGGAACTCCCGGGTGCATAAGCAGCCATGTAAGCCGATCCAAACACGACCAAAAACAGCCCTATTAAAGAAAAGAACAACGTCGACCGGGTGAAATCGCGGCGGAGATCATGAGGGCGCAGCCCCGCGACCAGGAATAAACCGATCAGGAGCAGGGAAAATCCCCAATCTCTGAACCTGATGACCTGTCCGATGATGTAGCGGACGATCGAATACAGCGCAGACCATCTGATATCACCCGCCAAAAGACCTTTCAAAGCCAGGCCGGAATATTGGTAAACTTCCACGTTCAAATTGGAGTTCAATCTCTGGAAGATATACCATGGACCAGCCAGGATCACGACCGGTAAAAGCAGGGGCAGTATTTTCATCCTGCCGCTTGTTGTAAGGAGTATTGCAATACCAAGGGCGGCCACAATAACTATAAGCATGATCAATCCTTCCGGCCGCGTTAGAACCGTGATGGCAAGAAAGATGCCCCCAAGCAGAGTCTTGCCAGTTTTCCCCTCCCGCATCCCCTCGATCGACCAGAGCAGACCGGAAACAAGAAAATAAGTGAAGGGCAGGTTGGCATAACCCATGTAGGCATGGGTAAAGAAGATGGGCGTACACGCCAGGAGCAGGACGCCGAGTGAAGCAGCCCATTTCCTGAGACCCTGCAAGACCCAGAAGCGATAGCATACCACCAGGAGAGAGGCGTAGAAAACCGGGTAAATCAACTTGGATCCGGGGAGCAGGTCCCCCTCCAAAACCCGGAAGATGGAGATGAGGATCGGAATGTGTAATGGATACGTTAATCCGACACCACCCCAATCCCTGGCAGCAAGGACTGTACCCTGGAGTGCGATCCCATAGCCCTTCACAGCCCATCGGGCAATGTCGTCCCAGCCAAAGTATGACAGCCCCACGGCCAGGAAAGTGATCAAAGCGATCACGAATAGAATCACTATCCAGAGTCCCCGGGTTGTCCACAGCGCAATTTTGCCCTCAGATTTACCTGTCGGGATTTGTTCCTCAGGTCGAACAGGGAATCTCCAGGCAAGAAGAGCCAGCGCAACCAGGATCGCAGCATACGAGCCAAGAATCGTGCCCTTATTCAAAACGACGCCTGCCCAGGAAAGGATAAAAAGGGACCAGGTAAAAAGCCCGGTTCCCAGCCCGAAGCTCAAACCGATGGTAGCAAGCCAATCGATCCTTCGAAGGATCAATCGCAGAGTCAATGTCCCTAACAGGAAAAGACCACCAAGGATGAAGAGGTCGCAAATACCTGCCCACACGAGAGTTGTCATTGTCCTGCCTCAGCCTCTTGTGGGGCAAGCAATCCCATGGTTGCATTGAATGGGATCGCTATGTACGCATCGGGTACGGATGAGGAAACGTCAAAGTTCGGTCCATAGATGAAATATACATGCGGACCGGCCATGGCTCGAAGGCACTCCTTCAAAGACGATATCCCGGGGCAGGTGCTGTCGGATTGACCGACCACCATCCTGGGCAGGAGAAAATATTGCAGAAATGTATTGTCATCATACTGGGGGACTCCGAATGTTCGCGTGTCCACCAGCGTGGCATCCATGGGGATTTCGTTTCTCAGGAAATCCACGTAAGCAAGATAATCGGAACCATAAGCAACATCCGCGCTCCGGCTGATGGCGTCAAGAGAGCGATCCGGCCAGACCTTATTTCTGGCAAGCCCTCCAAACTGCTGCCCCGCCCAACTTAGCTGGAGGATGATGATTCCAGTCGTTATTATTATGAGGCTGAACTTTAAAATCTGATTCTTTTTCATATCGCAGACTCAATGGGGGCTTATATCCCAAAAAAAATACTGTAACCATAAACACTTCGCAGACAGGACCTGCCCAAGAAGCAGGCTTTTTATATTAATCATCCCGGAGGAGAGACTTCTGGAAATTTTACCGCCCATAAGTAGTTTGCCAATATATTCATTATAATACAGCGATAAAGAACTTGAACACTCTCAAAACCATTCTTTTCATGATCCTGGTGCCAGGCACCATGCTGGTGCTGCTGCCCTGTTACCTGGTGGGCAGGGACCCGGCATTGTTCTCCTTTGGTATTTTCCGCTGGCTTGGGATCCCCTTTTGGGCTGCGGGGGCAGCCATAATGATTTGGTGCGCATGGGTTTTCACCGTGCAGGGCGAAGGCACACCTCTGCCCACCAGCCCACCGAAGAGACTGATGACCCGGGGGTTGTATCACCTGCTGCGCAATCCGATCTACCTTGGCGCAGTGATCTTCCTGCTGGGTTTTGTATTCTGGCACCCCGCTGCTTCCATCCTGTGGATGCCTTTCATCGTGGCGATCAGCGCGCACCTGTTTGTCATCCTCTACGAGGAACCCCATCTGCGTAAAACATTCGGCTCGGAATACGAGCAATATTGCAGGAGCGTACCCAGGTGGTTCCCGAAATGGAGAAGATCAAAATGACTGCCTTGAAGACGATCGTGTTCATCCTGCTCGTCCCGGGTTTTCTGCTGGGTGTGGTTCCGGTGCTTGTCATCCCAAAAATCCCCGACCTCTCCCTCGCCGCAGGTCCCTGGAATAAGGCTGCCATCCTGTTCTGGATCACCGGTGTGGCAACGCTCGCCTGGTGCGCGGTCGATTTCGTCCGCAAGGGAAGCGGCACCCCTCTCCCCCTTGATCCTCCCAAAGAGCTGGTTGTCAGCGGTTTCTACCAGTATGTCCGCAACCCGATGTATGTCGGCGCGTTGTTGATCCAGGTAGGGAATATCATCTGGTTTGGATCCCTGGCGCAGGCAGTGTACTGGTTGTTCCTGTTCATCGGTTTCAACCTGTTCATCCGGGCAAATGAGGAACCCTACCTGCGCAAGACTTTCGGCGCTCGCTATGAGGAGTATTGCGAGGAAGTGCCGAGGTGGATCCCGCGCGGGAAGCGCATCGATTGAACGATATATCATAAAGCTTGGTGTGGTCATTGTTAATGAGGATGATCCACTGATTTCTTAGACAGTGTACAATTCACCCATCTCACCCTCAACGGAGCATCCCATGGAAAAAAAGAAAACAGGTCTTCGCAGCCTGCCCGTCAATGTCTGGATCGTGACGGCCACCTCGTTGCTCACCGACATCTCCTCCGAGATGATCGTCTATCTCATCCCGCTTTTTCTCGCCAACGTGCTCAAGGCCGGCACGGCGGTCATCGGGCTGATCGAAGGCCTGGCAGAGACCACGGCCAGCCTGATGAAGATCTACTCAGGAGCCCTATCCGACAGGCTCGGCAAGCGCAAATGGATCACCGTCGTCGGCTACGCCCTCTCGACCATTGCCAAGCCGTTCATGTATTTCGCCAACACCTGGCACTGGGTGCTGGGTGTGCGGGTTGCCGACCGGCTGGGGAAGGGTATCCGCACCGCCCCGCGCGATGCCCTGGTCGCCGGCTCGATCGACGAGAAACACGCGCGGCCTGGCTTTTGGCCTGCACCGCGCCGGTGACACTGCCGGGGCTTTCCTGGGTCTGTTGATCGCTGCAGTGGTCGTCTGGCTGACCCAGGCCGGGGCTGCCGACCTCACCCGCCGCACCTTCCAGATCGCCGTGCTGGTCAGCATCATCCCGGCGGTGCTGGCAGTGCTGGTGCTGGCCATCGGGGCGCGCGATGTCGCCGGTCAGGGCAAATCAACAACACCCATCCTCAGCCTGAAAGGCATGGACAAACGCTTCAAGGTTTTCATGCTGGTGCTGGTGCTGTTCACGCTCGGCAACTCCTCCGATGCCTTCATCATCTTACGGGCCCAGGAGCGCGGTCTGGATGTGCTCCAGATCATGTTGATGCTGATGACCTTCAATTTGATCTATTCCCTGCTCGCCGGTCCGCTCGGGGCGCTCTCTGACCGGATCGGACGCCGGCGGCTCATCATCGGCGGATGGATCGCCTACGGGCTGGTCTATCTCGGTTTTGCCCTGTCGAGGACCGGCTGGCAGATCTGGACGCTCTTCGGTTTCTATGGGATCTATTATGCAATGACCGAGGGATCGGCCAAGGCGCTCATCGCAGACCTGGTCCCCGAGCAGCGGCGCGGCACCGCCTACGGGCTCTACAATGCCGCCATCGGGCTGATGGCTTTTCCGGCCTCGGCCATCGCCGGTTTGTTATGGCAGGGTGCTTTTGGGTGGCAGGGATTCGGCCCGGCAGCCCCGTTCTATTTTGGAGCCGGGCTGGCACTCCTTGCGGGCATCCTCTTCTGGAGACTGGTGCCAGTGGCGTAACGGAATCAAAAGGCGACCCCAATCTGTAGTGCACCCCAATTGTTGGACGGGAGTTAAGTAGACACAAAGGACTGAGTTCTGAACCGAACAGGGCTCAGTCCTTTGAGTTTAACCTTGATTCGCGAATTGTTGTAGTAATCGATATATTGATCCAGTTCTTCTTGGAAGCTCTCAACCGAATGGAAAGACTGGTTGCAGAAGAACTCGGTCTTGAGCAGACCGAAGAAGTTCTCGATCACGCAGTTATCATAACAATTGCCCTTCCTGGACATGCTCTGGGTGATGCCCTTCTCCTTGAGCATCCGTTGATAGATTTTCATCTGGTATTGCCAGCCCTGATCCGAATGAAGCATCAAGGGATCGTGGTCCGAGATCTTTCGGAAAGCCTGCTGCAGCATGTCCGTCACCAGGCGGAAGTCGGGGGTCTTCGATAGGGAATAGCTCACGATCTCGCCGTTGAACAAATCCAAGATCGGGGAGAAATAGAGCTTCTGGCCGTTCACCTTGAATTCGGTGATGTCCGTGGTCCATTTCGTGTTCGGCTGCAGCGCCTTGAAACGGCGGTTCAACCGGTTTGGAGCCACTCTCCCGATCTCTCCCCGGTAGGAGCGATACTTTTTGGGCCGCAGCGCACAGCTGAGATGCTCTTCCCGCATGAGTTTCATGACCAACTTGTGGTTGGTCTGGTACCCCTGTTGATGCAGCGTCAGGGTGACCCGCCGGTACCCATAGCGCCCTTTATGCTCTGCGCAGATCTTGCGGATCGCCTCCCTCTCCGCAACGTGTTTTTCGGGCCGGGGAAGACGGGCAACATGGTAATAATAGCTGCTGCGGGGAAGATGTGCGATTTGGAGCAGCGTTGCCAAAGGATAGGTTTGCCTTAGTTCCGAGAGGATCGCTACTCGGTCGCTTCGTCGTGCTTTTCCCGAGCTTCCCGCTCTGCCACTAAGGCGTTCAGTTTTTTTAGGTATTCATTCTCGGCGCGCAGATATTCATTCTCGGCCAGCAGCTGCTCATTTGGCGTTGGCGGTGCTTTCGGCTTTCGAACTCTTGGCCGCCTGCCTTTTTTCTTCGGCTTGAGACCCTCGATCCCATCATCCATGTATCTGCGCTCCCATGCCCAGATCGTCGCAGATCCGGTTATCCCGAATTTTACCGCCGCTTCCTCACGGGACAGCCCCTGGGAGTGCATGGTTTCCAGTACCAAGAGCTTTTGTGCGACTGTATAGCTAGCCTTCTTCGCCTGGAAGCCTGCTTCTCCTTGTCCCCGATAGAGATTCACACTCCTTCTGACAACTTGCTCCGACATTCCAAATCGCCTGCCTACACTGGTCAGGCTATCCCCAGCCTCCACAGCTAGGGCTGCTGCTAACTTGTCCGATCGTGTAAACTTGGTCATAATAACTGCACCTCCTCAGTTGGTTGTGTCCAACTTTGGGGGTGCAGTTCAAATCTGGGTCGCCTTTTTCTTTCTTCCAACTTAACTATTTTCAGAGTCTATCGTCCAATTCCCATTTATTAATTACGAAACGGATCATGAACCGGATTCGTGCCAGCCCAAACACAAGCCGGCTGGGCAAACTGGTTGCACTGCAATCCAAGCGAACAGCGGTGCGACCGCACCCGCGGTGGATCGGGCAGGAAATCCATCGGGTAAAGAATTTCGCTTTCAAGCGCCACTTCCTGTTTCACATGCTCACAATAGCATACCTTGCTTACTTCCCATGCACGCTCTGTCATGATGTGCCTCCATTACGAGTATGGAACTTCTCCGGGCGCCTGACCGGTAAGTACTTCATGGATGGAATGACATCCCATCCAATAGGCATGATTATATGCTAACTACCGTCGGATTCTCCCTGATCTTTACCAGTTGACTGAGTTTCATCCTGGATATTGCTCGCCTGGGCGTCGATGATCTCGCCAGCTGCGGCTTCCGTCTGCGGGGCATCACGCCAGGTGCCCCCGACCACCTTCTGCAGGGCATCGGTATGTTCCTGGACCACTTCCTCCGGGCAAAGCGACATGAACAGGGTGGTGCCCAGCCAGATCACGGCAGCATCATCCAGCGCACCTACCACCGGGATCACCACACCGGGGATCAGGTCGACAGGTGAAACAACATAGATCGCCGCGGCGATGGGCAGCAATTTCAGGAAGAAATTTACCCGCCGGTCGCCAAGCAGGCGCAAGATGAGTTTCAGACGCAGCACCAGGTCCTGGAAGAAACCGCTGTTCTGGTTGCTGATGATGTCACGTTTGTCTGCCATTAATTATTCTCCTCATTAAATAGTCAGATCCAGAGCGGAAATGTAACCATTTACGGACGCACCGGTAATCCATAGATATTTATATATACGAGAAAACTGCCACATGGATTTATCGATAAAACGATCCATTTCTGGACCGGAAAGGTAAACATAGGGACGATTATAAGCTTTTTGCACATCCTCAGCTAAACGTTCAAGGAGGTGATTGTCTTGATGGCCATGTTCAAACTGTCAACGGATACAGGGAGATTGCCGGGATTTTTCCAGGGAGGGAGAGGCCTAGTTTCTAAGAATCTTCTGACGGAAAGTCTTCTTCCATGCAGCCAGGCGCAGGTGGAAAGCGCTGCGCAGCGCCTGTCGGCGGATCAATTCTGCCGCCTGCCGGGCAGTATGGAGATCATTCTTTTTCTGGCTATAAAGCGCATACTGGTATTCCCGTAGCAGGGAGTCTGCCTGTTCCTTCACCTGCGGCAGGTTTTCGGAGAGCGCTGCGACCGCTTCGGCAGGGGTCTGGGCGGGTGAGACTCCGGCTCCCAGCCAGTGCAGGCTCTGGAAAACGGCACTAAAAGCACGCTCGATCGGTTTGAGACCCGAATAATACGCCCAACGCCGCAGCCATCCCGGCGGCGCAATGGCGAGACTTGAATAAGCATCGAGCATCAGCATGGGTACAGGTTTTTTCACCAGCGGGCGCAGGCGATCCAGTGTTTTTTCCAGCAGTCCGCTCATGTATGCCGCCGCCAGTCCTATGGTGATGCATGCTGCCAGCCCGAAGAACACCATGATACGAACCAGCGAACTCGGCTGGGGACCTACCCCGCTCCCTGCCCCCGTATCCTCTTCACGGTTGGAGGCGCTGTTCGGGATATTTGCCCCGGCAGGCGCAGGGGTGCTGTCATTGGGTTGTTCAGCCTGGGCATCATCCCCGGGGAGCCGGGTGAGCAAAGGCTGGCTTGTGGTGGGTTCGAATTCCACCCAGCCGATACCGGGAAAATAGACTTCAGGCCAGGCGTGGGCGTGCTTTTCGAGCACGGTGTACTTGTTGGGCGGTTCATACTCCCCTTCTGCAAAACCGACCACCATCCGCGCTGGAACGCCGACACTGCGCAGAAGGATCACTTCCGCGCTGGCGTAATAATTGCAGAATCCTGCCTTGTAAGTAAATAAGAACCAGTCCAGACGGTCGACGCCGGCGGGAGGAGGTTCGATCACTTCCTGGTAGGTGATGGCAGTGCGCAGATAATTGGTGATCAAATCTGCTTTCTCGTAGGGCGTGGCAGCGTCCGCAGTGATATGCTTCGCCAGTTCCACGATGCGGGAAGGAAGATCTTCCGGCAACTGCAGGTAATGCGCGCGCACCCATGGCGGGTAGATCGCACCGGTCCGTTGGAGCTGGGCGATGGTTGGATTAAAGATGTTGGCATGCACGGAATATTTCTCGCCCATCATTACGGGCGGGTCAGCCCGAAACATGATCGGATCAATAAAGTCTTCGATGGCTGGCGTATAGGTCAGAATGGCAGTGCGGCTGATCCAGACCGGGTGGGCAGGGGTGACCAAAATCGCCAGGTTTGCGCGTGGGGTGGAGAATTCGAATTTATTCGATAATCCGTGGCTATCGACCAATGGAAACGGCCTGTGGTCAGGTGCGGTCGGTTCTTCGGCGGGAAAATCACTCAGCCACTGGTTATCCACGTACTTGTCATACGTGCGCACGCGCCAGTAATAACGGTCCGCCCGCCCGACCAGCGGGGCACTGATGCGCAGGAAAACGCCCTCACCTGAGGAGGCTTTCTGACCAAGGGAGAGGGTGTCTCCATAGAACTCCACCAGCTTGGAGCTCTCATATCCGCGCAATCCAGCGATGGCATTGCCCAGGGTCTCGCGTATCCTCTCCAGCGGGCGGGTGACGTTCTGCCAGGCGCGTTTGACAGTCTCAACCTGCCACCCGCTGGCGGGGATGGCCCAGGTCATGAATATCAAGACCAGCGCAACCACCGGGATGGCAAGGTTCAGGTCCGTCCACGATTCGGTGGATAACGAAACGCGGTGTTCTCTCCAGAATTGCCGTTTGCGGACCAGGGTGAGACGCCCGAGCAACATCAGGCAAAGGAAGGCGTAGAATGCCGCGATGATCACCCGTTCCTTCACTGCCGAATCGAATAAATGAACGATGATCAGCACGATCCCTGCCGGTAAGACTGCCAGGGTAAAATTCCCCCGGCGGGTTAACGAGTAACCCGCCAGCAGACTGATGAACCAGAATCCGAGCGCGGCAAACGTCACGAACAGGAGCGTATCCGGCACTTTCTGACCGGTGACGAACAGGAAGAGGGATTTTCCCAGCCTGCCGCCCAGGCTGAGCAAGCGCTCCTGCCAGGGAGTCTTGACATACAGGATCCAGCCGACCGCCAGCGGGATCAGGATCAGGCTGTAACAGATCACCAGCCAGGTGACTCCCTTGCGCTTGAATTGACTGTACCCGAGTGCCAGACCCAGAATTGCTCCCAGGATTGTAAGCAGGAGGGGAGTACCCAGACCCAGAGCCCAGTCGGTTGCATACAGGCGCTGGGAGGCGGTAAACAGGAGCAGGATCAGGATGGCTGCCGAGGGCAGGTCCCAGATGCGCTCTGAGGCGCGTTTCATCCTTTGAGTGTACAATACATGTTCCTAATTCGTCAATCTCAAGGAGTCGCAGAATGGAAACGATCTTGAATGCCGGCCTCCATTGGAATGTCTTCTTTCAAAACCTGGGTACATGGCTGAAAACTCCCATGGAAATATTTTCCTTCTTTGGGACGGAATATTTCTTTCTGTTGCTCCTGCCAGCCCTTTACTGGTGCCTGGATGCCGGTATGGGTATTCGCGTTGGCGTGATCCTCCTGTTGAGTACATCGCTAAACGACGCGCTCAAGTTAGCCTTTCACGGGCCGCGTCCCTACTGGGTAAGTTCCGATGTTCTCGATCTCGCCCGGGAGACTTCCTTCGGCTCGCCCTCCGGTCATGCTCAAATATCCGTCGGCGTATGGGGTATGCTGGCTGCCAGCCTGCACAGGTGGTGGGGATGGCTGGCGGCGATCCTGATGATGCTTCTGATCGGCATCTCGCGGATCTACCTGGGGGTTCACTTTCCACACGACGTCATTATTGGCTGGCTTATCGGCGCTCTCCTGCTCTGGCTGGTTATCCGCTATTGGGAACCGGTTCGCACCTGGGTCAGGATGTTGAGCCTGGGGCAGCAGGTCCTGGTCTCTTTCCTGTTTTCATTGGTGCTGGTCGTGATTTCGCTGATCCCCTTCCTGTGGCTGGGGATCACCAAATGGCAGCCACCGCAGGAATGGGCACAATTCGCCACGCAGGCTGTGTCGATGAGCGGCGCTTTTACCACGGCAGGTACTCTTTTCGGCCTCTTGACCGGTCTGGCATGGTTCAACCGCCATGGGGGGTTCTCAACCTCCGGCCCAGTCTGGAAACGCGTACTGCGCTTCTTTTTGGGGGCGGCGGGCATCCTCGTCTTCTATGTTGGCCTGGATGTGCTTTTCGGATTGGTTGCCCCCGACGCAGAGGCATTGCTCCCTTATATCCTGCGCTTCATTCGATACACCCTGGTCGGTGCGTGGGTTTCTGCCGGAGCGCCCTGGCTTTTTGTCAGGCTCCGCCTGGCTGGCAAAACCGCCTGATACATTACGGTTAGTTTACAATCCATCCGCCTGAAATCTGACTCTGATATAATCTTTCCGTCATGGGTACTACCCTCGAACGCGGCTACTTGCTGCATCATCGCTACCGGATCATGGAAATCCTCGGCCAGGGGGGCATGGGATCGGTCTACCGCGGGGTGGACGAGAACCTCGGCGTGGATGTGGCTGTCAAGGAAAACCTGTTCACCACCGATGATTATGCCCGCCAGTTCCGCCTGGAAGCGGTCATCCTCGCCAACCTTCGCCATTCCAATCTGCCGCGCGTGACCGACCACTTCGTCATCGACGAGCAGGGTCAATACCTGATCATGGACTTCATTGACGGGGAAGACCTGCGCCAGCGGATGGAACGCACCGGCTCCATCAAGGACGAAGAAGCCATCCTGATCGGCGCAGCCATGTGCGACGCGCTGCAATACCTGCATTCACGCAAACCATCCATCATCCACCGCGACCTCAAACCTGGGAATGTGCGCATCTCACCTGACGGGCATATCTTCCTGGTGGATTTCGGCCTGGCAAAACTGGTCAAGGGCACGCAGGCCACAACCACCGGAGCGCGTGCCATGACGCCCGGATATTCCCCACCCGAACAATACGGCACAGCCCGCACCGGTCCACGGACGGATATCTATTCACTGGGGGCAACGCTCTACTCCTCCCTGACGGATGTCATCCCGGAAGACGGCCTGGCGCGCGCCATGGATAACGTCGAATTGACCCCTTTGCGGAAGCACAATCCAAAAGTTTCCCGCAAACTTGCTGCCGCGATCGAAAAATCGCTGGCCGTGCGCCCGGAGGACCGTTTCCAGTCAGCAGAGGAATTCCGCCAGGCTTTACTGGCTTCCAGTGTTAAAACCCAGAAGGTGGAAGGGGAGATCCGCGTGGAACCGCCCCCCCAACCCCCCTGGACGAAGGATGGCGGAAAACTTGCCGATGAATTGCCCAAGCCACCAGCCAATGGCCTGCTGCCGCCCATCCCTCCAGCCCATTCACCGAAGGCTCGCAGCGGAAGCTGGTGGATATCCTTTTCCTTCTTTCTGATGACCATCCTGGCAGCGCTGATCATCATCCTCATTTTCTGGTCGCCAATTACGAAAGCCCTGCTCGGACCGCTGATGGCGCCGTCCTCCACGCCAACCCGGACAAGCATCCATCCACCGACCGATCAAATGGTGAATTCTCTTCCTGCCCCTGACTCAGTCACACAGACGGCAACGCAGGAATTGACCGCCACGGTCACACGGACACCCCTGTTGACCTTTACACCATCCATTCCATCCACACCCACGGAAACCCTGGTACCGGTCCCCACCTTAATGGGCGGCGGTGCCAGCCAGATCGCCTTTGCCTCCGATCGTACCGGTGCTCCTCAGATCTACCTGATGAATGCCGATGGCAGTGATGTGATCCAGGTGGCCAACATGGCGGATGGCTCCTGCCAGCCCGCCTGGTCGCCGGATGGTGCCCGGCTGGTATTTATTTCTCCATGCCTGGAACGGCAGGAACAATATCCGGATGCCAAAATGTACCTGATCAACGCGGACGGCAGCGGATTGACCGAATTGGTTAGCGAGCCAGGCGGCGATTTCAATCCGGCCTGGTCCCCGGATGGCACACGTATCGCTTTCACCTCCCTTCGTGACGGTCGACCCAATATCTATATCCTCACTCTCAGCGACAACCATGTCACCCGCCTGACCGAATCATCCAACGATGTCAGGCAGCCAGATTGGTCCATGCAGCCGGCATGGTCGCCGAGCGGTACGCAGATCGTTTATACCAGCCACAGTCCGTATTCCAATTCCCTGCAGATCTGGGTGATGAGCGACGCAGGCCGGGGACAAACCTTCCTGATCCACCGCGGCCCAACCCTGTGGAATTCACAGCCGGATTGGTCACCGGATGGCAAGACCATCCTCTTCAGCGAAACCAACGGAGGCCAGCTGCTTGGCTGGCTGTTGGGTTTTGATTTCGAGCACCAGGCTGAAAAAGTCGTACACCTTAGGATGGGAAACTATGGCACGCACGGTGATTTCTCTCCCGACGGAATCTGGGTGGTGTATGAAAGTCTCGATATCACGGACTCAACGTGTGAAGATTATGATCTTTATCTTATAAAGGCGGATGGAACCGGACCGATCAACCGCCTGACGAATACGCGTAAAATGGAGTTTGACCCGGCCTGGCGTCCGTAAGTCGACTGCTGATATCCCCAGGAAAAACACAAAATGCCCCGGATTTCGTCGAAGGGCATTTTCTTATTAAGAACCTATCTTGCATCCCGGGGATCATTTTGCTGCCATGGTGGGAACGGAAAAATACCAAGATTCAGATTGTCGGTGTATCCGTTACCGAAGGGGTTGGGCTGGGGCTTTCGGTAGGAGTATCCATGATGGTGGGAAAGGGGGTCTCGGTTGGCGTCGAAGTGGGAGTCTCGGTGGGGGGTGGCGTGGAGGTTGGCGTGGAGGTCGACGTTGGGGTTGCCGTTGGCAGGCTTAACAGCAGATGCACCTTCTTCTCGGCATAACCGTTATTATCCCTTTCCATGCGGAGTCTCAAGGTTACCTGTGCACCTGCAATGCCGGTCAGGTCCCAGGTATACACGGTAACCGGTAATGGAACGGCGATGCCTGTCGCGCCGACCAGGGGAGACCAGTCGCCCGGATCTGTGCCTGCCCCCCAATCGAGTCGCCAGGTTCGGAATCCACCGGTCGCGTCCGCGCTGATGATGATATCCAATAGATTCTGGGTGATCGTCATGCCGTCCACCAGGTTCGTGAATTGCAGATTAGGACGCGGGTCGCTGGCGCTGCATTTCCTATCGGGGGTGAAGATCATTTCATCGAAACCCATCTCGCGCGCCCATTGCTGACCATGGTCGTTCTGAACGATCCAGTTGCGCGCCCCTTCGTCGCTGACATTGAGGGTCAGGCGCTTGAGGGTGAAATCGCCGCATTCCGGGGAGGATTCCAGGTTTGTCCAGGTATCCAGCACCACCTCGTGCCACAGGTCGTGGTCGGGATTGAGCGGCGGCTGCCCGGGGGCAAAGAATTCTTCGCGCTGGCTTGGGCACCACGGGGATGGCTGCGTGCCGGAGACCGTACAGATGGTGTGTTGCTCGATGTCTGCCGGCCGGATGAATGGCGTCGGGTTTCCACCGGTCAGGCGGTTGATGGCATAGGTCATGAATTCAGCCCAGATCGGGCCTGCGCCTGTGAGACCGGTTGTGTCTTCCATCTGCGAGTAGTCCGCATTTCCCACCCAGGCTCCAACCGCCAGGTCCGGTGTGTAACCGAGTGTCCAGTTGTCACGCGAGTCGTTCGATGTGCCGGTTTTCACCGCCACCTGGAAGGGCAGGTTGATGATCGAGTTCGGTCCGAAGACAGGTGTGCGGGCAGCATTGTCCGAAAGGATGGACGACATCAGGAAGGCATGTTCGGGGCTGATGACCTGTTCACCAGCCGGAGGGGTGTATTGGTAGACCAGGTTGCCCTGGAAATCCACGATCTTCAAGATCGCCACCGGCGGGATCCGCAGACCTGCATTCGCAATGACTGCATAACCCCCGGTCATCTCAAGCAGGCTGACCTCGCCTCCTCCCAGGGTTAGCGACAGACCGTAATCGGGTCGGGTGAGGCTGGTGATCCCCATGCGCTCCGCCATCCCGATCAGCCCGTCCTTTTGTGGGGTGTCCGGGTTATCATAGACCCCCACGAACTGCAGGGCTTTGACTGCCGGGAGGTTGTACGAGTTTGCCAGCGCCACCCTGACGGTAAGCGGGCCGTGGAATTTATGGTCGAAGTTGTTCGGCGCGTACGGCGGATTCGGGTCATTGGGCAGGCCGGAGGGGGGAAATTCAGAAGGAATATCCCAGATGAGCGTTGCGGGAGTCCAGCCTTTTTCGAACGCGGCAAGGTAGGTGAAAGGCTTGATGGAAGAACCGGGTTGGCGCGTGGGGCTGACTGCCATGTTGATTTGCCCGGCATTGGCATCATTATAGAAATCCGGCGAACCCACCATGGCAAGTATCTCGCCAGTGGAAGGTTTGATCGCCACCAGCGCTCCATCGGTGACGTGCCTGTCAGCCAACGCGGTCACCTGGGCAGCCACGGATTGCTGGGCGGCATCCTGCATGTCCGGATCGAGGGTGGTGTACACGGTAAATCCGGAGCGGTAGATCGTCTGGGGATCGAAACGCTCTTCAAGCAGTGTGCGGATGTACTGCACCCAATGGGGATAGCGCATACCGGTGACTGACGGAGTGAAGACCCGGTTTTGGATCTCCAGGACGGCCGCGGCAGCAGTTGATCCGTCCACGCAAACCGGTGTGGCCGCGTTGCTCACATAGATACAGTGACGTTCGCCGCTCAAGGCAAGCATTCCCGTGATGATGGCCTGGTAACGAGCCAATGTCTGGTCCCTGTTGGTGTAGATGTCATACACGGAAGGGGCTTGCGGCAAGCCGGCCAGGAAAGCGGCTTCAGCCAGATTCAACACCCCTGCTGATACGCCAAAATAAGTCTCAGCAGCCGCTTCCACACCATAGGACAGGTTGCCGTAATATATTTCATTCAAATAAAGTTCAAGTATTTCATCCTTGCTATAACGGCGCTCGATTTCAGAGGATAGGATGGCCTCCCGGACCTTGCGAATATAGGTGCGTTGACCGCGCTCCTCGGGGGTGAAGAGCAAAGCCCGCGCCAGTTGCTGTGTGATCGTGGAGGCGCCAGAGACTGTCTCACCGCTGGTCAGGTTCTGCCAGAAGGCGCGCACGATGGCCAGCGGGTCGAACCCGCCGTGGGAATAGAAATCCTTGTCCTCTGCGGAAAGGGTCGCAGCCACCAGGTAGGGGGAGATTTCATTCAACCTGACGTACGTGCGCCGGCCGGCACTCGGGTCGCTTATTTCGTACAATACATCCCCGTTGCGATCCAGTATGTGCGTTGTCTCGAACTGGGCAGCGCGTTGCTGCAGGTCGCTGACGCTGGGCAGACTGGCGGCGATGGTGTAATACTCATAGATGCCGATCGCCGCGAGGACCAGCCCCAGCGCGACACCCGCAAAAATGCTGATGATCATCCCGCGCAGCAGGCAGCCACCCGCCTTTGATCGATCGAAGGATCGACGACGCTTTACGGGAGGTTTCCGCCTGGTCTTCCCGGCCTGGCGTGAGGTCGAACCGGGAGTATGCTCGAAGGCCGCCTGGCTGACGCGCGTGGCTCCCATATCAATTTCATCCACCCGGGTCGGCAAGGGCATCCCATTCTCATCCACGGCAGGATGTCGGATGGGCCGGGTGCCGCCGGGTAGGAATTCCTCGGCCGGCGGCTCGGCCTGCGTCTCGGCTTCCGAGTCCAGCAGGCGGCGAAATTTTTCTCGTGGGTCTTCAGAGTTTGGCATCGCACCTCAATGGATTGAATTATTCTAGCACAAAACCTTTGACCCCCGGAAGAATCGACCGTATACTAACAGAGTGGTTCGCTGAACCCTGGGCCATGCTTGGCACGAATTCCTGCAGCCCGGCTTCCTCAATAACTGGAACAAAGTGAGGAGCAGTATCCGATGCGCGACTGGAATCTCATCCCTGGCGACCCGCTTGCCCTGTCGTTGGCAGCAGACTTCCGGTTGTGCTCCCCTGATTACGCCAACGATCATATCTGGGAAATGGAAACCGGCGGTGGTGACCCGCCTGCCTTATCCGTGCACACCACCTACGGCCTGCGGGCGCGCTCCATGCGCCTGTTCCCGCGCTTCATCCTTGCGGGTGAGCCGTTCTGCGACCCGGCTGCCTTTGTGGTCCCACCAAGCTTGCGCCATTTCTTCCCCAATTTTCTTACCTTTGAGTTCTCCCTGCTCCCCGGCCTGGACGTGGTGGCTGAATACTGGGTCCCCGATTCTCATACCCTTGCCGGGAGATACAAGTTCATCAACCTCAGTACAGGGGCTGTCAGTTTCCTTTTCGAATTGTGCGGACAAATGTTCCCCCTGGAGGGAAAAAGCCTCGCTCCTGCAACCATGCAATCGGTGGCTGTCCTGGCTGGACGCAGCGCGGACCTTGCCCCGGTCATCTTCCTCACCGGTGGTCCGCAGCCCGGTCCCGGGCCCTACCCGGGACTGATGCTGGATCTGACCCTGACAGCCGGAGGATCAACCACCCGCACCTGGGTGCAGGCTGCGTTATCCAACCCGGACGAATCATTTGAACTTGCCCGCCGCACTGCCGCCCGTCCTTGGGAGGCGGAACAGGCGCGGATTGAAAGGGTCAATGCCACCGGGACGATCGATATCACCACCGGGGATCCGGACTGGGACGCGTCTTTCGCCCTCAGCCAGAAGACTGCATTCAGCCTTTTCTTCGGTCCCAGCCAATACCTTCCCCAGCCATCCTTCGTGTACGCCCGCCAGCCGGATCACGGCTATTCCCCTCGAGGTGATGGCAGCGATTATCCCCACGTGTGGAGCGGCCAGTCCGCATTTGCATCCGTGACCCTCGCCAAGGTGCTGCCGGGCGCACCAGAACTGGCTGCCGGCCTGCTGCGCAACTTCCTTGCCGCCCGGAGCGAGACCGGAGTACTGGACTGCCGTCCCGGCCTGGCAGGTCAACGCGGCCGCTGGCTGGCAGCCCCACTCCTGGCGAACCTGGCATGGGAGACATTCGAAAAGACCCGCGACCTGGATTTCTTGCGCGAGGTACAACCCGGGCTGGATGTGTTCACACGCAGCTGGTTCGAATTTTCCCATGACCGTGACCGCGACGGCTTTCCTGAATGGGATCATTCCCTGCAAACCGGGCAGGAAGACAATCCTTTATTCACCGTGTGGCAGGCAGATGGACAGGGTGCGGAAATCTCTGCCACCGAAAGTCCTTCCCTGGCAGCCCTCCTGTACCGTGAAGCGCGCGCCCATACACACATCGCCGCCGCGTTGGATCAACCCGGAAACTCCAGCCGGTGGGGCCTGGAATCTGAACGCTTGCGTGCGCTCACCGAGGAGTGCTGGGATGCAGATGCAGTCCTCTACCATCTGCGCGACCGCGACACCCACCTCAGCCCGGCCGGGAAATCCATCGGCTCTCAGCGGGGGGATGGAAAACACGTATTCGATAGGTCCTTCCGCCAACCCGTCCGTTTGCTGCTGCGTCTTGATATGAAAGGCGACCACACCCGCCGGCCGGAGATCCGGCTGCGAGGCGTGAACGGCGAGACCCCGCAGACAGAACTCCTGGAGCGCATGGATTTCCAATGGGGTGCCGGGCTGGCTGTGGCTACCTCCCGTATGGTCTATACCCGCCTCGACGAAATGGAGATTGCAGGAGTAAAAAAACAAGACCGGGTTTCGGTAATCCTGATGGATTTCTCAGCTGAGGATGTGAGCCTCTTCCTGCCGTTATCAACAGGTATCCCCGCTGCGCGCCGCGCCATGGATATGGTCAATCAAACCCTGCTGGCTGAGGACCGATTTGGCAGGCCGTTTGGCATCCCGGTCTGCCCGGTGCCCGCCAAAAAGGATTTCGCGCCGGTATGCCCGGTTGTCCATTTACCCTGGAATTCAATGATTGCCGAAGGATTGCTGGGTTACGGGCTGCGCGCAGAAGCAGTCATTATGATCAACCGGATGATGGCAGCCATCATTCAGAACCTCAAGCGCCAGCATGCCTTCGCCCATGCCTACCATTCCGAAAGCGGGGCAGGCATTGGCGAGCGTAACGAATTGGAAGGTCTTGCCCCGCTTGGCTTATTCCTGGAAACGCTCGGCGTGCGGATCGAATCGCCCGAGCGGATCGTATTGACGGGAATGAACCCATTTCCATGGTCAGTTACGGTAAAATATAGGGGTCTGACGGTCACCCGCCACTCAGACCAGACACTGGTCAATTTTCCCGGCGGGCAGTCGGTCACCCTCGACGATCCGACAGACGCGGTACTTACCGTGGCACCATCCCCATCGTAGCGACCCGGCTGGTTCATCGCCCGGGCGCCAGACAGGATGCTTGTATGGATACTCCTCCTATTCGATTCTTGACGATAGCAATCCTCCAGGAACAGGATGTGGACCTGGCCACCCGCGCCCTGGGAGTGCTGGATGTGCCCGTCTTCCACCTTGCCAGCACAGGCGGTTTCCTGGGACGCCGCAATGCCACCCTCCTGGTCGGCTTGCCCGAGGGCAAGGAAGAGGAAGTGCGCGTGGCGCTCCAAAAGTCCTGCCGCCAGCGGGTGGAATACCTGGCGATCCCGCTCGAAGGATCGCCGCTTCCCCTGCCCACCCCCGTGCCCGTCACGGTTGGCGGGGCAACAGTGTTCACCATTCCTGTGGAACGGTTCGAGGAATTCTAGGCTGCACCTGTGGCAGAGTAAGGAGATTACGCCATGAAAATGATCATTGCGATATTGCGCGACATGGATTCCGACCCCGTGACAGGCGCGCTGACCGCCGGGCATTTCCGGGTCACGCGCATCGCTTCCACGGGCGGCTTGCTGCGACATGGCGTTACCACCCTGCTGGTGGGTGTGGAAGATGAGCAGGTGGAAGCCGCCATCCAGGTGATGAAGGAATCCTGCAAACCCGCAACCCATGGAGAGAAACGGGCCAAGATATTCGTGGTACCGGTGGGAAAATTCGACCAGGTATGAGCCAAACCGGGACTTGAACCCGGAGTGGGGGACGAAACGAAGAAAACCTTATGATCGGAAGATCAGGCGGGAAAAAGCCGATCTCCTATCCGAGCACGAAATTATCGATCAGCCTCGTCTTCCCCATAATAACAGCCATGGAAAGCAGCACTTTTCCGTCCACGGTTGCCAGTTCTTCCAGTGAGCCGGCATCCGCGCAGGACACGTATTGCAGGCGCGCCAGTGGTTCAGTGGCAACGGCCTCGCTCACCACGGCGCGCAGTTGACCGGCGTCACGCTCGCCATTCTCATAAGCAGCCCGGGCAGCGCTCAAAGCCCGGAAGAGGATCGTGGCAGCCTTGCGCTGGGCAGGGTCGAGATATGCATTCCTGCTCGACATCGCCAGGCCATCCGCTTCGCGCAGCGTGGGACAGACCACGATCTCGATCGGGAAATCCAGGTCCTTCGTCATGCGCTGGATCACGGCTGCCTGCTGGGCATCTTTCTGACCAAAATAGGCTTTATCCGGAAGAACGGCATTGAAAAGCTTGGCCACCACGGTCGTCACCCCCCGGAAATGACCGGGACGCAGCTCACCTTCCAGCCGGCGGGTCAGCGCCTCCACTTCCACCCAGGTCTGAAAACCAGGCGGGTACATGATTTCCTCGCCGGGTGTCCAGACCAGGTCCACGCCGGCTTTTTCGAGCATGGCAAGATCACGCGGCAGGTCGCGCGGGTACCGGGAGAGGTCTTCCTGGGCTCCAAACTGCGTCGGATTAACGAAGATACTGACGACCACGCTCGCGCATTCCGCCCTGGCTGCCTTCACAAGCGAGAGATGACCGGCGTGCAGGGCGCCCATGGTGGGTACAAAACCCACCGCTCCGGTCAGTGACCGCCGGGCGAGGCGAAGTTCGGGGATGGAAGACACGTTTTTCATCGGGACCCTACTCCTACTTGACATTGCACTAGTTCCAATTACACTAATAATAATTGGATTTCATTCTAGGGTAAAGGAGAATAAGATGACATCATTAAATCGAGTTCACACTGATCGGCCGTCTTGGCAAGGACCCCGAAATCCGCACCATACCCACAGGCAAGAAGGTGGCGCACTTCAGCCTGGCAGTGAGCGAGCGCTGGAAATCGGCGCAGGGTGAAAACAAGGAAAATACCGAGTGGGTGAATGTGGAAGCCTGGGGGCGCCTGGGTGAAATCTGCCAGCAATATTTGCACAAGGGCAAGCTCATCTACCTCGAAGGGCGGCTGAAGACAGACAAGTATGAGGACAAGAGCGGCGAGACCAAGTACTTCACCAAGGTTGTTGCCACTTCCATGCAAATGCTGGACCGCAAGCCGGAGGAAGAACCCGTCAGCGCGATCGAAGAGGCGGGTGCTGATTACGAGACCTAACTGACACTAGCTAGACGACATCAGAGGCGCACAATGATCATTGTGCGCCTCTATATTTATATATGGACTACAGGCTCGAACGAATATGGACGATGTCGCCGTCCTGGACGACATATTCCTTGCCTTCCAGTCGCAGTTTCCCTTTTGCCTTGGCCTCCACCATCCCCCCCAGTTCGATTAATTCCTGGCATGCGATCACTTCCGCGCGCACGAAACCGTGCGCCAGGTCGGTGTGGATCTCGCCCGCGGCTTCCACAGCCGTGGCGCCCCGGCGGGTCGTCCAGGCGCGTACTTCGTCCTCCCCGACGGTAAAGAACGACTGCTGGTTGAGCAGGTCATAGGAAATGCTGATCATGCGGTTAAGCGACAGTTCGGTAATGCCATACTCTGCCATGAAGACCGCTGCATCCTCGGCAGGCAGCTGGGCGATCTCCATCTCGAGCTTTCCCTGCAATGCCACTCGCGGAGAAACGATCTGTGTCCCGGCTCCATCAGGAGCATCAGCAAGCGGTGAAACCTGCCCCTCCCCAGGTTTAACAGGAGCAGCAGCGGTTTGCGCGTCAGCAGACCGAAACCGGAGAGGAATTTCTCCTCCTCGGACTGAGATTTCCACCCCCCGCAATGGTTTCTCCGGCGGATAGGATCTCATGCAAACGGGTGAACAACGCGGTCTGGCGTTCGTTGATTACCTTGTCGGTGCCGCCTTTCTTGCGCTCCTCCACCAGGCGTTCCAGTTTGCGTTCGACCGCGATCAGGTCGTTCAGCAGGAGTTCCCCGTCCATGGCGGCGATATCCCGGGCTGGATCCACGCTCCCCGAAGGGTGAGGCACATTTCCATCGTCGAAACAGCGCACCACATGGATCAAGCCATCCATCTGCGCCAACTGGTTCAGGAGCTGGCCGGAGATGCCCGGTTTTGGCGACCCCGCTATCCAGCCCGGCGATATCGGCATAGGTGACCTTGGCATAGATGGTCTTCCTCGGCTTGAACATGGCCGAGCAGCTTATCCACCCGCGGGTCGGGAACATCCACCACGGCCGTATGGATCTCTATCCGCCCTGCAGAGGCAGTGGTGGGCGCGTTACCGCGCGTCAGGGCATTAAAAAGGGTTGTCTTGCCTGATTGGGGGAAGCCAATAATTCCAAGTTTCATGTTGTCCTTTTGTTGTGGTAAAATTCTGGGCGCTGGCCGGAGTGGCGGAACTGGCAGACGCGCACGACTCAAACTCGTGTTCCCTGACGGGATTGTGGGTTCAAGTCCCACCTTCGGCATTATATCAAGGAAATTTCCTTTGTCGGGGAGTAGCACCCGCCTTTGCGGGACAGGCGATCGTCAACACGGAGGAAAAACCTCCCGGTTGCCTGTGCGCCTCTGCAGCGTTCGCGAGACCGCCATCCAGGTGGTCTCGCATTTCATTTTAGCACCTGGTAACAGCAAGTGTGCTGATGTCCATTGAATAACCGGTTTGAGGCAAATTTTGGATTATCATATCCCCATCCCATGATTATGTCCCGGAGAGTTGGTCTCCCGCTGATACTGGTCAAGTTTGAATATTCCACTACTGGAGATGAATATAGATGAAGAGTAATTTGCCTCAGGATGATCCCGCTGCGCTGTCAGCGGCCTGGCACGCCTTATCGACCAAAGAAGTCCTCGAGCATTTAAAAGTCCACGAGAACGGGCTGACCAGCAAGGAAGCCGGGATTCGCCTGGCACAATATGGTCAGAACCAGCTGGCTGAGGCGCCGCGTCCCGGATTCCTGAAAACATTGTGGGACCAGATCAACAGTTTTGTCATCTGGCTGCTGATCGTGGCTTCGCTAGTCTCGGCCCTGCTGGGGGATTACATCGAATCCGCCGCCATTCTTGCCATCGTCGTCCTGAACGCTGTGCTGGGTATCATCCAGGAGAGGCGCGCCGAAGATGCCCTGGCAGCGCTCAAGAAACTGGCTTCGCCGGAGGCTCACCTGCTGCGCGATGGTCACCGCACCAGCCTGCCGGCACGCGACCTGGTGCCGGGCGATATCGTTTTCCTCGAAGCAGGGAATTATATCCCTGCGGATATACGTCTGCTGGAGGCGGTCAACCTGCGGATCGAGGAAGCCTCCCTCACCGGCGAGTCGCTCCCGGTGCAGAAGAATGCCGCCAGTATCCTCGAGAAGAATATCCCTCTCGGCGACCGGATGAATACCGCCTTCATGGGGACCCTGGTCTCCTATGGACGCGGGCGCGGTGTTGTCACAGGTACCGGGATGCACACCCAGCTGGGACTGATCGCTGAAATGCTTTCCAATGTGAATGTGGAGGAAACACCTCTGCAGCGTCGTCTTGAGCAATTGGGCAAGACAATTTCGATCGGCTCGCTCATCCTGGTAGCGATCGTATTCGTGGTGGCGCTCATCAACTACACCGCCATCGGTGAACTATTCACCGGTCCGCTGGTGTATTTGCGCGACCTATGCCAGGGAAATCTCGGATGTATTCATCATCGCCGTCAGCCTGGCGATCGCCGCCGTGCCTGAAGGTCTGCCCGCCGTGGTGACCATCAGCCTTGCGCTCGGTATGACCGAGATGGTCAGGCGTCATGCCCTCATCCGCAAACTGTCCTCCGTGGAAACGCTCGGATCCGCGACCACCATTTGCTCGGATAAAACCGGCACCCTCACCCAGAACGAAATGACCGTCACACACTTATGGACAGACGGAACCACTATTGAGATCACCGGGAGCGGATACATCCCCGAAGGTGACTTCCTGGTGGACGGGCAGAAGATCGAGATGAAGAACTACCCCGCCGCGCTGACCACCCTCTGGCTCGGCGTTCTGAATAACGATTCCCACCTTGAGATCACCGGCGAGCAGGAAGAGGAAAAAACCTACCGTATCGTCGGCGACCCCACCGAAGGCGCCCTGATCGTGGCAGCCACCAAGGCCGGCGCCTGGCACAGTGAAGTAAAAGAAGCCTACCCGCGTGAGAACGAGGTGCCCTTCGACTCCGAACGCAAGCGCATGATCACGATCCATGACGTCGGCAACCCGCACGCGGAGGATATTTCCCCCTTCTTCGATACCAAGTACAAGGGCTGGGATGTGATCGCCGTCAAGGGTGCGCCAGATGTGGTGCTGGACCTGTGCACCCAGTACCTCGGCATGGATGACAAACCGTGCAGCCTGGATGAAGCCGCCCGCCAGCGCATCCTGGATGCCAACGATTCCATGACCCACGATGCCCTGCGCGTGCTGGGCGTGGCTTTCCGGCTGGAGAAGGACGTGCCTGCTGGCGAACTCAAGGTCCAGGACCTGGAACACGACCTGGTCTTTGTGGGTCTGCTGGGCATGATCGATCCGGCCCGGCCCGAGGTGAAGACTCGCCCTCGCAAAGGCTGCCCACGCCGGGATACGCACCGTGATGATCACCGGCGACTTTCCGAACACCGCCAGGGCCATTGCACAGGCGATCGGGCTCCTGCGGCCCGGGCACAAGGTGCGCACCGGAGCCGACGTGGACGTGATGTCGGACGACGAACTCAAGCGTGAGATCGAGATCACGGATGTTTTTGCCCGCGTCTCCCCCGAACACAAGATGCGCATCGTGGACGCCCTGCAGGCCAATGATGAAGTGGTCGCCATGACCGGCGACGGGGTCAACGATGCCCCGGCCATCAAGCGCGCCGACATCGGCGTGGCGATGGGCATCACCGGCACCGACGTAGCCAAGGAAACCGCCGACATGGTGTTGACGGATGATAACTATGCCAGCATCGTCTCTGCGGTGGAGCAGGGGCGCATCATTTACACCAACATCCGCAAATTCGTCTTCTTCCTGCTTTCTTCCAACGTGGCTGAGATCATGATCATCTTCCTGGCCACCCTGGCCGGGCTGCCCTGCCCCGCTGACCGCCATCCAGCTGCTCTGGCTCAACCTGATCACCGATGGCGCCCCGGCGCTGGCACTGGCGATGGAAAAGGGCGATCCCGACATCATGGATCAGCAGCCGCGCACGAAGAAGGAGCCCATCATCAACCGCAGCATGGGACTGGGGATCCTCATCCAGACCATCACGCAGACCAGCGCAGTGCTGACCGCCTTTGCGTCTGGGTCTTTTTTGGGAACTCGCCGCCATAGGTTACAGCCTGCCGGCCGGGTACGAATCCGATCTGCCTTCCTGTTCAACTTTGACTGGCGCAACGTGAACCTGGATGCCATTCGCACGGCCGAGACGATGGCCTTCATGACCCTCTCACTTTGCGAACTCTTCCGCGCCTACACCGTTCGCTCGGAGACGCGCCTCGCTCTTCCGGATCGGTGTCTTCTCGAACAAGTGGATGCAGTACGCGGTGGGCCTTTCGATCGCCCTGCTCCTGCTGGTGACCAGCGTGCCTTTCCTGCAGGATATCTTCAACACGCATTTCATGTCGCTGCGCGAATGGACCGTGGTGGTGAGCCTCGCCTTTGTCCCGGCAATCTCGGAAGAGGTGACCAAGTTCTTCCTGCGCCTGCGCGACCGGCGCCAGGTATCCCCCTGAAGGGATCAAAATATCTTGCACATTACATTGTGAAAACAAAATCCCGGTGCCGAGCCGGGATTTCGTTCTACCCCAACTGCAGCCCGACGACCTGCTGCAGGATCGCAGAAAGCACCCTCAGGTTGGGGATCGCGGATACCATCGCACTGGCACCGCTGAACAAGCCGCCCTCCGATTTGGAGATTTTCAGGTAACCCTGGCGGATGGTGACCTGTTTGACTTCCGCCCAGGCATAGTTCTTCTTTCCGATCGCAATGCCGGTCTTATTTATGGTGACCGGGCCGAAATTGAGGGACTGCCCGAGGTTATACTGGTCAGCGGCGTGTTCATACAGCAGCGGGAAGATGCCATCCTCGATGACCTTCGCCAGCTGCTCAACCTTCCTGATCGAATCAGACAGGACCAGGCGCCTGTTCTGGCGGTTAACCAACGTATAGGTATGGGTTGTACCGGTATAGATCCCGTTGGTGTAATGGCGCGTGATGGCGGAGGTCATCGAGACAACCTGGTCCCAGCGGCCAGGTCTGGACGCCTTTGCGGTCGCTGTAGGCAAAACCGCGTTCGTAAGCCACCACAGCCTTATCCCAGTTGACATGGGTGATCCAGGCTGCCAGTACCCCGATAAGGAACAGAATGAAGGCAATCACCAGCGGTACACCGAGGGTATCGTCAAGCAAGGATGTGCCGTGCTGCTGGAAAGCTTGATAAGCGTTAAACAGCCCCACGAACATCACCACCACCGAGCCGGCAAGGAAAAGGATACAAGCGGCAAGGCTTCCCAGGCGACCCCATTTCTTGACCGGGAAATATTCGCCCCGCGCTCCCAGACCCATGACAGTCAGGAACCGGGCAGGAATTTCTGGATTATCCATACGCCCTCCCAATAAAAGACCGGGCGCGTCAGACCCGGTCAGGAATATAACTATATGGACGGCAGGTTGCGTTTCAGGATGGTGTACATCCCCAGCGCTTTGACCGCGCCCTTCCACCACGCAGGTCGTCGGGTTATCCACCAGGTAGGCCGGGATGCCGAGCGCTTTGGTCAGCAGTTTATCGATGCCGCGCAGCAGCGCCCCGCCGCCGCACAATGCCACGCCCCGGTCAATGATATCCGAGACCAGTTCAGGCGGGGTCTTTTCCAGCACACGCCGGCAGGTCTCGATGACCTGCTTGAGCGGGTCCTGCAGCGCTTCCACCATCTCGCCGGTCGTCAGGGTGACCGGGCGCGGCAGGCCGCTGACCTGGTCCTGTCCCTGCACTTCCAGGCCGTTCTTCTTTATCCTGCGGAACCGCCGCGCCGATCTTGATCTTCAACTGTTCGGCAGTGGCCGGACCGATGATCACCCCGTATTTCTTGCGCACGTAGGTGACAATGGCTTCATCCAGCTGGAGGCCACCGGCGCGCATGGTTTCAGCGGCAACGATGCCGTACATGGAGATGACCGCAGCCTGCGTGACGCCCGCCGCCCAGGCAGATGACCATGTTTCCGGAGGGCGAACCGATCGGCAGGTCCACGCCGAGGGCCGCCGCCAGCGGCTGCTGGATGAGATAGGCATCCCGGCTGCCCGCCTGCAGCACGGCCTCGTGGACGGCGCGCGATTCCACGCTGGTCACGCCATAGGGGACGGTGATCATCACCCGCGGGCGGAAGAAGCGCATCGGACCGCTGACCCGCTGCAGCAGGTAATGCAGCAGGGCTTCGGTGATCTCGTAATCCGCCACCACGCCATTCTGAAGCGGATGGGCAACTTCGATGGTCTCATCGGAAACGCGGCCCTGCATCCCCTGCGCTTCCTTCCCCAGCGCAACGATCTTCTGCTCCTCGATGACGATGGCCACAATGGTCGGTTCATCCACCAGCACGCCGCTGCTGATCGGCGATGCGGGTCATGGATGGTGCCAAGGTCAATCCCCAGGTCTTTGGAAAGGGAGAATAGTGCAGGCATGGATTACCTCGATTCGTCTCAGTCAGCTCGGGCGGGTTTGCGTGCGCCTCGCCGGTAGCGCTTGACGGCATCCAGGCGCAGGTTGGACTTGCGCAGGGCGGCTTCCATCTTCAGGTAGGCATCCGAATCCGCGGGCACGCCCTTCGCAAGGATCTCCTCGGCGCGCTTGCGGGCGGCTTCGGCGCGCGCCACATCGATCTCTTCCACATTTTCAGCCGCATCCGCCAGGATGGTGACGATGTCCGGCTGGACTTCGGCAACCCCGCCGGCGACGGTGAAAATCTCTTCCTGTCCCTGCGGAGCGCACCTTGATGATGCCGCATCTTCAGGGTGGTCAGCAACGGGGCGTGATGGGGCAGGATGCCCATCTCGCCATCCGCGCCCGGGCAGGACGACGATATCTGCATCCCCTTCAAAGACCATGCGGTCTTGGGAGACAATTTCACATCGAATGGGCATCTCAGTTCTCCCAGGTGTCAGCTGTCTGCTGACCCGTTTTCCGGGTTCAGGCCGTGAAACCGGGACACCTGCCTATGCTTACGCGCCTTTTGCCAAGCTTCTCGGCCTTCTCGCGCACATCTTCAATCGTGCCGGCCATCATGAAAGCCTGTTCGGGCAGGTCGTCGCATTTGCCATCCAGGATCTCGCGGAAACCGCGCACGGTCTCCTTGATGGGCACATACTTGCCGGGAATACCGGTGAACACCTCAGCCACGAAGAACGGCTGGGAGAAGAAGCGTTCGATCTTGCGGGCACGCGCGACAACCAGTTTGTCATCTTCGCTCAGTTCGTCAATACCGAGGATGGCGATGATATCCTGCAGATCCTTGTAGCGCTGCAGGATGCGCTGGCATTCGCGGGCGGTGGTGTAGTGCTCCGCGCCGACGATGTTCGGATCGAGGATGCGGCTGGTGGAAGCCAGCGGATCCACGGCCGGGTAAATGCCTTTTTCGACGATGGAGCGCTCCAGGGCAATGGTGGCATCCAGGTGGGTGAAGGTGGCCACCGGCGCCGGGTCGGAATAGTCATCCGCCGGCACGTAGACAGCCTGCATGGAGGTGATCGAGCCGTGCCGGGTGGAGGTGATGCGCTCCTGCAGTTCGCCCATCTCGGTCGCCAGCGTCGGCTGGTAACCCACCGCGGAGGGCATGCGCCCCAGCAGGGCGGACACTTCCGAGCCGGACATGGTGAAGCGGAAGATATTGTCAATGAAGAGCAGCACATCCCGGCCCTGGTCGCGGAAGTATTCGGCCATCGAAAGGGCCGTCAGCGCCACGCGCAGGCGCACGCCGGGCGGCTCGTTCATCTGCCCGAAGACCATGACGGTATCCTTCATGACGCCCGATTCGAGCATTTCGCGGTAGAGCTGTGTGCCTTCGCGGCTGCGCTCGCCCACCCCGGCGAAGACCGAGTTGCCCTGGTGCACGGTGGCAACCGAGCGGATGAGTTCCTGGATGACGATGGTCTTGCCCACCCCCGCGCCGCCGAAGATGCCGGTCTTGCCGCCCTTGGTGAAGGGCGCGATCAGGTCGATGACCTTGATGCCGGTTTCGAAGATCTCGGTGCGGGTGGATTGCTCGGCAGAACGGCGGCGCCGGGCGGTGAATGGGGTAATACTGGTCGGCAACGACCGCGCCCTTTTCATCCACCGGCCGACCCAGGACGTTGAAGATGCGTCCCAGGGTGGCCAGTCCCACCGGCACCATGATGGGCGCACCGGTGGCGCTGGCCGGCAGGCCGCGCTGCAAGCCATCGGTGGTATCCATCGAGACACAGCGCACCCAGTTGTCGCCCAGGTGTTTTTCCACTTCCAGCACCAGCGGTTCATCGCTTCCCGGGCGCGGGATCTCGAGCGCTTCAAATATATCCGGGAGTTCGCCCTCGGGGAACTCCACATCCACCACACTTCCCTGAATCTGGACCACACGGCCAGTTGCTTTTGCCATTTACTTCCTCCGATAATTTTAATCCTGCGCACATTGCCTTGCGCCAGCGCTTCCGCGCCGCCGGCAATATCCAGGAGATCATTGGTGATCGTCTGCTGGCGCGCCTTGTTGTATTGCAGCTGCAGGTCGCCCACCAGTTCGAGGGCATTGTCGGTGGCATTGCGCATGGCCACCATGCGGGCGGCATGCTCCGAGGCCTGCGATTCCAGGATCGCCTGGTAGACCTGCAGGGCGGTGAAGCGCGGGATGATCTCATCCAGGATCTCGCTCTCAGCCGGCTCATAGATGTAGGCCGCGGTCAAGTGCTGTTGTTCGAAGGTCCTCCACCCGCCCGCTCCCGTCACTCGACCTCCAGCGGCAGCAGTTTCTTGACCACCGCCTCCTGCCTGCCCATGTTGATGAAATCGGTGTAGACCAGGTAGACCTCGTCCGCTTCGCCTTTCAGGAACTCCTCCACCGCCATGCGGCCGATGGCCGAGACATCCGCAAAGGAAGGCGCCGCCGGCAGGTTGCTGAACTCCGCCATCACCTGCTTGCGCCGGCGCATGAGCATATCCCGCCCCTTGCGCCCGACCGCAATGTAACGCACCGGGATTTCGGACTGATCGAAGTGCTGGGCTGACGTAGCGGATGATATTGGTGTTGTACGCCCCTGCCAGGCCGCGGTCGCCGCTGATCACGACCACCAGCACGCTTGCGCACCTGCGGCCTGCGGGTGAGCAGCGGATGCAGGTTCTCCCGCCCCGGCTGCGCGGCGATATGCGTCAGCACCTGCCAGGCCTTGGTGGCATAGGCACGCGTCGCCGCGACCGCCGCCACCGCCTTGCGCACCTTGCTGGCGGTGACCGCCTCCAGGGCACGCGTCACCTGCGAGATGTTCTTGACGCTGCGGATCCGCAGCCGCATTTCACGGGCTGAAGCCATGTGTCTGCTTTATCCTACTGCCAGGAGAGCCTGGAAGGCGGCCAGCGCCTCGCGCAGTTTCTTTTCCGTCTCATCGGTGATGCGCTTCTTGCGCGGCGATATCCCGGCCGATTTCCGGATGCGAGCTCGCCAGGTAGCGCAGCAGGTCCACTTCCCACTTCCTCATCTTATCCACCGGCACATTGTCGGCAAAACCGTTCGTCCCGGCGAAGAGCACGATCACCTGGTTCTCCAGCGACATCGGCTCATACTGCGGCTGCTTGAGGATCTCCTGCATGCGCTGACCGCGGGTCAACTGCGCCTGCGTGGCCTTGTCCAGGTCGGAAGACATCAGGGCAAAGGCGGCCAGTTCGCGGTAGGCGGCCATGTCCAGGCGCAGCCTGCCGGCCACCTGTTTCATGGCCTTGATCTGTGCCGCACCGCCCACGCGCGAGACCGAGATACCCACGTCCACCGCCGGGCGGATACCGGCGTTGAACAGGTTGTTGACCAGGTAGATCTGCCCGTCGGTGATGGAGATGACGTTGGTGGGGATATAGGCCGAGACATCGCCCAGCAGGGTCTCGATGATCGGCAGGGCCGTCAGGGAACCGCCGGAACCGGCCAGTTTGACCGCCTTGTAGTCATCGGGGTCCTTCATCGCCTTGCGAGCCTGCTCGGCATCATGCGCGGCAGCGCGGCCCGCTGAAGATGCGTCCCATCCACGGCATCTTTTTCGGCGGCGAGGTTATCCTTGAAATCCTTCTTGACGATGACGATACTTGTTCGCCAGGCGGGCGGCGCGTTCCAGCAGGCGGGAGTGCAGGTAGAAGATGTCACCCGGGTAGGCTTCACGCCCGGGCGGGCGGCGCAGCAGCAGCGACACCTGGCGGTAAGCCCAGGCATGCTTGGAAAGGTCATCGTAGATGACCAGGGCATCGCGCCCGGTCTCCATGAACTCCTCGCCGATGGCGCAGCCGGCATAGGGAGCGATGTACTGCAGGGCAGCCGACTTCGTCCGCCGCGGCGATGACCACGATGGTGTGGTCCATGGCGCCGTGGCGTTCCAGCAGCGCCACCGTGCGGGCCACGGCGGCTTTCTTCTGCCCGATGGCCACATAGATGCAGACCAGGTCCTTGCCCTTCTGGTTGATGATGGTATCGATGGCGAGGGCGGTCTTGCCGGTCTGGCGGTCGCCGATGATCAGTTCGCGCTGGCCGCGCCCGATGGGGATCATCGCGTCGATGGCCTTGATGCCGGTCTGGACGGGGGTATCCACATCCTGGCGCTGCACCACGCCGGCGGCGATGCGTTCGATGGGGCGGAAACCGCTGGCAGTGATCGGACCCTTGCCGTCCACCGGTTCGCCCAGGGCATTGACCACGCGTCCGATCAGCCCATCCCCCACCGGCACCGAGGCGATGCGCCCGGTGGCAGCGACGCGTCATGCCCTTCGGCGATCCCGGAGTAGTCGCCCATGACGATGACGCCGACAGCTTCCTTCTCCAGGTTGAAGGCGATGCCCATCACGCCGTTGGCGAACTGGACCAATTCCTGCGATCTGACGTTCGCCAGACCGGAGACGCGGGCGATCCCATCGCCCGCCTCCAGCACCGTGCCGACGTCGGTGATCTCCATCTTCGGTTCGAAGGATTCGATCTGTTTCTGCAAGTCACCTGTGATCTGGTCAATTAATTTCGCCATTCAGCCTCCCGGCATGGTCCGTGTGTATTTACGCACAACTGCCCGGATGGAAGTCGCGTCTCCGGGCACGCCGTGATGATCCGTGTTGGGATGGATTCCGCTCCGACAGGCAATTTTGAAGCCTGAAAGTGAAGGTCGGAGCGGCTCGAGCGGGCTAATGATACCTGAAAGACCTGCCATTGTCCAGTTTCGCTCCGAAAGAGCGGAAACAAAAGGGTTTGAGAGAGGAAAAGGCGGGGGAATTGTTTCTGAGGAACAAAAGAGGAACAATTCCTCCCCCCGGGGGTAATGGAGAACTTCTTCGGGAATTTCGGCTGTCAAGGTGCGAAATGGAACGCGGCAAGGAACCAGTGAAGGCCCTTGCCGAGGGGTTATTATAGCACAGATGTTCTGATTTAATCAAGAAGGAAAGGATAAAAACCTTTGTGCCGGTCTCCCAGTCGGTGTGACGATCAAAGATGGCTGGATGGGTCAGGGTCCGGGAGTTGTACCTTTTCAGGGACCAACGGTCACATCTGATCCGGTCAGGAGCGTTCCGTCCGGGTCCGCAAATAATTCCAGGTGATAATTTCCATCCAGGAGTCCATTGGCATCATAGAAACAAAGATACCGCTGACCCTCGGCTCCAAAATCCCAGGTATAGTGACCGGTGTAGGATATTTCCCCATTCAGGCTCCATTCTGCGCCCCACGGTTCGCCATCGGTCATCCCTTCGTAAGTCCATACTGCCGCAACGGCAGTAGTATCAGAAGGGAAACTTACGACCGGGTCTCCTGGCTGACAGTCGAAAAGACCCGTACCGGTATACCAGGTGATCGTGCTGAAGGATTCACTACCCGGTGAGGGCAGCGGGACCACCTCAAAGGGGCTGACATACGCCTCCCCGGACAGGGCGGCATCGATCATTGAAAATGCTAAATTTACCGGGCGGAGGAAAGTGACATCCCCTGCGCCGGTGATAATGCAGAAATCGTCCCCTCCCACCACGCCATCGCCATTGTAGTCCGTAATAATCCGGCAATCCCCGGGTCCCAATTCAACGATGACGGCAATCCCGATGATGGAACCTACATCATCGGCAGCCAAACCACCGGAATTCCCGAGAGCGCCAAAGGCTCCCTCCGTGACCATCCAGGCGTGATCGCCAAGACCTTCCTCGGGTCGGTAACCTTGTATCGTGGCATGGTCGATGGTGAAAACGGGTTCACCTATAGCTGGAAACCCAAGGAGCTTGATTTCATCTCCCAGGTACAGTGCGTCGGGATCACCCAGAGGAACAAAAGGCAAATCAAGAACCTCCGGATCCAGGTCAGCACCGTCCATGGTCGAAGAGATCTGGATCACTGCCAGGTCCAGATATGCGTCCAGGGCAACCACCCTGGCTAAATACAGGAAGACGGGGGGCTGGTCTGGTTGATCCACCAGGCCGATCGCCAGTGCATCGGGCTCCTTATAGGGATTGCCCTGGGAGGCCGGGCTGGCGACATGCGCGCTGGTCAGGATCAGCCCCGTTGCGCTGATGAGGGTCCCCGACCCGGAATACAAAGGCGTCAACTCCCCAGCCTGAGATTTGAGACCATATATTTGAACGATTGCCCTGGTCAAATCAGCGGGTGAGAGGGGCGGCACTGTAGCGGATGCTCCCGGAGTTATCGCGACAGGCTGCGATCGGACGGGGGTAGCCGGTGCGGGTGTCGGTGGAATGGTCGTTTGACCGATGCAAGCCAGGAGGGAGAAGGCGAGCACCACAGGAATGATCCAGATGGGGAGGACGGGATGAGATTTCATGAGTATCACCAAATAATGTATGTGAAGGAACTCTGATGAGAGGTTGAGGTCAAATAATCATCAGCTCCAAATGTCAGATTGATGGTATGAACTCTGTAACAGGCATTATAAGCCTACCGAAGGTAAATATCGACGATCTGATCTCCTGAAATGGGGGGAAGGCGGGGCTGGAATATGCAGACTCAACTGTATGCAATTAATGATGCTTTTGCCTGGTTTGGCGCGATAATGCAAAGGAGTCTTTTCACGCCGCTACCTTTGAATCCATCAAGGAAGAATCAATTTAAGAACATATCAATGTGGTAATAAATCTGACGCATTCAGTCCATCTAAGCAACGACTGAAAGTACCTAGTTAGACCACTTAGGATCGTATGCGATACGTTAATCTCAAGCCATAAGGAGAATTTGCAATGAATATCAAGCAAGGCTCGCAGAAATGGATCTCCTCTTTGGTGCTATCAGTATTGCTGATTGTATCTCTGGCTTGTGGAGCTGGCACTATTGCTACAACTCAACCCGCTTCAATAAATACTCAAGAACAACCTTCCTTGACCGAACCAGCAGAACCGACTGCTACCCCTAAACCAATAAGTACTCCGCAACCAGAAACGCCTGATTCTCCTAAAGGTAATGGATTTTATACAGTTGAAGAAGAGATTAAACCTGGGAAATGGGAATCAACTGGGGATGGCGAGTCTTGTTACTGGCAACGGCTAGATGACAAACAAGAAACAATAGACAATCATTTTGGACTCGCTGGTGGAACAGTAACAATTCTAGAATCCGATTACGAAGTTCATCTCGAAGATTGTGGAACATGGAATTATGTTGGAAAATAACCATAAACGATTTACAGAACAAAAACGGGCTATCAACACGTTCGCCGGACAAGTGTGAACTTCGGCCCACACTTGCCGGTATCGCCAACAGTTATGGATCGCAACTCATGAGTATCTCAATGTAATAAGGTATCTGACGCATTGGGTACATCAAAGAAATGGTGGCTGAATATCTGGGCACCCGGCTCGAAGGAGTGCAGATGTCAATCTTGACTACCTGGGGTTTACGATTATTTGGTATCACCGGCATTTTTGGTTCAATCCTTTTCATCCTGGGCGACCTATCCTACAACCATATCCCCGGTTCCAAAGACAGCCCGGCGCTAAAAATGAGCAGGATGCCAGCAGCGCGGTTGATCAACGCAGGCACCCTGGGGCTGGTCGGCTGCTGGTTGTATACCCTGGCTTCATTACATTTGTATCTCGCTTTTCGACCAGTGGGAGACCTATTTGCGTTCATCCTCCTGCTTGCTTTTGCTGCAACAAGCATCTGTTATGGAATCGCGCATACTGCCTACTTTGCCATTGCCGCAGGAGCCCAGGTTGGCGCTCAACTTGGATCCGATGCAGAAACAGGTGCCAGACTGGGGAACACCTTTTTTCAACGGGTGACCTATATCACCTATATCCCGGCGGCTATCTCCAGCCTGATGATGCTTTATGGAATTGTGACCGGACGATCGATGTATCCAAGATGGATGGCTTTGTTCCTACCGATCATCATCTATTTGCTAAAAATACCTGTGACGCGAATTTTAAAAGGGCATCTGAAAGAGCTCGTCAATGACTCGTACGACAACATCGTTTTGTTCGTTTATTATATTCTTTCTACCATAGTCTTATGGAATGGGGTGGTTGTATAAAACTGCCCGGTTATGAAATAAAAAGCTGATCTTGCGGACACCTGCCGCGCACGGATTGAATCCCCTCCGCAAAAGTGCTATAGTATTTCTGGAACAATTTTCCTGTCCAGTTCACCATCCAAAGGGGAGGACCGGTGACCGGGAGAACGCCGCCGGTCCTTTTGAGGAGGTCTCCCATTAATCGCAAACCTCAACGATCATTTTATACCCTGGCATGCGGCCTGGCGCTTGCGTGCATCACAGCCAGCCTGCTGAGACCGTCCCCTGCCCGGGCGGGTGGAGTACAACCGCTCCTGCCGGGAGGCAGCAGCATCATGCCGGGGGAGGAAACGCCGATCCAGATGACCTCTGAAGTGGTGAAGATGACTGTCCGCCCGGCGACCGAGGCGGATAACACGCTGGTCGCATTGACCCCGAACCTCTACGGATTTCAATACAACCCGGTCTGGTTCCCGGCGGTTGCCGAGGTGGAAGCAGATTTTACGATGACGAACCCGACCGGCAAGACGGTCAGCGTGACGGCATGGTTCCCGCTGGCTTCGACGCTGGAAACCAACGAGTGGTCGCTTTATGACGATGAGATCCCCCCGCGCATCGACAGTTTCCTGGCAAGCATCGACGGAGTGCCGGCAGACTGGACTCTCAGCGACCGGCCCAATCCGAAAGGAGCGGACAAGGCTCCCCTGCCGTGGGCCAGTTTCCGGGCGGCATTCCCGGGCGGTGAGGAGACGGTGATCCACGTCAGTTACAGCCTGCCGCTGCAGCCTTTCGGCAACATGGATATGGCGCTGTACTACGTCCACCAGACCGGGGCTGGATGGGCCGGACCGATCGGGTCAGCGGATGTGACCATCAACCTGCCCTACCCGGCTTCCGCGGGGACGGTGACAGGCATACCACCCGGCAGCTTGCGCCTGCCTCCCTACTACAAGCCGTCGGCGAGGGTAAACCTGCAGGTCAATTCCGCCATGACGGGGAACCAGGTCCATTTGTGGTGGAGGGACTTCGAGCCGGACCTGGAGGACGATATCACCCTCTGGCTGCTCCAGCCCGGTAAATGGCAGGAGATCGAAACTGCCCGCCTCGCAGTGGAGGCGAACCCGGAGGACGGGCGCGCCTGGCTGGACCTGGGCAGCAGTTATTACTATCTCCTGGGAGCCGAATTCTCCACCCTCTCGATATTCAGCTCCACGTATCTGCTGGCAGGCATGGATGCCTACCAGAAAGCCGCGGCCCTGCTGCCGGGACACCCCGCCCCTCATGCCGGTCTGGCGCTTTTTTCCCTGCAACCCTACCTGGTGGGCAGGAATGCCCCTTCGGACGTGCTCCGGTATGTGGAGGAGGAATACCAGCGTGCCAAAGAACTGGACGCAAGGGATCCTTCCTTGATGGAAGAGGCGGGAATTTCACGCGGGTTGTTGTACCTGTGTGAGACTGCCCTGGATTCTTACTTTGGCAGTACCGCTCCCCAGGAGAAGAAATCGACCGAAGGAAGCGCGACGGAGCAAACCGCAACTCCAGAGGCGCTGGAGGCAGCCACTGCGACACCGGTCAGCACCGAAACGACCCGGCCTTCGCCCTCCCCTTCGCTGTCGGCGGCTGTGCCTGGCGAGTCAGGTCCGGTAGCCGGGACAGGCGGAGGAGCGGGCCTGGTCATCGGTGCGGCAGCAGGATTGATCGCCCTGGGCGCGGCCGGTTACCTTATAATGAAGCGATCGCGAAGGAGGAAGGGAAAGCAGGAATCCACGCCAGATGATGACAGTAAACCCGGCACCTGACACCTGCTCCGGGCGGACAGGGGTTCCACCGTCCTCGCAGGTGTGCCGGGAAACAGATCAGGACGAGATTCGAAGTCAGGTATTTAATGAGTTGAACAAGGAGAAAACCAGATGAGCAAGCGAGAAGACGAACTTCGTGATGTTCTCAATGAAACGGCGATGGAAATGTCAAAAATGTATGACAACCCACGCTCATGGCAGTCGTGGCTGGTCTACCTGCTGGAACGCCTGGAGGAGCAGGCAACGCTTAATCAATCCGGGCACATGGAATCGTTCAAGGAGATGCTGTCGGCGCTGCAGGATGAACTGAGGAACCGGCTGAAGACGGGCGGCTGGTGAGACCCCATAGCGCATTAAATCGAGAGTCGAATTCGTAACTCTTCGTGGAGAAAATTGGAGATCTTCTCTCCGTTTGCCACACATCCAGCGCATCCTTGCGGATCCCCTGTAAAGTCGTTTTCAAGATCTCTTCACAGGCGAGAATAGTGGGTTATTGTTTACAGCAGCAATTGGTTATATACTGAATTTGTAGAAAAGAAATTCCACTTGATTCTTAACAAATTCCAGCGGATAGCCTTATGTAGAATTCATGGACCCAGGACCACAGCGGATCAGGTTGGTCTGCCGAAGGAGATTGGATCGACACTACCCTGGAGCACAATCACACCTAGGAGCCAAACCATGAAACTCAAAAACATCAGCCTTCCCATTGTCATTGCACTCATTCTCCTTCTCACAGCATGTGAGCAGCAGGCGGTCAATGAAACAAGCATCCCACCGACCGCGACTGTACCTCCGGAAGCAACTGTCTCCTCCCCCACCCAGGCTGCAACGGCAACACTCTATATACCTGTAAATGAGACAGCCAATCCAAACTGCAACATCCTGTGGTCGCGTCTGCAGGTTGGGGATTTGGCCTACCTGACCTACGGAGACCGACCCAACCGCGTTCGTTCCGAACCAGCCAGGGTTCCGGGTAACGTGATCGCCCAAATCTATTCTGGCACACTGGTCACCGTGGTAGACGGCCCGGTCTGCGCTGACGGTGTGGTGTTCTGGAAAGTGGAGCACGCCTCCATCCCCGGCGGAACCGGCTGGACCGCCGAAGGGGACGGGGTTAACAAACACTGGCTTAACCCCCATCACTGTGCCGACGGTGAGACCGCATTGTATGTGAACCACTATGCGCTTGTGTCCAAGGGCGTGCGGGGCTTGCGCGTTTACGACAAACAGGGTTCCGACGGCACCCAGGTCGCCAAGATCAACGAAAACGAGATGTTGAAAGTCGTAGACGGTCCGTTCTGCACGGATAACACTCCCCAGAAACTGGTCTACTGGAATGTGGAAAGCCCGTCCATCCCGGGCGGCTCCGGCTGGGTTGCAGAGCACGGTTTCGAGAATGATCAATTCGTTAGCTACCTGGATTATTACAAGCAGGCAGACCCAACCGCTTTTCCAATCCCGCCATCTCTCGATAGCATCACTCCCCAGACTCAAAACGCTGTCAGCTTGGACCTTGCTGACCTGGGCAACGAGGGAATGATCGCCTATATCCAGGATGATTGGGCCTGGGTGGTGAATGCGGATGGCGAGGGCGCCTTTGAACTCAAAAATCCGTTGGGAAGTTATGACACCCCCCATTTCCTCTCCTGGTCGTCGGATGGGGGCTATGTGACGATGGCCATTGCGAATAAACTATTCCTGCTCTCCATCGACAAGGACGAATTGGTGGCGAGAGAACCGGTCCAGGATCCACAAGATTTCAGGGATATCACCTGGTCCTTCGATAGCAAGTACATCGCCTTTGCGTCCGGCTCTTCCATCTATGCCATGAAAGCCGATGGATCGAACCTGCACGAGATCAGTGTCGAACACGAGTATTGTTACAGCCCGACCTGGTCGCCGTATGGGATCTACCTGGCTTACATTTGCTGGGAAACTGGTCCCAATATCTACATCTCCAGGGTCGATAAACCCGGTACGGGAACGTTCGAGGCCATGGGGCATATCGTAGCCTGGTCGCCCGACGGGGTGTATCTGGCTTACAACGACAGTGAGGACGGGCTTTCGATCGTCGAGGCTGCCACCGGAGCGCACGCGCAGACCCTGGTTCCCGAAGGCAGTGATGTCTTTGCCTGGTCTCCGAATAGCAAGTCGATCGCCTTCCTGTATCAAGACCAGGTCTACATGGTCAATATTGCTGATAAATCGATCCGCAACCTGACCGGCCATACTGTCAGCACAGCATTCGATATGATCGATGGAGTCCTGAGCTGGTCACCGGATGGGAAGTACATCACCTTCGAATTCCAGACCTATTCGTTTACCACGCAATACTGGAGGGTGGATCCGATCTACATCCTGGATATTGCCAGCGGTGCCAGGGCACAGTTGATCGAGAAAGGCACACTGCCCGTCTGGTCACCGGTCATCGTGTACCCGATTGTCCAGCTGCCTGACTGCACCTCCGGCTGGACGCGGCTGGTGGCAGGGGAACAGGCGCGCCTGATTGGTGCTCCCACCGACCCGCCGAATCGCGTCCGTGCCGGTGGTTCCAAATCCGAAGAGCAGACCGGTGTGCTTTACCCCGGCGCGATCGTGGATGTGCTGGAAGGCCCGGTGTGCGCGGACGGCCTGGTCTTTTGGAAGATCAGGGGTACCATCTATCCAGCCAATCTGAACAGTACCGTAGTTCCCCCCGATATTGGCTGGACAGCGGAGGGCGACGGCGCGGAGTATTACCTGGAACCATATGCACCGTGATGCTGCGAGAAATCCTGAACCTCGTTGAGTAGTACCATTCCCATACCTCTCCCAGACAGGTCAATAAACCACGGGGCCAGGAGAGGTTGAACGATCCATACCAGGGAGAGGAGGTAAAACCCATGCAACTATCTGCACCCAAGGCCATCACATTCTGGATCGCGGTTGCCCTGGCGATCCTCGGAGGCATAGCCACGATCATCCCTGCAGTCGCAGCGTACGCCATCCTGCTGGTGACAGCCGGGTTCATCCTGTTAGTGCTGGGAAATGTATTTAAAGGTCTGTAAGATTCGGGTGGGGGGGTGGTCTGCATTCACGAAGCAGGTCGGCCCCGTCATGATCAAATCTGCCCTCTTGCGGAGATCCCAGGGGAGGAAATCCGACTTTTAAATATGAAGACTCCACGTACAGTGGAGTCTTTGTGTCGGGGTGACGCATGGAGCACGGGGGGATGGCTGAACCTTAACCAAACCTTTCCAACTGTGGGGGACGAATCAGCTGGCAGGCCTGGCATAAACAGTGGAGCCTCCGAAATCCAGGTTGACGCAGGGTACTTCGCCAACCACCCAGGCATCGTGTCCGGCGGGAACAACTCCCACCTCGCCGGGTCCGAACTCTGCCGTTGTGCCGTCGACCATCCGAACGGAGAGTCGTCCTGAAACGATATAGAGAAGGTGCTGCACCTGGCAGGATTCGGTTTTTGCGATCGGTTTGACGGATTCCGACCAGCGCCATCCAGGCTCAAAGCGATTGCGGATTGCCTGGAAATCATCCAACTTTACGACTTCGACTTTGCCGCTGGCAATGGGCCGCGTTTCATCGGGTACTTCAAAACTCTTCTTAACAAGTTTGCTCATTTGGTACCTCCAATTTTTTCGAGAACAACCGTGATCTATGGTCACTCTGGCGAGCTATTTGTCAACCGTCTGGTCTGCGGGGAAGGTTCGATGGGCTCTGCCTGTAAACGACACCAGGTAAATCCAACTGTCTTGTTATTAGGATATATTATATGATAATAGTCCGAATTTGTCAACGAAATTATCGGGTATGGTCAAGGGGATAAAAAATTCGGAGTCACGAAGACTCCGAATTTTTTTGTCAGGGCGCTGGTAATTGCGAAGTCCCCCCAGTGGGGAAACCAGGGCCTGGAATCAAAAGACTCCAAAAAAAATGGAGTCTTTCTGTCGGAGCGCCGCATCGGTGCCTCATGGCACCGATACAGCCGGTGGCGGCTGGAAGCCGCCCCGGCTAGGGAACCCAGCGCATAAAAAATATTCCGAAGTCAAGAAGACTTCGGAATATTTTCCTGTCGGGGCGCCGGGAATTGAACCCGGGACCTCTTGCACCCCATGCAAGCGCGCTAGCCGGACTGCGCCACGCCCCGATCGGCAAGCCGCAATTATAGTCGCGAATGGTCTATCTGACAATGAGAGCCCTCGTGATGGAGGGCCACAGGCCGCCCGGTAAGCACCCCCCGCGATCCCCGCATCCCGTTTTGCGGTACAATCCAGCCGATGACCGAACGCCGTTCCCTGCCGGAACCCTCGCGCCTGAGCGTGCTGACCGCAGCCATCCTGCTGGCCTTCGCCATGACGCGGGTGCTGCAGGCGCCGCAGCTGTTCAGCCTGCCCATCTCGCTGGGAAATTTCAACCTGACCCTGCGCTTCAACCTGAACACCGTCATCATCCTGCTGGCTGCCGGAGTGACCGCCACCGGTATGGACTGGCTGCTGCGCACCCACCCGGCTTTGAAAAAAGGGGAAAGCCGCGAGCACTGGCTGCTCCCCACCCTGACGGTGCTGGTGACCGGCATTGCCCTGAATACCCTGCCGAATACGCCCGTCTGGTGGATCGGATTCGGCGTGGCGGCGCTGCTCTTCCTGGCCGTCTCCCTGTCCGAATTTGTCGCCGTGGACCCCACCGACAGACGGTATCCGCTGGCGACCGCCTTCCTGTCCGTCCTGGCATTTGTCATCTTTCTCATCCTGGGAGCCGCTCTCAAGGCTGCGGATGCCCGCCTGGTGCTGGTGGTGCCGGCAATCTTCCTGGCGGGCGCGCTGGCCGCCCTGCGCACCCTGCACCTGCGGCTCAACGAGCGCTGGGAACCCGCCTGGGCAGCCGGGATCGGCCTGGTGGCTGCGCAACTGGGCGCCGCGCTGCACTACCTCCCGCTCACACCGGTGCAATTCGGGCTTGCCCTGCTGGCTCCTCTGTACGCGCTCACCGTCCTGGCTGTCAACCTGGCAGAAGGTGCTCCCTTCCGGCGGGCATTCGTGGAGCCGGCGGTCATGCTTGCGGTGTTCTGGGGGCTGGCGATCTGGTTTCGCTAAATGGTCGACAGGCTGATCCTTACCCGCAGGGTCTGGCAGGGGATGCAGCGCCACGTCCGCAGCCGTTCGCCCCTGGAAGCCTGCGGACTGCTGGCAGGGAAACACGGAGGCGCCGAGACAAGGCTGGGCATCCCCAACATGGAGCGCAGCGCGCGGCGCTTCCGCATGGAGCCGCGCAGGATGTGGCGCGCCTTCCAGCGCATCGAGGTTGCCGGGATGGAACTGGTCGGCATCTATCATTCGCACCCGCTCGGTCCCGACCATCCCTCAGCAACGGATATCGCGGAAACCATGTACCCGGTGGCGCAGGTCATCTGGTCGCGGGGCGGCGGCAGGTGGTGCGGGCGTGCATTCTGCATCGAAGGTGGCAAGGCGATAGAAATCCCGGTGGAAATTCTGGCTGCCGAGTGACTTTCTCCCCGGTTGCGTGTTACTTCTGTTGAAAGTAATCCCCGCTACTCATTGACCGCCTGGCTGATAAAGATTTTCCTTCTTTTTTTTACTGCCAGCGATCATGTTCGCTAAAGATCAAACGCCCTGGAGGAGATTTCCATGCAAGTGCTGATTGACGCCGGCATCCTGCTTGCGTCGTATGTTTTCGGTTCCGTTCCGTTTGGATTGATCGTCGTCAAATTGATGACCGGCAAGGACATCCGCACGGTCGCCAGCGGCCGCACGGGGGGCACGAACGCCATGCGCGCCGCCGGTCCCTGGGCCGGGGTGATCACCGCCGTGCTCGACATCTTCAAGGCGGCGGCCACCGTCTGGCTGGCGCAGGCGGTCACCCCCAACCTGTGGGTGCACAGCCTGGCGCCCATCGCCGCGGTGATCGGGCACAACCATTCCATTTTCATGATCGAGCGCGGCCCGGACGGGCGCATCCAGATGCGCGGCGGCGCCGGGGGAGCCGCGGCGGGCGGCGGGGCTTTTGGGCTGTGGCCGCCGGTGGCTTTTTTCCTGCTCCCGCTGGGACTGCTGATCTGGTACGTCACCGGGTACGCCTCCGTCACCACCCTGAGCATCGGCTTGCTGACGTATCATCATCTTTGGCGTGCGGGCTGCGCTGGGCCTCGGTCCCTGGGTGTACGTGCTTTACGGTTTCCTGGTTGAACTGCTGATGCTCTGGGCGCTGCGCCCCAACCTGAAGCGTCTGAAGGAAGGCACCGAGCGCCGTCACGGGCTGCCGGTGAAACTGCAGGAGATGAAACAGAGGCGCGCTGACAGGGTCAAGAGGGAAAAAAGCGGCTGAAGCCGCTTTAAATAAAAACTGCCGCCATCGAGGTGCGGCAGTCTGATTTATTTCGCGGCTTCCTTGGCTTCTTTTTCCTCCAGGTAGAGGGCTCGCAAATTTCTACGGTGGAGTTCGGCGGCCAACCCGCCAAGGTAGATGCGGCTCTTGCCGCAGGCCTCGACGTGGTTCTCATCCAGGTAATCCTGCGGCGCGCGCCTGCGGACCGCCGTCCGGGCGACCTTGCGAATAGTGGCCAGGTAGTTCAGGTTTTCCTTCACCGCCCCGTCGATCTCGCCGCGCAGGATGATATCACCGTGTCCCTGGATGATGTTCTCCAGGCCCATGCGCCCGATCTTCTTGATGGAAGTGGTGATGTCTTCGGCATCGCCGTCCACCAGGTAGGGCAGCGGCATGAAGGAATCTCCCGCAAACAGGACGCGGTCCTCCTCCACCAGCACGGCGATGCCGTCCGGGCTGTGTCCCGGTGCAGGCATGATGGACAGGTTCTTCTTGCCGACGCGCAGGTTGAACGTGCCTTCATCGAAGGTCAAATGGGGCAGGACGATCTTCACCTGCCGGAAGGTCTGGTTTTGCCTGCGGGCGTTCTCGAGGGCGGGCATGCCGCGCTCGATCAGCATCTGGCGGCACAGGCTGTGGGCAATGATGGTGGCACCCGGGAAGAAACAATTCCCCCAGGTGTGGTCGGCATGGTAATGCGTGTTGATGATATAGCGCACCTGCAGCCCGATGTCATGCTCGATGAAGTCGCGGATGGCAAGGGTCTCTTCCGGCATGGCCAGGGTATCGATGACGATCGCCCACTGCGGACCCACCACCACGCCGGCTGTCACCTGCGCATATATTTCGCTCTGGAACCAGTAGACATTTTCTGATACACGTTCACGATGCATAATAAACCTCAAGGATAAGATGCCTGAATCTAGCACAAATGGAGGGCAAAAGTCAAGCAAACGCGGGATTCAGAGCAATGTTTAACAGCGAAAACATGCCACCAATCCCTCTGCCCGCAGGAAACCCGGGTTGCCCGCCCGAGGAGCATGAACGAAACCTTGACGGCGCCGGAAGCCAATGATAAACTGGCTCCATCACAGCAAAAAAGGAGGTTCGCAAAATGTCAAAAATCAAACTTGTCCCTGAAGTTCTCTTGAGCGCGCCTCCTGTGCGGAGCAAGCAATGACATTGGCGGATCCCTCCGCCTGTTAATCCCACCCACACACCGCAGGCGCCTCGGCCTGCGGTCTTTTTATCCCTTCGACCGCGGGCAGCAGTGCCTGCGGTTTTGTTTTTCACGAAGGATGAGAGAGAGATGCACGAACGCAGCTTTTTAGCAAAAATATTTGCCAATGGATCGTTCCGCAGGGAACCATCCCTCCGTATCCATCCCGTTCGTTACTGGAAGGGTTTTTTCCTGGAAATACGATGGACAGAAAATGAAAACAGATGATTACCAGACAATAATCGAGGAGATCGACAGCGACCTCCCGCCCGTGACCTTCGAAAGGATCAGGAAACCGGCAGGACATGGATTGAAGAAAATGCCGGATTCGATGGCGCAGTTCATCCACTCGCAGGATGACTCGGTCAATTCCTTCCAGTTCACCTACCATGCCTCGCGGCATGAGAAGAGCTGGCTGCTCGAGTCGCTGGGCAGCATCTACGAAGAGCACTGGATCTCGGATATCCTGCGCATGGTCAAGGGCGGCAAGGAGGCCACGGTCTACCTGTGCGCGGCGGGACATTCCGTGCGCGCCTCCGTGCTGGCAGCCAAGATCTACCGCCCGCGCATGCTGCGCAACCTGAAGAACGACCAGCTCTACCGCGAAGGCCGCGCCGTGCTCGACAAGGACAGCCACATCGTCAAGGACCTGGGTATGCTCAAGGCCGAGCACAAGCGCAGCGTTTACGGCGAGGTGATCCGCCACCAGTCCTGGATCGCCCATGAATTCATGACCCTGAAGAGACTGCACGCGGCAGGGGCCGATGTGCCCGAGCCGTACGAGATGGGGATCAACGCCATCCTGATGGGTTACATCGGCGACGAGCAATCCGGGGCGCCCACGCTCAACACGGTCGGTCTCCACCCGGCGGAGGTGAAACCGCTCTTCAACCGTGCCCTGAAGAATATCGATATCATGCTCGCGAACAGGATCGTCCATGGCGACCTTTCGGCCTACAATATCCTGTACTGGGACGGGCAGATCACGCTGATCGATTTTCCACAGGTGGTTTCGGCTCTCGGTCACCGCTGCGCCTACCAGATCTTCAGCCGCGATATCAAGCGCCTGTGCGAGTATTTCGCCCGGCAGGGGTTGCATACCGATCCCGCCCACCTTGCCGCCGACCTGTGGCGCTCACACGGTTACCGCCCGGGACCGGAAATCCACCCGCGCGACCTGGATGCGGATGACCCGCGCGACCGTAAACTCTGGAAGGAGGGCTGAGGGCGACCTCCTTTGCACTTGACCGGAATTCCAACGGCGTGATACACTTCACTTGTCCGAAATCCTGTCGAAAGGAGGCGCACTGCATGATCAAGCTCGATAATTCCACCATCGTCGTCGTCCGCAGCAATGATGCCGGCGGTCAAATTGAACCTTCGCGGAGTGCGCCTGTTGCCTGATAGGATACACGCAGTTTTTTACCGGCCACGGACACTCCCAACCCGTGGCCTTTTTCTTTGCCTGCCGGTCCCGGGGTTAACCAAATCCGCGCTGTTCTGCCCGGATGAACCTGTGAAAGGAAATACTATGAGCACTGAAATCCTGCTTCCCAACTCGCCCTCCATCCCCGGTCTCTCCTTCCGCCGCTTCCGGGGGGAACCGGACTACCCTTCCATGGCAGCCCTGATCATGGGCTGCAATAACGCGGATGGTCTCGAAAACAGCACAACCGCGGAGGATGTAGCCCGCAATTACCGCCACCTGGAGAACTGCGAACCGCAGACCGACATGCTCTTCGCCGAGGTGGATGGCCAGCCTGATCGCCTACGGGCGCATCTGGTGGGATGATCTCACCGAAGGCACGCGCCTGTATCACCTGTTCGGCTTCCTGCACCCGCTCTGGCGCGGCAAGGGGCTTGGTTCTGCCATGTGGGACTGCCGGGGAATGCCGCGCCCGGGAGATCGCGAACACCCACCCGCAGGGAATGCCAAAATTCATCCAGGTGGAACCATACGACACCGAAAAGGATCTTATCGCCCTGCTGGAAGCCCGCGGTTACCAACCGGTGCGCTACGAGGACCACATGGTCCGCGATCTCAGCGAGCCGTTGCCCGAAGCTCCCATGCCGCCCGGGCTGGAAGTCCGCCCGGTGAAACCGGAGCACATGCGCCACATCTTCGAAGCCAGCAATGAAGCCTTCCGCGACCACTGGGGCAGCCGCGACGAGAGCGAAGAGGAATACAAGTCTTTTACAGAGAGCCCTCTTTACCGCCCCGAGCTCTGGAAGGTCGCCTGGGACGGCGACCAGATGGCAGCGTGGTCCATAATTTTATGAACGAGAAGGAAAACGAGGAATACCAGCGCAAGCGCGGCTACACCGAAGGCATCTGCACCCGCCGACCGTGGCGCAAAATGGGACTGGCGCACGCCCTGCTCGTCCAGAGCATGCAGATGTTCAAGGAGATGGGCATGACCGAGACCGCCCTGGGCGCGGATTCGGAGAATATCTCCGGTGCCGTCCGCCTGTACGAGAGCGTCGGGTACCGCAAGGTGAAACAGCAAATCGCCTTCCGCAAGCCGATGGAGTAAAATAAGGGTTCAAAGGATAATCAGCCTGTTCCCATCCGAAAGGAGTATGCCATGCAACTCCGCTGCACCTACTGCCAGACCATGTTCGCCATCAGCCGCGAGAACATGCTCGCCGCCCTGGAGCACATGGAAGAAAATAAACTGATCTACCACGATGCCCACTGCCCGAATTGCCGCCGCGCCAACCGGGTCGAAAGGCGGTTCCTGGAGCGCGCCTTCCCGGATTGGAAAAATGCGCTCAAGACCATGGAAAAGGAAGCGACCCAGCCCGCCCCTGCGGCTGAAAAACCAGCCGCATTGACCGTCTCTCCCAAAGCTGCCGCGGCGCTGAAAAATGCCGCCCAGCCAGCGAAGAAGACCTCTCCGAAACCGCGCCGGAAGGCATCCGGAAAAACGGTCAAGAAAGAGGGCATGAAAGTGGTGCACCCGAAGCCGGCGCCCAAGGGGAAGGGAAAATCTTCCGGAAAAACGAAGAAATGATGCTGCGGGCAGTCTTCGTGGATTTTGGCGGTGTGCTCATGCGCACCGAGGACCAGGAACCGCGCCTGCACCTGGCCGAACGCCTGGGCGTGACCCCCGGGGCACCTGGAGAAACTGATCTTCGAAAGCAAGTCCAGTCTGAGGGCCTCCACGGGCGAGATCACGGAGGAAGACCACTGGCAGGCGGTGGCGGATGCCCTGGGCATAAGCCGCCAGGAAACCGAAAAACTCGCCGCTGATTTCTTTTCGGGCGACCGCCTGGACACGGTCCTGATCGAATTCCTGCGCGGCCTTCGCCCGCAGCGCAGGATCGGACTGATCAGCAATGCCTGGTCCGGCCTGCGGGACTACATCACCCGCAGTGATTTCGCGGATGTTTTCGATGAGCTGGTCATCTCTGCCGAGGTGGGCCTGGTCAAGCCTGACCCGCGCATTTACCGCCTGGCACTTGAAAGATTGGCCGTCGCGGCCCGAAGAATCAGTTTTTCTGGATGACATGCCCGCCAACGTGGAGGCTGCGCTTTCCATCGGCATGCATGCCGTCCAGTTCACCCGCCCTGCGGAAACGATGGCGGAACTGAAACGGATCCTCTCGGATCACCGGTGACCTTCTGCCTGTCAGGGGGGATAGGTCACCAGACAGGAGAACCATGAAAATCAATATCAACGACCGCCCGATCCTGAGCCAGCCAGGGAGACGGCTTGATCCTCTGCCGTTCCACCTCAGCCGATGCAGACGCCCTGGCGGAATTCAACGGGCACATCCACAGCGATTACGGCTTCGACAAGCCCGATAAGCGCGTCGCAGCCTGGACCCGCGACCTGCTCGCCCGACCGCATCCCACCTTCCATCCGGACGACTGCACGCTGGTGGTGGAAGCAGCCAGCGGGAAGATCGTCTCCTCCATGAACCTGATCTCCCAGACCTGGGCGTACGAAGGGATCCCTTTCGGCCTGGGCCGCCCGGAGCTGGTCGGGACCCTGCCCGAATACCGCAAGCGCGGGCTGGTGCGTCTGCAATTCGATGAGATCCACCGCTGGAGCGCCGCCCGCGGCGAACTCGTCCAGGGGATCACCGGCATCCCGTTCTATTACAAACTCTTCGGCTACGAGATGGGCCTGGAACTGAACGGAGGTCGGATCGGCTACGAAGCCCACCTGCCCACATTAAAGGAAGGCGAGGCGGAACCATTCAACCTGCGTCCCGCCACGGTGGACGACATCCCCTTCCTCATGTCGGTCTATGCCCATGCCTGCGAACGCCACCTGATCACCTGCGTGCGCGACGAATCCGTCTGGCGCTACGACCTGGCGGGTCAGAGCGAAGAGAATGTCGACCGGTTGGAGTTCCGCATCATCCAGCGCCCGGATGGCGAGCCTGTCGGTTACCTGGCCCATCCTTGGTATGACTGGAATTGGGGGCTGTCTGCCCGCCATTACGAACTCAAGCCGGGCATCTCCTGGCTCGAGGTGACTCCCACAGTGGCCCGTTATCTCTGGAAAACAGGCGGAGAGTATGCCAAGAGGGACAATCGCCCCGAAGTCCGCACCACCTACGGCTTCTGGTTCGGGAGCGAACATCCCTCCTACGATCTGTTCCGCAGCCGCCTGCCCCTGGTGCGGAACCAGTACGCCTGGTACATCCGCGTGCCTGATCTGCCTGCCTTCGTGCGGCATATCGCCCCCGCCCTCGAACGCCACATTGCCGGGTCAGACCTACCCGGTCATACCGGCGAGATCAAGATAAGTTTCTATAGCAGCGGTTTATACCTCAAGCTTGAAAAAGGCAGGCTGGTCTCCATGGAACCATGGATGCCCAGTCCTGAGGACCAGGGTCAGGCTGCATTTCCCGACCTGACTTTTCTGCAGCTGGTCTTCGGTTTCCGCACCATCGACCAGCTCGAACAGTCGTATGCCGATTGCTCCTGCCGGGACGATGGTCAGCGTGTGCTGCTGAGCACACTCTTCCCGAAAAAAGCCTCCGCCGTGATGATGGTGAACTAGATCTTAGAAGATAACTTGGAAGATAACCATGAAAGCAATGCTCGGTTCCATCCTCAACCAGTTCCGCATCCTGAACCGCCCGGCGCGGCTGTTCCTGGTAGCCCTTTTCCTGGACGGCCTGCTCTTCAGCGGCTGGATCCTGTTCTTCAATCTATTTATTATCGAGTCCGGGCACAGCCGCGAGTTCCTCGGCCTGGTCAATGCCGCGCCGTCCCTTTCCGCCCTCGTGCTCGGGGTGCCGATGGGACTGCTGTCAGACCGCTTGGGACGCAAGCGTGCCATGATTCTCTGGATTTCTCGATCGCCAACCTGGCCATCATCGCCATGCTCCTTTCTCGCCACGAAGCGGTGATCCTCTGCTTAGCACTGGTCTATGGCGCGGCGGGTCAGTTGTATGTCTTCAGCCATGCACCCTTCATGATGAAGATCTCCGACGACCGCAGCCGGGATTTCCTGTTCAGCGTAAGCTTCGGCATGTTCCCCCTCGCCAGCACTGCCGGGAACTTCCTCTCCGGTTACCTGCCCGGATTGTTCAAGGGCTGGTTCCATATCACCTCCAGCGCACTGGCTTACCAGGGAGTATTGCTTTTCTGCGTGATCTCCAGTTTCCTCGTCCTGGTGCCGATCGCGTTCATCCACGAGCGCAGTACTTCCCGCCCGGATGCCGCGGCTGGAGCGAAAGATCCCAAACCCTCCGTCTGGAAGGTTCTGTTACGCCCGTTGACCTATAAAACTCTCCCTCCCCAACCTATTCATCGGTTTCGGAGCGGCGATCCTTGTCCCGTACTTCAATGTCTTCTTCGTCGAGCGCCACCAGATGAGCGATGCCTCCCTCGGCCTCCTGTTCGGGGCCGGCTCCCTGCTGACCGGGATCGCGTGCATCATCGGCCCGCGCCTGGTGGGGAACCTGGGCGGGAAAGTGCGCATGGTGATCCTGGTACAGGCGGTCAGCCTGGTCTTCCTGCTCATGATCGGGTTTTCCCCCTGGCCCTGGCTGGCGGTGGTGGGTTTTCTCGCCCGCGGTGCCCTGATGAACATGGTCGCGCCCCTTTTTGACGCGTTTGGCCTCGAGCGAAGCCTGGAGTCCGAGCACGGCGCGGTTAACAGCATCCGCAGCCTGGCCCTGAATGTCGGCTGGGCGGTGGGACCTTATATTTCCGGCTTGGTGCAGCAGCGTTACGGCTTTTCCCCGTTGTTCATCAGCACGGCGGTGCTGTACGCCATCTCCATCCTGCTCGTATGGATCTTCTTCCGTCCCAGGGCGCAGGCTGCCCTGACAGGCTGATCCTGTTTCGCAGGTGTTCACCTTGCCAGCCAGAAATGGCTGCCAGGTCTTTCAATCCAGGAGTTTCCTATGCACGGTTTTGGTTGGCTGGCTAATATCCGTTCGGGCGATGAAAAACCCCGCCTTACCCGGGACCTGCTGCTGCGCGTGCTGGCCCACGCCAGGCCCTACTGGGGGCAGATCGCCGGCATGCTGGTGACGATCCTGCTCAGCACCGGGCTCTGCGCTCGTCACACCCGCTGATCTTCAGGCAGATGATCGACAAGGTCTTGCCGTCCAAGGATCTGAACAAGCTGCTGCTGCTTGCGTTGGCATTATTGCTCGTCCCGCTGCTCAACGGCGGCATCTCCGTCATCCAGCGCCGGTTGAACGCCCAGGTCGGCGAAGGGGTGATCTACGACCTGCGCGTGGCGCTCTTTGGCAAACTGCAGCGCATGAGCCTGCGCTTCTTCACCAATACCAAGGTCGGCGAGTTGATGAGCCGCCTCAACAACGACGTGGTCGGCGCGCAGAACGCCATCAGCAACACCATCGTCGGCATCATCACCAACATCATCGAAGCGATTGCCATCCTGGCCGTCATGCTCTCGCTCGAATGGAAATTGACCCTCGTCAGCGTGCTCATCCTGCCGCTGTTCATCCTGGCCGCCCAGCGGCTCGGCACGGTGCTGCGCGACATCGCCCGCGAATCCATGGATCACAACGCCAGGATGAACGCCCACATGAACGAGACGCTCAACATCGGCGGCGCGCTGCTGGTCAAACTGTTCGGACGCGCCAACCAGGAAACCAATCGCTTCCGCGAGCGCGCCGCCAGCGTGCGCGATATCGGCATCCGCCGCGCGGTGCATCGGCTCGTCGTTCTTCGTCATGCTTGGCCTGGTCAGCGCGGTGGGCACGGCGCTGGTCTACGGCCTCGGCGGCTGGTACGTCATCCAGGGCACCTTCACCATCGGCACCATCGTCGCCTTCGGCTCGTACCTCGGTCAACTCTACGGCGCGCTGCAGGGACTGGCAGGCGCGCCGGTCGAGTTCTCCACCTCCATGGTCAGTTTCGAGCGTGTCTTCGAGGTCATTGACCTGCCGCAGGATATTCCCGAAAAGGAAAATCGCCATCGCCCTGAAGGAGATGCAAGGGCGATCTCGAATTCGATAATGTCACCTTCAACTACGAGCCGGACGAATCGCAAAGCTGCTCAAGGATGTCAAACGCTACGGAAAGATGGAAGATGTGGGCGCGGTCTTCTCGGACGCCGCACCGACTCCAGAGACCGGACGGCAGGGTTCAGAGCAGGAGCAGGAGGGCCGCCCAACTGCAGCTGACCAGCACCCGGTAGAAGTCCCCATGCAGGGTGCTGAACCGGAAGCGCTCTCCCAGGCGCGGGACGTCGCCCTCGAAGGGATCTCCTTCCGCGCCGCCGCCGGACAGTTGGTCGCGCTGGTCGGCCCCTCCGGCGCCGGCAAGACCACGCTGACCTATCTCATCCCGCGGCTGTACGATCCCACCGTCGGGCGTCATCCGCATTGACGGGCATGACCTGCGGGATGTGACGCTCGATTCGCTCGCCGACGCGATCGGCATGGTGACGCAGGAGACCTACCTCTTCCACGACACCATCCGCACCAACCTGACCTATGCCCGTCCCGACGCCTCCAGCCGCCGAGGTGGAAGCCGCTGCCCGCGCCGCCAACATCCACCAGTTCATCGTCGACCTGCCCGACGGCTACGACACGATCGTCGGCGAGCGCGGCTACCGCCTGAGCGGCGGGGAGAAACAGCGCATCGCCCTGGCACGCGTGATCCTCAAAGACCCGCGCATCCTGGTGCTCGACGAAGCCACCAGCCACCTCGACAGCGAATCCGAAGCCCTGATCCAGGACGCGTTGAAACGCGTCATGGCAGGCCGCACGAGCATCGTCATCGCCCACCGCCTGTCCACCATCCTGGCGGCCGACCTGATCCTGGTGATGGATCGGGGCAGGATCGTCGAACGCGGCACTCACGAGCAGTTGCTCGCCTCCGGAGGCCTGTACAGCCAGTTGTATGAAACCCAGTTTGGGAGTGAACCGGGAGCCGGCGCGCGGTAAGGAATGCCGGTACCTCCCGGGATTCAAATTCCTATCGTCCTGGTATAGCGTCCCCGGGACCCTCCATGGGGAATTCCCTGCCCGATAACTGTTTTCATCCGTGTTCATCTGTGGTTTAATAGTCAGATGGGTACCCTGTACCTCGTCGCAACCCCCATCGGCAACCTGGAAGACATGAGCCCGCGCGCCGTGCGGACGCTGCGCGAGGCCGGCCTCATCGCTGCCGAAGACACGCGCGTCACACGCAGGCTGCTCTCCCATTTCGACCTGCACACCCCCATCACCAGTTATTTCGAATTCAATAAACTGATCAAACTCGACCTCATCCTGGAGGCGTTGACCAGGGGCGACGTGGCCCTCACCTCCGATGCAGGCACGCCGGCGATCAACGATCCCGGTTATGAACTGGTGCGCGCCGCCCTCGAAGCGGGACACAACGTCTGCCCGATCCCCGGGCCTTCCGCGCCGCTGGCCGCGCTGACGGCATCCGGTCTGCCCACCGATTCGTTCCTGTACCTCGGCTACCTGCCGCGCAAATCCTCCGCCCGCCAGTCCTATCTACGGCAAGTGGAAGACCTGCCTTACACGCTCATCCTGCTGGAAAGTCCGCACCGCCTACTGCCTGCGCTGAAGGACATGCGGGTAATTCTCGGCGACCGGCAGATCGCGGTCGCCCGGGAGATCACCAAGATCCACGAGCAGGTCTGGCGCGGCACCCTCTCCCACGCAATCACTTATTTCACCCATAACGAGCCGCGCGGCGAGTTCACCCTGGTGGTGGCAGGCAGGGTTAGCGGCGATCGCCCCGAATGGACGGAAGACAAGGTGGTGATGGCAATCAAGATCGGTCTACGTTTCGGCGAATCCGCCTCCGCCGTGGCGAAGAGGGTGGCGCAGGAAAGCGGCTGGGAGAGAAAAGAGATCTATAAACGCATTACATCCCTGCAGGATGAACGATGACCGGTATTTCCCTCTTCGAACGCTTCTCTGTATGGATGGAAGTGGAGATCCTCAGCCGTCTCACCCCCAGGGACGGGGTCGGACCGGTCTTCAAGTGGCTATTCAAGATTCCCATCCTGTTCTACCGCATGGGCCTGGGCTGGATGCTTGGCGGACGCTTCCTGCTGCTCACCACCATCGGGCGCAGGACCGGCAAGCCGCGCCGCACCCCGCTCGAATTTGTTCACGATCCGCAGCAGGGCGCTTACCGCGTGGCACCCGGCTGGGGTGCCAACACCGACTGGTACAAGAATATCCTGCACGATCCGCGTGTCACCGTGCAGGTCGGCCGGCTTCGTTTCGCTGCCATTGCCGAGCCGGCTCCCAACGAGGAATCCGCCAGGTTCCTGTGGAATGCCTCCCGGCGCCACCCTGCCATGGACAGGATCTGGAACCGCTGGACCGACAGGCCAGTGGACGGCACCTGGGAAAGTTACCTGTACGCCGCCAGGTCCTTCCCTTCGGTCTGGTTGACCCCGGTGAAGAAATGAATCATGCGGCTCGTTCATGCTGCTAAATATCCTGAACATTATTGGAAATGACGAGGATGAAACGTGAACCTTGATGACCTGCATTTGATCCAAAAACTCGATCCCCAGGATATGCTCGCCGAGATCGGCGCCCTGCCTGCCCAACTGGCAGAAGCCTGGCTATTGGGGCAGTCTCAGCCGCTGCCCGATAAGGAGGGCATCCGCCAGGTGGTCATCTCCGGCATGGGCGGTTCGGCCATCGGGGCGGACCTGCTGGCAGCCTATCTCGCCCCCGCCTGCGCGATCCCGGTCTTTGTCCAGCGGGATTATATCCTGCCGGCATGGGCGCGCGGACCTGAGACCCTGGTGATCGCCAGTTCTCATTCCGGGAACACCGAAGAGACCCTGGAGGCTTTCGACCTCGCCCTGCAAGCCAGATGCAGGCTGATGGCGGTGACTACGGGCGGCGCGCTGGAGGAGCGGGCGCTGAAGGCGGGAATCCCGATCTGGAAATTCAGTCACGGCGGGCAGCCGCGCGCCGCAGTCGGTTACTCGTTCGGGCTGCTGCTGGCGCTCTTCGCCCGCCTGGGATGGATCCCCTCACCTACGGAAGAAATCGCCGGGGCGGTGGCAGCCATGAAAGCCCAGCAGGCTTCCTTGTTGATGGAAGTGCCCGCCGCGCACAACCCCGCCAAGCGCATGGCGGGTCAACTGGTGGGGCGCTGGGTCAACATGTATGCTTCCGGCATCCTCACCCCGGTGGCGCGCCGCTGGAAGGGACAGTGCAACGAGGTCGCCAAGGCGGGCGCTGGTTTCGAGGTACTGCCCGAAGCCGACCATAACGCGTTGGCTGGCTTGGTCAACCCGGCAGAATTCCTCGCTCATACCACCACGGTCTTCCTGCGCGCCCCCAGCGACCATGCCCGCAACCGCCTGCGCTCCGAATTGACCTGCCGTGAATTCATGCTCGAGGGGTTGAACACCGAGGTCTATGAGGCGCAGGGGGAATCGCCCCTGGCGCACCTGTGGACCGCGCTGCACTTCGGGGATTACTCCGCTTTCTACCTGGCGATGGCCTATGGGATGAACCCGACCCCGGTGACAGCATTGGAGAACTTCAAGGCTGAAATAAAGAAGAACCGGTGAGATAAGAAGAAATCATCCGGTCTGCTTATGTAAACCGGATGATCTGTTTGCTGCCGATTTTTTCCACCCACACAAGAAGATTTACAGTGAGACAGTCCCTGCCAGTGTCCTACGGGATCAGCCGAAGCCAGTGTCGGGTGCACTCATTACTTTATTATTGAAAGCCTTTCCCTCACTTTCAAAGCAATTGCGTTCATCGCTTCTTGACTCACGCGTTCTTCTTCGGGAACACCTAAATACTCGAAGATCCGAGTGCTGCGACGATTCTCTGGTAAATCGATCCTACGTGGAATGATGTGAAAGTGCACATGCTGATGTTCGGGGGATTCGGCGAATTGGAGTACATACGTTTTCAGGCAGCCAGTGACATCCTTTAGTGCTGACGAGATGCTGCGGATTAGCTTGCCTAATTCGACTGCCTCAGGATCGGTCAATTCATCCAATGATCCAATATGTCGCCGGGCTACCAGGACAAGCCATCCGGGTAAGGCGGTCTCATAACAGTGAGCCACATCCCAAAGCTGAGTGTGGTAAATGCAATCCCAGAGAGGAGCGGCGCCCTCATTTCGTCGGGCAATCAATTCGCAAGTTTTACAAATTGTCATAAGGGTCCCTCTAGAGCACCGGACAAGTGCAGGCGGAGCTCGCACTTATCCGGTGCACGCGGTGTTGGGCAGTTCTTACAAGACGGTTCTGAATATTAACTAAATATTTCCGTTAATCACTGCATTTACGGTGGGCGGCGATACTATGCAATAGTAGATCTTGTCTCACAATAGCTCGACGTGTGGTTCAACGATCATGGCGACATTGAGATACCACTGTACTATGTCTTCTGCGCCTTCTGTGCCGATGCGCAGTGACCACCAGCTTGCATTAAGGCAGGCAAAAGTATAGGTGAATGCCAGTACGCGCGATAGGTCGAGTGCGAGTGTATCCGCAAGGATCGCCGCATTGGTTAGGAGGCGGGTTTCATTGTGGACAAGTTCTGGCATAACCGGATTGCATAAGGTGTTGGCGCAGTCGTAGGTGCGCTCGCCAACCAGGCCTTTCGGGTCGAAGGTCAGCCAGCCGCGCGATGACTGACGGATATTGCGGTGATGAATATCACCATGCAACACCCGCACATCGCGCTGGGCAGCGAGCAACCGCTTGGCTAGAGATGCACTCCGCACGTAGATAGACTCGATGCCCGCTTGCCGATCGATCGCAGCTTTGTTGAACAACTCGCCAAACCAGCGCTCGAGCAGGAACAGGCCATCGTGTGGGATCTTTTGCGGAACGCTGTGAAGTTGTTTGATCACCTGCGCGATGATTCGCGTTGCATTTTCATCCTCACCACGCTCCACTAATGTTACAAGTTCGTCACCTGCGGCGTATTCCAGCAGGTGAGCGCCTTCGTCGTATTGTAGTAAATGTACCGCTCCGTGACCGTCAAAGTGGTGCAGCGCCACAGCACCCCTCTGCTCATCTGTCTCTGATGGAGATAGCAGTTTAAGAATAGTTGTCTCGGTATCGTACGTGACGGTGTAAATAAGGCTAGTCATCGTCTGCGTGAGAAATTTCGGGTTCGAAAGATTCCAAGCGGACAGATAGTGGTTCAGCTTATTTTTGTCGATCGTGTTCATAGTAAATCAAAAAAATAATCCCGATGCCAACGCGGCTAACGACATGGCTCTCCCGCCGCAGGGACAGGCAATAGTCCCAACTCATCGTAGCACGAAAATTGGCATTTTACGCGATGTATAACCGCGCCTACTGCGAAGTATCCCCGAAGCACAGCGAAGGTGAAGGCGGTCAGGTGGAGATACGTTTTGTCAAGAGGTAGTATACACGATAGGCAGGCAGAGCTAGCAGTGTCAAAGCCGAAATTGACCTGAACAGCAGCGAACGTCGAGGGGAACCAACCGAAGACGCGTGCATCCAGATTACTCAGAACAAAGTTAATTGGGTTTTACTCGTAAAGCATGTTGGCGCAAATGGCGCTCTTCATCGTAGGGGACCCTGTCGTGCCAAAGCCTCCAGGCGATCTCCAGCCAGCGATTGGCCAGACGGCGATAGGCATGACTAAGCGAGTCACAGTGGGGACGAACGGATTGGAAGTAGGTATAGGCCCAAACCGAATTGTCGATCGAGCATTTGGCCCATTGCTGCACGATCCAGCGGAACTCATGATCACAGGCATAGCGGAAGGAGACATATTTGTGTTTTCCGCTGGCTCTGGTGACCGGGCAGGTTCCGGCGACGGATTGGAGCACCTGAGGAGTGGGGAAGCGCAGACGATCATCCCCGAACTTGGCCAGCAGAGCTGGAGCCAGTATTTTCCCGACTCCCGGCAGAGATGAAAAGATCGGGTAATCGGGATGCTCCACGAACAGTTCTTGAGTCTCGCGGATCGTGGCGGCTTTGTCCTGGACGGCTTGCAAGGATAAATGTGCCAGACGAACAGCTTCGGATTGAAAGGCCAGGACGGTTTGCTGCAAGGCTTCCGGCTGGGGTTTCTGCAAACGGGCAAAACAAGCTGGCAATTTTGAAGGTGCGGAGTGGTGATGGGACCTGGCGAAGGCCTTGAACTGCTCAAAAGTGAGCTGAGCAGCCGCCTGGGGGGTGGGAAAGGCACAGATAAACTCCAAACTGATCTGCAAATCCAGTCCGGTGAACACATTGGCCGCATTGGGATAGTAACGCCACAATACGTTTCGCAAACGGTTGTTGGTTTGGATGATCGTGTGGGTCAAGAACTGTTCCAGGCTGGCCAGGGCTGCGATCTGTTGGGTCAGGAGGCTATCGGCGTGCCATATATGCAGACGGGCACGATCAGTGCGCAGCATATCTGCGATCAGGTGGGCATCGCTGCGATCGGTATTGGCTTTGCTGGCTCCAAAGCGGCCACGCGAATCTTTGATGGTGGTCGGGGGTATGACATAGATCTGGCGGTACTGATGCGAGCTCAAATAATCCAGGAACAGATTGTGCTCCGTTTCGATACCCACCAGACAGTCTTCGATATCCACGCCTAACTTCATGCGCTGGTCATCGAACGATTCAAATCCATTAGGGGTATGGGGAATGGTCTGATACGCAATAATCCCTCCTTCTTCGTTCAAGTAGACGATGTCGTGCTTTTGTGAACTCCAATCGATTCCGATGTATACTTTCATTAGAACCTCCTGGAGTAATCTGGGAGGGGCACATGGACCGGTGGATGTTTTCTAGTTATGGCGCTCCAGGCGCTATACGTTTTTGACACTCTGCCGGTCTGGCCTGGGAGGGCGATCTCCAACCAGGCGCTCGCAGCGCTGCCGGTGTTTGGCCCTTATTTCCCAGGTCGATGCTAATGGGGTAGACACGAGATTGGTTGGTTCCCATCTCTGTTCTACCCCATTTTCGCATCTTTTGACATTATATGGTAACTAGCCGGTGTTAGCCGCATCGAATATCCCAGTGCTTTCTTTATTCGATTTCTACTTCTAATATCCCTTCCTGGTTTGAAAGAGAAATTGCCACGTTTTGATCTATGAAGGAACTGAAGCCGTTGTTCATGTCACTGACCAGACTGCTGACTAGCACTGGTAATCTCCTTGTCACTGACACTTCCTTGATTTCTCCTATGATGCGAGTGAAATTGTTCTCGGTGAAGTGATAGATGAATAAGAGAAAATCCAGGTTATCTGTGGGAATCTCGTCCATATGCGGAAGATCGTAGCAAATCACGACCTTGAAACGTTTACCCAACAACCCAAACACCTTTTGCTCAGTGCCCGGCTGAATTCCCGCTTTTAGTTCAATTTCATCTGGAAATAGCTTAGAGTAGCGTTCCTCAGTGGGCAGTAGCTTACAACAGTTATACAGTTTGCCATCTAGCTCGATTAGACTGTTTATCAAGAGATACTTACCGCCTGGTATGCTGAGTTGAGTTTCAGCCTGCGCGCTATTACGAGCCCATTCGTGGACATCAGCGTTCAGATCGAGCACAAGGGACCCGGTTAGAGCATATTCTGGAAGAACAAGTAGCTCACCTATGCTCTTATCAATCAGGCTTTGAATGGCTTTCAAGTTCTGTTCGAAATTGCCTCTGATAATCTTAGGTTGTAGAAGTGATAATCGCATCGGAATTTTCCCATTTGTGAAGCGGCTAATGGAATGGCTCTCCCACCGCAGGCAGTTACAGGCAATATTCCCAACTCATCGCAGCACGAAATCAGCTTATCCTTTTCCACTTTGATTGAATTTCACTTAATGCTTCCCGGTCGAGAATGTAATTTTCAAAATATCCACAATCGATACAGACATAACTATCAAAGTCAGCCCAGGAGTTGGTTCGTGAATCCGGTGTTCCGAACCAGATTTCTATCCATTGTGATTTGCTCCCCCAGTCAATCCCTCGCCTGTTTCTATTTATTCGTTGAATTGCATTTTGGGCATTTCCCATTCTTCATTTTTTCCTCCAATAATTTCCGTTACGTAATAAGACCGGAATAATAACTGCCGCCCAACGGAATGGTTCAGCGGCAGCCCCGCTGTCCGCTGCCTGTCCCGAGTTTTTAACGGGAGAGCTGGTGTTAGGCCGCTTTATTTCGGGAAGAACCTTCCTGTCCTTTGCATGTATGTTTTGTACTCCTCTCCAAATTTCTCGATCATCATTTGCTCTTCCTTGGGGACGCGGGCGACCATGTTAGCGATCATGACCAGGGCAAAGACGATAAATACCCAATTGGCGGTCACCAGAGCAAGGCCAATCCCATAGCCAAACATTGCCGAGTAGAGTGGATGACGTATATGACTGTAGGATCCTGTGGTCACCAGGTGGTGTTTATCGCGCAGTTGGAGTTGAGGAGACCATTCCTTTCCAAGCGCTACCTGAGTCCACCACCAAACCCCAAGACTGGCCAGCCCTAAGGGAAAGCCAGTCCACCTTAGCCAGTGGGGAAATGGGACAGAAAGAACTTTTATCCAGGCTGGACTGATTGTGTACACCACAAGCCAACCGAACAGAACCAAGCCCAACGTAACCCGAATAGCAAACAGCACCCGCCCTTCGCGTTCGACCGCTTGGCGATCAGGCATTAGCCTTTCCCCCGCCCGCCGTACTTGGAGAGTAAAGTAAATCCGCATTACTAGGACCCCTGCGATCAACACCCAAAAGGCGACACGAAAGATTGATTCTGTGGTCATAGGGTTGTCATCCTTCACATACAAGCGGCCTAACTATGAATTTATAAGTAAAACTCATATATTATATACTTTTAGCACAGTATAGAATTGTTTCCGGAGTTGGTCAAAGATCATGAAAAAGCCCTGCTAGAATAAAAATCATCCGCGCTGCGTAGACAACGCGGATGATTCGCGATTTTTCAGACGGGCTCGCTCAATGCATGAAGATCTGCAGGGCGATGACCCCTGCCAGCGCCCCCAGTGCAAAGCCAGCCAGTATATCCGACAGGTAATGGACCCCCATCGCCACGCGTGCCAGCGCCACGAGCGGCGCCCAAACACAGAGGATGATCGCCAGCGGCCAGGGACCCAGTCCGATCGCCAGCATGGCAATAAGCACCACGCGCGCCGCGTGCCCGGATGGGAAGGAGTGCGGGTCGGTCTTGCGGTACAGGCCTCCCCACTCGCCCTCCGGTCTCCGGCGGCGGATGGTGAACTTGACCACCAGGACCACGACAGCCAGCGCAAGAATGGAATAGAGCACCGCCAGCGACCACGGACGCCAGAAAGGATTGCCCAGCCACCACAGCAGTCCCAGCCCCGCCCACCAGAACCAGGAATCACCCGAGTGGGCGAGGACTACCGCCACGCTCCGCAAAATGCCGGGCTTCTCAGCCACGCGCAGGCGGGTAGAGAGGCGCGCATCCAGTTCCAGCAGGCGTTTCAAGGTCACTTTTTGGTCTTGGGGGAACCGGCTGCCTGCCGGGTTTCTTTCCTGAGACGTTTCTTCAGGTCTGCACGCATGATTTCCAGTTGATGGGGTTTATCCACGTCCATCCCCACTTCGGCGTACGGGCAGACGATGACCTTGCCGGTGATCTTCAGTTTTTTGGTGATATTCTCTTCCGCCTCCGGCAGGGTCAGTTTTCCGGTGAGCAGCCGGAATGCCGTTCCGAAACCGATCAGCGCCGCCTGTTTGAGCGGGCTTTTGCGCGAATTCGTGATCTTCACCCACAGGTCGGTCTCCTCGCCGGTGAGGGTCTTCACCCGGGCAACGTTCATGTCCCCGCCGCACACTTCCATATCCTTGAAGCGCGTCCAGGTCCGTTTTGAACCGGGGAAGCGCTTCTCCATCACTTCCCGCTGGACAACATTGTAATAGATGTCCAGTTTGGTCTGCATGGCCGTGTTCACCACCCAGTCCACCATTTCGCCGGTGATGGCCGGGATATCCGACGAGACCATCAGCGCATGTTCCGCCTTCTCGTTGATCTCCTCCACTTTTCTCCCCCCAGCTTGCATGTTCTCCACCATCTTGCCCTGGTTTGAAACGAAATACATCTTCTTGGAGCACTTCAAGCCAACCTTGTCGGTGAGCCCGACGACGATCACATTGTCAATGGTCCTGGCGTCGCTCAGGGCATCCAGTATCCACTGCACCATCGGCTTGCCAGCCACGTCCACCAGCGCCTTGGGATGTCCCAGGGTGGCGGAGTATAAAGGTTCTTCCGGCAGGGGAACCCCGCCTGCGGTAACGATTGCATCCATAATTTCTCCTTTTCCTGACCGGCAGCCTGAGGCGGCTGCCTGCTGCAGTGCTTTCGGTGGGGGGTTCTGTTGAAAGAACGCATCCCTCCTGGAAGCACCCTTTTACCTGGCAGTTAATTCAATTCCTGCAGCGACGGTTCGAAACCGAGCCTCGTCAGCATTTCCTCGTACTCGTCATGCGTGAGGGCGCGGCCCTTGCCGGATACGGCGATCAGCGCGGCTTCCATCATGTTCGTGCCGAACGAGCGCCCCTCCAAAACCGGCGTGGTGGTGACCAGGTACTTCACGCCGCACTTGCGGAATAATTCCACGTCCTGGGGCGTGGTGGTATTGGTCACCACCACCTTGCCCCGCATGTCATCCGGCATGTAGCGCTTGATGTAATGGCAATCGCCCGCCACCACGGTGCCCCAGGCGAACCACTCGGGCCTGCTTCGGCTTGCGCTCTTCCTGTTTCTCGCCGGTGGGATAGACCCATTCGAACGGCAAACGACCCGCCACGGGCATCAGCACCGCCGCCAGGGTCTTTAATTGCTTCTCGGTGTGCAGGGGGATCGGGATGCCCAGCGAGAACATCAGGTCGCCGAAGACACACTCGTAACCTGCTTGAACGAAGCCGTGCGCCAACCCCCAGCGGTCCGCGCCGGTCATGACAAAGGCTTTTTTACCGCCATTCTTCTGGATGTAATCGCCCAGCCTGGCTTCCACGAAAGGCGCGGCTTTCGTCTCCAGCGTATTCTTCAAGCCGGTGCCGTCCACCACGGGCGTCTGCTTGATGAAACGCACCATCTTTTCGACCGAAAACAGCCGGTACCAGTGGTCATCCACCATCAAACCCAGGTCTGCCCCGCCCACCCCGAAGGCATCCACCTTACCGTCCAGTTCTTTGTATTTAAGGGCCGCGGCTTCCATGTCCCCGTCGGTGCCGATCCGCTCGATGCTCACTTCCTCGCCCAGCAGCTTGATGGTGACCGCTTTGTCACGCTTGGACGAGCCGATGCTGATGCTGACTGCTCGTTTCATAAAGGGAACCTCCCGGGAATATTATTGAGCGAGTATACACCCATCCGATTCATCTGGAAATGGGACAGCCTGCTCCATGAGTCTGAACCCCTTCGCACCTGTCTGGATGTGCAATATTGCACATTCTCTCCTGCAGGCAGGCTTCCTGCGCCTGCCGGATGCTGAGGTAAAATACTCCGCAGGAGGTCTTCCCCATGTCCCTGCGCCGCCTGACCATTGCACTGCTCATCCTGTACATCCTGCTGACCGTTTACCCGATCGTCAGTATCGCTCTCGGCATCCCTCCCTCCCGCTTTCTCACCCCGGTCTCCACGCTTGCCGGTTTCTGTTTCGCCCTGCTGCACGCGGGTCAGCGGGAAGGCTGGAAGCGCGCCCTGCATCCTGCTGGCGCTGGTATTTGCTGTCAGCCTGACCTTTGAGAGCGTTGGCGTTGCCACCGGCCTGGTCTACGGGCCGTATCATTACACGGATAAACTCGGCCCGCTCTTCCTCGGTCTGGTCCCATACCTCATCCCGGTGGCATGGTTCATGATGAGTTATCCATCGCTCGTCATCGCTGACCGGCTGATCCCGGCGGAGTGGAAACGATGGAGGCGCATCCTTGCCGTGGCCGCGGTCGGCGGGCTGGCGATGACCGCCTGGGACCTGGTGATGGACCCGATCATGGTTGCTGGCGGTCACTGGGTCTGGGATGTCCATGGAGCCTACCACGGCATCCCCCTGCAAAACTTTTCCGGCTGGTGGCTGACCACCTTCACCACCTTTGCCCTCTACCTGCTGATCTCCGCCAGCCCTCGGAAGAAGCCCGCCGCCGGGTTCGACCGCCTGGCAGTGACGGGTTACCTGGTTACCGCCCTTGGGATCGTGCTCGTTTCGCTGGCATCGAAAGCAGGCGAACTGGCGCTGATCGGCTTCTTCGCCATGGCGCCCTGGGTGATCGCAGGCTGGCTCGGCTCGGCGAATGAGTGAGTCCTTCGTCAATCCAAAGGAATTGAACCTCATTGAATTTCTCGCAGCGGCGGCTCCAAGCCGCCGCATGCAGTCCCAACAACGTGAGTCGTTGGGACTAATCGCCGTAGCGTAATAATTTCTTTCCCTTGAATTGAACCTCATTGAATTTCTAATTTAGCCGCCAGGCGGCTTCGAGAAGCATTTTTCCGGTCGCTATTAAAAGCAAACTCCCGCAGAATTGACCTGCGGGAGCCTGTTTTTTACAGCCCGGCGTCCTTTTTCAAAGCTGCAGCCCGGGAGGTATCCTCCCACGGGAACTGGACATCATCCCGCCCGAAGTGACCGTAGGCCGCCGTCTTGCGGTAGATGGGACGGCGCAGGTCCAGGTCGCGGATGATGGCGCCGGGGCGCAGGTCGAAGTGCTCGAGGATCAGGTTGCTGATCTTTTCATCGGCGATCTTGCCGGTCCCGAAGGTTTCCACGTTGACCGAGAGCGGGTGCGCCACGCCGATGGCATACGCCACCTGGATCTCGATCCGGTCGGCCAGCCCGGCTGCCACCACGTTCTTGGCTGCCCAGCGTGCGGCGTAGGCTGCGGAGCGGTCCACCTTGGTGGGGTCCTTGCCGGAGAAGGCCCCGCCGCCGTGACGGCCCATGCCGCCGTAGGTATCCACGATGATCTTGCGCCCGGTGACGCCTGCATCGCCCATCGGTCCGCCGATCACGAAACGCCCGGTGGGATTGACATAGACCTTCAGGTTCTTGTCGACCATCTCCGCCGGCATGCTCGGCACGATGACGTGCTCCATGATGCCTTCCTCGATATCGGCATGCGAGACATCCGGGGAATGCTGGGTCGAGACCAGCACGGTGTCGATGCGTTTTGGTTTGCCGTAGGCATATTCCACCGTCACCTGGGACTTGCCGTCCGGGTACAGCCAGGGCAGCGTGCCAGCCTTGCGCACTTCGGCCAGCGTGCGGGTCAGTTTGTGGGCCAGGTAGATGGGCATGGGCATCAACTGGGCGGTCTCGTTGCAGGCATAGCCGAACATCATGCCCTGGTCGCCGGCTCCGATCTGGTCGATCTTATCCTTGTCGCCGTCCTTGGCTTCCAGGGATTTGCTGACACCCATGTCAATATCCGGGCTCTGGCTGGAGATGGCGGAAAGGACACCGCAGGTATTGCCATCGAACCCCTTCTTGGCGCGGTCGTAGCCGATTTCAACTGACCACCTTGCGAACGAGTTCGTCAAAGTTGACAAAGGCATGGGTGGTGATCTCACCCAGCAGCATGACAAAGCCGGTCTTGGTAGCCACTTCGCAGGCCACCCGGCTCATCGGGTCCTGTTCGAAGCAGGCGTCCAGAACCGAATCGGCGATCTGGTCGCACAATTTGTCCGGATGTCCCTCGGTGACCGACTCGGAGGTGAAAAGAAGTTTGGGGGATGCCATGAATGTGGTGGTCATGAATGGTTTTCTCCTAAAATAGAAATTGCCCCTTCTTGTGAAAGGGCAATTGCGCAGGGCGCACGGCTGCCCTCTCATCTTCCAGAATTCGGACAAACCTTTTCGTTTGTCCCTGCCGGATTTGGCACCATCCGCTTCCGCGGTGGTTGTCGAGGTTTCACAGGGCCGGTCCCTCCACCTCTCTGGATAAGAGTGCCGTTGGGGGCTATTTGATTGTAACGCGAGTGTACCACAGGAAAATGGAGGCGTCAAACGGGTCACCCTGGTGGCACGAAGGTCAGAGTTCAGGAGCCGGGTCATCCCCAGGCGGCGAGGCGGACCCATTTCCGGCAGGAGGCTGCGTTGGAGCCAAGCCTGCCTTTTCCGCCTCCCACTGCTTCACATGGCTGAGAAGCGGTGCCGTGGGTTTCAACTCCCGCAAGGGTACGAGCAGGTTCCGGACGCGCGTGCGGTCATATTGCAGAGTGCGCATCCCTGCCTTAAGGACGGTTGCCTTGCGCCGGAATTCCTCGTGGGTCAGCCAGCCGGTAAACAGCGCCTCCAACCCGTCGATCCACAAGTTCCCCCATTCATGGCTCGGGATAAGATAGGCATCACCATGAACAGGGCTGTGCAGACCGATGCGGGCATCCGGCAATCTCGCCGCATGGACATAGGCCAGGCTGTAAAGGTCCCCCTCCACCGGAAGGCGTTTCTTCGGTGGAAGTTCCAGGGTGATCGAAGCAAATTCACGTTCCGCGGTCAAACCCCCAATTTCAACGGTGATGGGATCCAGGCACTCGCTTTTCATGGCGAGTTCTTCCAGCGGCTGCCATTGGACCGGGCGCGCCCAGGCGGCGGGTAAAGGGTGGATGAAGTATCCGGAATGACCAGCCGCTTCAGCAGCATGTTTATCCCCCGGGGACGCAATTGCTCCCAGCATGAAAGCGAACAGGTAAATGTCATCCTGCCTGTGCCCCTCACCGGTGAACCGGTCCAGCGGGAGCAAGGCGGGAGCCTGGAGGACGAGTGCCGGGTTGTGCTGAAGGTGGCTGCACTGCTCGCGGCGGGTGATGAGGCAGGGGATGATTTCACAGCGATGCCCACCCAGCGAGAGGACATAACGGTCGGACCGGGTGAACGGCATGGCGGGCAATACCTTGAACGGAACACCCTGCCCGCTAAGGTGGCGCTGGAAAGCAAGATCGGCGGCAACCGCGCCCACGGTACGCCGCAGGCGGTCCAGGGTCGAGCCTCCTTTGGGCTGATCACTGGCAGCCAGGGAGCGGCAGGCACAGGTGACTCCGCAACCGGTCAGGTCCGGAGTACAGGGTAGGCGGAGTAGGTCAGAGGCGGTGATCATTCGTTCCTGAATTGCAGGCAATAATGGTGGAAGGTATTGCTCACCCAGGCAGAGCCCAGGCCGTAGGGTGCGAGCCGCTGGTTATCCTGCAGCCAGAGTTTTTCATCTTTCAGAGTATAGACCTGACCGAGTTTTCGTCCCAGGTCCCAGGCGAGGGGATAGATCCTGCCGCCCTTCTTTACATTCTTGACGATGATGGTCAGGTAGGCTTTTTCTTTCAGGATAGGCTTAAGACCGGCGTACAGGTCAACCAGGTCTGCAAGGAATTGGTCGTAATCGTGCAGGTTGCCCAGGTCGTGCGGGTCATCAGAATAAAACACATCCAGGTCCGGCGAATTGGCGCGCTTCTTCTGGGTCTGCGCGCCGCGTGCGTGCAGCATGTCCCAATAAGGAGGCGAGGTAAGGATATAGTCGATCAACGGCAGCTGGAAAGTGGCGGCACGCCTTAAATCACCGTTGATTATCTCGGCGTGAAGACCAGTCGCAGAATCGCCAAGCTGCAGGCGTTCTTCGGCCACAATCCGACTGGCAAGTTCCGCATACTTCGGGTTCAGTTCGATCCCGTAGGAGTGCCTTCCGGCGCGCATGGCAGCCACCAGAGCCGAGCCGGTGCCCGCCATCGGATCCAGCACCGTCCCGCCGCGCTTGGTAAAGAACTCGATAAAATCGCGGGCCATGCTCTCCGGAAATTTCGCCGGATGGACCAGCACGCCTCGCTTGCGCGGCGGGGGATTGTGGATGAACCAGGATTTCTGAAATTTCAGCCAGGCTTTCGAGTCGAGGTCGTTCAGTTTATTCTTCATGGGGTGGGGGTGCGGCTGGGAGTGGGAGTGCGCGAGGGGGTAGGAGTGGGAGTTGGAGAGGAGTATTGGATGGAAAACACCCTCAACGCAGAAAATGAAACCGTGATCGGTGAAGACCCGCCTGCAGTGGCAAAAAAGCCGAGCGTGCCGGTGTGCAGGACCGAATCACGGAAAATGAACTGCAAATGGTCGTTCAGGAAGAAGCGCATCTCGCTGCCCACCGCCCAGATGCCCAGCTTTACCTCAGCAGGTGCGGCGATGGGAGCATCGCTGCTTGGCTGCCAGTCGAGCAACGGCGAAGTGCTGCCGGAGAGGCGTCGCTCGAGACGCGCCTGCCCGTCACAGCGGACGGTGAAGCGGTAGTAGTTCTCCCCTGGCGCAACGCGAAACAACATTCCGAACTGGTCCTTGCTTCCGCACAGGCTGAGGATTGCCCCGGCCTCAGCGTAAAAATCTCCCAGGCTTGGCTGGCTGCGCAGGCTGACAATGGACACGGGTCCCTGCCCGGAAATGGACAGGATCAACCGGTTACGGGCAATGGAAGCGCTCGCCCAGGAGGTTTCGGAAGTATTCCATAAGGCTGGTTGATTGAAGGAATCGTTGAATAGCAGCTCCAGGAGGCCCGGGATCTGGTTCGAAGCTGCCAGCAGGGTGGGTGTTGGAAAGGTCGTGAGGGTATCGGTGGGCGGGAACCAGACCGGGGTGAGGCTGGGTGTTTCAGTGGCGGGTTGGAGGGTAGAGGCAAGGGGAGGCGCGGGAAACAAGCCACTGCAGGCGGTCAGGAATACCAGCAGGAGGAATCCCCGTAGAGTTATCGTGAGTTTCATCGGCCAAAGAATGGAAGAATATTCACTCAAGGTGATGTAAAATCAATGGGTAGTGCTGCCACCGGCAAGGCTTGCCATGATCACGCCAACCGGATGCCGCTGTAAAATCACCGCTCCATCCGGTAACAGTCTTCCGAAATCATTACCGATCAGGTCCTTTCATTCTAGCATAAATGGAACAGAAGGAGAAATCCATGGGTGACAAATCCGTCCTGGTGACCGGCGCTTGCGGCGAGATCGGGCAGGCACTCGTCCAAAGCCTGGCCGATCGCGGCTTCCGCATCGTTACCGCTGACCTGGTAGCTCTTCCCGATGCAATCAAATCGCTCTCTGCCGAACACATCCAGGGGGACCTGGTCAACCGGATCAAGATTTTTTACGATTACGATTTCGACATCATTTTCCACCTGGCTGCCTCGCTCTCCTCGAAAGCGGAAATCGCCACCGAGGAAGCCCACCGCATCAACGTGGAAGGGACGATGCAGCTGCTGATGCTGGCCGCGTACAAGTCGGAGAAACTGCAGAAAGCAGTCAAATTCCTGTTCCCCAGTTCGATCGCAGTCTATGGTTTCCCGGACCGGAATACCAAGCAGTCTGCCGGCAGGGTGAAAGAAGAAGATTGGAACACGCCGCACACCATGTACGGCTGCAACAAACTATACTGTGAAAAACTGGGCATTTACTACAGCAATTATTGCGGGCAGCGCCACCTGGACCCTGCCCCGCCAAAAATGGTGGATTTCCGCGCCATCCGTTTCCCAGGGCTGGTGAGCGCCTGCACCATGCCCAGCGGCGGAACGAGCGATTACGGTCCGGAGATGCTGCACTCCGCCGCGGCAGGCAGGTCCTACGCCTGTTTTGTCGATCCCGGCACGCGCATCCCATTCATGGCCATGCCGGATGCCATCAAGTCGCTGTTGATGCTGACGGATGCCCCCCGCCCCAGCCTGACAAGCCAGGTGTACAACATTGCCGCTTTCAGCCTGACCGCGGCCGAGTTCCGACAGCGGGCATTGAAAGCCTTCCCCGGCGCACAGATCACCTTTGAACCGAATCCCCGCCGCCAGGGCATTGTGGACTCCTGGCCTGAGGACGTGGACGACGGGCTTGCCCGCCGGGATTGGGGTTGGAAGCCGGATTACGATGCGGATAAGTTCTTCGATGAGTATTTCCTGCCGGAGATCAAAAAGAGATATATGAAATAAGTCCCTATTCATTATAAGACCGCCGGAAGGCGGTCTTTACGATTAATTTGGAAATACCACCAGTTGTTCCCGCTCCGGGCCCACACTGACCAGCCGCACCGGGACCCCGGTCAGAGTGCCCAGGCGGTCGAGGTAAGCAATCGCCGCAGGAGGCAGGTCTTCCGGGGTACGCACTGCGGAGATGTCCTCATTCCAACCCTGGAGTTCTTCGTAGACCGGCTCGCAGCGACCCAGGTCAGCCAGGATCAATGGCAGGTCGGTCAGGCGCTGCCCGTTGCAGCGATAGGCAGTACAGAGCCGCAGGGTGTCCATCCCGCTCAGGATATCCAGTTTGGTGACCGCCAGTTCGCTGACGCCGTTAACCCGGAGTGCATATTTTAACAGGACCCCATCCAGCCAGCCGACACGCCTAGGCCTGCCGGTGGTGGTGCCGTATTCGTCCCATGGATGTTCGCCGCTGCCGCGCAGCCGCCTGCCCAGTTCGTCAAAGACCTCGGTGGGGAAAGGGCCGCTCCCGACGCGCGTCTGGAATGCTTTTACCACGCCTGTCACGGTGGCGGTGCGGGCAACATCCAGCCCAAGGCCAAGACCTGTCAATACCCCGGAAGCCGTGGTACAGGAGGAGGTCACATACGGGTAAGTGCCAAGATCAATATCCAGGAGCGTCCCCTGGGCGCCTTCTGCCAGGACGGTCTTCCCGCTCTGCAAGGCGGCATGCAGTTCAAGGGATGTATCCGCGATGTGGCGGCTCAATTTCGCGGCAGCCCGGAGGCAGGCTTCGCAGATCGGTTTTGGATCCAGTTCCGGAGCGCCAAGCCAGCCCAGTGTGCGGTTGGAATAGGCGATATGGTCGTTAAGCTGGGTCTCAAAATCGGGGGCGAGCATGTCAGCCATGCGCAGGCCGCGGCGTGCGGCTTTATCCGTGTAAGCAGGGCCGATCCCGCGCCCGGTGGTGCCGATCTGTCCGGCACCGCGTTTTTCTTCGAGTGCCCTGTCGAGCGCCTGGTGGGCAGGCGTGATGAGGTGCGCTGCATGGGAGAGGCGCAATCGCCCGGGAGACACTGAAATCCCAGCCCGCTGAAGCATATCCATTTCTTCGAGAAGTGTCTGTGGATTGATCACCATGCCATTTCCCAGGACGGCAGTCATCTGCGGGTGTATGATCCCGGATGGGATCAAATGCAGTTTAAAGAGCTGTTTCCCCACAGTAACGGTGTGACCGGCATTATCGCCACCGTTATACCGGGCGGAGTAATCCCCCCTGGCAGCATACCAATCGACGATCCGCCCTTTGCCTTCATCCCCCCATTGGGTGCCTATGATAACCTGCAAGGGCATACAGTCTCCTTCCCGGAGTGAAATCTATTTTACACTCCGTGAACAATCGTCAGCCTTGGAATTTTCCGAATAACGCCAATGGCATTATATCAAGGCTGCAGGCGATGGAGTATAATCTTCGCGGGTATCTGCATGAAAATGAAACCGTTGTTGTTCATTGGTTTATTCCTGCTGATCGTCGTAGCGGCATGGAGCTCCTTGGGTGTTCAGGCTGCCCCCGGTGGACAACAGGTTGCCTACCCTTCGCCGACCCCCGGTCCTGATGGGCGGATCATCTATATCGTCAAAGCCGGTGATACCTGCGAGCAGATATCCCTGATGTACGGGGTATCGCTCGAATACCTGCGCCTCACCAACCAGCTGGATCAGAACTGCTCCCTGCGCGAAGGACAGCAGTTAATGCTGGGCGTGGGCGGTCCCTCTTCAGCCTCGCCGACCCCGGGGCCTTCACAAGTGCCGACCGCCATCCTCCCCACGGCCACTCCGGAGGCGGGCGGCAACGCGGAGGTTTGCGTACTGGTGTATGATGACCTCAACGGTGACGGTCTGCGCCAGACGACCGAGAAAGCCATTGCGGGTGCAGCCCTCAGCCTCACCAGCCTGGACGGTACTTTTTCGCAGACCCTGACCACCAGCATCAACCCGGATGCTACCGCCTACCAGGGAATGTGCTTCACGAATGTGCCGAAGGGGGAATACAATGTGAGTGCCGCAGCCCCGGATGGTTACAATCCCACGATCAACTCATCGTCAAAAGTGGATGTGACCCCCGGCGACACGGCTTATATCGACTATGGAGCGCAATTGAAAACCGGACCTGAAACAGGTACCTCCGGGAAAAAAACATCGCCCCTGCTTGGCATCCTCGGGGCGCTGTTCCTGCTTGCAGGCATCGGGCTGGCGGTGTACGTCTTCTTCCTGATGAAAAAGAAGTAGACGAAGGCGCGGTTAAGCGCCCGCTCCCACCCTAAACATAAAACCCAGGATCACGGTAACGGTCCGTACTGCGATGTGCAGACGATATCGTAGTATTCGAGTTCCGTGGTTCTGCTCCCTTCCGCATAGGCAGCAGCCTCCTGGCTCGCCTGCAGGACTTCGGGAATATGAATGATGGCATCCGTATCCCAGTAACGCGGCAGCACCATCAGGGGGTCGTTCACCGGACCTTCCGGGATCCAGAGGGGGCGCTGCGGATCGCTGACATCCGCCAGCGGAACCCAATCGAACATCAACGGTCCGCGCGGGTTGGTTGTAAAGCCCAGCCGGTATCCCAATTGTCGAGCCACTTCAGCAGCGCGCGGCGAGAATCCGCCTCCGGGCCAGATGACTGCCACTGGAACCTTGTTGAAGTTTGCCTGGAAATAGTCTATCGGCTTTTGCAATTCTCCGAGGATGTAATCCTCGCTGGAATTCGGTCCGATCGGGATGTTGTGAATGTAGCCATGAGCCTGGTGATCCACCCAGCCTTCATTTTCCAGCGCAATATTATCGGGCAGTGACAGCGTACCAACCGGGTCATCCAGGCTGATCCAAGCATTCACCACCGGCCAGCCATAATCCGTCCAGTATTGTTGGAAGAACAGGTCGAAATAGCGGCGGTAGTGACGGTCGTCCACAACCAGGAGCACGGAGCGCGACGGTATCCTGGCATTCCGTTCCATAAAATCAGCCAGCTGCGTGGTGTTGATCGCCGTGAATCCTTCGTCATGGAATTTGTTCATCAAGGCGCGTAATTTGAACTCGGACATCTGGTTGGGATTGGAAGGGTCGGCAGAGGTGATGGAGTGGAACATGATCACCATCACCACGGTGCCTGGGCTGCTGTTGGCGGAAGACCATTTATCGAGAAGAAGCTGGCATTTATCCTGGATATAGGAATGCGGCGAACCGAAGGGGGTCAGGTTGTCATTCCGGTAGAGGGGCGGCAGGGCTGGCGGCGTGCGGATGGCAGTGGATGTGGATGTGGGGCTGGGGATTTGCGTGGAGGTGGTGGTTGGAGGCGGAGTGGCGGTGGCGGCGGGGGGAGGCGTGGCGGGGTTGCAGGCTGCCAGGGTCAGCAGGAGGAGGATGAAGAGGCGGAGGAGCGGATTCGTTAGGAGATGACGATGAGGCATTGGCTGAATTGTACACGATATGTCAGGAGGCGTTGGCGGGAGCCTGGTCAGTGAGGGTGAGTCAAGCGAAGAGGCTCCCGCCGGGATCTATATATATCTAATCCCCTTCGCCGCGGATGAAGGCTTCGGTCTTTTCACGGCAGATGTCGTCACGGAATTGGACGGGGGGCGTTTTGAAGAAATACGATGAGGGTCCAATGAGGGGACCGGAGAGGCCGCGATCGAGGGCTAACTTGGCTACGCGCACAGCGTCGATGACGACGCCGGCGGAGTTGGGGCTGTCCCAGACTTCGAGCTTGAGTTCGAGGTTGAGGGGGACGTCGCCGAAGGTGGTGCCTTCCATGCGGATGTAGCACCATTTGCGGTCGGTGAGCCAGGGCACATGGTCCGAAGGGCCGACGTGGATGTTGTCGGGGTCGAGGGTGTAGGGGATCATGGAGGTGACGGCGCCGGTCTTGGAGATTTTCTTGGATTCGAGGCGCTCGCGCTCGAGCATGTTGAGGAAGTCGGTGTTGCCGCCGAAGTTGAGCTGGTAGGTGCGGTCGATGCGGACGCCGCGGTCGACGAAGAGGCTGGCGAGTTGGCGGTGGAGGATGGTGGCGCCGACCTGGGATTTGATGTCGTCGCCAAGGATGGGGAGGCCGGCGTCTTTGAAGCGTTTGCCCCAGTAGGCGGAGGAGGAGATGAAGACGGGGATGCAGTTGACGAAGGCGCAGCCGGCTTCGAGTACCTGTTCGACATACCACTTGGTGGCCATTTCGGAGCCGACGGGGAGGTAGGAGACGACGACGTCGGTGCGGGTGTCTTTGAGGAGTCTGACGATGTCGGCGGTGGGGCCGGGGGCCTTGGTGATGACCTGGGCGAGGTATTTGCCGAGTCCGTCGTGGGTCATGCCGCGCACGACGGGTACGTCCATGAGGGGGACGTCACAGAATTTGTAGGTGTTGTTGGGGGGGGCGAAGATGGCTTCGGAGAGGTCTTTGCCAACCTTGGTGATGTTGATGTCGATGCCGAGGGTGAATTCGATGTCGCGCAGGTGGTAGCCACCGAGGTTGACGTGCATGAGGCCGGGGATGGCTTTGTCGGGGGGTGCGTCACGGTAGTAGCGGACGCCCTGGACGAGGGAGGAGGCGCAGTTGCCTACGCCGATGATGGCTACACGGACTTTTTTCTTGGTCATGGTTGCTCCTTTGATATGGTACCAATATGGTGGTAAATGGTGCTCATCGGTGACTCAGGTCACCGATGTGGCGCACTATGACTGGATGTCGCAGTGCGCGCAGGCGACTATCTTTTTTGTAATGGCTGCTCCTTTGTGGTGATGCCCCTTTAGGAGCAAATCTTGCTATAATCGTGCCATGACGGAGATGGAGCCGATTTTACCAGAGGACAGGAATATTAGGCAGTTGGATCGGTTGCTTTCGTTGAGCCGCCGGCTGGACCGTGAGTCGTTCCTGGGGGAGCTGGTGGAGGCGGCGAAGGCGTTGACGGGGAGCCGGGAGGGGAAGGCGGTGATTGGAGAGGCGCTTGTCGACGAACTCGTGTCGTCGACATGGCGCTCTGCGGCTTGATTCCGCAGAGCGCGCAGGCAATTCATCAGAAGATGGTAGTATCGACGACTCAGGTCGTCAGGAGGATTATCTGCAGGTGCCGATGGTGCTGGAGGGGGAGGAGGCGGGGGCGCTGGTGGTGTGGGACAGGGTGGAGGGGGGGAAGTATTCGGAGGAGGAGCGGAAGTGGGCGGAGTTACTGGCGGCGCAGGCGGGGGTGGCGCTGGGTCTCATCCGCATGAAGGAGGAGAGGGAGAAGTGGCTGGAGCGGATGGTGCAGCTGGACAGTCAGAAGAGTTCGTTCATTGCGATCGCGTCGCATGAGTTGCGCACGCCGCTGGGGTTGATCCTGGGGTACAGTACGTATCTGCGGGAGGTGTTGAAAGGGGACCATCAGGAAGAGATTGATACGATTGTAAGCAGTGCGATGCGGTTAAAGGAGATCGTGGATTCGCTGGCGGGGAGCGATAACGTGGAACGGGGGCTGGCGCTGGTGCGGGGCGGGGAGTTTTCGCTGAGGGAGGTGGTGAAGGAGGCGCTGGAGGGTATCCGCGAGGAGGCGGGGAGGAAGAGGATCCGGTTGAAGTCGGAATTCGGGAAGGGGAGCCTGACGGTGGAGGGGGACCGGGGGAAGGTGGCGACGGCGCTGGGTAACCTGGTGCATAATGCGGTGACGTATTCGGAGAAGGGCGGGCACGTGACGGTGAGAGCGGACCAAAATGGGAAAGTTGTTACCGTAGCCGTGACCGACGACGGGATCGGGATTTCGGCGAAGGACCTGGAGCATATTTTCGAGCGGTTCTACCAGGTGGAGGGGCATATGAACCGGAAGCACGGGGGGCTGGGGCTGGGGTTATCGCTGGCGAGGGAGAACGTGGAGTTGCACGGGGGGCGGATCTGGGTGGAGAGCGAGGAGGGGAAGGGGAGCAGGTTCTGTTTTGAGCTGCCGGTGAGGTCGACGACTAAATCAAGTAAGGATCTGGCACAGAAGGCGAGAGGGTTGCTTGAATTGTAAGAGGGTTCATCGAAGGCTCACCCTGGCGATTCATATCGCCAGGACTGCCGGTGGTGGCTGGAAGCCACCCCGGCTGGTGGCTCCGATGTGGCGTTCTTCGACTTGTCCCCTACGCTACGCTCCGGGGATGGTTCCCGAAGGTCACCTCGGGTAATGTCGCCGGGACAGCCGATTGCGGCTCGAAGCCGCATCGGCAAGCCCCCAAATGCAAGTCATTTGGGGGAGGACGGGGGGTTGCTTCGCGAAAGCCACCTCAGCCAAAACCAAATGAAACCGACCTGGTGAGAACCAGGCCGGGTAGATGGGGGAAATTGTTGGTTTCCAGGGTGGTGGAAGACCGTTACATGTTGAAGTACTTGAGGGCTTCGTAGACTAGCATGGCGGGCCAGACGATGGCTTTGAAGAAGCCGAAGACGCCGATCCAGAAGGTGGCGGCATGGGCGAAGTAGTAGACACAAGCGCCGATGAGTCCCAGTCCGTAGACGGCTTCGGAGGCGCCACCCTGGTGGATCACTCTTGGTTTCTTCTGTGGTTGTTCTTTGGGGGCAGTTTCAGCAGTCATTTTTTCTCCTTTTTGGATGGTCGGTTGCCATGAAAATATACGCACTTCAATCCGGAAGGGTTGCACCCCCCTATGGTCCCCCCAAATCTGTGATTTGGAGGGACGAGTCGGAGAGGGAAGGAGTTGTTGACGAGATCTATCTCACGTGGAGGGAGTGAGATAAATCCGAATAAGGAGAAGCCTGAGGAGGAGGATTTCCGGGTTAATGTTCCTGCTTTTTTGCTTGAACCGGGGACCGAGGAGAAGATTAAATACCCGGTCGGCGAGGCGGTTCCTTATTCCAAGGTATTTAAGGGCCTTTGCTGAAAATACCTTTGCTCTCAGGAGGGTGGAATCTTCCCGCCTGATAAGATCCACGATTTCTTCTTTGGAAATAATGCCGTCCAACCTGCTTTCCGTCCCCAGGACCAGGGAAATCAGCGAGTCTTTATGCCGGGAGACCTCTGCCAGCCAATCCACCCGGTAGCCCGAGGAGGTGGCGCGCTTAATGGAGTACAGCCCGGGGAACATGGCTCTTATGGTATCCACAAAAATCGATTTATTCCTGCGCAACGGCGGCGGTATCTTCTTCATGAAATCCAGGATGGAGCCGTCCAGGTATGGGTTGTGCACCCAGCCGACTTGACTCAAGAAGTATTCCCGCCACGGCATCAGGACATGATTGACTCTTTGATCAAGGTAAAGGAAATCCCTTTTATCGTGGGGGTCGGGAGTGTTTCGTGCCCGGTCATATATGTCATCGATCAATTTATCGAGACATTGGCGCATCTGGCGGTGGAACTCTTTCGAGAGGAAGGGTTTGAGCCAGCGGATACCGGAGGCGCCAACGATGTAAACGCTATTAATAATATCTTCCTTTGTCTTATAAGGAGCATCCAACCAGCCAAAACATTCATCGCCGACGAATATATCCGTAAACCTGTGGGCGAGGGCCAGCTGGTGCCAGGCATCCAGTTCATCACAGAAATTGGCGAGGCATTTTCCCTGGCGGGCATTGGCTATTAACAGTTCAATCAAATTTCCTGAGTAAGACTCGATCACTTGATGAGGATAGCCGCTGTGTGCGGCCAATTCCCGGGAGAGGAAGGCGTCGCTATCCGACGGGGGATCCACCACCAACGAGTAGGAGATGCAGGTTAGGTGAGGCGCCCGGATGGTTTCGGCGAGGATGCCCAGGATGCCGCGCGAGTCTCTACCGGCGCTGAGAGACAGGACGGGGTCCGCGGCCGGGTCGTAGCGGCGCTTCACGCTGTCGATCATTAATGATTCCAATTCTGCCTGGTAGCGAGCCTTCTGGAGAACCGAACTGGAGGAGGAATCATACTGATATTCCCAGTAACTGGAGACCGTCACTTTCGCATTCGTAAAACTACTTATACTTGCCCGGCTGGCGGATCGAATTTCCTGGAACAGGGTCAGATCGTTCAGCATGACGCCGTTGGCAAGATAGCAGGCGAGGCCGTCGATGCTGAGGCGGCATTTTTGTACTGGCAGGGAGTCTATGTCGTTCGAGACGTACCAGACATTCTCCAGTAAGGTATAAAATGCCTTCTTCGAGTTTACTTTGTCTGTCAGTAAGTAGAATTGTGTTCGTTCCACAATGAGGAAGATCACGAAGCTGCCTTCCACATCGCGGATATAGTCCACGCCCCGGGAGGAAAAGCCCTGAATCAGTTGGGCGCTGGTATGGTTATAGATGACACCGTTGAGGAAGATCTGTATGCTTTGATCTGCCGATGCCGCGGTATATTCTTGCGCGGTTGTCACTCCCTTTTCCCGGTCGATCATAAAGGAGAAGGTTTCTTTGTTCTTGAAGAAGGCCGGGGTGGGATTAATTTCAGGCTTGTTCATGCGACTTAATCTTTATAACTATACCATTGGTCGCCAGGCATGAATTGAGGCAGGGTGGTGTAAGGATTTTTCCAAGTCAAAGGAATAATTGACACAGTATATATACCGTTTATTCCGTGAGGAGAACAGATAAATGGGATGTGCAGCCACAGTGCGCGCAGGCAACTCACCCATTTTCTTCAGCCCCCACCGACCCTCCGGGTCACCTCCCCCAAATGCAAGTCATTTGGGGGAGGACGGTGGTGGCTTCGACGAACTCTTGTCGTCTACCGCCCGATACCCCAAGAACAAAAACGGGCACTAGTGGGGGCTTGCCCATTCCGCTTCGCTTCAGGGGTGCTACGCGAATGCCCCCTCGGGCAGTGACGCCGCCCCGGCTGGTAGCCGCCTTGGCTAGCCCCTCCTATCTTCGATATGGGGGGAGTTTTTTTGAAGGGTGTTAGAATTGAATTGGAATGAAGGTGAAGGGCTATAAGTATCCATCTTTTTAATTGCCGGGCAATTGTCGCGCGATTACCTGCTGCCCGAGCAGGGGCGACCGATGCTGGATATTCCAGGCGGGAGCCTGCTGTATGCCGCGGCAGGCCTGGGAGTCTGGGAGGCGGACGGGAAGGTGGGCCTGCTGGCGCGGGCGGGGGAGGATTATCCCGAGGAATGGCTGCGCAAGTTCCAATCACATGGCTGGGATACGCGGGGTATCCATATCCTGGCGGAGGCGCTGGACGTGCGGTTTTTCGAGGCCAGAGAGGGGGGTGCCGCGCACGGCAACCCGGTGGCGCATTTCGCCCGGCTGGGACTGCCATTCCCGAAGAGCCTGCTGGGTTACCAGGCGGAGGAGGGCGAGCGCAAGGGAATCCACCCGGCAGCGCCGCGGCCCGGGGACATCCCGGGGGATTACCTGCAGGCGCGGGCGGCCCACATCTGTTCCTTAGATTACCTGAGCGTGTGCAGTTTGAGTTCTGCGTTCCGGCAGGCGGGGGTGAGGACGCTGACGCTGGATCCCTCGGGCGGGGTCATGTCGGCGAGGCGGCTGGGGGAAGCGCGCATCCTGCTGCGGGGGCTGACGGCTTTCCTGCCCAGCGAGGAGGAGGTGCGCAGGTTGTTCTGGGGGCAGACAGACGACCTGTGGGAGATGGCGGAGGCGCTGGGTGATTTCGGCTGCGAGTTCGTGGTGGTGAAATGCGGGGCGCACGGGGCGAGGCTGTACGACGCCGTGTCGAGGAAGCGCCGGGAGGTGCCGGCTTACCCGGCACGGGTTGCGGATCCGCATGGGGCGGGGGATTCGTTCTGCGGGGGCTTCCTGGCAGGGTACCAGCGGACATTTGACCCGCTGGAGGGCGTGCTGAAGGGCTGTGTTTCGGCTTCTCTGACGATCGAGGGGAGCGGGGTCTTCCATGCGTTGGAGGCGCTGCCAGGGCTGGCACAGGGTCGGCTGGATTCGCTGCGCGGGCTGGTGAGGGAGATATAGATGAAGGATGACCTGGTAAAACAAATGATCGACCTGGCGATCGCGATCCAGCAGATCCCGGCACCGACCTTCCATGAGCAGGAGCGAGCAGAGTTCGTGCGCAGTCGATTCGTGGAGGAGGGGATACCGGCGGGGGAGGTGCGGCTGGACGAGGCGGGGAACGCCTGGGCGCGGGTGGCAGGCGAGGAGAGCGGGCGGTGCGCAGTGGTGAGCGCACACCTGGATACGGTGTTCCAAATGAACACGGATTTGACGGTGGTACGGTCGACCGGAAAAGTATCGGGGGCGGGGATCGGGGATAATGCGCTGGGGGTGGCAGGACTGTTCGGGCTGCTGTGGAACCTGAGAGAAGGGGGTGAGAGGCTGCCGGGCGACCTGTGGCTGGTGGCGAATGTGCGCGAGGAGGGGCTGGGAAACCTGGACGGGATACGGGCGGTGGTGGATTTTTTCAAGGGGAGGGAGGAGGCATTTCGACCCTGTGCGTTTGTCGCGCTGGAGGGGATCGGGCTGGGTCATGTGTACCACCGCGGGCTGGGAGTACGGCGCAGACGGATCACAGTGCGGACGGCAGGCGGTCATTCGTGGATCGACGCGGGGGACCCTTCAGCGGTGCACGAGTTGATGCGGCTGGGTGCGCGGCTGGCGGGGCTGGTGAAAGGGAAAGGAAGCTCCGCAGCGGGAAGTGCTGCGTATAAGGGGGATGAATCCACCCCGGCAAGGTCCACGCTGAATATCGGTGTGATCTCGGGAGGCTGGTCGGTGAATACGATCGCGGCGGAGGCAATGCTGGAACTGGACCTGCGGTCGGATAGGGGAGAGGCGCTGGAGGCGCTGTCGGGAGAGGTGGAACGGGAGGTGGAGGCGAGGCGGATACGTCTCGAGACAGGGGTAACTATCGAGGTGGAGGCGATCGGAGACCGTCCGTGGGGGGAACTGTCGAAAGAGCATCCGCTGGTGAGGCTGTGCGAGGCGAGCCTGAGGGGGGTGGGAGTGCGCCCGCAGCTGAGCACGGGGTCGACGGATGCAAATTTGCCACTGAGCCTCGACCTGCCGGCGGTGGCGCTGGGTTTAACGAGTGGGGGCGGGGCGCACAGTATGCGGGAGTATATTAATGTCAGCCCGCTTGGGAAGGGGATGGAGGCGCTGACGAGGGTGGTGAGGGGGGTGTGGTAGGGTTTCATCGGCGACTCGTGTCGCCGATGTTGCGCACTGCGACTTGATATCGAAGAGCGCACATGACAAAATTGTAAATCGGCTGAAAGGCGGGGAGACGATTTTCCATGCCATTCTCAGGTATAATTTTTATTCTCGAAACGAGGAAGCTACCCGTGATGCGGAACCTCTTTTTCGATGATAAGGAGTGAATCCTGACGGTGGCGACCACCGGGCGGGATGGTTACGATACGATGTGCAGCCTGTTGAGCGTGAGGAACCGTCAGATAGTGAAAGGGTTGCGATGATGGAAGCCAAGGCGAAAGTTGGAAACGAAGCGAAGGGCAGTTTACAGGATTCGAGCGCGGCTGACCTGATCGGTCAATTCAACCAGGAACGGAAAACAGCGCGGCTGAAGTTTGAACACGGTGGGCAGCAGGCGAGCGTGTACCTGATCGACGGTACTGTGGTCCATGCCGTACTGGGCGACCAGATGGGGGACGAGGTGGTGTTCAAAGTGCTGGGCTGGGAACAGGGGACATTCGAGGTGAAAACGGACATCCGGACAGAGGTGAAGACGGTGACGCGCTCCTGGCCGGGGCTGCTGATGGAGGGGGCGCGGCTGATCGATGAAGGACAAGGGACAACGGGGGCGGAACGTGCGGTGCAAGCCGGGTCGACGACTCGTGTCGTCGACACAGCCGTCAGCGGCTTGACGCCGCCACGGCTAGAGGAGGCGAGCAAGATGTCGGAACTGGATGATATTTTAAAGGAGATGAGCAGGGAGGTGACGGGGTACGTGGCGAGCGCGCTGGTGGGGATGGATGGCCTTAACATCGCTTCGCACACGAGCGACCGGTCGGCGGACCCGGAGACGATCAGCGCGCAGTTGACGATGCTGCTGAAACTGGTGGATGTGTCGGTGGAGAAACTGGGGGCGGGGGTGATCGAGGATAACCTGACAACGACGGAAAATGCATTTATTTTAATGAGGTTTCTACCGGAGAAACAGTATTACCTGAGCCTGGCTGCGAACCGCAAGACGGGTAACCTGGGGAACATGCGTTTGATCAGCAGGATCTATGCGGAGCGGCTGGCGAAGGCGGTCCCGCGATAAACGCGGGACTACATCGGCGACTCATGTCGCCGATAGAGGGCTTGTCCCAGCGACTCGCGTCGCTGGGACTGCCGAGTGCGACTTGATGTCGCACTCGGCGAGCAGTGCACGCAAAGGTATGGATCGACAAGGTTTGAAAGGAGGTTGCGATGGCTCACGGTAAGATCTTTGGTCCACCACCCAAGCCGAAGGTGGCGAAGGGGGAGCCTGTACCGGAGGTTCCGCTGGAAGCGACCTTTGGCTCTGAACCAGTGGCGGAGGCGGGAACTATGTCCACGCGAGAGCCGGAGCAGACAGTTGAACCGGTATCCCTGCCGGTCCGGGAACCAGAGCGGGCGGAGGAACCCCCTCCGATCCTGGCGCCCGATCCAGAGCGGGTGATGGAGACGGCGCCCTTACCGGCGCTGGAGGAGTACCTGGAGTCTGCACCAGTCCCGGCGCAGGCGGAGGTACCTGCCGCGGTGGACATTCCGGCACCTCCGGTTATCCCGATGCCTGAGCCCACCCCGGTCGCGGAGGTAACGCCTTCCGTAGTGGAGATTCCTGCACCTGTGGCAATCCCGGTGCTTGAGCCCACCCCGGTCGCGGAGGCGGCGCCTGCGAGCGTGGCGCAATCGTCAAGCCGGCTGGATGCGGTGATCCAGCAGTTCCGGCTGGAATTTGGCGCGGACCTGATCTCAACTGAGGTGGTGGGGATGGACGGCATCTCGATCGCGGGGGGGTCGGATGATCCAGCTTATGATTCCACGGAGGCGGCGGCGCGCTTTTCGACGGTGATGAAACTGGCGATGAAGGCAAGCAGCCGGGTGGGGATGGGGAGGGTGGAGGATAATTTGACGACGACGGACAAGACGTATATCATCGCCCGGTTCATCGGGGATGGGAGTTATTACTGGGGGGTGACGGTGACGCGTTTTGCGACACTGGGCAGCGTACGGATGGTGATGAACGAGTATGCTGCGCGGGTATGGGAGGCGGTCCCGCGATAGAGGTGAAAACTTTATTACCAGATCTTTCTCCCCCCATTTTTATACAGGTGGGGGGAGGATGGTTTTAGAATGGGGGAATGGTTCGCGATCAATTCAAAACGCGGAGACATTTTATGGATTGCTCGAAAAGACGTCAATCAGCGTCTGCTTGATGTGAATGACATCGGGATTCAAACAGGTGTAGGTGTTCGGTGGCTCACCGGGGACGATGACAGTCTGTCCCGAAGTGACCCCATCGGTCGTGATGACTTTCAGGTGGAGCGGCTGGAAGGCACACAAGTCGGGTTTTACCATGATGGCGGCTGTCATCAGGTCCCAAATGGCTGCGCTTTCCGCCCCCCAGCTTTCCAACAGCATGTCGTAGATATCGGCAGCAAAGTTGGCAGATCTCCCGCCCAGACGCCACTGGCGGGTATCCTGCCTGCCGATCGTCACCTGGTTGGTGGCGTCAAGCGGGACCAGGTAGATATCCAAACCGGAGTCGAATACTATGCTGGCAGCCAGCGGGTCTGCGTAGATATTCCACTCCGCCACGGTGTTGCCTGAATTGGAAAGCAGATCAGAGATATTACCAGGAACAATCACAGCGCCGCCCATGATATACACAGCGGCAATGTTCTTACGGATACCCGGATCAAGCTGAAGAGCCTGCGCCAGATTGGTGCAAGGTCCACTGATAAAGATGGTGACAGGTTCGGAAGCCCGGTTGAGGATCCTAACCATCAATTCGGGAGCCTCCTGCAACGGGTAGACCTTCTCTGCATTTGGTATCGGGAGACCCCAGAAATTGTCGGCACCCTGACGCAATCCTTCCGGGAATCCGTTGCTGCCGGCCAGGGGTGCGTCCTGCCCGGCGCCGAGGGGAATGTCATGGATACCCAGTTCATCCAACTTGCGCCCGATATGCTGGATGTAGACCAGCGGGTGTGCTTCGCCGTAGGAAATATTAATGGCTTCGATGGATACTCCTGGATGACTCAGCAAGTAGAACAGCGCGGTCGTCCCATCGGGACTCCCGTCATCATCGAAGATCACCGTCAGCGGTTTGGCAGGGAGAGTGGGCTGAGAAACAGGTGTGCCTGCGAGGGATGGGGTTGTTTTGTACTCCGTGGTTTGCGGGGAATTGGTAGATATCCATGGGTAGGTTGGAGTTGAATGCGGCGCGGGTGCACAACCGGATATCATCAGCAACAGGGCCAGATTACAAGCGATAAACAGTTTCTGTTTCATTGGTTACCGAGATCCCAGGGTGGCACGAAACAACCTATCGAGGAGACCGCAATCCTGCACCAAAACTGTTGCCCACGGTTTCCAATCGTGGCAGCCGAGTGTGATAATAATCGTAGCATGAAAATCAAAAAATTGCTCAGCGAATTTCCGTCCAGAAAGGATTACCCTTTAACGAATCACCCTGGCGCTTCACCCTGGCGACTCATCCCGGCGCCCCATGGCGCCGGGACTGCCAGCGACGGCTGGTGCAATTCATTTGGGGGAGGACGGGGGGTGCTTCACGAAAGGCGCTGCGACTGGTGCCGACGGGACTGCCGAGTGCGACTTGATGTCGCACTCGGCGAGCAGTGCGCGCAGGCCTGCTCCTAACCCAGTGTAGAGTATGTGCTCAATATGACCTCAAGGAACTCGATCATGTCCTGGAGGTTGAACGCAGAAAGAGGCGCGCCATTGATCCCGGTGCTGCCGGATGCCAGGGATAGGGTGATATCGAAGCAATAATGATACTCGTTACTCCAGTAGTCCAGGACCTCGATAGTTTGTTCTTCCCAGACATAATTTAAATAGTTCCGATAGAAGATATAATCGGTGTTTCCAGAGTTGACCACCACTGCCTGATCGGGAGTCGTCTCGAAGCCGCAGTTGAGGGATTCATCCGGCCCGGAAAAGAGGGTGATATACCCGCCAAGCTGTTGGGTGCCAGGGTCAACCGGAAAGTCTGCCAAGAATCCGCCCTCCCCGGAATTCAGGATGGTCACTTCAGGCGGGAGGTAGATCACATTACCTTCTACGATGACTTTTGTCCAATCCGCGGGCGGGTCAGAATAACTGATCGTGTAGGCCGGCGTGGGAAGGACAAGTGGCATGGCTGAAGGCGCCGGGGATGGGACTTCGCGGACTGTCCAGGTGGGAAGGAGTTCGGGAGAGGACTGTGTCGCAGGCGGGGTATAGCCGGGAGTGGGGGACGATCGGTGGGGATTGATTTTTACCGCAGACGGTGATAGGAGAGGAGTGGGAGCCGTGATCAGCGTAGGTCCGCAAGCCAGGCTGACCAGGATTGGAATGACCAACAGGCAGGCGAGTTTCTTGATGGTCCTCTTTTGCATCTCAGACCTCCATCGAGAAAGGGGAAAAGAAACCTATCCGGTGATCCAGACGAGACACTTCTCATTGTACTCCCATTCGAATCCCAAAAACAACCAGCGGGGGTATCGGTAACTCGCGGCTCCGCTATAGCCGACACCTGCACTCCCTGGCACCGCCCGTCAGGGCAGGTGTGCGTGCGGTGTAAGTGTGGCGGCTTCGACGACTCACCCTGGCGACTCATGTCGCCAGGGCTGCCGGTGGTGGCTGGGAGCCACCCCAGCTGGTGTCGCCGCCTCGACCAGCGCCTTGGCTAGGCCCAATCGGAGAAATCCCAGTCACCGATCGCCATGCGCAGTTCGGACTTGCCGTGCAGGTTGAATTTGACCAGGGTGTTGCGCACGTGGGTCTTGACCGTTTCAGGCGAGACGCCCAGGCGGGCGGCCACCTGGCGGTTGGTGTAGTTGCGGCAGGCGAGGGCGGCGACTTCCTGCTCGCGCGGCGAAAGCGACTGCCAGCGCTGGACCAGGTCGGTGTGGACCTGGCGCCGGGCGAGGGCGGAGGCGAGCAGGTCGGCGTGGAGTTCCTGCGGGGGGCGGTGTTCTTTTTCGGCGAGCTGGAGCAGGGCGGCGTGCAGGGCGGGCTCCAGGGGGAAGGAGGAGTTGGGTGGTGCGAGGGTCAGCCGCAGTCGGGAAAAGAGGTCGTGGAAGGGTTGCAACATCGAGGGTATTATATAGAACATTTGTTCTTTCGTCAAGAGAGGTGATCCGGGGATGGTTCCAACGACTTGCAGGCCCCCCTGTAGTCCCCCCATATCTTCTATGTGGAGGGAGAATTCAAACGGACGCTGCTTCATCGGCGACTTGAGGTCGAAGAACGCACAGCGGCTTGTCCCAGCGACACGAGTCGCTGGGACTGCCAGCGGCGGCCTGTCGCCGCCGCGGCTTGTTTTTTGACAGGTTGTTTGTATAATGAGATGCAAACTGACCGAGGCAGAAACATTATGAAGCAAAGGAGCGGGTATGAGTACAAATGAGTTCTTGTATCTCTCGCGGGCGGATGTTGAGCAGGTGAATCTCGATATGCAATCGATGATCGGACTGCTTGAGGAGGCTTTCCGGGAGAAGGGGAACGGGAGGGTGGAGATGCCGCCCAAGCCCGGCATCCATACCCAGCCGGACGCTTTCATCCATGCCATGCCGGCTTATATCCCGGCGATGAGGTCGGCGGGGATCAAGTGGGTGAGCGGCTACCCGGGGAATGCGAGCCGTGGCCTGCCCTACATCAGCGGGCTGCTGATCCTGAACGATGTAGAGACAGGCATTCCGAGCGCGGTGATGGACTGCACCTGGATCACCGCCCAGCGCACCGCGGCGGCGACGGCGCTGTCGGCGAAGTTCCTGGCGAGGAGCGACAGCGAGAGGGTGGGCATCCTGGCGTGCGGGGTGCAGGGGCGCTCCAACCTGGAGGCGCTGGCATGCACCTTCAAGGTGAGCAAGGTGTATGCGTATGATATTGTGCCCGAGGTGCAGAGGCGTTACGTGATGGAGATGGGCGAGAAATTGGGGCTGGACATCGTGGGGGTGAAGGGTCCGCGCCAGGCGGTGGAGGATGCGGAGTTGATCGTGACGTCGGGTCCGATCCTGAAGCATCCCATGCCGACAATCGAGAAGGACTGGCTGGGTGCGGGGACTTTCGCCTCAGCGGTGGATTTTGATTCGTATTTCAGCGGGGCGGCCATGGCACAGATGGACCGGGTGTGCACGGACGACCTGGCGCAGTTCCTGTTCTACAAGTCTGGGGGGTATTTCCAGGAGACGCCCATGCCGTATGCCGAGCTCGGGGAACTGGTGGTGGGGGTCAAGCCGGGGCGGCAGTCGACGCAGGAGCGGTGCATGGCGATCAACCTGGGACTGGGGATGGATGATATGGCGGTGGCGCCGACGGTAATAAGGCTGGCGAGGGAGAAGGGGCTGGGGAGGGTGTTGCCGCTGTAGGGAGGGTGACAACTCACCCTGGCGACATGAGTCGCCAGGGCTGCCGATTGCGGCTTCGACGACTCATGTCGTCTACCGCCCGATGGGGGCTTGATGCCCCCTCGGGCAGTGACGCCGCCTCGACCAGCGCCGCGGGTAGCCCCCCTCCAAACTCCCCCCATATCTTCGATATGGGGGGAGGACTTACACGCGACGCTCAGGGTAGAGACAAAAGCAGGGAGCCAGGTCAGACGAGCTGTTTTTTCCGGAGGACCGGCTCCCTGAAGGAAGCTAGTGGTTCATGCTCAGGTCGAGCGTGAAATCAGAGGGGTCCTGATCGGTCCAGGTCAGGTCGTCGGCGTAGTTGATGGGGTAGCCCTCAACGTACATGACGAAGGTATAGCCAACATCCCGGGACAGCCTGTCGGGCAGGGCGTAATAGCCGTTCGAATCGCTCTTGGCGTAAGAGTAGAGGTCGGATTCGAGAAAACCGCCCGCCTTCCAGTCGCTGAAGTTCATGCCAGGCTTGAGCACATAGACCTCGGCACCCGCGATGGGGTTGCCGCTATCGGCATCCTTGATGCGACCGGAGACGCTGACCTCACCCTGACCGGAAGGCTGGGTTTGACCACCACCACCGCCGCCAACGACGACATCGGACTGGGTAAGCAGGTCGAGGTTCTCACCGGCATACAACTCGAGGTGGTAGTCCCCTTCGGGCATGCCATCCTGGCTGTTGTAGAGGCAGGTGTAGGTGTTGCCGTGGTCGCCCAGGTTCCAGGCGTACTGGCTGCTGTAGATCACTTCACCATTCACCTTCCATTCCTCCGCCCAGGGTTCGCCATCGGTCATGCCGTTGAAACTGAAGGCGGCTGCCATGGCATTGGTGCCAGAGGGGTAGGAATTGACCGGATCGCCCAAATCGCAATCGGTGCTGGAGGAGTACCAGCTGACATCGCTAAAGGATTCGCTGCCAGAGCCGGATGAAGTGGGCTGGTCGGGACCGGCGTAGGGGCTGGCATAGGCCTGACCCATCTGGGCAGCCTGGATGAGAGGCAGGGCCAGGTTGACGGGGCGCAAGCCATTGATGAACCCACCAATGGGGATGCAGGTATCCTGCGTGTCGAGTCGACCATCGCCGTTGGTATCCTGCACAACGCGGCAGTCGGTGATATCACCGGCAGCCCCGGAGGAGGCGATGGTGGGGACGCCGATGATGGTGCCGGTGTCATTGGCAGCCAGACCGCCGGAGTTGCCGCCGGCGATGGTGGCGTCCGTCTTGATCCAGGCGCGGTCGCCGACAGATTCCTCAGCGGTGAAGCCGGAGACGCTGCCATCGGTAAAGGTGATGGTTTCCCCACCGATACCGGGGAAGCCGAAGATGCTGATGTGGTCGCCAATATGAAGATCATCGGAGTTGCCCAGGGGGACATAGGGCAGATGCAGGCTGGCGGGATTGACATCAGCGCCGTCCATGGTGGTGGAAACCTGGATGACGGCCAGGTCGAGGTAACCGTCGACGGCCTTGACCGTGGCAAAATACTGGAAAACGGGCGGCTGGTCCTCCTGATCCATCAAGCCGATGGCGAGGGCATCCGGTTCATAGTCGGGCTCACCCTGTGCAGCGGGGCTGGCGACATGGGCGTTGGTGAGGATAAGACCGTTGGGGCTGATGATGGTGCCCGAGCCGGAGTACATGGGGGTGAGCTGCCCGTTCTCGGATCTCAAGCCATAGATCTGGACGGTGGCTGAGATCAGGTCGGAACGGGAGAGGGTAACCGGGCCGGTGTTCTGTGAGTCAGGGGTGGGCTGGACCGGGGGGACCGCGGTGGGCGGCGTCTTGACACCGTTCTGACCGATACAGGCAAGGGTAACCAGCGCCAGAACGGCGAGGGCGCCCAGGATGCGAAATTTCGAATGGGGTTTCATGGTCATCTCCTTTAGAACTTCAAGGTGCGAAGGAATTGCAGGAAGCGACCCAGATCGGATGCGTACGCGCTTTCATCCGCCCAGTAGGTGGCGACAACTGCATGACCGTCGGCCATAAAGATGTAGTCCAGCCCGCGCACTACGTTGGGTATTTCGTTGTGGGTGAGGTTGGGATTGGATTCGACGAACACGTAGGTGAGTTCGTAGGCAGGCTGACCGTAGACGGTGACCTGTTTCTGGTCAAGAACCCGGAAGGCCGTGAGGTCCTGTCCGCGCTGCAGGGTGAGCAGGCTGACGACCTGGCCGACGACGGCGTCGGAGGCGACGGGGATATCCTGGAGGAGGTAGGTGGTGCCAAACCCGCTGGAGAGCAGGTCGGTCACATGCAGGATTTCCGTCCCTTTCACGCTGGTCTTCATCCAGCCAAGGGGTGTTTGGGCGCTGATGCCGGAGGCCTGGAAGGGGACGCTGCGGTTCTCGACCCCGGATCTGACCAGACCACCAACGATCAATGCCAGCACGGTGAGCAAAATGACTGCCCAATCGGCGATGAGGGCGCTGCTAATCTTCCTGGAAGGCAAAGCAGATGTTGTCATTTCCAACTCCTATTTCCCAGCCAGCGCTGAACGAATATTGCGGCGGACCAGCCAGAGGATCAAACCCATGGTGACCACGGCAACGACGGCGGCGAGCACGAGACCCAGCCAGGGACTGACCGATGATACACCGGATAGGCTGATGCCGGACTGGACGATGCGCCCGCGCAACCAGTTGAAGAGACCGTTGGCAATTGCAGCCAGGGCAAGACCACCAGGCAGCCACCACCAGGGTTTCTGTTCAAACTTGGCACGCCCGAGGAAGTAGCCGGTGATACCGGCGAAGGAAGCCTGGGCGAGGGCAACCACCACCATGCGGATGACGCTGGAACCCAGGGCGACACCGCCATTGGCGATGACGAACTGGATGTTGAGAACGGTGGCGTAACCGAGCCCGGCGGCAGTGGCGTAAATGACGCCGTCGGTGGCTTCGTCGAACTCAGCGGATGGAAATACGCTGTAACGGACAGCGGCATACTTGAGGAATTCCTGGACGAAGCCGACGACCAGGATGCTGCCAAGGATGGTGGTGAGTGTGTCTGAGTAGATCCAGCTGGAAACCCGGAACAGGTTCTCGACCAGCGGGATGCCGACTGCGGAGGCGAGCAACGCGCCGAGCAGGAAAACACCTACTATGTTGCCTTTGGGCTCGGGCTCGAGGCGATCCTGGAGGTAGAAGAACACCATCCAGATGAAGGCAGGCACGAGGGCGAGCACCACGCCGGCGAGGATGAGGTTGATGCCGGTGAGGGCGGGGTGGAGCAGCAGGTCGAGCAAGTAGATGATGGCAACGAAGACAACCAGTCCAACCACCAGCAGGATCGAACTCTTCCAGGCATGCGGTCGTTCACGGGCAGCCAGGCGGGCGTGTTTGTCGCAGAACCAGCGCTTGCCGATCATGCTGGTAGCCGGATCTGCGCAGACGCAACAAACTTGATCAGGCATGGGACTTCCTCCTTTGGGGGATTATGAAGAATTCGCACAACAATTATCTGAATTATATCCCAATCGAGGGAAATAGGGGAGAGGGAGAGCTGGTGGCGGCTCCACTGCGCTCCGCACCGGTGAAAGCCAGCACCGGAAACATAGTTTCCTCGTATGGTCTTTGGGTCAACACCATGGGGATCAGTGGTTTTACCTACGCCTATGGTATTTATCTCGACAATCAATCCGGTGCCACGAACAATTACGCCATCGTTACCAATTCCGGGGATATTATCTTCAATAATGCTGGCTCAGCCAATGCCGATCTGACATGGAAGACGGATAACTATAATGGCATCTTTGGCGATGCTTCCAATGACAGTATCGTGCTGATGAGTAATGCATCCGGCAAGATCGGTTTCTTTGGTGCCACGGCGATCGCACGCCACGCTCATATTGCCAACGCTACCGATGCCGCCACCGTGATCACAGTCTGCAACCATATCCTTTCCGTGCTCGAAGAATACGGACTTCTTGCATCATCATAAGGAGGTAGTATGAAGATCAAGATCGATGAACCTATCAAGAATTTTGACGGCTCAGTCATTGAAATGCCAGGTCCTGACAAGACCCCTTTCACCTTCCGCAAGGTCATTGAGAATGTTCTTAATTCACAGTTGGAGAATTCCCCCCTCACATCGGAAAAGAAGTTGTATGCCTTCCAGATCGGCATCAAACTTTTTAGCAAGAGACTTCCCGAATACGATCTGACCGTTGACCAGGTGCAGTTTATCAAGGACCGCATCGGTCTGTTCTATGGACCGGTCATTTATGGTCGCTTCCTGGAATTGATCGGGGATGAGACCGTATCCGTGACCCTATAACGGTGCCGGGACGCGCTCAACAGCCGCCTGCCGACCCTCGTAGAGGCGCAGGAAGACCACTCCACCCAGGATCAGCAGGCTGCCGGCGACCTGGATCCAGCCCAGGCGCTCGCCGAGCAGGAACCAGGCGCTCACGGCGGTGAAAACCGGTTCGAGGGTGGCAACCAGGTTAGCGACACTGGAAGGCAGGAGGGTGAGACTGAGGTTGTATAAACCGAAGCCCACCACGGTGGGACCGGCAGCCAGCAGGAACAATATCCCCCAACCGGTCCAATGAGAGCCGAGGAAAAGGAAATCCTGTAGGCTGGAGACCGCGCCGGGGATCCTTCCACCGGAGAGCAGGTTGAACGCAAGCAGGAAGAGGGAAGCAAACCCGAATGTGTAGAGAATGGAGGTCCATGGGTTGAGGCCGCGCTGGGAGGCAGAGCGCCCCATCAGTGTATAGGCGGCATAGCCGAGCCCGGTGAGGATGCCGGTGATGATACCAGTCAGGGAGAGAGATGGCGAAGACAAGGCGAAGGCTCCGGAGACCAGCGCACAGCCCGCCAGGCAGAGAGCAACCGCCAGCAGTTTGCCCCAGCCGAGGGATTCCCTGAGCAGCCACCAGCCCAGCAGGGCGGTGAAACCAGCCGAGCAATAGGCCAGCAGGGTGGCGACCGCCGCCCCGTTCAACGAGACAGAGAGGGTCCAGAAGGAGTTGAAGACCGCCAGCACCAGCCCGTAGAGGAGGAGATAAGGCAGGTGGCGGCGGTCCACCCGCAGGAGCGAGCGGCGGACCAGCGCCAGGGAGGGCAGGAGGGTGAGCACGACAAACAGGTCCCGCCAGAAGGCGAGCAGCAGGGCGGGGATCTGATAGGTAACCGTGAGATAGCGGATGAGAATGGCGGTGGTGGAGAGTACGGCCGCGCTCACAAGGGCGATCGTATAGCCGCGGGTGAGCTGTGTGCGAGCGGGAAGGACGCCTGCGGGATGGGTCATACCATCCCCAGCGGCTCGTTCTTTTCCAGCCGGGCTACGGCTGCCAGCATGCGCCGCTGGCGGGTCTCTTCTTTTTTGGCATCCAGGATCCAGGCAATGTACTGCCTGCGGTGGGAGGGCGGGAGGTTATTAAAATTCTGCCAGGCAAGCGGATGGAGGGCGAGGGCGGCTGCCAGCCAATCGGGCAGAGGCAGGGGCGGGCGTAAAGGAGGGACAGCGGAGGCTTCGGTCAGGGGAAAATCCACGCAGGCGAGACCTGCAGGTGACATGCGATCCTGCAAGACCAGTTTCGCCACCAGGTGCTTGTTCAGGGCAGACCATTTGCTGCCCGCCCGCCGGGGGGTGAACTTGCGGGCATATTTTTCGTCATCGATCTTCTGGATGAGACTGTCGATCCACCCGAAGCACAGGGCTTCTTCGAGTGATTCAGAGTAGCTGACCGAGGGCTTGCTGGAGTTCTTTTTGTAGTACACCAGCCAGGTCTCCGTGAGGGTGGCGTGGTGCTGCTCGAGCCAGCGGCGCCATTCCGCCCGGCTGGCAGCAAAGGTGGTGTTCTTCATTTCCATGGCGCCCAGTATACAATGAAACAGGGGAGCGAGGGCGGGGATTTCATCGACCAGGAAGGAAGAACCGGCTGCCAGGCAGTATAATGTGCCAGTCCCCGGGACCGGGAAGGCAGCATCCTTCCCCCGGCAGTCAACGGACCGTTCATGGACCCATTGAAAATAACGGAGCGGGTGGAACGATCCCGGCTCGACTTATGCAACCAAATCACTTTTTTTCTTCATCGTGGAGGCTTGTGATCCAGGCACTGATCTTCGACTTCGACGGCTTGATCCTCGATACGGAAACACCCGAGGCGCAGATCTGGCAGGAACTCTATGCCAGGGAGGGGCAGGAATTCCCGCTGGATGAATGGGTGCGGACGGTGGTCGGCTCGGCGGTGGCAAACCTTGACCCGGTACGCCGCCTGGAAAGCCTGACCGGGCGGAAGTACGACCACCAGGCCATCCACGAACAGGCGCACAAGAGGCGCCTCGAGAGGCAGAGCGCCCTGCCCCCCCTGGCCGGAGTGGCTGACTATCTCGACACGGCCCTCAGCCAGGGATTGAGGCTGGCGATCGCCTCCAGTTCCCCGCACCCCTGGGTGGACGGCTATTTGCAGCGGCTGGGTTTTTTCGACCATTTCGAGGCGGTCATCTGCCGCGAGCAGGCAGCGCATATCAAGCCCGACCCGGAACTTTTCCTTAAGGCGCTGCAGAGGCTCGGGGTGAAGGCGGAGCTTGCGCTGGCCTTTGAAGATTCACCCAACGGCATCACGGCAGCCAGGGCTGCAGGCCTGCGGGTGGTGGGCGTGGCGAACCCGGTCACCGCTCGGCTCGGCCCGCTGGATGCAGATATGAACCTGGCTTCGCTGGCAGACCTGAGTTTGACGGACCTGCTGGCAAAATTCGGAGACTCGCTCCACATTCGGGCGGAAGAGCCGGGGGATGTGGCAGGCATCCGCGAGGTGGAAGTGGGAGCCTTCGGGCGGGAACAGGAAGCAGACCTGGTGGACCTGGCGCGCAGCCGCGGCAAGGTGACGATATCGCTGGTTGCAGAGCAGGAGGGGATGATCGCCGGGCACGTGCTGTTCACGCCGGTGACCCTCGACCCGGCGAGGAAGGACCCGGGCGCAGCTAAAGGGCTGGGGCTTGGACCGATCGCGGTGCAGCCTGAACTTCAGCGTACCGGCATCGGGGGTCGGCTGGTACGGGCCGGGCTGGAGCAGGCGCGCCGGGTAGGTTACGGGTTCGTGGTGCTGCTCGGAGACCCGCGCTATTATTCCCGCTTCGGATTTGTTCCCGGGCGGAACTTTGGGCTGACAAGTGCGTACGGCGACGGGGATGCATTCCAGGTTAAGGAGCTGGTCAAGGGCGCACTTGGAAAACAGGGCGGGCGGGTAATGTATATCGAGGAATTCGCTGAAACAGAGGGGTGAGAGGGACTGCAGAGGCTCGCAAGGACTGTTGAATTATTATCCAAAAATTCGTACAATGAAATCAACCATAGGATGGAGGCGGACATGAACAGGATGCTCCCATGCGTGCTGATCGTGGTGCTGGTACTGGCAGCCTGCCAGGCAAGGACTGCAACAGAGACCGCAGCGATCAGCCAGAATGAGCCGGGCGTAAGACCGAGCGAAGCCTCTTCCGGGGGAAACGGCAGCACCACAGGTGCTGGCAACACCCTCCCGCCCGATCCGCAGGAGGTGACCTTCCAGGCGGCAGACGGGCAGGCGCTGAGCGGGTATTATTACCCGGCTGCGGTCAACCCGGCACCGCTGGTGATGCTGATGCACTGGGCGGGGGGCGATAAGAGCGACTGGTACGAAGTGGCTCCCTGGCTGCAGAACCGCGGGCTGAACAACCCATTCCCCAATCCCGGCACAGAGACCTGGTGGGACCCGACATGGTTCCCAGCGGTACCCGCGAATGCCTCCTACGGGGTGTTCATTTTCTCACTACGGGGGTGCAACCCCTCCCCGGAGGGCTGCACAGGCTGGACGCCGGCGGAGTGGCTGATGGACGTCAGGGTGGCGATGGTCACGGCTGCCGCGCTGGAGGGTGTGGACGGCAGGCGGATCGTCACGGTGGGTTCGAGCGTGGGTGCGGACGGCGCGCCCGACGGCTGCGCATGGTTAAACGAACAGCAGCCCGGCTCCTGCCTGGGGGCGTTATCGCTCTCGCCCGGCAACTATCTCGACCTTCCCTATCCGCAGGTGGTCGAAACGCTGGGGCGGAATCAGCCGCCCGTGGCGGCATGGTGCCTGGCGGATGAGAACGAGTTCGGGCTGTGCCAGGCAGCGGAGGCCTCCGCCAACCCGGCGTACCGCGACCGGATGATACCGGGCGGTCAGCACGGGACGAGGCTGCTGCGGGATGGTCTCGAGCCGCTACCCATGCAGTTGATCCTCGATTTCCTGGCAGAAACAATCCAGCCGTAGCCGGAATTCAAACGAGTACAGGCGCTTTCAACGCAGGAAGCAGACAAAATCCAGGAATTTCACAATGAAAACCCATGCGCATTACACTCTTCCTCTTGTCATCCTGCTCACCCTCGTGCACGGGTGTTCGGCAGGCGTAAGGCCCCCCACACCTGCCACGCCGACCGCCTGGGCGGAGACGGTCACTCCCCCTGCTCCAAGCCCGACCGCAACACCGACAGAGAACCCCACCGCAACCAGCACGGCAACCAGCACCGCAACCGCTTTGCCGCTTGAAATCCGTTTTGCGGTCATCGGCGATTACGGGATGGATAACCAGGCCGAAGCGGACGTGGCTGTCCTGATCCAGGGCTGGCAGGTGGACCTGGTGATCACGACCGGCGATAACAACTATCCCTCCGGCGCGGCGGAGACCATCGACGCGGCTATCGGGAAATACTTCCACAACTTCATCTCGCCATACAACGGGACCTACGGCGCAGGGGCGGACCGGAACCGGTTCTTCCCCTCGCTCGGCAACCACGACTGGTACACCGCCGGGGCGCAACCCTACCTGGACTATTTCAGCCTGCCTGGCAACGAAAGGTACTACGACTTCGTGGAGGGCCCGGTGCATTTCTATGCCATCGATAACGACGAGCACGAACCGGACGGGATCAATGCAGGCTCGCAACAGGCTGCCTGGCTTCAGCAGAGGCTGGCGGGCTCCACCAGCGCGTGGGATATCGTCTTCATGCACTACCCGCCGTACTCCTCCGGAGCGCACGGCTCCACACCCTGGGCGAAGTGGCCGTACGCGGCGTGGGGGGCGGATGCTCTGCTGGCGGGGCACGACCACCTGTACGAGCGCCTGCTTGCCGACGGCATCCCGTATTTCACCAATGGCTCGGGCGGAGGCGGCCTGTATGATTTTGACGCCCCGCTGCCCGAAACCCGGTTCCGCTACAACGCCAATTTCGGTGCCATGCTGGTGACCGCCAGCGAGAGGGAGATGCTGTTCGAGTTTTACAGCCGGGAGGGGAACCTCAAGGATTCATACCGGGTATCGAAGCCGTAGAAGCGTGAACCAGGCAGACTGCGCGGTTCAGAATTTGAAGCGATTCACGCGAAGGAGGAAGATCAAGATGGCAAAATTCGATGCACAGAAGCAGTGGTGGCTGGTGGTGGTCGTGGCGGGGCTGGTGGGGATCGCGGCCATGCTGATCTTCGACCAATGGCTTCCAGCGTATCGTCTGATCGGCACCATCCTGATGCTGGGCTTGATCGGGGCAGCCTTCTGCTGGGCTTACGCGGTCAACAGTGAACGGCAATGGTGGGCGATCATCCCCGGGCTGGGGGCGTTCACCTTCCTGGCAGCATTGCTGGCAGATGCCCTGATCGGGACGGATCCCGCCGACGACTGGGTCAGCGCGCTGGTACTCGGGATCGGAGCCGTGATCATTGCCGCGGTGCTCAAGCGCACGAATGCACGATTCGTGCTCGTGGTCGTGGCGGTCATCACTTTCTTCGTGGGGATCCTGATGTCGCCGGCAACGCCGCTGTTGAAAGGCATCCTGGTTGCCGTGGATTTCCTGCTGGCAGTCTTCTATCTCTGGCGCAACCGGAAAGCGCTGCCGGGGTAAGGTCAGCGGGAGCGAGGTGCTCTCCTGAACAATGTAACACGAACAGAAAAGGCGGATTTGCCTGGGCCAGGCTCCCGGGTGGTTTCAACTCGCGGAACGGTGCCGACGGCCGAGTGCCATCATCTCAACCTTCAGGCGCTGTCCAGAAGCAGGGGATCGGATGGGGCTGACTTAACGCAATTGGGTCTCGATCGTACCGACATTCGTCACCCATGCAAAACCAAAGGCAAGATTCAACAGGCTCGCCAGATGCATCTCCTCGGTGATGCTGCCGGACCCATCGGCGGGGAAAAATACACGGTAATCGCGGTAATATGCATCGCGAGCCGTGGATTCGCAACACATGTTGGTCATGATCCCTGTAATAACGATATCTTCCACTTTCAGACAGCGCAAAATGGTTTCCAGGTCGGTATTGTAGAAAGCCGAATAACGGTGTTTTAGAATCACCTTTTCGTTTGGTTCCGGGGATACCCCAGGGTGGATTTCACTTTCCGGGGTTCCCTCCTTGCACATGCCCTGCCACCACCAAGCCATGATACCTGCATCCAGTTGGTCAGGATGGTGCACGTGCCGGGTGAAGATGACCGGACGACCTGCCTGCCGGAAGGCATGGATGAGCCCGGCCAGCCCTGGAAGTATGGCGAGACCACCGCAGGTGAAGGAAGGCGAGGAAGGGTCGAGGAAGAAATTCTGCATATCGACCACCAACAGCGCAGATCTCTCCCGGTTAAGGCTCATTTCATGTGTATTGAAGGGAGAAATCCGCTCCAGCCAATCCCTGCTCTTTTCGGAAATGGTCCCGGGGGTGACATAAGGTTGCATGGGGATTCCTCTCAATGGATCGATTTTCTCAAACGATGGGATGATCGCTATTGTCCGTAGTGCACCGAGGAGAGTGCCCTCACCTGCTCGGCGGCGTGGTAGGAGGAGCGCACCAGTGGACCCGACTCGACCCAGCGGAAGCCGATCTCCTCCCCGTAGGAGCGCAGCAGGGCGAATTCCTCCAGGCTGTAATAGCGCTCGATCGGCAGGTGGCGCCGGGAAGGCTGCAGGTATTGACCGAGGGTGAGGATATCCACGCCCCAGGTGCGCAGGTCGCGCATCACCGCTTTGACCTCGTCCAGTTCCTCGCCCAGCCCCACCATCAGACCCGACTTGGTGAGCACCTGCGGGGTGATCTTTTTCGCAGCGGAGAGGATGGCCGCAGACCACTCGTAGCGGTCCTGCGGCTGGATGCGGCGGAACATACGCGGCACGGTCTCCACATTATGATTCAGGATCTCAGGGCGGGCGTCCAGCACGATCTTCAGGGCGGAGAGCGAACCCTTGAAGTCGGGGATGAGCACTTCCACGGAACAGCCGGGCGATAACTGGCGGATGCGCCGGATGACCATGGCAAAGATCGGGGCTCCGCCGTCGCGGCGGTCGTCGCGGTTGACCGAGGTGATGACGGCATGTTTGAGGTGCATGGCTTTCACCGCCTGGGCGACGCGTTCCGGCTCCTCCCAGTCCAGCGCACCCGGGCGGCCGTGCTTGATGTCACAGAAGCCGCAGCGGCGGGTGCAGACATCCCCCAGCATCAGGAAGGTGGCGGTCCCCGATCCCCAGCATTCGCCCATGTTGGGGCACATGGCCTCCTCGCAGACGGTGTGCAGCGCCTTGGAGCGCATCAGGGTCTGCAAGGTGGGCGTAAGTCTCGCCGGAGGGAGCGCGAACCTTCATCCAGTCGGGGCGGCGCAGGGGGGGTGTTTTAATGGAAGCGGGATTGACCCGGTCGCGGGTGGGAGGCAGGGACATCAGGGCTTGACAACCTTTCGCACCTTCAAGCGCAGCCCATCCACTTTGACCACCTGCACCCTCTCCCCCTTGCGGATGCGGGTCTCGCCTTCCGCCAGTTCGGCGCTCCATAATTCAGCGCCGCACTGCACCTGCCCGGCGGGATTCGAGGTCGGTGACGGCATAGCCGCCCTGCCCGACCATGCCTTCCTGACCGGTGATGACCGGCTTCTTGCGGGCCTGCAGTGCAAAGCCGACGATGACCGCGAAACTGACGCCGGTGATCAGCCCCACCAGGATGACCAGCGGGAGCGAGACCTGCTGGAAGCGGGGCGTGCCGGGCGAGTTGAACAGCACCAGCGCGCCGACGATGAACGAGCCGATGCCGGCCGCGGTCAGACCGCCGTGGGTGGCGGCTTTGATATCCACGATGAACAGCACGAAGGCGATGACGATGAATGCCAGCCCGAACCAGTTGACCGGCAGGATGCCCAGTCCGTAGGCTGCCAGGGCCAGGCAGACCATGCCGACGAAACCCGCCACCCATCCGCCGGGGCTGGAGAGTTCGATCAGGATGGCCTGCACGCCGATGCTGAGCAGAATGAAGACGAAGTTCGGGTCCACCAGCAACTGCAGCAGCTGCTCGATCAGGATCATCGGCAGGGTCTGGAGGTCACCGCCGAGGCGGTGTGCAGGGTGCGGGGACCGTCTGCCATCTGGACGGTATAGCCGTCCAACTGGGCGAGCAGGTCGGACAGGTCGTTGGCGATGAAATCCACCAGGCCGGCTGCGAGGGCTTCGCTGGCAGAAACGGCCTTGGCGCTCTCGATGGTGGCTTCCGCCAGGGCGGTGGCTTCGGGTCCGCGCCGCTCGGTGTAGGCGCGCACCAGCGCCTTCATGGCCTCTTTTACCTTGGTCTGCTCGGTGGTGGGCAGGTCTGCGCCCTGCGATCCCACCGGGCTGGCGGCGCCGATGGCGGTTTCGGGGGCCATGGCGGCGGCGTGACCCGCCAAGGTGATGACCGTGCCGGCGCTGGCAGCCCAGGCGCCGCGCGGGCTGACGTAGACCACCACCGGCACAGTGCTGGCGCGGATGGCCTGGGTCATCTTCTGCATCGGGTCGAGCCCGCCGCCGGGGGTGTTGAGTTGAAGAATGACCACCTCAGCGCCAGTCTGCTCGGCGGCGCGGATGCCGCGCGACAGGTATTCCTGCACGGCGGGGGTAATGGCACCGTTGATGGTGAGCACCAGGGCGGTGGGTGCCGAAGCGGCAGCCTGGACAGGGTGAACGAACAGGACGGCAAGGGTCAGCACGGATAGGATGGTTCGCAGTTTTTTCATCGCAGTCTCCACTCGAAAGGATTATAAACCTGATTCTGCCGCCTGCTTGTATGCCGGCTCCACATCGGCTATACTGCGGGCATGCACAGCATCGACCGGAAATGGGTTGACCTGGCAGAGGGCCTGCAGGCCGTCCGCCTGTACCAGGTGAAACTGGCGGGTGAATTTGGGCGGGCGGTGAAGGCCGGGCACAAGGTACGCTTTCACAGGGAACTGAGCGAGTGGCGGAGGAAGCGCCGGATGTTCGTGGCGCTGGCGGTCGTTGCGCCGCTCTCCATCCTGACGCTGTGCCTGACCGCCTTTTATTACAGGGAAGTGGCATGCGTGATCGTCTACTGGGCGCTGCTGGTGGTGGCCATTCTGGTGACGCTGGCAGTGGCGGGGAGGCAGTACATCCGCGAGATGGTGGACGGGGAGCCGGTGCGCGCCGGGGAGGATGGGTTGATCGTGGACCTGGAAGGACGCTGGTGGGAGAGCCTGTCGGCGCAGGAAGGGGCGGTGGTCCTCGATCCAAAGAGTAGGCCAAAGGGTAAGAAGAAGAGCGAAGACCTGCCAGTCGCCCTCGCCCGGCTCCTGCCGGATACCTATGCTGCCCTTCCGATGGGTGAGTCCTTCCTGCTGCTGACCGGACCGGGGGGCATCTGGCTGTTGAAGGAGGAGCAGTGGAGCGGGATGATCCGGAAGGAGGAGGGCAGGTGGAAGCAGGCGGTTGCCATGAGGGGAAAATTCCTGCGCAGGAGGATCGAGGAGACTCCCTTCGAGACAAGCCCGGATGAACAATGGCTGGAGCGGAAGGAGGGGCTGAGGGGCGCACTGGAAAGGAGCCTGCCCGGGCGAGCCTGGACGGTGAGGCTGCTGCAGGGCGGGGTGGTCTTTTCGCACCCGAAGGCCGTGCTGGAGAAGGAGCGGATAAAGGGGAACCGCGCCGCCTACGGTCCGGTGCGGGCGTGGAGCGAGCGCATGCTGCACAGCGCCCCGGTGGAGGGGTTCACGGTCGACATGCAGCTGGAGATACTGGAGGCGTTGTCGGAGGCGGATGGGGAACAGCATACATCGGCAAGTTACGAAGCCAGACGGCTGTATGAGCAGGCGGTGGAGGAGCTGCGGAGGAGCGTGGCGGGGATGGTGAACTGACGGGTTGACCTGCCGTGCGCCTCACGGTAGAATCACAGTCCACGCGGGCGTAGTTCAGTGGTAGAACGCTTGCCTTCCAAGCAAGATATCGTCGGTTCGAATCCGATCGCCCGCTCAGGAACCAGTATCGGCGACTCACCCTGGCGACTCATGTCGCCAGTGCTGCTGATAGCGGCTTGAGGCCGCTTCAGCTGGTGTCGCCGATACGGCCGATGGCGGGTGGAACACCGCCTCGGCTCGTTAGATATTTCGAGGGCCCGTGGCGCAGTGGTTAGCGCAGGCGACTCATAATCGCTTGGTCGATGGTTCGACTCCATCCGGGCCCACACAGAACCATGGAAAATATGACCGTCGATCTCAACCAACAGATCGCAACCAGACGCACCAAATTATGCCAGAGAGGAGATATATACTATGGAAGGCAGTTTGAATGAAATTCTACCTGAGCCCATAAGCAAAAAAAACGAAGAGGCTGTATTGAATTTTGTTAAACGAAAGATGATGGTCTCGCTAGACCTGGCAGTAGAAATCCTACATGCAATGGAGAAACGTTTTGGATCTGAGGCACGGGAGGTCATCCGGGAAATGGCAAGTCAGCAAGAATTTGATAAACGCGAGAAGACAGATAGTCCTGAAAAGGATCTACAAGATTTCTGTAATATGGCTGAGCACATGGCGGCGGGGACGCATCGCTGGAAACGTGTGATCGATACCACGACAGCCATAGGATACGAATTTACTCGGTGCATGTACGCTGAGATACTCCGGGAACTAGGGGAGCCAGAGTTAGGCTTGATCATTTGTGCGCGAGATGAACCATGGGTGAAATCTTTTAATCCTAAGCTTGGATTCCGAATTACAAAGAAATTAATGGATGGTGATGAGATTTGCGACAATGTATATTTGGTAGAGAAATAATCCATAAAAAACCTCGACTGGATGAGTAAGCAGGCCATCAGCCAAGACTCTACAAGCTAAAGTGAGAGCATTTCTATTATTTTCATCTCTAGATTATGTTGTTATCGAATGACAGGCAAGAAATTCTATGTCAAAATGATTTGAACTTTGAACCGCTTGGTCCACAACTGTTATCCAAATAAAAGTAAAATATAGCCTTACTGGAATTGAGCCTGAATACGCCTGGTCGCAGGCCCTCATAAGGGGATGGTATCCCCTGCGGGGACGATGTTCGACTCCATCAGGACCCACCTTTTTCCTTTTTTATATACAATACATATACTGAACTGGAACCGAACCTGTGTTCGTCAAATGATGATCCCTCGAAAAGTGAGCTTGGAACAGATGCATATTCAACCCCTCACGATACACATTCCGCAGGCAGACCTTGATGATTTACAAGACCGGCTTAAGCGCACGCGGTGGCCTGATGAAGTTGATGATGCAGGCTGGGACTATGGGGCAAACCTTGCCTATATGCAGGAGTTGATTGCCTACTGGTGCACCACCTTTGATTGGCGTGCCCAAGAAAAGACAATTAATACCTTTGCAAATTTTCGAGCTGAGATAGATGGGATTGGAATTCATTTTATTCACGAACGCGGGAAAGGATCGAATCCCATCCCCCTCGTTTTGACTCATGGTTGGCCAAGTTCTTTCGCCGAGATGCTTAAGATAATTCCGATGCTCACTGACCCGGAACACTATGGGGTTGATTCCGCCGATTCATTTGATGTGGTCGTGCCATCGATCCCCGGCTTTGGTTTTTCTGATCGGCCGTTGCAGCGCGGGATGACCCGTTCACGCGTAGCCGACTTGTGGGTGCGCCTGATGGAAGAGTTGGGGTATCCACATTTCGCAGCGCATGCAAATGATATTGGCGCGGTGATCACCTGCTATATCGCACGTGATCACCCGGGGCACCTGCTTGGCTATCATACTCTGATGCCGCACTTCCCATCTCCATCCTTTGGTACAGGGTCACCCGAAATGTCAGAGGCTGAACGTCGTTTTGCCGCTTGTAATGAGCAATGGGAGCAGGAAGAAGGCGGCTATAATCTCATCCAGGAGACAAAGCCTCAAACACTCGCCTATGGACTCAACGATTCACCCGCCGGTTTGGCTGCGTGGATTATCGAAAAATGGCGCTCGTGGGGTGCAACAGACGGTCATATCGAGCGATCTTTTACAATGGACGAGTTATTAACCAATGTGACGATTTATTGGCTAACCCAAACAGCGAACTCTTCGTCACGCTCCTACTACGAACGCGCCCGCGATCAACGACGCTATGGAACAAACCCGCATATTGCGGTACCCACTGGCGTAGCCCTCACAATGGAAACAGTCCAGCGCGCCCCGCGCGAATGGGTAGAGAGGGTATACACGGATATCCGGCATTGGACCGAATTTGATCACGGCGGGCACTTTATGGCAATCGAGGATCCTGCATTACTTGCTGCGGATATTCGGACATTCTTTCGAAACCTAAGGTAACATGGGCAATATGGCATTCATAGCAATTAACCGCATTCACTTTGGTGCAGAAGCTGCCCGCCACCGGCTCAAGCCCGAGTTACTAGTTGCTCTATAAAAGACATGGAATTGCAACCCAATTGGATTTGAGCCTGAATACGCTTAGTCGTGAATCAGTGGTTGAGATAATACATTTATAATGTGCAATTGGTTTTCCCAGCCTAATCTCCTAAATTAATTCAGGTTACCAGGCTGCAAAAATGAAACCCAAAAAGAATCAGGCTAGCAGTCTGCCAACGTGTTTGGCGAATACAGAGTGAGAATCACTATGCTAAGTCTCGACAGTCCAAAGTGGTCAGAGTTAGTCCATGCCTATGGCATGGCTTCAAATATCCCTCATCTCCTGCGCCAGCTTGAAACTATGCCGCCATTTAATGGAAAAGAAGAACCCTGGTCTTCCATTTGGAGTTCTTTAGCACATCAAGGTGATGTTTATTCTGCATCCTTTGCCGCGGTACCTCACGTCGTGCGAATTCTTGCGCTGGCTCCAAATCAAGCCGACTTTTCGTATTTTCAATTTCCCGCGTGGGTTGAGATCTGCCGTCAGAAGAAGTCTGTGATGATTCCACAGGAACTAAAAACGGACTATTTTTTAGCATTGAAACACTTGCCGTCCCTTGTTGCCGCGGCAGCTGATCGTGAGTGGGATGAGGCTTTTCTTTCGTCTGCACTATCAGCGATAGCGGCTGCAAAAGGTTATGGAAAGGTGGCAGAAGCAATACAAGAGCTTAATGTGAGTGTTGTAGAGAAGTTTATGGATTGGCTCTTCAGTCAGTAATGAATACGCCCTTCACAGCATGCACCCAACTGGTGGGACTCGTCGCGTTTTCAGGCAGTTTTCGTGGCTCCAAACTGGTTCCGGCAAAGTGGCGTTGTCCCGTCCTGCCCACCAGCAGGTAACGCACACCGTTTCCCGATATTAAATGTACTTCTGCAGGATGAGAAATAAGAACTACCAGGTTAACTCTGCTGTTCTTAAATAAGGTCGAAATATAGCTAAACTGGAATTGAACCTGAATACGCCTGGTCGATGATTCAACTCCATCCGGACCACAAAAATGTCACCTCTTGTGAGCCATTTTTCACAGGAGGTGTTTTCTTTTCGCCTCAACTATAATTGGATCATTGCACAGGAAATCATGGTTAGTGTATTTCTCTCATCCACTCGAAAATCGACAAATACGATCCCGGGGAGGTGTTTGTTATGAGAATGGATAAGAAATGGGTTTTCTTAACCCTGCTGGTGGTTTCCCTGGTCCAATTGTCCTGCACTGCGTCTGAATTTTATAATGATAGAACAGAAAGGCAGCGGGATAGGGATAATTGCGAGGAAAGGGGAGGAATCTGGCACGACGTTCCGGTTGTCTATTGTGAACTTCCATCCGCCCCGGTTAAACCATCACCAACCCATCAGGAAACTCTTACGACTGAACCGCCCACCCCCCAACCTGCCCCACCTTTTGACATCAACCAATGCGATGCCGGCGCAGTCGTTAACGTGGCGCCCACCCTGGACGAGGACAGGTTATATCCGGGAAGCCGATCGTGTTTCTACACCCAGGTCACAACGAATAACTCCGATCAAGACGTGATGTTCTTTTATCACAACGTAAGGTCCACGCAGGATCCGTCCTGGGTTTCTGTCGTGCTCGTTCCGTGGGAGACACATAAATTTATCGGCTACCTGTCGGACACCGATTACGGAGGGTTGACCTATGCTTATATCGACAATGTAGCTGCCGTCTACTACGTCGATGCCTGTAAAGAAGCGGTTGATTCCCTTGGCACCGTCACCGCGGCGGAGCTTTTTGACTATGAACCGTTGTCTTACTGTACTCCGTGATGGGAGCTTTAATGTCCATATCTATTGTAGCCTGACTGGATTTGAGCCTGAATAGGCTGGTCGATGGTTCGACTCCATCCGGGCCCATCTTTGCTGCAAATTACCTCATGCAAATATTGTTCAACATCTGATTTAAATATCAAAGCCCCCAGGCGGGGGTTTTGATATATCCGGGAACACTGGTATCAGAATAATCGTTCTCTTATTTGAACTGCAGAGCCCGGAAGAAAGCCCAAACCAACAGGCTGACCTGCATTCTTCCACCACGATGGACAATTGCCATATTTGGTTTATTCAGCCTTCGGTCTCCTTGTCGATCGGGGCATACTCGGGAACAGTATCTTTCCAATCCAACGTAGGCCACATCCCATCATGAGTTAAATACTGCATGGCTTCTGGTAGTGTGTAATCGAGGTAACCACCAGTCATTTCCAGCAGCAGGGGTTCCAGGGCGGGTGTATCGCCGACGTTACGAAGAAGGCCCGGCAGCAGCACGAATCCAAAGGCACTGGTGGAGCTCACCCCGTAGCCAGTGGATTTGACCAGGCAGGTCGTCTCGGGATCGTAGTTGACGATGAATTGCAGATCCACGATCTGGTGTATAACTCCATCCAACGTGCCGGTGGAGGAGAACGTACCGTCTTCCGTGAATACGTCCGGGTCTCCATCATAGGTCAATGTCAGGCTCCCCTCGCCCAACTCCGTCGTGAAGGAAATCCCGGCGTAGGAACCCTCCCACTGGCATCTCCACATTGCTGTGGATGCCTTCGCCGGTTCGATCTCAATCGTCCCCTGGTTGGAACGCATCCCATCCGGCAAGCTTCGATACATGTGGACATCCGCCCGCCAGTAGATGTCCAGGTCCAGCCACTGGTAGGCGGTGATAGTTTGTTCCGGACCTTCGGTATAGGTGAATTTCACATGCCAGAGGGTCAGTGGTACGGCATTGCTCTCGTGTTGTCTCACTTTCACAGACACGAGTCCTGTGCCATTGAAATCGTCAGCGGCTGGCAGGTCAACTTCGATCTTATTGTTGCCCCATGTAGCCTCCAGTTGCGTATCGTTCATGTAGACCTCCCCCACTTCGCTTCCGAAGACTCCCACGATGATCAGCTTATCGTTTTCTTCATCCACCTCGAGGTGCTCGATGGTCGGTCGCAGGATGCCAAAGGAGCCTTCGCCGTGATAAGAGATAAGTTGAGCCTTCACTTTTCTTACCCCGGTTACCTTGTATCTTCCATCCGGATCAAGTCCGTACACATCCACTTCTGCCCAACTGAGATTCTGATATGTAGCAGCCATTAGATTGTAGACGGAAAGATAGTCGAATGGCCGGTTTGGCGGTTCGGGTTCGGTAAGTTGCCCTTTTGCTGGCACCTCGTTGATCCCCAGCATGCGATCGAAAAAGTAATCCTGTGAAGTTGTTCCACCTGAAAGTGCATCATCCCAACCCAGGACCACGGAGGCATGGGCTATGGAAAAAGCAAAGGCCATGTTTGAACCGCTGCAGGCATACAGGAAAACCAGGCTGTTGGCTGGGAAAAGCATATGTTTGATGACGAAGGTCTCGGTGAAAGCGTAATAGTTTCCCGGATAATCCCGACTGCCCACGAAAACCAATCGACGGGCATCCAGATCGTCAGCATAGCGCTTCTTGTTCTCCTCTGTGACAAGTGTGTTGGTTGCCAGAAGCGCAAGCGGGACAGTGCACTGTTTGTTCACGATCTCCCTGCATCCCAGGCCGCCATGAGTGGCAAGGATGAAGACTCCGTATTGATTTCCATTTTCTTTAAAATACAGATCCTCTACTTGCACTCCGGTTGAGGGAGACACGACACCATACTCCATTAGGTCAAACCAATCTGCAATCTTTCCAGAATTGAAACTATAAGCGGAAGTAAGTCCATTCATGATCAAGACCAGGTCGTTCGAAGGCAACTCGAGCTTTTCGTTATCGGTGAGCAGCCGGGCTGAGGCCTCACCACTCGAGACAAGGTCATTTGCAACCTGGTACTCTGGCAGGGCAATCGGAAACGGGGCAGCCAGTCTCGCAGCCGGTTGCGTGGAAGAATCCACGACTTCCCGGGCAGTAGCAAGGAAGACCGCCTGTCTGCCATTGGTCAATTGCGCCCAGACCGAGCCATCCGACGAAGGACCATAAGCCTCAAAAGCCGGATCGCTTCCCAGGTAATTGAGCAACTGGACCATGTCAGCAACGCCGTCTGAATCCATCGACTGGTGGTATACCTCGTTTGCCCGCTCCACAGCTTGCAGCTCCTCGGCATCCGTCAGGCTTCCGTTCGAATTTGGGTTGGCGGAAGGGTTCGCTCCGGGTGTGCACTGGCAGACCATGCTTGCCAGAGCCAGCAGGGATACGATTACCAGAATAGGGGCGGATCGCTGGGCTGGGCTTTCCAGTGATTTTCTGTTTAGTAAATTTTTATTCATGATCATCTCCTCCTCTTCTAAACTCCGGGTTTGTTCGCCTCCCTCATACTTGGAGTTGTTTTTTCATTATCGCGCAATAGGCTACCCGGGGGCAAGTCCATTTCGAAGGATCCGGTGCGTTTGGCCAATCCGATCCCCTTTTGCAGGCACTGCTTATTTTGTGCCCAGCCTTTTCCAGCTCTTCTTTTGTGACAAACAGTTCTTCGTCCCTAAACCGTTCAGGTGCAATAATCAAAAGCACTGTAGCCATATTTTCTACAATTATCCTTTACTCATATGTTGGCTCTTTGGGAGTTGCCGTGGTACCCGCCAGATATGGGGGGGCTTTCCCCGAAATTCGCCGATTTCACCCGCTATATGTAGCCGAATCACGGCGATTCCCAGAGACCCCATATGTTTGGTTCATGCACCCAAAAAACTGACGATACCGGCGAGTGCGGGATTTAACAGGAAAAGCCACCTGACGCCGAATCCGCCGTTGAGACTGACCCCGAAAGTGTGGGCGAAATCCCGCACGGCCTGCCCCGATGTTTTACGGGGTCCGGTGTGCACGGTGTTCGGGAGGGGCATTGTCTCAATCTTTCCCACCGAAGTGGCTAAGGGCAATCAGTGCTGCTGAAACTACGGCCACAGCAATCGCAAAAAGTAATGAGGCGTATGGGTCTTTCCACTCAACCAAGTGCTCAAGAAACTTGACTACCATTACAAGGATAATCACACCGCCAAGTTTGCTTTTAAGTTCATGGAGATTATGGGCCAACATCCAGTTGGGAAGGGCAAGTTTGTTGATAAAGAGCTCGTACATGCTTACCGCAAAGACGAATAGTGCAGTGGCAATAAGGAAACTGTCTACCAGTTCTATTAATGAAACGGCGATATACGGGTCTTGGCCGTAACTTGTGGCAATGACAATCATCGCGTTAACGGTCTTCACGGCGCCCCAACCAAACGCTGCTACGGACGCCAAAAGCAGAGAAACAACGCCAACGATACTCATGTACCTGGTATTTTCGAGAAACTTTCCCATTCAAATCTCCTTAAGGCTCACGGCCTTCATTTTTCTGATGATCCGGAATTGCTGCGCCGGGTCAGCCATTTTTCAAATTCAATACCAACAAAAACTAGTCCACTGAGAGCCATACTAATTGCAAAGTCAATCACGGTCAAAGGCACGGTCTTGAAGAAACCTTGTAGGAGGGGAATATAGATGACAGCCACTTGGAGTAGAAACGTTACACTCGCCATGCCTAGAAGCAATGGATTGGAGAATGGTTTGATAAAAAACGAATCACGTGTGGAGCGTGCAGCAAGAGCTTGCCACACCTGCGAAAATGCCAGTGTCGTAAATACCATGGTCTGCCAAGTTTCGCGCCCAGCGTAAAAGTACCATGCACCAATGCCGAGAGCGAGCACTCCAATGAGCGTGCCCACCCAAGCGATGTGCTTTCCCGCACCCCGGCTAAAGATGTTTTCTTTAGGTGAATAAGGAGAGCGGTGCATGGTTTCGCGTTCCGCCGGTTCCACCCCCAAACCCAAGCCCATCAGCCCATCGGTCAGTAAGTTCAGCCATAGCAGTTGCAATGGCAATAGTGGTATGGGCTTTCCAAGAAACGGGGCTAACAACATGACCATCACCTTGCCAACGTTACCCGCCACCGAGAATTTAACAAACTTGCGAACATTGTCATAAATGACTCGGCCTTCTTCTACTGCTGCAACAATGGTAGCAAAATTGTCATTTAGCAAAATAATATCTGAGGCTTCTTTCGCCACATCCGTGCCAGTGATGCCCATGGCCACGCCAATATCGGCCTTCTTCAATGCAGGCGCGTCGTTCACGCCGTCTCCGGTCATGGCAACAATGTGACCTTTGTCTTGCAGGGCTTGCACAATCTTGAGTTTGTGTTCCGGTGATACTCGCGCATACACCGATACTTTTTCTACAACGCCTTTCAGTTCTTCAACGGATAGCTGCTCTAATTCTTGGCCAGTGAGAGCATGTCCCGTTTCAGTGATCCCCAACTCGCGAGCAATTTGTAACGCGGTAAGCGGGTGGTCGCCGGTAATCATCACCGGGCGAATGCCTGCCGTTTGGCAGGTTTGCACAGCGCGCTTGACTTCGCCGCGCGGCGGGTCAATCATGCCGAAAAGACCCACAAAAATCAGGTCGCATTCCAGATGCTCTGATTGTCCATCAGTGGGTAAGAACTTCAACAGTTGAAATGCTAAACCCAAAACGCGCATACCTTTCTGGGCTAAAGTGTCGTTGGCCTTCTGGACGCGCTCGCGCCATTCGGGAGTCAATGGTTCTGCCTGTCCGTTCTCCCAAACTCGGCTGGAAATGTCCAGCAAGCCATCCACAGAACCTTTTGTGAACGCCAGATACGGCCAATCGCCAAGTTCTGAATCCATAAAGATTTGCGGCGCGGAAGTGGCTCGCGCGGTTTGATGCACGGTTGTCATGCGCTTGCGTTCCGAATCGAAAGGCAGTTCAGCCACACGAGGAAAGATCTGCTCTAATTCGCTCTTCCAGAATCCCAGATGAGCGGCAACCACCACCAGCGCGCTTTCGGTGGGATCTCCCAAGGCGTGAAAACTATTCCTGTTGGAATCAGCCACAAGTTGAGCATCATTGCACAACGCGCCCCCCATCAATAGTAGGGGAAACGGCGACGACGGAAGATTCTGTTTTTCACTTGTGAGCATTGCTGAGTCATGGTGCAATTCTTCGGTCAAATTCACTTCATGACCCGCCACATCCAACACAATCACGGTCATGCGGTTCTCAGTGAGTGTGCCGGTTTTATCGGAGCAGATCACCGTGACCGAGCCGAGCGTTTCAACAGCCGGGAGTTTGCGAATGAGGGCTTGCCGCTTGAGCATGCGTTGTGCGCCCAATGCAAGGGTAATGGTGACTACGGCCGGTAACCCTTCAGGCACAATTGCCACCGCGACGCTTACACCGGTCAGCAGCATGTGGGTCAACTTGTCACCGCGCAGCAAACCAAGCACAAAAATAAGGCTCGCAATAACAAGACCGACAACAGCCAGTGTGCGCCCCAGTTGGTCAAGCCGTCGTTGGAGAGGCGTCTGCTCTTGGCCTACTTTCTGAATCAACTCCGCAATCCGGCCCAACTCAGTTCGCATTCCAGTGGCAACAACAATGGCCTGGCCGCGTCCAAAAGTAACCACCGTGCCCATATAGGCCATATTGCGGCGGTCGCCCAGCGGCAGTTCGCTGCCAGCCAGAGCCTTTGTATGTTTTTCTACCGGCTCAGACTCGCCAGTGAGAGTTGCTTCCTGAATCCGAAGATTTATGCTTTCCAAAAGACGGCAATCAGCAGGGACAAGGTTGCCGGTTTCCATCTGTAAAATGTCACCAGGCACGAGTTCGCGAGCGGACATTTCTTGCAACTGTCCAGTGCGGTAAACTTTAACCATTGGCACGGCCAGCTTTTTCAGTGCCGCCATCGCCTGCTCTGCCCGGTATTCCTGGATAAAGCCCAGGAGGGCATACAGCACGACAATGGTAGCAATGGCAATCGTATCTTTAAATGCACCCAATATGCCAGAAAGGATGGCGGCGACGATGAGGATAATGACCATCGTCGCAGTTAGTTGCTCCCAGAGTATCCGCCAGGGGCTTCGCTTTCCCCGTTCAATAAATTCGTTAGGGCCAGATTCAATCAGGCGACGAGCTGCTTCCGGCGAGGCCAAGCCCTGTGCAGCATCCGTTCCCAAGCGTTGTAAAACTTCTGTGGTTTCCAGTTTGTACCAATCGTTCATGTTCTTTACCTGTCGAACTTTCCATTCTAACTGCACCAGAACGAGACTAGCCGCTGAACGGTTTCTCAGAGGCCGGTGGATGCCATTCTTATCCTAGGCGAGCCACTTGCCGACCATAAAACCTACATAACTTACCGCCACGCTCAAGACTGTTCCCCAGGCCATATCAACCACAGTGATAAGCACAGGCCAGTTTTTCACGGTTGCAAGGTTGGTAAGATCATAAGTGGCGTATGTAATGAGTCCAAACAATGCCGCATGGAGAAGGGTTGTTTTAAGTGAGTTTCCCTCCAGCCCGGGCACAACTACGAACACTAAGATTCCCAGGATGAACAATAAATAGAAAATCACCGCGGCGATCCAGTTGGTGGTGGGAGTCAACAAAAAACCGAGATACTTCCGATAGAATGTGCGTGCTACAAGGCCTAGCCAGACCATATCAATTGCGAAGAATGCGATAAGTGTAGCGATGTAGAGTTTGATGTAATAAGCCATTTTTCTCTCCTTATGCTTGCTCTTCTGGCCCTCCAATAGCATGGCTCAGTGGCAGCAGCAGAACTGATGATACTCACTCCATTTTAGCGTTATTTCTGGCAAAACGCGCTCGCCATCCCGGGTTTGATCTTTCTCGCATTATCTGCCAGTCGTATCCTCGAGCTGGATGCATGGTTGCATCCACGCCTTCAGGCCGGAGCAAAGAAGTTAAATTGGCTGGCGAAAATCCTATTGTACCTGACCTGATCCCAAGAGTTGAGCCGGAATATTAGTATTCCAGGGGAAAAATAACTTACCTTGAAATTCAAGCATCGAATGACGGAGTTTCAAGATATAATTTCTCCTACATTCGGTTTGAATAAGAAAGCGCCCGTAACCTGCTCACTTCCATCCTGAAGAACGAGTAAGCCCATGTCGACTTACTTGAGGCCAGCAGGACAGATCACCTGATGAGGATCCAAACCCTACTTCTGCGGCAGGCAAAAAAAAAGTTCGGTCAACCCATTTCTGTTTTCGGATATCAAAGGAGGTTCTACCATGTCTGAAGAAAGAACATATACAGGATTGCGCCGCTTTAACCTGGTGATGGGCTTTCTGCACCTGGCGCAGGGCATCTTTATGATCGCCATCAGCAACGCCACCACCTTCCCGGTCTATACCAACTTCTTGCGCTTTGATCCAGCAAAAATGATCCTGGTTCCCAACCCGACCCTGGCGTACAACCTGCGCTTCGGGCCGGCAGTGGCAGTCTTCCTGCTGCTCTCCGCCCTGGCCCACTTTGCCCTTTCCACTTTCGGGTACAAGTGGTATGTGGCCAAGTTGAAGAGCGGGATGAACCCGGCCCGCTTCTATGAATACGCACTGAGCTCTTCGCTGATGATCGTGTTGATCGGCATGCTGGTGGGTGTGTCGGACCTTGGGGCTTTGATCCTGATGTTTGGGGTCAACGCCATGATGAACCTGTTCGGTATCGTGATGGAATTGCACAACCAGAATACGAAGAAGACGGACTGGACCTCATACATTTACGGCTGTCTGGCCGGGATTTTCCCCTGGATCGTCATCTTTCTGTACTTCTATGGATCGCTGGGTTCCTCGGATGCCAAACCGCCGGCCTTTGTGTACGCCATCGTTCCGACCATTTTCGTGTTCTTCAGCATCTTTGCGGTCAACATGGTCTTGCAATATAAAAAGGTAGGTCCCTGGAAGGACTATCTCTTCGGGGAGCGCATGTATATCGTCCTGAGCCTGCTGGCCAAGACCGCCCTGGCCTGGCAGATCTGGGTTGGCACTCTGCGGCCCTGATCGTCTTCGGTAAATCAATCAAAAAAGGCCTCCGCGGTCATTGCGACCGTGGAGGCTTTTGCTTTCCAACGAACTGGCTACATTAGATACATCTTGCACAACTTGGGCGAGAGCTAGAGCACCAGAATTACCCCAAAGACCACCTCCACCACCAGGCTGATGATGTTGGACTGCACCACCGATTTATCCAGGACCATGGAAACGGTCCGCACGAGGGCAATGGCCAGATACATAATGCCCAGGGCTTGATAGACCGCCGGTGATCCTAGAATGAAGGGGGCGATGCCCAGGCCAATGAAAAGGGCACCCATCACGGCGCGGATCTCGGTGATACCGCGCGGCCCGGTGGCTTCCAGGCCGGTGAAGCCCTTGATCGATCGCGGCGCCACCAGCGAAATGAAACCGGTCGCCACGGTCCCAACGGCGCATATGATCTTGAGGATTTGAAGGATGGTCATGGGTTTCCTCCGGCCTATGCCCGTTTCCCGTACCAGAAGCGCTTCCAGTCACCGCCGCTGGTCTGTAAAGCGATGAAGGTATATAGCGCGCCGGCCCAGAAGCCCAACACCATCATCAGGATGACCCAGATGACAGAGGGGAGCACTGCTTTCTCACGGAAGACGATCCAGCACGAGAAGAGGGTAAAGCCGACATACAGGTCCACGAGCGAGACGATGCCCCAGGGCATGGCAACCAATTTAGCCCCTTCGGAGGAAAAATTCCCCACGGTGAAGCCGTAGATCAAAATGCCGGTCATGGCCAAAAGGCCCAGCAGGGCGAGAACTTTCGCAATCTTCATGTCCATTTCCTTTCTTTGAGCGTTATTACTTGCGCGGGAACCAGGGGATGAAAGCGCTGGTCTTGCGAATATATTCCTGATAGCCAGGGCGTTTCTCCAGGGTCTTTTCCAGCAGGGCCACGCCCGAAACACGCAGCAGGAACAGCGTCATCAGGATCGGGCTGAAGATCGTCCACCAGCCTCCGGCAAGCGTTGCGATCAGATAGTAGCCCCACCACTGGGCTGAGTCGCCAAAGTAGTTGGGGTGACGGGTGTAGCGCCAGACGCCGCGGTCCATGACCTTACCCTTGTTGGCCGGATCCGCTTTGAAACGGGCCAACTGCAGGTCTCCGACTGCTTCGAAGAAGAACCCGATCCCCCAAACGATCGCCCCGAGAACATCAAATAAAATTATGTAGGCGGGTTTGGCACCCCGTTGGGCGGCCAGCAAGGGGGCGGAAATGATCCACATCAAAATACCCTGCAGCAGGAAGACCCGGAAGAAACTGAGCCACCACCAGCGGGTACCGGCTTCCTTGCGCCAGACCTGGTAGCGGAAGTCCTCCGCTCTGCCCCAGTTGCGCCGCAGGATGTGCAGTGACAGGCGCAGCCCCCAGACCGTGATCAGAATCCCGACCAGCCACTTGCGCAGCGGGAATCCTTCGGGAGCGAGCGCAAAATAGACCCAGTTGGCGATCACGAACCCGGCCCCCCAGAAGATGTCCACGATGCTGGAATTCTTCAACCAAAGGCTGACGAGCCACAGGATGGTCATGCAGCCCAGGATGACCAGAAGAGCGATCCCATAAATTTCAATAAATGACATGCGAATCCTCCTTGAGATTATTCTCTGGAGATACATGCAAAACCGATGACGCCCGGGCCAATATGGGCTCCCAGGACGGGTGTGATCTCCTCCACCATGATATCTCCCTCCGGCAGCAGGCTTCTGACCTCCAGCAGCAATGCCTCCGCACGCTGGAGAGCATGGGAATGCAACAGAGCTACTTTTTCGTATGGGCCATACTCTTCAAGCAGCTCGACCAGCCGTTTCATGGCGCCTTTGCGTGTGCGCACCCGTTCAGCGGTCGGTTCGCCGTTGTACATTTTCATGAAGGGTTTGATCTGCAGGAGGGTGCCAAGGGCGGAGATGGCGAAATTCATCCTTCCGCTGCGTCTCAGGTATTCCATCGTGTCCAGGGCGGCAAAGACGTGGGTCCGGCGGATCTGTTCTTCCAATATGGACAATATCTCACTGAGCGAGCGTCCTTCAGCGGCTGCCTGGGCGGCCGCCAGGACCTGGAAACCAGTCCCCAGGCTGAGTTGGCGCGAGTCAAAAATCGTCACCGGTAGGCGGGTGGTTTCTTTTACCGCCGTACGGGCGATGTCCACAATGGCACTCAGTTTGGTGGAAACATGAATGGAGAGGATTTCGGTCGCCCCCTCGGATGCCAGTAGTTCAAAGACCTTTCGAAACACCTCCGGGCCGGGCGCGGCCGTCTTCGGCGCGGGCTTGAACCCCGGCAGGCGTTCGTAGAATTCCTGGTGGGACAGGTCGATGCCGTCCAGATAGCTTTGATCACCGACGTTGATGAACAACGGAATCACAGTGATCCTGTGTTCCTGGATGATCTCCTGCGGCAGGTCGCAAGAACTGTCCGTAACAATTCGAATGGTCATATCTATCTAAACACTCAAGTAGGTAAAAGAATTCTCGTTCAAACCCTGAAGAAAGCCACCCAGACGATCGCATCCAGGACGGCGGTCTGGAGACAAAAACCCACACATCCGGCCACGGCCAGCCGGTGAGCCCAGCGGGGCAGACGCGGCTCGACATTCAGTAAGGCAAGTAGAAGAGTGACGGAGGCCAATCCAACCATCGACAGTACGATCCTCACTGCCCATACGAAACCGAGGCTGGGTCCTTCCAGCGCAAATAATGTCAATGGCATCCAAAGCGCAGAGGGGATCAGGATGGCTGCATAGAGAACGTTGAACAACCCGAAAGGGAAGCGGTTAAACACCCGCGTTTCGTTTGGGTTGAGTCGAAAGAGAATAAAGTAAGTGAAGGCAAAGTAACCTGCAGCGGCCAGGAACATGCCGGCCGTATAGAATGGCCGTATGCTGCCGGGCACCCCGCCCCACAAGGCCTGCCCGGCGTTCGGGTGGGTCAGAAAGCCCCAGATATAACTCCCGATCACCCCACCACCCCCCAGCAAATTTATGAAAAGCATCAGCCACTTCTTTGCATTCATATCATAACTCCATTTCGGGGACGAGCCGGGATAGTGCCTGGCGCAAGGCTGCCTCTCCCTCGCGGCTATACGGGCCGCGAGCGCGAAAGAACTCTTTCCCCTGGCGATCGACCACCAGGACATAAATGTGCTCTTCATCCGCCATATCCAAAGCGGCACGGAATTCTGCCTTATCCAGATAAAGTGTGATCGTACGTTCGCGCGTCTTGGGGTTGGGAATACCGGCTCGCATGCCTTCATTGAGAAAAATTTTGTAGATAGACCCTCCGTTCTGGAGAGTGGGTAGTTCGTAATAAACCAGCCCCTCGTACTTTTCCTCAAGTTCCTCAGCCAGAACGCTCCAGGAATCCACTTCCATCTGATGCCACCGTTCAAAGGGGATGAAAACCAAATTGAGCCTGCCTTGGAAATCCTGAGGCAGGGTCAGCCTCTGCCTGAGCAAGTTAGAACCGCTTACCATTGGAAATGTCATCGCTATGCCTGTTGAAGTAAAAATAATTCATTATTTTCAAGAACATTTAGTTTGTCGATTTTACATTGTTTTATTTTTTTCCACAATCGTTTAGCGAACAATTTTCTTTCTGTTGTTTAGCGTTATTCATTAAATATTGTTATAAAAATTTCTTGATTTTCACGGGAAGAAGAATCTGCTTCCATCAAATATTGCTTTCCAGCCACATATCTTTTTCTTAACTGAGCATCGAAATATTCATGGCTTTGAATAATTTTTTCATCTAAATGTAACCAGACGACATGAATTAGCTTGGTCAAAGGTTCAACTCCGTCTGGGCCCATATTTACCCTTTTTTATGTAAAATCGTGTAACAATCTGGAACCGAACCTGTGTTCGTTTAAATTTGAACCTTTGCCAGGAAGGAAATAACTGCCTTTTGTGCTCAAACAAGAAGAAAGATAATACTTATACTTGCGCTTTACAATATCATACAATACAGTGATCCTATTAAATTATTATTTATCTAAGTCCGTATAAATCCGAATCAATTCGGCTTTTATTCGGATCGTCTTTATGCTGTTATACGATCCACTTATTTGCATGTTTGCCGCCTTGGCGGCGAAAGCAATAAAAGGAGGCATTGATGAAGCATGAGATTGGTATTGCTCAACCAGAGTATCTCATCGAAGACTGGCCAGGCAAGTATGATATTTTCTCCTGGCTGGAGTACATTGTCACTATACCCAATCCCATCTTCCTGATCACAACGAGGAAGGCGAATGGCGCGCCTAATGCCAACCTGCAATCGTGGGGGTTACTGGTCGGAGAGAAAGGTAATTACTCTTCCTTGCTGGCACTCCTGGATAACTCGCATACTTATGGCAATATTCTGCGAGAAGGAGAATGGTGTATCGGTTTTCCCTCCTTCGAATACCATCCTCAGTGTTTTGAGACCATCAAGTGTAATGCCTCCGACAACGATGAGATTACGGAGGCAGGCTTTACTGTCGAGTCGCCAATGACTGTGCGGGCGCCGCGCATTGCTGAATGTTCTGTTACCCTGGAGTGCCAATTAGAGTGGCATCGTCCACTTTACGAAACCAGTCATTGGCATCTTTTTGCAGGACGGGTGTGCCATTTGGCAATGGAGGAAGCCATGATGGTGCCAGATCCGGTTGAACGAATGCAAGCCATGGGATTGATGTACAATGTTCGGAGCACGGTCAATCCAATGACCGGGGAGCAGTATGGTCCTAACACCCTGGGATTGCTAAGCAAAGTGGAAAAGATCTTCAATGACGAAGGGCCTATGGAAGATGGTGGCGGCTAACAACGGCACCAGTCGGACAACGGCTTGCCGTTCGCAACCATAAAGCATTGCCAGAAATCAAGGAGAATTGAACGGTGTCTAACCAGGCCTGATGCTTCCGCTGAGCCATTCCGTTAATATTGCAGTAATTAAGAAATACATACCCAGGAGATGAGAACCTTTAATCTCTCGGTTCACAACCACTATCAAAATGAATGTATTATTGTTGCCAAACTGGGATAGAAATTGCAGGCGCCGGATTATGGGTACCCAAAGCAATTGAGTGTTACGGACGTTTCATCTTTATACAGGTAGATATGCAGCAGCATTGCTGGATAAACTATCATTGGACCGCACACCGATCCTCGGATGAATGCTCAACGTGTGTCGTAAAGGAGGCATTGGTCAATGAATAAGCGAGTTCTTGCCTGGGAAGGTTGTATCAATGTCCGCGATCTCGGCGGTCTGAGCACCGGCGACGGCCGCAGCACCCGCTGGAGAGCAATTGTCCGTTCGGATACTCCTGCCAGGCTCACTGCGGCAGGATGGTCAGCGCTGTATGACTATGGCATCCGCACAATTATTACGCTGCACACGGTCGGCATGACGGAAGAAGAGCTAAACTTTACATCACCTTATCCTGATCTCGTAACGGTCCAGGCAGCAATAGAAGACTTAACGGATAAGGATTTCTTGCAGAAGTGGGCGATCACCAATCTTTGGGGTACGCCGCTCTATTTCAAGGATGCCCTTCTACGGTGGCCGGAGAGGCATGCTGCCGTCATTTCTGCGATCGCCCAGGCTCAACCGGGTGGTGTTCTTTTCCATTGCCTCCGCGGCTATGATCGTACGGGCATTATTTCCCTTTTACTGCTCGCACTTGTTAACGTTACACCGGATGATATTATTGCTGATTATGAGCTAAGTGCCGATCCCGAGCGGGATGCACTCCTTGCGGGCGAGCATTCCTCTGTTCGAGAAGTCCTACACGGCACACTGGAAGGGCTTTCGATTGACAGCTACCTCAGCATGGGCGGGGCAAGTCAGGACGATCTGGCAGCCATTCGGGAGCGATTTTTGGGGTAAGCATTAAAATTATTAATTCAGCAGGCTGCCCAATCGAGGTAAAATAAAAGTCCAACTGGACGTGAGTATGAACACCCCCGGTTATAAAACAACCTGTCTTCTGCTCCTTGTCGTCTTATTGGTCTCCTGCGCGCCGAGACCAGTGCTGTATAAGGATCCAGGTCAGCCAGTGGAGGTGCGCGTCGAAGATTTGCTTTCCCGCATGACCCTGGAAGAGAAGATTGGGCAGATGACCCAGGTGGAAAATAACAGCATCTCTCCTCATTATTTATTTTCCGCTTCTGATGTTGGCAAATATTTCATCGGCTCCATTCTGAGCGGTGGGAACAGTTCGGGCTGGACCACGCTTGCAGATTGGACCGGACTGGCAAATATGTATGAGGTTGAAGCGGTCAGAACGCGCCTGGGCATCCCCCTGATCTTCGGGGTGGACTCGGTGCATGGTTTTGCGCACGTCAATGGCGCCACGATTTTTCCCCACAACATCGGGCTGGGAGCCACGCGTGACGCGGAGCTGGTGCGCCAGATCGGGCAGGTGACTGCCGAGGAGATGCGCGCCGCGGGTATCCCCTGGAATTTTGCGCCAGTCGTGGCGGTTCCCCAGGACATCCGCTGGGGCCGCATCTATGAAGGCTTCAGCGAAGATACTGCCCTGGTGACCGAACTCGCAACGGCTTATATCCAGGGTTTTCAAACCATCCCTGAAGGATACGTCACCAGTGAAGGCCAATCCCTTTATGCCCTGGCGACCCCCAAACACTATATCGGGGATGGAGGGACCACATGGGGTACGATCCCCTACATGTACCACCAGTATTATCTGGATACGGGCGATACGCAGGTGGATGAGGCGACGCTGCGCCGGTTATTCCTGCCTCCTTACCAGGCTGCCGTGAATTCGGGAGCCATGTGCGTGATGGCCTCCTTCAGCAGCTGGAATGGGGTAAAGATGCATGCCCAGCGGTATTTGCTGACGGAGGTTCTCAAGGGTGAACTGGGTTTCCAGGGTTTTGTCATCTCTGACTGGGGCGGCATCGATAAGGTAGATCCCGATTACTACACGGCAGTTGTGACCGCCATCAATGCGGGCATTGATATGAATATGGTGCCCTACAGTTATCAGATGTTCATCGGCATCATGAAACAGGCGGTGGAGAATGGCGATATTGCTCAAGAGCGCATTGACGATGCGGTGCGCCGTATCCTGCGCGCCAAGTTCATGCTGGGCCTGTTCGAAAATCCTTATGGGGATCCAAGCCTGGCCGTGACGGTCGGCTCGACTGAGCACCGTGCCCTGGCTCGCCAGGCGGTACGCGAGTCGCTTGTGCTGCTGAAGAACGACAATAACGTTCTTCCCATCGATAAAAATGTATCGACCATCCTGGTGGCAGGGATCAACAGCACCGGGGTCCAGGCAGGTGGCTGGACGCTGGAGTGGCAGGGGGAGCAAAGAAACTCCCTGGAGGGGACAACCATCCTGGATGGGATCCGGGAGCTGGTTGGTCCCAATACCCAAGTGCTGTACAACAGCTCGGCCCAATTTGCGGGTTTCAGCGGTAAAGCCCCGGTGGGGATTGCGATTGTGGGTGAGATGCCGTATGCAGAGGGACTGGGGGATAGGGCTGATCTAACACTCTATAATGTGGATCTGCTGGTCATCAACGCATTACTCCCGCTAGTGGATAAATTGATCGTGGTGATCCTGTCCGGCCGTCCGCTGGCGATCACTGACCAGTACCAGATAGCGGATGCCTGGGTGGCAGCCTGGCTGCCGGGTTCGGAGGGGGCGGGCGTGGCGGAAGTATTGTTTGGGGATTATCCTTTCGTCGGCACACTCCCGTATACCTGGCCGCGTTCAAACGATCAGTTACCCCTCAACATCAATAACTCAGCCAATTTCACCGGTTGTTCTGCACCGCTCTTTCCCTTTGGTTATGGGCTTGGTATTGCCGGCAGCCAGCCCATCGAATGGTTGGATTGCCCATAAATCTTGGGAGTGTCATGCAAGACGGATATTTCAACCACTGGGTAAATGAATGATCTTAGGCAGACAAAATAAAAGCAATGGTACTCTGCAGGAATTGAACTTGAATACCCCGTTGCTGGTTCGACCGTAACCAGACCCACCTCAACAGCCATTTATAGATCGAAATCTGAAGGATGTTATTTTAGGAATATCGATAAACTAACGCAATCAAGTCCGGGGGAATAAAAAGGGCTTGGTTGATTTCAGATCGCCCCCCGCGACCTCTTCCGGTCACTCAAATGATGGCAATATCTATTGGGATCGCTTCTATCAGATACACCGGGTTTATCTTTGTTGGCTTCGCTCCATCTACTTCTTCTTGAAGAGGAAATACGCAAAAGCCGCTCCAAATACCAGGTACAACGCGACCGAGAGCCAGCCGAGGGCATTCCATGTCCCCGCAAGCGTGGCAAGCAGGCAAACGATGAAACCGATTGCATTGCTTACGACGACTCCGAGCATGATCCCTCGACAGGCAGCATCGTCCCGGTCTGTGTTCCTGGCATACCAGAGCACAATTGCCTCCAGGATGAAAGCGCCGCCAAACAGGCGCGCCATCAAGGCTGCAACAGGATTGAAGGCCATGCCATATACCGCAGCCAACATATCCGGGACCAGAACAAAGCCGATCCCAAAGATCAGTACCACGATCGCCTTGGCGATCATCCAGTAGTTGAGTTTCATGAAAAGGTCTCCTTTCTTCTGAAAAAAGCAATCCCAATTGTTGAAAACCGCCCCGGTGTTTGGCGGTTCCCGCCTGATTCAAGAGGTCGAAATGCTGTACCACCCAGAAAGCCCAATCGGCTGGATCTGATGAAACTATCCGAAGCTTATTCGTCCTGTAACAAAGACGGGGCTGTATTACTCCACTTCTATCAGAAATAAAAACCGCTGAGGGTTCTCAGCGGTTTCGAAGGTATCTGATTTGAGGACTTCCGCGTGCAAAGAAAAGCGTGATGCGATTTCATTATACAACAATACCGGTAAAAATTAACCGGTCGATCAAGAGAGAAGGGATTATCAATTTCAATCAGGCAGCACAAACAGTTTCTTTATCCACCCTCCTATGCACGCAGGTCCTTTTTGGAAGACAGGGGATCATGGATTGATCAATGGAGATGCCTGTAGCCTGGCGAGGAGTCGCTGGGCAATATCCGCCATGAAAATCGGGTCTATGGGCCGTTCCAGCCCGCTTTCCTGCAAGGTCACCACTACGTTTCGATAAGAAAACACAATAATGTATTTCAATGAATACCCGCTGTTCTCCGGAGGCTCGTGATATCTCCTATAATAAGCGCGATTTACGTCTCCATTTGTAAATGGGCTGTTTGTTTCAGAAAACCCATCCTGCGTGACATAGCGATCAGAATACTTACTGATGGCTAATTGCGCTCCCTGGATGGTGCTAAAAAGGGCTGCCTGGTTATATAAAATGAACGGGGTTATCCCAAGATTGGCATCTCCTTCAAAATCAACATCAACATCCCATCCATCAATGCGCCTTGTTTCTTCAAGGTAAGCAGCCCCATCCCCACCCATGCGTTGGGAAATACTTTCATTGGTAACCAAGGCTGGCAAATGAAATTGAGAGGTGTAATTTGCCATGGGCGGCAGGTCAGATTCCTGAACAAGGAATTCTTTCAAATTTTCCTGAAGGGATATCAGATCCAGCGCAGGTGAAAGCGTCAAGGTCGGCGCTTCGGTTGGCGTTCCTGTAATCGTGCTGGCTGGCAACTCTGTTGGTGTGTTTGTCGGGGAAACAGGTGTAGAGGTTGAGGTGGGAATGGCTGCCCGTGTTTCTGCATCAGCCGTCTGGAGGGCCTGTGTGGATGGTCCGCACGCAGCCAGGAAGGCTGCCGCCAGGCAAACCATCAACGGGATTTGCTTCTTGCCCATATTTTCCCTTTCGCTGATTACGCTTGCTGAATATCATTATCGCGCAATTCTGAAGGATTCACTCTCTTTTCCACCCTTCCCCCCTGCCTATGATGGCACCCCCTGCTAATACTCATTGCGTCAATCTAATCTCCCCTCAGGGAAGGGAGCCGGGCGCTCGCAGAGGCTGGAGAGCTCCACGTGCCGGCCTGCCTGCGCCGCTTCCTGTATGGCGTGCATGATGTCGAGGACATGGTAAGCCAGCTGACCGCTCGCCCGGTGGGGCCTGCCGGTCTGCAGGGCGCGGGCCATGTCGGCGACGCCCAGGCCGCGGCTGTTTTCGGTATAACCCGGAACCAGCGGCACATCCTCCCAGCCGTCGCTGTCAGTCCGCCACAGCCGGACCGGCCCGCCAAAGGTGTTGGGATCAGGCACTTCCAAAGTGCCCTTGCTGCCGTAGATCTCGATGTACGGTAAATTGCTTTTCCAGACGTCGAAACTGGTGGTGATCGTGGCGACCGGCCCCGAGGCGAACTCCAATACCCCGGCAATGTGGGTAGGGGTGCGGACGGTGATCTTTTCGCCGTGCCGGGGGCCGCTGCCGACGGTGCGCTCGGGAAACGAGATGCGCGCGGCGCCAGTGAGGCGCCGGATCGCGCCGAGCAGGGTCACCAGGGCGGTCAGGTAATACGGTCCCACGTCGAACAGCGGACCTGCCCCGGGCTGGTAGAAGAAGTCCGGGTCGGGGTGCCAGGCCTCGGGCCCGCGGCCTAGCATGAAAGCCGCCGCACCCACCGGTTCACCGATGGCACCATCGTCGATCAGTTTTCTGCAAGTCTGCAGCCCGGCACCCAGGAAGGTGTCCGGCGCGCAGCCCACGAGCAGGGATTTGCGCTCAGCCAGTTCCAGAATTTGTTGAGCGTGGAGTCGCTCGATCGCCAGCGGCTTTTCGTTGTAGACCGATTTGCCGGCTTCCAACGCGGCAAGTGCAACCTGGGCGTGGGCGCCGGGCGGAGTCAGGTTCACTACGATCTCGATTCCCGCATCAGCCAGCAGGTCTTCCACAGTGCAGGCGCGCCGCAGGTGATATCTATCCGCCTGGGCCCTGGCGCGTTTTAGGTCAATGTCAGCACAGGCGACCACTTCCAGGTTCTCAAATGTTCGGGCAACATTGAAATAGATGTTGCTGACATTACCACAACCGACGAAACCTATCTTTGTTCTCTCTGCCATAAGATGATTACGTATGGGGAGTCCCTGTTTCCCTCAATCATCCACCTCAGATCGATCCAGCGGCAATTTCACCGGAGTGCCGTTTCTTTTTGCCGACCTTTGGAGGGCAAGCATGATTTCCTGATCCAATCTTGCCTGTTCGCCTCCGTACGTGGGGGCGGTATCGTTCCGGACCGCATTCACCAGGCTCATCAGGCAGCCGGCAACGCCGATCTCGTCGTCGTGCCATTGGACGCCGTGCCCCTGGATTTTCGGTTTGAACGGGTTATCCCAGCGAACCACCGGATGTTCCGGGTGTCCCGTGTGAGCGATCATCGCCGCCAGGGCTCCCCCATCGACCCTTTCGAACTGCCTTTCGATGGTGATGAACTGCGGGGCCTCTCCAGCGGGTGAAAGCAATGACCACCGTTCATCGGTGTCGATCCCAACGCCGACGGATATTCCCATCCCTTTTTCTGCCAGGAACCGGCTGCTTCGCCACCAGCGCAGAGCCGAGTCGTAGCCCACCTCGGTCCAGTGGAAAATCCCCAGTTGCCCGGTCTCAAAGGTGATGATCCCATGTTCCTGCGTTTCCACGCGCGGGCCAAATTCACCCGCCAGCCTGGACCAGTGAGGCGCAAGGGGATTGCGCTGGACAGCACCAACCACCTGGACAGGCACGGCATCAAAACCCAGGTAACTGCGCAGGACGCTGACACCATGGTAGCCGTGACCGGCAAAATCATTGAACGCGGTATACACCCGGCCGAACAATCCGGACTCGATGGCTTTGAGTTTCAACTGCTCCACCGGCCGCCGGTGGAACTGTTCCGCCACTTCGACCTTGAGCCCGAGCCGGCGCGCGGCATCTACGATCGCATCCGCCTCACTCAACTTGTGGGCAATTGGCGTTTCGAGCAAAACGTGCAAACCATGTTCGACTGCCATCAGGCCCACTTCCCCATTGGCATGGTAGGCGACACAAACGATGCCGATCTGAGGCTTCGTCTCCTCGACCAGTTTTTCGATCCCTGTAAACCAGGGAACGCCCAGGCTTTCTCCGAGTTTCCTGGCAGACGCTTCACTCCGTCCCCACACGGAGACGAGGGTCACCTCGTCGGGGAGGGCTGCAAGCAACGGTCCGTAGAGATAACTTGAGCGGGGCGAAGTTCCGATGATCGCAACCCGGATCGGTTTTCCATCCTGATTCTGTTTCATCTGCGTTTACCTCTTCTCTCCTTATGGCTGTTTACCCAGCCAGACCTCCACCTGTTGTTCTTCTCCCGGCAGGTCAGGGGGGATGAGATTTCCCGTGATCTCTTTCGAATTCACCATCATTTTGACCACGCCTTTGCAGACAGCCTCGGGATTGTGGACGGAGATGCGGAACACCCTGCCCCTGAACCTGCGTACTGCCGAAAAGCCTTTCCAGGTGGACGGGATGCACGGGTCGATCCGCAGACCATCCATTTCGGGCCGCAGCCCCAGGATGTACTGCGTGGCGCTGAAGTATGCCCAGGCTGCCGCGCCGGTCAGCCAGGAGGTGCGCGTATTGCCGGGGCGCGGGGAATAGGTCGAGTAGGTGGTCTGTCCCTGCACGTAGGGCTCGCTCTGGCGGATTTCGGCACGGTCGTTGTAGGCGGCGGGCATGGCGGCGCGGTAATACTCGTACGCCCGGTCGCCGTGGCCCAGCAGGCACTCGGCCATCACGCCCCAGCCCTGGGTGTGGTTGAAGATACCGGCGTTCTCCTTGATGCCGGGATTGAAGACCACCGCCCGCATCACGTCGATCGGCGTTTTGACAAAGGGCGGGGCGGAAAGCATCAAGCCGTAAGGCGTCGCCAGCCGCTCGTGGACCGTCTCCATGCAGCGCGCTGCCTGTTCAGACGTGGCCGCGCCGCTGATCACCGCCCAGACCTGGGTGTTCAGGTAGATCTGTCCTTCGGCGGATTTCTGCGTGCCGTAGACCGTGCCGTCCTCGCCGATGGCCCAGATGAACCAGTCGCCATCCCAGGCGCAGGCCTGGATGCTGGCATCCAGCTTTTCACGCTGACCGAGCGCCCAGGCAGCTTCTTCCGGCTTTCCAAGCCGCTCGGCGATCTCGGCATAGACCGTCAGCCCGAGGCGCACCTGGAAGGCCACGAACAGGCTCTCGCCGTGGTAGCCGAGTTTCAGGCAGTCGTTCCAGTCGGCCGCCAGGCCGCAGGGCAGGCCGTGCTTGCCGGTGCGCTCCAGGTTGAATTCCAGCGCCCGGCGCAGGTGACCAAGCACGGTCGCTTCGCCCTGGTCGGCGTAGGGCAGCACCTTGTTGTAGAAATCCAGGTCGCCGGTCTCGTTGACGTAGGCCGGGACGGCGTTGAAGAACCACAGGCAGTCGTCCGAGCGGTATTCTTCCGGTGCGGGGCTTTTTCGTGACCGGGATGGTGCTCGAACGGTTTGACGATCGGCATCGCCCCGCCGGTGGAGACCTGCCCGGTCAGCATCAGTTCCAGGCGCTGGCGGGCCTCTTCGGGGATGGCGGCCGCCACGCCCAGGATGTCCTGCACCGAGTCGCGGAAGCCCAGCCCGTCGCGTTCGCCGTTGTAGACCAGGCTGGCGGCGCGCGACCAGGCGAAGGTGACCAGGCAGTTGTAGAGTCCCCACACGTTGACCGTGTGGTTGAATTCCTCATCCGGCGTCTCCACCATCAGGCTGCCCAGCCTGGCGTGCCAGTGTTCCTTCAGTTTGTGCAGTTCGGCTTCGGCGCGCTCCAGCGAGCCAAACTCGGCCATCGTCTTCTTGCCGGTGGAACGGGCATCGCCGATCCCCAGCATGACCAGGACTCGCGGCTCTCGCCGGCTGCAGGGTCAGATTCGTTTGCAGGCTGCCGCAGGCATTGTCACCGTAGGCGCTGGCTGTCGGTGCATTGCCCCGTTCTCCACCACCAGCGGATTGTGGTACCCCCGGTAGGGGCCGAGGAAGGCCTCCCGGCTGGTATCGTATCCGGCCACCGGCGCGCCGACCAGGGCCATCCAGCAATGACGTGCTATATCATGGATGAAAAAACTCCCGCTTTCGGGCGTCAGGTTGTCCTGAATGGCGATGCGCAGCAGGTCATCCCCGGTCATCTCGCCGCGGACGATGAAGAGGGAGTACTGCAGGTTGACCTGGTCCTGGAAGGTGTCCCACTGGTTGGTGAATTCGCAGAAGGTGAAAACCGAGAGCCGGCGCGGCCGGTCGCTCTCGTTGGTGACCTTCAGCCGCCAGTATTCGAAAGTCTGCCCCAGCGGGACAAAATAGGTGGTCTCCGCGGCGATCCCGGCGTAGCGGGACTCGATGACGGTGTAGCCTGTGCCGTGGCGGCAGGCGGACCGGTACTGGTCGAGCGGTTTGCCCACCGGCTGCCAGGAGGCCGACCAGTAATCGCCGCTCTCAGCGGTCGCGCAGATAGAAATAACGCCCCGGCTGATCCAGTGGGGACACTGTTGAAACGCAGGCGCAGGAAACGGCCACGCGCGCCGGACTGGTAGAAGCCGTAACCCCCGGCGTTGTTGGTGATGATCGCCCCGTACTCGGTGGAGCCCAGGTAATTGCTCCACGACTGGGGCGTGTCGGGCCGGGTGATGACATACTCTTTGGCTTCGTCGTCGAAATAACCGTACTGCATCAGGACACCTTCACCACGACATGGACTTCTTCCGTACCGGCAGGCGGGAGCGGGATGAGTGTCCCTTCCACTGGGCGTCCTTCGATCTCGAGGGAGACGCTGTTGCCTGGACCTCCCGCTCGACCCTGGATCTCGTAGCGGACACCCCGGAAGATGCGCACCGCCCGGAAGCCGTTCCACGCCACCGGCATGACCGGTGCAATCTGCAGTCCCTCATACGTGGGCCGGATTCCCAGGATCCACTGGGTGATGGCAACATAATTCCAGGCAGCCGCACCCGTCAGCCAGGAATTCTTGGCCTCTCCCGGGGTGACGGCATCCTTCCCGGCGATCATCTGGGCATAGACATACGGCTCGCAGCGGTGGACCTCGCTGATGGCCTCGCGCGCCGAAGGGTTGATGCGAGAGTAATAATCATGGGCACGGTCACCGTGACCGATCTTCGCTTCGGCGATCATGATCCACGGATTGGTGTGGCAGAAGACACTGCCATTCTCCTTGTATCCGGGGGGATAGGAGGTGATCTCACCCAGGTGCAGATAATACTGGGTGAACGGCGGCTGAAGCAGGACAATACCGTGCGGGGTCGCCAGCCGGGCCGCAACAGAGTCCAGCGCCTTGCCTGCGCGGCCGTCCTCCACGCCCAGCCCGGCCATCACGCACATCCCCTGCGGTTCGATGAAGATCTGGCCTTCCTCGCATTCCTTCGAACCGACCGGTTTGCCAAAATCGTCGTACGCACGGCGGAACCATTCACCGTCCCAGCCCGCCTCCAGAACGGCTTTTTCCATCCTGCGGATGGCTTTCTCAAGCAGTTTCACCTGCCCGCCATCCTCCACGGTGAGCGGCAATCGGGATCATTTCCTTTGCCGCCAGCACGAACAGCCCGGCGATGAAGACGCTTTCGGCAACCTTGCCGTCCTTGTTGGTCGTGGTCTGGAAGGATTGACCGGGAGTATCCGAGAAACAGTTCAGGTTCAGGCAGTCGTTCCAGTCGGCGCGGCCGATCAACGGCAGGCCATGCTGACCGAGGCGGTCAAGCGTGTAACGGATCGAACGCTGCAGGTGCCCGTAAAGCGGTTCTTCCGTTCCGGGCTGGTTATCGTACGGGACGGGCTCCTCGAGTATGCCCCAGTCACCCGTCTCCTTGATGTACGCGGCCACGGACAGGACCAGCCAGAGCGGGTCGTCGTTGAAACCCGAACCGATGTCATTATTGCCCCGCCTGGTCAGCGGCTGGTACTGGTGGTAGGCACCCCCGGTGGGCAGCTGCGTGGCCGCCAGGTCAAGGATGCGCGTCGCGCGCCCGCTCCGGGATCAGGTGCATGAAACCGAGCAGATCCTGGTTCGAGTCGCGGAAGCCCATGCCGCGCCCGATGCCGGATTCGAAATACGAAGCCGAGCGCGAGAAATTGAAGGTCACCATCATCTGGTAGGCATTCCAGATGTTCACCATGCGGTTCGTGTGGACATCCGGCGTGGTCACCTGCAGCTTTTCAAGCAGCCCGGCATGGTATGCCTGCAGCGCCTGGAAAGCCGCCTCCACCTCCTCCGCCTGCAAATAGCGGGCAATCACCGGCTTGACGGTCCGTTTGTTGATGATCTGCGAACCGGGCGGGTCGAACTTTTCATCTTGCGGATTTTCGTGATATCCGAGCAGAAAGATGATCTTTTTCTGCTCCCCGGCCTTCAACTGGATCTTGACATGCTGCGCACCGATGGGCTGCCAGCCGCAGGCGATCGAGTCGGACAGTTCGCCTGCTTCCACCGCCCGGGGCGAATCCCAGCCGCGGTAAGGTGCCGAGGAAGGCTTCGCGCTGGGTATCAAACCCGGCCAGCGGTTCAGAGCAGGCAAAGAAGGCAAAATGATCGCGGCGCTCGCGATATTCCGTTTTATGGTAGATGACCCCGTCCACAACTTCCACTTCACCAACGGAGTAATTCCGCTGGAAGTTGGTGGCATCGTCCTGCGCATCCCACAGGCAGAACTCGACCGCCGAAAATACGGACAGGTCTGCCGGTTGATCGCGCTGGTTGGTGAGGGTCAGTTCCCAGATCTCCAGGTTTTCACCGAGCGGGACGAAGTAACGGGTGCGAGCCTCGATCCCGGCCAGTTTCGAGCGGATGATGGTGTACCCCATTCCGTGACGGCACTCGTACTCATCCAGCGGACGGCGGGTCGGCATCCAGGACGGCGACCAGAATAACGGTGCCGGAGGAGGTGCCCGGGAATCGTCATCCCGCAGGTAGATGTAACGCCCGCCCATATCCAGCGGCGCATTGTTGTAGCGGTAGCGGGTCAGGCGGCGCAGGCGCGCATCTTTATAGAACGAGTATCCCCCCGCGGTATTGGAGATGATCCCAAAATAGTCTTCAGCAACCCAGGTAATTGATCCAGGGCAGGGGCGTATCGGGCCGTGTTATGACATACTCACGGCGCTCGTCGTCAAAATATCCAAACTGCATGGTTTCCTCCCAATGCCAGTGAAGTCAGGACGAAAAGGTTCACCGGGTGCGAACCTGATCCAGCCGATGGGTGATCCAGGAATAATTTCCATGAACCTGCCCGTGAAAAGAACCGGAAACAAGGATCCGGCCTTTATTTTTTTACCTGCGCGAGCAAGTCCTCCACCAGATCTTCCGGCGCTTTCGACAGACTCAATTCCTGGAAGTAGAAAAGATCCCGCAAAGGCAGTTCCATCAAAAAATTCATTGTCTCCATGCCGATGCCTCCCCCTTCCGCATCGTGGGCATCAAAAGCCGCTCGCAGTTGCTCCGTAAATTGCTGGAAAAGCGGTTCGAAGACCTGCCTGCCCCGGGGGTCCTCCATCCATTCCCGCAGGGTGGATTCCCGGTTCAGCAGGCACGGCAGCTCCAGCGTGGACTGCAGCGTGACGGTCTGAATGCAGCGGATGTCGGCAGAGGAAGCCCCGATCAGGATATCGAACTCGCCATCCTCGGTGATCCACTGCTGGTAGCCGGGATGGTAGTAGGCAAAGGCGCGGAAATCGAGCGCCAGGGTTACCGTCTTCGTTTCGCCGGGCTTGCAGCTCCACCTTGGCAAAACCCTTGAGTTCCTTGGGCGGGCGGACCAGCCTGGATTTGTGATCGTGCACATACACCTGGACAACTTCCTTGCCGGCGACCTTGCCGGTGTTGGTCACATCCACCGAAACGGTCAGCCCATCCACATCCTTGAAGGAGGCTGCCGACACTTGGGATTCTTGTAGGCGAAGGTGGTGTAGCTCATCCCGTAGCCAAAGGGGAACTGCACCGGCATCTCTTTGGCATCATAATAACGATAGCCGATGAATATGCCCTCGCCGTAACGCACCTCGCCATTTTCCCCGGGGAAGTTGATGTGGGCGGGAGTATCGACCAGTTTGAGCGGGAAGGTCTCGGCCAGCTTGCCGCGAGGGGTTGACCTTGCCATAGAGCACATCGGCAATTGCCCCGCCGCCGGCCTGTCCCATCATCCAGGCCTCGAGGACGGCAGCCGTGCCATCGATCCATTCGCCCATCACCACCGGAGCGCCATTATTCAGGATGACGACGGTCTTCGGCTGGACGGCAGTTACGGCCTTGATCAGGGCGACCTGCTGCGGGGTCAGGTCGAGGTCGGGCCGGTCGTAGCCTTCCGACTCCTTGGATTCCGGCAGGGCAAGATAGAGCAGGGCCACATCAGCGGAGCGGGCGCTGATAACTGCCGCGTCGATGAGCGACTGGTCGAAAGCATCTGCCTGCCGGATATCCCTCGGCATAAGTCAATTCGGCTTCTCCGGCTGTTTTTTGCAGTTCCTTGAACGGATTATCCACCCGGGTGGGGTTGATGTGCGAGCTGCCTCCACCCTGGAAGTGCGCCTGCTCGGCAGCACGACCGATGACAGCAATGTGCTGTTGTCCCTTCAAAGGCAGGATCCCGTTGTTCTTGAGCAAGACCATGCCTTCCGCAGCGATCCGGCGTGCCAGGGCGTGGTGCGGCGCGGTATCAAACGAGCCTCCCTTGGGCGTCTCAGCTGCCTTGAAGACGATGCCCAGGATCCGGCGTACCGACTCGTCCAGCAGTGCCTCGTCCAGCGCGCCGGAACGGACGGCATCCACCACCGCCTTTACCCGCCGATCCCTGCGGGCCGGGCATTTCCAGGTCAAGACCGCCTTTCAAGGAGATCACCCGGTCGTGTACGGCACCCCAGTCAGAGACGACGAAGCCCTCGAAGCCCCATTCGTCCTTGAGGATATCCACCAGCAGTTTGTGATTCTCGGAACAGTAGGTGCCGTTGAGCTTGTTGTAGGCGCACATCACCGTCCAGGGTTTTGCTTTCTTGACGGCGGTCTCAAAGGCCGGCAGGTAGATTTCCCGAAGTGTACGCTCGTCCACCCTGGCATCTGATGATCATGCGCTGCGAACTCCTGGTTGTTGGCAGCGAAATGCTTGAGGGAAGTGCCCACGCCTTTGCTTTGCACGCCGTTGATGAAGCTGGCAGCCATCTGACCGGCCAGGTAGGGGTCTTCGGAGTAGTACTCGAAATTGCGCCCGCCCAGGGGGGTGCGCTTCATGTTGGCGCCGGGACCGAGCACCACGTCAACCTTCAGGGCGATGCACTCCTCCGCCAATTGCCTGCCCCATGGCATGGATCAGATCCACGTCCCAGGTGGAGGCCATGCAGGAGGCGGTCGGGAAACAGGTGGCAGGCAGGCTGCCGGCGATAAAGTCGTTAACGTCCGCCACGCGGCGCACGCCGTGCGGCCCATCCGAAACGGTCATTTCCGGTACGCCCAGGCGTTCGATCGGAGTCGTCGTCCACGGGCTTGCGCCGGTACACAGGGCGGCTTTTTCTTCCAGCGTCATTTTCTTGATCAAATCAGGAATTTTCATCACGGTACGCATCCTTTGCGGCGGCATGGTCAACTGGCAGGAGGCAGGCGACCAGATCGGGTATTGGAGGACAGGTTGCCAATTTGTCAAATCAAGGCGCTCAGACTTCAGCGCCGTGAGAATAAGAATCGTAGACGGAGCACAGGCTGAAAGCCTTGCGCGCCCGGCTCAGAGTCCAGCCGGCAGGCAGCGGGCAGGAAATCCGGGTCGTCCGACCTGCCGGCAGGTTAAAGTAGTTATCGCTAAAGACGACGTCTGCACCTGCCAGGGACACCTCCACCAGGAGCGCCAGGGATCGGGAAGTCAAATCGATGATCAATTGACCCCCCTCGCTGCGCAGATCCGCGGTCACGCCCGGGTCGGCCAGCGACAGGTGCTTGATCGGGGCGAAGCCCGCCGTCTGCCGGGCGATAAACCGATCCCCCTGGTACAGTTCGGCGATGAAGACCAGCGCGCGGATGTTGTCATCGGAGATGCGATCGGAAAAATCAAGCTCGCACACCTGGGTCGCAGCCTGCGGGGCTGCCTTAACCGGCGCCTGTCCCGAGGTCAGCACCTCGCCGGCAAAGGTCTCAAGCGACCAGCGCACGGTCCCCTCCCAGGGCTCGAGCAGCGTCATTGGATACATAAACTCCCTGTTCGGGAGGCTTGTCTTCGATGGAAAGCATCAGCGGGGCATAGAAACGGCGGGCGGCATAGTGCAGCGCCTTCCAGCGCCCGAAGTAGTCCAGGCTGGACCAGGAAGCCACCGGCCAGCAGTCGTTGAGCTGCCAGTACAGGATCCCGGCGACGCGATCAGGGTGACGCCGCCAGTGTTCCACGCCGTAACGGATTCCCTCGGCCTGGAGCGCCATGCTCAGGTAGACCAGCGAGGCAAAATCCCTGGGCAGCCGGAATGTGTCGAGCATCTGTCCAACCATCAGGGAGTTGCCACTGGCATTCTTCTGGTGCATCTCCATGATGTAGGAGGTCATGTTCCAGTCGGCCTCGTCCGCGTAGGTGCGGATGGTCGCCAGGGGCGGGAGCGCCTGGAAACCGAACTCGCTCATAAAACGCGGGTACTGGTCGCGATAGGAGCTGAAGGGTTTGCGTCCATGCCAGACATCCCAGTAGTGGGCATCTCCCTGCTGCTGACCGTTTGGATTCTCGAACGGGGTATCGGAAGACGGCGAGCTGGGCCAATACGAGTGATCCGGGTCTTCGGCTTGGCACCATTCCGGCAGCGTGTGGTGGAAGAACCGGTCGTAGGCTGCCTTCAATTCTTCGTATTCCGGCCGCTTCCAATTCCACTCCACCCAGCCCCATTCCATCTCGTTGTTGCCACACCACAGCGCCAGGCTGGCGCGATGACGCAGGCGGCGGATGTTCTCGACCACCTCCACGTTGACATTTTCCAGGAATTCCGGGGTGTCCAGCGGATAGATGCTGCACGAGAAGATGAACTCCTGCCAGACCAGGATGCCGTAACGGTCGCAGAGATCGTAAAAGCGCTCTTCCTCATAGAATCCGCCGCCCCAGACGCGCAGCATGTTCTGGTGCGTCTCGGCCGCTGAGCGGATGAGATTTTCCAGGTAATCGTCCGTGATCCGCGTGGGAAAGGAATCAGCCGGGATCCAGTTGGAGCCTTTGACCAGGATCGGAATACCGTTGACCACGAAAGACAAAGGAGCGCCCCCACGCGTCATCCTGCTGGCGCAATTCAAGCGTGCGCAGCCCCACCTGGTACCTGCGCCCGTCCAACACCCGCTCCCCGGTAGCGTCCTTGCGGGTGAGAGAGATTTCCACCTGGTAGAGCGGCTGTCTGCCGTAGCCATTGGGCCACCAGAGCTCGGGTTCGGAGATGGGCACCTCTATAAGGACCTCATCGCCGGCAGGTAAGACAGCCTCTTTTTTCAAGACCCGTCCATCCGGTGCCGTGATACGAACTACTGCAGCCAGCGGCGCCTCTGTCCCGTTCTGGATGGTAATCCGGGCCCTGACCGCGACCTGTCCGCCGGTATGATCCTGGCGAAGATGAACCTCCGCCATGCGCGCCCCGCTGTAACCTTCCAGGCGGATATCCTTCCAGATTCCGATGGGCGGGAGCTGCGGTCCCCAATCCCAGCCGAACTGACAGGGAGCTTTGCGCAGGTGCGGTCCGCCGTGGATCGCCTGGGGGACACCCGGCAGTGCGACGCCTGGCCTGCTCCTCCGCAGCGAATTTCACCGGTGATGAGAAATTGACCGATAAGTTCGTTGGCACCCTTTGCAGTCAGGAAGGTTTTTACCTCCCATTCATACCGGCGGAACATGTTGTCCGTGCGACCAAGCTCATGACCGTTGAGAACAACCGATGCCAGGGTGTCCAACCCGTCGCAGACCAGGTAGACCTTATCCTCGGAGATTAATCCGTCCGCGCAGGTGAAACTGGTCCGGTACACCCAGTCTGATTCGGCGACCCACTGGAGGCGCTTCTCGTTATCGGCCGTGAACGGATCAGGGATGCGCCCGTTTGCCATCAGGTCGGTGTGGACACCGCCAGGTACGGAAGCTGGCAACCATTCTTCTGCCCCCACCTGCCGAAATTGCCATTTCCCGGTCAAGGGTTGAATTTTCATGATGTTTTCCTGAAATGAGTGGAATGTACGAACACTAACCATACTTCAAACACGAGCCTGCATTGGTCTGGCAGGCTGCTTTCTTGGTGCCGAATGTCGCGGTCTCAACTCCTTCCCAGAATAAATCTGGTTGTTTGTGCTCTGGTATTCAGAGGTTTATATTAATTCGCTTAATTCAAGGTAAAGGAAGGATGCATTACACCGTTGAGAGATCCCATTCTTCATGGATCTTTGGAACATCACTGATCAAGCGTCGAGTGTATGCCTCTTTGGGATGCAGGATCACCTGGTCGGCAGACCCGCTTTCGACAATCTTCCCATGCTCCATAATATAAACGCTGTCAGAGACGTAATAAGCCAGGCCAATATCATGGGTGATGAAAATAAGCGTCATCCCGGTCTCTTTACGCAGCTGCATCAACATATCCAGGATCGTTGCGCGGGAACAGGCATCGATCATCGAGGTGGGTTCATCAGCCAGCAGGATCTTCGGTTTCAACAGGAAGATACGGGCAATCATCAGGCGCTGCATCTGTCCGCCGGAGAGCTCGAAGGGATACTTGTTGGTCAATTCCTCGAACTTCAAATTCACAAAGCTGCAGGCTTCTGCCATCAGCTCCACTTTTCTTGCTTTCGGAAATTTTCGACCGCCGCGCATGTAAATGCAATCCAGAAGCACGGCATCGATCTTGTTGAATATATTGTAGGAAGAGAACGGGTCCTGAAAGATCGCCTGAATGTTCTTCCAATATTCCTGTTTTTTCTTTTGAGAACCGATATCACGCTTCTTCCCCTGGAAGAAAACCTCGCCCTCCGTGGAACTGATCAATCCCAGGAGCATCTTCGCCAGGGTGGTTTTCCCGCTGCCCGACTCGCCCACGATCGAGATGATTTCACCCTCGTAAAATTTGAAGTCCACATGGTCCACGGCACAACATCGCTGATGACCAAACCCAAATACCTTGGTGAGACCTTCTCCGCTCAGGCATAATTCTTCTTTCTTAGCCATTTTTATAAGCCTCTCTCAATTGTTCTTCCGACGAGTTGCAGCGGAAAGCGCGGCCGTCCTTGCCATCCCGAAGAACAGCAGAACGCAGTATGCAATCGGATTGCGCATATTTGCAGCGCTCGGCAAACCGGCAGCCAACCGGTGGATTTTTAAGATTGGGCGGCACCCCGGGAATGGCAGCCAGTTTGATCCCCCGCAGACCTTTTTCGGGAACGATGATCGAGCCCATGAGACCCTTGCTGTAAGGATGGATCGGATCAAACACGGCTTCCTTGGCAGTACCCTTTTCCACGATCTGCCCAGCGTACATGACCATGATGTCATCGGTCACATTGTAGAGCAGGGGAAGTTCATGGGTGATAAAGATCATCGCCTTGATGTACCCTTTATCCATCAAATCCCGCAGCATCTTGATGACCATCTTCTGCGAAGTGACATCGAGGGCGGAGGAAGGCTCGTCCGCAATCAATACCAGCGGCAGGAGGATCACAGAAATCGCGATCACGGTGCGCTGTTTCATGCCACCCGAAAGTTCAACCGGGTATTTTTGCAGAACCTCCGCCGGAAGTCCCAGGATCTCAAAGCGTTCCCGGGCGAGATCATAGATCTCCTTCTTCGTGGACTCCGGATAATGCGCGTGGATTACATCCTCGACGAAGTTGATAATCTTCATGGTTGGATTAAGCGCGTTCATCGCGGACTGGGGGATATAGGCGATCTGCGTTCCCAATATCGACCGGCGGATTTCATCTGCGTTCATCCCGATAATACTATGCCCGTCGATGATGATCTCGCCACTCGTATAGTACAGCGGTGGGAAATAATAGCCCATCAAGCTGAGCGCGAGCGTCGACTTTCCGCAGCCGGATTCCCCCGCAATTCCCAGCGATTTCCCTTCTTCTACCTTCAGAGAAACGTGGTCTACCGCGTAAATATCTTCCCCAAACCGGGTAATATACTTTGTTGTCAAATCCTTGACCTCTATCATTACTCTTGACATATCTACCGCCTACTCTCTCAATGCCGGATTGAAAACCTGGTCGAGCCCTGTATTCATCAAATTCATCGAGAACGAAACCAGGGCGATGGTGACGATCACGGGCATGTAAGCCCACCATTTTCCCAGGATCTGGGCCTGGTAGATCATCGCCCAGTTCATCATCAAACCCAAAGTTGGCACTTCCGTGGTTCTTGGTCCCAATCCAAGGATCGACAAGCTGGCTTCTGTCAGGATGCCCAGGGAAATCTGCAAGATAAATGCCATGACAACATACGAAGCGATGTAAGGCAGAATATCGGTGAGGATAATATGAGCAACCGAGTGCCCGGAGAGTTTCGACAGGTTGACATGGTCGCGATTGCGCAGGGAAACCACCTGCGCCCGCACCGCCCTGGCAGTCCATACCCAGGAGGTGAATCCGATCACCACCGCGATCGTAACGGCGCCGCGTTTATCCTGCCCGATGCTGAAAGAAATCAGGATCAACAACACGATGCCGGGGATCACGGTAAAGAGATTGGTGAAGAACATGATGACATCATCCACGAAACCGCCGATATAACCCGCCATCAGACCCAGGATCAAACCGATCAAGGTTGCGACCAGACCTGCCACAAGACCGATCTGCAGTGATACACCGGTGGCTTTGAGCAGTTCTTTCAACACATCCCTGCCGAAGTTCTCGGTTCCAAGAGGCAGCACCCGTACATTCGCAACCTCGTTGATATTCGCGAAATCGGTTTGGGAGATAGAGCGTGCTTCTTCCAATGTGCCCGTTTCCGGGTTAATTTTCGCAATGCTTATTCCCTCCAAGGAAAGCAGCCCTTCGAGCGAGGCATCGAGCCTTTGATAGTATCGCACCTTGGCGAAGGTCATGCCCGGAATTTCCTTGTCGGGATCATAGGTGTTTACCCACTGTTCCAGGAGTTTCACGGTGTCTGAAGGATTGATCTCCAATGCGGGAATCCCGGCTGCCACAAGGTAATCCTTCATGGCAAGGCGGTCATCGAGGTTTAACTTGCTGGCAATTCGATTGGCAGAGGCTTCCTTCAGCATGAGTGTATACTGGGGTGATCTTATGCTGTCATAAACATTTACATAGATACCGGGGGGGAAGAATGTACCCTGGCCGATGATCTCTAATGGATCACCTGGTACGAACACAGGATAAAGAAGCACCATCAGTAAAATCGCCATAAAAATGGAAAAACCGATTACAAACTTGGGAGAGTGAAAAACCTGTTGAATGGTATGTTTCATTTCATCTCTCCCTAATCCGATTGCGCCGCTCTAATACGCGGATCAATGAAGCCATATACGATCTCGATGGCAAAGGTTGCAACCAGCACCATAACCGTGATGATCAACGTGACTGCCGAGATCAGCGGGTAATCCTGTCCCAGCACGGCGGAGAGGATGGTGGTGCCAAGCCCCGGATAACTAAAGATGATCTCCGCCACCAGCGCGCCCCCGACCATGGTACCGATCGATAAAGCCAGACCGGTCACCTGCGGCAGCATGGCATTTCGAAACACGTAACCGACGATCTTCCTGTCCTTGATTCCCAGGAAGCGGCTGTATTTAACATAATCCACATTCAGTTCATAGATGGACATGGAGCGCATGCCAATTGCCTGACCGCCAATTGTGATCAACACGATCGAAAAGAACGGCAGAGGATAATGGACGATTACAGACCAGATAAAATGCCAGCTGAAGTTAGGGATTTGGTCAAACCCATACCCACCCGAAGTGGGGAACCATTTTAATTTGACTGCAAAAATAACCAGCAATATGATCGCCATCCCAAATGCCGGGAAATTGCTAATGAGAATACTGATAGGCATGATAACTTTATCAAAGCCTTTTTTAAGATAGGCTGCCAATGCGCCAAGCGTGTTGCCAATCAGCCAGCCGACGATGATTGCCGGGAACTGCAGGCAGATCGTCCACCAAATCGAGGACTTGACAATGTCGGCAACCGGCCTGGGATACTGGCTGAACGAGATGCCAAAATCACCGTGAAACACATTTCTCACGTAGAGCAGGAATTGTTGAAACATGGGTTTATTGGTGCCAAACAACTCTGTGTATTGTTCATAAACCTTTTGGACACCGGATTGACTGGTCATGCCTGCAGTAGCCTTCTGCATGATGGCAGCCACGGGATCTCCAGGCATCAGGCGCGGCAGGATGAAATTCAATATCACCGCGCAGACAAAAGTGACCACGAACCAGAGCAATTTATTGAGGATGTACTTTCGGTATCTTTTCAACGCGACACCTCTTCGTATATAAATGAACAGCCATGTTCCATAATAGGAGGAACATGGCTGTTTTCATTATACTACCGTTTACTTAACGAGCGTAAGGTTATAGAGACCTGCGATGGCCCAGCCGTCAGTCATATCGAGCGGCGGGACAGGCGGGTTGGTGCCATCACCCTGGTGAGGGAAGTTCGTCCAGACACTCTCGTTCACAGTGTGGAACGCCTGTGGACGATACATGAGCGTGAAGGAGGGGATATCGGTCAGGTAGATTCTGACCAATTCCGTGTAATCAGCCTTCAGCTGGGCTGCATCGGTCTCACCGGGGATTCTCTGGATCAGTGCATCGGCATCCGGGTTGATATAGCCGCCCCAGTTGCCGTTCCAGTTACCCGTGGTCTCAGCGAATTCTGAGCTGAGCAGGTGGCGAATGCGTCCCCAGGGCTGGGTCGGGCCAGCGCCATCACTCCACATCATGAAGATGTCATAACCGGTCTCGGGGAGAGGCCAGTTGGTGACGACGGTCTGATAGACAGCCCATTCAGGGAAGTTGGTCGTGATGTCAATCCCGATCTCTGCACCGGCGGCGGCAACCACTTCGATAGCAGCTTGCCAGTCGGACCAGCCATTGGGGCAGGTGGCGACATAGGTAAGCTTGGTGCCGTTGTACTCGCGCCAGGTGTCACCATCGGTATCCACGATGCCGGCTTCGTCGAGCAGCGCCTTGGCACCGGCGATATCATTGCCAACCCACTGCAGGGCCGCGACAGCGTCGTGGTCGTACAGCGCCTGCTCACCCGGGGTCGGGTTCATCAGCGATCGAGGAACCTGATCGAAGGTGGCGGATTGGTTGGTCATCGCGTTGGCGATGATGGTGGGATAGTCGACAGCGATGGCAATGGCCTTGCGAACCGCGAGCTGGTCCAGACCATAGGACATCTTGTTGTAGAACGCGGTCGGGAGGCTGGCGCCGATGCCGTAGGGGGCTTCAGGAAGGTAGGTGGAGATGGGCAGGTTATCCATGAGCCACAGATCCTGGACATTGGAGTTGAACTGCTGGCTGACATCCACCTCACCGGCCTGCAAAGCGGTTGTACCGGCAGCATTATCCTTAAACATCATATGGGCCAGGTACTTCGGAGTGGGCAGCTTGCCCCACATCGAAGAGTTCTTACCCCAATAGCTGTCATCGCGAACGTAGACAACTTTCTGATCGTCATTATAGAATTTGGTGTAAGGACCGGACCAGACGACATCCTCGGCAACATCCGCTTTAAAAGCGGTGGCATCGCCATTGGCGCGTGCTTCCAGAATCTGGGTCCATGCCTTCTGGATGACATAGTTACCGCTCAGGTAAGCAGTGACCAGCAGCGGATTGATAACTTTGCCGCTTGCGTCCAGTTTGGCTTTGACCAAAACCGTGCTGGCATCTACAGCGGTGATGTCTTCGATGTAATCCTTGTAGTTTACGCCAGCATTGGTTTCGTACTTGATGTTGGAAGCCCAGGTATAGGCAACGTCATCAGCGGTGATCTTGGTGCCATCGCTCCACTTTGCGGCAGCCTTGATCGTGAAGGTGATCTCGGTATGTGCATCGTTCCACACATACGGGCCGTCCGCCAGCAGAGGATACTGCTGACCGTCGAGCATGTCATACAGGTATGGTGTTTCGAACATGATGACGCGGGCTGAGTCCTGCTGCCCGATGGCCATCGCATTGTTGCAGTTGGAAGAGTACGGGTTCCAACATACAACCGGACCCCACTGTTGCCCATTGAAGTACAGGGTCTTGTTGCGCGGCAGGGCAGCAGCCACTTTAGCGGGGTCCACTTTAAAGGCACCGCACGAGCTAAGCAGGATGCTGAAGATCGCCACGACTGACAAAATAATTGAGATGCGTTTCATTTCCTTCATTCTCCTTCTTGAATATGTATCGGATAGGATATGCGGGTCGACGATTTATTATTTATTGTTCCGACCACCTCCTTCCAGAAAAGTCATATGAAATGAATTGTTTGATGAGAGCGCTTCCAGTGTGAATAGAAAAAACTTGGCAAGAAGTTCGGCTCTCAATTCCTATGCGATGTGCCACAAGAACTCGCGAACGACCAGTTCCGTTTCCATCAAAACATGCCGGGTCTCTTCTCCCGGATGAGCGATGATGTCGATCAGGGTTTCCACGGCCTTTGCGCCCATGGAACGGATGTCCTGTCTGACAGTTGTCAGAGGAGGATTCGTCTTCGAGGCCAATGGAAGATCATCGAATCCGATAATCGCCACATCGTCGGGGATGCGTAGATTTGCTTCCTGGATCGCATGGATGGCACCCACTGCCATCATATCACTTCCTACGAATACCGCATCGGGTCCGAGAGGCAACAAACGCTGCATGGCAGTGTAACCACCCAATTCTGTGAAATCCCCTTCAACCACCAGTTCCGGCCGGTAGGGATGTTGTAGATCCTGTAAAGCAAGCCGGTAGCCTTGAAGACGGTCAAAACCTGCAATCTGGTTCTGCGGACCGGTGATCGTGGCGACCATCTTCCTGCCAAGGCGCGAAAGATAAAGGATTGCCTCCCGGCTTGCCTGGATATTGTCCACATCGAGGAAATTGATATCCAGGGTCGGGTGACGGCCTACCTGGATGAACGGCATTTTGCTCTCGTACAACGACATTGTTATCGGGTCATCCATCAGTGCCGAGGAAACGATCACTCCATCCATCAGTCCATTATGCAGAATCTGGCTGATCATGCGCCGCTCATGTTCAGGTTCATCCAACCAGAGCATAACAGAAAGAGCATGCGTATTGCATGCAGCGGCAACACCTTGAATGAGTTGGGGAAAATAAGGATCGATAAAGAGGGCAGCGACCCCCGCCGGTATGACCAGGCCGATGTTATTCGTTGATCCCACTGCCAGACTGCGCGCAGCCAAATTGGGCTGAAAATTAATGCCCTGGATAACCTGTAAAACCTTTTCCCGGGTTTCTTCTTTGACATTCTCGTCAGCATTGATCACCCGCGATACAGTCGAACGGGAAACACCACTGAGACGTGCAACATCTTCAATGGTCAGCGGCATAGGATTCTATAGAGATCCTGATAAACCTTGACGATACTGGAATAGAGTTCCGGACGACCTGCTGGAAGCAGATATTTGGGTGCTATAATGGGAGCGCTCCCAATTAGTACTAACAGTATATCTTTTTTTTGGTCGCAAGTCAACTACTTTGTGCAATTTCGGACAAGCCAGTTTTCGAAGAGTAGATGGGTTAAAAGAGCAATTATAATAATCACCATCAAGCTGATATGGAGTTGACCAAACCATGAATAATCCCCCCCTCCCCCATATCCCCTGGGAAGAACGCCCGGCGGGTTGTTCCGATGTGGTCTGGCGATACAGCGCCAATCCCATCATCCCCCGCAACCTGATCCCATCCGCGAACAGCATCTTCAACAGTGCGGTGGTGCCATTCCAGGAGGCGTTTGCCGGCGTGTTCCGCTGTGACAACCGGAAACGCGATATGAACCTGAATCGCGGCTTCAGTAAAAATGGCATTGACTGGGAACTTGATGACACCCCCATCGAATGGCTGTGCGATGATCCCGAAATTGGCCGTTTCCAGTACCGCTACGATCCGCGCGTATTGTGGCTGGAGGATCGTTATTATGTAAGCTGGTGCAACGGCTATCACGGTCCGACCATCGGGATCGGGTTCACCTTCGATTTTGAAAAATTCCATTTCCTCGAAAACGCTCTTCTCCCGTTCAACCGCAACGGCGTGCTCTTCCCCCGCAGGATCGGTGGAAAATATGTCATGCTCAGCCGTCCCAGTGACAACGGTCACACGCCTTTCGGGGATATCTACCTGAGCCAGAGCCCCGACATGATCCACTGGGGCGAGCATCGCTTCGTGATGGGCGTAAAAGGCGGCTGGCAGAGCACGAAGGTGGGCGCCGGACCGGTCCCGATCGAAACGCCCGATGGCTGGCTCCTGTTCTATCATGGAGTGCTCACCTCCTGCAACGGCTTTGTCTACAGTTTTGGAGCCGCCCTGCTCGACCTGGACCAGCCCTGGAAAGTGATCCACCGCGGCGGACCCTACCTGCTTTCCCCCCAGACCTATTACGAGTGCGTGGGTGATGTGCCGAATGTGGCTTTCCCCTGTGCAACGCTTTACGACCAGCCGACCGGCAGGATCGCCATTTATTACGGCGGGGCGGATACCGTGACCGCCCTGGCGTTTACCCGGCTTGACGATGTACTGGAGTTCGTTAAGACGACCTCAGAGTTGTAGCGAGTATTCTCGGAACGATCCAACCTAGCTCCTGGGATAGTATCCATATCTTCTTCCCGTTTCTTGATTATCCTGGAAGAGGGTCGTCATAGTTAAAATCGGCATACTGCTGATCGCAGTATGCCGATTTTAAGACTTCTATTGGATCCTGCCTGAAGGGTTTTTATCAACCCGACGATGCAGGGTAGAGAGAAGTTGATAGATTCATTGCCCGGGGAGGTGATAGAGTTTGAAGATGCCCTCCTCGGTGATACCCATCCCGTCATCCTTGATCCATTCCTTCCTGGTTGAAATAGCAGTTTATGATAGGCACCATATCGTATAATACCCTAAATACTACCTTTCCTTACCAATCGTTATTTCTGACCTATCTCACGTACCCATGAAATTCATCCTTCGAATAAAGCCGGTCTTTTTATACTGCCTCAAGATCCTGGCACTGGCGGTGGTCTACCACCTGGCAGCCCGCCTGGGTTTGAAGATGGCTTACGTGCAGGCGAACACCTCGCCGGTCTGGCCTCCCACCGGGATCGGCCTGGCTGCCCTGCTCCTGATGGGTTACCGCTACTGGCCCGGGATCACCCTCGGGGTGCTGTTGGGATCCCTCCTGACGGGCGCGCCCCTGGACCTTGCCATCGGTATGTCCCTCGGCAATACGGTCGAAGCGCTTGTGGTGGTCTATTGTATGAACAGGATCGTCGGTCTGCACAAGGAGATCGACCGGATCCGTGACGTGGTCGGCCTGGTGTTGGTCTCGATGCTGTGCACAACGATTGGCGCCAGCATTGGCACAACCACGTTGATGCTCACCGTGCTGGGCGAATGGCAGAGTTTTTGGGCGATCTGGATCACCTGGTGGATCGGGGATCTACTCGGGGCGCTGGTGGTGGCACCCGTGCTGCTCACCTGGGCATCCCTGCCCGCTGTCCGCTTCAATCGACGTTCCTACATTGAAGGGGGGATCCTGCTTGCCCTGGTGGCGGCAGTCACCTGGTTCGTGTTCAGCAGCCTGCCCCCCGTGGGAATATTCCACCAGGCTATGATCTATGTCATTTTCCCATTCGTGATCTGGGCCGCGCTGCGCTTTGGTCAGCGCGGCGCCACACTGGCCATCACGATCGTGTCCGGCATCGCCATCTGGGGTACCGCACAGGGCACGGGACCTTTTTCGCTGGAGTCGAAGAATGACAGCCTGGTGCTACTGCAAACCTTCATGGCGGTTGTGGCTCTGACCGCTCTCATCCTGGCTGCCGCCACGATTGAGCGCCGCAAGGCTACCGATGCCCTCCGCCAACGGGCAGACGAACTGGCAACCTTGAACGACTCCTCCAAAACCTTCCTGGATAATTTCGAGATCACCAGCATCTTTCAGACCATCTGCCGCCTTGCCGTCACCCGCCTGGGATCGGATGTCGCCTGGATCGAAACCAGGGACGAACACGAGGCAGGTCATGGCCAGGTTATCATATACGGTGTTTCATCCGAAGTGCTTCAACGCCTGAAAGAAAAATGGCCCGAGATGGAACCTTTGCAGCACCTCGCCGCTCCCATCGTCAAGGAGCTAAGTGAAGGCGAAGGCTCCGCCAGTCTCAAGGAATTTTCCTACCGGTCCTATGCCATTTTCCCGTTGCTATTCAGCAACCGTCTGATCGGCACGCTCCGCCTGCTCAGCCGACAGAAGGAATTCTTTTTTGATGACAACCAGATTCTGCTCCAATCGTATGCCAACCTCGCCGCAGTTGCCATTCAAAATACACTGTTGTTCGAAGAGGTTCGACGGAGTAACAAGCAATTGCACGGCCTCTCCCAACGATTGATGAAAGCCCAGGAGGAGGAGCGGCTGCACCTTTCCCGGGAACTGCACGACGAATCCGGGCAACTGCTTGCCGCCCTGACAGTCCAGCTTGGCTTGCTCGAACGCGGCCTGGACCAACCCGGCACCCTGCGCGAAAGACTGGAAGAACTTAAAAATACCGCCAACACGATCCAGAAAAACCTCCATAAGCTGGCAGTGAATTTAAGACCTGCCAGCCTCGACCACCTCGGCCTGGTGACCACCACCAGACAATTCATCGATGAGTTTCACCGGCAATATGGGATCCAGGTCGATTTTGAAGCGGTCGGAATGGAGGGGAGAAGGCTGCCCATTGAAGTGGAAACAGCGATCTTCCGCGTGATCCAGGAGTCGCTGACCAATGTGATCCTGCATTCCCAGGCCAACAGCGTGGATATTCTCCTGAGCCTTCATAATCATGACATGGTCATGGTGGTTGAAGATGACGGGATTGGATTCCTGCCGGGCTCTCCCGGGCAGGAAGATCAACTGGGGCTTTTCGGTATGCGCGAACGCATCGAAATGCTCGGCGGCACCTTTGTGATCGAGAGTTCGCCCGGTAAAGGCACGACCGTCAAGGCGGAGGTACCCTGTCGTGACTGAGATATTGATAGCGGACGATCATGCCATTGTGCGCGCTGGATTAAGAGCTCTCATCCATGCCGCAACGGGATACAGGTTGGTCGGTGAAGCGGCCGGAGGATACGAGGCCATGGAACTGGTGGAGAAGAACCGCCCGGATGTCCTGGTTCTCGACCTGAGCATGCCGGATATCGACGGTATTTCTGTCACCCGGATCCTGAGTCAAAAATATCCGCACCTGCGCATCCTGATCCTTACCCTGCACGAAGATGAAGCCCTGCTCAAGGAGGCGATTAAAGCAGGAGCGGCTGGATATATTCTCAAACGGGCGGCTGAAACGGAATTGATCTCGGCGATCGAAACTATACAGCGCGGCGATCTCTACGTGGATCCCTCCATGGTGCGGGTGCTGCTTGGCGAACCACAACACGCACCCCCGCAACCATCCATAGCCGCGGAAGCGCTCACCCCACGGGAGGTTGAAATCCTGAGGTTGATCGTGGAAGGCTACACGAACCGCCAGATCGGTCAAGAACTGAATATCAGCACGCGCACAGTGGACGGTCACCGGGCTAACCTATCAGATAAGCTGGGGCTTCACAGCAGGGTCGAGTTGGTCCGTTATGCCCGCCAGCACGGCCTGATCGAATGATTGGGATCAACAGCAATCCCCCGGATCAATCCCATCGACCCCGTAGAATCTACGGGGTCGATGTGCGCAATATATACCTGCTATTTACATATATTAAAACCCTGACTTTATACGCTTTTATTATCCATTACGAATGGATATTATGAAACTTGGCGACCATCTCTATGGATTCGTCCAATCTCTTTATTAAAGTTTCTCTGGAGATCCATGCCCCCCAGACCAGATGCTCCCCTGCACCAGTTCGTATCTTTACGTGGCATCACCAAAGCCTTTGCGAGCGTGCTTGCCAACGATAAGGTTGACCTGGACCTCTATAGTTCTGAGATCCATGCCCTGCTCGGTGAGAACGGCGCCGGAAAAAGCACTCTCATGAAGATCCTGTACGGGTTCTATCGAGCCGATTCCGGCCAGATCCTGTGCGAAGGGCAGCCGGTGGCGATCAATTCACCCCATGATGCCCGTAGAATCCGGATCGGGATGGTGTTCCAGGATTTCAGCCTGATCCCTGCCCTGAGCGTGGCTGAGAATATCGCCCTATTCCTTCCAGACCTTCCAGCCGTGCTGAAAATGAAGGAGCTCGACCAGCGTATTCTTGAGATCTCCAAACGTTATGATCTCCAGGTCAATCCGCGCGCCATGATCTCCCAACTTTCCATCGGCGAGCAGCAGAAGGTTGAGATCCTGAAACTACTACTGGCCGAGGCGCGCCTGCTTATCTTGGATGAGCCGACGCGTGTGCTCGCCCCGCATGAAGTGCAAGCACTTTTCAAGGTGCTGACCGGGCTGCGACAGGATGGGTACTCCATTGTGCTGATCACCCACAAAATGAAGGAAGTGCTGGAGTGCGCTGACCGTATCACCGTCCTGCGTGCCGGGCGGGTGGCGGGCACACTCCTGCGTGCTGAAGCCAGCGAGGGACGCCTGGTCTCGCTCATGTTCGATAAGAAACTTGCCTTGCTGGAGGCAAGAAAAGAACATGCAGATGCCAGTAAGGGAATTCCCCTGCTTGAGCTGAAGGGGATCTCCACAAAAGGGGAAGGCCTGGGGGTCAGCCTGAAAGAGATCGACCTGCAGATCTACCCGGGCGAGATCGTCGGCGTGGCAGGTGTCTCCGGGAACGGACAGAAGGAGCTTGGGGATCTTGCACTCGGGATGATCAAATGCGTGCGCGGCAGGAAATTCCTGTTTGGCAGGGACTATACTCACCGGTCAATACAGCAGGTACGCCGGAGCGGGGTCGGCTTCATCCCTGAAAATCCATTGACCATGGCGATCGCGCCGTTCATGACCGTCTTGCAGAACATGGCGCTGACACGTACCTGGCGATACGCCCGGGCAGGTGGCTTGAGTATGGACTGGCAGGCGATCAAGAACGATGCGGAGCACACGATGCAGGCTTTGGAGTTCTCTTTTCCGCTGTATGCCCCAGCCCGCTCTTTGTCAGGGGGCAACCTGCAACGCATGGTCATCGTGCGTGAATTGACCCAGGAGCCGCGCATGATCATTGCCTCCTACCTGACACGCGGCCTGGACGTACAAAGCACAATCGCAGCCGCGCCAGGCGCTCATCCAAACGCGTAACAACGGCGCAGGAATTTTACTCATTTCTGAGGACCTTGAGGAATTGTTCACCCTCAGTGACCGCCTGATTGTTCTTTTCGGTGGCATGATTGTGGGCTCCTTCAACCCTGAAGAAACGAATGTCTTTGAAGTCGGTCACCTGATGACCGGTTCCGAGGCTGATCATGTTAAAAATCGCTGAAGCCATAACTCATTTCCCAGCAGGTGGACAAAAAGTGCTGCAAACCGTGGTGCGCTACCTGTTAATGATCTTGCTCGCTTTGATCATGTTCGGGTTGATCCTGTTGATCGCCGGAAAAGACCCGCTTGCTTCCTACAAAGACATCTTCTCTTCGACCCTTGGCAGTGCCTATGGTTTCTCCGAGGTGATTGTATCCATGATCCCTATGTTGATCACCGCGCTGGCGGTGGCTCTGCCATTCCGGGTTGGCTTGATCAACGTCGGTGGGGAAGGTCAATTTTTCATCGGTGCCGCCTTCGCCACCTTCGGGGCGCTCACCTTCCCGACCCTGCCCGCCTGGTTGCTGCTGCCCTTGATGGTCCTGCTGGGCATGCTGGGAGGGGCGCTGTGGGCATTCATCCCGGGTTACCTGAAATCCATTGGCCTGGTGAACGAAACCATCACCTCCCTGCTGCTGAACTCGGTCGCGCCCAAGATCGTCGGTTTCCTCATCCTGGGATTCTGGCATTCGCCCCGGGATACGGTCAAGACGCCCCCTTTTGTCGATGCGGCACAGCTTCCCACCTTCTTTGGGACGCGTATTCACCTGGGCCTGGTTTTCGGGCTGGTCCTGCTGGTCATCTTTTGGTACGTGATGAAATACACCCGCTGGGGGCTCGAAATGCGCGCCATCGGCAGTAATCCGCAAGCGGCCAGACGCAATGGCATCCCGGTGTCGAAATACCTGGTGGTCGTCATGTGCCTGGGCGGCGCGATCGCCGGCCTGGCGGGCATGGTGCAGGTTTCCGGGTTCTACGGCATGCTCTTCCCCAACTTCTCGATGAACATGGGTTTCATGGGATTCATGATCTGCTGGCTGGCCGGTGCTAATCCGCTGGGGATCATCCTGATGTCTTTCGTGGTGTCTGTCATCTACTCGGGCGGCAATCTGCTGCAATTGACGCGCGGGCTGCCTTACGCGGTCATTAACATCCTGCTGGCGTTCACCCTGTTCATCGTGCTGGCACGACCAAATTTTTCCAAAAGGAAAAAATCATGACACTGCTCTCCATCCTCGGCGTATTTTCCAGTGCCATCTTTTCGGGAACTTCCCTGCTCTATACGACCCTGGGCGAGGTGATTGATGAACGCGCCGGGATCGTCAACCTGGGGCTGGAGGGGGTGCTGCTGGTAAGCGCCGCATCCGGCTTTGCCGTGACCTCCCTGAGCGGCAACCCTTACCTGGGCATCCTGGTCTCCATGCTGGCAGGCGGCTTGATGAACATGGTGCTCGGCTACCTGGTCATCACCCGCAAGGCCAACCAACTGGCCAGCGGCCTGGCATTGATGTTCTTCGGCTTCGGCCTGAGCTCCCTGATCGGGAAATCGTTTGTCGGCGAGAAGATCAACAGCCTGACCAGGTTCGTATTTCCCGGCACCGCCGTCCTGCCCCTGAAGTATTCCTCCCTGTTCAAGTTCGACCTGCTGATCTACCTGGTCATCCCGGCTGCGATCCTGGTCTGGTGGCTTCTCTATCGCACCCGCTGGGGGCTCGGCGTGCGGGCGGTGGGTGAAAATGCCGACACGGCTTATGCCTCCGGGCGCAACCCGAACCTGGTCCGCTACCAGGCCCTGTTCGTGGGAGGCATGCTGGCAGGCCTTGGGGCAGCCCACCTGGCGATCGCCTATGCCACGAACTGGACTGAAGACATGACCGCCGGGCGCGGCTTTATCGCCGTGGCACTGGTTATTTTCTCGAAATGGCATCCGCTGCGCGCCATCGTTGGCGCACTCGTCTTCAGCGGTGCGGTGGCTTTCCAGTTGCTGCTGCAATCCAGCGGCGTACAAGTCTCACCTTACCTGTTGGACACCATCCCCTATCTCCTGACACTGATCGTGCTGATCGCCTGGGGAGGCAACCGCAGGCATGCGGCTCCGGCCATGCTGGGCAGGGTCTATCAAGGCAGTGAATGAGAAAGCGCTGTTGTTCGGAAAGGAGGTATTCTTTGTTCAGGATCTATATTTCAGTCCCACCCCTTGCACCTTATCAACCATACTCCAAGGAGAAGAAAAGATGAAAAAAAGTTATGTTGTGATTTCCATGGTAATTTGCACGCTTATGCTGCTTTCGGCCTGTACCCCGAAGACCACGCCCACGACCGCGCCGGTGGGAGCAGGCCCGTGTCCGACCATCGGTGCAACCTACGGCGGATACATCAATGATGCCGGCTACAACCAGGCCATGCACGAGGCCGTAATGGCGATCAAGACCAATATCCCTTGCGTACAAATCATCGAAGCCGAGAATGTGTACGATGAAGCCGGCGCGACTACCACCATGTTGAACATGATCTCCCAGGGCGCCAAGTTGATCTTCGCAACCGGTTTCAGCCATCAAGGTCCCGCTTATGCGCTGGCAGCGACCCACCCGGATGTCATCTTTGAACATGCCGGTGGCTGGTTGGTACGTGACAACATGGGCAATTTCTTTGGCAATCCCCCGGATGGCTGGTACCTGATGGGTGTGGCGGCCGGCATGATGACCCAATCCAACAAGATCGGCTTCGTTGCCAACTCTCCATTGTCCTGGACCCTGGTCTTCGTCAATGCCTTCGAACTGGGCGTTCAATCGGTGAACCCGGACGCTGAAACGATCGTGTCGTACACCTTTTCCTGGGGCGATTCAGCCAAGGAAGCCGAAGTGACCAACTCGCTCATCAACCAGGGCGCGGATGTGATCACCATGCATGTCGATTCACCCATCACGGTTGTCACGACCGCCGAATTGCGCGGTGTCTATTCGATCGGCTTCCAGAACCTGGCAGCCCAGCAGTTCGCTCCCGAGTACTGGATCTCCGGAACCGGCTTCACCCTGGGCGAAAAGCTGACCTGGCTGGCCCAGGAAGTGATCGATGGTACCTGGGGAGACGTGAAATCCCTGCACTGTGGCCTGGCAGAAGGTTGCATGGCCATTGCACCGTTCGGACCACTCGTACCGCAGGAAGTGAAAGACATGGTCGCCGAGAAGGAAGCCGCGATCGAGGCCGGCACTCTCGTCGTGTTCAAGGGTCCGATCATGGACCAGGATGGAACCGTCCGCATTACCGAGGGCGAAGTCCTGGCTCCGGCTGACATGAGCACAGTCGACTGGTTCGTCAAGGGCGTGGTCGGCAGCCCTAAATAGACAATTTCCTTTTTCTATGTGTTTGGGGCACCACCATCTTCGAAGGTGGTGCCCCACCCTGGAAATAATGAGAAAAGGCAATCAGGAATCCTCCCTTAAGGTGCAAGTGATGGGCGATGCTGCCCTCCGCTGGCTTGCCTCCGGCATGGACGGGGTGGTCGTGGCTGCTGTCAGCCAGGCAATCTATCTGGGAACCGCGGAGGACGAACTCTATTGGATCGCCGGGGAGAACAGCCCGATGCACCGCCGCTGCCTGCAGATCTCATCTCCCATGCCTATGATGGTCGTGGGAGCCCCTGTGGCTTTCCGCAACCGGAGGCTGGAATTAACCTCCCGGATTTCCCTGGATTGGAGTCTTGCGCAGGTCTGGAAAAGTCCTGGCCTGCCTGCAGGTGATTTCCTTGCACCGGAAAAACTTGGCGAACAATCAGCATCCTTCTTCCGCCGTTTCCTTGAATTGCATCAACCAGTCGGGCTGGGTCAATTGATACCAATGATCCTGAATTATGGTCAACATCCTGCCAGAACAGGAATCGACCTGGGAATTATCTTTCTTGCCTCCGCCTGGCCGGCAGTGGAACAGATACTCACCTTGCTTTCCCATCACGAGGTCCGCTCCATACCGGAAGCCGCCTCGGAATTGATCGGCCTGGGAGAAGGCCTCACTCCTTCAGGGGATGACTTCCTGGGAGGACTTTTTTTCTGTCTCAACCGGCTCCGGCAGGCGTACCCCCACGAACTGGATATCGCAAGCGATTATTCCTTATTCATCGAACAAAACAGAACACGTACGAATCTGGTCAGTTTCACTCTCTTGAAAGACAATGCCCGTGGATACGGGCTGGAACCGCTGGAAAAATTCGCCAGCACGCTGCTGCAAGGGGATCCGGATGATACCCTTCAGTCAAATGCGGAAACACTTGTTAACATAGGTCATTCCACCGGTTGGGATATGTTGACAGGTTTCCTGGTGGGGCTGTCTGCAACCTCTCCTGTCAGCCCGATCAATAGCCCGAAATGAAAGGGAAAAATCATGGATATCAAACAGAAGATCGAAAAAGCCAATGAAGAAGCCGCAGCCCGTCTGAACCTGGGCGATCCGGTGCTGGTGGACATCGCCCCGGCAGGGGAAGTGATCCCCGGGCTCCAGGGCAAAATGATCATTCATTCCGGACCGCCTGTTGAATGGAAGCGTATGTGCGGCGCCCAGAGAGGCGCGCTCATCGGGCAGGTTCTTTACGAAGGATGGGCGAAAACTGTCGATGAGGCGGCCGCGCTGCTGGAAAAAGGCGGCGTCTCGCTGGAGCCCAATCACCATCACCAGATCGGTCGGCCCGATGGCCGGGACGATCTCACCCTCCGCTCCTGTCTGGGTGGTGGAAAACCGGGCTTTTAAGAACCGCGCCTTCTGCCGGCAGGTGGAGGGAAACCAGCAGTTCGGGGATTACAGCGCCCAGGCTTTGAAGGGACTCGAATTATGGCGGGATGTTTGGGCGCCCACCCTCCGCAAGGCGCTCAAGACGATCGGCATCCTGGAGCTGAAACCGATCATCACCAAGGCCCTGCAGATGGGAGATGAACTGCATAACCGGCACAGCGCCGCCTCCAGCCTGTTCGCCAATGCGATGGCCATGGCCATGGCAAAGACGGAATTGCCAAAGCAGGACCTGCTGGCCACCCTTGGCTATGTGACCAACCACGAATTGATCTTCCTGGGTATCGCCATGGCCTGCGGCAAGGCGATTGCAGATCCCGCCATGGACATCGAATACAGCACGATCGTGACCGCCATGTGCCGCAACGGCACGGAATTTGGGATCCGGGTCAGCGGTCTGGGAGAGGACTGGTTTACCGCCCCCTCACCGGCCGTCGACGGGTTGTACCTGCCCGGATTCTCTGCGGAAGACGCCGGCCTGGATATGGGCGATTCGGCCATCACCGAGACCGTGGGCTGGGGGGCTTTCACCATCGGCGGCGCACCGGGAATCCTCAGCCTGGTAGGAGGCACCCCGGAGGAGGCACTTGCCTATTCCCGGGAAATGAGGAAGATTACCGTCTCCACGCATCCCACCTACCGGATGCCGGCGCTGGGTTTTGTTGGGACCTCCATCGGGATCGATATCCGCAAGGTGGTGCAGACGGGGTCTACTCCAATCATCGATACCGCCATCGCGCACAGGGATCCGGGCTACCCGAAGATCGGCGCCGGCCTGGTGCGCGCGCCGCTGGAATGCTTCAAGAAAGCCCTGATCGCTTTCAGCCGCAAGTACGATATCAGTAAATGATATCGCCCAGAAAAGGAACGCGCATGGCCTCCGGTTTTGTCATCCGCAAGAACCAGTATTACGACTCCGTCTTCCTGATGAGCGTCAACCGGCGCATCTCCGAAGTAAAAGGAGTTCAGCAGACCGCCGTGCTGATGGGCAGCTCCGCCAACAAAAAGCTGCTTGTGGATATTGGCATCCAGGATCCACAGATCGAGGCTGCCCAGCCCAATGACCTGATCGTGGCAGTCATCGCGGAAACAAAGGGTATTGTGGAGGCCGTTCTCGGACGCCTGGACGAATGGTTGAATGTTGTCCTGGAGAGTGCAGCCCCAGCCCTGCTGGTGCGCACGCTCACGGAAGGTTTGACCGTCCAGCCGCATGCCAACCTGGCGGTCATCTCCGTCCCCGGGGAATATGCCGCCCGGGAGGCGCGCCACGCCCTCCAGGCCGGCCTGCATGTCTTTCTTTTCAGCGACAACGTCTCCATGGAAGACGAGCTTGAACTCAAACAGACCGCGGTCCGCCAGGGCTTGCTGGTCATGGGCCCGGACTGCGGCACCAGTCTCATCGGCGGGGTGGGACTTGGTTTTGCCAACATGGTGCGCAGGGGTTCCATCGGCGCGATCGGAGCAGCCGGCACCGGGCTGCAGGAATTTACCAGCCAGGTTCATAACGGCGGCGGCGGCATCTCGCATGCCATTGGTACAGGCAGCCGCGATCTGTCTGACAGCATCGGCGGCCTGACGACATTCGCCGCCCTGGATGCGCTCGAGGCGGATCCTGGGACGAAAGTCATCGCCCTGGTTTCCAAGCCCCCGGCTGCCTCCACCCTGGAACGGCTTCTCAAACGGATCGGGAAGCTTCAGAAACCGGTCATCGGCTGCTTCCTTGGTGTGGACAGCGGGCATTTCACAGCGAAGGGCGGTCTCCAATTCGCCCGCACCATCGACGAGGCTGTGCGGATGGCGGTGGTGGCTGTGGGAGGGAAACCCGGACCCGGGCAGGAGGTTTTTACCCGCCAGGAACAGGAGGCTCTTCAGGGAGAAGTGGCTCTCCGCTCCCCTGAACAAAAATACCTGCGCGGCATTCTCGCCGGCGGCACCTTCTGCTACCAGTCCCAGCAGATCCTGCGCTCGGCAGGCATCCGCATCCGCTCGAACAGTCCCTTCGAGCAAAAGGACCAGCTCGAGCATCCAGACCGCAGCATCGAGCATACCATCGTCGACATGGGTGACGAGTATTACATGGTGGGAAAACCGCATCCGATGATCGACGGGACGATGCGCAAACGCCGAATCCTGCTGGAAAGCCAGGATCCTGGCATGGCCGTCCTGTATCTGGACTTCATCCTTGGTTACAACGCTTCTCTGGACCCGGTTGGGGAACTGGTGGATGCCATCCGGGAAGCCAAAACACTAGCCAGGCAGCGCGGCGGTTGGCTCAGCGTGGTTGCTTCGATTTGTGGTACGGAATCTGATCCGCAGGGCCTCGAGTTGCAGGAGAGGATGCTGCGCGAGGCTGGCGTCCTGGTCTATCACAGTAATGCAACAGCATCGCTGGCTTGCTGCCGGCTGCTTGGGAAAGGATAGAGCCCCATGGAAACAAGGATCACACAACTGCTGGAAGAGCAGATCATAGTCATCAACATCGGTCTGGGTCAGTTTGCCCGGAGCATGGAAGAACAGGGGGTGGAGGTTGTCCAGGTGGACTGGACACCTCCTGCAGGCGGCGACAAGGAGATGCTGGAATTGCTGGATAACCTTCTCTAGATTGGTTGCCGAGCCCCCGTCACGGGGGCTTTTTTGTCCCTGGGAATGGTCGACCCCTCCTCAAGGTTGGATGATACAGGTCGATTGCCTCAAGGGTATGAAAGTGCTAATATATAAGATATTCATCCTTCCATAGTGGACCGTCGATCGCACCATCGCTGCATCGTACGCGGCCAAACCATCTCAGGGGAGTGATGCGGACCTTTGCAAAGGAGGCGCCATGAAATCCAGATCATTGCTGTTCCTTGTCACCCTTATCCTGCTGGCATCCATACTTTCCTGCAACCTGCCCGGTCCCAATAATCCCCTCCCAACCTGGCAGGCAACCTATCCAGCCGGCGTGCCGACCATGACCGCTGTGCCTGAATACGGCAATGTCGGCATCTGGGCATCCTGCTCGTATGGGATGTACGCCGGGGTCATCAGAGACATGGCGATTTCGCCCGATTTTAGCAGCGACCGGACCATCTTTGCCGCCACGGAAGAAGCCGGGATCTTCAAATCGACCGATGGGGGGATTACCTGGGCTACGATCACCAATACCCGGGGGTTTAACATGGCCTATTCGGTGGCTGTCTCCCCCGATTATGGTAACGACCATACCATTTTCGCAGGTATCCGCGATATCGGCGTGCTGGTTTCAACAGATGCAGGACAGAACTGGCAGACCTCGACCGTGCCCATCCCGGATACTTACATTTACTCCCTGGCCGTTTCCCCTGGTTTTTCCAGCGACCATACCCTCTTCGCCGGAACGTCCTCGAGCGGTATTTTTATAAGCCAGGATGGCGGCCTCTCATGGACGGCGGTCAACACCGGATTGGATAACCTCTATATCAATGCCGTGGTGCTCTCCCCGGATTTCCCCGCTGACCATACCCTCTTTACAGTGAACGGAACCGGAGTCTTTCGCTCCACGGATGGAGGCGGTTCCTGGCAGGATATCACCGGCGGGATCGGCCCCCAGATCATGCTCTCCCTGGCGGTCTCACCCGATTTTACCCAGGATCACATCCTCTTCGCCGGGTCCAACGGGACCGGGATCTACCTCTCCACGAGCGGTGGTGATAACTGGATCCAGGCGGGCCTGCCCGGCATGTATATCAGGGGTCTGCAGGTCTCGCAGGGATTTTCGAGCGACCGCACCATCTATGCCGGGGAAAGCAGCTCGGGTTTCTTCAAATCCACGGACGGAGGTTCGAACTGGACCGGATACACCAACGGCTTCGGCAGAAACCTCCAGGTCTATAGCCTCACTGTCGCCCCCGATAGCACGCTTTTCATCGGCTTATATGGTGATGGGATCTACCGTTCCTCCGATCAGGGGGAAACCTGGACCAACTCGAGCGCCGGCCTGACCAACATCTACGTTCGAGGAGTGGTCTCCTCGCCGGATTTTATCAATGACCAGACGCTCTTCGCCGCTACGGACTTCCAGGGGATCGTGCGTTCCACAGACGCCGGAAGGACATGGCTGGCAAGCAGCCAGGGGGCAGCCATCCCCGGTCCCTTTGTCCTGGCGATCTCCCCAGGCTATCCCCAGGATCACACGGTTTACACTTCCACAGAGAACGATGGCATCTACCGGTCCAGGGATGGAGGCGAAACCTGGCAGGATATCAATACAGGCCTGGTGGAACGCAAATTTTATGCGATTGCCTTATCGCCGGATTTTCCAAATGACCAGACCCTGCTGGCGGGTGCTTACAATGGCATCGTCTACCGGTCAACGGATGGCGGGGATACCTGGACGGATGTGAATGCCGGTTTCGCAGACGGCTTTGTCTATACAATTGCGTTCTCACCGGGTTTCAGCCAGGACCGGACGATCTTTGCCTCCGATTACAAGGGTGGGATCTACCACTCCAGCGATGGAGGCACCACCTGGCAGAGCAAGAATGCCAACCTGCCCGGTTTGGAGGTCCGCTCGATCAATTTCTCCCCCGACTTCCCCGATGACCATACACTCTATGCGGGAGTGGGTAACAAGGGGATCTATAAATCCATCGACGGAGGCAATTCCTGGGAGGAAGCCAATACCGGATTCGAGTACAGTTATTACGATCTCCTGGTTCTGTCGTATTCCTTCCGCGAGGACCGGACGATGTATGCCTCCTTCACCGATGTATACATCTCCACCGACGCCGGTCTCTCCTGGTCCGCCCTCGGGACCACTCCCTGGGTCCGCTATACGACCTCAATGACAGTCTCCGCCGACGGGACATTCCTCTATGCCGCCACCGACGGGCAGGGTATGTTCTGTATGAAATTAAAATAATTGGCTCCAGAGGCGTAGCCATTAATAGTTAAAAATTCACCCTGTTCCCTCTGGTGCAGGAGTAAATTTAAAGGAGAATTGCCATGAGATCCTATTCCAAGATTGTGCTGACCGGGTCGCTGGTGCTGGTCTGGCTGCTCGCCTCCTGCGGGGGCGGAGGCGGAGGGGGCGGTGGTGGACCTATCGTCATGGTCAACACCACAGATGATGTCAACGATGGCACCTGCAATGCCTCCCATTGCAGCCTGAGGGAGGCGATCATCGAAGCCAATTCGCTTCCCGAGCCAGCCAAGATCAGGTTCAACATCGGCGGCGGTGGAACGCAGGTAATTCATGTGGAGTCGTGGCTGCCGTTCACAACTGAGCCGGTGACCATCGACGGCACCACCCAGCCCGGTTTTTCCGGCACGCCACTGATCATCCTGGATGGAAGCCTGGCCTCTGTTCCCGATGTGTATGGATTGATGCTGGACGGAGGAAATACCACCGTTAAGGGCCTGGCGATCATCAACTTCACGGGAAACGGGATACGCATCGATGATAATGGGGGGAACGTGATCGTCGGCTGTTACATCGGCGTCGACAGCAGCGGAAGCGCGGCAGGGCCAAACGGCACAGGCGGCATCTGGGTGGAAGGCGGGGACGCGAATACCATCGGCGGAGCCGCCGCTGCAGACAGGAACATCATCTCGGGCAACCTGGGGAACGGGATCGTGCTGCTTTCGAACGATAACCAGGTCATCAACAATTACATCGGTACGAATGTCAGCGGTTCAGCCGCCCTGGGGAATTCGGAAAACGGTATCCTGGTGGCGGGAAACGAGAATATCATCGGCGGAACCTATGCCGGTTACGGGAATGTGATCTCCGCCAACCTGGGCGACGGGGTGGTGATCAACGGCGTGCGCAACGACACGCAGGGCAACCGCATCGGTACGAACGCGGCGGGGAATGCCGCGCTGGGGAACATCCAAAACGGGGTGACCATCAACGAAGACCTGAACCTGGTGGGAGGCACGACGATCAATGCCCGCAATATCATCTCGGGGAACGGCGCGAACGGCGTGCGTGTGCAGGCTGGCGCCGTGCTGGTGCAGGGGAACTACATCGGCACGGATGTAACCGGAACGGTCGGGTTGGGCAACCAGGCAAGCGGGGTGTACGCTTTTGGCATGGGCAGCATCCAGATCGGCGGGGGTGAACCGGGTTCCATGAACGTGATCTCCGCCAACGGGCTCTTTGGCGTGTACGTGGAAGACGGTTCCAACGAGGTATCCGTGTTCGGTAACCGCATTGGCACCGACCGGGCGGGGACATTTGCCCTCGGGAATATCAAGGGCGGCGTGCGCCTGGCAGGGACAGGTCATGAGGTTGGCGCCGCTTTTTCAGGAGCACGCAACCTGATCTCGGGGAATGGCGGTCCGGGTGTGGCGATCGTGAGCGGGTCCACGGGCATCGTGATCCGTGGTAATTACATCGGTACGAATTACTCCGGAACGGCTGCCATTGGCAACGGGACCGGTATCGAGGTGGGCCTGGCCGAGGGGGATACGAGCGTGACCATCGGAGGTACCACGTTCGGACAGGGGAACCTGATTTCGGGAAACGATGGGGATGGGCTGCTCCTGTACCGGGGAGCCACGGTGCAGGGCAATCAGATCGGCATGAGTACAACCGAAGCCCAGCTGGGCAACGGTGGGAATGGGATCCTGATCAAGGGCTCGGGCAACAATATCGACGGGACAGGCCTGGCCAATACCATTGCCAATAACGCCCTGAACGGCGTGGCGGTGATCTCGGAAAGCGGCGGGAGCAACCGGCAATTCCATCCTGTCGAACTCCATCCACTCCAACGGCGGGCTCGGCATCGTCATCTCTGAAGATGCGGTGATCCCCAACGATCCTCAGGACCTCGATTCGGGAGATAACAACCGCCAGAATTACCCCGTGATCGTCTCTGCCATCATCGATCCGGTGGCGAACAATACCACCTACCACGGGACGCTCAGCAGCGCCCCCGGAACGATTTATACCGTGCAAATCTACTCGGATGCCTTCTGCGATCCATCCGGCTACGGAGAAGGGCGCGCCATGATGCATTCCTTTGCGCTGACCACCAATGTCAACGGGCAGGCATCGTTCAGCCAGGTTGTGCCTTTCACGTATTACGAGGCCGGGGATGTCATCACTGCCACAGCCACCGATCCGAACGGCAATACGTCCGAATTTTCCAACTGTGTCCCGGTGACCGATCTGGGAGCACCGACGGATACTCCCACGGGGGATTCTTTTTCACCCCCAGCATGAATGCCTACTGCCGGTTCGGTCCGGACCCGATCTTCGGATGGGACGAACTGGCGATGAAGGGACAGGCTTACCTGATCGACGGGCGCAACCAGGAGAACACCTGGTTGTATATCATGCTCAGACCGCAGATGGGCTGCTGGGTGCCGCTGGGCGCCGGAACGCCTTCCGGGGATACTCTCCAGGTGCGGGTGCTGGCAGCCATCCCCACCCCCACCCGTTCAATTGCGCCGTTGTACAGGGATTGGAGTTCCCTGTAGTCGCACCCGCAATGCAATTGGAACCGGACGGTGACACCAAAGTATGCCAGAATAAATAGGCCGCGACGGGGGAATGCCGGCTAAATAGTTTTGTATCCAGATTGGGCGGTCTCACCCGTTGAGAGGTTATTCCGCGCACCTGCAGCACCATCTCGATCTCCACCGGGATGTTACCCGGCAGAACATTCACACCGATGGAGGTGCGGGCATGCCTGCCTGCCTCCCCGAAGACCTGCTCGAGCAGGTCGGAAGCGCCGTTGATCACCTCGGGCTGGCGGTCGAAATCGGGGGTGGAATTGACATAGCCATTGAGTTTTACAACAAATTCCACCCTGTCCAGGTCACCCAGGGCGGCCTTTGCCGCGCTGAGAAGGTTGAGCATGGTCTGGCGGGCAGCCGCGTAGCCCTCCTGCAGGGAAAGTTCCTTGCCCACCCTGCCCTTGTAAAGCAATCCTTCCCGGGTATAGCAGGTGGTGCCCGACAGGAAAAGCAGGTTGCCTGAAAGGCGGGAGGTGAGATAAGCACCGACCGGTTTGGGGGGATCCGGCAGGGTCAGACCGAGTTGTTCCAGGCGGGCTTCGATCTTCATCTTTTCATCTCCATGATTATGAACAGGCTTCCCCAGCAGGTTTTTTATACCTTGGAACACTGGGGAAGCCCGACAGCCTGCCGAGGCAGGCACTACAGGAAATTATCTTTACCCGGTCCTAGAACTCGCCTCCCGGATTGTAGTACTTAATAACGTTGTCCTTGTTGATGAGAGGTGAGGGCAGGAAGGTTTTCTGTTCCGGGGTGGCGCCGGCCAGGATCGCCATCAGGCGATGGAATGCGGCGCGACCGATCTGGTCCGAGTTGTTCAGGCCGGTGGCAGCGTAGTTGGTGTTGTTCATGATCGCTTCCAGGGCGGCATTTTCGCCGTCCACGCCGACCAGGAACATCTCATCCGTGCGACCAGCATCCGCGATGGCCGTCTGGGCACCCAGGCACATGGAGTCGTTCTCGCAGAACACGGCATCGATCTGCGGATTGGCTGCCAGCAGATCTTCCATCAGGGTAATGCCGCCATCCGCGCTCCAGCCGCCGAAATCAGGTGCAACCACAACGGTGATGCCGGGATAGGTGGAGAGCACACTGTTGCAGCCGTTGCTGCGGTTGAGGCCGATCGAGTTATCTGCCGGGCCGCCGCGCAATTCCACCACCACACCCTGTCCGTTGAGGCGATCAGCAATGTACTGACCATCCTGGACACCGATGGTGAAGTTATCCGGACCGATGTAGGAGGTGTATGCTTCAGCAGCGCCCTGGGTAAATAGCCGGTCAACCAGGACGGTGGGGACGCCGGCTGTCTTGAGGGCATCCAGGGCTGCAGGTGCCTGCTCGAGCCAGGCGCCCGAGATGATGACGCCGTCAACATTCTGGGCGATCAGGTCTTCGATATCCGATTGGAACTTGGCGGCGTCACCATTCGCATCCGTGGATACGATAGTGACGTTGCTGTAGTCAGCTGCTTCATCGATGACGGAATTGTTCATCCCGATGAAATACGGGCAGCATTGTGAGAAATTGGCCATCCCGATCTTGATGCTTACCGCTCCGGTTCCGCCGCCTGGTCTCCGCAGGCGCACAGGCAGCAAGCATGATCGCCAGGGCCAAGACGACCGTAATAGCTAGATTCCTTTTCATTCTTTGATCCTCCTCAGATTTCTATTGTTGGATTGAACAAACAGGTTTCGAAGCAGACACGTTTTCCTTTGTTTCCGATTTGCCTCCTTTCCACCAATCCGGATGCCATTGACCATCTGGTATGGCATCCATTTTTATCGTTGTTTGCGCCGTGCCAGCACGGCTATCAGGATGATTACACCTTTCAAAATCTGCTGGTAGTAGGATTGCACATTGAACAGGTTGAGAAGATTATCGATCATGCCCAGCGCCGCCACCCCTGCCAGGGTGCCAAAGGTACTTCCCCCGCCCCCGCCCAGGATGGCACCCCCAATGACGCATGCAGCAATGGCGTCCAGCTCGAATCCCGCACCCACGCTCGGCTGCGAGATCCCCAGGCGGGAGGCCAGGATCACTCCGGCCAGGGCTGCAAAGAGGCCGGAAAGGATGTAGGCGAGGAAAATATTCCAGGTGACGTTGATCCCGGCCAGGCGGACTGCTTCTTCGTTGCCGCCAATGGCTACGATCGCCCGTCCCGAGCGGGTGCGGTTCAGGAAGAACCATACCAGGGGGAAACACGTCAGCATGATCAGGGCTGCGATCGGGAACGGACCGATCATCCCGGCTCCCAGGCTGGCCCGGAATGCAGGATCCGTGGGCGTGATGGGGATATCCGAATAAACATAGACCAGGCCGCGGATGGCGCCCAGCGTGGCAAGCGTGACGATGAATGGCTGCAGTTTAAATCGGGCAATAAAGAAGCCGTTGACCGCGCCAACCGCCCCTCCCACCCCCAGGCAGATCAGGAGGGCAAGCGGGAGAGGCATGCCCTGGTTTGAGAAGCCTGCCACCATGATGCCGGTAAGCGCAACAATGGGACCGACGGAAAGATCGATGCCTCCCGTCAGGATGACGATCAACATGCCCAGGCTGAGCAGCCCATTGGTCACTGTCTGGCGCATCAGGTTGCTCAGGTTCCGCTGGGTGAAGAAGACATCCGACATCATTGCAGTCACTACCAGCAGGATGACAAATGCGCCAAAGAAAGCATAATCGATCCAGCGCCGCTTCAGGTCCGGACCACCCCTGCCGCGGGTGAACAGCCAGCCCGAGATTAATTTCCATGCCGCAGAAAAAAAGGATGGTTTCATAGTTGTAATCCCTGTTGACAGCTCATTGCACCACTCCTGCGGCACATGCCAGAAGTCTTTCCTCGCTGGCTTGCGCTCGTGGAAATTCTCCGACCAGGGCGCCCTCCCGCATCACCAGCGCACGGTCGCTCATACCCAGGATCTCGGGTAATTCTGAAGAGATCAATAGAACACCAACCCCTTGGTCGGCCAGGTCGCTGATCAGGCGGTAGATATCCACCTTGGTGGCCACGTCCACCCCGCGCGTCGGCTCATCCATGATGAGCACGCGCGCCTGCGAAAGCAGCCACTTGGCCAGGATCACTTTCTGCTGGTTCCCGCCGCTGAGCTGGCGCACCAGGCGGCTGATCTGGGCAGGGTGGATCGAGAGCTCTTCCACCTTCTCCTGCACCCGTCCATCGCGTTTCTTGATGTCCAGGACACCATACCTGCTGACCTGGTTCAATGTTGCCAGGCTGGCATTATCCACGATCGAACAGCTCATCACCAGCCCATCGCGCTTGCGGTCCTCGGTCAGGAAGGCAATCCCCATTCTCACCGCCTCACCCGGTGAGCGCAGCCTCACCGGCTGACCTTCCAGGAACACTTCCCCACCGCTGAGGGGATCGGCACCGAAGATGCAGCGCGCCACCTGCGTGCGCCCGCTGCCCACCAGGCCGAATAGCCCCACGATCTCCCCGTGCCGCACCGAAAAGGAGATTTTATCGAACCAGCCCTCCCGGCTGAAGTCCTGCACACGCAAGGCTTCCTCACCCGGTTTGGGCTGGCGCTTTGGAAAGAATTCTCCCAGGTCACGCCCCACCATCATCCTGATCAACCGGTTCTGATCAGCCTCACGGGGTGAGACCGTGCCGATCAATTCGCCATCCTTGAGCACGGTGATCCGGTCAGCCACCTGGTAGACCTCTTCCAGGCGGTGGGAAATGTACAGGATGAGGGCGGATTCCTGCTTAAGTTTCTGGATCACTTCGAAGAGGCGGTTCAATTCCTCCTGCGAAAGGACCGCCGAGGGTTCGTCGAGTATCCAGATACGCGGCCGGGTGACCGCTGCCTTGGCGATCTCCACCATTTGTTGCTGCGAGACGGTCAACCGCGACACCTGGGTGCGCACGTTCAGCCCGGTAAAGCCGATCTCGGCCAGTTTTTCCTCCGCCTGCTGGTGAGCCTTCTTCCAGTCCAACAGCCATTTCAACCTGCCGGAGGGCATCTGCCCGAGCAGGATGTTTTCTGTGACGCTCAAGTGGCGCACAAGGCTGAATTCCTGGTATACCGCCCGGATACCGAGTTGGTGCGCGGCGAAGGGGCTGTTAATGAGAACGGGTGAGCCATCCAGGATGATCTCGCCGGCATCGCGATGCAGCGCCCCGGCGAGGATCTTCATCAACGTGGACTTTCCGGCCCCGTTCTCGCCGACAATGGCGTGCACCTCCCCAAGGCGGGCGCTGAAATTCACCCCCTTCAGCGCCTGGGTGCCATCGAAACTCTTGCTGATGCCGCGCATCACCAGGAAATCGTTATCTGTCATAACCTTTCCACAGTAAATCAGCCTTAGAAATTTTCTTCAACCTAAACCTAGACCTGATCCACCGCCGGGAAGGCATTGTGGACAACGATCGCCTTCTGGTCGGTCATTTCATCCAGCGTGTCGTGGACGCCCTCGCGCCCGTGCCCGCTCATCTTGATGCCGCCAAAGGGCAGCGTTTCCACCCGCAGTGCCGACGACCAGTTGATGATCACGCCGCCAGCCTCCAGCCGGTAGGCAATATCCAGCGCTTTATTGATATCCTGGGTGAATACCGCCGCCTGCAGCCCGTAAGGCGAGTCATTGGCCATGCCCACGGCCTCATCGATGGTGGTGAAGCGCACCAGCGGCACCACCGGTCCGAAAACCTCCTCCTTGAAGAGCGGCATGTCCACTGCCACATCGCAGAGAACGGTGGGGTCCATGAAACTGCCGTGGCGTTTACCGCCCGCCAGGACCTTCGCACCGGCCTTCACCGCCCCCGTCACAAAGGCTTCCACTTCCACTGCGGCCTGCTCATTGATCAATGGACCCACGTCGGTGTCTTCCTGCAGTTGGTCGCCGACCTTGAGCGCCAGCGCTTTTTTGGTCAGCAAGGCTGCAAACCTGTCGAAAATAGGCGCTTCCACAAGGACGCGCTTGACCGCACAACAGATCTGCCCGTTGCCGCGCGCCAGCCGTCCCAGCACCACTGCTGTGGCGGCTTTCTCCAGGTCGGCGTCTGCCAGGATGATAAGGGCATCATTGCCGCCCAGTTCCATGTGCACCTTCTTCAGGTTCTGCGCGGCCAGTTCGGCGATCCGCACGCCCACCTCGGTGCTGCCGGTAACGGTGAGTAACTGGACGCCGTTCGAGCGCGCCAGGAAATCTCCGATCAGGGCACCGGGACCGGTGATCATTTGATGGGCGCCGGGCGGCAGGCCGCACGGCTGCATCAATTCGCTGATCTTCAACAGGGTCAGCGGGCAGGCGCTGGGTGGTTTCGAGATGACCGCGTTCCCGGCTGCCAGCGCCGAGGCGGCCTTGTGCCCCCATAATTCCACCGGGTAGTTGAACGGCACGATCGCTGCCACCACCCCCAGAGGCTGGCGGATGGTGAAAGCGAAATGACGCTCATTGCCGCGCACGGCATCCACCGGCATCACCCGCCCGAAGATGCGCTTGCCCTCCTCGGCAAAGCCGCGGAAGATATTGGCAGTCACCATCACCTCGGCACGCGTCTGCTGGATGGGCTTTCCGTTCTCCGCTGCCAGCAGTTTACCCAGTTCCGGCCCGTGAGCTTCGATGGCCAGGGCAATGCGGTTCAGGATCTCGTAGCGCTGATGTGCCGTCAAACGGCGCATGGCCTGCCGGCCCTTTTGGGCGGCTTCCACCACGCGGGTCACGTCCTCAAGCGTGGCACGTGGCACCTTGTCGAGCACCTCGCCGGTGCCGGGATTACGGATCTCGGTCCAGGCTCCGTCGGAGGCTTCCACCCATTTATCATCAATCAGCATTTTCATTTTTTCCTCGCCTTCTCTTTCCTTATATTTTTCAGGATTTATTCCAGCATCAGGATCCCCGGGAGTCTGCAAGCCCTACCCGGCGTTGTTCCGTCCGTTCCGACCCGCCACCTGCCCGATGAAGCCCTGCCGCCGGGAAATGCGCTGGGTGCTCTCCCACACGAGCGGCCCCAATTGTGTGGCGCGCTCAGGCTTCATCCGCTCGCAGGGACCGGCGATGCTGATGGCCGCAATAGCCTTTCCGCTGTAATCCAGGATCGGCGCGCCCACGCAGCAGATGCCCGTTTCGTTCTCCTCGTTATCCAGCGCGAAACCCTGCGCATGGACGGTAACCAGTTCATTCTTGATTGCCCTGGGAGAGGTGATGGTATGAGGTGTTCTTGCCGGCAGGCGCTCAGCCAGCACAGCCTGCAGCAACGACGGCGAGCTGAAAGCCAGGATGGCTTTGCCCAGCGAGGTGCAGTACATCGGCAGGCGCGCCCCGAGATGGGAGAACATGCCCAGGGTGTGCTTGCTCTCGATCTTGGCGATGTACACCACGTCGGTACCGGAGGGCACCGCCAGATTGATGGTTTCGCCAGTCATGTCTGCCAGTTCGTCGAGGATCGCCTGGCTCTCGCTGCGCAGGTCGCTATTGGCCAGGAAGGAACCCGCCAGTTCGACCACCCGCGTGCCGAGCCGGATACGATCCTCTTCCGTGCGTTCCGCCAGTCCAACCGATATCAGGGTTGCCATGTAGCGGTGGGTGGAGCTCTTGGGCATGCCGATCAGCGCGGAGAGTTCGCTCAAGCCAACACCAACTTCCGCCCTGGCTGCCAGGATCTCAACGATGCTCATCGCTTTCGCCACCGTGGTGGAAAGCGAGGCACGCTGGGAATTATCTGACAGATCCCAGCGGGTGGAGCCTTTATGAGGCGGGCGCTCGATGCTTTTCGGTGCGAGAGACATGCCGGTTCAGTTTAAAACAATGCGGGAAGGTTTTTCTGTGAATTCCACTATGTAGAACGTCATTCCACATAATAGCACGCCATGAAAAGCCTGTCAACTGCTGCAAGAAAAAAAAGAAAAGAGGTGACATTTGTCATTTATTCATGCAGGCAGCCGCGCAGACCCGGGTAATCGAAAGTCTCCTCCCGCTTACCCGTCTGACCGACTCCCCAACCGTGGCTGGAACGAAACTGAAGTTATAATGAAATCCTGCCGGAGGATCCCGGGCGAGCCGAAGGTCAGCCTGCGTGCGGGTTCAACGGAGACCAGGCACCATGTCTGAGATCATCATTCGTGGAGCACGGCTCCACAATCTCAAGAATATCTCCCTTGCCATCCCCAAAAACAAGCTGGTGGTCTTTACCGGTATATCAGGCTCGGGAAAATCCTCGCTGGCGTTCGATACCCTCCACAAGGAAGGTCAGCGCCAGTACATGGAATCGCTCGGGATGGTGACCTACGAAAGCCGCCCGCCCGTGGACGCGATCCTCGGGTTGTCTCCATCGATCAGCGTGGATCAGCACAACAGCAACCGCTCGCCGCGCTCAACGGTGGGCACCGCCAGCGAAGCCTACACCTACCTGCGGGTACTCTTTGCCCGCACTGGTCAGCGCCCCTGCCCGAATTGCGGGATTATCCTGCCGCCCGAACACCAGGTGGGCGGCGTGATGGAAAGTGCCTGGGAAGCCGGGGACGAAAACGACGAACCCGAGAACGGTCCTGCCTGCCCCGCCTGCGGCGCCTCTGTACCGGGGATGGGAATGGCCTCCTTCTCCTTCAACAAGCCCGCCGGCGCCTGTCCCACCTGCACCGGGCTGGGAACAGCCTACACCGCCATCCTGGAAAAGGTCCTTGACGATGAAAAGAGCCTGGCAGACGGGGCGGTGCTGATCTGGGAGCCACCGGTGGTATCCCGCCACATTGCCACCCTGCAGGCAGCCGGGCGCCATTACGGGTTTGATCTCGACCCGTCCGTACACGTCCGCACCCTCGGCGAGGCCCAGCGCGACCTGCTGCTTTACGGGGTGGATAGCCCGCTCTTTCGCAGACACCATCCGAGGCTGGACCCGCCCGTTACGGTTGCGAAGGGTCGTTTTGAGGGCGTGGTCACCACCCTGCTTCGCCGCCGCGCGGAACATGCCTCTGACCTCGATACCACCTACCTGGACAAACTGGAACGCCTGCTCGTAATCCAGCCCTGCCCGGATTGCGCCGGCACCCGCCTGCGCCCCGAAGCCCGCCAGGTGACCGTCGCCGGGCGGACCATCGTGGAGGTCTCACGCATGCCGCTGGACAAGCTGGATGATTGGGTAGACGGCCTGCAATCCTCCCTGCCTGCTGACGACTGGACCGTCGCCGAGCCGGTCGTGATCGATCTCCAGGAGCGACTGCGGCGGCTGGTCGAGATCGGCCTGGGTTACCTCAGCCTCGAGCGCGCCAGCCCATCTCTATCGGCAGGCGAAGCTCAGCGCCTGAGGCTGGCTGCCCTGCTGGGATCCGGGCTGACCGGCGTGCTCTACGTCCTGGATGAACCGACCATCGGCCTGCATACTTCGGATATTCCCCGCCTGGTGGGAACGCTGCGCGCCCTGCGCGACCTGGGCAACACGGTGCTGGTGATCGAGCACGAGCTGGACCTGGTGACGGCTGCCGACTGGGTGGTCGATTTTGGCCCGGGTGCTGGGCAGTTCGGCGGGCAGATCGTGGCGCAGGGCACACCCGCGGAGGTGGCGCGCGTACCCGCCTCGGTCACCGGTCAGTACCTGGCTGGAACCGTCCGCATTCCCATCCCCCTCAGCCGCCGCCCGGTGAATGGGGATGGGCTCACCATCCATGGGGCTACCGAGCACAACCTGAAGGGGATCACTGCATTCTTTCCGAGCCGCACCTTCACCGCGGTCACCGGCGTCTCCGGCTCGGGAAAGTCCACGCTGCTGTTCGACATCCTCGACCGCGCCGCCCGGCAACGCTTCTACCAGGCAACCGAACCGCCCGGCTCGCATGCCGGTATTGACGGCTGGGAGCATTTCGACAAGGTGGTCACCGTCGACCAGAAACCCCTCAACCGATCGACGCGGTCGAACGCCGCCACGTATACCGATGCCTTCACACCCATCCGCAACACATTCGCAGCCCAGCCGGCAGCCCGCCAGCGCGGACTGGGCTCCCACCACTTCTCCTTCAACCTGCCCGGCGGCCGCTGCGAGCGCTGCGAGGGCGCCGGCACCCTGAGCGTGGAAATGCACTTCCTGCCGGATGTGCAGGTGCGCTGCCCGGCCTGCCGCGGGCGGCGCTATAAACACGAGGTGCTGGAGGTGTCCTACAAGGGGTTCGACATCGCCCGGGTGCTGGAGTTGACCATCGAGGAAGCACTGGCGGTCTTTTCCGATGTGCCGGCCGCCTGTTCCCGCCTGGCGCTGATGGTTGAAACCGGTATGGGTTACCTCACGCTGGGGCAGCCTGCCTCCACCTTCTCGGGCGGCGAAGCCCAGCGCGTGAAACTGGCAAAAGAACTGGCGCGCCGCTCCACCGGGCGCACGCTCTACCTACTGGACGAGCCCACCACCGGGCTGCACCCCGCGGATATTGCCCACCTGGTGCTGCTGCTCCAGCGGCTCGTAGAGGCCGGCAATACGGTCATCGCCGTCGAGCACAATCTCGACCTGGTCAAATGCGCCGATTGGGTGATCGACCTCGGTCCGCAGGGCGGCGAGGTCGGCGGACAGATCGTTGCCGCGGGCACCCCCGAAAGCGTGGCAGAAAGCCCGGTGTCGGCCACCGGGAGGATGCTGAAAAAGAAACTGGCGAGTTGACGGCGGCTGTATTGGCCGTGTGGATTTTTTTATTGTGAACGCGCGCCAGGAAAGTCGCCTGCCTGGCAGAATATCCCCCAAGAGAATTAGCTTTTCCTCCACAACCCTGCATACTTCTTGCGGTACTTGAGATCCGGTTCCATTTCGATCAATACCCGCGCTTTTTCCTTCACGCCCTCATCTTTCACCGCAGCATACACGTTCCGCAGGCTTTGAATGATATCGTAGCGGATCAAGGTGCAGTTCTTTTCCATGCTGCATTCCTTGAAGCGCTGCTCGAGACCTGCCACCAGTTGCGAGCGCTGCTTCCCTCCTGCCACGCCGACCTTCCATAAGGATTGCATGCAGTGCCGGGCGGTGACAAATCTCGCATCTTTCGTTAATGACAGCAGAGCAGGCAGGTTTCTCTCCATCCGGTTCTGCGGATCACTTTTGGCAAGGTTGCAAAGCAGCTGCGCGGCGATCGCCCTGACATGGTTATCCCCGTGACCCAGGTCTGCCACCAGCCCATCCCATACCTCGTACGCCCAACCGACGGGCCGGTCGGTCAGGCTGAGGAGATGAAAGAAAGCCTGACCCTGCAATTCCCTGTCCTCGGAATGGATGTCAGCCAGGTTTTGCTGGATTATTTTGTCCATTAACATTCCCGTTGGCCAAGGATCCGGCGGTCTGTAATCCTTTCCGCGTGGAAAAGATCAAAGCCAGCAGCAGGCCCATGGCAATCAGGCTGTCTGCCAGCAGGACCGGCATGGTGACGCGCGGGCTGATGCGCTCGAACAGCTGCCCGATCAGCCAGGGGGAGACCATCCCGCCGATGCCGCTGCCCACCAGCAGCCAGCCGGTCATCGTGCCGGTAAGGCTCAGGCGCTGCTCGGCAAATCCAATGCCAGTGGCAAAGATGGAGGCGATCGACAATCCCATCAGCATCGTGCCGGCCCACAACGCGACCTGTGAATCAGGCCAGAGCAGGAGGATGGCAAAAGCGGCCAGGGTCCCGGTCAGGTCTGCCACCAGGATGGTCTGCGGGCGCAGGCGGGAGGAGATGCCAATGCCAAGCAGCCTGCCCACCGTGAATGCTCCCCAGAACGCGGAGGTCAGGTATGCCGCCCCGCTCTCGCTGGCAAGACCGATGCGGGTGGAAAAAGTATAGATCCAGTTCCCAAAACCAATTTCCAGCCCCACGTGGAATACGAAGAACAGCACGAACAGCAGGAATAATCCCCGCTGACCTCCACCCGCGGCCGCCGCGACCGTCTTCCTGCGGATCGGCGGGCTGGGTTGAAACCAGAGCCAGGCTGCCAGCGGCAGGGCCAGGAGGGCAAAGATCCAGTAGGCCCAGCGGATATCATTGGCTGCCAGGATCACGCGTGCAAAGACCAGCGGGGCGAGCAGCGAACCCACCCCGTAGAATAAATGCAGCCCGTTCATGAAAGGACCCACTTTCTCGGCGTGGATCCAGGTGAGCAGGGTGTTGCCACCCGTATCCACGGCTCCCTGCACCATGCCCAGCAGGAAGAGCACGATCACCAACAACCAGAGGGAGCCCAGCACCGGCACCAGGGCGGCGCCCAATGCGATTGCCAGCAGGGCGAAAGCCTGGATGCGGTGCCCGGGGAAGCGGTCATACGCCCGCCCGCCAAGCAGCGAGCCAGCCATGTATCCCAGCGGACCGGCAATGAAGATGTTGCTGATCTGGGCAAGGCGGCTGGCGGTGTTCCGCGCCAGCCAGGGCAGCGCGGGTCCGCCAATGGCATTGGTCGCACCGAGGATGATAAAGGCGGCATAGTAGGTGAAAGTGGCGGTCAAGGGCCGGAATCGGTTGGTAACGGGATTGTTCAATGCTTGTCTCCAATGTTTTCGTCCGGTGCGGTTGGGATCATCCCGTGCAGCGGATCGTGTTGGCAGTGAAGTACTTTCTGCGTGGAAGAGGGATTGAATCACCCTGACTGTCATGGGTGATCAAGTTCGTTTGCCTTGCCTTCTCAATAACCCGGGGAGTTCACTCCAGGCCCAGTTTTTCGACCATCACCCGGGTGGCGGCTTCATCCACGGGGAATTCCACCCCGGCATGGATCTCCCAGGTCTCGGTGTGCGTGCAGGCTTCACCCGGCTCCAGCGTGCGGATGGGAGCCAGGGTTTCCAGTTCGAGGAAGCAGTCGTTGCAGTAGCACTCGCTGGAACTGTTGAAATCATAATACGCGGCGCGAAGATCAAAAGGCGCGCGCTTGACGAAAAGGGTTCCGGTATTCCAATACGCGATCCAGCCGCGCAGGTTTGCAAATCCCACCTTGAAAGGTTTGGACTTCCTGTCGGAATCAATCCGCAGGTACTGGCTTCCCAGGTGGAAGCGCGGGTCTGCAAGGTCGGAATAAGGCCAGAATGTAAGGGTGCGGTTCGGCAGGAAGCCTGTTTGCTGCTGGGATTGCGGCAGGATCGCCACCCCGCCAGGTCTGAGCTGGGTGATCGCCCACGGCGCGCATTCCACGGACCAGTGGCCGCGATTGGTCAGCGTGTGGCTGACGACTACCTGCGGGGCTTCCCCCACCAGGGAGATCCCCAGGGATTTCTCGATCCCGGTGAGGGATTCCACCTTCTGGGTCACCGAAAGCCCATGACCTGTATCGACGATGTCCACGGGATCATCGTCCGGGATGTAGGTGCGGGGCATGTTTTCCGGGGCATGCCAGAGGCGGTGCCCGCCGTAAAAGTGATATTTCGTCCCATCCGGAAGGTCGGTCGCAACGTCCGGAAGTTCAGCGAACAGGTTCTTGCCACCTTTAAGGCACAGGGAGATCACGCGCGGTCCCACCGACCTGGTCACCAGCAGGCTCAGGGATGCGTTTTCCAAAGAAATGCAGTCCAGGTTGAGAAATTTAACCTTTTTCATAAGTCCACCTCATGGAGAAGGATATTCCACCGCTAGTCCCTGGCAGATCTTACCACTTGGACGAATTCAGCAGCCCGCCTGGTGATCTCGTCGAATTTGCCTTCCTTCGCCAGCTGCGGCGGGCATAATTCGCTTCCCGCCGCCACAGCCACCACCCCGGTTGAGAACCATTCGGCAACATTCCCAGCGCTCACCCCGCCGGTGGGCATCATCGGGATGTAAGGGAATGGACCCTTGAGAGCCTTGATATAGGCAGGCCCGCCGAGCGAGCCCGGAAAGATCTTGATCACATCCGCGCCCAGGTTATATGCCTGCAACACCTCGGTGGGGGTGAGTGCGCCGGCCATGGTCAATAATCCGCTCGCCACCAGGCTTTTGACCAGGACCGCTTCACACACCGGGCTGACCAGGAAGTGAGCGCCCGCCTCCCTGGCTGAAAGCGCCTGCTCGGGTTTGGTAAGCGTGCCCATGCCGAGCACGATGCCGCTGGCGAATTTCCCGGCAAGGGTTTTGACCACTTCTTCAGCATTGGGGGTACTGTAGGTGATCTCGATGCCCAGCACTCCTCCTGCAACCAGCGCTTCCACCATCCTGACGGTGAGTTCGGCAGATGGGCCGCGTATCACAGCCAGTACGCCCAGTTCCTTGATCTTATATAAGATTTCACTCTTGTCCATAATTCCTCCACTGATGTTACTTAGATCATTCAACCCGGAAGGCTGGCTTTTCGCCCTTGAGAACTGCCAGACATTCCTGCATCGCCATCCAACCTTGCCTGTTCGTGGCGCTGTCGGTTTGCGTGCCGAGGTGTGGGGTGGCGATAACCTGCGGCAGGCTGAGCAGTGGATTCCCGGGATCGGGAGGCTCCACTGCGAAGGTATCGAGACCTGCCCCTCTGAGGTGACCGCTCTGGATAGCCTTGAATAATGCCTGCTCATCCACCACCTCGCCCCGGGAGGTGTTGACCAGGAAGGATCCTTTCTTCATCCTGCCCAGGAAGGCCTCGTTCACCATGAAACGGGTTCCAGGGAGCAGGGGCAGGTGCAGGGTGATGAAATCCGAGCGTTCGATTACGGATTCCAAAGACGCAAGTTCAACCTGATTGGCGCGGGCAAAATCCGCATCCGCCACAGGGTCGAAGGCGATTATAGTACAGTCGAAACCAGCCAGGCGGCGGGCAAGTTGTTTCCCGATCGCACCCAGCCCCAGGATGCCGACCGTTTTTCCTTCCAGGCTGATCCCGGAGTAGCGCGGCCAGCCTCCATGCCGCACTGCCTGGGCCGATTCAGGGATCTGCCGCGCCAGCGCCAGGATCAAGGCGAGGGCGAGTTCAGCGACGGATGCTGAATTGGAGCCGGGCGTATTCGTGACGGCGATCCCTTTTTCACGCGCGGCAGCCAGGTCCACATTGTCCACGCCAACTCCGTAACGGGCGATCACCTTCAATCGGTCTGCGGATCGCAGGGCATCCGCATCGATGGCATCCAGCCCGGCGATGTAGCCGTCAATACCAGGAAGCATCTGCGCCAGCTCAGGGGAGGAGAGCGGTCTGCCGGTGTGATTGTATATCACTTCACGGACCTGCGCTTCCAAATCATCCTTGAGGCGGATGTCGTTCCTGCCATACGAGGTCGGCGTAACCAGTACGCGGCATTCTTTCAGGTCCATGATTCCTCCGGGTATCTGACGACATGGAGAACCAGGAGTCCGGAGTAATTACACATCTTCCAGATCGATTTCTCACAAGCCTTGAGGCTCGATGGTACCATACTCACTACCTGTGTTCCCGAGGAAAGCATTGATATAATGTTATCCTCACCTGACAGGCTTTGTCAAATCCTTATCTTCCACCTGTTCCCGCGGAAATACCACCATCGAAAAGACAGGCACGAATAAAAGGATTGAAGAATATTTTCATAGTTTTCCATCCCGCTCCTCGCTCCTCAAGTCGATCAGACCATCCTTCCAGGAGAAGACCATGAAAGCGCTGCTCGTTCCTATATTCTTTAAGACCGCCGATGACCCGGATTTTTCAGCCCAGTTGCAGAAATTGCATGTCCTGCTGGACGAGGAGGCGGAAATCCTGCCGCCGGTCTTGCTGGGTGAAAGCATCCCGGATGCGGATGGCGTGATCTTTCCCGAGATGCTGGGGGCTGCCTACCGCCAGGTGGAAAAGATCAAACAACTTCCCCAACCCCTGCTGATCGTTACCTCCGAGTTCGGCACCGTTTCCATGTGGGACTGGGAGATCAACACTTACCTGACAGCCAAGGGTATCCGGGTGATCGGACCCACCAATCTCGAAAAGACCCGCCAGGTCTGCAGGGCATTTGCCTTAAGACGGCAATTGAGACACTCCAAACTGCTGGTCTACCAGGATCAGCCTGCCAGCGGCGGCGGGAAACAGGATGAGATCTTCAAGCGCTTTTACTGGTGGGAGCCGGAATGCATCCATGAGATCGAAAAGAAATTCGGCCTGCAGGTGATAAAAAAGAGTTTTAAGGAATTGGCCGGGCACGCCCGTGCCATAGCGGATGATTCCGCCCAGAAGGTGTGGGACGAAAAGAAAGCCATCACCCCGGTCGGTAATCTTCCAACCCGCGCCATCCTCAGCGCGGTAAAGATGTACATGGCTGTGAAACACGATTTAGACCAGGATGCGGAGATCATTTCCGCGGGCATCAACTGCCTGAATGAATCCATGTTCTCGGATACCACCCCCTGCCTGGCCTGGAATTTCCTCTATCAGGAGCAGCGGCTGGTGTGGGGCTGCGAGGCTGATCTGGTTTCCATGCTTACCAAGGTGCTGATCGATAAAACACTCGGGGTGCCGTTCATGATGACCAACCTGTACCCATTCCAGATGGGGAATGCAGCGCTTAAGCACGAACATATCCCCCATTTCCCGCAGGTGGATGGAGCGCCTGAGAATTACATCCTGGCAGCCCACTGCGGATACCTGGGCGTGGTTCCCCAGTCGTTTTCCTCGGAATGGACCCTGCGAGAGAAAGTGCTGGCGATCGTCGACGACAACGCCACCGCAATCGATGCGCGCCTGCCGGAGGGCGAGATCACCCTGGTCAAACTGATGCCGCCCTTTGACCGCTGGTCGGTGGTGGAAGGGCACCTTCCAAAATATGCCCAGTTCAAGGATTCGCATTGTTTGAATGGCGCGGTCCTGCGGGTGGAAAATGGCAGGCGGCTGGTGGACGACCTGGTGTCACACCACTACATCATCACCTGCGGGCACAACCGGAATGACCTGGAAATGGTAGCCAAGGTCTTCGCGCTTGATTGCATTCCATGAACGCTGAACCGGAAGGGATTGCTTAGCCTTCTAGAAATCAAAACGGGATCCAGATCACGTAAAAAGAGACTGCCGGGAAATATTCCGGCAGTCTCTTTTCTCGATAAATATCAGCCAACCCACCCGATCAACCGCAGCCGCCTCCGCTGACACCGCGCTGGTTCTGCAACTTGATCTTGGGAGTGTAATCGAGCGTCCACTCGTAAGGCAGCGGGGCAGCGGCAGGGTAGCGGTCACCCAGGGCAGACGCGAAGGAGTAGCGCAACTGGTCGTCGCCGGGGGCCGCGGCGAGCGGGCGGATTCCCGTCTCCTGCTGACCGAAGACCGAGATCCAATTATTGATCCCGCCCTCCAGTATATAGATGTTTGGAACGGCTTCCGCCGCAAGCACCTTCCAGGCTTCCGTGGCGGCGCTTTCATCATTGCTCATCAGCACCAGCACACTGCTGCTCGTGGTCTGCGACTGGGTGAGCAGGGCGGGCACGGCGCTGAGAATGTTCTGCAGCGGGATGTTAACCGCCCCGTGGATGTGGAACAGGTTATAGTCCGCTTCACTGCGCACATCCAGCATGACCACATCCAGGGTGTCATTCCCCAGGCTGGCAAGCAGTTCGCCAGGATGGATCTGCACCGCCCGCTGTTCGAGCAAGGGCATTTTCTCGGCTTCCACCTGCGCCCATTTCTGGGCGATGGTCGGTTGACCGAGCGCGATTACAATCAGCGCCACCAGGATCAGCGCCACCGCACCCAGCCAACGCCGTTTTGGCTCCTTGCTGAGGTCCCTCTTTCCGAACCTGGCTTCCAATTTCTCTCCCCCCCAGAACATGAACAAAGCCATCAGCACCACCAGTAAAACCACCACGCCGGTGGGCAGGTGGAACACGTCCATCAGGGTGAGACGCCCGTAATAACCGCTGTTGTTCCACCAGTTCCAAACGGGCTGGACGGTTTCGCCAAAAGCCCATACGCCAACGGCGGCACCCAGGCTGAAGACAATCCCATCCACCTTAAAGGTGGAAGCCGAGACCAGTGCAGTGCCCGGGCAGAACCCGCCCACGATGAAACCCACGCCCATGATGACCCCGCCCAGCAGACCGGGCCACAGGTGCGTTTCCGGGACATAAACCAGGTTGAAATCCAGGATGCCGAGGGCGGAGGACAGGAAGATCAGCACCATGGCGGTAATGATCGCGCCGAACATGACCTTGAGCACGGTCAGATCTTTGAAATAAAATTGCGCGGCAAGTTTCTTTGAATTGCCAAAACCGGAAATCTCGAGCACAAAACCGAAACCGAAGCCGATCAGGCCGAAGACCAGGTAAGTCCAGGGGTTCTGGGCCAGCGGCTGCAGGAATGCTTTAAGGGGAAAGAGGGCAGGTAACATGGAAGCCTCCTTTAATTCCAGAACTTGCGCAGGAAATATGCCAGGGCATACGCGCCACCAAAAATGCACATCATCAATGCCCATGATCCGGCGGAAAGGGTGGCGCCGCCGGAAAGCGCCTGCCCCGAGGTGCAGCCGCGCGCCATGCGTGCCCCGTAGGCAAAGATCACCCCGCCCACAAAGGCCATGATCAGGCGCGTGCGGTTGGAGATGTTCGGTCCCTTGTTGATCTGCACCTTCAGGCGCCCGTTGAGGAAGCCCGCCACGAACCCGCCCAGCAGGGCGCCGGTGACCACCGGCACGCTCCAGTCATCCAGCGGATTAAGGTTTCCACCAGCCAGTTTCAGCAGGTAGGGGGTCTGGTTCACGTGCCCGGGGACGATCAGGTCTTCGAGCGCCGCCACGTACCGGTTGAGGCCTCCCGAAGCACCCAGACCGTTGCGGGTGATCAGGAAGGCGAGGAACATCACCAGCCCGAGCAGCGCCCCGCCGAGATAGGGATGGATGTAAGGTTTTTCAGGACGGTTGAACAATCCCTTTCGTGCCCGTACGGGCGGTTCTTGTACAGGAGCAACAGTGGTCATGATTTACTCTCCTTTTCCGAGGCGGTTTCATCTGCATGCGCCGCTTCCGAAGTTTCAACTTCCTCCCAACCGGTCACCATGCCTTTGATGCTTTGCAATGGTTTGGAGCCGGCGGTTGTGGTGAGGTAGACGTGCCCGAGGATGAAGGCTGCGAACAGCCAGGCAACCAGGGTGTGGAAGGGTGCCAGGAACGGCAGGCCTCCCAGCTTGCCAGCCAGGGCGGGCCACTTCTGGACACCCCACATCAGGATGCCAGTGAGACCCTGCAGCGGCAGGAGCACGTTCAGGATGACAAGGTAGGTGACCTGCTGGAGCGGATTCATCTTCCTGGTGGGTGTCTTCTCGAACGGGTGCGGTTCATGCTTGAAGATGCCGCGCAGGTAATAGCGGGTCTGGACGATTGCATCGTCAAAGAACCCGTATGGTCGAGGGATGAATTGCTTGATCTGCCCGCTGACGAGGTGGTAGAACAGGGAAAGTGCGGCATTGACTCCCAGGATCACCCACAGGACGTTGTGCATGATCACCACACCCCGGAACAGGCTCGAGAAGATACCAGGGCGGTGGATGATCAACCCGCTGATGAGCAGCAGCACGATGACGGATGTCTGCAGCCAGTGCCAGAAGCGCTCATAGGATTGATACATGTAGACTTTCTCGCCTCCGGCAGCGGGCTTCGCCTGGCGGCGGGTTGAGCGGATGCGCAAGCCGCTGTGAACAACCACTCCGGCGAGCACTCCGAGGAAGAACAGGCCTCCCAGCCAGTCCACCCAGGTGAGGCGGCTGTAACCGAACAGGTAGCGGCCTTCCGCTGCGGTGGCAGGCTGGTAGAACAGGGCTCCGCCCTTGACGTAGACCTGGCCGGCAATATTGACATTGGTATTGTTGACAAATGCAGGCATCACCCCGGCTGGAACGGAAGCCGCCAGCTTGATCGGCGCGGCAAGGCGCGAGCTCCGGCTGTGACAAGCCTGGCAATCCTTTATGGCCCAACCCTTTCCAGCCACGTCATGGTTGATGCTGTACGGCTGCACCTGTCCGAGGATGCGCGGATTTTTTAGCCCAAGGGCTGAAAGCCGGGCGGTGATCGTGTTCAGCTTGGCATCCGAGTCGATCACCAGTTCGCTCGTATCGATCACGCCGTCCGTATTCTGGTCAAAAACCGCCATAACCTCGGCGGCATACTCCCCGCCGCTGAGAAAAGCGGATTCAAGGTCGAACTGCCTCACCGGCAGGGTCTGACCGTTGTCGTCATAAGCCCAGTACCAGGTAGTGATCAGGTTATAGGGAGCCAGCGAGGTGCCGCCATCGATATCGAGGCGCGACATGACTACCGGCTGGTAGCCGTTGACCAGGTCGGCAGCGAGTGAGCCGCTGCCTTGAGCACCGCGGCATGACACCGCCGCCTGGCCATTCAAAGTGACAACCGTCCAGTCTTCCGAGCGGATGGCCGCGGCGTACAGCTGCGGGATGTGGCAGGTCTCGCAAGCCACGACAGCCATGTGCCTACCCACGTAGGGAAGCCAGCTGGAATGGATTATGTCTGCATCGTGACACGATTCGCAGCGCCGCATGCTGCCCTTCAGTCCGGGAGCCACCAGGTACTGGGCGCTCTGCCCGCGGGCGAGGTTGTGATCCGGAGTCTTCAGGTATTCCGACAGGTCGATGCGGCGCGGATCGAAGAGCAGGCTGTCGGGTCGCAGGGCTGCGTTCTCCTGGTAGTAGATCGGGTTATTGAGCGAAAAGTGGCAGTCCACGCACTGCAGGCCGCGTTCGGAATGGATATCCCACGAGCGGTTGAGACTCTCCTTGTCGGGCAGGTTGACACCCGATGCGGAGATCAGCTGCGGCGAAAAGACCTGCCCGGTGGTTGCCGTCTGCATGGAGGCGGTATCAGAGCAAGCCGGCAGGGTCAGTGCGGTCTGCGTATCCATGTGCACCAGCCCGTGGCACTGACCGCAGTTATCGTTGTCGGGTTCCTGGATGGTGGTGTAAGCCTGCAGGAGCTGCCCGGAACTATCGAAGGCGGAGGGATTCCATTTCCACCCCAAGGCGGTCTTTGTGATCAGGCCGGTGCCCTGCAGGGTGGCTGAATTTGCCCAATCAAACTCGCCGGATTGAATCGCGGCGATGCGGGCCTGGTTGTTGGGAGCCGGCAAGTGGCACAGGAAACAATCCATTTCGAGCGTGCCGGATTGGTCCCAGCGCCATGTTTCCGCCTTGCCGGTTTGTGGATCGAGCACCGAAGTCTCTGGGTCTGCCGAACTGGGAGCCAGGTCCGATAGAGGCTGACCGTTTCGGGAAGTGGTTCCCGGCCCGCCGCCCACAAAGCGATCTGCGTTGAGCATGATCCAGCCGGCGGTGCCCAGGTCGAGGCGTGCATCGCCCGGCTGGGAAAGATACCGGTAGGCCAGGGCGTCCCATTGACCGAAAAGACCGGTGCTGGTTTTCCCCGCTTGGATGTCCGCCAGGCCCAGGTCGGAGTGAAAACTATGACTGGCGATGAAACCCGTGTCGTGACACTGTCCGCAGGTCTGCATCGTGGAGACAGGGGTGTTGCCCTCCAACACGTTCGTCCCGCTGGCATCCAGGAAGGCAAAGACCGGATGCAGCGGTGTGACCTGCGCCTGGGCCGTTTCACCTGTCCGGGCTGCAGCGATTCGTATTGCCATCCCTGCCACGGCGGTCACAAGCAGCAGGAGCCCGGCGCTTATCCATATACGATTGGTGCCCGGGAGTCTCCTGCTGCGGACGAAACCAGAACTCTCAGGCGAAGGAACCCGGGAGGACACTCTGAAGCGGGAAATTGCCCGGGAAAGGAAATTTTTCCTTGCTGTGGGGTGTGTTGTATGTTTCATGTCTGTTCCTTCTTACCGCTGCTGAGTGCGCCCGCCCCAGACCATGGGGTCGCCGGGATAACCGAGTGCCTGCCAGTCCATGCGTCCATTGCTGGAGTGGCAGTCGGCGCACTGGAGGGCATTTTCCGCCGGCTGGACCATGTGCGTGGTGGGCCAGTACATCCAGGTTTCAGTGAAGCCGTATTGACCGCTGTACGGTGTACCGGTGAATTGTGAGCCCAGCTGCAGGGCAGAGTTCCAATCGAACGTTGTCCAGAAGCCTCCCTCCCCGGCTGTCAGCGGTTGCAGCAGGATTTTATAAAGTGTGTCGTATGGCTGCATGCCAACATGCAATTTGAAGGGAAAGATTTTTGCAGTGGGATCGTCAATGCTTCCCGCCGGCGGGTTCATCACCACCGGTTGTGAGGGATCGATCGTATCCCCGAGCAGGTACCGGTAGGAAACCGACTCGTTGTACCACAGGTAGGTGGGTCGGACATTCTTCTCGTAGATGAAACTGCCTTTGATCCTCAGGTAGGTGTAGTGATCCTCGGGGAGATTCTGCCCGGCGGTGGACCAGTCCCAGAGCACCTTGGTGGGATCCTTCAATGCCATGGCCGGGATATGGCAGGTCTGGCAGGCAACCGCCTGGGTGTGGGCGTTCAAGCGCTCATCCGGGTGAGGAGCCGCGCTGTGACAATCGGTGCAGCTGACCTGGTTGGCGCCCTCAACGCTGACCGAAATGGAACGCCCTGCGATCTGGTGGTCGGTGGTGCGGTGGCAATCGGTGCATTGAAAATCCAGTTCCCCCATGTGCACATCCAGGTTTGCCAGCGGGTAGATCAGGCTGGTATCCAGGTCGCCATGTTTGACCCCGTTGCCGCCGCCGCCGTTGAAGTGGCAGTAGCCGCAGTTCTCACGGGTGGGGGCGCGCACGCTCCGGGCTGCCGTCAACAGGTCCACGCCAGCCGCGGGCATGCCGTTATCCCCTTTTGCATACAGGGCCATATCGGCGTGGCAGACCAGGCAGTCAACGTTTTCGGGATTGGTGAAATCAAAACTGGCATCCGCCCAGCCGTAACCGGCATGGCAGGTGGTGCACTTGTTCCAGTTGCCCTGGATGCCGATGCAGAAGTTATTGATCAGGTTCTTCTTGCCGATCGCCTCCACCACGCCATCGTGACCGGGAATGGTCTCTGGCTGACCGACCCATTGGAAATGCGCGGTTGCCATCACCTGGGAGGCAGCCTGCGGGTGGCATTCCAGGCAGGCTGCGGTCACCTCCTGGGGTGTTGAAAAGGGACCCTGCACGATATTTGCATGGCTGGTATGGACGGGGTGCACGGGCACACCGGATTGGGGATTATCCTTTCCGGCTGCAACCCGCGGCCAGAAAAAGATCACCGGCACCAGGATGACCATCAGGATGCCAAGCGCGCCAATGATCCATACGGGTTTGTTCTTCTTCATAACTTCTCCTTCGGGGGATGGGATGGTGCTTGTTACCGGTCTACGATCAGGCTGGCATCATGCTGGATGCGCTCGCGCAGGATGCTGCGCAGGAGATCCAGTGCCTCAATGACCCGGTGGTCTGTCAATTGATATTGGACCGATGAACCCTGCCGGGCAGCCTTCACCAGGCCTCCCTCTCTCAATACTTTGAGGTGCCGCGAGACCGTGGGCTGGGGCACCTGCAGATCCTGGGTCAATTCGGTCACATTTCTCGGTTCGGTGGAAAGCGCGTAGAGCAGCAGCAGCCGGGTGGGATCTGCCAGGGCGGAGCACAGGTCGGCATGCAGGCGGGTGATTTCCTGAGTTAGGGATGTAGTTATCATATGACCTTATCCGGATATTCGAATATTCAATATATGCCATAATACTCATGTGAAGATTTGCACAACTAGTGTGATTTGTCATCTTTCGTGGTGCGCAATGTCACTTATAAATTACATTGATCCTCAAGGATGAAACCCGGCCTGCCCCCTGCTGAATGGGTGCTTTCCATGGATATGCCAGCGATTTTATAAAAGATTTTTTCTGATACAATCGAATACCTGAACCGGAACCTTGCTTCCGGATTTCGATCGCTTTTGGGAAAGTTGTCAACGGTAAATGAACATCCTGGGGATCGGTCCGCTCGAATTATTCTTCATCCTGCTGCTCGCCCTGCTTATTTTTGGTCCCAAGGACCTGGAGAAGACGGGCAAGTCGATCGCCCAGAGCATGCTCAAGATCGTCCGCTCCGACACCTGGAAGACCGTCTCGCAGGTATCCCGGAAGATCAAGAACCTGCCGAACGAGATGATGCGCGAAGCGGGGATGGAAGAGTTGAAACAGAGCATTGCGCCTTTGGCCGGAGACCTGAAGAAATTAAACCAGCCGGAGTTGAAACCCGGTACTGAACCGTTGCCGGCACCTCCCCTGGAAGAAACCGGCTCGGTGAAACCCGCCTCCCCCACAATAGCGCCGGTAGAAAAGAAACCTCCTGAACCTCCGAAATCCCGTGAGGAGCCTTCCGGATGACCCCCGTGCGAAAATTCTTTCGCGGTCTATGGAAGGTTATCAGTTTCCCCTTCCGCCTCCTTGGATGGTTGTTCAGCCTGCCCTATCGATTATTCAAGCGCGTCCGGGCTTTCCTGACCTTCGAGCCGGAAGACCAGCCGCTCGGGGAGGTCTTCGCGCGCACCCTGCAGCAGCCCGGGGGGATCCTGGAACACCTCGACGCCCTGCGGAAGCATCTATTCCGGATGGTGCTCGCAATCGCTGCCGGGATGGTCCTGTGTGCCGTATACACCAGCCAGATCATTGACTTCCTGGCAAAGCCGATCGGGGGGGTGAGCCACCTGCAGGCAATCGATCCCACCGAGACGATCGGCGTGTTCATGAAAGTGGCCTTGTGGGGCGGTTTCTCGCTGGCTACCCCTTACATCGCATTCGAGTTATGGCTGTTCGCCGCGCCCGGCGTGAAGGCGCGTGCCCGGCAGCTCAGCCTGATCGCCATCCCCCTGGCGCTGGTCTTCTTTATGGGTGGCATGTATTTTGCCAACCGCTTCCTGCTTCCCACCGCTTTACCGTTCCTGCTCAATTTCCTGGATATCAAGACCATCCCCAGGGTGTCCACCTATACCAGTTTTGTCACCAGCCTGATGTTCTGGATCGGTATTGCCTTCGAGTTCCCGCTCGTCATTTATGTGCTCACCTTCATGGGTTTCGTCAAGCCGCGCATGCTGGTCAGGCAGTGGCGGGTTGCCATCCTGGTGATCGCTGTCCTGGCGGCCGCCATCACCCCCACCGTCGACCCGGTGAACATGGGGCTGGTGATGGCACCCATGATCGTGCTCTACTTCCTCAGCATTGGCCTGAGCCACCTTGCCGTCCTGGGTCGATCCAAAAAATAGCCTGTACCCGTGTTGTTACTGTCCGCGGGGGTGAAACCAGGCAGATGGATGGCATGGCGATTTTCGTCCGCTCCATGGAACGCCGGAAGAGGTGGATTGCCAGAAACGATAACAGATCGCACGAAGGAATCCCGCTAACAAATCATTGCGTCTATGAAACAGGTCTTCAAACTGCTCCGTTTCGTCCGCCCCTATTGGAAGAGAAGCCTGCTTTCTCTCGCCCTGCTGATCGTGGTGGTGCTCATGGACCTGGCCATCCCGCGCCTGGTCCAGCAGATCATCGACGCGGGGATCACCCAGCACAACCTGAAGGTGGTCACCAATACATTCCTGTTGATGCTGGGCATTTCCATACTTGACACCCTTTTTGCCATCGGCAATAACAATTACTCCGTGCAGGTGGGCGAGAGCGTCGGGCGCGACCTGCGCGAAGCGCTGTTCGTGAAGATCCAATCCTTTTCCTTCGGCAACCTGGACCATTTAAAGACCGGGCAGTTGATGGTGCGCCTTTCCAGCGATGCGAGCGTCATCCAGCGGGTGATCCAGATCTCGCTGCGGATCGGCACACGTGCCCCGTTGATCATGGTCGGCAGCATCCTGCTCATGTTCAACACCGACCAACGCCTGGCTTTGACCATGCTGCCCTTGTTACTGGTCACCTCGGGCATCATCGTGTTCTTCGCCCTTAAGATGGGTCCGCTCTTCCTGACCATCCAGCAAAAATTGGATAAATTAAACACCGTCCTGCAGGAAAACATCGCCGGGGTGAGAGTGGTGAAGGCATTTGTGCGCGCCCGCCATGAAGCGGAACGTTTCGAAGAGTCCAACCAGGATTTCACCGGGCGCAACATCAAGGTCATGCAATTCATGTCCACCATGGGACCGGTGCTGAGCGTGTGCGTCAACATCGGGATCGTGATCGTCATCTGGTCGGGAGGCTTGCAGTCGATCCGCGGCAGCGTGACCACCGGGCAGCTCGTCGCTTTCATCAACTACCTGCAGACCGCCCTGGGACCCCTGATGATTATGGTCAACCTCGCCAATATCTGGGCGGCAGGCATGGCCTCCGCAGCGCGCGTAAACGAGGTGCTAGAGGAAGAGCCCGAGGTGCCGGAAGGGACGGGAATGCCTGCCCTCCCGCCCGGTGAGGCCTTACAGATCGTATTTGAGAACGTCGGCTTTCATTACAATTCCCATTCTCCCACGCCCGTGCTGGAAGAAGTCAACCTTACGGTGGAGCCGGGGGAGACGGTAGCCATCCTGGGTGCCACCGGTTCCGGCAAGACCACCCTCATCCACCTGATCCCCCGTTTTTACGACCCAACCGAAGGGCGCATTCTCATCAACGGGCAGGATGTCCGCGAAGTAAACCAGGACTCGCTCCTCGCCGCGATCGGGATCGTTCCGCAGGATACCATCCTTTTCTCCGGAACCGTGGGCGATAACATCCGTTATGGCAACCAGGATGCCAGCGATGAGCAGGTGTTCGCCGCGGCCAGGGCTGCCCAGGCACATGAATTCATCCTGGATCTCGAGTCAGGGTATGACACCCACGTGGAGGAGCGCGGCGTCAACCTGTCGGGTGGTCAGAAGCAGCGCATTGCCATCGCCCGTGCCCTGCTGATCCACCCGTCCATCCTGATCCTGGACGACAGCACAAGTTCGGTGGACGTGGAAACAGAGACAAGGATCCAGGCTGCCCTGGCTGAATGGATGCAAGGCCGCACCTGCATTGTCGTCGCCCAGCGGATCAGTACCGTGCTGAAAGCAGACAAGATCATCGTGATCGAAAAAGGCCGCATCCAGGCGCGGGGCACTCACCGCCAGCTGCTCAAGACCAGCACAATCTACCAGGAAATTTACGCCTCCCAGTTGGGTAACGGGATCAACGGAGCCTAGAGAATGGCAGACCAGGCAGCAGACCAGAAGAACCGTCCCGAATTCCGCAGCCGGATGCTGGGCAGAGGCCCGGCACAACCCGGTAAGATCGAAAAGGCGCGCAACCCGTCGGATGCGCTGCGGCGTCTTGTTCCGTACCTTGGCGCTTTTCGATCCTCCTTGCTGCTGGTTCTGGTTTTCGTGATCCTCTCAACGCTGCTGGGATTGATCGGTCCGTACTTGATGGGGAAAGCCATCGACGGATTTATCGCCTCAAAGGACATCGCCGGGCTGGCGGTCATCGCCGCCTGGATGCTGGTCATTTTCGTGGTGGGCAACCTGGCGGATGCCGTCTCGGGCTGGATGATGGCCGGAATTTCGCAGAAAGCGCTAAAAAAAGTGCGCACCGACCTGTTTGGACATCTGCAGACCCTGCCCCTGCGCTTCTTTGACAACCACACCGCCGGCGAACTGATGAGCCGCCTGACCAATGACATTGACGCCATCAACCAGGCCATTTCGCAGAATGTGGTGGCGCTGCTAGCCAGTGTGCTTTCGCTGCTGGGTATCCTGATCGCCATGTTCGTATTGAATGTCTGGCTTGCGCTTTCCGCAGTGGTGGTGGTGCCGATCATGTTCTGGTTCACCAACTTTGTGGCCCGCTACACGCGAAAAGGCTTCCGGGAATTGCAGAAATCCCTCGGCAACCTGAACGGCGTCATGGAGGAAGCCATCAGCGGTCAGCGCGTGGTCAAGGCATTTCGCCGCAATGAAGCAGCGATCGACAATTTCCGCCTTCATAACCAGGAGGTGTTCCGCTCCGCCGTCTATGCCAACTCCTACGCCCTGCTTTTAATGCCGCTGACCAACCAGCTGGGCAACCTGTTCGTCATTGCCATTGCCGGATTGGGCGGTTGGCTGGCATTGAAGAATCTGGCCACCGTGGGAACCATTGTCACCTTCATCAGTTACGGGCGGAACTTCATCAACCCGCTGCGCCAGCTGGCGAACATGTACAATTCCATCCAGGCTGCACTGGCCGGGTCGGAGCGCGTTTTCGAGATCATCGACACGCCGTCGGAGGTGGATGACGCTCCTGAAGCAGTGTCGCTGGAAAAAGCACGCGGCCGGGTATCCTTTGATAATGTGGGCTTCGGTTACACCCCCGGAAAACCGATCATCAGGAACATGAGTCTGGAAGCCAGGCCGGGTGCCACGGTGGCGCTGGTGGGTCCCACCGGCGCAGGCAAAACCACCCTGGTCAACCTGCTGACCCGTTTTTACGAGATCGACTCCGGCAGGATCTGCATCGACGGGCAGGACATCCGCCAGGTGAAGAAGGACCACCTGCGCCGCGAACTGGGCCTGGTATTGCAGGACACCTTCCTTTTTGGTGCGACGGTCATGCAGAATATCCGTTACGGCCGGCTGGATGCCTCGGACGAGCAGGTTGTTGAGGCTGCCCGGATGGCGGATGCCGACGATTTCATCCGGAAATTGCCGCAGGGCTACCAGACTGTGCTCTCGGAACGCGCCAGCAATTTAAGCCAGGGTCAGCGGCAGATGCTGTCGATCGCACGCGCCATCCTGGCAGATCCGTCCATCCTGATCCTGGATGAGGCCACCAGCAGCGTCGACACGCGCACGGAGGTGCGCATCCAGAAGGCGCTGCTGCGCCTGATGGAAGGCCGCACCAGTTTTGTCATAGCCCACCGCTTGAGCACGGTCCGCGATGCCGATGAGCTGCTGGTGATCAGGGACGGCGAGATCGTTGAGAAAGGCAATCATGCCCAGTTAATCAGCCAGCATGGTTTCTATTACCACCTTTATTTAAGCCAGTTCAAAGGCGAGGAAATATAATTCCCATCCATGCGTACTGTTCATGGCTGTATGGAGGAGCCTGGTGCTATTAATGCGGGCATTGGAATGGAATATAATTGTAATCAAACCGTTGAATTTCTAGTGATGTATTAACTTAGTGAAGAGGCTCCATGAAAAAGATCATCACCTTCGGTGAAATCATGCTACGTCTTTCTCCACCTGCTTCGCTCCGCTTCGGGCAGACGAGATCGTTTGAAGCCATCTACGGAGGCGGAGAATCGAATGTGTCCGTATCGCTGGCTAATTACGGTCTTGATACTGAATACGTAACCCGCCTGCCTGCCCACGAGATCGGCGAGGCCTGCCTGCAATTTCTACGCCAGCATAACGTGGGCACGCGCTTTATCCTGCGCGGCGGTGAGCGCCTTGGGATCTATTTCCTCGAAAATGGGGCGGCCATGCGCGCCAGCCAGGTCATCTATGATCGTGCCAATTCCTCCTTCGCCACCATCCAGCCCGGCATGCTCGACTGGAAAGAGGTCTTTAAGAAAGGCGGCTGGTTCCACTGGACAGGGATCACCCCGGCCATTTCCGAGAGCGCAGCAGCAGTATGCCTTGAAGCAGTCCAGACCGCCCATGCCATGGGGCTGACAGTCTCCTGTGACATGAATTACCGCGCCAAGCTCTGGCAGTGGGGAAAACCTGCGGGCGAGGTGATAACCCGAATGGTTGATCTCTGCGATGTATTGATCGGCAATGAAGAAGATGCGGAAAAAGTGTTTGGTGTCAAGGCAGCCGGCGCGGATATCACCGCCGGTAAAGTACTCGGCGAGCAATATGTCCGCGTCTGCCAGGAACTGCACAAGAAATTCCCCGCCCTGAAAAGCATCGCCATCACCCTGCGCGGTTCACTCTCGGCAAACCACAACACCTGGAGTGGATTAATATGGCAGGCTGACAAAATTTTCCAGGCTCCCGTGTATGATATCGCTCCCATCGTTGACCGGGTCGGCGGTGGAGACAGCTTTGCGGGTGGCTTGATCTATGGGCTGCTGACCTTTCCGGGTGAACCCCAAAAGGTCGTTAATTTTGCGGTGGCTGCCTCTGCGCTCAAGCATACAATCTTCGGGGATTTCAACCTGGTGAGCGTTTCAGAAGTTGAAAAACTGATGAAAGGCGATGCCTCCGGTCGAGTCAATCGATGATCGAACCGAGATGAAATTCAAACGCATGCCCCAAGATTGCGCTTGATTGGAATTGAGGAATTCAGGAAGCCGCCCACAAGTCGCTGTTCCTGAATGGATTTCTTTATCCCCCCAGAGCCTCGACAAGAAGCGCAATCACAGCGCGATGATACTGCTTTCACCTTTTGAAGCATCCCCCAAAGGAATCTCATCCCCGCTGCAGGCGGCTGCCACCGGCAGGCTCGGAGCGAGGCGATTGAGTTCGCTGATCACCTGACCGGCATGCTCCCGGTCCCAGAAATCGCGCCCTCTACGCCCCCACTCCTCCAGGTGGGTCAGGATGACCTGGCGGGGCTGCAGGTCCAGGCAAAAACGGCAAAAATCTTCCAGCAACGGCGGCTGCGCCAATAAAGCCGCTCCCCTCCCAAGCCACAGGTGGGCAAAGAGCACATCCACCGCTCCGAAGGCAGGTAACCGCGCGGCATCATAATTGCGCGTATCCCCGGGGAACAGCCAGCGCTTGCCGCCCATTTCGACCAGGTAACCTGTCTCAGCGACACCCCGCCGCACAACGCGGTGGGCAGGAGAATCTTCCCAGTGCAACCCGTCAAAGGGGGTGATGCGAATGCCGCATAATTCGATGGTTTGCAAAGGCTCGGGGACCAGTATCTGACCAGCCGCCAGCCCGGCCTGTGTCCGTACCAGCGGGAGTATTGCTTCGGGGATAACCCACTGGATGGGTAGTTCACGTAAGGCGCGCAGCAAATTGAGATCCAGGTGATCGCTGTGACGGTGGGTCAGCAGGACGAAATCCAGGTTCCAAAGATCGCGGGTGACCTCCGGTCGGATCACCTGCTTCAATCGGCTGTGCATCTCCAGCGGATCGATCGCCCAGCGCACACCCCGCGTTCGAAATAAATAGTTGGCAGAATACGTCAACCAGCCCCGGTCTTCGGGGGCTGGTGAATTCCATTCTTTAATGAGCCTCTCCCACTTTTTGGGAAAGGCGGCAATTACCTGCTCGCGCCGCAGGTCGATGCGCCTCTGCCTTTCAACGCTTCGTGTCATGGTCGTACCGGCTGCGGATCAGTGCCTCCACGTCTTTGATGGGGCGGTCAAAGGGACCCAGTTTTTCCATTTTCAGGCTGGTGACCGCGGCAGCCCAGATGCCGGCCTCCGCAGGCGGCATGGACAGGCGCATGGCAACATAACTGCCCACGCAGGTATCGCCGCGTCCGCTGCGCCCGTTCAACTGCGCCGGAAAGAATCCCATCTCGTGGCATTTGCCGTCCGCATAGATAAGCAGACCATCCCTGTGGGTCAGAACGATCTCCCTGGCTCCCATGCCCGCATAGATCTCTGCCGCCCGGTAAATATCCTTTTCACCGGTGAGATATTCGGCTTCCACGGCGTCGCTCTTGAGCACATCCAGGTATGGCAGTGTGGCTTCCATCTCCTCCCAGGGTGCATAGACCAGGCTCTTGCCCTGCAGTACGCGCACAAAACCCTGCATATCCGCGGCAAGAAATACTCTCTTCTCTTTCAAGGTTTTGATCACATCCAGGCCGACTTCGCCGCGCAGGCTGGAATTGATCACCGCCGCCTTCATTTCCAGGTTCTCCACTTCGCTGCGCGTGATCGCCCCTGCCAGGCCGTTGACTGACAGGTTGCGGATGTCGGGATCGAGGCCGGGATACTCCAGGCACATCAGGGTGGACTGGGGTGTATAGGTCGGGAAGCAGTCAATGCCGGATTCGACAAATTTCTTCACGACGCGATCATCTTCTTTTGCCAGCCGGGTCACCACGGCCACCTTCAAGCCAAGCTGCGCGGCAGCGTGGGCGGCATAGTTCATGCCTCCGCCGTCCACATACTTCGTTCCGGAAGGAGAGATGATCGTGTCCTTTGTATAATTGCCGATGCACAGGACATCATAGACAGGTTTGGTTTTCATTAAGCCTTTTCCATAAAGTGGAATTATAGTAATTCGATCACACGGGTGAACACCCAGAAGAGACCTGCCGCCACCAGCGCCGTGGCGGGGATGGTCAAAAGCCAGGCGAAGGCAATCTCCTGCGCCACGCCCCAGCGCACCTTGTTCACCCGTTCAGCGGCACCCACGCCCATGATGGCCGAACTGACCACCTGGGTGGTGCTCACCGGTCCGCCGACCAGGGAAGCGCTGATAATGACCACTGCCGATGCCAGCTGTCCGGCGAAACCATCCACCGGGCGGATCTTGTAGAATTTGCCGCCCAGTGTCTTGATCAGTTTATTCCCGCCCACTGCCGTACCCAGGGCGATCATCGCCGCGCACATCACGATCACCCAGGTGGGAACGGCGAACACCTCCAAATAGCCTCCGGTGACCAGCGCCAGCGTGATGATGCCCATGGTCTTCTGGGCATCATTCGTGCCATGGCTGAGCGCCAGGGCCAGGGCAGTGAAGATCTGGCCGCGCTTGAAAAACCGGTTAATACCGGGGCTGGCTTTCCAACTTAACAACAGGATCAGCCGCAGGAGTAGATAACCGAAAATGAATCCGATGATCGGGGAGGTGAACAGGGCGATCAGGATCTTTTCTATACCGGGCATCTGGATTGCCTGCCAGCCAGCATCGATGACCACGGCACCGATAAAGCCGCCGATCAGGGCATGCGAGGAACTGCTCGGGAAGCCGAGATACCAGGTCAGCAGGTTCCACAGGATGGCGCTGCTCAAGGCAGCCATGAGGACCACCGTCATTGATCGCGGTCGCGATCACCACCTCGTTCCCGATCGTGTTGGCCACCGCCACTCCGAAGATGAATGGACCGAAAAAGTTGGCCACCGCGGTCATGGCCAGGGCCACCCGCGGCGAAAGGGCACGCGAAGAGATCATGGTGGCGACCACGTTGCTGGAATCGTGCACGCCATTCAGAAAGTCGAAAATGAGGGCCAGGACAATCACTGCAATTAGGATCGGGGTCATTTACGCACCCTTCCAACGATGCAGATGCTCAATCTACATCAACAACATCTAGTCGAGAAAATTAACCTCGGTTACACGCTTTTAAACAGGAAAAGCCTGAATGATGACCCAGAAAATTCCGGCTGCCATCAGCGCTGAGGCAGGGATGGTCAGCAGCCAGGCAGCGGCAATATCCTGAGCGACCGTCCAGCGTACCTTGTTCACCCGTTCGGCAGCACCCACACCCATGATGGCTGAACTGACCACCTGGGTGGTACTCACCGGACCACCAAACAGGGAGGCAGTCAGGATAACAACGGCTGAAGCCACCTGGGAAGCGAAGGCATCCACCGGTCGGATCTTGTAGAATTTACTTCCCAGGGTTCGTATCAGTCTCCAACCACCAACGGAAGTACCCAGGGCGATCATCCCCCCGGATAGGATAATGACCCAGAGCGGAACCTCAAACACATTCAAATATCCACCGGTGACCAGCGCCAGGGTGATGATACCCATGGTCTTCTGGGCATCATTGGCGCCGTGGCTCAAGGCAAGGGCAAGCGTTGTGACAATCTGACTGCGCTTGAAGAAACCATTGATCCTTGGCTTTGCATTCCAACTCCAAAGAGTGATCAGCCTTAAGACAGCATAATCCAAACACAAATCCGATAAACGGGGATGTGAACAATGCAATCAATATTTTCATCACACCGGGTATTTGAACAGCCTTCCAACCCGCTCCCATGACTACTGCCCCGATGAAACCTCCAACCAGCGCATGTGAAGAACTGCTCGGAAAGCCGAGATACCAGGTAAGCAGATTCCACAGGATGGCACTGCTCAAGGCAGCCAGTAAGACCTGTAAGCTGATCGCCTTTGCAGCAACTACTTCGTGTCCAATTGTGTTCGCAACCGCCACGCCGAAAATCAATGGACCGGAAAATTCAGCGACCGCTGTCATCCCCAAAGCGAAGCGCGGAGGTAATGCCCGGGATGAGATCATAGTCGCCACAACATTGCTTGAATCATGGATACCATTCAAGAAGTCGAAGCCGAGGGCTAAAACAATCAACAGCAATGATAAGAGGTGACATTTACTTGATTATTCTCTTATGCAATCTTGACCACGATATCGGCGATCACGTTGGCGGCCTCATCGCCGCGGTCCGCCGCATTGCTCAGGTGGCGGTAGACCTCGCGCAGTTTCAGCATCTTGACCACGTGCTGGATATCTTCCGCCCCGCAGAACAGGTCCGCCAGGGCTTCGCGGTAAATATCCTCCACCTTGTTCTCCAGCGCCTTGGCGCGCTGGGCATGGTCGCCAGCCACTCCGGTATGGTCCTCAAACCGATCCACAGCCATGAGCAGTTCGTAGGCGGCATCCCGGAGCAGGGAGGCCATCCTCTGCATGTAGGGCGTCGGTTCCACCTTCAGCACCTGCATCTCGATCACGGTGCTGTAGGCATAATCAAGCACATCGTCGATGGTGCGGGAAAGGGAGAAGATATCCTCGCGGTCAAAGGGTGTGATGAAGGTCTTGTTCAATTCATAGATCAGGATGCGCCGGGCTTCATCGGCTTCCTTCTCCTTGGTGACCAGTGTGGCTGCCGCGGCAGGATCCTGGCCGGTCATGTAGGCTTTCAGCGCTTCCAATCCGGCCAGGGTCAGAGAGGCCTGTTCGTGGATCAATTTGATGAAAGCATTCTGCCGTTTTCTTGAATAATCTTCGCATATGACGCTCCTTTACTGCATCAGGTTGACACAACCTGTGTCAACCAGTTTCTTCAAACCTGTCTTTAATCTGTTCAGGTGAATTGGAACCCAACACTTCCACTGTGCGGAAGGAATCCTTCGGTAGGTATCCTGCCACCATGCGGAAATCCACCTCCCCCAGGCCGGGTGCACGGTGATCCGAAAGCCCGACCACGTCGTGCAGGTGGCTTCCAAAGATCCGCCTGCTGAAGCGTTTCAGCCACACTTCATGCGGAAAAAAGCCCAGCCGGTCCATCACCATGGCATGACCCACATCATAGATGAACCCGATCTGGTCCGGTTCGGCGAGCGCCAGCAGTGCAGACATTTCTTCCTGGGTGGGGATATCGAAATAATGATAACGGTTCTCCAAACCGAGGCGGATACCCTTCCGGCTAGCGTAATCCAACCAGTTCCTTCAGGCTTTTTCCAGCCGCCTCGATGCACGAGCCGGCAAGGTCCCGGCGCTTTGCCAGCATCCGTTCTTTGATCTCCAGGTACTCATCAGATCGGGTGAGACCAGCCTGATATAACTGGCGCAATTTATTCTCCAGCGTCATGTCGCCGGATACCTGCCCGGCATGCACCACCACCGTCCGAACGGACAACGAGGCTGCCAGGTCGATGCTGCGCTGGACTGCAGCCAATCCCTATTTGGCGGTACTCCTCATTCGGGGAGGAGATCAACCAGTCGCGCTGCTTTGAGCGTTTCGGCAGAGATCTCAGCCGGGCAGGGCTCATGGATGCTGCTGAACTGGTATTTACGCAGGTTGATGCCGCGCAACATTCCGGAACTCACCTGATGGTTCAACTCCAGTTTTGGATAACCCAGCCTGCCGGCAGCCAGGAAGAAATCGTTCAACTCGCTGAATTTATTCTTTGCCCACATGGTGGAAAGCGCAACATCATATAGTGGGCCGTTTGGTTTGTGATTCCTGTTCCTGATCCTGGCAGGAAAGATCTCCATCAATTCCTTCAAAGTATCGATGAAATGATCCGGTAGCAGTGAAGGATCGACCGGAAGGTCAAAAGGTTTAAGTGGGTCGCGCAGAATGACAGTCCGTTTGAAACCGGCGCTGCGGGCCGAGGCCACATCCCTGTCCGGAAGGTTGCCAATATAGGCGCACCTTTCCGGCGGGATCCCCATGCGGTGCGTGGCTTCAAGCAGGATCTCAGGTCGAGGCTTGCGGATGCCCATCTGGCAGGAGAGCACAACCGCTTCAAAACAACCTGCCAGTCCAAGGTCGGCCAGAAGGTTGGGTGCTTCGAGGCTGCTGGTGGTGTTGCTCACCAGCCCCAGGCGGTACCCGGCACGAAAAAGACCCAGAATGGTCTCTTTCGCATCCGGAAGCACCTGGTAGCTCCGATCGGCATTCCTCCAGACCTGGTTCAGTTCCACGGCGATGGCGCTGATCTTCTCCTTGGGCAGCTCGGGCAGCATCCACCAGGTCCAGAAACCGATCTCGTTCAATTCAGCCAACTCCTGCCTGGACCATTTCCGGTAGGCATTGGCATGCTCATCCAGCATCCGGGCGAAATCCGCAGGATCCCCTCCCAGCCGGTGAGATCCATGATCCGTTTACAAAGCCTGACCTTTGTTGAAAACTTACGAGCAGTTGCCCGTCGCAGGGTTCCGCCCACATCAAAAAGGATTGCATCAATAATTGCAGTCATTTTATTCTTTACCAATCATGACGACATCGTTCGCAGCCAGGATGGGTACCTTTAATAAGTCAGAGAATTGGTCAATGTAAAAATCAGCACTGGCCTTCCTGTCATAATTGAAGGCAATGGTCTTCATCCCGACCATATGGGCTCCATTCAACTCCTCCACATCATGGCCGATAAAAGCTGCCTGGCATGCTGACAGACCCAGTTGCCGTAAGGAAGCTGCATAGATCTCAGGAGCCGGTTTTTGGATACCCAGATCCTGCGAGGAAATGATCGAATCCCATACGTGCCCAATACCGCCTCGTTCGAACCAGTTCAACTTGACATAAATGGGATTGGCTGTATCCGTGATGACACCCAGCAAGTAGCCTTTGTTCTTAATCGCTTTGAGTGTTTGCCGCACCCCCTTGAAAAAATGGATGCCATTCTCATCTTCATCCACCGCCCGGCTGCCGCGTTCCACCAGGACCGGGTCTGTGACCCCATACATTCGCAGGATGGCCTGCCGGTAATCACCCTGCGAAATTGATCCCTCAAAAGCCAGTGCCCGTAATTTTTTCTTTTCCCCCTTCGGGATTTCCTTCCCAGCCAAACCGATCTCTGCCAGGAATGCCTGGAATCTACGGTTACCATCCGGGCGGTGATAAAGGATATCGCCGGCGTCGAACAACAATGCCTGCACCTGGCGCGTCTGGACCTGGTCTGGATTTGGATTTTTTACTTTCAGCCTCCAGGATGTCCAGCAGTTCCGTCATATTGGTGATGACGGCATCCGGCCGGGCGCCCTCATCTTCCTCGCCATGTTCGAAATCATGCTTGATCTGAACCGCCAGACCGAACCCTGCCCGGCGGGCTCCGAGCGATATCCCGGGCGATCCGGTCTCCGATATACAGGCATTCGCTGGTGGGAACATTTGCCAGGCGGGCCGCGTAATGGAAAATGGCCGGGTCGGGTTTGCGGCGGCCATATTCGCTGGATAATACCAGCGGGTCGAAAATACTGCCGAATGCCGTAGCGCTTCAAATTCGCCGGCACCTGGCCACGGCTGTTGACATTACTGATCAGGCCGATCTTCAAGCCCATTTTCTGGATGGCCTCCAACACACCCGGCACTTCGGGGCGCATGGCACGCTGAATAATAGCGGGTTTCAATGAAAAACCATCAGTTCTTCTGCTATTGGCAGCAAGTTTCTCCTGGTCAACGGGCAACCCTGCCAGGATAAATTCCGTACCAGACGCGCTCAGGGCAGGCAATTCCTCCATGGTTTGCAGGCTCACCTGGTGATATGCATCCAGCCCGGCGGTAATGAGTTTCATATAATTGCTTGTCCGTGAAATCCAAAGTGGATCCCGGCATCGCTGAGCAGCGCTGCGAATGCCTGGAGTGTGCCTCGAGGCGCAATTCAGGAGTCCATCCGAAGGTTTCGATGGTGCCACCCATATCGAAAAAAACAGCCTGGACGGTCATGCGAGTTTCTCCTCAAAATCAGAACACAAACCCATCCTGCCTGGATATTGCCAATTCCAGGCAATGCGAAACTCATTATCCCAATGATCGATGAATACGATAAATGATTTCAGGTTTCCCTGGGACACGGACAGGCTGCATCCGTGTCCCAGGAAGTACATAAGATACACTGCTAACTTGCCAAGATCAAATACTGACTTACTTGGCGACAAGCAGGCTGGCCGCCCAGAAATCGCGGACTTTGCTGACATTATTCCAGTCGAAGATGGGATCCATCTCCCAGACCTGCGGCATCAGTTCAGCAAGAGGCATGTTGTCTTCGTTAACAGGAAGACCTTCAGCCGCCGGCCAGGAACCAATCTCGTTCCAGGGTGCGAAACCTGCTTCCGAGAGAATAAAGCGGATGAACAGTTTGGCCGCATTGGGGTGCGGGGCATTGTTGGCGATGGCCAGGAAGCTGGTCTTGAAGATACCCATGACCGGTTCCAGGTTGAAACAGGGCGACATGTTCAATTCGCCATCCAGGGTGGCTTCAAGGCTCGAGTAACCGGTCCATCCAAATCCTGGTTCTTCGCCTGCGGGCAGCTCAAGCCCGGCAAAGGCCGCGTCCACCATATCACCGTCGTCGAGAACAACCACACCGTTATAAGCCACTTTCTTGAGCCACAGATAGCCGGCATTCTCCACCACCATGCCAGAGGCATCCGTTGCAGCCAGCGCATCGGTGGTCCATTCCTTGCCATAAAGATCCTGGTAGGCCTGCGCCATTTCGTCTGCATTTTGTACAAAGGTGGCCATCTTGGCCATCGTGCTGACGTCAGAGATCGGATCTTCCATGAAGAATTTGCCCTTGTATTTCTCTTCAGTGATCTGCCAGATGTTGGTGATCGGGCAGCCATCCGGGTAGAACTTGTTGTTGTACCCGATCACATCGGTCGAGTGGCGCGCAATGGCAAACGGGTAATCCGCGGTCAATTCCGGGATGACCACATCCCGGGGGACGAACCACCACATCCATTGATTGGGAACGAATTTCCCGTACAGGATGTGACCGTCGCTGTTGAACCAGACATCCCCGATGACATTCCCGCTTTCCTGCTCTGCCTGCATCTTGGTGTCGATGCCATCGGTGTCAGCAGCATCGAATTCGATGTCCGGATACAGGGCATACCATGCATCAGGCAAATCCTCAACTCCACCTGAGTTGGCATAGACCGTCACCTTGCCTTCCAGGATTGGCCGCGGCTTCGATCGCCGCCCAGTCATCGGTGGCGGGCTGGTACGGGCCGACGCCATTGTCCTTCGCCCATTGCTCATTTGCGGTGAGAGGTGGTTCGGTGGCGGGGGGCAGAGTGGCACCGGGTTCAGGTGGTTCGGTTGCCGCTGGCTCGGTGGTAGCCGGTGTTCCACCACAACTCACCACCAGGCTGAACAATACGATCAATGTCATCAACTTTACGAACGTTTTCATTTCTTCCTCCTTGACATAGTTGGAAACAGATTGAATTATACATGAATTACTCTACCTCAGAATATTTCTATATTCCTTCCGCCTCCTTTCCCATGTCGATTATCTTCGGTACAGGATCAGTCTCGGAGACAATAACCAAAGCTAGCCTGCTCCGATTGTTTTCAGGAAGCTAATCAGGTTGCCGCTTTCCTTGTCGTACAGGTTCGAGTGTGTTCGGATCGAATTTCAGCCAGATCTTTTCATCCATCTTGATCTTGCTGATACCCATCACCCTGATGGTCAATTCAGTCTCACCCAGGCGTGCAACTATGGTCGAGTCGGCCCCGGAGGGCAGGACGGAATAGGCGTTGAACTCCACTGCTCCCGGTTCAGGGCGCTCCAGAGATGGTGATATCTTCCGGCCGGATGCCGACCACCACCTTACCGGTCGCATTGGAAGTATCCACCGTGATCTTGAATATACCCAAAGTCAACAGTATTTTTCCCGCTGACCACACCCTCCAGCAGGTTCACTTTCGGGTTGCCAATGAAATCCGCCACGAAAAGATTGGCCGGGAAATGGTAGACCTTGTCGGGGGTATCGAACTGCTGCACAACGCCTTCCTTCATGATGGCAATATTGGTGGACATGGTCAATGCTTCCACCTGGTCGTGGGTCACATAGATGGTGGTGGCTCCGGAAATATGATGCAGGCGCTTGAGTTCCGCGCGCATGTCCATGCGCAGGCGGGCATCCAGGTTGGAGAGCGGTTCATCCATCAGGAAGACCTTGGGGCGGTAAGCCAGCATGCGTGCCAGGGCAATGCGCTGCTGCTGCCCGCCGCTCATCTCGCGTGGATAGCGGTCTTCGTAGCCTTCCATTTGCACTTCTTTAAGCGATTCTTTGACCCGCTTGTCCATTTCATCCTTGGGCATCTTCTGGATCTCCAGGGCAAAGGTGATGTTCTTATCCACCTTCATGTGCGGCCACAAGGCATAATTCTGGAAGACCAGCCCCAGATCGCGCTTGCTGGATGGCAGTGAAATGCCCTTGTCGTATGAAAAAACCAGTTTATTGCCAATATAGATCTCGCCGCCATCCGGGTCTTCCAGGCCGGCCACGCAGCGCAGCAGGGTGGTCTTGCCGCACCCGGAGGGACCCAGCAGGGTCACGAAGGTTCCCGGTTCGATGACCAGGCTGACATGATCGAGCGCAACCACTTCACCAAATTTTTTTGTTAAATTGTTAATTCTGATGGTTGTTTCCATGATGTCCTCTCTTTACATCCCAAGACCTTTTTTAAGACTGCCGCCCCGGAAGCGGCCAATGATGGCATTCCCTGTGACAGTGATCACCACCAGGATCAGGATGACGATGTTCCCCATTTGATCTCTTCCGGCTTCAACATACTTCATGGTCAGGCTGGCCAGCAACTGGGTGTCACGCGTGACCAGCAGGATGATCAGGGACAGCTCGCGCATGGTGGTGATGAACGTCAGCAGAAAGCCGGAAACGAAACCGCTGATGGTCAGCGGAAAGATGATACGCCTGAAACGCTGCCAGACATTGGCCCCGGCCACCTGGGCAGCCTCCTCCAGTTCATGCCCCACCTGCATCATGGCCGAGACTCCCGAACGGGAAGAGTAGGGAATATGTTTGGCCACCGAGACGATCACCAGCAGGGCAAAGGTACCATACAGGGAAGGGAGCGGTCCCATCTTCCTGGCAAACATGGCAATATACACCGCACCGAAGGCGATGCCCGGGATGACATACGGGATATATGCAAGCTGGTCAACCAGCTTGGCAAGCCGGGTACCGCGGCCCTTGACGATGGCATAACCGAGCAGAACGCCCAGCAGGGCGGTGAAAAAGGCCGTATAAAGGGCCAGCTTGATGGAATTCCAGGCGGTTTTGTAGACCCTCGGGTTAAGCAGGACTCCCGGCTCGCCGTCGTTGTACATCGGATTTGGCTGTCCGATCCAGTTCTGCAAGGTAAGATTACTAAAGCTGTAATCTCCCGTCCGCAGCAGGAAGGTGTCATAGGTCAGCAAGCCCAGCGGAACGACAAGTACCAGCAGTTGAAAGATGATCACACCTGTAAAGAAAATCTTCTTCATATTTCTCAACTTGCTTAGCCTGGGCGACAAAGCCGCGTCCGCCGATCGTCTCATAACTCCTGCGCGTGCCGACCAGCCTCTGGTTAAGTGAAATGGTGACCATGGCGAACAGGATCAGGACGATCGCCAGCACGAAGGCATCCGCCTTGTCTCCAGCCGCCAGGCTGCCGCGGAGCATGGTGGCGACCACATAGTACTTGACCGGCGAGCCCAGGATATTCGGTCCGCCAAAGGTGCCCATCACCTTGGAAAAGGTCATAATGAAACCGGAAAGCAGGGCCGGCAGCACCAGCGGCAGGGTGATCTTGCGCAGGATGCGCCAGCGGCTGGCGCCCATCAGTTCCCCTGCTTCTTCCAGGTTGGAATCGATCGACATCAGCGCCGCAGAAACGAACAGGAAAAAGAAGGTGTAATAGTGCAGCGCACAGCAGATGATGATCGGCACCGGTCCGTACGACAACCAGTCGGGCGGACTCACGCCTACCAGGACTTCAAACATGCCCGGTGCTCCACCGGAAAGCCGGTTCTTGAACAGCACCAGCCAGGCCTGGGCCAGGGTCCAGGAAGGCATGATGTAGGGCAGCACCGCCAGTTGGTTGACGAGTTTCCTGCCCGGCATATCGGTGCGCACCACCAGCCAGGCCAGCGATCCACCGATCAATAGCGAAAGCACAACAGTGCCTATGGCGATGGTCATCGAATGCGTGCAGGGGGGTGTAGGTGTAGATCCTGCCGAATATACCGGTCAGCATCCTGATCCAGTGGAAAAGGGTTAAGTCACCCACCGCGGCATCCGGGACGCGGCTGAGATCTGAAAGCTGCCAGGTCACCGTGGTCTCGACCAGTTTGTACAGGGGGATGATGACCATGTAGAACATCAACACCAGCATGATCAATGCCAGGACAACATGTGGTCTGGTCAGCCAGCGAAAGAACCTTCGGCTAGTGGCCAGCAGGCGCATTGACAGGGGTTGTGGTGCTATTGCGGGAACTGCCATGTATGGTCCTCCTTAATCAACCGGTTTAGTTACGTGTGAGAGCCATTGGTCTTCTTCAACTGATCCCGCAGTTGGTCAAGCCGATCCAGGTTGGAAGCCACAGCATCCAGTTCTTGATTGGCGATCTCCAATAGCAGGGTGTTGATGATGGTCATCGGGACCACCATTGAATGGAAGGCTGAAACAGGTCCGCGCCGGGCTGTCAGGACAACATCCGCCTTATCGCCAATGATCGAGCCCAGTGTATCTGTAAGAAGAACTACCGGGCATCCGACCTCCTGCGCATGGTCGAGGATTATCTGCAGCATGGGGTTCACGTCAAAAAAGCCGATCGCGAACAACAGGTCGCGGTCGGTCATCAGGAGCAATGGTTCCAGGGTCTCCCGCCCGGTGAGGGTGAGTGGAATGACGTGCTTGCCAAAACGGGTGAGGCGCAGGTTGAGCAGGTGCACCAGTGACACGGATGGTCCCGGACCAAACACAAAAATGCGTTCACGCTCGATCAAATAGGCAACTGTCTTGCGCAGGGCTTCCCGGTCTATGGTCTGCAGAGCCTGGGTTAAATAATCGATTTCCGATACCGTCACTTTTTCGAAGATATCCCCCGCTTCGCGCAGTTCATCCAGGCGGCCGCGCAGGCGCGCCGAATGGGTCACGCGCCTTCGAAACGCCTCCTGCAAGACCACGCGCATCGACGGGTAACCGGCGAAACCGAGAGTGCGCGCGAACCGGACGATGGTTGCCTCACTGAGCCCCAATCGGCCGGCCACCTCCCCCGCAGCGAGGAATGCAGCCTCTTCCTGGTTCTTACGCAAGAAGTCCGCGATGCGTTTTTCGCTTTTTGTGAGCGTGCTGTAGCGGGCGCTGATCAATGCGCTGAAATCATTCGTGTCATGAGTCTCTTCACTCATCAGGGTACCTCTCGAATGGACACCGGCCAGACGTTTGCTTGCATAATTTATTTTTTTGAAATTATCGTTACATTCCAGTATCATACAACATTTTCAAATGAAATGCAAGAGTTCTTTCAAAATCCTCCTGCCTGAGCATCAACCCGCCGGCCTGAGATGAACTTTGAGCGTTTTCCCGGCAGCAAAATCATCAAAACCGCGCCTGAATTCTGCAAGAGGCAAAATATGGCTCACCAGTGGTTCGATTTCCACCACCTTGTTCGCCAGCCACGCAACCGCAGGCTGGAACGTATAGCACAGGGCAAAACTGCCAATCAAAGTCAAATCCTTATGGAAGATCTCGTAAGGCTGCCACTCCACGGTGGCACCCTTGGGAGCCACGCCGAACTGCAGGTATTGCCCGCGCGGCTTCAGGAACCGCAGCGCCTGCTGGATCACCAGCGGCACACCGGTGGCATCGATCACAACGGCATACCCGTAAGGCGCCAGGTCGAACAACTCTTTCGAGAAATCCGGGTCGGCGGCGATAGCGGTGCTGGCACCCATACCGAGGGCAAGGTTCCTGCGCTCAGGCTCCTTTTCCACCACCACGATCCGGGAAGCCCCGCTGTGCCTCAGCGCCTGTACCAGCAGCAGCCCCATCGGCCCGGCTCCGAAGATCAGGGTTTCATCACCCGGCCATACACGCAGCCGCTTCAGGGCGTGGATCACACAGGAAAGGGGTTCCACGAAGGCGGCCTGCGTATCCGACAGGGTTTCCGGCACCCGGTAACATGCCCGCGCCGGCACTGCCACATATTCTGCAAACCCACCCGGCCGGGTCACGCCCACCCCCTGCCAGTTGAGACAATGATTCGACTGTTCCTGGCGGCAGAAATAACACTCTCCGCAATAGAGATTTGGATCCACCGCCACGTGTTCTCCACCCTTCAACGTGGCAACCTGCCGGCCAACTTCGACCACCCGGCCGGTAAATTCATGCCCCGCGATGACCGGGAATGTGCTGAGATATTCATTATGAAAGATGTGCAGGTCCGTGCCGCAAATCCCGACCTGCGTAACCTGCACCACCACTTCATCCGGACCGCAATGCGGATCAGGCACTTTTTCGATGCTTATCTGTTCAGGAGCCGGAAAGAGGACTGCTTGCATGGAACGCTCCTTTCTTGGGATCCAAGTCTTCCTTGCGAATAAGAACCATTATTTCATATCGCGCACTTTGCGATAGCGCAGGGCCACAAAGGCTCCATACGATAACGAGACCGCCGCCCCCAAGCCCACCGACCAGGAGGCTCCGATCCAGTCTGCCATGAAGCCAGCCTGCAGGCCTCCCAGGTGCGTCATGCCCTGCGTCACCAGGGAATACAGGCTCATCACCCGTCCGCGCAAGTGGTCGGGCGCGGTGATCTGCAGCAATGTGTTCGCCATAGCATTTTGCATCACCTGTACCATGCCCACAAATACCAGCAGGAAGATTGATAACAGCAGGGAACGTGAATTTACGAAGATCAATAGTAATAACGGCAAGCCCAGGTTGCCCAGCGTGAGCACCCTTCCGCGCCGGGCACTGTCTGGCAGTGACGCCACTACAAGCGCTCCTGTCACCGCCCCGACGCCCACCGCTGCAAGCAACAGCCCGAGCGGCAGTGCTGCCGGAGCCCGGCAGGTGAGCAGGGGCTGCTCCCCCCCGCACAGGAAGGCCACCACAGGTTGTGCGCTTTCCTTGAGCGTCTGGCTCGCAAAGACAGGCATCAGGGTCTGGTAAGGCCGTGAGAGAAATGAATTAAAGGCCACCAGGCTCATCAACACAAGCAGGACCTGCTGTCCAAGTACGAAGCGCACGCCCTCTTTCATGTGGGTGAGCACCTGTCCCTGCTCCTGCTTCTGAAATACCGCCTTCGGCAGATTTCTCATCGATAACAGACTGATGATCACCGCAAGGAAGCTCAACCCGTTCAGGAAGAAGGCGATCAACTCCCCCATGGTTGCCACGGCTACGCCTGCCAGCACCGGCCCGAGCGTCCGCCCGCCGTTATGGATGGCGGCGTTGAGCCCGATCGCACTGGTGAGATCCTCCTTGCCCTCCACCATTTCAAAGGCAAAGGATTGGCGGGCGGGCATATCCACTGCCTTGGCAGCACCCAGCAGGAGGGCCATTAGGTATACGTGCCAGATCTCCACCGTACCCGTCCAGGTCAGAACGGCCAGGATCACCGCCTGGATCATCATCAGGGTCTGGGTCACCAGGATGACAGTCCGCTTGGGGACCCGGTCCGCCAGGGTCCCGCCCCATAATCCGAAAGGTATCAGCGGGACCACCTGGATGAAACTGACGATCCCCAGCGCGCTGGCTGAGCCGGTGAGACGATAAACGAGCACCTGCTGCGCCATGGACTGCATCCAGGTGCCGATCAGGGAGATGCCCTGTCCAAAGAACCAGAGCCTGTAGTTGCGATGCTGCAATGCCCGAAATGTGATCAAGAAGCGCGACTTTGAATTATTGGCTGCCATTACGCTGACCTTGAACGAAGATTCTCAATAGATAGACTGCCTGCGATTAGGACGGAAGGGATGGTTGGCATGGTCCAAATCACGATGCCACCGATCGCTTCTTGGACCGGGACTGTGTCAGCAGTTTCGGTGGAAAGATATCCAGGAGATCGCCCAGCCTCCGGATGGTGAGATCAGGCGTAACAGGTAAATCCTGATACTCTGCAATGGGTCCGTCCTCGGCAGCAAGAAGGATGCCAAGCGCAAAACCTGCCTGTTTGCAGCCAACGATATCCTTATTTATCCGGTTCCCGACAAAGGCGCACCTGGATGGTTTCACTTTCAGCCTGCGCGTGGCGGCATGGTAAATTTCAACTGCCGGCTTACGCCATTTCACCTGCGCTGACAGAACCACTACCTCCAAAAGACCATTCCACCCAAATGCTTCCAGGCTGCACGGGATATCCAGAGTCGACAGGCTGTTGCTGATCACTCCCAGGCGGTAGCCGCGCCTCTTCAACTCCACAAGCGTCTCCCCGGCTTCCGGCTTCGGAACCAGGCGTCCCTTGCGCCTTTTCCAGGCCAGGGTCAATTCGGCAGCAACCGGTCCGACCTGCCCGGCTGGAAAATCCGGCAGAATCCAGCGAGTCCAGATTTCCTGCTCGGATAATTGGGTTTGCTTCTCCTGTGCCCACAACCCGTAAGTCTTGAAGCGGCGGTTTATCTCTTCCCAAAAGGTTTCTGGAAGGTCATCCTTTTGAAGCAATTCCAGCAGGCGCCGGGTAGCTGCCAGCCGGGTGGGCTGGTGAGGTTCGCGCGTCCTGAGCGTACCATTCATGTCAAAAAAGATGGCCTCGATGTTCACTGTATCCCGGGACGGGATCTCCATGCCGGGTCTCATTCCTTCTCCAGCAGGCGGACGATTTCAGGGGTCGCCCAAAGGGCCGCTCCGGTAGTATCGACGACCAGATCGCACCCTTTCAACAACGGTCGGTAGATATCCTCGCCTCTCAGGAACTGCGTCCGAAAGAACCGGTTCCTGAAATAGGCAGGGTCGTATTTCTTCCGGTAATCGATATCGCGTTTCCATTTTCGTTTCAAGCGGATGGGGTCATCGGTCAGATACACCACTTTCAGCCCGATCAGGCTGGAGATCTCCGGCATATGGAAAGGGAAATTTCCTTCCATGAAAATGATATCCGCCGGCTCAATTTCCAGCGACGTGCAACCTGCTTTCAATTTGCTGTTGAAATCATGGCTGGAAGTGGCATTCACAAAGTCATAACGGGGTATCGAGATCTTTTCACCTTTCAGGATGGCCTTCAGGCTGCCCAGGAAAAGATCAAAATGGGAGGATTCCCTGCCCATCGGTTTATCATCCCGATATTCCCTGTCCATCAGGAAATTATCCACCTCAATGGTGGTGACCTTCCTGCCTATTTCCTGAATGGCTCCCATTAATCGCTCGGTGATCTCGGTCTTGCCGGCGGCTGTGGGCCCGGCGAGCGTGATCAGCACCGGCGACCCGCGGGCACGGATGACCTGCTTTACACAATCGATAAAAGACTGGTCGATCTCCGCGTTCGCTTCTTTGAAATCCTTGTAGCCAAGCTCCTGGTAACGCTCGAATCTCTTTTGCTTCGCTTCAAAACAACGATAGGGTTTATTGCCAAAATGGGTTCTCACTTCCTCGGTAAAATAGACCGTTCGAGGCACAAAATAAAAACCGCGGAGGTCAAAATAGAATAGCGCCTGGACCCATTCTTCAGCATAAGTACCGCTCACCAGCCCGGCGAACAGCATGCGGTTCAGGCGGACGATGAACTCATCCAACACGATGCGCCCGCCAGCGTGAGGCCTGAGTTGAATGTCCGTGTAGAAATCGCGGCTTCTGATCCGACCTTCGATTTCTTCCTGCCCTTCCAGTGTTACCGCATCCCAACCGGCCTCCGGGAGTAGATTATCCAGGGCGTAGCGAAACTCGTACAATTCCAGGTCTTCTATCCCCTCATTAATTCGCTTCATCACCTCGAACAGGCGCGATGAAAATTCGTCCGCTGTCGTCCCGGCACCGAGGGGCTGCTGGTTGGGAAATTCATACATGCCCGGCATGGAAACTCTTATTTGCCCTTGCGCAAGATGTCGGCAATCTCAGGTGTGGTCCACAGGGCTGCCCCGGTGGTGTCCACGGTCATATCGCAGGTCTCCATTTGAGGCAGGTAGGCGATCTGCGCCATGATGAACTGGTCCTTAAAGAACCGGTTGCGAAAATAGGACGGGTCGTATTTCTTGCGGTAGTCAATATCCCGCTTCCATTTGCGTTTTATCCGGATTGGATCATCGGTCAGATAAACCACTTTCAATCCGATCAAATGGAGCACGTCCTTTTCAAGGAACGGAAAGTTACCTTCCATGAAAATGATATCGGCGGGTTCGATCTCGATCGGGACGCCATCGGGTTTCAGGCTTCCATCAAGGTTGTGGCTGGAGGTGCCGTTGACTGAGTTGTAATAGGGGATATAATCTTTTTCCCGTGAGTGATGTCTTCCAGGCTCCGCTTAAACAATTCGAAGTGCAGCGCCGGCCTGCCCTCGGAATGGATCCCTTTCGCTTCACGTTCGTCCCGATCGGTCAGGAAATTGTCCAGTTCGATGGATGTCACTTTCTGGCCAGCCTGCCTAAAAGCAAAGCGCAGCCGCTCCACGATCTCCGTCTTGCCTGCCGCGGTCGGCCCGGCGATCGCCAGCAGGATCGGCGTCCCACGGAACGCGATGATCTTCTTCACGCTATCCATGAAAAGCGCATCGACCTCTGCATTTGCCCTCATGAAATCCTTGTACCCCACGGCTTGATGGCGTTCGAAATCCTTTTGCTTCGGTTCAAAATTCTTGTACGGTCTGCCACCCAGATGCGCCAGCACACCTGCGGTGAAGTATTCCGTGCGGTGCAGGAAGTAGAAACCGCGGATATCAAAGTAAAAATGCCTGTCTATCCACTCCGGCGGGTATTCACCCGTCACCAGGCCCACGAAAAGCATCTGCGCCAGGAGAATGATGGGAGCATCCAGCACCACCCGCTCCCCCTGCCTGGGTTTGATCTGGATGCCATCGTAAAATTCACGGCTGTTGACACGCCTTTCAATATCTTTCCGGCTGTCCAATTTCACGGAATCCCAGCCTTTTTCGGGCAGCATGTCCGCCAGGCAATACCTGAATTCGTAGAGTTCCAGGTCGGATATGCCCGGAAAAAGCTGTTTCATTTTTTCAAAAAGATTTTCCGAAAAATACATCCAGGTCATTCAAAATTAAATTCGCCATTATCTAGATCCTATTTGTGAAAGCGCCGAAGAGAGCAGGATTATGTACCATCAATCAATCTGGCTGAGATCCTTCCTCCAATTCAATATGGATTATCCGTAAATGGATCATCATATCAGGCACTGAATTTTGCCAGCCGGAGGGCATTGGCAAGGGCGATCGGCATGATCTGCTTTGCCGGCAAAACACCCAGGCTGCCGCGTGCACAGGCATGCTCCCCGAATTCGGCTATGCCGTCCGCGCGGGCATACTTGCTGAAAACAAGTGTGGGCACGGAATGCCAGCTGTGCCCTTTGAGCGCCGCGGGTGTGGAATGGTCCCCGCTGACAATGACCACGTCAGGTTTGAGCGCCATCAGCCGCGGCATCAACGCGTCCAGTTCCTCGATCACACCCACCTTGCGGTCAAAATCGCCGTCCTCTCCGGCAATGTCGGTATTCTTGACATGCAGGTAGAAAAAGTCGAAGCTTTCCCAGTTCTCTTCCAGCGTGCTGAACTCATCTGCCACGCTCCCGCCGTCCACGGGCAGCACCTGCATCCCAACCAGCTGGGCGATGCCGCGATAGGTTGGGTTCACCGCGATGGCTGCAGCCCGAAGTCCGTACACCTGCGGAAAGCCCGGCAGATCGGGATACCGGTCGAAGCCGCGCATCAGGATCATGTTGGCAGGAGTACTGGCAGGTTGATCCGCCAGGATCCTGCGGGCGCGTTCGATGAATTGTGCCACCAGCCGCGCCGTCTTTTCAGATTCCGGGTTTAAGGCAAGTATAGGTTGGGGCGGCAAGCCGTTCTTGAGTGGATCGGAACCCGTCAGCGCGCTACCCAGCCCCGGGCCGCGCATGACGACCGCCAGGCGGTGTTCCTTGACCGTCTCGACGAGAAAATCAACCTCCTCGATACGGGTGGTCAGCAGTCTGGATAATTCCCGGCTCAGACCGGTCTCGATCCGCCCTGCCCGCCGGTCAGCCACCAGGCCATCCGCATCCAGCCGGCAATAGTTGCCGCGCGCGGCAACATCGTTCGGACCCAGTTCAAATCCGACCCCCACCGCCTCCAGCACACCGCGCCCGATGCGGTATTTGAGCGGATCGTATCCGAATAACCCAAGGTGACCCGGTCCGCTCTCCACCGTAATGCCCGGGGCAACCGGCGCCGACCAGGCCCAATTCCGAACTCTCCGCCAGTGCATCGAGATTCGGCGTGCGGGCAGTCTCCAATTCGGTCCTGCCGCCGGGCTCGATCGCCAGACCACCCAGACCGTCCAGGATGATCATGGCGATCTTGGTTTGGGCTGGGATGATCAGTTGATGGATGAAATCGAGGTCCATGGCTCATTCTTCCTTCAGGCCGCGCACAGCCTGCAGCTCATGCGCTTGCCGTGCACAACCTGCCTACACCATTGACAAGCGCCTCGTAGGCGCGCTGGATCCTGGCATAGTTGCCATCCCGGTCGAGGGCGATCCCCCGCCCCACACCGCTGACGACCTTCCCCACGCCGATCTCGGTCTATTTGTGTTTCCAGTTTCTCCAGCAAGGCAGGCGCGCTGCCGGGCTCGGTACTGCGCCCGTCAAAGATCACATGCAGATACACCTTTTCCAGACCAGCTTCTTTAGCCATCCCCAGCAGTGCCAGCGGGTAATCGATCGACCCGTGCGAACTCTTTTCCGTGAGCAAGCCGATAAGATGAAGGCCCACACCCCTTTTGCCGGCATCACGGATTGCATCGCATAGAATCTCGTTGTTGCTGAACGAACCATCTTTCATCGCCCCGTCGAGGCGGACATCATCCTGCGGCACCACGCGACCCGCACCCAGGTTCATGTGCCCCGCTTCTGAGTTCCCGGCCTTGCCCGCCTTCAATCCCACGGCTTCGCCTGCAGCCTGCAGGCGCACCACCGGCTGATCCCGGGTCAGACCGTCCCAGAATGGGGTGGGGGCAAGAAAAATGGGATTGCTGTCGTCCTGCCTGCCGATGCCCCAACCATCCAGGATCACCAGCATCACCCGCCGCCTGCCTCCCCAGGGATGCGCGCCGGCAAGGTTGCTGCCGGTCATCGAATCCGGTGCTTCCAATCCGAGGGCTGATAACATGGTGGGAGCCACGTCAGCCAGACTGCCGCTGCGCACCTTCACCGGCGCGGATTGGCGAGGATCGAGAAGGATGAACGGCACCGGGTTGGCGGTATGAGCCACGTGCGGAGTCCCATCCGGGCTGGTCATCTCCTCCAGGTTGCCGTGGTCGGCAGTGACCAGGGTGACGTAACCTGCAGCGCTGGCAGCTTCCACCACCTGCTGCAGGCTCCGGTCAACCAGCGATGCACAATGCAGCTTGGCTTCCCGGTTGGCGGTGTGCCCGATTACATCCCCATTGGCAAAATTCGCCACGATCAGATCGACCTTGTTCTCGATCCCCGCCAGCACCTGCGCAGCCACCTGCTCAAGGCTCATCCCGGGAGCCTGCTCAAACGGGATCCCTTTCAGGGATGGGATGCGCACATCCTCTTCACCCGCAAATGGACGGTTGTTCCCACCGTTGAAAAAGAAGGTGACATGCGCAAACTTCTCCAATTCGGCCGTGCGCAACTGGCGCAAACCAGCCCGGCTGACGGTCTCTCCCAGCGTATGCCCGATCCTTGCGGGCGCGAACGCCACCGGCAGGTCCTTGAATTTCTCGTGGTAGAGGGTAAGGATCACGAAGGTCAGGTTATTAAAATCGGGTCGCGGAAAATGGGTAAAGCCCGGCTCGGTGAATGCCTCGGTCAGCTCAATCTCGCGCTCGCCGCGCCGGCAGCAAAAGATGACCACCTCGCCATCCGTGATCCGGCCAATGGGCATGCCCCGCTCATCCGTCAATACGATCGGATCCAGCGAGTAATCCGTTTGTCCTTCTGCATACAATTCCCGGACAGTCCGAGCCAGGTCGGTGGCACCGCACACATGCCGTGCCTGCCGCAACGCGGGCCCACCTTGCTTGCGTCCTTCCCCATGAGCTGCAGGTTTTTTAGACATGCGCACATCCTTCTATTAGGAATGCTCCCGCGCACGACCGGGAAATATATCCAGCAATTCGCTGAACTTGTGGATGATAATGTCGGGCCGGTTCTTCGCGCGGATGGAGACCTTGTCGGGTTCTCCGGGCGGGAGCATGATGATCACCATCCCAAATCCGGCTGCGCGCGTACCGGTGACGTCGCGCTCCAGGTTGTCGCCCACGTAGACGCAGCGTCGCGGTTCGACCCCCGCCCTGCGCGCCGCCTCGTGATAAATGGCCGGATCCGGTTTACGTTTTCCAAAAACCGAGGAAAGCAGCACGGACTTGAAATACGGGCCAAAGCCATCCTGTTCGATCCATTCCGGGATCTCCCGCGACGAGATCAGGTTGCTGATGATCCCCAGGATGTAACCGCGGCGGTCCAATTCGACCACCACTTCCCTGCCGTGCTCCACCAATACCCGCCTGCCGTTGGAGCGCCGGAACTGGTAGGTCAATTCCACGGCCTGTGCGGCTACTTTCTCCGGCGGGAATTCCGGCGCCAGCCAGCGGGTCCACAGGTCCGCCTCGGGGGCTTCGGTCAGGTTTTCAAATGCCCACACGCGATAAGACTTATAACGCTGGTTAAGGATCTCGCAGAATTTTTCCGGGTTCTCTTCTGCACCGAGCAGGTCCACAATTTTCTGCCGCGCCTCGGCCTGGAATGGCTCATCTTTCTGCAGCATTCTCAGGGTATTGCCAAGGTCAAGAAAGATGGCTTGGATTATCTTATTCATTAGATAGGTCTCAGCCTTGCGCCGAGGATACACCTTGCACGAAATCAGACATGTGACCCGCCAGTCTCAGACCGGTTTGCGGCATCCATGAATATCGGTAAATCGGGCAGGTCCGCGATCGATTCGCAGGGATGATCGGATTGCGCTCCCGGCTCAGAATTCACCGCCACTGTCACCATCCCGGCAGCATGCGCACCCTGCAGTTCAATACCCAGGTGCCCGACAAAAACTGATTCAGCAGGAACCAGGTTTGCCTGCTGCACGGCGTTCAAATAGATGCGGGGGTCGGGTTTATGCACCCCAAGGTCTGTGGAGCAGGCGATCACATCGATGAAGTCCGCCACCCCCGCCTTTTCCAGCCTGCGTTTCTTCCATTCCAGCGGGTACATCGTATCGGTGACGATGCCCAGCAGGAATCCGCGGCGCTTTAATTCCCGCAGAACTTCCCTGGCGCCGGGAACAGGGGACACTTCATTCGAATAGGCGATGATCCGGGTGGTGAATGCCTGCCGGTTGGCTGGATCCTCAACGCCGTGCTTTATCAGGAACTGGTCCCAGTAGGCTTCATGGTCCACCTCCCCCCGGCTGGCCCGGGCGTGCAAGGCTTGCAGGCAGGTCAGGTCTTCAGCCGGCAATTCAAAGGAATAACCAGCTTCCCTGAGCATCCCCAGGGCGTAATCCGCCGTGGGACTTGCCCGGCGATATAAAACCCCGGCTGCATCGAAAAAGATCCCTTTGATCATTTCCTGCCCGATCCCTGCCCGTCTCACCGGCCTGCCTGGCGCGGTGGGAAAATATCCAGCAACTCCTTCATTTCACGGATGGTAAAGTCGGGTTTCACATCCTCCGTGGTCGGCTCCTTGGCCAGTGTTGCCGGTTCATGGAAAAGGATGAACATTCCGTAGCCGGCCAGGCGGGTGCCCTCGGCATCCCGCAAGGGATTGTCACCCACGTAGACGCATTTCGCCGGTTCCGCACCGATGCGGCGGGCGGCTTCCCAGTAGATCTCCGGGTTCGGCTTCCTGATCCCCACCTTGGAGGAAAGCACAACCGTCTTGAAGATCCCGGTCAGGTTGTCGGTGGTCAAGGTAATCCGGGATCTCGGTCTCGGTGATGGTATTGGCAATGATCCCGAGGAGGTAGCCGCGCCGGTGGAGTTCGAGAATGGTTTCCTTTGCATCCTCCCGCGGAACGCGGCGTCCATCGCAGTCGCGCCACAGGCGGGTGAGTTTTCCGGAAAGCGGGGCGATCTTTTCAACCGGGAAATCCGGCAGCATCCATTGGGTCCACATTTCCTTCTCGGAAGCCTCGATCAATTTTTCCTTGGCGCGTTTGCGCAATACCTGGTATCTCTCTTCGAGCAGTTTCACGAAAGCATCCGCGGACATTTTTGAGCCGGTGAGTTCCACCAGCTGCTGCCTGGCATCCGCCATGAACGGCGGGTCCTTGATGACAATCCGCAGGGTATTGCCGACGTCCAGGAAAATGGCTTCGATATCTTTTTGCATGGGGGTGTATCCTTTCTTCCATCTGGAATGCAAATTGTGATAGTGATAAGAGGTTTCAAATCCATGTGTTATGAAATATTTCCTACATTTGCAAATGATACAACATTTACAAATAAATTGCAAGCATTCTTTCATAACCTTGACTTTCTCTGTAATTTTGTGTAAACTTGAGCGTAGCAATTGCACACGTGTGCAGTAACGGTCCATTTCGCTGAGGAATTCGATGCCGGTCACTATCAAGGATATCGCCAGACAGACGGGTGTCTCGCATTCCACGGTCTCGCGGGCCCTGCACGTCAGCCCGCTGGTCGCCGGGCGTACCGCGGACCGCATCCGCAAAGTAGCCCTGCAGCTGGGCTACCTGCCCAGCGCGGCCGCCCGCAGCCTCAAGACCCACCGCTCTCAGGTCCTCGGCGTTATCGTCAGCAGTGTGGAGGATCCGTTCTTCGGGGAAATATTGCAGGGCATCGAAGAAGTTGCCCAAAAGAACGGTTACAGCCTGTTCATGGCGGCCTCGCAGCGCGATCCCGACCGCGAGCAGGCGATCGTCCAGGCGATGAGCGAGCACCGCGTCGACGGGGTGATCATCTGTTCGGCAGCCTTCCAGGCGGAACAACGCCGCCAATTCCTCGCTTACGGCGTCCCGATCGTCGTGGTCAACAACCAGGCGGCAGAACAATACCGTTATTCCATCTATCATGATGATGTGGACGGCAGCCGCCAGGTCACCCGCCACCTGCTGGACCTGGGGCACCGCCGGATCGCCTACCTAGGTAACGCCTCCTCCGGCCGCACCACCCTGGATCGTTTGACCGGATACCAGCAGGAAATGGCTGCCGCCGGTCTGACCGTGCCACGCGGAGCCACCCATCAAGTACAGGGCGGCTCCGCCGAAGACGGTCTCGCCGGACTGGATTATTTTCTCGCCCTGCCCTCCCGGCCAAGCGCCCTGGTCTGTTTCAATGATATGCTGGCTATCGGGGTGCTGAAAGGGTTGGCGCAGGCCGGGATCAGGGTGCCGGATGATTTTTCCGTGACCGGGTTCGATAACATCGTCTTTTCAGCCTTCACCAACCCACCCTTAACCACCTTCGACCAGCCCAAGCGCTTCATTGGTTCCGAAGCGGCGCGCCTCATCCTCGAACTGCTCAACACCCCGGCTGGAGGGAATGAATCGCAGGAACCCCGGGTCCGCAGGCTGAAAGGCCGGCTGCTGGTACGGGAGACCACCGCCCCCCCTGCTCTACTACTGGAGACTCATGAAACCTGGTCCTGAAAAACTTCGCCAGGCAAACCTGGACTTGATTCCCCGCTCACTGGTCAGCCAGGGCGAGAGCGAATATGCGCTCGCCCGAACCGCAAGCGGATTGCGGCTCATAGCGCTGGCGGACCATGCCGATCTGGCAGGGTTCACCGGGGAGCATGCCGAGTTCGCCGGCAAGACCCTGCTGACCGGCCGGTGCAGCGCCCGCAACGCCGCCGCCCTGCGCAAGCACCTGGACTGGCTGCAGCCCGTATGCCTGGGTTTGCGCACTTCTGCCGGCATGGGCGACCGGATCGGAAATGCCACCCCGGGTCACGTGCGAGCCGTCCGCAATACCGGGGGAAAGGTCGCCCCGATCTTCGCCCAGCAGTCGATGCGTGAGATGGCCCGCACCGGCCGCACCCCCCGGCAGGTGCATGGACGACGCCACCTGGGGTGTTTTCCAGGAAGGCTGGCAGGCAGGCGCCGGTGCAGATGCAGACCATCTCAAGACCACGGCAGACATAGACGCCTGCCTGGAGGCGGGTTTCACCTTCTTCACCATCGACCCCGGTGCCTACGTGGATGACCGCGCGGAAACCGCCAGCCTGAGCGAATTGCGCCAGCTGGCTGAAGCCCTGCCGCACGATATTCAGCCGCGCGCCAGCGGACTGCTGGGGAAGGGTTTTGATATCGAGGGACTGTGGCTCACCTTCAACGAGAACACCCTGCTAAAAGCCGCCGTCAAGTACGGCCGCGCCGTTGACCATGTTGCCAATCTGTACCGCCACCTGGTCAAGGCCGCCGGGACACGCCCCTTTGAGCTGGAGGTGTCGGTGGATGAGACCGACCAGCCCACCTCGCATGCAGAACACGTTTACATCGCCAGCGAATTAAAACGGCTGGGAGTGCAGCTGGGTCAGCCTGGCGCCGCGCTATGTGGGCCGCTTTGAAAAAGGCGTGGATTACATCGGGGACCTCGCTGCCTTCGAATCAGACCTGGCCGGGCATGCCGCCATCGCCCGCCAGTTCGGCCCCTACAAGCTCAGCCTGCATTCCGGGTCGGATAAGTTCAGCATCTACCCGGCAGCCATGCACCAGACAGGCGGATTGGTGCATCTGAAGACCGCCGGCACCAGTTATCTTGAGGCGCTGCGGACGATCGCCGCCCTGGATCCCGGCCTGTTCGGTGAGATCTACACGTTTGCATGCCAGCACTATCCAGACCGATAAAGCCAGCTACCATGTCTCCGCCCGACCTCGATCGCGCCCCCCTGCCCGGGGCTGTAACCGACTTGCCCGCCCTGCTCGACCAGTTCGATGCCCGCCAGATCCTGCATGTCACCTTTGGTTCGGTTCTCACCTGCAAGCAGGCTTCCGGGCGCAAGCGTTTTGCAGGTCGTATCATGGCTGCCCTGACAGCCCATGCCGAGGCGTATGCGCTCAACCTCGAAAAGCATTTTGTGCGCCACCTGAAGCCCTTTTCAGACCTGGAGTGATCATGGATAAAACCTTCCTGCCCTCGCTTTATGACATATCCGGAAAAAGCGCAGTCGTCACCGGCGGAGCCGGGGTGCTGTGCGCGGCCATGTGCCGCGCCCTGGCCGCGGCCGGGGCGAAAGTGGCAGTGCTCGACCTGAACGAACCAGCCGCACAAGCCCTTGCAAAAGAGATCCACTCCAGCGGAGCCAGGCTCTCGGTGTGGGCTGCGATGTGCTCGACCGCTCCAGCCTCGAGACCGCCGCGCAGGCTGGTGGATGGCAAAATTCGGACGGGTCGACATCCTCGTCAACGGCGCAGGCGGAAACAAACCTGCTGCCACAACCAGCCCCGAACAACCCTTCTTTGACCTGCCTGCCGAAGCGCTGCGCTGGGTGTTCGACCTGAACCTGATGGGTACCATCCTGCCTGCGCAGGTATTCGGCAAAATGATGGCCGCGCAGAAGAATGGCATCATCCTGAACATTTCTTCGATGAATGCCTTCCGCCCGCTGACCCGCATCGCCGCCTATTCGGCAGCCAAGGCAGGCGTCAGCAACTTCACCCAGTGGCTGGCGGTGCACATGGCGCAGGAATATTCCCCCGCGATCCGCGTGAACGCCATCGCCCCCGGCTTTTTCCTGACCGAGCAGAACCGCTTCCTGCTGACCGACAAGGAGATCGGCGAGTTGACCCCGCGCGGCAGATCCATCCTTGCCCACACCCCGCTGAATCGTTTTGGTTCGCCGGACGACCTGCTCGGCACCCTGTTCTGGCTGGTCTCCCCTGCCTCTGCCTTCGTCACCGGGATGGTCGTCCCGGTGGACGGCGGATTCTCCGCTTTCAGCGGCGTATAACGCTGACAGGTGCGGTGGATCGCCGCTCCTGCAGGTAAATAATGAACCTTACTCAAGCTCTTGCCTCGCCAGGCACCCTGCTCAGCAAGCAAAGAGATCCTTGCCGCCCTGCGCAGCGGTCTCGAAGGACGGTTCGCGCGCCAGAAAGGTACTGGTGCTGATCCCCGACCATACCCGTTCACTGCCACTCCCATTCCTTTTTCGCGCCCTCGTCGAAATCCTGGGCGATGCCCGCCAGGTGGATTTCATGGTGGCACTCGGCACCCATCCTCCGCTCAGCGAGCCGGACTTGAACAGGCTGGTGGGTATCAGCGCTTCCGAACGCGCCGGGAGGTACGGATCGATCCGCCTGCTCAACCATGCCTGGGACGATCCGTCTGCCCTGACAGACCCTGGCGATGATGGAGGCGGACGAGATCCAAGCCATCGCCGGGGAGCGCTGGCATCCCTCCCTGCCCGGGCAGGTGCCCATCCGCATCAACCGGTCGGCGCTCGAATACGACCACCTGCTTCATCCTTGCGCCCACCTTCCCGCACGAAGTGGCCGGTTTTTCCGGCGGGGTCAAGTACCTCTTCCCGGGCATCTCCGGCCCGGAGATGATCAATGCCACCCACTGGCTGGGAGCCCTGTCAGGTGTGGTGGGAACGATCGGGCTCAAGGACACGCCGGTGCGGAGCGATGATCCAGGCTGCCGCCCGGCGGCTTGAGACACCGGTCACGCTGGTGGCGTTGACGGTGGATGACCGCGACCTGGCCGGGATCTTCATCGGCGATCCGCAGGAGGCCTGGAACGCGGCCGCGGATTGTTCCGCTGAGCGGCACATCCTCACCTGGTGCGAAAGTCCCTACCAGCGGGTGCTCTCCTGCGCCCCGCCCATGTACGACGAACTATGGACTGCCGCCAAGGCAATGTACAAGCTCGAACCCGTCATGGCAGCGGGCGGCGAAGTGGTCATCTATGCCCCGCACCTGGAGGTGGTCAGCCGTGCCCACGGAAAATTCATCAACGAGATCGGCTATCACATCCTGCCCTATTTCCTTGACGACTGGCAGCGCTTCAAGCATTACCCCCTGGGTGTGCTGGCCCACAGCACCCACCTGCGTGGTTCAGGTGAAATGGTGAACGGCCGTCGAAGCCCCGCATGTGCGCGTCACCCTGGCAAGCCGGTTATCTGCCGAGGATTGCGCCCGCCTGAACCTGGGCTATCTCGACCCGGGTTCGATTAACCCGCAGGAGTGGCAGAACCGCGAACAGGAAGGCATTCTTTATGTCCCAAGGGCCGGAGAACGGTTGTACCGGCTGAAAACAGCAAGTGAAATGACCGGCACACACAACGCAATAAACAAAGGAAAAAGAAAATGAAAAAAGCAGACATCGGATTGATCGGTCTGGCAGTCATGGGACAGAACCTGGTGCTGAACATGAACGACCATGGATTCACCGTGGCGGTGTTCAATCGCACGATCTCCAAAGTGGACGAGTTCCTGCAAGGCCGGCGCGAAAGGCACCCATGTGATCGGCGTGCATTCCCTGCGAGGAACTGGCAGCGGTGCTGAAAAAACCCCGGCGGGTGATGCTGATGGTCCAGGCGGGGAAACCGGTGGATGATTTCATCGAACTGCTGCTCCCGCACCTTGAAGGCGGGCGACATCATCATTGACGGCGGCAATTCCAACTATAACGACAGCATCCGCCGGACGGCGTATGTCGAATCGAAAGGGCTGCTGTTCATCGGCACGGGCGTTTCCGGCGGCGAGGAGGGCGCCCGTCACGGTCCCTCGATCATGCCGGGCGGCTCTCCGGCCGCCTGGCCGCATGTGCAAGCCCATTTTCCAGGCCGTGGCAGCCAAGGTCACGCCGCCCGGATGGCGGCGAAGACCCGTGCTGCGACTGGGTCGGCGAGAACGGCGCCGGGCACTATGTCAAGATGGTGCATAACGGCATCGAATACGGCGACATGCAGTTGATCTGCGAAGCCTACCACCTGATGCGCGACGGCCTGGGAATGACCCCCGACCAGATGAACGCCGTCTTCACCCGCTGGAACACGGGCAAACTCGATTCCTACCTGATCGAGATCACCCGTGACATCCTTGGCTTACAAGGACGAGGACGGCCTGCCGCTGGTGGACAAGATCCTGGATGCCGCCGAGCAGAAAGGCACCGGCAAATGGACGGGCATTTCCGCCCTCGAAATGGGCATTCCGCTGACGATGGTGGTGGAAGCCGTGCTCGGCCGGGCGCTCTCGGCCCTGAAAGACGAACGTGCGGCAGGCTTCCAAAGTGCTCTCCGGGCCAGACTGCACGATCAGCAGTCGCTCAAAAGGAGTTCATCGACGACCTGGAACAGGCTGTCTACGCCTCCAAGCTCATGTCCTACACCCAGGGATACATGCTCTTCCGCGCGGCCGCCAAGGAATACAAGTGGAATCTGAATTACGGCGGGATCGCCCTGATGTGGCGCGGCGGCTGCATCATCCGGTCCGCCTTCCTGGGCAAGATCAAGGAAGCATTCGAAAAGAATCCCGGTCTCTCCAACCTGCTGCTCGATCCTTACTTTACCGAGCAGGTGCTCGCCGCCCAGCCAGGCTGGCGGCGGGTGGTGGCGGCCGCGGCCCAGATGGGCATCCCCGTCCCGGCCATGTCAAGCGCGCTGGCCTTCTTCGACGGCTACCGCCGCGAACGCCTGCCCGCCAATCTGCTGCAAGCCCAGCGCGACTACTTTGGCGCGCATACCTATCAGCGCCTCGACCGACCGCGCGGCGAGTATTTCCACACCAACTGGACCGGGCGCGGCGGGGATGTGACCTCCACTGTCTGGAAGAAAGGCTAGCCGTATGAAAAAATATGGTTTGAACATTCCCGCAAAAGGCGCATTCGACTTTCTCTCGCTCGGAGCGCTTGTTCACCGTGTTGACCCCGGGATCGTGCCCTTCCGCAAGGCCAGCGAGTGGCAGGTGCATCCCAGCGGAGGCGAGTACAACGTGACCGCCAACCTGTCGGACTGTTTCCGCTTGCACACCGGCATCGCCTCGGCCATGGTGGATTACCCGATCGGCGACCTGATCGCGGAACGGGTGCGGGCGATGGGCATCAACCCCTTCTATAAACATTTCAATCACAACGGCGTCAACGGCCCGAACATGGCCACCGTCTACAGCGATCGCGGCTTTGGCGTGCGTGCCCCGGTCGTTTTCTACAACCGCGCCAACGAGGCCGCCGCTCAGCTCAAACCGGGTGATTTCGACTGGAGCACCATCTTCGCCGAAGGAGTGCGCTGGTTCCACAGCGGCGGCATCTTCGCCGCCCTCTCCGACACGCACCGGCGAGGTGATCATCGAGGGCATGCAAGCCGCCAAAGCTGCCGGTGCCGTGATTTCCTTCGACCTGAACTACCGCGCCAAGTTGTGGAATATCTGGGGCGGACCGGAACGCGCCCAGGCGGTCATTCGCCGCATCGTGGAGAACGTGGATGTGCTGGTGGGCAACGAGGAAGATCTGCAGCTCGGCCTCGGGATCCCGGGACCGCAGGCAGGCGCGCATATCGAAACTCGATCCGGACACTTTCCTTGGCATGATCGAGCAGGTTGTGCGGAAGTTTCCCACAGATCAAGGTCGTCGCCACCACGCTGCGCGAAGTCCACTCTACCAACCGTCATTCCTGGGGCGCAGTGGCCTGGATCAACGGGCAGCTCCTTCGTCTCCCCGACCTGCGAACTGGATGTCTACGACCGGGTGGGCGGCGGGGATGGCTTTGCAGCTGGGTTCTTCTACGGCCTGCTGACCGGCGAAGCCGGAACAGGAAGCTGTCAACCTGGGCTGGGCGCACGGTGCCCTGCTGACCACCTTCCCCGGCGACACCAGCATGGCGACTCTCGAACAGGTGCGCGCCTTTGCCAGAGGCGGCTCGGCGCGCATCCAACGCTGAGGTTCTTAGAGAACAGGTCGAGACAGGGCCTGGCTTACGCGAGAATCGATCTTCATAATTGTTTGTTCACATGGAGATCAATTAAATTTTATCAGCAGGAGGAAGATGATGGACAAAATGAAAGCGTATGTATTCAAGGATGTCGGCAAACTGGTCTTTGAAGAGAAACCCATCCCCCACGTCAAGGATCCGGATGATGTGCTGCTCAAGGTCAAGGCGGTGGGCATCTGCGGTTCCGACCTGAAGATCATCGAAGGCAAGCATCACTTCAGACCCGAACACCGTTCTCGGGCACGAGTTCTGCGGCGAGGTGATCGAGATCGGCTCGCATGTCACACCACGTCAAGCTCGGTGACCGGGTGGCGATCGACAACAATATCCGCTGCGGATTTTGCTCCTTCTGCCGCATGGGACTCACCAGCCAGTGCGTGGAGATCAAGACCAGCGCCCTGGGCGTGATGCGCGACGGCGGCTATGCCGAGTACTGCCTGGTGCCCGAAAAGCAGTGCTTTGTTCTGCCCGCATGCGATCGACGATATGCTCGGCACGCAGGTGGAGACGCTGGCGACAGTGGTCAACGGCATGAACACCCTGCTGATGCTGCCCTACGATTACGTCATGATCCTCGGCTTTGGCCCGATCGGTTACCTGTTCGCCCAGTTTGCCAGGAACATCGCCGCCAAGGTGGCTGTGACCGAGATCGATCCGTTCCGCATCAGCGTGGCCAAGGAATGCGGGCTGACGGTCTGGGATCCGAACGAGGAGGATGTGGTCCAGAAGATCACCGACTTCACCTATGGGCGCAAGGCCGACATCGTCATCGAAGCCACCGGCAACGCCCTCGAACAGGCCCTGCAATGCGTCACCCCCGGCGGCAAGGTGCTGCCCTTCGGCATGGACTCGTCCATCCAGGCGACCATCGTGCCGAACGAGATCACCCGCTGGGCTACCAAGATCCTCGGACTTGTACCTCGGTCAGAATACCATGGTGCCTTCCATCCGCATCTTCCAGGAGAAACGTCTCAACATGGGACCTTTCTTCACCAAGGTCATCCCGTTCGACGAAGGCCTGGGTGCGTTCGACCTGCTCGGGCTGGATATGAAGACCCTCCAGCACAAACCCAAGAGCGCGATGAAGATCGTGATGAAGATGTAAATGCCACCACTCGCAACCATTGCATTCGATCTTCCGATCATGATCCACTCATGCCAAACATGCTCATTTACCAAGATGCCACAACAATAATCCTGGCGCATGCCCGGTGGAAAGGTAACCGATGAAACTGGCATTCCACGGCGCAACGACGATGACGAGCGATCTCGAAACCGATGTCGCTGTCACTGCAGGCGCCGGATTCAAGGCGCTCGAAGTGTGGACGGCAAAATTGGATCGCTACCTGGCAGCCCACACGCTGACTGATCTCAATGCGTTGTTCGTGGATCACGGTGTCCTGCCCCTCACGCTCAACTCGATCGAGTTCATCGCGTTTCGCGGGAACGAGTACGCCCAGATTCAAGAGCGTCTGCATGAACTGGGCAGGATCGCGCAGGCTATCGGCTGCCCGACCGTTGTCGTTGTGCCCAGCCCGTTGCCGGACCGCAATTTGACATGGGCCGATATGATGGCTGAGTACGTCAGGGTGTTGCGCGACCTGAGCGACATTGCCAGCCAGTACGGCATCAGGTTATCGTTCGAGTTCCTGGGCTTTGGGTGGTGCAGTGTGCGCACGCCGCGCGCTGCGTTCGAGATCATCCAAAAAGTGGATCGCGACAACCTTGGTCTGACATTTGACGCGGCTCATTTTTATCTGCGGCGGCGGGCTTGATGAGCGAAATCGATCAACTTGGACCCCGGGCGCATCTTTGCATTCCACCTGGATGATCTGGAAGATACACCCAAGGAAGCCATCACGCGACGGCACGCGGCTCCTGCCCGGCCTGGGCGTTGTGCCTCTTGATGAGATCTGTGCGCGGCTGAAGCACATCGGTTATGACGGGCCGTGCTCCATCGAACTGTTCCGGCCCGAGTATTGGAATTGGGATCCCCGGGAATTGGCAGTCAAAGCCCGCGAGGCAGCACTCAAGGTGTTGTCGCCGCATTTTCAAATCGAATAAAGCAGGAGATATATTACTCTTCAGAGCAAAGAGGCTGATATGACAAGAAAAGTAAAGATCGCCGTGATCGGCACCGGGCGCATGGGCAGCGTCCACGCCCGCAACATCGCCCGGCTCATCCCCGAAGCGGACCTGGTGGCGGTCTGCGACATCCGCCTGGAGGTTGCCCAGGCAGTGGCCGATGAACTCGGCATCCAGCGTGTGGTCAGGGATTACCACGAACTGCTGGCGGACAAGGAAATCGAAGCCATCCTGATCGCCTCCAGCACCGATACGCACGCCTTCATCATGAAGGACGTCGCCGAGGCCGGCAAGCATATCTTTTGCGAAAAGCCTCTGGCGCTGGAACTGGACAAGATTGATGAGGCGCTGGCACGCAGTGGAAAAAGCGGGTGTCAAACTGCAGGTCGGGTTTCAACCGCCGCTTTGACAAGAGCTTCCAGCAGGTGCACGAGATCGTGGCTTCGGGCGAGATCGGGCGACCGTGCATCCTGCGCATCACCAACCGCGATCCCGATTTCCCCGCCATGGAATTCCTGCGTGTTTCAGGCGGCATTTTCCTCGACCTGGCCATCCACGATTTTGACATGGTCCGCTTCCAGCTCGGCGAGGTGGAGGAGGTATATGCCACCGGCGGTGTGCTGATCAAACCGGAATTGAAGGAGTTTGGCGACATCGACACGAGCATCGTCACGCTTAAATTCGCCAATGGAGCCATCGGCACGATCGACAACAGCCGCAAGGCGGTCTACGGCTACGACCAGCGCCTGGAAGTTTTCTGCTCGAATGGAACGGCCATGGCGAACAACGAGTCCGAGAACACTGCCGTGAAGGGAAATTCGGATGGTTTCCTTTCCGCCAAACCGCCGTACTTCTTCATGCAGCGCTATGCCCCCTGCTATGTGGAGGAGGTGCGCCAGTTCGTTGAATGCGTCCGCGATGACAAACCGATCCCCAACACCGGCAGGGATGGCCGCGCAGCCGTGGTGCTCGGATACGCCGCCTGGAAATCGCTGCGTGAGAACCGTCCGGTCAGGATCAGCGAGATTGGATGAACAACAAATAAAAAGGAGAACCATCATGTCAAACCCAAAAGCACCGCAAGGATTTCTATCCAGCAACCAGCCCGACCTGTTCTTCGAGGACAATGCCGTCGGGCGGTTGAAGAAAGAAGTATGGGAAGCCAGCGAGGAACAGATCGATGCCATCCTGGCTGACTACGGCATCCCCTCACCGGTCGAATGGGGAAAACCCGGCTCCTATATCCAGACCACCACCCGCTGGCAGGTGGAGGAGAACCGCAAGAAGAACGACGTGGTCTTCATCCCGGTTGGCTGCACCGAACTGCACGGGCGGCACCTGCCCAGCGCGGCCGACACGCTGTACGTCAGCGCGATCTGTGAGGGGGTGCGGCGCTTCACCGCCAAGCGCGGCGCGCCTGTCAACCTGGCGCTGCCCCCGCTGAACTACGGCGGACATCCCTACCATCACATGGGCATGCCCGGCACGGTGATCGTCCGCGAGCACGTGGTGCGTGAGATGATGATCGACGTGATGCTCGGCCTGTGGAACGACGGTTTCCGCAAGCAGTTGATCGTTAACAACCACGGTCACCTGTGGATGCTGGAATCCGCGGTGCAGGAATTCATGAAACGCTACCAGCTGCCCGGGATCTTCCGGGTCATCGACTGGCACCGCGGCGTACGCGAGTTCTTCCGCCCGGTGGAACGCGGCGGCGAGATGACCACCAACTTTGTGCACGCGGATGAATCCGAGACCTCCCTGAGCCTGCTCCTGCACCCGGAGATGGTCGACATGAACTACGCCGTGGATACCGAGGGCAAGAGTTACCTGCCGGAAGGTCACTTCGACAAATCGGTCGACCCGTTCGGGCGCCCGAGCCGCTGGTCGGAAGGCGAGGGTCACTTCGCCATCGAGATCGCCGCCACACCCGAGGGCGTGGTCGGCAAGGCCAAATCCGGCACAGCCCAGCAAGGCCAGGCGCCCGATGGCTGCCATCCTGAAATACCTGACCCTCTGGCACGACGACATCCTGGCGGCTTTCCCGGCCGGCAAGGTGCCGCCCGTGGAAGAGGTCACCCTGCGGACGGCAAAGGAAATGGAACCGTACCTGCGCGAGCCGCTCAGCGAGGGCTGGAAGCCGGTCTACAGCCTGCCGCGCATCGGTCAGGGCACGGAAGTCTGACCTGTCATTGCGAGGAGCAATTCTTACGACAAGCAATCTCTTATGAATATCAAGCCTGATAATCCAGGGATAGGCTTGTGTTGAAACCAAGAAAAGGAGAACCATTATGAAAGGCAAAATGCAAGGCGTGACATTGGTCGCAGACTGGGATCCCAAGCCCGGTTTCAAGCTCGGTTCCAAGGATATCGAAGGCCGCCAGACTTACCTGGGCAGCCAGGTCTGGCGCAACCCACGGCTGGAGATCCGTGAATACGACATCCCCACCCCGGGTCCGGAGGAAGTGCTCATGCAGGTGAAGGCCTGCGGAATCTGCGGCTCGGATGTGCACATGGCCCAGGCGGATAAGGAAGGCTATATTTACTATCCCGGATTGACCGGTTTCCCCTCCATCCTCGGGCACGAATTCTCCGGCGTGGTGGTGGAAGCCGGTAAGAACGCCCGCGACAAGCGCACCAACAAGCCTTTCAAGGGCGGCGAAGCGGTCACCACCGAAGAAATGCTGTGGTGCGGGCAGTGCAAACCGTGCGCCGACGGTCAGCCCAACCACTGCGAACAACTGGACGAGGTCGGCTTCAACGTCAATGGAGCCTATACCACCTATATCGTCCTGCCCTCGCGCACGCTCTGGAGCCTGGAGCCACTGCGCCAGAACTACAAGGGCGATGATATCTTCATCGCTGGCAGTCTGGTGGAACCGACCTCGGTGGCTTACAACGCGGTCATCGAACGCGGCGGCGGCACTGCACCCCGGCGACCGGGCTGTCATCCTGGGCGGCGGACCGGTGGGGATCGCCGCCTGCGCCATCCTCAAGCGCGCCGGCGCATCGCAGGTGATCATCTCCGAGACCCAGCCGGAGCGTGCCAACATGGCCCTGAAACTGGGCGCCGATTATCACATCAACCCATCCAAGGAAGATTTCGCCGAGCGCGTCCTGGAAATCACGAACGGCATGGGCGCGGATATGTTCATGGAAGCCACCGGACTTCCGGCTGTCGTGTATCCCGGCATTGAGAAAGTAATCTGGGAAGGGCGCACGCTGCTCAGCACGGTGGTCGTCACCGCCCGGGCTGAAGCGAAGATGCCGGTCACCGGAGAGGTGCTGCAGGTGCGCAAGGCGCGCATCGTCGGCGCCCAGGGTCACTCCGGGCACGGCAACTTCCCGCGCGTCATCGAGTGCATGGCAACGGGAATGGATATGACCCGCATGAGCACCAAGAAGATCAGCCTGGAAGAACTGCCCGCCAACATCCTCAAACTGCAGAACGACCGCTCGGAGTGCAAGATCACCTACCTGGCGCGTTGACAATTATTCTCACCTCTCCTCCAAAACCCCTCTCCTCTGCAGGGAGAGGGGCAAGGAGGAAATCATGAAACTATCCATCGTCCTTTCCACCCAGCCCGCCAGTTTCCAGGCGGCAACATTCAAGGGGGACCTGGAAACGAACCTGCGCAGCATCGCCGCGCTTGGCTACGACGGCGTGGAACTGGCGATCCGCGACCCCCGGCAGACCGACTATGAGAAATTGGAGCGGCTGGCAGGTCAATGCGGACTGGCGGTGCCCGCCATCGGCACCGGGCAGGCGTGGGGTGAGGAAGGCCTGTCTTTCACCGATCCGGATGCCTCCATCCGGCAGGCTGCCATCGAGCGCATCAAGAGCCATATCCCGGGCGCAGCCCGCTTCAGGGCGGTCATCATCATCGGTTTGCTGCGCGGCATCGTCAAACCGGGCGTGGAAGCCGGTCAGGCGATGGATTGGCTGGTGCACGCTCTGTGCTGAGTGCTGCTCGGCAGCCCTCCCGCATGGGGTCCGCCTGGCGCTGGAACCGATCAACCGTTATGAGACCTCGTTGATCAACAATGTCGCCCAGGGGTTGGACTTGATCGAGCGCCTCGGCATGGAGAACTTCGGACTGCTGCTTGACACCTTCCACATGAATATCGAAGAACCAGGCATGGAGGCGAGCATCCAAAAATGCGGGGAGCGGATCTTTCACTTCCATGTCGCTGATTTCGAACCGCTGGGCGCCCAGCTCGGGGCACCTGGATTTCAAATCCATCATGGCTGCACTTTCCCGCACGAGTTACCGCGGTTATGTTTCCGGCGAATTCCTGCCGATCCCGGATGCATCCACCTCCGCCCGGCAGGCGATCGACTGCCTGCGCTGGGTCCAGGAAGTGTAGTTTCCCACCCCATCCATTTATACAAGGCTGGTTCTTGTTTTAACCGAGCCGCCTGCCAGCCAGCAGGCATGACCGCGCCAATTGTGTTTCTTTCTCTCATCTCGAGAATTCCAAACCTGTCCGGTTCAAAACCCGTTTTTCCAAACTCCAGAAATCCTCCCGCCAGGTGGATTTTTTCATTATGAACACCAGCGGATTTCTTTTGAATATGACATTAGTCACTTGAATGCCTTCCATAAAAACGCGATAATTTGATTGATTGTGATTGAGTTTGATTGTTTATGAGCGATTAAATGAACTCCGCCATCTCCAGTTTCGAACGTCAAAACCAGATCCTCGAGCACATCCTGCGAAGCCAGCGCATCAGCATCCTGGAGGTTTGCGACAATTTCTCCGTCAGCCAGGCTACTGCCCGGCGCGACCTCGAATCGCTGGCAGCCACGGGGAAGGTCCGCCGGGTGCACGGTGGAGCCATCTCCCTCACCCAGGTGCCTCCCGAACAGCCCATCCTCCAGCGCCAGGATGAGCAGGGGCAGGAAAAAATGCGCATCGGGCGCGCCGCTGCCAGCCTCGTCCGGGATGGGGAGACGGTCTTCCTCGGCTCGGGTACAACCGTGCTCGAAGCCGCCCGCAGCCTGCGAGATCGCAAGGACCTGACGGTGATCACCAACTCCCTGCCGGTGGTCAATGCCCTGGCAGGCATCGAAGAGATCACCGTCATCTGCCTGGGAGGCATGTTGCGCGACAGCGAGCTCTCCTTTATCGGTCACATCACCGAGCAGACCCTCACCGAGGTGCGCGCCGATAAGGTGTTCATCGGAACGCGCGCCATCAGCCTGGAACACGGTCTCACCAACGAGTACCTGCCTGAAACGATGACCGACCGGGCGATCTTGAAAGCCGGTCAGGAGATCGTCGTCGTTGCGGACCACACCAAGTTTGGCCGCGCCGCGGCCGTTCTGCTGGCTCCCCTGGACGGCATCCACACCATCGTGACCGATGGCCAGGTGCCGCGGGATTTTTCCACCGCTGTGAAGAAAAAAGGCATCCGCCTTATCTCTGCGTGAACCGAGGTCGAAAGGCATGCTGCTCCAGGATTTCTCACCTCAATCGAAACTGGTTACCAGGGTAACCCCGGTGGAAAAACCGCGTTTCCCGGCTTTTGACGCCCACAACCACCTGAGCGAGGATTTCGGCGGCGGCTGGGACACGCGCCCGCTGTCAGAACTGCTCGACCTGCTCGATCAGGCCGGGGTGGAACGCTATGTGGACCTGGACGGCGGCTGGGGTGAGCACCTGCTCAACACCCATCTCGATCATTTCAAGGCACCCGCTCCAGACCGCTTCCTGGTCTTCGGCGGTGTGGATTGGAGCCAGTGGCCGGAAAGAAAGGATGCTTTTCCCGATTGGGCTGCCGGCAGGCTCAGGGTCCAGAAGCGAGCGCGGCGCCGAGGGCTTGAAGATCTGGAAAGGCTTCGGCCTGCAGGTGAAAGACCATGCCGGCAGGCTGGTGCCGGTGGACGATGCCCGCCTCGACCCGGTCTGGCAGGCGGCGGGCGAACTGGGTCTGCCGGTCATCATCCATGTCGCCGACCCGGTTGCCTTTTTCGACCCGATCGATGAAACCAACGAACGCTGGGAGGAACTCGGCAACCACCCGGATTGGGCGTTCACCAGCCCGCCTTTCCCGCCATTCCTGCACATTGTCGAGGGGCTGGCCGCGCTGGTGGCCCGCCACCCGCATACGACTTTCATCGGCGCCCATGTGGGTTGTTACGCCGAGAACCTGGCCTGGGTGGCGGCGCTGCTTGACCGCTGCCCGAACTTCCACGTGGACATCTCCGCCCGCTCGGCGAGCTCGGCCGCCAGCCTTACACCGCCCGGCATTTCTTCCTGCAGTATGCCGACCGAATCCTGTTCGGCTCGGACATGGGCCCCTACCCCGAGGCCTACCGGGTGATCTACCGCTTCCTGGAGACCGACGACGAGTACTTCAATTACAACGCCGCCCCGCTCCCCATGCAGGGCCGCTGGCATGTCCACGGGCTCTACCTGCCGGGGACGTGCTGGAGAAGGTCTACAACCTGAACGCCCGTCGCATCCTGATGAACCACGGATAGAACCATGAAACCTGGACACCACACCCTGCAGGAAATCCTCTCCCAGCCCGAAGCCTGGGATGCCGCCCTGCAGGTTTTGAAGGAAACCCGCCGGTCCATCCTGGACCTGCAGCCCGCCCGGCGCTATACCCAGATCCTATTCACCGGCTGCGGTTCCACTTACTACCTTTCACTGGCGGCTGCCAGCCTGACACAGGAACTGACCAGCCTCCCGAGCCGCGCCTTCCCGGCCTCCGAACTCTGGCTCTCCCCAGAACTCCTGTTACGCGGATGGAAAATCGTTGCTGGTGGCTGTCTCCCGCTCCGGCGAGACCACCGAGACCCTGCGCGCCTGCGAGGCGTTCCTGGATGCCGGCCGCGGCGACCTGCTGACGCTCTCCTGCTACGGTGATATGCCGCTGGCGAAGATGGGCACGTTGAATATCCTGCTGCCATCCGGGCAGGAGCGGTCGGTGGCGCAGACGCGCGCCTTTTCCAGCCTGTATATCGGCACGACCGCGCTGGCCTGCCTGTGGGCGGGGCGCGAGGACCTGTTTGCCAGCCTGTCAGGGCTGCCGGAAGCCGGGCGCAGGCTTATGAAGAACTACTCCAGCCTGGCTGCCGAGGTGGGAAGAGATCCCGGCATTGACCGTTTCTACTGGCTTGGTTCCGGCGGGCGGCACGGATTGGCCTGCGAGTTAAGTTTGAAAATGAAGGAAATGAGTCTCAGCCACAGCGAGCCGTTCCATTTCATGGAGTTCCGCCACGGACCGATCAGCATGGTCACCCCATCAGCGCTGACGATCGGAATGCGATCCACTGCCAATGGACAGAGGGAAGCCTCCGTGCTGGAGGATGTGCGGGCGATCGGAGGCAGGGTCCTGGAGTTCGCCGAGGCTGATTCACAGGTCAGTTTTGCATCGGGTCTCGACGAGGCTGCCCGGAATGTGCTCCACCTGCCCATCGGGCAGTTAATCGCTTTTGAACGTGCCCTTTCAAAGAACCTGGATCCTGACAAACCAAACAATCTTAATTCAGTGGTCAAACTCTAAGGAGGTTCTCATAAGAGATTGCATCCATTTTTTTCCAACCCCAACCGAAAAACTGTTGCCCTAAGACCAAGAAGGAGAAAAGATGAAACGAAAAATTTTTGCCCTGATGCTGGTGCTGGCCTTTTTGCTCACCGCCTGCGGCGGTAAAGTTCCCGGTGAGAAGACCGTGGTCAGGATGTGGGTGCATACCAACAACGCTTTCATCGCCGGTTATGAACCCCTCATTGCAGCCTACGAGACCAGCCATCCCGATGTGGATATCCAGCTGGAGAACTTCGACTACGAACTTTATCTGCAGACCCTGCAGACGGCCATGCCCGCCAAGGAGGAAGCAGATATCCTGCAGCTGTTCGGAACCTGGACCTCGCAGTATTATGAGCGCCTGGCTCCCGTCCCGGCCGAGGTCATGACGATCGAACAAGCCAAGGAGACTTTCTATGCGGCGCCCATCGGTGGTTATATCGTCAACGATGTGCTTTACGGCATGCCGCAGGAATTCAACATGGAATATGGCGGGGTGCTGGTGAACAAGACCAAGTACGAGGCTGCCGGCCTGGCTTATCCACCCCAGTGGCAGACGATGGCGGATGTGCTTGCGGATGCGCTCGCCCTCACAAAGAAGGATGAAGCCGGCATGATGACCACGGCTGGTTTCCACTTCACCGCTGCCGACCCGTCCTCCTTCTCGTTCCTGGCTGGCATCAAGCAGCGCGGCGGGGAGTATTGGAATGCGGATCATAGCGGCTTCACCTTCAATACCCCCGAAGCGCGCGCCCAACTGCAATGGATGCTGGATGCCGTCACAGCAGGGGTGGTGGATCCGGTGGTCTTTAATGACAGCACCAACTTCGTGATCGATGCCTTTTTCCAGGGGAAAGTGGGCATCGGTTACATCGGCACCTGGGCCATCGCAGAAGGCCAGAATAACTTCCCGGATTTCGCCGATGAGTGGGACTATTTCTACCTGCCACCCACCCAGGGCGACCCGGTCTTCGTGGCTGACTCTGGCTGGGGTCTGACAGTCTCGCCCAACAGCAAGAACCAGGACATCGCCTGGGACTTCGTCAAGTTCGTCACTGCGGATGCTGCCAATGCCAGGCAATGGAATATCGCCAGCGGCACCATCCCGGCCATGCCGGCAGTGGCTGAATCGGCTGAGATCGCCTCGGCAATGCCCTGGGTCCCCAAAGCGCTTGACCTTTTGCCTTTTGGCCAGTACCTGGGCAATATGCCCGACCGCGACCTGGTGGTCTACGAGATCATCTACCCGCATATCCTGAATGCCTTGCAAGGCGTGGAGACGGTTGACCAGGCTTTGCAAGCCATCGATACCGAAGCGAATTCCACCTTCGAATAATATTCAGCGGGGGCGTGCCATGCACGCCCCCTGGTCATTATCCTTTCCATCCTATTTTCCTATTTTCTTTCGGTGAAGGTGCAGTATGAACCTGATCGGATCCAGGAAACGGGGAACTGAACCAAAATCCAGGAGCGGGCTGGCGATCGCCAAAATACGCTTCGTGGCAGGCGTGACCTTCCCTTTGCTGCTGTATGAATCACTGGGCATTTTTGTACTCGCCTGGGCCTTTGTGCTGATGTTCTTCGACTACAGTTCCGGGCGCCTGGGCGGCCCGATCCTTGGCCTGGGCGGCAGCAACCCGTTCGTCGGCCTGCAGCATTTCATCGAGATGATCAAGGGCACCTCGGTGGAGGCAAACCTGTTTCGCGTCAGCCTGCGGAATACGCTCATCTTTGCGATAGCCATCCTGCCGCTCAACCTGGCCATCACCCTGCCGCTGGCATGGTTGCTCGAGTCCATCGGCAACCGCTTCAAAGCACTCTACCGCACCATCTACTTCCTGCCCGTGCTGACCTCCTCGGTGGGAGTGGCCCTGATCTGGATGAGCATGTACGATCCCCAGGCCGGCTGGATCAACGCCATCATCCGTTTCTTCGGGGGGACACCGGTCGCCTGGCTATCCGATCCGCATGCCGGTTTTGCCAACATTTCGGTTGCCATGTGGGCGGTCATCCTGGCTTACCTGTGGCAGGACTACGGCTACAACATGGTCATCTTCATCGCGGCCCTGCAGGGTATTCCCCAGGAGCTCAAGGATGCGGCCATGATCGACGGCGCCAATCCCTGGCAGGCTTTCACCAGGATCACCCTTCCGCTCATCCGCCCGACGATGCTGTTCGTGTGCGTGATGACCATGCTCTCTTCCTTCCAGGTCTTCGACATCATCCAGGTGATGACGAATGGCGATCCCAATAACCAGACCCAGGTGCTGATGCTCGACATCTACAAGAATGCCTTTCGCTACCAGAACCTGGGCTGGGCGGCAGCCGAGTCCTTTGTCCTGTTCGTGATCGTCATGATCGTTACCATCATCCAGATGCGCCTCCTGCGCACCGATTGGGAGTATTAAGATGACTGCCACCTCCTTCCCCGCCCCCATCCGGTCACGCAGGTCCTTTCCGTGGGCCAAATTCCTGCGCCGGTTCCTGCTCTACTTCGCCCTGACCCTCGGCATTTCCTTTACCGTGCTTCCATTCGTGATGATGATTTTCTCCTCCTTCAAAACGAATCTGGAAGTCTTGCGCGTCCCGCCCACCTTCTTGCCGGAACATTTCACCCTGGACAATTACGTCAAGATCTTCAACTGACCCGAAACTTCCCCTGCTGCGTTTCTACGGGAACAGCGCCTTTGTATCCATTTTCAACGTTGTCACCACGCTCTTTACCAGTTCCCTCGTCGGCTACATGTTCGCCAAGTTCGAATTTCCCGGAAAAAGAATACTTTTCGGCTGGTTCCTGACCATGATGATGATCCCCAGCCAGATTACCATGATCCCCAGCTATCTTATCCTGGCGAAGCTTGGTCTGATCAACTCGCTCTGGGGATTGGTCATCTTCAGCGCAGTGGATGCCTTCGGCATCTTTATGCTGCGCCAGTTCTGCGAGACCCTGCCCAACGAACTGCTCGACGCCGCCCGCATCGATGGTGCCTCGGAGTGGCAGATCTACCTGCGCATCATCCTGCCGCAGTTGGGCGCGCCGCTGGCCACCCTGGGCATACTGGGGTTCATGCAAACCTGGAATGCCTACCTGTGGCCGATGATCGTCCTGCAGAAGATCGAGGTGCGCACCCTGCCGATCATCCTGACCTGGTTCAACTCGACCCATACCGGCCAGGGTGCCCTGGTCATGGCTGCCACCGTAATGATCATCGTGCCCATCCTGATCGTCTTCCTTTTCTTCCAGCGCTGGATCGTCCAGGGCTTCACCATGACCGGCTTCAAGTAGGAGTGTCATGTCTCGCCACATCGCAGGTGTCATCACGGCCCTTGCCCTCCTGCCTCTGCTCCTGGGAGGCTGCAAGCCAGTCCCGGAAGAACCGAACTGGGCAGGGGTGCAGAACTTCCTCTACCAGCTCCAGCACGCCGACCCGGACCGTATCGGAGAGACCGCTTTCGACCTGGCCGTGGTCACCCTCGCGACCGCCGGCAGTTCACCGGAGGTCATCCCCGCACTCAAGGACAGCCCAGGCGGGCCGAAGCTCATCCTGTGCTACATGAGCATCGGTCAATCCGAGAATTACCGCTGGTACTGGAACCCAGATTGGGAGTTGAACCCGCCCTCCTGGCTTGGACCTCCCCGATGGGGTTTGGGCTGGCGACCACTGGGTGCGCTACTGGGATCCCGCCTGGCAGGAAATCATTTACGGGAAAAGCGGGTCGTACCTTGACCAGATCCTGGCGCTCGGATTCGACGGCGTTTACCTGGACCGGGTGGACGCCTACTGGTACTACCAGGACCAGGGACGCGCAGACTGCCGCGCGTGAGATGGTTGACTTCATCCTCGATTTCACCAAATACGCCCGCCAGCGGCACCCCGGGTTTGGGGTCTTCCCGCAGAATGCCGAGGAACTGGGCATCCGCTTCCCCGATTACCTGCAGGCCATGACCGGGGTTGGCGTCGAGGACCTGTATTACGGCTACCCGCGCGACCACGAACCAAGCCCTGCCGGGTGGACCGCGGAGCGCGAGGCGATCCTCGACCAGTGGGTTGCAGCTGGAAAACTGGTCCTGACCATCGACTACACCGCCCGCCCCGAACAGATCGCCGACACGTATTTCCGCGCCCATGCCCGCGGCTACATCCCCTACGTGACCGACCGCTCGCTTGGCCGCCTGCGCATTAATCCCGGCTTTGAACCTGAAAGAAATCCTGAAGATTGGGTTTTTGCCACCCCAACGCCGTAAATGAAATCCTCCACAGCCAGCCTCTTCCCGCTCGCCCGCCCGGACGCAGTCCTGGCACCCCTGCTTGGATTGGCCAGCCTGGGGCTCTACCTGCGCACCCTGGCACCGGGGCTGCTCTACGGCGACAGCGGCGAATTCCAGACCCTGGTTTACAGCCTGGGCATGAGCCACCCAACCGGTTACCCGGTGTACATACTGCTCGGGCGGTTGTTCACCTTGCTGCCGCTCGGCGGACTGGCCTGGCGTGTCAACCTGTTCAGCGCCGTGCTCAGCGCGCTGACGGTCAGCTGCATCTACCTGATCGTACGCCTGCTCGCCGGCTGGCGCCTGGCTGCCGTGACCGCCGCCCTGGCGCTGGCAGCGGCACCGTTGTTCTGGGCATTTTCGATCGTCACCGAACTCTACGTTCCGGCCTGCGCCTTCCTGAGCGGGATCATCCTCCTGCTGCTGCTGTGGAGGAGAAGCGGCAACCGGCTCTGGCTAGGTGCGGCAGCCATGCTGGGCGGGCTGAGCCTGGGTGTGCACCCTTCCGTTGCCCTGGCTGCCCCGGCGGTGCTGGTGTACCTGGCGGTCATATCCCTCACACCCGGCTTGCTCACCCGCAGGGAGCGAGGCAGAATCTGGCTTGTTGCTGTCGGCGGTGCCCTGCTTGGGGTTGGGCTTGCTTTCGCTGCTTTCCTGGCCCTCGACCTCCGGAACCCCTCAGAAGGCTACTACAACGCCACCGTCGAACCGGCGCTCAGCGTTTGGGGCATGACCCCGACAGATTTTGATTCGCCCCTCGAGCGATTGAAATTCCTGTACGCGGCCAGGCAGTTCCGGTACGCCATGTTCGCAGATTCAGCCGTGACCATGCCGTCCATCGCCAGGACCTACATAAACACGCTGCAGGAGACCTTTGCCGCGCTTACCCTGGGCCTGATGGGAATAGGTGTTATCACTCTGTTCTTCCCGCGCTGGCGGGAGGGACTGCTGCTGCTGATCGGCTGGGGCGTACAGCTGGCGTTCATCACAAACTATAACATTTACGATGTGGTCGTTTTCTTTATTCCCACCTTCGTTTTCCTGGTAATATGGATCGGGATCGGGTTGGGAGCATTAATGAAGGCACTCTCCTGGGGCGCGCAACGCCTGAGGTGGGTGAGGGCTGCCGCCCCGATGGCAGTGCTGCTGGGGATTGGCATCCTCGGGCTGACGATCCAATTCCGGGCGGGGATGATCATCAATTCATGGAAGGCGCACCTGCCAACCTTTCTCAGGCAGACTGAGATTCCCGGCTACCCTTACCCGATCGATCATCCGGGAGCCGTCCAGGCCGAGGCGCAGGGGATCGTCGATGCTGTGGAAGAGGATGCCATCGTCTTTCTGCCCTGGGATTTGCTCTACCCCTGCTACTTTGTGGCTCACATCGAAGAGGCTCGCACCAGCCTGGATTTCCATGAGACCTACCCGCAGGAAGGCGTTACGCGCCTTGCTGATTCGACCCTGGCCTATATCGAGGCGAACATCAATCAGCGCCCGATCTATATGGCTGAGAGGCCGGCTGGACTGGGGGTAAACTATCAGGTTTTTAACACCGGTGCTGGCTTGTACAGGATCTTGCGCAAGGAGTGAACCGTATGGAGAAGCATACTGATGACTGATAGCACTTTTCTGAAATTTCCTTCCAATTTCACCTGGGGCGCGGCAACGGCGGCTTACCAGATCGAGGGAGCCTGGGATGAGGATGGCAAGGGCGAATCCATCTGGGATCGATTCGCCCATACTCCCGGAAAGATCAACCAGGGTGATACCGGGGATGTGGCCTGCGACCATTACCACCGCTATCCGGAAGATATTGCCCTGATGCGCCGGCTCGGGTTGAAAGCCTGCCGTTTCTCCGTATGCTGGCCGCGTATATTCCCGGCCGGATACGGGCGCCTCAACCCCGCCGGGCTGGATTTTTACGACCGGCTCGTGGATTCGCTGCTGGCAGCCAATATCGAACCGTTCATCACCCTTCATCACTGGGACCTTCCCCAGGCTCTTTATGAAAGGGGGGGCTGGATCAATCGCGACAACCTGGATTATTTTTCCGATTACGCGGCTGTGCTGGTCAAACGCCTGGGCGACCGCATCCAGCACTGGACAACTTTCAATGAACCCGGGGTGATCGCTGATTCCGGCTTCGGTTACGGTGAACACGCCCCCGGGTTGAAGAACGAGTGGAAGAAAGTCCGCCAGGTGACCCACAACCTCATGGTCGCCCACGGCCTGGCAGTACAGGCAATCCGCGCCCTCAACCCCCTGCTCAAGGTGGGCATCGTGCTCAGCCAGTGGAATGCGGATCCAGCCAGCGATGATCTGCTCGACATTGCCGCCGCTGAACTGGCCTGGGACAGCCAGGATACCGCCTTCCTGCACCCCATTTTTCGCGGCCATTACCACCCATTGATGCTGGATGCCCTCGGAGACGAAATCCCCGAGATCAAGCCCGGCGACATGGCTCTGATCTCGCAGGAACTTGATTTCCTGGGAATCAATTGCTACTCGCGCCGGGTGATCGGCGCACAGGGACCCGTGTATCCAATTCCCGGCTCAGAATACACCGAGATGGGCTGGGAAGTCTGCGCCCCGGCCTTCCGCCGCTTGTTAAACCGCCTGCACAAGGACTACCACCTGCCGCCCATCTACATCACCGAGAACGGGGCGGCCTTCAAGGATGAGTTCAGCGCGGATGGAAGGATCATCGATGAGCGCCGCCTTGATTACCTGCACCAGCATATCACCCAGCTGCGTCTTGCCATGCAGGACGGCGTGGATGTGCGCGGTTATTTCGTCTGGTCCCTGCTGGATAATTTCGAGTGGGCACATGGGTTTTCCAAGCGCTTCGGGCTCTTCCACGTGGATTTCAGCACAATGAAGCGGACGATCAAGACCAGCGGTGAATGGTATCAGCACCTCATCGCTTCCAACCAGATCGAAGAATAACATCTATACTTGAACTAATGAAATCTATGCAAGGAGATAAAACATGACCAAGATCGCCTTCATCGGTGCCGGAAGCCTGGGCTTTACCGGCGAACTCGTACGTGACCTCCTGACCTTCCCGCTGCTTGAAAATGCCACCATCTCCCTGATGGACATTCATCCAGGCCGGCTGGAATGGGCGAAAAAAGGGGTTGAAAAACTGGTCGCTGCCGGAAACCGACCTGCCAGGGTCACCGCCACGCTCGACCGTGCCGAGGCGCTCAAAGGCGCCGATGTGGTCCTCACCACCATCCTGGCGGGATCCACCGAGGTCTGGCGGCACGACATCGAGATCCCCAAGAAGTATGGCGTGGATATTAATGTTGGCGATACGCGCGGCCCGAGCGGCATCTTCCGCTTCCTGCGTACGATCAACCCGATGATGGAGATCGTGCGCGACATGGAAAAGGTCTGCCCGCATGCCGTGCTGCTCAACTACACCAACCCGATGGCGATGCTGGTCTCGTCGATCCAGAAACAGACCTTCATCTCCACCACCGGGTTATGCCATTCCGTGCAGGGCACCGCCATGATGCTGGCAGAGTGGATCGGGGCGCCCTTCGAGGAGGTCGATTACACCTGTGCGGGCATCAACCATCAGGCCTGGTACCTGGATTACAGGTGGAAAGGCCAGGATGCCTACCCGCTGCTTCACAAAGCCATCACCGAGCGGGAAGAGATTTACAATACCGAACCTGTCCGCAATGAAATGTACCTGGCGCTGGGAAAATATGTCACCGAGTCCAGCGGGCACAATTCCGAATACAACTGGTGGTTCCGCAAGCGCCCCGACCTGATCGAAAAATACTGCACCCACGGCACCGGCTGGAACCCGGGCGAATACGCTTACATCCTGAAGGAATACCAGCACAACGAGGCCACCTGGCAGGACCAGGTGAAAGCCGCACTTGCCCGCCCGCTTTCTGCCGAAGACCTCCAGCGCGGGCAGGAGTATGCCGCGTTCATCATCAATGCCCTCGAAGGCGGAGAGCCGTTCAAGTTCAACGGCAATGTGCAGAACACCAGCCTGATCAGCAACCTGCCGGTAAACGCCTGCGTGGAAGTGCCGGTGCTGGTGGATCGCGCTGGATTCCACCCCATGCATGTTGGTGCCTTGCCGCCCGAGTGCGCCCTGCTGACCCAGCTCTCGAGCGGGATCGAGGAGATGGCGATCCAGGCTTCACTGCAAGGCGACCCGACCATGGTCTACCGAGCCATCTGCCACGACCCACTGACCGCATCCGTCCTTTCGCTCGCCGAGATCCGCCAGATGACCAACGACCTGTTCGCCATCCACCAGGAGCACCTGCCGCAGTTCAAACACTTCCGCGTCTGAAAATGATCCAGCCAGCCCGGAGAGGGAAATCCGCTCTACCGCTGGAGGAACTCCGGGGCTGGCACTTCGTCGCATTGGAGAAAATTGACAGGTTCTATGCAGGTTGAGATCATCCGCTCCACCCAGGTCTCCTCCCGGGTCCAGGAGAGCATCGACCGCCTGGACCGGCTCGCTTTCGTGGAGGACTCGGAATTTGATCCCTCGGCATGGGCCGATTCGGATTGGATGGTCCTGGGCCGCCTGGATGGTGAAATTGTCAGCCAGTTGGGATTGTTGAAACGGGAGATTCGCATCGACGCCGTTCCGCTTCTCGTGGGCGGCGTTGGCGGCGTGGCGACCCATCCCGGTTGGAGGCGGAGCGGCTTCAGTTCCGCCCTGTTGAGCGCGGTGGCTGAATTCATGCAAATCGAGTTGAAAGTCCCGTTCGGCTTGCTGGTCTGCGCCTCTGAATCCAGTCGGTTCTATGCCCGCCTGGGTTGGAGAACTGTTTCAACGGAATTATGGTGCACCGTCAAAGGTGAACTACACTGTATGAAAACGATCGTCATGGTTCTGCCTTTATCGCTGGCTGAATGGCCGGAAGGGAAGATTGACCTGTGTGGTCCGCCATGGTGAATAGTGCCAACAAGAGATGCACAAGCCAGGCCCGCCCAACTGGATGCCTGGTGCTGCTTGCAATATTTTTATTGCTTTCCGCGTGCGGGCCGAATCAGGGCGAAACGGTACCTGCGCCTGTTAATCCACCCGAGGAGACTGTCAGCATGACTGTTCCCGATTCCACGCTCCCCGTTACCGGCTGGTGGCGCCCGGCTCCCGGGCTCACCTGGCAATGGCAGCTCTCCGAACCTCCGCTGGATACCAGCCAGCAGGCGGATGTCTATGACATCGACCTGTTCGACAACGAGGCGTCTCAAATCCAGGAACTGCATGCCCTGGGGCGCAAGGTGATATGCTACATCTCCGTCGGTTCGTGGGAAGATTGGCGTCCCGATGCGGATCTGTTTCCAGAAGAACTGCTCGGCCGCGATTATGAAGGCTGGGCGGGCGAGAAGTGGCTCGACATCCGCCGCCTGGACCTGCTTGCCCCGATCATGCGTCAGCGCCTCGACCTGTGCAAATCTAAAGGATTTGACGGCGTAGAACCCGATAACATAGAAATCTACACCAACAACACCGGTTTCCCGCTCACCTACGTGGACCAGCTGACCTACGCCCGCTGGCTGGCTGACGAAGCCCATGCACGCGGCCTGGCCATCGGCATCAAGAACGCTCCCGACATGGTGGCAGACTCGCTCTCGTTCTTCGATTTTGCCATCACCGAAGATTGCTTTTTTTACGACTGGTGTGCGGAGATGCTGCCCTTCATCCAGGCTGGCAAACCCGTCTTCGCTGCCGAGTACACGGATATGGACGTGGATTTCACAGCGGCTTGCGCCTGGGGGCGCCAGCACAAGTTCAGTTTCATTCTCAAGGACCGCAATCTCACCTCGTCCAGGGTCACCTGCCCATAAACCTGAATATTAAAGGTGATATATTCTTGAATTGACCAGCATATAATGCCAACGCCTACTTTTTAGGTTTACAATCTAATGACCTCGGAACGGCTGGCATGGAAATAGCGGATTCGAGTGTTTTCAATCCGTCAGCGCTCATGATCAGACGATGAAAAAATCCTTTGATATCCTAGTCCCCGGCGAGATCAACCCGGACCTGGTGCTTACAGGCGATGTGGTCCCCGCATTTGGTCAGGTCGAGAAATTGGTCGAAATCTGCCGTGCTCACGATCGGCTCTTCATCGGCAATTTTCGCCTGCGCGGCTGCCCGGCTGGGGCTCAAGGTGGCATTCGTGGGCGTGTGCGGGGATGACCTCTTTGGACATTTCATGCTGGATGAACTTTCGGGCCGCGGCGTGGACATATCCCATGTGACCGTCGCCCCTGCCGGTCAGACCGGCTTGAGCGTGATCCTCAACCGGACCTCCGAACAGGGGGGTCGCGCCATCCTCACTCATCCCGGGCTGATCGCCGCCTTGAAAGCGGATGCGGTGACCGATGCCCTGCTCCGCCAATCCCGTCATCTGCATGTCGCCAGTTACTTCCTTCAGACTGGCCTGCAACCCGGCCTGGCAGACCTGCTGGCTCGCGCGCAAGCCCTTGCCCTCAGCACCTCCCTCGACACCAACTGGGATCCATCCGGTAATTGGCTCGGCTTTGACGAACTCCTGCAAAGAGTGGACATCTTTCTTCCCAATGAAAAGGAAGCGCTGGCCCTCACCGGCGCGGATTCGCTTGAACCTGCCGTCTCCATACTGGCACAAAAAAGCGGGACGGTGGCAGTCAAACTCGGCGCGCAGGGAGCGCTCGCGTGTCGCGATGGGGAAACACGGCGCACTCCTGCCCTCAATACGCATGTGGTGGACACCATCGGCGCGGGGGACACATTCGATGCCGGATTCTTGTTCGGTCATTTAAAAGGCTGGAGCCTGGAGAGATCCCTTTCGCTGGCGGTTGCCTGCGGGTCGCTTTCCACCCGCCGCGCCGGTGGAACCGCCGCCCAGCCAACCCTGGAGGAGGCCATGCAGCATGTCGCACCTGCTTGACGAGATTGTCCTCTCCCACAAGCAGGGTCGGCCGCGCGGCATCACCTCCATCTGCTCGGCCCATCCGTGGGTGCTGAAAACAGCCATGCATATGGATGGTCCCCTGTTGGTCGAGTCCACCTGCAACCAGGTCAATCAATATGGCGGTTACAGTGGCATGACACCGGCTGCCTTTGCCTCTTTTGTTCACACCCTCGCTGCAGAAAACAACATTCCCGACGAATGGTTGATCCTGGGAGGTGACCACCTGGGACCGTATGTCTGGCGCGATGAGCCTGCCGAAAGCGCCTTGCGTAAATCCGCTGAATTGGTGCAGGCTTGCGTGAAGGCCGGTTATACCAAGATCCACCTGGATACCAGCATGCGGCTGGGGGATGATGACCCGGAAAATCCACTCGAGGTGGAACTGGTCGCCCGGCGGACGGCGCAGTTGGCGAAAGCCGCTGAAGATGCCTGTAAGAACCTGGAGGATAAGCCTCGCTATGTAATCGGCAGCGAGGTCCCGGTCCCGGGCGGCGCAACACGTCACGAGGATGGGGTCAAGGTCACCCCGGTGGAATCCGCACGCCGCACGCTGGAGGTCACCCGGGCTGCATTCCTGAAGGCAGGCCTGGACTCAGCCCTCGAACGCCTCGTTGCGCTGGTCGTCCAACCGGGGGTGGAATTCGGGAACGATTTTGTATTGGAGTATGACCCCGCGGCGGCACGCGACCTGTCGCGCTATGCAGAGACGGCTTCCCTGGTCTACGAGGCGCATTCCACCGACTACCAAACTCGCCAGAACCTGCGCGCCCTGGTCGGCGACCATTTCGCCATCCTGAAAGTGGGCCCCGCGCTCACGTACGCTTTTCGCCAGGCGGTGTTCGCCCTGGCACAGATCGAAGCCGAGCTAATCCCCCTCGAGCAGCGCTCAGACTTGCTTGAAACCCTGGACCAGGCTATGCTGGGCAAGCCGGAATTCTGGCGCGATTACTACCACGGCACAGAAGCAGAGCAGGCAGAAGCGCGCAAGTACAGCCTGAGTGACCGCCTGCGCTATTACTGGTCCGACCCGCAGGTGCAGGCCGCCCTTGCGCATCTGCTGACCAACCTGGAAAATGTGACCCTTCCCCTCTCCCTGATCGGTCAGTTCGCGCCGTTCGTTTACGACCAGGTCCGTTCAGGTCTGCTCCCCAACCGCCCTGCCAGCCTGATCGAGGCATCCATCCGCGCCGTCCTGGAGGATTACCGCTACGCATGCACGCCGGCTGATTGACCATACGGCTTTAATTCAGCGCCCTGCCACCTTCGATCGCCTGATAACTAAAACCTTCTGAAAAAATAAACGCCTGGCTGGATTGCTCCAGTCAGGCGTTTGATGCTTGCTAGCAAGATCAGGCTGAGGCTGGCGGGAGTTCTTCCGGCTTCACTGCCTCCAGGGCGCGCATTTCACGGTAAGTCAGCGTCCAGGTGCTGAGGGAAAAGATCTGGTACCAGCCGCCGATCAGGGTCAGCGGTGCCAGGGCCACAAGAATAAAGAGCGGCAGGGCCGCCAGGGCAGCAATGATCCAGACGAGCGGTCCGCTGGCAAAGATGCTGGCAATGCCAAGGGCGATCGCCCCGGGGATGGCAGCCACGAGCGCAGCCGGCAGGGCCATAAGGATGTAGGCCGGGATCAACACGAAGAACAGGATCATGGACACGATCCCGTAGCCAAAGCCGATGCCGAGCATCACCAGCCACACCAGCACGGCGCTCTTCCAGTTGCGTTTGAACATGTCCCAGCCGCGGCGGAAGGAATCGGCAATGCCGGCGCCTTCCAGGGCTGCCGCCCGGATAAAGAACACACGCAGCAGGCCGAGGCCGATCATCAGGATGCTGAAAGCAAAGATTACCAGGAATGCGCAGCCGATCGCGCTGATCGCCCCGCCGATGGCGAGCCCAACATTGGCATTGATAACGCTGAAGAAGACCAGCAATCCCAGCCCGATCAGCACTGCAATGAAGACAAAAACCGGCAAATTGACGACCAGGTCGATCACCCACATGCGAAAAGCGCGCCGGCTCCAGCCCAGTTTCAAACCCTGTTTGAATCCCACCCTGGTGCCGGTCTGCTCGTACTCATCCACCATGCGGATGGCGGCAGCCTCGGATACATAGCGCAGGATGGACATGATCACTCCCACGATAAGAATGAAAAGCAGGAACGCCACGCCGATCCAGATGAATGTGTTGACATGCGCACCGGGATTATCGAACAGCGGGTTGACATTCTGCTCGAACCAATCGTTTGTCCCCTGCCAGAGCGGACCGAACTGGGGGGCGGGATTGTCGCCGTTCAGGTTCCGGTTGCGGCTGAACTGGTAACTGGAATTGCTGCCCACATTGGAGCCTCCGGCAGTGACCGCCAGGATGAATCCAAAGATCCACAGAACCTTGTAATTCCACAGGATGTGCCAGGCACGCTTGAGGATTTTTCCGATTTCTATCATGATATTTTCTCCTTTTCAATGTTTGGTCGCCTCGCCCTGGCAGGATGAGTGCAGGTCTGCCAGGCGTGAGCTTTCAATTAGAACCATTTCCCAGCATCGCCGGTCGCCTGTCCCGACGGAACCACCAGACGAGCAGCCAGGCGCAATAGAACACACTGATGCCTGCCTGCCAGAGGAAGCCGCTGAACAAATTCGCCCAGAAGACGCTCACATTGTTCAGCAGCGACAGCGTCGGCAGGCTGATGAATGCCTTTCCACCCAGGAGGTTGACCGCTGCGCTGAACCAGATCGACTCCTGCCCTGCGCTCAGCCACAGCGCTGCACGCCCCAACAGGCCGGTGAGGTCCGCCAGCGAGAACGCATCGGTGAGGATAAATACAGTCTGCACGAAACACCAGGTCCCAAGCAATCCTGCTGGCACGAGCCAGCCCGTCAACGGGCTGCGCGATCGGGCTGGTCCGCCCGGGATGCGGCGCGGCAGTCTCAGCATCAATTGCGAAACGAAGCGCTCGGCGGGGATGGTCTCTGCCGCAGGGTCAGCCTGCAAAAGTTCGGATAAGTGGCGGAGTTCATCCAATTCTTTCCGGCAGGTTTCGCAGGTGTCCAGATGGGTCTGCATCTCCTTGAGGTTCCGACCATGCAGTTCACCATCCAGGTAGGCGTTCAATTGCAGACGCAATTCTTCATGCATATTCGTTCTCCATTCTTGCATGGCTGACGAGAAGGATCTCCCGCAGACGGTTGCGGGCGTAATTCAGGCGTGACATGACCGTTCCCACCGGCACCTCGAGCACGCCGGCAATTTCCTGGTAGGTAAGCCCTCCGTACTCCCTCAGCACGAGCGCCGCACGGGCTGCCTCGGGGAGCGACTGCAAGGCTCGTTGAACATGCATCGCCTGTTCCTTTTCGATCAGGATTGTTTCCGGGTCCTGTGCCCTGTCGCTGATCATTTGATCCTGCTTGTCAGTGAGCGGCTCTTCCACCTTGCGCCGCAGCACGTCCAGAGCGGCGTTGATCGCGATGCGGTACAACCAGTTGCGCAGGCAGGCTCGCGGCTCAAAGTACTGCAGGTTCAACCAGCCGCGGGTGAAGGCTTCTTGAGCCGCATCTTCCGCCAGCCCGGGGTCGGCGCACATGCGCACGACCACGCGCACGACTCCCTGATAATGGCGGCGGACAAGCTCTCCATAAGCGTTGCGGTCGCCGTGCTGGGCCTGTTCGATCAGGCTGGTTTCCGTGTCGGTAGTTTCAGTCAGAGCCACCAGGTATCCTTTGCCAGTCAATAACGCAGTTCACTCATACAACGAAATACAGGCTTATTTTATTCGGAAAACAATTCCCCGGCTCTGCCTCCGTATACAATTTGCCCGGCTCGTGTTTTAATAGAGGCATCCTGACTCGTGACGGAGATAACTATGAATCCATTCCTGGCTTTAATCATCACCTTTGCCGTGGCGCTGATCGAACTGCGCCTGCTGGACCTGTTTGCCCAGCGCGGCTGGATCGAATCGCGCCTCAGCCGCAAGCTCATCCACATCCTCACCGGTCCCTTGTTCGTATTGTGCTGGCTGCTATTCCCAGACCTGTGGTATTCCCGCTGGCTGGCAGCACTGGTGCCCTTTGCCATCACTGCCCAGTTCGCCCTGATCGGGCTGGGTGTCATCAAGGATGAGGCTTCAGTGAAAGCCATGTCGCGCAGCGGAGACCGGCGCGAGATTCTGCGCGGGCCTCTCTTCTACGGCATCGTGTTTGTCGTCATGACACTGGTGTACTGGAAGACCTCCCCGATAGGCATGCTGGCGCTCATGCTCATGTGCGGAGGCGATGGCCTGGCAGATATCATGGGGCGCGGCATCCAGTCTGCGAAACTGCCGTGGAACAAGGGGAAATCGGTGGCTGGTTCGCTGGGTATGCTGCTTGGCGGCTGGGCCCTGGCAGCTTTCATCCTGCTCATCTTTGTACTGGCGGGAGTTTTCCCCTCACCGTTCAGTGCCTACCTGCTGCCCATCACCGTCATCGCCCTGGTCGGAACGCTGGTTGAATCGCTGCCGCTCAAGGATGTGGACAACATCACTGTCACCCTGGCTGCGGTACTGCTGGGACATTTATTCTTCTAGGATGATTGCCACCCCAAGGTATCAAACCGCCCGGTTGAGACCTGCTCGCCGGGCGTTATTATTTATTTACCATACCTGTAGAAGTCTTTCTTCCCCCTGCCTGTATATCAGCGCTCCTGCGCGCATTGGGGATGCCTTGTGGAGGCAAATGCCAGCGGGATTTATCACAAGGGTGGGTAAGGAAATGCCCGGCGGTCTTCGGGCGGTAACGGGAACTTCGGGTCTGCCAGCAGTTTCCCGGCGCGGTCCTCCAGCGCGGCAATCTCCTCCTTGCTAAGGTAAGCTTGCAGGATTTTTTCCAGGTTTCCCCCCAGGCGCTCCCGCAAATCTGCCGTGGCTGAGACCAGGTCGGCCGGTATCGCCTCCCCGGCAAAATCCCAGACCACCGTGCGCAGTTTGTCCTCAACGTGAAAGCACAGGCCGTGGTCGATCAGGATCAGCCGATGGGTGCGCTTCTGGACCAGGATATGCCCGCCCTTGCGGTCGGCATTATTGACCAGCAGGTCGAACAGCGCCACCGGGCGCAGGCGCTGCCGGTCTGCTGGCGGAAAAGAAAAATAATGCCGGTTCGGATTGTGGTCAATATATTCCTGCAGCGAACCCGGACCGAACGGCCCATCCCGCAAGATCGTCAGCGGGACGAAATCAAAGCCGAGCGCCTGGCAGACGAGGAACGCCGCCACTTCACGCCCTGCCAGGGAGGCTTCCGGAAAGTCCCACAGCAATTGCTCGCCGCCTCTCGGTTTATAGACAGCCGGGACCTCCCTGCCCTCGAAATTCACCTTGACCAGGAAAGTGTAATTGGAACCAAGTAAAAACTGGCCCTGGAGACTCACTTCTCCATTCTCCAGGGTTCGTTTCAATTCAGTTTTGTCTGCTAAACGGTTTACGGTCAATGGGCTTCCGGCAGTCCTTCTGGAAATTAATGTTTGTGACCGTTCTTCTTCGGGCAGAAATGACCTTCCGGTTCCATCGGCTGCCCGCACTGTGTGCAGATTGGCCTGCCGCGCTTCACCACCTCGTTACCCCAGTCCACCAGGATGCGGATCTGTGCCCGCGTGCACCAGAACCGCACCACGGCGGCATCTTCGGGCTCGCCGCCTTCCACGACGATCTCGCGCACCATGATGACAATCAGGTCGCGGTCAGCGTCGTAGCCCAGTCCCATCTCGCCGGCGCGGAAGAGCGGGTCCAGCGGAGGGGTGATGTGCATCTTGTCGGGGTCGTATTGCACCTCGGTAACAGCCAGTTCAGGTTTCTGCCGTGCCAGTTCGGTCAGCATCTGCTCCCCGCCCAAAGCCAGCGATTGCAGCTGTATTTTTTCAATGATGATCGTCACCGGCTGGGGATCGGTTGCGCGCCAACCCTGTATGTAAAAGACCCGCGAGCCGGGCTGTCCGATCGCATCCACGCAGATGTGTTCGAGGGGATTGATATCCAGCTCAAAGCGCGCCATGTTCACCCTTCCTGCTTGAATGTAAACACGTCAAAATCACGCGCCACCTGCACATTCGGGAAGATGCTCTGGGCTTCTGCCAGAACATCCTTTTCCCGGTAGCGCCGCGAGAGATGGGTCAGCACCAGTTGGCGCACATTTGCCTCGGCTGCCAGCCGGGCGGCCATTTTCGCCGTCAGGTGCGAAAATTGTTTTGCCAGTTCGGCTTCTTCCTCCAGGTAGGTGGATTCGATGACCAGGGCTTCCGCATCCCTGCAGGTATCCACCAGGTCATCCGTCCGGCCTGCATCACCCACGTACACCAATCTCACACCGGCTTTCAGCGGTCCGAGTACATCGTCGGGTTTCACCTTGCGCCCATCCTCCAGCCGGATGGTCTTCCCCTCCACCAGGTCCCGGCGGATTGGACCGAATGGCACGCCCAGTTCCTGCGCCTTATCCGGCAGGAAGGGGCGGTGCGAGCGCTCTTCAAACTTGAATCCGAGCGAATCCGAGCCGCGGTGGAAAACCGGAAAAGCCGTCACCGTAAAATTTTCGGCTTCAAAGAATAATCCGGGCTTGATCTCGTGCAGGTTCAGGGTCATGCCTGGCTGCCCGCCGCGCAGCACCACGCCGTAGAGCAGGTCATGGATGCGGTCGAGCGCCCATTTTCCGCTGTAGATGTTCATTTCCTCGATGGTCTCCCAGCGCATGAAGGTGGAGAGCAGTCCGGCCAGGCCGAGGATATGGTCGAGGTGACCATGGGTCACGAATATATTATTCAGGTTTTTGAAGCCGATCCCGGATTGAAGCACCTGGCGCTGGGTGCCTTCTCCGCAGTCGATAAGAAAGCGATATTCATCGTGCTTGACGATCTGCGCAGAAAGCCCGCGTTTGGCGGACGGGGCTGAGGCGGATGTGCCGAGGAAGACGATTTCAAACATGAGGGCAATTATACCCTGCCCGTGCTTGAGACCGCCTGAACGAGGGAACCGCCTTGGAAAATATGGGGCCGCATCATTGCACCCGCAGCATTTTTCCGACGGGTTTTTTAAGAATTGAGGCAAGAAGCAGTATAATCATCATTGGATTCAGCCAGGCGGTTAGTGAGAAAATTATGCCGATAACCCGTTCAAAACGCTCTTCCAAAAAACCTTTTTCCCGCTCCAGCGACCGCGATCCTTTCATCCAGGATACGCCGCATTCCCGTTCGTCTTCCCGTATCAGCCCGCTAAAACAAGGCTCATCGCGCGGTTCCGTCAGCAGAGGGGCTTTCGAGCCTCTGCCGGACCGCGGCGCCTCGCAACCCATCCGCCCGCGCCGTGCCACTCCCCGGGCAAAAGTCTCACCGGAACGTTTCTCCATCCTCGGGCGCATCTCTCCCGAACGTAAAATGGACATCTTCGGGCTGGGCATGGCCATCATCGGCCTGCTGATGCTGCTCAGCCTCTTCTCCACCACAAAGGGTGGTTTCACCAGCCTGGTGATCCAGCCGCTGACCCAGGCATTCGGCTGGGGGGTCTACATCCTGCCGGTCGGTCTGGTTGTTGTGGGTGCCTGGCTCGTGGCCCGCAACCTGGACCGCCTGCCGAAACTAAATATCGAACGCATCGTCGGGATGCTGCTTCTTTTCATTGGCCTGCTGGTGGCATTCCACGGGATCGATGGCACGGCAGCCACGGCCTTCCAGCGCGCCCGCGCCGGTCAAGGTGGAGGTTACCTTGGGGCGCTGCTCCAGCAGGGGCTGGTGGGCGCCATCGACGTGCCGGGTACGGTCATCGTGGTGGTCGCCTGGCTGGTCATCGCCGTGGCAATGACACTGGACCTGTCGATGCAGGAAATGTTCAAGTGGGCCGGGCCGCTCGGGGCGAAACTCAAAGAACGGCTGAGCCAGCGCCTGCGCAGGAAGGCAATCCTGCCTCCCGGAAGCGAGCAGCCCGGTGAACCGGTCGACAATTTCACCCCGCTCGAACTGCCAACACCTGCCGCGCCTGCTCTGCCTCAACCCCGGTGTGACGGTCACCACCAACCTGCCCTCCACGCCAGCCATCGCCTGGACCCTGCCGAAGGTGGCTGACATCCTCGAGCCGCCAGAAGCACCCAAGATCAACGAGGAATTCATCGAAAAGCGCGCCCGCCTGATCGAGGAGACCCTGGCCTCCTTCGGCGCACCCAGCCAGGTGGTGGAGATCAGCCGCGGACCCACGGTCACCATGTTCGGTGTGGAGCCGCTGTTCGTCGAATCGCGCGCCGGCCAGACGCGCGTGCGCGTGGGCAAGATCGCCTCCCTGGCCGACGACCTGGCCCTGGCACTGGCTGCCCCGCGCATCCGCATCCAGGCCCCGGTGCCCGGGCGCGGCTACGTGGGCATCGAGGTGCCGAACGAAGAGATGACCCTGGTGGCGCTGCGCGAAGTGGTGGAGAGCGAGGTCTTCACCCGCAACAAGGCTGCCGCTGCGCTTCGCCCTCGGCAAGGATGTGGCCGGGCATCCCAAGGCTGCCAACCTGGACTGCCATGCCGCACATGCTCATCGCCGGGACCACCGGTTCCGGCAAGTCGGTGTGCGTCAATGCCATCCTGACCTGCCTGCTGCTGAACAACACGCCCGACGACCTGCGCCTGATCCTGGTGGACCCCAAGCGGGTGGAACTGACCGGCTACAACGGCATCCCGCACCTGCTGGCACCGGTGGTGGTGGAGATCGAACGGGTGGTGGGCGCCCTGCAGTGGATGACCCGCGAGATGGACAACCGCTACCACAAGTTCGCCGAGATCGGCGCCCGCAATATTGCCGATTACAACACCCGCATCGCTTCGCAGGGCGGCAGGAACCTGCCCTACCTGCTGGTGGTCATCGACGAACTGGCCGACCTGATGATGATCGCCCCCGACGAGACCGAGCGCACCATCACCCGCCTGGCACAGCTGGCGCGCGCCACCGGCATCCACATGATCATTGCCACCCAGCGCCCCTCGGTGGACGTGGTCACCGGGCTGATCAAGGCCAACTTCCCCGCCCGGATCGCCTTCGCCGTGGCCTCCAACACCGACAGCCGCGTCATCCTCGACCAGCCCGGCGCCGAGCGGCTGCTCGGGCGCGGCGACATGCTCTTCCAGGCGCCGGATGCGCCCGCCCCGGTTCGCTTGCAGGGCGTGTTTGTCTCGGACCTGGAGATCACCCGCCTGGTGGATTACTGGAAACAGCAAGCCGGGGCCTCCAGCCCGTATGCCGCCGCGGCCGGCAGCTCGAACCTGCCTGCCGTTTCCGCCCCGGGGGGAGTGCCGCTGAAACAGGTGCCCATGTTCGAGGATATCACCGCCCTGCCGGGCGACCCGCTGTTGAACGATGCCATCGACACCGTCCGCCGGGAAGGGCGCGCCTCGGTCTCCATGCTGCAGCGCAAGATGCGCATCGGCTACACGCGCGCCGCCCGCCTGGTGGATACGATGGAAGAAAAGGGTATCGTCGGTCCGCCCGAGCCGGGGACCGGCGTGCGCGAGGTGCTGGATTACGGCGAAACCGCACCGCCGAAGGAAGAATGACCATTTGTCGGGGCGCAGGGGTGCTGTGCCCCGACGGCTTCAGTATCCCATGCAGAAAACTCTGTCGATCTGGCTGATTTGCCTGGTTCTCCTGCTCGGCCTGAATGGCTGCCAGGGGAAAGCCGCTGATATCCCCTGCCCCTTCGGCCCGAAGTATCTCGCCTCCCAGGAGGGGAACGTGACCCTTGAGCTCAAAAACCAATCCTGCACGACGATCTGCAGGATCTACCTGGGCAAACCATCCTGTGATGACTGGGGTAATGATCTCCTGCTGGAAGGGCAGGAGAGGATCCCTCACGGAAGCAGTTACAGTTTCCAGATCCCGCCAGGCAAATATGACCTGCTGATCGAGGACTGTACAGAAACCGGGTACCAGATAACCAACCTCAAACTGAGAGAGAACACGAGCTGGACCTTCAGCATGGAAGGTATGGACCCAGAGGAAGCGTGCGAGGCCTCCCTAACCGTCGTGAACGAGAGTTCCAAACCGGTCTGCCATATGTGGATCGCGGGACCGCAGAGCGACCGCTTCGGTAACAATTGGCTGGGGAATAACGAAACGATCCCTGCCGGAGGAACGATGACATTCACCGTTTTCCCCGGCAATTATGATGTCAAAGCGGAGGATTGTGATTTCAAACAGTTGCGCATCGAGCTTGATAAACCGATCCTCGACCATCAAACCTGGAAAATTCCATAACACTCTGGAAACCATGCTCTGACACTCCACTGAAAAGAGAAAATATTCCAGGAGACTTCACCCAACCATCCTTACTTCCTGATCAAAAGGAAATTGCAGATCAATCAGGATTCCCCCCTCCTTGCATAGAGTACTGTAATTCATAGATATCCTGGTTCTGATAGCCCTGACCGCCCGCAGGCAAACATCTCCTTCTCTAAATAATCTACTCCAAATGGAAGCACTCCCATATACGGGGAGATACCTCCTTGTCCTATCGATGCTGTTAATCCATAAACTGATTTCGGTTATATAATTATAAAGATCGATATTCCGGAAACTCTGCCCGATGGTGAACTTACGAGGAGTGATGCATATGAAACGTCTTCTCCCGGCTTTGATCCTGCTTCCCCTTCTCCTGAGCGCCTGTTTTCCGCAAGTGGCTCCCACCCCCTCTGCGGATGTCCTCGCGACCTCTGTCGCCCAAACCCTGACGGCCCTCCCTTCCCAGACTGAAATTGTCAGACTCGTCACCCCCATCGTGAGCACCCCGACAGCTGGCTTGCCAACCATCACCTCCCCGGCACTGGTCCCGACCAATACACAGGCACCTGTGCCAACCCGGGTGATCATTCCACCGACAGCGGTTCCCTACGTACCCCCTGTCCCGGCGTGGTCACCGACCTATGCCGATCAATTCATCCACTATTATTACCAGAGGATCAATGCCCGCGATTACACCACCACCTGGTCGCTGCTGACCGATGGATTTAAAGCCGCGGTCAACAGCGAAGTGTCGGGTGGCTATGCGGGTTATGTCAACTTCTGGAACACCGTACAGAGAGTGGATATTTATAATGCGACTGTCGCCAGCTGGACCGGCAGCTACGCCACGGTGGTTGTCAGCATGGTCTACAACTACATGAATGGTTATGTCAACAGCAGCAACCAGACATTCCACCTGTTCTATAATTCCGGACGGGGCACCTGGATGTTCGATTCCGCAGCCGCGTCACCACTGCCTACCGCAATTCCAACCCCGGTTTCCGTTCCGTCCTACCCGGCAGATTTCATCTACTATTACTTCAACAACATCAACTCGCGCAACTACACGCTTACCTGGTCGCTGTTATCTCCCAGTTTCATAGCCAACAACAATCCCCCGGCTGAGGGAGGCTATACCGGCTACGTGGATTACTGGAACTCGGTTTCCCGGGTCGATGTCACCTATATCATCGTCAACAGCAACAGCGGCGGCTATGCGGAAGTGGTTGTCGGGCTGGTGTATAACTACGTGAGCAGTCTCGTCACGACGGGCAATCCGCACTTTCACCTGGTTTACAATTCCGGTATCGCGAACTGGCAGTTCTACTCACCATAAGCCGATCCAACAGCGAACCCATGACCCAGCCTTGATCCGCGGCTGGGTCATGTTGTTGATCCTTCCTTTCTATTGTGAACGATAAACCGGCGAATGTCCCTTATTATGGAAATTTTTTCATGGTATGATTCCGGCACGATAGGAACATTTTATGGACGACAAGATCACCATCATCGAAGGTCCACCCCCTGTATTCGAAGCCGTCCAGGACGGCTGGGCGCTCAGCCTGGGCGAAGGTCCATTCCTGCCGCTCACCCTGCTCACCCGCCTGCGGACATTTAACAGCCCGGCGCTGGTGGAACGCTGTTACCGCCGCTGGCGCCAGAACGAACCGATCCACCTGCACTACCGCAATGACCTGGGCCTGGAAGAGAATGCCCCCATCGTGGCAGCCCGCGCGGTGGAAACCGACGATGGGAATGTGCTGTTGCTATGGATCCAGCTCGATCCGCAAAAGATCCAGCTGGAAATGGATCCCGGCGACGATGAACCCGAAGAGGGAAAGTGAACGCGCCTGCCGGGGGGCGGCTCTCCCCTCGGCCTGGTTTGTGTCAATTATCACAAAATGTTCCCGCGCCTGCATGGATTTTGTCATATTGACTTGTTGCAATTTATCGGGTAACTTTAAGCAGAGTTAGTTTTTCAGGTGGAAATGCCTATGCAGGAACGATCAACCATAGCGTAGAGAAAAGCGGGCCTCCCGTCCGGGGAGCCCGCTTATATTTTCACCGCACATCCAACTTCATCAACTTCATAAGGAGAACCACATGACAGCACAGATCAATGCTTTTGAAATGGCACAGAAGCAGTTCGACGGTGTTGCCAAACTGCTCAACCTCGATCCACAGGTGGCAGAATTGCTGCGCTGGCCGATGCGTGAATACACTTTCCGCATCCCGGTGCGCATGGACGATGGTTCGATGCGCCTCTTCCAGGGCTATCGCGTCCAGCACAACGACGCCCGCGGCCCGAACAAGGGCGGCATCCGCTTCCATCCCGCCGAGACGCTCGATACCGTGCGCGCGCTGGCCACCTGGATGACCTGGAAATGCGCCGTCGCCGACATCCCGCTGGGAGGCGGCAAGGGGGGTATCATCGTCGATCCGTCCACGCTATCCGTGGGTGAGAAGGAACGCCTATGCCGCGGCTGGGTGCAGAATATGTGGAAGAACATCGGTCCACGCCAGGATGTGCCCGCCCCGGATGTTGGCACCACGCCCCAGATGATGGGCTGGATGATGGACGAATACTCCCGCTTGTCGGGCGTTTACACCCCCGGTGTATTCACCGGCAAGCCGCTGGGAGGCGGAGGGTCACAGGGCCGCACCGAGGCCACCGGCTACGGCGTCATCTACACGGTTCGGGAGACCTTGAAACACCTCGGCATCGACCCGAAGAAATCCGTGGCTGCCATCGAAGGCTTTGGCAATGTATCCCAGTACGCGGCCATCGGCTTCATCGAAATGCTTGGCGGAAAGGTGGCCTGCGTCTCCTGCTGGGACCGCAATGACAAGACCTCGTACACCTACAGCCACAAGAACGGCGTTGACCCGCGCTTCCTGCTCACCATCGTGGACCAGTACGGCACGATTGATAAAAAGAAGGCTGAAGCCGCCGGGTACGTTGTCGAGGACGGCGAAAAATGGATCGAGAAGGATTGCAATGTTTTAATCCCGGCTGCCATCGAAGGGCACGTCAATGCCGAGACCGTCAAGAAGATCTCGAAGAATGTGAAGGTGGTGGCGGAAGGCGCCAACGGACCCTGCACCCCGGAGGCGGATGAATACTTCAAGAAGAACAACATCTTCGATATCCCCGACTTCCTCTGCAACGCAGGCGGGGTTACCTGCTCTTACTTCGAGTCTGTCCAGAATGATGCCAATTATTACTGGCCGAAGGAAGAGGTGCTGGAGAAACTGGATCAAAAGATGACCAGTGCCTTCCACGGTGTTCTGGAGATGTCGCAGAAACAGAAGGTGTACATGCGGGATGCAGCCTACATGGTTGCCATCGACCGGGTTGCCAAGGCAATGCAGTTGCGCGGCTGGATCTAGCCTGCCTGAATAATCAATCACAGCACCATTACCCGAACGGGACGATCGAACAGGACGCCAGGTCAACCTGGCGTCTTTCGTTGTTGTATAATAAGGTCATCCGATAGAAACCCCGGTTCCATTAAGGGGCGGTAGGCGCGGTACCAACCAGGGATGAAGCGAGTGTGATTATGGACCTGCCAGACGAAACCAAGAAACCGGAAGATCCCGCTTTACCAGAAGACCAGTTTCCGCAAGAACCGGTCCTGCCGGAAGGTTTTACCCCGATCTCCGATCTTGCCCATCTGCCGCGTGCACGCCGCAGACGGGCCCAGCGCATGCTGGCTCCTCTTGCAGCAGATGAACGGGCGACATTGCTCGACAGCCTGGCACGGCGCGCCTACCCCTCCTTCGAATTCTTCCTGTTCGCCCTGCTGGGCGGCGCTATCCTGGGTGCTGCCTACCTGCTCAATGCGCCCGCATTACTCCTGCTGGGAATCCTGCTCACCCCGCTGCTCACACCCTGGGTGGGTCTCACCCTGGCTGCCGTCACCGGTTCCTGGCGATTCTTCTTTCTTACCCTGGGCGGCATGCTGGTCGCCTGGTTGCTGGTGTTCTTCACCGGGGCACTCGCCGGGTTCACCGGGAAACTCTGGCAGGATTTACCCTTCACTTACGCCAGGATCCACGCCCAACTCTGGTGGCCTGACCTCTTCATCGTCGCCCTGGGGGCAGCCCTGCTGGCGATTTCCTTCGTCCGATCCGAGCAAAAACCCATCCTGGCAAGCGTGATGTTAGCCTACGGGTTCTTCCTGCCCATCAGCGCGGCGGGTATCGGTTTCGGCAGCGGCAGGGAGATCGGCGGCCTCACCGTCTGGCCGAACGGTTTGCTGGTATTCCTTGTCCACCTGGCGCTGGCGATGCTGGTCGGCGGGATCGTCCTGCTTGCCATGCGTTTCAAACCGGTAAGAGCTGGCGGTGTTGTCCTGCCGATACTTCTCGGCCTTGTCTCCCTGTTCGCCCTGGTGGTTCTCACCGGGCTTGTGACCTTCATCCGCGACAGTATCACAGCCGCCCGGCGCATGCCCCCCACCCCCACCGCCTTGATCCTGCCTTCACCCACGCGCACCTCTTTGCGGACACCCACATTGAGCCCCACCGGCGCGGCGAGTGCCACATTCACGCCTAGTCTCATGCTCGCGCCCACCCCTGCGTACGCAGTCATCAGCTCTCCCTCCGGGGGCGGGGCCTTGCTGCGCACCGAGCCGGGCGCCGGGACGGTGCTCCAGGCGCTCAGCAACGGCCTGATGGTTGAGGTGCTTCCGGAGACTGAAACCGTGGGCACGGTCGTCTGGGCGCATGTGCGCGCCCTCGGCACCATCGAAGGCTGGGTGCTGCAATCGGTGCTCACTGCCACCACCCCCAGCCCGCCCGCCTCCACACCCAGCCCCACCCCCTGATCTTCCATCTCACCTGCTGGAGTTGTAAATGACCATTCATTTTGGTACCGACGGCTGGCGCGCCGTCATTTCAGACACGTTCACCTTCAACAACCTGCGCATGCTCACCCAGGCCATCGCCGACGCCGTGGCTTCCGAGACCTGGGATAAATCCGGGAACGGCGGCGTCCTGCCAGACCCGCAGCAAGTTCGTGGTCGGCTTCGACACGCGTTTCCTCTCCGACCGCTATGCAGGGGACGTGGCCCGCGTGCTGGCTGCCAATGGGTATACCGTTCTTCTCGCCCAGTCCGATGCACCCACGCCAGCCATCTCCTACGCGGTCAAAAACCTCAAAGCCATTGCCGGGGTGATGATCACCGCCTCCCACAATGCCCCCCGCTACAACGGCGTCAAATTGAAGGCTGCCTACGGTGGGTCTGCACTGCCAGAGCAGTGCCACCGTGTCGAAGTGTATCTGAACGACAACGAAGAACGCGCCCGCGGTCCCAACCTGATGGATTTCGACCTGGCACGGGAACAGGGCCTGATCCAGAAATTCAATCCCCTGCCGGCATATTTTGATCACTTGCGCACCCTGATCAACAGCGATCTGATCGCCGACAATCCCCAGCGTTTCGTGGTCGACTCGATGCACGGCTCCGGGCGCGGCGTGATCAAGGCTTTCCTGCAAGGCACCGGCTGCGAGATCACCGAGATCCGCTCCGAGATGAATCCCGGCTTTGGCGGCGTTCACCCCGAGCCGATCGCCAAGAATCTGGGCGCCCTGGCCGGAGCAATCGGCACCGGTATGGGCAACTTTGGTCTCACCACCGATGGCGATGCCGACCGCATCGGTGCCATGGATGAGCACGGCAAATTCGTGGATCCGCACAAGATCATGGCGCTCGCCCTGCGCTACCTGGTGGAAAAACGCGGTTGGACCGGCGCGGTAGTGCGAACCGTCTCAACCACCCGCATGATCGACCGCCTGTGCAAGCGCTATGGACTGAAACTGTATGGAAACACCGGTCGGTTTCAACCACATCGCCGATCTACATGATGAGCGAAGATGTGCTCATCGGCGGCGAGGAATCGGGCGGCATCTCGTTCAAGGGGCACATCCCCGAAGGCGATGGCCCGATCATGGGCTTGCTGCTGGTGGAGATCATCGCCGCGTCGAAGAAAACCCTTTTCGCCCTGGTCGATGATCTGCTCGCTGAGGTTGGCCCGGCTTTTTACGAGCGTACCGACCTGCGCCTGCACCACCCGGTTGCCAAGGCAGAGATGACCGACCTGCTGGTCAAGAAAGCCCCGGCGGAGATCGGCGGGCAAAAGGTTGCCGAGGTCAGCAACATCGACGGCGTCAAATACATCCTGACGGACGATTCATGGCTGCTCATCCGCCCTTCCGGCACCGAGCCGGTATTGCGTGTGTATGCGGAAGGTCGCAGCCTTGAAATGGTGAGAGCCTTGTTGAAATACGGGGAATCTGTCGCGGCCAGTGTCACCTAGGAAGGGTTTTACCGGAATCTCAAACACCAGCCACTTCAGTTTGCTCCCCAACCCTGTGAACGGGGGCAGGCGCAGATCAATTAGCACGAATCAGTATCCATGAAATATAAGAGCCCGAAAATTCGGGCTCTTTGGTATCAAAATCGGGAGCAAGCCAGCGGGCTTACTTTCGTTTCGCTATTATTTTATCGGCGATTTCCGCATCCGGCGTGCCAGCAGGATGACAATCACCAGTGCCACCGCCAGGATGATCATGGCGGGGAGACCGATCTCATCGAAGAATCCAGTCGACGGCATTCCCTGCCCGATCCCGGCTGTGCTCTGAGCGCTGAAGTAGGTGGAAGTCATTTGATATGCCAGCTGGGTCTGCAAGGCAATCACCGTAGCCGGGTCGATGGTATCCGTGGCTGCCGGGCTGTTTTGCGGCAGTGCGATCACGGGGGTGGGGCTGGCGGGCGGCGTGGTGGGAATTGCGGTATTGGTCTTGCTTGGCAAGGGGGTAGCCGGTACCGTGGCAGTCCAGAGAGCAGCCTGGGCAGTTAATGTGGCTTTCTGGATATTCAGGGCGTTCTGGGTGGCGATGGCCGCCTGCGTGGCATTCCCCTGCGTGGCGGTGCGCGGGCGAAGAATGAAGAAATAGACAGCCATGCATACCATCGTCAGGAAGACAAGGCCTGCCATGATTCCGCCCACGATCCAGAAAGTGCGGTTGCTCTTCTCTTCTGGCGGCGGGGCGTCAGGAGTCTCCATCATATTGAGGTTGTTACCATCATCCAACATCGCGGCATCCTCCTTGATTGAATTATATTACCCTATGACTTCCAAATTGGCAAGCGGAACCACGACCTGGTCGCCTGAATCGAGCCTCACTTCGGCCGCGGCTACGCGCAGTCCGCTCGGCATGGCGGTCATCCCGGGGAGCAGCCGGGCAAGGGTTGCCACCTTTCCAGCGTGGGGTGCCCGCGTCAGGCGCACCGGCTGGTCGGGGGCAAATGTCTCCACTTCGCGCGAGTAGGGGGGGTTCCTGCGTCACGGGCAAGGAAATGAGTATCTCCGGTCGTACCCCGGTCTGCCGGGCGTACGGTTCGGCATTCAGGGTCACATCGCGCTTCACGTTGGTGGTCAATAATTTATACGCCGCGCTGTCCATGGGTTTCTGTCCGAATCCGTTCACAACAATGATCGGGTAATCCATCTGCATTGCCACGGATACCAGCGCGGGGGCAAGGCTGCCCAGGATGATGCCGCGCACCGGCATTTCCCCAGCCGTCTGCAAGACAGCCGCATCGCTGCAGTATCCTGCCAGCAGGATCGAGCCGCGCAGGCTCACATCCAGTTGTTTTAATGTAAGCACATCCTCAGGTGCTGAGAGCAGCGGAAGCATCACGCCGAGCCCCAGTCCGCCATTCCCCCATACCCCCTGCACCAGCGCCCCGTTGAAAGTGATCTCCACTCCGCGCTCGGATACCAGGCGGGTAATCCTGCCAGGGATACCGGCGCGCAATTCAAACAATCCCTGCCCGGCTTCCATTAAGATCCGCCCGCTGCCGGCTAGCATGACCATGCCGTTGCAGGGTGCCTTCAGGATCTGCGGGACGAAACCCGTCTTTTGGGCCAGGGTCTGCCCCTTGCTCACCGTTTCCCCGCCCTGCACCTGAACCAGTTTCTGGGCTGCCTCGGCAGCCATACCGAAGGCCCGGGCCACATCGATCAAAAGGTGTTCCTGGCCGTAGTGTGCCTCCGCCACTACATCCAGTGGGGTGACGTTCTGATCCAGCCGCGCGGTCACCCGGCCGGGCACGGGTAAAAGGCGTTCGCGCCGCAGGGTTGTCAGAGGGAGGATATGTACGACGGGTGCCAGCATGGATTGATCAGCCTCCCAGAGTCCACAACCATTTTTTGATCATCTCGCGGCGCCGTCCCGCATCGGGGGGGAAGCGCAGCGGGCGGCCGCGTGCATCGATGACCAGCCCGAGGGCGGTCCCACTGACGGGAATCCCCTCCTCGCGGGTACGGTCGGGGCCAAAACCAATATCGGCATGCGCCAGAGGCTGCAGGTACAGCCGTCCGGTCTGCCCCGCAGGCAGGGGCAACACTTCCAGGGATCCCTGTTTCACCTCGATGCGGCTTTCATTTCCGTTCTGGTACAGGAGCCGGGCCCGCAGGACAGGGGTTCCATGACGGGCATTGACGTAAGGCGCAACCACGGTCGCCAGGCCGAGGAAGGCGCCTGATTCCAGGATCTGGATGGGGAGTATGAAATTCCTGCTGGCTGCTGCGCCAAGGGCGGGCAGCAGGTTGTTCTGGTCAAGGATGATGGTGGTGATACCCACTGGCTGAATGCCATCCAGCAGGATCTGCAACCCCTGCGCCAGGCTGGGGGCGCGGGTGACCACGCTGCCTGCCGCCAGGATCGGTTCAAAGTAGGGAGTCAGCCCGTGGGCTGCCCGGCGGGCTTTGCGCGGAAAATCTTTCCCTGCGCTGTGCATTGCCACGTACAGGCATTGTCGCGCCGCCGCCTGTTCGATCGCCAGTTCCTCCACCGTGGCGGGCAGGCTGGCCGGGTAGATGGATTTCTGGTACAGGTAATCGCGCACCGTCTCGCCAGGAATGTCAAGCGAGATCCACTTCAGGATGTCCTCCAGGCTGGTATAGCGCAGCAGGCTGGAAAGACCTTCTCCAAGTCCGAGTTGTGGATAAACCCCCAGGGTCAAGTCACCGCCAAAAGCCGCTGCCACGGTGGCTGCGGCAGCACCCAGGTCCACTCCCAGGATGCCTTTGCTCGAGTCATACACATGGCTGAGAAAGCGAATAATGCGCCCCTCGGCTGAAGCGGTTGGCATGAGGGTATTGCCGGCCCAGGAGTTGAGCTCATCCACACCCTTCATTTGTCCACGCCGCACATGGGCGTAGAGTTCGGTCAGTGAACGATGGGCGGGCTGGAGATCCTCGTGGTCGATGCCGGGGCGCAGGTTGGGGCTGATGGTTAAGTAGGAAGTCAGCGGCTGGAGGCTCTTCTTGACTTCGTCCGTCATGCTCTGGTTGCCCGCAAAAAGCAATCCGGGGCGTTTCTCTGCAGGCATCAGGAAACAGGCCAGGCCGATGATCTCCAGCAGGCGCTGGACGGAACGAATAGCCCCCCCATCCGTTCCGCCGGCGATCAGGATCATTTCCGGGCGCAGGCGCACCAGGCTGTCTATCTGTTCTTCCACCTTGCGAGTGTCGTTCAGCCCGATGGTCTCGATAACATTGACGTAGGTGCTGCGCGCCAGGCGCAGGCTGCTTTCCAACGAGACCTCGTCGAGCAGGCCCACAACGGCAGTCCTGATCGCCGGGCCGGCGGAAAAAGTGGCTGCAAAAGAATCCACCCCGGAGCCTTCCGAAGGAGGCATGAGCAGGACATTGCCTTGACCGAGGAACTTGCGCCCGGTGACGATTTGCAGGTTTTCGATCGCCTGGCGCACACCCTCGCCAACATCCTTGTACGGTGCTGCGGCGGTTGTGGGTGCGTGACCGGAGGCGATGAAACGATAGTGGTCCTTCACCACGTCGAAGAAGGCGGCACGTGTGGTGACGGTACCCACATCCACGGCGAGCAGTGATTCAGCAGCATTTGGCGAAGAAGGCATGCGGGTCTGTTCTCATTCGATGAATAAGGATAATTACAAGGAAGCCAGGTAGGTGATCATGAAATTCAAACGCTCGATGAGAGCGGTAAGGGCAGCCATAAAGACACCCGCAAAAAGGACCCCGAACGTGATCGCGATGAAAACCTGCCCAACCCAGCCGAGCCATCGCACCAGCCTGCTTCGCTGAGGGCCGCTGGCAGAAGCCTTTGCTCCAAAATGGAAATATACCAGGGTTGTCACCGTGCCAACCAGCATCACAATTCCCTCGCCCAGGCGTTCAAACCAGGGTTTTTGGGCGACCGGGGCGAACGCGTTCATTGCCGCACGTGCCTGGGGAAAGAGCGTGCCGAGCACGGCGCCGCCAATGGCCACTGCCGCACCCACGCCAACCAGGAATGCCATGCTGGGGTTTCCCAGGTTGGAGGTGCGCGGCGAGAGCTTCAACAACAGAAGCAACCCAAGCACCAGCGGTACCACTGTGAGCAGCCGTTCAGCCAGGCTGCCGGAGAGCAGCGGCCGGAACAGGCGCACATCCAGCACCTGGTGCCAGACCACCGCGGCAGCATATCCGGCGGCAACACCGATGAATAAATGGATCGCCACCCGGAAAGCGGGATTATCCCCAACCAGGTAACTCAAGACCATCAGGGTGAGCAGGAAACTGATCCCGCCGCTGAACAGGTCGATGCCGGGTGGACTGCTCGCAGGCATGCTTAGGTCCCTTTTCCATGTTTGTTGCTGCGGGCGCGCAAGCCAGCCACCAGGCTCCACAGCGCTCCTGCAAGGATAAATAATTCAATCACAAGTGTCCCGGCGCTGAAGGAGTTCCAGTAGCGTTGCGCCAGACCGGTCTGTTCTTCCGGGCGGAGGAAGGTTTGTTCGTATGCCTCCCCGCCCGCCAGGCCGGTGACCAGTCCCTTGATCTGACCGGAATCATAGTACGGCAGGATCATGGGTTCCGCCTGTGCGGAGATGACCATTAAAATGGGGGTACTGCTGTTCGGACTTCCAGTTTGCTCGATCCAGACCCGTCCGTCATCCGCATTGTCACTCAGGATGAGGATGGCGGTAAAATCTGCAAGGGATTGGATCCCTTGCAGGGCAGCCTGTTGCCAGGCCGGTTGACCGTCCACTGAGAACGGCGCGGCCTGGATTGGCGCCATGGCAAAATATTTCACGCCCGAAGAACCGCCCGGCAGGTATCCCAGGTTCACATACTGCTGACCTGACAGGGTTGCATGACCCTGCAGCAAGCGTTCTGCCAGGGCTGGTCCGGTTGGGTTGGAAGAGATCAAGGCCAACCGCGGACCCTGGAGCAAAAGGTGGTCCAGCAGCGGGGCAGCCGCCGCTTCCAGTTCCCCGGCAAGGGCAGGATCGTAATCGAACACCACCAGCACCGGTGCATTGGGGGGCAGGCTGCCGATCATGCTGAAGGCACTTACCATTTCAGGCGTCTGCAACCTGCTTGCCTGCGTGACCGGGATCCTGGTGGTCAGCGGCAATACCACCGCAAGGATCATCAGACCGGTGATCAGCCAGCGCAATATCCGACTCGAAGCGAGGCGTGTTCTCCTGGTACTTACCGGCAGGGACTCGCTGGAGATCAGTTGTTCAAACGCGGCTGCGTAACGCTGCTGACCTTCTGTCACCTGGAGACTGTCGGAATAGGCTGGCGGTTTGCTCAGCGCCCCCAGGCCGGGTCCTACCGGCAGTACACCCTTTAAACCGGCAAGCGGACCGTTCTGCTCGGTTACCTGGGGACCTTCGTGCAGGTTCACCTTGGCTTCTGCGACAATCGATTCCACCGGGCGCATCGCCTGTATCCAGGAAGGGAGTTCAGAGACCTCAAGGCTTCCCGGCAAGGCAGGTTCCGCTTCCTTCTCGACCGGTTTTTCAAATACCTGTTCCGGTTTCAACTTGGACAGCCAGTCCGGCACTTCCATCGAAAAGGCTGCTGAAGGTTTTTCCTCCTCTACTGCCCTTTCATCACTGCTGATCAGGGCTGGAGTGCCATCGGAGGGTGTCTTGCTGGGGATAATACCAGCCAGCCATTCTGGCAATGGTCCGCTTACACCCTTTTTTGCTGGTGGCCGGGGAGCTGGTTCGAATTGTTCGTCTTTTGCTTCCTGACGGGCGGCCTCATTCACATCTGCCTTGAATTGTGACAGCCAGTCGGAGGTCTTGTCGCCGACCGGACTTTCGGGCGGCTTTTCGCTGATAAATAACGGTCCAGTTCCCTTGACTTCAGGGCTGCTCTTTGATTCCAGGCGGCTCAACCAATCCGGCATGCTTTCCCCGGTGGCCGCCTCGGGCGTTCCAGGTTTCGATCCAAAATTGGCAAGCCAATCCGGGATATCCGTTCGGATTGGTCCACCATCGTCCTCGCTTGGGGTAAGGACAAATTCGATTGCTTTCTCTTTCAATTGATCCAGCCAGTCGGGGGTGTCATCGCCTTTTCTGGATGCTGGCTTGGTCTCTTGCGGTTCTTTTACCTGCGCCTGGGATGGAGGGAGGGTGTCTTCCGTTGAAGGGGCAGGCCTGGGCGCGGGGGCAGCAGCCTCCGGCTTCACCGGTTGCGCCCCCAGGTTCAGACGAGCCATCCATTCATCGCCGCCGGGCCCCGCTGACAGGCTTCCCGTCTGGTTCAGGGTGGGATCGCGGGTCAGTGCGGACCCTGGCACGGGCGATTCATCTTCAATGCTGCGCAGGCTCATCAACCAGTCGGGTACTTCCTCCTCATCATCGGAGGCGGATTTGCCGAGACCGGAGAGCCATTCTGGCAGGTCAGCATTTGAGTCTGCGCCAAGATCCGTGATGGGTGCGCCTGGCAGGCGTGAGGCCTGGGAATCTTCAGGAACCGGCTTGCCTTCCTCTGCCTTGGTCGAACCTGCCCGTGAAAGCAGCCAGGAGGGCAGTTTTTCCTCAGCCTCATCCCGATCCTTCCCGGCAGATTTCACTCCCGCCGGGTCAAGGTCTCCCAGGTCAAATTTTCCGCCTGCAAATTCTGCTGTGCGTCTCTTGCCGGTTTTCCCATCTGCCGGGGAGGATAGATTTGGTTTTAACTCGGTGGCGCAAAACCTGCACTTATCCCTGTTAGCAGGATTTGGTTTTCCGCAACTCGGACAGGTGATCTCTGCCATTACCGGTTACCCCCATAAGGTCGATCTGCGCCGAACAGGATCCGCAGACCGGTTGTCAGAATGCCAAGCGCCATGCCAAGCAGGATACCGCGCGCCCCGCGCCGGCCAGCACCTGGGCGATGAACGGGCGCGCCCAGTCGCTGAGAAAAGGCAGGTTTCCCAGGAAAGGAAGCGGCGCGGTGCCGAGCAGGATCAGCAGGACGGTGATCAGAAAAATGACCGCCACGAGGTTGAACCGGCGGTGCAGCAGGCGGATGCTGGCATAGGTTAGTGTGACAGCCAGTACCGCCATCAGGCTGGCTTCCACCGGAAGTTGAACCGTGGTGAAAATCTTCCCCGCCTGGACCGGTTTGGCCAGTCCGTACAGGAAGGTGACTGCCAGGCTCAGAATCAGGATCAGACTGTAGATCGAACTGACCTGCCTGAGACGGATCTTTTTATAGTGGACCTGGATAAGGGAAATGATGCCGACGAAAGTGGCAAAACCGGCCAGGATCAGTGCCCAATCAAGCAGGGTCAGGCGGAGTTCTGCCAGCAGGGAAGTTGGACCGCCCGCTTCCTGGGCGAAAAAATAGCCTGCCAGTACCAGCAGGCCACTGGCTATGGCGATGGCTGTGCTGGCAATGTTGATGAACCCTGTAATGACGGAAGGGTGTTTCACACCGCACCTGCCAGTGCCACCAGAGACCCCACCAGGATGGCGGCGATCAGCAGCCAGCGCAGTACGTCCTGCACGGTCAGGCTAGCATTGTGGAGCGGGCCGGAGTCAACGTACGCCCCGCTCGAGTAGATTTCTTCACCGATCAGCGATTCTTGCGCGCTGGCATAGATCACTGCCTGGGCTGCCAGGTTGTCACTCCCGGCAAGGACAAAGGAATTCTTGCGTTCCACCGCGTCTGTCAACAGACCCACTTCGACGCCAAAGTTTCCCAGCAGCAGGCTGGCAGAGACATTCTCGTCGCGGATGGCAGGGATCGTTCCAGCTGCGTAAGAGAACGGTGAAAGACCGGTCAATCGTCCAGCAGAGGGATCAAAGGATCCCTGCCCGGAGGAATTCGCGGCAGTCCGCAGGGTATCCTGCGAAAGGATGGCCAGGCTCGCCTCGCCGGAGGTGACGATCGGCGGCTGGTCGCCTGCAGAAGTCAGGTCTGCCAGGCGGCGCAGGAGGGCAAGCCCTGCCAGGGCGGAGGCGGATTGGGGGCTGGTGAGCGCGCCGCGCCCCAGTGAAACATGGAGGCGGCTGCCGTCTTCCACGACCAGTCCCACCGCCTGGCGCAGGCGGGTCAATGCAGGGATATCGCGGTACACGCGGGGGCTCTTGCGTTTAAGGATCAACAATCCCAGCATCAGCGCGGCACTGAGGAAAACAACCCCAAAACCTGCCAGGCCAATCCAGATTCCGGTCAAGGAATCTCCTTCCGAAGGAAGGTGACAAATGCCTGCATCTCGTTTTGATCCTCCAGCAGGCTGGCCAGGGCTTCGATCTGTCCACTGGAAACCGAGGGGCGCAGGAGCGGTCTGCCGAGGTAAAGCGCCTGGGCAGCCAGCAAAGTCAGCGGATGGGCGCTTTCCAGCGCCCAAGCCGCCAGGCTGCCCAGCCCGCGCTGGCGCAGGAAATCCGCCCAGGCCGGCCACGAGGCGCGCAAAACGTGGATAGTCTCAGTTTGCATCTGGAACCGAGTATAGCACAAGTTGTGAAACAATAGAACAAACGAGCAATGTACCGTTTTTGATGCTCAGACGCAGGTCAAGAAGAGTATAATAAAATCAGCGCGCAAGCCTGTTAACCTGGTGCCCACGGAGAGACCATGCTGTACGGGAAACGCATCCGACTGCGCAGTAACGAGCGCAGCGACCTGCCCAAATTCGTCGAATGGCTGAATGATCCGGAAGTTCGACGTTTCCTCCTTTTTTCCATGCCCATCTCACAGGCCAGTGAGGAGCAATGGTTTGAGAACATTCTCAAGCGCAAGCCCGAGGAACAACCACTCGGCATCGAGATTAAAGCCGGTGACGGATGGCGCCTGATCGGGAACTGCGAGATCTTCGATATTAACTGGCGCATGCGCTCGGCCGAAGTAGGTCTCTTCATCGGAGATAAATCCTGCTGGAACAAGGGCTACGGCACCGAGGTGATGCGCCTGCTGCTCTCGCACGGCTTCAAGACCCTGAACCTGAACCGCATATTCCTGCACGTGGACGCAGAAAACCTGGGCGGCATCCGTGCTTATGAAAAAGCCGGCTTCGTCCACGAAGCACGCTTACGCGAGGCTTTATTCCGCGAAGGCAGGTACCATGACGACCTGATCATGAGTGTCCTGCGCTCGGAATATACCCGTAGAAAAAAGGCAACCCGATGACACAGATTAGTGAATTGCGCGTCTATGGCGGGATCAAAATCTACGCCGGCACCGCCAGCCCGGACCTGGCCCAAAAAGTGGCCGACTACCTGGGCGAGAAATTGTGCGGTCGCGATATCGTTGAGTTTCCCAATGAAAACCTTTTCGTCAAATTACACAGCAGCGTGCGCGGCCAGGATGTCTATGTCATCCAGCATACCGCTGCGCCTGTCCACCGCAACCTGATGGAACTGCTGATCCTGCTGCAAACGCTGCGCCTGGATTCAGCCGCCCGAATCACCGCGGTGGCCCCCTACCTGTGCTACGGGCGGTCGGATAAGAAAGACCAGCCGCGCGTGCCGATCACCTCGCGCCTGGTGGCAGATATGATCCAGATCGCAGGTGCCGACCGGTACATGACCCTTGATCCGCACGCCTACCAGATCCAGGGATTCTTCTCGGTACCCGGAGACGTGTTGAATGCCTCCCACATTTTGAGCGCCTACGTGCTCAAAAACCTGCGCCCGTATCTCAAGGACCCGGTTGTGGTGACCGCAGACCTGGGCTACGCAAAAAAGGGCCGGAACTTCGCCGCCCGAATTGACACCCCGATCGCATTTATCGAAAAACGACGCATCGCCAATGATGCCAAGGCGGAAGCGCTGACCATCATCGGCGACGTGGAAGGCCGCGACATCCTGCTGATCGATGACGAGATCGATACCGGCCGCTCCATCATCCAGGCGATCAACCTGATCAAGGAGAACGGTGCCCAGCGCATCTACGCGGTGTTCGTCCATCCGATCTTTTCCGCGGATGCCGCCCAGCGGCTGGCAGCTCTGCCGGTGACTGAATTCATCACCACCGACAGCGTACCCATTTCGCCAGAGAAACAGGAAGCCTTTGGCAAGCGCCTGACCGTTCTCACTGTCGCACCCCTGCTTGGCGAGGTCATCCGCCGTGCCCACGAGGGCCGCAGCGTGGGGCAAATGTTCAACGAATGATTTGCAGACACCTGCTCCATGCCCGAACTTCCCGAAGTTGAAACCATCGCCCGCACCCTGAGCCCGGTGCTCACCGGAAAAACATTCCTTTCGGTGAACCTGCGCTGGCAGCGCACGCTGGCTGCTCCTTCCCCGGTCACATTCAAGAAGCGACTCATCGGTCAGCGCATTGAATCCATCTCCCGCAGGGCCAAATTCCTGCACCTGCACTTATCCGACTTTCATCTCATCCTTCACCTGCGCATGAGCGGGGACCTGCTGGTGGTCCTCGGGGGTTACCAGCCTGGCAAGCACGATCGCCTCATCGCCCGCCTGTCGGAGGATGCCAGCCTGGTTTTCACGGACGCGCGCAAGTTCGGACGAATCTGGCTGGTAAAGGATCCTGAAGTTGTCTTTGGCAATCTCGGTCCCGAGCCGCTCTCGCAGGAGTTCAGCCCCGACTGGCTCCATCCAGCCCTGCACAAGCGCCACCGGCAACTTAAACCCCTCCTTCTCGACCAGTCCTTCCTGGCGGGCCTGGGAAACATCTATGTGGATGAGGCTCTCCACCTGGCAAAGTTACATCCGCTCTCGCGGTCGGATACGGTCTCCAGGAAACAGGCAAACGCTCTCTGGCAGGCGATCCGGTCGGTTTTGCAGGAGGGGATCCGCCGCAACGGTGCGAGCATCGACTGGGTCTACCGCGGCGGGGATTTTCAAAACCATTTCCGGGTGTACGGGCGCGCCGGCGAGCGCTGCCCTGAATGTAAGGCAACAATCAAACGCATCCTGGTGGGTCAGCGCGGCACACACTATTGCCCCCGCTGCCAGGTGCGCGCGAAATCAAAAAATCCTGTAAAATAAGCCTTGATGGACACCACCACGATCTTTCTGTTGTTCGTTTTTGCCTGTTTGGGTGCGGCATTCGGGGCGCTCCTGCAGCGGGCTCGCAGCCGGCGCACACCTCCTCCTTCCACGGATGCATCCGCTCCCGCCACCCCGGGCGAAAATCCCCTTGCTTCCGAGGGGGATATCGAGATCCTGCGCGCCTGGCGGACTCTTTCCGGGAGGATCTGGCTGCAAATGGACGGCTCGCGTCACAATGGCAAGGAGACGCTCCAACCGGACCAGCACCGCCGGCTGGTAAGCATGCTTCTCGACCTGCGACCCTGGCTCGATAATGCAGCCGCGGCTGCCGTCGCTTCCGCGGTCGAGAAACCCATCCCGGTTGTCCCCACTCCTCCCTTGAATAAGAAAGGGAAGGCAGAAGAGGCGGAGGCTAAACCTGAACCGGTTCTCAAGAGCATCGTGGAACAGATCGATGAACTGTTGCAAACCAAACTGCTTCTCAGCCCGTTCAAGAATCGCAAAATCCACCTTGCCGAGGAACCCGGGGGGATGGTGTTTGTGAAGGATGGATTGAACAAATACGAGGGCATTGATGCCGTGCCGGATGCGGCCTTGAAGGCTTTCATCCGCGAGACGGTGGCAGAGTGGGAAAAGAACTCCCATAACTGATTTTCCCCACCCTTCTCCCGTTCCTTTTCTTTACAGCAGATTCTTTATCAAGTAGAGTTCCCCCCGTTCAAAACCGCGATCCAGATAGTATTGTCGTGTACCCACCGCCGCGATGACCGCCATCCGGCGGTAACCTTTTCCGCGGGCGAACTCTTCCGCCTCTGCCAGCAGTCGCGTTCCGAGCCCGCTATGCTGGGTGGCGCCGCCCTGCCTCCGTTCCCACCGCCAGCGATTGCCCATAGACATGCACCTCACGGATGATCGCCGCCCCTTCCAGGTCCCTCAGCCCTGTAAGCGGGGGCAGCCTGCCCCGGAAGGGAAAGCCGCAGGAAACCTGCCAGTCTGATCCTCTGCGGTGACGAATGACAGGAAGTGTTCCTCCGCCCCATCTGGATGGTAGGTCAGATCGTCGCGGCTCAGGGCGGCAGCACTCACCTTCCTGCCTCGCACTTCGCGGCAGCGGATGCACTCGCAGCGGGTGCCGCGGCGCTCCATCTCTGCCTGCACATCCTGCCGCAGGCTGGTGCGCTTGTTGCCCTGCCACCACGTGCGTGGAGGGGATGTCACGGATGATGCGGTTGACGCGGCAATAGCGCGGGATGGAGGGTTTCACGTCGGCGATGAGAGCGATGAGTTCATCGGTGGTATAGGGACGGTATTCACCGCGCTCTCCAGAGTTCATACAGGGCGGTTTTTTCAAGCAGCTGGGTCGGGTAGATCTTGATCTCATCCGGGCAAAGCCCCTGCCACAAGCGCGGGAAATCCTCCCGGTCGGAGTCCGGCGTGGCGCCCAGCAGGTTGGGCATCCAGTGCAGCACGATCTTGAAACCACCCGCCCGCAGCAGCGCAACCGCCTGTCGCGCTCGGCAACCGTATGGCCGCGCTGGTTGAGTTCGAGGATCGAATCATCCAGGCTTTGCACGCCCATCTGCACCTTGGTCACCCCCAGCCTGCGAAACCAGGCCAGTTCGTCCGGGGTGATCTCGTCGGGACGCGTTTCCACAGCCAGCCCCACATTGCGGTGAAGGGCTGTTTCATTGATGTGCTGAACTTCCTCCAGTCCAGGCATATTGTCCGCGCCCGGCTTTTGCGGGCTGCGGCGACCTCCCCCGCCATCCGCATTCATCGCCTCAAAACATTGCGTTACGAACCATTCCTGGTAGTGCCGGGGGTAGGCAGAGAACGTGCCGCCCAGGATGAGCAGTTCGATCTTGTCGGTGGGATGACCCACCGCGGTCAGGGCCTCCAGCCGGGATGCGAACCTGCGCGTACGGGTCAAAGTCATGCTCGACGGCGCGCATGGCTCCGGGTTCATCGGGCAGGTAGGATTTTGGCATGCGCACGTCGTCCGGGCAGAAGATGCACTTTCCGGGGCAGGGATAAGGTTTGGTCAGCACGGTGACCGTGGTGACTCCCGAGAGCGTGCGCACCGGCTTCAGGCGGATCGCGGCCAGCAGGGTCTCATCCGGCTCCCACTCTCCCGATTCGACCAGTTGCTGGTAGGCCGCCACCAGCGCCGATTTGTGCAGCGGGGCATCCTTCCAGGCATGCTCGCGCAGGGCTGCTCGACAGCGCCTTGCCAAGCGCGCACCTCTTCCAGGGCTAGGCGCGCCAGGGCCATTTTCTCGGGGGGCAGGGAGCGCATTTCGCTCCAGTTCAATTTCTTAACCATGGGTAAACACAGATATAATCAGTCCATGAACGCCGGGATTGCGTTACAACTGCTGACATTGAATAAACAATTCTACCAGACCTTCGGACGGGAATTTTCGTCCACGCGCCTGCGCCTGCAGCCGGGTGTTCAGCGTGTTCTGGACATTCTGACCGGGGACGAATCCATCCTCGACCTGGGCTGCGGCAACGGCGAACTGGCACGCGAACGCATGCGCCGCGGCATGCGCGGTTCCGTATACAGGCCTGGACTTCAGCCAGCCGCTGCTCGAAGCCGCCCGCCACGGCTGGGAGGATGCCCCCGCCACCTTCATCCGCGCCGACCTGACCACTCCCGACTGGGAAAAGGCCATCGCTGCGAACCGTCCGGCCGTCCATTCGACCTGGTGACCGCCTTTGCCGTGCTCCATCACATGCCCGGTGCCGGATCTGCGCCTCGCCATCCTGAAGAAGATCCACGCCCTGCTGCGACCCGGCGGCCAGTTCATCCATTCGGAATGGCAGTTCCTGAACAGCGATAAACTCAAAGGCCGCGTGCAACCCTGGGAGGAGATCGGTCTCACCGATGGCGACGTGGACCCCGGTGATTACCTGCTTGACTGGCGCAGTGGCGGACGCGGGCTGCGTTACGTCCACCATTTTGACGAGCCGGAGCTGGAAATCCTGGCGGAAGCCAGCCGACTTCCGGGTCACGCTCAACATTCCATTCCGATGGGGAGAATAACCGTCTTGGTCTTTACCAGGTCTGGGAGGAACCTAGCGGGTACCGCTGCCCGTGAGTAGATGAAAACCAAGGATGAAATCGTCAACAACTGGCTGCCGCGTTACACCGGCATGCCGCTGGAAGAATTTGGTAAATACATCCTGCTGGTCAACTTCAACAATTATGTGCACATGTTCGCGGAGATGAACGGTACGCCGCGTCTGCTGCGAAGACAAGCCGATGCCCAATGCCACGGCCGACGGGATCACGATCATCAACTTCGGCATGGGCTCGGCCAATGCCGCCACGGTCATGGACCTGCTCTCTGCCATTCAAGCCAAAGGCGGCTCTTTTCCTGGGCAAGTGCGGCGGTTTGAAAAAACGCAACCGCCTCGGTGACCTGATCCTGCCGATCGCCGCCATCCGCGGCGAAGGCACTTCCAATGATTATTTTCCACCCGAAGTGCCCGCCCTGCCTGCTTTCAACCTGCAAAAGGCTGTTTCCACCACCATCCGCAACTATCATCACGATTACTGGACCGGCACGGTCTATTCCACCAACCGGCGTGTCTGGGAACACGATGAAGAGTTCAAGAAATACCTGGTGCGCATCCGGGCCATGGCGGTGGACATGGAGACCGCCACCATCTTTACCACCGGCTTTTATAACAAGATCCCGTCCGGCGCTCTGCTGCTGGTCTCCGACCAGCCGATGACACCCGGAAGGGATCAAGACCGCCGAGTCCGACAGGCAGGTGACGGAAGACTTTGCCGACCTGCATCTGCGCATCGGGATCGATTCGCTCAAGGAGATCATCAACGATGGTCTGACCGTCAAGCACCTGCGTTTCTAGGCTGCGCCTGTCTCCAGGTCAGTAGAAATCGGAAATAAATATGCTTGTCGCCATCACCCGGGCTGTCAGTCGTTCCATCAACGAATGCGAGCTCACCCACCTGGAGCGCACTCCGATCGATCTGGAACGCGCCCGCCAGCAGCACCGTGCCTACGAGCATGCCTTGCGCAGCATGGGTGTGCAGGTCCAGTCACTGACCGAAGAACCGGACCTGCCCGATTCGGTTTTCGTGGAAGATATCGCCATTGTGCTGGCAGAATGTGCGCTACTCACCCGTCCCGGTGCCCTATCGCGGCAAGCCGAGACCAGTTCCATTGCTGCTGCTCTAGCCCCCCACAGGGAACTGTACCAGATCCAGGCTCCCGGTACACTTGACGGCGGCGATGTGCTGGTTGTTGGCCAGATGATCTACGCCGGTCTTTCCAGCCGCACGAACCAGGCAGCGATCGACCAGTTGCGCAGTTTCACCAGCCCTCATGGTTATCAAGTTAAAGAAGTCCACCTGAGCGGCGGCCTGCACCTGAAATCATCGGTCACGCAGGTGGCAGCGGAAACCCTGCTGGTCAACCCGGCCTGGGTGGAAAAATCGAATTTCCCAGCCTATAAAATAATCGAGATCCACCCATCGGAACAGTATGCTGCCAATGCTTTGCTGGTTGGTGGAAACGTGCTTTACCAGCCTGCCTTTCCCAGAACGGGTGAACGACTGGAAGCAGCAGGAATACATCCGCTCCTGGTGGATGCCTCCGAATTGGGCAAAGCCGAGGGGGCTCTCACCTGCTGCTCTCTCATTTTTTCCAGCATCGCTGCACCCTCCGTCTGAGTCTTCCCCATCGTCCGGCAAAATTCATCTGAGCCGGGTAAACGGTAGTTCCCTTCCCATTTTCCCGATTAGTATTCATTTCCCTGGAAATTCGACCGCCCTGCTGCAAATCCCCGGATTCTGGGGTAGAATCCATGTGATTTATTGCACAAACACCGCAACAGGGACCGGAACCGTGGTACATATCAAGATCCTCGGCATGCAATATCCCGAACGTTATGTCGTCAGGCGGCTGGTCGCGGCTGCACAGCAGGAACTCGCCTCGCAACGCCAGTCACTGGAGATCGAGGTCGCAGAAGTGACCGATCCCGGCGAAATCGGGAAATATGCCTTCGTGCTGGTGCTGCCCACCCTGGTGATCAACGAGCAAGTCGTCTGCAGCGGGCGCATCCCAACCAGGCAGGAGGTTACAGCCTGGCTGCTTGAAGCAGTCGAAGTAGAAAAAATAACCACAACCTCCCTGCCTTGACAGGCAGGGAGGTTGCTTAATTCGCTCAAGGGAGGGGAGTAGTTATTTGTTGGAAAGGCGCAAGACTGCGTCGATGTGATCGTTGACGGCGCTGAAGAAATCACCTGGCAGAGGCAGGGGGGTATAGGCTGCACCGGTGCCCAGGCTTCCATAGGACACATAATACAACTGTGGGTTGAGATTTGAACCAGCATTGGGATCCTGGTAAGCAAAGAGCAGGAACAATCCATCCGGGCTGAAGCGCGCGGCAGTATAGCAGCACATTGTCTCCATAGGATCCAGGGCATCTCCGCGTTTTGTCCCCGCGTTATACGCGTATAGATAGCCCAATTCGTAACGATATATGCTGTTAAGCACAAATAATGTCTCGCCGTTCCAATCGAAGGACGGGATCACCGGACGAGCGTTGTAACCGGTCATCTCGAAACGCGCTGCCGGAAAACTATCCATCGCCAGCCCCGTACTGCCGCTGCAGGTACTGATATCGAAAATACTGATCAGGTCCACCCGCTGACCGGTATTCACGCTGATCGTGTTGATCGCGATCCTCTTGCCATCAATGGACCAGCGCACTCCGCGCGACGGAGCCTGATTGTGCTGATCACCATACGTGTAACAGCCCTTCATTTCCTGTAATTTCACCCAGGTGTGCGCTTTGGATATTGCCTCCAGGTCGAAGGGTACGATATATACAACCCGGTTCAGGCTGATCGCCACCTGCGTTCCGTCGGGCGAAATCTCAAAAGCATCCAGGTAATCGGTTGCAGGAAAGCAGGTCACCTGGGTCACTTCCTTCGTATCCAGACTGACGGTCTGGATGCACTTGCCGCTGGTGTAGAATAGCCTTTCCCCGGTGGGCGACCATTGCAGGTCGTTCTTTCCACCTCCGTCTGATGTGACCTGGGTCAGGTTGTTTCCATCCACCCCAACCACCCAGATGTCGTTATTGTTCAGGAAGGCGATCAGGTCTGCCCCGCCGATGGAGACCAGTCCCGCCTTCGTCGGCGTGGAACTGGGTTCTGGAGTGGCGGGGGAAACCGGGATGCCGGTATCGCTCGGCACCAGCGGGAGCAGCTCCTTGGGGGTGTTCGTGATCGTTGACTGGTGCACAGGCTGGGTATCAGTGCTGCCCGCCAGCCCGGTCTGGGTCCGGGATGGCGACGGGGCTGCAAGGAATGGAATCTTTTCCCGGAAGAGGATGACCGTGACCACGGCAGCCGCCAGGCATAGGAACAGTGCCCCGCCGCCCAGCCCGATCCAAGCGCTGGTCTTTTTGCGTACCGGTGCGGGGGTGAAGATGGGTGTGTCTGCAGGCGCCGGTCTTTTTTTCGACAGGACAGTGCCGGCATCGTCAGCGGACGGTTTTGGCACCGAGCTCCTGGTCGCCGTAACCATGGTCCGGTCGATGTTCACCAGGTCCGGGATCTCGCCGCTGGCCACCATTTTCAGCGCTTCGCTCAGGGCCCTGACCGTTGAGAAGCGCTCGTTGCGATCCTTGGCCATGGCCTTCTCGATCACCCCCTCGAGCGCTGGCGGCAGGTCGGGCTTGACCTCCAGGATATGCGGGACGGGATCGGTGATGTGCTTGACCACCACGCTCATCGGCGTGTCGCCGTGGTAGGGCTGCTGACCGGTGAGCATTTCGAACAGGATGACACCCAGCCCGTAGATATCAGAGCGCCCGTCGATGCCCTCGCCCTGGGCCTGTTCCGGCGACATGTAAGCCGGGGTGCCCACGATGGCGCTGCCGGTGACGTTGGTCTGGGTGGCAGCGATCTTGGCAATGCCAAAATCCGAGATGTAAGGTTCGCCGTACTGGTCGAAAAGGATGTTGCCGGGTTTCAGGTCGCGGTGGATGATGCCCTTGGCATGGGCTTCATCGAGGGCGGGAGCCAGCTGCGTCGAACAGGTGGGCTGCCTCCTGGACCGGCATGGGGCCCTGTCTTCATCCGGTCGGAGAGCGAGCCGCCGGTCATGTAGCGCATGACGAAATACGGCTGGCCGTCCTCCTCGCCAAAATCATAGACCGGCACGATGGCCGGGTGTTCGAGCATGGCGATCGTCTTGGCTTCGCGCTCGAAGCGGGTGCGGAACTGCGGATCGTGCAGCATCTCGCGCGGCAGGACCTTGAGCGCCACCTCGCGCTCGAAGCGCGGGTCATAGGCATGGTAGACGGTGGCCATGCCGCCGCGTCCAATTTCCGCCTTGATCTCGTAGCGTCCGAACTTTTTCGACTTCCATAGGTCTGCTCCTCGCATCCGTTGTAATCCGCTGCAATCACAGGCTATTGTATCCTGCAGTTTTCAAGTTGCAGTTAACAAAGCATTATCAATTCGCTGGTTTCAGGTATCCTCCGCATCCTGAGGCTGCGCAGGTGAAATTACCCATGCTAGTATAGCAACGGAATAGAGGAAATGCAAGAATTTGGTATAATCCTTTTGCCGCCCCAGTAGCTCAATGGATAGAGCAGAGCACTCCTAAGGCTAAGGTTGTGGGTTCAATTCCCGCCTGGGGCACCTGTTGAGCATATCCTTAAGGATTTTCTAACCAAAAAATACCTTGATTTTTTTTTGAAACCCTAGTATCATAATCGTGCGAATGCTTGGGTGCCCCCCTCACCCAGGCGTTCGTGTTTAAATGATAATCCCGCCGGAGGCGGGCCTTTTATTTAAGGAAATCAACATGAATTTCCAAATTGCTGTTGTCGGCCTTTGGGCTTTAGATGTGCCGGCTTGCGCCCATTTTTACCGGGGCGTGATCGGGCTGGAACTCATTCCCCTGCATGCCGGCGAACACCCTCATTTTAACCTGAGCGGTTCTTACCTGACGATCATCCAGGGCCATCCTGCCATCCCGCCAGATCCCGAGCCCCGCTTCCCGGTGGTCACCTTCTCGATCCAGGATCTGGATTCAGCCATCGAAAAGCTCCGCTTCCACGGGGTGGACATGCCCTGGGGCGTGGAATCAAACGCATCCGGCCGCTGGGTGATGTTCCATGATCCAGCCGGGAACCTGGTTGAATTGGTCGAATGGATCAATTGAGCATGACTTTCCATGTACAGAGCAAGGCATACCTCGCTGAGGTCAGTCTGCCCCAACCGCCCCTGTCGTGAAGAGCCTCTTCTTCAACCAGAATGCCACATTGACCAGCCCGATCATCACCGGCACCTCCACCAGCGGACCGATGACCGCGGCAAAGGCCTGCCCGGAGGAGATGCCAAACACCGCCACCGCCACGGCGATCGCCAGTTCGAAATTGTTGCTGGCCGCCGTGAAGGAGAGCGTGACGGTCTTCTTGTAATCCGCTCCGACCGCCCTGCCCATCAGGAAACTGACCAGGAACATGACCACGAAATAGATCAGCAGCGGGATGGCGATCCGCACCACATCCAGCGGCAGCTTGATGATGTACTCACCCTTGAGCGAGAACATGACCACGATGGTGAAGAGCAGCGCGGCCAGGGTGATCGGGCTGATCTTCGGGAATGAACTTGTTGTGATACCATTCCTTGCCCTTGACCTTCACCAGGACCAGGCGGGTCAGGAACCCGGCGATGAACGGGATGCCCAGGTAGATGAAAACGCTCTTGGCGATCTCGCCGATCGTGATGTGCACCACCGCCCCCGAGAGGCCAAACCAGGTCGGCAGGACGGTGATGAAAACATAGGCATACAGGCTGTAGAACAACACCTGGAAGATGCTGTTGAACGCCACCAGCCCGGCGGCGTATTCCGTGTCGCCCTTGGCCAGCTCGTTCCATACGATCACCATGGCAATGCAGCGCGCCAGGCCGATCAGGATCAGCCCGGTCATGTATTCCGGGTAGCCGCGCAGGAAAATGATCGCCAGGACGAACATCAGGATCGGTCCGATGATCCAGTTCTGTACAAGCGAGAGACCCAGCACCTTCCAGTTGCGGAACACATCGCCCAGCTCGTCGTAGCGCACCTTGGCCAGCGGCGGGTACATCATCAGGATCAAGCCGATGGCGATGGGACGTTGGTGGTGCCCGACCGAAACCAGGATATTGAACCTGGCTACCTGGTACGAGAAGAAATAGCCGATGATCACCCCCACCGCCATCGCCAGGAAGATCCACAGGGTCAGGAAGCGGTCGAGGGATGAGAGTTTTTTTGTCAGGCTTGGCTCGGGGGCTTTTCTTGCAGCAATGTCAGACATGGGAAACCTCCAGGTGAATAATAAATTTAACTACCAGGGTGTTGATCGTTGGTTCATGCGTGGTTGGTGGTCCGTAATTTCTCGCGCAACATTTCTATTGTAGGTGCTCCCTTCATTCCTTGCGGCGTGGGATAGATCCGGCAGCTCAGGTTGTAGCGAGTTCCGCTCTTCATGCCACCAATCCATGCCATTCACTTGAAACGAGGGCGATCCTAAAAACTTCAGGCGCGCGGCAGCCTCATTGTCTTCCAACTTTACCAATCGGATATCCGCTGCCAGCCCTTCGGCCGCATGCGCGGCTTTCAGGTTCGCAAGCGCCTCTTCCCATGATGGACAGCCATCGAAATAAAGCAAGTCAATTTGCATGCTTCACCAACAGGGAGATGATTTCGCGTTCCATGGCGTCCCGCACCTTTCGGAAATCGTTCATATCGTCAGGCATGGATGGATCGGGGTAACTGTGATGCACACGCTTGCCTTTGCCCAGCCAGGCAGGGCATCCCTTGGCAGCAGAATCGCAGAGGGTTACCACCAGGTCGAAGTCCATGCCCCGGAATTCATCCACCGGCTTCGAGCGTCCTTCATGCCGGATGCTGATTTCAGCCAGAGCCGCCAGTGCCTTTGGGTGAACGCAGCCTGCCGGCTTGGTCCCCGCGCTGACAGCTTCCCACTTCTCTCCCATGCGCGAATTGACGATGGCTTCGGCCATCTGCGAACGGCAGGAGTTGCCGGTGCAAAGGAACAGGACTTTCTTTTTCACTCTGCCATCATTGCATTTGCGAGAAAAGTAGTGATCTCGGCTTCGGTCGGTATGCGGCCTGCGGAGACCACCTTTTCGTTGATCACCAGCCCGGGCGTGGCTAGTAACTTGTACTTCATGATCTCGGCGTAATCGGTCACTTTATCGACCTTCGCTTCGATGGCAAGGTTGTCCAGTGCCCGCTGCGTCAAGGATGCCAGGTTCTGACAGTTCTGGCATCCGGGACCGAGTACTTTGATCGTGAGCATGTTCGCCTCCATTTTCGATTTGGTATTGACCACTAAATGACTACTATCTCGGGTTCTATCACAATCTCGGACTTTACCGAGTTGGCCACCAGGCTGTATTTTTGCGCCGATTGCAGGGCGAGTTGTATGCGCCGGCGCACCGCCTCTTTTTCTTCTTCTCCGGCAGAGACGCTGATGACCGGCCAAAAATGCAGGTGGGTGAAAGTCTCGGTGCGGTCCAGTTCGACAAATTTGGTGCCCTCCGCCCGGCAATCGTAGGAGATCAGGTTGAGCTTGTATCGTTCAGCGGCCCAGATGAACATCATCATGATGCAGGTGTTGGCGGCAGCCACAAAAGCATCTTCCGGGGTCAGGACACCGGGATGACCCTGGGCATCGGGCGGGGCGGAGAAGTCCATCTCCGGGCCATTGCCCATGACAATATGGCCCCAGTGTTCACCTTTCCAGGTAACAGTGGTGTTGTATGTGGCGGTGCGGCTCATCTGGCTGCATCTTCTTTCTCACAAAAAATTGCATATTCATGGGATAAAACCGCTGAATAGGCTTCGTCTTCGTCAGCCTGGATCGGGTTGTAGATCTTCACCGCATCCAAAAGTTCCCGGGTCGTATCCGGGGTGGCAGGTTTCCCACCATCATGGAATTGCTGGAAGATCAGCGGCAGGGCAATCAGTATGACCTCCTTGCCATTGATCTGCACTTTCTGAATGGGAATGCCCGAACCGCAGGAACAGGTGGCGGCCTTTTCGGTTTCCTGCCCATCACCAGCCGCCGGCAGAACTGTTCCGAGTTCCACGAAAGAACCAGATTTCCGATCCCAACGTTTTCCAAGCAGCTCGTCAACCGTGGCTGCCATTTGTCTGGCAGTGGCTTCCACAGCCTGCAGGCCGCCCGTGTTCAGACGGCGGCGTCCCTCGGGCTGTGCCAGGCCATTTTTCGCAACCACATCCCGAACCATGATGCTGGCAGCTGGCTTGCTCGAATACATCTCCGTGGCACGCGCCGCGCAGCGCAACTCGCAGCCGTCTACTGCAATGGTAGGGTAGAACCTTGCGAAGGCCCGGTCCCCTTCACCGCCGGCCAGGAAAAGAGGCAGGCAAATGGTCACGGTATCTCCCGGGCGCAGTTGTTCCAATACTTTTAATGCCGCCAACCGGGTTACCGTCCCCTCTGCCAGCTCCTCACCGGAGCAGGAGACAATACCAACTTTCTTCTTGGGCAGGTCAGGCATCCTGGCCTCCATTGTCTTTTATCACCAGCATGTCAACCGTGGCTGCGACCTCGTCCGCCAGGGCTTTTGCCAGCCGCAGACCGCCCTCGTTGAGTTCTCCGATCCCTCGCGGTTTGAACTGTTTGTAGCGGCGGTAGACATCCAGGACATCGATCTCCTTCGTCACCTTGCCGCCGCTCTCTTTCACCATCTTGCTCGCGCAGGCCAGTTTACAGCCGTCAATGGTGATCGCTGCGTTCGCAGCAACCACGGCGCGGGTTGATTCATCTCCCAGGACGAGCATCGAGAGCGCTACCAGTTGCGTGGATTTCGGTCGCAGGTCCTCAGTGATGATATAGGCTGCCTCTCGACTGACCGAGCCGTACGTCTTCCCGATCCCGCTGCAGGGGACGATGACGATCTTGGACGAATCTTTCTTATTGGTCATTTATTTCTTAACCGCCTGCTCTGCTTCCAGTTTCATCTGCGCGAAATAGGCTTGCGGGTCCAGCAGCCGCGCCTTGTCCGCCTCCCAATCGGTCGCCTCGACCACAGCCAGCCAACCGGCACCAAAGGGATCCTGGTTGATGACTTCCGGTCTGGCAGCCATGGCCGGATTGACCGCGATGATTTTTCCGGCGGCCGGGGATATCAGGCTGATGTTGACTTTGATGGTTTCAATCGTGGCAATTTCGTCGCCAAAAGCCACCTCAGCACCTACATCTTTTACTTCTGCAAAAGCCACATCTCCGCTGTGCTGTTGAACGAAGTCAGACAGACCAATCCGCACCTGGTTGCCTTCAGGTTTTGCCCAGATTCCTTCAGAGCTGTACAGGCGGTCCGTGGCAACCTTGAAGGTGAACTTGTCTATCGTTGTTTCGAGAAATTCGGTCATATTTTATCCTTGACGGAAGAAACCATTATCTCGATCCGTAAATTCCAGCTCACTGCTTGCTGCAGTTTGGACAGGAGCAATCCGGAGAGGGGGCCAGTTCCGGCAAAGTGACTCCCTGCAGCCGGGCAGCCTGGCGGATCAGGCTGAGCAGGCGGGGATTACTAATCCGGTAATGGATATTTCGCCCCTGCCGGCTCGTTTCGAGGATACCCGCCTTGCGCAGGGCCATCAGGTGCTGGGAAAGGTATGCCTGTCTCCAGCCAAATGTGGCTTCCAAATGACAGACGCAAGGCTCCCCGCTGCCAATCGCAAGGAGTATTTGCAGCCGCGCCGGTTGCCCGATGGACTGCAGCAGCGAGACGACCGACTCAACGGATGATATATTCGCCGTCATGAATGTATTTTACCCGGTGAATGTTGCCTGGTGAAGTGCAGACTGTCATTTCCCCAGATGTCGGATGTCATAAAATATTCCCCGTCCTATCAATGGACGGGGATTCGGTTTTGCAAACAGGTCTAGTCTTCCGCCAGCACGATGATTTTATCCTCCGGGCGGAAGATCACCTGCCCGGATTTCAACGGGTTGGTGTGCACGCCGAAGGCTGCCTGCGCTTCTCCTGCTTCGCGTGCCAGGCGGTAGCCGAAGGCCACCTGCCCGAGACTGCGGGCGGCTTCCACCACCGAGTAAAAATTGACCGGCCTGCCTGTCTCGATGTAATCGCCTGCCGGTTTCATGTAGATCTCCGAGCCCTGTGGGTCAAACAGGTCGGCGAACACCGCATGCAGGTCGGCGTCTTCCGACAACTGCGCCATCATCAGGCTGATCAGGTGATCGCTGATGATGAAATCGTCCACTCTGACCACAGAGGCCAGTTCTCGGTTGCGCAGGTCGAGCATCTCGCTGACGATGGAAAAGGGTGTTTCGTCGCGCTCGGCAATATCGCGCAGGTGCAGAAGCGTGACCAGCGTTTTGGCATCCGCAGCCTGTTCCTCCAGCCCGGTGTAACCCAGGACGATGATGTGATCGAAATCCGCGGCCTTGATCCTTTCCAGCAGGCTGCGGTCGGTGGTGTCGCCGTCCCGATAGTCTACTTTCTGGTTCTTCATCCTGCCCAGTTCTCGCCGCAAGGTGTCAGCGGCCCCGGCGGTCTGGTCCGAAACGGAAGGATCGGCCACCACCAGCACCTTCGAGCCCCTGGGAACGTAGTTATCCAGTTCCTTCAGGATGGTGATGGTATTTTTGTTCCAGCCCAGGACCAGGCACTTCTCCGGGGAGGCCTTGAGCGGCCTGGCACCTTTCCGGATCGCCGCTTCATCCACCGGGATCGATTCCAGGGTTGCGGGACGGAGGGTGTCGTCATCAGCCGAAATAGCGATGATCTTGTCTTTCGACGCAAGCAGGGTATCCATGGGCGGGTTCAGGCTCACGCTGCCATCTGCAAAGCACACGCCCAGCACTGCCGAGTCTTCATATTCCAGAAGCGCCTCGCCGAATGATCTTCCTGCCAGCGCGACCTGTTCCTGGATATAGATCTCGTCGCCGCTGTAATTCATCAGTTCCGTGTAGACCACCGATAAACCCGACTGGCGCGAGGTCTGTGCAAGCACCCTGGCAATCAGGCCGCCCGTTTGCACTGCCAGCAGCCGGTCTTTCACGCCGATCATCCTGACCACGTCCATGTTTCGGGCTTCGCGAATCTGGGTGACGATATGGTAGGGTTCGCTGCGGCGCCGGGGATTGTTGGTGAGAGCGAGGGCGGTCTTGATCACATGGGAATCCGGGTCACCGTCCTCGGGCGGCAGGATGATGATCGACCTGGCGGAATGCGGGCTGGCGATTTCGATATCCGACATGTCGATCGGCGAACCGGAGCGGCAGATCATCCTGGTATGTCCCGTTGAGCCGAGCCGCTCAACCAGTTCCGCTTCCATCGCCACCTTGTCCCGGTCCGCCAGGATCACGATACAGGCTTTCTTTTGATTCTCATTGGCGATCATCAATTCGGAGAGGATGGTAAAGATCTGCGCCGACCAGCCCAGGATGAGCGTGTGCCCGCTCTCCAGCACCTGGGAGCGGCCCCTGCGCAGATCCTCCAGTTTCGCTTCCACACCCGCCGTCAGCACACCGATCAGCGTGCTGACCACGAAAATGCCGCCGATGGTCACGAACAGCATCACCAGGCGGAAACCCCAACCGGCATCGCCGCCCATCGTGCCGGCATCGAAGGTGCGCATCAGGCTCTCCCAGGCCGCCTCGATAAAGGACAGTGGGGATGTGCTGCCTTCAGGTGCCAGGCGGATGCCTCCCACGCTGATCACTAGCGCGGCAATGAGGATAATGACCAGGGTGAAGAAACCCAGCCCGCCGATCAGGGCGGTGGTGCCGCGTGCCATGAAGTTGTCAAAGAAATATTGGACTTTCTGGCGAAAAGCAGGTCTTTGTGGCATGGTTCCTCCGGAGAGCGGGTTGGAAAGCGACAGGTTATCGTGGTCTCCCTGCGAGTGATTACCTTTAATGTAAATCCTTCAATACATCCCCCAGCCTGACAACTTCGTCGAGGGTGTTGTAGTGCACCGCGCCAACGCGCACCATCCCGCCGCCCGTTTCCAGTCCCAGCCGCTCGGTGACCGCCAGGGCATAATAATTCCCGTCCCATACATTAATACCTTCGGCAGCCAGTTTCTCCGCCACCTGACGCGGCGGCATGCCTTGTAGGGTGAAGGAAAAGGTCGGGACGCGCTGGTCAAGCTTGCGCGGATCTGCCGGGCCGTAGAGGCGCAAGCCGGGGATGCCTGTCAGCGTGGCGAGCAGGCTGCGGCTGAGCTCAAACTCGCGCGCCCGTATGGCCGTCATGGCTTTCTTGAGTTCCAGCCTTCTCCCCCGGTAGCCGCTCTCGCGCAGCCCTTCCTCCTGGTCGCCGCCGAAGGTCTTGCCGAGCCATTCCAGGTATTCCAGCGCACCGAGGACCCCGGCGATGCCTTCGTGGTTCTGCGTGCCGGTTTCGAACTTCCCCGGAGGCAGATCCGGCGCAGGGCGCACCTTGTAGGCTTTCAACCCGTCCAGCAATTCATACCGACCGTAGAGGGCGGCCGCATGCGGACCGAAAAATTTGTAGGAGGAACACACCAGGAAATCCACCCCCAGCGCCTGCACATCGATCGGTCCGTGCGGGGCATATTGCACCGCGTCCACGTAGACCAGCGCGCCGGCGGCATGCGCCATCTCGGTCATCTTGCGCACCGGGTTGATCGTCCCGACCGCGTTCGATGCGTAGCCAAATGCCGTGATCTTGGGTTTGCGTTCGAGCGCTTTTTCGAACTGGTCCAGCTGCAGGGTGCAGTCTTCCACGTCAAAATCGATCCAGGTCACCTTGCAGCCGCGTTCCTCTGCCACCAGCAGCCAGGGCGAGATATTGGCGTCGTGGTCGAGGCGGGTGACCACGATCTCATCCCCGGATTGCAATTGCCTCGCCAGGCTGCGGCTGATGTGCAGGGTGAGCGTGGTCATGTTGTTGCCAAAGATGATCTCCTGCGCCCGTTCAGCGTTCAGGAAATCTGCCATGGCGGCGTGTGCCTGCTCCAGCAGGGCATCGGATTGACGGCTGGTGGCAAATGCGCCCTCATGGTTGGCGTTGCACTCCAGCAGGTAGCGCTGCATGCGCTCGGCGGATTGGCGGGCGATTTGCGTTCCACCGGGATTGTCGAAAAAGATTGCCGGGCGGTCGAGCGAAGGGAACTGAGCGCGCACGAGCGGGATGCTCTCGCCGAGCATGCCCGCCGCTTCCGGCTGGGACGAAGAGGCGTTGGTCATATTGACTCCTTGGGGCCGATTATATCCTCTCCCCGCCTGTCTCAATTCCCCATTTTCCCCTTGCCAAACCAGCACATTTGTTCTATAATTAATCGAGCACGGAAAGGCTGCCCCCTTTCCGTGCTGTCGTTTCAGCCTGGACGGTTGTTAGCCTCTTCTTTTGGGAGCCCCGTCTTTTCTGGAGACCTGCCGCACCGGCGCCATGCCAGTCCGGGATCATGATCCTGCTTTCTCCTTTCTACCCATGAACTCGCACAAACTCGTCCCCCGTCCCGCCAGTCAAAAGATCAGCAAGGACAGCCTCGAATCCGATGCCATCTCCCTCGCCAGCGAGACCGATCTGCAGGATTTGCCTGGCGGGTTTTACGCAGACGAGCTCAGCCTGGCGCGCCTGTACCTGTCCAAGGCCTTGCAGGAAAGGGATAACGCCCTCCAGCCGAAGGAAAAACTCGCCTGGGATTATTCCAGCCGCACCTGGCTGGAAATGGTTCTCAGGATTAAGCGCCACAACCTGGAACGCAGGCAGGGCGTGACCGAAGGCTGGGAATCGTTCCTCAAAGCCATCCGCATGGCCAACGAGACGCAGTCTGTAAAACGATGAATCCTATCCCGCCGGCCACCTGGAAACAGATCCGCTCGGCATGTTCCTCAGTCGGGCGGTTTGCCCGTGATCTCCTCGGCATCTGTTTGTATTCCTATCAACTGGAGGTTGCCCGGGCGATCATCCGCTCCGTTTTCAAACGCGATGGCATGACCTTCGTGATCATCTTCAGCCGCCAGTCGGGCAAGGATGAGGTCCTGGCGGTCATCATCCTTTTCCTCATGGTTCGTTTCATTGAACTTGGCATCGATATCGTCTGCGCCCAGCCAACTTTCAAGCCGCAGACCGTCAACGCCATGGAACGCCTTAGAAAGAGGGGCGTGATTTTCGGCCGCCGGCTCTCCCGGTCGGCAGGCTACATCATGCGCCTGGGCCAGTCGCGCGCCTGTTACTTCTCCGCCGAGCCCGCCGCCTCCCAGGTGTGCGCCACCGCCGACCGGCTCCTGGTGATGAACGAGGCGCAGGACATCGAACCGGCCATCTACGATAAACGCTTCGCCCCCATGGGTGCCAGCGGTTTCGCCACCAAGGTGTTCTCCGGCACCAGCTGGACATCCAACACGCTGCTCGCCCGTGAGAAACGCCTCGCCCTGGCCGCTGAAAAAGTGGACGGGGTGAAACGCGTGTTCATCGTCGATGCGCCTCAGGCGGGCAGGGCCAACCGCTATTACCGGCAGCACGTAGCCGCCGAGATCCTGAAGCTGGGCCGCGACCATCCCTTCATCCGCAGCCAGTATTTTTGCGAAGAGGTCGATGCGCAGGCTGGAATGTTCCATGCCGCCCGCCGCCTGCTCATGCAGGCGGATGAACCTCCGCTCCTCACGCCCCCGGGTTTCGAAGAAGCCGGGCACCCTCACCCGGCAGTACGGCGGCCGCTCGCCTTCCTACTGGATGTTGCCGGTCAGGATGAAACCCGCCTGAAACCAGACGGCGAGTCGCCTCTCTCCAATCCCGGTCGTGACAGCACCAGCCTGACGATCGCCTCGCTGGACCTTTCAACCCTGGAAACCCTGCAAGCCCCCGTCTATCGCCTGGTCCAGCGGCGAGCAGTGGACCGGGTTGAATCACCTGGTCCTCTTCGGCCAACTCAAAAGCCTGGCCGAGGCCTGGAAACCGCAATATATTGTCATGGATGCCACCGGCGTGGGCGAAGGCCTGTGGGCCATGCTCGATAAAGCATTCCCCGGGCGCGTGCTGCCGGTCAAGTTCAGCCAGCAGGTGAAATCGGAGATCGGCTGGCGCTTCCTGGCCATCATCGAGACCGGCCGGCTGCGCGACTGCTGCCCCACCGACAACTTACCCGGTAGATCGGCGCGCGCCCAGTACAACGCCTGCCAGGCTGAGATCCTGCCCGGCCCGGCCCGCACATTGCGCTGGGGCGTGCCGGAAGGGGCGCGCGGACCGGACAGCGAACTTGTTCACGACGACATCCTGATGGCCGACTCGCTGGTGGCTGTCCTGGACAGGCTAGACTGGTCGCTCCGAACCGAACTGCGCACCGTCGAAACCACCGACCCGCTGCTTGCCATGGAAAGGAATTTTTGATTTCGGATGGCTCCAAACCGCTCCTATTCCCATCAGCGGGGTGAGTCCTCGATGCACATACGGTTAACCTCCCTTTCACCCCTCCAGAATGCACCCGTGAATGATTAGGGTGTATGATTAAGAAGATACTGCTTCCACCGTGACCCGTGCCCGGATGGAAACTGGAGAACCTCCCATGACCGCCCTCGCAAGCATTCTCGATGAACTGACTGCGCCTGCCGAACTGGCTACCCCCCTGCCGGAGGGTTCCGTTCGCTGCACCGCCTGCGGTCACCGCTGCCTGGTGCGCAGCGGACGGCGCGGGATCTGCCAGGTGCGGTTCAACTCGCAGGGCACGTTGCGCGTTCCCTGGGGCTACGTTGCCGCCTTGAATGCCGACCCGGTCGAGAAGAAACCCTTTTATCACTTCCTGCCCGGCGCCGTGGCTCTCACCTTCGGCATGCTTGGCTGCGATCTTCACTGCGCCTACTGCCAGAACTGGCTCACTTCGCAGGCACTGCGCGACAGCGCCTCCGCCGAGGCAGCCTACCTGGTCAAGCGCGTCTCGCCGCAGGAGATCGTCGAAGCCGCCAGGCGCTCCGGCGCCGAAGTGATCGCCTCATCCTACAACGAGCCGCTCATCACCAGCGAGTGGGCGCTGGCGGTTTTCAAGGAAGCCCGCTCCGCCGGGATCAAGTGCGTGATGGTCTCCAACGGCAACGCCACACCCGAAGCCCTCGATTACCTGCAGCCGGTCCTCTCCGGCATGAAGATCGACCTGAAGTCGATGCAGGACAGGAACTACCGCCGGCTGGGCGGGGTGTTGAAGAATGTGCTCGATACCATCCAACGGGTCTCTGAAATGGGACTCTGGCTGGAGGTGGTCACGCTGGTGGTGCCCGGGTTCAACGATTCGAGCGAGGAACTCTGGGACGCGGCGCGCTTCCTCGCCTCCGTCTCAACCGATATCCCCTGGCATGTGACCGCCTTCCACTCCGACTACAGGATGCTGGACACTCCCAACACCCCGCAGCAGACGCTCCTGCGCGCCGCCGACATCGGCCGCGAAGCGGGCCTGCGCTACGTCTACGCCGGGAACCTGCCCGGCAGCGTGGATGATTACGAGACCACTTTCTGCCCGCAGTGCAACACCCCGCTGGTGGAACGCCGCGGCTACCGCATCCTGGCCCTGCACGTCACCGCCCAGGGCATCTGCCCGCGCTGCGGGACGGAGATCGCCGGGGTATGGCCTGTGCGCCGTTGACCTGCAGCCCGGCGGGCAAACCTGTCTGGACAAGACTGGTGTCTTGAATCCCAACCCGAAATACTGTACAATTTAAATGAAATTGCCCCTCATAACGGATGTTCGCGCAAGGGAGCAAGACGATGGACATTATCAAGGTATCCGCAACCTCCCGTTCCTCTGCAGTCGCCGGGGCGATCGCGGGTGTGATCCGCGAAAACAAGCACGCGGAAGTGCAGGCGATTGGAGCCGGGGCGGTGAACCAGGCCGTCAAGGCTTTGATTCTGGCAACCAGTTATCTCAAGAACGATGGCATCGCCATCGTGGCGGTCCCCGAGTTCGTCGATGTGGAGATTGAAGACAAGGTCCGCACGGCGATCAAGTTCGTCGTCGAACCGCGCTGACTTTTTCCCATTTTGCCCCTTCCCCTCGCATGTCAGATGAATACCAGGCTCAGGTGCGGCTGCCTCACGCGGCCTTCCGCCTGTGTTATCATCCTGGGGAGGAACAGCCTGCCATCATGATGCATTCAAGATCGCCTGGCAACCGGTGGATGAGCATCGCCCTTCTGCTGGGCCTGCTGGTTTCATTTCCAAACGGGGGTGTTGCCCGCCAGGCATCTCCGCAGCAGAGCGCCGCCTATATGTCTGTGATCATCAGCGAGGTGGCCTGGGGGGGAACAGCCGCCTCGCCGGACCATGAATGGATCGAACTGTACAACCCGGGCGACCTGCAAGTTGACCTTGCCGGCTGGCACCTGGCTGCCGACGACGGCGACCCCTACATTCTGCTCACGGGCAAGGTTCCTGCAGGCGGCTTCTACCTCCTGGAACGAGGCGGTGATACGACCGTGCTCGACCTCATCGCCAATCTCGTCTTCTTATCCCCCACCGGCCTGGCTGACACCGGCGAGGTGCTGCGCCTGTTCGACCCTGACGACACCCTGGTCGACAGCGCCAACCAGGGCGGCACCATCTGGCCGGCCGGTTCGGCATCCCCCGATTCTTACAGCATGGAACGCATCGACCTGATCGCGGATGCACCCGGTGCATGGGCATCCAACGACGGCATCCACCGGAACGGGATGGATGCCTACGGCGATCCGCTCAACGGCACGCCGCGGCAATTCTATACCCTCTGGCCACCCACCCCCACGCCGACGCCCTCGCCTACCGGTACAGACACGCCCACGTACACCTACACGCCCGAGATCTCCGATACGCCCACGTTCACACCCAGCCCCTCCCTGACAGGCACCCACACCTACACGCCCACCGTCACCTCCACCCCGACCGCGCCAGTGCACCTGGTGATCAGCGAGTTCCGGGCGCGCGGCTGGTACGGGTCGGACGGCTCGGCTGACGAGTTCGTGGAACTCTTCAATCCCGGCGGGGCGGCCGTCAACATCGGCAACTGGTGGATCAAGAGATCGGGCTCCTGCGCCACGGGCAGCGGGGCGGCATTCAGCAACGTGGTGAAGATCCCTGCCGGCACCATCCTGAAGGCCGGCCAGCACTACCTGCTGGCGGCGGCCGGTTCCTACCTGGCGTCCTCCTCTTCGACTTCCCCCAGGCCCGACCAGACCTTCCCGGCCTCGCTCGAAGATGACGGCGGGGTGGCGCTGGTCAATGCCGCCGGCACGGTGGTGGACCAGGTAGGTATGTGCCCGTCCACCCGCTACCGCGAAGGAACGACGCTTCCCGCCCTGTACGGCAGCACCGACCGCAGTTACGAGCGCAAGCCCGGCGGTCTCAGCGCCTGCTACGACACGAACAACAACATCGCCGACTTCGCCCTGCTCTCCGCGGCCAATCCGCACAACATGGCCAGCCCGAACACCATGTGCGCGGGTGTGGTCACCTACACCCCCACGCGCACGCCCCTGCCCACCCGCACCAACACACCCGTCCCGGGCGTGGTGGTGATCAACGAGTTCCTGCCCCGCCCGCGGCTCGACTGGAACGGCGACGGGACCGTCAATAACCTCGACGAGTTCGTCGAACTCATCAACATGGGCACCCGTTCGGTGGACCTGAAGAACTGGAGATTGGATAACGGTTCCGGGACACCTTTCTACACCCTGCCCTCCCTGACCCTGCTGCCGCGCCAGATCGCACGCTATTTCCGCTCGAAGACCGGCCTGGCCCTGAGCGACGGGGGCGGCAGCGTGCGCGTGGTCAAGCCCGACGGGTCCACCGCCGACAGCTACAATTACCCGCCCGTCGCCGCCGCGGATGTATCCTGGTGCCGCCTTCCGGACGGCACCGGCATCTGGGCATTCGCCTGTCACCCCTCGCCCGCCAGCCTGAACACGGCGCTGGGCGCGGCACCCACCTACGCGCCTCCCGGCCCGGGAGAGGGGTCAGGCGGGGTGTTCTGGCTGCAGAGCCGCTGGAAATGGGAAGTGTTCGTGAAATAAAAAATTTCCCGCCAGAGAGGGGGGAAATTTGGGTCAATACATCTGCTTCCTTACCATATTGAACAAATAGTGAAATCTGCCAATAGCTTTTACTCCTTGAGGTGAAGGGCAGACTTTGGGAGAATTGAAACCTGTAATTGATGCTGGTATTAGCTCGCTTTTCCTAGATAGTAAGGATTTACTACTCTCCAATACGCTCTAACTCGCAGGCAGTCGAAAAAGCAAAATCACTACCTGTTACCTGTATATAATATTGTCCAATTGCATTGTCATTGGCAATGATGGCATCGATACCTCCGGCAACATCCTTTAAGCGAGCCCAATAACAGGATGCAGAAAAATCATTTCCTGCCTGCCCTTTATACGTGCCAGATTGGATATCTCTCCCTACGAGATATGTACCTGGCTTGATAACTTGAGGATAACTTCCTGTTGGTGCAGGAATAGAATCAAGCGGAACTAACTCACATCTTGTCTCTATTGCATAATCGCTGGCTCGAATCTCGATATAGAATTGTCCAATACTATTATCGTTGGCAATTATTGCGTCAAGGCTCCCTGATAAATCTTTAAGTCTTGCCCAATAGCAAGAACCGAGGAAATCTAATCCCCCTTCTGCCTTGTAAATACCTGGCAAAATATCTATCCCAACTATATATGTTCCTGGGGTAACAAGATTGGGATTTAATGTTTCTTTTGGTGGCGACAATGTATTTATTGGTCTGAGTGTATTTGTTGACTCAGGAGTATTTCCTATTTGTCCTTGTGCGCTTGTCGAAGAAGGTTGAGTCGAGACAGTAGGATTACCACCGCACGCTAGAGAAATCATTAGCAGAAGAGCGAGAAAAAACACTAATCGATTTTTTGAGGTTGAAATATTCATTTCCTTTCGGTTTTCTACCAGTGCCTGTGCTCTCCACCGGAAAGAGATCACATCGATCCCATTCGTCGTATCATTGACAGACCGTTGCAGGTGAAATGACCTATTTTCCTGCCAACTGCTTATCCAGCCAATCGACCATGACCTTGAATACGTCCCCTTTTTCGGGGTCGGTGTGCAGTTCGTGCTTGAACCCGTCCCACATCTTCAGGGTCAGCTTATCTTTGGGAGCCAGGTCGGCAAACAGCGTGCTGCTGCTGGGATAGGCGATCTCGTCTTTTGTCCCGTGCATGAGCAGCAGGGGCAGCGGAAAGAGGGGGGCCTTCTCGAAGACCAGGGCGACGTCTCGCAGCATGGCCAATCCCCAGCCGGCTGTTACCAGGGTATGGCAGAGCGGGTCGGCATCCACTGCCGCGGCAACCGTCGGGTCCCGGCTGAGCATTTCAAATTTGATGCCGCTGTCGAAGGTAAGTTCCGGAGCGATCCTTCCTAGCAATTTGGTTAGAAACACCTTCAGCTTTTGCTCTTCGACCGATGATTTCAAGGCCGGGGCGTGGGCAATGATCCCGGCGACCGCAGGCTTGCGGATGTGGGGGTACGCCAGCGCCAGGATGCCCCCCATGCTCATCCCGTACAGGAAACGTGTATTGTCGGGGTATCGCTGGGTGATATCCGCGAGGAACAGATCGAGATCGTCGAAATACGCCTCGGGTGACGGGCAGTGCCCGCGGCGGCCTTCCGACCTGCCAAAGCCGCGCAGGTCAAAGCCCGCCAGGATATAGCCCCCGGCCGTCAGCGCCTCCCCGTCAGCCTGGTAGCGGCCGATGTGTTCCCCCACGCCGTGCAGCAGGCAGACAACCCCCTTGGCTTTCCCCGCCGGCAGCCATGCTTTTGAGTACATCTCCAGCCCGTCGCCGGTCTTCCACTTCCATTCCGTTGTGTCCATTTTCCTCCTCCATTTCCGAGCATGAACAATTCTGCCTGTACAAAGCAGTTCCCAAAGAAAAATATTTCTGTGCATCGCCCAACAGGTGACTTGCCTTTGCAGGTGGGGTGGGATGGTATTGGACGCTTTACCGACTTCGAACAGAATAACTATTTAATTGCCCACAATCTGTTCAATAAATATCAATACTAGAAATCAGTATAGATAATATGTAGAGCAAGGTCAAGCGGTTTGGTAAGGCAGGTCGTTTCCCTCCAAGGATTGTGGTACTCTCGCATTTGTCGAATAGAGAATGCTCACAAAGGAGGAGCTTATGGAACCAGAAACGACCTGCACAATTAATAATACACCCGAAAAGGGGAAGCTCTACATGGCAATGGAGTTGAGCCAAAAGGAATGGAAGTTGGGGTTTAGCGTGGGACCTGGGCAAGCGCCGAGACTACGGAGTGTATCTGGGCGAGATCTTGGAGGTTTAATGAGAGAGATCCGACTGGCTCGAGAGCGGTTCGGGTTGGGAGAGGATGCGCAGGTGGAGAGCTGTTATGAGGCTGGGCGGGATGGGTTCTGGTTGCATCGATTCTTGGAAGTGAAGGGGGTAAGGAATTTGGTGGTGGACTCGGCGAGCATCGAGGTAAGCCGCCGGTTTCGGCGGGTGAAGACGGACCGGATGGATACAGGCAGGCTGCTGGGGATGCTGATGAGATACCATCTTGGGGAGAGGAAGGTGTGGAGCGTGGTGCACGTGCCGAGCGTGAAGGCCGAAGATGAACGGCAACTGCATCGGGAATTGATGAGATTGAAAAGAGAGCGTACACGGCACATCAACCGGATAAAGGGGTTACTGTCGAGCCAGGGGGTGGTGATGGAAGTGGGGGCAGGGTTCATGGAGGCGCTTGGAACGGTTCGGTTGTGGGATGCTTCGCCACTGCCCGGGAGGCTGCGGATGCGGCTGGAACGGGAGTACGAGCGGATGGAGTTGTTGGGGCAGCAGATTGGCCAGTTGGAGAAGGAACGGGAGGAAGTGATCTGCACTTCGCAGGAGGAGGCAGTGGAGCAGGTACGGCGGTTGTTGCAGTTGAAGGGGATCGGGGTGAACTCAGCGTGGCTGTATGTGATGGAGTTCTTTGCCTGGCGAGGGTTTCGCAATCGGCGGGAGGTGGGAGCGCTGGCAGGGCTGACGCCGACGCCTAATCAGAGCGGGGAGAGTGCGAAGGAAAGAGGGATTAGCAAAGCAGGCAATCGGCCGGTGCGCGGGATGGCGATCGAGATCGCCTGGGCGTGGCTGCGTTACCAACCAGACAGTGCCTTGAGCTGTTGGTACAACCGGCGCTTTGCGGAAGGCAGCAGCCGGGTGAGACGGATCGGGATCGTCGCCTTGGCGCGGAAATTGTTGATCGAATTGTGGAAGTATTTGGAGACCGGTGTTGTGCCGGAAGGAGCGTATCTGAAGAGCAGTTGATCTGCTTCCAGTTGTGGCGTACTTTTCCACTTGGTGTGAACTGCCCGTTGCAATTTGCGGGTTTTCCTTACGGAGACCGAAGTATAGATGGGGCAGTTCCTGAAAAGCTTTTCTCGCCTCCAGGCGAATACATTATTGGGTGTCTGGCTTTGACCAGCACGGATAGAAGCTTGTTGGAGGGAGTCTCCCTCAACGCTTCATAAGCTGCCAGATTGTCTAGGAAAGTACTCCTTAGAAAGAAGAACCCTTTGTTTTGTTTTGTTTTGTGATGGGTCCCCAATCTAATATTTTGTGGAAAAAACGACCTCCTGCAGGCCACTCTCAGACTGCGCCTATCAAAGAACCTATTGACAAAACCAGAATCATAGAAGCAATTTCATGGAAGTATTTCAATCCCCGGTTGCCTGGAGGCGGAATTCCCGTGGAGTTATTGCGTCACAAAATCATACACGGTGGTCTCACCTGCCTGCACCGGATCCACCTTGATAATATGAACGGTTAATACTATTCCCGAGGAGTTGATGAACAGGACCAGATCGTACTGTCCGGGAGGGATGCCTTCCAGGGAATAGCTTCCATCAGCCCCGATACGGGCAGCGCTCTGCCCCCAGACCAGGAGACAGCCGCTCGTTCGAAAGCCGGGCTCGCAAATGGAGGCGAACAAATCGGATATCGGCATATCATCATAGCCCTCGTGGAGGCATTCGATGCCCATGTCCTCACCGGGGCAGTAGAGCGCCATGATCCCCTGGTCCCCGGCAAGGACATCCGCCAGGGGTTTCCCGTCTGCAGCGAGCACCATTCCTCTGATGCTGCCGGTTTTGGGTTCCAGGTTGATGAGGGTTGGTTCCGGAGGAGCGGGCCGCTCCTCCTCCGGCGCTCCGCCGCACCCGAGAAGCGCCGAGGCGATCAGGACGGAAGTTAGCACCTGCTGCATGAGTCTCTTGATGATCATCGTTTTCTACCTTTCACAATGTAAATCCAACTGGTTCTTTCATTAGAGGAGGGTTGTCACCATGGATTTCGCTTCTGGGCAGCCGTCGTTTACCGGGTACAAATAGGGGGTTAACGAAATAGATCTAATCGGTGCCCGGGGTGCGAGGACTCAATTGCAGATACCAGGTCCGATCCTTGATGAGCAGGACAATGGGAACAAGAGTGATGGCGAAAACAAGCAGGTCGATCCACCCGAACTGGTCGAAAAAGCCAAGAAGCGCCACGGCGATCAGGAGAATCAGCGCAAAATAGAATGCGATCCGGCTGTGTTTGCCGAGAAAGAAGGCCAAGACCAACAAGCTACTGCCGATGGCGAGGGACATGAGCGCCATTAACCCTTTGAGGATGGGAAGGTCTGGCAGGGAGGGATGGGCATCCGCGGCGACGAGCACTCCCAGGGTGAACCAGATGAGGGAGTTGATCACGATGAATATCAAAGTAATTAATACCGTGCGAGGACGATCGGACATGTCAGGATCCTTTCTGAATTAGTTCAATGAACCCACCACAGCGCTGATTTATATAGATTCACTGCCTTACCTTCAGCCCAGAAACAACCTGGCGGAGAGCAATATTTCCCTGACATCCCCTAATGGCAGCACAAATCCGGTTTTCACTGCTTGCCGGGTTTGGGCTTGCCTAGGGCAGCCAGACGGCCTGATCGATCGAGCCGCCCAGACTACCCATTTCGCGCGTGGTGAAATCAGGGTAGGAAGCGGCAATCAGGGATCCATCCCGCAAGGCGATCAGCAGAGTTCTCCCGTTGATGGGATCCCAGATCAATTGCTTGACATATCCGGTAAAGACAGTCTGCCATTCACCCCCGGGTTTTTTAACCACGACGCGCGCTTGATTGTTTTCGATAACCTCCCATGCCTGATAGCCATTTTTCGAAATAGCTTGCTGATAGGATTTATCGTAGACCGGCGGATCATAGCGGGTATTTCCGTCCGAGGAAAAAAGTGCTTCGGGATATGCTTTGAAAACCCTGCTTTCTGGAATCCAGTCGATCTCCCACGTTCGTATGTCGAGCAACCTGCTTGGGGTGGTTTGACCGGGAAGCAGGAGAAATGTCCCTTCGCCCAATGAACTCGGACATCCCGGCGCGCTGGAAAAAAGGAGGGCTCCATTTTCCGGGGATTGGGCTATATAGTTATAAAAGCTATAGTCCATGATGGGCGTGGTTTCCCCGCTGACCACGTCAACACTGCGGAGGTTCGTGGATTCACATTCCTCGTCGCTGTCGAATGTTATATAGTGCAAGTCATCCTGCCAGCCGACAAAAGTGGGGAAGGCGTCCTTCGGCTTGGGCAGGGCGATCACTTTTCCGTCGGATACTTGAACCGCCCAGACACCATCCATCCGGTTGGCATATCCTATGGCTCCACCGAAGGGTGGTACCCAGCTGACACCAAAATTGAGGATATATTGACCATCGGGTGACCAGTCGGGGAAGATCGCCTGCGATGGGCCATCGGTCAATTGTGTGGTTTCCTTCGTCTGGGTATCATACAGGTACAGGTCCGAGGTGGGACCATTCACTGCGCCAACGAATGCCAGCAATCGTCCATCGCCTGGCTGCCAGGCATAGTTCTCGTATGTCGTGACCGCCAAATAAGCGAACCCTTTTGGGCTGGTCAGATCGCTGGCTTCTTCGCGCGTGATGCTGAGCAGGTGAGCGATGGTTTCCGCCTCCCCGCCTGGAATTTTTACCATCACGAGATCAAGTCCCTGGTCGTTTTGAATGACCAGCACCATGCGATCCCCTGTTGGAGAAATTGCTCGATGTAAATCACCCTGGCGCCAAACCTGAAGCTCATATTCTGAAACCCGGGTCGGGAAGCTGCCGTCCGGGTTGGTCACCCAGATCCCACTCTCTCCCGCAAACATAATGAAGGGTCCGGAGGTGTTCAGGCTGGTTGGAGCAGGCGTGTCCGTGGGCGTGAGCGGAGCAAACGTGTCCGTGGGCGAGAGCGGAGCAGGGCTTGGACCAGACACGGGGGATTGCAGCGTCACTGCTCCGGTGGGCGTGTTTTCAACATCCGGCGTGACAGGCAGGGGAAACACACAGCACATCGTGGAAAAAATCAATGTAAAGAACAGGATGATTACTTTTAGATAGTGGTGCATGATCAGCCTCCTTCATTATCCAGATCTGGCGGGTAGACTGTGCGCAAATTGTCCTGCCTGTACCAGCCAATTCTAGGTAATGGGACGGTCAAATCGGCTTTTTCCGCAGGCATGATCCTCAAGGAGGGTCAAATATATGACCATAAAATTAAATCAGTATAGCAATATCACGGAGAGAATACAATCGCCTGATCGCTGGAATCAATATGCTTTATTCGGTCCAGGAATAATAAATCCGCCTTGGCGAGGCGGACTCAATGCGGCAATTAACTTATCGTGAAAGAAAAAGAATATTTCTGCAAACAGTATCCTGAGTCGTCCTTGTGCGGCTCAGGATGACCTTCTTCCATTCACATACTCTCCCAAACAACGGTTATGGCTCCTGGAATAAGAACCGCGGGCTCGGGCCGACCTCGTATAATACCTCGCTCTCGCCAATCGCAATTAATCCGGAATCTACTAGGAGGGTCCATGCGAATCGTGAACGGGACTTCAATGCCGCCTCCCGGCGCCCAAACCGAGGCGCATCCATCGGAGCCGGTCAGATCTCCCAAAATAAAGGTTTGTCCCCCGTCGATACTGAGCCCCATTTGCGCGCCTTCAACCGGTGTGTCAGCTTCGTCCCATACGCTGTTACCATTCACATCCAGGAAGGCACACACTGAGAAGAAGAAATCCGCTAATATCGCCGGTGTGAGAGTCGCTTCAGCGGTTTTTTTCTGTGAGCGTGCCATGTCAACGGTTGCAGTGGGTTGTTCAGAGGATGGTTGACAGGCAACCAACATAAAGATAGAAAATAGTAGGCAGATGCGTTTGGACATACAAGACTCCCCAACATTGATGAATAAATTCCAGGAAGCCCAAACTGTTTACTCGGCCTTCCTTTGCTAGATTAATCCCTGATTGAATTTAAATCCAGTATAACCATTTCACGGAGCTAATACAATCCACTGGGCGCAGGAATCGAGGTGCACCTTTGGAAATGGGATCAATTCGGTAAATAAAAAATTCCCCGCCAAGGCGGGGAATTTGGTTTCAATCGCAGGCAGCGCGGGCCACTTCCTCGGGGTCGAAGACCACCTCCTCCTTGCCGGTCAGCTTCTCCTCGGCTTTCAAGGAGATCAGGTCGAGGTGACCGGAGTGCGCCACGTAGTCGATATCGTCGGCAGGCACCGTCAGCACCGGGCAGAGGGTGAAATCCGCGATCCAGGTCTCGTACAGGTTGTTCAGGCTGGTCAGGTAATCCTCCGGGATGGTGCGCTCGTAGTCGCGGCCGCGCTTCTCGATGCGCTCCACCAGGGTGGGCACCGAGGCACGCAGGTAGATCACCAGGTCGGGCGGCGGCAGGAACTCCACCAGCGTCTGGTAGAGTTCGCGGTAGGTCTGGTAATCACGGATGCGGATGTGCCCCTGCAGGAACAGGTTGTGGGCGAAGATCTCGGCATCCTCGTACACCGAGCGGTCCTGGATGGCGGAGGTGGGGTAGAGCGCCAGCTGGTGGTGGGCGCGCAGGCGGTGGGTGAGGAAGAAGATCTGCGAATGGAAAGCCCAGGACTGCATGTCCTTGTAAAAATCTGCCAGGTAAGGGTTCTCAGCCACCGGTTCAAAGAACGGCGTCCAGCCCAGTTTGGTGCACAACAATTCCACCAGGGTGGATTTCCCCACACCGATATTGCCGGCAACGGTCACGAATTTTTTCATCTCACCTTCCCTGTAAGGCCCGGGAGCGGGTCACTGGAAAATGACGGTTATTTCGCCAGTTCCTGGTCAATAATGGCTTTGAATTCCGAGAACGGGAGCGCACCCACCAGCACCCTGCCGTTGATCACGAAACTGGGCGTGCCGTTCAACCCGGCCCGGGCAGCATCCGCGGCGTCCTCATCCACCTCAGCGCGGTAGCGGTGGTCGTCGAGGCAGGCGCTGAAGGCGGCGCTGTTCAGCCCCAGTCCGGCTGCGATCTGTTCGTAAGCCGCCCGCCCCAGCGAATACTGCCCGCTGAAGAGGGCGTCGTGGAACCCCCAGTAGGCATCCTGTTCTCCGGCGCAGTGGGCGGCTTCAGCAGCCGGGATCGCCTCGGGGTGCATCGGCAGGGGCAGGTCGCGGTAAACGAAGCGGATCTGGTCCGGGTAACTGGTCAGCAGCTGGTTGAAGGTCTGCTGGTACCAGCTCTGGCAGTACGGGCACTGGTAATCGCTGAATTCAACGATGGTGACGGGGGCATCCTGCGGACCGATCGACGGGTCGCCCTCGGTGGAGACGGTCACCCGGCGGTCTGTGCCCTGGTCTGCCGCCACGGAAGGCGTGCCTGCCCCCCACAGCAAATAGCCGCCGCCCAGGCCGAGCAGGAACGCCACCGGCAGGAGCAGGTGCAAATAAGGGGAAAGAGCTTTTGGTTTTCTGATGACGGGGTCGGTAAGCATGGCGGCGATTATACTGCTTCTTGCCCTGAATTGCTAATCGGCACAGGAGAAAGGCTTCGATCCTGGCAGGCGAAACCCGCTCTGCACGCCTGTTTCCGCGTGATCCGTGCTGGTCACCTGCCCGGCGGCCTGTACGGCCCGGCAGGGAGCGGAGCCTGGTTTGAAACCAACTGCCCTGAGGCATAATACCTCAGGGCATGATCGATTGCGGAAAAACTTACGGTACCCTTACCAGCACCTCGTCGCCGCCCCGCCCATCGCTGTAAGACCAGGTGGCATTCAGGTTGTCACCATCAAGCGATGTGGTGGTGTGGGTGACTGTCAGGCCGATGGTGGAGTCGTCATAGGACCACGACAGCACGCCGTCCGACCAGGATTGGGCGGTGATGGTGTAACTGTCAGTCCCCCAGGTTACCGAGGTCACCTCGTACTGCCCGCCCTGCCAGGCGATCACGAACGTGTCGGAGGTCTCCTGGTCCTTCCAGGTGCCGGCAAGACCCGGCAGCGCTTCCCCCCCAGAGGGCAGGATGGAGGAAGGGATCAAGGAACTGCATGAGCAGGCGATCACCAGCAACGCCAGCACGAAGGAAAGAAAGGTGAACAGTACTTTCTTGTTTGGATTCATAAAATTCTCCTCTGTAAGTTAAGTGTGGGCCTCATGGTTATTGTACAACAATTTCCAGAAAATTCCTATGAAATGGTCAAATTTCCTTCCTCGCCCGGTTTTAATTCATGTGCCAGGTCGGAGTTGACCAGCCGGATCGCAGATCTCTTTCACCCTCCCAACCCTGCCGTCCACCAGGCGCACCTTGATGCCGTGCGGGTGGTCGCGGGCGCTGGTGAGAATATCGCTGACGATGCCCTCGGTCAGGAGACCGCTGCCCTGGTCCTGCTTAAGCACGATGCGCACCCGTGCGCCGCGCTGGATCTGGTTCCGGGAGGGAAGTTTCATCTTACTGCAGTAATCCTTCGGCGAATTTCAGCACTGCCTGTACATCCTCGAAATTGCTCACCAATCCCACCGAGATGCGCACCGCCCCCGAGGCTTTGCCGTCGATGCACAGGCGGAAATCGTCGAGGCTCAGGCGCTGATCGTGACCGGGCTGGGTGAAACAGGCAGCCAGTTCAGGTTTCGAAATGCCCAGCGCCACCTCGCCCGCGCCCGGGTTGCAGAAGCAGCCCGTCCGCAGGGATATGTTGTGCTCGCCGGCTTTCTGCTCGATCAACCGGTGGTCGATCGCCTTGCCCTCCCGGTCGAAGAAGTTGGCGGTCACCGCTCCGCCGCGCCGGATGGTGGTCAGCGGTCCGTAGATGCGCACCAGCGCGGAGCCGTTGTTGTGCTCCATTATCGAGAGGTTATCCAGCAGCCAGCCGGTGAGGGTCCGCACACGTTCATGGATGAGTTCGTAACCGATCGCCCGGATGTGGTTCAACCCGATCTCCACCGCCGGGATGTTGAGATAGTCGAGCGTGCCGTCTTCGAAACCCGCCGGCGCCTCGGCGAGGTAATATTTGTCGCCCTGCACCGAGGCGACCGTGATCGTCCCTCCTGCGAACCACGGGCGGCGTAATTTTGCCACCGCCTTCCGCCGTGCCAGCAGGGCACCGATGCCGGTGGGGTAGCCGAAGATCTTGTAGAAGGAGAGCGGGACGAAATCCGGTTTGTAGATGCCGAGATCCAGCAGGTTGCTGGGTGCGAACGCCGCCGCGTCGAGCAGCACATCCCAGTCCCTGGCGTGGGCTCGCTCGATCCATTCCAGCGGGTGCTGGACGGATGAAAAGTTGGACTGCGCCGGGTAGGCAAACAGGTTGTTCTGCCCTGGTTCCGCCAGGTCCAGGCTGGTTTCCAGGGTGTCCATGTCCGCGCGCATTTCCGGCAGGCTGACCGGGATGTAGGTGACCTGGGCGCCCTTGTTGTGGGCAAATTCGCGGATGCCGTTGACCGAATTATGGTTGTCGAAGGTCATCAGGTAGCGGCTGCCTTCCCTGAAAGGGTAGGCCTCGCCGACCAGTTTTAGGGCCCCGCTCGCGTTCTGGGTGAAAATGACCGTGTATTCCTCCGGGTCGGCGTTGAAAAATCCCAGGATGGCGGCGCGTGCGCTTTCAATCAGCCGCGTCGCGGCAAGCGAGGTCGGGTTGGCCGAATGCGGGTTGCCAAAGACCTGCCCGGCAAGTATTTCCTGGTGCAGCCGCATCTGTGATTCGGCATACAGCCCGCCGCCGGTGTAATCCAGGTACACCTGGCCGTAGCGATCCAGGCGGGCGTATTCGCGGTCGCGCAATTCGTCGATATCGTGGGTCTTGTCGTAGGTCGGGTATTTCTGGATGAATTCAGCGTATTCGGGCACGGTGTCTCCTGGTCGGAAATCTCGAGGGTGTTCCACTTCATTTCAAGATGGCGGTGACTGAAGCGGCAATTATACTGATTCATTTTAGGTCCAGCCTGGCTTGCAAATCTGCCTTCAGCCCTGCCGGAGGGGTTTTTAGCCCAAAAATGGCCAGAATCATGACAAATCCTACAGTATTTTAGCATCCCTTTGCGGTTTTGAAGGCTTGCTTCTCGGCTTGCCCCGTGATAAACTTCATGCCAGATGACAACGCCTTTGCTGATCATCACTACTGACATCCCGTTCGGGGAATTCATCCGCCAGGGGCTGGAAGAAACGGGTCAGTTTGTCGTCCGCGTGGCTGAAAGCCAGAAAGCCATCCAGGCCTACGGGCGCGATTTTAACCCCGCCCTCGCCTTTCTCGATACCTCCCTGCCTGAATCCGAATTACTTAAAATTGGCGCCCTTCTTCGGAAGGTCAATCCTGAGATCATTTTCGTGGTCGTCTCAGAAACAGGCTGGCACCTGGCGCTTGAAGAGCTCTTCCCGCGTGAGACCCTCTCCAAGCCGCTCTACCTGCCCCATCTGCTCGAAATGATGGAAAAATACTTCAGTTATTCCCCCACTCTGGAGATACCCGCCCTGACAGCGAACATCGTATCAGACGAGGATATCCCCTGGCTCTCGGATGTGACCCGCGCCGCCCAGCATCTCACCCGCCTCACGCTGGAATCTTCCGCCCAGGCCGCGCTCATCACCCGCACCAACCAGTTGTGGGCTTATGCCGGTCAGTTGCCTCAATCGGCTGCACGTGAACTGGCCGATACGCTCACGCGTTACTGGGACCCCCAGGAAGAGAACGACCTGGTGCGTTTTGTGCGCCTCACCTCCACCAATGCCGAGCACATGCTCTACGCCACCCGCCTTGCCGAAGGGATGGTGCTCGCCCTGGTGTTCGACGCCGAAACCCCCTTCAGCACGATCCGCACCCAGGCTTCCCAACTGGTGCATTCCCTTTCGAACACCCGCAGCGAAGAAACAATCGGCCAGGATCCAGCGGGCAGCACACAGGACCTGGACTCACTTTCCGATTCACCGGCCTCGCCTTCGTTCGCAGATCCCGAGGCTGGTTCCATTGAGAACGACGGCACACCCGTGCCCGGCTTGCGCAGGCAGCCTCGACCCGCCTCCGTCCAGCCGTTCACCGTAACGCCGCAATTCGGTCGCCGGATCTCTCCGGCGGAGCGGATGAAGCTGCTGCTCGACACAGACCAGTCCGAGGCATCCCCCACCCCGCAGGAGCAGGCCGTCCAGTCTCCCACCGAACCCCGCAGGAACCGATCCCAGGATACCGGGCTGGAGACCGAACCCGCCAGGGAAACGCGTTCACGCCCCGCGCCCGAGGTGGGGCGCAAGATCGTCCTCGAACCGGTCTCACCGGCTGTCTACAACCTGGATTATGCCTGTCTGCTGGTGCCGCGTTTCCCGCACCACCACCTGACCGGCGACCTGCTCGACCGCCTGGGGGAATGGGTGCCGCAGATCTGCATCGCCTTCGGCTGGCGGCTGGAATACATCTCGGTGCGGCCCGAATACCTGCAGTGGATCGTCAACGTGCCGCCCGCCACCTCGCCCGGCCTACCTGATGCGCATCACTGCGCCAGCACACTTCGGAAAATATCTTCGCTGAATTCCCACGCTTCAAGAAAGACAATCCCTCCGGCGATTTCTGGGCACCCGGCTATCTCATCATGGGCGGCTCCCAGCCACCCCCGGCCCAGTTGATCAAGGATTTCATCACCCAGACCCGCCAGCGCCAGGGGATTACCCAGGTAAACACTTAGTTCCTCTTTTGTTCCCGGAAGGCGTGCTTTCGCCTCCCCCGCATACCATGCCCCCAACCTTATATCTGATTGACGGCCATGCCCTGGCCTACCGCATGTATTTTGCCCTGACCGCCGGCGGTACCAGCCAGCGCTGGCAGACCTCCAACGGCGAACCGACCGCCGGCATCTACGGCTTTGCCCGTGAACTCCTGCGCATCTTCGAGCAGGAAAAGCCCGATTACCTGGCGGTGGCCTTCGACACCGGCAAGACCTTCCGCGATGAGATCTATCCCGAATACAAGGCCACGCGCGCCAAGATGCCCGATGACCTGCGCCCGCAGATCGAGCGCATCCGCCAGATGGTGGATGCCTTCAACATCCCGCGCCTGGAGATGGAAGGCTTCGAAGCCGACGATGTGCTCGGTTCCGCTGCCGCTTGGGCCGCCGGACAGGGATTGGGCGTCAAGATCATCACCGGCGACCGCGACCTGCTCCAACTGGTCAACGACCGCACCATCGTCTACCTGGCCGGCGACGACCAGAACTACATCACCGCCGAAGATGTGCTCGGCAAACTGCACGTCCGCCCGGAGCAGGTGGTGGACTACAAAGCCCTCGTGGGCGACAAATCGGACAACATCCCCGGCGTGCCGGGTGTGGGGGAAAAGACCACCGAGAACCTGCTGGCGAAATACGGGACGCTGGATAACATCTACGCCCACCTGGACGAGATCGAGCCGCGCTGGCGCGACCAAACTGGAAGCCGGGAAGGAGTCTGCCTACATGAGCTACAAACTGGCCGCCATCCGCACCGACCTGCCGGTGACGCTCGACCTGGAGCAGGCCCGCACCGAGGCCTTCGAGCCGGCACAAGGTGGAAGCCCTCTTCCGCGACCTGGAATTCCGTTCGCTGATCGATAAACTGCACAAATTGACCGGCGCTTCGCCTGAGGCAGCCTCCGCAGGACGCAGCAAATGAGCCTTTTCACGGCGAACCCTCTGCCGATTGGCTGCAGCGGATGACCAGCCGCCCGCCCGCGGCCGAATTATCACGGTCATCGTGGTGGATACGCCAGGAGCCTGGCTGGAATGTGCTGGCCAAGTGCTTGAACACGCGGCGCGATCATCTCCTTCGACACCGAGACCACCTCCACCGATGAGATGACCGCCAGCCTGGTCGGCATTTCGCTGGCGGTGAAGGCCGGCGAGGGCTATTACATCCCGGTCGGGCACAACGCCGGGACGCAGTTGCCGCTCGAACAGGTGCATTTCGGCCTTGCGCACGCCCGCTGACGGATGCCCGCATCCCCAAGATCGGGCACCACCTGAAATACGATTTCATCATGCTGGCGCGCTACGGCATCCGGGTCGCACCGCTGGCCTTCGATACGATGCTGGCCGAGTGGGTGCTCGACCCCGGCTCGCGCAACCTGGGGTTGAAGAACATGGCCGCCGCCCGCCTGGGCGAGGCGATGACCCACATCGAGGACCTGATCGGCACCGGCAAGAACCAGCTCTCGATGGCCGAGGTCGCCATCGCCGAGGCGGCTCCCTATGCCGCCGCGGATGCCGAGACCACCCTGCGCCTGAAGCCGCTCCTGGAAACGGAACTCAAGCGCTTCCCAAAACTGTGGGACCTGTTCGTCAATATCGAAATGCCGCTCATCCCGGTGCTGGCCGACATGGAAATGGCCGGGATCGCCCTCGACAAGGATTTCTTCGCCAGCTTTCTCGGTGGAACTGAACGAGCGCCTGGCCGACACTCGAACAGCAGGTCTACGCCGCGGTCGGCAAGACCTTCAACCTCAACTCCACCCAGCAGCTTTCCGATGTGCTCTTCGGCACCCTGCGCCTGGCCCCACCCGACCGGGGCAGAAAGACCGCCTCCGGGCATTATTCCACCGCGGCAGGCGTGCTGGATGAACTGAGCGGGCAGCATCCGGTGGTGGATATGATCCTGGAATACCGCGAACTCTCCAAGCTCAAATCCACCTATGTGGATGCGCTGCCGCTGCAGATCCACCCGGAGACCGGCCGCGTGCACACCTCCTTCAGCCAGACCGGCGCGGTGACCGGACGGCTGTCCTCCTCCGACCCGAACCTGCAGAACATCCCCACCCGCACCGACCTGGGCCGGCGCGTCCGGCGCGGCTTCGTCGCCGAGCCCGGGCAATGTGCTCGCTCTCGCTGGATTACTCGCAGATCGAACTGCGCATCGTGGCGCACATGGCCGGGGATGAAGCCATGTTGAACGCCTTCCGCGCCGGGCAGGATATCCATGCCACCACCGCGGCCGCCATCTACGACGTCCCGCTCGAAGCGGTGACCAAGGAACAGCGCCGCCATGCCAAGGCCATCAACTTCGGCCTGATCTACGGCATGTCTGCCTTCGGGCTGACCCGCACCACCGACCTGACCCTGGCCGAATCGCAGGATTTTGTCGAAGCCTATTTCAAGCAGTTCCCGGGTGTGAAGAAATACCTGGACGGCATTCGCAAGGAGGCCGCCCGCAGACGGTTACGTGGAAACGCTGCTGGGCCGCCGGCGCTACTTCCCCACCCTGAAAAGCGGCCTCAACCAGGTGATGAAGAACCGCGAGGAACGCGAAGCCATCAACGCCCCCATCCAGGGCACGGCTGCTGATATAATGAAAATCGCCATGATCAGGATCCCGCCCGCCCTGGCGCAGGCCGGCCTGCACGGCAGGATGCTCCTGCAGGTGCATGACGAACTGGTGCTCGAATGCCCGCAGCGCCGAATTGAACGCAGTGGCAGCCGGGTGGTGCGGGAAGTCATGGAGAATGCCTACCCGCTGTCCATCCCGCTGACCACCGAGGCACGCTGGGGGTCAAACTGGGATGAAATGCAGCCGTTGGATGTAACACGTTACCACCGAGAGAGAATCGTATGGCCGGACGCGAAGATATCTTCCAAAAAGCGATGAGCAAGGGCCATTCGGCGGCCTGGGACCAGCAGTGGGACAAGGCCGCCGCAGCCTATCAGCGAAGCACTCGAAGAATTTCCCGAACCATCCCAAGGCGCTCACCAGCCTGGGCCTGGCTCTGTTTGAGTTGCAGCGCTATGATGAGAGCGCTCCAGGTCTATCAGACAGGCTGCCCAGGCTGCTCCCAATGACCCGGTCCCGCTGGAGAAAGTGGGACAGCTCTCCGAGCGGCTGGGGAATATCACGGAAGCCATCCAGTCTTCCATGAAGGCAGCCGAACTCTACATCAAGAACCAGGATGCCGATAAGGCTCTCGCGAACTGGGTCGCATGTCACCCAGCTGGATTCCGAACATATCACCGCCCATTCGTACCTGGCGATGGTTCACGAACGTCTCGGGCACATACCCAGCAGGCCGTCCAGCGAATACCTGGCGGTGGCCAGCCTGCTGCAGCGCTCCGGGAATGCGGAAAAGGCCGCCGAAATGATCGGGCGCGCCCTGCACCTGACCCCCGGCAGCTCCGGAAGCCCGCCAGGCACAGTCCATGCTGAAAAGCGGACAACTGCTCCCCAAACCCATGCGCCCGCAGGGCGGCACCGGTCCGCTGCGCATGGCCCAGGTGAAACAGCTGGAATCCCCCAAGAACGCCGATACCGGTCTCGACCCGATCGCGGAGGCGCGCAAACGCGCCCTCACCCGCCTGGCGGAGGTGCTGTTCGAACTTTCCGATGGAAGCGGGCAAACCGCAGACTCCGAAAGTCGGGATGCAGGCCATCGTCCGCGGCACCGGGGAGTTAAGCCTGATCCAGAGCAACCGCGCCGTGATCCTGCAGCATATCAGCCAGGCCATCGACGCCCAGACTTCAAAGGACCAGCGAGACCGAGGCTGCGGAGGAACTGGAAAAAGCGCTCACAGCCGGCTTCACGGACCCTGCCCTCTACTTCTACCTCGGCTTTCTGCGCTCCAGGGGCGAGCGGCTGGAAAGCGGCTTGCGCCACCTGCAGAACGCGGTCAAACACGCCGGAATATACGCTTGGCGCGCACCTGCTGATGGCCCAGATCCACCGCCAGATGGAGCATCTGCCGGAAGCCGTGACCGAGTACATGGAAGCCCTCAAGGATGGCCGATGCGCAGGTTGTTCCCCCCGAACAGGCTGACGACATACGCCAGTTGTACGAACCGCTGATCGAAGCCAATGCCCAGCAGACCGACACCAAGTCGCAGGAACAACTCTGCGATAACATCCAGGAATTGTTGCTCCGGCCAAACTGGCGGGCGGAAGTGCTTCAAGCCCGGGAGCAGTTGCCGAAGTCGGGTGAGGGGGCTCCGCCGATGCCGCTGGCGGAATTGCTTGCCCAGGCCCAGAGCGGCCAGGTCATCGAAACGATAGGCAAGGTCCGCAACCTGGCGCGTGCCGGTCACCTGCGGACTGCCATGGACGAAGCCTTTGATTCATTCAAATATGCCCCCACGTATCTGCCGCTTCATACCTTGATCGGTGACCTGCTGATCCAGGATGGACGCACCCAGGATGCCATCACCAAGTATACGGTGGTGGCAGAAGCCTACAGCGTGCGCGGCGAGGCCACCCAGGCGGTAAATCTATTAAAGCGCATCGTGCAGGTGGCTCCGATGGACCTGACCGTCCGCACCCGTCTCATCGATCAACTGGCGGCGCGCGGCCTGGTGGATGAAGCCGTCAGCGAGTACATCGACCTGGCGGATATCTATTACCGCCTGGCTGAACTCGACATGGCGCGCAAGACCTACACCACGGCCCTGTCACTGGCCCAGCAGGGAGGCGCACAGCGGTGCCTGGAGCGTAAAACTGATGCGCCGCATGGCAGATATCGACATGCAGCGGCTGGACTGGCGCCAGGCTTTACGCATCCTGGAACAGATCCGCACCCTTGAGCCAAACGATGCCACGATCCGCAAGACACTGATCGACCTGAACCTCCGCCTCACCCAGGTTTCCCAGGCGGGTGCAGAACTGGACGCCTATCTGTCGTACCTGCAGAACTCCAACAGGCGCAAGGAGGCCATCCCCTTCCTGGAGGACCTGGTCAACGAGATACCCAAGCAGCCCATCCTGCATCTCGCCCTGGCGGAGGAATACCGGCATGCGAAGCGCATCCCGGATGCCGTGTCTCAACTCGAGAGCCGCCATGAACTGCTCGTCGCGGCTGGAGACCGGGAGGGTGCCGTCCAGAACCTCGAGACGATCCTGTCCATGAATCCACCGCATATCGAAAAATACAAGTCCCTGCTTTCCAAGGTGAAATCGCAATCCTGACCCCTGACATCCCTTTCGAGGGACATCATACCGTCAGGGGGTATGTATTTTGAACCATCCCTGTTTGTGTGATGACACTGATCTGCGGATGAATGGCACCATTTCCCAACGTTATCCATATCGGAATCCTAGTGTGATTTCCCCAACTCTGTATGAATGAGATCGTCCTGCATTTCATAGGGGCGCCCATCGAGGTCAATTTCGATTCGCCGCCCGCCCGCCTGAAAACCCCGCCCTGCCCGGATGGCTTCCACTGGCAGGGGCAGCATTACGACGTGGCGGAAAAAATTTCCGAGTGGCATGATTTCACCCGCCGCGGCAGGATGGCGCGCAATATGCGCCCGGCGCATGCCACCATTGCATCAACGCGCGGCTCGCTTGGAGTAGGTCGCTTCTACTTCCGGGTGCGGACGGCCCCGGGTAGGATTTTCGATCTTTATTACGATCGCCAGATCAACGATGTGGATGACCGGCTGGGGCACTGGTTTCTCTACCGCGAGCTGGCTTCCAGCGGGAGTGAAACATCTACAATAAAATAAAATCGCCCGTTCAACTGGATGACGGGCGATTTGGCTTATTATTTCGCCAGTAGCTCAGCCAGGACCCTGGCTGAGTCCTGTTCCACCACCTCGTGCAGGGATTTGCCGCTGGCATCCATGGTTACCACGGCGGGGAAGTCCTTCACTTCGATAACCCAGATGGCTTCCGGCACGCCAAATTCAAGTTTATGCACCCCCAGAACCCTGGTCACCGATTGGGCGATCAACGTGGCTGCACCGCCGATGGCATGGAAATATACACCCGGCACCTCCTGGCAGCCTTTAAGTGTCTTTGCGCCCATGCCGCCCTTGCCGATCACGCCCTTGAGATTGAAATGCTTCATCACTTCCGCCTGGTAGGGTTCCTCCCGGATGGAAGTGGTGGGTCCGGCGGCTACAAACCGGTATTGTTTCGTATCCAGCCCTGAAACAACCGGTCCGCAGTGATAGATGACACCGCCCGCCAGGATCGGCTTGAGCGCCTCGTAGACCTGCAGGTCTTCACCCTGCGGTTGGCGGGTCTTCCGGATGAAGGTCTCGATCAACCATTTATGAACCACATCACGACCGGTGATCATGATACCGGATAATGCCACCGGTTCGCCCACCTTAAGGCTGCGGATGGTATCATCGTCGATGGGGATTGTGATTGTACGCATATCGCTATCCTCTGGATTTTCCCTGAAATGGAGGCCTGCGCCCATGGTTCTACGTTCGCAGGATTATTCTATTCGTAGATGATCTCGTCGCCTCGTACTGTCATCTTGCGCCGCCGGTATGCCCAGCACATGTAGGAGATGGTGACGAAATAGGAAGCCGGCAGGCGGAAGAGACCGGTGATCTTCGTGTCGATGACCGTTGTTTTCCCTCCGAAGCCCATCGGACCGATGCCCAGCTGATTGGCCTCGCCGGTCAGCCGTTCTTCCAGTTCCGCCAGTTTTGGATCGGGATTGCGCGTGCCAATGTCGTCCAGCAGCACTTCCTTGGATTTGACATAACCGCTGCCGCGGTCCCCGCCGATGGCAACCCCCAGGATCCCGGGCGCGCAGCCCTGTCCCTGCGCCCTATGCACGGCATCCAGGACGACCTTGCGGACGCCGGCAAGGTCGCGGCCCGCGCCGAGGCGGTTATCCGGCAGCGAGTATTGCGCCCCCACATTCTCGCAGCCGCCGCCCTTGAGCATCAACGCGATCGTCAGCTCGCTGCCCTCCACTTCGTCAAAATGGATGTATGGAAAATCGTCTCCGCCCAGGTTATTCCCGCTGTTCTTGTCGGTGACCGCATTCACGGCATTCGGGCGCATGTACGCCTTGCGGGTGGCTTCCACGAGCGCGGCACGGATCTGCTCTTTGAGCAGGTGCGTGCTCCAGCCTGCAGGATATTTTACATAAAAGATGGGGGTGCCCGTATCCTGGCAAATGGGACTGGAATTCTGGCGTGATAGTTCCACGTTCTTGATCACGGTCTCCAGTGCACCGCGCGCCGCCGATCCGGGGGCTTCATTCCCCACGGCAGCATGCAATCGTTTTTCCACGTCCGGCGGCAGGTCTGTTGAAGTGCGGCGGATCAATTCGAGTATCTCGTTGGTCAGGTCTCGCATGGGCTGCTCCTGTAAGGAATGTTCGTTGAATATATGATACTCCGATTGAACTCAATGTTGAGTAACAAAGCGCAGAGGAATGATAGGCGGAATATCCTCAAATTTTACAGGTGTTAAAATAAAAAACTCCCGCGCATTCGCTGTGCGGGAGTTTGGGCGGCACACGGGTTATGGTTTGAACACAAAAAGGTTGTCAAACTGGATTTCGGTGCCGGCGACCGTAAACGTCTCGGCAATCAAACCTATATCCCCGCCGGTAAAAGAACTGTCGGTGGCAGATGCAGCCTGGATGCCGTTGACATACAGGGTCAGGGTGCTCCCGATGCAATCCACGCGCAGGTGGTTGCTGGCATCACCCTGGTTGACGCTCGAATCGGGGACCATGTTGTTATCCGAGGAAGAAAGGAGAGTCTTGACGCCAGCCTTGTTGATCCCGATCCCAACGTAGCCGTCGCTGCTGATCTCGAAGAAATAGTAATTGTCGGGATCCTGGTACCGGCACAGCGCCCCGTAGGCGTTATCGACCGTGCCGCTGGCTTTGACAGCGTCCACTTCAATTCGCACATCGTTTTGAAATGATTGCGAGGGATTGGCAAAGATATAGATATTTGCCTTGGCGATATTAATAACATAGCTGCCATTCGAATAATCGGTGGAACCGAAATCACTTTGAGCCCGGTCCCAGCCGCTGTCGGGGTTGGAAAAATCGTCCTGAAAAAAGACCTGTGCTCCGGAAGGCGCCTGCGCAGTGGGGGTTTTGGCTGTGTTAAAACTGCATGCCATTACCACAAGCACCAGTGCTGAAAGTGCTGGAAGAATCTTCTTATTCATCCTGTCTCCTTGTATTATAATTGGACTAATATAAGCAAGTATACCCGATTTAGACTCCCTGAGGAGGTTCTTTCAAAATGAAAGAACTGTTGCCCGGGCCAACAAGTCGCCTTGACAAAAACACCCAAAAGGCGATAGAGTATATCCGATGTCAAAAGAAAGCGGAGTTTCCGTAGAAATCCTCGCCACCATCCGCTCCGCCCTGGCGGAAGACATCGGCGCGGGTGACGCAACCACGAACGCCATCTTCCCCGAGGCCTCTTCAATGCGCGGCCAGATCATCGCCAAGCAGGATGGAGTGATCGCAGGCCTGGACGTTGCCCGGGCTGTCTACAGGGCCCTGGATAAGAATGTGGATTTCAAGGCGCAGGTGGAGGAAGGCGGGTGCGTGAACGACAGGCAGGTGCTTGCCCTCGTTTCCGGCTCCGCTCGCAGCCTGCTGACAGCCGAGCGTACGGCGCTCAACTTCCTCGGTCGCATGTCGGGAATCGCCACGCTGACGCGTTCCTTTGTCGATGCGGTCGCCGGGACGAAGGCGGTCATTCTCGATACGCGCAAGACCGCCCCCGGCCTGCGCCTGGTGGATAAGCTGGCGGTCCTGCGCGGTGGTGGTCAGAACCACCGCATCGGCCTGTATGACATGGTGCTTATCAAGGACAACCATATCGATCACGCCGGGTCGATCACGCTCGCCGTCCAGCGCGCCCGCCTGGGTGCGCCGGGCCTGCAGATCGAGGTGGAAGCCCGGAACCTGCAGGATGTGGGCGAGGCCCTTCAGGCTGGAGTGGAGCGCATCCTGCTCGACAACATGTCCCCTGAAAGCATGGCGGAAGCCGTCGCGCTCACAGCCGGCCGCGCCAAACTGGAAGCCAGCGGCAATGTCACCCTGCAGACCGTCCGCAGGATCGCCGAATCGGGCGTGGATTACATTTCGGTTGGCGCTCTCACCCATTCCGCCAGGGTGTTCGACGTATCCTTCGACTATCCTCGAGCAGTGACGGCGATCGCGACCGTTGATTTCGAGCGATCACTAGAGACGGATTTCTTTATCTTGGAGTATTCATGACCAGCGCAGTAGACAAGATGTACGCCAGCATGCAGGCCAAACTCTCCCGCATCGTCCCGGATGTGGAATTGCGCTACAAGGCCGGGATCGCGGTGGAGATCAACAGGCTCAAAGCGCAAGCGCAATGCCGTCATCCTGGGCCATAACTACATGGAACCAGCCCTGTTCCATTCCATCCCCGATTTCACCGGTGATTCGCTCGACCTGTCGCGCAAGGCTGCGCAGACAGACAAGGACGTGATCGTTTTCTGCGGCGTCCGGTTCATGGCGGAGACTGCCAAGATCCTCAACCCGTCAAAAACCGTGCTGCTGCCGGCTGCCAAGGCCGGTTGCTCGCTGGCTGAATCCATCACCGCCGCGGATGTGCTCGCCTTGAAGGCAAAATTCCCCGGCGTACCGGTGGTGACCTACGTGAACACCTACGCCGACGTGAAAGCCGAGTCGGATATCTGCTGCACCTCCAGCAACGCGGCCGCAGTGGTCGACTCGCTCCATGCCGATACGGTCATCTTCCTGCCGGATGAATACCTGGCGAAGAACGTGGCACGCGAAACCGGCAAACACATCATTTTCCCTTCCATTCATCCTCCTTTGAAAGATGCACAGGAGGAAGCTGGAAACGGTGATCTGGATTACCAGCTCATCGGCTGGCGCGGCCGCTGCGAGGTGCACGAGAAGTTCACCGTCGGGGATATCGAGACCGTTCGCAGCCCAGTTCCCGGATGTGGTCATCCTGGCCCATCCGGAATGCAGCCCCGAGGTCACTACCGCGGCGGATTTCTCCGGATCGACCAATGCCATGATCCGGTACGTCCAGCAGTCGAAAGCCCCGCATTACCTTCTGCTGACCGAATGTGCCATGGGAGACAATGTTGCCGCCGCCAACCCGGAGAAGGACATGCTGCGCCTGTGCATGGTGCGCTGCCCGCATATGAACATGATCACGATGGAAGACACGCGTGACGCGCTCAAGTTCAACCGCTATATCATCGAGGTGCCGGAGCAGATGCGGGTGAGGGCACAGCGCGCCGTGGAGCGCATGATCAGGATCGGCTGACCCAAGGGATCATCAAGGTGTGAGCTCCTCTGCACCTGCCTGAAAATCAAAAACTATGAAAACAACAGACGTTCTCATCATCGGCTCAGGGATCGCCGGAGCCACCGCCGCCCTGAATTTGGCCCAGAACCCGGACCGGCGCATCATCCTCATCACCCGCGAACCCGACCCGCACGAGTCCAACTCCCGCTACGCCCAGGGCGGGATCATCGGCCGCGGGCTGGATGACAGCGCCGACCTGCTGGTGGCGGATATCCTCGCCGCCGGGGCAGGCGCCTCCCTTCCCAAGGCAGCCCGCATCCTGGCCGAGGAAGGGCCGGGCTTGCTGCAGGAGATCCTGGTCGGTACGGCGGGCATCCACTTCGACCACGACGCGGAGGGGAATCTCGCCTTCGGACAGGAAGGGGCGCACACCCGCAGGCGCATCCTGCATGTGGGCGATGGCACCGGCAAGGCCATCATGCTGGGCCTGGTGGCTGCGCTGGGCAGATGCCCTAACGTGGAATTGCTGACCGAGGCCACCGCCGTGGACCTGATCACCTACCCCCATCATGCCCGCGACCCGCTGGCGGCCTACGAACCGGTCACCTGCCACGGCGCGTACGTCTTTGACCGCAAGGGGAAATCCGTCCACCGCACGCTGGCGGCAGCGACCGTGCTCGCCACGGGCGGCATCGGGCGCATATACCGCAATACCACCAATCCCCCCGGAGCGCGCGGCGACGGCCTGGCGATGGCCTCCCGGGCCGGGGCGCGCATCACGAACGCCGAGTACATCCAGTTCCATCCCACCGCCCTGTCGGTGCCGGGAGCGGAAGGGTTCCTGATCAGCGAAGCGGTGCGCGGCGAAGGCGGCATCCTGCTCACCCCCGACGGGCATCCCTTCATGGAGAAATATTCCCCCGAGTGGAAGGACCTGGCCCCGCGTGATGTGGTGGCGCGTGCCATCCACACCGAGATGGAAGCCCACGATTATTCCTATGTCCTGCTTGACATCGCCTCGCACTGCCCGGCGGCAAAGATCAAGGCGCGCTTCCCGAACATCTATTCCGAGTGCAAACGCGTCGGCATCGACATCACGCCGCGAATCCATCCCGGTGGTGCCGGCGGCGCATTACTTCTGCGGCGGCGTGGCGGTGGATGAGTTCGGCCGTTCCAGCGTTGCCAACCTGTACGCGGTGGGCGAAGTCTCCTGCACCGGGCTGCATGGCGCCAACCGGCTGGCTTCCACCTCGCTCCTGGAAGGGCTGGTGTGGGGCAAGCGCGCCGCCCGTGAGATCGAAGCCCGATTTTCTTCTGGCAAGCCCAATACCGTGCCCGCCCGCGAGGACATCCCCGCCTGGGACGAATCCAATCTCACCCAGGAGTCCGACCCGGCGCTCATCCAGGGGGATATGCAGAACATCCAGAATATCATGTGGCATTACGTCGGCCTGGTGCGCTCGGGGGACCGGCTCTCGCGCGCCATCCGTGAACTGCGCCACCTGCAGAATGAGATCGAGACCTTCTACCGCAAGACGAAATTGAGCGACAGCCTGATCGGCCTGCGCAACGCCGTGGAAGTGGGTCTGATCATTGGCGAGGCTGCCCGCCACAACCGCCAGAGCCGCGGCTGCCACTTCCGCTCCGACTCGGTGGACGGGGGGGACAGGTTGCTGTAGGGTAAAAAAAAGAGACGGATGCATCCGTCTCTTTTCACACTCCCATACCATATTTACTACTTCTTGTCGTGCTTTTCCAGTTCCTTCAACTCGCCAGTGGCGATGAATACCGTCCGTTCGCAGATATTGCTCACCCGGTCGGCGAGGCGCTCCAGGTTGTGCGCCACCCACAGCAGCCAGTTGGCGCGCTCGATGGTCTTTGGATCCTGGATGACGAACAACATCAATTCGTGGTAGATCTGGTTGTAGAGCCCGTCCACTTCGTCATCCTCGGCCGGGATGGCGCGGGCGGCCTCCACATCTTCATGGACAAATGCACCCAGGGCGCGGTGCAGCATGTCGGCCCCCTTATCCGCCATGCGCGGGATGTCGATCAACGGCTTGAGCAGCGGCTCGTCACCCATGCGGATGCTGACGGTGGCGATGCCCTTGGCATAATCCCCCATGCGCTCCAGTTCGCCGCTGACCTCGAGGATGGAGGCCAGCAGGCGCAGATCGTGGGCCATGGGCTGCTGGGTGGCGATGACGATCATCACCTGCTCCTCGATGGCATAACGCTTGGCGTTCACCTGGTCATCGGTCTCATGGATGCGCCGTGAGGCATCCAGATCACGTTTCTTAAGGGATTCCACCGAGCCGAGGATCTGCGCTTCCACCACGCTGCCCAGTACAAGCAGTTCGTCTTTCAAATGCTGGATCTCTTTTTCAAAAGTCTTTCGCATAGAATGCATCGCTCCTTGACGCTCTTTGCCTATTATAACCATTTTCATCCCTCGCGCATTATCCAAACCGCCCGGTAACGTAGTCTTCGGTGCGTTTGTCTTTGGGCCGGGTAAAAATCATATTGGTTGTGTCATATTCAATGAGTCTCCCGGCACGTGCTTCGTCGATCATCATCATGGCAGTGAAATCCGAGACGCGCGCCGCCTGCTGCATGTTGTGGGTGACTATGACAATGGTGTAATCCTTCTTTAGTTCCTGCATCAATTCCTCGATCTTGAGAGTGGAGATCGGGTCGAGTGCTGAAGCGGGTTCGTCCATCAGGATGACCTCCGGTTCGACCGCCAACGCCCGTGCGATGCACAAACGCTGCTGCTGCCCGCCGGAGATGGACAAGCCGGATTGGTGGAGTTTATCCTTGACCTCATCCCACAGGGCGGCAGATTTCAAACTGCGCTCCACTATTCCATCCAGGTCGGAGCGCCGGTGGATGCCGTAGAGGCGCGGCCCGTAGGCAACGTTATCATAAATGGACTTGGGGAATGGGTTGGGGCGCTGGAAAACCATCCCAACCCGCCGGCGGATATCCACCACATCCACTCCGGGAGCGTAGAGGTTTTCCCCTTCCAGGGTGATTTCCCCTTCCACACGGCAGTTGGAGGTCAGATCATTCATGCGGTTGAAGGAGCGCAGCAGGGTGGACTTCCCGCATCCGGAAGGTCCAATAATGGCCGTGATCATCCGGGAGGGAATGGATAGGTTGACACCCTTCAGGGCGCGGAATTTTCCATAGAAAACCGCCAGGTCTTTGACAACCATTTTTGCGGGGCTTTCCACGGTGTCTGCACCCTGAAATACTGATTCAGCAATTTCCATCTTCATACGACTAACCTTTCATTCGCCTTGTACGGACCTGGATCCAGGCCCGGGCAGTTATATTTATTATTAGAACAAGAAGCATCAACACCAGGGCGACCCCCCAGGACTGGTCAATGCGCTCGGGATAAGGCTGCTGTGCATATTTCCACAATGTAAGCGGGAGTGAATCCAAAGGCTGGTTTATGATGCGCCCGATGATCTGGAACACGGATTGGTGGGCCTGCACTCCGCCGGTGATGATCTGAGCCAGGTCGAAACGCTCATTACCGAGAGTGGTCAGCAGCAGCGGAGCGGTTTCTCCCGCCGCACGTGCCAGGGCCAGCAGGAATCCGGTGATGATCCCATTGGCAGCCGCCGGAAAAAGCACGCTCAGCGAGGTCTTCCATTCAGGCGCCCCAAGCCCCAGCGAAGCCTCACGCAGCGTGGAAGGCACCAGTTTAAGCATCTCTTCTGTTGTCCGGATGATGGTCGGCAGCATCAGGAAAGCCAGTGCCACCCCTCCTGCCAGCCCGGAATAATGTCCCATCGGTTTGACCATCAGTGCATACGTGAACAGGCCGATGACAATGGACGGTACGCCCGAAAGCACATCCGTGCTGAAGCGCAGGGCCACTCCCAGCGGGGTATTGGGAAAACGGGCCGCGTAGAAAGCGGCCAGCACTCCCGGCGGGATGGCAAAGACTGCAGCCAGGAGCGTGACCACCAGGGTACCTTCAATGGCATGGAGAACACCGCCTCCAGCCATGCCCATCGGACGCGGCAGATGGATGAAGAAATCCAGGTTGATTGATTTTCCACCCCGGATGATCACGTAGCCGATGATCCAGAAGAGAGGCACCAGCGCGAGTGCCGTCAGGAGAGCGGTCAGGGAGAGCATGAGCGCATTGGTGGACTTTCGCTGGCGGGCGCGGCCTGTTCGATTCCTGTCGATGAGTTCGGTGAAGGTGCTCATGCGCGCGCCTCCTGCGGGGTCTTGCGCGCCACACGCCAGACCAGGAAGCGAGCCAGGATATTCAACAGAAGGGTAGTAACAAACAATATCAGGCCAATTTCAACCAGGGCTTCGGTATGCAGTTTGGAGACTGCCTCAGCAAATTCGTTGGCTATCACGCTGGCCATCGTATACCCGGGACGCAGGAGGGAGGACGTGGATTCAATGCTGTTCCCGATCACCATGGTGACGGCCATCGTCTCACCCAGGGCGCGGCCCAGCCCCAGGATGACCGCGCCAAGGATGCCAGACAGTCCGTAAGGGATGAGCACCTGCCAGATGGTCTCCCATTTTGTAGCGCCGAGTGCCTGCGAGGCTTCGCGCTGGGAATTGGGGATTGCCAGGAAGACGTCACGGGTCACCGCAGCGATGGTGGGAATGATCATAATGGTCAGGATCAGGCTGGCTGCCAGTCGTGAGGAACCGCTGGCCGGGATGGGACCGGTAAAGAAAGCCCCGACCACGGGCACCTGTCCCAACGTATTCGCCAGGAAATTTCCAAGCGGCGTGACAACCAGTGGTAAAAAGACAAAAATGCCCCACAGTCCATAGACCACGCTGGGGATGGCAGCCAGCAGTTCGACCAGCCAGGTTAGCGGGGTCCGCAGCCAGGCAGGGCATAGTTCAGCCAGGAAGATGGCGATCCCAAGGCTGATGGGCAGGGCAAAGAGGATGGCCACCAGGGAGGTGATCAGGGTGCCGAAAATGAACGGCCAGGCCTGGAAATTGCTGTTGACCGGGTCCCAGTTGGGGTGGCTGGTGGGCAGCAGGAAGGACCAGCCGAATTCAGTGCGGGCACCTCCCGAGCGGGTCCACAGCATCCAGCCAATGGCAGCCATTAGAACAATCACCAGGGCGGATACCAGCATGAGCAATCCCAACCAGGGACGGTCGCCGTGATGCACCAGGCGGAGCAATCGGCTTCGGAATGAATTGGGGGATATGATCTTACGGTTTTGCATTCATACCCCTCAACTTCTTGGCCAAGTCCTGAATACGCCCGGCGATCAGTTCGCGGGTTTCACGCATGCTGGCTAGAGGTTTGCCTTTTGGATCCGGAATGTCCCAGTCCTCATGGAATTCAGCCGGAATGAGCGGGCATTCGTCCCCACAGCCCATGGTGATCACGTAATCGTATTTCCCCCGGGAGACTTCCCCCAGGGATTTCGAACGGTGCGTGGACAGGTCATAACCGATTTCATTCATTGCAATCACTGCCAATGGATTGACCTGGCCGGAGGGTCGTGACCCGGCGCTGGCTGCATCAATGATATCTGCCGCCAATAGGTGCGCAAGTGCCTCAGCCATCTGGCTGCGGCAGGAATTTTCGATACAAACAAATAATACTTTTTTCATAATATCAGCGCGGCAGACCACGCTGCATGCGTGGTCTGCCAATAGATATGGATCGTTATTTTAGAACCGGTTGACCGTTGCAGGTGACCTCAGCCAGTTTGGCAAGGACGGTCTGGCGTACAGCCTCGGGCAGGACCGAATAACCGAGCGAAGCAGCGGCACTCTGCGCGCCTGCATCCGTCTGTGCCCATTGCAGGAACTCGAGCAATTTCTGAGCCTTGACACAATCTGTCATCGAGGTGGTGTGCAGGATGATATAGGTGTAACCGGTGATCGGCCAGGCACCTTCGCTGGAACCATCCACGATGGTGGCGGTCAGTTTATCTGTGAAGGCAGTGGCGTACTCGGCCATGGCGGCTTCCACGCTGGCGGCATCGGCGACAACCGTCTTGCCAGCCTTATTGATCATCGAAGCAAAAGCCATGTTGTTGGATTTGGCATAGGAAAGTTCCACATAGCCGATGGAGTTGGGGGTATTGATGACGGCCGCAGCCACACCCTGGTTGCCCTTGCCGCCAATCCCATTCCCGGCCTTGTCAGCAGGCCATTCGACTGAGGAGGCGCCGCCCGCAGTCCAATCCGGGCTGAAGGAGGTGAGAGACTTGGTGAAGATCTCGGTTGTGCCGGAGCCATCCGAGCGATGGACCACAGTGATGGCGGCATCCGGCAGATAGTTCGCTAAATCTGGATTTAAGGCGACTATCTTTGGATCGTTCCATTTCGTTATCGTGGCATTGTAGATATCCACCAGAGTCTGACGGTCAAGGATAAGCTTGGGCAGGGTGATGGCGGTTTTACCGGCTTCCGGGGTCGGGACAGGCTTGAAGGAGATGTTGTAGACTGCTACAACAGCACCAGCCAGCATGGGATACATTTGCAGATCGACACCCTGGGTGTACTGGTCGGTATTCAATAATGAGTTGGAACCCGCGAAATCAACCGTGTTATCGAGGATGGCGGTCTTGCCGGCACCGGAACCGACTCCCTGGTAGTTGATGACCACCGACGGATCAACATACTGGAAGGCATAGGTCCACTGGGTGTAGACCGGCAGTGGGAAGGTGGCGCCTGCGCCGTTGATCTGGACGGAGCCAGCCGGAAGAGGCGTGGGGGTGGCGGGAGCAGCAGGCCCGGGCGTGGAAGTGACTTCCACAAACTGTGTCTCAACCACGACCTGAGGTGTAGTCGCAGGGCCGCAGGCGCTGAGCACCAGGACAGCGATGAGCATGACAAACATGGATACGATCAAATTCTTGCGCATATTTCTATTCTCCTTGGATATATTATTCATACATGGGAGTGTATCAGGGGGAAGTTAAGGCCCAAAGAACACTTGGTTAACATTAGGTTAAGATTATGGTCGGGAAAATGTGAGTGCAGGCAGGTGAAAGAAGTGCTTCTTGGATTGCTCCTGCCATTGCCAGGATGAGAGATCGGGCAGGATCTGGTAAGCGGTCAGATCCAGCTGCAAAGGTGTGATCGAGATGAAACCTTCTGCCAGCGCCCCGATATCGGTACCCTGCTCAGGAACACCGGTGGGGGCATCGCCGCCGATCCAAAAATAAGAACGCCCGCGCGGGTCCACCCGTTCGTCGAGACGGCTGTGGTAAACCCGCAGCCCCTGGCGGGTCAGCCGGAATCCCTGGATTTGATCCTCCCGCAGGAAGGGGACATTAACATTTAGCAGGATCTCCGCAGGCAGGTCGTTCTCAATCACTCGCTGGACCACCATGCGTGCAGACCTCGCAGCCGGACCATAATCGATCACACCGAGGTGCCCATCCGGAATCTCCAGTGAAACAGCAATTCCGGGTATGCCCGCGATCACCGCCTCCATAGCGGCAGTCACCGTTCCGGAATATGTCACATCATGGCCGAGGTTGGCACCGACATTGATTCCGGAAACCACCAGGTCGAATTTCTCCTTGAAATATCCCAGGGTAGCCAGGGCAACACAATCGGAAGGTGCTCCATCACTGGCATAACCAAGGGTGCCATCAGCCAGGAGTGCTTCATGTACGCGCAGGGCGCGATCCAGGGTTTTCACATGTCCGCCTCCCGACCAGTTGCGGTCGGGTGCCAGGATGCTTACTTTTCCGATCTGGCGCATTTCCTTCACCAGGGCTAGCAGCCCGGGTGCCATCACGCCATCATCATTTGTAACAAGAATGTGCTTTTCCATATTTTTTATTTACCTCTTTCAACCAATAATTACCGGTGACCTCTCCGCCTTTTTTGAACAATATCCACTCCAAAGACAACCAATGTGGCTGTCACCATTACCCAGAATAACGCAATCGTAGTCATCGTTCCTCCATAAAAAAAACCGGCTGTCATCTGCTTATAGGATAACACGCCGGTCTTAAGAACCTGCTAAAACCAGGTTATGGATGTGTTAAGGCTTGATTAACTGGAATCGTGAAATAAAATGTACTCCCCCGGTCTTCCGTACTTTCCGCCCAAATCCTGCCCCCATGCGCCTCGACGATGTGGCGGGCGATGGACAGCCCCAGTCCTGTGCCGCCGCCGGAACGGGCACGGTCGGCCTTATAAAACCGTTCGAAAATACGCTCCAATTCGTCCGCAGGGATACCGGAGCCGGTATCCCTGACAGAAAAACGAATAAAATTTCCTTCTGAAGAGGTTGATAACACAACCTCACCGCCCGGTCGGGTGAACTTGACCGCGTTATGGATCAGGTTGACCAGCACCTGCTCCAGCCTGGTCGCATCGGCTCGGATCATGGGCATGCGGGTGGGTGCCTCCACACGGAGCTTTAACCCGGCGCGTTCAGCCTGTGCCCGCATCCGGTCGGAAGCCAGGTTCAGCAAATTGGTCGGGTCAACCACCTTCATTTCCAGCGGCACCTGACCGGATTCGATGCGGGTCAATTCCAGCAATTCAGCCGCCATCTGGGTCAGGGCGTCCACCTCAGTCTCGATGCGGCCCAGGAAACGGCGCGCGGCCTTTGGATCTTCCAGCGCGCCTTCCTGAAGCGTTTCTGTCAGCGCCTTGAGGGAAGCCAGAGGGGTGCGTAGTTCATGGGATACATTGGAGATAAAATCCCGTCGGACGGTTTCCAGGCGGCGGACGCGGGTAAGGTTTTGAACGAGCAGAAGGCTTCCGCCGGTGGTCTGGTCGGGCAGGACAACCAGCTGAAGGAAAAGGTGCCTTGCCGGCAGTTCGACCGATTCCTCCTGGGACTCACCGGTCTCCCGTCTGCGCCGCCATGCTTCCACCAGTTGGTGTTGGCGGAGCACCTCTGCCACGGTGTGTCCAATGGCATCCGGGGCTTCGAACAGGGTTTCGGCGGCAGGATTGGCAAATTGGATGCGGCCTTCAACATCAACTATCAGCACGCCGTCGGTCATTTGTTCAAGGACAGCTGCCAGCCTGGCTCGTTCGTCATCCAGGGCGGAGGTTCTTTCCCTCTCCGCCATGGCCAATGTCTTGACCGCGTTGGAAAGTCCTTCCAATCCCCTCTCGTCTTCCGGCAGGTCGGTCAGGGAAAGGCCATTATCGACAGTGCGGCGGATCGTGCGGGTAAAGGTATCCAGCCTGCGCCGCAGGTGAAAATAGCGCCAGCCCAACCAGGCAGCGGTCATAAACAGAATAATGAGCAGGATGGCGATGATCCAGTTCACATTTATTACCCCTCGAACCGGTACCCCCCGCCGCGCACGGTGACAATGCGCTGCGGGCTGGAGGAATCCTTCTCGATCTTCTGACGCAGCCAGCGCACATGAACATCCACCGTTCGGCTGTCTCCGACGTAATCCCAACCCCACACGCGTTCGAGAATGAACTCGCGCGTGAGCATCTGGCTCCTGTGTTCAGAGAAGAATAACAGCAGGTCGTATTCCTTCGGCTTGAGCGGTAGAACCTGTTCATCCAGTGTGACCTCGCGGCGGGTCTGGTTGATGATCAGGTTGTCAAAGGCTAATGTATCCAAAGGAGAAGAAGAATCTCCACTCCTGACCTTTCCCAATTCATCGCGCAGGAGTTGAGTGCGGCGTAATTGCGCCTTGACGCGCGCCAGCAGTTCACGCATGGAGAATGGCTTGGTCAGGTAGTCATCCGCACCCACTTCCAGCCCGACGACGCGGTCGATCTCGTCGTCGCGGGCGGTCAGCATCAGGATGGGAGTGGACATTTCCTTACGCAGGATCCTGGTGACCTCAAAGCCATCCAGTTCCGGGAGCATGATATCAAGGATGAGAAGGTCCGGTTTTAACCGGCGGGCCGCGGCGAGGGCAGAACGTCCATCGCCTGCAGCCTCCACCCGATAACCGTTCTTTTCGAGGTTGTAGACCAGGGTTTCCTGCAAGGAGGGTTCGTCTTCCACAACCAGGATGGTTTCAGGCATATTTTTCTGTCGGCACTACTCCCACCCTATCCAAACCTGCCTTCCACGTAATCTTCAGTTCGCTTCTGTTTCGGATGGGTGAAGAGTTCCTTGCCCTCGGCGGCCTCCACCAGTTCCCCCTGCAAAAAGAAGGCGGCAAAATCCGCCGTGCGGGCAGCCTGCTGGACGGAATGCGGCACCAGGATGATGGTGTATTCCTTCTTCAACTCCTGCAGGGCGGCTTCCACCTTGCCGGTCGAGATCGGGTCGAGGCCGGAGGTGGGTTCATCGAGCAGGATGACTTCCGGCTGGTTGGCCAGCACACGTGCCAGGCACAGGCGCTGCTGCTGCCCGCCCGAGAGGGCGATGGCCGGGTCGTCGAGGCGGTCCTTCACCTCATCCCACAGGGCGGCCAGCTTGAGCCCGCGTTCCACCGCCTCGTCCAGCCTGGACTTGCGTTTCTCGCTCGCCAGTTCCAGACCATAGGTCAGGTTCTGGCGGATGGACATCGGCAGGACGACCGGGCGGGCAAAGACCATCCCGACCCGCCGGCGCAGGGCGATCACATCCGTTTTTGGGTCGAGGATATTCTCGCCGTCGAGCAGGATCTTACCGGAAACCACTTTTACCTCGGTCAGGTCGTTCAGGCGGTTGAGGCAGCGCAGCAGGGAGGACTTTCCCGCCGCCGGCCGGTCCGAACAGCACCGTGATGGCGTTGGCCGGGATCTCCAGGTTGATATCGCGCAGGGATTCGGTCCCGTCCGAATATTGCAGGTTGAGGTGTTCGATGATGATCTTGTTCATTGGCATGCCCAGTCTACCATTGCCTCTTCGCCCTCGCTCGCGAACGGATGACCGTGGCGATCAGGTTCATGCCCAGGACGAAAACGATCAGCACCAGCGCCGTGCCGTACTGGATCTGGATGGGCATCCCCGGCACCTGCGTGGAGATGACAAACAGATGGTAGGGCAGTGCCATGGTGGCATCCAACGGCGAACCGGGCAGGCGCGGCAGGAAGAAGGCTGCCCCGGTGAACAGGATGGGCGCGGTCTCCCCGGCGGCGCGTTCCAGGCCGAGGATGACCCCGGTGAGGATGCCGGGCAGCGCCTGCGGCAGGACGATCTTGCGGATGGTCTGCCAGCGCGTGCCGCCCAGCGAGATGCTCACCGTGCGGAAGGATTGCGGCACGGCGCGCAGCGCCTCCTCGGCGGCGCTGATGATGACCGGCAGGGTCATGATCGACAGCGTCAGCGAGGCGGCCAGGATGCTGGTGCCGAATTTCAGGAAGAGCACGAACAAGCCCAGCCCGAACAATCCATAGACCACCGATGGGATGCCCGCCAGGTTGATGATGGCAATGCGGATGAGACGGGTCAGCCAGTTCTCCTGGGCATACTCCGAGAGGTAGATGGCCGCGGCGATACCGAGCGGGACGGAGAAGACCGCCGTGCCGAGGGTCAGATAGAACGTGCCGACGATGGCAGGCAGGATGCCCCCGGCGCGCATCCCGTCGCGCGGCATGGCGGTCAGGAACTCCCACGAGATGGCAGGGGCGCCCTTTGCAATGATATAGCCGAACACGCCAATGATCGGGAGCGACCGTCAGCGACTGCCACCAGCGTGATCAGCGAAACGCCCAGCCGCTGGATCAGGAACCGGTCAAGGCTGAAGCGGCGTTTCATGACAGCACCCTCTCGGCGCGCTTCTTGGATCTGAAGACCACGGACGAAGCGGCGATGTTGACCGCCAGCGAGATCAGGAACAGCACCAGCCCGATGAAGAACAGGACATGGTAATGGGTGCTGCCGTTCGCCACCTCGCCCATTTCTGCGGCGATGGTGGCGGTCATGGTGCGGACCGGGGAGAAGATGGAGGTCAGTTTGATCGCCAGCACCGGGCGCGTTGCCGGTGACCATCATCACGGCCATCGTTTCGCCGATCGTGCGGCCGATGCCGAGCATGAGCGCGGTCAGCACACCGGACCGGGCAGCCGGCAGGGTCACCCGCCAGATGGTCTGCCACTGGGTGGCGCCCAGCGCCAGCGCGCCCTCCCGGTAGCTCTGCGGGACGGCGTCCAGGGCATCTTCGGCGATCGAGACGATGGTCGGTACGGCAATCCCACCCAGGAGCAGCGCCCCGGCCAGGGCGGTCAGTCCGGTCGGCAGGTTCAGGAAGACCCGCAGGAACGGGGAGAGCACCAGGATGCCCAGGAAACCAAGCACCACCGAGGGCAGCCCGCCCAGCAGTTCCACCAGCGGCTTGAGGATCTCCCGCATCCAGCGCGGGGCGATCTCGGAGAGGAAGACTGCCGTTCCGATCCCGAAGGGGATGGCGATCAGCATGGCGCCCACCGTGACGATCAGCGAACCGGTGAGCAGCGGCAGGATGCCGAAATGGTTCTCGATCGGATACCAGCGTGCACTCAGCAGATCGCCAAGTTTGACCTCCACCAGCGCCGGGACACCTTCACGCAGGAGGAAGAAGAAGATAAGCAGGACGAAAACAATGGCGGAATAACCGCAGGTTCTGACCACTGCGGTGATGAGTGTTTCACGCCAGTTCTTGGACTTTCCCATACAACTCCATGATAATTTTCAGCCTGGTTATTTGATCGGCACAAAACCCAGGTCGGCCACGATGGCCTGGGCTTCGGCGGAAAGGATCCAATCAAGATAATCCTTGATGGCGCCGGTCGGTTCGCCGGCAGTGTACATGTACAGGTCACGGGCCACCGGGTAGCTGCTATCGTTGACCGTGTCGATCGAGGGGAGTGACATATGGCCCGCTGGCATCCCGGGCCACGGCGATCACGCTGTCCATCAGGTCGGGTGGAACGTACCCCAGACCATCGTAACCAATGGCATTCGGATTCTGCCGCACCTCGCTGATGATGCCTTCCGAGGAGGGCAGCAGCAGGGTGTCTGTGGAGAAAAGGGTCGGGTTGTTCTTGTCGCCCAGGCGCAGCACCGTCTCCAGGAAATAGACATGCGTGCCAGAATTGGTCTCGCGCGAGAGCCGCACGATCGGGCGGTCATCGCCGCCCACCTGCGGCCAGTTGTTGATCTTGCCGCTGTAGATGTCGGAGATCTGCTGGAGGGTCAATCTGCCGCACCGGGTTTTCCGGGTTGACAATCACGGCAATGGCATCCCGGGCGACCATGAATTCCACCGGTGTGATGCCGTTGGCTTCCGCCTGCTGCATTTCCTCGGCCTTCATCGGCGCGCGAGGCATTGGCAATATCCACCGTGCCGTTGATCAGGGCGGCGATCCCGGTGCCGGACCCGCCGCCGGTCACCGACATGCTGACCTCCGGATGCTCGGCCTGGTAGCGTTCTGCCCAGGCCAGCGCCAGGTTGACCATCGTGTCGGAACCTTTGTTCTGAATATACGTGGATCCCGTCGGCGGGGGAGGCGGGGCTCTGCGTGCCTGCCTTCGCAAGCGGCAAGGAGCACAACCAGGATTAGCAGCAGGAAGCGGGCGGATTTCATCGCTCGGATTATAAGCCAAAATGGCACGATACTGGAAGAATCGTGTAAAATTGACCCGTGACCCCTGCCCCTGTCTTTTCCATCCGCAATCTGGATTTCTATTACGGCTCGAAACTGGCCCTGTCCAAGATCAATATGGACATCCTGCCGCGCCAGGTGACGGCTCTGATCGGCCCCTCGGGCTGCGGCAAGTCCACTTTCCTGCGCTGCCTGAACCGGATGAACGACACCATCCCCGGCACCCGCCTGGAAGGGGAGATGCTGCTGGAAGGACAGAACATTTACGCCCCCGATTACAACGTGGCCGAGCCTTCGCCAGCGGGTGGGGATGGTCTTCCAGAAGCCGAATCCATTCCCGCAGTCCGTCTACGACAACGTCGCTTTCGGTCCGCGCACCCTGGGCATGGTCCAAAACAAAGCCCAACTGGATGATATCGTGGAGCAAAGCCTGCAGGATGCCGTGCTGTGGGATGAGGTCAAGGCAGGATCTGAAGGCCAATGCGCTGGGCTTCTCGCTCGGGCAGCAGCAGCGCATCTGCATCGCCCGGGTCCTGGCAGTGAAGCCGGAGGTGATCCTGTTCGACGAATCCACCTCCGCCCTCGATCCCATCGCCACCGGCGGCATCGAGGACCTGATCGCCGAACTGAAGAAGGATTACACCATCGTCATCGTCACCCACAACATGCAGCAGGCCGGGCGCGTTTCCGACTACACCGGCCTCTTCTGGCTGGGTGAACTGGTGGAATTCGGACCGACCGAGAAGATCTTCACCCGGCCGGAGAAGGAACTGACCGATGCCTATCTGACCGGGAAGATGGGATAAAAGAGAAAAAGAATATCATTTATTAAAGACAGCCGAGGATTTCCATCCTCGGCTTTTCTTCAAGTGGATCCCACCCTTGCCCTAAGGCTTCAGGTCCAGTTCCGCCCTCACCACGCCTGCCCGCTCGTGCCGGGCAACCAGTTTCACCTTCCCGCCTTTGGGTGCAGCGACCACCCATTCCACCTTGAGCGCGATCATCCGTCCCGCCTTCCAGCAGGTCCGGGAAGGCGGAGTGATAGGCCCGCCCCTCCAGTTGCCCAAATTCCTCGCGCAGCTTGCCGGTCTGCAGAGTTGCCCCTGGCGGGATCTCGATCTCGCAGATCACCCCCCGGGTAACCTTCTTGTTCAGCGCCTTCTTGGTGACGTAGGTGGGCAGCCAGCCGCTGTTCTCAACCACCAGCCGCACCCGGTAGGCATTCTTACCGATCGCCTTAACACTCGCCTCGCGCAGGGCGAGTTTCGGCGAGATCAGGGTGTGCCAGATGATCCAATCCGGGAATGACTGGATTTCCTTTTCCAGGAATCCGGCGGGCGGGTTCGTCCAGTTGTGCAGTATATCCCAGCCGCCCAGTTCCACCTTCCCGAGTTGCGGGTGTTCGAAGGGGTACCAGTCCACATAGCCTTTCCCCCCCAGGGCTTCGTCGTTCCACTTCATCAACTTCAGGTCATCCTCCAGCGGATGTTCGCGGAACCAGTCGATGTACTTGTAGTCCTTGAGACCTGCCTGCCGCAACGGGCTCCATATCTCCACCGTCCAGGCGAACATGCCGAGGTGGTCGTACATCCAGGTGTCGAAGCCGCCGGTGGTGACCGTCTTCGGATGGTAGCGGAAATCGTGGTAAGCACGAGAGATTCGGGTAACCGGTCATCGCCGTGCCCTGCTCGCCGATCTTCTTGTAGGTCCACAGGTCCTCGGCGGGGAATTCTTCGTCGGCGCGGTCGTCGTACGGGCGCAGCAGCACCCCGCTGTAGGTATGGAAGGTGATCACGCCGGTAATGTTGGGATGCCTGACGATGAAATCCACCAGGTTGCGCGACTCCGGCTCGCTGACCGGGTAGGGACCCGCGCCGGGCTGTTCGTTCTCCTGGCGCCAGCCGACCGGGAAGTTGCGGTTCAGGTCGAGCCCTTCCTTCGCGCCCGCGCGGATGGATCGTGATCCCGTCAAAATTGCGCAGCAGCCCCTCGGGCAGCAGCCGGTAATAGGTCCCGCCGGTTTCGACCGGGTCGCGCCGCACCATCAGCCGCGGATCATCCGGGTGGGCTTTCCAGGTGCCATTCGGATCTTCCATGCGCATGCTCAAGATGCGCCCATCGCCGTCAATATCCTCCTGAAGCAGCCCCTCCACCGGTTCTTCGTCGTAAGGATAGGGCCGGGTGCTGGAACGGATGATCCTGGGCTTGTCCGCCAGCGCCCATTCGGCTCCATCGGGGTTGACGCGCGGGACGATGTAAAAAGCGCGCGTATCGAGAGCCTGGGTGATACCGGGTTCCTGCCCGTAACGGGTGACGAGCTTGTTAATGAAATACAGCACCGCTGCCGAACCTGCCACTTCGCTGGCATGCAGGTTGCCATCCACCCACAGGGCAGGCTTCTCGTTGTCCGGACCGGTGGCAAAATTGGTTGCCGTTACCAGCCAGACCTCCCGTCCTTCGTGGCTTTTTCCAATACTTTCCAACCGCAGCAGGTTGGGGTGTTCTTCCACAAGGGTCTTTAACAGGCGGGTCAGCTGTTCATATCGATAATGGCGGTCAAAGGCAATGTCGGTCATGGGGCCTCTTTCTCGTGCATGTTTTCCAGGATTTCGATCAATTTCCCGGAGGTGATATTCCGGTTGAAATGTTCTTCCAGGTACCTCCGACCGCGCAAGCCCATGGCTCTCGCCGCCTGGCGGTCGCTGGATAAACTGCGGATCGCCTGCGCAAGGTCAGATGGATTCCCCGGACGGGAAAATATACCACACTGTGCCGCCTCAATCACCTGGCGGATCGAACCGTCGATCGCCAGGATGATGGGACGACCGGCAGCCATGTAGTCAAAGACCTTGTTCGGGTAGGTGGTCTTGTATTCCTCGATCGGTTTCAGGATGGCGAGGCAGGCATCCGCTCCCGCCAGCGCTTCTGCCATCCCGGTCTTGGGAACCGGGGGAAGGAAAAGCAGATTGGTCAGTCTCAGCTCAGCAGCCTGTTTTTGCAGGGCGGGTTTTTCCTTGCCGTCACCCAACAAAACGATGGTGATCTTTGCGGGTTCCATTCCCTCCTGCAGAATCCTCGCCGCCTCGAGCACTACGCCCAGGTCATTTGACAGCCCATGCGCACCCGCATAAAGAACAACGAATTGGTCTTCGAGATGGTTTCCGGACCTGAAAAGGTGTCCGTTGTTTGCCGGGTCGAACATTTCCGGATCGGCACTGTTCGGGACGAGGTCGACAAGCCGTGCGCCTTGCTCCTTTACATGTTCCACAAAACCGGGGCTATTGACCATCACCCGGTCTGAGCGGCGGTAGAGGAAATGTTCGAGCCACAGTGACAGTTTGATGAGGATCGGGATTCTTGCAGCGCGCCGACCGCGATGGGGAATGCCGGCCAGAGGTCGCGTACTTCGAACAGGAATGGAACGCACTTCAGGCGTGCCAGCAACCAGGCGGTGAGGCCCTGGAAGATCGGCGGTGATGTGCCCCAAACCAGGTCCACGTTCCTGACTCCCAGGCCGATCCAAAAGGAGGATGCCATGAAGGAGACAAAAAAAAGGAGGCGGTGAACAAAGGATTTGTGAAGGGCGCGATAGGTGTTGGCGCGCAGGATGATCACCTGACCCTCCCCTTCCTCCCCTGTCTTCTGCGAAAACGGGGGGGGATCGGAGGGAGAGGTCTTGTCTCCGGATAGATAACTCACCGGGCTGGTAACCACCGTGACATGATGCCCGTGCGCGGCCAGATAACTGGCGAACTCGTAGTGACGAGTCCCGCCGGGTTCGTCGATGGATGCAAAGACCTGGTGGATCAATAAGATATGCATGATGAAATATTGTCCATTGATCGTTGGCAATGGACGAGCTTTATCGTCCATACCACGCGGTCAGGAATTATTCAGGGATGACTACCGGTTCCTCCGGCCAACCTTGTATTGAAAACCGGACAACTATCTCGGCCATTTCGCGCGGTTTTACCGGCTGATCCAGCAATTCAGCCAGCGGCATCCACATGGGACGATAGGTACCGCGTCCGGGGAGCGTGTCGAGCATTTCTTCGCCGCGCCCGGTGCCGAACACCCCACCGGTGACTTCAGCGAGATAATAATACTGCCATTTGCCTTGCCAGCCCATTCTGGCAACCAGTTTCCTTAACACCACTTCCAGGCCCAGTTCATCCAGCGTCTCACGGACTGCGGCCTGTTCGGGAGTTTCGCCTTCCTCCACGTGTCCGCCGGGAAAGGTGAAATAGTGAAATCCCTGGCGGTGGCGTTCGATAAGGGCGATTTTGTCGTCCTGCAGGAGCAGGATGGCGGCGCGGTAGCTCATGGTTGTTCGGGAGTTCTTAAGGGAAAGTGAATTCGGTGTGAAAGATTATCTCTGCCTGGCTTTCCGTTGTAATGGACAGGGAGAGGGCTGGAATTTTAACGCCGTACGTGGGGGATGTCCAGCCGCGGGTGGGGTCGGAGGCAGCGGAACCAAGGAGCGCTTCGCCGGCGCGGAATAGCGAAATCAGGGTTTCTTTCTTCGCTACGGGTGATTCTTGCACTATGCCCAGGATCACCCAGCCGTATGGAGATTTAAGCCTGATCGCGAATTTTGATTCCTCATTCTCGATTTCCCATTCCCAATCTGGCAAGAGCCAGTGCAGACGGGCGTGGAGGGGATGTTTACGCCAGGGTGATGGCAGGATTTCATCCACCACCTGCCAGCGGTCGTCATCGTGCACAGTGACAATGCGGGTATGGCGATAACCGCCTCTCCGGTAGCGGCCGCGCACCCGCTGCAGCTCTGTCACGTCTTTTGCAGCCAGGGGCTTCCGATAAGCATTGATCCAGTCCAGGTATAGAAAACGCCCGGCTCGCGTCATCTGGTCACGACCGTCCACTGTCACAGTATTGTGGAGGAAAGCCGCAGTCAGCGAATTATTCCATGGAGCAGGAGCATTGTAGAGATACGTCCCGGCATCCCGGGCGACATTCAAGCCGCGCCACCATAGATCGAGCTGTAACTGGTCGGCGTGGGAGGGACGGGAGTTGAACTGCGCTGTGCGAAAGTAAGCCCAGGATCGTTTACCATACATCTGGTCGCCAAGATAGCGCGGCAGGGCGATGTTTCTCAGACCTCCGGTCTGCGTTCCGAACCAGAGGGCCATCTCATCCCAGGAGCCGCGCGGCAGGTCGTAGTCGAGGAAGGCGCGCGCCGCGGCGTGCAGCACGGGGCGGTAGTCGGTAAACGGGAGGACGGTCAGGGGGAAAATGTACGCTCCGTCGTTGGCACCCAGGTTCGGGGTCCCCCCCGACTCGAAATCCAGTACCGAGAGCAGCCAGTGAACGGAGCGCCTGATCGCTTCCAGCGTCTGGTGCGGCCAGCGGTAGGTATGACCGGAGTCGTTGGAACAAAGGGCGTTCGTCCATAAAACGATCTGCAGCATCAGGCGCTGGTAGTTGGTGCTGTGCTGGGCATATTCGCCGTAGCCGTCGATCTGCGAGCGGAGGCCTTTGTTCAGGTGCCGCCACCCGAGAGCGCGCCAGCGCGACGCCCTGGGATGGTCGGGCAGGGCCAGCCCGGCAGTGAGCAGGCCGGCTGCTTCGCTGAGCAGGTGGTTGTTGTGCTGGGAGCGGGCGTATATCAGCGTGGCTGGAATTCTGGCGGCATGGGCGGCGACCGAGACGGCCAGGCGCTGCTTGCGCTCCGGCGTGGAGGTGGAAGCAGCCTCGAAGACCTGCACAGCCCAGATGAAAGCCATCAAACGCAGAGCCACTTCCTGTCCGCTCATCCACTGCGGACCGAGACAGGGCGGGTTGGCGTCGGTAAAGGTGTCGAAGTTATGCCAGAAGGCATCGGCGTATTTTTCGTCCCCGGTCAGGTGGTAGGCGCGTCCTAGCGCAAATACCCACCCGAATCGGGCAGGCTCCCAGATGAATTTGATATCGGGAGCTGGCAGATCGGTAATCGAGGCAAAGGGAATAACGGTTTTCCCGATTTCGTAGGCAGTCCAGTGTTCCAGCTTCCCTGGCAGGGTGAGTGTGAGTTTTACCGGGTCGGCACCAAAGAGGCGGATTTTACCGCCAACGATTTCGTCCGCTTCGGCAAGCAAAGCCGCCTTGCCATCCTTGCCGAGGGCAGCCAGGAGTTCATCCCGAGGCGGAAAAGTGAACAGGGAATGGGGGATAGTCCCTTCCCATTTACTATTCGCTGCTGCCGATGTCACCCTCCGATAATACCCCGTCAACAGACCGGTTTTATAGAGCGCGTATAATCCCAATTGTTCGATTCCCAGCTGGCTGACGGCTTTGAGGGCAATTAATACGCGGTTCATGGGGAGTGTTTATCCACTGGATCGAGCCTGAATTTCTGATGTTGCCGAATATGGCACCCCCCCATCGCGGCTGCAGCCGAGCAACCCATATAACCCAAGGCTTTTCCAATAAAAATCAACGCCATATGCTATAAGGATCATTAATATGTTCGTCGCTGCCCGGTTCTGCGAGATTCCGACTCGGGTGATTTGTTAATACGGATGGTCTGGGACCAAAAACCCGGGAATGAGCCGGCACAGAACGTACGATCGCTGCTCCAACACCAATAATTACATCGGAGCCAATCGTAATATCTCCCACAACGATACTCCCTGTCCCCAGCATAACCCTATCCCCAATGGTCGGAGGTTTATCGGGTTTAAAACCATTCAAACCGATGGAAACATTTTGGTACAGGGTGCAGAACTCACCGATGGTAGCAAATCTTGAGACAATAATATTTTGAGGGTGCGGCAGCCTCAGACCACGCCCTATTTTTGCATCACCCGGGATTAGGGAGGTAGCAATAAACCATTGGAATATGGAACCCAGGAAACGGGTCAGGTACCAGATGATCGTGATTGGATTTTTCGGCCGGCAAAAATTCCGGTGAATCAACTGTTCATAGCGGAAATCGAGCAACAGCAACATACTGCGGATGCGATCGAGGGTCCATCCACGATTCATGCGCCAATCCCATCGAAGTAAGTAGAAGAATTCTTTGATTGACATTGCCTCTATTTATTCCTGTTTAGAATCCCTGTCAAACGAGGATGGTTTTTCCAGTCCGAAGCGACTCTACGGCCGCGAATGTGGCTTTCGTCACACCGATCAATTGTTCGTATGGAATGGGCGGCTGGCGGCCTTCCGAAATGCAGCGGGTAAAAGTCAGCCACTCACTGTGCCAGCCCTTATCCTGGGCCTTTCGGGTCACCGAGCGCCGTCCATCATGGACCAGTTCCAGAGTACGAAAATCATCCAGCACAGCCACTCGCCCGGCGCAAAACACTTCGAGCCTTTCCTTTGGGAATGATTTATCGCCGTTGGCTAGATAGTCCACCACACCGATGGAACCATCCGGGAAGGTGAAGGTCATGGAGACATTATCCTGGCGGTACTTTCCGCCATCCGGCAGGCTGTGGGTGCTGACCGAGACCGGACCGTCGCCAGCCAGGGAAGCCAGGAAATCCACAAAATGACAGGCCTCGCCGATGATCCGACCACCACCCTGGACCGGGTCATGAACCCAATGGTTGAGCGGGATCAGCCCGGCGTTTACCCGGTAGTGCATATGGAGCGGCTCTGTGCGCGAGGCGAAATTTGCGGCAAGCTGGAGGGCGAGAGGGGCAAACCGGCGATTAAAGCCAACGGTCAGCAGACCCGTGGCAGCGGCCGCCGGCGAATTGCCATCTGCCTGCAGGCCCGGGCTGATTTGCAGGGCGGCGATCAATTTATCCAGCCCGTTTTTGTCAATGGCCAGAGGTTTCTCCACGAAAACATGCTTGCCCGCCTGCAAGGCTTTCAGCGCCAGGCTGGCATGGGAATCATGGCGGGTGAGAATGGCGATCGTATTGATGTGCGGGTCGTCGATGATCTCGTCCTCGCTGGAGGTGGCATAATCAAAACCGAATTTATTCGCTGCATGACGGGCATGCAACCCGCCCGAAGAGGCAATACCCACCAGGCTGAGATCGGGGATTTTCCGGATGGCCGGGAGCAGGGTGGCATTGGCATAAAGACCGGCGCCCAGCACGCCCAGTCGGATGGTTGCAGATGGCTGATGGACCCGGTTAAATTCAATCCTGCGGTTGGGAATTTCTTCCTGCCGGGGATAGGTGAGTAGAACGCCCAGGAACGGTTCCTTGCTTTTACCGGTGATGATTTCATATGCGCGCGCCGCTTCTTCGATCGGGAAACGGTGGCTGATGAGCGGTTGAACATTCAACCTGCTAGAAGCCATCAGGTCCACCACCGCCTGGAAGTTGCGCCCCTCCGTCCAGCGGACATAGCCGATCGGATAGTCGTGTCCATTCTCCTCGTAAGATGGGTCATAACGCCCCGGCCCGTAGGAGCGGGAGTTAATGAAGGACAGTTCTTTTTCAAAGTAGATCTTGCGCGGGATGGAGAGCCCCACGGCACCGGTGGCAACGATGCGCGCCCGGTCGCGGGCTACCGCCGCGGCAAGTTCCACCGGGTCGTTGGAGGAGGTGTCTGCACAGATGAGCACCACGTCGGCACCTCGATTGGCGCTGAATGCCTGCATTGAGTCGACCGCCTGTTTCCGCAGGCAGGCGGAAAGCCCAAGGCTGTTCGCCAGCGCCACCCGCGCCGGATTGGTGTCGACTCCGAAGCACGCGGCACCCGGATGCAACTGCAATCTGCGCCGCCAGCAAGCCCAGCAGGCCCATGCCGATGACGGTCACGGTCTCGCCGACCTGTGGTTCCGCCAGCCGAAAACCATGCAGGGCGATGGCAGCCAGCGTCGTGAAGGCAGCCGATTCATAATCCACGCCCTCGGGGAGCGAGGTGAGCAGGTTGCGGGGAACAATATTATATTCCGCGTGGACGGCATAGCCTCCGCCTGCACAGGCCACCCGCTGACCCACCTGAAAACCTTCCATTCCGCCAGCAATCTTGACAATCTCACCCGAGGAGGAATACCCCAATGCCATGGGCTGGTCGAGCCTGCTGAAGGCTGCCTGGATGGTTGGCAGGATGCCTTCACGTTTCATTTTTTCCGTCACCTGGCGGACAAGATCGGGCCGCGCCCGGGCTTTACCCAGCAGGGATTTTTCTCCAAATTCCACCAGCATTCGTTCAGTTCCCGACGAAACAAGTGAAGCAGCCACGCGCACAAGCGCCTGCCCGTAGTGCGGATCAGGCACAGGCACCTCTTCTACGCTTGTCCGGCCGTTCTTCATTTGTTGGATTAGTTGTTTCATACAGTCATCAGGCTCCAGCCATCGTGACGGATAGGGAAGCCACTTTCTCCGTCCGTCTTCCACCTTTCAGCAATGGCTCCATTGTTAGAGAGTAATATCATCACCCTTTTCCTGGATAATGACGAGAAAGGCTTCCACCACCTTCGGGTCATACATTTTACCTGCGTTTTGTTTCAGCTCCGTTACGATCTTGTCCTCACTGTACGGCTCTTTATACGGGCGTCTATCCAGCATGGCGGAATAGGAATCCACAACGCTGATGATCCGGGCACCGAGGGGGATGGCCTCGCCCCTGATTCCGTAAGGATAGCCTCGACCGTCAAAACGCTCATGGCTGAACTCGATCATCGGAGAGACATTGGCCAATTTTTTGATCGGCGAGATCAACTCGGCACCGAGTTTTGGATGGGTATGGACAATTTTCCATTCCTCGTCCGATAACCTGGCTGGTTTTTGCATGATGACATCCGGGATGCCAATCTTGCCAATGTCGTGCAGCAGGCCGCCCAAATACACTTCGTTAATCTCCTCGGGGGGACAGCCCAGGCGGCGGGCCGTCTTGGCAGCCCAGTTGGCGATCTGCTGGCTGTGTTTATTGGTATACGTGTCGCGAATATCGATGGCATTCGCCAGGGCGATCACGGACTGCACGAACGCCCCCCTGAGTTCGCCGTATAAACGGGCATTCTCGATCGCCACCGCGGTCTGGTTGGCAAGCGTGGAAAAAACCAGGCGTTCATCCTGGGTATAGGGCTGGGAGGAAAGTTTTTTGCCCAGAACCAGGATACCGATCAATTCCCCTTTTGTATTTAATGGCAGAAATATCTCTGCATTGAACTTTTCCAGTTCGTCTTTCTCCTCCATCCACATGGACTTGAATGTGGGTACGACCAATAGTTCCTGGCTTGATAGCGGTTGATTATGATGCGCCATCCAGTTCACGATGGGGTGGTCCGCACGGAATCCTGAAGGGAAATGTCTGTGCTTTGCGTCTCCTGAGATCACCTGGAAATTCCCGGTCTCGACATCCTTGATCAAAATGGCCCCGTGTTCGATATGCAGCGTGTTGACGACTTCCGACAAGATCATGTGGGTGATCTTGTCAATGTCCAGGAGCGAGGTCGTCGTCTGGCTCAGGCGCTGGAGCATCAGATCGGCATTATATTTCTCGCGGTAGAAAATGCGGTCGATCCAGGCCTGGGCCATGTTGCGCAGCGGAGAAAGCAGGAACGCTGCCAAGGTACCTATAACGATCGAAACGAAAAAGACCGCCTTGCCGGTGATCAATTCAAAGACATTCAAGACCAGGGAAATCGTTACATAATAAATGACACCAAACAATGCCGTGGTGATCGAATACAGCAGCCCCAGGCGGATGACAATCCGGATATCCAGCAATTGATGGCGCAGAATGGCATAGGCAATCAGCAGGGCTGTCACACCATTGGCAGCGATGTCGATAGGGTATTTTCCAAATTTTGTAAAATTGATCAGCGACGCCAGGATAATGATGGAGAACCCGATCACCAGGTAGCGGATGCGGTCGCGTTGATGGGCGTCATGCGTTCTGAAATATCCCTGGATCAGGTCACGCAGGCTGATTATGATCAAGGAATATCCAGGGCCTGCCACCAGTAGAAAATAATTCCCCAACTCGTAGTGAAGCTCGCCAGCCGGATCCAGGGATGCCGCGTTGACCACCAGGTTGGTAAAGAGGGTGATCAGGATGGCCAGGATCGCATAGACGATCGTGAATGGTGCCCATTTTCGGCGAAAACCAAACAGGGTTTGCACAAAGAAAAAAATTGCCAGCATCATGGCAATGGGAGATGCGCTCATCGCCTTGAACCAGGGCAATACGTGCCCAAAACCGGATATGGTCATGAAGGCACTGATGGACCAGGCAGACATGGCCAATAAATAGAAACAAAAGATCTTTCTTAACTGGGTTTGCGGCTTGGATGCCAATACCAACGCGAAGATCACCCCGTAGGTGATGGTTGCCAAGATCGGTATCAGCGTGCTGGTATTCCAGTACATTTATGTGTTTGGTCCTGTTGGCACGGCGAGCAGTTTCTCCAGAATGGCATCGGACGGTTTCATATGGGGAGGTTTCATGTGGGCAAGGTCGGCTCCGGCAGCCATCATTGCCTTCATATACGCAGCAAAAGCGCCGCCCGGGATCAACCCGACGGAGACCGGTTCGATCCCCAGCATTTCCTTCATGTCGTTGTAATCCGAGTACCTCTCCGAAAACGATTTCCTGATCATTTCCTGTACCTGCTCCTGGGTCAGGGAGCCGGGTTTTGCCGGTTCCACATACAGGGATAGGGTGGGGTAAGATCCGCTGGTTTTCTTTTGAGCCACCCAATCACGGTACTCCAGGCCGGAAGCCTCGATTGTCTTCCAAATCTCCCTCTCCGTGAGCCGGAAGAAACTCCCCAGGTCGATGATGTCATCCGTGCGTGAGTAGAACTTCATTTGCGGCAGCTCTGACTTGGTCTCCTCGTCGCGGTTGGCGATCACTTCGAACAGATCCCCGATCCGGTAACGGACCAGCGCGCCACCATTGAAGTTGGAAAGCACCAGTTCATAAATGCCCAGGTCCAACTCGTTATACAGGAGGGTTTTGGGCACATAGGCAGGATCTTCCTGATTCTTGCGCATCTCTTCTACAGGGATGAATTCCAGGAGGGCGTTATCGGGGAAGAACACCATGCCCTTGAAATTCCATGCCTGCATCGCCATATTGCCGGCTTCCGTGCAGGCAAATCCTTCCAGGGGTTTCTTGCCCCAGTAATGTTCGATCCGGTCCTTGTATATTTCCGTATCCGTACCGCCGGACATGATCCCTTTCAAATGCCAGATATCCTTGGGCAGGATGTTCCGCTTCTGGATCTTCGAGATCAGCAGCGCTCTTAACAACCTGTACAGGGTCGCAAGGTGGAGCAGCTCTCTGGAAGGCTTGGTGCTGCTGGACTGTTGTTCGAACTGCTCCCCCATCCTTGCGAGCACCACGGAAATGCCCATAAAATAGTCCAGGCCCTCGCGCATGGCGAGTTTGAAATCCGGTGGCAACCCGTTCGGCATAGGCCATCTTCTCGCCTTCTTCCAGTTTGGGGAGAAAGATCACCTCAAGATTTTCCTTGGTGGCGCGTGCAATGTACGCCGAGGCATAAGGAGGCGGTGCGGTGGCCATCAGGTACTTGTCATTCCGTTCGAGGCGCACATCGCCTGGTTGTGAACAGGAACTCATCAACATCGCTCCGATAACGGGATCGCTCAGCCGGTCATACATGACCTTCGTGTAGGGTATCCATTTGGGTCCGAGTTCTGCGCTGCGACCGGTTGTGCGCGCCCATACGTACGGTTTATCCGGGAGATCGGCTTCTTCTTTCTTCATTAACACGTCGGAATAATCAGCATAGGTTGTCAGCGGGGTAACCTTTCGAAATTCCTCCAGGCTGGCTGGAATTTGCCCTCCCATCAGCCTTTTCCCCATTTTTGAAGCACCCAGCAGTTTTATCTGTTCCAGCATCAGCCTCTTCTGGATCTCCTTGAATTCATCCCGGCTCAGGTTGAGAAATCCGCAATGCCGCGCCCATAGTTCATCCTTGCGGCCCTCCTCGATCAATTTGTACGAGTTATTCATGGTTCTTCTCTCCTATTTTTCAGCGTTAATGAGCAGGGGTGCTGGAACCCAGAAGAATCTTGATTTGAGTCGCTGAATCTCGATCCCCCGGAATCCGGAAAAGGCAAGGATCTGGTGCCACTCTTCCTTCGAACGGACATTGGCTACCGCGCCGGTTTCAGCCCAGGCCCGGGTTTTATTTTCGACCAGTGAGAAATAGATGAAAGCAGCCAGGCGGAGCAGGAACTTCACTCCGGGTATTTTCCACAACCTTGAACCTCCCGCGTCGGCGATCGCCAGCCTGCCTCCGCTGCGCAGAACCCGGTGGCATTCCTGGATCAGAGTACTGACTTCCATGTGATGGGTGGCCAGCCCGCAGATTACCAGCGAGAAGGCGGATCTCGAATAAGGCATCTCCATGGCCGAGGCACACACGAGGTTCTGACCGGTGTGATCATCCTGCGCTCCCAGCCGGCGGCTGGCATGCCTCAGCATGGACAGGGTGATATCCAGGGCATGCACCTGGTTGCGGGCATGCCCGCCATGGATCAATCGACCCGGGATCACCCCGGTACCGGTGGCAACATCCAGGATGACATCCTGTTCCTTAATGGGAGTTGAGCCGAGCAATTGATCGATAAATCCCTGGTAGCTCCACCCCCAGAACCGGTTCAATTCCGAATCGACGACCCGCTCATACCGGGGAGCCAGTTCGGAAAATGCATTGATGATGTTCGCTTTATCTTTCATTTTCATCGAGCAATGATCATGAAATAATTATCACCTTATGATACCGTGATTTCATTATTTATGAAATGGCGATGGAAGAAGAAGGAAGAGGAATTGATCTCTTCACCAACTGAGAATGTGCAACCATTTTGTATTTCCCCCTGCCCGTGCTGAGATTCTCCTGCCGGTACAGTTCCGCACGGCTGTAAACAAAAGACCGTTCTTCCGATTAACGGAAAGAACGGTCTCAAAATTATCCAATGAGCTGCTATCGGATGGAGGACATCTTACTTGAGTAAAAGAGCGATCGCGATCAGGAGTCCAACTGTTCCAACGATGATGCTTATCCTTGGAAACAGCATCTTGTTAAGGAATCCCATATTGCCCTTAACTTCGGTCACCAGTGAATCGATAGGATCATAATTCTCGGACATGGCAGTGCTCCTTTAGATGATTCACAGTATAAATTATGGCAGGATTGTTGAGATTTACAGATTTGTTAGAAGGATTCCCACTTATAAAAAGACCCCCCATATCTGGGGGGGTTATTGAGGTTGACCCCTATCTGTGAAAATTGATAGGAGGAAGCCTGTGGAGAGGAACAGATCTGCAAAGAAAATCAACCATCCCATGCCGTTCACTGCGCCGGATAGAATTCCAGCAAGATCGATCACCACCAGCACCCCTAACGCAGTCAGCATGCCCCAGGACACCAGCCTTCGCACCTGGGGAATCCCGGTGTCGCGCGCCAGCCAGGTAATCAGGCCCAAACCCAACGCGCAGGCGCCGGAGATGCGGGTGCTCATGATGCCGGTGGGATTCGTTTCACTGCCGAGCAGGAACAGGCTGAATCCCGGGGCAAGCAGGAATAAAGCGGCGTTGACAAAGGTGAGGATGGCAGCGATCGAAGCGATGGTTTTAAATCTCATCGTAAGCCTGTATTGTATGGATCAAGATCAGTCTGAAGTGTAAACTTTATAACCCATATATATTATTCTGTGAAGAGAATATCCATAGTTGCAGGAAGCCGCCAAAAAGGTTTTTTCATACTATATAAAACGGGTAAAATGGTTATCAGGTCCTATGGGCAGCATCAAGATTCCCATCAGCCGCACCAAAATCATCGTCCCGGCGCTTCGACCGCAGGTGCTGCACCGGGCGCGCCTGCTGGCGCGTTTTGATGATCTGCTGGATAAAAAACTGATCCTCATTACTGCCCCGGCAGGATACGGGAAGACATCCCTGCTGGTGGATTTTGCCCGCCAGGCCGAGATGCCGGTTTGCTGGCTCTCACTCGACAGTCTCGATAAAGACCCCCAGCGGTTCATAGCCTACCTGATCGCCGCACTGGCGGAACGCTTCCCTGCTTTCGGGAAACGCTCCAATGCAGTCCTTCGAACGACGACCAGTTTCGAACAGGATTCAGAGCGGCTCCTTTCCAGCCTGATCAACGAGATGGCTGACCAGATCGGCGAGCATTTCGCGCTGGTGCTGGACGATTACCACCTGGTAGATTTCATCCCGCCCATTCGCGACAACTTTAGCCGGCTCATTTCCCTGGCAGGCGAACACCTGCACGTGATCCTGGCTTCGCGCCGCCTGCCCACCCTGCCGGATATCACCCTCATGGTGGCACGTCAGCAGGTGAGCGGGTTTGACCTCGAGGAACTGGCTTTCCGCCCGGAGGAAATTCGCGCCCTCTTCCTGCAGAGTTTTGGTGTCAGCCTGGCTGACGATACCACGGAAGAACTGGTGCACCAGACCGAGGGGTGGATCACCGGACTGCTTCTTTCAGCCAGCGGCACCACCCGCACCGCCCTGGATCCCTCCTCCCCAGCCTTCAGGTCAGGTCGGACGACCACCGTCCGCGCCACCGGTGTGGACCTGGCGGTCTACCTGGACCAGCAGGTTCTCTCGCAGCAGCCTCCCGAATTGCGCCAGTTCCTGCTGCAGACCTCCCTGCTCGAAGAGTTCAATGCTGACCTGTGCACCGCAGTATTGGGCGAGGGCGATTGGAAGAAACTTATCGAAAAGGTCAGGCGCAACAGCCTCTTCGTGCTGCCGGTGGGGCTGCATGGAAAATGGCTGCGCTATCACAATCTCTTCGGGGAATTCCTCCAGGAACGCATGCTCCAGGAAATGCCGGAAAAAGCCAGCACCATTCTCATCCGCCTGGCTGAGGTCTACGAAGAACGCCGTGATTGGGAAAAAGCTTATGCCCTCGTCAGGCAAATGGGTAACCCGGAGGCGCTGGCCGGGCTGGTGGAGCGTGTCGGCAAGTACGTGCTCCTTAGCGAGCACCTCATCACGCTGCAATCCTGGCTGGATGTATTTCCGACTGCGCTGCTCGAAAAAAGACCCATCCTGCTTTCATTGAAAGGTGCCTTCTTGTGCGGTTCAGGGGATGGACGCGCGGCCCTGCCCTTGCTTGATCGTGCCATTGCCATGCTCGAGGAGGCCTTGGATCATCCAAACCTGGCGCTTTCCCTCGTCCGCAGGGCGGCTGCGCGCCGCTTGGTGGGCGATTATGCCGGCGCAGTCCAGGATGCAGTGGAAGCCCTGCATTTCGTAGGAGCCTCAACGGATGGAGAACAGGTTCAGGCTGAAGCGCTGCGCTTCCAGGGCATCTGCCTGTTCCGCCTCGCCCAGGTGGATGAAGCCGTGGGCTGCCTGGAAGATTCCCTGCAGCGCTACGAAAGGCTGGGCGAGGCGGAAAGCATCGCCCGCCTGCAGATGGACCTCGGCTGGGCGTACCGGGCGATGGGCAGGCACGCGGCCGCGGCTGCTTGTTACCAGAAAGCCATGGCGGAATGGAAACGCGAGAACGACCTGTACTCGCTGGTGAATGTGCTGAACAACCTGGCTGTCCTGTATTACATGCAAGGGGATTATGAATTGGCGGTCAGGACACTTGAAGAAGGTCTGGCTTGCGCCCGACAGGGGAGTTTTCAGTGGCAGGAAGGTCTGCTGCTTGCCAGCCTGGGTGATGTTCTCTCGGATCTGGATGAGTATGAATCTGCCCAGCAGACCTTCGCCAATGCTCTCAGGCTTGCACAGCAGGTCAGTTATCAATTCCTGGTCAATTATTTGCTGCTGGCACAGGCGCGCCTGGCCCGCCTGCGAGGCAGGTTCCAGGAGGCGCACAACCATTTACGCGCCGCCCGTCCGATGATCCAGAGCGGCGGCTCAAACTATGAATCCGGTCTGGTGGATCTGGAGAGCGGCTGTCTTTCGCTGGCCGAAGCGGATTTCCCCTCAGCCTGTTCCTCCATACAGAACGCACTGGATAAATTCCAACTCGGCAACCTGACCGCCGAGACAGAGTGGAGCCGCGTCTGGTTGGCGGCTGCATTGGCAGGGTCTGGAGACGAAACCGCGGCACTTGTCCATCTGCGAGCGGTCTCATCGGCGCTCTCGAAGGATGCCGGCGACCTGCCCCTGGTCCATATGCTGCGCCATGCTGCCGCCTGGCTGGAGAAACTTTATTCGCTTCCAGAAAACGAAAGCATTTTGAAACGCGTTGAGCAGTCCAGGCAGCACCTGCCGGGGCGCCTCAGGCGTTTACGGCGGATGCTGAAAGCCGCCTCGGTGCAAACCTCCCGTCTGACCATCCGGTCGCTGGGGAAGCCACAGGTGCGCCTTAACGGGAAACTTGTGGCGTCATCCCAATGGCACGCCGCTTCTGTCCGCCATCTGTTCTTCTATTTCCTGCAAAGCCAGCGCCCAGCCAGCAAGGAGGAAATCGGGGAGGTGTTTTGGCCTGAGATTGACCCCGGTCGCTTGAAATTGAGGTTTAAGAACAATCTCTACTGGCTGCGGCAGGCGCTCGGAAAGGAAGTCATCCTGTTCGAGGAAAATCATTATTTCTTCAACCACCACCTGGATTATGAATACGATGTGGATGATTTCAATTCCCATCTTGCCCAGGCAAGAACTGTCGAAGGGACAGTGGACAAAATCGTCCACCTGGGCGCGGCGGTGAAACTGTGGCACGGTGAATTCCTGCAAGGGATGGATGCCAGCTGGGCCCGGCCTGAACGCCAGCGGCTGGAGCACGCATGCCTGGATGCACTTCGCCAGCTCAGCGACCTCCATCGCCAGGCCGGGGATTGGGAACCTGCCATGCAGGCCTGCCAGCGCGCCCTGGAGATCAATCCCTGTCTCGAAGATTCCCACCGCCAGGCGATGCGCCTACACGCCGACCGTGGCGACCGGCTGGCAGTCATCTGGCAATACCACGCCTGCCGCGATGCCCTGCAGGCAGAATTGAATACCGCGCCGTCTGAAGAGACACGCAGTCTCTACGAGCACTTGATCGCCTGAAAATGAACTGACCTCCCTGACAACGGAGGATTATCGCCTGTAACAAAATGTTTCTGTTTCCCTATACTTGCCCGTCCTGCCAGGGATGATCGGGGGGTAATCCATCCCGCTGGTTCTTAATCTAACAACTCTGTTATGAAGCCTCTTTTGATGCCTGCCCTGGGTTATGATTTATTACAAATCCAATCGAAAGAGGTGTCCAAATGAAAAACCAGTTTGCCAAACTTATCCTGCTTTCCCAGAAGATCAACCGCCAGCACGTGCAGATCGTTTTCGTTCTGCTAACCCTGGTCCTGTTCGTGCTGGGTGCCAGCGCACCCGACGATGCCGGAGTTCTTCCGCGCTAATAAGACATGATCCTGCTGGTCGCCATCCTTGCCGGGCTGGCGGCTGGTCTGTTCATCGCGCGCATCCAGAAGCGCGCCTGGACGGTTCCGCCGCTGCAACATGCCTGGCTGGTGGTCGTTGCCTTCATCCCCCAGTTCATTAACTCCTACCTGCCTGCAACACGCGGGCAGGTGTCGAATGACTGGGCGGCTGCCGGGCTCATCCTCTCCCAGATCCTGCTCCTGGTTTTCTGCTGGTTCAACCGGCGTGTGCCTGGAGTGTGGATGCTCGCCCTCGGGCTGGCGTGCAACATGGTCGTGATCGCCCTCAACGGCGGTTTCATGCCGATCAGCCCGCAGACAGCCGGCCGCCTGGTGGCGCCGGAAATCCTGGCAAGAATTCCCCTCGGAGACAGGTTTGGCTACAAGGATATCCTGCTCCCACCTGACCAGATACGCTTCGCCTGGCTCTCCGACATTTTCCTTCCCCCCAGGGGTTTTCCGTACCAGGTGGCTTTCAGCCTGGGAGATGTGTTCATTGCCGCAGGGGCATTCTGGTGTTTGGCCTCGCAGGGCAGGGCGCCGGCAAAAATTATATTGGAAAGGCTCAAAGGATCTTAAATGTTAACTGATACCGAACTCCACTGTCATGTCTCCATGCTGGTGGCTCCACCCGCAGAGGACCACCATGAATTATCCCGCCTGATGGCTGCGGCTACTGTCAGCCCCGAGTTCTGCAACCTGCTGCTGGTAGATCCCAAACTGGCCATCGAAACCGGCTACCAGGGTGAAACCTTCATGCTTTCGGATGCAGAACGATACCTGCTGCTCTTCATCCATGCAGACTCGCTGGCGGAGCTGGCCATGCAGATCACCCAGGCCTTTGGTATGGGATTGAATACGCTCTCCTATTCATTTACCCAGGTACCGGATTTCAGCGGTTATTAACCGGCAAGTACCGGATGGTGCGGAGGATCGGGGCACGATGGTCAAGGGGACCCTCGTGCTCCGCGCCCGCATCCGCCGGGTTGTTAGAGGCTCTTATGGAAAGCGATCCAGGAAACAAAGAAAAACAGGAACCGCAGGAGGATGCGGTCATCAAGCTGGAGGCCATATTTCGTGCCCTGCCAGACTTGCTGATTTGCATGGACTCGAGCGGAACGGTCCTAAGTTACAAGACTGGCAGGTCCACCTCCTTCTACCTGCTGCCGCCTGAAATCCTGGGCAGACAAATCCAGACCATCCTGCCAGGCGAAGCAGGTCAGAAATTTGTCCTGGCCATCCAGGAGGCGATTCAGACCGGCAACGCAGTCTCCATCGACTACCAGATGCAGATCCCCCATGGACGCCGCTGGTTTGAAGCCCGGCTGGTGTGCCTGTCGGGATCCCAGGTGATCGCCATCCTGCGGGATGTGACGGAGCGCGTCACTGCCGCGGAGCATGGCCGGCGCCATCTGCAACGGCTGGCCACCCTGCATTCCATTGAAGCCGCCATTACCTCCAGCTTTGACTTGACTGTCATCCTGGCAGTGGTCCTGCGCCAGATCACCGGTCAGTTGGGGGTGGATGCCGCTGATATCCTCCTGCTCAGCCCGCAGACTCGCAAACTGGAGTTTGCCGCCGGGCACGGGTTCCAATCACCCTCCTTCAAGCATCAATCCGTGATGATCGGCCAGGGATATCCCGGCACCGCCGCCCTGGAAAGGCGCACCGTGAGCGTGCCGACCCTGGACGACCAGCAGGCCGGTTTCCTGTTCACCCCCGGGTTGTCTCGTGAGAAATTCGCCAGTTATTACGCCGTCCCCCTGATCACCAAGGGTGAGGTGAAAGGGGTGCTCGAGATCTACCACCGCTCGATCCTGAAGCCAGCCGATGATTGGTTTGAGTTTCTCGCCACGCTCGCCGGGCAGACCGCGGTAGCCATCGACAGCGCCTCGCTCTTCCACGACCTCGAGCGGTCCAATTTCGAACTGACCATGGCCTATGATGCCGCCATCGAGAGCTGGTCGCGGGCGCTCGAACTGAGCGGGCGCGAGACTGCCGAGCATTCCCAACGCGTTGCCAAGATGACTGTGGACCTGGCAGGTGCCATGTTTGTCGATGAAAAAGAACTCAACGACCTGCGCCGGGGCGCCCTCCTGCATGATATCGGAAAACTGGTGATCCCCGAGGATATCCTCAACAAGCCCGGCCCGCTCGACGACCTCGAATGGGAGATCACCCGTCGCCATCCACGTCACGCTTATGAATTGCTCGCTCCCATCCAGCATCTGAGCGCGGCCCTGGATATCCCGCGCTACCACCACGAGCGCTGGGACGGCAGCGGCTATCCGGAAGGCCTGATCGGTGAAATGATACCCCTGGCCGCGCGCATCTTCGCTGTGGTGGATGTGCACGACGCCCTCACCACCGAGCGCCCCTACCGCCCCGCCTGGACGAAGCAGGCCGCCCGGGCGTACATCCAGGATCAGTCCGGAAAATTGTTCGATCCGAAAGTAACCAAGGCTTTTCTGCAGACTGTCAAAATATAAAAGCCAGGTTGCTTCAAGTATCTTGAAGCAGGAAAGAATATGAAATAAGGGGATTCCACAAGGAGCGGCTGCTTTACTACAAGGAATGGGAAAATGGGGGCCATTGTTCGTTTTCCCGGCACCAAACAAGCATCATCTTTGATCAGAAAATAGTATATACTCTATTTCTGTTTCGGTTTTTTTTCCGAAGTGAGAATCCATGAAGGGTATCATTTTACGCCAGGCCCAACCTGATCGTGATTTCAGTCAACTCGCCGCCTGGTTCACAAATTTCGCAGATGAGCCAAGCACCGCAGCGGGACTCACAGATTGGTTCGCGAAGAACGGCTCACGCGCGCATGTAACGGTGGCTGAGAATGAACGGGGGGACCTGCTTGGATTCTGCTGGGCCACGCACAGCAAAACGGAACCGGGCCTGGTCAATTTTGACCTGTTCGTTTCGCCGGAGCACCGCAGGCAGGGGGTGGGAGGCGCACTGGAGCAGGAGATGATGGGCGCCTTAAGGGCCAATCCCGTGAAGGTGCTCCGTGTTAGCGTGTTCGAAGATTGCCCGGAAGGTCTGGATTTCGTCAATAGGCGCGGTTTTACCGAACGATCGCATCGGTTGCTGATGGCACTGGACCTGGACTCGTTCGATGACAGCATCTGTGTCCCGCAGATCGCACGGTTGAAAAAGGAAGGATTCAAGTTCACCTCGATGAAAGCATTGGGGAATACGGAGGAAGCGCAGCGCAAGTTGTACGCCCTGAATGAATCAACGGGTATGGATACCCTCGGCTCTACCGGTGAGCGCAACTGGGAGTCGTTCGAGGATTTCCAGAATCGCGTCTGCGGATCGGGCTGGTACAAGCCCGGCGGGCAGATGGTGGTCATTGACACGACCACCGGGGACTGGGCCGCGATGAGCGCCATCACCCGCATGGAAGGGAATGAGTTCGCTTACAACCTGCATACCGGGGTCGACCGCCGCTACCGTGGTCGCAAGCTCGCCCAGGCGGTTAAGGTGACCGCCCTGCGGTATGCCCAGAGGGAATTGAAAACCAGGCAGGTGCGCACCCATCACAATACTAAGAATCTGCCCATCCTCGCCATCGACCGTAAATTCGGATACCGGCAGGTGGGAGGAAACTACCTGATGGAGAAGGTCATGGATTGATTCAATGCCACTTCGACATTGAACCCATTAGGCGCAGATTATACGACCGGTCAATTGCTTGTTTCATCGCACATCGCAAGGGTTGATCGAGAGACTGCGAGTTCAGGAAAAGAACACATGATCGAGCCACAACAACTCGAAAGGATCGTCCGGGTCTTGCCTATCCTTGAGCATGCCGACCCGCGCCTCCTGCGCGAATTCAAGGATACCGCCTTCTTTGCAAGGATCCCCAAAGGTCGTGATGTTTTCATTGAGGGCGACCAGGTTGACGCGATCGCCCTGCTGATCTCGGGCGTCGTCCGGGTGTACAAAATTGGCGAGACCGGGCGCGAAATCACCCTGTATCGTTTCGGCAATGGCGAGTCCTGCATCCTCACCGCCAATGCCATCCTCAGCCAGAAAAATTTTCCGGCAGTTGCCACGGTGGAGCAGGAGGCCGAGGCGATCATGATCCCGGCGGATACCTTCCGGGACTGGGTCCGGCGTTATGATCCATGGAGGGAATTTGTCTTTGAGCTGCTCTCCCAACGGCTTTCTTCCGTGATGGAAATCGTCGAAGAAGTGGCCTTCCATCGCATGGATGTTCGCGTTGCCTCTTTGTTAACAGAACGCGGCCGCAGATCCGACCTGATCCGCATGACCCATCAGGAGATCGCTGCCGAACTGGGCAGTTCGCGCGAGGTCATCAGCCGCATCCTGGAGGATTTTTCTGCGCAGGGAATGGTCGAGGTATCCCGGGGAAGCATCAGGATATTGGATAAGGAGGCTTTACAAGATCGTTCGGTTATGTGACTTTGTCACATACATATTCAGGCACATCTCCTATACTGGGGGCACAAACCAATACAAACCAAATAGGAGATATAAAATGAACCCCTTTGTGAAATTCATGGCTTCCCCCGCTGGCCGCATCACCCGTGTTGTGGCAGGCATCGTCCTCGTCGTCCTGGGACTAATGGTCATCCACGGTGTGGGCGGGTACATCCTGGCTGTGGTCGGCCTCGTGCCGCTGCTGGCCGGGCTGTTCGACTTCTGCGTCTTCGCTCCGCTGTTTGGCGCTCCGATGAGCGGCCCCAAGATCCGCGCCGGCAAGTGAAGCCAGGTCAATCAATAACAAGGCGCCCGTTTCCAACATGGAAACGGGCGTTTTGCATTGGTTAGTATAAATAGTCGATCTCTAGGCGATCTTCAAAGGATCCGTGAGCATTCCTTCTAGAATTCTACCTTGCGACTGAAATGAAAACAACACACACAGGACATGTTATGGTTTTCAAGAAGTTCTCAACTTGATAAAACCCAGAAATGAAGCGTATTGATCTCTGAAACTAAGCTACTACGGTTTTGATATCAAACCTGGGAGGTTTTTCAAGGTGTTTCTTCACCGCGCACAGCTCTGCCGAGCGTATAAGCGAATCGTAATATTTTTCCGGGAACCCCGCCGGAACCTGGATCTCCAGGTCAATCCTCTCGACCATGCCTGTCACCGGGCTCTGGTTGATCCGCTCAACGATGCGGATGCCTTCAGTCGGGAGGTTGCGTTGCTTGCAAAAACCCAGGACATATATGCCAGCGCAGGTCCCTATAGATGAGAGGAAGACCTCGAAGGGGCTGGGAGCGGATGCGACCGGCGGCTGATCAGTGGCCACCACAAAAGAACCAAAATGGGCGTCCACGCGGGAACCGCCGGGGAAGTCGATGATCATTTCCATGGTTTTTATCTCCAAAATATAAATTGACTTTCGCGATATCAGCCTATTAGATGATCCCATCAGAATAAAGTTGCACGCACTGTCATCTACAATCATCTCCTGGGCAACAGTGCAACTTTCTTTGAAGAATTGCATCATACCATTGGCGCCCAGCAAACCCATGCTTTTAAGGTAATCTGGAATTTGAGGCAAATTGGATTCCGACGGCTGACTCGAATAGGAATGCTTTGTTTGTGGGTATGGAAGCACCGATGGCTCAAGTCGTACCCGCCAGTCTTTTTCTTACCCATTCGGGTATATTGATAGGAGAATAAAATAAGCAAATTATTGAATGAAGATGTCAAACGGCAAGTCCTGGATGTTTTTGCAGGGCTGCCACACCCGGTGCAGATCCTTTTCTTCGGATCCCAGTTGAATTACGATTATTGCAATGAGACGCGCCAGTTGTTGGAAGAAGTGGTGGCTCTTTCCCCGAGTCTTGGTCTGACTGTTTATGATCTTGAGGTCAACTCAGCCGCCGCCAAACAATACCGCGTGGATAAGGCCCCGGTTTTCGTCGTTGCCGCCAAGGATGGCGATACTTTGAAGGATACGGGTATCCAGTATGCCGGTATTCCTTACGGGCATGAATTTACAACGTTGATCCAGGATATTGTTCTTGTTGCAAGCCGGGATTCCGGATTGAAAGAAACGACACGTGAATTCCTGAAGGCTTTGCAAACACCCATCCACTTGCAGGTCTTTGTGACCCCCACCTGCCCATATTGCCCGCGTGCTGTGGTGCTGGCTCACAGGATGGCACTGGAGAATCCCGGTATGATCCGCGCTGAAGGCGTAGAGTCAATGGAGTTTCAGGATGTAGCCAACCAGTTTAACGTCAGCGGGGTTCCGCAGACCACCATCAACGCCGGTGCAGGTACAGTCGTTGGGGCAGTCCCGGAAGCCAATTTACTGGCTGAAATTCAGCGGGTGATTGCTTAGAAGAACAAGCTTGGATGATCGGTCTGGTACGAACTTTTGAAATAACACATCAGCCAGCAAGGGCTTTGCCTGCTGGCTGATCTAAATGAATTTCAGGGTGGTTTTACGGCAGGGGCAGGCAGCTCAACGATGCACCAACTGTGATGCGGGAAGTTGTCCAGATGGCATCAGCAACCCTGCCATGGACACTGACCGGCTGCCCGACTTTCAGGTCGGCAAAGCCAATTGCGGAGGTGGTCGTACCGTCTTTATAGAGGTAGCGCGTCCGGGATGTCACCGTCACTGTCAATTCGGTGCCCAGGTAAGGTTGTACCAGTTTGTTTCCGCGGAAGACATTAATCGAAACCGTGTCGGTCCCAATGGCAGCGATCGTGCCGGTGATGGCGAAAATACCGCGGGTTCCCTGCTGACCCTGGCCAGTGCCGGAGCCGCCCCCCTTCCCGCCCCCTCCCGGGCCATTGCCGGCAGCAGCCGGGATGGCCACGGCAAAGGCGAGCAGTAAAACGACAAGTATGACAAGCATCTTTTTCATTGTAGATTCTCCTTTTGTTTTTATGACGCAGGCATCCCGAAAAAGATACTGGTTGGCTGCTCCACATTATCATTATCATTTTTCTATATAATCCGGTAGAATCCGCTGCAATGGAATAGAACACTTTATCCGATAGATCATCCGGGCTCCTGTCGCCAGCCCGTATCCGCTTCTCTTTCACTGCGTCCTAGATAATGGAAAATAACGTGCCTTCTGATCCTGACCTTTTGGCCCTTGCCCGGAAATTTAACCACCAAGCCCTGGCACGGATTTATGATACCTACAGCCCGGGTCTCTATCGCTATGCCATGCGCTTGCTGGGCGATCAGGATCAGGCGGAAGACTGCGTCGCCGAAACTTTCAGCCGATTCTTAAGAGCATTACAAGACAGGCGCGGCCCTGAGAATTATTTACAGGCTTACCTTTACCGTGTGGCACATAACTGGATTGTCGACCAGTACCGGCGAAATCCAATTCAACCGATGGAATTGACGGAAGAACACCCGGATGAGAACGCAGATCCCGAAAAAGATGCAGGCTTGCACCTGCGCCAGGAACGACTCCGCATGGCAATTAAAAAGCTCACCCCCGACCAGCAACAGGTGATCGCGCTAAAGTATTTGGAAGGCTGGGAGAATGAGGAAATCGCCCGGGCTCTCAAAAAACCGGTGGGGGCGATCAAATCCGTGCAACACCGCGCCCTGGCCAGCCTGCAAAGGACCTTGGGCGACGAGGATTTACTATGAAGAATGATGAAATCGATCCCACACTCAATAACGCATTCGACGACCTGAAAACTACTCCACCGCGCGATCCACAGGCTGCGGCTCGTGGAAGGGCTAATTTCCTGGAAAAGGCAGCGCCTTTCCGGCAGACAGTATCCCGACAGGCAGACCAACGTCACAACAAATGGACCAACACAATTTTCCCCCTGTTTCAGAGGAAGGAGCGTCGTCCAATGTTGACTACTTTGTTTGCCGTAATTTTAGCCCTGACCGTCTTTTTTGGTGGAACTGGCGGGACGGTCTTAGCCGCCCAGGGCAGCCTGCCGGACCAGACCTTATACCCGGTGAAAACCTGGAGCGAGGATGCCATCCTGTCCCTGACAGGATCTCCACAAATGCGTTTGAACTATGCGCTTGATTTCTCCGATCGCCGGGTGACAGAAATTGCTTCCCTATTGGCCGCCGGGAAGCCAATCCCGGAGGGAGTCGAAACCCGCCTCCAGAACGAACTGGACCTGGCACTCGAACTGACCGCCGGCATGGACGACTCTCAAGCCATCCAGCAGATGAGCCGGATCCTGCAACGCGCGGAAAACCAGTTGCAGATCATGACGAATCTGATGGCGGGAGCGCCCGGATCCACTGAGCCGCTTCTGCTGATGGCACATGTGCGCATTCGAGAGCAGGTCCAGCTGGCTGCCATGGGTGAGTCGGACCTGCCAGGGTTCCGTATGCGGGTCCAGCAACGCTTCCACGGTCAGGGAGGGGCAGGAGAACCGACTCCCGGAACCGGTAATAATCCCCAGGACCCCGGACCAGTAAACCCAGCGGATATGCCCGGGCCATCCGGCAATGGCAATGGAAACGGTCCGGGTTCGGGAATGAACCAGCCAACCATGACTCCAGATCAATATGGCCAGGGCTCGCAGATGCCAGCCCAAACCCCCCAGTCTGGGGGAGGCTCAGGCAAAATGCCATAAGGCAATCCGATGTACTTAGAAGAGACAACCCAATGGTTGTCTCTTTTTCTTTCAGGCGGAGCATCGAATTAGGAGCAAGTCTTATCTTTCCTTCTTAATAACAAGCCGGGCTCAGCCATCCTTTCCCATTTGCTCAACCCTGGCTTTCAGCGCCTGATCCATCGCTACAAAACCGCCCGTATCATCTTCTTTTACCAGCAGGGGTACAAGCAGACCTTTGAAGACTTCTTTATCGATGAAATGAACCCGTCCCTCTCCCGCCGATTCCAGGGTAAAACAATGTTCTCCCTGGTAGAGGAAGGGAAAGCCGACATGATACCTCCAGTGTAGTTCGCGGTTTAGTTCAAATTTTACAACAGTGCAGTGGAGGGTCATATCCCTGGAGCCAAAAATGAAAGTGACATTCACCTTCGCATCCATTTCCACCTTGCCGGTGGCATGGTGGAGGAATGGATTCCACTCCTGGTATTGATCCAGGTCGGTCAGGACCTGCCAGATCTTCTCAGCCGAGGCTTGAATGTCAATTTCTGATTTAATTTCTTTCATTTTATTATTCTCCTTGATTTACAGCGAATGCGGATTAATTAATAATTGCAGACCATCATCGAAGAAAGAAAAGCGGATATATTTTCCCGAATAAACACTTGTGCAGTGTTGCGGGAATGATTGTTATTATTGCACAAAAAATGGGTGAAGGCAACTCAACTGGAGTAATGCATATAATCAAGATTTACCAGCAGAGCTTTTATACGGAAATCAATAAAAGTTATGGCAAATTAAAAAGAAAAAGGTCATTGAGCGATGGGAGGACTGCTCAACAAGTTGTCTATAATTCTAGTTGTTGGATTCAATTGAAGAGAGCCACCCTAAAATTCCCCCCAGTGAAGCGTGAAAAAAATATACAGGACAAGGCTTTTACAAAACGGGGTTTCCTAATCAAACCTCGGGTGTGCTGGCTATTGCGCGGTCCACGAGGTCGGGTTCCCGCTCGGTGGTCAGGGCAATACACAGGCTGCCGATGACGATCAGGGCTGCCCAGAAAATAAAGGGAGCGCCTGCCGCTAGCCCGTCAAGGGCATTGCCCAGCGGGGGCGCGGCCAGGTTTCCAATCCCCATGAAGATCATCGTGAAGCCAATGGCTGTTCCGGAATATTCGAGTCCAACTCCTTTGACTTCAAAGATCATGGTCAGGAATATCGCCATGAAACCATCGCGTACCAGGCCGGCCACGATTACTGCCCCCCAGATCGCGCCTCCTTTCACGATGGACAGGAATCCAATTCCAAACGCGGTTAACAAGGCTGCCCCGATCAAGATCCTCTTTCTCGAGCCAAGCCGGTCCGACCATAATGCGATCGGGAGCACGCATATCATGCTGGCCGTATGAAAAGATGCCAGGACCCCTCCTGTACCGGCTTCCGACCAGCCAAGCCCGCGCAGGTAAAGCGGCAGATAACCAAGCAGACCCTGTATGCTCCCGCTGATACCCATGATCCCAAAACCCAGGAGCCACATGTTCCTGAGCCTGCCAATTTTCGACAGGCTCTTGAAGAATGAATGCAAAGGCGGTGACACATTTGCCAATTGCAGTCCACCTGGTTTTGAATGTGTAAGATACCAGGGAATAAGAAATACAACCGCGATGGCGCCGTAAAAAAAGAAAACATTGCGCCAGCCGCCCAACCAGGGAGAGAGCAGGGTTGCACTCACCATGGAACCAATTAAGAATCCCACCGCCATTCCAAGGGATAGTACGCCATTGGCAAATCCAAGTTCACGGCTTGAGAACCAGATCCCTGCGGTTTTCATATTGCTTATCGAAACTAACGGAGCAAAAAAACCAAACAGGAAAACCATGACCGTCAGGGAGGGAAAGGTGCTGGAAAATCCACGCAAGGCGCACGCCAGCCCGACCAATAAACAACTCACGGTCATAATGCGTTTCGGACCGAACCGGTCGCACAGGGTTCCTGCCAGAAGGCTGGAAACAATGACAGGCAGGGCGCCTATCCCCCATAACAGTCCAGCCTGGACCAGGTTTAAATTCAACTCCCTGGTAATCTCCGGTAAGAGCACCGAAAATCCCATCGAGGGGATGGCGACAACCACGGCATTGGTCAACCCGCCGAGGATCAAGAGATACCATTTGTAATTTACGTCCAGGGAAAGGGTTTTTGCACCAGAAATATTCAAGTATTCTCCCGCGGTCCTACCGGATCAGCCAAAAAACCTAAGCGGGGATTATACACCTGATGATAAACGACCGGTGACTGGTGATCTCCAAAGGGGACGCTGTTGACGATTGAAGAGAACCTCGTCCCGTAGTTGTTCTTAGCGAAGGAGCCTCATGCGAAAAAGGGATTTTGAATTAGTTCAGATACATATGAGACGGAGAGCCTGGACAAAAAGGCACATCGAGGTCATCCTTAAGGGTGGTGAAACCAACAAAAGGAGAAGACCTCGATGCGCATCCTAAGTTTACCAAAAGAATTCATTTATGTAGCGAAACACAAACCAATTGCACTTAGTGCTGCTGCTGATGCACGGATGCAGAAGTTAAAGATATGGGAAGCGCTGAAGCACAAGGGGGTAAGCGAGGCCGAAATTAAACCACTCTTGAGGGTGTCTCGATCCACGCTGTACCGCTGGAAAAAGCGATTGCGAGATAAAGGTCCAAGGGGGTTGGAAGAGAAATGCCGCAGACCCCATCGGATACGCAAGCCTGCCTGGAGTGATGAGTTGGCGGGCAAGGTATTGAGCTTGCGGGAAGACTATCCATGCTGGGGGAAAGACAAGCTGGTCGTATTATTATTGCGTTCAGGGTGGAAGACATCCAGTTCCACGGTGGGCAGGATTTTGGTGGACCTGAAGAGACGCGGCTGGCTGCATGAGCCTCCCAGGGGAGTGGTGAAGACGAAAAAACGGCTCCAAAGAAGGGTATATGCCATTCGCAAGCCACGGGAATACCCAGTCCAGCAACCTGGAGACCTGGTCCAGGTGGATACACTGGATGTTCGACCTCTGGATGGAGCCACCGTGAAGCATTTCACTGCCAGGGATGTGATCTCTCGCTGGGATGTGCTGGAAGCCCATCAAAGAGCGACTGCCAATACTGCCTCCGAGTTCCTGGATACTTTACTCGCTCGCATGCCTTTCACCGATCAAAGCCATTCAGGTCGATGGGGGCAGTGAATATCGGGCTGGGTTCGAGCAAGCCTGCCAACGCCTGGGACTCAAGTTATTTGTCCTGCCTCCCCATTCCCCCAAGCTCAATGGCCGGGTTGAAAGAGCTCATCGCACCCACCTGGAAGAATTCTATGCCGTGATCCCTGACAGTGCTCAACTCGAGAAATTGAATATCGCTTTATACAAGTGGGAACGGGTCTATAACCAGATCCGCCCTCACCAGGCTCTTGGCTATTTGACCCCTGCCGAGTATATTAACAAGTATCACCCAGGGGTGACTTCGATTAAGTCTCATATGTATTGAACGAGTACAATTTATTGTTTTTATAGGAACTTTGATATATACTGAATTTGGACATTGGAAGATCATCTTTCCGGGTCGCCTGGTTGGGATGGATCAATCCTGAAGGCCTTTGATGATTCTTTCCGACTCTAAGTCGGGATGGCTTCATAAGGAGGTTCAGATGCATCTGCACAGCTTGCACAATCTGATTTATTATCCACGCATCGCTGTAATCGTCCTTGCCATCGTAGTTATCTCCAGCTGCAACTTGTCGACGCCAACTTCAACCGGCGATGAGGGAGCCAGCACCAGCGGTCAATATGCAACCAATCAGCAGGCTATGGAGGGGGAAAACGAAGGGCAAGCCCCTAGTGCGGAACCCTGGGAGAATTACGCGGGCTGCACGATCGGTGAAAAGTGGTACGTATGCGTCAATGTTAACCTCACCACCACGTGGCCCAATCCACTCGGGCATATCACTTACTCTGTGAAACCCGGTACCATTCCGTGTGCTGAGGTAATGCTCATCACTTCCCAGGATGTCGAGTGGGGGGAGGTGATCGACATCGATATCAGTGGTGAAAGCGAGAACGACGATTGGAAACTCACCTGGAAAGGACAGACCACAATGGTCATCAAGGGGACCGGTCGATGCGAGGGATCTCCCGATAGAGGTGCAGAACACTTGACCATTGAACAGAAATGGGGGAATGCATCAGCCAAACTTACGTGCACGCCCAAGCGCGATGGAGTCAACTGCATCCCTGACTCCACGATCCCGTTGGGAACACTTGGCGATCAGACAATGGAGATAACATTGTTGCTAATGACCGGTACTGAATCTCAATGCCAGACCTTCCCAATATCCGGCCCTATCTCTGGAACGTTATCCTATTGCCTCTATCCGGTTCCCATGATCGAGCCGATGCCATTAGTCCCATAGTGCCCCTTTAGTTGCAGAAACTTATCCCTCCAACATCTCGCTTATTTCGAAGTATTCTATTGGTAAGTAGATTCCCATTGCAGGTCGACGGGGGCTCAATATAAATATTCCCTCTCGAGGAGGGAACCAAATGGACGCGTTTATGATGGAATATTAACCAACGGACTACATTGATTTTGATTGTATAGGCAAATATATATCAACATGTCGGGCAGCAAAGAGGGGGAAATCCCTATATATAGTGTATGAGCATGGATCACCCTGCACTGTGCTCCGAGGATACTTCGCGAAGGCTCGGATGCGCGGCGGGCGGGTCTACCGCACGCACGCCATGCTGCTGACTCATGTCAGCAGCATTCGGCTTTTCGGGGACTCTAAACAAAAAACTCCCCTCGGGGGGAGTATGGTCGGTGACTCATGTCACCGACACAGCCGATGGCGGCTGGTCGCCGCCTCGGCTAGTGAGCGTGGAGAGGCTCGAACTCTCAACAAACGGCTTAAAAGGCCGCTGCTCTGCCATTGAGCTACACGCCCGGTGCGGAGTGCATTCTATCACGCCCCCCCTGAGGCGTCAATCAGCGCGGTCGATACGATCATGTCATAAATGCAATTTTGCCCTTCGGTCCGCATGACCCAGCAGCCGCCGAAACAATCGTCTTTTGATCTGCAACCGGCGCATTTTGGATCTGTATCCAGGATCGTGCGGTTCCGGTATCGTCCAAAGCCTTTTTGCCAGATCTCCTGGAAGGAGGTATCCAGGAGAGACCCTTCCCGGTTTTCAACCGTATCGAACTGCTCGGGACAACCTCTGACATTTCCATCCACCCCAATGCAACAGGCGGTAAACCCAATGGGACAGATCACCGGTGCATTCCTGACCCGCCTCTCCCAGTCTCCCAAGAAGGTTAGATTCTCCCCAAAATAGATATGCAGTTCCCGGGAGTCGTGCTCTTTGACAAATTCCAGCAGCCCGATAAGCTGATCCATATCCGGACAGAGGTTTGATCCATGAGCGCGACCGATTGGCATGACCACCGCCAACCTCCAGAGCCTGACGCCCAGGCGGGTAAGCAGCTGCCTGAGCTCGCCGAGCTCGAGGAGGTTATTCGTTGTAATGGTAGTGGCTACTGACACCAGTGGAATTTTAAGCTTGTTCAACAATTCGATCGCATGAATCGCCCGGTTGAAACTCTGCTCATTCCCCCTGATCTGGTTGTGTGCCCTCTCCAGCCCATCCAGGCTGACCTGGACTGAATGGACCCCGGCAGCCTTGATCCATTCTGCCGCAGCCTGGTCGACCAGAAATCCATTCGTGGCGATCCCCGTCTTGAGACCCCGATTGTGGGCATGGGAGAGAACCTCTGCCAGATCCCTGCGCAAAAGGGGTTCACCGCCGGTCACGGCGAACATGCCCACTTTCATGGTCGCTAATTGATCCAGAAAATCCTTGATCTGTTCCGTGGACAATTCACTGGTGTAATTTTCCTTGACAGCCCCACAATGGAGACAGTTCAGATTACAGCGCCGGGTGCAATCCCAAATCACGTATCCCGGAGGGTGAATGGGTTTCCCTGCACGGTAGCGTTCCTGGATACCCCCCAGGTAAAAATCGGTCCTGAGTTTTGCAAACTCGTAACGGAGATTGGTCATTTTCCTTGGGGGAAGACCCGGCTTTTATCAGGGCATGATGGTGGGAGGCGGGCCGTAGAGGACCATCGTACTTGGAATATACACCGCCAAGGCTGCGCATATAAAAAGCCCGGGCAAAATAAATGTCAGGAGCAGGCCGACGATTAGAAAAACGATTTTCCTGGTCTTTACATAGCGAACAATGCAAAAGATACCCCCAGCCAGCGATACCAGGGAAAGGATGACCGCGATCGCGACAACAATTATGAGCGTAAGATTTGACTGCATCATAACAATCTCCTTTTGAGAACAACCCCAGAATGTATAATATTATCGCATATAAAATACATTTTGACCTCGAGGCAATCCCCAGAGAATTGTCAATCATCGCTGCGCAGCAGGCGTTCCAGCTCGCCCAGCGGCACGCGCGCGGTGAGGTCCAGGCTGAGCGGGGTGAGCGACACCCGCCGCCCCACCCGCAGCACGATCACATCGCTGTCCTTGTCCTCGCCCTCCAGGATGGCGGCTTCCTGGTAATCCACCGGCCCGCGCTGCTCCCACGAATCCCTTTTTGGCTTCACCGCTGCAAAATAGCGCTGGTGCGCCAGGCGGGTCACCTGCCAGGGGGTCTGCCGTGTGGCGTCTGACGGCACGTCCAGTTTCCACAGGTCCACATCCGCAGGGAATTGTGTCTCCAGGATCTTGCGCGCAAAGAATGCGGTGAAATAAGCCGCCGTGGAAAAATCGACCTCGGTGGAGTAGGTGAGGTGGTGCGACCGGTCGGTTTCCAGCGAGGCAGCCAGGGCCGGGATGCCCTGCGAGGCAGCCTCCATCGCCGCGCCGACCGTGCCGGAGATGGTGATGCCGCTGGCAACGTTCTCGCCGTAGTTGATCCCTGAAACCACCAGATCGGGCTTGCTCGTCATGATCTCCAGGATGCCGTGCAGCACCGCCTGAGCCGGCGTTCCGCCAACGGCATAGACCGTCCACTCCCTGCTGCCCACACGCAGCGTCTCCGGGCGGATCACCCCGTCGGAGGTCATCGGCAGGCTGCGACCTGTGCCCGAGGCCTGGTCGCGCGGCGCGGCCACGGTCACATACCCCAGTTCCGATAGCGCTTCCGCCGCGGCCCACAGCCCCGGCGAGTGAATGCCATCATCATTGGTGAGCAGGATCTGGCGTTTTTCCATGTCATCTCCAGAATAGAAAAAAGCGGGGATTGCCCGCTTCCATGGTGCCCCTTGTGCGATTCGAACGCACAGCCTTTTGGTCCGCAACCAAACGCTCTGATCCATTGAGCTAAAGGGGCAACTCTTTAAGCGGCGAAAATTGTAACCGAGAATCAGGTGATGGTCAAGCATTCACCGGATATTTACGGTGAGAATGTCACTTCCATCGTCATCCCCCACAGCAGGCCGGGGTCAGGATTGTCCAAAAGGATATGTACCGTGTAGAGGACATCGCCTCCCTGGACCTTTGGCGCCTCGCTGATCGACTCCACCACGCCGGTCATGGTGGTGCCCGGCAGCGCGTCCGCCGTGACCTGCACGGCCTGCCCGATACTGATCTTGACCACGTCCATTTCAGTCAGGTCGCTGGTATCCACGTACCACAGGCTGGTATCCGCCAGAGCCACCGCCCAGGTCTGCGGGCTGACCATCTGGAAGACCGAAACGTTAACATCTGCCACCCTACCGGCGAAGGGAGCCTTCAGGTCGTAATTATCCAGCGCACTCTGAGCCGCGGCAGCCTGGGACCTGGCGGCGTCCAGTTGCGCTTGCACCAGCACCAGCTTGTCGGAATCGGGACCGTTTTGCGTATTCTCGAAAGTGCGTTTGGCCTCGATTTCAGCAGCCAGGGCGGTATTGAGGGCAGCATGGACGAGGTCGCGTTTGTTGATCAAAGATTCGAGTTTCTGGATGGCAGTGTCATAATTGATCTGCGCCGTGCGGAGCTTGTCCTCGTAGGATTTTCGGGTGACATTATTGGCAGCCAGGTTGCTGTACTTGTCGAGATCTTTCTGCGCATTTTCCAGGTCGGTTTTACGGGAGGTGACATCTGCCTGAGCAGTGTCAATATCCTCCTGGATGGAGTTCAAGTCGAGCCGGTCCCAGGCCAGTTGAGCCAGGGCGTGCGCTTTTTGGGCATCCATATAGGATTGCCAGGCCTGGGCGTTGACCAGGCCCGCCGTGCGGACCAGCAGATCATAAGCCTGCTGGGCAGCGATCACCTGCGCCTGAGCGCCTACAAGGGCAGCGGCCGCCAGCTGGCGGTCGCCAAGCCGGACGAGCACCTGCCCCCGGCTGACATGGTCACCCTTCTGGACCAGCACCTCGTCCACCCTGCCGCTCGCCAGGAAGGTCAGGTACACACTCAGGTTTGGAACGAGATGCCCCGTGGCAATGACCGTATCCGGTCCGGGAGTGGGGGCGCTGGGTGTGGAGGTCGGTGCCGTGCTCCCGCAAGCAGCTAAAAATAAGAACAGGCTCAAGGTCAAAGAGAGGCTCGTAGACATACTTTTCATGGTGATACTCCTTTTGATTCACGGGCTATTCGTATGCCAGCACTTCGCGAATGGTCAGCCTCGCCGCATTGCGCGCCGGCAGGATGCTTGCCACCGCTGATAGTGCCAGCACAACCAACAGCCAGAGCAGGAATCCGGTGGATGAGAAGTGGATGCTAATTTGAGAGTGAAAAATTGCCGAACTGATAATGGACGATAAGAGATAGGTGATGGGGAAGGAAAGCAGCGTGCCGAGCATCCAGGAGATGCCCCCGATCACCAGGCCTTCCACAATGACCGTGCGCATGATCTCCCGGTCCACTGCGCCGATGGAACGCATCACGCCGATCTCGCGCGTGCGTTCGAGCACGTTCATGCCCATCGTGCCAGTCAGTCCGATGCTGCCCACGAATGCCGTCAGCAGTGCCATGATCAACAGGAATGCGACCAGGATATCGAGGCTGTCCGCGGCAGTCTTCATGGTGGATTCTCCGGTGCGTGTCTGGTTGACGTGGAATCCCTGGAGGCGGAAATAGGCGTCGATCCGATCCGCCATCATTTGCTGGTAGGCCGGGTCGTGTTGGTCGGTAACGATGCGGTACGAGAATGCATTGTTGGTCATGTGGGTCAGCGCGGCTATGTAATCATAGGTGCTGTAGGCGATCGTTCCCTGCTGGTTGACGAACTTGAAGATCCCAACCACCAGCCAGTCATCTTCCTTTCCATTAAGTTTAAGGTGCAGCGTCCCTCCCGGCTTCAGGTTTGGGAATTTCGACAGGATGCCCTCACTCACGGTGATGGCTTGCCTGTCACCGGCCTGGAGCCAGCGCCCGGCCACCAGCATCGGCACCACCAGCTTGCTGTCCACGGGGGGAGCCAGAACGGTGAGATTGTCTGCGGTGGTGCCATCCGGGTAGAGCACCTCGGCGCTGGCATAAGCCCAGCCCTCCACCGACACCACCCCCGGGACCCGCGAGGCAGCCAGCTCCACTTCGTGCAGGCGGTAGGGCTGATTAGTATCCAGGGTCACATCGGCAAGGAAATAATTACCGATCTGGCCAATGTACTCGTGGAGCGTCACGCGTACGTTGAATACCGCGATGAAAATCGCCCCTCCCATGGTCAGCGTGAAAAGCGTCAGCCCCAGGCGACCTTTGCGCCGGAACGTGTTACGCAGTGAGATGAGCAGGGGACGCGGGATATGGATGCCGCGTCGGGCGAGTAGCCTGCTGAATCGGAGCTGCAGCCGTTCGAAGAAAGACTCTCGATGCACTTCCCCGGGGTTCTGTTTCTTTTCGTTCCCGACCATCTCCCCGCTCAGGGCGCTCAGCACCGTAATACGCGAGCCGTTCAACACGGGCAGTAATCCAGCCAGGAGCGGCACGACCAGCCCGACAACGATCTGGATGACCAGTGCCAGGGGGACAATGCGGTATCCCAGCAAATTGAAATTAATCTTTGTAGCGATAAAGGCAGACAGGGCATACGCGCCCTGTCCGCCCAGGGGGACGGCAATCAGCAGGGCAATAGCACCGAAAGCAAGTATCAAGGCGATGTACATCTCGAAAATCTGGTTGCGGCGTCCCCCTACCAGTTTCATGACTCCAATGTGGCGCAGGTGCTGGTTGAGCAAGGCGCTGAGCGTATTGGCGATCAGGGAACTGCTCAAGAACAGGATCAGGATGCCAAGTGCCAGCAGGATGCCGAGCACGGCCTGTACGGTGGTCGCCATCGGGTGTTCGTTCGTCTTGGAGGACCGTGTTCGCAAAACCGTCACGCCGTTCTTTTCAACCTTGTCCCCGATGATGGCGGTCATCTGGCGCAGGTGTTGGGCGTCGTTCTGACCATCAGCCAGTGTCACGAAAAGCCGGTTGAATGAATCCGGATGGTGCAGAAACGAGAGCGTGTTGGTGGAGATGTAGGCGAAGGGTTGGGCCAGGAAATCGCCCGCTCCCGTGCTCGGGTCCTGCACACTGCCGGCGATTTTCATGGTCTGGAAGGTGCCATTATCAAGTTCAAATTCCAGGGTATCGCCCACGGAAACATTCAGGCTTTGCATTGCCTTGCGTTCGAGCAGTACTTCGTCCTTGCCGGGTCGATCTGCCCCGGTGACGGTGTGCAGCAGGTTGATCTGCATCCTGGAAAAATCATCGATGGCCACCATGTTGAGCGCCACCCACTGGCTGCTGCCAGGTTTGCTCGCCCGTATGGTGAAGACGGTCCGGCCCTCCACCTGCCTGACACCGCGCATACTTTTGACGATGGTGATCAGTGTGTTATCGAAAGGCGTGGTGCGCAGCTCGATGTTCATCGGGTTGTTGGCCGCGTAACTGGTGCTCATATCGTGGGAAATGATCACGTACGCGCCGACGATGACCCCAATGGAAAAAACTCCCACGGCAATCGAAGCGACCACCAGCGCCGTGCGCGAAAAATTTCCAAACAGATCATGAAAGACTTTACGCCAGCGTGGACGCACCATTATTTATCTGCTTTCCCTGCTTCCGCGGCGGCTGTCGGCAGCGCGGTTCTCTTCCAACCGCGCCTGGACGATCCTGCCTATCATTTCTGCGGTAAGCGGCGAATCGCCAAGTAATTTGACAAAAGCATCCCGGCGCAACGCAACCAGTTCCACCGGTCCGTCGGAGGCCGCGCGGATACAGGCGATGGACTGACCACCCTGCATCAGTTCGATCTCGCCGAAGAATTGTCCCGGGCCAAGGCGGGCGATAAAGGTGTCTTTATTCTTTGGGCCGCACAGGACAACTTCCACTTCGCCGCGCTCGACCATAAAGAAATAGTCCACATGCTGACCCTGCTGGAGGATCATCCCCCCCGCCTGGTAGGAAGAGCGTTCCAGCTGGCGGGTTGCCTCCAGCATCTGGCGATGGGCCAGTAGCGGCAGGCAGCGCGCCACTGTCTCGTCCACCAGTTCGCCATCGGTGATGATGATGGAGCGTGAGGTCCGTTCAGTCAGTGACGGGTCATGCGTCACCATGGCAATCGTCTTTCCCCTGTGCACCAGGTGATCGAACAGGTTGATGATGGCTTCCGCCGAACGTGAGTCCAGGTTCCCGGTTGGTTCGTCGGCGGCAATGACGGGCGGATCGTTTGCCAGGGCACGTGCAATCGCCGCGCTCTGCTGCTGTCCGGTTGAGACCGCCGCGGGGAGTTTATGAGCCTGCATTTCCAACCCGACCATTTTGAGCAGTTCCATGGCACGCTTCGGACGTTCGTCGAAATCGTACCTGCCGACGTAGTCCATCGGCAGCATCACGTTCTCCAGCAGGGTCAGCATGGGCAGGAGTTGGAAGAACTGGAAGACAATCCCAAGGTTCCGACCGCGCCACAAAGCCCGCTGGCTCTCGTTCATTTCGTAGATGTTGTCTCCATTGATCACCACCTGCCCGCCGGTGGGATGGTCAATGCCGGTCATCATATTCAGCAGGGTGGATTTGCCGCTGCCTGATTTGCCGACGATGGCGACGAACTCGCCGCCTCGCAGGACCAGGTCAATGCCTTTGAGAACGCGGAACTCTCCCGCGGCGTTCTTGAAGGTTTTCTCCACCTTCTGCAACTGGATGACGGCTTCCCGAGTTGGGCTGGTGGCTAGCTTCATTGCTTAACCATTTTACGATCCGGAATGATTTCCCCATCCTGAAGGATCAGATGGCGGGAGAAGCGCGGCGCCAGGCTGTTATCGTGCGTGACCATGATAATGGTTTTTCCCTTTTCAATCAGGCGCTCGAAAACTCTGAAGACGTGGTCAGCCGTAACCGAGTCCAGGCTGCCGGTCGGTTCGTCGGCGATGAGGATGGGCGGGTCGTTGGCGAGGGCACGCGCAATTGCCACGCGTTGCTGTTGACCACCGGAAATGTAGTTGGGAATTTTGAAAGCGTGTTCTTCCAGTTCGACCATGCGCAAAAGGTCCAGGGCGCGCTCGCGGCTTTCTGTGCGGCTGTAGAGTCCGCAAAGGTCCATGGGGAGAAGAATGTTTTCCACCAGTGTCAGCATCGGCAGGAGTTGGAAGGATTGGTAGACCACTCCCATGCTGCGCCCGCGCCACAGCGCCAGGGCGTCCTCGGACAAGGTGTGAATGGATACCGCCTCATCCGCTTTTTGTACGATCACCTCACCGGAGGTAAGATGGTCCACACCGGTGATCATGTTCATCAGGGTGGATTTTCCCGCGCCGGATTTACCGATCACACCGAGAAACTCATTGGGCTGGATATCCACGCTGATACCGCGCAGTGCCGGAAAATCGCCCGCGCTGGTCTTATAGGTTTTACAGACCTGGCGTAACTGAATGAGCGGCTGGGGTTGATTCGTGAGGGAAATTGCTTCTGAATGAACGCTTTGCTTACGAGGGCTCACAATACTCTTTCTATAGGAACAAGGTTATATCAAAAAGATTCTACTACAGTACCCCATTGGAACACGCCTGGAAGTTAAGGCTTTGGTAAGAAAAGGTTCATCAACCGGGCAATTCACTTCCAATCAGCCGGTATAATGGGGGCACTTGTGGAGACCTATGAATAGATTCCTGGAACAATTACAATCCGGAAGAACCCTCGTTGCCGACGGTGCCACCGGCACCAACCTGCACAGGATGGGTCTTGCTCCCGGCATCGCTCCCGAAGACCTGGTATTCGACCAGCCCGAGCTGGTGCTGGAGTTGGAATCCGCTTTTGCTGCAGCCGGGTCCGACATCCTGCTGACCTGCACCTTCGGCGGAACGCGCCTGCGGATGAAGGACTCGAACTATGCATCCCGGGTGACCGAGCTCAACACGCGGGCCGTGGAACTTGCCCGCAAAGCCGCCTCCATTCGAGATGACATCCTGGTCGCCGGTTCCATCGGACCCACCGGTATGTTGATGAAACCCTACGGTCCGCTCAGCGCCGACGAGGCTCACGCCGCATTCACGGAGCAGACCCGGGGGCTCGTAGCAGGCGGCGTGGACCTGCTGGTCATCGAGACCATGTTTGCTTACGAGGAAGCCGACGCGGCATTCAAAGCCGCGCGTGCGCTCACCGACCTGCCCATCGTGGTCGCCTTCAGTTACGACCGCGGGGTGCGCACGATGATGGGTGTGAAACCAGCAGAGATGATCAGCCATTACAAGGCGCTGGGTGCTGTCCTGGTGGGAGCCAACTGCGGCACTTCGCTCGAGAACATGGAAAAAGTCATCCTGGAATATACGGCTGCCGAGCCCGGCTTCCCGTTGTGGGTCAAGCCCAATGCAGGCCTGCCGCGCATGGTCGAGGGGGACACCGTCTTCGATGTAACCCCCGAACAGATGGGAGAATTTGCCGGCAGGGCGGCGGGGCTGGGGGCGCGCGTGGTGGGCGGCTGCTGTGGAAATACACCCGCGCACATTGCCGCGATGGCGAAGAAGGTGCATTGACCGGTATTATGAAGCCTGCCAGCCATTTTCCCCGACCTCACAGGGGAGCAGCCGCCGCCTGCAGCCTTTTGCTGCTGGTCTCTTTCCTGGCGGCATGCCAGCCCGTGCACACGGTCAGCCCCACACAGGCGGCCTCTGCAACAGAGGCCAGCCAGCCAACCGCGGTCACCGAGACGACCTCACCGACGGCAGATATTCCCCCCACCCAAACCCTTGCACCGCTGCCCGTGGATTTCTGGAAGAACCTGCCCATTATCCCCGAAACGGTCAGCGCTCGCGTGCGTGAAATTTACCAGCGCGGGCTCGCCCTGGGGAATAATCCGCATGTCTTCTCGCGCATCGGCGACTGTGCCAGCGCCGCGCCGGCATTCCTGGTGGGCTTTGACCGGAACTATAACCTTGGAGAGTACACCTCGCTCCAACCCGCCATCGACTTCTTCAAGAATTCCTTTGAGCGGCCCAGCCTGGCTGCCAAGGGCGGCTTGAACACCGAAGGCCTGCTTACCACCCTGTGGACGGATGAACAGTGCCTGAGCAATGAAACCCTGCTCGCCTGCCAGTACCGCCTGGATAATCCCAGCATTGCTTTCATCTCCTTTGGCACCAACGAAGCCTACTACATCCACCAGGATCCGGTCTCCTTCGAGCATAACATGCGCATCATCCTGGATGTCACCATCGCCCGGGGGATCGTTCCCATCCTGAGCACCAAGGCGGATGATTTCGAAGGCGACAATACCATCAACGTCACGATCGCCCGGCTTGCCGTGGAGTACGAACTGCCTCTCTGGAATTTCTGGCTGGCTGTCCAGCCGCTCCCAAACCAGGGCATGAGAGACCCGGCGCACCTCAGTTCGGTCTCGTTTCTCAATTTTACGGATTTCTCCATCCCCCACAGCATGGAATACGGCATGCAGGTGCGCAACCTGACCGCCCTGCAGATGCTGTATTTCCTTTGGGAGCAACTCGTGGTAAACCCGACGGTGAATGGGACGGGGACCGCAACTTCCATCCCCTGAAAAACTACTGGCCCATTCGCAGCCCTGATCAAATGCCAGGCGCCCCATTTCTGGGGCGCTTCATTTTGGCAGGGCATGCGGGTGCCGTGGAAGGGCTATTTATTTTCGCAGGCGGGGGGATTCGCCTGCCCATTCCACGTGCATATTTTCGAGTACCTTCCACAGGAATTTGAATCCTTGAACTGACTGCAGAATGGGATCGGTGTGAAGGTGGGGGTGGGAATATCAGCCAGCACACGCACCCCTTGCGTATCTGCCGAAGGGCTGCCGTTCTCAAGAGGCACCCAGCAGCCAAGCTGGGGATTGATCATCAGGTACAGCCAGGTGTTCTCCCGGTTGCGCCCGTCGATCGGGTAGGATTGCCCTTCCATCGCCAGGGCGATGGAATTGAAGATCAGGTTCGGTCCCGACCGGCAATTGGAATTGAACCTTGGGATGAAATAGTATGCCACCGATGTAGGCGTGAAGGAAGCCACCTGGGTGGGGGTATCCGAAATGACCGGGGTGGGTGTGTAAGTGCTGACCAGGGTGGGAGTATTTGTACTCACGGGGGTTGGCAAGACCAACTCGATCATGGAGAAGCTGGTAACGATCAATTGAAATACGAGTGACTCTCCAGCCAGGTCGAATTCCGGCAAAGGGGTCGGGAATAAATCCGCTGGGTGGGAGTGCAGGACAAATGTGAGACTGACGCAGATTTCCCCAATGATCATTGTAGAATAAGCGGTCCACTGGTAGATCGATCCCATGGCACCCTCCGAGGCTTTCTCAATCACCCAGTAGATCCCATTGATGGTCTGGGTACCTGTCACAAGGGTGCCAGGAGGAGGTGCATAAGGGTCGCCATACGGGCTCAGACACGGCATGGCACCCGGGTCAGCCGAGACATCCAGGTATTTCTCCGCCAGGTTGGTCCCGGCGGCGATCGGCAACTGGATTCGGGCGGAGGTGGGTGTGTCTGTCACCAGGGTGCTTGAGGGAGGATACCTGAACTCGAACCCGTAGGTTGTATTGGTATAGGTCAGCCAGTCCGGCAGGTAGCAGCCTGTCAGCAGTGAAATGGTGATCAGGACCGCCAGGATTTTGAGCAGTTTCTTCATTTGCCCTCCTTGCCGAGGACGTTTGAAATATACGCCTCCACCACGCGCTCAAGAAGTTCGAGCGGCATGCCGCCGTTCTTCAGCACCATGTTGTGGAACTTGCGCAGGTCGAATTTATCACCCAGTGCCTTCCTGGCTTTGTCGCGCAGTTCCACCATTTTGATCTCCCCGATCTTGTAGGCGCATGCCTGACCGGGCATCACGATGTAGCGTTCCACCTCGCTGACAATACTCTCGTGGGCGTTGGCGGTATGGTTTTCCATGTACTCGATGGCTTCCTGGCGGGTCCATTTCTTGGCATGGATGCCCGTGTCCACCACCAGGCGTACGGCGCGGAAGAGTTCGGAATCCAGGTACCCCAGTTCGCCGTAGGGATCATCCTTGTAAAAACCGATCTCGCGCGCCAGTTTCTCCGCGTACAGGGCCCAGCCTTCTATATAAGCAGTGAACGGCACCATGCGACGGAAGAACGGCATCCCTTTCAATTCCTGGGCGATCGCCAACTGGAAGTGGTGACCGGGGATGCCCTCATGATAGGCGAGCGTTTTCATCCCGAACTTGTGGACCTCTTTCATATCCCGCAGGTTGGCATAGAATACCCCGGGCCGCTTCCCGCCCAGGTCGCCCGGCTGGTAGTACGCCCCGGCGGAGGTCTTCTCGCGGAACTCCGGGACGCGTTCCACTTTTAAGGCGGCTTTCGGGCGGATGGCAAAGTACGGTTCCAGAGCGGCGTTCATTGAATCCAGGATGGCCTGGTATTCGGTCAAGGCTGCGAGGCGGCCTTCATCCGTGTTCGGGTAGAGAAAGCGCTCTTCCCTGGTGAACTCGGCCAGTTTCTTGGGAGCATTGGCAACCCGCTTGAAACCCAGTCCTGCCAGGATGGTCTTCATCTCGCCCTCGATGCGGGCCACTTCTTTTACGCCGATCTCGTGCACCTGCTCCGGCGAATAATCGGTACTGGTATTGCTGCGCAGGCAGTGGGCATAATATTCACTGCCCTGGGGCAGTTTCCACACGCCGTCGTCGTTGGTGGCTTTTTGTTCCAGCGCTGTGAAATACTCGATGAACTTGCGGTAGGCAGGGTAGACGGTGCGGGTGATCTCCGCCTCCACGGCTGCCAGCAGGCTTTCCCGGTCCTGCGCGCTGACCTTATCCAGTTTGGACACTTTGTCCTTGAAAACCGTGTAGAGCGGATTTTCCCTGGCTGGCTTGCCGGTGAAGGCGGTCATCTCGTCGAGCACGCGGCGGATGACGAAGCGGGGCGGCAGGACGCCTTTCCCTTCGCGAACCCTGAGCCCCTCCAGCACCTGGTCAAACTTGACCCCGAAGCGTTTCAGGCGCTTGACGTAATTGCGCGCCTCGAGCCGGCTGACCAGGGGGTGCATGGTCAGCATGAAATTGGGCAGTTCTGACTGGACGCCAAACATCTGGTTGAGTGGGTAGTCGTGGAAGCGGAATTTTTCAGCCCGGGTCAGGTCGTCGAGAAACCAGTCCATGATATCGGTGGAAAGCAGCAGCCTTGCGCTCTGTCGTTTGCGGTCATAACTGCGCAACAGGCCGAGGTCGTGTTTGATCCACCTGTACATTTTGGTTTCGTTCGCCACCGAAACGTCAGAAAGTTTGGCATTGTGCCCGTGCAAACCGAATTTTTCGAGGATGCCGACCATGGTCAGCAGTTCGGGTCCCTTCAAGGCAAAGTGCACAAAAGTGCGCGTGAACAGCAACTTGATGCTCCACGGTTTTCCCCAGCTGAGAGCATAGACGAACCAGACGACGATCAGGACGATGGCGGCGGCCAGCATGACAATGATGGGCATGGGAGACTCCTTCTGTGGGCTCGGTTTGATTCTACTCGTAAACTAAAGGCGCGGCAACGGGAGGATATAGAACGGCATTGCGTACCTGCTCCCAGGTTGCCTTAAGCAAAACCGGGCAGGATCGCTCCTGCCCGGCTCATTGAGGTTTTCCACCGCATCAACCTGAAGATGTGTTTGAGCAATCAATCTTTTCCCCCAGCGGTGTCACCACCTGCACAGGCCAATCTTCATCCAGGATCCCATAGTTGTTCAAGATAGCCCGCACCTCTGACTTCTGCATGGCGAGGTCGGCCTGCCAGCGTGTTAGCGTGAACGCCCGCCAGTTCTCATCGGGTTTCCTGTTGTCGTCAGCATACCGGCGGCAGGCCAACGCTGCTCCCACTTTGTCACGGGCAGCCGGGGTTAATGTTCCATCCATGAGTGAACGCACCTGGGCGGGGACCGAATCGGATGAAAGCGAAGCAAGGTACGCCACGTCAAGGTCGCCGCTTGAGGCGAGGCGGGTCACGTTCTGCCTGACGATGAACCCATCCACGTTAAGCAGCGTCAGGGTGGCGGTGAAACCGATGCAAGCCAGGACGGCCGCCAGGGCAAAAGCGCGCTCCCTGCGCAATATGTCGAGCACCACCACCACGGCCAGGAGCACTCCCAGCCAGATCATAAAGACATGCGTGTAAGCCCTCAGACGCGAGAAGCCATAGGCAGATTCGTAAAGCATCAATCGCTGAAAAGCCGAATAGAGCATCACGCCCACCAGGGCGACCATACCCACCCCCAGCCCTGAAAAGGTCCAGCGCTGGGCTGAATTCTGCCGCTTGACCACTGCGCTCAGGCTCAGGAAGAGCAGCAGGCTGAAAAAAGCCACCATGACAAGTTCGCTGAAACCGCGCCGGGCATACTCCGAATAGGTGTAGCCCTGCACGCCAATGTTTGCCTGCCCGCCAAAAAAGTACTGGAACTGGACGATAGCGAAAAGGGCGAATAGCAGAACCACCGCGCCCAGGACCACCGCGGCTTCCGTGAATCCCAGGAACGCGGGCACGAGCGGTTTATCGATCCCCGCCAGTTTCTCGTCCTGGCTTTTCCGGGCAGCGTTCAGGATCGTGCCTGCCAGCGCATAGGCGGCGACCAGGATGAGAATGCAGCGGAAAATGTATTCGGGCAGATTCTCCAGGCGGAATATTTTTACAAAATCCTGCACACGCTGGGCAAAGACCAGGTCCGCGGATGAAAGCAGGGCTGCGAAGATGACGAGGATGGGGATGGCGATCAGGACGCCGCGTAAAATGGCCCAGAAGCGTTTCCAGCCCGGCCTTGCGCGAACCGGCGTTTCCACCGGGGCAGATTTCCTGGTCTCACTCAGGAAGATCAGCGGGCGGGCGATCATGCTGCCTGCCAGCCTGAGATAGTTTATCGCGTAATCGGCGACGCTGTATTGGAGCCAGCGCCCGCCCAGGTAAGTGCCTGCCAGCAGGCCCATCAGCGCCAGCGTGGAAGCGTAAGCCAGGAAAAGGCTCAACGGCTCCATACGCAGGAAACTCATGACAGCAAAGAAAAGGATGGGTACCAGCAGGAGCAGCGACCGCCAGGATGGCTTGATGCCGTTCTGCTGCAGCACCAGGAAGCCGCCTCCGAGGCACAGTACAGCATAGATGGCGAAGTTGATCCCCGGGGCGTGCTTCCAGAAAAGGAAGTCGAACAGCCAGCCTAGGGCGATGGCAGTGATCCAGAGTATTCCAGTGCGCTTCATACAAACCTCCTCCTGATAATTTCCTAGCAGGATAGCCGGCTTCTGCTTCCTGGAGCTATCAAAAGGTATCACAAGTCCTCCAGTTTATCCAGTTTTGCCTGCCATTGACATCCAAATTGATTTGTGTGATACTGACCGGAGTGCAGGTAAACCCGCCTGCTTCAAAACCGCCATCCTTATAGAAGAGGAGGTGGTGCCCAAAATGGATAGTAGTATGAGACGAAGCGCTGTGGCATCCCTCCTCGCTCTGCGATAAAGGTGCCACAGCGCGAACAGGAAGACCGCCAACCGGCGGTCTTCCGCTTTAATGACCCTGAGGTCGTTCCCTATCCAGTGTTCGCCGCCAGAGGCTTATTCATCCCCGAAGGAAATCCCCAGCGCGCGTGCGGTGAGCATCCCGTCCCCCTTCAAGTCCACTCGCCTGGGGACCGCCAGTGCTTCGCTCAGCGGCACAGGCACCACCTGGGCACTGCGTAACGCAACCATGGATCCAAAGTTTCCCTCCGCGGCGGCACGCACGGCTGCCGCACCGTAACGGGTGGCGAGCCAGCGGTCGAAGCAGGTTGGTGAACCGCCGCGCTGCAGGTGACCTAGCACAGTGACGCGCGTTTCGAAGCCGCCGGCCTCGATCTCCTGCCCCACCTCCACCCCTATGCCTCCCAGCCGCGGCACATAGACCTCATCACCGCCGCGCCTGAAAACCACCTCCCCGCCCACGTGTTTTGCCCCCTCCGACACCGCCAGCAGGCTGAAATGAGCACCGCCCTGCTCGCGCTGGTGGATTTTATGGAGAACTGCTTCGAACCGGAATGGGATCTCGGGGATCAGGATGACATCCGCTCCGCCGGCGACACCGGCATGCAGCGCAATGAAGCCTGCGTCGCGCCCCATCAGTTCCAGCACCATCACGCGGTGATGCGCCTCAGCGGTGGTATGCAGCCTGTCGAGTGCTTCGGTGGCGATCATCAGGGCGGTATCGAAACCAAAGGTAACCTCCGTGCCGCCGATATCATTGTCTATCGTCTTGGGTACGCCCACCACCGGCACCCCCTTGGCAGCCAGTTCCATGGCGATGCGCAGCGTCCCGTCCCCGCCGATGACGACCAGCGCGTCCAGTTTCAGCCGCTTGATGGACGCAGTGATCTCATCCGAAACATCCACCACCATTTCCTTGCCATCCTTCACCACCTTGCGGGCGAACGGGTTGCCGCGGTTGGCGGTTCCCAGGATGGTACCGCCAAGCGGCAGGATGCCGCGCACCGTGCCCAGGTCCAGCCGGATGATGCCGTCGGCGCGGATGAACCCGTCGTACCCATCCCGGATGCCGAGTACCTCGCAGCCGTGGAGGTTGATCGCCGATTTGGTGACCGCCCGAATGACCGCGTTCAGGCCGGGCGCGTCGCCGCCACCCGTAAGCACTGCGATCCTTCTCATTGCCGCTCCTTGTGAACGATCCCATTATAGTCATTTCCGGGGAATGGGAAAGGCAGGCGGGTAGTTTTTTGCCCCGCCTGCCTTTGAGATGATTAGAAAACCGATTCCGTCAACCCCGCCGGGTGGCGCGCGTTTTACGGCATGTGGTGGATGAAGCGCCAGACCGGACCGGTTTGCAGAAATTCCGAGTTCATCCCGATCACTTCAAACCAGGTTGTGCCGGGTTTAAAGGGGAAGGGTGTTCCGTCGGGGTTGAGCAGCGAAACCACGTCTGTGTCGTTGCGCTGCCAATTCACCTGGTAAGCCTGTCCATCCCGGAAGGCGATTGCAGAGCCCGAACCGCTGAACTGGATGTCATAAATGCCCGGGCTGTAGAGTTCATAGGAACTGTAAAGGAATACGAGGTTATCGAATGCCAGCAGCTGACCGGTGAGACGGTCGCTGGATGCCTTGTATTGTTCGCTCGTATTATTGTAATCGTTGGCGATGTCGGCGGAGCGCAGGTATTTAATGGAAGCAGCATCATAATTCCAGCGGTTGTAGATCACGCCGGAATAGCGCACATCCACCTGAGTAACGGGTTGACCGCCTGCTGGTGCTTCAAGCTTGAAGAACATGCCGTCCAATGGCTGGCGGCCCGTGTCGATGCCCTTCGTTTTGGCGTATCCGCTCAATTCAGCGGTGTTGATCATCAGGTGATTCATACCGTTGGGCTCAAAGCGGAAGAACGGGGTGGTGTTGCCTTCGAGCACCAGGCGGTTGGCGTAATCCGATTGCAGGTAGCGGTTCATCTCCACCCAGTAGGCGCCGCCGAAGGCAAAGATGGCTTTATAACCGCGCACCAGGTCGCCGTCAATAAAACGACCCGAGCGGATCGGACCCACCATGTCGGCATCCCGGCCGTAGAACAGCGCTGCGAAACGCGTACCGCCTTCCTCGGTGTAATACTCATAGACGAGGTCTGCCAGCATCAACCCCCACTGCGGGCGGTTGCCGCGCGGCAGGTTGGAGACCTTGATCAGCATGGGGCGGCGTTCCAGCAGGGAAGGATCGCTCACCTTCAAGCCGGTGAGAGGGTCCACATCTGCAGGGAAGCCGGATGGGCCGTAGCCTTCGAGTGGATAGACCGGGGTGAGACTGGGCTCAGGTGACGGGGTGGGTGTGGGCTCAGGCGGAGTATCGGAAGCAGCCGGCAGCGCGGTTTGGGTGGGAGAGGGAACCGCGGGGGTTGGGGCGGCGGGTCCGCAGGCACTCAGGATTACGGAAAGAAACACGAAAATTACCAATATTCTTCTCATAAGATTTTTTCCTCCTGGTTCAGACGCCTTGAAATCCATTTTGTTCCCGCTGAAAGAGAAAAAGGCGGTCAACCGCCGCCCGGTCGGACTGCGGTTGACCATGTTGCAGGCAGAAAGTACAGCGGGTGGTTCAATACGATGTATTCGAGTGCGAGATCTCCAGGTCGTTCACATACATGAACTTCGGTACGATGATCGCTGTCGGATTGCGGGCACCATAACTCATGGAAGTGTTATACGGGATGGTTGCCCGCGAGAGCCAGGAAACTTTGTCACCGAATATGTCGAGCAGGCTCTGGGTGAGGCGCACATTATACGGCACCGCCACGGAACCATCCGACTTAAGCAGCAGGGCGCCAAAACGCGAACTGCCGGTGATGATACCCTTGGATGGATTGACAATGTTCATGTAGTGCAGGAAGGGGATGTAGAGGATATCCTTCTTGCGCGGCTGCTCCACCAGGTCGTGCAGCGAATTGATCTCCTTCCGGTCGCCTCCGCTGAACACCAGGCTTTTGTGCATCACGGTATGACCGGTGGCTTTGGCGCCGAACTCATCGGCATCATCCTGGTACCAGGTGAATCCCTGGAAGACCCCTTTCAGGAAGATCGGGAAGGCCTTACGGACGATGCCTGTCAGATCGCGTTTGAAGGGGAATGTCTCCAGCCGGTAGGGATCGTCGACGACGGTGAACCTGTCGGAGAACACCTTCTGACCGACCTTTTCCTCACCCAGGAAGGAAAAACCTCGTTTCAGTGAACCGCCGTTGAATCCGATCCAGTTCATGAAATTGAGCATGTCGGCGATGGCTGCACCGCCGAAGACAATATCATAACTTCCGAGCGGGATCTGCTGGGGGGTGTCGGTTTGATAATGCTCGAGCAGAAAAGCCAATTCCTTGTGCAAGGCTTCGGCATCGAGCTCGGACCGTTTATTGGCAGATTGCTCGGCGGTCACCTCCCATTTGAGGGTGGCGTGCGCCAGGACAGCCGATATCTGGGCATCGGAGGTCTTGAAAAACAGGGTGTGCTCCGACCGGGTATTGATCTGGGCGATGATGTTCATACCGCAGGAAAAGATGCCCGACAGTTTAATTTCCTCGGTCTCCAGCCCCGCAGCCAGGGTGTTGAAGTACTTCAGTCGTTCCTCGTTGCTCAACTTCGCCAGGGAAGCATCATAAGCACTCTCGTCGGCGAAAGACTCGGATAACACGGGTATGGTGGGCTGGTACGTGAGCGGCTGGGCGTGCTGGACCATCGCCGCAGCAATATCGATCCCCTGTTTCATTTCATCGATTTTGCCCAGGTCGGTGATGAGTTCGTAACTGGCGCGTTTTCGCCCGGCATAGGCGGTGAACTCCATGCGGATCAGATGCTCGTTGGTATTCAGCGAGATGGACGAGTTGGCGAATCGCATCAGGTAACTATCTTCTTCGTGGTAGAAGACGGCAAGTTCATACCCCTTGTCAAGGGCGTATTTGCGCAATTCCTGCAGTGTTTGCAAGATCCGTTCCATGGCTGCTATTCTCCTATTCTCACGTTGTCGAAACGGCAGACCGGAACCCCGTGGCCGAGCTGCATGATCTGGGACGGTTGGCCCTTGCCGCAGTTATCCACATATTTCACCTGCCAGGTGGACTGGTCGCCCACCGCGGAGAGCGAGTTCCAGAACTTGACTGTGGCACCCTTGTAGGTGGGGTTCTTGACCACCTCCTTGAGTTTTCCATCTTCCACCAGCCAGCCGATCTCGGTGCCGAAGTGAAACTGCTCACGGTTCGAGCCGATCGACCAGGAGCGGTCGCCATCTGTAAGGAGCCCTTTTTCGGTGTGGCTGATGATATCGTCGAGGCTGCCGTCCGTGCCGGGATCGATGTTGATATTGGTCATGCGCTCGATCGGGACGCGGTAGAAGGCGGTGGCACGGTTGGTGCCGCCGCTGCCCTTGAAGATCTGGCGCTTGGCACGGGCGTTGGCTTCCTCCACCATCTGACGACCGGTGATGGCGCCCACCAGGATACCCTTATTAATAAGCACCGTGTTCTGGGCAGGCACGCCGTCGTCGTCGAAGCCAAAACTACCGGGTGAATTGGGCAGGGTGGCATCGGCGCGGGCGGTGAGCAGCGGGGAACCGTAGTGAAGTTTTCCAAAATCGTCCAGGGTCACGAACGAACCGCCTGCGAAGGCCAGTTCGTAGCCCAGGATGCGGTCGAGTTCGAGGGCGTGACCGATGGTCTCATGGGTCTGCAGGTACATCTGGTCTGGCATCAGGATGACCGAGCGGTCTTCCTTCGGACAGTCGGGGGCTGCCAGCACCTGGTTCAGTTCCTTGATGATGCGGGCCGCGTTCTTCGTTAAAGAGTTCCCTGTCCATCGTCTCCCAGCCGCGGGTGAGCCCGTGCCGCTGCGGGCGGAAGGTGCGCTCGTACATGGCTCCCGTAGCGTCGAGACCGGTAACCTTCAGCGTGGCAAAGGCTTCGGTGATGTGCTTTTCAATCTGGCTGCCTTCCGAATCGACGAACTGGATCTGCTTGCGGACGAAGGTCAGTTCGCCCATGCGCTGGGCAACTCCCTTTTGATCCATGAGCCCATCCATTTCTTTCAGGAAGGCCACCTTGTCGGCGAGGGGCACTTCGAACGGGTCCACCGCGCAGGGGCTTTCGAATTTCGCCTGGACGGCATCCTTCTCCGCCAGTCGGATGGGGAAGGTGACGCGTTCGGCGGCGACGCGGGCGTTATCGAAGGCTTTATCGAAGAGGGCAGCGAGATCGCCCAGGTCGGAGGAGGCGGAAAACCCCCAGGCGCCCTTGTAGAGCACGCGGATGCCCAGGCCGCTTTCGCGGGCGGAGGTGGCAGCCTTGAGGTTGCCGTTCCACATCATCAGGTAATTGGTTTCCTCTTCAGGATACCAGCGGGCGTCGAGGTAGGTGGCCCCCTGCGCCTTGATGCGATCGAGGTGCTTTTTTATCTTGTCGAGCATTCCATCTCTCCTTTGTCTGGTATGAGGATGGGAAGGCTGTACCGGGAAGGTAACCCATCCCTGGCGGTGAACTCCAGAGCAATATTATACATTCAAAACCTTTTTTCCATCCGATGAGGCGCGGGGAGCCCGACGGCTGAGGCGGTGATTTCGGGGTAAAATATTGGGACTTTGTTATTGACTCTTTATTTCTTTGGGGTATAATACCCGCCGTTCGGCCGACTAGCTCAATGGCAGAGCAGTTGCCTCTTAAGCAATTGGTTCGGGGTTCAAGTCCCCGGTCGGTCACTCCTAAATACCGTATTCCTACGGTATTTTTTTTAATTTGATCAATTGGTTCGGGGTTCTCCGGCGACTTGATTTGCTTAGCAAATCATCGCCTACCAGCCGTCCCCCAAGGGGATGCTTCGCAAAAGCCGCCTCGGCTAGAAGTCCCCGGTAGGTCACCATGAGAGACGGGAGCATACTCTTGGTAGCTCCCGTTTTTGTAACTTCGACAACTTTATCTCATCGGCAACAGTTGTTGGAAGGTCATCACCATAGTCAGTGACGCCGCCTCACCCGTCAACCGAGACCAACCAGATGTACATGTTCCAGTCGCCGGGATGGTCGCCGCGCCGTTCAACCAGCTCAAAGGATTTGGTCTCGCCTGCAGGGATGACCACGATCACCGGCACGGTCATTACAGTTGGCACTCCTGGCCCAATACCCGCCTCGGGTCCGATGCCTTCCGCTATATGAATGTACCAGTAACTGATGGTGATCGGGCCTCGCAACGTAATATTATCCGTATCGTGTGCCATATTGATCAGCGCACCGTTGATCTGGTCCGCATGCGCCTTGGGTTTGTGTTGCTCCTTTCTCATGGATTACACCCTGAGACGAGTATCATCGACACGCTGGCGAAAAAATCACCATCGGCATTCGCTTGTACCCAGCAGGTATGTAGCCGGTCAAGGTCCTGGGCTGTAAAGGCACCCAAAACCATCGCTTCACGCTCAACTCTATCCATAATCATCATTTGGCGCGCAAAAGCATAATCAGTTAAAGGGACACCACACATCTGGGCAGATACATCCACTAACCCTTGCTGCTTGAACAGGCGATACAGTTGCCGTCCTGAATAACCGTTATTCGCCATGTGCTCTGTAAAGAAGCGCACATATCGCCGTTCGGTTTCGATCTCGCTTGTATCTATCGAGAGCGATCCCCAATCGGAATCCAATCCGACAATCCAGCCGCCAGATTTCGTCACACGCACCATTTCAGACAATGCTTTCACAGGGTCATGCAAATGCTGAAATAATCGTTCACAACGGCATGCGTCAAAGTAATTCGATTCAAACGGTAGTGCGATTGCATCCGCGTGCTTATGGATCACCCAGGTGCTCACCTCCGCTTTTAAAGCACGTTTCTCGGCCTCCGCAATCATATCCGCATCGTAATCAACGCCAATGACCTGACCCAATGTACCCACCCATTGTGCAAGTGGGATCGTATCCGTGGCAGGACCGCAACCCACATCAAGCACCTTCTGTCCTGGCTGAACGTGCATTTGCTCATATGTAAATCGTTTGAAGTTGTTTAACAGTTTTTGAACTTTGTCCAGGTACGTTATGTCTACATACCCTTTGTATTGAGAAGCCATATTTCTCCTCTGGTTCTGACTTAATGTCATTTCATTGGAACAGCATGGCGCAGAAGTATGATTAACTAAGAATATTTACATTACATGCAATTTTGCATGTTATATAAGTTCAAGACCCTGTGCGCGGGATCAGCGTAACTGCTGTCCGCTAGAGCCGGTGTTGACCCTTGTCTATTAGCATCTTGCCATCAACCCACACTGTTGGCTGGCTGACAACTCCATCGATATGGGTTGGAGCGACGTTCTTCCCCCCCAAGAAGTCATTGCGCCCTATGGCGACATGGATTGTACCGAGGACTTTTTCATCTGTGATGATGTTGCCTTGCAGTCGCGCCTGCGGATTTGTGCCGATGCCCAATTCTGCAATGACGCGTATCGAGTCGCCGTGTTGCTTGATGGCTTTTTCCAGGAACTCGGCTCCTGTGCCGCCTTCTATTTGTGTGACGCGTCCTTTTTCGAAAACCAGCCGCACCGGCTCGGAGAGCAGCAACCCAGGAAAACATTTGTCAATCACCAACACCCCTTCGGCGCTGTCTTCAATTGGGGCAATGTAAATCTCCCCTGCGGGAAGGTTCCCAAAAACTCCTTGACCGCGAAGGATACCAGTATCTGTTTTCCATTCCCTGCCTGCAAGGGACATACGCAGGTCGGTTCCCAAAGACGTTGTGACGCGCGCAGTGGAACTGCCGCGCAATCGTTCTGCCAGGGATAACGTGTGGGCCGCTATCTGTTCATAATCGGCGCTGAGTTCGAGATCCAGGATGCTCTGGTCAATAAAAGCGCCCAGCCCAGCGCGTGCTTTGCTATTCCGGAACGCTTCGCGACCTGCAACCCAGGCGGGACCTTCCTTGGCGGGATCGATGGAAGCCAGCAAAAAGACAACGATGTCCATTTGAGTGGCTGTCGTCAATAATCCAGCCGGGTACTCGCTGAAAGGGCGCCCTGCGTCTGGAAATGTGTAACTCCATAATTCTCCTGGTTCGGCTTTGATGGCTTCGGCGAGGAGGGCATCACGCGCGTAACAGAGCGGCTCATCCACAACAATGAGAATCTTTTCACCGCGCTGCAATCCCATGCAAGTGCGGATAATGTTCACTGCCCAATGAGGAGTATCGGTCATGTTCATATATGCTCGCTCCTTCAGTTCACCGAATAAACTACGGTTTAGTTTCGTCCAGCACACCCGAAAAGGGCAGCAGCAGTAGTGGAGTCATAATCCGCAGGAACCGATGTAAATGCTTCTTTCTCGATCAGGGTTGATTGTCATCCTTTACAAATGAATCGTATTCTTCCGGCATTTCAATGCCAAATTTCTTACACAACAACCTGACATCGTGATAATCGTTCTCATCTAACTCATACCCGGTATGGAATTTAACCAGCCAATCCGGATTGATGCATTTAACCGGAAAACCGCTGATCGAACCCGTTCCTTTCCATGATTCGAGTAGATATTTCACCCCAAATATATTATTGCCAGCATCATCAAAAGTACAGGAATGGACGTCGAATTGGTGCCCCTGACCATCCCCGAGAACAAAGTTGCACTCCCATGAGTTGTCCCTGGGAACCTCTTGATAACCTCCTGCTTCCAGCAAGGCTCGAATTTTAAGCACATGCCTGTGCTCCACGGCCACATCCAGGTCTTCATGGGCCCGGGTTTGTTCCCCCAGTAAAGCATCCACACCCCAACCGCCATCGATGATGACCTCAATATCGTTCCGGTTGAGGAGTTGCACGATGGCGATCACATCGCTTGCGGTCATTTCAAGATGCTCTTCTGGCATTCTGCTCTTTGATTGTCTGGAAAGATCTTAGTTCGATCGTTCTGCCGCTTCCGGCAGGCAGCTCCAGGCTTGATCCGACACACCGTCAAAGCCAGGAAGCGCTCGATATCAAGGTGGCGGACTGCGCGGCGGAGGCGATATGCCGTGATACGCCAAAGCCCTCTTTCGGGAGGCGGGTCAGCCTTTCTTGATCAACTGCGGATTTCGATCCACGATGGCTTGCGGTTCATCGTCGATGGTGACCTGTTTCAGGTTCCTGGGGTCATATTGCACCTGGACGCGCACGCCGGGGATCAGCAGGAAGGTTTTGGAGATGCCTGCCTTCATTTTTGCCTCGAAGGGAGGCTCGCCCGGAGGTTCCACCCGCACCAGGATATCGAATTTGGGCTCGGCCTGGTATTCGCGGCGGTACTTGAGCCTGGTGATCTCCCGGTTCGCGATCTCACGACCATCCTCAAGCGTCACGGCGAATGCCTTCACGGTTTGCTTTTTTCCAAAGAGGAAACCCATTGCTTGCCTCCTTTCTGAACTGCAATCAATCGGGTCGAACATGCCTCCCGCAGCCAGGCTTGGCGAACGCAGGGAGTCTAGTGGAGCTCAAAGGTTACCCGCAACAGCGGTATGCCTCCGGACTGGATCAGGGTGATGTTTCCGGTGATGACCCCGTCGTTCAGGACAGCCTCCCAGGTGCCACCTTCGCCTCTCAGGTACTCCTCCACCGTGCCCACGCTGCAATCGGTGTAGGTGATCTGACCGGCGCCGTATTCCAGCGCCGAACCGGTGAACCGGCGGGTGGCGGGGTCATACTGCCCGGTCAGTTCCCAGCGGGTTGAGCCGGGGAGTTCCTTGTTACACTCATCCCACAGGTATATGGCAGCGAAATCAGCACTGCCGGTGACCTCAGCTTTGCCGTCATCCTGATAGGTCAGTGAGATCGAATTTTCAGTCACCCGGATGCCGGGATCCAGGCCCACCATCACCATTTCACCGGTTTTGGTGATCACCTGCACGCTGGCTGGAGGCTGGACTTCTGCCTGATCGCTTTCCTCTTCCGGGGGATGGTTGCGCAGCCAGGCGGCAATATCGATACCGCACTGGTCGGCGGCAGCCTTGGAGGTATCGGGGCGGTCGGCTCCCACCCGGAAGGTGCGCAGAAAGGCTTCGCCCGAGGCGATGCCGGGACCCGAGGCGCGCGTCGGCAGCCAGAGAGCGCCCGTCATGGCGGCGAAAATGTGATACAGCGGTCCCATCTTGTCGTATTCGCCCGCGGCGGTGATATTGGTGCCCTGTCGCCAGGAGCGCAGGTGACTGGCGGGATCCCCATATTCCGGAGATAAACCATTCTTCGAGTTGTAGGTAGTACGCCCCATATAGGTGACCGTCTTGAGGTAATTGTGAGCCGCAAGTACTCCCAGCGGCACATTGCCATTGTTCGCTTCGATTGCGATCTTGAGGAACTCCGCCGGTCCGATCTGACCCTCGGTCCCCAGCAGGTTGTCGCGGATCACGTCCATGGAATCGCTGGTCATGTTCCAGAACTGCCCTCCCTGCTGCGACGGGCTTGCCCCGGCAAAGAGGAAATCCGCCAGATCGATGGTGCCACCTTCATCGACAGGGAATTGGCGGTTCTGCGGCTTGTTGAATTGCTGCAACATGGTCATGAATTCAGCGCATATTTCGGTATCGGTCTGGGTGGACTGTTCATCCACGCCGAAGAAGGAGCGCACCGACTCGTCACCTCCTTCGATGGTAATGCGCCTGCGCGCCTGGGCCGAGTCGTAATCCATGCTGTCGAGCGATTCTCCCAGCTCCACATCCCGCTCCGACCACCATTCGAAGAATCCAAAGATGCCCTTGGAGAAGTGGTTGATGCTGATGCGCATCAATTCTCCCGACCCCGCCTGGGCTGGCAGCCAGGTGCCGCCCTCGTAGACCACCACTGTGACCTCCGTGCCTGGCCTGGGGATCTCCAGAACCAGCGGCGCGCCGAGCAGCGGGACATCATCGCGGGTGCTGACGACGTAGAACCTGCCCGCGCGCACATCCGGGGCGATCTGGTCGAATGCCACTTCGACCTGCAACACCTGCAGTTGGTTGGAAGCCGGGAACGCGCCGGCTGGCACCTGAATCGAAGCACCCGCGGAGAGTTTGACCACACCGGCTTCCGGGCCCACCTCAACGGTAACGGGGTCTGAATCAACGGTGACCAGATCCGCAAAGGAGGCCAGTTCCGGAAGGTCGGCAAGCGCTTCAGCATTGGATTCGCTGGCAGAAGGGGGCTCCTGCGGAGCAACCTGGCTGCCTGTTGGCGTGAGCGTGCACGCCAGTATGCTTAAGATGATCACTGCGGGGGGTAAGAAACGAACCGGGAAAAGACTCCTGTGCGACATGTTCCCTCCCTGGGTTGGTCTGCGGTCTTGAGTCACCCGAATCGGGTACAGTACCTGTCGGGAGTTCCACCAGTCATGGAACTTTAATTAGTATAGACAATTTCCGTAGGCGGGTCAAGTACGTGTACTCGTTCAATACAGGAGAGCAGATTCCCCTTCGATGAGGACCGCGGGTTGGTGCGCGTGGACAATACAAGTTTAGGGCTTGCTCCAGAGGAAATCAAATGCCGGCTGGTGACTGTACCAGCCGGCATGCGTTCATGGCAGTAGTATGACGGAAGCGCCTACTTGCATTCCGGCAGGTTCATCTGCTTGACTCGGATGTGCAGGGCAGGTTGATCGGCATTGGGGATCGGGTTTGCCGGCGGGCAGGTCAATGAGCCGGTATATTGATACTTGATATCTGCCTCCCCGTTCGGGTAATAGGTGACCGTGTAGGCTCCCGTCCCGTTAAATATGCAGACGCCACCCGCGATCGCCTGCGTGACATTCACCGTGCCTGTCATCGTTATTATCCAGTTTTGTCGCACTATACGGCGATAGGAATACCGAGTCAAGCAGAATGACAACTGATCAATGTTATTAATAGGATTATTATGATATAATTAGTATATATTCAATTGAAGCAACCTGCCCCATTGACGGTGTCAGTTTCCGGGGGGTAACAACAGATATTTCGCCTGTTTCGTTATTTTTCACAGACCCTGCATAGCGGAATTGATGATTGCCGGTTGCGATTGTTTCGTCTGTCTGATCGACCTCTGGAGGACGACATGAATCAACGGATATTAACCACAACAAAGCCAACGCGAGTTAAAGTTACTGGCACCCTTCTCCTGGGAGTGCTGCTCCTGGGAGTTTCTGCCTGCAGCCCGGCAAGAAGCCCTGTTCTTACATCCTCTCCCGGTGACCAGGCTACTGCGATACCATCAATCGAACCCGCTGCCCCGCCGGTTGCGGCTCGGGATGTCTCAGCGATGAATGCATGCACGTTGTTCCCGGGAGCTGGAGTAGCAGCCGCTCTGAATGCCACCCTGGTTGATCCAAATAATCCTGGCTCTGTCAGCGGTGGACCAGACTGCACCTATTACCTGTTGCCGGCTGGCGCAGGTGAAGGCCAGTTATACAATTTATTCCTCCTGCCTGCTGAGCTTTATGAACCTAGCCTGAGCGCGCTAGAAAATGCGCAGCCGGTATCCGGGCTGGGAGACAAGGCCACCTTGGGCACCCGGGTGGGAACGTCACTCAATGACCTGATGGTGCTGAAGTCTGGCGACCTCATGATCGAAGTAAATGGTAACGATGCCAGTCTTCTTCAGAAGATTGCGGAATACGTCCTGACTAATCTACCTTGATAATCCTGCTCATCCGGCAATCCCTTGGGTATCCTCCACCTCCAGGGGAGGTTTTCCTTAGATTAATGAAATAACTGTTGCACCGGAGTTGTTGGAATTCCTGAGATTCAGAGCAATCCCCCGAATGCCTTGCATGCCTGAGATGATTCTGTCTACCAGCGATCATACAGGCTAGGAGAAAACCATGATAAAGAAATCTATTTTTGTTCCAGGCAGTGCGCCAAAAAACACCGGCTTGATAACTCTGCTTTGTATGATCCTTCTGGGCACCGCGGCCTGTGGAGGCCTGCCTTCGAATTCATTGACGCCGACCCCAACAACGCAAATGGGTTACCTTCAACCGGATGGACAGTCAGCTGGGGAATCAATCCCCTCAGGCTCACTGGAGGCAGGCTCGACTGAAACCCCAGCACCGGACCATGGAGATAAAGAGGATCTGGTGGATATCTGTGGGCTGGTCAGCCAGCCAGATGCGGAGGCGGTTCTTCATCAATCCGTCACCGCAATCAACCCCGGAGTGGACCAGGACAGCAACACCGGGGGGACACTTTATTTTTGCACGTATCTGGGTAAAGGTCTCGCTGTGGTGATTACACTGGAGGATTTGGGTACGACCATGGAAGCCGAACAGGCACTGGAACAACAACTCACTAAGATGCAAGCAGACGACCCAGGCGTAACGAGCACGCAGGAGAACGATCCTGGCGACAAGGCATACTGGACAACCTCAGAAAACGCCGTTCAGTATACCGTTCTGAAGGATAAATACGTTTTCAGCGTCATGCTTGGAGGAAACATCGGGGACCCGGCTGCACATAAGGCTGATCTCCTAGCCCTGGCAGAGGTGGTAGCCGCCAATCTCTAGGCTTGCGGCTGGGAAAGTTCTGAGACATCCTTCTCAGAGTCGAATGAGTGACAATGTAGGGGGCGTTACTTCGGTAATCTTATGGATCCCTATTTATTATGGAAGACAGACCAACCCGCTGCCCGTATCACCGCCAGCGGTCAGGATATTGAAACTGGTGGTCTGGCCAGCCTCGTTCAGCCGCAGGAAATTGAAAAAATCACCGCGCTGGACAGGAAAGAAAATCCCGTCCAACGCGGTGACATGGTCGAATTTCTTGATTAAACGCCCTAAAGAGATGCTATGCGCATACCTGGCGACCGGAAAGCCAGTCCGGCAGGAACGTTATTTTTTCAAATCAGCCAATCGTTCTTCAACTGCCTGGATTTCCGTTTTCAAATCCGTCCTATATGCTTCCAGTTCTGCGACTTGCTCGGCCTTGGTCTGATATCGGCGCCGGAAGTAAGGCTGGTCACAGCAGCAGCCCTGGTGGTTGCCTCCTGCACCGTGGTCATTGCACGATCCATTGCAATTGCATTTGTCTTCACACATATCGAATTTTCCTTTTTGAATATAACAGTGATAAGTCGCCCGAATCCGTCGCCGGCAAGGCAGGCCGATTACTTATCACGGCGGCAGAATGGAATACTTGAGCCCTTATGGCATGAAAAGCTTATAGTGTGGTTATTCAATATAGCGGATGCGTTTTTGGATTTGCTCCGTCAGGACACTGCGCACCAGATCACAAACCTCGACAATTTTAATGTCAGAGATCTTATACACCGTCCCTCTGCCGTGCCTCTCTGGGATTACCACCCCGACGGTCCGAAGGCAGGCCAAATGGCGGGAGACATTCCCCTGAGGCAGGTTGGTTTCCCGGCATATTTCACCGACAGTTTTAGGCCCCTCGCGTAAAACATGCAGGATGTGCAGTCGACCAGCATTGCCCATTGCTTTACAAAAATCAGCTTGAATATCAAAGATAGTTGGATAATTGGTTTCCATTGATGAAGTTGTTCTCTAATGCAAGCGCTCGGGGTGGTCTGCCAGATTTCCCATAAGATAAGCCTGTATAGCTTCTTCAATACCTTGAATGTCAGTCAGGACAGGGCGAATGCCGTTGCGAGACAAGAAGTCATAGGCCCCCCGTCCCATGCCGCGCCCGATCATCACCTGGCAATCGCGGATGACCCCGACCATCCGGGCATGGTGGTCCTCTGCAGCCGGCCCCAGGCCGTGGGGCTGATCAGGTTCTTCATGTGGCTCGCTGGCAAACTGGTCATGTCCCGCTTTCGAGCGTGTTTCCCTTGCAATCACTTTCCCATCTTCAATGGAAAAAACATCATAGTAGGAGGCGCGTCCAAAGTGTGCGCTGACAGTCTGATGGTCGTCCGTAACCACTGCAATTCTAGCCACTTGTGCCTCCGTTTGTTCTAATGGTGGATTAATCTTGAAACCAGGAATCCTCCGGCGAAGATCAGAATGGTTGTCAGGCTGATCAAGAGTTTAGCCTGCCATGTCATGTCCTCGTTGGTAGTCCATGCGGGGGCAGCGGTCGAGGGAGCTTGCGGAGTGAAATTGTATGCCTCGTTCGTCACGTAGTGCATTGATCGAAATCCTGCGATCTCTGCAAATCTCACCACCCGCGCAGCGGAATCTTCCAGGTGGCAGCCCTGGCATCGGGAATCATCCCCGTTGATCACCGGATAGGCGACCAGGTTCGCATGAGCAGCCGCCTTGTCAAGGGCTGCAGGATCCCCATCATGGCAATCCACACAACGCGTCCGCGCAGACCCCACGCAATAGGCTTTCCCCCTATCGTAATTGTAGTAGAGATTATCATGACAGCTGTTGCAGGCTGGCTCAACCATCCTAGAATTCGGTTGAGGATGTTCTAGGGAAGCCTGCACCGGAAGAACCAGTACAGCAATGCCAATCGCGAGGATAATCATCAGGACTATCCCCAACCTGAGGCTCGAACTTTTCTTGGACATGATTACCTCCTTCCAAGGTTACTTTTGGAAGTGACGTTCAGTTGCGCGGTCGCGCTCATCCATTGGACAAAGGACCAGCAGATTGCGGGAGGGGGTGGCGTTCAGGTTCTTCCATTGATGCGGTAAATATGCCTCGAATAGCAGGCTGTCACCCGGTTCGAGCAGGTAGGTTTCAGCATCCACGGTATAAGCGATATTCCCTTCCAGGCAGTAAACAAATTCGCGCCCGGTATGGACAATGGGAGTCTTGCCACTATCCGCCTTCGGTGCGAGAGTGACAATCAGTGGTTCCGCTCCAAACCGTGACATCCCTGCTCCCAGGTCTTCCATGAAACCATGCGTGAATGCAGCCCGGGGACGTCCCCCTTCTTTTTGGTGCACAACCTGTTTATTCCCATGGTCAGTTTCGAAAAAGGCTGAGATGGGTATTTGCAGTGTCTGTGCCAGTTGTTGCAGAGTGCTCACGCTGGGAGATGTGCGCTGGTTTTCGATCAGGCTCAGAGTATTGACATTCAAGCCGCTCTGTTTCGCCAGAGAGCGAATGGAAATGCCACGCGCAGCGCGGCAACTCTCGCAAGCGGCGGCCCACATTTATTTCTTCATTGGGCTGGTCATCAGCGAGGGAATGAATGGAGGGTGATAGTTTTTCCATCAGACGGTCCTAATATTGGGTGTTATGACTAATATTATAGTACATTTTCGTCTATTAATCAATACAATGCACCAATTTATTGGTTATAGCAGAATTTAACTAATAAAAGTTGGTGGGCGACAGAATAACCCTCACAAACCTGTTCATTTTTTCAGGGGGCAGACTGCAACTCCCGGCTGGTCTGCCGAGCTGGGTGAAAACCTGGAGATGGATGTTGAATGTCTTCGTTTACGGGCTCACCGGCAGGTCAATGAGCCGTTGATGACAATTGTATTGACCGGGTTCACGCTATCGACAGCGGACTGATCTGCGCCTTTCCTGACAACAACAGCCCGGTTTATCACCTTTCCCCCTCATGATCCCTTTGATATCTATCCAAAAATTTGAGCGTCGAGCAGGAATTATCGTGTCTGCACCCAGATGGCTCCTTTGACGTCGCCCGCCAAAGCCGCAACAATTGTGGAATCGCTGTACCAATAGTCAAAAGTAGCCCGGTATAGATCCAGCTCACCGCCTTGTAACCACGAGAAGAACAGCAGGTTGTTTTCGTTATCCCAGACCGGATAGGCAGCCGGTCCATTAAAGGCATGGCTGGGTTCCAGCCCGGGTCCGCTGATCCAGATACCCTTTTTATTGTTATCGCGCGTGGTCCAGGCATAGATCGCCCCATACATGGCTACACCGCTTGGCTCGTCGATGGGTGCATCCTGGCGGTTGCTTCCGTCTGCTTCATATACGGCAGTGATCCCATTCTGGAAAACCGCCTGGAACATGGAACCCTGCGGGATCCATTGCAGGGACCTCACAGCATCTCCGGATATCTTCTGAGTTTGGGATTCGCCCGAGGGCAGCAGAAATAAGCCATCCTGCCCGCAATACATTACCGTGCCTGGAGCGAAACTCGCCTCGGTGGCAACGGCAGCGCAGTTAACCGTTTCATCGACCAGGACGATCTCCTCACGGGTGCGCAGGTTATAAAGCCGCAAATGGTTTTCACCCAGCTGCATGGTCACACTCTCCAGGACAACCGTCTCGTTGTCCCTCCAGCCGAGAAGGATTTCTCCAGCACTGTTCGGCCAATAAAGGTAGGTCACATTGGTCCCATCTCCACTGGCTGCCCAGGCACCGCTCATGTTTGCACCTGCCCCGGTTCCGAAAGTATCTGCTCCAAAATAAAACAGGGTATTCCCATCCGGGGACCAGGATGGGCTGAAATTCTGGGCACCATCATGGGAGACGCGTGTGATCTGATCGGTTGTTGTATCGAAGAGATATACATCCGCGCTGGGACCGTCCATTATGCCAATGAAAGCCAGCCTGGTCCCGTCCGGCGACCAGGCGTAGGTGTCCTGCTCCATGATGGCGCGTACCGCTTCCCAGGCAGGATCCCCCAGTATATAGGAGGGGCCTGGTTCCGTTTGCGGAGAGGTCAGATCGGTGATCTTCCGCAGACTGCCATCCGGCAGCGAGAGCAGGTTAAGTGCCAGGTGGTGTTCGCTGAGCCTGGGATAACCGTCATCGCTGGAGGTCAGCACGACCACCTGATCCCCGGATGGCTGGACCGCGGCTTCCAGATTACTGTCCCAGTTATCTCCCTGGGTAAGCAGCGTCAGGCCTGAACCGTCCTCGTTCGTAACCCACAGGCCGACGCTTGTTTTTATGAGCAGCCAGGGACCTGTTACTGTCAGTTCCTGCATCGCCTCTGATGTGGGGGAGATATTGAGAGTATCGGTGGGTTCCTGAGGCAAAGGAGTTATGGAGGCAGAGAATGTAGTGGCGGACTGCGGAGGCGGAGGAGTGAGGGTTTCCGGTGTCACAGAGAGCGTAGTGCACAGACACGCTGAACCGATGGTCAGGATCGCAACTGTTGAAATCACCAATTTGCTGTTTAATGAGGCGAATGGATGCTTCATGCTTCGCTCCGGGTCAGTCTGCGAACACTCTTTCCAGGTCTTTATCCTGGTGCACTCAACGATTATTGCCCGGGAAGTATAACGGTCACATTCCCAATCTGCGTGATATTGATCTCCAGGCGTCCGGAACCGCTGCCCTTGATATTCCCGTCCGGATCTTTCACGTCTGCCTGGTAATCGAGTTCCGCTTTAAGCAGCGCACCGGTCTGCTGGTCGACCCAGACCTGACCACTGACCTCTGTGACTGTCAGGCCCACGCCGGCGGCAGCAGCCATCGCCCCACTGGTGTTCACTGTGTACTTCTCTGCCGTGCGACCCTCCAGCGTTTCAGTGCCAGCAGCCACGGCACTGCTTGCACCTGTCCCCAGGATGACCGCAGGATCGAGCGGCCAGAGGATCCAGGCCAGACCGGTCATGCTCGTACCCTCCGGCTGTAGAACCCCATTCTCCACGTCGTATTCCTCTTCTCCCATCAGGTAGGCCTCTGCCGTGGTGGTGGAGCCCCCGGGGTCGATAACCCGATCATTGAAATGAATATTCTGCCCCTGGACATCGGCAACCATCCAGTCTTCATATTGAACGACCGCTCCGCCCTCCCATGCCGGGATATTGTGGTAAGCCTCCATGTGGTAGGAAGGCAGGCCGACCTGGCTTTCATCCATACCGAGCAAAATGCTCAGTGCGCCCGCCACGCGTAATGCCGGACTGCCATCTGACCCAGTTTGAGGTGTGGTTTCGGGTGCAGTAGTGGAGCCTGTTCCAACCTCCTCGGTGAAGACGCTGACAGCCACCCTGTTCCCATCCGCCTGGCTGAGGATTGATACAAGTGCCACCTCCTCCGTATCAGCGCGGCCAAAGACCAGTACGGCACCTTCGCCATTAAAGCGATTGTCACCAATCTGCTCCCAACTACCTGTCGCGAAGAAATCAGCGTAGAAAGTGGAAATCTCTTCCAGTGTTGAATTCGAAATGTAGTCCAGCAGACCCGGCAGGCGGATGATATCGGTCGCATCCTCCATCGCCGGCACGCTGGTCAACACCGGCTGGCAGCCGGGAGGATAGACCACCTGCGGGCGCGCATTCACCTGGCTGAGTTGATACTCCACCCGGTGGGTCCCCTGCACCCCCTCGCCGAAATACGAGACATCCCCGGTGACCTGGAGGCTGTATTTCACCAGGTACCCGCCGTCGTTGGCAATCCATGCTTCGCCGCTGGCCTGAACATCCTCAGCCAGACCAAGGGAAGCCGCATTAAAGGTGTAGTGACTGGTGGAGATCCCCTCCATTGTCTCCTCGCCAGACAGACGGGCAGAACCAACGGGTTCCAATGAAGACGCCAGCAGGAACTGCGAAGGACCACCGGCGCTAGGCCCCCAGCGCACCTCGCAAGTTCCGTTCTGCCCTTGCTGTTCGTATTGGGCATCGCCTACATTCCCCGACAGGATGTACAGCGGCTGACCGTTCTCGTCGACCATATCGATTGTGGTGAAACTGGCCTGAAGCAAGGGCCATTCCGATTGGGTCAGAGTATCGATCTTTTCCACCGCCTGCCCGTCGATGGTACCGGTGAAGGCCATCGTCAGCCCGGCTTGATAATCGTCCAGGGAGCCCAAACCGACCTGCGGGTCCTCCAACAGCGTTTCCACCTGGCTGACCGTGCCTCCGCCAGCACTCAAAGGACAGGCGAGTCCCATTATCAGGAGGGCAAGGAATGGGAAGAGCAGCGGTTTCATAAGTCGCTCCTGGGGATGACATACAGGGCTCCCCTGCCCTTCGAACCACAGGTGAATGGGTATAAAACCCATGGGGTGATATTAAGACCGGTCAATGGAAGATACGATTGCGTATCCGTGCTGCCTTGAATGACGGAAGGAACTTTAGCCGTTCTCCCATTCTCATCCATGCATTCAAAATCATCGCCCGACACCTGGGCCGGGGCGAATGTCAGGCTGATCAACAACAGGTTGCCTGACTGGCTCCCGGCGACCCCAAAATTTCCCTCCCCCTGGACCGGGGATTTGCTATAACAGGTGACTCCTTTGGTTGAAGTCTTATAACGTATGTTGATGGAAACTTTGTAGGTTCCTATCCCGTTGACCCTGTTGTCGATCGCGCTGATATCGCCACTCCCTTCGATCGTTATCTGGAATGAAGCCGGGTCGCCGTACACCGTCTCAGTCGTGGAGATTTGGATTTTCAAAAAGCAGTCGACAATCTTTACGGGGTAAACAACCGGGGCGGCTCCACCTTCCTGGGAGGAAAAGGTGATCATGCCGTCTCCCGATTCGGTGGCCTTGAATCTGGTGACGAGGATTGGATCACCCACTCCGCGTTGAAAGGTCCAGTTCATAGAGGTCAGGGTGCCCCCGCTGGCTTCAGCCGAGATGTGGGTCTTCCCTGGAGATAGATAGGAAACTTCGATCGTGACCAGCGCGCTCTCTCCCACGCACATCTTTGCAGGAGGACCTTTTATCCGTCTTAATGTAACCGTGCCTCCGTTCGCGCTGACCCGGGGGCCATAACCGGAGGTTGGGAATATAAATACGACAAGGATGATGAATGTCAGGAGATGCGTGATCGTTCTCTTCATGGCAGGCCTCCTCCCCAATCTGGCTGTGTTGATGGCTGCTGATTGGATCAATCGGATAACAATGAATCTCCCTACTATTGATCACTATTAGTATAAGGGAAACCACTCACAGATTCAAGCCACAGTCCCGGAATCTGTCGTGAATAGGATTGGCTATTGATTTTTATTTAATTTTGGCATACGCTATACTCATCAACCGGAGATGAATTCCACCTTATAACCTCATCCGGATTCAAGGATTGGTAAAGGAGGCGAAAAATGGATGACAAGCCGGTAAAACACGGATTGAGCTATGCGACCTTTGTCATCCTCCTGATACTCGTGAGTCTGGGCTGCCTGTGCCTGCCTTCAAGCATTTTCCCTACCAGCCCGTCACCCACCCCGCTCGCCCCCTCCGGCATCACAGTCGAGCCTGTCCAGCCCACCGATACGATTACCACCGAGGTCGCCCAGCCCGACATGGAGACGCCGGTCAGTAACCCGGCGGATCTTAACCAATCCGGTCCCTGGCTGCTGATCGAGGCCCAAGAAGGTCTTTGGGCAGCCAATCCGGATGGATCCGGTTTGACGCAAATCACCGAAGAAGATTACTTTCTGTACGTCCTTGAAAGAGCCGTCCAGCCGCAAGGAAACTCAGTTATTTTCCTTTCCCCGTCCGAACATTACGATTTCAACCATTTGGCAATAAATATGGTCTCTTTTCCAGACGGGACCATCACCAAGATCACTGACCTGACCTCTCCGGAAACAGAAGCGTACGCGGAACAAAGATACCAAGGACCCCTTCAGGCGGTCCGCGAAAACCACAGCTTTGCCTGGTCTCCGGATGGCACCCGCCTGGCATTCGTGGGACTGATGGACGGCCCATCTGCAGATGTATATCTGTATACCCCTTCCTCAGGGGACATCACGCTCGTCAGCAACAATGATGCGCAGGATTACTGGGTGTCCTGGTCGCCGGATGGCAACGCCCTGTTTAATTTCAGCGCTGAGGGGTTCCTCTATGGATTCAACCCAACTGGCGTCTGGATTGCAAATGGCGATGGCACGGACACATCCTTGTTACATGTGCCGGAAGGGAGAAATGATGAACTGGTTGGCTGGCTGGACGCCACAACCATTGTCCTCAAAACCAGGGTAGGAGAATCCGGTTCTCTTTTCCTGAGCCTGTTCGATATTGTCACCACCGATGAGGTCATACTCGGCGATGGTAATCTTCTCGCCGCTGAAGTCGACAGCGGGCGAGGAGCAGTCATGTTCGCGGATTTTAGCGGCCTATATCTCGTCACCGCTGAGGACCATACTCCCGTCCTGGTCAGCCAGGATCGGTTGAATTGGCTCGATTTCATAGATCCGGGTGAACATTATTTCACGGTGGACTATATGAACGGGAGTCTTGCCACCTATGGAACCAGCGAATTCGATCATCAAGTCTCGCCGATAGAATCAAGTTCCCACAAGCTCGCTGTGGCCATGTATGGAGCGATCTGGGGCTGGACCAGCGAGGAGGACAGCCAGCCAGGAGTCTGGATCACTGGACCCGGGTTGGAGATCGGTCAAATATCCAACACACCAGCCCGTTTGCCGATCTGGGATGAGGATAACAACCTGCTCTTCTTTGCTGCGGCCGGCGGGAGCGGATACGACCTTTACCGCACCACTTTCGACTCGTACTACCAGGACCTGGCAGTGGTCGCCCACATCGACGCTGAAGTGTTTAACATCGTCTGGCTCGGAGGTCAATGAACGCGGGAAGTGAGCAAACAATATAGGAGAGAGGAGATAACTATGACTGGAAAACTACCACGGCATAATCCGAGATTCGTATTATTCCTTATCATCCCTGTGATCGTCAGCCTTAGCTGCCTGTGCCTGCCCACCAACATCTTCCCCTCCGGCTCATCACCCACCCCGCCCGCCCCCTCCGGCATCACGGTCGAGCCTGTCCAGCCCACCGATACGGTTCCACCCGTGACCCCCACCGAGGGGACCGAGCCCGGCGTGGAGACGCCGGTCAGCATCCCGGCAAACCTCAACGAGACCGGTCCCTGGCTGCTGGTGGAAACAAACCAGGGCTTGTGGGCATCCAATGCCGACGGCAGCGGAATGGGTCAACTGACAGATACTGACTACTGGAACCGGAACCTGAATGCAGCCGTCCAGCCGGGCGGGAACAAGGTGGTCTTCCTTTCTCCCACCAATTTCGACCTGAATCACATGAGCCTCAACCTGCTCAGCCTGCCTGAAGGGACGGTCACCAGGATCACCGACCTGACCTCTCCAGCGACTGAATCCTATGTGAATGCAACCCCGGGGGATTTCGAAATGTCAGCACTGGAGGCCGTCCGCGACGAGCATAACTATGCCTGGTCGCCGGATGGGACCCGGCTGGCTTTCGTGGGCCTGATGGACGGACCCAGTGCGGAGATCTACATCTATAACACCTTGACCGAACAGGTCAAGCGCGTCAGCACTGACGATGCCCAGAATTACTGGCCGTCCTGGTCACCGGACGGGGAAACCCTGCTCTATCTCGGTACGGATTTCTTTGGCGTTGGAGCCGGGTTTGACACCACCGGTGTCTGGTCAGCGCGCGGCGACGGATCGAATGTCACCTGGCTTTACGTGCCTGAGGGAGGCTCTGAGGAAATCGCAGGGTGGCTGGACAATACCACCGTTCTGTTGTACAAGAATTGCCACTGCGAGAATATGAAACTGCGCCTGTTTGATACGGTCACCACCGAGACTACCTCATTGAGCGAGACGTGGGTCCTCGGAGCTGTCACAGACAGCAATCGCGGGGCGGCGATGTTTTCAGTCAGTGATGGCCTCTATCTTCTGACCACTGAGAACCGAACTCCCATCCGGGTAAGTCAGGAGGGTGTGGCATTAATCGAACCCAGGGATCCAGGCGATTACTTCTTCACCGTGCAGTTTACAAACGGGAGTCTCGCCACCTACGGGACCAGTGAGATGGATTATCAGGTCTCACCAATCAATGCGGACACCGGCAGCCTGGATGTGGCCATGTATGGATGGATCTGGGGCTGGACCAGCGAGGATAACAGCGAAGTTGGAGCCTGGATCACCGGGCCCGGGGTCGGGATCGGAAAGATCTTCGATTACAATGCCCGCTTACCCACCTGGGACATGGATAACAACCTGCTCTTCTTTGCCCCTTATGCTGACACCTTTGGATACAATCTCTACAGAACCACCTTTGACGCTTATTATCGGGACCTGGAAATGGTCGGCTTCATCGACGCTGAAGTCATCGAAGTAGCCTGGCTGGGAGTTCAATGACCCCCTGGCGATGAAAATAATACCCGGTCACATCGCCTTTCGCAGATAATCCATAGGCTTGGTTTCCAGCAAGAGTGGATTTAAGAATTAATTATTTACCGTTTTTAGCATACACTATGATCTTCAACTGGAGATGCAGCCCGCCTTTCAGCCTCCACCGGATTCATAGAGAAGCAAAGGAGAAGAGAAATGAATGACAAGCTGCCAACGCCCCGGTTGAAATATGCGACCGTCGTCATCATCCTGGTGATCGTGAGCCTGGGCTGCCTGTGCCTGCCCGCAAACATCTTCCCAACCATCCCATCACCCACCCCGCTCGTTCCCTTCACTCTCACGGTCGCACCTGTCCTGCCCACCGATACGGTTTTACCCGAAACCCCCACCGAGTTCACCCTGACCGGCGTGGAAACGCCAGTCAGCAATACTGCTGAACTCACCGCGACCGGTCCGTGGCTGCTGATGGAGACAAACCAGGGCTTGTGGGCGGCGAACTCCGACGGGAGCGGATTGACCCAGCTCGCCGATGTCGATTACTGGGATTCGTATTATCTGCACATGGCCGCTCAGCCGGGGGGCAACCAGGTGGTTTTAATCTCGCCCGCCTCGCCCGCTCCCAATGACCTCCAAAACATGGCGCTCAACCTGCTCTCCCTCCCGGATGGCACCATCACCAAGATCACCGACCTGACCTCGCCCGAAACCGAAGCTTACCTGGAAGCGGAAAACTGGGACCCCCTGTATACAATTCGTCAAAGTCACAGCTATGCCTGGTCTCCGGATGGGACCCGCCTGGCCTTCGTGGGTTTGATGGACGGTCCCTCGGCAGATGTATACCTGTATGATATTGCCTCAGGGGACATCACGCGTGTAAGTTTCGACGATGACCAGGACTACTGGGTGTCCTGGTCGCCGGACGGCAATATCCTGCTTTATTTCGGGACGAAGGCGTTTGGCACCGGGGGCGGCTTCGACACAACCAGTGTCTGGTACGCACAGGGAGATGGTACTGACGCATCTTTATTGTATGTACCGGAAGACGACAACGTGGAAGTGGTCGGCTGGCTGGACAATAAGACTGTAGTACTCGACACCTGGAGCATGCATTGTGAAGGCGACAGTAAACTCCGCCTATACGACCTGATCAGCAGGAAGGTGACCATGCTCAACGAGGATTGTTTTACCTCTGCTGCAGCCGACAGCGGGCGCGGGGCGGCGATATTTGCAAACACCAGCGGCCTCTATCTCCTCACTGCCGAGGACCAGGCTCCCGTCCGGATCGACCAGGGGGAAGTGGCAAGTATTGATTCTGTGGAACCAGGTGAATACTTCTTTACCGTGCAATTTACGAATGGGTTCGCCACCTACGGGACCAGTGAGATGGATTACCAGCTCGCGCCAATCGAAGCGGATCCTGGCAGCCTGGATGTAGCCATGTATGGATGGATCTGGGGCTGGACCAGCGAAATGGCCTTCCAGCCGGGCGTCTGGATCACCGGACCCGGGATCGAGATCGGGAAAATTTTCGATGGAAGTGCCCGCTTGCCCATCTGGGATCAACACAACAATCTGCTCTTCTTTGCCTCGAAGGATGGAAGCGGATACGACCTCTATCGCACCACCTTTGACGCTTATTATCGGGACCTGGAAATGGTCGGCTTCATCGACGCTGAAGTCATCGAAGTAGCCTGGCTGGGAGTTCAATGATCCCCCTGGCGAGGAAAATAATATCCGATCACATCATCTTTCACAGATATTCCATTGACCGAGAGAATTGCCCTCCTGCTTGAAAAAGCCGTTGCTCTGCGCGCGCCCCTGCTCGATGCCGGGCACCTGTCAGCCCTGCGGCTGTTCAACGGTTTCAGCGAGGGCTGCCCCAACCTGGTGGTGGATCTCTACGCGGCGACTGTCGTGATACAGAACTACGCCCGCAGGCCGGAAGATGGGCTGCGCCTGGTCGAGGAGGCGCAGGCTCACTTGCAGAAGCAACTTCCCTGGCTGCAAACCGGTATCCTGAAGACCCGTCACAGCCCGTCCGTTCGGGAAAAAAATGGTGCCCTGCTATTCGGCGAAGCCCCCGACCGGAAGGTGCAGGAAGGCGGGGTCTGGTATGCCCTCGACCTGTGCATGCACCGGGACCTCAGCCTGTACCTGGATACGCGCCTCCTGCGCCAGTGGGCACACCAGAACCTGGGCGGCAGGAGCGTGCTGAACACCTTCGCCTATACCGGCAGCCTGGGAGTGGCAGCCTGCGCCGGAGGCGCGCGGCGTGTGGTGCAGGTGGACCTGAACCGGCGGTTCCTCGACCTGGCCAGGGACTCTTATGCCTTGAACGGTTTCGCCATCCACAAGGAGGATTTTATCGCCGGGGATTTCTGGGCTCAGGCCAGCCGGTTCAAACGGTCGGGGGAACGCTTCGACTGTGTACTCGTGGACCCGCCCTTTTTCGCCTCCAGCCAGAAAGGCAGGCTCGACTTGAATACCGACTCCGCCCGGCTGATCAACAAGGTCCGCCCGCTGGTGAATGACGGAGGCTGGCTGGTGGCGGTGAACAACGCGCTGTATGTGAGCGGCAGGGAATACCTGGGGACGCTGGAAGCCCTGTGCGCAGACGGGTATTTAAAGATCGTGGAATTGATCCCGGTGCCGGAAGATTTCTGCGGCTACGCACAGACGCGTGCCGGCTCGCCCATCACCGACCCGGCACCCTTCAACCACTCGACGAAGATCGCCGTGCTGGAGGTGAAACGGAAAGGGGGATAAGGTTTTCTCGTCCGGATGAATAGAAATTCAAATGGGCGGCCCATCCCCATGGCAGGTATTGGGTCGCCCTTGTATCAGGTAGCAAGCGAGAAAGGTCGGATTCTGCGGCGGCTATATCTCCGCTGGTTCCGATTCTGATAATGTACAAATATATGTGATGACCGAAATCTCAACGACAGGTCCCCGCTGGAGGAACATGAGGCCCTCCGCGCGCTGGATGATATAATTCCTCGAGTGGCTTAAGCACAGCGAATGAATGGGACAGATCCTGTGGATGTGGGCACCAATTTACGCCAGTTGCGTGAAGAGCGCAACATTTCGATGCGCACCCTGGCGAAAAGCAGCGGGCTCTCTGCCAACGCGCTAAGCATGATCGAAAGAGGCAAGTCCTCCCCCTCGGTAAGCACGCTGTATAAACTCGCCGACGCGCTGGATGTCCCGGTGACGGCTTTCTTTGGCACACCCGTGGAAAAAGAGCAGGTGATCCATCTTCGTGCCGTTGACCGCCCGCGACTGCCAATCCTGCGCGGCGCCTGGGAGGGATTGGGTGGAGAAAAATTCACCGGCCGGGTGGAACCATTCGTGCTGACCCTCGAGACCGGAGCCGACAGCGGTCCGGCACCCCTGGTGCACACCGGTCATGAATTCGTCTTCTGTCTCACCGGCAGCTTGGAATACCGGGTGGAGGAGCGTTATTTCCTGCTTGCCCCCGGCGACAGCCTGTTGTTTGCCGCCCACCTGCGTCACCACTGGCGCAATGCCGGGCAGGGACCGGTTCATGTATTGATCGTGCTCTCTGGTTTTTCAGAGAGCGATCATCCGCTTTCCACCCATATCCCGAAGGAGAAAGGTGAGGGGCGGGGATGAACGCGTTGGTGTCTTCTGCACCGGCGGAATCCGGCGCATCTCGAGATCGGTTCGCCTGTTGTATATTGCGGATAGGTAGATAACAATTCAAGAGGAGCTCAACGCCATGATCGACGGCGAGATCAGCCTGAAATCCCTGTTGTATGTCACCGAGAGCCTGGAGAAGTTGATCGGCCCGCACGGGGCAAAAGCGGTCCTGCGCACTGCCGGCCAGCGCGCTGCGGTAGCGCTCATCGAAATGCTGCCGCTAAGCCTGTCGGGTGAGGAGGCCGCCCGCCGCAGCGGGGACATCATGGTTAAACTCGGATTCATTAACGAACTGCAGATGCCCACCCCCGACACCGTACAGATCGTCGGCAACCACATCTATGAGGAACTAACAGCACTCGGACTGCACGGTACGCAATCTGCCTGTTTCTATGTCGTCGGTCTGTTCGAAGGCTTTTTTAAACAAATGTCCGGTTCCGACAGAAAGGTCATTTCTGTCGAACCGGGCAAGGATTGTGAAATCTGGAAATTATCTGAGGGCTGAAAACTCTCCAGAATAATAATGAACCTGATCACATGCTTTACATCCAGGACGCTGAGCAGACTCCTGGTTCAGGGAGCGCAGAGTAGATATGCCGGGGGAATCGAATTTCTGGAATATCACCAAAACGATCCCACCGGCATCTTGAAAGAGCCCCGATTATTATTTTAACTTGATTGTGCAGGCGAACCGGCTCAGGCCGGTTTTTTCTTTCTCCTGCTGATGAGCACGACAGCAACCACGACCACGCCCACCAGGGCTGCAAACAGCAAAGCCAATGGCAGGTAATCGGTCCACACGACTCTATTGGGGTTGGATGTGGTGCTCGGCGAATTGACCGTGACATGCACTGAAGAGGTCGAAACCAGCCCGCTGGAATTTTTAACGCTCAGGGTAAGGGTGTGTTGGCCTGCCGAAAGATTGGAAAGGATCAGCGGGGTGCCGTTCCCCAGGGCGCCATCCTTGCTGGATGACCAGGAGTATTGTTCTCCGTTGGTGATGGGACCATCCAGCAGGTCAGTTCCAACGCCCTGCAAAATGAGCGGCGCGCCAAAATCAACCGAGGCCGCCTCCGCCGGGGAAGTGATGGCAATCAGCGGTGCTTTTACCGCCACCGAGATCTGGTTGGAATCGACGGAGGCGTTGTTGAATCCATCCGTGGCGATGACCCGGATGATCCCGTGATCGCTGCCTGGCAGGTAATCCCCGTCAAAGGTGAAATTGGGGTCTGTCAGGTTGGCTGCCAGGATGCTCCAGGTGACTCCAGCATCTGCGCTGTACTGGACCATGTAAGACAGCGGGTTGTGATCGGCGTCTGCAGCCGTCCAGGTGATTGTCTGCTGCCCGGTGGCAGCCCAGGTTTCACCGCCGATCGGGTAGGTGAGCTCGAGGCTGGGGGTGTGGGTGCTGGCAACCGACTGTCCGATCACCTGGTCTTGATACTTATAGACCACTTTCTTGGCACCTTCCGTCCAGGGCAGCACAAGCCGGAAGCCGCCATCGGTCTGGGGATCATCGTTGCTCAGCTGGACCAGGTCGAAATGCTGGGAATAGAGCAGCTGTCCGGAGCCGTCCTGCAGTTCGACGGAATAAGGTCCGGCATCAGGGGTGAGATTATTAAAGGAAGTGCGGTCGAGCAAGAAGAAGCCCTGGGTGAGATTGGCGCTGGTGGGGCTGAGGTCGCCTGATCCAACCAGGACCATCTCCGGTTGCTGCAGGCTGATGGGTGCCGCCAGGGCATATTTGCCGGGCTGGAAAGCCCCGCTGGGCAGCAAAGCGGCGATATTCTGATAAGTGAAGATCGAGGTCCAGGTGCTCGTAAGATCGTAACCACAGTAACCCATGAAATCGTAGGCCCACTTGGGAGAATAGACATACAGGCTGTAGGGATTGATGCCGTACTCGTCCAGCAATCCGGTCGAGTTGGGGTAGCTCATATCGGGACCACCCGCACCGCAGCCGGGGACGTGCGGCAGGTTCAATGTGTGACCCACCTCCTGGGCTGCTACCGGACCGTCTCTTAAATTGCCAACCTGTCCGGCTGCTTCCGGCGAGCCCATATAACCACAGCCGCCGTACTTGGTGATGGTTTTATAGGGTACCTCGCCATAGGCAATCGGCCCTGAGCCGCCGCGCAGGTACCACAGGTCGTTGAGCAGGTCCCCCCAGCCCTTGCCGCAGCCTCCCCCTGGGACGGTCCAGGGATAATCCTTGCCGTACAGGGGAATGCCCAGGGAGGGGTAAAACTGCCCGGTGGGGTACGATTTGGACAGGTAGTCTGTCAGGGTTGCCCATTCGAAAGCGGGCGGAAGGACACCCTTGTTCTGGACCGGGTGAAATTTGACATAGATCGGCTCGGAGGGTGTCACCTGGTAGGAGAGCGTCTGGTAGTTATCCTTATAGAATGCCTCTCCCGGCAGGTCCTGAAATTTGTAATTCACGTAAACTGTCAGATTCTGGGTGGAGAATCCCAAGACGTAGCTGGGCGGCAGGATGAAATCCAGAGTCAGGAAGGCGCCCGAGCGGGCGAAGGCAACAGCGTCGCTAACCTTGTAAACCGTTATCTTTTTAACTGGCAGGATCGGGTTCGCGCAACCGCCCGCACCAGTGTTGCCGTAGCAAAGAGCGCCGCCGATCGAATTAACATAACTATCCGGCCCGGCTGAAAGGCGAACGTAGGCACGCACCAGGGTGATCTTTCCTGAATAGAGCGCCACCGAGTTGTCGGGGCAGGTGGGATTGTGCAGGCACTGGATGGCCTGGGTGATCTCCAGGTCGGTCATCTTGATATTATTGGGACTCAACCATGACGGGAGCATGCTCACCAAACCTTCCGGAGGATGAAACAGTCCTATCAGGTTAGGGATGGGTGCCAGCAGCGGGGGTAAGGGTGGCTTAGGAGTGGGGGTGGGGAATGGAGTGCTCGTGGGGATGGGGGTTATCGTGGCAGCGGCGGTCGGGGTCGCCGTGCTGGTGGGGATGGACGTAGCTGTGGGTGAAGGTGTGGAGGTCGGGAGGGGAGGCCTGGTTGGGTAAACGACCACACGAGTGGGTGTGTTGTCAGGTGGATTGTTACAGGGGGGCAGGCCCGGATAACCACAATTAGGTGCAGGGGTGGGTGTGCATTCCGCCCCGGTGAAAGGATCCACGCAAGGAGCGGTCTGGGCAGCCACCGGCACTGGGTTGAACGCCGGGATGAGGATCACGGCGAGGAAGAGCATCATAAAAATGCCGGGAATGAATACTACTGAGCCGAGGGTTCTTTTTTCCATTTTTTCAACCTTTGTTATGTCCAGGAAATATATATAGGAGTTATTTTACCATATATATCCAATTATTGGCAAAGACCTTTCTTCCTTCTATTTCCATTGTCGGTGAAGCGAAACACCCTTGCCCCTCCCCGATTCTCCTCACCTATCCCGTTATCGAGGAGTGAACGGATGAATCCCGGGCTACAACCAGGCTGGCGGATGGGGATGACAGAGTGCTAAATAACTTCCAGGACCGGATGAAACATTTCTAACAGTTCTGTAAGTACTGCGTGGAAGTCCTTGTGCTACACTGGTCTTGGAAGATCCCTATCGCAGTGAAAGTCGACACGCGGGGTCCTGTTCACGTTTACGCTGCAGGGTATTTATCTTAAAAAATGATCAGAAGGAGGACATTTATGTTTCGCATGAAGCTTTTTTCGATCGGGCTGCTCGTTGCCATACTTACTTCCATGCCCGCCAACCCGGCACAGGCTGCTGAAACCTCAACTACACCGGGCAGCGGAACCATCCTGAGCATTAACTTCTCCACCGATCCGGGGACCAGCATAACGACCGTACTGGTCACCTACCAGGATGATACCAACCAGGCTCAAAAAGCGCGCATCAGCCTGGAAACCGCGATCACCCTGGAGCTGGTCATCCCCAACGCAGAGATGGATGGTCAAAATGTGGAAATCAAGGATCCCACCGATCCTGCCGTCTTGTTGACAAGCGGACCGGTGACCAGCCTGTTGTTTATTCCCGATCCTCTGACCGGGATCACCTCGCTCGAGGTCAAACTGACGGATCCCCTGAACATCGAGCAGATCGTCAGCCTCGACCTGGCTACCGCCCTGGAAATGGGCCTGCTCGCTGCGAATGAAGCCATGATTTCCACCCGGATCGAGCTCAAAGCAGATGACATCCTGGAATCGGGTACCTATCCGCGCGTGCTGACGATGCTGGGAACATTCTTTGGAATTGCACCCGGGGTCACCTTTGATCAGTTGACAGCCTACCGGGAAGCCGGTTTTGGATTTGGTGAAATTGCGCAGGCATGCTGGCTGGCCGCCAAGCTCGGAGGGGATTCCGCACTGCTTGACCAGATACTCCAGGCCAAGAAAAGCGGTGACTACAGTGCGCTCATTCTGCCGGATGGCACCGTGGTGTCTAACTGGGGGCAGCTGCTCAAAGCCACGCGCAGTGAACACGGGCAGAACCTAGGCAGCATTGTTTCGGGCAGGGCCGATCCCCCCGGCTCACCTTCCGCCGGCGAAACCTCCGCAGAGACCAGGGGACATGGCAAGGGGCATCAGCATAATCATGGCAATGGTCATCGAAACGGGAATGGCGGAGATAGATAGGACAAACTGAAAAAGGGAACCAGAAAGGCAGGCGAGAAACCTGCCTTTTTTTATAATTCGGGGAGACCCTGGTCGGATTCGCTGGCGTGTTTCAGGCAAATCCCGGGCATTGGCAGGAATGATCTTTCCAGGTCCCCCTGCCGGGGGGTGCAATTTATTTCCTCCCAGTCGCATCTGTGCTTCACAGACTGGTTGGTTCCCGGAAAGATATGATTCAGAATTTCCAGAACCATCGTTGTAAATCGATTCATTAAGTTGTATAGTGATAACAGAGCATGAGAGCCAAAGCACATTGTCGTACAAACATTGCGTTTGCAAAACGTTCACTCGCGAGGGCGGTTCCTAAAAAACCTTCGGTCACCGCGCGGGGACAATAGCGAAAACGCAAATGACGACGTTCTCTTCGAACAAGATCCTCTCATCCAAAACAGAGGAGACGAAAATGAACGCAAAACCGTGGCTTAAGCACTACGATGCAGGGGTTCCGCACACATTACAGCCCTATCCCCAAAAAACGCTGCTTGATATAGTCAAGGAAACAACTTCCCAGCGTCCCGATCATCCGGCTCTGCTTTTCAAAGGATCGGCAATGACCTACGCCCAATTGGAGCAATTGAGCAACGACTTTGCCAGCGCGCTGATCAAATTGGGCGTAAAAAAGATGGACCGTGTGGCCCTAGTCCTGCCGAATACACCGCAGCTCGTGCTGACCATGCTCGGCACCTGGAAAGCCGGAGGAATTGCCGTTCCGTTGAACGCACTTTACACCGGGCACGAACTTGAACAGGCATTCCAGGAATGCGAGGCGGAAACCGTGGTGGTGATGACGCGCTATTACAGCAAGGTTAAAGGGGTGCAGGCGCGCACCAAGATCCGCAATGTCATCGCCACGAACATCAAGGAGTATCTGCCACCCGCCCTGCGCATCTTATTCACCCTGCTCAAAGAGAAAAAGGAGGGCGACCGCGTCAGCCTTCAGCCCGGCGACCTGTGGCTGGCTGATTTGCTCAAACAGCACGCCGGAGCGACTCCTCCGCAGGTGATCGTCCGGCCGGAGGACGAGGCCATCATGCTGTTCTCCGGCGGTACCACCGGGACACCCAAAATTGCCATCGGGACCCATCACTCCCTTTTGATCTCGGGCTTGCAATTACACGCATGGTTTGCAAATATCCTGAAGGATTGGGATGACATTATCATGCTCAACATGCCCCTGTTCCACGTCTATGGAATGGCGGGCGTGCTTCCAACTGGCCTGGTCGCGCGCGCCCCCTGGCAGTCGTACCCAACCCACGCGACATGGACGATATGCTGGCAACCATCCAGAAGACTAAACCGGCATTTCTTCCCGGCGTCCCAACTCTCTTTAATGCCCTGCTCAACCATCCCAAGGTGCAGGCGGGCAAGGTAAGCTTGAAATCTCTCAAGTTGAACATCTCCGGGGCAGCACCGCTGCTGATAGAGACCAAACAACGCTTCGAAAAAGCAACGGGAGGACGGATCGTGGAGGGATTTGGCATGACCGAATCGATGATGGCCACCATAACGACACCCACGATGGGGTTGTACAAGCCTGGAGCAGTCGGGATACCGGTGCCGGATGTGGAACTCCGCGTCGTGGATACCGATACCGGGGAAAATGACCTGCCTCCAAACCAGGTGGGCGAATTCCTTCTGCGCGCCCCGCAGTTGATGAAATGCTACTGGGGTAAACCGGCGGAAACAGCCAATACCATCCGCGATGGCTGGTTGTATACCGGCGACCTGGGATACCTGGATGAAGATGGATTTATGTTCATTGTTGACCGAAAAAAAGATGTGATCAAGCCCAGTGGATTCCAGGTTTGGCCCCGCGAAGTGGAGGAGGTGATCGCCACACACCCAGCAGTCATGGAAGTCAGCGTGGCTGGCATACCGGATCCTCACCAGAGCGAGGCGGTCAAGGCGTGGGTGGTTCTGCGAGCGGGACAAACCGCCAGTGCCGAGGACCTGCGGGAATACTGCCGCAAAAAACTGACCTCCTACAAAGTACCAAAACAGATCCAGTTCCTGGACAGCCTGCCGAAATCCCTGATCGGAAAAACATTAAGGCGTGAACTCGTGGCAAGGGAAAAGACGGCATCCAAAATTACGGATTAGAATCTGGAAATTACAAACGACCTGAGAGATTGTCCTAAAATACTCTCCACCCAATTGCAGTTAATAAAACAACAGGACAGTTAAGCGCTGTCCTGTTGTCGCTGTTTGGTAGAGGATTGATTTACTTTCGCAATCCTTTGGGTGTGCTTCGAGAGGGTCGCTATCGTTGGTTCTCGAGTTTGCTATCCTTCGCCCAGGCCTGGCGGCATTGACATCCCGATCAAAGCAATTTCAATATCGCTCCACTCGCCCAGGCAAAGAGGGACGCCGGAACGAGGCTCAAGATCACGGTCGCCAGCGCGCTCAGACCCCAGGTGAGATCCAGCCAGGGTTCCCGCGAAGTGGTGGGGTCGCCTTCCCGCATATACATCATCACCACCACCCTCAGGTAGTAGTAGGCCGAGATTAGGGAGGTCAGTACCCCGATGATCGCCAACCCGATATAACCGCCCTGTATGGCAGTGCGGAACAGGAAGAACTTGCCAACCAGTCCGAGCGTGGGGGGCATTCCGGTCAGCGAGAGCATGAACACTGTCACCGCCGCTGCCAGCAGGGGACGGCTGCGCCCCAGGCCGGCGAAATCGCTGATCTCGAGACCCTTGCCATCAACCTTTTCAAGCGCGATGACCGCCGCCCAGGCTCCAAAGGAGGTGAGCGCATAAGCCAGCAGGTAGAAAAGTGCCGAAGCGACCGCGTCGCCTGACACCTTCGGGTTTCCGTAGGCTACAAATGCCATCAGGATGTATCCGGCGTGGGCAATGCTGGAATACGCCAGCATCCGCTTGATGTTGGTCTGGGAGATGGCAACCAGGTTGCCCACCACCATTGTCAGAGCAGCGAGTCCCCAAAGCACCGGCACCAGGTCCACATCGAGGGAGGGGAATGCGGTGACGAAAATCCGCAATAATGCCGCGAACCCGGCTGCCTTGGCGCCAACCGCCATGAAACCGGTCACCGAGGTGGGCGCACCCTGGTACACATCCGGTGTCCACATGTGGAACGGCACTGCCGCCACCTTGAAACTGAACCCCACCAGGATCAGCGCCGCGCCGGTGAGCAGGAGATAATTTGTAACACTTCCCCCCGCCACGGCTGCCACGATCCCGTTCAACGCGGTTGTGCCCGTGGCGCCGAAAACGAGGGCGATGCCGAAGACCACGAAGCCGGTGGCAAAGGCGCCGAGCAGGAAGTATTTCAAGCCGGCTTCCTCCGAATCAGACCGCGGGCGGGCAAAGGCTGCCAGCACATACAGCGGGATGGAAAGCAATTCCAGCGCCAGGAAGGTGACGATCAGGTCTGCGGCCTGAGACATCAGCAGCATTCCGGAGATGCTGAAAAGCAGCAGGGCGTAATATTCCCCGCGCTCCATTCCCATGCGCTTGAGATAACCGTAGGCAAGGGCGATGGCGAACAAGCCGCTCGCCAGGAACAGGACATTGAGAAAAGAAGAGAAACCGTCCAGCACCAGCATCCCGCCAAAGGCTGTCAGCTCACGACCTGCCTGCGCAAGGGCGAGGCCCAGCGCGGCAGCCAGGCCGAATGCCGCCAGCAATGCCGTCCAGCCCTTGCGCCCCCGGGGGATGAACAGGTCGATGATCAGGAGCAGGCAGGCCCAGGCGACCAGCACTACAGTTGGAAGAATGGTGCGCAGATCGGATTGCGTCATAATCTCTTCCCTATCATCTAATGGAACGCAAGCATGAGTTTTTCCACCGCCGGCGCCATCAATTCAAAGAACGGTTTCGGATACAACCCGATCCAGAAGATGAGCACCAGCAGCGGTGTCACGGTGATGATCTCGCGCCAGTTCAGGTCGCGCAGGTTGTGCCCATGCTCCTTGACCTCTTTCACGATCGAACCTTCAGGACCGAGGAAGATCTTCTGGAACATGTACAGGATGTAAATGGCAGCCATGATGACACCTGCCGCCGCCAGCCCGGCAAACCAGGGCGAGCCGATCGCTGTGGACCCGAAGGCACCCAGCAGGATCGCAAACTCGCCGATAAAGCCGTTCAACCCGGGCAAGCCCATCGAAGAGAGCGATACGATCAGCATCACCGTCCCGAAGACTGGCATGACCTTCCACAAGCCACCATAAACACTGAACTCACGGGTGTGCGTCTGTTCGTAAACCATGCCCACCAGGAGGAACAACGCTCCCGTACTCAAACCGTGGTTGATCATTTGCAGGATGCCGCCTTCGATACCCTGCGGGTTGAGGGCAAAAAGTCCCAGCATCACGAACCCCAGGTGGCTGACGGAGGAATAGGCGACCAGTTTCTTGATATCCTTCTGGGCGTAGGAAACCGCCGCGCCGTAGATGATCCCGATCACTGCCAGCAGAGCCATCCAGGGAGCCGCTTTGACCGCGGCCTCCGGGAACATGGGCAGGTTGAAGCGCAGGAAACCGTAGGTACCCATCTTCAGCAGCACGCCCGCCAGGATGACGGAACCAGCCGTGGGGGCTTCCACGTGCGCATCCGGCAGCCAGGAGTGTAAAGGCCACATGGGCACCTTGATGGCGAACGCGGCCGCGAAAGCCAGGAACAGCCAGAGTTGGAGATTGGCGGGAATGCCGCCCTTCGCGATCAATTCCGGCACGCTGAAAGTACCCTGGTAAATGCCCAGCCACAGGATCGCCAGCAGCATCAGGATGGAGCCAGCCATGGTATACAGGAAGAACTTGATCGCCGCGTATATGCGCCGCGGCCCGCCCCAGATGCCGATCAGGAAATACATCGGCACCAGGGTGAATTCCCAGAAAATGTAGAACAGGAAAAGATCCTGGGCGAGGAAGACTCCCAGCATGCCCACTTCGAGCAGCAGGAAGAAGATCATGAAGTCCTTCACACGCTCCTGCACGGCCGCCCAGGTGGAAAGAATGGAGATGGGGGTGAGGAAGGTCGTCAGCAGCACCAGCAGGATGCTCAACCCGTCGATGCCCATGGCAAAGCGGATGTTCCAGCCAGCCACCTGGATCCAGGGCAGGCTGAAGCCCAACTGCAGGTCGGGATTGGATTTGTCAAACAGGGTCAGCATCCAGATGGAAAGCCCAAAGGTCGCCAGCGAGGCGGCCAGCGCAGTCCAGCGCAGGGCATCCTTCTTTTCGGCGGGGATGAAAAGCAGGGCCAGCACTCCCACCAGGGGGAAGAAGGTCACTAAAATGATCGGGTTCAGCAAGAAGGTCATAATTATTCCTCGTTTTCGGGTGTCATTGCGAGGCGTTTTCCACTTCGCTCAGGCCTGGTGCCACGATGAGCAACGACACAGGGATCCATTATTTCAACATCAAATATCCCAGGATAACCACCACGCCGGCGAGCACCGCCAGCGCATAACTGCGGACAAAACCATTCTGCAGCCTGCGAAGACCGGCGGAAATGCGCACCGTCAACCTGCCCAGCCCGTTGGCGGTGGCGTCGATGAACTGCTGGTCCACGCGCAGGTCGAGCACCACGCGGGCGAGCCAGTTGTAGGTGCCGGCGATCACCCTGTCGTGGATAAAGTCATGCCAGAATCGACCATCCACCACGTTGGCGAGAAAGCGGGCGATATCCACGTAGCGGTCTACGAAAACCGCCCAGTAGGCTTCGTCCACCCAGTATTTGCGCTCGAAGACGGTAAAAAGCGGACCGAGCATTTTCTTCAGCGGGTCCTTCTGCCCTTCGGCGAGCGGTTTCCGCCCGTAGAGCAGCCAGGCGATGAAAATGGCGACCAGCGCCAGGGCGAGGGAGAGCAGAGCCACGAACGGATTCAAGCCGCCCCAGGAGACTGCCAGCCATGGTGCCACTTCCACTTCATGCTCGGCTGCGGCGATGGTATGTTCAAGCCACTTACCAAGCGTGTGAACATAAGGCAGGTTCAGCGCCCCGCCCAGGAGCGACAATCCCGCCAGCACCATGAGCGGTACGGTGATCACTTTCGGGCTTTCCTGGGCGTGCTCGGCTGCCGGGTGGCGCGGCTTCCCGAACCATACCATCCAGACCTGGCGGCCCATGTAGAAAGCGGTGAAAAAGGCCGCCGCCGTCAGCAGGATGTAGACCAGCGGGAAGTTCTTTGCCGCGTCGAGCAATATCTCATCCTTCGACCAGAAACCAGCCAGCGGGAAGATGCCCGCCAGCGCCAGTGTCCCGACCAGGTACAACCAGAAAGTGACAGGCATCTGCCTGCGCAGGCCGCCCATGTTGCGCATGTCCCCGGGGTCGAACACCTCTTCCGCGTGCAGGTCGCCCTGTGTCTGCGGATCCTGGTGAGACGTCGGGGATGCATGCCCGCCGTGGTGGGCCAGCAGGTGATGGCCGCGTTCCAGGCCGAGGATGACCGAGCCGGCAGAAAGGAACAGCAGCGCCTTGAAGAAAGCATGGGTTACCAGGTGGAACATCCCCGCCACGTAAGCGCCCATCCCAACCGCCGCGACCATGAAACCAAGCTGCGAAATGGTCGAATAAGCCAGCACCTTTTTGATATCGTACTGCCCGACGGCGATCGTGGCGGCGAACAGGGCGGTGATGCCACCCACCAGCGCCACCACCGACTGTGCCTGCGGCACCAGCGTGTAGAGTGGTGCGGAACGGGCAACCAGGTAGACGCCAGCCGTCACCATGGTGGCGGCATGGATCAATGCCGAGACCGGGGTGGGGCCTGCCATGGCATCCGGCAGCCAGACATACAGCGGCAATTGCGCTGATTTCCCCGCCACGCCCACCAGCAGGAACAGGGTGATAAAAAGGATCACGCCGGGGGAAATGGCAGCCAGCTGCTCAGCCCCGCCAAACACGCCTGCAAACGACAGGTCTTTGAAAGCCCAGAACATCGTGAATCCTGCCAGCAGGAAACCGAGATCGCCGATGCGGTTGGTGATAAACGCCTTCCGGGCAGCGTTCGAGTTGGCAAACGAGGGCCGCCCGAGCGTGTCCATGTCGTACCAGAAACCGATCAGCAGGAACGAACACAGACCCACTCCTTCCCAGCCGACGAACAGCATCAGGTAGGAATCTCCGCTGACCAGGATCATCATCATGGCGATGAACAGGTTCATGAAGACGAAGAATCGGCGGTAGCGACCGGTGTCGTTCTTGAAGCGCACGTCCTCGTGCATGTAACCGATGGCATAGATGTGGATCAGCGTGCCGACGCCGGAGACGACCAGCATCATCAGCACCGACAGGCTGTCCACCCGGAAATTCCAGGCCACGTTCAGATCGCCGATATGGATCCAGTCCGCAAATGGGACAACGACCGCTTCGCCGCGGCCAGCCCACAGGGCATAGCCCAGCAAAGCCGCAACGACAAAGGCAAGACCAGACGCCGCGCTGGCCACCGCCCCGATGGCCTTCTCATTCAACCTGCCGCCGAAGACGATATTGATCAGCAGGCCGCAAACCGGCAGGAAGACGATCAGGGGAACGAGAGAGAACAGTCCGGAATTTTCCATTTTTCCTTATCCTTTCAGACTGTTCATCAGGTCCACATCGATGCTGTGCTTGTTGCGGAAGATGATGATGATCAGCGCCAGGCCCACCGCCACCTCTGCCGCGGAAACCGTCATCACGAAGAAGACGAAGATCTGCCCGGTGAGAACGCCAAAGGAACGCGCAAACGCCACGAAAACCAGGTTGGCTGCGTTCAGCATCAACTCCACCGACATGAAGATGATCAACGGGTTGCGCCGGATGAGCACGCCCAGCGCACCCAGAATGAACAACAACGCCGAGATCGCCAGGTACCAGGAAAGGGGAATGGTCTGGACTGTCATCCTGGCTCTCCTTTCACTTTTTTGGTCAGAACGATGACACCCACCATCGCCACGAGCAGCAGCACGGAGGTCACTTCAAAAGGCAGGAGGTACTGGCTGAAAAGCACCATGCCCAGGGCGCGCAGCGATTCGGTGGTGTTGACTGCCGCTTCCGGGTTGGCAATACTGGCGCTGAGATGCACGCGCTGGAAGAGCAGGAAGCCTGCCTCAGCCAGCAGCACCGCTGCCAGTGCGATCGCCAGCGGGCGCTGCCAGGGAAGAACCTGCCGCCGGGGGAGCGCATCCGCTCCCAGCAGCATGATGACAAAAAGGAATAACACCATGATGGCCCCCGCGTAGATGGTCACCTGCGCCAGGGCGATGAAAGGCGCACCCAGCAGCAGGTAAAAGACCGCCACGGTGGCAAAATTCAGCACCAGGAACAACGCCGCGTAGACCGTGTTGCGGCTGACCAGCAATCCAACCGCTGAGGCAACCGCCACTGCTGCCAACACAATGAAAAGACCGAGGGTCAGGGTCATGGGCATCTCAATCCTGTGGATCCCGCATTTCAGGAACCGAGCGTGTGTAGAGGCCCGGTCGGGTCTCCTGCGGCGTGGGGCTCGCGCCCGCCCCGACGGGCTCGATCAACATGTCCTTGGGATAAATGGCCTGGCGGCGGTCTGTGAAAGACAGTTCGTACTGGTCGCCCAGGACGATCGCCTCGGTGGGGCAGGCATCCTCGCAGAAACCGCAGAATATGCAGCGCAGCATATTGATCTCATACGTGCTGGCATAACGGTCGCCGGGTGAGAAGCGCGCCCGGTCGGTGTTCTCAGACGACTCCACAAAGATCGCGTCTGCAGGGCAGGCGGCCGCGCACAACGCGCAACCAATGCACTTTTCCAGCCCATTCTCATAGCGCTTGAGGGTATGCCGGCCGCGGAAGCGCGCCTTGACCGGTTTCTTCTGCTCCGGATACTGGATCGTCACCGGCCTGTCGAACATCATGCGCAGCGTAGTCCATAGGCCGCGCCCCAGTTCGACCACTGGTTCAACGACGCGCATAGTCTTTCCTCCTTAACGTGCGGTCGATCATCGCCACCGCCACTCCTGCCGCCAGCAAGGAAGCCAGCGGGACGAAAAAGATCAGGTGCGGCTGCTGCTGCGCCAGGATGATCCCAACCGCCGTAATGAAGACCAATGCCAGCGAGAGCGGCAGGAGCACCTTCCAGCCGAAGGCCATCAGGCGGTCATAGCGGATGCGCGGGAAGGTGGCCCGCACCCAGATCATCCCGAACAACAACAGGATGATCTTGATGAAGATGTAGATCGGACCGAGCCAGGGGAATTTTTCCACAAAGGGACCGTTAAAACCGCCGAAGAAAAGGGTTGCCCCGATGGCGCTGATGGCGATCATCTTGGTGTATTCAGCCATGAACAGCAGGGCGAATTTCATGCCGGAATACTCGGTATGGTATCCGGCGGTCAATTCCTGCTCTGCTTCGGGCATGTCGAACGGGGCGCGGTTGACCTCCGCCAGCGTGGCGATCAGGAAGATGGCAGTGCCTACCGGCTGGAGCACCACGAACCATTTCGGGATGACATGCAGCCAGTAGCCGCCCTGCGCGCTGACAATATCCAGCATGCGCATCGAGCCAGCCAGCAGGATCGCCGAGACAAATGAAAGCCCCAGCGCGATCTCGTAACTGATCATCTGGGCGGTGGAGCGCAGACCGCCCAGCATGGCGTACTTGTTGTTCGAGGACCAGCCCGCCAGCACGATGCCGTACACGGCAATAGAGGCGATGGACATGATGTACAGCACACCCACATTGATGTCAGCGATATACAGGTTGAGGTGATAGCCAAAGATGTCGAGGCTGGGTCCCCATGGAACGACCGCGGTAATGACCACCGCCGGGACCACGGTGACCACCGGGGCGAGGGTGAAGATCAGTTTGTCAGCCTTTGCAGGGGTGAGTTCCTCTTTAAACACCAGTTTCACAGCATCGGCGATCGGCTGGAGGATTCCCCACGGACCGGCACGGTTCGGACCAACACGCGACTGGATGCGAGCCAGCGCCTTACGCTCATAGAGGGTAAGGTAGGCGAACCCGCCCAGCAGCACAAGCGCCCATACGAAACCTTTGATCAGCCACTCTAAAACGAGAAGAAAGTTCATCGAAGCCTTCCTATGCTTTCTTCAACTCGGCAACAGCCGGACCATCGACAGGTAATCCCATGCTGCGCGGCAGGAGCGCCACGGAGGCCGGGACGGTGGCGTCGAGCCGCACCTTCGCCAGGAAACCTCCCAGCGTAACCTGCTCGCCCTCGGTAAGACCAAGTTTCCTCGCCGACTCGGGGTGCAGGATCACTGCCGCCTCACCAGTTCGCAAATGCAGAACTTCGGAGGCGAAGATGGTGATGCCGCGGTCATACAGGCGCGTGATCGGCACCGAAAGCAGTGTATGCTCATCGGGGCGCAGGCTTTTTCCTTTGGCAGAGGGGATGTCAACCGGGGCGTTCAACGCCAGGTGAGTGCCCAGTCCCTGCCTGTTCTCGTAGCCCGTGCCGCCGTAATACAGGTCGCTGCGGGTTACGATGGGCCATTGGTCGGTCACTTCAGCCAGCCTGCGGTAATTGACCCCGGCAAAAGTACCCATTGAGGCAGCCAGCCTGTCCATCAACCGGGCAGGTGACTCCCCTTCCAGTTCGAGACCTAATTCCCTGCCGATGGCGGCGGTGATGGCAAAGTCTGCCCTCGCTTCGCCGCGCGGCGGGAGAACCGGGTAAAAGCGCTGGACGCGCCGTTCGCCGGAGGTGAAAGTGCCTTCTCGTTCGGTATAAGCCTGCGCAGGGAGGACAACATCTGCAAGTTTGGCTGTTTCGGTCAGAAAGAGTTCCTGGACGGCCACGAACCTGGCGCTTTTCAGAGCCGCTTCGAGGTGCGGGTCATCGCCCAGCGGGTCAGCCGCAACCAGGTAGACCGTCCTGTCCTTGAATAACCCGGCCAGGTCGTCAGCCGGCAGGAAACCCATTTCCCAGGCGCCCTGCTCATTGGCACGCGGCCAAACTCCAATGAGACCATTGTTCGGTTTGCCGCGGCGGTCCTTCACCAGCCCGGCACAGGCGGCCGCCACCGCTCCAGACCCCTCCAATCCAAGTCCGTCCGAACCGTAGAGCACCACCAGGTTCTCTGCCGCGGAGACGGCCTCGCCGATGGCTTTCTGCTTCACCAGCCCAGCGACGGCTTCCGCCTCGCCGCCGTACGAATAGCGCAGGGTGAACTTCGCATGGCGTTCCAGTTTCGTCTCGCGGCCATTGGCTACGATCAGCGTGGCACCGCGTTCGGCAGCCTGCTTGATGCGCAGGAACCAGAGCGGGGCTTCATTGTATAGATCGGAGGCCACCACCAGGATGGTGGTTTCCTTGCCCATCGCGCTGAAATTCGTCCCGGCTGATACGCCGAAGGAAGCCGTCAGCGCTCCGCCGCCCATGTGGAGTGTAGAGCCGTGCCTCGCCGCCGAGATGACCCGCAAGCTGCTTTAAGTTGAACAGGTCTTCATTTGAGAGGCGACCACTGGCGAGTATGAGGGCGTCTTTCTTCGCCGCCGCCAGGGCTTTGGCAACGGATTGGAGGCTCTCCTTCCAGGAAGCGCTGGCAAGTTTGCCGTTCTTCCTGACCAGCGGTTTTACCAGCCGGCGATCATCCTCAACATAGTGAACCCCGAAGCGACCTTTGTCGCACATCCATATCTCGTTGACGGCTTCATTCTGGCGCGGCATCACCCGTTTGATCGCCACCCTACCGCCGGACATGGCTTCACGGCGGGTGTTGATGGTCACGTTACAACCCACCGGACAATGCGAACAAATGGAGGCGGCAGCCTTCATTTCCCAGGGGCGCGCCCCAAAACGGAAATCCGCGCTGGTCAGCGCTCCCACCGGGCAGATATCGGTGGTATTGCCGGAGAAGACCGAGTCGAAGCCCGGCTCGGACCTGGTGATGATGTCGGTATTGCGGCCGCGCTGGTAGAAAGCCAGCACCGAATCGCCGGCGATCTCATCCTGGAAGCGGATGCAGCGGGCGCACTGGATGCAGCGTTCGCGGTCCAGCCAGATGAGCTCGCCGAGCGGAACCTTCTTTTCTGCATGGTGCTTCTCATCGAAGAGGAAGCGGCTTTTCGGGGAGCCGTGCTCCAACGTCAGGTTTTGAAGCGGGCATTCCCCGCCCTTGTCGCAGACCGGGCAGTCCAGCGGATGCGAGGTCAGCAGGAATTCGAGGTTTTCCTTCTGCGAAGCCCTGGCCTTGTCAGACTGGCTTAATACCACCATGCCTTCAGCCACCGGCGTGGTGCAGGCGGTTTCAAGTTTCACCCCGAAGCCGATCTTCACCTGGCCGTTTTCCATAACCGGCTGCCCACTGGCACGGTCGATCACCGGCCGCCCCACTTCCACCAGGCACTGGCGGCACATGCCCACCGGTTCCATCTTCGGGTGGTAGCAGAAGACCGGGATGTCGATGCCGATCTGCCTGGCGGCATTAACAATCAATGTGCCCGCCGGGACGGATACCGGTTTCCCGTCGATCTTCAGGGCGATCATTTTAGGCATGGCTGCCTCCTGCCGGGGAGGCTTTGAAATCAGCCGGGAAACGCTCAATGGCCGTGGTCACTGCCATGGTGGAAAACTCGCCCAGCGGGCAAAGGCATTTGTTCTGCATCTGGCGGGCCACATCATGCAGCAGTTCGGTGCTGGCCTGCACCTCTTCGCCGCGCCCGATGCGCTCGATCAGGTGCATCATCCAGTAGCAGCCCTCCCGACAGGGTGTGCACTTGCCGCACGATTCGTGCTTGAAGAAGTGGATGGTCTTGTTGATCACCCAATCCAGGTCAACGCTGTCGTTGATGACGATCACCGACGCCGATCCCAGGTCCGCGCCAAGCCCCCGGACGGAGGCGTAATCCATCGGAGTATCCAGCGCCCTGGCGTCTGCCACGATCATGGCAGAGGAAGCCCCTGCCGACATGATCGCCTTGACCGGCCTGTCCCCGGTCACGCCGCCGCCATGCTTGTAGATCAGGTCGCGATAGGTGGTTCCAAAAGGAAGTTCATAATTGCCGGGTTTGTTCACGTGCCCGGAGAGCGAGAAGATCTTTACCCCGGCGCTGTCGGGGGTGCCCAGCGACTTGTACCAGTCCGCGCCTTTTTCCACGATCAGGGGCAGGTTGGTGAGGGTTTCCACATTGTTGACCACGGTGGGCTTGCCGTACAGGCCATAGACCGCCGGGAAGGGAGGCCGGATGCGCGGCTGGCCGCGCTTGCCTTCGATCGACTCAAGCAGGGCGGTTTCTTCGCCGCAGATGTAGGCGCCCGCCCCAAGATGGGTGAATATCCGAAGACCGAAGGCGGTTCCTAAGAGCCCGTCACCGAGCAATCCGGCTTTCTCCATGTCGGCGATCTTTCCATCCAGGCTGGCTGCCACCGGCCAGAACTCGCCGCGCAGGTAGATGTAGGCCGCATTCGCCCCGGTGGCATAAGCCGCAATGGCCACGCCTTCCAGGAATTGGAAGGGGTTGCACTCCATGAGCTCGCGGTCTTTGAAAGTTCCCGGTTCGGATTCGTCCGCATTGGCCACCACGTAGTGCGGCCAGATGTCACCCGGAATGAAACCCCACTTGACCCCGGTCGGGAAGCCGGCACCGCCGCGCCCGCGCAGACCGGAAGCCTTCACAGCCTCGGTCACTTCCTGCGGCTTCATTTTCGTCACCGCTTTCCTGAAGGCTTCAAAGCCGCCGTTCTTTTGATAAACATCCAGGTTGTCGATATCGGGGATGTCACGGTGGCGGAGGAGAAGGTAAGCCATCACTTCACCTCCTTGCCCGATTTGCGCAGCGCGTCCACAAGCTCCATGGTCCTGTCCACGGTCATATTTTCGTGGTAACTGATGCCTTCCGCCGCCTGGACCTGGAACATGGGCGCCTTGTCGCAGGCAGCCAGGCACATGACCTCTTCAATGGTGATCAAGCCGTCCGGCGTGGTTTCGCCCACCTTGACTCCCAGGTTGCCGCACAGTTCTTCCAGGAACCTGTCGGCTCCTTGCAGGGCGCAGGGAAGGTCGGTGCAGACCTGCATGCGGTATCGCCCGGCTTTCTCGTCGTGGTAGAGGGTATAGAAGCCAACGATCTCGGCCACTTCGGTGGAGGTGATCTCCAGCATCCGGGCAATGTCTTCCAGCGCCGCCTTGGTGATGTACCCTTCATCACGCTGCGCCAGGTACAGAAGCGGCATGACCGCCGAGCGTTTCTGCTCCGGCGGGTATTTTGCGAATATTTTTCTTACTTCCTCAGGATATTTTTCAGAAAGCATAACTCCTCACACCTGGCAAGGGAGCCTGGAAAGGCCGCGGCTACCTGTCCACATCCCCCAGGACGATATCCACCGAGCCGATGATCGCCACCAGGTCGGCAACCAGCACCCCTTTGGACATCGCTGGCAGGGACTGCAGGTTGTCGAATGACGGCGTCCGCCAGTGAATGCGGTAAGGTTTGGGTCCTCCATCGGACTCCAGGTACACGCCCAGTTCGCCGCGCGGCGACTCGACCGCTGAATAGACCGCACCCTTTGGGGCGGAAAATCCCTCGGTCCACAGCTTGAAGTGGTGGATGAGGGCTTCCATGCTGACCCCGATCTCGGAACGCGGCGGCGGAACGTATTTGCGGTTTTGGGAGCGTACCGGGCCGAGCGGCATTTTATCCAGCGCCTGCTGGACGATCTTCAGCGCCTGGCGCATTTCCTCCAGGCGGACCAGGTAGCGCGCGTACACATCGCCTTCGGTGCGGGTGGGTACTTTGAAATCGTACTGCTCGTAACCGCAGTAGGGGCGGTCCTTGCGCAGGTCCCAGGCGATTCCGCTGGCACGCAGCATTGGACCCGTGACCCCGAAATTCAGGCATTCTTCACCGGTCAGTTTGCCGATGCCGTAGGTGCGGTCGAGCATGAGCGGGTTGCGGGTGAGCAGCGCTTCATACTCGTCAATCCGTTTGGGGAATTTCTTAAGAATATCGCGGACTGCCGCCTCGAACTCCACCGGCACATCCCGCCACAAGCCTCCCGGGCGGATATAGGTGGTCATCATGCGCTGACCGGAGCACATTTCCATCACATCCAGGATGTACTCGCGTTCGCGGAAGCAGTACAGGAACATCGACATGGCTGCCAGGTCGAGGGCGGATGTGCCCAGCCAGACCAGGTGCGATGCGAAACGCTGGAGTTCCGTCAGGATGACGCGGATCGACTGGGCGCGTGCCGGCACGTCCAGGTCGACCAGTTTCTCGACCGCCAGGGAATAAGCCAGGTTGTTTCCGACCGTATTCATATAGTCCAGGCGGTCCGACATGACCTCCGCCTTGGCATAGGTCTTGGCTTCCATGTTCTTCTCGACGCCGGTGTGCAGGAAACCGATGTCGGGGATGCAGCTGACCACAACTTCACCGTCCAGTTCCAGCAGCAGGCGCAGCACGCCATGGGTGGAAGGGTGCTGCGGTCCCATGTTCAGCAGCACGGTCTCGCCCTGGATGGCCCGCTCGGAGACCAGGTGCTTCAGATCCTGCACGGTGATTTCTTGAATATCAGTCATAACCGCTATTCCTTGGCGTATGGCTTGCGCAGGTTGATCTCTTCATAATTAAATGTGAATTGCGGCTCCTCGTAACCAAGCGGGTAATCCTTGCGCAGCGGGTGACCTTCCCAGTCGGCAGGCATCAGGATGCGGCGCAGGTCGGGGTGACCATGGAATTTGATCCCGAACATATCCCATAATTCGCGCTCGCGCCAGTTGGCATTGCGGTAGATCGGGGAGATGGTCGGCAGCGACGGGTTGATCCCCGGGACCGGCACCCGCAGGGTGAGGACCAGGTTCAAGGATACCGAGGTGAACTGGTAGATGACGTGGAAGCGGGGTTTCTCCTCGGGCCAGTAATCAACGGCGGTGAGAGCAGAAAGGAGCTCAAAACCCAGGTCCTGCAGCCCCTGGCAGGCGGCGACGATCTTTTCCGCCGGGAGTACCACGCTGGTGTCGCCGCGGTATTCCGAGACGGCAGCCCCGAACTCTTTTTCCAACTTTTCGAGAATGGGTTGCAGTTTCTTCTCCATAGGCAGCCTCTAGGACTTAACCTCGACAAATTTCATGGACTGCACTTTTTCATAGAGCCTCAACACGCCATGGATCAGCGCCTCGGGGCGCGGCGGGCAGCCGGCCACGTATACATCCACCGGCACCACCTCGTCCACGCCCTGCACGATGGCATAGTTGTTGAACACCCCCCCGCACGAAGCGCAGTCGCCCATCGAGATGACCCATTTGGGCTCGGGCATCTGGTCGTACAGGCGGCGCAGGACGGGGGCCATCTTGCGGGTCACCCGACCGGCCACGATCATCAGGTCCGATTGGCGCGGGGAAGGGCGCATCAGTTCCATCCCGAAGCGCGACATGTCATAGTGAGCCGCCTGGGCAGACATCATCTCGATCGCACAGCAGGCCAGGCCGAAAAGCATCGGCCACATGGCGTTGGTGCGCGACCACGCCACTGCCTGTTCCAGCGTTGTGGTGGCCACGCCCAGGTTGCCTAGTTTCTGTTCTATTCCCATTCCAGGGCTCCTTTCTTCCAGGCGTAAAAGTAACCCACCAGCAGGATGGCAATGAAGAGGAACATTTCCACCAGGCCAAACATACCCAGCTGGCGGAAAACAAGCGCCCAGGGCAGGAAGAAGACGGTTTCTATGTCGAACAGGATGAAGAGCACGGCGATGAGGTAGAACCGCACAGGCATCCGGCGGGTGCCGGGACCGATGGGATTCATACCTGATTCATAGGGCATGCCTTTTTTTTCGCTGGCGCGTTTCGGGCCAAAGATGGTCCCCAGCCCGATGGCAATAAAACCGATCAGGGAGGTCATCAGGACGAAAGCAGCGATGGCGGCGTATTCGAGAAGCATGGATTCTCCTCAGAGGCGGACTTGGCATTCCTACCGGCGGCAAAGTATAACATAAGACCGTTGAAAAGGAGAGCAAGCGTGTCTATTTTCACGATGTTTGTCATGATCCGACATTACATATATTTATTGTGAAAATAGGGACAAATAAAATCCCGTTTTCAAAATGAAAACGGGATTGGGTTTATCCTAAATATTCCCTCAAATAGCGGCTGCGGGTGGGATGGCGCAGTTTGCGCAGCGCCTTGGCCTCGATCTGGCGGATGCGCTCCCGCGTCACGTTGAAATAGCGGCTGACCTCCTCCAGGGTGTGGTCCTTGCCGTCCACCAGGCCGAAGCGCAGTTCGAGCACCTGGCGCTCCCGCTCGGAAAGGGCGGTAAGCACATGCTGCACCTGCTCGCGCAGCATCTCCCGAGAGGCGGCATCCAGCGGCTCCAGGGCATCTACGTCCTCGATGAAATCGCCCAGTTGACTGGAATCCTCATCTCCGCTGACCGGTCCCTCGAGCGAGATCGGCTCTTCGGCAGAGCAAAGGATGCGGTCCACTTTCGTCGTTGCCTGCGTCCAGCGGTGCTGGAGGTCGGGGTCCAGAAGGGTCTCCTCGGCGCGCGCCCTCAGGATGGTCTGCACGTCCAGCGGGTTGAGGAAACCGGATTCGAGCGCAATCTCGCTGTTGGTGGGGTTTCGCCCGAGTTGCTGGGTGAGGGTGCGCTGGATGCGCAGGATGCGGGTGATCGACTCGAACAGGTGCACCGGTATGCGGATGGTGCGCGCCTGCTCGGCAATGGAGCGGTTGATCGACTGGCGGATCCACCAGGTGGCGTAGGTGCTGAACTTGTAGCCCCGGCGCGGGTCGAACTTGTTGACCGCCCGCAGCAGGCCCAGGTTGCCTTCCTGGATCAGATCCAGGAACGAAATGCCGCGCCCCAGGTAACGCTTCGCCACGCTCACCACCAGCCGCAGGTTGGCCCGGATGATGGCCGCATTGGCTTCATCGGCGCGGGCGCGGATGATCTCGATCTCGCGCACCAGCTCGGATTCCGCTGGCAGGTTGTGAAACAAGGTTTTCTGGGTTGGCAGGTTTTGATGCTTCAGCAGGTGATTCGCCAGCCAGCCGGCAAATCCCCCCGGCAGGATGTAGAAGATCACATAGATGATGTAGGCATGGCCCACCAGGCTGTCCCAGAGCGGGTCTTTGCCCCACAGTTCGCGCTCTATATAAGAATGCAGGTAGGACGGCGCAGCCCCGTTTTCCCAGCCCCGGTGCAGGCTGCGCGCCTCCGTCAGCAGCAAGGCGATATCAGGGATGCTCACGCCCAGGCGGCTGGCATCCTCTGCGAGGCGCGTCCAGGCAGTGCGCAGATCGCTCAACAGGTTGTGATAGGCGGTTGTTGTGGGTGATTCGGGGCGCTTTTTTCCCATCCGGCCGCGGCGCATGGTGAGCAGAACCACCCGGCGTCCTTCGATCATTGCCGCCAGGCGAAATTCGCGTGCGGCATCCAGCAGTTTCACCTGCCCGATCTCGCGCAGGTACAACCGCACCGGGTCCTCAGATAGTTCTGCAGCCAGTTCCACCCGATTGAGGTCAAGAACGTCCTCCGCCCCCAATTCGGTCAATTCATCCCCTGTCCCAATGCCCTCCTCTGTCTCGACAGCCAGTTCGAGTTCTTCCTCAGGTTCTGTTTCAGGTTCCAGGGGGTCCACCAAAGGTGGTTTCCCTTGAATGGGGCGACGCGCCTTTCGGTCCCTTTCCGGGAGGGTTTCATGCTCGGAAGGAGGCGGGGTGGACGGGCGGCGGGGCGGGTGCGATTTTGGCTTGACAGGACGGTTCATTGCATTTCTTTTCGGCGTCCATTCTGGCTTAACTGCGCCTGGTCGAGGCTGCGCAGGAGGCTGGAATATTGCTGGACCATTTCACGATAGGATTCGGTTCGCAGGTCACCCGTTTGCTGGGAATCTTCCTGCAGGAAACGCAGCTGGTTGATGTTATCGGATAACGCGGTTCGGCGGATCCTCACCACCGCCCGGAACAGGTCTTCGATCAGGCGATCGTCGAGCGGATCGAGCTCACCCGGCACGGCAGCCAGTTCAAGCACCAGACTTTCCAGCGAGGGCGGCAGGTTCTGGCGCAGGTGGTCGAGTACATCGCTGGCATCCTGGTCGAGCGACTGGCGCACCAGCCGGAACAGCACCTGGTGGTCAGTATACCCGAAATCTTCGGCAGCCAGGCGGCCCAGCCCGGCTTGCATCAAGCCCCGGTCGAGGCGGTAGAGCAGGTCGGGGCGGCGGATGAGCAGGCTGAGAACGTGGGTCTCGGCTTTATGGGAGGGCGAAAATCCGGTCGCGGCAGGGGGCGGAACCTCACCCTTCTGAGCGGGTGTTTCCATGCGCGGCCGCATGCGGCGCGTTTTTACTGGCTGGGTCTGCCCGCCGCTGATCGAACGCTCGTCCACTTTCAGGAACCGCGCCAGCCGCTGACGGTAAGTATCCCGCTCCACCGGGTTGGGCAGGTCTTCGATTAACGGCAGCACCTGGGCGGTGATCTCGGATTTGACCTTGGCATCCTCCAGGTCACGCCCGAGGGCCAGCGCGCCCATCACATGCACCACGATCGGCTGGGCATCGGCGATGAGCTTTTTCCACTGCTCAGGATCACGCTGGACGATCTCGTCAGGGTCAAGCTCGTCAGGCATGCTCGCCACTCGCAGGTCGGCTTGCAGGCGGGCTTCGTGATGCAGCAGGCCACGGGCATCGAAACCGATCTCATCCTGGCGGTCAAGGCTCTGGCGCGCCGCTTCCAACCCGCGCAGAACCGCCTTCTGACCGGCTGCATCCGGATCGAGCGCCAGGACGATCTTGCGTGTAAAGCGCTTAAGCACGCGCAACTGGTCTTCCGTGAGGGAGGTGCCCATCGGGGAGACCACATTTTCAAACCCGGCCTGGTGCAGGGCGATCACGTCCAGGTAGCCTTCCACGATGACAGCCTGGTCCGCTGTCCGGATGGGCTTGCGCGCACGGTCCAGCCCGTAAAGCAGCCGGCTCTTGCTGAAGAGCGGCGTCTCGGGGGAATTGAGGAACTTGGGTGTATCGTTCGGGTCGAGAATTCGCGCCCCGAAGCCGGTCATCTTGCCGTTCTCGTCGCGGATGGGGATCATCAGGCGATTGCGGAAGCGATCCAGGAAACCGCCGGAATCCCGCTGTGAAATGAGACCCGCCTCGAGCAGGTCCTGGTCAGAATATCCTTTTTCCTTGAAATGGTTGAATGCGTTGTCCCAGCCCGGCGGCGCATACCCCAGCCCGAAGGTCTCGCTGGTGGCGTCGGTGAGGTGGCGTTTCTCCTGCAGGTAATCGCGGACGAATTTTCCCGAGGCTGCCAGAAGGTGATGGCGGTAAAAAGTGACCGCCTCGTCGAGCAGCGTGCGCAGGCGCGCATGGGCCTCTTTTTCTTCGACTTTTTCCACCCGGAAGGGTTCAAGCGTTACCCCTGCCCGCTCGGCCAGGTTTTGCAGCGCTTCCTTGAAATCCCAGCCTTCCTTCTTCATCACGAACTTGAAGATGTCGCCGCCCTCGCCGCACTGACCGAAACAATGCCAGGTCTGCCGGTCGGGAGAGACAATGAACGAGGCGGTTTTCTCACTGTGGAACGGGCACAGGCCGGAAAAATTCTTCCCGGCACGGCGTAATTTCACGGTCTCGCCGACCAGTTCTACAATATCAATGCGAGATTTGATCTCATCAATTTGGGACATGGCGTGGATGAATTATAGACGCGGTTCAAATGCCGCGCAAGTTGTGTGCATCCTGGCAGGTCTTAATCCCCCCATCCTGGTTTCCTGCCTTCAAAAGTGAAAGGCGGTTGATTGTTATTCCCCGGGTTTTCCGTCAGCCAGAGCCGCCACCATCGCTTCCGGCACCTGGACCGCCACCAGTTCGCCGCGCACGGTGATGACCCCGCTGGCACTGATCCATTCCGTGATGACCACTTTGCGCCCTTTCACCTCCTTCACCCTGCCGCGAATTTCCAATTCCACTCCCAAAGGGGTGGGCTTGAGGTAATCCACGTGCAGGGAGGCGGTGAGAAAGCGCAAGGCTGGTTCGCTGTCCATCGGGCGCCTCTCGGCGCGGTAGGCAGCCGCGGCAGCCGTCCCGGTGCCATGACAGTCGATCAGCGAAGCCAGCATCCCGCCGTATACGTAACCGGGAATGGCAATATGGTACGGCCTGGGCAGGAAATGGCATACAGATTCCTCCCCGTCCCAGTAACTCTTGATCTGATGCCCATGTTCGTTGAGTTTGCCGCATCCGTAACAATGGGCCAATAAGTCGGGATAGTAATCCTGGAATGGGAGTTGGGTCATGGCTGGTTGTCCTGAAGAGAGATAGAAAGGCTGGGTTTCTAAGTTATTATTCCGCCACTGACAAGAGATTTCACTAAGTGGCGTTCCATGAATATGATCTTGATCCAGGAGTTGATTATTTCCTGGCGCCTGTTGATACTTTACCTCATTATCCCGGGCCGGGCAAGCGGGTTGGGTTCTATTCTTTAAAGTCTACCGTCATATCGGTTAGAATTGCATCATGGCACCCGCGGAACCCGCAGCAACCCTGCCGGAAGCAGAGTTCGAATCCTTTATCTCTGTGGACATTGAATCCGCCGGCCCGAACCCCTCCCAGTATTCTATGCTGGCGATCGGGGCGTGCTCGGTCCGTTTCCCGGAGAGGAATTTCTACCTCGAACTCAAACCTGTCAATGCTTCGTTCCAGTCCGAGTCGCTTGAATCTTGCGGATTATCCATGGAAAAACTGGCTCTAGAAGGGGTGGATCCTGCCGAGGCGATGAAACGTTTTGCAGCCTGGTTGAAGGAGGTGGTGCCGCCTGAACTGTGTCCCGTGTTTGTGGGTTTTAATGCACCTTTTGACTGGATGTTCGTCAACGATTATTTCCACCGGTACCTGGGCTACAACCCGTTCGGTCATGCAGCCCTGGATATCAAATCATACTATATGGGCATGGCGCGGGTACCCTGGTCGGAAACGACCATGCAGTTCCTGGGGAGTCGCTATTTAAGCCAGCCTGCGCTGGTCCATCACGCCCTGAGGGATGCCCTCGACCAGGGCGAGATCTTCAGGAAACTACTGCTGGAGGCGGCGGAACAGCAGCATGATTCCCATCGTACTGCCGCGGAAAGGAACCCTGAATGAGCAAAACCAGACCAAAAACTGCCAATCTTAGATCCATCATGGCCTCGGCCCGGCGCATGGGCGTAAAAATGAATGAAGATGCTGCCCGGCAATGGCTTTCAGCCATTAATGCCTCGATTACCGCCGATGACCTGGTAGTGGATGCCCGCGCAGGCGTCTTTGGATATAAAGTTTCCATGCTCGACTTCAGCCCCAAAGACCTGGAATATTTTCGGAAAATCAGCACCATCGTCGAGATCCCCGACCGCCCCGGGGTGGTGGAGACCGCCCTGGCCCTCTCTGGATCGGCAGCCCAATCCAAGATCCAGACCTACCCGGGTGATTGTGATTACTTTGAAAGGGTCAACATCAGGACAGCCAGCCGCCTCGAAGCCTGCCGGATCCTTGCGGAGGTGCTGCGCGAGAAAGCCATCAGCAAGGCCAAAGGGGAAAATTATCAATTGATCGAAGTGAAATTTGGATCGTATCCGTTTGAGGTCGTCAAAGGGGAGGACCACTATAAATCGGGCGCGCCGATTTCCTGGAGCGCGGCCGAGGTGCATGAGGGTCAATTTAATGCCTTCAAACCGGATGGCAGCGCGGTCGTCATCCGCTGGGAGGATGTGGCGGCGGAACCCGGTTGGTGTAAACTCGATTGGGTCATCGCTGATCCGCTGCGTAAAAGCCTCGCCAATGCCAGCAACATGCTGGATGTCACCTGGGAAGCGCCGGACGGCACCATCCTCCCGCTGGATGGTTACCTGGACCCTTATTTCCAGGAAGTTTACCTGGATGCCGGTTCCATCCCCATCTTTTCCAAAATAACCCAGCATGTGTCTGCCAATGCACTGGATGATTACGTGGCCCAGCTCGAAAAAGAGGTCAACAAGTACCTTACCAAGGATCTGAATTATGGCAAGGCGGCTAAACGGATGTATAACGTTTTTCGCCTGGTGGGGCGCTATGAGGAAGCAGCGTTCATCCGCGACCTGTTCGACGAACCTGCGTCCATGCTCTATCAGGTCTGGTCGCTCATCCGCACGATCGAGGATTGCTGCAATCCGTCATCGCCCATTACCGCAGAACAGATGCTGAGCCAGACCGACCAGTTAATCCTCTCCGTTGTCAGCGCCCTGGAAGGCGATCAAGAAACTGAAATCGTGCGCCTGTTGATGAATTTACGGGATGACCTTTCCCATCAGAAGACCAATCAGCAGTTGAACCCGGCTGCCGAAGCCGCCCGCGACCGTGTCATCAACGTGGTGAATAATTTTTTCTGCGACAAATTAACCTCGGTGCCGTCGATCAAGGTGTATATCGATAGTTTTCAGGCAAAACCATAGATTTCACCGTGTGATCCTTTCTATAAAAATGGAGGAATACGGTATCGCAAAGGATATCCGCTTAAAGTTTGAGATACATCCTTTCCTTGGTTTTAGAATAAAAGACGGAGGCGCTGAGCGCCTCCGTCTTCTGTACCCCTTGGATTGAATTTTCCTTTCCTCTCCTGCCGGTTGACCCCTTCCTCTCCGGCACACAGAAGAAGAATTTCCGCCTGTGCTTTGGAGTGGCGATAGCAGATCATGGCATTATCTCATCCACCCGGGCAGTCAATTCCGCAAGTGTCATCTCGCCATCTCCAATGGACACGATCCTACCGCTTGAGTTGATAAAGAAATGCCTGGGCAGCGCCTCTGCAGCCGCGAGGTAAACCCCCTGCACCTCAAACTCAGGATCGAGCAGGAGCGGGAATGTCAGCAGGTGAGTTTTTTGATAAGCACTTACGGCAGCAGCATCTTCGCCGGTGTTGATGCCCAAAACGATCAGGCCGGCATCCTGGTAGGTCTTGGAAATGGTTTCTACTGCATCGATCTCGTTCGTGCATCCCGTGCAGCCGGTGGACCAGAAGAACAGCAAGACCGGTACTCCATCAAACTGATTGAGGGTCACCGGCTGACCGGTAACCTGATCGGTAAGGCTGAAATCGGGGGCATACAGACCAACCACCGGTCCGACCAGGCTCGATGGGCGCGGTGTTTTTGTCAGGGTGAATTCCAGGGTCGGGGTGAGCGTGGGGTTGGGGGTGGAGGTTTCGGTCGGCAGGAAAGTGGAAGATGGTGAAGCCGTCCAGGTGGGTATCAATGTCGGCAAGGGCAGGTTCGTCAGGGTTTGGGCAACTGCCAATGTCTCCTGAACATGTTGTGTCTGTTCCTGTTCCTGCGCCAGTATCTGGGCTCTCCGCTGAAACCAGGAATAACCTGCATAAGAAGCGGCCCCGAGGATGATCACTGCGATGATCAACCCAAATACGAGCCATCCGCTTGTTTTTCGTTTGGGCGCAGGGACTGCCACCTCTTCCCCCTCTTTCGAGGCGGGAGGCGGGGGTGGAAGTACGGATGCGGTCTGCATAGCTTTGCCAGGCGGGACAGGAGAGGCTTGTTTGACAGCAGGTTGTGCAACCGCGGCTTTTTTGACAGCAGGCGAGGCGGCAGGCGCAGCCTTTCCAGACACAGCAGACGGGGTAGGTGTTGCCTTCTTGACCTCGGCTGGCGGTGGGGGCACGCTCTTTCCAAGCGCGGGCGTTGCCGAGGGTGCTCCTTTCTTATCCTCGGCCGGCGCGGCTTTTCTGAGTGACGGTCGAATGGCGGGAATGGTTTTGGCAGCCGAGGGGTCAGATGCGGATGGGGTTTTCCTGGCTTCGGCTGGAGGAGTGGAGGCGGCTTTTTTAATAACCGGGCGCATGGCCGGCATGGTCTTATCTGCATCGGTTATTTGTGCCGGCTCGGCTTTTTTGACAACAGGCCGCATGGCTGGCATGGTCTTATCCGCTGCGAATTCTACTGCTTGAGCAGTCTCTTTGACTTCGGCTGCCTGGACAGGTGCACTCTTCTCAACAGGGGGTCGCGGTGCCTCGCTTGCCTTCCGGGTTTCCTCCAGGGAAGCAGATGTCATGGCTGGTTTGACCACGGTCGGCAACACAGGCACAGGCTGGTAACCTTCCGTCAATGTGGCGAACAATGATTTCTTGACCGCGGGCGGAGGAGGTATTGCCTTCTTTTCTTCTGGAGCCGAGACTGGCGCGGCAACTTCTACGGCTGGTGGAAACGGAGGTTCTATCTTCTTTTCTTCGGGGGCTGGGACAGGCGCGGCAACTTCTGCGACTGGTGGAGGCGGAGGTTCTATCTTCTTTTCTTCGGGGACCGGGACAGGCGCGACGGCTTCCTCAGCTGGTAACGGCAGGGGTTCTGTCTTTTTTTCTTCGGTGACCGGGACAAGCGCGGCAACATCTGTGGCTGGTGGAGGCGGAAGTTCTGCCTTCTTTTCTTCGGGGGCTGGAGCGGGTGGAGCAACTTCTGCAGTTGGTGGAGGCGGAAGTTCTGCCTTCTTTTCTTCGGGGACCGGGATGGGCGCGACAACTTCCTCAACTGGCGGTGGCAGGGGTTCTGTTTTCTTTTCTTCGGGGGCTGGGACAAGCGCGACGGGCTCCGGTGCAGGGGATGGCAGGATTTCCACCTTCTCTGCTTCGGATGCCGGGACAGGAGCAACGAGTTCCGGTGCAGGGGGTGGCGGAAGTTCGATCTTCTTTTCTACCGGGATGGAAACTGGCGCAACGGCCTCTGCCTCGGGTGGTGGCGGGGGTGCTGCCTTCTTATCCTCAAAAACGGAGGCAGGAGCAGCAATCCTTTTCACGGCTGAGGCGGGGGGTGAGGTCGTTTCTGCTGCAGGGAGCACTGCCTGGGCAACCTCGGGCTGAAGAGGCTTGGTGTCGATCTTCTCTTCTGAGGGCACCGCCCAGGCAGGCAGAGGCGGTTCATTACCGCCGGGTTTTAGGACCTCATCCGGGGCCGGCCTGGTAAAAGGGCTGACCGGTGGCGGGATTGGGATTGGTTTGGATAGCTCCTCCAATCGTTGCCGCGCCTGCTCGTGATTTGGTTCAAGTGCCAGTACACGCTGCAGGCAATCCTTCTGCTGGTTGACGTCCCTGATCGCCAGGCTCATCAACCACCAGGCACGGGCGGAGGCCGGGTAAAAACTGATGTAATCTTTCAACAACTGGAGGGCTTCCACCAGTTTACCGGTGTTCAGGAGTTGTTCAATGCGGTTCAAAACATTGGCGAGTGGCTCGTTCATCGGTTCCCATCTCTTCCAAAGAAAACCAACGGGTCATCGGGGCGGTTGCTTATCCGTCACCGGCCATTTGTTAAAATCCTTCCAACTTGCTTAGATCTGCAATTCCATCCGCCAGGCCTGCGATCACTTGCAGCAGCCCAAGGCGGTTTTCTTTCACTGACGTGACATCCGCCATCACCAGCACCTGATCAAAGAATTCGTTGATCGCCGGGAGCAGGGGGGTAAACGCATTCAAGAAATCGTCCACCGAGCCCGGCCCGCGCTTCCTTTTATCAGCCTGCTGCCACGCCTCGTAGAGGTTCTTCTCCGCTGCTTCCACCAGGTCTCCCGGGTTGACCGGGTACTTTTCCGTCTGGTCGCGGGTGATGCGCACGCAGCGTGCATACCCGGGCAGGAGTGTGCTCCAGTCCGGCCGCGCCACCCAGGCAGCCAACTCCCTGACCGCCCGCGCGGCAGCAGCCGGATTCTGCGATTGCTCCGCCAGGACGGCATCCACCAGGTCATACTTGTAACCCATGTCCAACAACACGATCCGCAGGCGTCCATTGATGAAATCAAGCACCTGTGCTTTCACTGTATCCGAAACCGGGACCGGTTCCAGCGCGGCGGCCAATCTCAGCGCTTCCCGCAGGTCGAAATTTATCCCGTGCTCGATCAGCGGCTGGACGACCCCGATGGCAGCCCGGCGTAAACCGAAAGGGTCCCGGGTGCTGGTTGGCACCACGCCTGCTGCGAATAATCCGGTCAGCGAATCCAACCGGTCAGCCAGCGCCACGGCCAGGCCCGGCCTGGAACGGGGCAGCGGCTGGTATTGTTCGCGGATCGCCTCGGCAACCTGCGGAGCTTCGCCATCCCGGAGGGCATATTCGGCTCCCATAACCCCCTGAAGCGAGGTCATCTCGATAACCATCTTGCTTACCAGGTCAGCCTTCAGCAGATGGGCTGCGCGGCGTGCAAAGACCGCCTCGTCGGCATCCAGACCGAGCATCGGCAGGAGTTGTTTGGTCAGTTTTTCGATGCGCTCATTCTTTTCCAGCATCGAGCCTAATTTTTTCTGGAAGACCAGTGTTCCCAGGCGCGGGCGCAGGTCTGCCAGTTTATGTTTATCATCCTCCCGCACGAAGAACTTTGCATCTGCAAAGCGGGCACGGACGACATGCTCGTTGCCCTGCCTGACCAGATCAATTCCCTGCTCGTCGCCATTGCGGACCACGATAAAAAACGGCAGCAGCCGCGCGCCCTGGTCAGACTGCCCGGGTTGGGCTGCCCGGGATGGCTGCTGTTCCACCGGAAAGTAACGCTGCTGTTTCTTCATCACCGAAATCAGCACTTCTCTAGGGAGCGCCAGGAATTCCTGGTCGAAACCTCCCAGGATCGGCGTGGGCTTCTCCACCAGGTTGGCAACCTCATCCAGCAGCTCGGACGGTATTATAGCCTCCCCTTTGACCGAGTGGGCCATTTCCTTGACACCGTCGGAGATGATTGCTTTTCGCTCTTCCACGTCGAGCAAAATGCCGTTTTCCCTGATGATCGAGGCATATTCTTCCGCACGCGGGATGGTAATCTCCGGGGAGTTGTACGGGCGCAGGCCGCGCGTTAGACGGCCGGCTTTCAGACCGGCAACTTCGAACGGGATCACTGCCGCCCCCAGCAGCGCCACCAGCCAGCGGATCGGGCGTGAAAACGAGATGGCCCCGGCGTTCCCCGCCGCCCGGGAAGCAGGCAGCCAGCGCATGGATTTGTCGAACTTGATCCCCGTCACCACCCCCGGCAGCGCCTCCAGCATGACCTCAGAAGCCGACCGCCCGGTTTGTTTGACCTCGGCAACGATGTACCTGCCCCCGTCCATCTCGCGAACCTGGAGGGCGGAAGGTTCTATGCCATTTTTCCTGGCAAATCCGAGCGCGGCGGGTGTCGGTTTACCGTCCTTGTCAAAGGCTCTATCTGCGGGCGGACCCTTGACCAGATCGGAGCGATCGGGCTGGTGCCCGGCAAGGGATTCCACCTTCACTGCCAGCCGGCGTGGAGTGCCCCAAACACTGACAGGTCCATGCTCCAGGTGCAGATCATCCAGCAGCCTGGGGAAATTTTCTTTCAGCTGGGTGACGGCGGAATCCAGATCCGAGGCAGGGAGTTCTTCGACCCCGATCTCAAGGACAAAATCCGCCGGCTGCAGGTTCTTTGCCCCCGGTTTAACGGCTTTCGCGGCTGCGGGGGTGATTTCCTTTAGAGTTTTGCTCTCTTTTATTAGCGGGTATTCCAACTGCTTGCGTTGTTCCAGCCAGGTTTCCGCCACGCGGCGCGACAGGTCGCGCATCTGTCCAAAGAAAGCCTGGCGTTCGGTGACCCCAATGGCGCCGCGCGTATCCAGCACATTAAAAGTATGCGAGCATTTCAGCACATAATCGTGAGCCGGCGTGACCAGCCCCTGGGCAAGGCAGGCTTCCGCCTCTGCCTTAAAGAGGTCATACAGCTGGCGCAGGCGTGTCACATCCGCTGTTTCGAAGGAATATTTGCTTTGCTCATACTCGTCCTGGCGCCGGACTTCTCCATAAGTAACATCAGCCCCCCAGGTTTCGTCCCAGATGGCGGGGGCATTATTCAGCGCGATAAGGATGCGTTCGAGGCCGTAGGTGATCTCCACAGCCACAGGGTCCAGGCTCTGGCCTCCCACCTGCTGGAAATAGGTGAACTGGGTGATCTCCTGACCATCCAGCAAGATCTCCCAGCCCAAACCCCAGGCTGCAATGGCGGGTTGTTCCCAATTATCTTCCACCAGGCGGATGTCGTGCTGGCGTGGCTGGATGCCGATGGTCTCCAGCGACTGCAGGTACAATTCAACCGGGTTGCCGGGATCGGGTTTCAGAATCACCTGGAACTGGGTGTGCTGCTGGAAGCGGTTGGGATTCTCCCCATAGCGGCCGTCATCCGGACGAATGGAGGGTTCCACGTAGCCCACATTCCAGGGTTCGGGACCCAGCACGCGCAGGAATGTGGATGGGTTCATTGTTCCCGCGCCCACCTGGGTGTAGTAAGGCTGTGCAATCAGGCAACCGTGTGCAGCCCAGAATTCCTGCAGTTGGAGGATGATGGATTGTAGCGAAGATAGAGCCATGAATGGTTTCTGCTGGTTAAGATAGATGGGATGATGAACCGATGTGAGAGAATTATACCTGTTTTAGACAACGGGCAATAGACCGATGGCTGGCCTCCGCTGCCGCCGGGATGCGACTCGATCGGGCAAGGATAATGTCAAATGGGATATACTTTCAATATTCCTATCCCCATGCCAAACGCCAACCTTTCTCAAGTATCAGAGCAGGATATCATCATTGTAGGTTCCGGTCCGGCAGGAATCTCCACCGCCCTGCACCTAGCGATCATCGCGCCGGAACTCATCCCTCGAACGTTAATCCTCGAAAAAGCGCATCACCCGCGTCACAAATTGTGCGGTGGAGGCCTTCTGCCGGATGCAGAGCGGCTGCTGGCTGAGCTCGGTCTGGATGTGGCTGAGATTCCACATGTGGATGTGGACTGGGCGCACTTCAACTTCGCCGGGCGGGGCATGCGCATGCGGGCGGAGAAGAACGGCACCTATGCATTTCGCACCATCCGCCGCCACGAATTTGACGCCTGGCTGGCATCCCGGGCTCGTGAAAAGGGCTTCAAGATTCTTGAAGACACGGCTGTCAGGAGCATCGCGGTAGGCGGGAACGGGGTGTCCGTCACCACCAACAGGGATGAATACCGCGCTGAGGTCGTGGTCGGGGCCGATGGTTCCAGCAGCCTGATCAGGCGGGCGATCATCCCGCTGGAGGAGTTGCATGTTGCCCGGCTCCTGGAGGTGGTCACTGAGCCACCGGCGGAAAACACCTTCTCGAATCCATGCAATTCTACATTCGAGTTCGCGGTCCTGATGCAGGGTATTCAGGGCTATGTATGGGATTTCCCGGCTCTCGAGGGGGGAAATCCGGTTCGAGTGCGCGGTATTTACGATGCGAATATTCTTGCGGTCAAAGACAGGTTGCCCCTGCGGGCTGGATTGGAGGCAGACCTCGCCCGGTACGGGCTCAGCCTGTCGGAGTATGGCCTGGAAGGCCACCCCATGCGCTGGTTCGATGCAAGGCAGGCAATCTCTGCTCCGAGGCTGCTGCTGGTTGGCGACGCGGCCGGCGCGGACGCCCTGTTTGGCGAAGGTATCAGTATCGCCCTGGGTTACGGCAGGATCGCTGCCCGGGCCATCCAGGAAGCCTTTTCCAGCCGGGATTTTTCCTTCAGGGATTACAAGCGGTCACTCCTGCAAACAGCCATGGGCAAGGCACTCAAGCGGCGCACCTGGTTCGCTAAATTCTTTTACCGGCTGCGTTTCGCCCCCTTCCAGGCATTCCTGTGGAGGAGAATGGGCTGGTTTATTGCATGGGCAATGCGTACTTTCTTCATCGGATGGGCGCGCCGTCAGGGACCCTCTACCGGGAAAAAGGGGTAGGTGTTCCCCGTTTCTTCAACAATTGTCTTTCGCGCCGGGATGGTTTTCTGGTACAGCACCCGCCTATGTTGGCAGGAACTTAGACTAAGGAGAGGAACTTGTTATTTGCCTGAGAAAGGCGGGGGAATTCAGGGAACGCTCCAGCAAGTAGGTCACATAGTGCTGCAATAACGCCTCAACTTCAGACTGCACCCCGGGAGCCGGCCGCGCTTTCAGCACACCAGCATAATTGCTGCGCTGGAAGTGGCGCAGGTATTTGAGCGCCTCCATCGACACCTGCCAGGCACCCAGCAGGCCTGTTCCGCAAGCCGGGCAAAGCACCCCGCCCTGGGCTGCTGAAAAGTACTGGTCCTGGGCCTTGATCTCCCGTCCGCAATTCGCACACTCGAACAAATGCGGGCGGTAACCGAGCAGATCCAGCAGGTGGATCTCATAATACCGGATCGCCAACCAGGGATCATTCTCTTTTTCCAGTCGCAGGAGCGCCTCGGTCAGTAGACGAAAAATACCGGCGTTCTCGGTTTCGTCCTCGTAAGTAAAGCGGTCGAGCAGTTCAACAAGATAGGATGCCTGGCTGGTCTTGACCAGGTTCTCCCGTATCGGCAGGAAGGCAGTCACCGTATCCGCCTGGGTGACGATCAGCAGGTCGCGGCCGCGCGCCAGTTGTAGTTTCACGTGCATGAACGGTTCCAGGTGACCTGCCTTGCGGGAGCGGATCTTGCGGACCCCCTTGGCAATCGCACGCACCTTGCCGCGTTCACGGGTATACAGGGTAAGCAGGCGGTCCGCCTCGCCCCAGTCGGCATGGCGGAGGACCACTGCTTCAACGCGGAAGGAACGCTGCTCTACCATTAATGCCTCAGGTTAAGTATAAATGTCCCTCTATTTCATCATATCCTTCCGGGTAAATGCCCCCGGCAGGAGTCCGGCAACGGTGGTCTCCTGCACCAGGCGGCCTTCGCCATCTGCGATCAGTACAAGCATGTCGGGATTGAATTCCACCATCACCTGGCGGCAGCTGCCGCACGGCGTGCCGCCGTTGGGAGTGACCAACGCTAATACTTCCAAGCTCCATTTCCCCTTCGGAGACCGCCTTGAAGATGGCAACGCGCTCAGCGCACATACTGGTGGGGTAGGCCGCGTTCTCAATGTTGCAGCCGGTAAAAATGCGCCCGGAAGCGGTCCGCAGCGCAGCGCCGACCGGGTAGATGGGAATATGGCGCATACGCACGACGACGGGCTTCGTTCGCCAGGTCGATCAAGGCACGCCGTTCAACATCGGTGAGTTCAGCCATCTTTCTCCTTCTTGATTTTCCTGATCGCCCGCGCCGGGATGCCAACCACCAGGGTATCCGCCTCCACATCCTTCGTCACCACCGCCCCTGCCCCGGTGCGGGCGCGCGCTCCAATCTTAACCGGCGCAACCAGCATGGTATCCGAACCGATGAACACATCCCTGCCGATCTCGGTCGGGTTTTTGTGCACACCATCGTAATTGCAGGTGACCGTTCCTGCGCCGATGTTGACATTCTCACCGATGGCAGCATTACCGATGTAGGAAAAATGCCCCATTTTCGAGCCTGGCCCGAGGGTGGAATCCTTTACCTCGCCGAAATTGCCCATGTGTACACCCTTGCACAGGTGCGCCCCCTTGCGCAGGCGGGCAAAAGGCCCGATGCCGACGTTGTCCTCGACCACGGCACTTTCCAGCACTGCAGCCAGGACCTCGCAGCAATCACCGATGGAGCTATCCGTGGCGATCGTATTAGGCCCGATGACGCACCCCTCGCCGATGACCGTCTGGCCACGCAGGTAAGTGTTCGGCCAGATGACCGTATCCCGACCAATACTTACTCCCGGTTCAATATAAGTAGCAGCCGGGTCCACGATGGTCACGCCCGACAGCATGTGTGCCCGGTTGATGCGCTCACGCATGGCTGTCTCGGCTTCCGCCAGGTGGAGGCGGTTGTTGATCCCGATGGTCTCGACAGGATCATCGCACACCCTGGTCTTTACCGGCAGCCCGGCCTGCACTGCCAGGGCAATGGTATCCGTGAGAAAATATTCCCCTTTCCGGGAAACCTTTATTTTTCGCAGGGCTTTCCACAACCATTCAGAAGAAAAACAGTAGGCGCCCACGTTCAGTTCGTGGATCGATAATTGCGCCTTCGTGGCGGCGCTCTCCTCGACGACAGCCTGCACCTCACCATCCGGTCCTCGCAGCACCCGTCCAAAGCCGCGCGGATCATCGGCGTTGACCGTCAGTATGGTCACCGGTCCCTGATTGGTCTTTTGAGTTTCGATGAGCCCTCGGATGGTTTCAGCCCGCAAGAGCGGCATATCGGCGTAGGTCACCAACACCAGGTCGGTCTTGCCGCGCAGGCTGGATTCGGCCTGCCTGACGGCATGCCCGGTCCCCAGCTGCGGATGCTGGACAATGCAGCGGGCTTTCCTGCCCAGGAACTCGCCCACCGCTTCGGCCCCGTGCCCGATGATGACCACCGGCTTGCTCGCTGCTGGCAGCTGCCACGGCGTCCAGCGCATGGGCTACCATGGGCACACCGCAGATCGGATGCAGCACCTTCGGCAGGTCGGATTTCATGCGCGTGCCCTGCCCGGCAGCGAGGAGGACGGCTGTGATCTTCATCGGCAACTCCTGACCAAAAAGGCCTGCGCAGCCAGCGAGGTGGCACGAGGCCCTTGTGGGAGAAAAAAGCCCCGCTTGCAGGCGGGAAATTCAGGCTGGGGCGCCTGGATTCGAACCAAGATAATCAGCTCCAAAGGCTGACGTGCTGCCGTTGCACAACGCCCCAAGGAAAGATCCCGGTGCCAGCCCGGGAGGCGGCGCAAATTGTATCACAGCCCCGATGGCATGGCTAGGATTCATCTGTGGGCGTAAGGCCCAATTCTCTCGCCTGCTCATAGGTGAGCATATCCGGCCTGGAAGGTGCTTTTTGATTATCGGCAGCCTTGTTCCAAAACTCGTTCACTTCATCGGGAACAAGTTTCTTCTTGCCTTCTTCAAATAGCGGCGGCAATCCCTTCTTGCCCCCACTGGCAGCAGCCTCCCTGACAGAAGAGGCTTTAAGATCGGTCAGGGTTCCCTCCTTGGTGCTGCTGATCATTGCTTCGATATCCAACTTCGCCGTTGCCATGATACCCATCGTCTTCAACAGGTTTTCACCGGCAATCCCTTCGCCAATGACCAGGATGGCATAATACAATCCAACCGGTGTAAACACCAGATCATAGACCCCGCCATCGAAAACCTGCCAGTTGGAGGCGTTCTTTTGACCGATCAGGCGTGAAATGTTCGCGGCCGGGCTTTGCATGGCGAGCAGAGTGGAGATCAATGAAGCTTCACTCTCGTCATCCGTTAATTCCCCAGCTCGTGCCAGAATGAGGGCGTTGTTGTTCAGCAGAAAAACCGCGTTTGCTGCCAATTCCTTTTGCAGGTCTGCCATGCGCTCATGCAGGCTGTACTCTTCCTCCTGCGCCTCTGCTTTGACGGGTTCCGCTGGAGGCGTGGTTTCAGCCAGGTCCAAATGATGGACGACGGCATCCAAAAAATCAGCCATCGGGATCGGCTTTAGAAAAAAGCATCCGCCCCCGCCTCGGCCACTTCCTTGCGTATCTCGGGATCGGTCTGCCCCGTGACCAGGATGATCTTGACCTTGGGATGGTTTTTTTGCACCTTGTGCATCAATTCGATGCCTGTCATCCCCGGAAGACGATAATCAGCAACCAGCAGGTCCACTTTCTTGCGCGAACTATACAGAATGGCTTCCTCGCCGGATGGGATTTCAACCACATCCAGCTTGTACTCGAGGGTTTCCACCGTCGAGCGCAGCAGGCGGCTGACCTCACGCTGGTCTTCCACAATCAAAATACTGTGCGGGGACATGCGTCTCCCAAATCGATCAATCCACCAGCCAGCAGGCTGCCCAGTGGTCTGGTTTGGATTCCTTGAATACCGGTTCCTCAATCGAACATTTTTCGATCGCCACCGGGCAGCGGGGATGGAAACGGCAACCCTTGGGCGGGTTAAGCGGGCTGGGAACATCGCCTTTCAAAATGATGCGGTCCCGTTTGAACGTGGGATCGGGGACCGGGATGGCGGAAAAAAGTGCCTTGGTGTACGGGTGCAGCGCGCCGCGATAGAGGTCCTCACGGCTGGCCAATTCCACCATTTTACCCAGGTACATGACTGCCACGCGGTCCGAGATGTGTTCAACCACGCTCAAATTATGGGCGATAAACAGGTAGGTCAGTCCAAATTCCTGCTGGAGATCCTTGAGGATATTCAAGACCTGTGACTGGATGGACACATCCAGCGCGGAGACAGGTTCGTCGCAGATGATGAATTTTGGACGCAAGGCAAGGGCGCGGGCAATCCCGATGCGCTGCCTCTGACCGCCAGAAAATTCGTGCGGGTAGCGTCGGGCGTGGTAGTCCTCCAGACCGACCTTCTTCAAGATCTCAAGCATGGTTTCCACCCGGTCGCTGTGGGTACCAATGCCGTGCACTTTCAGTCCTTCCATCACCGATTCGCCAATGGGCATGCGCGGGTCGAGCGAGGCGTACGGGTCCTGGAAGATGATCTGCATGTTCCGGCGCATGGACTTCAACGCTTTTCCCTTGAGTGTCAGGATATCCGTGCCATCAAAACTGACCGAGCCGGAGGTTGGTTCGATCAGGCGCAGCATGGCCCGCCCAACGGTGGTTTTCCCGCAACCAGATTCACCCACCAGGCCCAGGGTTTCCCCCACCCGGATATTGAAACTGATCCCATCCACAGCCTGCACCCAGTCCACCACGCGCTGCAACAATCCAGCGCGGACGGGGAAATACTTCACCAGGTCTTTCACCACCACCAGGTCTTTTCCAGCGACAGGTTCACTCGGTGCGGGCATGGTCATTGAGGCTGCTCCAAAGGTATGGATGATTTCTTCTTCTTAATTAAGGTCTGATCAGGATGGTCGCTCTTCATCGCACCAGCAATGGGATCCTGCATTCTTTTCAGGTCTATCGCAGGGGCGCTTGAAAGCCATCCCGATCCTGGTAAAGCCAGCAGCGGACAAGGTGATCGGAGCTGGATCGGGATCAGGTCGGGTTCGAATTCCGTGCAAACTTGCAGCTGGTGTTCGATGCGTGCTTTACAGCGCGGTGCGAATCGGCAGCCCTGGGGCAGATTGACCAGGTTGGGCACCGTGCCTGGTATCACTTCCAGGTGCTCCTTGATCTTCCCGAGGATGGGAATGGAGCCCATCAGCCCCTGGGTGTAAGGATGAAGCGGGTTGGCGAACAGCGGTTTCACATCCGCCTGCTCCACGATCCGACCGGCATACATCACTGCCACGCGTTCAGCCATCTCTGCCACAACGCCCAGGTCGTGGGTGATCAGGACAACCGAAGCGCCCACCTTGTTGCGCAGGTCACGCATCAGGTCCAGGATCTGCGCCTGGATGGTCACATCCAGTGCGGTGGTGGGTTCATCCGCGATCAATAGTTCCGGGACGCAGGCAAGAGCCATGGCGATCATCACGCGTTGGGCCATGCCGCCGGAAAGTTCGTGTGGAAATGCGTTGGCGCGCTTTTCGGGTTCCGGGATCCCCACCATGGTCAGTAATTCGATCGCCCGGGTGCATCCGGTTTCCTTGTCACAATCCTGGTGGATGCTGAGCACTTCGGCGATCTGGTCGCCAACCTTGAATACCGGGTTGAGGGCGGTTTGCGGCTGTTGAAAGATCATCGAAATGCGATTGCCGCGCACGTGGGTCATTTCCCGCTCGGTCAATTTCATCAGGTCTTGACCGTCGAAGTTGATCTCACCCTCGATGATCCTCCCGGGCTGGCTGATCAGGCGCAGGACCGAGAGCAGGCTGACGCTCTTTCCGCAGCCCGATTCACCCACCAATCCCAGCACTTCGCCCGGGTAGACGACAAAATCCACCCCATCCACTGCTTTCACCACCCCGTCTTCAGTGTAGAAGTAGGTCTTAAGGTTCTTTACATCGAGTAATGGTTGAGTGTTCTTGATCAAGTGGGTACTCCCGCTTAAGGGTGGGCGCCATTTTCGATAGGAGCATCAGCCGTAAATTAGCGCTATGATAACACGACTTTCTCTTAAACTAGATACCCGTTCTCCACCTGTGCATATCGGTATAGAAAACGGGTATTCTTGTAGAAAAAAAACCATCCAGTGGTCAGGGTCGCTTGTTCCGGTTCAACCGGACATACAATACCACTCCAACCAGACCCATGAATAATCCCGCCACCGAAGCGGTGTACGATAGAAAATTCAGCAGAAATGTGGACGGGATAACTCGCAGCACCAGCAAGCCAGGCCAGCACGGCACCCAATAACAACAGGAAGAAGCCCACCAGGATGGTGGTGATGGGAGGCAGGCCTTTCATTTATACAGCCAGCAGGATACCCCGTGCCCGGGCTCGACCTCAATCTCGATCGGCATGTCCACGTCACATACATCCTTGATTCGGCGCGCACACCTCGGGTGGAAACGGCATCCTGGCGGCGGTTTGACCAGGCTGGGCGGCTCCCCGGGGGGAATCTCCTTGAAGGTCTTTGCATTCTCAGCATCCGGTTCGGAGGTGCCGGTCAATAATGCCAGCGTGTAAGGATGCTTGGGGTTGTTGAGCAGGTCATTCACTTTAGCCTTCTCAACCAGTTGCCCGGCATACATGACAAAAATGCGTTCGGAAAAATAACGGACTGTGGAAAGGTCGTGGGTGATGTAGATGACCGCCAGGTGGTGGGTGGTCTGCAGGCCGCGCAGTAGTTTGAGGATCTCCACCCGTACTGAGGCATCCAGCATCGACACCGGTTCGTCGGCAACGATCAGTTTGGGCTCCAGGATCATGGCGCGGGCGATCACCGTTCGCTGCTGCTGCCCGCCGCTGAGCATGTGCGGGTATTTCTGCAGGAAATCATCCACCGGGAACATCTTGACTTCTTCCATGACCTTGCGGATGCGTTGATTGCGTTCCGCTGAATCTTTTACGCCGTTGACGATGAGCGGTTCCTCAAGGATGCGCTGGACGGTCATGAACGGCGGCAGAGCACCGTAGGGATCCTGCTGCACATAGCCCACCTGGGAGCGGTACCAGCGCCAGCCCTTGGCGCCCAGTTCACTCAGGTCCGAGCCATTAAAGATCACTTTGCCCTTGGTGGGGATGTTCAGGCCAAGGATGGTCTTCATCAGGCTGGATTTTCCACAGCCGCTTTCGCCCACCACGGCAATGGCTTCGCCGTGATGCAGGTCGAAATCCACCCCGTCCACAGCATGCACATATCCGGCGTGCCCAAAACCAAACCGTCGCAATTCGAACCAGACGCGCAAATCCTGGATACCCAGCAGGACGCCCCCGGCCTTGTCCTGGGAGTCTTTCATGGTCTGTACCATTTGTTTATCGCTTGCATGTTTTTCTGGCATTCGTGCTCCTGCTCTATGCATACAACCAGCACTTGACTTGCCGCCCTTCCTTCTCGATCACGGGCGGATCCTGGGCACAACGCTCGAAGCGCTTCGAGCAGCGTTCTGCGAAACGGCAGCCGGCTGGCAGATCCAGCAGGCTCGGCGGTTGACCGGTGATGAATTCCAGGTCCCGGTCGCCGTGCAGGCGGGGTACGGAAGCCATCAGCTTTTGCGAATAGGGGTGCAGCGGGGCGGGGAAGAAACGCCCCGCATCTCCAATTTCAACGATCTGACCGGCGTACATCACCGCCACCCGGTCTGCCAGCTCGCTGGAGGTGGCAATGTCATGGGTGATCAGGATGTAACTGGTTTCAAGGTTGTGCTTGATGCGCTTGAGCACATTGAAGATGCTTGCCTGGGTGAGAACGTCCAATGCCGAGGTGGGTTCATCCAGGACGATCAGCGAAGGGGCAGTCACCAGCGCCATGGCGATCGCCACCCGCTGGCGCATGCCGCCGCTCAACTCGAAGGCATAACGACTGAGGAAATCCTCCGGCACACCCACGTGGTCGAACATTTTCTTGGCCAGCACCAGGGCTTCTTCCTTCTTCACGCCGTGATGGATCATCACCGGTTCCGCCACCTGGTCGCCCACTTTCAGCACCGGGTTGAGCGAATTCATCGCGGCCTGGGGCACCAGCGACATTTTTACCCAGCGCACTCCATGGCGGAATTCCTCGTCGCTCATGGGCATCACATCCACGCCGTCGAGAAATACCTTGCCGGAGTAGGCGGAGATATTCCGCGGCAGCAGCCGGAGGATGGCTTTCGCCAGCGAGGTCTTGCCGCAACCAGATTCGCCCAGCACCACGACGGCTTCGTTGTAACCCAGGTCGAAATTGACCTTGTCCACCGCCTGGACCGCCCCCTTGGAGGTGCGGAAGTGCAGCACCAGGTCTTCGACATGCAACAGTTGGGAGTCGCTGCGTGCCATTATAGACTCCTCAATCTTGGATTGAATATCCGGTCCATGGCAAAACCAACCATCGAGAAAGCCAGGCCGGTGATCATCAGCAGTATTGCCGGTTCAAGGATCCAGTAATAGAGACCCTGATACAGGGCTCCGTTCTGCTGGGCATCGTTGATCACCTTGCCCCAGGTGGGCATGACGGGATCGCCCAGCCCCAGCACCGCCAGCGAGGCTTCCAGGAACACATAAGTCGGGATCAGGGTCACCAGCGCCGGGATCAGCAGCGGGATCGATACGGGGTACCAGGTACTGGACAATGATGCGACCGTTGCTGGCGCCGTAGGCGCGCGCCGCCTCGATGTAGGGGGATTCCTTCACCTGCAGGAAGATGGCGCGATAGGTCTTAATGGTACCCCCAAAGATGCTCAACAGGATGGTCACTCCCAGCATCAGCCACAGGCTGCGCGAGTAGAAGGTGCCCACCATGATCAGGATGGAAAGGAAGGGCAGCACCATGTTGACCTCGGTGATGCGCTGGATGATGCCGTCCACCCAGCCGCCAAACCAGGCGCCCAGGGCAGAGATGACCATGGTGGTGAAGGTGGTGCCCAGGGCAGCCAGCAATCCAAATGCCAGTGCCAGGGGTGTGCCCCACAGCAGGGCGATCATCAGGTCACGCCGCTGGTGGTCGGTGCCTGCCAGGCCAAACACTTTGCCGTACGATCACCAGCTTGGCATCCACGCTCGCGTCTTTCTCAAAGGTGAACACCTGGACGAGCAGTTTGTAGGTCCCTTCCAGGGCAACAGGCGCATCTGCCGGTGCATTTGGATCGAGGAGGAGACCCTCCTGCGGAAGTTCAGTATCCAGTTTGCGCATCAGCCGGGTGTCTTGCGAGGCAAAGAAGGTTTGAGTTGGCGACACCGAGAAACTGCCCGCCATGATCTCACGGCCATCCGGGGTGATCCAGGTGAGCCCCACATGCGGCTGCTTGACGGCATAGGTGGCAGTAAAGTAGATTAACACGTCCTGCGGGAAGCCTTCGTAGGGATAGTCAAAGGTAAAAAGGATATCCGTTTCGCCGATATCTCCCGAGCTGGATACGACCGTTTTTGGCGCCGTGCCGTTGGCGCTGTCCAGGACGATGGTTTCGGGCACGCGGATCTTCCTGAAGTAGTTGGTCCAGGCGGGAGGCACAAGTTTCGGGTTTTCATCCCAAACGCCCACACCGCCACGCCACAACAGGACTGCCTCTTTGTACGGCAGGGCGATCATCGTGTAGATGGATACCCCGATCAAGATCAGGATGATCACCACACCGGCGAGGGCGGTTGGATAGCGGGTGAATTCCCGCAAGGTGTTGCGCAGTTTCATGCCTTGCTCCCATCTCCGCCAACCTTGACGCGCGGGTCCACCAGCGCGTAGGCGAATTCCAGCAGGAATACGGTAATTGCCAGCAGGTAGGCAAAAATGATCGTGGTGCCGACGATCACCGGTGTATCGTAAAGCCCGATTGCCACGAATGTGGCGCGTCCCAGCCCCGGCCAGTTGAACACCGTCTCGAAGATCGGCGCACCTGTCCAGAGCCCGATGATCAGCAGGGAGAATGAAGTGAGGATGGTCGGCAAGGTGGGCCGCAGGATGTAACGCCGCTCGACATCGCGGGATGACAATCCCTTGGCCTTGGCCATTTCAACGTAGTCCTCGCTGGAGTAGATCAGGAAGAAGGTGCGCCAGTTATAGGCGTTCAATGCAACGTGCGCAACAGACATCGAGAGCACCGGCAGGATCAGGTGCTTGGCCAGGCTCAGGGCATACAGGAAAGCGTTGGAAGGAGGCGGGGCATCCACCATGCCTCCGAAAGGAAGAATTCCCAACAGGGCGGCGAATATTAGAATAAGGAAGATGCCAAAGAACCAGCCGGGCGCAGTGGATATAGGTGCCAGGCCAATGATGACTTTATCCAGGATACTGCCATAACGGCGGGAAAGAAAAAGGGCGATAAAAATGGCAGAAAAGAACAGGATCAAGTCTGCCGTGGCGAACAGCACCAGGGTGGCCGGCAGGCGCTCCAGGATGATGAGACGCACCTGGCGCGAGCCGCTGTCGCTGTTCATCCGCTCGGCAAATCCCAGGTTGAGCGAGAGCGCATTGATCACGTAACCGAAACTGCGCACCATGAACGGTTTGTTCAGACCCAATTCTTCCTCCAGGATGCTGATCTCTTCCGCCTGGATGCGGTCGCGTTCCGCCTGCGGCAGCAACTGGAAGGAGCGGTCGCCGCGGTGGCCAGCATTTACATTCTCACGGATCTCAGCCCGGCGAATCGTGTCCACATAACCACCCATGTTGGCGATCAGCACGGTCAGGTAAATACCAACGACCACGGTGAAAAAAAGAATGACCAGCCTAACTCCCGAATACTTCAATACACGGGAGAGGGTGCTGGTGCCGGTCTTCTTTTTCTTCTGGGGGATTGGTTCTGCTACAGGCGGGATGACGATTGGCTCAGCGCTCATAAGCAAGACTCGCTTTCTCAGGATAATAAAAGTCTGATAGGGGCGTTGCCGCCCCTATCAGAGGACGAGATGTGGAAAAGTTTACGGAGCTGTGGAAACAAACTCGAAGGACGAGAAGGTGGGCAGGCTCACGAGCAAGGGAACCGCCACAACCGTGAGTTTGTTCGATCCGGCAACCAGCAGGCTTGTCTGTGCAGCCGGCAGCGTGATTGTGTAGCTACCATCCTCAACCAGGGCGGCCGAACCAGTGCCGGCCACGGCGAGATTGGCATCGAAGAGGATGTAGGTAACGCTGCTCATTTCCGCAGCAGGATAAGGTTCACCCTGGAAAGATACCGTCACATCGAAGGTGCCTTCGGCGCCGATGGCGAGGCTAGCGGGGCCCTCGACCAGTACATCGGCAATCTTGGGTACACCGAAGTTCGACCAGCGATCCGCCAGGTCAGGATAGTCGGCGAAGTTACGCAGGGTGATGGTGCCCTCTACCGGGAAGGCCTTGTCCAGGTAGTATGGACCGGTGCCAACCCAGAAGTGGCCCTGTACGGCAAACCAGTCGCGCAGGTTTGCGTAGCGGGCGGCTGCCTCATCGGCTGTAATGTACTGGAGCATGGTGGGGGCATAGGGAATGTAGCTGGAGGCAAGAGCCTCATCCAGGTGGGTCTTCAGGATCGCCAGGCTTGGGCCACCGATGTAGCTCATGTGGTCCACGCCCAAAGTGGTAGCCTTTGAGGATGTGAACGCCAATTCATTGGCGGTCTCAGCCATGATGCCCAGGGTGAGGGCATCCCAGGAGGCTTCGCCTTGCGAGTAATACGGCCAGAGGTCGGGAATCAAGACCTCGGCATCCATTAAATAGGAATCCGTGTAATATTCGAATTTCAATGGATCCTCGGACAGGATCTTGAGACCCTTGAAGGTTGCGAGGAAGGCGTTATAGCGGGCAACCTTGCCTTCATCGTAGATAGCGCTGGCAGGTTGGGCGCGATCGAACGCCAGGATGAAGGACATCATCATGTCAGCAAAGCTGAAGGGGCTGCCGTCGTGCCATTTGACCGAGGTGAACAGGTCAGCAGGATAGGTAACAGTGTACTTGACCTGCGAGGTCAGACCCTCGGGGAACTTGGTGCCAACGGTGATGAAGGTCTGGGTTGTTGCATCCCAGTCCACCCAGGCATCTGTCGGGACCACGACCTCGGGTACGAATTCAAGGCCGACCCAGTCCAGTGTCTTGGAGATCGGCAGGCCTTCCGTGGCGGTGACGGTGGCGCTTTCAACTCTGCGCGGCCAGTAGAGACCGGTGTAAGGATCATTGAAGAAACCCTGGTTGCTTACCGCGCGAATAAGAGACATGTCGTACAGCCAGTTGGAACCGTCCAGTGCGTTCCACGGTTTGGTCAAAATGCTGGGCATGGCCATCGTCATCGAGCCGCCTTCCTGGTCCGCATAGCGCAGGGTCACAGGCCAGGCGCCGGAGCCGGCAACACCGGCTGCCAGGTCGCCAACGACTTGGACATTGCTGCGGTAGGGGGTGAAGGCCTTGCGGTCCACCAGCCAGAGGTGCGAGGAATCTTCCATCGCCAGAGGCAGGGCTTCCGCATAGAGAGCTCGGCGCTCTTCCATGGTGCTGAAGGCAACATTCCATAGTTTTTCGGACACGGTGAAGAACGCCGGGTCGTTAACATAGGCTTGCCAGAGGGTATCGCCTGAGCCCAGGGCGGTGTAGAAGTAGCCAAAGTCGCTGGAGTCGTCACGTGAAATAACCGTGGCACCCCAACCGGCTGTGTATACGCTCCACAGGCCATCTGAGGGTGTGCTGTCTGCCCAGAGCGGGGCTGCTTCCGCGCTGGTCTTGTACTGGCGATCAACGGTGAAGCCGATCTGCTCGAACTGGGTGGCGACGTAATCGCCAATCTGGCGGCGCTCATCCTCGGTGCGGATGAGGAAGATCAGGGTTACGGGCGCACCACCAAAATTCCACTTGCCGTCCACCAGGGTGGCGCCAAGGGTGGTCATTTCAGCGGCGATGCAGGTCTGGGCCGTCTCGAGGTTGTAGGCATACTTGATCTCGATCGGGGCGATCAGATCAGCATAACGGGCATAATCCGCGAAGGCGGAGTTCATCGAAACCCACTTGGGAACAGCCAGACCGCCCATGATTTCCTGAGCGATATAGTTGCGGTCCACCAGGTAGTTCACGCATTCGCGGACCTTGCGGACAGCGAACGGATTGAGTCTTGTGGCATCCGTGAATGCGGACGGGTTGAAGGTCAACTCGTTCATGGAGCCAGCGTTGAGGTTGTAGGCCAGGTCCGATGAATCCTTCACGGTGGCATACAAAGCGGAATTGGACATACCGTAAGCGAAGACCTGGATATCATTGGCCAGCAGGCGGGTTACGGCAGATTCCTGCGAAGGTTCCTCAACAACAACGACCTGATCGAGCCAGCCGCCGTGACGGGTGGTGGACGGCTCGGTGGGAGCCTCCGTGGGAACAACTTCCGGCGGTACGGTGGCAGGAGGTTCGGTCGCTACTTGGGTTGGGGTCTTGGTTGGGGCACATGCAGCCAGGATCATGCTGAATGCCAACACCAGACCTAATACCGTCATGATTTTTCGAGACATTGTCTTTCTCCTCCAAAATTATTAATTAGATGAACAGGTTGGGGTGAATAGGTGGAGCGAACAAAATAGATTGAGGTTTTTCCCGAGAATCACCTCCTTGGCCAAAAGATGAATATATACCTGGAGCTTGAAAACAACACCAGAAAAGTTAAGAGAAGATTAACACAAGAGACTCAAAAAGTCAAGTACCCTGGTTTTAACAATGCCACAGCCTGTGCTGTTCAAGGCTGGCAGCCTGTGCCAATATCAAATGACTCGATGTTCCACAGGTGGCTGGACGCTGTCGGGTCAGGCTGAGAAATTACACAGGTCCGGGCGTGCGGCCGCGACTTGCAACCCTCCAGTAAAGAGGGATGACCGGCAGGTCGCGGGCAAATAGGGACTGGGCTTGCGCATACACGGCAGCCTGAGTCGGATCGCCCGGCAGGGTTCTCTGGGCTGCCAGGCAGGCGGCGTCAAATTCCGGGCTGCGGTATCCGCTGACATTCGTCCCCACCCACAGGTTCGTTGCGCTGGGAATTTCGGAACTGGTGTACCAGTCGCAGGGCGTCTCGATCCCGGTCGTACCCATGGCATACTCGGCCAGGTCAAAATTGCGCCCAAAAAGAATGCCATCCGGGCCGGGTGCATACAGGGTTTCAGCATCCACATACTGCACGTTGACCTTGATCCCGCATCCTGCCAGGGAAGCCGCCAGGATGGTGCCTGCCTGCTGTCGCTGGGAGGCATCGGTGGTGATGTAATTCAGCACGAAGGGTGTGCCGGATGGAATTCCCGCCACGCCCCAGGCCTGGCGCGGCGTGGACGGGTCATGGTCCTCATCCTTCCAGCCGGCCTGGTCGAGCAGTTGGTTGGCGGCAGTCACATCAAAAAGGTAGGAGGCCGCGTTCGGGTCGTAAAGCGGGTGTTCCGGAGGCAGGTAGGAATTGGGCACACTGCTCTGCCCCTGCAGCACCGAATCAACCACCTGCTGGCGGTCCAGGCAGGTTGCAAGCGCCTGGCGCACACGCACATCTCCGAGAAAATCAGCCCGGTCGTAACCTGCTGTATAGCCGTTATCATAGGAAGCCGGTTGGATGCCCAGCGCGAGTGCCTCCATAACCGGCTGCCTGGTGAACAATGCCTGTATCTGGCCTTCTTCCGCCAGTGAGCGCAGGGTCTCCGTGAATCCATCCAGACGAATACTGGGATCGAGAATATCACAATCGCCCGCGGTCAGTTCACGGATGGCGGCCTCCGGGTCGGAGACAAAGCGAAAAGTCAAAATGTCAAACCTGGGCAGCCCTTCGTCAGATCGGAAATAGCGGGGATTCTTCACCAGGGTGATGTGATCCCCAGAGGCCCACTCCTGGAGCATATACGCACCCCATCCGAGCGGGTTCCGGGAGGCGGCTTCGGATACCCTCAACTGGTCTGCAGATATCTGGCTCCAGAGATGACTGGGGAGCGGTGACCAGAAATTGGTATAGAAGGTTGGGTCGATATAGCCGGGTTTGCCCCACCACTGGACGGTGGTTTGATCTGCAGCCTCGTAGGCGTGTGTGCGGTCCTGCAGGAACCTGGCTGCAGAAGAGGTTGAGCTGGCAGCAACCTGGTAGGCATAGACCGAATCCCCGGCGGTGAGAGGTTCGCCATCCGACCAGGTGAGGCCAGGGAGTATATTAAAGGTAACCTGCATCTGGTCCATCTGGATCTCGGACAGTCCATCATACTTTACGGCACAATCCTGGCTGCGACAGCCCGCCGGGAGCACCTTTACGCCCACTGCCAGCGTCACCGGCGTACCGCTGGAGTCCACCACCTCGTCGCCCACGTAGACCGATTTGGCAAAGAGGGTTGCATCACCATTTTCGATGCTCGGTATTCGCTCCAGGATCACCGCCTGGACGCCATACGAATTCAGGTCGATCGGTCCGTCGTAAATGGCCGCCAGCACACTGCGGGCTGCCAGGGATGGGTTGTTCTGCGGGAAAAGGCTGGCCGGTTCCTGCCCCAGGCAAACGGTCAGCAGGCGCGGGGGCAGGGGAGTTCCTGTGACGGTAGCCTCAAGGGTCGGCGTGGGAGGCGGGTTGGTTGTCGGGGTTTTCTGCCCGCAGGCAACCAGCAGGAACAGCCCGGCAGTCAGGCCGGCAAGGGTGATCATGGTTCGGCGTAAGTGCACAAACAGCCTCCCTGTCCCGGGGTGATTGTGGGAGGGACCGCGCTGGGAACCGCCATCCTGCGTAGAGCCAAAAACCGGGGCAGACAGGCAGGATTATACAACAGAGTACCCCTTTCGTTGACAGCCCCTACCCCTGACGGTACAATGAAGTTGCAGACTAATCATAAAATGAAGGAGGATTCCTGATGTTAAAAGAATTCAAAGCGTTCATCATGCGCGGCAATGTCATCGACCTGGCAGTTGCTGTCATCATCGGTGGGGCGTTCGGCAAGATCATTGGCTCGCTGGTGAATGATATCCTTATGCCGGTGATCGGCCTGCTCATCGGTGGAATTGATTTCAGCGGACTGGCCTTCACGCTCGGCAGTGCCAAGGTTACCTATGGGATCTTCATTAATAACCTGATCGACTTCCTCATTATTGCCCTGGTGATCTTCCTGATTATCAAGGGTATCAATAGCCTGCAGAAGAAGCCCGCACCCGCCGCTCCACCTGTACCGGTGACCAAGGAATGCCCGCGCTGTTTTAGCGTCATTCCCATCAAAGCCACCCGCTGCCCGAATTGCACCTCGGAACTGTAAATGCGAACGCGGGCGGTCTCCTGCGAGATCGCCCGAGCGAATATACCCATGGATTTCCTGGAAAAACTCAATCCCGCCCAGCGCCAGGCCGTGACGGCTGGCGTAGGTCCTGTACTGGTGCTGGCAGGTCCCGGCTCCGGGAAAACGCGCGTGCTCACCCAGCGCGTGGTCTATTTGATCGCCAGCGAAGGCGTGCGCCCTTACCAGATGCTGGCGGTCACATTCACCAACAAGGCGGCGCGGGAGATGGGCAGCCGCGTGAGGACCATGCTGGGAGAATTGCCTGCTGAAGGGTTATGGCTGGGTACATTCCACTCCATCTGTGCCAGGCTTTTACGGCAGGAAGCCGGGCAATTGCCATTCACTTCAAGTTTCGTCATCTACGATGACGACGACCAGCAGCGGCTGGTGAAGGCTGCGATCCGTGACCTGAACCTGGACGAAAAGACCTACCGCCCGCAATCGGTGCATGCCTCCATCTCGCACGCAAAGAATGAGCTGATCTTTCCGGATGCCTACCCCACCCTGACCTACCGCGACGAGGTGGTCAAGCGCGTCTACCAGCGCTACCAGGAGCAACTGAAACAAAACAACGCGGTCGACTTCGACGATCTGCTTTTATGGACGGCGCACCTGCTCTCCGAATTCCCCGCCGTGCGGGAAAAGTATGCCCGCCGGTTTCGCCATGTACTGGTGGACGAGTTCCAGGATACGAACTATGCCCAGTACGTGCTTCTCTCGCACCTGGCTTCCGTGCATCGTAATATCTTCGTGGTGGGTGACCCCGACCAATCGGTGTACCGCTGGCGCGGCGCCGACTACCGCAATGTCCAGCGTTTTGAGCAGGATTTCCCCGACGCGCTTGTGATCCTGCTAGAACAGAATTACCGTTCCAGGCAGACCATCCTGGATGCCGCCATGGCGGTCATCGACCGCAACCCTCACCGCCGCCATAAGAGCCTGTTCACCGAGCGCGGCGTCGGCGACAAGATCCAGTATTATGAAGCACCGGATGATTACAGTGAAGCCGCCTTCGTGGTGGATACCATCGCCAGCCTGGTTGCCAGCCAAACCTGCGAGCCCGGCGATTGCGCCGTGATGTACCGCACCAACGCCCAGAGCCGCCTGTTGGAAGAGGCGTTCCTGCAGGCGCGCCTGCCTTACCGGCTGGTGGGAGCGCAGCGATTCTACGGACGGCGCGAAGTGAAGGATATCATCGCCTATCTGCGCCTGGTCCACAACCCGGTCGACGAAATTTCGCTTGGACGGGTGATCAACCTGCCGCCGCGCGGCATCGGCGACAAGACCGTCCTTGCACTGCATAGTGCCGCCCGCGCCGCGGGCAGCACCCCCTCCGCAGTGTTGATGGACCTGGGGCGAGGCGAGGCATCCCCCTTTTGGGCTCAGTTCTCCGCACGCGCTGCATCGCAGCTGGCGGAGATTGGCTCTTTCTTATCCAGCTGGATGGTTGAGGCGCGCCGCGCCACGGTCAGCGAATTGTTTGACCGCATCACCGCTGACATCCGTTACCAGGCTTTTATCGAGGATGGCACCGAAGAAGGGGCGGAGCGGTGGGAAAACGTCAAGGAGTTACGCCGGTTGACTGTCGAACATGAAGATCGCAACCTGACCGAGTTCCTCGAGAACGTGGCGCTCATCTCCGACCAGGATACCCTGGTGGAGGGCAAGAACGCGCCCACCCTGCTCACCCTGCATGCCGCCAAAGGATTGGAATTTGGCACGGTCTTCATCGTCGGGCTGGACGACGGCATCCTGCCGCACAGCCGTTCCTTCGATGAAGCCGAGGCGATGGAAGAAGAACGGCGGTTGTTCTACGTGGGCATCACGCGTGCCAAGGACCGCCTGCACCTGCTGCGCGCCCTGCGGCGAGGCGGGCGCGGCCTCTCCGAAGAGAGCATCCCTTCGCGCTACCTGGAGGACATCCCGCCCGAACTGCTGTCAGGAAAATCGCGCACCGGTCGCTCCCGTCAGGACCAGGGAACGACCTGGCAATGGTCGGGTCCACGGAGTGGAGCTGCCTCCCTGCCGCAGAATGGTTTTGCCTCCGTCAGCGAAGCCCGTTTCCGCGCCGGGATGAGGGTCCGGCACACAACCTGGGGCGAAGGGATCGTGCTCAACTCCCGTTTACAAGATAATGACGAGACCGTGGATGTGGTTTTTGAATCGGTGGGGATCAAGCGCCTGGCAGCCAGCCTCGCCAACCTGACCATCCTGGTGTGAGGACCTGGTTGGATGCTATAGCATTTCTGGTTCTTCCCCACAAGATTCGGCTTTACACAGACCGCTGGATTATGGGAAAATTGAAAGGCTGTTTCCCAAAAACTACCAACCGCTGGCAAGAACGCACTGCTGCCAGTGATGACTATTCCCGAGTGTAATAATGAAAGGACTCCTATGCTGAAAAACCTTCCCAACTCTCCCCAGGAAATCATCGCCTGGACATGGCCGGCGATCGAGCCGTATTACCAGGAACTGGAAGCACGCTCGCTCAAAGCCTCCACTGTGGACGGCTGGCTGGCAGACTGGTCAAGTGTCGGCGAACGCCTCGAGGAAATGTACTCGCGGCTCTCCGTTGCCACAACGGTCAACACGGCAGACAAGGAAGCCGATGCGCGCATGAACGCCTTCCTGGATGGCATCTTCCCGAACGTGATGGCTGCCGAGCAAAAACTCAAAGAAAAGTTGCTAAAAAGCAAACTCGAACCCAAGGGGTTCGATATTCCCCTGCGCAACATGCGCGCCGAAGCAGACCTGTTCCGCGAAGCCAACCTGCCCTTGCTGGCTGAGCAGCAGAAATTATGCATTGAATATGACAAGATCTATGGCGCCCAGACGGTGGACTGGGAAGGCGAAGAGGTCACGCTCACCCGCCTGGTGCTGAATTTTCAACAGCCCGACCGCACCCGGCGTGAAAAAGCCTGGCACCTCAAGGCTGAACGCCAGTTGTCTGACAGGAAAGCCATCAACGACCTGTGGTTGAAATTCATGGATGTTCGCGCCAGGATCGCAAAAAATGCCGGGAAACCCAGTTTCCGCGAATATGCCTGGGAACAGCGACTGCGGTTTGATTACACCCCGGATGACTGTAAATCCTTCGCCCGGGCCATCCAAAAGGTGGTCGTCCCGGCTGCCACTCGCATCTACGAGAGACGGAAGAAAGCCCTCGGTCTCGATACGCTGCGCCCGTGGGACCTGGTGGATGGCTGGTATTCACGCCCCACCCTCGCTGCCGGCATCCCGCCGCTCAAACCGTTCACAACCATTGAGGAATTGAAATCAAAAACCTCGGCCATCTTCCACCACATCGACCCGCAGTTGGGCAACTACTTCGACAGCATGGTGACCGGAGGTCTGACCGACCTCGATAACCGCAAGAACAAGGCGCCCGGCGCGTACTGCACTTCGTTCACTTCCATCCGCAAGCCATTCATTTTCGTCAATGCAGTCGGCACGCATGAAGATGTGATGACCACCCTGCACGAATCGGGTCATTCCTTTCACGTCTTCGAGACGGCCAAACTACCTTACATCCAGCAGCTGGCAGTTCCGATGGAATTTGCCGAAGTGGCTTCGATGGGCATGGAATTACTGGCCTCCCCTTACCTGACAAAAAGCAACGGCGGTTATTATTCGGAAGGCGAGGCCGCCCGTGCCCGCATCGAGCACCTGGAAGGGATGATCCTCTTCTGGCCGTTCATGGCCGCGGTGGATAGTTTCCAACAGTGGGTCTACGAGAATCCCGGGATCGGTGCAGACCCGCATGCCTGCGACCAGAAATGGGGTGAACTCTGGGACCTCTTCATCCCCGGTGTGGATTGGACCGGGCTGGAGGAGTTCAAGATCACCGGCTGGCATCGCAAGTTGCACATCCACCAGGTGCCGTTTTATTACGTGGAATACGGATTGGCGCAATTGGGTGCAGTGCAGATCTTTGGGAATGCGCGCGCAGACCAGGCCCGCGCAGTGACCGCTTACCGCAATGCGCTTGCGCAGGGCGGGATGGTCACCCTGCCGGCACTGTTTGCCACGGCAAAGGCAAGATTCGCCTTCGATGAATCCACCGTCGAGAAGGCTGTCAAATTAATGGAGACGGTCACCGGCGAATTGGAAGCCAATTTGCAGGCCTGATCCACTCCACAATCTCGGAAAATGGGGATCGCTTTTTCTCCGCCACACCAAGGAGGAAATGATGGACTGGTTATTGCTCTGGAAAATCTTCTTGCTTTTCACCAAGGTCGCCATGTTCTCCTGGGGTGGCGGACCTGCCTCGCTGGGGTTGATGCAGCGGGAAGTGCTCGCCGCAGGCTGGGTCACACCGGAGGAGTTCGCCGACGGGGTGGCTTTAAGCAATGCCCTGCCGGGTCCCACCGCTCCGCAGACTTCAGCCTATGTTGGTTACAAACTTGCCGGATGGCCGGGAGCCATTTCAGCCGTGGCTGGGACAGTGGTCCCTGCCACCCTGCTCATGCTGATCCTGATCATCGGCTTCTTCAGCATCAAGGATAATGTATATATGAGGGCAGCCATCAAGGGCATGCGGCCGTTCGTGGTCGGCCTCCTGGCGTGGACCGCTTACCAGATGGCAACGACCGTATTTAATACAAAACAGGGGATTTCGGTCTCCCTCCTGCAGGGTTGGGATAAGTGGCTGATCGGCCTGGGAGCCTTCCTGATACTGACCTTCACCAATATCAGCCCCGTCTGGCTGGTGGTTGCCACGGCTGCCATTGGCATGGTTTTCTACCGCTGACGACCTGCAGGCACGCCGGTAAGCAACCTGGCAAGGTCAATCGAAATTGGATATTTCGCCAATTCGCGCATAAAATAGAGCTATGACCCAAGACCTGAAGATCATCATCCCCACTGCTGGCTGGGCCACACGCATGCGCCCGCAGACCTGGTCGAAGCCCAAGCCCCTGGTGAGCGTGGCCGGCAAGACCGTGCTCGACCACCAGTTGGATATGTTCCGCAGCGTGCCGGGGCTGTTCCCGGAGGGGTCGAAGTCAGCCGGCGCGAAGCCGCCGGGGCGCAAGGTGGAGATCATCCTTATCCTGGGCGCGGGGCTGGGAGAGGCGCAGATCCCCCCTTTCATGCGGGCACAGTACCCGGGATTGAAACCGCATTTCGTGCTCCAGCCGGTGATGCGCGGACAGGCAGACGCATTATGGCTGGCCCGCCAGCATTTGCACGGACCCGTGCTGATCTGCTTTTCAGACACCCTGATCGAGGCCGACTTCTCTTTCCTGGCGAACGAAGAGGCGGAAGGAGCAATCTGGGTGAAACCCGTACCGGATCCACGTCGTTTCGGCGTGGTGGAATTGGACAGCGAAGGCTGGTTGAAGCACCTGGTCGAGAAACCGGGCAAAATGGAAAACAACCTGGCGGTTGTCGGGTGCTATTTTTTCCAAAAGGGTGAAGAACTCCTCTCTGCAATTGAAGAACAGATGCACAGCGGCGTTTCGAAAAAAGGCGAGTATTTCCTCGCCGATACGATCAATATCATGCTCGGGCGCGGCTTGAAGATGCGCACGCGGCCTGTTGGGGTATGGCTGGATACCGGCACGATTGAAGCCACGCTGGAGACGAATCGTTATTTGCTTGACCATGGTCATTCCAGTAAACCACCCGGTAAAAAGCAGCCCGCGGTGAGGATCGTACCTCCGGTGTTCATCCACCCGGATGCCCAGGTCAGGAATTCAGTGATCGGACCGTACGCCTCCATTGGAGAAGGCTGCAGCATCACCGATGCGCACATCGAAGACAGCATCCTGGAGGCAGGCGCCAGGGTGGAAGCAGCCGCTTTACGGGGTTCCTATATCGGCAGGCAGGCCTGGATCAAAGGGCATTCCGCCGAGTCCCCGGTGTTGAAATTGAACATTGGAGATGATAGTTCCATTATATTGAAGTAACAGGTTCGGATGGTCAACATTGTTGAATGCCATTCCGGATACACCTACGGCGAAAGACCGGTTGCGCTCACCTGGCAGGGTCAACGCCTGATCATCGCTGCGATCATCTCCCGGGGGCGAACCCCGCAGGCAAAGTGGTTCCGGGTCAGCACGGTGGATGGACAGGTCTTCGAGCTCTCCTGCCTGGAGGATGATGCAGGGTCGAAGGAACCTGTATGGCAAATTCGTCCATTATGAGGAGGCTGGATGCAGGAAATATCTGAGGTGCGCTATCTCGCCAGGAATGTGGCCGGGTTGAAGCCTTCGGGCATTCGCAAGTTCTTCGACATCGCCGCCACGATGAAGGATGTCATTTCACTCGGCATCGGCGAGCCGGATTTCACCACCCCGGTCCCGATCCTGGAAGCCGGCATGCGCTCCCTGCAGGCCGGGGAGACGCATTACACGTCCAATTCGGGCAAGCTCGAGTTGCGCCAGGCGGTGGCAGACAACCTGGAACGCCTGTACGGATTGAGTTACGATCCGGTCAACGAGATCATCGCCACGGTGGGTGTCTCGGAGGCACTTTACCTGGCGATGACCGCTTTACTCGACCCGGGCGATGAGGTCATCATCCCAACCCCCTGTTTCGTCTCCTACCAGGCAGAGGTGATCCTGGCAGGCGGGATCCCGGTCGAAATTCCCAGCCGGATGGAAGACAATTTCCAGCTGGATCCAGACCGCCTGCGGGCTGCCATCACCCCGCGCACCAAGGTCATCTTCGTCGGTTATCCCAGCAACCCGACCGGCGCGGTGGCAACCCGCGAAGTCCTGGAACAGGTGGCAGAGATCGCCATCGAACACGACCTGATCATCATCTCCGATGAAATCTACGACCGGTTGGTATATGATTTCAAGCATGTCTGCGTGCCGGCTCTGGGGGAACAGATCAAGGACCGCACCGTCCTGCTGGGCGGCCTGTCCAAGGCTTATGCCATGACCGGATGGCGCATCGGTTATGCGTGCGGACCAGCCGAGATCATCAAGGGCATGGTGCGCATTCACCAGTACACCATCATGTCTGCGCCCACCACCGCCCAGGATGCAGCCATCGAAGCGCTTAAGAATGGTGAAGAACATGTGGCAAGGATGGTCGCCGAATACGACCGGCGGCGCAAGCTGATCGTCGCCGGTTTGAACCGGCTCGGATTGACAACCTTCGAACCGCGCGGTGCATTTTATGCATTCCCCGACATTCATGCCTCCGGCGAGAATGATGAGACTTTTGCCGAAAAACTGCTCTACGAACAGCACGTGGCGGTGGTGCCGGGGAATGCCTTCGGAAAAGGCGGCGAAGGGTTCGTGCGCTGTTCCTATGCCACGGCATATGAGAAGATCGAAGAAGCCCTGCTGCGTCTCGAGAAGTTCATGAACCGGCACGGTTGAATCCGATGCGGTCCTAATCCGTCTGAGCATTCCTCTTGGTCATTGATATTCCCTCAGCCCCGAGGCAATTCGTTTGGTTTGTATTTTGGATTGGAGTAAAATACAGGGGCTATGGAGGTGCAAGATGATTTTTCAGGTAGGAGTTGAAAATAATAATGAGGGTCGCTCCATTGCCTGGGCGCTGGAACATCCGGGTTGTTTTGCTTATGGCATGAAAGGTTCGGCGGCTGTCGCCAACCTGGAAGGGGCACTTAATAGATATGCAGCCTGGATTTTGCGCCATGAACCGCACACCTGGCTGACCTTCAACGAGAATGACATCGAGACCGTCGTCAATGGGACCTGGGACGTCTATTACATCAATGACGAGCTCGACCTTTCCAACGAGGGTGATGGGTACAGCGTGGAATCCTTCTTCCCCTATGATTGGAAACCGCTCACAACGGTCGAGATCAAGCGCTCCCTGGATATGCTGTCGTGGAGCCGCAATGACCTGCTCAAGACCGTGCACGGGCTGAGCGAGGCGAAACTCAATCAGAAGTATCAGGGTGAACGCTGGAGCATCAACGGGATCCTCGGACATGTGGGCGGGGCGGAGTGGTGGTATCTGGAACGTCTCGGCCTGGCTTTTCCGCGCACCGAGATCCCGCAGCAGCCTCTCGTCTGGCTGGAGAAAGTTCGCAAGCACTTCAATGCGGCATTATTCAACATGGATGGGGTGAAACAGGTCATCGGCGTGGACGGAGAGTTCTGGTCGCCGCGCAAGGCGCTGCGCCGTGCACTCTGGCACGAGCGCGACCATATCGACCATATCGGCAAACTCATCGCCATGTGAAGAAAGCCCCGCTAGAGGCATGCCGATTGATGGGATAGGAATTACATACAACGAGAGTAGCAGCACGTGAACGCTACTCTCGTTTTTTATGCCTCCCGCAACCAGGGAAATTGGAATCCGCCAGTATCTGTCAAAGGAGTAACTAATGCAAACCCATCTGCTTGTCAGCCAGTTGCGCTTTGCCCGTCGCGAACTGGTACGCGCTTTGAAAGGTGTATCCGAAGAAGATGCTGTCCGGCGCATCCAGCCGATGAATTGCATCAGCTGGATGGTGGGTCACCTCGCCAACCAGGAGCATTTCTATTGGGTTGTGCTCGCCCAGCAAAAGGTGATCGCGCCTGACCTTTATCAACTGGTCGGTTACGGCAGACCCGCAAGCACCCCCGCATTGAAAGAAATGTGGGCTGAGTGGAAGAAGGTCACCGCTTCGGCGGATGGGTTTCTCTCCACGCTCACGCCGGCGATCATGCAGACCTGCTTTCAGCGCAAGGGCAAACCGGTGGATGAAAGCATCGGCACCATGCTGATGAGAAACATCTTTCACTACTGGTACCACATCGGCGAAGCCTCCGCTGTCCGCCAGATGCTGGGTCACACCAAACTGCCGGAGTTTGTGGGCAACATGGACAAAGTGCCCTATACAGCAGAGGGATAAAGCGCCGGCTCCTGCAGTCAAGGGAAAACTTTTCGCCTGTGAGAAAACCTTTCGGCAGGTCAAGCCCGCTTTCACAGGATTTCTTAATCGATTCATTCCAATTGGCTCACTGATCTCTCGCAGGTCTCTCTTGCCTGCTGAAGTGGGATGTGGTTAAATTCACCTGCCATGGACGCAAAAACACTGAAAGTCCTTGAATACCCCAAGATCCTCTCCCGCCTGGCAGATTTTTGTGATTTTTCCGCCTCGGCAGACCTGGCGCGCCTCCTCCAGCCGTCCCCAGATCTCGACGAAGCACTCACCCGCCTGGCTGAAACCAGCGAAGCATGCACCCTGCTTTCCACCAGCGACCTGACCATAGGCGGCGCGCACGATATCCGTGAGCAGGTGGACCTGGCTGAACACGGCGGTGTGCTCGACCCGAAAGAATTGCTCGACGTGCAGTCCACGCTGGTTTCAATGAGCACGCTGCACAGGTTCTTCGACAAGCATGCTGAGGCCTCCCCGCACCTGGCTGAAATTGCACTGCGCCTGCCTGCCCCCAGGGACCTGATCGAAGCCATTGCGCGCTCCATTGCCGATAATGGTGAAGTGAACGACAATGCCTCGCCCAAATTGGCCGATCTCCGCCGCCAGGTGCGCATCGCCCATGACCGGCTGATCAGCCGCCTTCAGCGCTATCTGACCGATTCGAGCACCGCCTCCAAGTTGCAGGAAGCCGTCATCACCCAGCGCGACGGGCGTTACGTGATCCCGCTGCGGGCGGAATTCAAAGGCCAGGTCAAATCCATCGTCCACGACCAGTCCTCCACCGGGGCGACCCTGTTCGTTGAACCGCTGGCGGTGGTGGAACTCAACAACACCTTCCGCGAGACCCAGATCGCCGAAAGGGATGAAGTGCGGCGGGTGCTGGCTGAACTCTCGGCAAAGGTGGGCGAACTGGCGGGAGTGATCAGCCCCGGGGTGGCTGCCCTGGCAGAACTCGATCTCGCCTTTGCCAAGTCCAAGTTCTCGCAGGAACTGCGCGCCTGCGAGCCGCTCCTTCTCAAGATGAATGATCCTCACCGGGGGAAGGACGAACGAAAACCGTCCATTCGCCTGCTCAACGCCCGTCACCCGCTGCTCGACCCTGAGACAGTGGTGCCGGTCTCAATTGACACTTCTCCCGGCACCTTTGCCCTGGTCATCACGGGACCAAACACGGGCGGAAAGACGGTCACGCTCAAGACCGTCGGCCTGCTGGTGGTGATGGCCCAGAGCGGGCTCCACATCCCGGCGCAATCCGGATCGGAACTGCCCTTCTTCAAGGCAGTCTACGCCGATATCGGTGACGAGCAATCCATCGAGCAATCGCTGTCCACTTTTTCGGGGCATATCACCAATATCGTCCATATCCTGAAAAAAGCGGACCCGGGCTCGCTGGTGATCTTGGATGAACTCGGCGCCGGTACCGACCCGCAGGAGGGCGCCGCACTGGCGCGCGCCATTCTCTCCAGCCTGCTGGCGCGCACGATCACCACCTTCGTCGCCACCCATTATCCGGAATTAAAGACCTTTGCCCACACCACGCCGGGTGTCGTCAATGCCTCGCTGGAGTTCAACGTGCAGACCCTGCGCCCAACCTACAAGCTGACCATCGGCCTGCCGGGACGTTCGAACGCCCTCGCCATTGCCCAGCGCCTGGGGCTTCCGCAGGAGATCATCGAGGCTGCCAGGAGTGAGGTCAATCCGGATGATCTGCGCGCAGACAAGCTTATCGGCGACATCCACCGCCAGCGCAAGATCGCCTTTAAAGAGAGCGAGAAGGCTGGAAAAGCCCGCTCCGAAGCCCGCCGGCTGGAGCACGATCTGGCTGAACGCCTGGAAAAGATCGAAGAGGAGCGCCAGAAAGTGCTCGAACAGGCGCGCGCCGAGGGCGAGCTGGAAGTGGAATTGTTGAAAGTCAATTTGAATGTGCTGAAAAAGGAATTGAAGAGAGCCCGCCAACCCCTGGAGGCCGTTGAGAACATCGAAGCCCGGGTTGAGCAGGCGGCGGATAAACTCATGACGCCGGGTAAAACCGGAAGGCAGACCGCGGTTTCCCGCGGTGGGAATTCCAGGGCAGGTGCCGGTTTGTCCTCCCAGGCCCCGCAAGGGCCGGGGCCTCGTCCTTTGTCAGTAGGCGAGAAAGTTGTCCTAAAAAGGCTCGGAAATGAAGGCATGATCATTTCTCTCGACGAGCAGGAAGCCGAGATCCAGGCCGGTGCGCTGCGCATGCGAGTCCCCCTGGTGGAGTTAAAGAGAAAACAGGCAGACGTGGACGGGGAAATCCCGGTCCCAGAACAGGGAGTAGAAACACGCCATTCATCGCCTTCGGCTGCCTCCCCGGGCATCGAACTCGACCTGCGCGGCCAGCGCTCAGAAGATGCCCTGGAAATGCTCGATCGCTATCTTGAAAAGGCATCCATGGCGGGGCTGCCCTTTGTGCGTATCATCCACGGCAAGGGCACCGGGAAACTGCGCCAGGAGGTGCGGGCGGCGCTCAAGAGCAACCCGCAGGTCCTGTCCTTCGAGGAAGGCGGGGACAAGGAAGGCGGATCGGGGGTTACGGTGGCAAAACTGGGAAACTGAATGAAATAAGGAAACTCCGGGTCGCCAGGACCCGGAGTTTTGATCAGTGTTCCTGCCGCGCCAGCCATTCCCTGACCCGGCTCTCAAGAATATCCAGCGGCAGGGCGCCTGCCAGCAGGATCGCATCGTGGAATTCCCGCAGGTCGAACCTACTCCCCAACTCCTTTTCAGCCAGCGTTCTTAAAGCGCGTATCTTCAGTTCGCCCAGTTTATACGCCAGCGCCTGGCCGGGCCAGGCAATATAACGGTCCACTTCATTGGTGATGTTGAGCAGGGTCGAGGAGCTGTTTTCCGCCATGAAATCGATCGCCTGCTGGCGCGTCCAGCCCAGGGCATGCATGCCGGTGTCCACTACCAGGCGGCAGGCACGCCACATTTCATAAGAGAGGCGGCCGAAATCCGAATAAGGGTCCTGGTAGAAACCGGATTCCAATCCCAGCCGCTCGGAATAAAGCGCCCATCCTTCCACAAAAGCGGTGAATCCCGAGAAACGTCGGAAGTTCGGCAGGTCGGTCAGTTCCTGCTGCAGGGCGATCTGCAGGTGATGCCCCGGAACCGCTTCATGCAGCGACAGGGCTTCGATCTCATACAGAGGGCGGCTGGGCAGGTCGTAGGTGTTGACGTAATAATTGCCCGCCACCGTCCCATCGCCGCTGCCGGGTTGGTAATATGCGGTGGTGTTGCCCGGCGCGCTGAAGGCGGGGATGGCGCGGATCCCGTAGGGCAATCTCGGCAGGGTCTTGAACATGCGCGGCAGTTCGCCGTCCATGCGCTTGAGCACCAGGGCGGTTTTCTCAAGTAATGCCTCAGCCGAAGTGACATAGAAGCGCGGATCGCTGCGCAGGAAATCAATGAAGGCGCGGAAACTTCCTTTAAATCCTGTTTTGCTTATCAGCGCCTTCATTTCGGAATGAATCCTGCTGACCTCATTCTGCCCGGTGGCATGAATGACTTCGGGTGCGAGGTCCAGCGTGGTGAAGTGGCGGATGCGTCCCTGGTAAAAATCCAGCCCGCCCGGCAGGTCTGCTGCTGCGATCCCCTGCCTTGCCCCGGGAATGTATTCCGTTTCAAGGAAATGGAGCAGGGCGCGGTAAGCCGGCACCACCGTTCCGCGGATGACCTTTTTTGCGACAGATCCCAGTCGCCGCTTTTCCGCCCCGGCGATCGCGGCAGGAAACTGCTCGAAGGGTTTGTAAAAAACACTTTCTGCTGGATCTTCTATTATATGTGCGCGCAGCGACAGGTTCACCCCCTCCAGCGTGACACCTGCCGGGAGGAAGCCTGTGCTCAGTCCCAGGCGCATCAGCTCGATGGAATCCTCGAAATACGCACCGAAACCTTCCAGCCGGGACAGGAAATTCTCATAGTCGCGGACAGTCCCGAACGGGGTATGCTGGTGCAGGTCTGGAAAATAGATATGGAAGCCGCCGGCCTTGGAGATGGGCAGGCGGTCGACATGCTGGTCGAGGCTGGCAATCTCATCATCCAGCATGCGGGCAAAGAGAACCCGATTCAACCGGTCAGCCGGCTGCAGGCTGCCAGGTTCGATCCTGTCGAGGTTCCGGCGAAAGTCCGCCAGTTGCTGGCGCCAGGAGACATAATGTTCTTCGCCGGCTGCGGGCAGGCGGTCGTCGAAACGATGGTCGCCGCAGTAGGTGGCGAAGAGCGGATCCCAGCGCATCCAGGCTTCCCACTGGTCGGCGATCAACCGGTTGAGTTGTTCGGAGGATGTCATTAGGATGTTCCTTGATCAACGAGCCCGTTGAAGTGTTTGGTCATGCTTCAGACCAGGCACGCGCGAAACTCAGGATGCGCCTGCGGATGTAAAAGACTTCCGGGTCGGCGATGGGACGCTGCACCTTGATCAGGGTGATGGCCTCATGCGGATCATATCCCAGGGCGATCAGGATGGCTGCCCCCATCGCCACCCCGCGGTGGCGGCCCCTGGCGCAGTGGGCATAGACCTTGCCCCCGGCGCGCATCGTTTCGAGGGCGGCATGCACGCCGCGCATCAATGAGCGGATTGGGATGGGCAGAACCGGGCTGTCGAAAGTCCTCAGCCATAAGAAATCGAGCGGTGGTTTATGCAGGTCGGCGGCAAGGCGCCGGTCAAAGCGCATGTTGATGATCAGGCGCACGCCCAGGTCGCGCAGGGCATTGTATTCCTCACGGCGTGGGGTATCCCCGATGAACAGGTTGTCAGTGATCCTGGATAAATTCATAGGGCGTATCTTATCACAAAGCGGCTTGCACACACCTGGTGGATATCAGGATTTATTCTTATGGTCCTGCCGCTGCCCGGCGGACGACATCCAGCATCTGCAGGGCGGTGATACGCTGGATCGCCGCGGCTTCCTCGGTGAGGTAGAGATCACCCTGGTAGGCGGCATCGGACCGGGTGTAAAGTCCGCGATTGGGCAGGTTCTCCACCGCCGCCCAGAAATTCCAGAAGGGGAGCGAATATTCCACCGCCAGCTGGGCATACTGGGCATTTACATGCTCGTCCGATTCACGGTTATCAGCCTTGCTCGCCAGAATGGGGACCACACCGGCTGCGATGAGCTGGTCCAGGATGGTGCGCATGTAGCCTTCGTTGCGGGCCTCATAATGGGTGCCCACGTGCAGGATCACGAAGGATGGTTTGTGGGTGCGCAATTCGCACTGCAACGGTGTCTCATAGGTGGTGCAATCGTACCGGTTCCGGTGCCAGGCGGGCCAGAGCACTGCACCGGCTGTCGTTCCGCCCCGCACGGTGGAACTTTTCCGGTTGAATGATCCTCTGAACCAGTCAACCGTCTCCCTGAGGTCTCCAGGCAATGCTGCCACGAGAGCCGGGTCGGTTTCATAGACGCCCATGAAGACCTTTGGTTCCGACTGGCAGTCGCCAAAGACCGAAAAAGCGTGCGGGTCATTCCCGAGGGCGATGCCGCGTTCGTAGATCAGGCGGGCGAATTCCGGAACGATGGGGGTCACCGGCCACTTATGCCAGTCTGCTGGATCTAGATACAACCCGGCTGGCAGCGGTGTGACCGTCGGCGTGGATGCGGGCGAAGGCGTCAACGGCACGCTCGTAAAGGGAACCTGTGTGGGCTCCGGGGTTGGGCTGCCGGTCGCGGAAGGGAGCAGTGTCTGCTGCTGGAACGCGGAGGCTGTTGCAACGGCAGTAACCGGAGGTGGGAGGACTTGCTGGCATCCAGGAAGAATGATTACGAGAACAAGCACAATACAGAGTGATGTTCGGCGCGGCATGCGGCAAGTATAGCAAAGTTATCCCGGTTTATGAGATAATTGCCCCCACCGAGGTCACATGCACGCCCGCAGAGCCTTACTCTACATGCCCGGAGACGACCGTCACAAGATCGAAAAAGCCCTCACACTCGGGGTGGACTGCATCTGCATGGACATGGAAGATGGTGTGGCGCCGAGCCGCAAGGCTGCTGCGCGGCAGGTCATTGCGGCTGCGTTGGGCGAACTGGCATTTGGCGGTTCCGAAAAAACCGCCCGCATCAACGCCGTCGGCTCCGGGCTGGAGAGCGACGACATCGAAACCATCCTGCCATGCCGTCCAGATGGGATCGTTATTCCTAAAGTCGAATCGCTCGACCAGGTCGGATGGGCTGCCGGCAGGATCGAGACCGCCGAACTTGCCCATGGCTGGCCGGTCAATTCCATCCGCATCCTGGCCGGCGTGGAGACCGCCCGGGGTATCCTGAATTTAAAAGAGATCGCCTCGCACCCGCGCCTCGACGGTGTCATCTTTGGGGGCGAAGATTACGCCGCCAGTGTCGGCGCCGTGCGCAGCTCACAATCCATGGAATTGTTGTTCGCCCGTTCGGCGGTGGTGACCGTGGCAGCAGCGTTTGGACTGCAGGCGATCGACATGGTGAACATAGATTTTCACGACATGGAATCACTGCGCCGCGAAGCCGTTTTTGGAGCAGGGCTGGGCTATTCCGGCAAACAGGTCATCCATCCGGCGCAGGTGGGGCCGGTTCAGGAAGCATTCACGCCAACGGATGAGGCGGTCAGTCAAGCCAGGCAATTGGTGGAGGCTTTCGAAGCCCGGCTGAAGGTGGGCAGCGGAGTAGTCGCGCTGGAAGGGAAAATGATCGACCTGCCGCTCGTCAAGGCCGCCCGGGGTGTGCTGGCGCGGGCAGCCGCGGCGGGTAAGATATAATTCTTCCCATACTTTGACGTTTTAAAAGGATCCTGCTTGCTTTCCATCTTCTACGGGTTGGCCTCCGCACTCACCTGGGGGGCGGCAGATTACTGCGGCGGGTTGGCCAGCCGCAAAGCCAGGCCTTACCAGGCGGTGCTGCTCGGCGAAGCCGCCGGGCTGGTTATCCTGCTCGTCGGCGCATCCCTTTCATCCGAGGCACCCATCCGCTGGAACGCCTGGCTGATGTGCACCATCGCCGGGTCGATGGGCGTACTGGGACTGCTGCTCTTCTTCCAATCCATGGCAGCGGGAAAGATGTCCATCGCCGCGCCGGTCTCCGCGCTGACAGCCGCCATCCTGCCGGTCATCGTCGGCTCGATCCTGGAGGGATTCCCCGGCTGGCTGACTCTGGTCGGGTTCGCCCTTGCGCTGGCAGCCATCTGGTTCATCTCCTATCCGGATGGCGGCCCGAAAAGCCTGCGGCTGAGACTTGCGGATCTTAAACTGCCACTCCTGGCAGGGATTAGTTTTGGAATTTATTTAATCCTGCTCCATCGGGGCAGCCAGGAAGGATTCTTCTGGCCGATGGTTTCCTCCCGCCTGGCAGGAGTGGTGACAATGGTGGTTTTCACGCTTGCAAGGCGCCAGCCTTTCCTGCCGGCTGCACCCGTCTGGCTGCTGGTCATCCTTAACGGGATACTGGATGTCACCGGCAACGGCTTCTACATCCTCGCCGGTCAGGCCGGTCGCATGGACGTGGCTGCCGTGCTGGCCTCGCTTTATCCCGCCTCCACCGTTCTGCTGGCCGGGTTGTTCCTGCACGAACGGTTGAACCGCCTGCAATTGGTGGGGATCCTCGCCGCGCTGGTTGCCATCGTGCTGATGACAGTTTGATCGCGATCACTTCAACAGGAGCGCTTGCTATGACCGACATCCAGGTTCTGCCCGTCCGCACCGCCCGTGAAAAGCGCCTCTTCCTCACCTTCCCCTGGCGCATCTACAAGGATGATCCGCTCTGGGTGCCGCCGCTGCTCTCGGAGCGCGCCAAAACGATCGACCCCCGGCGCGGTTTGTTCTTCAAGGACGGGCATGCCGGCTTGTTCATCGCCTGGCGGAACGGCAAGCCTGTGGGCACCATCGCCTGCTCGGAAGACACCACCGCCACCCGGGCAAGAGGCTTTGGCGAGTGCCTGGTCGGTTTCTTTGAATGCATGGACGATTATTCCGTGGCTGCCGCCCTCTTCGACCGGTCTGCAGACTGGGCGCGCAGCCATAAGCTCGACAGCCTGTTCGGCACCTTCAACCTGGATCGGGAGGAATCGCGCGGCATCCTGGTCGAGGGCCGCGACCGTCCGCCGGCCTCCTACTGCGGGCACAATCCGCCCTATTACCCGGCTTTCTTCGAGAAGTACGGTTTCCAAAAATTTGGCGGTGACGGCCTGGCTTATTCCATCGATATCAACCTCAACACCCCCGAGATCCAGCACATGCTGCGCCTGGCAGAGAAGATCGGCCGGCGCAAGAACATCACCGTGCGCAGCGGCAATCTCAAGGATATTGACGGCGAGATCGACCGCATCCTGGAACTGCAAAACCGCGGCCTGGCGCACATGCCCGATTTCAGCCCCTATACCCGTGCTTCCATCGAAGCCATGATCCTGCCTGCGCTGGAGATCATCGATCCCGAACTTGTCCTGTTTGCAGAAGTGGACGGTAAAGCCGTGGGCTGGTTCCCCGGCATCCCCAACATGAACGAGGTGCTCATCCACCTGAACGGCCTGCGCCACCCCTGGGACTACCTGCGTCTTGTGAAATACGCCCGCCTCAAGCCAAAATGCCTGGCGGTGAAAAGCATCGCCGTGGTGCCCGAATACTGGGATACGGGCGCAGCCGTGCTCCTTTTCGCGGAGATGGCACGCCGTGCCACCGCCAAGGGCTACCAGTGGGCCGACCTGTCGGTCACCGGTGAGGACAACCTGGATACCTTCCCGCTGGCGCACCGCATGGGCGCAAAGATATACAAGCGCTACCGCTTCTTTCGGAAATCCGTGGAGGCAAAATGACTATTGACATAAAAGGACCGGCTCTAGCACATAAGCTATCCGGAAAAGCGGCACTGGTCACAGGCGGGACATCGGGCATCGGCGCGGCCACTGCGGTTCTGTTCGCGGCCGAGGGGGCGGATGTGGTGATCACCGGTCGCCGGACCGGGCTGGGCAAAGAAACCGTCGCAGCGGTGACCAGGTACGGGGTCCGCGGCGCATACGTGGAAGCCGATCACACGAAGCTGGAGGACTGCGAGCGGTCTGTCGCTGAAACGGTCCGCCTGCTTGGGCGAATTGATATCTTGTTTAACAACGCCGGGGTGGTGATGCAGGGCACCGCCGAGAGCACCAGTGAAGAAGACTGGGCCTCCCTGATGAACCTGAACCTGACCGCCGTCTGGCGGATGAGCAGAATGGTTCTGCCGCATATGCGGGCACAGGGCGGCGGGGTGATCGTCAACAATGCTTCCGATTGGGGCGTGGTGGGCGCGGAGAATGCGCTGGCGTACGCGGTCAGCAAGGCAGCCGTGGTGCAGTTGACGCGCTGCATGGCGCTCGACCATGCCGCTGAGAACATCCGTGTCAATGCGGTCTGCCCGGGGGATACCTTCGTGGACCGCTGGCTCGAGAAAGGTTATTTCGAGGCTTCCGACCCGGTCACGCTGGAACAGGCCAAAACAGAGGCAGCCTCCGGGCTGCCAATGAAACGCTTCGGCCTGCCGGAAGAGATCGCACGCGCCGTGCTTTTCCTGGCAAGCATGGATTCTTCCTATATGACCGGTCAGGTGCTGGTGGTGGATGGCGGCAACACCGCCCGCTAGAATCCACTTGATATTTTTGTAAAGTGGTAAGCCTTCCGAACCGGGGGGGTCTTCTGCTACAATCATGCCGGTTAAAACAATATGCCTTCGTCGATTCCCCGCCCCAGAATCCCATATCTTTTTTCTGCCGCCCTGCTTGCGGTGCTGCTCGTGAGCGCCTGCGGGGCTCAGCCCACGCCGGTCATCCAGGTGGAGACGAAACTGCAGACGGTGCAGGTTACCGTCGAAGTGACCAGTGAGGTGACAAGTGAAGTCACCCGCGAGGTCACCCGTCTCGTGGAGGTGCCCGTCACCATCACCCCCTCGCTGACACCCGATATCAGCCTGACTCCCTCGCTGACCCCCACGCTAACCCGCACACCCACCATCACCCGCACCCCCAGCCGCACCCCCACGCCCGAGGCTCCGGTGGTGACCATCTTGGTGCACGCCTCCTGTCTCTACGGCCCGGGCAGTGCCTATCTCTGGCTTTACGGGCTGAACGCGACCAGTTGGATGGAAGTCATCGGCCGCACGCCGTTCAATCCGAACACCGACCCGAAGGATATCTGGCTCTTGGTGCAGGCCGTGCATGCCACGGCGCCCAATCCCTGCTGGGTGAAGTCCGAGCTCGTGCGCTTCAACGACGGCGGGGACGCCACCACCCATCCAGAAATCCCGATCGTCACCTACACCAACCTGCCTTGGTCCAAGCTCTACCGGCAGCCGCAGGGCGTTGGCGCGATCCGTGAAGGCATCAAGGTAACCATCTATTGGGCGGCGGTGTGGATGACCGAGGACGATTACCGGGGTTACCTGGTGGAAGCCTGGGTCTGCCATAACGGTCAGCTTGAATTCACGCCGCTCCAATGGTTCCCTCCGCTCAAGGACAACGTGGGGGGGATGGGCATCTATGTGATCGACGAGCCCGGCTGCCTGGAGCCCTCCAGCGCCCGTGTCGCGGCAGCCGAAAAGCACGGCTACACTGCCTTTACGGTGATTCGCAATTGGCCTCCTTACGAGGCGATCCCCAGCGAGACACCCACGCTGCCCTGAGCCACTGCCTCTTGAAAAAAATAGCGGAGACTGTTCAATGCGGTCTCCGCTGTTCAATTTCGATCCCCTCAGGGGATAGGAAACAATCCGTTCCAGGGTGGGAAGGGGACCTCGCCATGCTCAGGCGGGCTCCTCGTTTTCATCCTCCAGTAATTTATCCATATCCACCTCGTAATCCCCCCATTTACTGCCGCTGGCAGTGGAAAAGATCATCTGGCTGGTGATCTCCGACTGCGCGGCCGCCTTCCGGACATCCGCGCGACGTTTCGCAGCGGCATCCGCCGGGACGGTTTTATCCCCGCTCTCCACCTTCAGGATGCGCACCTCCTTCAGGTCGCCCGCCCGGTACGGCAATGTTTCCCCGGCGCAGTGACCCAGCAGGGCATGGGCAAGTGGGGTATTTTCATCCAGTAGTCCGCTGGAGAAATCTGCCTGTTTCCCGGTCACCAGCGTGAACTCGCCTCGCTCGGCCTGACCAGTCGAATCCACCAGTTCCACGATCACGCGGCAGTGGAGGGCGACGGGTATGCGATTCGGTTCGATTGCCATATCCCCATGATACCAAAGATTGGTCCGGAAATCATTCTCTATAAACCCCCGTCGGGCTTCCTTTTCAGGGTCTTTTCGCTGAATTGAACCTCATTGAATTTCTAACTGAGGCGGATTTTGCGAAACATCCCCGTGGGACCAGCCGCCATCGGCAGTACCGGTGATACGAGTCACCGGTGCAAACCGAGGCGGAATCAGGCTGCTGGCAGCCCCGGTGATGTGAATCGCTGTGCCCAGCCGTCTTTTTTTTTGTGCTAATAACTGCGGATGCAAGCCGCACCTGCTGTCACCCGGCCCATATCTGCATACTTTTCCCCATTTTCTGCACAAATTCTACATATCCATCCGGTATCCTTGCTCCTGACAAAACGAAACAAGGAGACCGATATGAGTAAAAAGCAGAAAATTTGGCTTGCCACCGGGGCTACTGTTGTAATCATTGTTGCACTGGTGCTCGTCATCGCGGCCATTCGCAGCCAGAACAGCAACAGCAGCGCTTCCTACCAGACCACAACCGTCCAGCGTGGCACCCTCACCTCCACGGTGGAGGGAACGGGCACCATGGCTTCCACCCAATCCGCCAGCCTCACCTGGCAGACCAGCGGGCAGGTGGATACGGTGAACTCGCAAATCGGCGACCAGGTGAAAGCAGGGGACCTGCTCGCCTCGCTGTTGCTCTCATCGCTGACGCAGAGCACCCTCGAATCCAACCTTGTGAGCGCACAGGAGAACCTGGCTGAATTGACATCCCCTGCAGCCATCGCCTCCGCCCAGGCTGCTGTGGCAACAGCAGAACAGGCCGTGGTGAATGCCCAGTACAGCCGCAATAGTTTAAATGTCCACAACGAGAGCGCCATCGCCAATGCGAATGCTGGCCTGGTCTTGGCAAGGAACAACCTGGATCAAGCTACTGAAAAATATAATAGTCTCAACCTGCCCGAAACCGACCCTGTCAAGGCACAGGCTTACCAGGCCATGTACGCGGCTCAGCAGAAGTACAACACGGCTCTCTATACCTATAACATCTTGACCGGGCATGCCAACCAAATCACTATCGCTTCAGCAGACGCTGCCCTGGCCCTGGCCAATGCAAATCTGGATGAAGCCAAAACCTACCTGGCAGCACTCACCGGCGGGGAGGTGTCTGTAAACGCCACCGGCACCATGTTATTAAAACTCAACCAGGCCAGGCTGGCTGTCCAGACCGCACAGGCAAATCTGGATTCAGCCACCCTCAGCGCTCCTTTTGCAGGTACGATCACCCAGTCAGACGCGATCCAAGGCGCGGTGGTCTCGGCGGGAACACAGGCATTCCGAATTGATAATCTATCCAGCCTGGTGGTGGCCGTTCAAGTTACGGAGATTGACATTAACGGCATCCAGGCTGGGCAGTCTGCCACGATCATCCTGGATGCCATTCCCAATAAGACCTACAACGGCACGGTCATTAAATCAGACCTGGCAGGGACAGTAGGTCAGAATAGTGTGAATTTCACCGTCACCGTCCAGGTGGACGATGCGGATGCCAGCATCAAACCGGGAATGGCGGCCAACGTCACGATCGTCACCAATAAAGTGGAAAATGCCCTGCTGGTCCCGAGCACATCCATCTTCACCGATACCAGCGGTCAGCAGTATGTCTACCTGATCCAGAATGGCATCTCAACTACGGTGCCTGTCACAGTGGGTGCCACTTCAGACACAACCACCCAGATCACTGGTGACTCGTTGAAGGAAGGCGACACGATCGTGCTAAGTTTCGCCAGCGACTCCTCAACCACCGGCGGCGAATTTGGTTTTGGCGGGCTGGGTGGACTAGGCGGCGGCGTTCGCGTCCAGCCCGCAGGGAATCCCTAAACCTGGAGGCTGCTATGGAAGATATCGTCATCCGGGCTGAAGGCCTGACCAAGATCTATCGCATGGGCGAGGTGGAAGTTCAAGCATTGAGCGGGCTATCTTTGAGGGTGAAACGTGGAGAAGCAGTCGCCATCATGGGACCATCCGGTTCGGGAAAGACCACCCTGATGAACATCCTCGGCTGCCTCGACCGGCCATCCGCAGGCGAGTACTACCTGGATGGTGAAAGGGTCTCAGGACTCACCGATGATCAATTGGCCGGTGTTCGGAATCGCAAGATCGGTTTTGTTTTTCAATCCTTCAACCTTTTGCAGCGTACATCAGCGCTTGCCAATGTGGAACTGCCGTTGAGCTATGCCACCATGCGGAATGACAACCGGGAGAGGGCTGCTGCTGCATTGCAGGCAGTTGGCCTGGAAAGCCGCATGAAACACCGTCCAGCTGAGTTATCGGGCGGGGAACAACAACGTGTGGCCATAGCCAGGGCGCTGGTTAATGAACCTGCCATCCTGATGGCTGATGAACCGACCGGCAATCTCGATTCAAAAGTGGGACAGGGCATCATCGATCTACTCCTGGAACTTAATCGCCAGCGTAATACCACCCTGTTGATCATCACGCACGACCAAAGAATTGGCGCCCAGGCGCAGCGCATCATTCAAATTCGCGATGGCGCGATCGAGGAGAGTATCCAATGAGAATACAACGGATTATCCGGGAAACTTTCAACAGCCTGGGTGCCAATAAGTTGCGCACCGGGCTGACCATCCTGGGCATCGTCATTGGTGTCGCGGCAGTGATCGCCATGCTGTCGGTCGGGCAGGGTGCCCAGAACTCGATCACCTCCCAGATCAACAGTATTGGCACGAATATCCTGTTCATCTCTGCCGGTTCACGGGCGCGCTTCGGTGGCGACAATATCAACATCGTGCGCAATATTCGCCAGATCACCATGGCAGATGCGCAGGCATTGGCAGATCCTTCCCAGGCACCCTCGGTCAAGGCAGTGGCTCCGATCATCCAGGCAGGGAATATTTCCGCCTCCGCCAATGGGCAGACGACCACCACCACCGTTTATGGGGTGACCACCAGTTACTTTCCCGTTCGCAATGAGCAGGTCTCCGAAGGTGCTTTTTTCAATGACCAGCAGGTGAGCACCCATGCTCGCGTGGCTGTCATTGGCACAGATCTGGCGACAACCCTTTTTGGCAGCACCGTCAACCTGACCGGGCAGAAGATCCGCATTAACAGCCAGACCTTCACGATCATTGGCATCCTGAAATCGAAAGGCGGGTCGTCCCTGGGAAGTTCCGACAACCAGGTCCTCGTTCCTCTTACCACTGCCCGCGACCGGGTGATCCGGCGCACCGGCACAAGCGTGGATGGGATCTATATCCAGGCCACCAGCGCAGAGTCTGTTTCTGAGGCAAATACACAGGTTTCAAATATCATGCGATTACGCCACCACGTGGCCGAAGGTAAAGAGGATTTCTCTGTTTTGAGCCAACAAGATCTGCTCTCAACTGCCACTTCGATCACCGGAATTCTGACGGTTTTCCTGGGTGGTATTGCGGCGATCTCCCTGCTCGTTGGCGGGATCGGCATCATGAATATCATGCTGGTCTCGGTGATCGAACGAACACGCGAGATCGGTTTGCGAAAGGCGCTGGGAGCCCGTAACCGGGATATCATGCTCCAATTCCTGGCAGAGTCGGCTTTCCTGAGCCTGTTGGGCGGAGTGATAGGGATCATCCTCGGATGGCTGATCTCTCTCATCATCGGTCAAATTGCTTCCGCCAGTGGTACTTCCTTGAACCCGGCTGTCAGTTTGAATGCGGTTCTGCTGGCAACATTCTTCTCGATTGGCGTTGGCGTATTCTTCGGAATCTATCCGGCTCGGCGGGCGTCACGTCTCGAACCGGTGGAAGCATTGCGTTACGAGTAAATTTATCGGAGGTTAATGTGTCAAAACTGAATTCGAAAACCTTAACTATTGCGGCAGTCGTATTGGTGGTGCTGGCTCTGTTCTTCATGGCCACCCCTCTCCTGCGTGTTTCCGGTTTTTCTGCACGCCCGGGTTTCAACCAGCGTTCAAGCGGTCTGCCCAATCAGGGTGGGCAGGATGGTTTTCCCGGCCAGGGCGGCAACTGGCAGGGCCAGGGCTTTCCCGGCCAATCTGACGGAACCCAGGGTCAGGGCAATACAACCACCCCGGGTCAGCAATTGGGGGTTCGACCTAGCGGCCTGCTGGGATTTACGTTTTTGAATGGCATGACCGGGATTATCCTGTATGCCGTCGCTTTACTGGCCTCCCTGGCTGCAGCGGCGGGCATGGTAATGAAAAAACGTTGGGGGCAGGTGCTCGGCATCGTGATGGGCGTCATCTATCTCGGTCTGGCACTGGTCAGTTTCCTCCCGATGATCCTGCTGGCATTCATGCAGGTATCGAATGGCTTGAACTTGAGCCTGGGCATCCTGCGGATGGTCCTAGCGATCGCGGTGATTGTCCTTGCAGCAATCCCGGCAGGAAAACCAACGGTTATGACCACACCGGTGCTGCCGCCCGAAGCAAGTGGCTGACCCAATGCGGCCTGCCCGAGAGGTCTCGATTCTGCACTGGGCGCGGGTTTTGGGCTAACTGCGTGTTCTTGCCTGAATCAATCATTTGCGACATAATCTGGATGGATGAAATTTCTTCGAAAAGGAATTGGTTTTGGTTCTCATGGGTCCACTCCACCCGGTATAAGAAATGGCCAAGAAAATTCTAGTCATAGATGATGAGCCCAAGATCGTGGAGATCTGCAGCGACTATTTGCATGCCGCAGGTTTTGACATCCTTGCAGCCGGGGATGGGCTCCAGGGGCTGGCGCTGGCGCGCTCGCAGAAGCCTGACCTGATCATCCTGGACCTGATGCTCCCCGGGATGGATGGGATCGACCTTTGCCGGTCCCTGCAACATGAAAGCAATGTACCCATCATCATGCTCACAGCGCGCATTGAGGAGACGGATAAACTCATCGGTTTGGAAGTAGGAGCAGATGATTACATGACCAAACCGTTCAGCCCGCGCGAGCTGGTGGCTCGCGTACGCACCGTCCTGCGACGCGCCAGTGGAGATCCGACCAGTGAAGTCATCCGGGTGGGCGAAGTCACTCTGGACCGCACCCGCTACCAGGTCAATCTTCCAGGCCGGAGCGTGGTGCTCACGATGACCGAATTCGAACTCCTGGCGACCATGATGAGCCAGCCCGGGCGGATCTTCTCTCGTACGCAATTGCTCTATGCGGCACGCGGCGTCGCCTTCGAGAGTTACGAGCGCGCCATTGACTCACACATCCGCAACCTGCGCCGTAAACTGGAGCCGGGGGAGTATATCATCACCGTCCACGGCGTTGGTTACAAATTCGAGAGCTGATCCATGAGCCATTCCAGCAGTGTCCGCTCGATCCGCAATCGCCTGTTCCTTTTGCTCCTGCGCGCCTTCATCATCGCAGTTGCCTTCCTCTTTCTTTTTACCCTGCTCTCCACCGGTCTTGTCCTGGCTTATCCTTCGCAGTCCAACCCGCTCTACCGGCTGCCAGCCATCGCCCGGCTCGAAACCTACTACATTGCCCGCGGCAGTTGGGATGGCGTTGGCGCCATCTTCACCAATTCACTGGATATCGAAGCCTCCCAGTGGCAGTCGTCGATCCTCCTGGATGCCCAGAACCGCATAGTCGTCGATCATGGGCGGGCGGTTGACCCTGCTTCTTCCCCGGCATACCAGCCGGCAAATGGTGAAGCGGTGATGCCCATCATGGTGAATGGCCATGTGGTCGGAAAACTGGTCCTCGGTCAGAACACCCTGCCATCCGAAAGGCGCTTCACTCTCCGTTTCCTCCAGCCTGTAGTGCTGGCATCCCTGTTCCTGGCGGTTTTTTCCACGTTGATCGGGCTGCTGCTCACCCGTCGCGTGGTTTCCCCATTGGCGGAGGTCATCGCCGCCGCTGAAGAAATCGCCGGAGGTAAATTGCAGACCCGGGTGCGGGTGAAGGCACCTGACGACCTGCGCGATCTGAGTGCGAGTTTTAACAAGATGGCGGATGCCCTTGAGCGTAATGACCGCGAGCGGCGTGACATGCTGGCAAACATCGCCCATGAATTGCGCACCCCGCTGACAGTGATGCGCGGGCGGCTGGAAGGCATCCTGGATGGGGTCTATCCGGTAAATATGGACCATATAGGCCCGGTCCTCGAGGAAACCTATCTGCTCGAGAGGCTTGTGGATGACCTGCGCCTGCTGACGCTCGTCGAAAGCCACCAGTTGATCTTCGAAAAGCATGAACTGGATCTGCTCGAGATCGTTCGCCGCTCGATCAGCATGTTTCAAGCCGAAGCTGATGAGAAGGAAATTGACCTGGACCTGGTTTCATCTCTGGAAAAAGCCCTCGTTGTCGCCGATCCGATGCGCACCGAGCAGTTGGTCGGCAACCTGCTCTCGAACGCCCTGCGCTATGTCCCGCGCGGCGGGCGCGTTTGGGTGGAAATTTCCAGCCCACCAGCACCTTCAAGCACAAGCAGGCACCCTGCCGGGATCGAACCAGCCTTGCAGGGTGATGAGTTGGTGGTCAGTATATGTGATAACGGACCAGGCATACCGGATGAGGACCTGCCTTTTATATTTAACCGTTTCTGGCGCGGGGAAAAGTCTCGTGCACGACTCTCGGGAGGAGCAGGACTGGGGTTGGCGATCGCCAAACTCCTCGTAGAAGGGCAGGATGGGCGAATCAGCGCCAAAAACCTCCCCGGCGGCGGTTTACAGGTGCAGGTCACCTTCCCACCGGTTCGATAAGTTACCTGCCTATTCCAGCCATTCACCTTTGCCAATACTTTTATTCTCTGAGAATGAAAGCAGGGCAAGGGTGGTGATAGAATCAATGCATGAAAACCAGCCCGCTCAACTATATTAGATTTCTCGGTCTCCTGCTGCGAATCAAACTAATGGATTTTAAGTCGCGATTCCCGTCTCTACCAGGCGGAGTACTGGATGAGCAGACTGCCCTGATGCGCCGCGGCCAGGTGCTGCTGGGGGAAACCCCGCTCGATCAAGTATCGCCCGACCAGGCACGGCTCGACTTTCGCAAAAATTTTCCATTGCTTAAAATCCTTGGAGGATTATTTGAAAATGTAAAATCCATCCGTGAGTTAACTATCCCGGGTCCTGCCGCAGGGATCCCGGCGCGTCTCTACATGCCCGGGGCAGGAACCTCCTATCCGCTCTTTGTCTATTTGCATGGCGGTGGATGGGTCATCGGCGATCTGGATTCTGCGGATAATATTTCCCGCTTTCTTTGCAGGCATGTCAATTGCGCCGTGCTGTCGGTGGAATACCGCCTGGCACCTGAGCAGGTCTTCCCGGCAGCAGTGGAAGATGCCTATACGGCGGTCGAGTGGGCAGTGGAACATGCCAGCGAACTGGGCGGTGATCCAAAACGGGTGCTGGTAGGCGGGGATTTAGCCGGCGGCAACCTGGCGGCAGTGGTAGCGCAGATGAGACGGGACAAAGGCGTTACTCCGCCCCGTGCTGGAACCGGGACTACTCCGCCCCGTGCTGGAACCGGGACTACTCCGCCCCGTGCTGGAACCGGGACTACTCCGCTGGCGGGACAGGTATTATTCTATGCGGCTACCAATGCTGCTTCCCTGGATACCCCCTCGTATCATGAATTTGGTGCCCAATCCCTTGGTTTGCCCAAACGGGATGTGGAATGGTTCCTGGACCATTACACACCTGATCCCCACGACCGTCTCAACCCGCTGGTTTCACCCCTGCTGGCAAAAGATTTGAGCGGCTTACCGCCAGCATTGGTGGTGACGGCAGAATTCGACGTATTGCGCGATGAAGGCGAAGTGTATGCCCGGAAGTTGCAGGAAGCCGGCGTGAATGTACAGCTCATGCGCTGCAATGGCATGGTGCATGGGTTCCTCAGCATGATTGGGCCGATCAAGCGCGCTACATGCTATTTTGAGCAGGTGGCGGATGAGATCCAGAAAATGGTAGCAGATTGACCTCTCTCCGGGAAAGAACCGACCATTCTTGTGTTCCGTTGCTCAGCAGCGGACCATTTATTTAAGAATGTATTGTGAATTAAGTGTCTGGTTTGGTTTCAGCCCCTCATCAGACAATGCCTGGGATTCTCTATGTCCCCGCGCAGGGGCGGGAAAGTCCGGAAATGCCAGTCAGGGTATCTCGATCCTCGCCTCCTCCATCAAGATATCCGGAACGTCCCAGCCTTTCCAATCCATCAATTGGATGAAGGCACGGCGATAAAACAGGGAGATATCGATGGAAACCATCCCATCCGCAGGCGCCGTGAAGACGTAAGTGCTGGTATCCGATCCGAATGCAGGGATGCGGTTGTCACTGACGACTCTGGTTGGATTCCAGTAAGCACCGGTGGGGGAAATTCCTGTCCAAATTTCCTCCAGGATCCTGGCATAACCCTTGCCGGGAAGACCTGCATAATATCCTTGTGCCGGATCACCAGCCCCCGCCCATTCAGGCAGCCTCGGGCCTTCGACCAGAACCAGCGGTTTACCGTCTGATCCCGCAGCCTGCACCAGCAGGATCATCTGCCGCAGAGGCGAATCGCTGGGGATGTGATGCCCGGTCCGGTCGTTGAGGATGTTCACCTCGACGATCACCCGGTTCCCGTCCTTGCGGGCCGACACACTCATCGTGACCGAATTCTGCAGCAGGTCGATGCTGGATGCACCGGGGAAGGTGTGGGCGGGGATGGTCAGCGGGTCGCGTTCCACGCCACCCTTGCCGGGAGCGACATTGGTGAGCGGCTCTCCATCCAACAGGGTCGGCGCGGGCATATGGCACTGCTGGCAGGTTTTCCCGGTCACGGGGTCACTGTAGGGACTGGCGAGCCACTCGCCGAAGGAATTGTAAACCACCGTATCCCAGAACACGCCGTAGTGACAGGGTGCGCACCACTGGCTTTGCGTGATCAGCGGCAGGTAGGTGTCTTCCATCGGCACATTGTCATCATCAAAGTTGGCAAAGAAGAGCTGGTAGCGATCGGGATCTTTAGGGAAGGGCCGGCGGATATCCTGAGAGAGCACCCCCGGCATGTTCGTATAGGGTAGACCGGTAACCGGATCCAGCCTGACATCGGCCACTTTATGACAGTAGTCGCAATGAATGCCAAACTGATTGACACCGCTGACCGTGTTCGGGTTGGTGCCATAGGGCGCATCCACCGCTGCGCCGGGGATATGGCAGGCCGCGCAGTTGCCGGCGGTATCCGGGAAATCCAGTTTATACCCCGGGCCAAAGTAGGGCCGGCTGAGGTCCGGCAGCAGCGGGACGCGCCCGTAATCGCGATTGTAACCATAGCTCGTAACCGGGCTCTGATTGCCGGTCACATCCGTGCCATTGTACATGCTAAGGAAACGCAGGTTGAGCGCTGATTTTCCGTGCGCATCGTTGTCCAGCCAGACCCGGGTCACACCGGGTTTACAGGAGTAGCAGGAATTTTCGCCGGTCGGTGGGATCCAATGGTAATCCGGGTTATCGTTGGTTTGAACGAGGCGCATGCTGACCAGGATGTCGCTGGCTGGTGGCGCCACCCCTTCCACCTTGGCGCAGTAATAACCCTGCTTCCACGCGCTGACGGTGACCGGCTTCCCTGCCTCCAGACCGGCGAGCACGAAATGACCCTGCTCATCGGTCACGGTCTCGTTGGCAGTTGCCTGGACGCGGACAGTTGCCTGTGCCAGGGGTACACCCAGTGGATCGAGGACGATGCCGGAGATATTTGAACCGGAAGGCACGATCTCGGTCACAGGGTTGGGGGAGACTGTTGGAAGCACAAGGGTGGGACCGGGGAGCGGAGTCAACGGAGGGGCACAGGCGCAGAGAAAGGCAACCGTTATCAGAATTGTCACCGTCAAGAACAGGTGGATTCTCATCTTACCCATTTCCCCGCCCGGATCGCAGATGGACCAATGCCACAACACTTCGGTAAACCTACCATCTTCGCCGCCGGAACCAGGCCAGCCCGATTATTGCCAGCGGTATCATAGCCGCGCCGCCGCAGATACCAGGCTTGGTTTCCGGGGTGACGGTTGGCCCAGTGGTGGCTGCAGTGGCAGGAGCAGCAGTTGGCGTGCCTCGCAGCGGGATTATCGTAGGGGTGAGGGTAGTAGTTGGAGAAGGAGTTGGAGACATTACGGGCTCGGGCGGCACACCGTTCAGGTCGAGGCGGAACGCTCCCTCGCCCTCTGTAGCCGCATAGAGGTGCTGCCCGTCGGCCGAGATTGCCAGGGCATTCACCGCCCGCATGCGCAAGCCGTTGTTGATCACAGTCCAGTTCGCGCCACCATTGACGGAACTATAGACGCCACTGGTGAGGTCGGCAAGATACATGACTTCCTGCGGTCGGGTTGGATCGAACACTATCGAGGCGATGCTCCCTTCAGGGATCAGGCCTTTTATGGAGTGTTTCCAGGTGTTTCCGCCATCCATGCTGATAAAAAGCCCGCCCCGTTCTAATCCCAGGAAAACAATATCCGGATCGGCGGGGTTGATGGCCACAGTTATTAACCTTTCCCGGTTGGACCAGAGCCCGGTGAGCAGGCTCCAGGACTGGCCTCCGTTGCTCGTCTTGAGCAGCCCGCTCCCGGATGTGGCCGCGTAGACGATTTGCGGATTCGTGGGGTCGACTGCCAGCGATGTTACATGGGCGGTTTGAGAATTCGTATCATTAGCTGACTGCCACGTGGCACCCCCATTGCGGGAGATAAAGATGCCCTGCCCGGGTTGGCCGCCGTCAAAACTGCCTGCAGAAAAGTAACCCGCTGAGCCCGCATAGACGATCCGTGTGTCCGAAGGTGCAAAAGCGACCGCACGCCAGCCGATGCGTTGTTCGCCAATACTATAAACTGAATTCCACTTGTAACCACCATTTGTGCTGTTCAACAGATTATTGCCCCAGTTGGTTTCGGCGATGAGGTGCTGCGGGTTGGATGGGTCGATTCCAACCATGTTCCATTCCATAACGACGACAGGGGCAAAATTCAAACCCATCCAGTTTGTACCGCCGTCATAACTGGTGAAGATTCCGCTCCTCGCCGCAACGAAAACATGCCCAGGTTGTGATGGATCCACTGCGATGGCGCGTGCCTGCGCACCGGTATACCCACGGCTGGCATCGATCCAGGTCTTGCCGCCATCCTCGGATAGAAAATTCCCGCCTCCGTATTCGTTGGCAAAGAGACGGTCCGGGTTGCGCGGATCCACCTGGAAGTCGATCGGGAAACCGGCACGCACCCCCGGCGAACCCCAGCCATCCGGGCCTCCTCCAGAGACGCTCCTCCAGGTATGCCCGCCATCCTCACTGCGATAGATGTTATCGGCGCTGCCGGCATAGGCGATGGCCGGATCGGAAAAGGAAATTTCCACCGATTCAATGTTATCGTTGCTCAACACCTGCTGCCAGTTGATGCCGCCATTCTCGGTGAGGTATATCCCCGAGTCTTCATGGTATTGATTATTGCCGGTGCCGGCAAGCAGGATATCGGAATTCTGTGGATGCATGAAAAGCGAGCCGACATAGAGATTCTTCAGGCCGTTATTCATAGTTGTCCAGTGCATGCCTCCATCGGCGGACTTGATCACCCCCACCCCGCCGGGTAACCCCGCCTGTGGATCGGAATTGGCTGCCTCGCGGTCAAAGATACCGGTGGAAACATAGATTATGTCCACGTTACGCGGGTCGATCCAGATATAACGCGCCAGGTTGTCCCCCCGCCAGGCCTGCTTCCAATGGAGTCCACCATCAGTCGTTTTGTAGACCACGCCGCCGACCATTTCGAACTCGCGACCGGGGCGAAACTGACCACGATTCCAAATCCACGAGGAGATTTCCGCGGCTGCATAAACGATATTGGAATTCCCCGGCTCGACGGCAAAACCTCGAAAGGTGATGCCATCGCGTTCGATGATACCGTTATCCATCTTCTGCCAGGTGTACCCGGCATCCAGAGATTTGAATATGCCGCGAGTGTTCTGGGTCCCCGCCCAGATGATATCGTAATTGTTCGGATCTATCGTCAGGGAAAAAATGGGGATGGCGTCGCCCGTGGTTCCCCACCGGATGGTAATGCCGTTGTTGCTGGGAAACCAGTCTTCACCCCCGTTCTCGCTCATGAAGACGCCCGCAAATGCATCCGTCACGTACATCAAATCCGGATTGTCAGGCCGCATGCGGACATCGTAACCGAGCCCGCCCAGCGGACCGCCCAATCGCACCCAGGTCAGGCTGGCTGGGGCGGGGAGGGTGGGGGTGGCAGCTGCAGGTACTGGCGGGATGGTTGTGGCAGGTGTGCTCGTTCCGATCTCGAGGCGGATATCATCCACGTAAACTTGCGAGTCGTCCAGCGTCTCAAAGGCAATTGCCCCGCTCAGCAGCGGCTGCGGGTCGGCGTAAGACCATTCCTGCACCCCGTCTACCAGGAAGTTGATTTGGCTGCCCTGGAAGATGATCTCCACCTGGTACCAGCGGTTCAGGCTGTGAGCCCCGCTGCCAGTAGCCAGGCTGTCATGGAATTCATCGGGAAAGTATTGTTTATTCAGGTCCGATCCAATGGTATCGAATCCGATGAAGTACCGGCTGGCATCGGTAAGGTGGGTCACCAGGTGGATCCTGCCCTGCAGGAGTTTCACCCGCATCGACAGCCGCATGTCGCCGTTGAAGGACTTGTCGAGACGAGCCCATTGATGTCCCTGCCCGGCGAGAACATGATTGGCGGCGTCGAGAATCACCCGCCAACCAGGGTCCAATTGCCAGCCCAGGGCTTGCCCATCCTCGAAATCCTCCTGATAGGTTGGGTCTTGATAATCAGGTGCGGCCCGATCAACCTGATTCGGGAATGCGGTGAACGCAAGAAGGAGAACGATTACGAACCACAGCCGATGTTGCTTCGAAAGGCGATGAGTACGCATACGCAGTCACTCCTTTCCCAACGGAATGGTTACCCAATCAGGCAGCCGGCGCCAGGCATGATGACGCGGACAACATCACCCTTATAATATTTCGAAAAAGGTCCCTCTACAAGAGGGACCTTTTGTTTCCTAGATATCCAAATTCCTTACCGTCTTGGCATGCGTCTGGATGAACCGCTTGCGGGGATCCACCGCGTCACCCATCAGCATGTCGAAGGTGCGGTCGGCTTCGGCCGCATCGTCCACCGTCACCAGCAGCAGGGTGCGGTTGACCGGATTCATGGTGGTATCCCATAGCTGCACCGGGTTCATTTCACCCAGTCCTTTATAGCGGGACAGGCTGACCTTGTCGGGGCTGACCCCCAGCGATTTGAGCAATTTATCCTTTTCAGCATCGTTGTAGGCGTACTGGACCTGGTTCTTGTACGCCAGGCGATAGAGCGGCGGCTGGGCGATGAACAGGTGCCCTTCGTCGATCAGCGTGGGCATGTAGCGGAAGAAAAAGGTCAGCAGCAGCGTGCGGATGTGCGAGCCATCCACGTCGGCATCCGTCATGATGATGATCCGCCCGTAGCGCAGGCCGTCCAGGTCAAAATTATCGCCGATGCCGGTGCCAAGGGCCGAGATGAGCGCCCTGACTTCGTTATTCCCAAGGATCTTATCCAGCCGGGCGCGCTCGGTGTTCAGGATCTTGCCGCGCAGCGGCAGGATAGCCTGGAAATGCCGGTCGCGGCCCTGTTTGGCAGAGCCGCCAGCCGAGTCACCTTCGACGATGTAGAGTTCGGTCTTGGACGAGTCGCGCTGCGAGCAATCTGCCAGTTTTCCGGGCAGGGTGAGGCTTTCCAGCGCGGATTTGCGGATCACCAGGTCACGTGCCTTGCGGGCCGCGTCACGCGCCCGCGCGGAGGTGAGGCACTTGGCCACGATCGCCTTGGCCGCCTGTGGATTCTCCTCGAGGAAGGTCCCGAAGGCTTCACCCACCACCTGTGCCACGTAGGTCTGCACTTCAGGGTTCATCAACTTGACTTTGGTCTGCGACTCAAACTGCGGATCGGGGTGTTTGATGCTGATGATGGCGGTCAGACCTTCACGCGTGTCGTCCCCGGAGAAGTTCGGGTCGGCTTCCTTGAGCAGCCCGGCCTTGCGCGCATAATCGTTGACCACCCGTGTCAGCGCGGTGCGCATCCCGGTCAGGTGCGTGCCGCCATCCACGGTATTGATGGTATTGGCGAATGAATAGATGGACTCCGTGTAAGCGTCGGTGTACTGGACGGCACATTCGATGCCGATCCCTTCGATGTCCTTTTCGACATGCACCACTGCGTGCAGGGTCTCGCGGTTGCGGTCCAGGTAGCGTACAAAGGAGGTGATGCCACCTTCGAAATAGAAGGTCATTTCGCGGTTGGTGCGCTCGTCGAGGAAGAAGATGGTGGTGCCGCGGGTCACGAAAGCCATCTCGCGGAAACGCTGCACGAGGGTATCGAAGCGGTATTCCTGCGCTTCGGTGAAGATAATGGGGTCGAACTTGAAGGTGGTCTTCGTTCCCGTTACGCCAGCCTTGGTCTTGCCGATCACTTTGACCGGCTCCTTGGGGTAGCCGCGCTCATAGCGCTGGAAGTGGACCTTGCCGTTGAGCTGGACCTCCACCTCGCACCACTCCGACAGGGCGTTGACCGCGCTGACACCCACCCCGTGCAGGCCGCCGGATACCTTGTAGCCGCCGCCGCCGAATTTTCCGCCGGCGTGCAGCTTGGTCATCACCACCTCGAGGGCGGATTTCTTTTCGGTCGGATGCATGTCCACTGGGATGCCGCGCCCATCGTCGATGACGGTAACGGATGAATCGGCATGGATGACAATCTCGATCCGCGTGCAGACACCTGCCAGGGCTTCGTCGATCGAGTTATCCACCACCTCATAGACAAGGTGATGCAGGGCTTTAATATCCGTACCGCCCACATACATACCGGGGCGGCGCCGGACGGCTTCCAGACCCTCCAGGACCTGGATATCCTTAGCTGTGTAACTGCCGTTTACTGCCATAAATTCCTCAAATCACGCTTTCGCTGAAGTCGTCTGCCGTTGAAGTTGCTCGAAGACCACCTTCAACCAGACATTAATATCACGATAATAGATGAAACTGGCTGCTATCAGGGCGGTGGAGACGAATGCGTGCCCTGCAATTCCCAGCAGCCTCCACCAGGAGGTGTCCGGCGGGGTATTCCACAGGAAGTTCAATCCCTGGTTGATGACGATAAAGGTCAACAAGAACAAGCCTGTATTCGGCAGGGTGAAGCGCACCATGCGCAGGCTGGTCAGAATGGCCCGCAGCGCATCCAGTTGCAGGGTGAAAATACCGTGCGCAGAGAAAAAGATTGGCATCGACAGCCAGATCAAGATCAACGCTCCGGCAAATATAACCACCTGCCCCAGGACCGGGCTGATGGCGGTCAGGATCGACAGCAGCAGCAGGGCTGGCAAGCCAAAAAAGAGGAGCAGGCCCATCCATATCAGAGAAAGGACGACTGCCTGCCGGAGGGAATTCCAGAGCGAGCGCGATTCCAATTGAAGCGCCACCCTGGAAACCCAGTAATAATACAAAGCCCCGACGATCCACCCCAGGAAAAACAGGGAAAAAGCCCAAATCAGGATGCCGATAAGCGAGCCCGCATCCAGGCTCAAGGAAGCTCCAAGCGGATTCTGCAAAACCGCCTTGAAACTTAATAGGCTGGTGGCGCCCACCGGGAAAGTACGCAGGATGATAAAGAAGTTGAAATTATCCGCGATGCCTGTCCAGACGGTCTGAACACTACTGAGATCGGGGAAATTGGATGGGAAGGCGCTCGCCAGCGAAGGCATGCGCTCGATCAGCGGACGGAGAAATTCCTTCAAGCGCAGGCGCGGACCAAGCCACAGGAACAGGTCGAGCAGCACCGGCGGCAGGATGACCGCAATGTGGTTGGCAACTGAATCAAATCCCGCCATCAGTGAGGCGATCAAGCCCGGAGGCGGGGGAATTTTACCTTGTTCAACACCAATGGACATGAGTAGTTATTTCTGCAAATTGAGCAGTACCTGGCATCTTTCCTTAAATATTGCTGATGAAGACCCTGACAGCACTCTGTATTCTACCACATGCATTTTAAGCATCACTGGCCTCCAAATTCAGGAGACCAGCAGGGATTTCCTACCCGCGAGAGTAAAGATTACCAACGCTTTCATGCGGAATATTTCTTCTTCTTTTTTTCTTTCTTAAAGGCGCTTCTTTCACCCGCCACCAATGCAACCAGCAGCACGGTCACAAGCAGAATAACCATGGCGATGATACCGGTCGTGTCGCCATCCCTCGGATCGCGGGTCCGCGCCGGAGTGCTCGACGCCCCGTCTTCTCCACCTGCCTCGCTGGTGCCTGTGCCGGTTTCCGTGGAGGCAGCTGGTTCCAATTCCAATTCGTCCGCCGGGCTGGACGGCGTGATCGTCACGGGTGTTGCGGTGATACTGGCAGCGGCATGCGCATTTGTAAATGTACGCAAAGCGATTGCTGTACATGTGGCGGCAACCAGGAGGACCAATAGGACGATCAGCGTGCGGGGATGGTGCGGTTGTTTCATCGTAGCCCCGAGTATATCACGAGACAATCCTGACCTATTTTCCCGGTGGCAGGAGCGCTTGCCCTCCTCGAAAAATGGAACTTCCCGCAAAATTAGGCGGGAAGTCCAGTTGGCGGAGAGGGCGGGATTCGAACCCGCGAACCTTTGTGGGTTACACGCTTTCCAAGCGTGCGCGCTAAGCCAGCTACGCGACCTCTCCGTAAGGCGGGCGAATTATACCATAATGAAAAACCCGGGCTCTGGTTTTCACCAAAGCCCGGTTTCGGCTGCTATTTCCCGTTGGCGGGCTTGGCGCCCCCGTTCAGCGGACCGGTTTTCTTCTTCTGCGGCAGTGGAATGTCACGCGGGGTGAGCATGTTCCAGCGGGAAGCGCCCAGGTACAGGATCTCCAGGATCAGGTCTTCGTAGGAGATCCCCTGTCCAAGGCACTGGATGCACAGATCGCTGTAGCCGGGTGTGAGACCCGGCAGCGGATTGATCTCCATCAGGCGCGGCTGCCCGTCACCGTCCAGGCGGATATCGGTGCGGGAAACATCCAACGCTCCCAGGACAATATGTGCCCGCCAGGCAAGGCGGTGCAGTTTCTTTGTCAATTCCGGGTCAACCGGTGCCGGGCAGAGGTAGGCGGGTGCGCCTTCCGAGCCAACCGATTGAGCCTTGGCTTCCAATCCGTAAATGCCGGGGGTGATGGAGCGGCTGCTGTCGAGTTCCAGGATGGGCAGGCGCAGGAAACCGTCCTTTTCGTACCATTCCGGATGGCGTGAGTAGAGAACGGTGTCGTGGCGGCCCATGATCCCAACGGTGAACTCACGACCTGGCAGAAAGGTCTCCACCAGGGCAGGCTGATGGTACAGGCGGATGACATAGTCGCACCGTTCGCGCAGTTCAGCCTCGTTATTGACAATGGCTTTTTCGTTCACGCCCATGCCCGTGCCTTCCCGGGCAGGCTTGACGAAAAGCGGGAAGCGCATTTCCGGGCGCAATGGTTCGTCGCCAAAGGTGAATTCCTGGAAGGGAGCAACAGGCAGGTTCCGGTCACGCCAGATGCGCTTGGTGAGCGTTTTGTCCAACGAAATGGCATTGGTCATCACGCGCGAACCGGTATAGGGGATCTTGAACATTTCCAGCAGGGCTGGCACCTGGGCTTCGCGGGCATCTCCCCCCAATCCTTCGGCAATGTTGAAGCAAATATCTGGACGGGCTTCTTTTAATGCATAAGGCAGATCTCGATCTGCCTGGATGAAGATTGCCTTGTGACCATCGGTCTCGATGGCCGCCCGGATATGGTCGATGGTCTCGATGTAATCAAAGTCCGCGCCGGCATCCGGAGGGACATCCGCCGGGAGGGACTTGTCTCGCTCCTTGATGTTGGCGAGCACGGCCACCTTCCACGGATGCGCCGGGCGCGGGGGCAAACTGGGAGGCTTATCGTTTTCCTTTTCCTGCATTGGTGTGATCATTATCACCTCGTTAATTTTTTTTTAATTGCGGTGCGGAGTATACGCCATTATTGGAAATTTACAAGAGGTGAGTTTATTTACAAAAGTGTGTGGTCAAATTTCTAGCGGGTACAGCCCGGCATCCGCATCGCGGCAGACACGGATTCCGGAGGAATCTCAAATGAACGCACCATTCGGTAAAACAAAATGAAGAACCACCCAGGTTAAAAGAAGCAAGACCATGACGAGCATGATCAAGGCGGTCAATGCAAACAGGATCAATTTCCAGATACCGCGTTTCTTTTCCTGCAGAGGTTCCCAGGGTACAAGCAGCAGGGCAACCGTGATGTTGTCGGTCCCGGCCCGCGAACAGGCCAGGTCCACCAGCGCCTGCGCGGCAGACTGGAGAGGCAGGCCGCGCACTGCCCTAGTGATCTCGGCATCCTCCACCACATCGGTGAGACCGTCGGTGCACAGCATTAGCAAGTCCCCGGGGAGCAGCCGCAATCCCTGGTTGACGTGAGCCTGGGCATCGGTCTCTTCTTTTGCCAGCCGCAGACGGGTATCCGCGCTGGGTGTTTTTTTTGAGCCCAGGTAACGCCGGATCACGTGGATGTTCGGGTGGTTGCGCACATCCTCCGGAGCCAGGATGCCTTTCTCCACTGCCTCCTGCACCCAGGTGTGATCCACCGTCAACTGGATCAGGTTTCCATTGCGCAGCAGGTAAATGCGCGAATCGCCCACGGATGCAATGAATAACTGGGCGCCAATAACCCAGGCGCAGGCACAGGTGGTGCCCATGCCCAGGCGCTGGGTATCATCCCGCGCTTTCGATGCGATCGCATCGCTGGTGACCTGGATGGCATGATCGAGAACAGCCAGCGGATGACGGACATCCGCCTGGGCTACCATGTGGCTGATGGTCTCAACGGCCATTTCGGCTGCCACTTCCCCGGCGCGGTGCCCGCCGATCCCGTCGGAGACAACCGCGAAGACGGATGGTGTGGCATCATTTTCGCTCACCTGGAACGAGGAAACGGCGAAGCGGTCTTCATTCCGCCTGCCACCCATACCGGGATGAGTTACGGCGGCAACTTCCAGCGGAGAATGCGGTGTGCGGATCATTTCTTCAGTGGAAAGACTCGCGGCGGGGGAATTTCTGGCGGCTTGCGCAGCAGGAATCGATACGAGACACGACCGATGTGGATCACATCGCCATGACGCAGGCGGCGCGGGGATGTCACCTGTTCGTAATTGACCCAGGTACCGGCAGTTGATTTTTCATCCGAGAGGATGTATTCCCCCTGGGAAACATAAAGGCGGGCGTGCAGCGGCGAGACGGAAGGATCATCCAGGATGCGTGTTGCGTGGATCGGGTCGGAGCCGAAAATGGTCTCCACCTGCGCAATGGGGATGGAAGGCGCGGTCAGCGGCTGGCCGTCATCCTTCAAGCGGACGAAATGGGCTTCCGGCGCTCTTACTGAACGCATCCCCGACTTTTGTGGAAGGCGCGTTCTACCACCTGGAGGTATCGATTGGGTCAGCGGGTCGCCTGGGGAGGCGCGCCTGCCGGTTCCAGCAGGATGTTTCCTGCCCCGGCCGCGCACCAGGATCGCTCCCAGGCCTATCCCTGCCAGGAGGGCAGCCGCCAGGGCCACCCAGCTCCTGTTACGCGCCAGCCAGGGAAGCAGGCCAAAGCGCGGCTGGACAACCGTCACCATCACCGGTATGCCCAGGCTCACCTTGCTCAGGCCAATGCTATCCACGGCTTCCACGGTCAGCAAATGCTGCCCGCTGACCGAATACCCGCTCAGGTCCCAGCTGAACTGATCAAAAGGTGCAGCAGTATTTTCATCCACCAGGATACCATCTGCATACAGCGCAGTGCGGACCAGCGGCCGGGTATATCCGTCGGGGAATTCAATAATGGCATCGATTGATTGCCGGGAGGGGAGGAATAATGTTGTATCTGTGGTGCGTTCATCCGGGGCTGTACGGACGATCTGTTCCGGAGGCGCGACCAGGATTGGATTGGGACTCTGAACATCCAGTTCGAACGGCAGGCTTGCCGAGGTGATCGTCTCGCCGTTCAGGCTCACCTGCACACCGAGCGTATGCCCGCCGGAAACCTGGATGGCGGAGGAATACTCCAGTCGGTACGCATGGCGCAGAGGCGCCAGGTATTCCTCCGGGCTGGGTAATGGTTCTTCGCCAGAGAACAGGACCCACTGCCCGCCGGTCTGGATGGCTAAATCCTTGAGGGCAGTGGCTCCGGATGTGGAGAACAGGTCTGGAGAGGTCACAATCCAGATAGTCACGCGGATCTTCTGGGCAACGGCACGCTGGGTCAGGTTCTGCAGAATCGGAATATTAGCCGCAGTCGGTAAAGAGGTGATGTACAGCACTGCGGGTTTCATGCCCGGCGCGGATGGAGGCTCTGAAACAGCATCCATGGCGAGCGAAAGTGTTTGCGGGCTGGAGAAAATGGTTTGCAGGTTGGGTTGATATGCGTCGAGGGTGCTGACAAATGATGCCGAAGTATCAGAGTGCATCAGGGGTATTCCGCCAAGGGGCACCAGACTCATGTCGTCACCCAGGGAATCGGCGTGCATTAACGCCCACTCCCTCACAGTCTGCACTACTTTATCAAACCGGGTCACCCCGCGGGCATCCCGATAGGAGAAGTACGTGCCCGGGTCGAGCGCTAATGCAAATTCCACACCTGGCTGGAATTCTGCGACCGTCGCCAGGCGCGGTTGGTCATCTTCCAGCAGGGTGATGCTCTCCGGTGTAAGACCGGTGACAAAGTTCCCGCTGGCATCAAACACATCCAGCCCGGCGGTCATTACGGGGAATGAGGCTGTCTCCAGGTTATACAGTTCGAGGCGCGCCCCGCCCTGTGCGCTGGCTCTACCCAGCCCGGTAAAAAGCAGGAACACAACCAGAAAACCTGCCAGGTTATTTCGCATCAATCTGCTTTCAGGCACACAAGGGCCTTTCTTCCTCCGGGGAATTAAATGATCTTTATGGCGCGCATCCTTTTTTACAGATGGATCAGAACCCTGCGATCATTCGCCGTCCCTGGGTTCCACATCCACGATTTCGTCTTGCGCAGCGGGGAGTTGTTCCGGGCGGTTACGCGCTGGGAGTTTGATCCACTGGCTTGCGCCAGCCCAGCCAAGTAGAACAGCACCCACGGCTGTTCCGGTCACCTGAAAAGGTACGCCGGCAATGATACCCATGACCATTCCTTTTGCCAGCGACTCCCCCCATTCATCCTTTGCCAGGTAACGCTGGACGAACAGGGTGGACAGGAAGCCCAGCCCGCCAACCAGCAGGCTTGTGCCGAGGATGGCACCGGGCACAACATCTATCCAGCCGAACACATTATCGAGCACAATAATGGTCAGTGCGGCAAGTGGATGGATCGGTGCGGGTGGAATCGGGCGGCGGGGCTCGAGCGGGGATGCCTTGACCGGTTCAATCTCGTCTGTCATTCTTCTCCACTCCTGTTATGTTGGTGGATCACGGAAATCCCTATTCCCATTCAATTGTGGCAGGCGGTTTGCTGGTGATATCATACACCACTCTATTGATTCCGTGCACTTCATTGACAATCCGGTTTGCCGCTTTTGCCAGCACATCATACGGGAGGCGCGCCCAATCCGCGGTCATGAAATCATCCGTGACCACCGCCCGCAAGGCGCAGACCTCCTGGTAGGTGCGCTCGTCACCCATCACCCCCACGGAGCGGACAGGCAGCAGTACTGCAAAAGCCTGGCTGGTGCCGGCATGCTTCCCCAGCAACCCGGCAGCGGTCAACTCCTGGGTGAAAATGGCATCTGCCTGCCGTAAAATGACCACCCGCCCGGGAGTCACCTCTCCCAGGCAGCGTACGGTCAGCCCCGGCCCGGGGAACGGCTGCCGCCAGACCAGCTCTTCCGGCAAGCCCAGCTCTTCTCCCACTGCCCTCACCTCGTCCTTGAACAGGTAGCGCAGCGGCTCCACAAGGGATATTTCCATTTTTTCCGGCAGTCCCGCCCACATTGTGATGCGACTTGATCCTGGCGGCCTTGTTCCGATCCGGCGCGGCCGATTCGACCACATCCGGGTAGATCGTGCCCTGCACCAGGAACTTCGCCCTTCCGAGCCTGCTGGACTCGCTTTCAAAGATGCGAATGAATTTCTCGCCAACAATCCGGCGCTTTTGCTCAGGATCGGTGATACCTTGGAGGGCTTTGAAAAATTCCTCGGCAGCATCCACAACCATCAATTCAGCGCCCATTTGCTCGCGGAAGGAACGGACCACCTGTTCCGGTTCGCCCTCCCGCAGGAGACCGGTATCCACGAATACAGCCACCTGCTGGTCGCCGACGGCTTTATGCACCAGCGCGGCCGCCACCGACGAGTCCACGCCGCCGCTTACAGCAGCCAGGACGCATTCCCTTCCAACCTGGCTTTGGATCCTGGGGATACTCTCCTCGATGATCGACCGGGCTGTCCAATCCGGATCACAGCCGCAAATATCGGTGGCAAAATGACGCAGGATCTGCGTTCCGTTCGGGGTGTGATTCACCTCGGGGTGGAATTGCACGGCAAAGTACCTGCGCTCAAAATCACCGATCGCTGCGAAGGGGCTGCTGTCTGACCTTGCCAGGGCAACGAATCCCGGCGGCATTTCTGTAATCCGGTCGCCATGCGACATCCAGACCCTGGAGATCACATCCAGCATCGTACCATGCATCAGCGGCTGGATCTCCGCCGGACCGTACTCCCGCTGCTCCGCCGGGCTGACCTTGCCGCCAAGGCTGTGCACCAGGATCTGCATCCCGTAGCAGATACCAAGGATGGGCAGACCTGATTCCAGGACATATCCCGGCATGCCGGGAGCAAACTCGGCATATACCGAGGCGGGACCTCCGGAGAGGATGAACCCTCTCGGCTGCAAGGCTAGCACTTTTTCTTCTGGAGTGTCCCAGGGGAAGAGTTCGCAATAGACATGCGCCTCGCGCACCCGGCGGGCGATCAACTGGGCATATTGCGAGCCAAAATCAAGGATGGCGATGGATTTGTGCATGGATTCTACGCCCCATCAACTTTCGCCGCTTTCTCTGAAGAAATATTAGTTGAGCGAGGAGGGACATCTGAAATGAGGTGAAAATGTAAATGTGGGAATTCCTGGTATTCTCCGCCATTGACAATGAGACGATAGGCAAGCAGGTGGTATTCATCCACAAGGGACTTCGCGGTAGTTACGAGATCTGCCAGAAATGGATCGGCAGGATCAAGTTCCGAAAAGGAGCGGATGGCTTTTTTCGGCAGCAGGATGACATGAAAAGGGTATGCCGGCCTGGGATGCATGAAAGCCAGCAGGGAGTCTGTCTCCCGCAAGCGCTTGACGGGGATGGCAAAAGGTACCTGATTCAACATCCAGATAAAGATCCGGTAGATGAATGGTTGGCGCAGGAATTTATAGGCGCGCCGCATCCTCTGAGGATACATCCTGCACCGGCCTTACTCATCAAAAACAATGGTATCGTCTTTCATGAATTTAATGACTGCCAGTGATTCCACCGGCACACCCAGTGGTTTGAGCAGTTTACGCCCTCCTTCGAAGGTCTTTTCGATCAACGTCCCGATCCCGACGACTTCCGCCCCGGCTGCCTGCGCCAGGCGCACCAGGCCCAGTATCGTGGCTCCGGAGGCGAGGAAATCATCGATGATGAGCACCTTTTCACCGCCTGACAGGTATTCAGGCGAGACGATCAATTCAACCATCAGCCCCTTGGTGTGCGAGGGGGCGGTTGTCAGAAAGATCTGGTCGGGCATGGTGATCGGCTTGGATTTGCGCGCATAGACCACCGGCAGGCCCAGGTGTTGTGCAGTGGTGAGAGCCGGGGCGATGCCCGAAATTTCAGCCGTCAGCACCTTGGTGGCCCCCACGCCGGAAAATCGCCGCGCCAGTTCGCGCCCGCAGGCATCCATCAGGATCGGGTCCACCTGGTGGTTAATGAAACCATCCACTTTCAGGATGCCGTTGCCGAGGTTCTTGCCCTCACGGCGGATGCGTTCAATGAGTTCCAGCACGAACGGCCTCCTTAATTACTATGGTTGGGAAAAACCTGACAGAGTCTCGCGGGCTATCCCGGCGACCGGGCGGAGGCGCGGGATTCCGAACCTGTCAGGTCTGGACCGCTTCATTTTACATCCGGGATGGAGAACCCGCTAGTGTGTTAGAATCCCGCCCATGGGAAAACCATTCCTGGTGCTGGCCTCGAATTCCCCCCGGCGAAGGGAATTGCTAGCCCTCAGTGGGTGGGATTTCGACACACTTCCCGCAGAAGTGGATGAAAACCTGCGTCCCGGCGAAACGCCCGAACTCTACGTCCTGCGCCTGGCTGAAAGCAAGGCACGTGCTTGTAATCTCCCTGCACCTGAAAACCGGATCGTCCTGGCTGCCGATACGGCAGTAGTGGATGGCAATACCATCCTCGGGAAACCCGGGGACGCGGGAGAAGCGAAGGATATGCTCCGGCAGTTGCGCGGTCACACTCACCAGGTCTTTACTGGCATCGCGGTCCTGAGACAGGAAGAGGGGAACCTGGTGACCGACCTGTGCGTCTCAGATGTGCCCATGCGCAACTATGCGGACGCGGAGATCGATTCCTATGTCGCCAGCGGTGACCCGCTCGACAAAGCCGGCGCTTATGCCATCCAGCACCCAGGATTCCAGCCTGTGGAAAGTATGTCTGGATGCTATGCCTGCGTGATGGGACTCCCGCTCTGCCATCTGGCCCGCTTGATGCGCCGCTTCGACATTCTCCCCCCTGTGGACATCTCTTCCGCGTGCCAGGCGAGCCTGAAGTATGCCTGCCAGGTCTCCGCCGCAATCCTGCACGGCGCGCAGGCCGGTTAACCGATAAGGTGAATAGATGAAACGTTACCACCTGTTAAATTTGCTCCTGGTATGTATCCTTCTTGCCGGTTGCGGGAGGGACGGCGGCACGAATCCCACCTCCCTGCCATCCGCCCAGGTTAATGTCACCCATGTTCCCGATCCGGATGGAGCCCTGCGCGCTTACCTGGATGCCATGCTGACTGAAGACTTTACCAGCATGTATTCCCTGATCACCCAGAGCAGCCGGGATGCCATTTCTGAGGATGATTTTTCGAAACGGTACACGGATGCTTTCAATGCTTTGAGCATGAAATCGGTCGAATATACTATTCTCTCCATGCTGACCGACCCGCAAAGATCACAGGTTTCCTTTCATATCACGTACCATACCAGCCTGTTCGGAGATATCCAGCGCGACTTCAATACCAACCTGCTGCTGGAAAACGGTCAATGGCGGCTCGAGTGGAACGATGGTTTGATCCTGCCCGAACTTGCCGGCGGCAAGCGCCTGGTCGCCAATGGGGTCAGCCCGGCACGCGGCGATATCTATGACCGCAACGGTAATGCCATCGCCACCCAGACGGATGCCTATGCCATGGGGCTGGTTGCCGGGGAAGTGACTCCTGATAATGAGGGGGCGGTATTCAACAAGCTATGGCAGCTGACGGGTGTACGCCCGGAAATCATCCGCTTCAATTATCAAAACTATGAGGCGGGAAATTATGTGCCGGTGGGCGAGGCCAGCACCCAGGCGGTCAACGCCTCCGGGATCATCAATTTCACCGGCGTCAGGGCCACCCCTTACACCTCCCGTTTTTATGAACCAAACATTGCCCCGAATGCAGTCGGCTATACCCTGTTCATCTCTTCGGAAGAAATGAATGCCTACAGGCGGCTCGGCTACAGCGGTGGGGAACGGATCGGATGGGAAGGCATCGAAAAATGGGGTGAGACTTACCTGCATGGCCGCAATGCTGCCACGCTTTACGTTGCCGCCGCGGATGGTACGTATGAAACCGTGCTCGCCCAGGTGGATTCAGAACCCGCCGCCTCGATCACCCTGACCATCGACAATGATCTGCAGGAACAGGCCCAGGCTGCCATGGATGGTCTTCCCGGCGCGATCGTCGTCATGGAGGTGGATACCGGGCGGGTGCTGGCGATGGTCTCCTCGCCCGGCTTCGATCCCAACTGGTACGACCTGGAAAACCTCAACAGGCAATTCACCGACGAACAGCCAACCTTCAACCGCTCCACGCAAGGCACCTATCCGCTTGGTTCGGTTTTCAAGATCGTCACCATGGCTGCCGCGCTGGAAAGCGGCATGTTCACGCCAGATACCACCTATGAATGCGGTTATTCATTCACTGACATCCCCGGTCATACGCTGTACGACTGGACCTGGGATCGTTGCCAGACTGAAAAACTGAACAGCGGGAAAGAGACCTGCACCACCCGGCCCAGCGGCCTGCTGACCCTCGAACAGGGATTGATGCGCTCCTGCGACCCGTGGTTCTACCACATCGGATTCGACCTGTGGAATGCGGGCAAGGGCATTTTAGTTTCCGATATGGCCAGGGCTTTTGGCCTTGGGAATGCCACCGGTATCGAGCAGGTGGCTGAATCAAACGGGAACATCCCTGACCCGACAGACGGTCTTCAAGCCACCAGCATTGCCATCGGTCAAAGCGATGTCCAGGTGACCCCTCTGCAGGTGGCCACTTACATCGCGGCTGTCGCCAACGGCGGAACACTCTACCGCCCACAGCTGGTGGAAAAGATCCAGCCGGTCAGCGGCGAGGCCATCAGCGTATTCCGCCCGCAGGCGAACGGAACGCTGCCGCTCACCACCGCCAACCTGAAATCCATCCAGGATGCGATGCGCAGCGTGGTCGAGAACCCGCGCGGCACGGCTTATTTCAGGCTTTCGAGTTTCCCCTTCCCTGTCGCCGCCAAGACCGGTACCGCGGAGAGCGGCACAACCGACCCGCATGCCTGGTTTGCCGGTTACAGCCTGGCCCACCTGCCCGATAAACCCGATATTGCGGTGGTAGTACTGGTTAATTACCAGGGCGAAGGCTCCACCTGGGCGGCGCCAATTTTCAGGCGGGTGATGGAAATTTACTTCAATGGTCACGGGCAGACGCTCTATCCATGGGAATCATCGTTTGGTGTCGTCAACCCGGATTACGGCATTCCCGTACCCACCCCCACTCCGGGACCCTGACCCCGGGTACTACGCAATCCAGCCCGGGAAAAAAGCTGCCATCCTCGATGCCCTCAGAACAAATCTCCGGTCTCATCATCCGTTCCCAATCGGGCTTTTTCACCGTGCAGACCGATCGCGGCGTGCTCGACCTGCCACCTGCGCGGCCGCCTCAAGCAGGGGAAACATGTCGGTGATATTGCCGCAGTCGGCGACCATGTCCAGGTTTCCTGTCAGCCGGGTGAAAAGGGCAGCATTGAATCGGTTGAGCCGCGCCGCAGTTCCCTGGTGCGGCTGGATCCGAGACCTCAGGGTGTTTACCAGCAGGTGATCCTCGCCAATCCCGACCAGGTGGTTTTCGTCTTCGCCTGCGCCAATCCCATCCCCCACCTGCGCATGCTGGACCGATTCCTGGTCATCGCCGAAAAACAGGGCCTGCCGGCAGTCATTATTGCCAACAAGGTCGACCTGGTTGGCCGCGCCCAGGCAGAGAAGATATTCGGTTTATATCCAGCCATTGGGTATCCGGTCATTTATACCTGTGCTACCACGCCCATGGAGGCTGCAGTCGCAGTCGTGGAAACCAGCCTGGGCATCGATGAATTACGAACGAGGCTGCGAGGTAAAGTATCTGCGCTGGCAGGGCCAAGCGGGGTGGGAAAATCCAGCCTGCTGAATGCGGTCCAACCCGGGCTGGGGCTGGCGGTGCGGGAGAGTCAGCGAGACGATCCACAAGGGACGCCACACCACCTCGGTACGCCAGTTGTTCCCGCTCGAGGGCGGCGGGTATGTAGCCGACACGCCCGGCCTGCGCTCCCTGGCGCTGTGGGACACGGAGCCCGAGGAACTGGACGGGTACTTTCCCGAACTGGCTCCTCTGGTGGCAGCCTGCCAGTTCAGCAACTGCCGCCACCTGACCGAGCCGGGTTGCGCCGTGCGGGCAGCGGTCCAGGATGGCAGGGTTCATCCACTGAGGTATGATTCGTATCTGAGGTTGCGGGCGGGCGAAGAATGATCACCCGGGCTCTCGAATTGTATAAAAAGAACCAACATGACTGAAAATTGGAACATTCTCGGGCATGAATGGGCGGTGGAGATGCTCATGCAGCACATCGCTCATGATTCCGTCCGCCATGCCTACCTGTTCACCGGGCCGCCCGGTGTGGGTCGCCGCACCCTGGCGCTGCGTTTTACGCAGGCACTGAACTTGCCCGCAGCCTTCCGCTCCCGGCGATCCCTGCGGAAAATGCATCACCTGCCAGCAGATCGAACGGATGCAATATGCCGACCTGTCTGTCATCCAATCAGAAAAGGAAGGCGGCATATTAAAGGTGGAGCAGATCCGGGCCGTCAGGCACAGCCTGGTGCTGAAACCCTACCAGGGACGGTACCGCGTGGTCCTGTTCCTGCGGTTCCAGGAAGCTCATCCCCATGCGAGCAACGCACTTCTTAAAATGCTGGAAGAGGCACCTGCCCACGCCGTACTGCTGCTGACAGCCGATACTGCCGAGCAGGTCTTCCCAACCATCTCCTCACGCTGCGAGATCATGCGCCTGCGTCCCTTGCGAGTGGAACAGGTGGAAGCTTTTCTCGACAAGCAGGAATTGCCTGAAATTCCAAAACCTGCCATGATTGATTCTTCCTCCACTGCCAGTGCAGGCACCGCTGCCCACCTGTTGGCCCATCTCTCCGGCGGGCGTCCCGGATACGCCCTGCGCCTGATCCAAGATGAAAAAACGCTTGAGTTACGTGTGCATCGCCTGGATGAAATGCAGACCCTGCTCAGGTCCTCCCGCCAGGAACGTTTTGCCTATGCGGAAAAACTGACCGACCGGAAGAAACGAGGGAGCGGGGATGAAACCAACCTGCGCGAAACGTTCCAGCTGTGGCTTTCGTTCTGGCGTGATGTGATGTTGCACAAGAGTGGATCGGTAAAGCCCGCCAAAGGACCAGAGGGCGCTGCCTCGCTCACCAACATGGATTATGCCGCTGCAATCGATTCGCTGGCCGCGGGGCTCACGCTCGCCAGGGCGCGCAAACTGGTAAGCGACGCGCAGACTGCAATCGAAAGACTGGACCATAACATCAATGCCCGCCTGCTGGCGGAAGTGCTGTTGCTGGATTGGCCCACGCTCCGATGAAGACAGGGGGTCTGGACAAAATTCGCAAGCAAGCGAACAGCCATCCTTTTGCCGGGAACGCCCCCGGGGTTTCCAGCAGGTTCGCCCTCTCATGGTTCTCGATTCTCATGCTATCGGCACTCGCCTGGCTGCTCTGCTCTTGCGCGGGGGCCGTTGAATCCCTGCCCACCACAACCCCGACCAATACCTCCACTCCTTCGTTAACACCATCAGCCACTGTTACTCCGTCGCAAACCCCCACCCTCACACCCACTCCTGAACCCGCCTGGTACCTTACACTCGATCCTGCACTGGGGGTCCTCAAATTTAACTATGCCCAGGTCAATAACGAGAAGGCGAGGATCTATGTCAGCCTGCAGGACGCTATATTAAAAACAGGCAATTTTGGGTATCTACCGAACTTTCCCGCTTATGTGGCTTATATCGCCACAGAGATGCGAGAAGGCCGAACTTTCTATTATGACGCGGTTTATTCCGGTTGGATGGACGGGGAAGACCTGCAAGTCCTGACTCCCTCCTCGTTCACGGGCATTTTGTTGAGGCGTGACGTGCCTTTCCGCTTCGGCTGGGTGCTGGCTACAACCCAGAGCGTCAACGCAGCTGGCACTTCCATCCAGACCTATTCCCGTTACCAGGTCGTGCATGAAGTTCCCGCGCAAACGCAGAAAGCAGGTTACTTCGCCGTCGGCGCGGACGAGTGGCTTCCAGAAGATGCGCTTGCACTGGTCAACCCGCAGGTACCGGGAGATGCTGGGGCAAACACCTGTCGGTTTATCTACGTCAACCTGACCGAGCAAACCTTGACCGTCTTCGACAAATGCAAGCTGGTCTTCGCCACCCTGGTCTCCTCCGGGGCAAATTCCTGGACATTTGAGGGCCGGTTTGCCATTCTCACCAAGTTCGATTACAGTACCATCATGCCGCCACCCACCTCCACCAGCGAATATTACATCCAGGGAGTGCCCTATTTCATGACTTATGCTGGCAATTTTGGCTTTCACGGCGCTTACTGGCACGATAATTTCGGCACAGCAGCCTCGCACGGCTGCATCAACCTGTCCCCGGCGGACGCGAAATGGCTGTACGATTGGGCCTGGCTGGGCGAGCGGGTGATCATCAGTTCGGGACAGTAATAGCAAGAGAAAGACCCTCGACAATCGTGAGGGTCTTTTTACTTCCATCCAACCTGCCTGGCAGGAGGTTTTACTTCTTGTTCAGCCTTCGCTCGCGCCTGCGGATGTACTGCTCGTTGATCTCTGCCACATGTTCGACCTTCTCGGCAATGGCAGTTTCCAACCAGTATTTGCCTTTCTCCGCGGTGCCCAGGCTGCCTGCGCCGTAAGCGCCGGTGCGGGTATCATCCTCCCAGGGCGGGTTTGCGGTCAGCGCCCCGCCCTCGATCCAGTCCATGTAGTAGTTGGGGGTGGTGACGAAATCGGTCTCGTCCACTGCCCTCTCCAGATGGATGAGGTCCGGTCTCAGGTGCAGGATGAGCGAAGTCTCAAGTTCACAGGCGTGCCCCATCCCGCCCAGCCCCGACTGGCGTCTCTCTTCCAGGGCAGCCACACCCTGCGGACCGGTTAGGTAGAGGAAGGCCGTAGCGCAAAAAATTTGGGGGTACTTCTCCCCGGCATACTTGACCACATTCACCATAAATGAAGAGTTGCCGCCATGCCCGCTCATCAGGTAGAAGCGTGTAAATCCCCGCTCCACCAGCGTATCCACCACTGCCAGCCAGAAATCCTCGAAGATCCTGCCGCCCACATTGAACGTCCCGGGGAAGGAGCGCCGGTGGGTGCTGACCCCGTAAGGAAAGACTGGCAGGGAGAGCGCCTGCTCCGGGACAGCCTGCGCGGTTCCCTGGCCGATGGCATCAATAATCAGCGTATCGGTACACAGTGGCGCGTGGTAGCCGTGCTGTTCGGTATGACCGATAGGCAAGATCACCACCTTCCCGTTGTCGGCCGGAAACAGGAAAGGCTTCTCAGCCTCCTGCGGCAGGACAATGGCGGCTATACCTTCCCCAAGATCCAGGCCCACGGGATTCAACACGTGGACGGAGGTAAAACCATCCTCGAGTAGATTCCCGAGCAGGTTATGCACCAGTACCGTCAGGATCGGTTCCCGCACCTCCAGGACGCTTCCCGCCCAGCCGAAGGGAATGGCTGGAAGCAGGCCCACGGATTGGGATGTCTTCAACATCTTATTAAGGGAATCAAAGGGCGGTACCCTGCCGAGAGGCAGGAGCAGCGGGGTATCTCGCGGTAGGGCAGATACCTCGGGCCAGGTCAAATCACCAAAATTGAAGAATCCGGACATTTTCCTTCTCGTCTAAAAACCCGGTCTCCTTCGAAACCGGGTTGCTTCCTAGCTACATGTGGCGGCTGCTGCGCGGATCAAATGCGTCCCGTAATCCATCACCCAGCAGGTTGATGCACAGGATCGTAAAAACAATGAACAGGCTGGGGAATACCCACATCCACCAGGCTCCTTTCTGGATGAAGGATTGCGCGCTGGTGAGCATGTTGCCCCACGAGGCGGTCGGCGGCTGCACGCCCAGGCCAAGGAATGACACATAGGCCTCTTGAAGAATCGCTCCAGCCAGCCCGAGCGTGGCAGACACAATGATGATGCCCAGTGTATTCGGCACCAGGTGACTGAAGAATATGCGGAAGTTGCTGGCTCCCAGCGACTTCGCTGCTGCGATGTAATCCATTTCCTTCAGGGAAAGAACATTGGCGCGCACAATACGGGCCAGGTACATCCAGGATGTCAGCCCGATCACCAGAATGACAATCCCCACGCTGCCGCTGAAGGACAGGCCAAAGAGCTTAATTGTTTGAACATCCCTGCCTAAGAACTTCCCCAGAACGATCAGCAGGAAGAGTTGCGGGATGGAAAGCATGGCTTCTGTAAAGCGCATCAAGATTGCATCCACCCAGCCACCATAATAGGCAGACACGCCTCCCAAGACTGTTCCCATGGAAACAGAAATCACCACCGCAAGTAACCCGATGATCAGGGAGATCTGCCCACCGTATACGATCCGGTTGAACCCGTCCCTGCCGGTGCTATCGGTGCCCATCCAGTGCGTGGACGAAGGTATCGCCAGGCGCGCAGAAAGATCCACGTAGTTGGCTTTCTCCAAGGGGATCAGCAGGGAGCCGATAATAATGAAGAGCAGCAGGAGGGCAATCCCCACCCCACCCACCAAAGCAATTCGATGTTTGCGGAACCGGCGCCAGATCAACTGACCGGGGGTCAGCGCGGTACCAATAGATTCTGCTTTAAGCGTTGGAAATCCGTTTGCTTTCAGGGTTTCAGAAGACATAAGTTGCTCCGGATCAGCTTAAACGAATCCGCGGGTCTACAAAGGTGTAAATCACATCTGTAATAATGGTAAAGAGAACCACTGCAGAAGAAGTGATCAGCAATACACCGTTGACCACCGGGAAATCGCCGCGCTGGGCATATTCCCAGAACAGCCTGCCCATCCCGGGCCAGGCGAAGACCGACTCGGTTACCAGCGCTCCTCCCAACAAAGCGGGAATGTCCAGGCCGACAATGGTGACAAAGGGCAGGGCGGCATTCCGCAGGGCGTGCTTATACAGCACAGCCCGCTCGGTTAATCCCTTGGCGCGGGCTGTTCGAATGTAATCCAGTCCGAGCACTTCCAGGATGCTGGACCGTACAAAGCGGGAATAGTTAGCTGTCTGGATGATGACCAGAGCCGAGACCGGCAGGACCATATGCCTAACCAGCGCCCCGATATCCCTGGGATCCCAGATATCCGCCCCTGTAGGGAGATATGGCCAGCCCATTTTTTTGAATTGGACTGCGAAGATCAACATCAAGCCCAGGGCGATGAAAAAGATCGGCATTGAAAATCCAATGAAGGAAAATGACGTGATTACATTATCCAGCAGCGAATATTGCTTGACCGCTGAAATAATTCCCAAGATCAAAGCCAAGGTCAGGACGCATATCTCGGCAGTGATCATCAGGGTCAGGGTCAGAGGCAAGCGTTGAGCGATCATACCAAGCACCGGTTGCTTCGAAAAAAAAGATTGTCCAAAGTCTCCCTGTACAACCAGCCCAATCCACTTAAGATATTGTACGGGCAGGGGTTGATTCAATCCCAGGCGTTCGCGCAGAGCGGCGCGATCTGCTGCCGACATATTTGGATTCGTTGCGTATTGCGCCAATGGATCGGCGGAAAAACGGGTCAAGAGAAAGCACACAATCGTAATGATAAACAGCGTAAAAAGTGCCTGGATTGCTCGTCGCGCAATGTAACTCCACACGGGCGACCTCCTCGGCTCAGTAAGATATACTGATGGTGCGTGTCGCGTCAACCGGGCGTAACACGCACCATTCTATTATTCCGATGCACCGGGAGGCAGGGAAGCCCCGTCCTGGAACCGGGACGATAGCCCCCTGCCTCTCGGTTTTGATTCAATTACAGGTCGTTATTTGACATCCCAAAGTTCGGAGTTCCAGTCCATGTTGCTGGCGAAGCCAAAGGGTCCTGGTACGAAGCGGTCCACCATGCCGTAGACGTTGGCGCGAGCGTACATCATGACCACATAGTAGTTGTCGAAGATGTGCTTCTGCACCGCGTCGATGGCCGTCTTGCGGACAGCTGGGTCAGCGGAAGCGTTTACCGCGTTCATCAAAGCGTCCAACTCCGGATCGCAGAACTTATAGTTGTTCACACCCCCCGGATTGCTCGCGTTCGGGATGGTGTCACAGGAGTAGCTGTCCATCACGCCCGACATAGGATCGGGATAGAAGCCGGTGGTGTAGCCGGCCATATCATACTTGCCCATGGCCATGTTGCCACCATCGGTGTAGGTGGCAAAGAAGGTGCCGGCCGGGGTGTGGATCGGCTTGAACTCGATGCCGATCTTGGCCAGGTCGGACTGGGCTGCCAGGGCAATATCCACGCGGATCTGCTTGTCGGTGGTCTCGAAGTTGAAGGACAACTTGGTTTCCACACCATCGCACATACCGGAGCGGATGCCATCTGCTCCAACCGTATAACCGGCTTCATCCAGCAAGGCCTTGGCACCCTCCATATCATATGGATCGGGTACGAGGCTGGTATTGGTCCAAGCGGAGTTCGGCCACTGGGTGGCAGGCACGGTGGTTTGGCCTTCCAACAGGCTGTTAACAAAGGCCTGACGGTCGATACCCAGGGTGATCGCCTTGCGGACACGGATATCCTTGAAGGGGCAGAAGCCATTCAAGTCGGAGATGCCCTTGCCATTCACACCCGTGGTGGTGCCCAGGTTGAAGAAGTAATGTTCAAAGTCAAAACCAGGCTTGACCACCAGGTGGATCGTCGGCTCAAGCGCACCGACAGTGGCAATGTCGGATTCAGAAAAGTCCGGATACCAGTCAATGTCGCCGGTCTGCAGGGCAGCCAGGGCAGTTTCAGGGGTGGGGACGAACTTTATCTGGATTCGGTCGAGTTTTGGGCGTCCCGAGTAGAAGTTCGGGTTGGGCAGCAGGGTCATATGATCGCCGGCAACCCAGTCCGTAATCACCCACGGACCAGATGAAACCTTCGGCCAGTGGATGAAGGGATTGCTCTCTAAAGCGGTCTGGCCTTCAAGAATGTGTTTCGGCAGAAGGCCGCCGGAGTTATTCGGACCCTGGGTGAAGAGGGTCTGCCACGGCGGGTACAGTTCCGAGAACTTGAGCACGGCAGTGGTGTCATCCGGGGTCTCTATACTGGTTATCTTTTCGTATCCGACACGGCTCGCTACGGCGTTGCCCGGATCCATGATGGATTCCCAGGTGAACTTCACATCCGCCGAGGTGAGCGGCTCGCCATCCGACCATTTCAGACCGGGTCTAAGCTTCCATGTGATTGTCAGGCCGTCAGCCGAGACGCCACCGTTGGCAGCGCTCGGTACTTCCGCCGCAAGTTCGGCGACAAAATTACCGCCTTCGTCCCACTCGCCCAGGCCCGCCAGGGTCAGCTGGGTGATCCAGATGGCATAAGACATCTGGGAATAGTAGGGGACGATGCTGTCAGGTTCCTGAGACCAGGCGCCCGTGACTGATTTACCGTTGGATGGGAAGGGAATATAGGAGGCATCAGGAATGCCGTTGGCTTTCGCAGCCGCATCCACTTTTGGTCCGCAGCCGGAAAGGATCAGGCTGGTCAAAACGATTAGCGAGACAAGCAAGAACAGTGAACGTTTCACAATCTCTCTCCTCTCAAATTTTAAAGATTACAGGTTTCCTTTGGAAAACAAAACAGGAAGAGTATCGCTGCCAGGCACCTCCTCTCTTCAGGGAATAAAGAATATTATACAATTTTTTGGATAAATAGCAACCTCCTGGTGGGTGGAATATCCCCCGGTATTCCTAATCATATTAATAAGATTAGTTTATAGTACCAGTAGTAGAGCCTGTGGATATGTGGAAAACCCGCTTTGATCGGAAAACATGATTTTTATAAAGGGGATTCCCTGGACCTGGTGGTTTCAAATGGAAACCGGGTGTGCTCACCTGCGGATAAGTTGTGGATATTTTTTCACAATAATGGAAAGGAATAAAGTCTTTTTCTTAATAGACCAAATCTTGGATATTCAGGCAAATCCTTACCACCTGTGGGGGTTCATATTTCGAACAATTGAGCGACTTTTCCACAATGCGAGTGAGTTATCCACGGTTTTCGGGCACTTATCCACAGGCTTTGTCCCTCCTTTTCAAGCCGGCTTCCTGAAAAATGATCTATAAACCGTGGCTGGCAGCCATTTTATCCAGCATATCGTCCACCGCATCCAGGAAGCGATCCAGTTCTTCCAGGCGCTCATCGAACGCTTGCCCCAAAAGCCCGAGTGTTTCACAGGCGGCCTGCCATTTTTTTTGTTGTGTTGCAGGAAGCGCGGCGGCACACAACGTCCACGTGTGCACCAGCGGCCAGAGCATGGTGAGGGGAGACTCACTGGCCAGCATGGCATGGAAAGAAGCTTTGTAATAGATCAACCGTGGGAAGGCAATGGAAGGGTGGACTTTTTTCCGACCGGCTGCATGAATGAAATCTTCCTCCCATGCATTCAAAAAACCACTCAGCATGGACAGCTCTGCCCGGTCTCCACCGAGAAGGTTCGCCAGGTCGCCGGCGAGCTCCGGCGCTCCGGCAGCCTCGGCCCGCTCATGGAACTGGAGCATGAAACGCCGTTCTGCCAGCGGGTTGCCGGTCAGCAGGGCGATGGAGTTTGCGGCGTGGTTGATGCTTTTCAGATAGGCGAGCAGCCGCGCCGGACCGGCATCCAGGCCCTCCTGCAGCCCGCTCCAGATCTGGCGGGCGTGTTCGGCATTTTTACGGGCGCGTGCCAGCACATTGCCCGGATCGGAAAACTCTGCCCGCACACCCGCCTGGATGAATTCAAAGAAATGCCCGCTGACATATAAAGGCAGCGGGTCATAGAGTTCGGGGCCCAGCCAGGGGTGGATGCGCAATTCCTTGGGTTTTTCATATTCCCGGCGGGGATTGTGGACAATGTCCAGGTGGATGTCAGCAGTCACCGCGACCACCTCGCGGCGGATCTTTGGTTGACCGGAATGCACCAGGACGATGTCGATATCTGTCGAATTACCCAGGAAGGGATTTTCACCGCGCACCGACCCGGTCAGGTAGGCAGCCACCAACCCGGGTTCAGCCAGGGCGCGTTTCTGGGCGGTCTCCTTTGGCAATGCTGACAAGCGTCTCACGGGTGATGCGCATCGATGCGCCTATTTGGTGATCAGGGACGGCTGGTAGGGAGGCAGTTTGAGGGTTTCGCGAATACGGTTCTCGATAATGCCAAGATGTTCCTGGTAGTGGACAAAATCAAGCGGGTTGGTGTCAATGGCGAGTACGGGCGTACCGTCAAAGGGTTTGGAGAAAAAATCCTCGTATGCACGGTTGAGGTCTGCAATGTAATTTCGTTCCATGTTGCGCTCGTAGGAACGGTCGCGCAAGGCGATGCGCTGCATCAACACATCCGTGTCAGCCCTCAGGTAAACAATCAGGTCGGGCAAGGGGATCTTCTCGGCCAGCGCCTCGTGGACGCGCTTGTACATCTCCAGTTCGTCACCTTGCAGGTTGATGCGGGCGAAGAGGGCGTCCTTGGCAAAAGTGTAATCCGAGAGCAGGGATTTTCCGGAGTCGACGATGGGTGCCACCCCGCGCCGTTGCTGATGATAGCGGCTTAGCAGGAAGAAGATCTGCGTCTGGAAGGCGTAACGGGCGCGGTCCGAATAGAAATCGGAAAGAAAAGGGTTTTCCTCAAAGACTTCCAGCAGCAGCCCGGCCTCGAATGACGGGGCGAGCATGCGCGCCAGGGTGGTCTTGCCAACCCCAATGACACCTTCAATGGCAATGTACATGGTCTCTCCAGCCAACAATGAGGTAGGTCAAGGATACCATAACTGAGGAGGGTTGCAAGGGTAACCCCATACTTCCAGTGCCTCCAGGACCAATAAACACCTATTCTATGGATTCCAGGCGCTTGACTTGTGTCAACTGACTCTGTATAATCTGCTCAATCATGCCGTGAGGAGTAGGCTGACTGGCACGCTGATAGAGAAGGACGGCCCTGGCTGAAAGCCTCCGCAGCAACCCACTGCCGAAGTCGCACGGTCACCTTGCTGAAGAAATCTTCGTGAGAGTAGAACAGCACGGCAGGTCCCGTTACAGACCAGCCTGATGATGGTCAGGCACAGAGTGCACCATGTTGGTGAATTGAGGTGGTACCGCGGAAGGCGCATCCTTTCGTCCTCATCGGACGGAAGGTGTTTTTTTATTCAGGATGCAAGGAGTTGCTATGACCGAGTACCAGTTACCCAAAGCCTATGATTTCAAGTCCACCGAGCCGCGCATTTACGAGATGTGGGAGCAGGGCGGCTATTTCCAGCCGTCCAACGATCCCAACCAGCCGGATTTCGATCCCTCCAGAAAACCGTTCGTCATTTCGATTCCTCCGCCCAACGTCACCGGCGAACTGCATCATCGGTCACGTCATGTTCGTGGCGATGGAAGACCTGATGATCCGCTACCACCGCATGAAGGGCATCCCGTCGCTGTGGGTGCCCGGCACCGACCATGCCGGGATCGCCACCCAGTTGCAGGTGGAGAAGGACCTGCTGCGTACCGAGGAAGTGACCCGCGAGGAACTCGGGCGCGAGAAATTCCTGGAACGCGCCTGGGCCTGGAAGGTAAAATATCACCAGCATCATCAGCCAGCAGATCCGCCGGCTGGGCGCCTCCTGCGACTGGAGCCGCGAGCGCTTCACCCTCGACGATGGCTTGTCGAAGGCGGTTCGCGAGGCCTTCGTGCGCCTGTACGAGAAGGGACTGATCTACCGCGGCCCGCGGCTGATCAACTGGTCGCCGGGGTTAAAGACTGCGGTCAGCGACCTGGAAGTGGAATACTCGGAAGAACCCGGGACACTGTATTATTTCAAATACATGCTCGCAGACACGGATGCTGGTGTTTCCAAGCCGGGAGCAGCGGCTTCAAAAGGAGGACAGTTCATCCCGGTGGCCACCACCCGTCCGGAAACCATCCTGGGCGATACTGCCGTGGCTGTCCATCCGGAAGATAAACGCTACAAGAAATTCATCGGGCGAAAGGTGTTCGTGCCAATGCTGGGACGCGAGATCCCGGTCATCGCGGATGAATATGTGACTCGCGAGTTTGGCACCGGGGCATTGAAGATCACTCCCGGGCACGACCCGAATGACTATGAGATTGGGCAGCGTCACGGACTGCCGGTCCTTTCGATGCTGGACCGGGAAGCAAAAGTGACCGAGGTCGGCGGGCCTTACGCAGGCCTGGACCGTTTTGACTGCCGCAAAAAACTATGGGCCGATATGCAAGCCGCCGGACTGGTCATCAAGGAAGAGCCTTACACACTCAATGTCCCGCGTTCCCAGCGCGGCGGCGAGATCGTCGAGCCGATGATCTCCACCCAATGGTTCGTCAAGATCCAACCACTGGCAGAGCTGCGCTGAAGGCCGTCCGAGACGGGCGCATCACGATCATCCCGGAGCGCTTCGAAAAGGTCTATTTCAACTGGCTGGAAAACATCAAGGACTGGTGCATCTCCCGCCAGTTGTGGTGGGGTCACCGCATCCCGGTCTGGTACTGCGACGATTGCGGCAAGCAGACCTGCACCCGCCACGACCCGACCCAATGCGCAGCACTGCGGCTCGGCGAACATCCACCAGGACCCGGACGTGCTCGACACCTGGTTCTCCTCCGGTCTGTGGCCGTTCTCCACGCTGGGCTGGCCGGAAGAGACACCCGATTACAAGTATTTCTACCCGACCACCATGATGGAAACCGGTTACGATATCCTGTTCTTCTGGGTGGCGCGCATGATCATGGATGGGCTGGAATTCACCGGGCAGGTGCCATTCAACACGGTCTACCTGCACGGGCTGATCCGCGACGAAGAAGGGGCAGAAGATGAGCAAGAGCAAGGGCAACGGCAGTCGATCCGCTGCCGGTGATGGACGATTACGGCACCGATGCCCTGCGCTTCACCCTGCTGGTGGGCTCCACGCCCGGGCAACGATATGAGCCTGAGCCTGAAGAAAGTGGAAGGCAACCGGAATTTTGCCAACAAGATCTGGAATGCAGGCAGGTTTGTGATCAGCGCCATAAACCGCCTTCCATCCAGCAGCGGATCGCCAGCCGCAGATGATGACATCCCCAATGGCGAGACTCCGTCGGACTGGACACTGGCTGATTGCTGGATCTGGGCGCGCCTGCAGCAGCTGGTGCGCGAGGTGGAGCGCTTGTTCCAGACCTACCAGTACGGGGAAGCCGGTCGCCAGATCTACGAATTCTTCTGGAACGATTTTGCCGACTGGTATGTTGAGGTGGCGAAACTGCAACTGGCGGCGGGAGATAACCGCGCTTTGCATACCACCCAGTTGCTGTCGCACGTGCCTCGATATTTCCCTGCGATTGCTGCACCCCATCACGCCCTTCGTGACCGAGGAATTATGGGGTCACCTGCGGCAGCGCCTTGCTGGCATCCCCGCTGGCTGGCCTGGCAAAAGAGTGGCCCGAAGGCCCTGATCATCGCACCCTGGCCGGAACAGCGCCAATCCCAGGGCTGGGAAGAAGCCAGGCTGGCAGACTTTGCACTGGTCCAGGATACGGTCCGTGCCATCCGCAACCTGCGAGCCGAGAAAAAGGTCAGCCCGGCAAAACGCATTCCGGCGACAATCGCAGGTGGCGCCGTAACCGCACTGGTGAACGAGCAGGCGGAGGTCATCGCTGCCCTGGCAGGAGTGGATCGATCCCGCCTCGAGATCCATGCCACCCTGCCGGCAAAGCCGGAGAACAGTTTCGCGCTGGTGGTCGGTCCGGTGGAGATCTACATCCCCCTTTCCGGCATGCTGGACCTGGATGAGGAGCGCAACCGGATCCAAAAGGAACTGGACGAGATCCGTGCACAGATAGACCGCCTGGAGAATCTGCTCGGCAGCGACTTTGCCAGCAAAGCCCCAGCCCGGGTGGTGGAGAAGGAACGCCAGCGATTGGAGGAATTCCAACAGACTGCTGCCAAGTTGAAAGCACAACTGGAGCCCTGAACCGTGAAGATTCCAGGTGATCTTCCTGTTCATCATTCCCGGGATGCAGTTCGATCGCGCCGCGGTTGAAAAAACGGATGATTTGCATGGAAATTGGCTCAATGATAGTGGTGAAAGAATGTTGTTTTTTACACCCACATAGAGTACACTTTACGTACTGCGAGAATCGTTGATACTATCCACAAGAAGGTGGCAACTATGTGGTCTCTGACAATAACCAACCCAAGAAGCGAACCACTGCAGATCAAATTAACACCCGGAAAGATGATGATCGGGCGCCTGGTCACCAGCGATATTGTGATCAACGATGTTGCCGCTTCCCGGCGGCACGCGGAGATCTATTTCGATTCAATGTCTGAAGTGGTATCGATCAACGACCTGAAAAGTTCCAACGGCACCTATGTCAACCGGCAGAAGATCACCGGGTTCTATCGTTTGCAGAACGGTGACGTCATCCGCATCGGTCAGACCGTCATGCATCTGACCAAGATCACCAACACCCCCGCTGACCAGAAGGAAATATCTGGCACGCGCCACTTCACCCGGGAATTGGTGCTCGAGTCAGTTGACGAGCATCCCATCCTTCTGTACGAGATCACGGAGAAACTGAATACCGTTGTCAATATCGAAGCCGCGATCGTCATGGTGGTGGACCTGATCAAACGCGCCATGGGTGTGGATGTCTGTGAAGTCATCATGGCCCAGGATTTTAACCGGGTCAGCATGGAAGGGGCGAATAATTTAACCGCCAAGGCGATCCGCAATTCTTCCGTCGAGGTGAGCCCGCTGGCATTGTGCGTTCCCGTGGTCAGCAACGAGAAACCCCTTGCCCTCATCTATATAGAAAAGAACCGCCAGGGCGCCCTGCCATTCGATAAACGCGATATGCAGCTGGCCGTGGCCATCAGCCATCAAACCGCCCTGACCATGGTGAGAATTGAACTGCTTGAGAAGATCCGCCGCGAGGGGCAGATCAAACAACTCCTGTTGCGCTTTGTCTCGCCCATTGAAGCCGAGGACATTTTAAAGGATTATCTGAAGACGGGAAAACTACCGGACCTGGTTGAGAAAAAAGTGACGGTCTTATTCGTGGAAATTGCAGATTCGACCGGATTTGCAGAGCGAATTGGACCAAAGCAGTTTTCACTGTTCATGAATTCTTTTTACCAATATATGACCCAGATCGTGTTCAAGAAAGGCGGGATGGTTAAATACCTGGGAGACGGGGTGCTGGCGGTCTTTATGGATACAAAAGGAGAGCTGCCCCCGGAAGAAAAAGCTGTCGGTGTTGCCCGCGAGATCATTGAGTTCGTGAAGAAAACCGACACCCAGGAGCCCGAGCAAACCTGTGATATCGGCGTGGCGATGAATACCGGTAACGCAATAGTCGGTTATGTGGGCACGCAGGAACGGGCGGAATTCAATGTGATGGGCAATCTGATTAAAATGACCTACCGGATGCAGGAGCGGGCGATTCCCAACCGCATCTTTGTAGGCGAGTTGACCGCCGAGGCGATCACGAATAAATACCCGGTCCAGAAAGCCGGCAGCCTGAACATGGTCGGCAGCGAACAACCCATCCAGGTGTATGAGATTTCGCTGACCAAGACATCCCCATTCATCCAGGAAGACAATGACATGGTTGCGGCGTTCAAAGCCATTGCAGAGAAATTAAAGGCGCGCCGGAGTTAAGCAGGTGAGGTTAAGCCATGGCAGAGGAACGCAGGAGCATTAAACGCAGAAAATTCGGTTATTACATGCAGGTCGTTGACAACGACTCGCATGAACTCATCGGGTATCTTGCCGATATCAGCCCGCAGGGCTTCAAGCTCGAACGCCAGGGTGCGCCGGATGTCTACGACGAATACTCCATGCGCCTGGAACTGACACCCGAGATATCGGACAAGACCTTTATTTCATTTATTGCCCGCAGGAAGTGGAGCCGGCGCGACCCGATGGATCCGAACGCCCATAATGAAGGCTTCCAGATCATCAGCATTTCATCTTACGATCGAATGATATACCAGCGCATCGTGGATAAATACGGCCGTCCAGAAAGCAGCTGGTGAAGACCTCCAAACACAGCAGGATCAGGACCCGGGCGGTACTGGCCCGGGTTTTTTTATCCTTTGACTAAAAAAGACCTGTGACAAAAGCAGTCAATTACAAGACATTCGTCATTTGACACACCACCGCCGATAAAGTATTTTTAGTTCGATTTTCATTCAAATTCCTTCAAGGAGTAATAGCTATGGCCCTGAAAATTACAGAGGAGTGCATTGCTTGTGGAGCCTGCGTCCCGGAATGCCCAACCACCTCGATCACCGAAGGCACCCCCTACGTGATCGACCCAGCCACCTGCGTGGAATGCGTGGGTCACTTCGACAGCCCGCAGTGCCTGGCTGTCTGCCCGGTTGCTGATACTGCCATCCTCAAGGCATAAGTTAAAAAAACCATGGGTAATACCTGCTCCCATGGATCACAACCTGTTTGAAAGGTCTCTTCGGGCGAATCCTGGAGCGGCCATTTTGCAGTATAATTTCTACAACTGAATATCAACCTTCGGGGCAGGGTGACACCTGCAGCGCAGCGAACGCAGCGCCAGGTGAATTCCCGACCGGTGGTACAGCCCACGAGCAGGCGGCAAGGTTACCTGGTAACCGTACCTCCTTGCATGATCTGGTGACACCCGCAGTATTCAACAGGTGAATTCCAGAGCCGACCGTCATAGTCTGGATAGAAGAAGGTGACCACTAGACCCTCCCGGGTCTGGTGTGGATAATTGCCCCGGAACACGTTTCCGGGTTTTTTTATCCTTCGGTCGCGCCTGCCCCGTTCACTTGAACGAGGTTTTTTAATTCATGGATTGGAAGCAACTGCGTAAACCCTCCCGCTCCACCTCCCGTTCCTCCCGTTGGACGGCATTCATCTCCCTGGTGCTGGCCATACTGGCCTGGTGGATGGTGAGTCATTTCGCCGGGCTGCCGGCTTTCATCCTGCCGGCGCCTGAGCAGGTGGCGGCCCGCTTCTGGAAAGCAATGATCGACGGCAGCCTGATCATCCACACAGCTACCACGCTGGCGGAAGTCCTGCTCGGTCTGCTGGCGGGAACATTCGTCGCCGTGACTCTTGGTTACCTGATCGCCAAGAGCCGGATGTTTGAACGACTGGTCTCCCCCTACCTGGTCGCCACCCAGGCCATACCCATCGTTGCGATTGCCCCGTTGCTGGTGATCTGGTTTGGGCCGGGGCTGTTTTCCAAGGTGCTGGTCTGCGCGCTGATCGTCTTCTTCCCGGTGCTGGTCAACACGGTGGTGGGTGTGCGGGCGGTGCCGCGCCCATTCCATGACTTGATGCGCTCGCTGCATGCCGGGCGCGGGCAGATCCTGCGCATGCTGGAACTGCCGGCAGCCCTGCCGGTATTGCTGGGCGGATTGCGGATCGGTGCCACTCTGGCCGTCATCGGGGCGGTGGTGGGGGAACTGGTTGGTGCAGACCACGGTCTCGGATTCCTGGTCAATGTGGGCCGCGGACAGTACGACACCGCCCTTGTCTTTGTGGCAGTATTCACCCTGATTACCCTGGCACTGGTGTTATATGGTTTTGTGTCTTTTCTGGAAAGGAAACTGCTTGTCTGGCAGGAATCCAATGAATAAGGATAACATTCCTGCTTCCTGCAGCAGACTGGAGACGAACTTATGAAAACTATTGGACGTTCTGGCTTGCTTGTCTGCACGATCATTCTTCTGACTGCCTGCACGCAGAGACCTGCAACCCATCAGGTACCCATCCAACTTTCGCTCGGATATATACCCAACATTCAATTTGCACCGATCTACGTGGCGATTGAAAAAGGATATTTTTCCGCTGCCGGCGTGGATGTGGAACTTGCCTACATGGATGAAAACCAGGCCGCCTCCCTTGTCGGCGCAGACGACCTTCAATTTGCGGTCATTTCCGGGGAACAGGTGCTGCTTGCCCGCGCCCAGGGATTACCGGTAGTCTACGTGGCTGCATGGTACCAGCAATACCCGGTGTCGGTCATCGCGAGGTCCGACGGGGGGATCGCTGCTCTGGGGGACCTGCGCGGCAAGACCATCGGTCTGCCGGGTCTCTACGGAGCCAACTATATTGGCCTGCGCGCCCTGCTCCACGCCGGAGGTTTGAGCGAATCGGATGTGACCCTCGATTCCATCGGCTACACCCAGGCTGCCGCGCTGACGGCTGGGCGAGATCAGGCTGTCTCGGTTTACACAGGCAACGAACCGGTACAATTGCGAGCCCAGGGTATCGACCTGGTTGAATTTCGGGTGGCGGATTATGTCCAAATGGCTTCCAACGGGTTGATCACCAATGAAACAACCGCCGCCGGCAATCCCGCCCTGGTGCGAGGCATGGTCGCAGCGCTTTTGCACGGTCTGTCGGATACCATCGCGGATCCTGACACTGCTTACCAGATTTCCCTCGTTTATGTGGAGAACCTGGCGCAGGCAGATGCACTGGTCCAGAAACAGGTGCTGGCTACCTCGATTGACCTGTGGAAGGCCGAACGATTGGGAGAATCAAACCCCGCTGCCTGGGAAAATATGCAATCCGTCTTGCTCGACATGGATCTGCTCCTTCAACCGCTGGACCTTTCCAAAGCGTTCAGCAACGATTTTCTCCCCTAGGCTCGGGGAGATATACCCTGCTCCCTTTCTTCAACGGGAATTTAATGTGACTGATCCCATCCTCACTGTCAAGGAACTGAGCATCACCTTCCCCGACCGCAACGGGGACCTGGACGCGCTCGCCTCGGTCTCATTCACCATCCAGCCGCGCGAATTTATCTGTGTGCTTGGTCCTTCGGGTAGCGGAAAATCCACGTTGCTGCGCATCCTGGCAGGATTGATCGAGCCCACCTCCGGCTCGTTCACCTTTGCCGGCGGACAACCAGGAATAGGCATGGTTTTTCAGCAATCCAACCTGATGCCGTGGCGGACGGCGGTCGAAAACATCACCTTACCGCTTGAACTGCAAGGTGTGCCTCGAGATGAGACCCGGCGCCGGGCGCAGGAATTGATCGAACTGGTGGAATTGCAGGGATTTGAGACCTCCTGGCCTCGCGATCTCTCCGGAGGGATGGCCCAGCGGGTGGCGATCGCGCGGGCACTCATTCATGACCCTGATATTCTCCTGCTCGACGAGCCTTTTGGCTCGCTGGATGCGCTCACGCGCGAGCGCATGTGGACCGAACTCTCGCGCATCTGGCAACTGCGCCGGAAGACGGTGCTGATGGTGACACACTCCATCGGCGAGTCGCTTTTCCTGGCTGACCGCGTGCTGGTGTTATCGCAGCGGCCCGGCAAGGTAAAACTGGACCTGGCAGTGGATCTCCCACGACCGCGAGCCGAGGAGATGCGCTACACGGCGCACTTCGGGAAACTGGCTCGCAGGCTGAAAGAAGCGATTGGATAATAAAAACCTTCCGAAGAGTCTCACCTTCGGAAGGTCTTTTTATAATGATTCTAGACTATTTTACGACCCAGATCCACCCCAATACCGCCAGCGGGATGAAGAACAGCAGCACCGACACCGTCCCTGCGAGCGCCCCGTGGCCTTCGCGCTCGTCAACCAGCCGCACGGACGGGTAGAAACCCTCCAGTTTCCAGTGAGGTCCGCCAAACCAGGCAAATATCCCCCCGCCCAGCAGGCCGCCAATGTGACCCCAATTATCCACTCCCTTGGTGGTGAAACCGATCAACAGGTTGACCCCTGCAATATAGAGCAGGTTCATCAGCGAACGGTTGACCCGGTTCCCGAGCAGTTTGCGATTCTGGACGATAAAAACCCCTTCAGCCGCGATCAAACCAAAGATGGCAGTGGAGGCGCCCAGGGATGGATTAATTGTCAGGATGAAGGAAAGCACATTCCCGGCGTAGGCAGAGAGGAAATAAAGCAGCAGGAAACGCCCGTGACCGTAACGCGCCTCCGTGCCGCGTCCAAATATGTACAGAGCATACATATTGAAGGCGATATGTAGAATGGAGGCGTGCAGGAAAACCGGCGTGACCAGCCGCCAGAGTTGACCGGCGCGAATCAGGCTGTCCACCTTTATGCCGATCTGCGCAACCAGGTCAGTTTTCAGCAGGTACTGGCCTGCAAGCTGCAGGAGGTAGATCAGGGTGGTCACAGCCAGGATACTGTAGGTGGCGTAGGGTTTCACGTTCGGCACAGCCACATCGATGCTCTGCGGCGGCTGTACCTGGGGAACCTGGTTGGGGGGTTGGTTTTGGTCCATACGTTTCCGGCTTGGGTCCTTTTCCGAGGCAAACCTATAAACTGACCTTGCGCGGATTCACACGCTGGTGCTCGGCCTGGATGATGGCGATCACCGTGTCGATGGTCTCATCCAATCTGCCATCCGCGTTGACGATCAGATAGTCAAATTCCGCCGCCCGTTTCAGTTCCTGCCGGGCTGTGGCAATGCGCAGGCTCAAGTTCTCAGCAGTCTCTGTCTGGCGGGCTTTCAACCGCCTGACCAGCGCGGCCTCGCTCTCGGTGGTCAGGAAGATCAACACCGCTTCCGGTGCCAGTTTTCGAATGGTGGTGGCGCCTTGCACATCCACGCGCAGGATCACATCCTGACCTGACGCCAGCGCGGCGCGCACCTGTTGCTTGGGGATGCCCTTGTAATCGTTGTAAACGATGGCATACTCGATCAATTCATCCAGTTCGATCATCCGGGCGAACTCATCTTTTGAGAGGAAGAAATAATCCACCCCCTGTGTCTCCTCCTCGCGGCGAGGACGGGTGGTGGCGGTCACCACGAAATGCATGTGCAGGTTGCGTTCTTTCAGACCGCGCAAAACGCTATCCTTGCCGACCCCCGAGGGCCCGGAGATGACGACCAGCAGAGGCTCCGGGTGATGAAGGTTGAATTCTGTATCAGGCATGGTTGTATTGTACCAGACAGAGGTTGAGGTAAAATTGGTTCATGCCCCTGTATGATTACACCTGCCAGGACTGCCAGCAGCGCTTTGAACTCTTCATGACCTATAGCGAATACGGTACCCGGAAGGTGACCTGCTCCGCCTGCGGGAGCAGCAAGGTTCGCCGGCGGATCCCGCGCGTCAGGATGGCGAAATCGGAAGAGAGCCGCCTGGACTCACTGGCTGGCGATATTTCAAACCCGGCTGCCCTGGCCGGACTTGAGAAAGACCCGCAGGCCATGGGACGCCTGATGCGCAAAATGGGGAAAGAGATGGGCGAGGAACTCCCCGCGGAGTTCAACGATGTGGTGGACCGCCTGGAGAAGGGTCAGAGCCCGGAGGATATCGAAAAGGAAATGCCCGACCTTGGCTCGGGCATGGGCGAAGACCTGGAGGGCGATTAATGGTTCAGACCAGCGAACGCCTCATCCTTTTTCCATTCGAGTGAGGATCGTCTCCCTCAGTTTTTCCTGCACAGCCTGCCGCCCGACCCCGGCATCCACCACCACCCAGCGCTTCGGTTCCTGCCCGGCCATTTCCAGGTAACCGGCTCTCACCCGCTGGTGAAACTCGAGCGTGTAAGCATCCAGCCGGTTCCATTCCCGGCTTTTTGTTTTTCTGCCAATCCCCAGTTCCACATCCACATCCAAGAGAATCGTCAGATCGGGCAGCAGCCCGCCGGTGGCATATTTCACCAGGCTGCGCACCTGTTCCAGGTCCTGCTGGTGACCGTAACCCTGGTAGGCGATGGTTGAATCGGCATAGCGGTCAGAAAGAACGATCTCGCCCAGCGCCAGGTGCGGGCGGACGATCTGCTCTACGAACTGGGCGCGGGCAGCCTGGTAAAGCAACGTCTCGGTGCGCGGGTTCATCTCGGTGTTTTTCAGGCTGTGGAGCACTTCACGCATCTGCTCGCCGATCGAGGTTCCACCCGGTTCACGCGTGGCGAATACGGAATACCCCTTCTTGCGCAAGAAATCCACAAGATCGGGTACTTGGGAGGTTTTTCCGGAGCCTTCAGGGCCTTCCAGTGTGATGAACATATACCTGGTCAATCGTTATGTGTAGGAACGAAGGACATTGCTGCCCGCTGATAGAACAGTAGTGTCCATGAACTACTCGCGAAAGATCCTCACATGCCTTCTGGGTTCTTTGCCATACGAATGTGACACCAGTTCTGCGTCGCGTGCCAGTTCGTGCTGGAGGCGCCGCACGGTGGATGGACCGGGTGGCAGGTCAACCCAGCGTTCGCCGTTCAGGACAGCCGCGATGGCAGCCTGCGCCTGCATCTTCACATCCTCCAACTCACCCTCTGCGGGCACAATTTCAGACAGGTTGAACAGATCGCTCAGGAATTGCTCCATCTGGCTGACTGTGTTGGCGCGCAGGACAAAGATCGGCACGCCGCGCTGCTCAGCCTGCATCACTGCCTGCTGGCGGTCGCGGTAATAGGAGCGCAGGGTCACCAGCACATCCGCCTCGCCGGCATCCTTGACGAACACAGCCGGGACGCCCATCCGTTTTGCCAGCTGGATCAGACGGTCGCGCGCCACCCCGAAGGGGTAGACGCGCACTGTCTGGAGCGGCGTGCGGCGAGGTTCGATCGCGGGAGCAATTACGCCCACCGGTGCGCCCCCATTTTTAGCAGGGGTTGATGGCTGCGGGCGGATTGAATTCTGGCGTGCCGTGCCGGTAATCCCATTCTCAATGCGGAATTCCGATCCCGGCTTGGACTTAGGATTAGGTTTGGTTTTTTCGATCTGGATCCTGCCCTCCGGGTCGCGGCTGCGGATCTCAGGCGGGAGCGGGAAGCCGCGTAGCAGCGAATCGACCGAGGCAGCGATATCCATGTGAACGGCAAACCGGTCGCGCTGCTGGATCTCGACCAGGACATCGAAGGTGGGCGGGGAGCGCCGCTCGAGCACCGTCTTCTGGGTGCCGCGCCGGCGCGCCTCTTCATCCGAGAGGGTCACCGCTTCGATGCCGCCAATCAGATCGGAGAGGGTGGGTTGAGCAGCAGGTTGTCGATCGTCCTGTCCATGGGCTGTGCCGATGAGCTGCACGCCGCGCTCGGCAATGGTGCGGGCTGCGGCAGCTTCCAATTCGCGCCCGATCTCGTCGATCACGATCACTTCCGGGTTGTGGTTTTCCACCGCTTCGATCATCACTTCGTGCTGCAGCATGGGTTCGCGCACCTGCATCCGGCGGGCTTTGCCAACTGCCGGGTGCGGCACATCGCCGTCGCCGCCGATCTCATTGGATGTATCCACCACGATGACGCGCTTCGATTCTGCCAGGATGCGGGCGGCCTCGCGCAGCAGGGTGGTCTTGCCCACACCCGGCCGTCCGAGGATGAGCAGGCTCTTGCCCGACTCGACGATATCCTGGATGATATCCACCGTGCCGTACACAGCCCGCCCCACCCGGCAGGTGAGCCCGACGATGTGCCCGCGCCGGTTGCGCAGGCAGGAGATGCGGTGCAGGGTGCGCTCGAGACCGGCACGGTTGTCTGCATCGAACTCGCCGATGCGCTCCACCACGTGGTCCAGCTCGGCGCGGCTGATCTCCTTGTTGATCAGAACCAGTCTCGCCCTGGACGTAGCGCGCCGTGGGAACCCGCCCCAGATCAAGGATGATCTCGAGCAGGTTATCGTAATCATTGGCTTTATGGACGGCCTCAACAATGTTACCGGGCAAGATGCCAAGCAGGGCGTCCAGGTCGTCGGTGATCTTTAATTGTGTCATCTGATAGTCTTCTTTATCGAATACGGTTAATACCCGGAAGAGATACAAGCAGAGGATTTCTCATCCGCTCACTCGGCCTTTTCTACGCGACTCGCCGGGGCAGCGGGTTTCGCCTTTGCCAGCGCTTTTTCCAGCACTTGGACGGCTTGCTGCTCTTTGACGGCCTTTGCCAGGCGCCTGACCATCACCGCCTGGCGCGGTCCGGCCTCCGCCCCCAGGTCTTCCAGCACGGTTTCCAGCCAGGCCTGGTAGGAACGCACACAGACATAAACCGGGCGGTTGCCCCAGCCTGAAAGCCCGGCCAGCCGTTCGGGGCTGCATCCGGACTCGGGCGGCACAAGCGGCTGGATCCAGACACCGGCAGGTCCGCTTTCGACCGCGGCATAGGCCTGCAAATTCCCTGCCAGGCGGCAAACCATGCCGGAGGCCTGCCTTGGCAGGGCATCCACCGGTTGGATCAGGGCCGGGATGATCTGCCCGTGCAGGATCTGGACGGCGGGCCAATCACCTTCTTCCACCTCGCGCCAGGAACCGTCATCCTGGATATTCTCCAGCCTGGGCAGTTTCCAGACGCGCTGCCAGGCATACATGGCAAAACCTGCCTGGCGTAAGGACCGGAAGACAGGGGAATTCTCATCCACTTCAGCCAGCAGGTGAAAGGCACCCCATTCGCCGGCCTGGGAGGTCAGGTGATCGAGCAGCGGTAGGGTTAGACCGTTGGTGTTCCCCACCGGGGCGAGGAAGGTCAACCGGGCGGAGGTCTCATCGCCTTTCAAGATCACCTGGCCCATCAGCGAATCGCCTGATTCTCGAAGCCACTGCCGTGTAAACGGTGCGGCGTGGATTTAAATAGGAGAGCATCGCCATCGCCCCGAGTGGATTGCCGCGCGTCAGGATGTGCGCACTGTCAAGGGGCAAAATGTCACGGCGGTATCGGGAGAGCAGGGGCAGATCCAGGATATCAAGCGAGCGGATGGTCATTTCACGGTGGAAAGAAAATACTGGTGAAAGCGGGTATCCTGCGTCAGTTCCGGATGGAACGAGGTGGCCAACAATCTGTCCCTGCCGGGCGGCTACAATTCGTCCATCCGCCAGGGTGGCCATCACGCTGCGCCTCACCCTGCACCGACTCGATGATCGGGGCGCGGATGAAGATGGCGTGATAAGGTTCGCCCTCATCCAATTCAGGAATGGCAAGGTCGGCTTCGAACGAATTCCACCTGGCGGCCAAAGGCATTGCGCTCCACGGTGATATCCATGATGCCAAGCAGGGGCTGGTTGCGGCGGGCGTCCTTTGAAAGGAAGATGGCTCCCGCGCAGGTGCCCCAGATGGCATGGTTCTTGCCAAAATCCGCAACGGTTCGAGCAGACCAAAATCGACAGCACAATTTTCCAATGGTGGTCGATTCACCGCCGGGGAGGATGAGTCCATCCAGCCCGTCGAGGTGGGCAGGCAGGCGCACCTCGACCGTCTCAACGCCCAGGCGCTTGAGCATGAGCGATGTGTTCGGCAAAATCGCCCTGGATGGCAAGGACACCAATCTTCATAATTTCATTCAAGACTCACGCAGGCAGCCAAGCCTGCATGCATTCCTACGTATACGGTGTAGCAACCAGCTTACCAGCCCCGCCCGGCGATCTTCTCACCTTCCGGCATCTGGGAGACATTGCGGCCCACCATCGGTTCGCCGAGGTTCTTGCTGACCTCTGCCAGGATGCCGGCATCTGTGTAATGGGTGACGGCCTTGACGATGGCCGCCGCGCGCTTGGCCGGATCACCGGATTTGAAGATGCCCGATCCAACGAAGACGCCGTCCACACCCAGCTGCATCATCAGGGCGGCATCGGCGGGAGTGGCCACGCCGCCCGCCGCAAAATTGACCACCGGCATGCGCCCCAGTTCCTTGGTCTCTTTGACCAGTTCATAGGGTGCGCCGATCGTCCTTGGCGTAGGCCATCAATTCCTCATCAGCCATGGTCGTCAGGCGGCGGATCTCGCCCAGCACCGTGCGGGCATGCCGGACAGCCTCGACCACGTCACCGGTGCCGGCTTCGCCCTTGGTGCGGATCATCGCCGCGCCCTCGCCGATCCGGCGCAGGGCTTCACCCAGGTTGCGGCAGCCGCACACGAACGGGACCTTGAAATTGTGCTTCAGGATGTGATGCTCCTCGTCTGCCGGGGTGAGCACTTCGGACTCGTCAATGTAATCCACGCCGATGGCTTCCAGGATCTGCGCTTCAACGAAATGACCGATGCGGCACTTGGCCATGACCGGGATGGTGACCGTGTCCATGATCTTGAGGATCAGGTCCGGGTCTGACATGCGCGCCACGCCGCCCTGGGCGCGGATATCCGCCGGGACGCGTTCCAGCGCCATCACGGCGCAAGCGCCCGCCTCTTCTGCGATCTTGGCATGTTCGGGTGTGACCACATCCATGATGACGCCGCCTTTGAGCATTTGTGCCAGACCTTTCTTGACGGTAAAAGTACCAGTCTGTTGTTCCATAAGAAAACTCCTTTATCTTTTTCAGCGCCTCGATTCTACCACTGCTTCCGGTTCAAGAAATACCACCGCGTTCCCGGAATACCCCGATCTTCGATGGTCATGTAAATAAAATATTTTTAAGATGTGAAAACAAAGAGCCTGGATCCAGCAACCTATAAACCCTTTCCGTTCGCAGACGCTGTAGAAGCCTGAGGGAGAAATAGCTCCCCTTTTTTGTCGTGCACAGAAGGCTATTTTTTCCCTGAAGGCCTTGACAAAACGAAAAAACGGTATACAATTAGTACAATGATACAATAATACAATGAGACAATGATACAATTATGACCATGAATCTAGAAATTGATTTTCGTTCCGGAATCCCGATCTACCTCCAGGTGGTGGGGCGCATCAAGGAACGCATCGCCGGCGGGCAGCTTCTCCCCGGTGACCAGCTTCCCACCGTCCGCTCGCTGGCCTTGGAATTGCGGATCAATTTCAACACCGTCGCCCGCGCTTACCGTATTCTGGATGAGACCGGTGTCATCTCCACCCAGCAGGGTCGCGGCACCTATGTGATGAACATTCCTCCTCCCGAAGTCACTTTAAAGATCCGCCAGCGAGCGCTGAAGGCGCTCGCCCAACGCTACCTGGTGGAAGCAGAAAGGCTTGGTTCTTCGCCGGAAGAGATGAGCCAGGCCCTGAAGGATCAGATCGCCTACTGGCAGCAGAACGGACACCTGCTGGACCCAGAACCTGATAATGAGTAAAGGAGTAACCATGAGTCCCTCAACAGTAATGAAAGACCTAAGCCTAAAGCCGCAAACCCGGCAAACCGACCAGCATATTCCCGCACCGGCGGGATTCATGTTTGTCATCTGCCTGCTGGCCGGCGCCCTCGGCACGTTCCTGCTGACCCAAAACGGCATTTTGAGTGAAACCTGGGTTGGAGTATGGACCTTCAGCTGGGTGCTGCTGGGCACATTTTTCCTGCTCGCGATCAAGATTGCTGCGCAGTGGGAAAAAGGCGATCATCCTGCGCCTCGGCAGGTTCCACAAGTTGGCCGGGCCGGGTCCCTTCTGGGTGGTGCCGATCATTGATACCGTGGCCAATTGGATCGACCACCGTGTCATGGTCACGCCTTTCTCGGCTGAGAAAACGCTGACCAAGGATACCGTCCCGGTGGATGTGGACGCGGTCCTGTTCTGGGTTGTCTGGGATGCCGAGAAAGCCGCCCTCGAAGTTGCCGATTACCGAGCCGCCATTGCCTGGGCTGCACAGACCGCCTTGCGCGAGATCATCGGGCAAAGCGTTCTGGCTGACATCCTGGTCGGCCGGGCCAAAATGGATGCCGACCTGCAGAAGATCATCGACGAGCGCACCACGCCCTGGGGCATCACCGTCCAGTCGGTGGAAATTCGCGACGTGATCATCCCGCCCGACCTGGAAGATGCCATGTCGCGCCAGGCGCAGGCGGAACGCGAACGCCAGGCGCGCGTGATCCTGGGCGAATCCGAGAAGCAGATCGCCGCTTCCTTCGCCGAGGCATCCAAAGCCTACATCAATAATCCCACTGCCCTGCACCTGCGCGCCATGAACATGCTCTTCGAAGGGCTCAAGGAGAAGGGCGCCCTGGTCATCGTCCCGAGCAGTGCCGTGGATACGATGAACCTGGGTGGTCTGAGCGGGATGGTCTCGCTGGCCCAGCAGAACCTGCCCAAAGAAGAGAAATAGTCTCATCGCCTGAATAGGACTGGCGGCACTCCCTACCGGGAAACTCTGAAGAGAACGCCGCCAGCCTACCAAATTTGCACGAACTGCCATAAGTCGATTTCGACATCTGTGTTTCACGTGGAACAATTTATGCGCTGCAGGGAAAGGGTGCCTGCAACTTTGAACCGTAAAGGAGAAGAAGTAGCATGACTACGAAGGAGATCCTTAGTTTACTCCTGCTTGTCTCACCGATCATTCTCGTCCAACTGGCGATGGTTATCTATGCATTGATCGACCTGCTGAAACGCGAAAAAACGCGCGGACCGCGTTGGGTCTGGCTGCTCGGGTTGATCGTGACCGCTCTGGGTATCCCGACCGGGATCGTCGTTGCCGGGGTATATCTCGCCTGGGGCCGACACGCCGAGGTGTGAGATGATCCGTATAGAAAACCTGGTCAAGACCTATGGTTCGGTACACGCCCTGGATGGTTTAAGCCTGAGCGTGGAAGCGGGTGCCGTGTATGGTTTCCTCGGCCCGAATGGGGCTGGAAAAACAACCAGCATGCGCATTCTCTCCGGTCTGGCCCGCCCGGATAGCGGGCGTGCCTGGATCCTGGAGAAAGAAATCGGGATCCCTGGAACGGATGTCCGTTCGTTGATCGGCGTCCTGCCCGAAGAACCGACCTTTTATTCGTGGATGACCGCACGCGAGTACCTGCGCGACTTCATCGCCCCGCTCTATAAGATCCACGGGCAGGCAGCCGCCGGGCGGGCGGATGAATTGCTCGAGCTCGTCTCCTTAAAGGATGCAGCCAACCGGCGCATCGGCGGTTTCTCGCGCGGCATGCGCCAGCGTCTGGGCCTGGCCCAGGCACTGGTCCACCGGCCTCCGGTCCTTTTGCTCGATGAACCCGTCAGCGCGCTGGACCCCGCCGGGCGCAAGGAGGTGCTCGACCTGATCGAGACATTGCGCGGGCAGACCACCATCCTGCTTTCCACCCATATCCTGGCAGACGTGGAACGGGTGTGCGACATGGTTGGGATCATTACCGCGGGACGCTTGATCGTCCAGGATCGCCGTGAGGACCTGCTTGCCCGGTATGTAACTCCCCTGTTTGAGATCGAGTCGGATAACGGTTTTGGTCACTGGCTTGATTGGGTGGAAAAACAGCCCTTTGTGACCAATGTGACCGTCAGCAACCACACGGCCCGCGTGCTGGTCACGGATGTTGAAAAGGCTCAAAAGCCGCTGCTGGAATCTCTGGCAAGCGAGAGCCTGCGCGTTCGGCGCTTTGAGAAGGTGCACCCATCCCTGGAAGACGTATTCCTGAGATTGACCGGAAAAGAGGCTCAACCATGATTCGGACATTATTAAGAAAAGAATTCCGCGAGCAGTGGCGTACCTGGAAGATGATCGTTTTCCTGGCTGTATTCCTGATCACCGGGATCATCTCCCCGCTGCTGGCGAAGTACACCCCGGAGTTGCTGCGAAGCATACCCAACCTGCCTGAAGGTCTGGCGGGGATCATCCCGAATCCCACCGTGGCTGATTCCGTTGCCCAGTATCTAAAGAACATTTCCCAGTTTGGCATCCTGCTGGTAATCCTGCTCACCATGGGTGTGGTGGCCCAGGAGAAGGAACGCGGCACGGCAGCCATGCTCCTGACCAAGCCCGTCAGCCGCAGCGCGCGTGATCCTGGTGAAATGGCTGGCTGGCATGACCACAGTCCTGGCCGGGTTGGCGGTTGCCGGCCTTGCCTGTCTCGCCTACACGCTGGTGCTTTTTGAACCGCTGTCTTTCGGCCCCTTCTGGGGCATGAACCTGTTGATTTTCCTCTATTTGGGAGTTTATCTGTCAGTAACCCTGCTGGCGAGCACCCTGGCACGGTCACAGGTCATGGCTGCGGCTGGAGGCTTCGGCGGATTGATTCTATTGCTCATCCTTGGTTCGATCCCGCGCCTGGGGGATTACATGCCCGGTCACCTGGTAGCCTGGGGCAGTTCGCTGGCATTGAAAGGAAACCTGAGTGCCTGGCCTGCGCTGTGGGTATCTGTTGGAATAATTTTTCTGGCGCTCATTATTGCCTGCTTGTCCTTTGCGCGGGAAGAAATATAATTCAATGTTTCACGTGGAACATATCTAGAGAATGGAGAAGAAATGGCTGAATCTTCTGTGCTATGGGAATACCGGGTTCTGACTATTGGAAATGCTTTCAGCGGCGCAAAGGACGGGCAGATCGAAGGGATATTGAACGACTGGGGCATGGAAGGCTGGGAAGCTGTCAATGTGTATGCCCCCTCCAACAGCCCCAAGGTCACGCTTGTCGCGAAACGACAGATGAGTTCCTCGGTGCGCCGCGCCAGGTCGATGCCGACCATCTATTAGTCTTCCCATGGACCAGGTAGCCTGAAACACTTCCTGGTTCGTTTGTTTAATTCAAATAGAACATACGTTCTATATAATTGGGTATTGTGTCCACATCATTTCTGGACTAAACTATTGGGGCAGGTGGAGATGCCAGACCCCCGACCCAAACCCGACTTACGTTACATGGCTGAGCAACTGGCTCGTTTGATCGAAGTCAGCCTCACCCTGAACTCAACCCTCAACTTGAACGAGCTGCTGCGGTTCATCATCCGCACCGCGGCTGAGATCATTGACTGCGAATCTGTCTCGATCCTCCTGTACGATGAGAAACGCGAACGCTTGGTATTCGCGGCTGCCACAGGCACCGACCCGAAACGGCTGGCGGAAATGCCCGTGCCTCTCGATAGCAGCCTGGCTGGCACGATCTTTCGCGAGAATAAGATCATCAGCCTGTCGGACGTGAAGAACGATTCAAGCCATTACAGCATGGTCTCCCGGCATGTGGATTTTGAAGTCCACAACATCCTGGGCGTGCCCATGCGTATCAAGGACAAGCCCACCGGCGTGCTGGAAGCATTAAACAAACGTGACGGCGACTTTGACGAAAGCGACGCCGATCTCCTCTCCGTGATCGCCTCCCAGGCGGCGGTGGCGATCAACAATGCCCGCCTCGTCAAAGCTCTGCAGGATGCCTATAATGAATTGCGAGCCAACGACCAGTTGAAGTCCAATTTTCTGGCTCTGGCGTCCCACGAGCTGCGCACCCCTCTGGGTGTCATCATAGGTTATGCCTCCTTCCTGCAGGAGGAATCGCCCAGCAGCGAATTATCGGACCATGCCAAGCAGGTTCTCAACGCGGCCATGCAGATGCGTGTGCTGGTGGACGCCATGACCAACCTGAACATGCTGCGTTCAAGAGAGATGGTCTTGCACCGCCAGATGGTGCCGGTGCAGCAGATCCTGCGCGCCGCTTACGGAGAGGTAAAACAGCTGGCAGAGGCCAAGGGGCAAAATGTGGTCCTGGACTTGCCGGAAAATCCCATCCCGGTCAAATGCGACCAGGATAAGCTCATCTCGGCTTTCACCAACCTGATGGATAATGCCGTGCGGTTTACACCCGAAGGTGGCAAGATCACGATCGGTGCGAAGTCACGACCGGGTGAAGTGCTGGCCTGGGTGCAGGATTCAGGCAAGGGCATCGCCGATGGCGAATTGAAGAAGATCTTCCAGGAATTCTTCCAGATCGAACCGCACACCACCCGCAAGCACGGCGGCATGGGTATCGGGCTTTCCATCGCCAAGGGATTGATCGAGGCACACGGCGGCAAGATCTGGGCGGAAAGCCCCGGTCTTGGAAAAGGGGCCACCATGATGGTCCTCCTGCCATTTATCAGTACCACCGCTCTGCAATCGATGAAACGCTGACCACGGGTAAAACCATCCGCATTATGTAATCATTTTCATTAGTCTTGCAAACATTAGAGCAGCACAACGAAAGTGTGCCGCTTTTTATTTTTCGTTTTCTTGGTTCCTTCAGGAGGATCTATTCTTCCCGCAGGAAGGCAACTGCCTTCCCGGCTTCATCGTTCATCACCAGCCACAACCCGTGACCCGGACGGAAATCTTCCACTTTCAACAGACGCAGGCTGCGGAGCAAAGGTTCGTCAGCAGGGAGGAAATCGGCGAGGCGATTCGGTGTCCGGTCGAAAAAGTCGCGGTTGAAGATCGAATCGCGGTCATCCAGGTTGACATTCAACGGATAGATATGGGCTTCCATCAGATCCTGGAAGAAATGGGTACCGAAGGACGGCTCCAGGTCGGGACCGATGCCCTTGCCGGTCAGTTCCACCAGGGCAAGCGTATGGTAGATATCCCCGTAGGCGATACTGACACCGAGATCTGGCGTTGAGGTCCCCCAGCGACCAGGACCCACGCAGATGAATCGCTCGTCTTTCATGGCCGCGTTGAGGCTGCCGATGGCGCGTTCCAGCTGGTTACGTTCGGTTGCGGATGCCAGCGAGAAGTAACCCTCCGGCGGCACGTACAGCACCCAGCGAATTCCACTCACCTTGCCGCGCGGCACCATGCGGCGGGTGGCAAAGACCACATCCTCTGGGTCGAGCAGGGCGGGCAGGTCCACTTCGCCGCCATCGCCCAGGCTGCTCTGCGGTCGGCACTGCAGAAGGGTGATGCGCACTTCCGACTGGGCGGCTCCCGGGTCAACGATCTCGGCAGTGAATTCGGTATCCACCGGCGACTGATAATGTTTTTCCAGAACAGCAAGGATGGTTTTCATGCGTGCGGCGAAGGGTGTCCGGCGCAACAGGCCATCGAAGGTGACCACCAGGTCTTTCGGATCCACCAGGCTGGAATGGATGTTTTCAACGAAGCCGCTATCGTCCAGCTGCGCGATGGCGCGCAGGGCGGGGTATTGCGGGCTGAGCACCTCGCCCACCGGTAAAGTGACCAGGGCGTTCTCCTGCAGGTCGAGCAGGTCCACCTCATGCTGTGAATGCTGGCGGATGGATTCTGACGAGCCGGACGGGAGCAGGAGCGGATGGCTGAGTGCCACCAGGCGGGGCTGATCGTCGCCGACGGCTTCCACCGCCCGTGTCCCCAGCCCCCAGACCAGGCGCAGGAAACCGTCCTCCTTGCGGATCTGCGGCGACCAGCGGTACAGGTTGCGGCTGAATGCCACCCCTGCGGCCTGCGGCAGGAAATAATGCCCAAACTGCTGTCCTTCGACGAATTGAATGAGCACGGCGATGCGCTCGTCGTAATCCACCAGGCCTTTCTGGTGGCGGTAGAGCAGGGCGTTCGGGTTCATGCACGAGGCGTACACGCGTGCGATGGCTTCCGTCAGGGCTTTGAGGTTCTCTGCCGGGTGGCCCTGGTTGGGGCAGAAGAAACTGTCATATTTCCCGGCGAAGGAAGTGCCAAAGTTATCCTCCAGCAGGCTGGACGAGCGCACGATGAGAGGCCGCTTCCCTGCCTCTTTCAGGATGACTCGCAGCCGTTCGAGGATATCCTCGGGGAAGGTACCCCTGATAAAATCCCGCACGATGCGGGGGTAATCGCTGCGCATCCTGTCTTCAGACTTGTATTTCTGGTCAGACCAATGGATCAGCCCATTGGCTGCCATGAAGGCATAGAACATATCCGAGGCCAGGAAATAGGAGGTGGGAATGCGCAGCATTTCCTGCACCTCGGGCGGAGCCACATCGCGCAGGATGCGGTAAGCCAGCATCATGCCCGGCGGATTTCCCGCCGATCTTCCCGTAACCGATCTTGCGCTGGCGGATCTCCTTCAGGTCGTCCACCGTGAACCACTTGCGGGCGATATTCAAATATGCCAGCTGGTCGCTGATCATGGTGCGGATGAGCACCACCTTGATCTCCTGCAGGCGCGCTTCGAGTTTTTTGCGCTTCGCAGCAGGCAGGTGTTCGATGTTTTCCGCCTGCTCAAAAAGCATTTCCTGCGGCGCCATTTCGGGGTTGAAGGTGATCAGGTCGGGGGTTTCACCGCGCTCCGCCAGGATCTCCTTGACGATGCGTTCGAAGTCCTCGTAGAGCAGGTTGTAGGCAAAGTAGAAATCCGTCTGCGCGTCGCGGATGCGTTCCAGCCTTTTTTCCCACACTTCTAGTGCTTCTTCTGCGTAGGGGTTGTGCAGCCCCTCGCGCGCCTGCGATTGGACAGCCTTCTCGCGAACATCCGCCTCGAAGACCTCGGGCGTGACGATGCCGCGCTCGAAGAGTTCGTTCCGCATGCGGGCGCGGATGCGCGTCCGCAGGATCGGGTACTGCCGGATGGTCAGGTAGATATCCAGGATGTGGTCGGAGGAGACATGGAGACCCATGGCTCTATTTTAATGCAAATGGGAGCACAGAGGACCCCGTGCTCCCCAAAACATCCCACTTTCATGAGAGGTTGTAACATCCATTACTTGCTTACGCAAGCATTGTTTGCCCACTTACACGGATGGTTGTTTCCAATGCATATATTTGGGTTAGTGAATTGAGAACAGTATGGTGCAACCGGTGTCTCCGTCGGAAGGACGATACCGGGCGGCGTCGGATCAATGATCATGACATGGCTGGTATCCCCGATCACTTCCACCATGCTCCCGTGCACCCAGCAGGTATGGCTGATGTTCACATCCTCAACCAGCCAGGAATCCCCCGCCCGGTTCTGCCCCTGGATTGGCAGTTCGGCGCCCTCCACAAGGATATCCAGAACCGGGTACTCAGTAGTAGGTCCCGAGCGGCAGTTGGCTGGTTCCAGCAAGCGGGCGAATGGTGCCGAGGGGGTGGGAATTCCAGTAGGAGGAAGGGCAGAAGCCGGCGGGCAAGCCGCGCCCCCTACACCGGAGGTGTCAAAATAAGAGACCTCCGAGACTGGCCCGGGATAATCAATACCCATCAACGCCACCCTCACCCTCCAGTAATAGCGCGTACAGTAATCCAGGTAGTAGAAATATGGGTAATCTGTCCAATCATAGGGATGCGAGGTGAGGGTTTCACCTTCCGGGAAATAGGTGAATTTGGAAATATCCACATAATATTTACCCCAGGCACAGGTGTTATCATCCAGCCACATGAAGTGGGGGCTGTTGCCAAAGATGGTTTCGCTGTAACGGGGATGGACGAGCCTCGGAGCAATGGTATAGTCGTCAAGGCTTGCACACCTTCGTCCGATCCGAAAGCCTGCCCACTCCGATCCTTCCCCGTGGAAATCAGAACTGTATGGGATTACTCGCCAGTAGTAGATCCCGTTTGCCAATGCTGTTTCCGGCCTCCAGCTGAAAGCGTGAGCCGTGTCTCCACCGGCATATACGATCGTTGCTCCCAGACCGCCGGTCGTTCTCACATCGACGACAACGGCATCCAGGTATTCAAAATCGCCGTACGGCATGGCGGGTACCCGGCTGATAAGGATCCGATAGTCATCGGGTAAACACGCGCCTTCATAGATCCACTGGAATTCGGGCCGGGTTTCCGTATCGAAGAAGGTTGAGTTTGGAACACCTCCCGGCCGGATGATCTGCGCGGCGGGCATTACATCCGGGGAACATCTGGGCGGACCGCTGCCGGGTCCGCAGGCGGACAGCAGGATCGTGGTCAGAAAAAGACAGGCCACACCCGCCCATGACGGGACAGGAAGTCTAATCATGGCTCCTCCTTCTTAAGTTGTGTTTAGATGTGATTCACGCCAGCAAAGGTCCCCGCGGCGAACGAGCGTGCAGTGGTCGGTGTTTCAATTTTATTATAATGATATTTTTCACCAATACAATCCCCCGTAAGAAGACCGCTGGCAGTAAGTAATCAGGGGCTGTCCAAAAATGACGGGTTTTAATTTTGGGACAGCCAAAAGTGGGGGATAAGGTTGCGCTTTACATCAAAAATGTGGGTTGCGGCCAAAAAGCCATCGAGTTTAATATGAAAGTGGGAGAAGAAAAAGGAGCCGACTGCTTTTGAGTCGGCTCCTTTCATTCGTTACTTGTTCACACAGCCATTGGCTGTCCATAAGCAAGGGTGATTATTGACCGTGCAGGTGTTTGCATTGTACTGTGCACAGTTGAACGGCGCGGTATCACTTGGTTCTGGCACCGCTGTGGTAGGCGGATCAGGATCGATTATACCAACCAGGCTCGTATCTCCGATCACTTCCACCATGCTCCCGTGCACCCAGCAGGTATGGCTGATATTGGCATCTTCAACCAGCCAGGAATCCCCCGCCCGGTTCCGCCCCTGGATAGGCAGCTGGGCACCCTCCGCCAGGATATCCAGCACCGGGTACTCGGTGGTCGGTCCGGAGCGGCAGTTGGCTGGTTCCAAAACCATTGCCATGGGACTGGTCGATTCGGTTGGCGGGGGTGGAGGGGGAGGCGCACTTTCTACTTCACACAATGCTGGATCGATATCAAATTCGCTTATCCCCGATGACTTAAATGTTCCCCCCACACTGGACCTGTCTCCTATTTCTTCCACATGGAAATGGAAAGCGATCCAATAAACGCGTTCGCAACTCGTCAATGTAATCTCCACAGATTGTTCGCCCTCCACCGGTATGGCAGAGATATCAGCCGGGAACACCAATCCGATACCGTTCCAGCTATCTCCATAATAGAACCATAACCCATCGTCAAAGTCCCAGAGGTAATCAGGGAGTGGATCTATGACAGCATTTAGCTGATCATCACTACTTTTGATGTTGCGGATGGCACCCAGATTTTGTGAATACAGGATCAAATAACGATGTGTCCAAATATTGTTGCAGCGATAATTTTGTGGATTCTGATCCCTCCAGACCAATCCGGTGGAAAAGGAATGAATGATTTGCCCATTCCCAGGATATGCAGGATAAATCATAGTATGATATCCAGTAGGGTAATTATCACATACCGTACCTCTTCCGTCTAATCCCCGCATTGTTATGGTGATTCGATATGCCGGTGAACTTGCTCCGCGATAATCACCGTAATATGGGATCACCCACCACCAATAATATCCAGGCTTAAAGGTATCGGCAGATGTCCATATTGATACGGACGCTGTTGTTCCATCTTCATAAACGATCAGCGGGCCTATAGGTGTTGTTGTGACCATCTCATCTATGAGGGGATCGGAACCAATCATTGGGATGTCGTTAATGACAAGCCGATAGCGGTCTGGAAGACATAGACCGGGGATAAACCAAGATAATGTCACCGAGGTACCAGGAAAACCCCCAGCTCGATCCCCAGCACTAGCGTAAGGGTATAGAATATTTCGTTCGGGTTGGTCCGTCCAGGGTACCACACTATCTATGCAGGTGATATCTTCCGGGGATAGCTGTTCTAGGTTACATGCAACCAATCCACATGCTAAAAACAGAATGACGGTGATCAATGGGCAATTCGACCATTTCATTTTTCCTCCTATTCAAACGACTGGTTACTTTCGCCCGCTCGACTGCACCGGGTACTATTAGTCATTTTATTCTTGTATGACCTACTATTTTTTCGCGGGTTATTGGGCCTCCACCAGTAGGTGGATTTAACCTTGCAGGGCATCGTTGACTTCCAACATATTCAGTAGTGGGTGATATCCAACACGCCGGCGAAGGTCCCTGAGATGAAAGAGCGTGTAATAGTGGGTGTTTTAATTTCATTATAATGAAATCCATCACTAATACAATCCCTAATCAGGTCTATGCTTGTTAATAAATGGACCTTCCGCCTTTTTGCGGAAGGTCCATTGATCTTCTACCTGTGCTTGTGGAAAAATGATTAGGAATTATCCCAGGTGCATCGGCATGATGACGTGCAGAAAGTTATCGTCTCCCACCGGGCGGACAACACCCGGAGCGTTTGGTGCGGAGGTCTCGAGGGCCACATTGGGCGATTTGATCACTTCCAGCACCTCGCGCAGGTACTTGACATTGAAGGCGATGAGCAGACCCACCCCGTCGATCGTGGCTGCCACCACCGTCTCGTTCGAGCCGGTCTCCTCGGACTGGGCGGAGATCTCCACCGAGCCGGGTTCCAGTTCGCCGGAGGATTTGATGTTGAAACGAGCCACGTTCGAACCCTCGCGGGCGAAGATCTCGGCTTGCTTGCAGGCCTTGAGCAGGGCGGGGGTGCTCAGGATGGTGCGGGATTTGAAATGCCCGCGGGATGATCTGCTCGAAATCCGGAAAGGTGCCGTCGATCAACTGCGAGACCAGTTCCACCTCTTTCATCCGGAACACCACCTGTCCGCGACCCTTGGGCAGGACCATCGAGATCATCTCGTTGCCGTCGCTCGACACGCGTGCGAGTTCGCTCAATGCCCGCGCCGGGATGATCGCGGATATTGGCTGGGGAGCTGGCTGTGAAAGCGTTCCCTTGCGCACCGACAAACGGAAACCATCTGCGGAGGCCATGGTGATGGCATCCTTGTCCACCGTCAGCAGCACTCCCATCAGCACCGGGCGAGCTTCATCCGCCGAGGCGGCAAATGCCACCTGGGCGATCATATCCTTGAAATCTGCCACGTTAAGCAGGATCGCACCTTCCATGTCCGGCACGGGCAGGGGCGGGAACTCCTGGGCATCTATGCACTTGATGTCCGTATTCGAGGCACCGCAGCGCACATTCAGGGTCTGGGTGGTGGTATTCAGGTTCAGGCTGACCTGCTCCTGGGGCAGGGTTCCCACCAATTCGGAGAAGGTGCGCGCCGGGATGGTGGTGGAGCCTTCTTCTTCGATCTTGGCGCCAATCCAGCAGGTGATACCGAGTTCCAGGTTGGTGGCTGAGAGGCGCAGTCGGCCTTCATCGCTGGCAATCAGTACATTTGACAGCACCGGCAGGGTGCTGCGAGGGGAAACGGCCCGCGAGACGGTGCTCAAGCCGCGCACCAGGTTCTCTTGTAAGACGGTTACTTTCATTGCTCAGTCCTCTCCTTCAGATGGGGCAGCGTGACCTCACCCTAACCAGAGTATATCCTGAGACCGTCAAAGTGAAAAGACGGCTAACCAGTTCAAACTGGATCATCGAAATATGGAGGAGGCAACCAGGCTGACCAGCAGACCCAGGATTTGTACGCCAAACAGCCCGGCCAGGACGTACAGGAAAACCATCCAACCGGTAACCGGAGCTTTCTGGCGGACTTCCTGACCTTCCGCGATCTGCCGCAAAGCCAGCGCAGCCTGGTTCAGGTCGGTCGCCGGACCGCCAACCCAAACCCAGCCTGTCGCAGGGTGTTCAGGTGCTGGTTTGGGAGATGGCAGGGCAACGACGAACCGGGGACCGCTAAATTTCCCCAGCCACGCCCGCAGAGGCACGGGCGGGTCGAGCGCCAGGTCCGCTGGCAGGAGGATAGCCCGCGGAGGATCGGTTTTCGCCAACGACTGGTTTGCCAGGTGGATCAAAGCCGGTAATTTCGGAGTCTGTTTTTGGATTGCCGCCAGCATGGCTGCCCCGAAGGTTCCGTTCTCCCGGTCGAAGATCAGGGTGGGGAAAGCAGCATGCTTTTCTATCAGCGCAAGGCTGCTCGCTTTCCCATCCTGTCTGAGTTTCAGACCATGGTAAACGCCCAGCAGCACGAACAGGACGAATATTTCAAAAGCCTTCAAGGATCCCGGTAAAACACCTGCGGTCCCGCCACCCAATAATGCCTTGAGCAGCAAATATACCAGGCTGCCGGCAGAGATCATCCCGCCGATCACGCTGGCAAAGAGCGCCAGGTACAGGTAGATCCTGCGGATGATGGAACGACGTGCGTGGTCGCCGGCATCGCCAGGTATCAGCGCCTGTGCCTGCATCGGCCTCCAGGTGAGCAACCAGAGTGGGAGACCCACTCCCAGGGTGGATAGGGAGGCTGCCAGGCTCAAACGCAGGCTGCCGCCCCAAACCTGCCCGGCGAGGAGCGCATCCACCACAAAAGCGAGCACCATTCTCAGGCCAATGAAGGTGGCAGCCAGACCGATGGCAGACAGAATATAGGAATACAACCGGCGCATCCCCCCCCGGCGAGGTAGTCCCGTTTCCTGCACGGGGCGAGGTAGTCCCGGTTCCTTTATATAATACGCGGCACCCGAAGTGTCGGCGATTGCCTGCGCAAGCCACTTCCCGAAGTAAGCCCAGACGCCTGCCAGCGGCAGGCCAATGGACAGAGGTCCGCTGACCATCCTGGAAAACTCAGGCAGCAATATACTCTCGCCCAGAACCAGACGCAGGAGCAAATAGAGAATGATCCCTCCCGAGGTGAGCACGGTGAGCACGCTGCCCAGCGAGAGAGCATAAAGCAACCCAAGCCGCAAAAGGGATTCACGCTCCTCCGGCTCCGTAAGCGAATCCTGGACTGTTTTCCAGGCCCAGACCCAGAGCGGGGTGCCCACCAGGGTCAATGCCAGGCCGTTGATGAAAGTCGCCTTCAGCAGAGTGCCAAAAATGCTGGGAGGAATTTGAAGAATGAAGGTAAGGATCTGTTGCACCCCTGCCACCATCAGCAGCAGGCCGTAAAGCACCCACAGGTAGCGGGAAATCCGGCGCACAAAGAGGAATGCACCTTGAACCGCGATCTGTTTCCAGTCTGCCCGCAAAACGCTGATGAAATAGAATCCGATCAGGGTGTTCATCAACAAGGCGATCAGGTTGTCGCTCCACGTCTGCTGGCTGCCGACGAACGCAGCCGTCCGTGACAGGTGGCTGGTTTCCAGGAACAGGCGGTTGACTGCGGCGAGAAAATTCTGGATCACCGGGATGAATGTGGAGAGCAGAACCGCGTACAGGAAAAAGGCGCGCATGCCTGAGGTATGCTCATCCGCTTCCCGCCGGGCGTCGCGCTGCACAACCCACCAGTGCAGGCCAAAGACCGGCACGCCAACCAGGATCAGCGCCAGCCCCTGGGCCAGCAGTGTGGTGTTCCCACCGGTGGCAGCCGGGACGAAGATGGAACGCAGCAGACCGATCAGCCCCCAGAGGACCACTTCCAGGCTGATGAACGCTACTGAATAAAAGTAAAGTCGGCGAATGGTGCGCATGGTTCCACCTCCTTACGGTTTTGCCGGTTGAATCACCGGCTGGTACCAGTCATAGGCCCAGAAGGGATAGGGCATATAACTGATCTTCCAGGCACCGGCTTGCTTGACGAGGCTGGCAGTGTCGGTGGAATTCCAGCTTTCGGTGAAAGGTCCGTTGCCAGCGTAGAGCACGGTCAGGCTGACCGTTACCTCTGTGCTGTCAATATACTGAACACTTCCGACCTGGATGGCATTGCTGGATGGGTCCAACTGGTTGGTCAGGAATGCGCGCCGGAAGGTCTCGTAGGAAGGCTTGTCCTCTTTATCTGCCAGGTAGGCATAGGCACGCTGGTAATCCTGTTTTTGAACCGCAAGGGTGTAATTGCGGATCACCCCTTCCGGCGTGTCATCCGGTACATACACTTGATTATCCTTCCGGATGAAGAACAGTGCCAGCGCAGCGATGACCAACAACCCGATAAAGATCAGGATTCCCATCAGGAATCGGTCTTGTTTCATAGTTCACCTCCGATGAAACGGTTTGTTCTTCCTTTGGATATAATTTACAATTATAGCGCCTTACCCAATAACCTCCCGCGAGAGGCTTAAGAAGATTTATAACGGGTGGTGTCCATTGAAAAGTGTTGTAGCAAATTGAGACTTATTCCTCTCCCTGTCCGGGCATAGCACTGGGAACCACAATATTGATCAGCCATGATAATATCAACAGAGTAATATTCCCCGCTGTTCCCGGAATCGCGCTGAAGCGCAGGAGCCGGATGCAGGAAGCAATGGAAATCGCCGCATGAAGTTGATCCTCGATCATTCCCGCAGGCATTACCACGTTTCGCGAGACAACACATCGGATTTCGAGCTGGAGATCCTTTTAGACCCGCGTCTGCGCCCACTCGGTCCAGCTGCCGCCCACCTGTCCCGGGGGGCATATTATTTCTTGCGCTTGCTGGAAAAGACCGGCGGCAGCGCGGGGCTGATTCTCCGAGGCGACCTTCCGATGCGCTCGCCCGTAAGAATCAAAGACGATTTGTTCTGCATTATGCTCGGTCTCGAACTGCGGAAAGCCATGCCACTGGCCTTCTCGTCGGGGAAGAAGTATGTCTACCTGCTCGATGCCTGGCCCAGCATTGATGAGCAATTTATTGAATTGATCCACGGCTGGAGAATCGACGGCGCGTTTATTCAAAGCTCCCAGTCTGTCGAGCGGTTAAGAAAAAAAGAGAGCAACTGCCAGTTTACCTGGTTACCCGAGGGGGCTGAACCGGGCACATTCCATTTTCTACCCTATGAAAACAAGGGTATCGACATACTGGAGTTTGGGCGCAAGTACGATCGCTATCATGATTGCATCGTCGAGTCGCTCGAGAGAGCCGGTAAGGTTCACTGGTTTGAAAGGATTAAAGGGGAAATCATTTTCCCCACGAAAGATGATTTTCTGGACGGGCTGGCACGCGCCAGGATCTCGATCTGTTTCCCATCAAGCCTGACTCACCCGGAATGGTCCGGCGGCATGGAACCCCTGACGGGTCGCTACCTTCAATCCATGTTGTCCAAATGCCTGATCGTAGGGCAATCCCCGCAGGATCTGACCGACCTGTTCGGATACACACCGGTCGTCGAGATCGACTGGCGGGATCCGGCCGGTCAGCTCCTGGATATCTTGAACCATTTCGAGGAATATATCCCTTTGATCGAGAAGAATTACGAGGAAGCCAGGTCGAAACATACCTGGAAACAGCGCTGGCAGCAGATTGCCGGCATGTTCTTCCCAAAATAAGCTGTCCTCATTGCAGCCGCTCCTCCCGCTCATCTGGGCAGGAAGGGAATACATTATACTTACAGCATCTCACTCCAAAGGAATTGCCATGTCAACGCTTCCCCACTGGGATCTTTCCAACGTCTATCCTTCGCTCGAGTCAAAGGAATTTGAAACTGCCATCGACGCCCTCACCTACCGGGTGGAGGGATTGGAGCAGTTGCTTTCTGAACGAACCGCCAGGCTCAACGCCAAAACCCCGATAAAGGAACTATCGGCGGCAGTCGGGGAGGTTATCGACGGCTTCAATGACGTCTACGAGATTTCAGGAACCTTGCGCGCCTACATCCATTCCTTCGTGACCACCGATTCGCACAATACAGTCGCCATGAAGAAAATGTCGGAATTCCAGATGATCGGCGTGCGCATCCAGAATCTCGGCAACCAGTTCCAGGCCTGGGTGGGCGGGATCGCACCTCTGCTTGAAAAGGTCATTCAGGCCAATCCCAGCGCCAGGGCGCATGCTTTCTCTTTGCGCGAGACCGCAGTGCAAAGCAAGTATCTGATGTCACAGGCCGAGGAAACCCTGGCAGCAGAATTATCTCTCAGCGGAGCCAGCGCCTGGGGAAAGCTGCAGGGCGTGGTCACCTCCCAATTGACTGCGGATTTTGAACTGGACGGTAAGACCAGCAAACTACCCATGCCAGCGTTGATCAACCTGCATTCCCACCCGGATGAGTCGGTGCGCCGGCGGGCCTATGAGACCGAATTAGCAGCCTGGAAAACGGTGGAAGAGCCGCTGGCAGCCTGTCTGAACGGTATCAAGGGAGCCGGCAACAGCCTCAACCGCCGTCGCGGACGGGCTGACGCGCTCCATGCTGCCATTGACATGGCACGCATCGACCGCCCGACTCTGGAGGCAATGCTCGCCGCCATGCAAGCCTCCTTCCCGATCTTCCACAAGTATTTCAAGGCTAAGGCCAGACGGTTTGGAAAGCAAAAACTTGCCTGGTGGGATCTTTTCGCCCCCAGCGGCAAAATTGGCAAAAAGTATGATTTTAACGAGGGCCGCGATTTCATCATCACCCACTTCGGACATTTTTCTTCCGAACTGGCAGCCTTTGCCAAACGGGCTTTCGAAAACCACTGGATCGATGCCGAACCGCGCGAAGGCAAGCGCGGCGGAGCGTTCTGCATGGGGCTGCCCACCGTAAAGGAAAGCCGAGTCCTGTGCAACTTCGACGGCAGCCTCGATCAGGTGAGCACCATTGCCCACGAACTCGGACATGCCTATCATAATGAATGTGTTTACCAGGCCGGCAAGACCATGATCCAGCAGGATAAACCGATGACCCTTGCCGAGACTGCCTCCATCATGAGCGAAACCATTGTCATGGAAGCCGTTCTGTCTCAGACCACCGAACCGCAGGAACGCCTCGCCATCATCGAAACACAGTTGATCGGCGATACCCAGGTGATCGTGGACATCTTCTCGCGCTACCTTTTCGAAAAAGAGGTCTTCGAACGGCGAGAAAAATCAGAGTTATCCGCCGCCGACCTGTGCGCCATTATGGAACAGGCTCAGAAGACCGTCTACGGTGACGGCCTGGACGATAAATTCCTGCACAAGTACATGTGGACCTGGAAACCACATTATTATTATCCCGGTCTCCCATTCTATAATTTTCCTTATGCTTTCGGCCTGCTATTTGGTACCGGTTTGTATGCCATCTACCTGCAACGCGGTGCAGACTTCATACCGGATTATAAGAACCTGCTCGCTTCCACCGGCGAAGCCTCCGCAGCAGACCTGGCAGCCCGTTTTGGGATGGATATCCGCTCGCCCGGCTTCTGGGAGAACAGCCTGGGTGTGATTGCCGGGCGGATCGATAAGTATTGCGAACTGTAAACAAAAATCAATAGGGGCAGTGCTTAAAATATAAGGCTCTTCGGTAGATCGAAGAGCCTTTGTCTGTGCACGGGCTTCGTGAACAGTCCCTGTTCCAGCAGGATTTTGCCTATGTCTTGGAATTGTCTGTCAAAAACATTTTTGGTTCGTGGAGCAGCACAGCCAGCAGGATGCTCGCAGCCATCAAGCCGATCAGCACATTCAGCGAGACGGTCATCGCTCCGGTCTGAGGAGACTTCAACGCGTCCATCGCGAAAATGAAGGCGATCCCGGAAACCTGCCCCATCATGAGCAGCAGCCCGTTCGAAGTGCCCTCGGGGGTCGGGTGGGTGATTTCCGCTCCATACTGGAATCCGATCGGTCCCGAACTGAGCAGGAAGAATCCCAGCGTGACCGAGGCGGTCAGCAGTAGCCAGGTGCTGGTTGCATAGGCAATGCCGATCAGCCCGACCGTGGCTCCAGCCAGCGCCAGGATGATAAAGGGCACCCGTTTGCGGAGGCGATCTGACAGGGACGGGATGACCAGTGCACCGAGGATCCCCCCAAGGATCATCAGCCCGCCGGCAGTCCCAGCCAGGGTGCTGGAAAAGCCGCGCGGCGCCAGGATATTCTCGATCCAGGTGGTGACGGCATTGAAGACTCCCAGCCCGATAAAGAAAATGACCAGCAGCAGGAGGAAATTCCTCTGGCGGAACATCTGCTTGAAGCCATCGAAAGCCAGCGAGCGTACTTCCATTCCAGGGGGACATGGGGGTGTTGCCGGCCGCTCCCGGGCAAAGATAAAAAAGACCAGCGCGGCGATCACCGACACGATCCCATAGCCCACCAGCATGCCCCCGATATGGAATCGGAGCGTCAACCACGGGGTGAGACCAAGGCCCAGGAAAATACCAAGATACATTGCCAGCGATCCGAGCCCGGAGGCAGTGGCACGCTCGCGCAGCGGGAACCAGCGAGCCGCCACCGTGGTTACCGCATTCAGGATGAATGGTTGCCCGATGGCGATTCCCACCTGGGCAACCAGCACCAGCGGATAACTGGAGGCGAACAAACCGCGCATCAGCCCGAACAACCCGGTCAGGGCTGCGCCAATACCGACCGCCGTGCGCAAGCCGTAGGTGTCGATCACCCACGAGGCGGGGATCGAGACGACTATGTACACGATCATGAAGATCATGGATAACAAGCCGATGCCAAGGTCAGAGACGCCATAGAACACGACCGCGTCCCGGGTGATCGGGGCGAAGGTGATCCAAAGCAACTGGTTAACCACCACGACGAACATGAACACAACCAGCATGATCCAGCGGTAGGTGTAAATTTTATAATTTCCTTCTGTCATGGAAGCACGGCTCCTGCCTGAATGGATTTTGACTGCCTATGTAACAAACCCCCTGCCAATCAGGGAGTTACTTCTGGCGGAAAAGGGAATAAAGAGCCCTTTGGGTTTGGAATACAAAGGGATCGGTTGTAGAAAGGTTGGAAGCCTGCTCGCGAGTGCGGTCTGGCAGCCGATTAACCGAGGTCTCCGGTACTTGTGACCAGCTCGATGAATGGAAGAAGATCATCCTGTGCCATGGGTTCAAAGCCTGCCGGCAGGTGGATATCATCCAGGATGCGTTTCCCCTGGGGATCATGCAGCATGTTCACCAAGAGAGCCTGCAACTGCTCCAATCTATCCCTCCATTCAGGAGCGATGCAGAAGCAGTGGTAAGCCTGCTGGCTGGATGTCTGGCTGATGACAGCCAATGCCTGGCTGGAACTATCTGCCATTTCTTTCCAGGTCTCGTTATAAACAAAACCAAGATCAGCAGTGCCTTCGATTACCGCGTGAGCAGCCTTTGCGTGCGTGCCAACGTATACAAACTCGCATTCCGACGGGGAAATATTCAGGGCTCCCAGGAGGGATAAACCCAGGGAGTGGATAATGAGTTTATCGGTGGCTGAAGCAATCCTTAGGGGCCGGGTGGAAGGTACCTGGGTATCAACTTTGCCCACCAGCACGGTTTCATCAAAGATCCCGGCTGGTCTTGCAACCGGGATAAACCCGAGCCTTTTTCCGTAGATGGCCGCGCTGAAAGGGTTGGCATAGGCAATTTGATATCCGCCGTTCAGAACGCTGTTCCTTTCATCAATAAAATTATCCTTCGGCTCAAAGCGGATGGCACAGTCAAGATTGCGCTGCAGGTAGGTGTCGAACAAAAACCATCCGGAGATGTTCCTGGCGGTGTCATGGGGGCAAACTGATAAACGAAAGGATGTCAATTTTGTGCTCCTGAATAAGTAAAGACCATTCGCCCGGTCATCCTTTGGCTGCACGATGGATGGAAAGGTTCCTTATGATGAGGACAATTTCAATCTACGCAGCCTCAGCCGTCCGGAAAGGTTGGGAGTACAATAATAATAAAATCAGTATAGCACTGCTATCAATTCCATGTCTACCCTTTACCTAGCCTTGGGCACCAACCTCGGTGATCGCCATGCCAATCTTCAAGCAGCCATTGCAGCCCTCTCGCCTGTCGTCCGGGTGCTGGCGCAGTCAGCGATCTACGAGACGCCTCCCTGGGGCCTGACCAGCCAGCCTCCATTCTTGAACATGGTGCTCAAGGGCCATACATCGATGCCTCCCGGGAGGTTGTTGAAACACTTGAAACGGCTCGAAATCAAACTCGGCAGGAAACCAGCCATCCGCTGGGGACCGCGCCGCATCGACATGGACATACTGTTCTACGATGACCTAGTTCTGGATACCCAACAACTGACCCTGCCTCACCCGCGCCTGCATGAACGCGCCTTCGTCCTCGTCCCGCTGGCAGACCTGGCGCCCGATCTGGTTCATCCGAGGCTGGGGAAACCTGTCAACCAATTATTGACCGAAGTGGATACCACTGGAGTGAGACGATATGAGCCAACTGATTGAGAAATTGAGGTCCGAACCAGCCCTGGCATGGAAGACGGAAGTGAACATGCTCGGTCTTGCGCCGGGTTCCAGCACCGCAGTCCAGGCGGCTGAAGTCATCCGCCGCTCACAGATCGTCACCGGCCTGCTCTCCGGACGGGATACCACCGGTCATGCCTATAAAAAGTGGAATGGTTCCCACTGGACCTTATCGCTGCTGGCAGACCTGGGCTATCCACCCGGGGATGTCCACCTGCGCCCGCTCATGGAGGAGACTTACAATGCCTGGCTGGGTGAGCACCACCAGAAATATATCCGCCAGATTGCAGGGAGGACGCGACGCTGCGGTTCACAGGAAGGCAATGCCGTCTGGTCTTCACTGCGACTCGGGCTGGCCGATGAGCGCACAGGCGAATTGGTTTCACGCCTGCTCCAATGGCAGTGGCCGGATGGCGGCTGGAACTGTGACAAGCGCCCAGAAGCCGATAGTTCTTCTTTCATGGAAACACTCATACCGCTGCGGGCACTGGTTTTATTCGCCCAGGTTTCTGGCGATGGGAAGGTCAGGGCTGCTGCTGAGCGCGCCGCAGAGGTATTTCTCAAACGACACCTGTTCAGGCGCCTGCAGGACGGATCGGTGATGGACAGGCACTTCACCCTGCTGCACTATCCCTGCTACTGGCATTACGACATCCTGTTCGCCCTCAAGGTGATGGCAGAAGCCGGGTTTATTTCCGATAAGCGCTGCAGCGAAGCCCTTGACCTGCTTGAATCAAAGACACTGCCGGACGGCGGCTTTCCGGCGGAGGAATCGTATGCTCGTCCCAGCCGATCCTCATTGAGCGGCTACTCGCCGGTTGGTTGGGGCGGCACCAGCCGTAAAACGATGAACCTTTTCGTCACCGCGGATGCACTCTTCGTCCTGCGCATGGCAGGCCGGAGAAAATGATCCTCTCGGTGCATTCACGGGTCAAATATTGCCTTGTACAAATTCACAAAGGAGAAGAACAATGGAAATCGACATTCAGTTTCGCCCGTCCTATTCGCTGGCAATAGCCAGGCTCGCCCCGAATGAACGCATCCGCTCTGAAGCGGGAGCGATGGTCAGTTTTTCAGCCGGCGTGGAGATCGAGACCAAGGCTGCCGGTGGATTGCTAAAATCCCTGGGTCGTTCGCTGCTTGGCGGCGAATCTTTCTTTCAGAATTTCTGGAAGGCCGGACCGCAGGGCGGCGAAGTGACCCTCGCCCCCAAACTACCCGGCGACATCTCCCTACTGGAACTTAAGGGCGAGACCGTGTTCGTGCAGGCTGGTTCTTACCTGGCCTCCGAGGATGGAATAGAGCTGAATTCCAAGGTCAGCGGAAAGGCTTTCCTGGCCGGCGAAGGTCTGTCCATCCTGGAAGCCCGGGGTAACGGGAAATTGCTCGTCTCTTCCTATGGTGCCATCTACGAGAAGATCATCCCCGCAAACGAAAAGTACACCGTTGATTCTTCGCACCTGGTCGCCTTCGATGCTGGCATGTCCATACAGCCGAGAGGCGTGGGCGGTCTGAAATCAACCGTCTTTTCAGGCGAGGGTCTCGTCATAGAGATGACCGGACCAGGCCGCATCCTGATCCAGACCCGCTCACCACAGGCATTGATCAACTGGATCATCCCGCAGCTCCCCAAACCGGTCAGCCATTAGCCAGCCCGGCAGATGCGGCCTGCATCCCTCAATAATCGATGGCAAAAACACCCATTTTCGGTCAGAAAACGGGTCTCTTATTCGTTATAATGAAGATGACCAATTCGAACAATCCAGGAGTATCTCGATGTCCGAACCCAAACCCCTGAACTGGAAACCAGAACCCGGCATTGGTTACACCGTTGTCCGCCGCCCGGATGGAGGTATGACACTCACGTTCACCGACCTGTCGGATGCCACCATCCAGAACTGGCGTCTCTTTGCCCTTGAGCACCTGCTCGGTTCCGACCGCCTCACCCGCAACCTGTACGATCTGCGCCTGGTGAAGGAAATCCCGGAGAAAGCCATCCATACCGCCCTCGAAGCAAACAGTGACCCCGCCGCACGCAACATCCGCGTGGCGGTTGTGGTGGCAAACGATAAGGTAGCCAATGCCGTGCGCGAGATCTATTATGCGGTCGTCGCCGAGACTTCTGCAGCGATCAAGATCTTCACCGACATGGAGATTGCCGAAACCTGGCTCAGCCGCCCGTTGGATCAAATGGTCTAACGGATCCTGGAGCCGCATCCTTTCCGCTGTAGTTAGAATGATCATTGATGATGACCTCTCTCACCATTGGCACCTGTACCCTTGCCTGGGGCGAACGCACTTATGTGATGGGGATATTAAACATAACCCCCGACAGTTTTTCGGGGGATGGTCTTCTCTCCGCTTCAGAATCCTCTTCTTCAATTGACAATGAGCGCGCCACCCGTGAGTGGGATCCAGCCGCGGTCGGAGAGCTGGCGCTTGCCCAGGCCGGGAAATTCCTCGCCGCAGGAGCCGACATCCTCGACATCGGAGGTGAATCAACCCGCCCCGGCTCCCAACCGGTATCGGCCGGGGAAGAGATCAGCCGGGTTCTTCCTGCCATCCGTGCAATTGGTGGCAAATTCCCCTCGGCAGTGATTTCCATTGATACGAGCAAAGCCGAGGTTGCCGGCGAAGCCTTTCGCGCCGGGGCGCACATGCTTAACGATGTCTGGGCTCTGCGCGCCGACCCGCAACTGGCAGAGATTGCGGCGCGTTACAAGGCTGCCGTGGTGTTAATGCACAACCGTTCAAAACCGGCGCATGTTGAGATGCATGAGCGGATCGGCAAGGCTTATGCCGGGGCGGAATACCAGGATTTAATGGAGGATGTGAAACGCGAATTGATGGAATCCGTCCAGATTGCCCGACAGGCAGGCATCCCCGATGATCACATCCTGCTCGATCCCGGGATCGGTTTTGGAAAAACAGTTCAGCAGAACCTGGAATTGATCAACCGCCTTGCAGAGATTCGCCTGCTCGGCTTCCCGGTCGTGCTCGGCCCTTCGCGCAAATCTTTTATTGGTCATATTCTCGATCTGCCTCCCGACCAGCGCCTGGAAGGCACGGCTGCCGCTGTGGCTGTGGGCATCACCCGCGGCGCGGATGTCGTGCGCCTCCATGATGTCGAGCAGATGGTGCGGGTGGTGCGTATGACAGATGCGCTTGTGCGCTCGGGGCAGGCGGATTCTTCAAGAACGAGTCCCACTTCAGGATCGACATCAAGGGCGGAGGGACATGCCTGACGAATACGACAACGACCTCCTGCGGGAAGGTGTGCTCCACTTCAAATCGAAGGATTATGCCATGGCACGCCGCTACTTCGAGCGTGCCCTGGCTGTTGCCGATGACCTGCAGACGCAAGCACAGGCGAATTACTACCTGAGCCAGGTGGAGGAAGACCCCGCCCAGAAGCGTAAATTCCTCGAAGAGACCCTGGCCATTGATATGGGTCACGCCGCTGCCCGCCGCTCTCTGGCCATCCTGGACGGCAGACTGAAAGCTGCCGAGTTGATCAATCCCAACGAACTCCCCGTTTCCGGAACAGGGACTCAAGCGGCCAAGGCTGAACGTTTTACCTGCCCCAATTGCGGCGGGCGAATGGTTTACACCCCTGACGGTGCTTCACTTTTGTGTGAAAATTGCAGCAGCCGGCAGAAGATCGATACCGGCTCACCTGGCCTGGAACAGGATTTTTTCGTCGCCATGGCTAATGGCAAGGGCTTTCGAAAGACGATCACGACCAAGACATTCCAATGCCAGGGATGCGGCGCCAACTTCCTGTTAGCCCCGTCCGAACTATCGGCTGCCTGTGCCTACTGCGGCTCGCAACATGTGCTTATCAGCGACGCAGCCCGGGAGGTGGTTATTCCCGACGCCATCATCCCGATGGCTGTTGACCAGGAGTATGCAAACTCCCAACTGGTACAATGGGTAAAGAAGAAAAATAAGGGTCAAAGCGACGGGATGAGCCCCTTGCGTGGTTTATACCTGCCGGTCTGGGCTTTCAACATCATCGGCAGCATCCCCTGGAGCGGGCGGGTCTACCGAAATAAGCGCCCGGTGCCCGTCTCTGGTGAAAACCCTGCCATATATAACAATGTCTGCATCCCTGCCTCACCGAGGCTGGATCATTTGTTGCAGGAACTCCTGCCCGGTTTCAACATTGCTGCAACACCTGCCTATGAACCAGGTTTCCTTGCCGGCTGGCCCGCACAGGTTTGCGAGCGGGCCATGTCAGATGCTGCGCTGGAAGCCCGCAGCATTTGCGTAAACCGGATCCTTGGCGATATCCGCTCCCTGCACGGGGAACTCAAGGATCTGCTTTACTCGGTATCCGCCATCTCGGTTACATCTTACCGGCTCATCCTGCTGCCGGTCTGGGTGACCGGCACCTCCTTTGGAGGAACGCCCCTCCGCCTGGTTGTCAATGGTCAGAACGGTGCGGTCCTCGCCGAAAAGACCGGACGCGCCAGTGAAGATTTTCTTACAGGTTTACCCGGCAAATAAATCCTTTGGTCGTTTCCTGCACCAATCTGATTACCTGTTCTTATGTCCTCCAGCCTCACCTCTATCCGCCAGCGGCGCCGTCGCCGTGAAAGTTCCCGCACCAGCGCACAGCAGCGCACCCAGCGCATGCTGTTTGGGTTCGGGTTCGCGGTCAGTGTGGCAGCCGTGGTGCTCGTTTTTACTGCTGCCCTGGTCTATGCGTCTTTGACCGGCAGCCTGCCCCCGCTTGAACAAATGAGCGTGCTGCTGGATCCGCAAGACGGCCTGCTGCTCCAACCGACCCGGTTCTACGACCGCACCGGGGAGCATCTCATCAGCACCCTCTCTCCCACCGCTTCCGACCGGACCTACATACCTTATGACCAGTTCCCAAAAGCCTTGCTGGATGCCACCCTGGCCCTCGTCGAGCCGGATTTCTGGACCTCGCCCGGTTACTCCACCAAAGGCTGGAACGACCCGCGGGCGCATCCCACCCTGGCCCAGCGCCTGGTCTTCGACCTGCTCCTGTGGGACCGTCCTGCCACTTTTACGCGCGCCATTCATGAGCGCCTGCTGGCAGCCCAGGCGATCACCAGTTATGGACACCGGCAGGTGTTGGAATGGTATCTGAATAGTGCCGACTACGGTCATTATGCGTACGGGGCGGAAGCCGCCTCGCGGCTTTATTTCGGAAAGCCGGTCAGCCAGCTGGACCTGGGCGAAGCGGCGATGCTGGCTGCAGTCAGCCAGGCGCCTGCGCTCAACCCCATCGATGCACCTTCTGCAGCCGGGCAGCGCCGCGTACAGACCTTGAAGGTCATGCAAGGATTGGGATTGGTGACCGGTGAACAGGCTGCGCAGGCCATCGCCTCCGCGCCTGCAATCCAGGCGCAAGAATCAAGCGGAGATGAGATTGCCCCGGCTTTCATCAACCTGACCCTTTCGCAGCTCGATTCCGCCTTTGGCATCGGACGGGTGGAACGCGGCGGGCTCAACATCCTGACCAGCCTGGATTTCGACCTCCAGCAACAGGCTCTTTGCACGGTTCAGACCCTCACAGCTCGCCTGGATGGAGCCTCGATGGATACCCAGGCGGAAGACGGCTCATCCTGCGAAGCCGCCCGTCTCCTGCCTGCCCTCCAGCCGGGGGAGACATTGGCGGGTGCCACCGCCAGTGCAATCATCCTTGACCCGCAAACTGGACAGGTGCTGGCAGCCGTGGGCGACCTGAGCGGAGGCAGGCAGGCAGGTTCGCTGTTCGTCCATCCTGCCGGTTCTTCCATCACCCCCTTCATCTACCTGACCGGTTTCTCGCGGGCTCAACCCTGCTTCGCTTGTTTGGGATATACCCGGAGACCTTCCCGATCCGGGCTACGATTATGCGGGCCCTGTCCGCTTGCGCAATGCCCTGGCAAACGACTATCGAGCCCCCGCCCGAACCGTCCTGGACCAGATGGGATTCGAAAGTGTTCAGGCCATCGCCGGCCCCTTTGGATTGGATCTTCCGCCCGGGTTGCTCGGCGAGGATTTTGACCTCTCTCCTATGACACTGGCCGCGGCTTATGCAGTGTTCGCCAACAGCGGCATGCAGGCCGGTCAGGATCTTGGCGGCAGTTCCATCAACCCATCCACCGTGCTGCAGGTGCGGGGTGTTGACCACTCCATCTGGGCTGACTGGAGCAGGACCCAGACCCAGTCGCTGCTCAGCTCTCAACTGGCCTATCTCATGAATCACGTCCTGAGCGACGAAACAGCCCGCTGGCCTTCACTCGGGCACCCCAACCCACTCGAAATCGGTCGCCCTGCAGGGGCAAAGATCTCCCCGACGCTGGATGCTTCCGCTGCGTGGACGGTGGGCTATACACCCCAGCGGGTGACCGTCATCTATCTCGGTGGAGCGGGATCCTTGCAAAATGCTGGCGAGGCAGTCACGGTTCCAAAAGAAAGCGCTGCGAATCATTCCGATCCAGCCACACTTTCCGCGGACCTCTGGCACGCCCTGATGCAGTATGCGCTGCGCGGACTGCCTTCAGAAAGCTGGGACATGCCGCCGGGAATCGTTACCGTCAGCGTCTGCGATCCGTCGGGACTGCTGCCCACGGTTTTGTGTCCGAATGTGGTCAGCGAAGTGTTCCTTGACGGGCGCCAGCCGGTGCAGGCTGATACACTCTTCCAGGTATTTCAGATCAACCGTGAAACCGGCTTACTCGCCACCGTGTTCACCCCGCCGGAACTTGTAGTCAGGCGGACTTATATGGTTTTACCTTCCAGTATCATTTCTTCCGGCGAGGCGCGCCAGTGGGCTGAAAGCGCAGGCATCCCTGCACCTCCCACAGCCTATGACACGATGCAAATGCCTGCGATCCTGCCGGAGGCGCACATCAGTTCGCCCGCCATGTTTGCTGACGGTCACGGCATCATCAAGATTCTTGGCACTGCCTCGGGTGCCGACTTCCTCTCCTACCGGCTTGAATATGGCCAGGGACTTTACCCCCAATCCTGGGTGCAGATCGGCACAGACAGCCCCAGCACCCGCACTGAGAGCCTACTGGGTGAATGGGACACAACCGGTCTCAACGGTCTGTACGCCCTGCGCCTGATGGTGGTGCGCACCGACCAGCGCCTTGACCAGGCTGTCATCCAGGTCACGCTGGATAATACCGCACCCCAGGTGGCGGTCTCCTACCCGCAGGCAGGGCAGGTGCTCAGCATTGCCCAGGAGCCGCAGGTGGCCCTGCAGGCCCAGGTGAATGACCCGTTCCTGGCCAGCGTGCGGTTCTACGTGGACGGGAATCTGGCGGGAATATCTGACCAGGCTCCCTTTGGCGCCATCTGGAGGGCGAAATCCGGGCAGCACACCCTGCGCGTGGTGGCTGCCGACCGGGTGGGGAATACATCAGAAGCCAGTATCGAATTCACAGTGAAATAAGGGCAGCCAGCAAAAAGCCTGCCATATCTGCTTATCTTCCCCCATTTTCTATTCTTTCATATATCAATCGGATAAATATCGTATTTCTGATCCAACCACGCTGTTTTCCCCTGAATTCTTTCAATCCTGCGCCATCCAGCGTTTCACTGCCTCCAATGCAGGCTGGTATGCCTCCATGGCATCCAGAAGCTCATCGGGCTGTGAATTGCACAACAGCGCCTGACGATGTTCGGGAAAGAGGAATTTTTCATTCAAGGCGCGGTCGAGCATCTCCAGCAAGGGATCGTAATAACCGTTCACGTTCAGCAACCCCACCGGCTTGTTGTGCTCGCCGATCTGCGCCCAGGTGAGCGTTTCGAAGAGTTCATCCAGGGTGCCGTATCCCCCGGGCAGGGCGATGTAACCGTCTGCCAGCTCGTACATGCGCGCCTTGCGCTGGTGGATGGTGCCCGTCACCTCCAGGCGGCTGAGCCGGGTGTGCGCCAGTTCGGGCGTGTTCATGCTTTCCACGATCACACCGGTTGCCTGCCCGCCATGTTCCATCACGCAGTTTGCCAGCGCGCCCATCAGCCCGGTCTTGCCGCCGCCATAAACAAGCCCCAGACCGCGCCGGGCTATTGTCTCGCCCATCTGGCAGGCAGCGCGGAAAAACTCCTGCGAGGCTTGGTTGGCGGAACCACAATAGACACAGACGGATTTCATGAATGCTCCCTGTCGGCGGGTGTCTGGCAAGTATACTGCCTCCTTGTCCGGCCGCCAACACCAGGTTAGAGTTGTATTAATCCCCCTGCGCAGCGCTTGACCACACCCCCGCAGGGGTCTAGAATAGGTTGGAATTACACAGGTTAACGATGGAATACCGAGATTATTATCAAATCCTAGGCCTGCCCCGCTCTACCTCAGCGGACGAGATCAAGAAAACGTACCGCAAACTGGCCATGCAATATCACCCGGATCGCAACCCCGGGGATAAGCAGGCGGAAGACCGGTTTAAAGAGATCAATGAAGCCTACCAGGTGTTAAGTGACCCTCAGAAGCGCTCCCGCTATGACCAGTTGGGGGAGGACTATTCCAAGTGGCAGCAGAACGGCACTCCCGGCAGTTATGATTGGGGTCGCTGGGCTTCCGGGTCGGGTGCCCAGCAGGTGGACATTGGAGACTTGTTCGGCGACGGTGCCTTCTCAGACTTTTTTCGCTCCATCTTCGGCGCCTCCTCCGTCGGGCAGAGCATGCGCGGGCGCGGTTCGCGCGGCTCACCATCCATCCAGCAACCGGTCGCAATCAGCCTGAAGGAAGCTTATGCAGGCACAGCCCGCACGCTCCAGATAGGCAGCCGCCGCGTGGATGTAAAAATCCCGCCCGGGGTTCGCACCGGTACGCGCATCCGTGTGCCGGCGTCCTCATCCTCTCGATCAGGTGGCAATACTTCGGATCTGTACCTTGTCGTCAATGTGGCAGAAGATCCGCTCTTCGAGCGCGACGGATACGATCTGCATACCCATGTCAACCTGGATGTCTTTATCGCCATCCTGGGCGGAGAAGTGGAACTAAAAACCCTGTCCGGGAAAGTCGTCCTCACCATCCCCGCAGGCACCCAGCCCGACCAGGTGTTCCGGGTGGCTGGCCGCGGCATGCCAGCCTTGAAGCACCCGCAGGAATCGGGGGACCTTTACGTCCACCTTAAATTCCAAATCCCCCGGCAGTTGACCTCCCGCCAGAAGTCCTTGCTGGCAGAGGTGGCGAAACTCTTCTAGGCGCGGCTTTATCGGAAGCGATGCTCCGGATAAAGCGCCTGGAGCGGGCATTCGTTTTTTTTATTGGAGTATGGATGAAGAAGAAAATCCTGTTACCCCTTTTCGTGATCCTCCTGGCGGTCTCCCCGCTTGCCTGCCAGGTAACCAGCCTGTTCCCCGTTTCCGCGCCCACCCCCACTGCCACCAATATTCCAGTCCTGCCGGTCTCTTCCACTAATCCGAACCTTTCAGACCAGCAGGATCGCCTGATGGCTCTCTACCAGCAATTCAGCCCGGGCGTGGTATCCATCCGCACACCCGATGCCCAGGGTTCCGGCTGGGTCTACAGCAGCGACGGGATCATCGTGACCAACAACCATGTTGTTGGCAGCGAAACCCGCGTGGAGATCGACTTTGCCTCCGGATTCAAGACTTTTGGTGAGGTGATCGGCACGGATGCCCCCTCCGACCTGGCTGTCATCAGGGTGGAAGGTGCTGCCGGCGAGCTGCACCCGTTGCCCCTGGGTGATTCCGAGACCTTGCAGGTGGGGCAGATCGTGATCGCCATCGGCAATCCTTTCGGGTTGAGCGGCACCATGACCACCGGCATCATCTCGGCCCTGGGACGCTCGCTGCCCACCAGCAATCAGGTGCCGGGGGGCGGGTATTTCGCCAATGCAGACCTGATCCAGACCGATACAGCCCTGAATCCCGGCAACTCAGGAGGCCCGCTCCTGAACCTGGACGGGCTGGTGATGGGTATGAACAGTGCCATCGAGACCAACAACTACACCACCACCGGCGAGCCGCTTAATTCGGGCATCGGCTTTGCCATTTCTATCAACACCATCAAGCGCATCGTTCCGAGCCTGATCCAGAATGGTAAATTTGAATATGCCTACCTGGGGATCTCAACCCGTGACGACCTGCCTCTGGTGGTGATCGAGGCGCTTGGCTTGAAAAGCACCTCCGGGGCGTATGTCACCAGTGTGCTTGCCGGCGGGCCGTCAGATACGGCAGGAATCCGCGCTGGCACCCAACCGCTCAACCTGGCGGGGTATGAGGGCATCAATAAAGGCGGCGACCTGGTGATCGCCATTGACGGCGAGCCGGTGGTTACCTTCGATGACATGATCCGTTACCTCGCCTTGCATAAATCCCCCGGGGATTCGGTGGTGCTCACCATCCTGCGCGGTGACGAGCAACTGGAAATAACGGTCATATTGGGAAAACGACCGTAAAAATAAACGGGACGGGTTTCAAACCCGCCCCGTTTTCGTTATGCGTAACGCTCTTCCTTCCACACATCCGCGTTGTTGTTGTAACCCGCCTGTTCCCAGAAACCTGGGCGGTCGCCGGGCATGAACTCCAATCCGCGCAGCCACTTGGCGCCTTTCCACAGGTAGGGACTTGCCAGGTCGTCTCGACTGGGGATCGCCCCGACAACCCCGCGCAGGGGATAGCCGTGCTCGGGTGTGAGCGGTTCGCCGTTAAAATGGGTGGCCAGCAGGAAATTTTCCTGCAGGACCACGCCCAGCGGCAGGTTGACGGTGAAACCATATTCGGCGTGCTGCATCACGAACTGAGCCGAAGGCTTGATCCGGACGAGACCCTGGTCCACAAGCGTCCACAACGAGACGCCCTCCCAGAGCGTGTCTGCCTTGCTCCAACGTGTCACGCAGTGAAGATCCATCAGCACCTTTGTGCGCGGCAGACGGTTGAACTCGTCCCAGTTCCAGGATGCTTGCTCCTCCACCTCGCCCCACAAGCGAAAATCCCAGGTATGCGGGTTGAATACCGGCACCGGCCCGTAATGCAGCACCGGGAATTTAACGGTCAGCGCCTGACCAGGCGGCAGGCGGTCCTCAGCCCGCAAGCGCTCTTCTTCCTTGCGCCGATCGGGATCATGGTTTGCTTCCATATGCGATAACTCCTGTCCAAATTATAACACCTGCCCTTACGGTATAATCCCAGCGTGCCGCGAATTTGCATCCTTCCGAGAACTGCCAGCACCGGCGGTGTGACCTCTTTTCAGGCCAACCTTACCGACGGGCTGAAGGCGCGCGGCATTCAGGTATGTTTTGAACTCAATGAAACACCCATCGATGCGATCCTGCTGACCAGCACCAGCCGCAACCTGATGGGCCTGCTGCGTCATCGCCGCCAAGGCATTCCCATCGTCCAGCGCCTTGACGGAATTAACTGGCTGCACCGCCGGCTACGGACGGGGGTACGCCACTTCCTGCGTGCGGAGTACGGAAACCGCTTACTTGCCCTGCTGCGCTCAAAAATTGCAACACGGATAGTTTACCAGTCTGAATTTGTCAGTGGTTGGTGGACGCGCCAGTTCGGCGAACAGCACCTGCCTTCGGTCGTCATCCACAACGGGGTGGACCTTGCCGCGTACACCCCGGCAGGCTCCCACCAGCGCCCTGAGGAGGTCTTTCGCCTGCTGCTGGTGGAAGGAAGCCTGCAAGGCGGCTATGAAACCGGTTTGACCACCGCGCTGGGGCTGGCTGAAATCCTGGCTGAAAAATTCCCACTGGAAATGATGATCGCCGGCCGACTCTCCCCACATTTACAAACTCAAATCCAGGAAAAGAGCCGGGTGCGAATTCTATGGGCAGGCCTGGTTCCCCGCCACGAGATCCCGGCCCTCGACCGCTCGGCGCACCTGCTTTATTCAGCCGATATCAACGCGGCCTGCCCGAATGCAGTCATCGAAGCACTGGCATGCGGCCTGCCGGTTTCTGCATTTGCCACCGGGGCGCTGCCCGAACTGGTCACCGATGACGCCGGGCGGCTTGTTTCCTACGGCGGCGATCCGTGGAAACTCGATCCGCCCGATCTTCCGGGGCTGGCCTCTGCTGCCGCGGAAATCCTGCAGGATAATAACCGTTTCCGGGCGGCTGCCCGCCGGCGCGCCGAGGAAGCCTTTGGTCTGGATGCGATGACCGAAAAATACCTGCATGTCCTGCTCGGTTAAAGGCGAATTGCTCAAGGCATGAAAAAATTCATCCTTTCCGTGGTGGCTTTTGCTGCCAGGATCCTTCCAACTTCTGCAAAACAAGCCATCTACAGGATCGGCCCTTTGGCACGACTCATCCGGCGCGGTCTGAACCGCCTCGCACCCACCGGGCTGGTCGAAGTGAAAGTTGCCGCCGGAGACCTTGCCGGGGCAACCATCCTGTTGGACATGCAAATCGACAAGGATTACTGGCTGGGCACCTACGAACCGGAGCTTCAAGCCGCGCTGCGGGAGTTGATCCCCCCGAAGGCGGTAATTTTCGACGTGGGGGCGAACATAGGCTATGTATCGCTTCTGCTGGCAAAAGCTGCAGGCGAAGAGGGGAAGGTGTTTGCCTTCGAGGCGCTCCCATCCAACGTGGACCAACTTCGGCGCAACCTGGAGCTGAACGGGATGGAAACCCGCGTGACGGTGGTTGCCTGCGCGGTCACGCAGGCGCCGGGACAGGTCCGCTTCCTGGTGCATGCCTCTGGCGGGATGGGTAAGACAGCCGGGTCTGCAGGCCGGATCGACAATTACCAATCAGAAATAACCGTCCCCGGGATAACCCTGGATGCGTTCGTTTATAACCAGGGCAACCCGCCTCCGCAGGTGGTCAAGATGGATATTGAAGGCGGCGAGGGGATGGCAGTGGCAGGCATGTGCAGGTTGTTGACTGAAGCGCCTCCGCTGATGCTATTGGAACTGCACGGTCCGGATGCCAGCCGTGAGGTCTGGAATGCGCTGACAGCGGCTGGCTACAGCATCTGCTGGATGCGCCCGGGTTTCCCGGAAGTTGCTTCGCTTGAGGCGCTGGGCTGGAAGGCATACATCGTGGCCAGGCCGCCGCGGCACCCATGAGTGTGCAGTATTTGATTATGGAAGCTTGGGGATAAGAAGAAGGTGGGGAAAATTATTTAATAACGAATTGAAATTGGGATTGTGAGCATCGTTGTACATTGTCTAGTGAAGTACTATACTTTAAGAGATTTCTATAATCCATTGAGCTGTCTAATGACAGTTAAACACCTGGTTGGGCGGGTTTCTGGAGTTGTTATGCGATCAAATTTAATAAACCGTTGGAAGTCGGGGGATTCAGTTGTTTTGCGGGGAGTATGGCGTCATAGATTTTGGTGGGCATGTTCAACTACTATTGTGCAAGACACAGCTGATTTGCTTGCCTTGTATTGGCGGGCAGGAACACCAAATATGGTACCCGCTCAACGGCCCCTGCCAAGGGATTTGCTTACGAACAAAATCTCTCTAGTCTCTCATACGTGGGTAGAGACAGATGTCCTAATGTTGGCGACCCCCGAAGCGGCACATGCAGTGTATGTTATGTGGGAGACGGGCCAAACGGAATTGAGATGTTGGTATATTGATCTTCAGGAACCTCTGCGAAGGACAGAGATCGGATTCGATACTATGGATCATTTATTAGATTTAGTAATAAGCGCTGATCGTTCAAAGTGGCACTGGAAGGATGAAGACGAGTTTGAGGAGGCTGTGGCACTTGGCGTTTATTCAATAGAAGAAGCACGGGCAATTCGAGCCGAAGGGGAAAGGGTCATCAAGATATTTCAGGCCAACCAGTCGCCCTTTTGTGATGGCTGGGAACGATGGTCTCCACCAGCCGCTTGGGTAATTCCTAGTCTACCAGATGACTGGGACACATCACCTACAGAGTGACGGAAGAATATAATAGAGCGGCTTGTCATGATGTAAAAAGAGCGAGACAAATCAGCATTACATCAGCTCCAGTGGAAAGCGGCTGAGCCAAACCATCAAGAATCGCACCTCATGAGTAATTATATTCGTTGAGAAACCTGACGAGTTGAGTCCACCATGGCAAAGATAAGTGTTTTCCGGTGTAATACAGGGAATGCTTGAGAGTTCCATGCGCAGAAGAAAGGATGGCGAGGAGATGAAAACAGGGCCTCGTTCCGACACCGCTCCGTTGCTCTGGCTGGGATTGGCATTGTGCGTCGCGCTGGCGATCGCATTTCTCCTGCCGGTTACTCCGCAGGACTACTGGTGGTACCTGCGCATCGGGCATGACACGGTGACCGCGGGTGCGCTGCCTAGATGGGATACATTGAGCAACGCCACAGCGGGAAGCCCGATGGTCAACTATTCCTGGGCCGCGGCGGTGCTTTTCTGGTTGATCTATAAACTGGGGGGTCTCACCCTGACTGTTCTCCTCCGGGGGCTGCTGGTGACGTCGGCTTATGCGCTGGTCTGGCAGACCGCGCGGCGGCTGGGAGCGGGTCGGGTGGGTGCCGGGCTGGCACTTCTTCTGGCTGTGCTGGCTTCGAGCAACAACTGGTCCATGCGTCCGCAGTTATTTGCCTATCCGTTATTTGCACTGGCTCTCTATATCATGACCCGCTGGCATAAAGGGGGAAGGAATTCCGTATTCTGGCTGCCGCTGATCAGCCTGTACTGGGCTAACCTGCACGGCTCTTACCTGATGCTTTTGCTGCTGGCTGGAGCGGGGCTGGTATTCGGCCGCGGGGACAAGCGCAACCTGGCAATCGCTTTCGCCGGCAGCGTGCTTGCCACCCTCGTCAACCCGCGCGGCTTCGTCTTGTGGACCGATATATACCACCTGCTCACCCTCCCCGCCCAGCAGTTTTCAGCCGAATGGAATCCCCCCTCAATCATGGCTGGCAGATGAATATTTTCTTCACCTGGCTGCTGGCTTTCCCTCTGCTGGTTGCCTTCTCGCCCCGCAAACTGGATGCGCTTGAATGGTCCTGGTTTGTGGGTTTTGGATTCCTGGCACTGCTGGGGGAACGCTACGTGATCTGGTTTGTCCTTATCTTGATGCTGCTCACCTCCCTGATGCTGGCAGACTGGGAAAAAAGGATCTTGGGAGAGCCAAAACAGGGTTCTCCCACCCTCAACCTTGCTCTCTGCCTGGCTCTGATCCTGCTGCCGCTGGCATTGCTGCCGGGGATTCGGGAGCGCTGGTGGCAGGAAGCGCCTGCGGCGACCGAGAGGACCCCCGTCGCCGCCACCTCCTGGCTGGCTTTGCACCCCGAACTTCCCGGTCCGCTCTGGGCGGAGATCGGTTTTGCCAGTTACCTTGAATATGCCCTGCCCTCCCGCCCGCCCTGGATCGATTCACGCTTCATACCTTTCTCGGTGGAACAAATGCAGGCCTACAAGGACATCACGGAGGCCCGTTACGACTGGCAGTCGCTGCTGCAGGATACCGGGGCGAACCTGTTGATGGTTTCAACGCTGGACCAGCCCGGCCTGCAGGAAGCCCTGTCGGTTTCTGTTGACTGGTGCAGCCTGTACCGCGACGACCTGGCAGCCATTTACCAGCGAGGCGCCTGCCAGCCATGAGAACATCCCCGGAGCAGACGACCGCCGGGACGGACCCGCCTGCCAAAGACAGGAAGGCGAGGGATGGGATATTGGGTCTGCGCGCCCTTCGTTCCCGGGTGCTGAAACCCGGGCGGGATTCGATGCCCGGGTGGATCCTTCCCCTGGCGATCTTCCTGGTCCTGCGCCTGGTAACTTCCACCCTGGGGGTCGTGGTGGCTTCCGGTCCTGATCCCGAGCCGCTCTCCACCGGTCCGGTTTTCGCCGCGGCCAATTCCCTGCTCCACCTTGACCGTATCTCGCACCTGTTCATCAATGTCTGGGAACGCTGGGATACGGGCTGGTATCTGAAAATCGCCGGCTTTGGTTATGATGCCCTCGACGGGACGATCACCTACGCCCCCCTCTTTCCATTCCTGACGCGGTGCCTGGGGCTTTTGAGTGGGAATTACCTGTTTTCGGCCTTGCTTGTTTCCAGCCTGGCCTCGCTGGCTGTTTTTATCCTTCTCTTCAGGGTTGCCCGTGTGGAAGGACTCTCCAGCGAGGAATCGGGATACGCTGTGTTTTTCCTTGGCTTTTTCCCCTCCGCTTTCTTTCTTTTTGCAGCTTACACTGATTCGCTCTTCCTGGCACTTGTACTTGGCGCCTGGCTGGCTGCCCGGAAAGACAGGTGGCTGCTGGCAGGCTTGCTTGGCGGGCTCGCCGCATTGACCCGCCTGCAGGGGGTCTTGCTTGCGCCTGTTCTGGGTTACCTTTGGTTGAGGCAGAACGCCGGTTTCCGCTTGCTCCAAAGGGATACCTGGCGCAGAGCATGGTCTGCATTGCGCACCCCCACCTGGCTGGCAACCCTGCTCCCGGCGCTGGCATTCCTGGCATGGGCGCTCTATCTCCAGGCATCTGGTCTGGGGTCGGTGCCAGCCACGCTTGCCAGGCACTGGGGCATCCACACCGTGCCCCCCTGGACCGGAGTCTGGTTGTTCCTGGAGCGCCTGTTCACCCACCGGCTCTTTTTCATCGACTTTGTCGACCTGGCTGTCCTGACCTTTGTGCTCATCCTGCTGGTCCTGGGTTTGCGCCGCCTCGAACCCGGGCTTTCCATCTATGCCTGGCTGACCCTCGCGCTGTTCTTCATGCGCGGCACCCCACCGCACCTGCTGGACTCCTTCAACCGCTACCTTCTGGCGTTTTTCCCGGTTTTCCTGGTTCTGGCGAAGATTCGCAGCCGACCTCTGCGCCTGGGAATCTGGGTGGTATCATTCGGAATGCAAATATTCCTGCTCCTGGGATTCCTGGATTGGAGATGGATCGCCTGACAGCCCGCTTTACCGGACGCCTGGGAATTCAACAGCGCGCCCTTACCCCCTACCGTGCAGAATTCTTCGATGCAATGGCGAAAGCCTGCAGCGATGGACTTTCCATTTTCGCCGGCGTGCCTCTACCCGAAGACACGATTGCCACCACCGAAACGTTGAAAATCGCCCGCCTCGCCCCGGCACGCAACCTGAACCTCCTGGGCGGTCCTTTCTACATCTGTTACCAGCGCGGCCTGCTGGAATGGCTGGCGAATTGGGATCCGGCCGCGCTCATCGTGGAAGCCAACCAGCGTTACCTGTCGACGCCCGCTGCTGTGCGTTGGATGAGGCAGCACAGGCGGCCTGTGCTGGGCTGGGGCCTGGGAGCGCCGCAGATCACGGGGGTCTTTTCCAGCCTGAGAAAAACCCGCAGGTCTTCCTTCCTGAGTCAGTTTGATGGGCTGCTCACCTACAGCCGCCGCGGCGCAGAGGAGTATGCAGCCCTCGGTTTCCCTGCTGAAAAGATCTTCATCGCTCCCAACGCGGTTTCTCCGCGCCCCGTCGCGCCAATGCCTGATCGTCCGCCCGAATTTGACGGACAGCCATGCGTGCTCTTCGTCGGCCGGTTACAGGCTCGCAAGCGGATCGACACTCTGCTGAAGGCATGTGCGGCCCTGGCGGAAACGAAAGGGAGGAAATCCATCCAGCCGCGCCTGGTTATTATTGGCGACGGACCCGAACGCAGTCCCCTAGAGAAACTGGCTGGAACGATCTATCCCAGGGCGGAATTCCCCGGTGAAAAACGCGCCTCGGAACTCGTCCCTTATTTTTTGGAAGCGGACCTGTTCGTCCTGCCTGGCACAGGCGGGCTGGCGGTCCAGGAAGCCATGTCCTACGGGCTGCCGGTCATCATGGGCAAGGGGGACGGAACGAATGACGAACTCGTCCGTCCTTCCAACGGCTGGCAGCTGGCGTCTCAGGAAATGCTCGCGCAGGTTCTCGAGCAGGCGCTCTCGGATGCACCTCGCTTGCGGGCCATGGGGGCAGAATCCTACCGTATCGTGAAGGAAGAAATCAACCTGGAGCGGATGGTGGAGACCTTCGTGCAGGCGGTCAGCCGGTTGCAAGGCGACATATCCGGGCATGTTCCCACTCCACAATGACCTGCTGGTCGATGCTTTTGAACTTAAAGTTTTTATCAGGGATAAGATTTCACACTAAATTTGGGTGGAAGTGCTTTCCGGGAGTACAACTTTACCCGCAGGCATGCGTACATGTATCGTGGAGGCAAGTATGACTGAAAAACACGAACACAGGCACAAAGTCCCCTGGTATCTCTGGCCGTTCTGGGCGATCTGGAAACTGGTCGTCGGGATCGTCGCCGGGACCGGGCGACTGGTGGCTGTGATCCTCGGGCTTGTGTTCCTCATCGTCGGCGTGGTGCTGACCGTCACGGTTGTCGGAGCCATCGTCGGTGTTCCGTTCATCATTTTTGGGCTGCTGTTGATGGTGCGCGGATTGTTTTAGGGGATCACCCCCTGCCCGCGTGCCCGCGTGAAATAATGTCGCACCGCCAGCCGGGTGAATGGTCTGGCGCGTAACGCAGCCTCTGCGCATATATTCTGCGTTTACATCCCCCTGGTGGAAGTCCTTAGATCGAACAGGCTCTCCGTTCTTCCGGAGAGCCTGTCTTTTATTGTGTAGATGCAGACATTTAGCCCTGCCCGGGAGCGAGCAGGATGACAAGCAGCAATGCTGCCACCACAAATACGAGGATCCCCGCCCCCCACCAGCCAGCCCAACTGAAGATCAGACCGAGCCCTACGATCGCGGCCAGGAAGACCATACCCCGCATCTGCCGGCGGGAGTGGCCTTCCAACGGCTGGCTGTTTTTTGACCACAACGCCAGCCCGCCAACCATCCCGAGCAGGGTTCCCGCCAATGCCAGCAGGAACACCTGCATACCGGTCACGCCGGCCAGGTTCAAATACAGGATCCCGCAATTCGCATCCGCCGAGGGAAGGATGAAGGATTGAAACTGGTATATATGGATCAGGATCAGATGCCCGAAGACCACATCTTCTGTCGTCAATGGCCAATGGAAGGGCACCGTCTGGTGGGCGGGAACCGTGATCGGCGTTCGGTCTGAGCGCACGGCCAGGATGTTGCTGATATCCGTCTGAATCGACGGTTCCACCTGGCGGTCAGTGGTATTGCGGATATAAGCGGTAACGCTTTTGCTATCTGCGCCGGTCAGAATAAGAGGACAGGATAGATGGAGGCTTTTAACACCCATTACCCCGTAACCGAAATAGAATGTACTTTCAAAATCGGCCCAGATGGAAAATCCAAACAAAGCCATGCCGAGCAGCACACCCGTAACAAACAGGATCAATCCAACTGCGCGCAGAGTTCCATTATTCGGTTTCATTTCGTCTGTCCACTCCGATGCCTCGATCGATATTCGGCCCCACGGCCAGATTATACCGCCTATCCAAGGCAACCCATTCTACTGTATCTCCAATCCGGCGGGACAGCAACCCTCCCCGGATGGTATTCCATCCCCCTCTGCGGGATTGGGATCGTTGATCGATGGGGAATAAAAACTAGAATCCGGATTAAAGATCGATTTTCGATGCCGCCGGGATGGGGGATTCCTTGCTGTTGAAAAGCCACTCGCAGCCTGCCATGACCAGCAGCGAAATCCCCAGCGTGACCAGCCAGGCGAACCCGGTGATCTGTTCCACTGATGTCCGCGAGCTGGCTGATAAGTAATCGCCCGAGGGGTAAGCAGCTTCCTTGAGCAAGCATTAATATAATGAAGGAGGATTTCGTACTGGGAAATATAAAAAGCCCCGGACGTGGTAACCAGGGCTATTCTGGATGGATTATTCGAGTTTTCCTGTCGTCAGAGCCATCTTGACCTCGCCGATGGCCTTGGTGATCTGGATCTCGCGCGGGCAGGCCAGGGTGCAGTTGAAGACGGTGTGGCAGCGGTAGACGCCCCAGACTTCATTCAGGATCTTCAGGCGTTCCGCGGCAGCCTGGTCGCGGCTGTCGAAGATGAAGCGGTGCGCAGCCACGATGGCAGCCGGGCCGACGTATTTCTCGTTCGCCCAGAAGGACGGGCAGGAGGTGGTGCAGCAGGCGCACAGGATGCACTTGGTGGTGTCATCAAAAAGGAGGCGCTGCTCGGCGCTCTGGAAGCGTTCCTTCTCCGGCTCCGGGTCATCGTTGATCAACCACGGTTTGACCGAGCGGTAGTGCTCAAAGAACGGCTCCATGTCCACGATCAGGTCCTTGATGACGCGCAGGCCGAGGAGGGGTTCGACGGTGATCTTCGTGCCGGTATCGCGCACGAGGGTCTTGCAGGCCAGGCGGTTGAACCCGTTGATGCGCATGGCATCCGATCCGCAGATGCCGTGTGCGCACGAACGGCGGAAGGAGAGCGTCCCATCCTGGTAGCCTTTCACCTTTTCGAGCAGGTCCAGCACCCGGTCGGTCTCAACGGCCTCCAGCTTGTAGGTCTTGTAGGAGGGTTTCTTATCCTTTTCAGGGTTGTAGCGGAAGACTTTGAGGGTTACTTCCATGTCAGCCTCCTAGTAGGTCCGCACCTTCGGCTCGTACTTGGTGATGACCACCGGCTTGTATTTCAGGTCGATGCGCGCCATCCTCGCGCACCCAGGCCAGGCTGTGCTTGAGCCAGTTCTTGTCATCCCGCTCGGGATAATCCTCGCGCGAATGTCCGCCCCGGCTTTCGGTGCGGGCAATGGCCGAGACGGTGGTCACTTCGGCCAGGTCGAGCAGGTTGCCCAGTTCCCAGATGTTCATCAGTTCCATGTTGAAGATCCTGCCGGTATCGGTCACGGTAACGTGCTTGAAGCGTTCCTTGAGCTCACGCACCACCTTGAGGGCGTTCTCCATGCCCTTGCCCGAGCGGAAGATGCCCATGTCGTCGAACATGACTTTCTTCATCGTTGTGGCGATGTCGAAGGCATTCTCCTTGCCGTCGGCGCTGCGGATGCGCTCGAACTGGGCACTGGCAAATGCGGTCGGATCGGCGGGCAGGGGTTGGTAAGGTGCGCCTGCTGGCGAACTCGGCCGCGCGCAAGCCGGCATGCTTGCCGAAGACGACCAGGTCGAGCAGCGAATTGGTGCCGAGCCGGTTGGCCCCGTGCACCGAGACACAGGCGCACTCCCCGGCCGCATACAGGCCGGGGACGATGGTGTTCTTCTCGTCCTGGATGGCTTCGCCATACTTGTTGGTCGGGATGCCGCCCATGGCATAGTGGGCGGTCGGCTGGATGGGCATCAGCTGGGTGATCGGGTCCACGCCCAGGTAGACGCGGCAGAAATCGACGATATCGGGCAGTTTTGCCAGGATCTCCTCGCCGGTGACCGTGTAAGGCGAGCCATCCAGGTTCTTGCGCCCATCGATGGCAGCGTACTTGTTGACGCTTTCCGGGCGCACATCCAGGTAGACATAGTTCTGACCGTTGACACCGTTGCCGTCGCGGATCTCCAGGTAGATGGCACGGCTGACCACATCCCGCGAGGCCAGGTCTTTGACCTTGGGGGCGTATTTCTCCATGAAGCGTTCGCCCTTGCCGTTGATCAGGATGCCGCCCTCGCCGCGCACGCCTTCGGTGATCAGGATGCCGAGTTTGTAGATGCCGGTGGGGTGGAACTGGAAGAATTCCATGTCTTCGAGCGGCAGGCCGCGCCGCATGACAACGGCCGGACCATCGCCGGTGAAGGCATAGGCATTGGAGGTGATCTCCCAGATGCGCCCGTGCCCGCCGGTGGCAAAGATGACCGCCTTGGCGTGGAAAACGTGCAGTTCACCGGTGGCAAGTTCGACTGCCACCACGCCAGCCGCAGCACCATTCACCATCAGCAGGTCCACCACCTGGAATTCATCGAAGAAGTTGACCTTGTTCTTCATGCACTGCTGGTAGAGGGTTTGCAGGATCATGTGACCGGTGCGGTCGGCGGCATGGCAGGCACGCCGGACCGGTTTGCCGGTCACATTATTGGTATGCCCACCGAACGGGCGCTGGGAGATCTTGCCCTCCGGCAGTGCGGTCAAAGGGCAGACCCATGTGTTCCAGTTCGTAGACTGCCTGGACGGCCTCGGTGCACATGAATTCGATGGCATCCTGGTCGCCGAGGTAATCCGAGCCTTTGACCGTATCGTAGGTATGCCATTCGGGATGGTCTTCTTCTTCGCTGCCCAGCGCTGCGCCGATGCCACCCTGGGCGGTGCCGGTGTGCGAACGGGTGGGATAGAGCTTGGTGATGATGGCGGTTTTGGCTGTCCTGGAGGCATACAGGCCGGCCATCAAGCCTGCTCCGCCTGCGCCAACGACGATCACTTCGAATTGATGGGTTTTCATGCGCATGCTCCTAGGAGGTCAGGATCACGTAGATGCCGATGGCGATCATGAACAACCATAACAGCACGACCCAGGATGCGCAGCAAATTGCGAACCCAGGTGCGGGAGATATAATCTTCCAGCACATTCAGCAGACCGTGCATCCCATGCGCCCCGGCAAAGAAGAGCATCAGGATAGGCCATCACCTTCCAGAAGATACCTTTCCAGGCTTCAAGGTCTGGGATATTGGTATTGGCAACGTGGTTCGGGTTCGGCATGAACGCCCAGCGCATCAGGTCGGCCATGGTCATTTCTGGCGGGCGCCCATCAGCAAGGCGGCAACGATGCCCACGATGGCGATACAGGTACATCGCCAGCGCCGAGAGGCGGGTAAAGAGCCACATGAGATAATCGAAATCAAAACCACGCTGGGGGGCAGTCCTCGGTTTGCGTTTTCATCTGCTAGCCTCCCAATCCGCCGCGAATGATGACGATCAGAGCGATGCGTATAGATGGGCAGGAAAACAAACCATTCCACCCAGATGGCTTCGCGCTGGTATTCGATCAACTTCGGCCACAGGTCCAGGATGACGATCCGCAGGCCGTTGATGACGTGGAACAGCGCACAGAAGAAGATGAAGATCTGGAAGAGCCAGTGCTCGTAGATGGTGTTGATGAAGATGCCGGCACTCGTCCCCCAGTCATGGTTCGAGAAATAGGACGCCAGGATGTGCAGTGCAACGAAGAGCACGATGCCCAGCCCGCCGATCCTGTGCAGGATAAACGTCAGCATCGGGCCTTTTCCCTGGTAACGCAGGGCTTCCATGAGGCTGACATTCCTTTTAAGACCCATCTGCGCCTCCTTATTTGATCAACTCATCGCAAGTCACGGTCACCGGTCTGCCCCCTGAAGACAAGGAAAACCACCCTTGCCCTGCTCTTTGAGACAAGGATACGACCATCGCTGCCAGGTCACTCCTCGCCGCGCTGGCAGGTTTTAACATAGTATATTATCCATCTTCGTTTCCCTTAGTTAAAAGTGACAATACTCATGGATTATTCATTCCAGACATCCTCTTGGGGATGGACGAATCGTCTATATAATCATATTACGCGGATTATCATCTGCTTTTTTATCCGGGTATTCCAACTCAGGAGGTTCGCATGGCAGGTTCTCATCACATCAGCCGGCGTGATTTCATCAAGCTGACCACCGCGGCCGTGGGCTACGTTATCGGTGCGGTGATCGGCCTGCCGGCCATCGACTTCCTGATCGATCCGGCACTCAAGGCTGGCAAGACAGATGCCTGGATCCCCCTGGGGAAACTGGACAAACTTCGAGATCGGCAAACCAACCCTGGTCACCTTTACCCGCAGCAAAGTCAATGGCTGGGAAAAAACCGTCAACAGCTACGGTGTTTTCGTTCTGCGCAAATCGGAGACGGAGACGCTGGTGCTCTCCAATAAATGCACCCACCTGGGCTGCCATGTCAACTGGAATGCAGAAAATCAGGAATATATCTGTCCCTGCCACGATGCCCAGTTCGGGATCAACGGCGAAGTGCTGGGCGGTCCGCCGCCCCGCCCGCTGGATCAGTATTCCGGCGACCAGCTCAAGGTCGAGGACGGCACGCTGCTCATTCATTTCCTGGAAGGGTGAGACTTATGTGGAAAAAGCTTCTTCGCCTGGCTGGATGAACGGCTTGGTCCTGAACGACCTGTATAAAGCCACCCTCGACCGCCCCGAACCAAAAGGCAACTGGTGGAACACGCTTGGCTCTGCCAGCCTGTTCCTGTTCCTGCTGCAGGGAGCCACCGGCATTTTCCTGAGCGTCTATTACACCCCCTCTCCCGACCACGCCTACGACAGCATCCAGTACATCATGAACGGGGTGGCTTTTGGCTGGTTGATCCGCGGCATCCACCACTGGGGGGCTCGCTGATGGTGATGGTGGTCTTCATCCACATGCTGCGGGTCTTTATCACCGCTTCCTATAAATACCCGCGCGAGCTGACCTGGCTGATCGGTGTGGGCCTGCTGCTGTGCACCTCGGGATGGGTTTTACCGGCTACCTGCTGCCCTGGAACCAGAAAGCCTACTGGGCAACCACGGTCGGCAACTTCCATTGCCGGAAGCGTTCCCTGGATCGGTTCCTTCATCCTGAAAGCCTTGCGCGGCGGAACCGGACCTGAGCGCGCTGACCCTGAGCCGGTTCTTCGCCGCTCACATCTGGATGCTCCCAGCTGTACTGGCCGGGTTGATCGGCGTGCACATCTTCCTCATCATCAAGCACGGCGAATCGGAATTCCCGGGCAAGGAAGACTAAAGGAGCGCGGACATGAAAGAAGAACAGAAGAAGACCATCCACGAAAAATACAAGATCGCCCTGCAAAAAGGCGAGCGCTTCTGGCCGGATAGCATTTTCAAGGACCTGCTGGTTTCACTGGCGATCTTTGTCGTCCTGATCATGCTGGCAACCTTCATCGGCGTGCCCGGCGAACCGAAGGCCGACCCCAGCGATTCGGCCTATGTCCCAAAACCGGAGTGGTATTTCCTGTTCCTGTTCAAGTTCCTGGCTGTTTACGGGCAGATCCCGCTGCTGGGCAAGATCGAATGGATCGCCACCGCCGTCATCCCCGGGCTGGTCATCCTGCTCCTGTTTGCCCTGCCGCTGATCGACAGGAATCCCTACCGGCACTATTCCCGCCGCATCATGGCGCTGAGCATCATGGGCTGTTTTCGTGGTCAGCATGGTCGTGCTGACAGCCATCTCGGGCATCCCGGCGGTCTCCGGCGACCAGCGGCATGTCTCCCATGACCCTGCTTCAGTTCCTCACCGGCCTGCTCATCCCGACCCTGGCCTACATCATCCTGGTTGGATCATCCTTGCTGGCACGAAGAACCGGACCGCGCCCGAAGCTGTTCGGGCTTTCATCAGCCGCTTGCAAAAATGGACCGCGGTCATCGCCTCCGTGCTGATGATCCTGGTGGCGTTTGCAGTCATTGCCATCGCTCCTCCGCCTGCAGCCGGCGCCGAGGTCCAGGTCGCGAACACGCTTCCCGAACAGATCATCCTCGGTCAGGACCTGTATTCGATCAACTGCGTCGAATGCCATGGCGCTGAAGGTGAAGGCGGTGAGGTTGTCGGCGTGGAAGGTTTCGAGGGGGTTATCCTCGCCTCGATCCACACCAAGGACATCATGTACACCTACACCGACGAAACGCTTGGCGAATATCATCTCTTACGGTCAGCTGGAACTGGAACATGCCATGCCGCCTTTCGGCAGCGCCTATGGCGGTGCTCTCTCACCTTCGGAGATAGATTACATCGTTACCTTCCTGCGCTATACCTGGGATGACCGGGCTGAAATTCCCCCCGGGGCTATCACCACCATTCCGGTATTGAGTGCGGGCGAGGTACCATCCTGGGACATCCACATCCAGCCGCTGGTCAAACGTTACTGCGTTTCATGCCACCGGGCTGGCAAGCAAAACAACAACAATCTGATGACCTCCTATGAGGAAATGCTGACATCCGGTGATAATGCGCCGCTGATCACCGCCGGCGATCCCGAAAGCCTGATGTTGAAGTTGATCAATGGGCAGGAGGGGCAGGATCCGGTGACAGGCAAGGTGATACGCCAGATGCCGCCCACGAAATTGCTCAGCCCCCAGTATGTGGATATGCTTACCCGCTGGGTGATGGCAGGCATGCCGCAGACAGCCGAGCAAGCCGCCATCCTCTCCGCCACCGCCACCCCCACCGCCGGGACAACAGGAACGACCCTTCCCACCCCAACACCGCGCTGACCGGCTAACGTATAACAAAACAGCCCGCTGCAAAAATGGCGGGCTGTTCGCTTAATGATCGCAGGAGCGACCAGGCAGGGTGAGCCTGACCGGTTCAATCCATGTGCTTGATGATGGCATCGCCAAACTCCGAGCATTTGATCTCGGTTGCCCCGTCCATCAGGCGGGCGAAGTCGTAGGTGACCGTTTTGGCGGCCACCGCACCTTCCATGCCCTTGACGATCAGGTCGGCCACTTCCTTCCAGCCCAGGTAGCGGAACATCATCTCACCCGAGAGGATGACCGAGCCGGGATTGACCTTGTCCAGGTCGGCATACTTGGGCGCCGTGCCGTGGGTGGCTTCGAAGATGGCGTGCCCGGTCACGTAGTTGATATTCGCGCCCGGGGCAATGCCGATCCCACCCACCTGCGCGGCCAGCGCGTCCGAAAGGTAGTCGCCGTTCAGGTTCAGGGTGGCGATCACATCGTAATCGCGCGGGCGGATGATGGTAAATTGCAGGCTCACGTCAGCGATCGAGTCCTTGATCAGCAATTTCGACTTCCACTTGCCATCGCCATGTGTTTCCCAGAGCGTCAGCGGCTTCCTCCACCTCGCGCTGGATGTCATTCTGCTGGTCAGGCGACATCATATCAAAGCCGGGGTCGACTCATTCTGGCATTCTCTTCGACGCTCAGAGCTGGGATTCTTTTCCTTGTTGCCCAGGATCCAGGATCTCGCGCTCGGTGACGATCTCGTTGCGGAACTCGCGCTTGGCGAGGGTGTAGCCCCAGTCCTTGAATGCGCCTTCGGTGAACTTCATGATGTTGCCCTTGTGGACGAAGTTCACGCTCTTGCGCTTGTTCTCCAGCGACCATCTGATCGCCGCCCGCACCAGCCGTTCGGTTCCTTCCACCGAGACCGGCTTGATGCCAAAGCCGGCTGTATCGGGGAAGCGGATCTTCTTGTATTCCTTGGGGAAAGCTTCCTCGAATAGTTGCTTGAACTTCAGGTTATCTTCCGTGCCGTACTGGAACTCGATGCCGGTGTAAATATCCTCGGTATTCTCGCGGAAGATGACCATGTCCACGTATTCAGGGTGTTTCACCGGCGAGGGCACACCGTTGTAGTAGCGCACCGGGCGCTGGCAGACGTACAGGTCGAGCAGTTTGCGCAGGGCCACATTCAGCGAACGGATGCCGCCGCCGATGGGCGTGGTCAGCGGACCCTTGATGCCCACCAGGAACTCGGTGAAGGCCTGGACGGTCTCATCCGGCAGCCAGGTCTTGAACTGCCTGAACGCCTTCTCGCCGGCAAAGACTTCCATCCAGTGGATCTTGCGCTTGCCGCCGTACGCCTTCTGCACAGCGGCGTCGAAAACGCGCACCGAGGCGCGCCAGATATCCCGCCCGGTACCATCGCCTTCCACAAATGGGATGATCGGCTTGTCCGGGACCTGTAGTTTGCCATCCTTGATCGTGATCTTCTCCCCGCCCGCCGGGACCTTGAATTGAGTGTATGCCATCTCTCTCTCCTTTGTGAGTTGTGGGAATTATAACAAATAGCCATTGAAGTTGGTTATTAGTTTCCCATACCACCGCCTTAAACCCTGTAGGGAAAACTTGAAAAGTGGACACTTCTAAACTTGAAAAGTGGACACCTAATAAGGGGGTCACAATTAAAGTTAGAAAATGGACATGTGGTTTTCCAAGGGTAACGTCAAGGTATGGACCATTTTATATTGGAACCAGATACGGACTTCGAGGGCGTTATTAGGGGGGTCGGGAACCAGGTGGAGTTCGACATCTTCACGCAATGGGACATGCGGGATCTCGATGTCGTGATTGAAGAGCGAGATGCGGCGGTAGCCATCCACGATCCGAGACCCGTGCAAGCAGAAGACATCCTTGGGAGATGTATAGGGCTTGGGCAAGGAAAAGGGCCGGAAGAAGCTGTTGCCGTTCTTTCTAGCATTTTCGAAGCGCAGGTTGGGGATCTCGCCGGTGGTGGAATGGACCTGATGGTTATTGTAGCGATCGAGCTCATCACGCAGGACATTGCGCACATCGTCCTGGGAGGTAAGTTTTTCGAGGGCACAGGTGCGGACGATGCGATCCTGAAGCCAGCGATAAGGACGTTCCACCTTGCCCTTGGCCTGAGCTGAAAGGGCATAGGTGACGTTCACCCGGAGCAGGCGCATGACCTGACGCCACTGAGGATCGATGTCGTCGGTTTGGAGGACATGCTTGCGCCAGACACTGTCGCGTTTTTGGACGAAGCGGAAGACCCGCAGGTTGTCCACATAGTAGGATAAAGGCAACCCATTAGCCTGCAGGACAGCCTGAGCAGCCTGAATATGGGCCCAGGAAGTCTCCTGAGTGACGAAATCGGCATACAACAGCTTGCGGCTGTAATCATCGATCGAGGTGATCAGGGTCCATTTCTCTTCTGCAAAGGGTGACCAAAGGTGGGTGGACGCATCGTGTTGGATCAAGGCGCCGATGGCGGTAGTAACCACTTCCCGATCATGGACCTTTCCTTTGCGCCTGGGCTGGTAACACTCCATTTCCTTGGCCCGCTTGATGATCGTAGGCAGGGAGACCTCAATCCCTTTACGTTTCAAACGATCCCGAAGTGCTGAGTAGTTGTAACTGGAGATCGGCAGTTCCGGATTCTCCACCAATTCCTTCTCTCGCTTCAGTTCTTGCAAGATAGCCCGCTCTGCCTCAACCGCAAGCTTCCCCGGCGTATGTCGCTGATAGCTTACCGAAAACCCAGACGGGTCATTGCGATATTCTTTCAGAAGAACAAAAAATTGACTTTTGCCTACCCCTAATGTTTCCTGAACATCCTCGCGGGCTAACTGGCGATCACAATAGTTCCTGAAGATCAATCGAATTTGTTCATCTGTCAGCCGCCGGTGAATTTGTTCCATGTTGGATTCTCCTTTTTGGCTGACACTCTATCACAACTGTCCGGTTTTCAACTTTAATCCCTTATTTCACCTTCTCGTTGGGTGTCCACTTTTCTGCTTTAAAGTGTCCAGTTTTAAAATTGTAGATTCAACTATCAAGTGCAACTTTGAAGGCTAAAGAGAGGCAAGCTGGTGTAGGATAATGCTTCTCAGACGGCCAAGTCAAAGGAGCACTATGAGGTCCTATCACCAGCTTACCCAAGCCCAACGATACCAGATTTCTGCCCTCCGGTCACTAGGTCATACCTATAACGAGATCGCCCAAGTGGTCAGGGTCCACAAGTCCACGGTGAGCCGTGAGATTGCCCGTAATGTCAGTTACAGAGGCTATCGGCCGCTGAGTGCCCAAGCCCGAACACTGAAACGACGGCGCAAACCGGTCTATCGCATCCCTGCGAGCTTGTGGCTCCAGGTAGAAGTCCTGCTCCGACAAGAGTGGAGCCCCGAACAGATCTCGGGCAGGCTGAAGCGTGAGCAAAAGGTCCGGATCAGCCATGAATGGATCTATCAGTATGTCTTCAAGGATAAACACCATGGTGGCGACCTATACAAGCATCTGCGCTGCCTCAGAAAACGCCGGAAACGGTTTGGAAGGTATGACCGCCGAGGAAAACTGCCCAATATCACGAGCATTGACGAGCGTCCTGCCATCGTGGACCGCAGACAACGTCTGGGAGACTGGGAGGTCGATACGATCCTTGGCAAGCGCCAAGGACAGGCCATGGTCACCCTGACCGAGCGAAAATCCCGCTTCACGCTGGTTTCCCTTGCGGAGCGCCAGTCGTCTGCTGCAGTTCGGACTCAGGTCTGTCGATTGTTGCTCCCTTATAAAAGCCGGGTGCACACCCTCACCTCTGACCACGGAAAGGAATTCGCCGAGCACGAGGAGATCGCAAAGACCTTAGACCTGTCCTTCTTCTTTGCCCATCCCTACTCCGCATGGGAACGGGGCACGAATGAAAATACCAATGGACTTTTGAGACAATACTTTCCAAAGTATGCTAGTTTTCAGGACATCACGGAAATCCAGCTGGAAAGCGTGATGCAAAAACTCAATCATAGACCTCGAAAGACGCTTGGCTTTCGTACACCTTTTGAGGTATTCTTTAACAAGTCTGTTGCACTAACGAGTTGAATCCACAAATTTAAATTACACACCGCCTTAAACCCTTGACAAAACCCGCGGACTGCCTATAATTCCGCCCGATATGGTAATGTTATATCCCTGCCCGGACCATTTATTCGAGCCTGCTGGAGATATCAATTCCTTTCATGCCTGGAGAGCCAATTACGGCTCTTTTTTTTATCCATTGGGTCCCCCTGCAGGCGGGCAGACAACGAAATAACCCGGAGAGTGGATGCTCAAACTTCCTGGATTGATCGACCCCCACGTGCACATGCGTGAGCCCGGTGCCACCCACAAGGAAAACTGGGATACCGGCACATCCGCTGCCCTGGCGGGCGGCGTGACCATGCTGCTCGCCATGCCCAATACCACTCCGCCCATCACTGACCAAGCCGCCTTCAACCTGGCGCTCGAAGCGGCGCACACCCAGGCGCGCTGCGATTATGCTCAATTCGCCGGTGCGGGGCCTGAAAACGCTCACACTATTGCCGGGATTGCCGATCATTCCGCCGGGCTGAAGATGTACCTCGACAGCACATTCGGTCCCCTGCGCCTGGATGAGATGACCCTGTGGATGCCACATTTTCAGCACTGGCCTAAGAACAGACCCATCGTGGCTCATGCCGAGCGCCGCAGCATGGCAGCGGTCGTCCTCATGGCAGCCATCTTTAACCGCCCCGTGCACATAGCCCATGTCTCGCTGAAAGAGGAGATACTGCTCATCAAGGCGGCCAAGGAACACGGCCTCAAGGTCACTTGTGAGGTCACGCCGCATCATTTATTCCTGACCGCCCATTCTGGCGAGGCTGCTCAAAATGGGAGTGAGCTGGCAGGTGGTCGCGGGGAAGTGCGCCCCAGGCTGGCAAGCAGGGAGGATGTGGAAGCGCTGTGGCACAACTTGGAGGTCATCGACTGTTTTGCCAGCGATCATGCCCCCCACACCACTGCGGAAAAGGATGGCGTGGATCCTCCGCCCGGTTTCCCCGGCCTGGAAACGACATTGCCGCTGCTGCTCACTGCTGCAAGCGATGGGCGCCTGACCATTGACGACATCATTCTCAGGATGTCTGTTAATCCCAGGAGGATCTTCTCCCTGCCCGAACAGAACGAAACCTGGATCGAGGTGGATGAAAAATCCTGTTATGATATCCATGCCGCTGACATGCACTCCCGTTGTGGCTGGACGCCGTTTGAGGGCTGGAAGGTGAAAGGCCGCCTGAGACGGATCACCCTGCGTGGGCGCGAGGCGTACCGGGACGGCAGGCTGCTCGTCGAGCCGGGATACGGCAGAAATGTGAGGGAATGACCCATGTCCAAGAAGCCCAAGAATTTAACCGTCAGGCAAGCGCGCGAAAGGCTGACAAGGCTGCTGAATCTCAGCCGCCGGGTTCAAAATAAATTCAAGGTCCACCTGGCAGGGCTTGAATACACCTCGGTCATGGTCAGTTTTCTTCTGGAAGAGACCAGTTCCGCCGAGACACTCATTCGTCTCTCGAAATCGAGCGCGAATGACTGGTTTCCCATTAATATTGGCTACATGATCGCACGATCGATGTTTGAAATTGACGTGAATGCCCACTATATCACCAAGGACAAGATCAACCTGTCGCACCAATACCTTGAATATGTCCATGTGCTGCGAAAAAAGGAACTGGATGCGATCAACAAGTACAAGGATACCGAACGAAAAAGTTGGCGGGAATTCCTGCAACTCTGGTACCAGCATTATCTGGAATCGCGAACCGAGGATATTAATGTTAATTTCAACGAGGTGAAACCTGTTTTCGAGGAAAAATCCGGGCGCGTATTCCAGAACTGGTCTGGCAAGAGCATCAGGGAAATGGCCAAGGAAGTGGACCACGAATTGGAATACGACATTTCCTATTCCAGGTTGAGTTCCTTTATCATCGCAGATCCCAGGTCGACAGTCCAATTGCTAAATAAAGAATCCTCCGGGCAAATCATTACGCCACGGAGCGAAGATTATGAGGAAGGTTTCATTTTCAGCAATTCCGCCACTTTTCTGGATTGTTTCCTCAGGTTGTTTGGCAACGAGTTCAATTTGTGGACGGAAGAAGAAGTGGATGCCTGTTGGAAATTTGACACCGACGGAAATCCTCCCAATCGGGAGAAATGATCAGCCGCGATCCCTCCTGCCCGGCTTGCGGGCTGGTTGGAAAAGGACGGAGGACACGCCCGGTGAACAACAGGGCCATCTTCAGAGATGATGAACACCACAATCGATCAGTCCTAATTTATTTGCAGGAGATATAATGCCCACCCAACCAAATAACTCCCATTTACCCTTTGGCGACCAGCGCAACGCACCCTGGTACGGCAAGGATATCATCTCGGTCAAACAATTCAGCCGTGAAGACCTGGAATACATCTTCGCCGTGGCACACGAGATGCACGATATGGTCGATCACGTCGGCACCTTTGACTTGCTGAAGGGCAAGATCCTTGCCAACCTGTTCTACGAACCCTCCACCCGTACTTCTTCCTCCTTCACTGCTGCCATGGAACGCCTGGGCGGATCGGTCATCCCGATCAACGAGGTCAAATATTCATCGGTCTCCAAAGGCGAAAGCCTGCCCGACACCGTCCGCACGCTGGAATGTTACGCGGATGTGATCGTCATTCGCCACCCGGAAGTGGGCTCGGCTGCCGCGGCGGCAAAGGCTGCCCATAAACCTGTCATCAATGCCGGCGACGGCATCGGCGAGCATCCCACGCAGGCCTTGCTGGATGCCTTCACCATCAAGGAGGAGATCGGTCACCTCGACGGTCTCACCGTCACCCTGCTTGGCGACCTGAAGCACGGCCGCACGGTCCACTCGCTGGCGCGCCTGCTCTCGCTCTATAAGGTAAGGATGAACTATGTGGCCCCGGATATCCTGCGCATGCCGCCGGAATTAATCGACGAACTCAAAGCCAAGGGTATCCAGCAGGCGGAATTCACCGCTCTCAACGAACCGCTGCCGGAGACCGATGTGCTGTATGTCACCCGTGTCCAGAAAGAGCGCTTTACCGACGAGGCGGTCTACGAGTCAGTCAAAGGGGCGTATGTCATTGATCCGCAGGTGATGAAAGCAGCCCGGGAACGTATGATCGTCATGCATCCGCTGCCGCGTGTGGGCGAAATTTCACCGGAATTCGACGACGACCCGCGCGCCGCCTACTTCCGTCAGATGGAGTACGGTCTCTACGTGAGAATGGCATTGCTTGCCATGGTGCTTGGGAAGGCTTGACCACGACCCAAAATTCCCGCTGACGGAAACCGGTAAATGTTCACTGAGGATTATTTACTCCGCATCATCAACCAGGCTCTTGCCGTCCTGATGACTGCAATCGGTCTGAGGAAAGCGGGCAAAGGCTCCGAAGCCAGCCAGGTTATTGAGCAGGCAATCGAGCAGGTGACATCCATTCCGGCGAATATAGTTGACGGGCTGGAGGATGGCAGCCTTCTTAACCTGATGTCAAGGCAGGGCAAATTGGATCCGGAGCGGCTGGCATTGCTTGCAGATATCTTCCAGGAACAGGGAGAGATCCAACTATCGCTGGATCAACCGCAGCAAGGCTGGTCTGCATACGCCCGCGCCCTGCGGTTTCACCTGGAGGCAGTCCTGGCGGAGGCTGCCGACCCATCCGCAGAAACAATCCTCAAGATCGATGGAATGGTTGAACGGCTGCATGGACAGCCGCTCGCGGACGAAACGAAACTGGCTCTCGGCGATCATTACCAGCGCCTTCTCACTATGGATGACCGGTCCCTCGCAGCCGCTGGCACTTCCCTTGTCCTGGTTCACCAGGCGCTTGCCCGATTGCAGGATCGACCTGGTCGATCCAAAAATCCATCCAAAAATACATCCGACGGATAATTTGCCATGGAAACTTTCTTTTCCTTTCTCGCCAAACGCGTCGACGATTGCTCCTCCCTGCTGTGCGTCGGACTCGACCCGCATCCATCCGAGCTCACTGCTCCCAGTGCCGAGGCAGCCCGCACTTTTTGCCTGCGGATCATCAAGGCAACCGCTCCTTATGCCGCAGCCTTCAAACCAAACGCAGCCTTTTTTGAGAGTTATGGCGCGCCTGGTTGGACGGTTCTGAAGGAAGTCATTTCTGCCGTGCAGGAAGAATCCAGGCGGCTGGGCTCGATGATCCCGGTCATACTGGATGCCAAACGGGGCGACATTGCCTCCACCGCAGAAGCTTATGCCCGTTCTGCTTACGAGCAGCTTGGCGCCCATGCCATCACGCTTTCCCCGTACCTCGGCAGGGATTCGATCGACCCGTTCCTGGCATACAAAGAAAAGGGTGTCTTCCTGCTGTGCAAGACTTCCAACACCGGCGCGGGCGACATCCAGGACATTCCCATAGCCCTTGATATGAAACCTGCCCGAAAGTCTTCCACCGCCAACAAACGGAGACCTTCCGGGGTTCAGAGCCGGGCTTCCATTTATTTATATGAACATGTGGCCTTTCTTGCCCAGGAATGGAATACAGGGGATAACATAGGCCTGGTAGTTGGGGCAACCCATCCCGAGGCGCTTAAACGCGTCCGCGATGCCGCCCCCGACCTGTGGTTCCTCGTCCCCGGGGTGGGCACCCAGGGCGGCGACCTGGAAACAACCCTGCGGGCAGGATTACGGACAGACGGGAAGGGCTTGCTTATCAATGTATCACGCGGCATATCCCGGGCTGTGGATCCCGCCTCGGCAGCCGCAGAAATGCGGGATGCGATCATCAACATCCAATATGTGCTTAAACATTGATCCATCCAGACAATGCCCCGTGTCCTGATCCTGTCCAAGCACGCGCCTGAATACCGCCGCCTGGTGGAGGCTGCCAGCCTTCCCGGGCTGGAGACTCTCGCAGCCACCTCCAGTCCCTCCGAAGCGCTCGGCCTCGGGGATGATTTTGATGTCATTTTTGGCGAGCCCGTGCTCATCCGGGAGGTGCTTGCCCGGCAGCGCGGCTTGCGCTGGGTGCAGGCCACTTTCGCCGGCGTGGAGCCGCTGCTCGACCCTTCGCTGCGACGGGATTATCTACTGACCAACGCCCGGGGGGTTTTTGGCGGGCTGATGGCGGAATACGTGTTTGGTTACCTGCTGCAGCACGAGCGCCGCATGTTCGACCGCATGCGCGCACAGCAGGAACTGCGCTGGGATGCCAGCCTCACCGGCATCCTGCGGGGCAAGACTATCGGCCTGCTGGGAGTGGGTTCCATCGGGGCCTCCCTGGCAAGGACAGCCAGGTATTTTGGAATGACAGTGCTCGGGTACACCCGCGCCAGCGAATCCTGCCCGGAGGTGGATAATTATTACCATGGCGACCGTCTGCTGGAATTTGCCGACAGGCTGGATTACCTCGTCAACACCCTGCCCAATACGAAGGAGACGCGCCATCTCGTGGATGCCTCCCTGCTCGCCCGGTTACCCGCTCACGCCGTCCTCGTCAATGTGGGGCGCGGCTCAACCCTGGACGAACCCGCCCTGGTTGATGCTTTGCAAACCGGTCGACTTGCGGCAGCCGTATTGGATGTCTTTGAGCAGGAACCCCTCCCTCCCGAACATGCCTTCTGGACCACGCCCAACCTGCTGATGACCTTTCATACATCCGCGCCGAGCCTTCCGGGCGACCTGGCCGACCTGTTCATCGAAAACTACCATCGCTACGTGAGCGGCCGCCCACCAAACTACTTGGTCAATTTTGAAAATGGATATTGAGACCCCAATTCAGGAATGAAAAACATGGCCAATTCAATCACTTTGCTTGCCGATGGGTTGCTCGAGGCTGGTTGCGTCAAGTTTGGCGATTTCACGCTCAAATCCGGGCTCAAATCCCCCATATATATAGACCTGCGCCAGGTCATCTCCCACCCCAGGCTGCTGGAGCAGGTGGCGGGGGCATATTTGCCAATCCTGGCGACGCTCAAATTCCAGCGCATCGCCGCGCTGCCCTACGCCGCCATCCCGATCGCCACTGCGATCAGCCTGCAGGGCACCTACCCGATGATCTACCCGCGCAAGGAGGTCAAGGATTACGGGACACAGGCGGAGATCGAGGGCGAATACCTGCCCGGGGAGACGGTTGTAGTGATAGACGATCTTGCCACCACCGGGGGGAGCAAATTCGAAGCCATCCAGAAACTGACCAGCGCCGGCCTGGTGGTTAAGGATGTGGTCGTGTTGATCGATCGCCAGTCAGGGGCGAAAGAATCGCTGGAGCAGGCGGGATTCCATTTTCACGCTGTATTGACGATTTCCGACATGTTGGATCACTGGGAAAGAAACACCAGTGTTGAACCTGGGAAGATCAAGGCAACGCGCTTGTTCTTGCAAACAAAGTCATAGATGGGCTGCAGGAGGCCTCATGGAAATCTCCACCCCTAACTGGCTCGACTGGGGGCGCGAAATCCAGGCGCTGGCACAAACGGGATTGGCCTATTCCACGAACGAATTTGATATTTTACGCTACCGCCGGTTGGAAGAGATTGCCGCGCAGATCATCGCCTCGCACACGGCGCTCCCCCTGGAAGAAATACTCGGGAATTTTCGCATTCAGCCGGGTTATGCCACCCCCAAGATCGATGTACGCGGCGCGGTTATTCATGAGGGCAGGATATTGCTGGTTCAGGAACGCCTGGACGGCTGCTGGACGATGCCCGGAGGCTGGGCGGATGTGGGTGAAACCCCTTCTGCCATGGTGCGGCGTGAAGTGCAGGAGGAAAGCGGGTATCAGGTGCGGGTGGAAAAACTGGTCGCCGTCTATGATGCGAACCGACTGCCGGGAGTGAGGCTGGAGTTCTTCCATGCGTACAAACTCATCTTCCTGTGCGCCCTCACCGGCGGTGAAGCCCGCCCAAGCAATGAGACCTCGGCAGTGGATTTCTTTGATCTCAACCGGCTCCCACAACTCTCAGCTTCCCGCACCAACAGGCAGATGCTTGAGGAGGTTTTCGCCCACCGGGCAGATCCTGACCGTCCAGCGGCATTTGATTAACACGGGAAACCCTGTTTGAAAAAAAATAGAGGCGGATGCCTCTATTTTGATTTCACCATCTTTTCTTTCGTGGGCCTGTTCATTTGTTTAATGCGAGCCTCTCTTCGCATCGCACTGCTCCGGTCGGGCTGCTCCTCCAGGTAGACCAGCCGCACCGGGCGCCGGATGCGTGTGTACCGTGAGCCATGCCCACCATTATGCTGGCGCAGGCGGCGCTGCGGATCCGAGGTCCAGCCGGTGTAATAAGTTCCGTCAGAGCATTCGAGAATATAGCAATAGAAGGGCATACCGGTGTGCTAATCAGCCTCCGGTTTCTTCCCCGGGCGTCGGAAGATCTTATCCAGCCCCCCAATCTGCTGTTTGAAGATATCGCTGACCCTTGGCATCTCCTGCCCGCCGTATTCGATCGAAAGCCAGTCACCTTTGGAGCGCTCGAGCTGCCAGCGGGCGCGTCCCCTCCGGGAGCGCTCGAACCGGGCCTGTAATTCCTTTTTATTTTCTTCAGCAATATCCTTTCGCAGAGAAACCAGGGCGGCGATGTAGTCATCCAGGAGGCGGAGCGCATTGTCTCGATTTTGCAGGCTGACCTCAGCCAGGGCAGAAGCCTGCTCTTCATCCAGCGGCTGGGTTGCCGCGGCATACGACCTTGCAGCCATCTTTCGAATGTCGAGCCATCCCTGCTGACCGGTGACGGTCTCTGCCAGGGCAGCCGCTGAAAGCCCCGGCAGGAGCCGTGCGGAAGCCATCACCCCGTCCACTTCCGCCAGGTCGGCGTAAAGAGGCTGCGCACCCAGGATGGCAACGATATCCGAGGCCAGTTTGAGAGCGCCCTCTGCAGTGCCTTGCGGCGCAGCGATGGCGATCACCCCGTTCTGGAAGAGGTCCGCCCGCGCGGATTTCAGATCTTCACCAAATTCCATGATACAGGCCGGATTGAGGGCGGGCATCAGCCCGATGTAATGGCGTTTTGGCGGTAGGATCTCTTTTGCCCATCTTGCGACTGCCGATTTTCCCGGCGCCGTATCCATGATGACCACATCCTCGCGCAGGTCGGGAGCAATGATCTTCAGGGTCTCAAGGACCTCATCCAGGGGGATCGCCAATACCACAACATCCGCGCCTTCTATGGAAGCGGGCAGATTGTAGGATATCTTTTCCACGGCTCCCAGCTTCTGGGCTTTGCGTGCGGTTTCCGGGCGTTTATCATGCCCGAGGGTGCTCACCTGGTCTTTATGTTTGGCAAGTGCCAGTCCCATGGAAGCGCCGATCAGGCCGAGGCCAACGATGGTGACCTTAACGCTCATAATTTCCTCTTTCTCTAATTATTATCATCCGCCGCCTGCAATGCTGCCAACAGGCGATCTCGATCTGTATCCGGGTTGTCGGGAAGTGGCTGCTGGTGACAGCTGATCAACTCCGCAGCCAGGGGGGAAACCTCCGCCCGCATTGCCAGGTCGGCACCCCAATCGGGGTGATGTGCAGCCACGATGAAAGGTCGACGGAAACGGTTTAAGCTCCCCTCACCCCAGCGCCGAGCGCAGCGCGGGACCAGGCGTTGACCCAGTACAATGACCACCCGGTCGAGCAGGGATAGGGGCAAAAGGATCTTACCCACATCATGGAGCAGGGCGGCGGCCAGCAAGTCTGGATCGTGATGACCGGAATCCTGCAACCGTTCAAGCATTCCAAACGCATGGACCTGTTCGGAAGGCTTCATCCGTTGGAACAGTACGATCTGGACAGGATTAAGATATGGCAGGAGTCTGCTGGTTTCCACCCGCTTGCTGGAACCGGGAAGTGCATTCCAAAACTGGCGGGCACGGTAGGCGAGGCGGGGTGGCATGAGGGGAGTTCACCGGCAAGGTTGGTCAATAAAAAGGGATTATAACATTGTGTTAGAATCGTGAGAGCCGGGGACGCCGACCCCGGCTCTCGTGAAAGGAGGAGAAGAGAAATCGCCTTACGATCCAATCTTACCATCCAGGTCTCAATCGGTACTTGACGCTTACCCTACGCTTTCCCTACGCCAATTTGACAATTTTGTAATCGTTTTTTCGGAGTTTTTCATGCCCCCTTTTGCCATTGAAACCGAAAATTTAGGGCGGATCTACAAGATTCGCGGCACAAAAAAAGAAAAAGCCATCCGCAGGGAACTGGTTGCGCTGGCGGATGTTAATCTGAAAATTGAACAGGGCGAACTGTTCGGCCTGCTCGGTCCAAACGGGGCGGGAAAAACGACCCTGATCAAGATCCTGACCACACTGCTATCGCCCACCTCCGGGCTGGCGCGCGTTGCCGGGATCGATGTGAGCATGCACCGCAACTCGTCCGCCCGCTGAATCAACATGGTCTCGGGCGGCGAGTCATCCGGGTATGGATTGTTGACGGTGCGCGAGAACCTGTGGATGTTCTCGCAGTTCTACGGCGTCCCTTCGAAGGCTGCCTATCAGCGCATCGACGAGTTGCTGAAGCGGGTGGGGATCTTCGATCGGCGCCATACCAAGTCCTCGGACCTTTCCACCGGTCTGCGCCAGAAAATGAACATCGTGCGCGGCTTTATGACCGATCCAGCAGGTGCTGTTCCTCGACGAACCAACCCTCGGCCTGGACGTGGGCGCCTCCCGCGAGGTGCGCCACCTGATCCGCGAGTGGCTGGACGAGGACAAATCCCGCACGCTGCTGCTGACCACGCATTACATGGTCGAAGCCGACGAGTTGTGCGACCGGGTGGCGATCATCAACCAGGGTCGTGTGCTGGCTTGCGATTCGCCTTCATGCATTGAAACAGCGCCTGCAAAAGGATGCCATTTTTGAGATTGAGACGAGTGCCCTGAATGGATTGTCACCGACCAGCCTGGAAAGACCTGCCCGGGATGCACCGGGTGAGCTGCCAGGAAGGCGATGGCAGCGCCACATTGAACATCATCCTGAAAGAAGAGGCAGCCCTGGCGGTGGTGATCAACACGCTCACCGCGACGGATATCAGGATCATGAAATTGTCCAAGCACGAACCCACGCTCGAAGATGTGTTCGTGGACCTGGTAGGTCGCTCTATGGCAGACGTGGAAACGGCAGGCGAGAATGAATGAGCAGGCTTCCGGCAAAAAAGGTCACCGGCTGGCGGCTTTTCCTGAAAACCATCCTGGCGCGTGCCTACCCGCGCGTGATCGGGCAGCAGCGCGACACCTCCTGGATGCTTTTCGATGTGCTCATGCCATTCGGCAGCATGGTGGCCTATGTGCTTGTGTACAAGGCCATCGGCGCGCCGCAGGAATATATCGGTTTTGTGGTGATGGGCGGAGCCATGACCGCGTTCTGGATGAATATCCTCTGGAGCATGTCCAGCCAGTTGTACTGGGAGAAGGAGACCGGCAATCTGGCGCTGTACATCATCGCGCCCAGCTCGATGATGGCGATCCTGCTTGGCATGGCCCTGGGTGGACTGGTGGCCACCACGCTGCGCGCCCTGGTGATCACCGTGGCCGGCTCGCTGATGTTCCACGTCCAGTACCAGATCGCCAGTTACTGGCAATTATTCACCGTGTTTGTACTTGACAATGGTCGCCTTGTATGGGATGGGCATGATGCTGGCTTCGCTTTTCCTGCTGTTCGGACGCGAAGCCTGGCACATGGTGAACCTGGCCCAGGAACCGGTGTTCCTGGCATCCGGTTTCTACTTCCCGATCAAGTCATTCCCGTTCTGGGTGGCAGCCGCGGCTTCGATCATCCCGCTCACCCTGGGCATGGACGCCATGCGGCAGCTGGTTTTCCCCTCCGGATTCAAGATCGGATTTCTTACCGTGGGTGTGGAGATCGCCGTCCTGCTGGTGCTTATCGCTGATCTTCCTGGTTGCGGCGAAGGTGCTCCTGGCGCATATGGAAAAACTTGCCATTCGGGAAGGCCGGCTGACGGAGAGCCGCCGATGAGCGCATCCTCCCCCAACCACTCCCACGGTCGCTCAGCGGCCAGACCTGGCGTTCCTTCCGCATCGCCACCTGGCTGGGCTGGCAGATCGAGTCCAACTGGACCGACCCGTTATTGTTCGCCATCTATTCCATCGTAAAACCGCTGGCCGGGGCAGCCATCCTGGTGGTCATGTACGGCATCATCACCCGTGGAAATTTCACCAACCCGCTTTTCCCTTATATCTACCTGGGCAATGCCTTTTATATCTATGTCGGCGCGGTGATGACCGGCGTTTCGTGGGCGGTGGTGGATGACCGCGAGCATTACCGGACGCTCAAATACATGTATATCGCTCCCATCCGCATCCCGGTCTACCTGCTCGGGCGCGGGGTGGCGCGTTTCATCACCGCCTCGATCGCGGTCCTGATCAGCGTGGTGGCAGGGGTGCTCTTCCTGCATGTTCCGGTCGATCCTGCCCTGGCGAACTGGCCGCTCTTTTTCCTTACCCTTTTCCTGGGCGTGATCATGCTGGCGCTGATGGGGCTGCTCCTGGCGGGCGTGACGCTGCTCATTGTCCGGCACGAAGGATTCGTCGGGGAAGCCACAGCCGGCGCCCTGTTCATTTTCAGTGGAGCGATCTTCCCGCTGGATGTGCTGCCTGCCTGGCTGAGACCTATCGGGTTTGCCATGCCCACCACTTACTGGCTGGAACTGATGCGTCGTGCCCTGGTCGGCAGCGTTGCCCAGGCCTTCCCCACCCTTTCCGGATTCAATAACCTGCAACTGTTGGGTATCCTGGTGGCGCTCAGCATTGTCTTTGGGTTAGCGGGCATTTTCGTTTTCCGCATTTGCGACCGCATTGCCCGGGAACGCGGCCTGATCGACCGGACTACAAATTATTGATCCTGCCGCCGAAGAAAGGAGGCGTGATGGATACACTCTATATCGGCCAGAGCGGTGTGACCAGGCTGGGGAAATTTTGGCTGGCTGTTTCAGATCTCGGGCTGGTGGCGCTGGAATGGAACCAGACCCGGGCTGAATTCCGCGCCTACCTCTCCCGGCGTTTCAAGCGCAACATCGACTATGCGCCGCAAAAAATCCGCCAGGCTGCCGCCGAGTTGAAAGAGTATCTTGCCGGCAAGCGCAAGGTGTTCACCGTCCCCATCGATTGGACAGTGCTGCGTGAGTTCCAGCGGGCCGCCCTGCGCGCCACCTGCGACATACCCTTTGGTGAAACGCGCACCTATAAGGAAATTGCCATGCGCATCGGCAGGCCGCACGCCGCCCGGGCAGTGGGGCGCGCGGAAGCCACCAACCCAATGCCGCTGGTAATCCCCTGTCACCGCGTGATCGGCATGGACGGCAAACTGCACGGCTACGGCATGGCGGAAGGATTGGTAACCAAAGCCTGGCTGTTGAAACTGGAAGGGGCGATGATGGCCTGAAAAGCCACGCATCGACAGCCCTGCAAATCGGTTTCCTGATCTCCCAATTCACCCAGGACTACACCCGCCAGGGATCCGCTTGACGCCTGCTTCCAGCCTCCTTGCCAAACTATTCCCCTTCGATTATCCTTGTCCCCGGGAGTGGTTAGGTCCCGGCGGGCTTCCCGGTCTTCAACACCGGCGGCGGGTCGCGTTGCGGGCCGCGGTGGGTTCGACCCCCATCCACTCCCGCCTGCCATTTATTCCATTTACAGGTGCATGATGACACTTCCCGATACTGAAGGTTTCACTTCCATCGTCGGGCGAGTTTTCAAGATCGAAGAGGTCACCCTCGGCGATCCGAAGGTGGGTTATTTCCTGCGCTACCGGGGCGAACTGCTGCGCGACTCGCAGGAAGCCTACGACCAGCTGGCAGCAGCCCTGCTGCCATTACGAGATCACCCCGCTCTTCCGCCTGGAAGACAGGCCGCCAGACCATCCTGCTGATACGCGGCACCATCCACCCGAAACCGGGACGCACCTGGGTGAATGTGCTCCTGTTCTCCTGACCCTCGCTCAGCGTGCTGTTTGCCGGGGCGATGTACAGTTACACCGGTCCAATGCCGGAGGATACCCTGGGGCAGATCTGGACACTTGTTCACCCACCTTTGGGTGGGCTGGCCGTTCGCCGTCAGCCTGCTGTCCATCCTGCTGGCGCACGAGTTCGGGCATTACTTCATTGGGCGGGCGCGCGGCGCGGCGGTCTCGCTGCCATTTTTCATCCCCTTCCCGTCAGCATGCTCGGAACCATGGGCGCTTTCATCCAGTTGAAATCCAGCTCCCCAAGAATAAGCGCGCCCTGTTCGACCTCGGCATTGCCGGTCCGCTGGCCGGGCTGGTGGTTGCCGTCCCGGTGCTGATCCTCGGCCTGGTGCTCTCCCCTGTGGATACCACTCAGAATACCTATTACGAAAAGGTCACCGGCATGCGGGATGTGTGCACCAACACAGCCAAGCCCGGCGATAGTTACTCCTGCCCGGACGACAACCTGCTGGAAGGCAATTCCCTGCTTTATATTGGATTGAAATACATCACCAAGGGTGAACTGCTGCCCTCTCCAGTGAGGTATGATGTGCCGCTCCCGCTGTACTGGATCCGCTATTTCTTCACTGCCCATCCCATCCCGGTCGGCGGGCAGGATGTGCTGCTGCACCCGGTTGCCTGGGCAGGCTGGGCGGGATTGCTGGTCACCTTCTTGAACCTCATCCCGGCCGGTCAGCTGGACGGCGGGCACGTGCTGTATGCCTTGTTCGGCAAACGGGTCAGCAGGGTCTTCCCGGTCATCCTGGTCGCCACGCTCGCTGCTGGGTTTCTTCTGGAACGGCTGGTGGCTGTGGGCGCTGCTCATCTTCCTGCTGGGGCGTTCGCATGCCGAACCACTCGACCAGATCACCCAGCTCGATACCTCCCGCAAGATCCTGGCAGTGGTGATCCTGGTGATCTTCCTGCTCGTCCTGACACCCGTCCCTTACGTGACCTTCTAAATGACAATCCGCGCACATGGTCTTCTCCTCGTTGTCCTGCTGGCGGCGCTGTTGTTATCTGCCTGCGGCCCAGGCACCCCTGCCGCCTCGCCCACGGTGAAACCGCCGCCGACCAGGACGGTCACAGCCAGCCCCACCCGCACCCCCACACCTTCCGCCACTGTCGATATGGCGGCTTTGCGCGGGACAAGCATCCAGATCTGGCATGCTTTTGTCGGCCAGGCCGGATCGGTTCTTGCTGAACAGATGGACAGGTTTAATTCCGAGAACGAATGGGGGATCACGATAAGCCAGTCTGGTTACGGGGACCAGGTGACTTTGTATGAAGCGGTCAACACCGCCTTTGAATCAGGCAGCCCTCCCGACCTGGTGGCTGCCCTGCCGGAACAGACCCTCGCGTGGGACAACTCTGCAAAGGTCGTTGATCTAAACCCGTATCTCAGCCACCCGGACTGGGGATTACCCGGTGGGCCGGCTTCCGGTTTCATGCCGGTCTTTTGGGCGCAGGATACCCTGGACGGGAGACAGCTGGGCGTGCCTGCGCAGCGTTCCGCCCGCTTCCTGTTCTACAACCAGACCTGGGCGCATGAGCTGGGCTTCACACATCCTCCCGCCACGGCAGATGAGTTCCGCCAGCAAGCCTGTGCGGCCAACGCCTCCTTCCTCAGCGACCGGAGCCCGCAGAACGATGGTTACGGGGGCTGGATCGTGGATACGGATTGGCAAACCACCTATTCCTGGCTGCTGGCTTTCGGAGGTGGAGTGCTGGCCGGGGAAACCTATGGTTTCCGCACGGATCCCAACCTGGCCGCGCTGCAATTCCTGAAAAGCCTGTTCGATGACCACTGCGCCTGGATTTCAATCGAACCAACACCTTACGATGCATTCGCCGGTCGTTTTGCCCTTTTTGTCAGCGGCGACCTGGCTGAATTGCCAATTGCAGCCGAGTCCCTGTCGCGCCTGCAAAATTCCGACGAATGGACGCTCCTGGCGTTTCCGGGCGGCGCGGGGAGTGTGCTGGTTGCGTATGGTCCGTCTTACAGCCTGTTGAAATCCACTCCTGAGAAGCAACTGGCAGCCTGGTTGTTCATCCGCTGGCTGGTATCGCCTGAAAACCAATCCCGGTGGGTGGAATCAACCGGTCTCTTCCCGCTGCTCCGTTCTGGAATGGATCAGGTCAGCCCGCCTCGATCTGCATCCCCGCAATGGGAAGCCGCGGTTGGGGACCTGTCCTGTTCTCCAGGGGGTGCCGCAACTGGCCTCCTGGCGGATGGTTCGCTATGTGCTGGAGGACGGCACAAGGGTCATCTTTCAAAACAACCTGTCGCTGGAGGAAATTCCAGCCTTGCTGACGGAGATGGATACAACGGCAAAGGATCTCAGCGAAAAGTGACGAACAAGGCTAAGGGTACGAAATTCTACGTGGTCTGGAAGGGACGGAAGACCGGCATTTTCTCCACCTGGGAAGCCTGTGCCGAGCAGGTGAATGGGTTCAGGGGGGCGCATTACAAGTCCTTCTCCAGCCGCCCAGCCGCCGAGCAGGCCTTGCGGGGAATGTTCCCATCCCATCCGGGCAAGACCAATTCCAGCCAGGAATGGTTGTTTTCACCCCACCCACCTGATGCCGATAGCGTGGCTGTGGATGCGGCCTGTTCAGGCAGCCCCGGACAGCTGGAATTTCGCGGGGTTGACCTGCGTACCGGTAAGGAAATATTCCACCGCGGCCCGTACAGGAACGGCACTAACAATGTGGGAGAATTCCTGGCAATCGTCCAGGCACTGGAGATACTCGCAGGGCAGGGCATGGATTCTTCCCGGGCTGCAGGCGGGACTACCACGCCGGTCTATTCTGATTCGGATACCGCCATCGGATGGGTGAAGGCGAAACGCTGCAATACGAAACTTATCGCCGATGGAACGAACGCCCCCTTATTCCGGCTTATCCGCCGGGCAGAAGCCTGGCTGGCTGAAAATGTTGTTACCCGTCCGGTATTGAAATGGGATACCAGGGCATGGGGCGAGATCCCCGCTGATTTCAACAGGAAGTAAAAAGGGTTAAAATAGCAATAATAACTCTTCGCGAAATACCCCCGGTCAGGCTGACCCCTGTCGGAAAGTCCGCCGGTATGTTGAGGTGACTATGCCAATTTATGAATATGTTTGCAAGGAATGCGAGCAAGTATTTGAAACCATCCGCCCGATGAGCGAGTCGGATGCGCCCATCCCGTGCGCACTGTGCGGGGGGAAGCACACCCGGCGCAAGATCTCGGTTTTCTACGCTGAAAGCGGCGGCAAGGCTGTTTCCGGAATGTCTGAACCGGCATGCGGAACATGCGGAGGGGGAGATTGTTCCCACTGCGGTCATTGATGACCTCCGGGCAGGCAGGTCGAACCCGGAAAACACTTGGACAGGTACCTCTCTAACCAACCATTTTGGAGGATGATATGGATTACACTCAACTTGGTCGAACTGGCTTGAAAGTCTCCCGATTGTGCCTCGGCACGATGAACTTCGGCCCACAGACGGATGAAAAGGATTCGTTTGCCATCATGGACAAAGCCCTCGAACTGGGCATCAATTTCTTCGATACCGCCAATGTCTACGGCTGGAAGACCGGCGAGGGCGTCACCGAGACACATCGTCGGGCGCTGGTTCGCCCAGGGCGGCGGGCGGCGCGAAAAGGTGGTGCTCGCCACCAAGGTCTACGGGCGCATGGGCGATTGGCCGAACCAGTCGCGCCTTTCGGCACTGCACATCCGCCAGGCCGTGCGAAGGGTCGCTCAAGCGCATGCAGACCGATCACATTGACCTGTACCAGATGCACCACATCGACCGCAATACGCCCTGGGAGGAGATCTGGCAGGCAATGGATGTGCTGGTCCAGCAGGGCAAGGTGATCTATGCTGGTTCGTCCAACTTTGCCGGCTGGCATATTGCGCAGGGCGCAGGAGAACGCCCGGGAGCGCGTCACTTCCTGGGACTGGTCAGCGAGCAGTGTCTGTACAACCTGAAGGACCGCATGGTGGAACTGGAAGTGCTTCCGGCCTGCAAGGCTTACGGGCTGGGAGTGATCCCGTGGAGCCCGCTGGCGGGAGGCCTGCTGGGCGGCGTGCTGCAGAAGATCAAGGAAGGCCGCCGCGCAGAAAAGGATACACAGAAAGAGATCGAGGAAAAGCGCCCGCAGTTGGAAACCTGGGAGGCATTCTGCAAGGAATTGGGTGAGAAACCTGCCGACCTGGCCCTCGCCTGGCTGCTGTCCCGACCCGGTTGTCACGGCGCCGATCATCGGACCCCGCACCATGGAGCAGTTGACCGGGTCCGCTGCGCAGCCCTGGAGATCAAATTGGATGAGCCGGCGCTGAAAAAACTGGATGAGATCTGGCCCGGTCCCGGCGGCGAGGCGCCCGAAGCGTTCGCCTGGTAACCAGTTTCAAGAATTTCACCAACGCATAATAATCCGGCCTGTTGAATGGGACTGGTGACAGCCGGTGCTACACAGGCGGGCAGCGTGGATTACCTGCGCATCCGATTCCCTTCCGCTTTATCGATATAATCACCCTGTAAACCGGATGCCCCGCGGTGATCACCATGCCTTTTCCCCGCTACCCTTACCCTACCTATCTCGTTCCATCCTTTGTCGCCAGCGTGCTCACTGGAAGGCGGCGTTATTTCAGCTGCGATGCGCAGTTGTGCGTCGAAAGGATCCAGCCGCCGCTGCGGGTAATGGGGGAGGAATATATTCCGGCTGCCGGACCCAGCCTGATCACCTTTAACCATTATTTCCGCCCGGGCTTCCATGCCTGGTGGATGGCACTCGCCATTGCTGCCCGGGTGCCCGTGGAGATGCACTGGGTGATGACCGCAGAATTGACCTTTCCCGGCAGGTGGTATGCTCCGCTGGGGAGGGCCGGGTCGCGCTGGCTGCTAAAACGGGTTGCGCACATGTACCGCCACACCACCATGCCGCCCATGCCGCCGCGACCGCGCGATGTGGAAGCCCGGGCCCGCTCGGTGCGGGAAGTCCTTGGGTTCGTTCACACACACCCGCATGCCATACTGGGGCTGGCTCCTGAAGGCGGCGATCAACCCGGAGGTGTGCTGCACCTGCCCGCCCCGGGAGCCGGAAGGTTCGCCCTGCTTCTGGCCGCGCAGGGTTTCCCCATCCTGCCGGTGGGAGCATTTGAAGAGGCAGGAGAATTTTGTCTTAATTTTGGCCCTTCGTACCGGCTTCAACTGCCGCCGGGTCTCGCTGCAAAGGAAAAGGACCGCCGCGCGGCGCAAGTACTCATGTCTGCCATTGCAGCGCAGCTGCCAGCGCGCCTGCGCGGGGAATTTGGGTGATCAAATGCTCACCTTGATCGACCTCATCCCTCTACCCGCCGGACAGTGTATCCACGCCAGTAATTTCCAGGGCAAAGGGCAGATGAATCCATTCAGTGCGCACTTTCTCCGGGATTTTTCCAGCAACCCCCGGCAAGACACTGCGTATATCTGTTCAGAACGACCAACGAGGACCCACCGTGACTGACGAGACGACCTGGATCATCCAGGCCCAGCAGGGCGATGAGGATGCGTTCACGCAATTGGTCGAAACTTACCAGAAACCGGTCTATAACCTTTGCTACCGGATGCTCGGTGAGCCGGAGGCCGCTGAAGATGCGTCCCAGGAGACCTTCCTCAAGGTGTACCAGAACCTCGCCCGCTATGACCGAGAACGTTCCTTTGCCACCTGGCTGCTCTCCATCGCAGCCCACCACTGCATTGACAGGCTTCGCCGGAAGCGGTTCTCCTCGATCTCGATCGACGAGGACGAGGAAGGTCAGATGGATCTCCCAGACCGTTTCGCCCCTGACCCTGAAGCAGAGGCGATCAAGCGGCAGCAAGGTGAAAAACTGCACGGCTGCCTGCAAACCCTCGATCCGATTGACCGTGCGGCAGTCATCCTGCGTTACTGGCAGGACTGTTCGGAACTCGAGATCGCCCAGGCCCTCAAATTGACCGTCCCGGCAGTAAAGAGCCGCCTGCACCGCGCCCGGCTTGCCCTTGCCGGCGTGTGGGATGAAAAACCTGCGCATCTGCGCACCGAAAGGAAACCCTATGGATCACCGGCCTTTTGAAGACTGGCTCCACGACAACCCCGCCCTGAGCGCTGACCAGAAACGTCAGTTGAATGCGCACCTGCGGACATGCCCGTCCTGCACCGCACTGGCGGAGGTGAAACTGGCACTGGAAACCGTCAGCCTGGCCGCGCCCGCAGCGGGCTTTACGGACCGGTTCACGGTCCGCCTGGCTGCCAGAAAGAAGTCTTTGAAACGCAGAAATTTCTGGGGTTTTGCGATCCTCGCCTCGAGTGCGCTTGGCCTGCTGGGCTGGATCTCATGGCCGGTGCTTAAAGACCTGATCCAATCACCAGTCAACCTGTTCTCCTCCTGGCTTGCCTCGCTGGCCTCTTTCTTTACCTCTTCCCAGGCAATTATCCGGGCCGGAATGGTCCTGTTCAGAGTCGTTCCGGGCTTCATCCCCACCTACATCTGGCTGGTAGTCCTGTTTGCCGCCGGCGGGTGGAGCCTGATATGGGTATTTTCGCTGATGAAATTTACTAAAGTTCCGCAAGGAGTATAACCATGAAGAAAATTTATAAAGTATTTTCCCTCCTCCTGCTGGCAATACTGGTATTCATACCGCTGCAGTCAGCATCCGCCAAAAGCACTGCTTTCGAAGGAAAAGTGATCTTTGGCCAATCCTTCACCCTGAAAACAGGGGAAACTCTGGATGGCGATCTGCTGGTCTTTGGTGGCACGGCGAACCTTGAAGAAGGTGCGAGGGTGAACGGCAGCGTTGTCCTGTTCGGGGGCAGCCTGGTGGTCAATGGCGAGGTGACCGGGGATGTGGCCGTGACCGGTGGAACGGTGAACATCGGCGCCACCGCCCACCTGTATGGCAACCTGACCACTGTGGCAACATCGCTTGAACGGGCGGAAGGGGCGCAGATCGATGGAGAGATCAACAACACCGCCACCTCCTGGGTTGCCAATGGAGAAAACGGAAACAATCCTGTCGTCCCCGTTGTTCCCAACCCGCCCGTGGTTCCCATAAGATTCGACCCGATCAGCCCCGTGCTCAACTCATTTGGGCAGGCGTTTTCGCTGGCTGTGCTGGCCATGCTGGTGATGCTTTTCCTGGCACCCCATGCGGACCGTGTGGCGCACGCCGTCATGGTTCAACCGCTCACCACCGGCGGACTCGGCTTGCTGACCTTGATCGTCACCCCGATTGCGCTGCTGCTCATGACCGTCACGCTCATTCTCATCCCGGTTGTGATCGTCATCAGCATTGCCCTGGTGGTGGCGGCTGTCTTTGGCTGGATCGCCATCGGTTATGAGATCGGTCAGCGCTTTACCAACGCCATCCATCAAACCTGGCACCCTGCATTTTCAGCAGGCCTGGGTGTCTTCGCCCTGACCCTGGCGGGGGAAGCATTGACCGGCATCCCGGTACTGAACTGCATCGGCTGGCTGCTGCCCTTCCTGCTGGTATTGGCGGGACTTGGGGCGGTCATCATGACCCGCTTCGGGACGCAGTCCCTGGTGGCTCCAGCGGCAGTACCGGCCTCCCCGCTTTCCGCGCCGGCTTCCGCAATGCCTGCCGTCATCGAATCCCCTGCACCGGAACCTGCTGCCCCGCAGCGCAAGTCTCGTTCAAAATAAAAACCCTTCGTTTCCGGGTTTTCCTCAAGCCCTGGAACACCTTCAGCCCTCCCCAGAAAACCGGGGAGGGCTGAGGTTAAATAGGTGGCAATGATATAATTCCCGAAGGTTTTCGCCTGGTAGAGAGAAAGGATGACGATGAATCCTGAAATTAAACCCCCCTTGCACCCGAATCCACCCCCGCTGGTGCGTGTTTCCGGATCCCATCGCGAAATGGGCCGTCAGATTGGCGAAGCCTGTCGAAAACAGGTCCAGCACGGCGTCGAAAACGGGCGCAACCTGGTGGCGGATGCCTACCAGCAGTTGGAGTTGACCTGGGCGGGGGCGCAGATCCAGGCGCGCAAGTACCTGCCTTTTGCCCAGGAGCGCTATCCGCAGTATGTCGACGAAATGATGGGCATCGCCGAGGGCGCGGATGTCGGTTTTGAAGACCTGGTGGTCATCAATGCCATGGAAGCGGTGACCATGGATGCCCTGCACCTGACTCGCTGCACCAGCATGGCGGTCAACGATGACCGCACCGCGGATGGGCATATCCTGCTGGCGCACAACGAGGACTGGGTTCCGGAAGACGAGGATGATGTGTTCATCATCCTCGCCAAGCCAAAGAATGATCCGCCCTTCCTGGCGATGACCTACGGCGGCCTGCTGCCCAACATCGGTTTCAATGCCTATGGCATTGCCCAGTTGTGCGATTCGGTCTATCCGAACGACTCACGCATCGGCACGCCGCGCACCGTGGTTTCACGGGCGGTCCTGGCTTCGAAAACACCGGACGAGGCAATTCGCCATATGCTATCGGCACAGCGCGCTGCCGGGTATAACCACCTGCTGGTCCATGAGAGCGGCGAGTTATATTCGGTGGAGGTGTCGGCGCGGCGTTTCAGCATCCTGTATGGCAGTGACGGCTACATCGTGCATACCAACCATTACCTGTCCGAGAACATGCAGCAGGTGGAACGCGAGCCGGAGGACCTGGTGGCCTCGCGCGTCCGTTATTTCCGTGCCTTGCGGTTGATCAAGCGGGAGGATCAGCACACGATCAAGACCCTGCAGGCCATCCAGCGCGACCACGTCAATTTCTCCAATTCCATCTGCAATCACTCGATCGACGCCAGCAACCCGCTCGACCGCGAGAAGACGGTCAACGCCATGGTGATCGACCTGACCGCCCGGGAGATGCACATCGCCTGGGGCAACCCGTGCGAGAATCCCTATCACACCTATCACCTGGATGCATGAAAAGAATTCCGCTCCAGTCCACTCCGCTCCGTGAAAACCGAGCGGAGTTTTTGTTGCCAAACACGCCCGCTTTTTGTACAATGGGGGAATGGAGGAGAATCTTATGCGCTTTGGCATCATGGCGATGCAACTGGAAGCCCTTGTACCCTCGGGAGTGCCTGCCGACCAGGTGATGGCGACATCTTGCCGGTTTTGACCACGCCAGCCTGGCACGCAAGCCTGGCAAAGGCAGGCTTCAACCCGATCGAACTGGGCGGCGACCTGGGGATGTTCCTGCCGAATGCCTACAGCCCGCAATCGATGCAAAGCCTGGCGGCGCTTCGGGCGGATGGGCTATCGTACACCCTCCACCTGCCGTTGTGGTCGGTGGAGCCCTCCACGCCGCTGGCACCCGTGCGCAAAGGCTCAGTGGAAGCCGTGGTGCAGACCATCCAGGCCACGACTGCCGATCGAACCGGAGGTCTATGTGCTGCATGCCACCGGCTCGCTGGCGGCGGAATTCTACAACATGAAGATCTCGGAGATGGCCCGCGCCCTGATCCTGCGCCAGTTCCAGAGCGGCGCCCGTGAAAGCATTCACGCCATCCTCGCCGAGACCGGTATCGCCAGCCGCCGGCTGGCCATCGAAACCATCGAGTTCCCGCTCGACCTGACCCTGGAACTGGCCGAGGAGTTCGACCTGTCCATCTGCCTCGATACGGGGCACGTGCTGGCAGGCTTCCCGGGCTGGTTCGACTTCTTCGAGGTGATGGAAAAACTGCTGCCGCGGCTGGCGGAGGTGCACCTGCATGACTGCCGGAAAATGCCGCCCGGGGTGCGCGGGTATGGCGAAGACCACAAGCCGCTCGGCGCGGGCGACCTGGACCTGGGGCCTTCCTCGACCGGCTGGCTACGGCGAACTTTAGCGGTCCGCTGGTGTTTGAGTTAAAGTGTGGAAGAAGCTCTGCAATCACTCAACGTCATCCGATCCATCCGACCCGATGTTATAAAGGAGTAATCATGAAGAAAATCTCGTTCCTGCGCATGCTCGTCATCAGCCTGCTTGGTTTCGCGCTGACCTTTTCCTCCAATATCCAGGATCCGCCGCTGATGACTTTCAAGGTGCGCCAGCTCGCGCCCGACCTGCCCAATACCACCCTCGGCATCCTGGGTTTCATCGGCCTGCTGGTGGCGATGGCGGTCCAACCCATCGTGGGAGTCTTCTCCGACCGGGCGCACACGAAACTGGGCCGCCGCCTGCCATTCATCATCGGCGGCGCGGTGCTGATCGCTGCGTCTTTGTTCCTGCTGGTCGTCCGCGCCGACGTTGTGGGTGTTGCTGCTGGGCGTGATCCTGATCCAGTTCTCCTCGAACATCCTGCAGGGACCCTGGCAGGCGCTCATCCCGGATCTGGTGCCCGAGTCCCAGCGCGGAAGGGCTTCCAGCCTGAAAGGCGGTGATGGACATCATTGCCCTGGTGGTGGGCGGATTGGTGGCCGGGAAGATCCTCAGCACCGGGATCGCAAAGTGGGGCGACAACGGAGTCTATTTCGCCGCGGCCGTTCCGACGGTTGTTTTCTTCATCTTTGTCATCTTCACTGCCATCTGGGCGCGCGAAAGACAGGACGCAGCCTCCGGCTCCGATCCGGCCGCAACCAAGACCGTGGGCGAAGCGCTCAAAGGCGCGTTCTATGTCAACTTCCGCGAGAACCGGGTCTTCGGCTGGTGGTTCGCCAACCGCATCCTTTTCTGGGGCTCGTTCATCGCCATCAACACTTTCCTCATCAACTACCTGATGGATGTGATCCACATGGACTCAGGCTGACGCCCAGAGTTTTTACGGCAACCTGAAAATGATCCTGGGCGGGGCACTGATCGTGCTGGCGCTCCTCTCCGGCTGGCTCTCCGATAAAATTGGCCGGAAACCGTTCATGCTTATTTCCGGCTTGGTCTCCTTTGCCGGTGCGCTCTTCCTGCTCTTTGTCCGCTCCCAGACCCTCATCACCGTAGCCGGTGCGATCATCGGCATGGGCATCGGGGCGTTCATCACTGTCTCCTGGGCGCTGGCGACGGATATCGTACCTGCCAATGAAAGCTGCCCGCTACCTGGGCATTGCCAACATTGCCACCTGCATCGGCTCGGGCGTGGCGCGCCTTCTGGGCGGGGTGCTGATCGACCCGATCAACAAGGCGCTTGGTTCAAGTTCGTCGGGCTACCTGCTTCTCTTTGCCCTGGCAACGATTTGTTTCCTGGTGAGCGCACTGGTGATCATCCCACTGCCGAACAAGCGGGCAAAAACAGCGTAGTCTCCCGCAGAAAAGAAAATAAGCACCTCCATCAGGAGGTGCTTATTTTATACTCCGAGATTTCGTCCTGCAGGATCAGGCCTTTTGTTGATCGTACGCGGCTTTCTTGCGGGCATGCAATTCGAGCAGGTCACGCTGCATGTCTTCGAGCCGTTTGCCGCGCAGCGGGAACCAGAACAGGATCAGTGCGCCGAGCAGCATGGCGATACCGGGGATGAGACCGATGAAAACCTTGATGCCGAAGATCGCGCTGGCAGGCTGGTCAAGGAATGCCACGTTGTTATTGGCTTCGCGGGTCACGAAATGCGCAGCTTCCAGGATGAAGGGCGGGATGGCGATCGCCAGCGATTGGGCAGGCTTGGTGATCAGGGCGTTGATCCCAAAGAACGCTCCCTCCCGGCGCACACCGGAGCGCAGCTCGTCCTCGTCCGCCACCTCGGCGAACAGGATGTTGGTGAGCGTCTGCGGACCGGAAAGCCCGAACCCCACCAGCAACAGGCAGACGGGGATGATGGCGGTCGGTACGAAGGTCAGCGCGACCAGGCCCAACCCGGCGATCAGCAGTAAAAGCTGCTGGGCCTGCACCAGGCCGGTCTTTTTACGAATCAGGTTGGTGATGGGTACGCCCCCGATCAACGGGATAAAGATGAACGCCAGCAGAACGATGGTATTCATCTTCAGCACATAGTCAGCCAGGTAGAAGACCGACCCGGTCACCAGCGAGGATACCAGGATGGACATGAAATTCTGACAGACCAGCACCAGGAAACTCTTGCTGGTGAAAGTGAATTTAATCTGGTCCTTGAGTTTGAGCGGTTTGTCCACCTGGGTGAATTCGAGGCGTTCCTTCACCTTGAAGGTGGTTGCAATGATCAGTACCATGCCAGCCACGCCGACCACAACCATGGCGATCTGCAGAGGGAAAAAGGACGGCACCGCGCCGGCCTTCGGGCGGAACATGTCCGGGATGACGAATCCCAGCAGGGTGCCCAGCAGGCCGAACAGCGAGGAAGATATCTGCAGGTGATTGCGCTCGGTATCGGATTCGGTCACTTCCGGCAGCAGTGCCGAATACACCAGGCCGATCATCGTATAGCAGCCGTCATAAAGCACCATGCTGACCAGCATCCACATGAAAAGGCTGAAATCACCGGCGTGCTGGGGCGCCAGCCAGACCAGGATGAAGGTGGCTGCCAGGAACGGAGCCGTGTAGCGCATGTACGGGATGCGCCTGCCGTGCTTGGAGCGGGTGCTGTCGGACATATAGCCGAAGATGGGATCGTTCAGGGCGTTCCAGATGGCGTAAACGGCCGAGGCGATCGCAATCCAGCGGGCACTGAGACCCAGGTAATCCTGGTAAAAGATGGGCAGCAGGGCGCCAAAAACCCCCGAGATCAGGCTGGTTCCCAGGGCGGCAATTCCCCAAGTCACCTTGTAACCGGGCGAGAGTTTGACTGCCCCTTAAGATTTTCAGACATGGCTCCTCCTTTACTAGGTTGGAATTACGGCATGAGTTCCTTCAATGCCTGGTAGCCGATCACCTGCACACCAATCTTGCGGAGGTGCTGGCAAATTTCATCCTGTAGGAAATTCTGGTAATCAGCCACGCGGCAGCGCCAATCAGGGGTGATGGCGCGCAGTTCGGGCGTATCCTTTGAAGGGTGGATGATAAAGTGAGTTATTCCGGGCTGCAGGTCTGAAAAAGCCTGCAGCGTGCGTTCCAGGCGGTTCTCCTCCGAATCCAGCGTCATCCCGCCGAGGGCGTCCAGCAATGGCAGGCCGGAACCTTCCAGCTGCTGGATCAGGCTGACTGCGGTTTTGGCAAATTCCGGTTCCAATCCGGCCGCCTGCCAGCCCGCCTCGTCCAGGCGGAAGATCATGGGAGGGATATGGAATTTCAGCGCCAGCTGGATATAGATGCCCATGAATTTTGGATGAGCCACGGAACCCATATGGGTATCCATGTGGCTGGGGAGCATCCCGGCCTGAAGCGCCCGTTCCACCTGGGCGGTCAGTTCGCGCTCCACGGCTGCAGGGTCGCCGTGTTCCTGGGCGGGGGCGGATAAATGATGAAAGTATCCCTGCTCATCCAGCATGCCGGAGGCGGGGTCGCGCGTGGAAATGGGCCCCCAGCGGTAGGTTTTCCACTCGCTGGTCAGGGTGAGATGAACGCCGAGGTCGGTACCGGGATGCTGGCGGGCATAATCCGCGGCGTGCAGGAACCATGGACAGGGGACCATCACCGCGCCGGATGAAATGATGCCGGCTTCATTCAGGTCTGTAAACGCCTCCACGCTGGCCTGGCACATGCCAATGTCGTCAGTGTGGATGATCGCCACGCGGTCATCCGAAGCCAGGCCGAGTTTTTTTAACACGGGGTTGGGATTCTTCGTCATGGAATACCGTCCTGTGGAACGAATTTAATTGATTATAGGGTTTTATGCAGTTGCATGCAATAATGAAAAAGGACGGACCGGTGTTATTTCACCCGTCCGTCCTTGCCATGACACTTCCTGCCGAGATGTTTATCCCGAGCCTCTATCCGTCGGTGTCGATGCAACCTGCCTGCGCTGCGACCTGCGACCGGCTGTCCATATTCCGAGCAGCACAGTCCCCACGTAGGCTGCGTAAGCCAATACTTCCATCAGGGAAGGGCTGGCATTGTACCCAAAAAGTGCTCCCAACGTCTGCCCAACAATGGAGTTGGCGCTGATCACACCTCCCAGGTCCCAGACATGCCCGACAAGGGCGGGGATCCAGCCCACCTCGACCAGTTCGCCCACGCCGCGCGCCAGCAGCCCGGCTGCGAACAGGAGCAGCAGCAACCCTGTCACCTGGAAGAAACGCCGCAGGTCGAGCCTGACGGTCGTTGCAAAGAACGACCAGCCCAGCAGGATGGCAGTACCCAGACCGAGCAATGCACCCAGGATGGTCTGGAGGGCGCTCGAGGAAAATGTCGCTGCGGACAGGAATAGTGCCAGTTCCACGCCTTCACGCAGGACTGCAAAAAACGCCAATCCAAAGAGCGACCAGGCACCGGACTGGGAAGCGCGCTGCACGCCGGATTCAAGCTCAGATTTCATATTGCCCGCCCGCTCTCTCATCCAGAAGATCATCCAGGTGAGGATCGCCGCGGCGAGCAGCATGGTGAGTCCTTCAAAGATGGCTTCCGCCGGGTCCTTTAATTCAAGACCGAGGCGGGTGAGCAGGATGGCGCTGAGCAGGCTTAACAGGGCGGCGCTGCCGGTTCCAGCCCAGATGGCAGAAGCCAGCTCCCGGTGGTGCATCTGGCGCAAGGCACTCAGAACAATACCGATGATCAGAGCCGCTTCGAGTCCCTCTCGAAGGGACAGAATGTAAGAAGGAAGCATGGGACACCTTATCTTTATAATCAGGATAATATTTATCCAATTATACCCTATTCTGCAACACAAAGGCGTTAAAAAAATCAGGACGGATTTTTCCGTCCTGCGAGGAGAATCAGCCTTCAACCGATGGTTACCGTCTTCCCTTTTTCCCCCTGCCTCCATGAAAAGCCGGCGCGGTGATCGCGCAGATCGTGCAGAAGCGTTCGTCCAGCAGCCGGACGCGCAGGCGCTCGTCGATCGACTCCAGCATATCCACTGCCACGGTCAGCACGGTCGGCAGTTCGGCATTGTAGCGGTAGTTGAAGAGCTGGTGGAGTTTTTCCTTGGCCCAGGGTGAAGCGGACTGCGCGCCCAGGTCATCCAGGATCAGCAGTGGAGCGGTGCGGATCTCGTCGAAGCGGCGGTCGTAGGAGACGCTGCTCGCCGGGCTGAAGGTGGCGCGCAGGTGATCGAGCAGGTCGGGGACCATGATGAACAGCGGCGGGTTGCCCCTATCGGCCAGGGTATTGGCAATGGCAGCCGCCAGGTGGGTCTTGCCGCAGCCGTATGGACCGGTCAGCACCAGCCAGCCGCGCGGTTTGGCGGCGAAAGACGTGGCGGCCTTGACGGCTTTTTCCAGCGAGCGGACTTCGTCGGGGGTCAGGCCTTCCTCCGCGCCGGTCGTCGAAACTGGCGAAAGTGCGGCTGGCATGCAGGTCGAGCGAGGAGAGCTCGGGGTGGCCCTGATCATCCGTCGGGCGGCGGTAATCAGGCGCGGAGATGCGAACCACGCTGACCAGTTCCGGGTCGGCCAGGCGCGAGCGGATGCGCGCCTCGATCTCGTCCAGGTCGAGGTTGGTTGTCACCACCAGCGGCAGCTTGTTGATGTAGCGGTAGTTGATGATCTGGAAGAGTTTTTCCTGCGCCCAGGCGGTGGCGTTCTGCGTGCCGAAGTCGTCCAGCACCAGCAGGGGGGCAGTGCGGATCTCTTCGAAGCGCTGCTTCGAAGGTGGTATCCTCGCTGTCGTAGGCAAAAGCGCAGCGAGTCGAGCAGGTCGGGAACGGTCAGGAAGAGGGTGGGCACACCCATGCCCACGGCGAAGTTGGCAATGGCCGCTGCCAGGTGGGTCTTGCCGCAGCCGAAGCCTCCCTGGAGCAGCAGCCAGCCGTTCAGCGAGGCGGCATACTGCCTGGCGCGGTTGAAAGCCCATTCGAGCGAATTCGCCTGCGATTCCCCCACGCCCCTTGCGGCCGCGTGGCCTTGAAAGTTTCAAAGGTCAGATCCTGCAGTTCATCCAGGTGGCTGAGCGAGAAGAGGCGGTCCCGCACCACCTGCGCCACCTGCGCCTGGCGGCAGACACAGATGTCCAGCTTGCCAAAATCCGGCGAACCGGGCTCAGCATCGCGGCGCAGGTAGCCCAGCCCGTGACAGTGCGGGCAGTTCGGGTCGCCCAGGGAGGGTGCCGGGGCATTATCGTTTGAGGAAGTCTTCGACTTTGCGCGTGACATCCCGCCGCGATGTTCTTGAGCGTCTCGTCCATCTTGCTTTTTGGCATGTCCTTCTTCCTTCCAGCGGCGTAAAATCGCTTCCACGTATTTCCAGTTGCGCTTGTTGTTCTTGACGGCGATCTCGAGCGCTTCCGCCACCCACTCCGGCGGGTAGGTCTGCTCGGCGTCCTTCAAGGCATCGGCGAGCATGCGGCGTCAGCGGGCCGATGTTCTCTTCGTAGAGTTTGAAAATGTTCGGACGTTCCGGCGGGCGGGTGGGACGGCACGGCATCCTGCGAGACCTTCCATTGACCCCTGGCGAAGGCTTCTGCGGCAGCCCGGCCGCGCGGGGAATTCAGGAAATAGAGCTGCCTCAGCCTCATCCTGCACCCGCAACAGGCTGCCGCTGCGGACGGCTTTTTCCAGCGCCGGGCCGGGCTCCGCGACGACACTTCGGAAAATCCTGCATTCGCAGGAAGCGGACGCGGCTTTCCATGTGCTCAAAGCGCCACAGGGCATACAGCGTCACCTTCAACTCATCCAGATCGTCGATCTCCGGGCAGCAGTTGCCGGAAGAACGAGTCGGGGATCCGGGCGAAGGTTTCGTTTTCGGTAAAGCCGGTGAATTTCTTCATCGTACCTGCATGTGTCGAAAGCGATCCGTCCCTAGAGTTGAGAGATATCGATATTGCTCGTTGGCAGCATCCACGAACTTGGCCAGGTGGCTCATGAAGACCAGTTCCACGCTGCCGGTGGGACCGTTGCGGTGCTTGGAAACGATGATCTCGGCCACGTTCTGCTTGACGGTATCCTTCTCGTACTGGTCGGGGCGGTAGATGAACATGACGATATCGGCGTCCTGCTCGATGCGAGCCTGATTCCCGCAGGTCGGAGAGCACCGGGCTCTTGTCGGTGCGCTGTTCCACGGCGCGGCTGAGCTGGGCCGCGGCCAGCACCGGGACATTCAGTTCGCGCGCCAGCACCTTCAGGTTGCGCGAGATGTAGGAGACTTCCTGGACGCGGTTCTCGGTGCGCGTGTCGCCGCTCATCAACTGGATGTAGTCGAGGATGATCAGGTCGAGGCCGAATTCCATGTGCAGGCGGCGGCACTTGGTGCGCAGGGCCAGCGGGGTGATGGCCGGGGTGTCGTCCAGGTAGATATGCGTGTCGCCAAGCACTTCGATGGCATGGGTGAACAGCGGCCATTCGTCCTCGGCAAGCTTGCCGTGTGCGCAGGCGCTGCGAGTCGATGCCGGTCTCCTGGGCGATCAGGCGCTGGACCACCTGCTCGTTCGACATTTCCAGCGAGAAGATGGCAACGTGCTTCTTGTGCAGCAGGGCGGCGTTCTTGGCCACCGAGAGCAGGAAACCGGATTTGCCCTGGCCCGGGCGGCCGGCGATGATGAGCAGGTCGGAGGGCTGCAGGCCGGTCAGCTTGCGGTCGAGGTCGATGAAACCGGTCGGGACGCCGAAGATGTCCTCGGGGCGCTTGGCGAGCTCGTCGATCCGGTCGTAGTAATCGCTCAGCACCTGGCGGATCGGCTGCACATCCTGTCGCAGGCGCCGCTCGCTGACGTTGAAGATGGATTTCTCCGCCTCCTCGATGATGTTCTCGACCGTCTCCCGCTCGTTGTAGGCCAGGGTGGCGATCTGGTTGGCGGCGGTCAGCATGCGGCGGCGGATGGCAGTCGGCCTCGACCATGCCGTCCGTAGGCCTCGGCGTGCAGCGAGGTGGGCACCTGGTTGAGCAGCGCGGTCAGGTAGGCCGGGCCGCCGATCTCGGCCAGTTGCCCGGCACTCTCCAGTTCCTCGGTGACCGTCAGGAAATCCAGCGGGATGCGTTTTTCGTGCAGGCGGGTGAAGGCCTCCCAGATCCAGCGGTGGCGGACGATGTAAAAATCATCCGCCTGAAGGAACTGGGCCAGGTCGTAATAGGCTTCAGGGTTGATGAGCACCGCCCCCACCACGGCTTCTTCGGCTTCACGATTGTGAGGGATGACGGATGTGGAAGGGCTTGAGCTTCTTTCAACAGGGGTTTGGGGGGTCTCTTCGGGGGGAGTTGGTTGAGCCATTGATCATTCCATCAGCAGGCTGAATTTTGGCCCGCAGAGGTCAGAAGGTTCAGGATTTTGGTTTTTCTTTATCACCGGTATCGCCGCCGAGCTTCTTCAGGAAATCCTCGAAAACGTCCAGGCGTTTTTCGTCATCCGCCCCAGCGGCAGGGCCGGGAAGTATTTTTTCTTCAAATTCAGCGGACGTCTGTTCCTGGATATTTTTTTCCGGGACGATGCCCGCTTCATCCATCACCGCCAGGTTGACCAGGATCGGGACATGGGCGCGCACCGCCAGGGCGATCGCGTCCGACGGGCGCGAGTCAATATTGATGATCTTCCCCTCCATGTCTGCAACGATATTGCCGTAAAAAATATCCTCTTTCAGGGCAACGATCTCAACGCGCAGGATTTTGCCGTTAAAGAGAGTGAAAAGGTTCTTCAGCAGGTCGTGGGTCAGCGGGCGGCTGATCTCCACTTCCTGCAAAGCGACCGTGATGGACTCGGCTTCGTAGGGACCCACCCAGATGGGCAGGTAACGCTCCACGTCCGTCTGGCGCAGCACCACCACCCGCTGGGGAGACATCAGGCTGACGCGCACGCTGTCGATCACCACTTCCACCATGTCAGTCATTGGGGCTCCAAAAAAGTACGTCTATTTTAGCACACTTCAAATCTTGCCCCGTTAGGTCCCCCACCAAAAACGAAGCAGGGCATACCAACCACTTTCGTACGCAGGCGGAAAAGCCCGCCTGAGAGAGGACGCTTTTCAATTTCAGACGTGCTCATGCCCTTGCGCGCCGAGGTGACATAAAGGTCAGTCAGATCCGGCCCGCCAAATATGCAGGAGGTGACGTTCAAAGCCGGGACAGGGATCGCTTCCAATAATTTACCCGTCGCAGGATCCCAGCGGGTGATCTTTGACCCTGCCCACATAGCCACCCACAACATCCCCTCGCTATCGGAGCTCATTCCGTCCGGCCAGCCCAAATCCTCCGGTACACTGACGACCGGACGCGGGTTGGCGATCGTGCTTGCCGCCAAGTCATAATCGTAGGCGGTTACCTGGCGTGTGGGAGTGTCTATATAGTAGAAAGTTCGGAAATCCGGGCTCCAGGTGAGCCCGTTGGAGATGCGCGTGCCAGACAGCAGGGTTTTCCATGTACCATCGGGAGCATAGGAATATAAGGAACCGCTGGCTTCTTTTTCCGCTTCGTCCATCGTTCCAACCAGGAATCTGCCCGCCGGATCGCATTTTCCATCGTTGAACCGGTTACCAGGCAGGTGCTGCTCGGGGTTGACCAGGCGGGTCTGGGTCAGGGTGGCAAGGTCAAGCCTGGTCAGACCGCTGCGCAATGCAAGGAGCAGGTCTCCACTCTTGCAACCGGCAACGCAGCCAAGAGCCCCACCCAGGTCGATCTGGTCGTCGGTCTTATTTTGAGGATCATGGATATGCAGATGCCCGAGGCGAATATCCACCCAGTACAGCAACCCCTTGTCAGCATCCCAGATGGGGCTTTCGCCGAGGTCGGCGCGTGCGTCAAGGATCAATTCTGGCGGCATAGTCCATTTTACCGGACGACCCTGGTCCGCATTACGAACTTATCCACTCCCCCGAAGCGGTATTTATACGCTTCATCCCCGCGCATGAAATCGAACTCAAGGCGCTGGTTCTCGTTAGCCCATTGTAAAAGGTATCCCAGTAATACCCAACCTGGCGATAGTTCATGGAAACGCCTGGAAATGCCCGAGTTATAGACCCAGATGCGGTTCAAGTAATCGAAATTCAGGTACCCGGCGGCTTTACGACCTTCCACTTCGAGGAAGGCAAGCTGGAGCCAGCCATTTTCGAATGCGGCGCGGCAGGCGAGGCGCATTTGCCTGCGCATCTCCCCGGTTAAGAATTTTGCCTTCTCCGGTTCTTCTGCCATCATTTCGAAAAATGCTTCCACTTCTGCCTCGAGGGATTCCTCGTCCGTGACAAAATACCAGCGCAACTGGCTGCCGTCTTCGGCGGCGCGGCGCATTTTTCGGCGGATCTCGTGGCGCTGCTTCTTGTCGATCCCAGAGAGATAGGTCTCAAAATTGCCCTTCAGGGGAATGGAGGGGGCATGGTAGGTTCGTTCCTGCAGGAATGTCCAGCCGCGCTTTTCAGCTTCAGTCTTCAATAACGGGAGCGTGGGTGAATTTTCGGGCAGGTTGTGCCAGTCGAGCATGCGCCACGGTTTCGAGCCTGCTTCCGGGGCGGGCACGCTCAGCCCGGCAGGCCCGGAATGAGCGAGAAAATCCAGCAATCCGGGCAGGAATGCGGTCAGATCAGCAGGGCGGACGACCAGGTCGAGGTAATCCGAGATCTCGATGCTGCCGAGCAGGAGCAGCGCGGGTTCGCCATCCCGATTCCTGGCGGTAAAGAGGGGAGCCACACCGGTCAACCGCCCTTCCTGGTGGGAAAGAACGACTGCCAGTTCTGATTCCGGCCACTCGCCCCCGCCGCGCGTTTCCCACCAGACGCGCAGGAATTCGTGGCGTAAAAAAGGCACGTGGGTGATGCTTTCTGCAAGTAGTGCGTTCCATTCCAATCCCAATGATTCCAGGTCCGTGAAACTCCGCCGAAGGGTAAAATCCATACCGAGATTTTACCAGTATAATGTGGGAGTGGCTGACGCGTTCGATCTCAACCTGCTCCCGATTTACCGGATCAAAGGCCAGGAATGGCCGCAATTTCCAGGCTTGCTGGTCATGGAACCCCCACGACGGGTTGCGCGCGGCCGCGAAGAAGACCGTCTTGTCATCTACCTGACCTTTTCAGGCAACGATCCCCTTTCCTACAACGAATATAACCAGACCACCTCACAGATGGCCGAAAGGTTCTACAAGACCTCCGGTTCGCTGACCCATGCCATCCGCACCGTTGCAGAGACCCTCAACCAGTCGCTGGTGGACCGAAACCTGCGCACCACCGGCAAGGGGCAATATATCATTGGCAGGTTGATCCTGGGCGTCCTGCGCGCTTCGCAATTCGTATTTGCCCAGTGCGGCCCGACCCATGTATTTCACCTGTCGGGCGGGGAAGCGCACCATGTCCATGATACCCAGATATCTGGACGCGGCCTCGGCATAGGCCAGGCCACCCCGCTCTACCTGTCGCAACTCAACCTGAATCCCGGCGACAACCTGGTGTTGTGCGCCGACCTGGCCTCTGGCTGGGAAACCGCCTTGCAGGCAACAAGCCCCGGATCGCTGGAAGCCCTGCGCCGGCTGTTGCTGCCCATCACCGGCGACGACCTGAATGCAATCATCATTGAAGCCCAGAACGGGAAAGGCAGCCTGAACATCATGAAAGCGCTGCCTGTGTCTGCTCCTGGAACCGCGCCGGCGGGACAAAAGGAAGGCCGCCTGGGACGCTCAGCCAGACAGGCTTCCCGCTCGAAATCCCAGGCACAACCACCTGCAACATCTAAATCGGTTATCGACAGCTCAGGTGGGACCACCTCAGCAGGCACATATCCAGCCTCAAAAAGCGCTCCTGACATGGTGCGTCCCAGTTCGCAGGTGGAGAGCGAGCAGCCGGCCAGCCGTTTCGCCCGCCTGCTGGCAGGAGAGGAAATCTCCCCCCAGCAAATAACACCGCAACCAGAGCCTGTTCCTTCCCTGAAAGATGCTCCAGCCACGGAGACCCCACCCAAGGTTGACAAATTAAAAGAGCCAGGCAACGCCGCCTCCAGCCAACCGCCGACCGTTGCCGGCAGCAAAAAAAGCCGAAGCGCGTACAGCTGCCCGGACCGGGCGATTTGTCAGCGCCCGCCCTGCCGGTGAATTACCCGAGATCATGCGTCCTCCCGCGCGCCGCCAGGGCTTCCTGCACACGCTGGCAAAGATCGTCCAGGGTCTGCGGATGGGTATGCACGCGATCTCCGAGGGTATCCGGAAATTCCTGCCGAACCTGTTACCGGATTCACAGGCAAACGGAAACAACGGCGGTGGTTCAAGCCTGGCATTCCTGGCGGTTGCCATCCCCCTGATCATCGTGACGGTGGCTGGATTGGTCTATACGCGTTACGGGCGTGCCACCCAATACCAGGATAATTTCAATTTGGCAATGGAATTAGCCGCCCAAGCTCATGGACAGACCGACCCGACCGAGGTACGGCGCGCCTGGGACAGCACCCTGTACTACCTTGACCTGGCGGACCAGCACCAGGTAACCCAGGACTCCATTAACCTGCGCCAGGAAGCGCAAACAGCCCTGGATAACCTCGACGGCATTCTGCGCCTTGATTTTCGCCCGGCGATCGTTACCGGATTGAGCCGCACCGTGCAAATCAGCCGCATGGCTGCCACCAACACGGACCTGTACCTGCTGGATGCCGCGCGCGGCAGCGTGATGCGCGCCACCCTGGGCAGCAAAGGCTATGAGATCGATACTAGCTTCAAGTGTGAACCCGGGCTGTATGACAATACCAGCGTGGGGAGCCTGATCGATATTGAAGCCCTGCAGATGAGCAATATCTATAATGCGCGCCTGTTGGCCATTGATGCCAGCGGGAACCTGCTGTACTGCGGTTTTAATATGCAGCCGGTGGCTGTGGCTCTTGGCGCACCCGCACTCGGCTGGCAGGGAATATCCGCCATTACGCTGGATACGGATGGAAAGTACCTGTACGTACTTGACGCCCCCGGGAACAGCGTCTGGGTATACCAGGGGGATTATGGCAAGTTCGTAGATTCCCCCAGCATGTTCTTTGGTCAGCAGGTACCGCAGAACATGGGCACCTCCATTGACCTGGCTGCCAATAATTCCGACCTCTACCTGCTCTTTACGGACGGGCATGTCACCGCCTGCCCGGTCAGCCATTTCGAAGGCGTCCCTCTGCGTTGTGCCGATCCGGTCACTTTCATGGATAACCGCCCGGAACGGCAGCCCGGACCCGAGATCGCGGATGCCATTTTCAACCGTATTTCATTCGCTGCTTCACCCGACCCGCTGCTCTATCTACTTGAGCCGCTGACGCGCGCTGTTTATTTTTTCAGCCCGCGCTCCGATACGCTCGAATTACGCGGGCAGTTCCGGGCAACCGTGGAACAGAGCAATACCCTTTTCAATGGTCCTGCCGCAGCCATGACCATCAGCCCGAACCGTTATCTTTTCTTCAGCGTCGGTTACCAGGTGTTCTATGCCACCAACCTGCCATAAGAGGAATAATGGACAACCCGCCCGGTGACCCCAAGTCGTCCATCCTGGGTTTATTGCTCAGGTTATTCAATAAAACAAAACCCCCGGCCTCCCCCATCCGCATTGTGCCTCCGGATAATCCCATAGAGCCTGTGCGGATCGTTACCGCGCCGCGTGCTGCTGGCAATCTACGACCCGGTCATGAACCCGGTTTCTGGGGCAAAGCTCTCCCAACTGATGAAATGGCAGCAGCCGGATGACCTTGCTAATGCCTACATCCAGGACATCCTGGAGACCAGCAGCGGCCTGGCGCGTTACCAGATCGTCCAGCGCCTGGAACTCAATGAGTTTCCCGTCAAGACCGACGGTTATCGCTATGACCCGCATACCTACCTGGAAGTGTTGAAAGGCGTTCAACCTGCTCATAAACCGGAGGGAGCGGATTACAAAGCCATCCTGACCGGATTGAAGGTATTGCCGCGTATCGCCATGCGTGAAATTGATGAGGTATGGTTGTTCGCCTTCCCGCATGCTGGTTTTTACGAATCGAGCATGGCTGGAGCGGGCGCATTCTGGTGCAATTCGCCGCCCCTGCAGATCGAACCTGTTCCCACCCGGCGCTTCATTGTCATGGGATTTTCCTACGAACGGGGCGTGGGGGAAATGCTCGAATCATTCGGTCATCGCTGCGAAAGCCTTGTTTCCAAGGCGTTCAACTGCCAGGAATTTGTTGACTGGGCCTACCGACCGGAACGGGTGCCTGCAACGGCAAATCCCCCGCTTAACCCATTCCAGCAATTCCTGTGTTTCGACCAGATCGCCCCCGGCAAGTCTGGCATAGGCACGATCCATTACGCCCCCAACAGTGACCATGATTACGATTGGAACAACCCGCGCTCGGTGCCGAGCAATTGCCACGACTGGAAGAACTTTCCGAAATTCAAGGATGATGTCCGCCAGGTCACCGCGGACGAATGGGGCCGCGGGAATATCCGCAGCCACCACAAATGGTGGCTGCAGCACATCCCCAGGTTTCCCGGACGGACGGGCGGGGTGGCTAATAACTGGTGGCAATATATGATCGACCCCAACCTGATCTACGATTGATGAGGTTGTAAACCGTCACTGGCTTTTCCAAAGAAAGGGGTTCCTGGGGAACAGGAGGGTTGACCGGGCGCCATCCGGGCGCCATCCCGGGACAATGAAACCATGCGCCGGCGGCACTCGAGTGCCGCCGGCGTGTCGATTGGCAATTTTCTGAAATTAGGGGTTAGATTTCTCCCGGGATCACCAGCGGGGACTCGGAAAAAGGATTCTTGACCACCTGCACCGGCAGATTATAAGCAGCAGAGATCAACTCAACCGTCAGTACCTGGTGTGGGGTGCCAACGGCTTGTAGTTCACCTTTCACCAGCAGCGCAACCCGGCTGGCATACCGGGCGGCGAGGTTGAGATCGTGCACGGCAATCAGCACAGCCAGACCGTCGCTGTGTGCCAGTGAGCGCACGGTTTCCATGAAACTGACCTGGTAATGCAGATCCAGGTTTGAGGTCGGCTCGTCCAGCAGCAATACCGGCGTCGACTGGGCGAGGGCTCGCGCCAGCAAAACGCGCTGCTGCTCGCCGCCGGAAAGGTCCCCCACGCGCCGGGTGGACAGGTCCAGGGCATCCACTTTTTGCAGGGCAAGGCTGGCGATATGCTCATCCCTGGCCGCGACCTGGCCGAGGAAGTTGAGATGGGGCGTACGACCAAGCAGGACAGTCTCCCAGACGCTGAAGGCGGGCGGCATGGCAGCCGCCTGCGGCACCACCGCCACGGTCCGGGCTCGTTGCATGGGCGGCAGGTTGAGCAGGTCCAATGAGCCCCGGGTCGGGTCAATAAACTGTATGGAGCCCGACTCCACCGGGATCACGCCGCTGACCGCCCGCACGAGCGTGGATTTCCCCGCGCCGTTCGGGCCGATGAGCGCCAGCACTTCCTCGGAGTTCACTTCCAGGGAAACCTCATGCAGTACACGCCTGCTTCCATAGGAGGCCGATAGACCTTCAATTCTCAGCATACAGATCCGTAACCATCCATAACCGATTTAATCCCTGGAACAAAGATCACCAAAAGCCTTGATTCCTGGCCCGGCGCAGCACCCACAGGAAGAACGGCGCGCCCACGAGGGCGGTCACGATCCCCACCGGTAGTTCCTGAGGAGCCATCACCGATCGTGCAAATACATCTGCCAGCAGCAGTGCCCCCGCCCCGGCGATGATCGAAAGAGGCATCAGGCGGCGATAATCCGCGCCAAACCAAAGCCGCATCACATGCGGGACGATCAAACCGATGAATCCAATGATCCCCGAAAAAGCAACCGCTGCGGCGGTGGTCAGGGAGGCAGCCAGCAGGATCAAAGTGCGCGTCCGCGTGACCGGTAAACCCATCTGTTGAGCCTGTTCATCCCCAAATTGGAGTACGTTAAGGGAGTGCCCGCTCAGGATCAACGCGCCCAGCCCGAGGGCGAGGTAGGGTGATACCGTCAGCACCGGACCCCAACCAGCCTGGGAAGCGCCGCCGATCAACCAGGCGATTGCCCGGTGCAGTTCGCCCGTGGAGCGCAGCATCAGCCAGGCTGTCAGGGCGGAGGCGAAAGAACCGAAGGCAACGCCAGCCAGGATCAGGTTGGTCGTAGGGACCGTCCTGCCGACCCGTGCCAGGGCTATTACAAGGAAGACGGTCAGCAATGCGCCGATGAAAGCCATTGCCGGGACAGCCATCAGTCCCCAGAAAGAGTATGGCCAGCGTACACTCATCGCCAGCACAGCGCCAAGCCCCGCCCCACTTGCCACGCCAATCAGGTATGGATCGGCCAATGGATTGCGGAACAGTCCCTGGTATGCCGCACCGGAGCCGCCCAGCGCCGCCCCGGTCAGCAGAACCAGCATGGTGCGAGGCAGGCGGATATCTGTGAGAATAAAGGCAAAGGTCTTTAATGGTTCCGGGAGCACTTCCTGTTTCATCCAGCCAGCCAGGATGCGTCCCAGGTCAGCAGGCGGGATGAATACCGAGCCGATCGCGATCGATAGGGTCACCACCAGAACCAGGAAGAGCAGGGTGTATAGAAATGGTCTGATCTTCATGCTCTTGACCGGGATTCCCTGAGGCGTCCAGCCTGGCGCAGGGGAAGTGCTTGTGAGTTCATTTGAACACGCCCGGATGGAGCAATTTTGCCAGGGCTTCCAGCCCGTCCACCAGGCGCGGACCCGGGCGGCTGACCAGGTTGTCATCGATCGGGAACACCTGCCCGGTCTGGATGGCGGTCAGCGTTCCCCAGCCGGGGCGCTGGGACACCTTTTCCGGCGTCTCGCCGTAAGCAGCATCCCCCAGGATGATCATGGCAGGGTTGGCGACCACCAGTTGCTCCAGGCTGATCTGCGCCCATTGACCCTGTAATGCAGAACCGATATTTATTCCTCCTGCGCGTGAGATGAGTAGGTCCACGAAGGTGCCCGGACCGGCGGTGAAGGGCTTACTGGGTTCGGTGGCATCCAGCTCGTAATAAACGGTCGGCGCGTAGGATAGCGGCATGATCTTTTCGTCCACCGCAGCCACACGTGCCCTGAGCGAGACCAGCAGGATCTGCACTTCCTCCTCGTGACCTGTCAATGTGGCGACAGTTTCAAGGTTGGTGAACATCCCTTCCATGGTGGCTGGATTTGGCAGCGAGAACACGGTTAATCCCAGTTCTTCCAGGGAAGCCACCAATTCGGGCGAGTTGAAACCACCCCCCTGCGCCAGGACCAGGTCCGGGTGGAGGGCAATGATCGCCTCCAGGTTAAAACCGCTGTATCCGCCTATGGTTGGTAGAGCCAGGGCGTCCGCCGGGAAATCGGAGGTCTCATCGCGGCCCACCACCTGCCCGCCGGCACCCACCGCGAAAAGGATTTCCGTGTTTGCCGGGGCTACCGAGACCACGCGCTGTGCTGGTGCAGCCAGCACCACCGTACGACCCAGGTCGTCGATCAGGGTGATTGAGGTGGAGGCCTCAGAAGTGCTGGTGGAGGTTTCCATTGCCCCGACAGTTGGGGTTGAGTTTACAGCAGGATTGCATGCCGCCAGCAGGACGGCGATCACTAGCAGTAATCCAATTTTTCCAGACATAATAATTCTCCTCGAGCCCGAGTCATTAAACCTGCTAACCTCTCCGGAGAGTTCGGCAGGACCATCCCTGCCCATAAGAAAATCCCCTGTTGGATGACAGGGGAGGGGGAAAAGGCGAACCATAGCCGTTCCCACCTCCTTTCCACGAGAGAGTGTAGAACCAGCCAGGGTGGGCGGCCTGACTTGTCGGCAATTCAGCCAACTCACAGTTGCGGGACAGTGCCGGACTTGCACCGGCTTCGCCAATGGGCCTTCCCTTATGGGGAATGTGGCCACCTGACCGATATTTATTTGTAACGCTATTGTATGCGCGGGTGCGGTTTTCGTCAATGAAAACCCTTGTGAACCTCCTGTTCCGCCTGTAAAATTATATCGAGGGTGGGCTTTATGAAAACATCCAACCAACAAGCCCCAGGTAGGTTTCTCCGTTTCACCGCATGGATGCCGCTGCTCTGGCTGTCGCTGGCATTTCTTGCCGGCATCCTTGCCGCTGACCATTGGAGCCTGCCATTGAAAACCTGGTTGATCCTGGTGGGTGCGCTCCTGCTCCTTTCCATCCTGCTGCGCATTCTTTCCAGGCGAACGCATTTTTCCATCCCCTCCGCGTTCCTTTTCATCCCCATCTTGCTCACCGTTTTCTCCCTGGGAGCCGCCCGCTACCGGGCAAGCATTCCCCGCCTGGATGCCAGTTACATCGCCTGGTACAACGACCGCCCTTACGAACTGCTTGTTACGGGCGTACTGGCAGACCCGCCCGATGAACGGGATACCTACACCAATTTGCGTATCCATGTGACCGAGGTCTTTACCGGTGGGAAAATCCTGCCGGTTGACGGGCTTCTTCTCGCCCGCATCCTGCCTGGTGGCGAATGGCATTATGGGGACGTGGTTCGCCTGCGCGGGCACCTGAAGACACCTCCAGAATATGAGGACTTCTCCTACAGGGATTACCTGGCGCGGCAGGGAATCCTCACCTACACGCCGGATGCTGCCATCTGGAAAATGCCAACCACGGATGGGAATCCTGCCCTGCGGCTGGTGTTCGCGTTCAAAGAGCATGCCATTGATCACATTTACAGTATGTTTCCGGAACCGGAAGCCTCCCTTCTCGCCGGCATCCTTCTCGGAAACGATAACGGCCTGCCCGCAACACTCCAGGAAGCCTATCAGAACACGGGCACTGCCCACATTATTGCCATCTCGGGTTTCAACATCGCCATCATCGCCGGACTTTTCATTGCTCTTTTCAGTCGCCTGTTTGGGCCGCGGCGCGGGGCTTTTGCCGCCATTGCAGGAATTGCCATCTACACCATTCTGGTGGGGGCCACCCCATCCGTGGTGCGCGCCGCCCTCATGGGCGGGCTGGCAATTTTTGCCAGGCAACTGGGCCGCCGCCAGGTGGGTTTGAACACATTGACGGCGAGCGCGGCGTTCATGGCAGTAATCAACCCGCAGGTTCTCTGGGATGTCAGTTTCCAACTATCCTTCGCCGCCACACTCGGACTGATCCTGTATGCGCAGCCTCTCCAGGAGTGGTTGACCCGCCTCCTGGCCTCACGACTGCCCGCAAAAACCGCTCGCAGGATCGCAGCTCCGGTTGGCATGTATATGCTCTTTACCCTGGCTGCCCAATTGACCACCCTGCCAATCGTTGCCTATCAGTTTAAGCGCATTTCCTTGATATCGATCCTCGCCAATCCGCTTATCCTTCCTTTCCAGCCTGCGTTGATGGTGCTGGCAGGGCTGGCAGTATTGATCAGTTTCCTCTACCTGCCTCTCGGCCAACTGGTTGGCTGGGCTGCCTGGCCATTCGCCGCATACACCAACCGGGCGGTGGAGTTTTTCAACCGCCTTCCGCACGGTGTTGTTAACCTGGGAGATTTCTCCTTCCTGTTCGTCGTTATCTTTTATATCCTTTTATTTTCCCTGACCTTTGGCAGTGCGCGCATGAAAAAGGCTTTGCGTCCAATACTGGCACCTGCTGTAATCACCACAGTACTTGGCGTTTTCACCTACCTCGTCTGGTCTGCCGCCTTGCTCTCCCCTGATGGGCGCCTGCACCTGACTTTCCTGGATGTGGGTTCAGCAGACGCCATCCTCATCCAGACTCCATCTGGTCGCTCCATCCTGGTGGACGGGGGTCCCAGCCCATCCCGGCTATCCAGCGCTCTCGGGCGCCGCCTGCCTTTTTTTGACCGGCGAATTGACTGGCTGGTGGTGGCTTCCCCCCAGGAGCAGCAGGTGGCTGCCCTGCCGCGCAGCCTGGAGCGTTTCACGGTGGAAAATGTTTTATGGGCAGGAAACCTGAATGCTTCCTATTCCGCGGAAACGCTGACCCGCTGGCTGACCGAACACAGCACGCCGGTCACCACCGCCCAGGCAGGAACCACGCTGGACCTCGGTGACGGCGCCCGGCTGGAGATGCTCAGTGTGACCCCGCGCGGGGCGGTGCTGCTGCTCACCTGGCAGGGATTCCGGGCGCTGCTGCCAGTGGGCATGAATTTCGATTCCTTGACTGAACTCGAAAATGGAAAAAAGATCGGCCCCGTGACTGCCCTGATGCTGGCAGATTCGGGTTTTGCACCGGTGAACCCGCCGGAATGGTTCGCCGCCCTGCGACCGCAGGTGGTGATTTTGAGCGTTGCCGCCGGCGACCCTGACAGACTGCCCGACCAGGTGGTGCTCGATAACCTAGCAGGCTATACCCTCCTGCGCACCGACCGCAACGGCTGGATTTCGGTTGGGACGGATGGAACCAGCCTGTGGGTGGAAGTGGAAAAGGAGTGATCCCGTCGGCAATCACCCGAATCCATGCCGGGCACACACTGCAGTCAGCAGGCTGGTGATCTCCGGTTCCGGGTAGGGGCTGGGGTCCTGCGGGAGGAACGGCTTGCCGGTCAATGCCGCCAGGACGGCATCCACGCCGGAGGCGATGTTCCCGGGGTTGTAACCGCCCTCCAGTACGAAGACGATCCTTCCATCGCAGTGCTCGCGCGCCAACCCCGCCAATGACCGCGCGTAGGAATAATATCCCGCTGAGGAAAGCCCCAATTCCGCCAGCGGATCGTTCCAGTGACTGTCAAAGCCGGCAGACACGAAGATCATTTCCGGCTTGAAGAGTTCCACCAGCGGGGTCAGCACCCGCCCGGCGATGTGCTCGAAGGCTGCATCCCCGCTGCGGGCGGGGAGCGGCAGGTTGACGATCCTCCCAAGCGCATGCGGGGCATCCTCCACGAAGCCGCTGCGGAAGGGGTAGATATTTTCCTGCTGGGTGGAGAAGAATGCCGCCTGCGGTTCTTCCAGGAAGGCAGCCTGGGTGCCGTTGCCGTGATGGGCGTCAAAATCCACGATCAGGATTTTTCCGAGGCCTTGTGACAGCGCCCATCGCGCGGCGATGGCGATGTTATTGAGCAGGCAAAAACCCATGGCAGCCTCCGGCTCGGCGTGGTGACCCGGCGGGCGGACAATGGCAAAAGCATTCTGCGCCCGGCCTGCCAGCACTTCCTGCGTGCAGTCGAGTGTGGCGCCGGCAGCGAGGAAAGCCAATTCGTAGGAGGCGGGCGTGACATACGTGGGGGCGTAGTCGGTGATGCCGGGTCCGCTCAGGCAGGCGGCTTTAAAGTCCCTCAGCATGCGTTCGGAATGGACCGCCTTCACGGCTTCGTACGGTGCCGGGCTTGGGATTAGAAACTGGAGATCCGCGGCATAGGATTTTGAATCCCATCCGCTCAGGTGCTGAAAGCGGGATGGAGCTTCCTCGTGACCCGGGTAGGCATGACCGCTTGACTCCACCAGCGCGATTGCGGTGGTCATTTTCCTTCCAGGATGTCCATGTAAGCGCCTTCGATCAGGTCCTGCTCCTGCACCCCCAGGCGTTTCATCAGGTCACTGACGATGGCCTGCCCTTCGGCATCAGATTGCTCCGGGCGCAGCACCACTTCCAATTCCATAAAATTCCCCAGCCCTTCCACTTCGTCCAGGTGGATGCGGGTCTGACCTGCCAGGTAAAGGGTGCGCTTCTTGCGGATCACCCCGCGCACACCCAGGGCAGCAGTGAGGGCGGCTTTCAGGGCGGATGGATTTGTGGTCTCAGCCAGCAGGTAATCGGAGCGTTTGGGACCGGAGGCGTCCTTGCGTTCGTAGTACACCAGCTGACCCCGGTCCGGTGACAGCTGGCGCAGTTTCAACCGCCCCCGGGCCGTGTTGAAGAATGTATCTTCCTGGGGGATCAGCTGGGCGGGGCTGTCACTGAGTTCTTCTGCGCGGCGTGCAAGGTCGGGGAAATTACGGGCGCGGGCTTTGATCTCGATATTGACTGGCATGATCTCAATTCTACTCCGGATACCCGAAATTTTCCCGAGGTTCCAGACAAGGAGGAAAGGCTAACCAACTGTTTTTTCCATACACCTGCCATCATCAAAGAGTTTGCTTATTTGATATTAATCTTTTTCCATTCTCTCAATTCATCGGAAACACCGTTCACCCACCAGATATGGTGGATAAAGTTTTATTTTTCAATGAAACTACCCACCTGTGGGATTGTGAGGGAAAAATCGGAAAGACGACTACTTACAAAGTTGTAATCGTTTCAGGAAGTTTTATGTATGGAATTTCACAATAAATCAAGGTAATATTACAAAAATATTAACAACATGCTTATCATAAGTCTGAAAGGAAAAAATATGGCCATCAAACGTTCCATCAAGATCCTCATCATTGTAGTTGCGGCACTTGCCCTTGCCAGCGTGGCGACCGCCTTTGCCGCGGCCAACACCGTTCCTCCCACCAAGGCCGGTGACGGCAATGCTGCCATTTCGGGCTATATCATATCAGGTGTTCACTATGTCCTGGCGAGCCCCCCGACCACGATCACTTCGTTGACCTTCACCGTTGATTCAGCCCCGGTCTCTGGCAGCACCATTACGGTCAAACTGGTGACGGGAGGTTCCTGGTATACCTGCACCAATGTCACCACCGCTGTGACCTGCGCCATACCCGGACTGACCGTCCTGTCGGTCGATAACCTGCAGGTCGTGATTTCGGACTAATCGTCCTCCTCTCTACCATCATAGGGATGAAGAAGGGTGCAGCCGCGTGATTGTGGTTGCACCCTTTTTATCTTATAATCCATTCAGCCTCGCAGGTGCTGGTTGGTCTCCTGCGGGTTACTGGATGGAAGCGGCACGAGGATAGAGAATGCTTCTCGGGCGTGCGTTCAAGGTTTTTCTCATTGCCGGTGTGGTTTTCGCTTTTGCCACCGCAGCCTATGCTTTCGCTGCCGGCAATATTGTCCCGCGCGGCAAATCGGGATCTGGCGGAGCTGTCATCAATAGTTACGCTGTTGTGGCGGGGAGTATTCACTACATCCTGAATGCGAGCAATCCGCAGACCATTGATTCGGTTTCCTTCACGACCACCTCTTCCATACCGGGCGGTTCCACGGTGAGAGCGAAGCTGGTGACGGCCGGTTCCACCTGGTATACCTGCACGGTCGCGGCTGGTACGAATGTGACCTGCACAACATCCGGCGCAACCGTGGGTACCGCAGACAGCCTGCGGGTCGTGATCGCTGACTAGCGAGGTCAACTCATTTCTCCCAAACAGATCCTGACCCCAATCCTGCCGGGAAACCGATCCTGCTCATGGTTGTTTACTGGTGACAATCCTTTGCGCGATCGGGATCTGATTGTCCTTTCTCGCAGAAAGAGCAACCGGGCATGAGCAATACGCGACGCTGGTACCAGGCCGTTCTTGCCGCCTTGCTGCTGGTGTTCGTGATCGCTACCTGGGTGGTATTCGCGCCTCTCCAATTGGGGGGGCGATCAGCCTATATCATCGTAACCGGCAACAGCATGGAGCCTGGTTTTCACCTCGGGGAGCTGGTGATCGTTCAGCCGCAGTTGGACTACCGGGTGGGGGATATCGTGGTCTACCGCAACCCGCAATTGAAAGCCTATGTCTTCCACCGCATAAATGGGGTGAAACTCGACCGTTTCATACTCAAGGGCGATAATAATTCCTGGACCAATTCCTACCTGCCTGCCCGGGGAGATGTGGTAGGCAAGTTGTGGATCCATATTCCCACTCTTGGCAAGGCGGTGCAATGGATGCGCCTCCCGCTGCACCTGTCGCTCATGGCCGGGGCAACCGGAGGCATCCTGATGACGGCATTATTGACGGGGCATTCCAGGCAGAAAAAAGGTAAGGGCAAGCAATCCAGATCGGAGCGTTCAATTATGGATAATCGAAGCATTTCAAGTTTTATGACCAGTTTGGGCCAATGGGCACCGTTGAAGGCGCTCAGAGCGAAGAGGTATTGGGGAAAAAATTCAGGAATGAAAGACCCTGCACCGCTCCAAAGCCGGGACACCGGATACTGGAGTGGGATCATCGAGGGTCTGTTCTTTGGGTTGGGGTTGCTGGCTTTTGCCTCCCTCGCCCTGGTATTATTTGCATTCAACCGCCCTGTCTTGCGAACTGTGCCGGATGATATTACTTACCAGCAAAGCGGTGTGTTCTCGTATTCCGCGGTTGTGCCCCCCGGGGTTTACGATTCGGGCATAATGATATCCGCTGAACCTGTATTTCCCAGCCTCACCTGCATTCTCAACCTGAGATTTGATTACACACTGGCAGGTCCTGATTTGCAAGGATTGACCGGTTCTCACCAACTTTCAGCCCAGGTGCTCGAGGCCACCAGCGGTTGGAAGCGCACGCTCCTGCTCGAACCGGAGACGCCTTTCACTGGCAACACCTTTTCAACCAGGAGTACGATCAACCTGTGCCAGGTGGAACAGCTTGTGGCTGCCATGGAGCAGAAGACCGGGTTCAGGGCTCCTTACTACACACTCGTGTTTACTCCGGATGTTTCAATAAATGGGAAATTGTCCGGGCGGGATTTGCAGGCTGCTTACGAGCCCCGCTTGGTACTTCAATTTGACCCGGTGCATTTCTTTGTTGCCTGGACGGATCCGCTGCTGGGTGATCCGCTGAAGCCATCGGAGACGGGAACCCTGGCTGGTTTTCGCTCACAACCGAACACACTGTCCCTGCTGGGAAAAGAGTATATTGTCTCCAACCTGCGGTTCGCTGCATTGACAGGTCTTGGAATTTCACTGGTTGGAATTTTATTACTGCTCGCATGTCTCATCGTTACAGCCCGGAGTAGCCAGGCAACCTTCTTCCAGATGAAATATTCTTCATTGCTGGTAGATATGACGGACATGCCTTTAGAGTCAATCTCTCCGGTAATTGACGTGGTTTCGATGGATGCCCTGGCAAAGCTGGCTCAACGGAATAACTCTGTGATTTTGCACCAGGGGTGGGATTCAATTCATCATTATTATGTCCTGGAAGACCGGATTACTTACCGGTTCGTAATGGATGAAAGCGGCGGCAAACCATCAGACCGGTCGTCAAAACAGCAATTGGAAGATTCTTTTATCAAGAAAGAAAGTATCGACCCTGAACTACAAAAACCCTCCAGGAAGCGTCCGCGTACCAGGGAGGAGGCAGGATGAACACACGTATTCTGTCCCGGCTGGCTGTCTTTGCTCTTGTTTTCCTGGTGCTGGTAAGCGTCCTGACTGCGGCGGCTGCTGCCAATATTGTACCGGTCACACGGGCGGATGACCTGGGCCTTGGAGCCCGTACCGCTGACCAAATCAAGCCATCGCAGTGCACGATGGCGTTGACCAATATCGTGTTGTGTACAGGGACTACACTTTGTAGTGGAAGTGGAGGCGCTGACCTGATGCTGGGTACACCTGGCAATGACACAGGAGCCAACGGTAGAATTGTTGGAGGAGTCGGCGCAGACTGCATCCTGGGCGGTGCGGGAAATGATGATCTGCGTGGGCAGGGAGGCAACGACACCATTTTAGGAGGCGATGGGGACGATACGATCAATGGGGGCGCAGGAACGGATATCTGCTATGGGGGAGCCGGGACGGACGCGTTCTCCAATTGCGAGACTATCGTAGACCCTTAAGACTGGAAATTTCCTCAACAGCCTGTCAGCCAGAAATGAATTGTTTCAATCATGTAAAATGGTTGATTTCATTGTTAAGGGTTGAACTGTCGATTATGATCTAAAGGCGATATCTATAATCTTTGCAACTCGGTTTGGAAATGGAGGCGAAACAATTCATGGTAAACTGCCTGTCAGGCATTATGATGACTCCTTTCCTGCAACTTGCCTTCGAACTTGTCATCATCCTGGCGGCTGCCAAAGCAGCCGGATACCTCAGTACGCGCCTGGGACAGCCCTCGGTGTTGGGGGAATTGATCGTAGGTGTTCTGCTTGGCCCGTCACTGATCGACATTCTCCACCTGCCATTTATAAAAAATGAAAGTCTGGGACGCACCATCTCTGAGTTAAGCGAGCTGGGAGTGTTGTTGTTGATGTTCATCGCCGGCCTGGAATTGCACTTGGGAGAGTTAGCCAGCAATCGAAGGGTATCCCTGTTTTCCAGCCTTGGCGGGTTGCTGCTTTCCATCGGTTTGGGATGGGGCACCGGGCGCCTTTTCGGAATGAGCAACGCCAACTCTCTCCTGTTGGGCTTGGCGCTGGGCGCCACCAGTGTAAGCATTTCAGCCCGCACACTGATGGAAATGGGTCTTTTGCGCAGCCGGGTGGGGTTAAGTTTGCTGGGTGCTGCCGTGATCGACGATATCCTTTGCATCCTGGCTTTCTCGATCTTCCTTGCGGTAACCACCGGAGCCGGAAGCCTGTGGGGGCTGGTCTGGCTTACGGCTCGAATAGCCTTGTTCCTTATCATTGCCACGGCTTTCGGTCTGTGGATTCTTCCGTGGCTGGCGAGCCGGGTATCCAGGTTGCACATCAGCCAGGGGGTGCTGGCACTGGCCATTATCACCCTGCTGGCTTACGGTATTACTGCTGAGTTGGCTGGTAATATGGCAGCCATGATTGGGGCTTTCCTGGCGGGACTGATGTTTGCCCGAACACCGGAAAAGAGTCTTATCGAACCAGGAATCTCTGCATTGGCGTATGGTCTATTTGTCCCGATCTTCTTTATCAACATCGGTCTCACAGTTAACTTGCGGGGACTGCAAATAAATACCATCTGGTTGATCCTGGTTGTCACACTGGCAGCGATTGCAGGCAAATTGTTCGGAGCGGCTGCCGGGGCGCGCCTGGGCGGTCTTAAGGGAGGCGAGGCTTTCCAATTGGGAACCGGCATGGTGGCGCGCGGCGAGGTGACACTGATCATTGCTACCATGGGGATTACTGCTGGGCTCACCACAGGCAACACCCTGTCAGCCATCGTGGTGGTGGTACTGCTCAGCACCCTGGTCACGCCACCACTGTTACGAATTGTATTTTCCCGGTTCAAACCAAAGGATTCTGTGGAAACCACGAAGAAAGAGAGCGACATATGAGGCTGATCCTGTTTGTCTTGCATGATCCTGAAAAACTTCGCGAGTTGCTGGATGCCTGGAAGGAAGCTGGGGTAAGCGGAGCGACGGTTCTGTTCAGCACCGGGCTCGGGCGCTTGGACCATTCAGCAACCCTGAGCGATGATCTTCCACTTATGCCGTCTCTGGAGGATTTCCTGCCCAGCATCGAACACCTCAGCCGGACCATCTTCTCCCTGGTGGATGACGAAAAGGTCGTGCAGGCAGTCATTGCCGCCACGGAACGCGTTGTCGGTGATCTGAACCAACCAGACAGAGGCTTGTTGATGGTGCTGCCGGTGAACCAAGCGCACGGTCTGCGACCTCCAGTAGAGCCGGGGAATGAGAACGGGTAAAAATCATACAGGAATAATTGTCTGATATAAATTAACATGCTACACTTACCACGAACAAACATATATTCCTTAGATAGTACGGAGGCCTGAATGAAATCGACAACCTGGTTGTATATCGGCGCAGTAATCCTGCTTCTCCTTGCTGCTGCCGGCATCTGCGTTGGAGGTTTTATCCTCCTCGGGGCCGCCGGTGGAGCCCAGGGAGTGACCGGCATCGGGAGTGGGGGAATCGTGCTTGGGGCAATCGCCCTGGTGGCCGGCATCGCGCTGGTCGTCATCGCCGCCCGCAAGACCAAACAGGAAACCGCCCAGAATATCACCCTCAAGGTGGACCTGCCCGGAGAGACCAAGATCGAGCAGGTGAAGTGCCGCTCCTGCGGCGGCACGCTGACCGCTGACAACATCAAACTGGTTAACGGGGCACCGATGGTCAACTGCCCGTATTGCAACACCGTTTATCAATTGACCGAAGAACCCAAGTGGTAGCACTGACTTAAACAAATTCCAGCAATGGTTATAAGATAGGAGGTCGTGATGAAAAAACTCCGCCTGCTTGCTTCCTTCGTGTTGATCGTCCTGCTGTTCACGAACGTCTCCAGCGTGGCCGCGCAGTCTTACACATTCAACCTGGCCCGGGAAATCGTTCACGTGTACTGGAACAGCGACGGAACGATGGCGCTGGATTATGTTTTCACCTTCGCCAATGACCCGGGCGGTCATGTGATCGACTTCGTGGATGTGGGGATGCCAAACGGGAATTTTGGCGACCTGTATACCGTTCCCACCGAAGTGCCCATGCCGGGAAGCACGCCCGCACCGTACACCGGAAATTATGCTGATGTCAACGGTCAACCTTTAAGCCTTTCCTCGGATTTCCAGGGCGATGGCCCTTACGGTTTCTCGGTGGACATGGGTGCCTATGCCATCCAGCCTGGGCAGACGGGCAGCGTGCATGTATTTGTAGAACAGATCACCCAGGTACTCCAAAAAGATACCAGCGAATCAACGACCTATGCCAGCGGTGTTTTCACGCCGGCTTATTTCACCACCGCCTACGGCAATACCGACCTGACGGTCGTGTTCCACCTGCCGCCCGGCGTGCAGCCGCAGGAACCGCGCTACCACGCCACACAGGGCGGCTGGCCCTGCGCCGACCAGCCTGCCACCGGTTACGATGACCAGAACCGCATCACCTACACCTGGCAGTGCTCCAGCGCCAGCGGTTCCGCCCAGTACAAGTTCGGCGCCTCCTTCCCCCTGCAGTATGTTCCGGCGGACGCGATTTACTCACCCCCGCCCTTTGACATCAGCGGCTTGCTCAGCGGTCTGCTGAGTAACCTGAGCGGTTTCTGCTGTTTTGGTTTCTTTATCCTGATGTTCGTCGGCGCGCCGATCCTGGGGGTGATCAACGCGAACAAGCGCAAGCTCCAGTACCTGCCTCCCAAGATCCAGATCGAAGGGCACGGCATCAAGCGCGGCCTGACGGCCGTCGAATCCGGCGTCTTGATGGAACAACCGCTCGACAAGATCATGACCATGATCCTGTTCGGGGTGGTAAAGAAGAACGCTGCCACGGTGCTCACCCGCGATCCACTCAAGCTGCAACCGGCGAGCCCCCTGCCTGCCGACCTGCGCGATTACGAAACCGATTTCCTGCAGGCTTTCTCTGAGGCCGACCTGGCGGCGCGGCGCAAGAAACTGCAGGAAATGACCGTCAAGATGGTCAACGGGCTCTCCGAAAAAATGAAAGGCTTCAGCCGCAAGGAAACGGTTGCCTATTACCAGAGCATCATGGAGCGCGCCTGGCAGCAGATCGAAGCGGCAGGCACTCCCGAGGTCAAGAGCCAGATGTACGACGAATCGCTCGAATGGACCATGCTCGATAAGAATTACGACGAGCGCACCCGCCGCGTGTTCACCGGGCCGATCTTCCTCCCCATGTGGTGGAGCAACTATGATCCCGGCTACCACCCGTCCTCTGCTGGATCAGGGCCATCCATCCCCTCCTCGGGCAGTAGATCGCCCGTGAGCATACCGGGTTCGGCGTTCGCGGCCTCGGTGGTCACCGGTGTGCAGGGTTTCTCCAGCAAGGTGCTTGGTGATCTGAAAGCATTCACCTCCGGTGTAACAAATAAAACCAACCCGGTTCCGGTGACAAAGTATAGCGGCAAATCCTCGGGAGGCGGCGGGCATTCGTGTGCCTGTGCCTGCGCGTGTGCCGGTTGCGCCTGTGCCTGCGCCGGCGGTGGACGTTAGATTTTTCTGGTCAGATAGGTTGCGCAGATATTTTTATAGGTGCTGAATGCTGAAAAGATTGTTCAATCAAAGAACAGTGGCAGACGATCCTCAACCCGGCCTGTACCACTTTCGCCGTGAAAACCATGCCGAGAAGAGCCGCATCCATTTGCGCCTCGACCCCGATGGTTACGGCACCTTGATCGTCAACGCCAGCCGCATCCTGCACCTGAACCCGACTGCCGCGTTGATGGCATATTTCACGCTGCAAGAGACCTCCAGGCAGGAGGCGGTACAGCTCTTGCGCCGGAAATACCATGTAAAGCCTGCCCGCGCTCTCGCCGATCTTGAGACGATCTGCGCCCAGCTTGAAGAACTGATCCGCCCGGATGGCGCCTGCCCGCTGCACGAGCTGGGGCTCGAAACGGTCATGCCGTTCTCCTCCCGTCCAAGTGCACCCTACCGCCTGGACCTGGCACTCACTTACCGCTGCAACAACGACTGCGCCCACTGTTATAACGTTCAACATCCCTCCCCATCTGCCAGTGAGGGCACAGGCGAACTCACCACCCGCGAGTGGAAGCGCATTTTGGACATTGCCTGGGAGCTGGGCATCCCGCACATCATTTTTACCGGCGGCGAGCCGACCCTGTGTGCCGACCTGCCCGAACTGGTGGCTCATGCGGAAAAGAACGGGCAGATCACCGGGTTGAATACCAATGCCCGTCGCCTTTCCGACCCGCATTATGTTGAACAACTGGTTGCAGCCGGGCTGGACCATGTGCAGATCACGGTCGAGTCGCACGACGCCGGCATCCACGACAGGATGGTCGGCGCCAGGGGTGCATTCGCACAAACGGTCAAAGGTTTGCAGAATGCCCTCGCCAATCCGCTTTACGTGATGACGAACACGACCATGCTGCAAACGAATGCCCTGTCCATCCCTGCCACGCTGGATTTCCTGGCTGATACCGGTGTCCCCACGGTGGGACTGAATGCATTGATCTACGCCGGACGCGGCGCCCGGGTGGGGACGGGCCTGGCTGAGAACGAACTGACCCCGCTGCTGGAGGTTGCCCGACAGAAGACAGCCGAGCGCGGGCAGCGCCTCATCTGGTACACGCCCACCCAATATTGCGGCTTCGACCCGATGGGGCTTGACCTGGGAGTGAAAGGTTGCACCGCGGCGCTCTACAACATGTGCGTGGAGCCGGATGGCGGGGTGCTGCCCTGCCAGTCGTATTACCATCCCCTTGGCAACCTGCTGACCGACAGCTGGGATTCGATCTGGAACCACGATCTTGCGGTGAAGTTGCGCGAACGCCAGGGCTTGCCGGAGAAATGCACCGGTTGCGCACTGCTGGCGGAATGCGGCGGTGGCTGCCCTTTGCAATTTGAGCAGCTGGTCGAGGCGGAGAGGCTGGCATGAGCCAGGGTACTTGGGTACGGGAGCTTCCTGCGGAGATCATGGTCTGCGATACCGGAGGAGTCATTCTTGAAATGAACCTCCAGGCCGAGACGCTTTTTGAAGCGGATGGAGGGCGCAGCCTGTTGGGCAGGAACGTGCTTGCCTGCCACCCGCAGCCTTCAAAAGGAAAATTGGAGAAAATGCTCACCCGGCAGGTCCCCAACGCCTACTTCAACACCGAGCACGGCGAGAAGCGTTTCTTTTTCCAGTCACCCTGGGTTGAGGACGGCGCCTATGCTGGTTTTGTTGAGATCTCTTTTCAGGTTCCGGAAGAAATTCCGCATTTCATTCGCGAATAGGATATGAGCATGGAAAACGCCTGGATCAAGGAATTCCCCGCCGCAGTTACTGTTTGTGACCCTGAAGGTATCATCATGGAAATGAATGCCCTGGCTGCCAAAACCTTTGCGAAAGACGGCGGGCTGGCGTTGATCGGTAAAAGCCTGTACGATTGCCACCCCGACCCGGCACGCGGCAAGCTCGAACGCCTTCTGGACGACCGAAAGACCAACATCTATACCATCGAAAAGAACGGTGTCAAGAAACTGATCTATCAGTCCCCGTGGTTCCAGGATGGCGTTTACGCCGGTTTCGTCGAGTTTTCTTTTGAAATACCATTCACAATTCCGCACTTCATTCGTGAGTGAAAATAAGTAAGTAAAGGAGGCTGCGATGTCCCCGACCATGTTGCATACACTGGATCTTATCTCTCGGAATATCTTTTTGATCATCATGCCCCTGCTAGGCCTGTACCTGCTGATCGCCGGCAGGCTCAAGGTCGGTGTTTACGGTGTGAAGGGCTGGTTCGTCCGCATCATCGGGGTTGTATTTCTGCTGGATGCTGCAGTCTTTTACTTTTTGGGGGAGCGCGGCTTTCTCCATAAATATAATATCCTGATCCAGGCATTCCTGCTCCTGGCGGGTCTTCTTATCCTATGGATTCTGGCAGAAAAACCTGCCCGCCACCAGCCTCTCCCCGCTGAGACCCACACCTTCCAATCAGGTCCGGACGATCTTGCCTACCGGCTGCACCTGCGCCTGATGAAGGACGGTTCCGGGATCCTGATCGTCAACGCTGCCACCGTGCTGCACCTGAACCCGACCGCGGCGGAATTTGCCTTTCACATGATGAAAGGCACCTCCCCCGAGGAAACCGCCAGGCATGTTGCCAGGCGCTACCGCATCAGCCAGGCGGAAGCGAGCAAGGATTACCTTGAATTCCGCGACCGCATCCAGACCCTGATCCATACCCCCGACCTCGACCCGACCACTTTTCTCGATTTTGAACGGGTGGCGCCGCACTCCCAGGATCTGACCGCTCCCCTGCGCCTCGATTGCGCACTTACCTACCGCCTGCCCTCCGGCGCAGATGCATCCCTGGCTCCCACCAAGCGCGTGGACCGCGAACTGACGACCGAGGAATGGCAGACCATCATGAACAAGGCCTGGGCGGTCGGCATCCCGCACATCACCTTTACCGGCGGCGAGCCCACCCTGCGCGAAGACCTGCCTGTGCTCATCGCCCATGCAGAGAAGATCGGGCAGGTGACAGGATTGCTATCCGATGGGATAAAACTTGGCGAACCGGTCTACCTGAAAAACCTACTGCAGACAGGTCTCGACCATTTGTTGTTCATTCTCGACCCGGAAAATCCGGCTTCCTGGAAGGCGCTGGGAACGGTCATGCCTGAAGACCTGTTCACCACCGTCCACCTGACGGTCACTCCGAAGAATGTCGGAAAGGGGGCTGAAATCCTCGAAAAGTTGGCAGGTTTGAAAGTCAAGAGCCTGTCAATGGGGGCTTCCGAGGCTTCGCTCCATGAAGCGCTGCATGGCTTGCATGACAAAGCCTGCCAGCCTGGGTCTGACCTTGCGCTGGGATCTGCCCGTCCCTTACTCCGCTGAAAACCCGGTGGCTCACGAGACAATCGAAGACAAGGTCCCCAAGGGCGCAGGCAAGGCCTGGCTGTACGTGGAACCGGATGGGGATGTGCTCCCGGCACAGGGTGAAGCGGATAAGATCCTGGGTAATATATTGCGGGATCCCTGGGAGAACATCTACCCCAAATAAATTGTTCAAGGAATTCTCTACCGGGAAAGTGATTGAGGCTTGCCAATGACACCTGCCATCCGCAATCGACTGGCACAGATAGGATTCCTGGTCCTGTTGATGGCTGCAGCCCTGTTCATCAGCGTCTGGAGATGGGACTGGTGGAATGCCTGGGTGTATCTTGGTCTGTACCTGGCCTATCTGGGCTACAACATGGTGGTCCTGCTGGGCAGGCACAAGGAATTGGTGGAAGAGCGTTCCCAGATTGGAGAGGGTGCCAAAAGTTGGGATAAGGTCATCGGCCTCATTACCGGAGTGGGTGGGTTTACCATCCTGATCATTGCCGGGCTGGACGAACGATTTTCCTGGGCTGGGACCATCCCGATTCAGGTCCAGATCGTCGCTTTCGTCGTGCTCGGATTGAGTTACCCGCTCTTCACCTGGGCGATGGTCTCCAACAGGTTCTTCTCCACCGTCGTCCGCATCCAGAAGGACCGCGGCCACACCGTCCAAACCGGCGGACCCTACCGCTATGTCCGCCACCCGGGATATGCCAGCCTGCTGGTCTCGTACCTGACGATGCCTTTTGCACTCGGCTCACTGTGGGCATGCATTCCCATGGCGCTGCTGGTTGCCAACCTGTTCCTGCGCACCACCCTGGAAGACCGTACACTGAAAAACGAATTGGATGGGTATCAGGAATATGCCGGCCGGGTTCGATACCGGCTTATCCCTGGAATCTGGTAAAGAGGATCCAGGCGGTAATTGGTTAGTATGAACGCCTGGGAAGTCCTGACTTCGATAAGGTTTGTTGATGACTGACGCCTCAGAAATTGCCGCCGCTCGTTTCTCGCAAGGCTTTGCCTGAAGCCAGGCCGTGCTGACGGCTTTTGCGTCCGAGTTCGGACTGCCCGAGGAGACCGCATTAAAACTGGCCGCGCCCTTCGGCGGCGGCATGGCGCGCACTGGCAGGATCTGCGGCGCGGTCTCGGGGGGATTGATGGCGCTGGGACTTAAATTTGGATACACCACTCCCGAGGGCAGGGACGCCACCTATGCGCTCGCCCGGGAATTCATGGACCGTTTCGAGAGCCTGCATGGGGCTCTCGATTGCCGCACATTGCTAGGTTTCGAGATCCTCACACCCGCAGACCGCGAACGCGCAAAACAGGCGGGGGTATTCGAGGAAATCTGTCCCCGCCTGGTGCGCGATTCAGCGATAATAGTCCAGGAATTGCTGGCAAAAGAATAGCAGGGGGCTTGCCCTCAGGATGACTACCTGGCTGCATCCGGGACAAGTCCAACATTTCTTATGGGTAAGCGAACCCTGCGAAACCTTCCCGGCTAATTTCTCTTAATAACTTTATTTCCCCGGCATTGACATCCAGACTTAACAGCACCGCCCGCTCCGTGGAGGCATTGTAGGCTGCCACGACCAGGTTGTAGTTTTCGGATGCCATCCAGCCGAGCGGGGTGATCACGATGCCCTCGCCCAGCCCGGACGGTTCAACAAATTCCCCCAGCGGGTATTCTCCGATGAGCGTTCCCTCCAGAGTGCCAAGCCGCAGGGTGGTATCAAGGGTGCCATTATATTCCGAGCCCTTGCCTTCCATCCAGGAAATGTAACCGTCGCCTGGGCCGATAAAGGCATGCACCGGGCCGCGATCGTACCCACTCAGGCGTGAAAAGGGGATCGGGTCAGCGCTGTGCAAGTCTGCAGCGTACAAGGTGCCGTCGGATTCCCAGGCAGCCCACGACTGGCTGACCGATAGATTGGCGAAATTACACCCCATACTCAAGAACTCGAGGCTTTTCCCACTCGCCAGGTCGAAGAAGAACAGACCGGCACGCGGGTCGGTGAGCGAGTCACCGCCGATGCCCCACGGGGCGTAGGTGTACCACAGCCCGGTGGGGGCGTTATTGAGATCCCGGTGGATCGCCACCGCCAGGACAGCCTGCGGTTCAGCCGAGTTGATCGACAGGATGGGGGTGGCAGAGGCGATGCTCTGGTAATCCCCAAGGAAAACCTGGCTGCGCATTCCGGAACCATCCGGGAGCGATTCCACGGTCGAGTAGGCGATGACGGGAAGCATCGGGATGCCAATGAGGCTTGTAACGGTGACCGAGCGGGGGAATTCCCTGATGACCGTGATCTGACCGTTCAGGCTGACCTTTAATTGGGTCAGGCTGTTCGCACCCATCCCCAAGAAGACCAGTGGAGCCGTATCACCCTCGTCGTTTCCTGAACCAGCCAGGTGGGCATTCATGCGTCCAGCCAGGGTCTCGGTCTGCCAGGTTTTAAGCGAAGTGCCATCACGCCAGATGAGGCTGAGTCCGGGGTTGCCCGGGATGCTCGCCAGGACTCCCATTGGGATGGGGTTGTCCTGCCTGGCATACTCATGCGGTGTGACCAGGCAGCCTGCCACCGGCACCTGTCCTGGGGTCGTGGGGTTGGCGGGAGTAGAACTTGCCGGCGCACAGGCTGAAAGCAGGAATACAAAAAGCAGTGGAATCGATAGTGTGGTTTTCATTGCTGGTACCTCCAAAACCGTTGACGCTTGCCAATTCTATTATGTTCCTTCATTTGGGAAAACCCCTCTACAGAGGGGTTGGAAGGAGCGGGCAGATCGCAAATTCCACCCCGCACGATGTTGATGATTTAATCCGGCTTATAATGGGGGGCAGGAAACCGGGCAATGAAACGTTTTCCGTCCAGCACAGCCATCCCTGTTCCCTCGTTCAATTTGTGATTTGCTGATTAGACGACAGGGTGCTGAGATCCTTTCAACCTGTTCTCAGAAGCAGAAACCTGATGCCCTCCAAAAATAATAAACCCATACCCGCTTCCTACTGGGTGCTCCCCGGTCAATTCCTGGCGGGAGAGTATCCCGCCCTGACCGACGAAGAGTCAGCCACGGGTCAAAGACTTGCAGCGTTCGTCAAGGATGGCTTTTCTGCGTTCATCGACCTGACCTGCGAGGGTGAGCGCCGACCCTATGACCATATCTTGAAGGGGAAGGGCAGGGATTTGCAACCAGCCCTCAGCCACCGGCGATTTTCCTTCGTGGACTTCGGAGTGCCTTCCCGCGCGCGCATGGTGTTCACACTGGATGCCATCGACGCGGCCCTCGCCGAAGGCCGAAAAGTATATCTCCATTGCGTCGGTGGGATCGGCCGCACGGGTATGACTGTTGGGTGCTGGCTCATCAGGCATGGGATGGAACCTGAGCGAGCCTTGCAGCATTTGGGAGATCTGTACCGTACCTCCGCCCAGAGCCAGTTCGTGCCTCAATCCCCTGAATCAAGGCAGCAGGTGCAATTCATATTAAATTGGTCGGAAGATGGACTGGCATAGCCGGTTTCTCCAGCAAGCCTCCTGGACAAGTGACCTGCGCGCATATCTCTTCGATCGCGCTGGTTTGACCGGCGCCCACAGGGTGCTGGAAGCAGGCTGCGGAACCGGGGCGGTCTTAACCTCCCTGACAACACCCGCCGCCATCCACGGGCTGGACCTTGAACCTGCCAGGCTTGTTGAGGCACACGGGCATGTGCCCGCAGCACAACTGGTCTGCGGCGATGCGCTGAGGCTACCGTACCCTTGCGAGGATTTTGACATTACTTTTTGCCATTTCCTGCTGCTGTGGGTGCGCGACCCGTTGATCGCCCTCCTTGAAATGAAACGGGTAACCCGCCCCGGCGGCTCCGTGCTGGCACTGGCTGAGCCGGATTATGATTCACGCCTGGATGAGCCGGAATCGCTGGCGGTGCTGGGACGCTGGCAGGCCGAGTCCTTGCGGCGACAGGGCGCGGATACCGGGCTGGGGGGCAGGCTGGCTGACCTGTTCAGGCAGGCAGGCATCCAGCCTGTCGAAACAGGGATGTTGCAGGCAGACGGCAAGCGTTTACCCGATGCTGAAGATCGCGACCTGGAATGGGCGGTCCTGACAGCCGACCTGGAAGGCAGGGTCACCCCACAAGAACTCCGCAAGATGAGGAAATTGGATCAGCAGGCATGGGAACGGGGCGAGCGGGTGCTCCACGTGCCGACCTATTTCGCCTGGGGGAGAGCCTAGATGCCAGATGGTATAATCCGCCCCGGAGGTTTTTTTGACCGAGTTTTTACCCCAAAATGAGCCCCAGCCGTCCACGCAAACCGCTCCTGTAAAACAGGAATGGAAGCAGTACCTGCGCGAGACCCTGGAAACCGTGGGGCTGGCGCTCATCCTTTTCCTGGTGATCAATGCTGTTTCAGCCCGGGTGCGGGTGGAAGGCTTTTCCATGCTGCCCACTCTCGATAACGGCGAATATGTGCTGATCAGCCGCCTGTCTTATCGATTTGGCGATTTCCAGCGCGGTGATATCATCGTTTTCCGCCCGCCGATGTATCCCGACGCTCCATTCTGGCAGCGCGGACTGGGTTTGCCGGGCTTTGACGATAAATACGAGGATTACATCAAGCGGATCATCGGCCTTCCCGGCGAGACGGTGCGGATCGCAGATGGAAACGTGTCCATAAATGGTGTTCCCCTGGTTGAGCCATACATTTCCGCCCCTCCGGATTATACGAACCAATGGACGGTTCCCGCCGGTCAACTTTTCGTGCTGGGCGATAATCGTAATAACTCGGCAGATTCACACTCCTGGGGTTTCCTGCCGGAAAAAAATGTTCTTGGCAAAGCCTTGCTGGTCTACTGGCCCTTTGCCCATTTTATGGTCATTCAACCGGCACAATCAGCCCTGGCATCTCCGTAGAGCAAATGCGATCCCTGGAAGAATTGCTCCAACTGGCTGATTCCTATGAGCGGGAACTCCCCGCCCCGCCTGCACCGCTGAAAAAACCTGTCGGAGCGGAGATTGCCTCCTGGATCGACCACACCCTGCTCAAGCCGGAAGCCACTGCAGGGCAGGTGCAAAAGCTATGCCAGGAAGCCATCCAACATCATTTTGCAACCGTCTGCGTGAACCCGGTTTACGTGCCGCTGGCGCGCGGCCTGCTCATGGATAGCGGTATTGGCATCTGCGCGGTGATTGCCTTCCCTCTCGGGGCGAACCTACCCGAGGAGAAAGTCTACGAAGCCCAGCGGGTGATCGAGGGAGGTGCAGGCGAGGTGGACATGGTGGTCAATATCGGCGCCCTGAAGAGCGCAGCCTACGGCCTGGTTTTGAACGATATTCTGTTTGTTGTCCAGGAATCGCACGCGCGCCGAGCCAGGGTCAAGGTGATCATTGAGGCGGCACTGCTGACCCGCCGAGAGAAGATCCTGGCATGCCTGTTTGCCCAGGCTGCGGATGCAGACTTTGTCAAGACTTCCACCGGATTTGGTCCGAGCGGCGCGACGGTAGAAGATGTGGACCTGATGCGCCACGTGGTGGGTCCCGGGACCGGTGTTAAAGCCGCTGGCGGCATCCGCTCGTTCAAGGATGCGCTGGGGATGATCGCCGCGGGCGCAAATCGGATCGGGACCAGCGCCGGTGTATCCATCCTGAACGAAGCCCTGAAAGAGTCTCAATGACCGATAAACAACGTGTTACATCCCAGTGTACGGAGTGCCAGGCGGGCGTGCTGCACCTGCGCCATATAACCTATTTCACCTGGCTTGAAGAGGAACTCGTCACCGTTCCCAATTTCCCGGCCTGGATATGTGACGTTTGCGGACGCCGCGAGTATGACTCCCGTGCCATATCCTGGCTGGTCATGTTGCTCAACCCGGAAACCGGCAAAGTGGCTTCTGTAAAGAGGAAGATTCGACCCCTGCAGGAAAAACGGGGCAGGGCGCGTCCCATCCGGGAATAAGCCCTGATTGCTTGACCGGCAGGGGAGGGGATGGTAAAATCCTGCCGCTCTGCCCATCGAACAAGCCCCCATCGTCTAGAGGACCAGGACGTGGCCCTTTCAAGGCTAAAACTGGAGTTCGAATCTCCATGGGGGCACTGAAATAAAAACTAGAGTCCCCGGAGGGGGATTCTATTCGAATCTGCATGGGGGCACAGAAATAAAAACCAGAGTCCCCGGAAGGGGATTCTATTCGAATCTCCATGGGGGCACAGAAACCACCACCAGGTGGTTTTTACTTTAAAACTGGAGTCCCCGTGAAGGGGATGTTATTCGAATCTCCATGGGGGCACTACTATATACGGGTGTTTGCATATCCGTCATGGTTGAGCGGACGCGATAATATTGCAAGGCACCCTCATTATTTGCAAGTCTGAGGAATCCGCCTCGGTGCGCATGAATCGCTTATCAGAACACCCGCTGGGTGGGAAATTGCACCCCACTAAACTACTTGTTAATGTCGGACCATAATCACTTTGTGGGATGACAGGGTGTCAACTGATTTTAAATGCCATAACACTACTTTCCTTGCATCTCTTTTATTAGCTTCTTGAGACGCGCTGACTGGGATGGTTTCAACTCAATTTGCCGCGCCTCCAGCACAGCCAAGAATTCTGCAAGATTACTCTGATCGACTGCACATCGTACGCTCTCGGCGTGCAATGGCAAGTCACGAGGGAGACAATTTTGCAGATGCCCAATCAAAACCGGAAACAGCTTTTGGCGGTATTTCTTATCGGTGGCTGCAACTCGCGCCAATGTCTTGATGCCCCACACGAAAGTAATAAGTGTACCTTGATCTGTTACTTCTACAACATCATCGATGTGCTGCCAGATTTCATTAGGACGTTTTTCCGCAATAGTTGCCAGGCCGATCATCGCACCCCACACCATGCGGTTTTCCTTATCTTTCAGCAGTTTCAAGAACTCATCCACATATTCCGCAATCAAATTGGGATTGATATATCCAATCTCGTACAGAACTTTGAGACAATCACTGCGCACGCTCTTGTTCTTGTTCCAAAGGTTTTCAGCTATTTCCTGGATGCCCTTATGGTTTTTCGTTTCCACGAGTTCTCGCGCCAACTCTTGATTGGGCACTTCGTCGCGCCGCTTTTGGAAATAAGCAATCTTGTTTAGAACAGACATTGAATTACCCTCCTTGAACCCCATATTTTACTTGTCTTGCTGCCAGAAGCCGCCCAACGGACGGGCTAACCTGCTACCGGTTGTGGCAAGGCGATAAAAACGGGACAGCTCGAAGCCCTGCAATTGCGCCAGTGTACCTGCGCCGCATGCAGTCAGGAAGAGCCGGGGTTGGGCTGCCCTGATTTTTATACTACTCCGAAGCTCCATGTCAGCAAATCGGGAAACACTGTATGGTATTGTTGTCCCTTGTTAAGAAAATCTTCATCCGTCTCCCTGGTGATTTCGGCTTCTGCATCTTGCTCCGATATGCCATAGTTCATCAGGTTTGCTTTCCACTTTTCTCGTTGTTCTTCGTTTGGTTTTGGTTGTCCATAACCTTCGTCACAAATCGCTTTGAATAATCTTTTCTTATGATCTGTATCCATGGGCGGGAAAAGAAAACGCACCGCATCTGACATCCGGATTTGGATGTGTTTCAGACCGGCTTTGTGCATCAGAACCGGTAATTTGATACCGATGTTGTGGTCGACACCTGTTCGCTTGTAAATTTCTCGATTAATGGTCTGGAATAATTCAAGCGGTGCCGTTTCTTGGTGGTTGACTTCTTCGATGTGAAGCATGGCTGTGTGGGCATTGCGATTAGCCTCACAAGCAACCACCAATCCATTGGGTTTGGTTACTCGAATCATTTCTTGAAGCACCTTCTCTGGATCGGGCACATGCATCAAGACAGTATGCGTCATGGTTACATCAAACGATTTATCAGCAAAAGGGGTTTTATAGATACTGCCTTCGTGGAACTCAGCTTTCCATGGCGTATTCTCCCATGCCTGTTTTCCCCTGGCAATCAATTTGGAAGATTGGTCGATACCAGTATAGGTACTGCCCTGAGTTAAGAAGGGCATTATCTGAAGCCCCATCTTTCCAGAACCGCAACCAAACTCGGCGAATCGACAGATCTGGTCGAGCTTCCACACACGTGTTACCAGAAATTCCAAATAATCTTCGTTATGTTGCAGGATGTAGCCTTGTCGCAGGTATTCATCGCCATCGTCCCAGTAACCTTCAGGATAACGTTGTTGACGTTCGGCAGGGGCTTCGCGATCACTGTTTGATAATTTGTCAGTCATGATATTTCATCCGATCATTCCACCAACAATCGTCTAAGTATACTTGTGCCATAAGCGGTCCAACTATGAGTCAACTAAAATATATCATTCAATTTTGCATGATATATGAGTTCAGTATATAACCAACTTCGCCACAAAATAATACAAAAACGCCCTCAGTAGTATGCGCACTATGGGGCACGGAATTAAAACTGGAGTCCCCACAAAGGGACTTTATTCGAATCTCCATAGGGGCACTACTAAATACGGGTGTTTGCATATCCGTCATGGTTGAGCGGACGCGATGACAATGCAGGACATCCGCTTTGTTTCATTCCGGAAAATCCAACCCGCGACGCGGGAATCATTCATCCAAACCCCCATCTTTCTTGGCGGCTGTTTGTGATTCCATTCAATCTCTACTCAATAAAAGGACTTTATCAACTTCATAGCACACACGCCCAGCGGCTCGCGAGCCGACGCGAAAAGATTGCTTGAGGAAAACGGGGCGGAAAATGCTATTACCGAGGTAATGGTTGGGTACGGATGTTGACTACGTATCCATTATTATTGGATAGGATTACACGCTAGCCTTAGTGGCAGATATGAATATTTACCATAGAATAGGTATTATTTTTTCGAAGCTTAAAACGTTTAGACTTTTGTTAGGACCGTACTATATCCCCATGAGGAATTGAAAACTCTGGTCAGAGAATCCTGGCAGCACCTCGTGTCCATAATCGGGGTAGATAGCCATCGACTTATTTGAATTGATTTTATTGTAAGCCGCGAACTGGGAGGATGGAGGGCAGATAGTATCCATTAGGCCAATTCCCCAAAGAACATCTGCTCGTATACGCGAGGCTAGGTGCTGTATATCAATGTACCCCAGCTTCTCAAAAATGGCATCTTCACGCTCATGCATCGGATCAAAGAAACGAAAGTACTCTTGAAGTTCTCTATATGCATCTCTAGCGTGATCCATTTCCCAAACCCGTTTGTAATCACTTAAAAATGGATAGACCGGGGCGGCACGTTTAATGCGCTGTTCTAAAGCCGAACATGCCACGGTCAAAGCTCCTCCCTGACTTCCACCCATTGCGCCGACTCGTTCCGCATCGACATCAGGCATTTCCATCACGATCTTTGCCAGCTGAGCTGTATCAAGAAATATTTGTCGAAAAAGTATTTTATCTGAGTTACCTTTCAATGCATTTTCCAAACCCCGAATGATTTGTCCATGAAGCGTATTACCAATAACACCACCAGTATCTTCGGATAATCCTGCTTGGCCTCTGCAGTCCAAGGCGGCAACAGTATAACCTTGAGCAACATATCCTAGTTTATCTGACCAGTCCCCTGAATTTACAGTGTAACCGTGGAACATTAGGACTGCTGGATGGGGTGAAGAGATCTTGGCAGGCCGCAACAACTTGGCATGAACTCGTGCCCCGCCGACACCTGTGAAAAATAAATGAAAACATTCCACACCAGGTGCCTGAAATTTGGAGGGAATTAGTTCAACCCTGGAATTAACCGATCTCATTTCTGTCAATCCTTTATCCCAGAAAATATCAAAATCATCCGGTCGAGGATTAATTCCCTGATAAAGTTTTAACTGATCAAAAGGAAGATCAAAAGTCAGTGGCATATTCTACTTATTTTTTTTCACTCACAAATCTACTTTTTGAATTTTCCTTGAATTTGGATCAAGGAAGGATATCTCTGCAGACATATTAAGAAACTCAACATATAACTTGGCAAAAACATCTTGGTTTTTCCAAATCAATGTAATCTCATGATCGTTGGATTCGACCATTTCAAAGTTTCCGTTAAATGCGGGGTGAGTATTTCTGAATTCTATCAACTCAACCAACTTCTTAACTACAGGTCGTTGAACTTCCTGATCAATTTCATTGACCGAATAATTATGACGATTGATCTCGCGACCCTCACCGGTTCGTGCAACCGCATCCATATCATTCTTTCCAGCAAGCAATCCAACATAGTAGACCTGAGGAATACCAGGTGTAAAGAACTGAATAGCCCTGGCAGCCAAATAAGCGCTGTCTTCGCAGTCCAACATGGAATAGTAAGCACAGCGAATTTGATGAACATCAAATCCATCCGGATCTTTGTGCTTCGGCGAGAAAATCAAACTCAGATTTGCACCCTTTTTCAAACAGAGGTCAACCACCTTTCGAGCATCTTCGCTTAGATAAAAGCCATTCAAATCAGGTTTGATTGGTATGCCATCATGACAATCCAATGTGGTAAATTGGTTGTGTGGACGGATCTTTAAATATTCTTTCAATCTTTTACTGGTCTTGTTTAGCAAAGCATCAAGAACAGTGAAAGGGAGGATGAAATCGTAAATCCAATACCCTTTTTCAACCAATTTGATTTGCGTTGTATAGTCTGCATGGATTTCAGGTAGAATTTCAATATCCAGGGCATGTGCCAATTCTGAGATCCAATCTAAGAAATGATAAATCTCTGGCTCTACAAAAAAGCATGTTGTCCCACGCTTTTTAATCACATACCCCACGGCGTCCAAGCGGACAATTTTGACATGGTTATTGCTGAAATTGGTCACGAATTCAGATAGAAGTTGGCGAGCAATCGGTGAATTCACGTCGAAATCTATCTGTTCAGACGGAGTCGCTTTCCCAAATGTCGTCCACACTCTCTCCGCTTTACCTGTTTTCTCTATAATGAAATCGGAAAACGGTTCATTCCGTCGTAAAAATATCTTATCAATTTCCTCGCGTGGTGGGTTGCCATCTGGCCAAATTTTGTTCATCGTAATGAACAGATCCGAATAATCGGACTTGCGCCCTTTTTTCAAAAAATCTTGAAAATAAAAAGATTTCGCGGAGATATGATTAACCATCAAATCGAGCAAGATATCATGCTTTTCACCGATACGCTTGAGATCTTCCCAAGAACCAAATTGCGGTTCGATTTCTAAGTAGGTAAGCGGTGCGAAACCTCGATCACCAGAAGATGGGAATGGTGGCAAAATATGAATTCCCCCAGTAAAAAGACCGGGGAAATATTTATCAAGAACATAATTAAGCTTCTGTAGATTTCCCCCCAACGAATCGGGATATGTTATTAGCTGAACTTGGTTTTTTACTTTCATTTTTACACTTTAGTTCACGTTTACTACATCATATTCATTTGTTATTATAAAATCGGCTAATTGTCTTTGTCCGGCAATAATTTTATGTTCTGTGGCCAATATCTGCTCAATAAACGGGTCGCCTGCTTCGTTGCCCCGGTTCCTTTTCTGGCGGTGTTCCAGAGTGTCTACCCATTTCCTGGTAATGAATATCCTGGTATCTACATTCTTGAGCAAAGAAGTGTAGGTACCCTCCGCAATTACTACCTTTACGTCCTCCAAACAAATCGTCTCTTCATCTATTGTATTTGCATCATAATCAACCAGTGGTTTATTAATCTCATTTTTACCCTGGATGGCGTCTTTTAGATTTTGATCTAAAACATCCAGCTTGACCTCCACATGAGGCCCAAGCCAATCTGGATCTTCCCTTCTTTTGATATTGTTTGCCTTGGGTGGAAGAATAAAATAATCATCCTGCCCTAAAACAACAGATTTAATTCCGAAATTTTCCAATTCGTTTGCCATGGCCTGGCTGGTTTCAGATTTTCCACTACCAGATTCTCCTCCAACTGTGATGATATATCTGGTGTTTTTTTGCCTGATGGTTTCAACGATTTGTGCAACAATTTCACTTGCAACTCGTTTGTGATATTCCTGAAGTACAAGTATATCGCCTTTCATGTTGACCTCTCTAATATTGCCTCAATGTTGAATTCATGAAAGAACCTTCAATCATAAAATTAGGAATTTACAGACGATGGTCATGAAACAACTTGGGCTGGAACCTGGAAAAACTGATTTTAAAAATGGAACAATTCAACGAATGGAAAGTTCCTGCGTATGTCTCTTAGTCAACAATATTATTTAACAAAGAGGTTATGACACTCGGCACATCGCTGCTCAGGGCTCCGCTGCTCATCCCTTGACAGCACCCTGGAGCAGCGCCATGATGATCTGGCGTTGGAACAGGATGAAGACGCTGAGTGTGGGTACCAGGATCAGGATCGTGCCGGCGCACAGCAAGGGGACATTGTTCGCGTAGTGGCCCTGGAACGCTCCCAGCCCACCGGCCATTGTTCGTTGCGTCGGGTCCTCGACGAGCACCAAACAAAGGAGAAACTGGTTCCACGTCCAGATGGACGTGAGGATTCCAAGTGAGGCGACTGGCGCTCGCGCAAGCGGGACGTGAATCTGCCAGAATAGGTCCCAGGTGGTGGCGCCATCGACACGGGCTGCCTCCGAGAGCTCGCTCGGCATGTTGACGAAGTGGGCGCGCATCCAGAAAACGGCAAAGGGCATGTACAAGGCGATAAGTGGAAGCGCGATCGCGACCCGGGTGTTGTAGATCCCCACCGCCCGCTCCAGATAGTAGATAGGGATGATGATCCCCTGGAACGGGAGTGTCAACCCGAACACAAACAGGAAGAGTAGCACGCGAGCACCGGGAATCCGCAGGAGCCCGATGGCAAACCCGGCCATCGTCGAGATGACAAGGGTTGCGGGAACGACAGAAAGGACAATGAATATGCTCGAAGCGAGGAGCTTGGGCATTTCCGCCATGTTGAATGCCGTCACGAAATTGATCCACTGCGGGTTCTCGGGCCATTCAAGTCCGCCGGGCACAGTCCCTGACGGATGCAGCGCGGTCATGAAGATGCTGATGAAGGGAAGGATCGTGAACGCCATCAGTGCAAAGAGAAGAACCCGACCTGCCCAGAGCTCGCCACGAGCAACCTTCATTGCACACTCTCCCGGGTCAGCCACTGGATCGGGAGGATGACGATGACGACCAGGACCATGAGCATGACGGCCAGAGCAGACGCCAGGCCTATAGCTCGCTGGGTGAACGCAAGGATGTAGATCTGGATACCCGGAACCGATGTCGAGTTACCAGGTCCACCGGCTGTCGTGACCCAGATGATGTCAAATGCGGCGAGCGCGGCGATCACCGTGACGGTCAGGCACACACCGATCTCGTGTCGGAGAAGTGGGACGGTGATCGCGGTGAACTCGCTGAACCAGCTAGCACCATCGATCCTCGCGGATTCATATAGGGCTGGGTCAATCTTGGCCATGCCCGTTTGGAGAAGGACGATGCAGAATCCAAGCAGCACCCAGAACTCCGACCATGCCAACGGCCGAGAGTGCCCAGTTGAAGTCGCCGAGCCAGGCACGGGTGATCGCACCGAGTCCAACAGCCTTGAGCACCTGGTTGATCAAGCCCGGGAGGGCCAGCAGCCAGCCCCAGATGATGCCGGCAGCGACGAGCGCGATGACCTGGGGCAGGAACAGAACGGTGCGGGCGACCGTTCCGAACCGCCCGGTCGCCACACGGTGGATCACGCTTGCAACAATGAGCCCAAGGCTTACCGGAATGAAGCTGAACCACGAGACCAGCCAGAATGCGTTGAAGATCGTCCCTATGAGGTTGGGTGACTGGAAGACAGACACGTAGTTCTTTACCCCCACCCAGGTCATCGGTCCGACGCCATTCCAGCGAAAGAACGAATACACGATGGTCAACAGGAAAGGCACGAGCACGAAGAACGCGTACATAAACAAGGCTGGCATGGTGAATAGCCAACCAACAATGTTCTCCCGACGGACCTTCTTACTAGGGTAGGTCCGCCGGGAGGTCACGAAAGCCGCAGGATGCTCGTCTGAAGTCATCATTAAAATTACTGTTGATTAGGCAGGCGCACTCATCGTCTTGCGGCTACCACCACTACTGTGAGATTTCTCTTTCGTATTCGGCTTGGACAGCACTGAGGAGACCAGCAGCGTCTTGCTCACCGGCAACCATCTTCTGGAGTTCGGGTGTCCAACCTTGAGCAAAGATCGAGCTCGTCGCGTTGGCGATGAAGTCCATCGCTCCGCTTAACATAGGTCCTGCGGCAAGCGTATCAATGGTGACCGAGCCGGCAGCAACTGTTGGTACAGAGGCATCGACTGGTCCGCCAGGGTTCGATCCCATTCCGTCGACGTTGATCTGTCGGGCCGTTTCGTTCGTGGCGGCCCAGGTGAGGAAGAACGCGGCGCAGTCCGCGTGCTTGGCATTGGCGGCGATACCGTACGTCAGCGGAGCGGACATGGCGGCATACCCTCCGCCGGCCACAGCGGGCGGGAACAGGAAGAACCCGACGTTGCCGGGCATACCAGCATCGTAGGGGCCGTTCTGCCAGTCGCCGTTGAAGGTGAAGACACCCTCACCAGCCATGAACCGGTTGGCAGCGTCAGTGTACTCGATGGCGTTGATGTCGGACGGGAAGTAGCCCTTCTCGATCCAGTCCTGAAGATGCTGTGCCGCTATCAGGTTCGTCGGCGTATCGATCGTTGCGCCGGGCTTCTGGAAGACCCAGTCGTTAATCGGTCCGACCGGGCCGTAGGCAGCCATCAGGTTCTGGAGCGGGAACGCAAGCCCCATGCCGCTCTTGGCGCTGCCCCACTCCATGATCGGTTGGAGCCCGGCGGCCTTGGCCGCAGCGAGCAGGGCATCGAACTCGGCGACCGTCTTGGGCGGTTCGGTCATGCCGATCTGGGTTGCCAGTGTTTTATTATAGAAGACACCGGTCATGCTGTAGTTGAGACCCATGGCGTAAAGCGTGCCGGAACCGCGGATCCAGTTTGCATCCAACCGGTTCTGGTTGATCTGTGGCACCGGCCAATCGTTCCAGCCGAACGCCGTCGCGTAGTCGTCCAGGTTTTTCAGGAGGCCGTCCTGTGCGAACGAGGTCATCGTCGGCAGCCGGATCAGATCCGGCGGGTTGTCACTCGCGAGAAGCAGGGGCGTCGTGGTGATGAGATTCGCGAACTGTTCCATGCTGATGTCCCAAGTGACGTTCGGGAACTGGTTCGTGAACTCTTCGGTCAGCTGTGTGGGCATATCCCAGCCAGTCTCGAAGGTGACTTTCATTACAACAGGATCCGTCCCACAACTCGGAAGTGCGGCTGCCGGAGGCTCCGTCGGCACTTCCGTAGCAGGAGCTTCCGTAGCAGGAGCCACAATTGTTGCTGGTGCCCCACAGGCAGAAAGAAGCATGGATGTTAAAACCAGCAGGCTTACCAAAGAAAATAAAACAGATTTCTTGTTCACTTCTCATTCTCCTTTGTGAGTTTGAATAAAGATTCAATATGAGGTTCGGGATTTTGGTGTTTTTGAATTCTCAATAAGTAAAACCTCCTGAACTTTGAATATGGGAAGAAGATGAATGACACTTATGTTAGTGGTATCCTGAAAGCACTTTCATAGCGAGTATACGGCTTTTCAATTTGAGAGTCAATATCCAATTCTTATGCAGTTTGGCGTTCGATCAAGGTGAGGGGAAGCTTGACATGCCTTGTTGGTCTGGAAGGTGATTCTATCTGGGCAAGTAATATTTCCACCGCCAACCTTCCTGACTCGTCCAAGTGCTGATGGATGGTGGTCAGGTCGGCATATTCAGCCAGATCGAGGTCATCAAAACCTACTACTGCGAGCTGCTCGGGTACCTGGATTTTCAACTGGCGGGCGGCTTTCAGGACACCCAGAGCTTGGAAGTCTGTCGCAACAAATATGGCAGTAGGTGGCTGGGGCATACTGAGCAATTCCGCAGCGATCTGGCGAGTTTGTGCCTGCGAATAAGGGGCGAGCCTTACAAACGCATCGGGGAGTTTAATGCCGGCCTCCTGCAAACCCTGGCGAAATCCGACCAGACGCAGGCTGACAGGATGGAGGGAATATTCAGGCAAATCGGTGTCGCCCAAAAATGCAATTCGGCGGTGGCCTTTTTTAAGCAAATATTGTGCCGCCATGCGTCCCCCCATGACATCATCGATCTCCACGCTGCTCAGGCTCGGGTGCGGGAACTCAACCAACACGGTAGGTAAGCCATGGTCCACAAGACGGTGTGCATCGGCGTCCTCGACCGGCAGTGAAAGTATGATGAGGCCATCCAGATTACCAGTCAGCGGCACGGAGGAAAGAAAGCTTTTCAGGCGTTCCGCTGAATCAACCGTGTAAATGACCAACTCAAATTTCTTGGCAGATAACGCCTCGGCAATTCCCCTCAAACGTTGGACAAAAGAGGGTGCAGTGAAAAATGGCGAGATAACTCCAATCCGCCCAGTTCCTCGCATGGCGCGGGCACGGGCTTCCGCTTTGGGTACGAAACCAAGCGCGTCGATGGCAGCCAGGATTCGAATGCGAGTATCTCCGTTGACTTTATCGGGTGTGTTAATCATCCGCGAGACCGTTGTGATGCTTACTCCAGCGTGCCTGGCAACATCATAAATTGTGGGGGGCTTGTTAGGTTGCATAGAATCCATAAATGAAAGACATAATGAAAGCACTTTCATTGTAGCTTTATGTATTATCTTTGTCAACCAGTTGGATTGCCAGTTGCTTCATCCCACCTGTGCTGAAGATGCACCTAAATCACAAGAGTATAGTGGCCCTCTGGAAAAGACAACTAAAACACCATTTTTACTATTTAGAAGGGGAATTTATAGCAGAAAGCGCAAGGTTGTGCACACGGGAAACGAACTGATAACAATAGAACCGTTCGAGTCGATCCTACCGAAACCATACCTGGGTGCAAAACAGTACGAACAGGACCAAAACCACGGAGAATACCGAGGCGATTAACAGCCCTGCCTGGACTGCATACCAGGCGTATCGCCGGGCTTCGGATCTAGTCATCTGCTCGCCCTGAGACACCTGGCGAGTTGCAGTTTTCTTGCGGCGGGCGGCCTTATCATGCCAGCGCATGCCTTCCACGTCCATGTTGCAGATGACCCTGCCGTCATCGTCGTCGTATTTCTTTGGTTGCGGATTCATTGACCGAATACCTTCATTATTTATATAGATGGCAAACGACTGTATGCCCCGGTTCCACTTCCGTGGCATGTGGGACACTGCTTGCTGCAGAGCTCCAAGCATTCCCTGCATCGTGTGTGGAACTTGCAGCCATCCGGGGGATTGGCGGGAGAAGGAATGCTGCCCTCGAGGATGATACGGTTCATCTTGGCCGAGGGATCGGGGACGGGAGCGGCACTGAGCAGCGCTTGCGTGTAAGGGTGCAACGGTTTTCTGAAAATCGCCTCCTTGCTGCCGTACTCCACGATGTTCCCCAGGTACATGACGCCTACGTCGTCGGAGATATGCTTCACCACCGAGAGGTCGTGCGAGATGAAAAGGTAAGTAAGCTTGAATTTCTCCTGCAAATCCTTGAGCAGGTTGATGATCTGGGCCTGGATCGAAACATCCAATGCAGACAATGGCTCGTCGCATACGACAAAGGAAGGATTGAGAGCCAGTGCTCTGGCAATGCAGATGCGCTGGCGCTGGCCGCCTGAAAATTCGTGCGGATAGCGGTCCTTTTGGTATGGCTGCAATTCACAGGCTCTCATGACTTTGTCGAGGTGGTCCTCGTACTCGTCGTCCGGCACGATATGATGTTCTTTGACAGCTTCACCGATGATCTCGCTGATTGGAAGCCGGGGAGAAAGGCTCGAATAGGGATCTTGAAAAATGATCTGCATTTTTGGGCGGATCGCGCGCATTTCTTTGCGGGAAATCGCGAAGATATCAAACCCGAAGAAATGGACATCGCCGCTGGTTTTTTCGTTCAGACGTAGAATTGTTTTACCTACTGTCGTCTTGCCACAACCGGATTCGCCAACAAGCCCCATCGTCTTGCCGCGTTTGATCGTAAAGCTGATGCCATCGACCGCTTTGACATGCCCGACAACGCGCTGCATCAAACCCGCCTTGATGGGAAAATACTGCTTGAGGTCAATGACTTCAAGCACATTATCGGTTTTGGATGGGTCTATTTGGATGATTATTTACTTCCATGCTTTTACCTCTGACTGGGTGACCATTTCACGATAACAAGCCACCATGTGCGTTTTGGTGACGTACACTTCCCTGGGGTACACCCCATCACATGCTGCCAGGCGCTGTTCACAACGGTCCCTGAAATAGCAGTAGTCAGGCATATTGATGGGGTTGGGCACACTTCCGGGGATGCTGTAAAGGCGGTCCACGGAGCGGTTGATGACCGGTTTGGAAGCCATCAGTCCCACGGTGTAAGGGTGCAGCGGGTTGTGGAACACCTCAAGAGCCGTACCCTTTTCCACGATACGACCTGCGTACATGACGACGACATAATCCGCCATCTCTGCGACAACACCCAGGTCGTGCGTAATGAGCATGATGCTTGAATTGATATTATCCTTGAGGTTCCGAAGCAGGTCGAGGATTTGCGCCTGGATCGTTACGTCGAGTGCAGTAGTCGGCTCGTCGGCGATGATGAGCTTGGGGTTGCAGGCAAGCGCCATGGCGATCATGATACGCTGGCGCATGCCGCCTGAAAGCTCGTGTGGATACATTTTGTAGACGCCGGTGTTGTTGGCAATGCCCACCATATCGATCATCATCAGCGAGAGGTCTTTCACCTGCTTGTCGGTCATCCCTGGATTATGAAGCCTGACCACCTCATCGATCTGTTCGCCCGAACGAAACACCGGGTTGAGGCTCGTCATCGGTTCCTGGAAGATCATCGATATCTTGCTGCCGCGGATGGTCTCCATCACTTCCACGGGGGTTTTGGCAATATCGTAGACACGCATACCGTCGTCAAAACGGATGGCGCCTTCAACGATCTGCCCTTGCGGTCGTTGCACAAGCTGCATGAGCGACAAGGACGTGACGGACTTGCCGCAGCCGGATTCACCGACCACACCGACCGTTTTTCCTTTAGGCACCTCAAAGGATACGCCGTCCACCGCTTTGACCGTGCCGATATCGGTGAAGAAATACGTGTGCAGGTTGTCGAACTCCACGACATTGGCAGGGTCGCGCATCGAAGTCAGATACTCACCTTCGGGGACATTCTTCCTGTTGCGCTGTCGTTCGATCGCATTGGTGATCCGGCGGTTTTCACGTGAAATCTTTGCCAATTCTCGCGCGGAAATATGATTGCTGTCGTTGGACCTGGTCTTGATTTTAAATTTTACAAAGGGGGATCTCATTTTTCCAGCCATCTGGGTCACCTACCTTTTCATCTTCGGATCGAATGCATCCCGAAGCCCGTCGCCAACGAAGTTGAAGCCGAGCACGGTCAGGAGGATCAACATGCCCGCCGGGATCCACATGAACCAGTAGGTGGTCATTACGAAGGAATCCGAAGCCACATTGATGATGCTTCCCCAGGAAGCCAGGGGATATTTGACACCGAGTCCCAGGAAACCCAGGGTTGCTTCCGCAATGATGATGCCACCAAGCCCCGCCGTCGCCTGCACGATCAACAACGGCATCACATTCGGAATTAGGTGCTTGAAAATCCTGCGGCTTGTGCGGATCCCTGTCGCTTCTGTGGCAATCATAAAGTCCTGTTCACGCAGGGAGAGGATCTGACCGCGGACAATACGGGCAACGCCTGTCCAGCTAAGCAAACCCAGGACCATCATTAAAAGGAAGATCCTCGCCATTGGGTCAACCTCCAGGGTGTCCATGACCGAACCGAATATCAGCACCATCGGATAGAACGGGATGCTGTTGAATAAATCAACAAAGCGCATCAGGGATGTGTCCACCCAACCACCAAAATACCCGGAGATGCCACCGATAACGATGCCAATAAGAACCTCGATAAGAATAACTACGAAGCCTACCAGGAGGGAAACCTGCCCACCGTACATGAGCCGCGTCATGAGATCCATACCATTGTTATCGAGCCCAAGAGGGTGCGCAGCAGAAGGAGCTTCGAACACGCGGATCAGTTCGGTGGGTGTTTCCTTCTTAATGTTGTAGGTAGTATTGACGCGGACAATCGTGTAGGTGACCGTTTCGCCCGCGCTATCCGTGAAGGAAAATGTCGTATCCTGGTCATTGATCGCTTGACGGACAGCCGTCTTGAAACTGACGGAGAGGAACAACGACTGGTCGAGAGGGTTGACGATGATGTTCGATACTTCGGCATATTCAACACCAGCACTATCGAAGATCGTGGATTGACCCTCTCCATATTTGACGGTATACACTTGATCGCCTGCAGAAAATGTGCTTTTATCCTGCGCAAGCGCGATGCTACTGGCAAGCTTAAAAGAGTAGGATGAAACGGTTTGGGAATTTGCCTCATTGTACGCATCGTAAACATTCATCATGGCAAGCGCCACATCGTGCTCAGTGGATATCTGCGCTGCCTTATTTTTCCTGGTGATCCGATAGGAAACGCCATCCAATTCAAAAGTATCGAGACCCTGTGCCACAGCGGATTGATACGACGTTATAAGGGAAGCAGGCACCGTATTGCCAACAAGGGATTTGAAAATCCCGACCATCACTTCAGCAACGGGGTCGAGCTGCAGAATCCGGTGGATATCCTTGCCCTCACTGACAAAGTAATATGTGTCAGTTCCATTGACGAAAGTTTCAGCATTTTTTCCAAGTGCCAGCAAGAACTGGGCGCGCTCTGTGGCACCGAAACTTTCGCCTTCCGCAACCGTGTAACGTAATTCCTGGTTATAGGTAGCACCGGCATACTCCTTGGACATGCTGCCCACACCCTTGAAAACCTGCGTCTGTTTGTAGGGAGAGAACAAAGGTCCTAAAAAGGAGAAAAAGAACATGAACAGGATGATGCCAAAACCGACGACAGCCAGGTTGTTGCGGATGAAACGCTTGAAAACGAGCATACCGGGGGAAAGTACCTTGACGCGCCTTGAATCGTCCAGATGCATCTCCTCTGGAGCCCCACTGTCTCGGACAGCTATTTCTTCCTTGTTATTCCATGGTTCTTTAATATCAGGCATAGGAAACCACCTAGTTTGCTCTTACGCGCGGGTCCACCACTGCGTACAGAATGTCTGCGACGATGAGACTGATCTGGGTAAGAACGATGAGAAATGTTGTATAGAACATGGCGAAGGGTATATCACCACGGACGATGGCTTGATAGGATATGTAGCCAATACCCGGTATTTGGAAGAGAGTCTCCGTAATCAGCGCACCTCCAAACATGGTGGGCAGCAGATAGCTCATGTAAGAGACCAACGGGATCAGAGTGTTCCGAAACGCGTGCTTATTGATGACGACCTTTTCAGAAAGCCCCTTCGCCCGGGCGGTACGGATGTAATCCGAATTCAGGACCTCCAGCATATTCGTTCGCGTATAGCGCATGAGCCCTCCAACCGAGAGCATCATGAGGGTGACGATCGGCAGGATCATGTGATAGCCAATATCCATGACCTGTTGAAATGGGGTCATGGAATTATAAAATCTGCCGGTCAACCCGTAGAGGTCAAACCAGCCGAGTTTGATGGAAAAGACATACTTTAATATGGTCGCGAGGAAAAAAGTTGGCAGTGAAATACCCATCAAAGCGAAAATCGTAATGGCATAATCCGACTTGCTGTATTGTTTTCTGGCTGCCAGAATCCCCAAAGGAATTGCGACCAGAAACTCAACAAAAAAGGTGATGATGTTTATGATCACGGAATACCAGATCACCTGGTTGAATTTTTCAGTAACAGGAACGCCATAATGCCAGGATTCACCGAAATCCCCCTTCAGGGCATTTCCGAGCCATCCGAAAAATCCGGGAATAATGCCAATATCGAGTTTGTAGACGAGATTGAGCTGGTCCAGCCACTCCTGGTACGTCCTGTTACTCAAGGGGTTGCTGGCTCTCTGCCTCGCGATCGTTTCCACATAGGAGGTCGGCAGGCTGCGAATGACGGTATAGATCACCAATGCTCCGAAGAAGGCGATGAATATACCGAGGAAGAGTCTCCTTAATATGAAATTACGCATGGCGATTCCTTATTCCACTCCATCTGGCTTTGTCCTAAGAAAGCCAAAATGATTTATCCAAGAATTGAGCCCGCCCTAGGGCGGGCTCACACTTACCTGGAAAACCCTAGTTCAGATGAGCATCGATCAGTTCATTTCCACTAATTCGATGTCGTTCAACCAACCCCAGAAGGTGGTAATGTCTGGGGTGAGGGTACCGATGTTGATGCGTTCCGTGCTGAAGAGGATGGAGTTCTGCCGCTGATAGTTCGGGATCTCCACAGCCCAGTCAATGACGATGTCGAGAGCTTGCTTGTAAATGGCCTTGCGGTAATTCTGATCATCACTCTGGCGGGCATCCACAATGAGTTGATCGAGCGCAGCGTCGCGGATGTGGTAATGGTTCGAATCCGAACCACCTTCGCCAACAACACCGGAGCTATGATAGATCTGGTACATGTCGGGGTCGATCGTAGCCACCCAGGCAGCAGTCCAGAGTTCCTGTGTGCCGGCATCCAGGGCATCCCAGAGGATGTTCATGTCTGCAGGGTCATTGATCTTGAGTTCCATGCCGAGTTTTGCCAGGGAGGCTTGCGCGGCAGTCAGGATGGCGAACGCGGGGTGATCACCAATTCCATCACCGGGAACGATGACTTCATAGGACAGCTTGGCGCCTTCAGGCGCTGCGGTGAGTTTGCCATCCGCCACGGTGTAGCCTGCTGCTTCGAAGAAGCGAAGTGCAGCTTGTTCCGCAGCGGCGTATTTTTGCTCCGGTGTCATGTCAGCGGTGTAGATGGGATTGCCGTCGACGTCTGTGGAGAAGGCGATCTTGTAATCCTCATCGGTCGGCTGGGGTGCTGCCCAGGAAGTGTTGGAGATCGGGTAGTTGATAACCGAAGCAGCTTCGCCATAGTAGCTATCAATGGCTACAGGGCGGTAAACTGCTAAAATTGTGGCCAAAGCCCTGCGCAGGTTCTTGGATGCATCGGAACCTGCTTCGCCTCCAACATTGACGGTGTCGGCGTTGATGCCCATATAACCATAGCCAAGATTATCCACTTTGCTCGTGGTGATCTTGTCACCCGTGATTTCTCCGTTGGAGTTATAGGATGCAACTTCTTCAAACTTGGCGCGGGAACCATTCATCTGGCCTGCATCAACAATACCTGTCTGGACAGCGGAGGCAACTTCCGCTTCTGTAGTTTCCTTGAACTGAATTTCGCTGATCTTCGGGCAACCCCTGTAATAGTATGGGTTTGCCTCGAAGTAGACGACCCTGTTGTCGTACCTGACGAACTTGTAGGGACCGGCTCCCATCGGGGTAGCAGTCAGATCTTCCTGTTTGGACAGGTCGCCAAAGTCAAACCCGAACTTGTTGTTGGCATAGTCGTATTTTGCGACATCGCCATAATAATGCAGAGGTGTGACCTGGATGCCGAGGATCTGGTACACCGCGGGGGCGGAATAGCCATTCGTGGTGACTTCCACGGTGTAATCGTCAACCTTCACGATACCTCTGATGTTCGGGACGCCCTGGCCACCCATGCTCGCGTCTTGAGGACCCCAAAAACCGATGAAGTCAGAGTTCACATTACCCAGTACATCGGTGCCGTTTGCGGACTCAACGGAAGCATATTCAACCGGATCGCCTCCATAGACGGCGTAGGTCTCGTTATAGTAGTCTTCAATCGTGGGGAAGCTCGTGGTCAGATCCCAGGTTTTCCCGGAAGGTGCCGTAAAGACACCCGTAGCCTCGTCCACCGAACCATAACCCCACAACGCCATGCCAAACGCAATTCTCAGACCCTCGTTTGCGGAAATGTCAGCAGGATCCTTGAGCATGGTATCTCTACCATATCCATCAAGATAATTGGCCATGACGTAGTCGACAATTCCCTGAACGTCAGCGAGCCATTCCGTCTTGAGCCGGGTCCAGAAATCAGTCTGCTGTTCCTGTGTCCAGGTGTCGGTAGTTGCCCACACGTGATCAGCGCCGGCAGCGAAAATGGCCTCGGCCATGGTTGCGTACTTATCGTACACATCACTTGTGGTCTGTGTCTGATAGTCTTTCAATCCAACAATATCGTAGGATGAAAGAGTTGTCGAACCGACATAGGACGGATCGAGGAAGGTGTAGTAGGTGAAGATGATGTCATCGGCGGTGACAGGTTCTCCATCGGAGAATTTCATACCGATACGAAGCCTGACGGTATATTTGGTTGTATCCGTCGCTTCATCATACTCTACCTTGATGTCCGCAGGACCCTTGTAGAGATAGTCCGTGCCGTTATAACTGACGGTTTCACCATCAATTGCATTAAAAATGATACCGCCGACACGGTCGGTGGTCAGCAATGAGATCTGTGTCATGGTGACAACGTTATTATCCATGTCGGTGTCAGCAAAGAACGGACTGAATTTCTGTGAGAACTGCTGGTACGCAACAACGAGCGGGGTATTGATCGTTGGAGCAGAGGGCAGATTCTCACCAAAGGGTTGGTCCGCAGCGACAACCTCCGTGGGTTCTTCGGTTGTTACTACCGGTGCTCCCGTCGGGGCAGCGGTCGGCGAGGCGCAAGCGCTCAATACAAACGCTACGGCCATCAGTACTGATACAAACGTAAACAGTTTCTTGGTCATTCGTTTTCCTCTCCTGGAATTTTAATTACGGGAAATATGCCCGCTGACACAGGATATTATTTTAATAGTTCATTCACAACATACCCAGGTATGGAATTATCCCCACTCTCCAGTATGGTAAGCCCCCTATTTACAAGAGAAGGTAGTATCTGGAATGTTATTTACTAAGTGGGAAGGCAGGCGTTACCGGTAAGGGCGGGATCTAGCGGAGAACACCACCAGATGCCTGATCAACCGTTTGGAGTCGGAATCCCCGAAAGTGCGGGCAGCGCCCTCACTTGTCCGGTGCACGCGGTGTCAGTCCGCGCCCTTTGTCTTGAATAACACGCTCTCATCATGCCGCGCTGAGGAGGGCGAATAAACCAAATCCCATAATGATTGCGCCAGAAATTATATTGACCCATTTCAATCCGCGACGGTCGAATTTTTCTCGAAATAAACCAACCCCGCCGCTAAGAAAGAACCACCATAAGGCTGAACCCATAAAAACGCCCAGTACCAAAATCCCAGCCGATGCATAGTCACTACTTGTGTTTGCCAAACCCAATCCAGCAAATATTGCCACAAAGGAAATTATGGTCATCGGATTTGTAAGTGTTAGAAAAAAGGTTGAAGCATAATTACCAATGATGCCATTCCCTTTGGCTGACGCTTCTTGCTCTGTGGGTTTTGCCAATAAGGTCTTTATACCCAGGTAACAAAGAAATGCGCCACCAATAAGGTGGAGCCATAATTGCTGGCCGACCAAAAAGGTTGAAATGAAAGCCAGGCCGAATCCGGCGATGCCGCCATAAATTGCATCCGCCGTAGCAGCCCCCAAGCCAGAGACGAAACCGGATACCCGACCTTCGGTCAGTGTGCGGCGTATGCACAGTACACCGATAGGCCCCACAGGTGCGGCAATTGAGAAGCCGATGATGAGACCCCTGAGCAAGAAATTGATATCCAATGATCTCTCCTCAATTAAATGACGAGTATCGCTATAGCGAGCGGGCTAACTATGATCCAATAGAAGTATTTTTATTAAAGGTAATTTTGCAGGATTTATGAATCCAGTATATAGTCAACTTCGCCATAAAACAATACAAAAACACCCGCAGTAGGCCGCACTCCCATGGGAGCACAGAATTAGAATCCCCGGAAGGGGATTCTAATTGAATCTGCCATTGCTGTGGCTGGTGTTGGGCAATAAACATCAGCGCGGCAGACCGAGCTTCCCTTTTGACCCGACCAAATATACTAATATTTTCCTGATATCTATATGATGTTTGACCGATTGTAATTATTGACCGGGGCTTGTAGAATCATGAATGCCGGATCCGTTCCCCGGTTCCGCATGTCATTATAAAAAATTTTTCAAAGGAGAGAATATGTCTGCACAGAATGCGATGTTTGCACCGATTAAGATCGGGAAGAAGACGGCCACCAATCGCTTTGTGATCAACGCGATGGAATGCTGCGATTCTGATAAACGGGGCAACCCGACTGAAAACACTTACAAGCGCTATACCAACCTGTTCAACGGAAAGGCAGGCTTGATCGACCTGGAAGCGATCACGGTCACCTACGAGAACCGCGGCCGCGACACCCAGCTCGGCATCATGCCGCACAACGAGCCCGCACTGGCGAAGTTCGTCTCCTCCATGCGGAAGGTAAACGACAAGCCGCTGTTCATCTTTCAACTCACCCATGCAGGTGAATTAAGCCACCCGGATTTTTCCAAACGTGTGTGCGTCAAACCCCTGCATGGATTTGGAGGCGAACTGCTTTCGGAAGCGGATATCGAGCGCATCCTGGGCGAGTTCGTCCTGGCTGCCAAGATCTGCCACCAGGTAGGCGCAGACGGCGTGGACCTGAAGCTGTGCCACGGTTACCTCGGCTCGCAGATCCTTCGTCCCTATAATGACCGCAACTGGAAATACGGTGGCTCATGGGAAAACCGCAGCCGGTTCGCCTTCGAACTCATCGAGAGAGTGAAGAAGGAGATCAATGACCCGAATTTCCTGGTCGGTTCCAAGGTCTCCGTATGGGAGGGATTCCCCGGCGGGTGCGGTTCTGCAGGCCCGGATTCCTCCGTCATGGACCTGACCGAATCGATCGCCCTGGTGAAAGGCCTGGAGGAACGCGGGGCGGCTTATATCCTGCAATCGGCTGGAAGCCCGTCCATCACCCTGGCACTCTCGCAGCCCGACAAGAAGATCCCCGATTATGCCTACCTGCACCACACCTTTTCCAAGACGCTCAAAGATAATCTGAAGCCCGAGACGGTTGTCATCGGGTCTGCCTATTCCATCTTCCGGGACGGGAAAAACGCCCTCCAAGCTGTGGAACCGGAGAAGAACACGCTGCTTTACTGGGGGGATAAGAACATTCGTGACGGCGTGGTTGACATGGTGGCGCTGGGCAGGCAGTCCCTCGCCGATCCCTTCACACCGGTGAAACTCATGGAAGGCCGAGAGCCCGAGGTTACCTGGTGCACGGCAGATGACCACTGCATCGAGTTACTCATCCGCCAGAGGAATGTGGGCTGCTGCACCTACAATAAGCCTTACGTGGAAGCCTTGAAGGCAGTGCGCGAGGAAGAAGGACTCCTGAAAGCAAAGCGCACTTAATCAACTGGCGACATTGGTTGGTGATGCAGGTCAAGAATCTTTATAAATCTAAATTTGATACCCGAGAGGTAGGAAACATGCACATTCACAATGTATATTTTTGGCTGAAAGAAGGATTATCCGATTCCGCCCTGCTCGAATTTGAAAACGGGTTGGAGACTCTTATAACGACCGCGCTGGTAAAAAACGGGTATTACGGCAAACCGGCGAATACAAATCGAACTGTTGTCGATAACACCTATACATACAGCCTCACATTATTTTTCAAAGACACCCCCGATCAAAACCTTTACCAGGCAGACCCGATCCACCTGGCATTTGTTGAAAAGAATTCAAATAAATGGACCAGGGTTCAGGTTTATGATGTGCAGGTGAAAGATCGATAAGGAAAGACTGACCGTGCAGGATAAAGGATCATTGTTAGAAAATATATAAATTTTGTATATTTCTTTCGCAACCCTGAGGCAAAATTCTCAGGGTTGCGTTTCGTTAAGACTTGACTTTCTTTAAGACGAAAAGGGCAAGCTTGAATCACGAAAAGAATGGAACCAGAGAACACCCCCGGGTCATAGAGCTGCGTTTTTGATCAACAGGAATCTTTCAAAAGCGTCATCCCAGGAAGAGGCATTTTCCGGCAGGAACTCGCGGATATTGAAGGAAGCACACACCGCCCGCCTTGCTTCGGAAAGATCCTCCATTTCCCCGGCTGCGAGGAACTGGGCGCAAAGGTTACCCACCGCGGCTGCTTCCAGCGGACCGGCAGACACGGGTCGATCCATTGCAGAGGCAGCAAAACGGTTCAACAGGGTGCTCCTTCCACCGCCGCCGATGATATGGATGGAGGAGATGGAAAAACCCGTAATTTCCTCAAGTTCCTGCAGGGTGGCTCGATATGCCAGTGCCAGGCTTTCCAGGATGCAGCGCGTCAGTTCTCCCACAGTCTCGGGGACGGGCTGATTCCATTCCCGGCACCTGGATTGGATCCTTCCGACCATGTCACCGCGCTCGAAGAAGAGCGGGTCATCCGGGTTGATGATCGAACGGAAGGGAAGGACTTTTTCCGCCTCCGCGTTCATCTCTTCAAAGCCGGGTGTTTTTCCTGAGCCTTCCACCTGGCGCCGGACCTCCTGGAGGAGCCACAATCCCATGATGTTCTTCAGGAACCGGTTCCTGCCACCAACACCCCCCTCGTTGGCAAAGTTGCATAGAAATGCGCGCTCTGTGGTGATCATCTCAGCAGTTTCCACTCCCATAAGCGACCAGGTCCCGCTGCTGATATAGGCAAAATCGCTGCCCGGGTCTGGCACTGCCGCCACCGCCGAAGCCGTGTCATGATGACCCACCGTGCGGATGAAAAATGGTCCCATGCCGGTCTGGGCGCACACATGTGGGCTGGCTTCGCCGAGGGTGAATGCCGGGGGGATCACTCCGGGAAAGATACCTGCAGGGATTTCAAGGGCTTGCTGAATCACCGGGTCCCAGCAGCCCTCGCGACGATTGTATGCCTGGGATACAGATGCGATCGTGTATTCGGCTGTTTTTTCACCGCACAGGAAGTAATTAAGCAGATCTGGAACGAAAAGGAAACAATCTGCTTTATTAAGCAGGTCATGATCGGATGACCGGGTTTGAGAGACCAGTTGAACCAGGGTGTTGAAGCGCGCCCGCTGGCAGCCAGTACGGGCGAACAATTCCCTCGGCGGGATGCGCTGATCCATCCATTCCAGCATACCTTCGGTGCGGAGGTCGCGATACATATAGACTGGCGAGATGATTTTCCCGGTCTCGTCAAGCAAACCGTAATCATTGCTAAATGAGTCCACACCGAAGCTATCGATCTTTTCGGAGGCGGCTTTCCTCAACCCGTCCAGGAGATGTGAGTAGATGAGCTGGAAATCCCAGATGAGATGGGAGTCTCTTTCGACAGGTTCATTGCTGAAACGGTGGATCTCCCTGACCTTCAATTTCCTCCCGTCGTAACTGCCCGAAAGGAGTTTCCCCCCGCTTGCGCCCAGGTCAAGTGCGAGTGCTTTCACGGCATACCCTAAATGAAATTCTTGAAGATATTGCAGATGGCATCTGTCTCCATCCGCTCCAGGCAGCTGAAGGCAGACATCAGGCAATCCCCCGAGACGACCACGCCGTGCATCGGCATGATGCAGCCGATGCCTATCTTTTCTGCCAGTTCTCTGCGCTCATCGAAATATTTGTACACGTTTTCTGCCAGTTTCTTTGAATACGCAGGAGCCGGTTCGATGACCCCGAAATACTCCCCGCGTTTCACAGTGGCTTCCGTCACTGTTTTGATGGGTTTGCTCTGGGAGGCAAACACCATGCAGAATTGAGGATGGGCGTGGATCGTGCATTTGATGTAGTTGAACCTCGAAAGCAGCAGGATGTGCATTTCGGTTTCGCGCGAGAGCTTGCCGCTTCCTTCCAGGATATTGCCCTGGTAATCGATGAGCAGGAATTCCCGGATGTCCAGGTCGCACATGCCGGATTCGCTCATCATGGAGGGTGAGACGAGAATCCTGTTCTCGGCCACTTTCACGGCGAAGTTGCCACCGGCGGCATTGGTCAGTTTCCGGTCCCACATCGCCCTGGCAATCTTCTTCATCTGACGCCTGACATCAGCATACTGGATTTCTTTCAAAGGATCTCTCCTTTCCATGAGCGGGCTGGTCAATGGATCCTGTCGACCACAACCTGCTGCATCAATTGCCCGATCCGGGACGGGTCGAAACCGACGGTCGCCTCGGATTCTGCAGTTGCCGCCGCGACCGCTGCTGCCAGCCTGAGCGTTTGCTCGATATCCATTTTCTTTTCAATCCCGGCGATGATCGCAGAGAGGAAAGCATCCCCGCACCCGCCTTCATTAACTGTCTGTATCTCGATCGGATGAACTCTAAAAAAATCACGGTCATGCTTGACAATCGCGCCATTTCCGCCCCAGGTCATGGCGATCATGGGGATGTTGTTGCTGTCCAATTCCCGCAGGGCGGCAATAATTTCACCTTCCGTTCCAAGATCCCTGCCGGCGAGGTGACATAATTCTTCCAGGTTGGGCTTGATCAGATAGGGACCTGATTTCAAGGCTTCCCTGAGATATTCTCCGCTGGCATCCAAAAAAACCCTGCCTCCCAGCTCCACGGCAGCCCGCGTCAGCCTGGAGTAAATGGCAGTATCCTCCACGTTGCTGGCATCCCCGGTGAGGACCAGCATATCCCCTGTCTGGATCAAGCCTCGAATCTGCTTCATGAGGGCGTCCGTGATGTCTCCCGGCAAAAGCGGACCTCTTCCGGACAACATGGTGGAGATGCGGCTGGATTCTTCCACGATCTGATAGTTCGTGCGGGATTCCATCCCCGGCAGGTTGTAGTGTAGAAATCGTGCTTCCACACCCCAGCACTGCAATAATCCAATGATCTTTTTTCCGTTTTCACCCAGGGCGATTCCCAGAGCGGTACTCGTCACACCCTGTAGTTTCAGGTTAATGGACACGTGGGTGCCCTTGCCGCCAATCGTTTCGATAGAGCGGGTGAGACGGTTCGTCCGGGACCAGTGGAATTCCTTCAGGAACAGGATTCGATCCACGGCGGGGTTGAGGGTTACTGTGTAGATCAAGGTTTCACATCCTCACGAAATCGCAGGTGTTCCCTATTCATCATTCATCCCCGGTTCTTACCACTTTCACCCCTGCTTTTTCAAGGCTGGCAAATTGAGCTGGGATGGATTTTGGATCAGTGATCACGTAATCAATGGAAGAGAAATTGGAAAGAAAAAAGGGACCAGGGTGATCGAACTTGGTATGATCCGCCAGGATGAACACTTCCTGCGAATGGTCGATCATCAAGCGCTTGGTATCCACTTCCAAAATGCTCGAATCCGTTAATTGATCGGGAGGTTGTATTCCCGCACAGGACATGAAGGATTTATTGGGATAAAAATCTGCCGCGTTCTTTTGCGCGATCGCCCCGTAGGTGGACAAATTACTTCGATGGAAAAAACCCCCCAGGCAGACGATCATCAGGTTGGGGTGATCGGATTCCATGGCTTCCGTCAATAATTTAATGGAATTCGTGATGAGCGTGATCTGAAAATCCCGGGGCAGGTACCCGATCATGTAAATGCAAGTGGAACTATTATCCACGTAAACGCTATCGCCATCCTTCACGTAGGAAGCCGCACATTGGCAAATGGCTTTCTTTTCCCGGAACCGCTGGATCTCACGCACACCCAGCGGAAATTCATGGCTGACCGAGGAGGCGGTCGCAGTCAGAACGGCACCCCCGTGAGTCCGTTTTAGCAGGCTTCTTGCTTCCATCTCGCGCAGGTCGCGGCGGATCGTCTCGCGGGAAGCGTTGAACAGTGCGGATAGCTCGCTCACACCAATTCTGCCGTTCTGCTCGAGGAGCCTCAGGATCTCCGATTTGCGTTCGATATTGAACATTTTATCCATAATGATATTCAGCACAGGTCGATGACCGATGATGACCGTATCATAACATAAGTATGGCTTTCTGACGCAAAATGATATAATAACCACATAAGCAAACCCAATCAGTCACATTTGATCTTTCCACCGGATGATTTCCGGCCTTCCCTGCACCTATAATCGATAGAAAAAGGAACCGCCATGAAACTCTCAGCATTCACAGTCTTGTATAAAGACCGCCCGCTTTCAGAAGTGCTGGACATTTTTAAATCCAAAAAGATCAGCCACGCCGAGGTCGGTTCCGGAGGTTTCATCGGCAAGGACCACTGCGATCCAGCCAGGCTGCTCAAGGAGCAGGACAGCCGGGAGGAATTCCTGGAGCTTTTCCACAGCCGGGGCATGACGATCTCCAGCCTGTCCTGCCACGGCAACCCCCTCCATCCGCAAAAGAATCTGGCGCTCAGCTACCACCAGGATATCAAGGATTCGATCGACCTCGCCTCCCTGCTGGGCGTGGAGCGGGTGGTTACCTTTTCGGGCTGCCCGGGCGATTGCGAGACCTCCCTTTACCCCAACTGGCCGGTTTCACCCTTTCCGGAAGATTTCCAGACCGTGAATGAGTGGCAATGGGAAAAGAAACTCGTCCCGTATTGGAAGGAGATGGGCAAGTATGCCGAGGATAAAGGCGTCAAGGTCGCCATGGAAATGCACGGCGGCTATTCGGTCCATTCTCCAGCCACGGCCATCCGCATACGCAAGGAGACAGGCTGCATGGCGCTGGGCGCGAACCTCGACCCGAGCCACATGTGGTGGCAGGGGATCGACCCCGCCCAGGCTGCCCGCTACCTGGGAAAGGAAAACTGCCTGTATTATTTCCATGCCAAGGATGCTGCCATCGATCCCAACTATGTGTCGTATTACGGTGTGACGGACATGCAGAGTTTCTCCACCGCCTTCGGACGGGCATGGCAGTTCCGCACCGTTGGTTTTGGTCACGACCTGAAGGTTTGGGCGGATCTTTTCAGCGTATTGCGGTCGGTCGGTTACGATGACATTGTCAGCATCGAGCACGAAGATTCCTATATGTCCGTGGAGGAAGGCCTGGACAAGGCAGCCTCCAATTTGAGACAGGTGCTCATGTTCGAGCCCGCTTCAAAACCCAAAGCCTTCGACCTGGATGAACGATTCAAATGAAACCATCCGCTGGTGACGCGCCTTTATAACGGCAGCACCAGTGTTGAATCCCCTCCATGCACAACAATCCCGGGGATGGATATCCAGTTCCATTAAGCTAACCAGTAGTTTGAAGGAGAAGAGTCAATGGTTGATATGATGAAAGCAGCAGTATTCGAAAAAGTGGGCCTCATCATGGTCAAGGAAGTACCCGTGCCCGAAATTGGCGAGAACGATGTACTGATCAAGGTTAAATACACGGGTATCTGCGGAACAGACTGGAGCATCTACAACGGCTGGTATTCGGCCGATAAACTTCCGATGATCCCGGGACATGAATTTTCAGGGGTGATCGCCAGACTCGGAAAGAATGTCCGGGGATTGAAGGAAGGCGACCGGGTGACCGCGGATATCAACATGAGTTGCGGGAAATGCTTCTACTGCATACGCGGCGATAAATTGCTGTGTGATAGTTTTTCCCAGCTCGGAATCCACGTCAACGGGACTTTCGCTGAGTTTGTCAGGGCGCCCGCCGCCCAGGTGCATCTCCTGCCGGAAAATTTAAGTTTCGAAGAGGGCGCATTCATTGAACCTGTCTCGTGTGTCATCCATGCCGCCAAGGCCATGGATGCCCGGCTGGGCAGCAGCGTGGTGATCATAGGCTGCGGACTGGGAGTGCTGCACGCGCGCATGGCTGTGCTGCGCGCCTGCGCGCCGGTCATCATTTTTGGTGATAACCGCAAGAGGTTAAAGATCGCCAGGGATATGGGTGCAGATCATGCCATCCATATTGATGATGTTGCCGATCCCGTGGCTGAAGTGATGAGGCTTACCGGGGGCAGGGGCGCGGATTACGCCATCGAAGCCGTTGGATCGGTCAAAACCTATGAACAGGCTTTTGCCATGCTCCGCCGGGGTGGTAAACTCTCCGCGTTTGGCGTTGCCGGCGAGCAGGATAAAATGGCGATCCGGCCATTCGAATTTGTGCTGGGCGAGAAGAAGATCACGGGCTCCTGCGCGGGCGTGGGTGCCGACTGGCCGGATGCGATGACCCTGATCTCCAACGGCAGGATCGATCCAAAGCCGCTATTCTCGATGAAGATCCCCCTCGAAGACCTGGATTGGGCCCTGCACGAACTGAGGAGGGATCAGAGCCTGTTCAAGGTATTTGTCTCACCTGAGATTTCAAAACGGGAAATGATTTAACGATACTGATTATTGAATAGGAGCCCAGTGCCAATGGATATAAATGAAACCCTGCTTTCGCCTGTCAAGATCGGAACTCACACCAGCGACAATCGGTTCTTCGTCCAGGCGATGGAGTGTGCCGATGCAGATGCCAAAGGAAATCCAACCGACCTGACCTATCAGCGCTACGAGAACCTTTTCAGAGGCGAGGCTGGAATGGTGAGCCTGGAAGCGATTACCATCACCGATAAGAACCGCTCACGCTTGAATCAACTATTCATCATGCCGCAGAACGGTCCCGCCCTGACCAGGTTCGTCAGCCATTTAAAGAAGATCAACCCCCGGACGATCTTTGTTTTCCAATTGACCCATTCGGGCGAGTTGAGCAACCCGGAATTCTCCAAGCGTCTATCCGTGAAACCACTGCCGGGTTTCAAAGCGGAGGTGTTCACCGAAGAGGAATTCGAAAAGATCATGGCAGATTTCGTGCTGGCAGCCAGGATAGCCCATGATTCCGGTGCGGACGGTATCGACATGAAATTATGTCACGGTTACCTGGGTTCGCAGATCCTGCGCCCCTATAACGACCGTACATGGAAATACGGCGGGGCCTGGGAAAACCGGCGGCAATTCGCTTTTGATCTCTACGAACGAATTCAAAAAGCCGTACCCGACAAGAACTTCCTCATCGGTTCGAAAATCTCTGCATGGGAGGGCTTCCCCGGCGGATTTGGCACAGCCGGAGCGGATACCCCGGTGATAGATCTTAAGGAACCGATCGATTTGATCCAGGGCCTGGAAGAAAGAGGCGCACAATATTTTATTCAATCTGCGGGCAGCCCATCCATCACCATCAGCCTCACCCAGGCGGATAAACACCACCCATACTTTGCCTACCTGCACCAGTATTTTGCCAAGGTATTCAGGGACCACCTGAAAAAGGAAACCATCGTCATCGGTTCCAACTACTCAGTGTATGGAAAGGGCAAATCCAAACTTCAGGCTGTCAGACCGGAAGACAGCGCCTTGTTCGCCTTCGGTGCCCAAAACATTACCCGGGGATATACCGACATGGTCGCCCTGGGGCGGCAGTCGCTTGCTGACCCGCTTCTGCCCTTGAAATTGCGCCAGGGCCGCGAGGCCGAGATCAATTTCTGCTCGGCGTGCGATAACTGCCTCGAACTGCTCATCCAGCAAAGCCCGGTGGGCTGCTGCACCTACAACAAGTACTATACCGATGTGCTGGTCAAAACCCGCAAGGAAAAAGGCAGGTTGAAAGAAGCCCATACGTAAGAGTGGAAATTAATAAATCTTTACCCAGTGAGATTAACTGAAAAAATTACTCCGAATTAACCTAGAGGACAGACACCTGAGATGACAGGGTGTCTGTCCTCTTATTCTCCATACTTGATACTGGATACAAACCACCTGCTAGCGGAGAGTGCCAGGTCAACCTGCCAGCAAGCGCACCGCCGCTTCCACCACACGTTCCACTGAGGGGACGTACTCCCGCTCCAGCGCAGGCGCGGTCGGCGCGGGAGTGTCGGGCGCGGCCAGGCGGGTGACGGGTGCATCCAAGTGGAAGAAGGCAGCCTCTGACAGCCGGGCAGCCAGCTCCGCGCCCCAGCCGCCGGTCAGGTTGTCTTCCTCCACGATCAACACATGCCCTGTTTTCTTTGCAGAGGTGGTGAGCGTCTCCATGTCCAGCGGGACGAGGCAGCGCAGGTCGATCACTTCAGCATGGATACCCCGGCGCGCCAGTTCTTCCGCCGCTTCCATTGCCCGGTGCAGCATGAGCATGTTGGCAAGCAGGGTCAGGTCGGTTCCCTCGCGTTTGACAGCCACCGTGCCGAGCGGAATTTCGTAGTCCTCTTCCGGCACTCCTGCGACACGCGCCGCCGTGGATGATTCCTTACGACCGCCCTTGCCGCCATACAGCAATTTATGCTCCAAAAAGATAACCGGGTTGTTGTCACGAATGGCGGAGAGCAGGAGACCTTTGGCATCGTATGGATTGGAGGGACACACGACTTTCAAACCAGGCGTGTGCATGAACCATGCTTCACTGCTTTGCGAGTGCTGTGCACCCCGCGCTGATGCACCCACCGGCAGGCGCAGGACCAGTGGCACGGAGACCTGCCCGTTGCTCATGTAATGCATCTTCGCGGCCTGATTGACCACCTGGTCCATACCGCAAAAGACGAAGTCGCCGTACTGCATCTCGGCCACCGGGCGCATCCCCACCAATGCCGCACCGACCGCCGCACCGATGATGGCGATCTCGGAGATGGGGGTATCCATCACACGATCGTGTCCAAATTCGTCCGCCAGCCCGAGCGTGACCGTGAAACCGCCGCCGAATCCGCCCGGCACGCCAAGGTCCTCGCCGATGAGAAACACCACCGGGTCGCTGCGCATCGCCAGGCGCAATCCATCGCGCAAGGCTTCGACCATGGTCATCTCGCGGGTGCTCATTGGCCCTCCGCAAAAACGTGCCGGTATGTTTCTTCCACAGCCGGTTCCGGGCTGTTGCGGGCAAACTCGACCGCTTCTTCTACATCTGACTGGCAGGTGCGCTCGATGGACTCCACCTCCGCCTCAGCCAACCCGCGCTCCTTGATCAGCCATGTCCGCATCTGCGGAATTGGGTCGCGCTCACGCCAGCGCTGCACCTCTTCGCGCGTTCGGTAGCCGCCGGGGTCGCCGCGCGAGTGGCCCGCATAGCGGTAGGTCTTGCATTCCAGCAGGGTTGGACCATCACCCTGCCGCGCCCTTTCAACGGCCTCCTGTGCCGCTTGATGGACGGCAAGGACATCCATCCCATCCACCACGCGGCCTGGAATGCCATACGCGGCGGCGCGGTCGGCGATGTCGGTGATCCGTAACATTGAAGAAATCGGCGGTAGAAGCGCCGTACTGGTTGTTCTCGCATACGAAGACCACGGGGGCTGCTTTCACTGCGGCGAGGTTGAGACCTTCGTGAAACGCGCCCGTGTTTGAGGCGCCATCCCCGAAGAAACTAACCGCCACGCGATCCTGCCCGCGCAGTTGAAACCCCAGCGCCGCGCCGGTGGCGATGGGGATGTTCGCGCCCACAATGGCGTTGGAAGGCATAGCACCGACGGATACATCGGTCAGATGCATCTGCCCGCCTTTGCCTCCTGCGCATCCGGCTGCCTTGCCCATGATCTCCGCGGCGATGCCGCGCGGCGAACTGCCGCGGGCGAGGAAATGTCCCACGGGCCGGTGGGTGCTGAAGATCACATCGTCGGGGAGCAGAGCAGTGCAAACGCCCACCGCCACCGCCTCCTGTCCCTGGTATTGATGCAGGGTGCCGGGGACCGTCCCTTGCAGGAAGAGGGCGTAAAGATGATCCTCGAAACGGCGGATAAGTACCATCCGCCGGTACATCTCGCGTGCGGTTTCCAACGGCATGTCCGCGATTTCAATCATTCGGTGCCTTCTTGCGGAGTCTCGATGGAGAGGCTCAGCGGGTTTTCCAGCAGTTGCTTGAACTCGTCCAGAAATTTTGCCAGGGTGATGCCGTCCACGACGCGATGATCCACCGCGAGTGTCGCCGTCATTTGCCAGCGCAGGGAGAGACCACCCTGCCATGCCGATGGTTGTTCCTTTGCTGCAGCCGAGGGCGAGGATGCCGGCCTCAGGAGGATTGATCACGGCATTGAAACTATCGAGTCCAAACATTCCCAGGTTGGAAACAGTGAATGTGGCCCCGCTCAACTGCGAACTCGAAAGTTGTCCGGTCTCGGCGGCTGTGCGCAATTGGCGGGTGGTCGCAGCCAGCGTGAACAGATTCAGCCGGTCGGCATGACGCACCACCGGGATCAACATGCCCTCTGTCAGCCCGATCACCACCCCGAGGTGAATATCATCAAAGTATAAAATTTCCTCTCCACGAAATGAGGCGTTGAGAGCCGGCGTCTGCCGTAAAGCCATTGCGGCAGCGCGAAGAGCGAGATCGGTAATTGTCGGCGAGGCCAGGTTGTTCCTCTCAGCCCACGCGGCAAGCTGTTTCAGAATGACCTTCGCCTCGGTCATATCAACCAGCACCGAGCCGTGGAAGTGAGGCACTTCCGTATTGCTTTTTTGTGCGCGTTGAGCAATGGCGCGTCGCATCGGCGAGAGGGGCACACGGCGCACTCCCCCATCCGGGCGCTTTTGTTCCATGGTGCGCTCAATGTCGCGTTTGAGGATCTGTCCCTTTGAACCGCTGGGTTTTATGGAGGATATATCGAGACCGAGTTCTACAGCCATGCGCCGTGCCAACGGGGAAGCCAATTTACGCTCAGAATGCAATTCATCAATCTTAACGGCTTCATCCCCTGAGGTTTTAATTGTTTGCACGATCCTCTTTGTCGCGGCGACCGCCTCCCCCTGCACACCGCTGTTCATCGGTTCGTCCAGCGTGTCAGCCAAACGACCGACGACTGTTTGCACCGGAACCATCACTCCGGGGGAAATCAGCGTTTCGCGTAAATAACCGTCGCGAAAAGCTTCCACTTCCACCGTGGCTTTGTCGGTGGTCACCACGAACAAAGCCGACCCGGATTTAACGAACTGGCCGGGTTGTGCCAGCCACTCCTCCAGCACCACATCGTCGCCCGTCGCACCGAGAGCTGGAATGACAATATCGTAAATCAAGGGTTCTTCCTCCCGCTCTTTAAAATCATCATCCACTCTTCCACCGTTGTCTGCAAGGCTGTCCTCCCGGCGGTGAGCACATCGCTTGCCAGCCCGGAGCCAATTACATCGTACGGATTATAATCGTCCCCGGCTTGTGCGGCAGCCTGGCGCATGGCCTCGAAGTACGCACGTTTGAGTGCACTGCCCACATTGATCTTGCGGATGCCCAGCCGGACGGCCTCCTTCAAATCACCGCTGTCTACCGAACTGGCCCCGTGCAGTACCAGTGGAACCGTAAGCGTCTGTTTGAGCTCCGCGAGGCGTGTGAAATTCAACGGCACCCGCCTCCGTCCGTGCAGATGGGCCTGTCCCACGTTCACGGCGAACGCGTCCACGCCGGTTTGCTCGACAAAATCGCGAGCGAGTTCTGGATCGGTGAGGCGCAAGTTATCAGGCAGGGTGGAGAGTTCGCCGCCCACGCCGGGCAGGGTCATGGCTTCTCCTTCCACCGCCACCCCTTTTTCATGTGCCACCCTGACCACCCGCCGCACCCCCTCAACCTGTCCAGCGTAGTCGAGTTTCTCGTCGGTGTACATTACCAGTCCGAACCCGAGCGCTATCGCCTCCAGCACCCAATCGATATCCGGCGTCTCGTTGAATACGAGACAGGCGGGGACCGAAAGTCCCCGGATGGCTTCCAGGCCGAGAGCGGCATACACGCTGAGCGGTTCCCGCACCACCCGCGCCGGATGGGACAGGTAGAGTCCGCTGAATCCCAGCAGAACCGGCGATCGTGTTGCTTCCGCGGCATCACACACCGCCAGCAGCGATTCCAGATTCCAGCTTTCAAAATAACCGACCGCGTAACCCCCGCGGTCTGCATCGGCCATCAACTCAGCGAATGTTGCAAGCGTCATGATGCTCCATCAGTCATAACACATCTCCAGCCTTGAGACCCAGTTCCGCGCACAGCCGGGAGAGCGGACGCTTTTCCTCACCCTCGGGCTGCACCCAGCGCACAACCAGGGCGTCCTCGCCTGCTGCCAGGGTGGTGGTGGTTCTTCCCAGCCAGATCAACCTGCCGGGGGTTACTTTATCCGGGTGTCGAACGATCTCCGCATCCAGGAAGTACACGCGCCTGCCTGCCACCATTCGCCAGCATTCTCCCGGCGAGGTCTGTATCCAGCAGCGCAGGCTGTCCGCCGGGCGGGTCCAGTCGAGATGAAAGTCCTCGTCACCCGGGGAAGAAAAATAGGATCCGCCTGTTTCCGGTTGTGGTGTAGGTCGCAGCGTCCCCTGCATGGCGTCCACGATCAAGCGGGGAACCAGCGATACGCTCTTATCGATGATTCGATCGTACAGGGTACTCACCGTGTCCTGTTTGCGCGTGCGCACCCGCACCTGATACAGAATGGCACCGGTATCGAAATGCGGGTCCATTATGTGTGCAGTGAGACCAACCTGGCGCTCCCCGTTGCGCAGCGCCCAGAACACCGGATGCTTGCCGCGATAGGCGGGCAAAAGTGAGGCGTGGAAATTAACCGCCAGGATGCGCGGGATGGAGAGCAGTGAAGGTTTGAGCAGGAACATGTAGCCTGCAGCGATGAACAGGTGGGGGGCGAAGGCTGCCAGCGCTCCTTCGAAATCGGGTGTGTTGGGGTTGGGAGGCTCGAAGACCGGCGTTCCCCTTGCATGAGCTGCGTCCACGAAACTGGAAAGGCCGGTGGCGGTCCAGGGGTTGGTGGACTGCCGCTTTGCGGGCGGCACATCCACCACCCCGGTCAGTTCGCAGGGCGCCTCAAGCAAAGGGGTGAAGAATCGATTACTGAATACGCTTTGCGAGTTGCCAAAGAAGACAACGCGCAGCCTTTCTCTCACCAGCGTTTCACACCTTTTGGATAATAAATTTTCTTGAACGAAGCCGCACGCTCTTGCAGCGGCACTTCCACAGCCATGCGCTCGATGCTTGATCCCAGTTGAATTCCGTGACAGTCGGTGTGGTCGAGCATGTATTGTCCATCCTCCGGGTTTACGAGCGCCGCGCCGTGTGCCAGCAGGATCACATCGGGTTTCAACTTCTTTGCCAGGGCATAGTGCGACTGGCTGCGCTTGGCCATATCTTCCAGACCCTGGCTGGCGCTGTACCCGGTGGAACCGCCGCGCGTGATGCCGGCGTGATAGATAAAGATATCGGGCGCGGCGTCGCGCATCAGCCGCTCGGCATCCACTTCGTTGAATGCGTAACCGATGGTCAGCAGATCGAGTTCGTGGGCATAATTCAGCATATCGATTTCGTACTGATAACCCAGCCCGGTACCTTCCAGCGTTTTCCGGAAGTCGCCATCGAACCACGCCACGGTGGGAAAGTTGTGCACGCCTGAAAAGCCGATGTGCCGGATATCTTCGAGGAAGAGCCGCATGTCGCGCAGAACATCCACGCCGTTCAACCCGGCGATGACCGGTGTCTCTTTAACCTGCGGCAAAACCTCCCGCTTGCCGACCTGGTAGACCATCTCGTTGGCATCGGCCATGGGCAGCATGCCTGCCAGCGAGCCGTAACCCTGCATGCGGAAGTAGCCGGTATTGTACACGCCCAGGATGTCCACGCCTCCGCGCTCGATGAACTTGGCCGCGATGCCATTGCCCGCGCCGGTCATCACCAAAGGTTTACCGCGTTTGATCTCGGCCCACAGGCGGTCAAGGAACTGCTGGCGAGTGTAGCGTTTTGCCATATCGACCTCCTAACCCTTGGCCCGGATCATCTCAATCAGCATCTGGGCGGCTTCGACCGCAAAGGCCGGGTCTTCGATGTGTGTATCCCGTTCGATCACGCGGATGTTCTTCGGCAGGTCTTTTTTCAATGCTGCCACGAATGCCGCGTCAGCCTGCGGATCGTAAAATCCCATGCCTTTCACGGCGTAACTGTCGTAGCCTGCGGTCGGGATCAGGAAGACGGCGTCGCCTTTCGTGTACTGCAGGCGGCGGGCTACTTCCTTGCCCACCTCCACCATCTCCTCCTTGTTCAGGCGCACATCGGTGATCTGCGGGCTGTGCCGGATGAGGGTGCGCGTGTTGAAGGGCGGGGGCACTGTCTCCGGTTCGTTGTACACCAGCACCTCGATCGCGCCGGGGCACAGCACCTGCGGCAGACCGAGTTTGCCGGCGGTGGTCAGCCGGTCGGGACCACCCGCCAGAAGGGCGTGGTGCATCTCGTTGGATACTTCGATGGTGGAATAGTCAAGCACCGCACCAATAAGCCCTTCTTTCATCATCTGTTCCATGGCGCGTCCGCCGGGACCGATGGCGTGGAAGGTGATGGTCTCAAAACCAGCAGCCTCCAGCACCTCGGCGGCTTTCATCGCCCCTTGGGTGGTGATGCCAACGGTGGTGATGGCGACAAGTGGTTTCGCCTTGCGCTCCAGTTTCACCTCCACCCCGGCCATGCCGCATACCGCTCCGGCAGCATTTGCCAGGATCTTGCGCATCACCGGATTCAAGCCCATGATATCCGTGACCGAGAACATCATGGTGATGTCCCGGATGTCCACCCAGGGGGCGACATTTCCGGAGGCCATGGTGGACACCATCACTTTTGGGAAGCCGTACGGGAGGGCGCGCATCACCCGGGTGCTGAGAGTGGTCCCCTGTGTGCCGCCCATCGCCACGATACCATGAACCTTGCCTTCTTCCGCCAGCCGGGTGACGATCTTCGTTGCTCCCTCGGCCATCACGGGTGCGGCGACATCACGCGAAGGGTGTTCCAGGATCTTATCCAGCGGCATCCCGCCAGCCCTCGGCCACTTCCTCGCGGGTGATGTCAGGGTGCGTGCCGGGAGCACCGGTCACACCCGTGTCCACCACCAGCGCCTTGTCGCCAAACTTCTCAATCTGCTCGCGTAGAAATTGGGCTTCACGCCCTTTCGTATCCAGAGTTGCCAGTACGACTATGGTTTTACCGCTCATGGCCTAACTCTCCTTATCCGATCTGTTTCCTCAGCCACTCGACCGAGGGTTGGATATTCTCTTCGCCATCGCTCTCAATGGAGAAAACGCCGTCCCAGTTCGTCTCCTTGAGGTACTGGATGCACGCGGCGATATTGGAGGCGTTTACACCCTGCCCGATGGGCACCACCGAAGCCGAGATGCCGGTCTCCTTGCCTCGCACGGCATCGGCCAAGCCCTTGCTCACATCCTTCACGTGCACGTGGTTCACATACTTGCGCACGCCTTTCAGGAAGGTGAGCGGATCGTTGCCGGCGATGAAAGTATTGCCGGTATCGAAGTTGATCTGCACGTACTCGGACTGGAACGGCTCGACAATACCCAGCAGAAACTCCACGTTATTGGTGTAAGGGCCGTGAGGTTCCACGTTGAGGATCACCTTGTGATTTTCGGCGACCGGGACACACTGGGCCAGGTGGTAGCGGATGCGGTCGAGTTGTTCTTTATCCGAGAGGCCGGGAAGTTTGTGCTGGCCGTCGGTGGTATCCACCTTGGGGCAGCCCAGCAGACCGGCGAAGATAATTCCCCGGCGGATGAAATCTATGCACTCCCAGCGGTTGATGGGGAAGGAAACATCGAATTCCGAGACTTTCAAGCCATACTTGTCGAGATTCTTGCGCAGTTCCAGCGGGTCGCTGTCCAGCGGAATGAAGGGCGAAAATCCGAGGCCGGTGAAGAATTCTGTGCCGCCCACGGCTTCCAGTTCGCAATACTCCACGCCCTGCTTGGCGATTTTATCGAAGCAATATTCTACCGGCTTGTCCGCGTGCCGCCAGTTATCGGTGTTGATGCCAATCTTGATCATGGTTCAATCTCCTTTCAAGGGGAAGCATAACCGGGGTGGACTGCTCTCTTTCGGGAAAAACGGAAGATTATTTACAGTCCTCCTTTGAAAGATTACTCAACATTAGCGAAGAAATCATCCTGTTGGGCGGTTGTCAATTAATGGGGCAGGCCTCCTTTTTGAATGGTCGGCATTTGATACGATATCACCCTGATAAGTATATATCAATCTCCAGGAAATAGCTTAATTTTATTAAAATTTAATACGAAAGGAATCCCATTTCCTTCGTTGAATGGTTGGGCGATCACCACTGGGTCTCTACCGCTCGGGTTTGAGGCGAATCCCTGCTATTTGTCACCATCCTGGGCGCGTTAAGTTACGGTTTTATGACACCCTATTGACTTTTCCGAATTTCCCTGTACAATTAGTTTGTTGATTCAACCAACTATCACCCCAATGAGTTGTATTCAAGAATCAACGCCCAACAACAGACATGGTAGAGAATAATCATTATCGCACTGGTGATCAAACCCTTGTACGCGAGATCAATCTGGCAGTGATCATGAATCATCTGCGCACAAATGCGCCAATCTCACGTGCCGCCCTTGCGGATGCCACCGGTCTGAACAAGACCACGGTATCCAGCCTGGTGAATGAGTTGATTGAACGCCAATTTGTACAGGAAATTGGCCTGGCATCGCCCAGTTCCGGGCGCCCCGCCATTCTGCTGACACTCAATCCGACGGCGGGGTTCATCCTTAGCTGCGAGATTGGTGTCGATTTTGTCAAGGTGATCTGTACGAACTTTGCCCCTGAGATCATCTGGCGCTACGAAGAGCAAATTGATCCCTCCATTGGTCAGCGCGCGATCCTTGATCGCGCGCTGATGATTATTAACCAGGGAGTAGCAGCAGGGAATCTTGCCTGCGGTACGCTTTTGGGGATGGCGATCGGTGTACCCGGTCTGGTTGACCAGTCTACCGGCGCGCTGTTGTTTGCACCCAACCTGGGATGGAAGGATCTCCCGATTCGCTCCATAGTACAGGAATCTTTCGATGTGCCATTATTCGTGAATAACGAAGCAAACCTGGCTGCCTTGGGGGAGCATTATTTCGGTGCTGCCCAGGGTTATGATGAGGTGTTATATATCAGTGCCTCAAGAGTTGGCCTGGGTGGGGGCATAGTGCATTTCGGGAATGTGTTCAGCGGCGTGACCGGAGTGGGTGCCGAGTTCGGCCATATGACCATGGACCCGGACGGTGAGTTCTGCAAGTGCGGCAACCAGGGCTGCTGGGAAACCCAGGTCAGCCAGCCGGCGCTTATCCGCCACGTTTGGCGATTTATTGACCAGGGCAGTTCCAGCATGCTGACCGAAATGACCGGCGGCGACAGGGCATCCCTGACCGTGCCCATGATCGTGGAAGCAGCTCGGGCGGGAGATAGAGTGGCCCTGGATGCGCTGGAGATCATTGGACGACACCTGGGGATTGGCATCGCCTCGCTGATCAATGCCCTGAATCCTGAACTGGTGGTCTTCGGTGGGATACTCAGCCTGGCGGGTGAGTTCCTTATGCCGGTCATCAAGAAAGAGGTGGAGCAGCGCGCCCTGAAATGGAATCGTGAAGCCATGCAACTGGTACTGGCCCGGCATGCTTCCGATGCCTGCGTGATGGGCGGCGTGGCTGCAGTTTACCAGGCGATCCTGGCACAGCCAGATATTGTGGGCGCGCTTGTTGCATGAGCCATATTCCTCTTCGTAGCGCCACATTGGATGGTTGCACGACAGAAGTTGTGCCATTGTGAATAATCATAAGGAGGTGGAAGGCAAAAATAACTGAACAGTAGTTTTACCATCGTAAAGAAATTCCTTTCACAATTCTAAGAGGAGAAAACATGTTAAAGAAATTAGCATTTGCGTTGACGCTCGTCATGGTAATGGTGATCACAGCCTGCGGCCCTGCACCGACCGAAGCGCCGCCTGTAGTGACTGAGCCCTCTGGCGGGGAACCAACTCAACCCCCGGCCGGACCAGCCGTTACGGAATTGACCATCCTGTGGGCCCAGTGGTCACCTGCAGACTACCTGCAGCAGATCGGCAACCTGTACGAACAAGAGACCGGCATAAAAGTTACCGTGGTTCAGGAACCCTGGGGTTCCTTTGGCGACCGGTTCAATGTTGAAATGGCTGCCGGCGGAGATGCCTGGGATATGGTCGTTGGCGACAGCCAGTGGATCGGCCAAGGCGCAACCAATGGATACTATGTTGACCTGACCGACTTCATGACAGCCAACGGGATCAACACCTCCGTCACCCCTGCCACACTGCAGTACTACGGCGAGTACCCTGGCGGCTCCGGCAAGTATTATGCCTACCCGACCGAAGGCGATGCTGATGGCTGGGCTTACCGCAAGGACCTCTTCGAGGATCCCGCCAATATGGCTGCCTTCAAGGCTCAATATGGCTACGACCTTGCTGTACCCACCACCTGGGCTCAATTGATGGACATCGGCAAGTTCTTCACACAACCCGCCAACAATCTGTACGGCGTGGCCATTTACACCCAGAAAGACTATGATGCCATCACGATGGGCTTTGAGAACGTGATGTTCTCCTGGGGCGGTGCATGGCAGGCTGCGGATAATACCGTCGAGGGCGTAGTCAACTCCCCCGATATGATTGATGCCTTGCAGTACTATCGCGACCTGTATGATTGCTGCCAGGTGCCCGGCCTGAACAACGCCTTCTACACTGAAACCAATGATGCCATGATCGGCGGCCAGGCGGCGATGATCATGAACTACTTCGCCTTCTTCCCGGCACTTGCCAACCCGAGCACCAACCCCTATGCGAACGTCACCGGCTATTTCGCCAATCCAGCCGGCCCGACCGGTATCCGCAAGGCTGCTCTCGGTGGTCAGGGCACCAGCGTTATTTCCTTCATCAGCGCGGAACGCCAGGCGGCATCACTTGAATTCATCAAGTGGTTCGCACAGGAAGATGTCCAGGCGCAGTGGGCTGCCCTCGGCGGCTATACCTGCAATGCCAATGTACTTGCTACCCAGGCATTCCTGGATGCCACTCCTTACAACCCGGCCTTCGCCACCACCATGACCTTCGTCATGGACTTCTGGAACATCCCGACCTACGGCGCGCTGCTTACGCCCGCTCAGAACTACTTGAGCGCCTTTGTTGTTGAAGGTGTGGGCACGGCCAAAGAGGCCCTGGATAATATTGCCGCAGAGCAGACAGCTGCGTTGAAGGCGGATGGCGTCATCCCCTAAACCAGCATCGCTGAACAGTAACAATCTTTGCTAATCCATATCCATCGGGGAGGCGGCTCCTGCCGCCTCCCCAAAAAAAAGCCGCCAAGAAAGAGGCAGGATTATGTCAGCAAGTGAATCTCATTTTAGAGGTCCAACCACAAAAGTGCGCCAGCGCCACCTAAGCAACCGGGCGATCGTCAACCTGTTCATCTGGCCGACGCTGTTGCTCCTGATCGCGATGAATGTATTCCCGCTTTTCTACAGCATGTATCTGGGTTTCACCAATTACTCTGCAATTACACGCCAGGCCCCGGTGTGGGTGGCATTCCAGAACTTCAGCAACATCCTGAACGACAAGAACATATGGGGATATTTTGCCACCACCGGACGTTACGCCCTGCTGTCCGTCAGCCTGCAAACCCTGGTGGGTTTCCTGCTGGCCATGCTGGTGCGTGAAAAATTCAAGGGCAGCGGCATCCTGACCACGCTGATCCTGATCCCAATGATGATCTCGCCGGTGGTGGTGGGCCTGTTCTGGAAACTGATGTATAACCCCACCTTCGGTTTCTTTAATGCCATTCTCGGTTTTTCCGACCCATCCAAAGCACCTGACTGGCTCGCCAGCCGTTTTGCCGGTCAACCGATGCCAGGGCTGGCACTCTGGGCAGTGGTGATCGCAGACGTCTGGATGTGGGCACCTTTTGTGATGTTATTGGTACTTTCCGGACTGAAGGCCATCCCCGAATACCTGTATGAAGCCGCGGCTGTAGACCGTGCCAGCTCATGGTTCCAATTCTGGCGAATCACCTTGCCGCAGGTGGCACCATTATTGATGATTGCCGTGCTGTTCCGCACCATCGAGGCATTCAAATCGTTTGACCTGGTGATGGGCATGACCGGCGGCGGACCCGGCGTGCAGACAGAATTGATCTCCGTCGACCTATACCGCATAGCCTTCCTGGGGCAGTTTCGCACCGGACCTGCCAGCGCGCTGGCGTATATTATCCTGATCATTATTATTGCGATCAGCAACCTGTACATTAAATACCTCAATAAAAGCAAAGGGGAGGGTTAACCATGGCTCACTTTGAAGAGATCGGCCCCCGATTGCCTGTTGTCGAACCCACCCGGGTTGATAAGGTGCACCCACGTGCCAAATGGGGAAAATCCTTCCGGGTGATCCTTACCGTGATAGTAACCTTAATCATGTTAATCCCGGTTGCAGTGATGATCCTGACGGCGTTCAAATCCCGTGCCGATATTGTCACTCCACCTCCCAAGGTGTTCTTCGATCCTACCCTGGAGGGTTTTCTTTACCTGTTTACAGATCGTTCCGTTTTTTCCCCGGGCAACCTGGCTGAAGCGCAAGCCAATCCTGGTGAATTGAACTACTGGCAGAAACTCGCACTCAGTACCGGTCAGAAAATAAACGGTCCCAGTGATTATGTAGGCCGTTTAAAGAACTCGGTAATCATTGCCGGAACTTCGACCATCCTTTCAGTAATCCTGGGACTTTTTGCAGCCTATGCATTCAGCCGATTTAAGATTGCGGGCAAAGACGATCTGTTGTTCTTTATTCTCAGCACCCGCATGCTGCCCGGGGTCGTTGTGACCATTCCACTATTCCTGCTGTATAGATTGTTGGGATGGAATGACACGCATGTCGGGATGATCATTCTCTACACAGTTTTCAATCTCTCGTTTTCGGTCTGGCTGCTCAAAGGGTTTATCGATGAGATCCCGGTCGAGTACGAAGAGGCTGCCCTGGTGGACGGCTACACCCGCCTGCAGGCCTTCTTCCGAATTGTCCTGCCTCAGGCAGTCAATGGTATTGCCGCCACCACGGTCTTCTGCCTGATCTTTGCCTGGAACGAGTATGCCTTTGCGCTTATGCTCACCAGCGAGACAGCCCGCACTGCTCCTCCCAGCATTGCCACCATGCTTGGCAGCGGAGGCCTGGAATGGTCGGCGATCGCCGCTGGAAGCCTGGGCTTCCTGATCCCCGTGGCGATCGTTACATTCGCACTGCGGGAATACTTGCTGCGCGGCGTCACCTTTGGCGCTGTCCGTAAGTAAATATATCGGAAAAATGGAAAACAATTATGGCCACGATTGAACTCCGGCAAGTCGAAAAGAAATTTGGTGATCTCCATGCAGTAAAGCCCCTGGACTTTACCATCCAGGATGGAGAGTTCATTGTTTTACTCGGACCTTCCGGGTGCGGCAAGACGACCACATTACGCATGATCTCCGGGCTGGAAACGGTTTCCGGCGGGACGATCTGGTTAAATGGACGCAATGTGACCTGGCTGCACCCCAGTGCCCGCGACATCGCCTTCGTGTTCCAATTCTACGCACTCTACCCGCACCTGACCGCCCGGCAGAACATCGCCTTTCCTCTCCAGGCGCAAGGCGAGGCACGCGAAACGGTCGATAAGCGCGTCAATGAAGTGGTGAAGCTGCTGCGCATCGAGCATGTGCTCAAGGCACACCCCGGTCAATTAAGCGGCGGTGACCAGCAGCGCGTGGCACTGGCGCGTGCCCTGGTGCGCCGACCGGCTGCCTTCTTGATGGACGAACCCCTGGGTGCACTGGATGCCGACTTTCGCGAGTCGATGCGCTCCGAGATCAAACGTCTGCATGTTTTACAGCACGCCACCACGGTCTACGTCACCCATGACCAGATAGAAGCCATGGCGATGGGCGATCGTATTGTCGTCATGTCGGAAGCAGAGATCCAGCAGATTGGCACCCCGGCTGAAGTCTACAATGACCCATCCAACCTGTTCGTGGCACGTTTTATCGGCAGCCCGGGCATGAATCTTGTCAACGGCAAGTACGCGGATGGAATTGTCCATATGTCCGGCCTGGATAATCGTTATGCTGTGCCGCAGGCATGGAAAGGTGCCCTGAAAAAAGGATCAGCAGACGAGGGCGGGATCATCGTCGGTTTTCGACCAGAGGCCGCCCAGATCAATGATCGCGGCAACCTGGTTGGCAAAGTGTACGCCAGCGAGATGCAGGGTTCATCCGCTGTGCTGCACCTGACGATCAACGAGAACGAGATCATCCATATCCGCACCGACCGCTTGATCCCCTACCCCATGGACACCCTGGTCCATTTTGATATTAATCCCCAAATGGTGCGCTTCTTTAATACCAAGACGAAAGCAGCCCTAAAATCCGAGGTGACCCCATGAGTCACGTAGAACTTAATCACATCAGCAAACACTTTCCTGGTGTAACCGCGCTGGATGATATTTCCTTTGATGTTAAAGATGGTGAATTCTTTGTAATGCTGGGCCCGACCGGCGCGGGGAAGACGACCACATTACGCGTGATCGCAGGGCTGGAGCACCAGGACACTGGAACGGTCCTCTTCGACGGTGAGGCGATAGACGACCTCACCCCCTCGGATCGCGATGTTGCCCTTGTATTCCAGCAATACTCGCTCTACCCAACCATGTCGGTCTTTGATAACCTGGCATTCCCGCTGCGCTCCCCTCTTCGACGCACCTCCAAAGAGGAGATCAAGAAGAAAGTGGAAGATACTGCGGAGAAATTGCGCATCACCCACCTTCTGAAGCGGAAGACAGCTCATCTCTCGGGAGGTGAAATGCAGCGCGTTTCCATCGGGCGGGCCATTGTCCGCTCGCCGCGCGTTTTCCTGATGGACGAACCACTGTCCAACCTGGACGCGAAATTACGCGAAGCATTGCGGGTTGAATTGCAGCACCTGCAGAAGACCCAGGGCAGCACCACACTGTTTGTGACCCATGACCAGATCGAAGCGCTCACCATGGCAGACCGCATCGCGGTATTGAACGAAGGACGGATCATCCAGGTGGGCACACCCGAGGACATCTACGACCGCCCCGCTTCGACCTTTGTAGCCCAGCTGGTGGGTTCCCCGCGCATCAACCTGTATCCTGCCCGCAAGGAAAACGGAACCATTTCGATCAAGGACAGCGAAATGCATTTGCCGGCTGCGGGCGGGAGCAAACTACCAGCGGATTTCCTGGTGGGTATTCGCCCGGAAAGTGTAAAGCCCGATCCGACAGGAAAATTTGCCGGCCAGGTTGTACTTTCCGAACCGCTCGGAGTGGAAACCATCCTCCATATCCAGTCTGGCAAGAGCACCCTGCTGAGCCTGGTACCAGGGATTGCCTCGTACCATATAGGTGATGGGATGAAGTTTGATATTGCATTGGAACATATCCATTATTTTGGACTGAACGGGAATCGCCTTCAGGCCTAACCCTAGAAAGGAGAGTTCACAATGAAATTCGGTGTAAACACATGGGTCTGGACCGCTCCACTGACCACGGAGGAACTGGAAGTGTTGGCGCCCAAGATCGCCAAAATGGGCTTTGATTACATAGAGATCCCCATCGACGATCCCAAAACCCTTGATTTCAAAAAATGCGGCGAGATCATCAGGAACGCAGGCATCGCCAACATCGGTTTCTGCGCTGCAATGGGACCTGACCGCGATTTGATCGACCCCGATCCGAAAGTACGCCAGAATGGCGTGGATTACCTTAAAGCCAGTATAGACGGACTGGCGCTGGTGGGGGGCAAACATCTCGTTGGGCCATTTTATTCCGCAGTGGGGCGTACATGGCAGCAAACTGCTGAAGAGCGGGAACACGACATGAAGATCCTGGTGGCGATATTAAAGGATCTGGCGGACTATGCCGGAAAGAAGGGTGTCCTCCTTGGGTTGGAACCGCTTAACCGGTTTGAGACCAGTTTCATCAGCACAGCCGATCAGGCAATAGAACTGGTGGACCGGGTGAATCACCCGGCTTGCAAGATCATGCTGGATACCTTCCATATGAACATCGAAGAGGATTCCATGGGCGATACCATCCGACGGGTTGGCTCGCGGTTGATCCAGGTGCACAGCAACGAGAATAATCGCGGCACACCGGGCGCCGGGCATGTACCCTGGAAGGAAGTGGCTCAAGCCTTGAAAGACATCAAATTCGACGGTGTGATGGTGATCGAATCATTCACCAGCAAGGTGAAAAGCATTGCGCGTGCAGCGGCAATCTGGCGGCCATTGGCTCCGTCACAGGATGCGTTGGCAGCCGATGGCGTTGTTTTCCTGCACAAATTGATGAAGTAGACCGAAACGAGTCATATCTACGGAGGCACTATGAGCAAAAAGTTGAATATTGCGATTGTGGGCCTGGGATTCGGCGCAGAGTTCATTCCCATCTACCAACGCCATCCAAATGCAAACATGTATGCGATCTGCCAGCGAAATGAGCAAAAACTGAACCAGATCGGTGACGCCTTCGGGATACAGGCGCGCTATTCGAACTTTGACAAACTCATCCAGGATCCCAATGTGGATGTAGTTCATATCAACTCCCCGATCCATGAGCATGCCCGCATGAGCGTGGCAGCTCTGAAAGCTGGGAAACACGTTGCCTGCACAGTGCCGATGGCAACCTCGGTGGACGAATGCTGGCAGATCATTCAGGCGCAGAAAGCATCCGGCAAGAAGTACATGATGATGGAGACGGTCATCTATTCACGCGAATACCTGTTCGTCAAGGAATTGCGGGATAGTGGAAAGTTGGGCAAGATCCAGTTCCTGCGGGCTGCCCACCAGCAGAATATGTATGGTTGGCCGGGATATTGGGAGGGGCTCCCGCCCATGCATTATGCCACCCATGTCGTCAGCCCCTGCCTGGCAATGGGCGGAGCAATGGCGGAGTATGTCTCCTGCTTTGGATCCGGGAAGATCGCAGATGCCCTTATTCCAAAATACGGATCTCCTTTCGCAGTGGAGACCGCCCATATTAAGCTGAAAGGTACGGATCTCTCGGCGGAAGTCACCCGCTCCTTATTTGACGTTGCCCGCCAGTACATAGAGAGTTTCGACGTTTACGGCAGCCAGATGAGTTTCGAATGGCAGCTGGTTTCCAACGAAGAGCCTATTGTTCACCTGGGAGGCGAAGACGCAAAGCACGCCAGCATCGAGGATTATGCCCACCTTCTTCCGGAAGGAATCCGCGAATTCACGACCAAGTGTGTCTATGACATGGCCGAGAACAAGCATCTTTCCTTCATCCAGGGCTCCGGGCATGGCGGCTCGCACCCTCACCTTGCGAATGAATTCCTGGCAGCCGTAGTGGAAGACCGCGATCCGTTCCCGAATGTGTTCGAATCCGCCAACTGGACTTCCGTGGGTATCCTGGCGCACGAATCCGCCATGCAAGGCGGCAAACTGATCCAACTGCCTGACTATAAATAGTAAAAGGGATAACGATCCTTTCGTTTCATTTCAATTCATTACGTTCACTATTCTCAAAAGGAGTGTGAAATATGGGACGACCCGTAACATTATTCACCGGCCAATGGGCTGATCTGACCCTGGAAGACCTTGCCAAGAAGGTCAGTAAATGGGGATTCGACGGCCTTGAACTGGCCTGCTGGGGCGACCACTTCGAGGTGGACAAAGCCCTGGAGAAAGACGGCTACGTTCAGAGCAGGTGGGACATCCTGAACAAATACAAACTGAAATGCTTCGCCATCAGTACGCACCTGGTAGGTCAGTGCGTGGCGGACGACCCGATTGACGAACGCCACAAACGCATCCTTTCGCCGCGCCTCTGGGGCGATGGCGACCCCGAAGGTGTGCGCCAGCGCTGTGCCGAAGAAGTAAAAAATACCGCCATTGCTGCCAAGAAATTCGGCGTGAACATCGTCAACGGTTTCACCGGCAGCCCGGTCTGGAAGAACCTGTATTTCTTCCCCCCGACCAATCAGGATGACATCAACAAGGGTTATGCAGACTTTGCCAAGCGTTGGAAGCCGATACTGGATGTATTTACGAAGAACGGCATCAAATTTGCACTTGAGGTCCACCCGACGGAAATTGCCTACGATCTGGTGACAGCCAGGCGAGCCCTGGATGCCATTGGCAATCACCCCGCCTTTGGATTCAATTTCGACCCCAGCCACTTCATCCACCAGTTCATCAACCCGGTTGAGTTCATCAATGATTTTGGGGATCGCATCCTGCATGTCCACGTTAAGGACTCGCAGGTGAAACTTACCTCACGCAACAGCATCCTCGGCTCCCACCTCGATTTCGGTGACAACCGCCGCGGCTGGGATTTCATCTCCCCGGGCAGGGGCGATGTGAAGTGGGACCAGATCGTACGCGCTTTGAACCGCGTAGGCTACAAGGGGCCGCTCTCCATTGAGTGGGAAGACAGCGGCATGGATCGCGAGTGGGGCGCTCCTGAAGCCCTGCAGATGATCCGCAAGCAGGACTTCACCCCCTCCACGGTCGCCTTCGACGCTGCTTTCGAAGCCAAGAAGTAAGGAGCTTATCATGAGCGAGGAAACTGGTTTCACCACGATGTCTGCCGCCAAGTCGAAGGGCGAAATCCCGGAGATTCGGGTTGGCATGCTGGGGTATTCTTTCATGGGCAAGGCGCATTCCAATGCGTACAAGAAGATCCCCTACATGATGTATCCGCCGCCGGCGATTCCCCGCCTGGAGGTGATCTGCGGACTGGGCAAGGATGCGGTTGCTGAAGCGGTCAAACGCTATGGTTTCCGCAATGGCTGCCCGGATGATTGGAAGGGCATGCTGGATGGAAACGTCAAGAATATTGACCTGTTCGACAACTGCGGGCCGAATAATGTCCACATGGAGCCGACCATCTATGCCATGAAATTGGGCAAGCATGTATTGTGTGAAAAACCGATTGCCCGCAATGCCGAAGAAGCCATGCAGATGGTCGAAGTTGCCAGGAAAACCGGGGTCAAGAACATGGTGGCATTCAACTACCGGTTTGTCCCGGCTGTCCGGCAGATCCGCAACCTGATCGACAGCGGGGCGCTGGGGAAGATCTATCACTGGCGGGCTGTTTATCTGCAGGAATGGATTCTCCCGCACTACAACACACCCAAGATCTGGCGCCTGGACAAGTCCATCGCCGGCAGCGGTGCGCTGGGCGACCTGGGTGCCCACATCATTGACCTGGCCCATTACCTGGTGGGCGGCGTAAAGACTCTTTCCGCGATGACGAAGACATTCATCAAAGAGCGCCCCCTGGCTGAGGATCTAAAGAAGATGGGCACGGTGGATGTGGACGATGCCTTCATCTCGATCTGTGAGTTTGAGAACGGGGCACTCGGCACCTTTGAATCGACCCGTTTTGCACTCGGTCGCAAGAATTACAACTTCTTTGAGATCAACGGCGAAAAAGCCAGCGTCCGGTTCAACCTGGAGCGCTTCAACGAGTTTGACATTTTCTACCGGGACCATGAACCCAAGGAAACCGCCGGCTGGACGAACGTTCTGGTCACCGAGGGTTACCATCCCTGGTGGAGCAACTGGTGGCCGCATGGGCATATCATCGGCTGGGAGCACACTTTTGTGCACGAGATCACCCACCTGCTGGATGCCATTGTCAATAACAAGGAAGTGGGTCCGCATGGTGCCACTTTTGAAGACGGATACCGAGCGGCGGTCATCTGTGACGCGATCACAAAATCCGCGGAAATCAAGAAACAGGTCGATATTAAATACTAGGCTGCATGTTCCAGGGGCGGGGCAATGCCTGCCTCGCCCCATTATTCTTTGACGAGATAGGAGTAATTATGAAGAAAGGACGTCTACGCCTACCGGTAGGCCTCTTCATTGCGATTGCGGTGACATTGATTCTCGGTTTGGTGGCCAAACCTGTCATCACCTCATTAACAACAGAGAAACAGAGGGCCACGAACGTGCTTCTTTCAGCGATCCCCTTTATCCTTATTTTTGTATCCATCCTGCTGGTTTTCATATCCCTGATCAACATGTCAGCCAGTGTGCTCAACGATCATATCTCTGAGCGCATCTACCGTATTATAGAAACGGTAATTATTGCGGGTATCGTCGTGGGCGTGTTTGGCATGTTCCAGCCATGGCTGATGATCCTTTACAAGGTTGGATTCCTGGTTCTGCTTGCGTCCACACTCGGTTTCATCTGGTGGAGCCATGTCAAACCGAAGGGAGAACGCAGGCAGAAAGAGGTTGGCTCCTCCTCCAGCCAGGCAGCAAATAAACTCGAACCATAGGGCAGCGACCGTTCCAGAAACGGTGTGCTGCAATCTCCGCAGTATCCATTTGCATATCGATATTTTTTGAAAGGGATATCTATGTCTGACCTCTATCAACCCAAGCCTGAACATAAATTCACCTTCGGTTTGTGGACTGTTGGTTCCACCGGCCGCGATCCATTCGGGGCTCCGGTGCGTGAGCCAAAAACACCTGTTGAGCTTGTTCACCTGCTGGCGGAAGTTGGAGCCTATGGGGTCAATTTTCACGACAACGACCTCGTACCGATCGATGCTACTCCAGCCGAGCGTGATGGAATCGTACGGGATTTCAAGGCTGCCCTCAAGGAGACCGGTCTGGTCGTCCCCATGGCAACCACAAACCTGTTCTACGACCCGGCCTTTAAGGATGGCGCCTTCACCTCCAACGATGCACGCGTGCGGGCATATGCCCTGCAGAAGACCATGAATGCCATCGACCTGGGCGTTGAATTGGGTGCAAAGATCTATGTGTTCTGGGGGGGGCGCGAAGGCACCGAGACCGACGCCTCCAAGGATCCCGTCACAGCCATCAAGCGCAGCCGCGAAGCGATGAATTTCCTATGCGAATATGTGATCGACCAGGGATACGATCTGAAATTTGCCCTGGAAGCCAAAGCCAACGAACCGCGCGGCGATATGTATAATGCCACCACCGGACACATGCTGGCTTTCATCGGAACGCTGGATCACCCCGAAATGATCGGCGTGAACCCTGAAGTTGCCCATGAGCAGATGGCGGGTTTAAATTTCACTCACGGAGTAGCCCAGGCCTTGGATGCGGGGAAACTTTTCCACATCGATCTTAATGATCAGGCCTTCGGGCGATACGACCAGGATTTCCGCTTTGGAGCGGTCAATTTGAAAAGCGCTTTCTTCCTGGTAAAACTGCTGGAGGATCATGGTTACCCGGGCAGTCGTCATTTCGACGCACATGCCTACCGCTCTGAGGATTACGAGGGCGTCCGCCATTTTGCCCGCGGCTGTATGCGAACCTACCTGATCCTCAAGGAGAAAGCCAGGCAGTGGAACCAGGATAAAGAGATCCAGGCCCTGCTGGCAGAGGTCAACGCCGACCCCGAGGGAGCCAATGATCTACTCGGCGTTTTTAAACCCGAAAAGGTTAAATTCCTCAAGGAAAAGAAATTCGACCGCCAGGCCCTGGGTGCGCGCGGTCTGTCGTATGAACATCTTGACCAATTAACAGTTGACCTGCTCCTGGGTGCCCGTTAAAAATAAACGGATCATCTTCGAACACGCCAGCCAAAAGGAGCAAAGGCCCGAATTTCCAGGTGATTGCACGTCGCTGATTAACCGCTGGCGCTGTGCAAAACCTGGTTGAAACCTTCGCCCTGCCTGCCCAGGAGACAGCATTTTCAATGCATGCTCCGAATCCAACATGAAATATTTCCTCGGCATTGATACTTCGACCACCGCCACCAAAGCCCTGCTTCTGGATGAAACAGGCCGGGTTGCAGGCACTGCCTCTGCAACCTATCCTTATGAAACCCCGCGCCCTTTATGGAGCGAGCAATCCCCATCCCTGTGGTGGAACGGCACGACTCAAAGCATCAAGAAAGTGCTGGAGGACACGGGCATCTCTCCGAAATCCATCCTGGCAGTGGGGCTGACCGGGCAGATGCATGGGTTGGTGCTGCTGGATGAGGATGGCGAAGTGCTGCGCCCAGCCATCCTGTGGAATGATCAACGCACCAAGGCGCAATGTGACGAGATCCGCGCCCGCCTGGGAAAGGAACACCTGATCCAGGTCACCGGCAATGATGCGCTCACCGGCTTCACCGCACCCAAGATCCTGTGGGTGGCTCAAAACGAACCGGAAATTTATGCCCGGGCGCGACACATCCTGCTTCCCAAAGATTATGTCCGTTTGCGATTGACCGGTAAATACGCCATGGACAAGGCTGACGGTTCCGGCACGATCCTTTTCGACCTGAAAGCCCGCAACTGGTCTCCTGAAGTATTATCAGCCCTCGGCATTCCGGCCGAATGGCTGCCGCCCACCTATGAAGGACCGGAGGTGACCAGCAAGGTCAGCGCGCAGGGTGCGGCGGAAACAGGCCTGCTGCAGGGCACGCCCGTCGTCGGCGGGGGAGGCGACCAGGGCGCCCAGGCGGTGGGTGTGGGTGCAGTGCAACCCGGCATCATCGCCCTCACCCTGGGCACCTCCGGTGTGGTATTCGCGGCAACCGAATCACCGTTGATCGAGCCGGAAGGACGCCTGCATGCCTTCTGTCACGCGGTCCCGGGACGCTGGAACCTGATGGGCGTCATGCTCAGCGCTGCGGGCAGCCTGCAGTGGTACCGGGATACGCTTGCCCCGGGCGAGAGTTTCGACAGGCTGGTCGATGAGGCGCGCGAACTCCCGGCTGGCAGCGAGGGACTGCTTTTCCTGCCTTACCTGACCGGCGAACGGACTCCACATCCTGATCCCCTGGCGCGCGCCGCCTGGGTTGGATTGACCGTCCGGCACACCCGCGCGCACATGACCCGTGCCGTGCTGGAGGGCGTTGCTTTCGGCATCAAGGATAGTTTTTCGCTCATCCAGAGCGCCGGGCTGGGTGCCATCGACCAGGTCCGCATTTCCGGCGGGGGAGCCAAGAGCCCGCTCTGGCGCCAGATCATAGCGGATGTGCTTGGCGTCGAACTGGTCACAGTCAACACCACGGAAGGAGCGGCGTTCGGTGCCGCTTTGCTTGCCGGGGTGGGAGCAGGCGTCTATGCCAGCGTACCGGCTGCCTGTGAGGCAACCATCCAGATCACCGGGCGCACGGCTCCAACGGCAGCCTCGGAAAAGTATCAACTTTATTACCCCCGCTATCGTGCCCTGTATCCAGCCTTGAAGGATGAGTTTATCAGGCTGGGCGAATTATGACTGCGAGGAGATCACTTTCCCGGCATCATTCGAAGATATAGGATTCAATGAAATGGCAAAAGCCAAACCCATCCTTTGCCTGGGGATCATGGTAGCAGATGTTGTAGGACGACCCCTGCGCGCCATTCCTGATCCCGGCCGGCTGGTCTTAGTGGACGAGATGAGTCTGCACACCGGAGGTTGCGCCATCAACGCAGCCACCGCGCTGGCGCGGCTCAACCTGCCGGTGGAAGTGATCGGCAAGATCGGCAGCGATGCATTCGGTGACTTTGTGCTGGCCGCATTGAAAGAGCGCGGCATCGGTGTCAGGGGCGTCAAGCGCGATGATAAAGTAGGCACTTCCGCCACGATGGTGATGGTGGAACCGGATGGTGAACGGCGTTTCGTGCATTTTATCGGCGCCAATGCCCGCATGAAACTGGAGGATGTTGACTTTCAGATGGTGGCAGGAGCTTCCATCCTGCACATCGCCGGTTCGCTGGTGATGCCCGGTATCGACGGTGAACCCACCGCCGAGTTGTTGCGCAAAGCCCGCGCTGCGGGTGTGACCACCTTTCTCGATGTTGTCTGGGATGACACCGGTCGCTGGATGAGTGTAATGAAACCCTGCCTGCCCTACATTGACTACTTCGTACCCAGCCTGCCCGAAGCCCAGGCAATGACCGGATTGAAAACCCCCGGGGAGGCGGCGCAGGCGTTGCTGGATCACGGCGTGGGCACGGTGGGGTTAAAAATGGGGTCAGAGGGCTGCCTGGTAATGAACGGCAAAGATCAGATCCAGATGCCAGCCTTCCAGGTGGATGTGGTGGATGCCACCGGCGCGGGCGATGCCTTTGCAGCCGGCTTCATCGCGGGAGTGTGGCAGGATTGGTCCCTGGAAAAGACTGCCCGGTTTGCGAACGCGGTGGGCGCCCTGTGCGTAACCGAGGTCGGTGCTGCAGGCGGGGTACGATCGCTGGTTGAGACGATTACTTTCATGGAAAATGCAACGTTTAGGAGCTGATATGGAAAAATATGGATATCGTTTCTCATTTGGACCCTGGAACATCCATGAGGGTGCAGATCCCTTTGGACCCACCGTCAGATCATCCGTCGTCTTCGATAAAAAAGTGGAAATCCTCAAGAGCCTTGGGTACGATGCCATGCAATTTCATGATGATGACGTGGTACCCGGTCTCGACAAGCTTTCAGCTTCGGAGATCAGCAAGCAGGCCCGGGTGATAAGGAAAAAATTGGAGGATAACGGCCTGGTGGCCGAGTTCGTGGCGCCCCGCCTGTGGGAATCGGCCAATACCGTGGATGGCGCTTATACCGCCAACGATCCCAAGATGCGGCAGTATGCCATCGATCGTTCCAAAAAGGCGGCGGATATCGCCCAGGAGGTGGGTTGTGACCTGATGGTGCTCTGGCTGGCGCGCGAAGGCACCTACATGCGCGAGGCAAAGGATGCCGCCCAAGCCACCCACCATTTATTGGAGGCGGTGAACACCCTGTTGAACTACGATAAGAAATTGCGCATTGCCATCGAGACCAAGCCAAATGAGCCCATGGATATGGCTTACCTTCCCACCATCGGCCATGCCCTGGCTCTCGGCTCCCAGTCCGACCACCCGGAACGGGTCGGCTGCCTGGTCGAATCGGCACATGCGATCCTGGCCGGGTTGGACCCGTCGGATGAAATGGCGTTCGGTCTGGCATTTGGCAAGTTGTGGGGCGTTCACCTGAATGACCAGAACGGCCTGAAATTCGATGAGGATCGGTCCTTTGGGTCGGTGGACCTGAGACGGGCTTTCAACGAAGTACGCGTGCTGGATGGCAACCGGTTTTACGAAAAAGGCATGGTTGGCATGGACGTGAAGGCCATTCGCACCCAGCCAGACATTACCGCCACCAAGCACCTGCGAAACAGCCTGCTCATCTTCCTGCGCCTGGTTGAGCTCGTGCGTTCCCTTGACCAGGCGAAGATGAAAGAACTGATCGCTGCCCGTGATTACGAGGAACTTGACTGGTTCATCCTCGGGAGCCTGATGGGCGTCAAGAAGTGACCATGGAAAACAACCTGTTCCTGTTAGAGATGATCCGCAGTGAACTGAGCGAGATCGTAGGCCCGGATTTCGTATCCGTGGCGGAAAGCGACAAGTTCATCTACTCCACCGACTGGGCCTGGATGCCCCAGATGTGGCTGGATCGCGGTATGCAGCTCCGACCACCGGATTACATCGTCCATCCGGTTTCTGCCGAGGAGATATCCGAGATCCTGGAGATCGCCAATAAGTATCGCATCCCGGTCATCCCCTGGGGCGGCGGGTCGGGTACGCAGGGCGGGGCTTTACCCATTTTCGGGGGCATCCTGGTCGACACAAAGCGAATGGACAAGATCATCGCCGTGGATGAGAAATCGCTGACGGTGACAGCCCAGGCGGGGATCAATATCGCCCAGCTTGAATGGGCATTGAACGAAAAAGGATTCATGCTGCCCCACTACGCGGCTTCCAGCAACTGCGCCACCCTGGGAGGGGCGCTGGCACCGCGCGGTACGGGCACCCTGAGCACCAAGTATGGCAAGGCGGAAGACATGGTGCTCAGCATGCAGATCGTGCTGCCCACCGGCGAGATCATTCGCACGCCCCCGGTGCCGAAACATGCCGCCGGGCCGGATTGGTTCCGTTTATTTTTAGGCGCGGAAGGCAATTTCGGCATCATCACGGAAGCCACCATGCAGCTCGATTACCTGCCGGAAGCGCGCCTGATGCGGGCGGTCCTGTTCGATGATCTAAACAAGGCTCTTGAAGCCGGGCGGCTCATCAACACCCACCGCCTTAACCCGCTCCTCATCCGCCTGTATGATCGCGAGTCAACCGTCTCGCAGGTCAAGAAGGTTCTGGGTTACGAATACGACGGCGCCTACATGGTAATGGGTTTCGACGGCGACCCGGAAATTGCGGCCCTGCAGGAAAAAAAGGCCCTGGAGTATTGCGCCCAGCAGGGAGGGCGCGACCTGGGTCGCGACCCGGGAGATGCCTGGTGGGAGCACCGCTACGACTTTTATTACCCACCCAAGAGCCTCAAATTGCCGTGGATGTACGGCACCACCGAGACGGTGACCACTTACGACAAGATCGCTGATCTCTACTGGGCTGAAAAGAAAGCAGTGGAGGAAGGTTTCGCCGACTGGAAGGTGAAGTTCATTGCCCATTTCTCGCACTGGTTCCATTGGGGTGTGATGGTCTACTCGCGCTTCATTATTGAAGAACCTCCTCAAGATGCTCAGGAAGCCCTGCGCCTGCACAACCGGGTCTGGAATGCCGCCATGCAGGCAGTGATCGCCAACGGCGGAATGATCAATGAGCACCACGGCGTCGGGCTGAAACTCTCCCGCTATATGCGCAAGCAATTTGGTACCGCCTGGCCGCTGCTGCTGAAGATCAAGCGGACGATCGACCCCAACGGCATCATGAATCCCGGCAAGACCGGTTTTGGCTTCTAGGTTGAGTGAAGTTATCATGGGACAACAAAATACTATCGCGATCATCGAAAATTGCCGGTACTGCCTGATGTGCCGCCACGTCTGCCCGGTGGGTCATGTCACCCGCAAGGAAACGCTGACACCCCACGGCTGGGGACTGACCATTGCCTCGGTACAGCGAGGCTTATTGACCTGGAATCCTGAAACGGTGGATGTTCTTTATTCCTGCGCGGACTGCGGCACCTGCAGGGCATTTTGCGTCACCGACCAGGCCCTGCCGGATGCGATCGCGGCCACCCGTGCTGATGTCGCCGGGCGCGGCCTTGCGCCTGCGGCTGCCCTGGAAATTCATCAGGCGATACAGGAATGGAGCAACCCCTACGAAAAGAAGAAGCCTGAAGCCGCCAAGGGACAGGGTGAATATGCCCTGTTCGTTGGAGATGATGCCAGCTATCTGTGGCCGGAAGGGCTGGATGCCGCCCTGAAACTGCTGGCAGCCGTTGGCGTGAAACCCATCCGAATCGGCACCGGGCGCAGCAACGGTTACCTGCCCTCTTCGCTGGGGTTCCCCGAAACCGCCCGAAAATTGGCTCAAGCCACCCTCACCGAGTTGAAATCCAGCGGCGCGAAGTGCTTGCTGGTGCTCACACCCGGTGACCAGTATGCCTTCCAACGTTTGCTGACCGAGCGGTTGGGGATCGAATGGCCCAAGGGCATAGAGATCCGGGAAGTGCTGTCGCTGCTGGAGGAAAAATCAGCAGATGGCAGGTTGAAATTCAAACCTTCTGATGACCAGCGACCTTACTCCTATATTGACCCCACCCATTCCTTGCGCGTCCCGGCGCGCCAGGCCGCACCGCGCCAGCTTTTGGCACGCATTTTTTCCAGCGCAGGCCGGGAGTTGTTCTGGCGCAAGGAACGCAGCCACCCGACCGGGAACGGCGCGCTCCAATTCACAACCCCGCACATTTCCGCTCACCTCACCTACTCACGCCTGGCGGACGCGCAACAGGCTGGTGCCCGGGTGATCATCAGTGAAGATCCAGGCTGCTTGAGCCACCTCAAACGGCATGCTGATCGATTTGAAATACAGGTGCAAGGTCTGTATGAAATCTTGGCTGGTCAACTTGTATAGAATGGAAACGAGATACTCTGTATTGATAGGAGGTAGAAAATACCAAATGTTCATACAGTAAACCAGAGTATTGTTCATCTTATCCAAACTCAATATTTGATCAAGGAGGTACGAAATGCATCTATCAATGCACAACTGGATGAGGGCTGAATCACCCGAGGTGACCATCCGCAGGCTCAAGAAATATGGGTACGAGAGTATCGAGATCAGCGGTGAGCCGGAAATTTATAACGCCAAAGAACTGCGCAAGACCCTGAAAGACAACGGCATACGCTGCTGGGGTGCGGTAACCTTGATGCTTAAAGACCGCAACCTGCTCGCCAAGGATCCAGCCCAGCGGGCGGACTCGGTGAAATACACAAAGGATTGCGTGACCCTGGTGAAGGACATGGACGGCTACGAACTGACCATCGTCCCCTGCACGGTGGGCAAGATCAATCCTGAAGCCACTCCCGAGGAAGAATGGAAATGGGCCGTGGAGAGCCTGAAGGAAGTACAGGATCATGCCACCAAGGCTGGCGTGAAACTGGCTCTCGAACCGCTCAACCGCTTCGAGACATACTTCCTGTCACGCGCCGCCCAGGCGCTTGCGCTGGCGAAAGCAGTCGGTCCGGAATGCGGTGTTTGCCTGGATGCCTTCCACCTCAATATTGAAGAGGCGGATCCCTACGAGGCCATCCGGTCGGCAAAAGGCCGGCTGGTCGACTTCCATGTCGCTGATAACAACCGCATGGCACCCGGCATGGGACACTGGGATTGGCTGAAACTCGTTGGCACCCTGAAGACCATAGGGTATGACGGTGCGCTGACCGTGGAGTTCGTCGCTCCGATCGACCGCACCCCCGCCAACCAGTACCCCAATGCCATCGAGAAGAATCCGGTCGATATCAGCCCCGAACAATTAAAGTTCATCAAGGAACACGGCTCCAACCTGCTGTCCGAAGAGTTCTATGACTGGCTGGTCAAAAAGACTTCGGAGACTCTGCTTCCATTAGTTAAGTAGGATTAACAATCAGGAGACAGGAGAGGCAAATTGCCTTTCCTGCCTCCTGGAGGGTTCCCATGGGTAAAAGAGTTGTAATCATCGGGACTCTGGATACCAAGGGTCCAGAGATTGCCTACCTGCGCGACCGTTTGCAGGGCCTTGGGTTGGAAACTGCCGTGGTTGATTCAGGCATCCTGGGCGAGCCGATCGGCATCACCCTGGAAGCCGGTCGCGATATCACCCGTGCCGAGGCCGCCCGCTACGCCGGTACCACGATCGATGCCCTGCGCAATGCCGGCAGCCGCGGCAAGGCAGTCGAAGGGATGCGCACGGCGGTTAAAAAACTAACCCTGGAGTTATTCTCGCTGGGCAAACTGGATGCAATCGTAAGCATGGGCGGTGCGGAGGGGGCGGTGATGGGCGCGGCAGCTATGATGCAACTGCCGGTCGGGGTGCCCAAAGTTCTGGTTTCCCCGATCGCTTCCGGAAAACACTACTTCGATCCCATGGTAGGCACGAGCGACATCATGGTGGTTCACTCCATTGTGGACATTTTAGGTTTGAACCCGATCGCGACCACGATCTTCGACAATGTTGCCGCAGCCCTGAAGGGGATGGTTGACTATGGTCACACGCTGCCGAAACCAGTCGCCGGCGAAAAGTATGTTGCCGTGACCATGCTGGGCAACACCACCAGGGCAGTGATGGCACTCAAGGACCGGCTTGCCGAACACGGCTTCGAGGCGGTCATCTTTCACTCGAACGGTGTCGGCGGCAAAGCCATGGAAGAACTTGCCGAAACCGGTCATTTTATTGGCGTGATCGACTTCACCACCAATGAAACCTTCGATCCCATGACTGGAGGAATACACGATGGCGGTCCCGATCGCCTCAAGCGGATCGGCTTGCTGGGGCTGCCCCAGGTGGTCGTCCCGGGCTGCATTGACTTCTGTGTCTTCCATGCCGGGGCAATTCCCCCTGCGCTGAAGGGACGACCGGTATACGATCACAATCCCGAGTATACGCTTGTGCGCGCCACCCACGATGAGATGATCTCGCTGGGGCGCCTGTTTGCTGAACGCCTGAACCTCGCCAAAGGCCCCATCCTAATAGCGGTCCCAACGCAGGGACTCTCCATCCCCAACGTGCCCGGCGGCGCATTCTGGAACCCAGAAGCCGACGCAGCCTTCCTGGAAACCCTGCGCGCCGGGATCAGGAAAGACATCCCCATTCTTACCTACGAACGGCATGTCAACGATCCCCAATTTGGCGTCGAGGTCGCTGACCTGTTCAACGAACTGATGCATAAGGAGTGAAAAATGTTAACTGGAAATGGACGTGATTACAAGGATATCCCGCACCTGACCGAAGGGGATGAAGAATTCCGCAAGAAATTTATCTCCTGGGAATTGGGCGACCTGACGTACGTGGATATCCAGGAGTATCTCAAGACAAAGGATACCATCCTGGTGCCCATGGCTAGTTTTGAACAGCACGGTCAGCACCTGCCGATCTACACCGACACCATCACAGCCATTGAGATTTCCTGCCGGGTATCGGAGATGATCGGCGTGCTGCATTCCCCGCCCATCTGGACCGGCTACTCACCGCAGCATATGCACAGACCCGGCATGGGGCGCGGCACCATCACTCTGCGCAGCAGCACACTGCTTAACCTGCTGTACGATGTCGGGCGCAGCCTCATCCATCACGGTTTCAACCGCATCATCTTTGTCAACGGGCACGGTTCCAATGTAAAAGTGGTGGATCCGGTCCTGCGGAAGCTGCGCTATGAGACCGGCGCGTTGATCGGTTTTGTCAAGCCTTATATGGAGAACTATGTCGGCATCCTGGCTGGATTGATGGAGAATCCTCCCGAGGAGACACCCGGCTGGCATTCGAGCGAACTGGAGACCTCGCAGGACCTTGCCTGGAATGAGAAGTTCGTGCGCATGGAACGGGCCAATTTCACCAAGGCACACGTTCCTGAATTCCTGCCGCGCTCGTTCGAGAAAAAAGACGGCATGCCCGATGTGGAATTTGACGGCTATAAATACTTTGCCTTCCCGATGGATCACCACGAATTCATCGAGAGCGGCGTGATCGGAAACCCGCTGCGTGCCACCAAGGCCAAGGGTGAAGAAGCCTTCCGCCGCCTTTCGGAGCATACCGCACGTGGCGTGCTTGAATTGATGAAGGTGCCGGTGAGCGTTCATACCCGCGAGTTTATCGACCGGGCACTCTAACCCAGGAAAGACCGGACCCGGATTTCACGCTGGCAGCCTGCGCGGATCCGGGTCTTTTTTACTGCAATGGAAATCAAACTGGCATATGGTCGTACCGGCCTGAATGTAAGAATCCCTGAACCAGCGGATGTGTTAACACCGAAATTCATCCCCGGGCTGAGGGATGCACGCGCTGCCATCCGGGAGGCTTTACGCGATCCGATCGGATCGGCTCCTTTGGCTGAACTGGTCAAACCCGGCGACAGGGTTGTGATTGTCCACACCGATATCACCCGCGCCACCCCCAATGATCTGGTCCTGCCCGTGCTGTTGGACGAATTGGAGAAGGCCGGTATCGCCCCGAAAAACATCACTCTGCTGAACGGGCTGGGAACGCACCGGGTGCAGACCGAGAACGAGCTGCGCGCTGATGCTCGGCGATCGCATCGTGGCAGGTTACCGCTGCCAGCAGCACAATTGCAGCGATGAAGCAAACCTAGTTTCCCTGGGCGTGACTGCACGGGGGCATCCAGTGCGCATCAACCGGGAATATCTCGAAGCCGATGTGCGCATCCTGACCGGATTCATCGAACCTCATTTTTTCGCCGGGTTCAGCGGCGGACCCAAGGCGGTGCTTCCTTCGCTGGCCGGGATGGAGAGCGTCTTTTCCAATCACGGGATCGAGATGATCGCCCATCGCAGCGCCACCTGGGGAGTCACCGAGGGGAATCCCATCTGGGAAGAAATGCGTGAGGTGGCCTTGCTTACGAATCCCACCTTTCTGTTGAACGTGGCTCTCAACGTCCGCAGGGAGATCACAGGCGTCTTTGCCGGAGAAATGCTGGCTGCCCATGCAAGGGGTTGCACTTTTGTAAAAGAGAACGCCATGTGCGCAGTGTTGCAGCCCTACGATATCGTGATCACCACCAACAGTGGTTATCCCCTGGATCAGAACCTGTACCAGTCGGTGAAGGGCATGAGCGCTGCCAGCCAGATCGTCAGGGAGGGCGGGAGCATTCTCATTGCCGCGGCATGCGAGGACGGTTTACCCGATCACGGCCAGTATGCAGCCCTGTTGAGAGAAGCCGGTTCGATCCAGGGTGTGATCGACCTGATCTCGAAGCCCGGCTTCAGCGCCCAGGACCAATGGCAGGTGCAGATCCAGGCGCAGATCCAAAGCCGCGCAGAGGTGTATGTTTACAGCGACGGATTGACCGACAGACAGATCGAACAGGCATTATTCATTCCCTGCCGCAACCTGGAGGATACCCTCGCACGGTTGCTGAAAAAGAATGGATCCGCGGCACGCATCTGCGTCATCCCTGAAGGTCCGCAGACGATCCCTTACCTGCAAGGAGAAGCATGAGCAGCAAACAGTACCGGATGAGTGAATTGCTCGATCCTGCTGATGGGCGCAGCCTGGTGATTGATACCAGCCGTGCCCTCAGCCTGGGTGTGCTTCCAGGATTGGAGCATTTTATGGATGCGGTCAAGCCACTGTTACCGTTAATGGATGGTATCGTCGCCAGCCCCGGACAGGCGCGGGTGCTGAAACCTCGCACCCGCAGGGAAGCCGCCCTGCTGGTGCGCGCCGACTGGACCAACGCCCTGCGCGGCGAAGATTTTGTGCTTCCGGCTGAAACCATCCAGTATCTCCCTCTCCTGGATCCCGCCGATGCACTGGACCTGGGTGCGAACGCCCTGGTGATGTACTTCATCCTCGGGCACGAAGAGGAGATAGAAGCCTGCTGCATGCAGCGGGTGGTGAACCTGGGGCTGGAAGGGCTCAGCCTGGGGATGCCGGTGCTCGTGGAGGTGAAGCCCGTGGGGCCGCGGGTGGTACTGCGGGATAAAGCGATTGAACTGGGCGCTTCCTTTGCCATTGAAGGCGGCGCGGATGGCATCATCGTGCCCTGGCCGGGAGCAGCATCGTTTAAAACCATCCTGGCAATGGGCAAAGATCTGCCGGTGTGGGTGGGGGACCTCAACCTGGAAAAGGATACAACCGTGATGGAAGAAGCCCTGCAGCTGGGCGCTTCCGGCATCTGGTTGGATGAGCACATCTTTGGGTTTAAAGATCCTGCTGCCAGCCTGCAGATTTGTCGAACCCTTGTGCACGGCAAGGCGGTCAGGTGATATGAAGATCGGATTGCAGAACCGCATGGACCGCCTGTTCAACCGCCACGGGGATGGTCGCGCCATATGCGTGGCCGCGGACCATGGCTATATGAGCGATGTCACCCCCAATGTGGTGAACCTGCGAGCAACGGTCGAGGCGGTGATCGCCGGCGGTGTGGACGGTATTTTGCTTTCACCCGGGCAGGCGTTGAGGCTAGCACCCCTCTTCAAAGGCCGGGATGGTCCAGCCCTGATAGTACGTGCGGACTGGATGAACATGCCCCGCCTGGGCACCTCCAATGTCAGCAACGCGGTACCCCAGCGACTGCTGGTCAATGAGAAGGTCATCACTGCCGACCAGGCCCTTTCCCTGGGTGCCGCAGCCATCACGATCTACCTGTTTCTCGGCTACAGTGACAGAATTGAGGCCATTGGCATCGACAAATGTGCCCGGTTTGTCAATGAGTGCCGTCGGGCGGGTTTGCCGTGCATCATCGAACCGCTTGCTTACGGTGGACAGGTGACCGGCGCCAATATTGTTGAGATCCTCACCCTGGGGGCGCGCATGGCCGTGGAGATCGGCGCAGATGCTCTCAAGATCCCCTACACCGGGGATGTGGAGTTGTTCAGGCACCTGATCGATATCAGCGCAATACCAACCCTCGTGCTGGGGGGTGCCCGTTCCGACAACGAGCGCGATGCCTTGGAACTGTACGCGGAAGCCCATGAGGCCGGGGCTTCCGGCTGCCTGATGGGCCGCAATGTGACCAAGTCGCCAGATCCCCGGAAGATGATCGAACAACTATGCCAAATTGGTCATCAGGACTGGTCGGTGGATGAAGCCTTGCGCGGGGAAATGTGGGATTTCGTGCGGTTGAAAGCCAAACCGACCCTGTGTACTGGCTGCGACCTGTGCGTGGGAGCCTGCGTGGCAAGCCATGGCAGCGGTGCCTACGGCATTCACCAGGCGCGCCTGAGGATCGAGACAGGCAGCCAACCCGGGCAGCACAAGGTCCTGTTTTGCACCTCCTGTAAAAAATGCATCGAAGTATGCCCAACCCACGCTTTACGCTGGCACTTGAAGAACGGCGCAGTGGAACTGATCCCTGAACGCTGCGATGATTGCGCCAAATGCGTGGAAATCTGCCCGACGCAGGTGATCCTGCGCTCGGAAAGCGGCATTTCCTTCGAGGACGGACATGCGCTGGAATGGTACCCAGTAATCTGTGACCTGTGCAGCGGCGCACCGGAATGCGCCCGCATCTGCCCGACCGGGGCGATCTTTATCGCCCCACGCAAGGATTTCACCCCGGTACTGGAGTAAATGATCGCTATGGACCTGACCAAGCGTGCTTACTGTAACCGCATTCTGCGCGTCGACCTGACCTCGGGGACCACGCAGGTCACGTCGCTGCCTGTGCAGGTGATGCCGCTGGTCCTGGGCGGCAAGGGATTGGGAGCCTGGCTGCTCTATACGGAACAACCCGCGGGCGTGGATCCGCTCTCCCCGGAAAACCGGATGATCTTTCACACCGGTCCGCTGACCGGTACCACGGCGCCTACGGCCGGGCGCTTTGGGCTGACCACAAAGAGCCCGGCGACCGGCACCTATTTCGATGCCTACTGCGGGGGTTACTGGGGCAACATGCTCAAATATGCCGGTTATGATGCCCTGGTGATCACCGGTGCTGCAAAGGACCCGGTCATGCTGGTCATCGATGGGGAGCGGATTGAGATCCGCCCGGCAGTGGACCTGTGGGGCAAGACAATCTCCGCGGCTACGGAAATGATCAAAGCGAAACTTGGGCATGAATGGCAATCCCTTGTGATCGGTCCGCCCGGAGAAGCGATGCGCAACCTGGCAGGGATATTTAATGAAAGCCGGGCGCTGGCACGCGGCGGGGTTGGCGCAGTGATGGGCTCCAAGAAACTCAAAGCCATTGCTGTGCATGGGACCGGGGGTGTGCAGGTGCACGATAAAAAGCAATTTGAGCGCGCCCTGCAACTGGCTTTCCGGGCGGTGCGCATGTCGAGCCAGGTCAGCATGCTCCACAGGGAAGGGACAGCGAACATCCTGGAAGTGATCAATGTGATGGGCGCGCTGCCCACCCGCAACTTCCAGAAAGGGCAATTTGAAAAATCGGATGAGATTTCAGGCGATTCCTTCCGCAAGCATAGTTGGAAAAATGAGTATGCCTGTTTTGGCTGCCCGATCGGCTGTGGAAAATGGACCGTACCCCTGGAAGATGGCAAGGTCATCGAGGGGCCGGAATATGAGAGCATCTATGCGCTGGGCTCCAATTGTGCCATTGGCAGCCGGGAAACCATCATCCGCCTCAACTGGTTGTGCGACGAATTTGGCCTGGATACGATCAGCGTGGGCGGTGTGGTGGGCTTTATCATGGAGATGTTCGAGCGCGGCATGCTGACCGCGGACGACCTGGATGGAATTTCGCCAACCTGGGGAAATGCGGAAGCGGCCATCGCCCTGGTGGAAAAAATGACCAGCGGTGAGGGCTGCGGCTCCTGGCTGGCACAAGGAGTGGCTGCCATTTCAGAACGCCATCCTGAAACGAAGTCATTCGCCATGCATGTGAAGGGGCTGGAGATGCCAGCCTACCACCCCAATGCAGCTAAAGGCACCGCACTGGCTTATGCCATCTCCGAACGGGGCGCCTGTCACCTGCGCGGGGCGCCACTGGGGGAGGTGTTCAGCGGGGCAGCCAATCCCCTGGTGATCGAAGGGAAACCGCAACTCTTCCGGGATCACCAGGCCGACAAAGCCGTCTGGGACAGCGCCTGCCTGTGTGCCTTTCCGGGATACGGGATGAGCCTCAAGGAATTGTGGCAGTTGGTGAAAGCCGCCACCGGATTCGACTATCCCAGGGTCTCAGACCTGGAACTTCTCGGCGAGCGCGTTTCCACGTTGGCGCGGCTCTTCAACGTGCGGGAGGGTTTCTCACGCCCGGCAGACACCCTGCCGGGGCGCAACCTGGTGCAACCTCTGATGGTCGGTTCGGCCGGCGGGCAGGTGGTTGACCTGGAACCGATGCTGGATGAATACTATCGCCTCATGGGTTGGACGGAGAATGGCATTCCGACCACGGAACGATTGAAAATGCTTGGACTATTCGATCCCCTTGGAGAAAACAAGAATGACGAGTAATGCCACCGTGTTTATTGTTATGATGATCGCAGTCACTTTCCTTGTCAGCCTGTCCAAAGGCGGGTTGGGCGGAATGGCGGGAACACTGTCCACACCGCTGTTGGCGCTGGTGATGCCCGTCAACCAGGCGCTCGGCTTGCTGCTGCCCATCATGCTGCTGGCCGATGTATTCTCGGTGGCCCTGCACTGGAAGCGCTGGAATGCGCGCCTGGTCTGGCTGTTGATCCCGGGTGCAATAGTCGGAGTGACGATCGGGACCTATTTCATTACCAATGTATCCACCCAGGTGCTTAAGATCGGGCTGGCGATCATCGCATTGCTGTTCGTGGTGTACAAACTTTTTGAAAAACGCATCCTGGGTTCGGTGAAATACCAGGAGCGCCGCTGGCACGGCTGGCTGGCAGGCACCACGGCAGGTTTCACCTCCGCCATGGCGCACAGCGGTGTGCCGCCCATCAGCATTTATCTCATCCTGCAGGATGTAACCCCGCGCGTGTTCATTGCAACCTCGGTCCTGTTTTATGCCATTCTTAACTGGATCAAGGTGCCCTACTACTACTTTACCGGGATGTTCGACTTCCCCCGAATCTGGCAGATCGCCTGGGTGCTCCCCATCGTACCCTTTGGGGTCTGGTTTGGGCGCTGGCTGGTGCTCAAGGTTCCCAAGCATATTTTCGAGAACATCATCCTGGGGCTGCTGGTGGTTACCGCCTTGATATTGATCTTCGGTTAGGCAGGAGCGATCCAATGGGCAGTACCGTAGTCATCACCGGATCACTGGATACAAAAGGAAAGGAATTCGCCTTCCTGAAGGAGTTGATTGAAAAGGAAGGTCTGCAGACCCTGGTGATCGACTTCGGCGTGCTGGGAGATCCGGCGTTTACCCCCGACATCTCCCGCCAGGAGGTGGCCTCGGCAGGCGGTGGGGACCTGGCGAGCCTGGCGTCCGGCGAGCACAAGGATGAAGCCATGCGGGTGATGGCGGCAGGCCTGGCGGTGATCGTTCGGCGGCTGTTTGACGAGGGCCGGCTGGACGGAATCATCGGGATGGGCGGAGGGGGAGGCACCTCCCTTTCCACCGCGGCCATGCGCGCCCTGCCGGTTGGCGTTCCCAAGGTAATGGTTACCACACTGGCGAGCGGGGATGTCAGCGCTTACGTGGGCACCCGGGATATCACGCTGATACCTTCCATCGTGGATGTGGCCGGATTCAACCGGATCAGCAATCTCATCTATGCCAACGCGGCGGGGGCAATTTCCGGAATGGTAAAAATGAAGGCGGCCAAGGCTGCCAGGGCCGGCAAGGAGAAGCCTCTCATCGCAGCCTCGATGTTCGGCAACACCACCCTGGCGGTGGACCGGGCACGCAGCCTGTTGGAAGCTCACGGTTATGAGGTCCTGGTCTTCCACGCCACGGGAACGGGGGGAAAGACCATGGAATCCCTGGTCGCAGACGGCCAATTCACGGGAGTGCTCGACATCACCACCACGGAACTTGCGGATGAAGTCTGCGGAGGGGTCCTGAACGCCGGTCCGGAACGCTGCCTGGCTGCCTCGCGCCACGGGGTCCCGGCCGTGCTGGTTCCGGGGTGCGTGGACATGGCCAACTTCTGGGCGCTGGATACCATCCCCGAAAAATACAGGTCTCGCAAGTTATACCAGTGGAACCCCAATATCACCCTGCTGCGGACCAACGATGAGGAGAACAAGCGCATCGGGGAGATGATCGCCGCGGCAGCCAACGCAGCCACGGCAGCAGTCAGCATCCTGATCCCGCTGAAAGGCGTTTCACAACTCGACAGCCCGGGCGGAGAGTTCTGGGATCCACAGGCAGATGGCGCCTGTTTCGAAGCCATCAAGAGAAATCTCAAACCTGGAATCCCGGTTATCGAAATGGATCACAACATCAACGATCCCGAATTTGCCGATAAGGCGGCGCAAACCTTATTGGACATCCTGGAGAAATAGGAGGCATCGCAATGACAATTCCACGCAGAGAGATCATCAGGCGGCTGCAAGCCCAGGTAAAAGCCGGAAAACCGATCGTCGGCTGCGGTGCGGGGACGGGTATTTCAGCCAAGTTCGCCGAGGCAGGCGGGGCGGATGTCATCATCATCTATAACTCGGGACGCTATCGCATGGCCGGGCGCGGTTCGCTGGCAGGATTGCTGCCATATGGGGACGCCAACGGCATCGTGGTCGAAATGGCAGCAGAAGTACTGCCGGTGGTGAAAGACACCCCGGTACAGGCTGGCGTTTGCGGTACCGACCCCTTTCGCCTGATGCCGGTATTCCTGAAGCAGTTGCAGGAGATCGGTTTTTCGGGTGTGCAGAACTTTCCCACCGTGGGCCTGTTCGATGGCAAGTTCCGCGCCAACCTGGAAGCCACCGGCATGGGTTATGATAAAGAGGTCGAAATGATCCGCCTGGCGCATGAGATGGACCTTTTTACCACGCCCTATGCATTCACGGCGGACGAGGCGCGCGCCATGACCAAAGCAGGCGCCGACCTGCTGGTGTGCCATGTTGGTTTGACCACCGCGGGCAGCATAGGTGCTGCCGTGTCTTTCTCCCTTGAGGAAGCCATCGACAAGGTGATGGTCATGGCCGAAGCGGGCTGGAAGATACGCAAGGATCTGATGGCGATCTGCCATGGCGGACCTTTTGACGAGCCGGAAAACGTGGGCAGGGCGTTGAAAATGATGCCCGGTATCGCCGGTTTCTTCGGGGCTTCCTCCATTGAACGCCTGCCGACCGAGCGCGCGATCCGCAGCCAGGTGGAAGCCTTTAAAAGCCTGCCCCTGGCTCATTAAATCCATAGAATCCACAACTACTGACGAATAAAAACCAGGCAGGTTGCGAATCCCTGCCTGGAGTTTTTTTTATCAAAAAGAAGACATCCCCTGCAGCCTCAGCAGCTTATTAGGAAGTACCTCGCGAAGCCTGCTCAAGGAGATAGATGACGGAGTGGTAGTTGTGCTGCGTGGCAAGGGTCATGCCCATCTCACAGGTGATGTTGGAGGAATAGTAACCATCATACTTCTTGGAATTCACTTCCATTGTTTCCAACGAGGTGGCGGAGGCGGTCAGTTCGGGGAAGAGCAGGCCGCGGTCGCCGGCAAAACCGCAACAGCCCAGGTTGAGTGGCACGGTGACATTGCTGGCACAACGGCTGGCAATGGCAGTCATCTTGTCCTGCAGGTTCAACTTGCGGCACGAACAGTTGGGATGCAGGACCACTGCTTCCGCAACCGGGCGAATCTGCAAAGCGGGCAGCAGTACATCATGCATCAACTCCAGCCCATCCAGCAGGGTAAGCTTCTCGATGATCGCTCGCTCTTCAGAGGACAGGCTGGAAGGGTTGTCAGCAGCCTGGCGCAGGGTATAGGTGCAGGAGGTGGTATCGATCACGATCGGCAGGCGGCCATGTTCCGACCATTCCCAGAAGCGCTTCAGGGTGCGCAGGCGGATGGCCTGGTTTGCTGCGGTGTACCCTTTTGACCCGAACGGCATGCCGCAGCAGTTGCCTTCCACGTCCGGGGGAATCCACAGCTGCACGCCGGCCCGCTGTGCAACCGTGACCAGCGTTTCAGCCAGGGAAGCCATGCCGGGTTTGGGAATACCCATGCGCCGCGAGATGCAGGAGGGAAAATAGACATAAGCTGCTTCATCTCGGCGGGTGACCGGGAGCCGGGAGGGAACATGAGCAACTGCTCGATTCCATTTTGGCAGGGTCCAGCCGGTCAGTTTTTCGGCAACACGGGTGAGCCCGAGTATGGCCTTCACCCCGATGATCTTCTCGGCAGCATGAGCAAACCGGATGCCAACCGCAAGCGTTTTTTCCACTCCTGCGAAATGTTCCACCAGCCAGCCTGCAATCTTACTGCCACGCGGCGTAACCAATCCGGCGCGCAGACTCTTGGTCAGGTCACTGGTGTTGATATTTATCGGGCAGGCGGAGGCGCAGAGACCGTCCACCGCGCAGGTGTCCAGGCCTGAATATTGGAAATCCCTGAACAGGGAAGCCAGAAGGGATGGCTCTGCCTTTGAATTGCCCTGGCGGACGATCTCACGCCGGAGGACAATCCGCTGGCGGGGGGTGAGGGTGAGCAGGCGGCTGGGGCAGTGCGATTCGCAATAACCGCACTCAATACACTTGTCCACCTCCGCGTCAATGGACGGCATGTCCTTGATGTTCGAGATGTGGGCGCGCGGGTCAGGATTTAAGATCACGCCCGGGTTGAGCAGACCGGACGGGTCGAATAGAGCCTTGATATCCCGCATGATACCAATCCCATTGGAACCCCACTCGGCTTCCAGGTAGGGGCTTATCGCCCGTCCCGTGCCATGCTCCCCTTTGAGGGCTCCGTCATATTTATTTCTCATCATTCCAAACATATCATCCAGGAATCGCTCGATGCGCAGGATCTCCTCCTGGCTGTTGAGCCGGCAGCTGAAATTGACATGCAGGTTGCCGTCCTTGGCATGACCGAAGATGATGGCATCCGTGTAACCGTGGGTCTGGAACCTGGTCTGCAGATCGGTGACCGCTTCTGCCAGGCGCGGCACCGGGAAAACCAGGTCCTCGGTCATCACGGAAGTGCCGCTGGGGCGCATGGCACCCAGCGTGGGGAATAGCCCCTTGCGTAATTTCCACAAGTTGGCCTGGACGACCGGGTCTTCGGTGAAACCGGGATCGTGCAACAGGCTCAACTTTCGCATCGTACGGGCAGAAATCTTTCGCAGGCTGGCGATATCCTCGGCTGTATCTCCCTGGTATTCAACCAGGATGGCAGCCGCAGAATCGGGCAGCTGGCGCAGGATTTCCGGAGCGCCGGCCAGGTTCTCCACCGATCGCAGGGCGGCACGCTCCATGATCTCGGCCGCGCGTGCGCCTGAATCACGCAGAGGCTCGATGGCGCGGGCGGCATCGTGGATATTCCTGAAGTAAAGCTGGGCGGTGTACTTGCGGGAAAAATCAGGCAGGGTATGCAGGACGGCTTCGGCGATGAAGCCCAATGTCCCTTCCGAGCCGATCATCAGGTGGGTCAGAATGTCGAGCGGATTATCAAAGTCAAGCAGTGCATTCAACGAATAGCCGTCGGTGTTCTTGGTCTGGTAGCGCAGGCGCACGCGTTCGGTCAGAGGAACATCTGCCAGCAGGCGCCGGCGCAGGTCGAGCAGGCCATTGGCAATATCGGGTGCCCCCTCCTGGAAGCGGGCAGGGGCATCCGGGGCGGCAGTATCCAGCGCCAGGCCGTTGGGCAGCACCAGGGTCAGCGAGTGGAGCGTGTGGTAGGCATTCTCCACCACACCGCAGCACATCCCGCTGGAGTTGTTTGCCAGGATACCCCCCAGCATGGCGGCGTCGATGGATGCAGGGTCGGGACCGATGCGGCGCCGGTAGGGTTTGAGAACGGTATTGATGAATCCCCCCACCACGGCGGGTTGGGCACGAACCAGGGCGCCACCGTCTTCCACCTGGATATTCCCCCAGTGGCGGGCAAGCGCCACCAGGATGCCGTCGCTGACTGATTGCCCGGAGAGGCTGGTGCCGGCGGCGCGAAAGGTGAGCGGGACGCGCGTCTTCTGCGAAAATTGGAACAGCAAGCGGATCTCGTCTATCGAAACAGGCTGCACCACTGCCTGTGGAATCAGCCGGAAGTAGGAGGCGTCGTTGGCGTAGGCGTAACGGTCAAGCGGACGAGCCAGGATGCGCTCAGCGGGTAAAATACTGGTGAGTTCGGTTTTCAGGTCCATGGCAAGGGGAGGGTTTACGGGGCTCCAAGAAAATTTTAATGCGTGTGCGATAAAAGAAGTATACCATTTCTCAAGGAGAGGGTTTTTCCCCTTTTTTCATCTTTAGGAAGCGATCCTTCGAAGAATTTTAATCTCCTGAATTCCAAAAGCAGATCCAACCAATAACTTTATTCAGGATTAAACCTGACATTGTGCGGACACCCAAGGTAAAGAAAAAGACCACCTGTGAGGTGGCCTTTGTTATCTTCTCTTGGATCTGACTCATTATTCTTCTTTTTTCTTTCGCCTGTGAAAGGGGATCATTAACAGGAAACCGATCGTGATCAAACCCTCGCCGATCTGCACCCCGATAGCCTGCCATGGTCCAAAGAACGGAATGAGCGGAGGCTGGCGCGTGCCAAGGCCGAAATAATCAGCCATCGCGGAGAATACTGCCACCACGTAGCCCGTGGCAACCAGTCGCGAGCCGATATCGACCGGGATGGTGCGGTCACCGTTTCGCCAGAAGGAGAGCATGCCGATGTAGCCGCCGAAGCAGATGATCGCCAATCCCACCAGGAAAACGCTGATCTGCACCACGCCCACCACCGGGCTGCGGTCGAGACCAAATAGCGCCGGGCGGGCGCCAAGCAGAAAAACAAGGAAACCAAATAACGTCAGCAGCAGGCCGAAGCGGATACGCGTCCGCGAAGGAATGCCTTCCTTGCCGTTATTCCCATTGCCGTTATTTTGAACCGAAAGGTCAGGAGATGTCATGGTAAGCATGATTGTAAATGGCGCAGCCAGTTCTTCCCCAGGACCGCGGCGATTTGCTCGTCATTATACCCTTTCGCTGACAGTATCGGAGCGAGTTTTTGCAGGTCGGCGATCGTATCCACACCGGCAGGCACACTGGAGAGACCAAAACCGCCGTCGAAGTCGCTGCCCAGACCCACATGGCTGGCATCACCGGCCATCTGGCAGATCCGGTCCACATGCGCCGCCAGCATATGGAGGGAGATGCTCTCACGCGGGTCGCCCACATTCCATTCGAAGGACAGGAACCTGCAGAACGGCACCACACCGATGATCCCATCCCTTTCAAGGATGCGCCGGATCATATCATCCTGCAGAAGCCGGTTACCCTCGTAGGCGGGCACAAGCGCAGCCGCATTGGAATGGCTGGCTATGATGGGACCGGGATACATGTCGAGCGCCTGGCGAGCCGCCAGTTCGTCCATGTGACTCAGGTCGAGGGTGAAACCGACCTCCCCCATCGCCTTGAGCAGCAGGCGGCCATCGCCGGTTAGCGGACCCGGCTCAGCCGTGCCGCCGCAGTAGCGGTTGCCGCCCCAGGCCGGGCCGAGGATGCGCAGCCCCTTCTGCCACCACCACTCCACTTCGGAGGGCGTACGCACCCCGTCCGCCCCTTCCATCAGCGGCACCAACCCGACCGGATGGTTTTCGAGCAGGGGATCCGACCAGTGATCCAGGATCGCTTGCAGGTCTGTTCTTGCGGCAATGAGCCGAAAATGGTCCGGGTGCTCATCAGCCAGTTTTTGATAGGCATCGAGTTGGGCGCTGTATTGAAGATGGGCCTCTTCCGGAGAGGCATAGGTCTGGGTTTCCCAGTCACCGGTCTTGCTGCGGATGGGTGCTGCAAACAGCGTGCCAAAGACCACCGCCACGCGGCCGCGCTGGTAATCGGGCCAGCCGAGCAGGGACTCGCCATTGTGCACGGGGGCAGCGGAACCGTTCTCCACTTCGAGGCGGCGCGTTTCACCTGCCGACCGGTTATAGTCGCGGCCGAAGGTCAGGATGTTATAGGCTATATCTTCGTGGGCATCTACGATAAGTGGGAGCATGGGAATTCAAAACCCGGTCTCCACAAGAAACCGGGCTTCCTCTTGTTCACTCTTGCGGGGGGACTTCATCTTTGGGAGGCTGGTCAGCTTCCGAATCCGTTTTTTCGTCTTCCGGGGGAGCCTGATCAGGTTCGGGTTCGGGTTCGCTTTCCACCGCTTCCGGTTTCACATCCTGGTCTGGTTCGGGTTCGCTTTCCACTGGTTCCGGTTTCACGTCTTCAACCGGTTCGGGTTTTCTATCCACTGGTTCCGGTTTCACGTCTTCAACTGGTTCGGGTTCGCTTTCCGCTGGTTCCGGTTTCACGTCTTCAACTGGTTCGGGTTTACTTTCCGCCGGTTCCAGTTCCACATCTTGAACAGGTTCGGGCTTACTTTCCACCGGTTCTACTTGCACTTCCTGACCTGGTTCGGGCTCCCTATCCACCAGCTCCAGGTTGACCCCTTCGAGGTCGATCTGTTTCAGGTCGAGGTCCTTGTAAGCACCCGAGTCCACCTTGCGCAGGCTCAGGCCGATGCGGCGCTGTTCGGGGTCGATGCGGATGATGCGCAGGGTGACCACACTGCCGTCGTGCAAGCCGGCTTCCTTGGGATGCTCGATGCGGTTCTCGCTGATCTCGGAGATGTGGATCAGGCCTTCCAGGTCGCCTTCCAGGCGGGCAAAGGCACCAAACTTGGTCAGGCGGGTGATGATACCTTCCACCAGTTGACCGACTTTGAATTTTTCCACCTTGCTCTGCCAGGGATCGTTCTGCAGGGCGCGGATCGACAGGCCGATGCGCTTCTTCTCGCGGTCAATGTTGATGATCTTGACCTGGACTTCCTGTCCCACTTCGAGCACCTCGGAGGGATGCTGGACGCGTTCCCAGGAGATCTCGGACAGGTGCACCAGTCCGTCCGCACCGTTGACATTGACAAAAGCACCAAATCAGCCAGGCTGGTGACTTTGCCGGTGTAGATTTCGCCTTCTTTCAGCGATTCGATGACGCGTTCCTTGATCGACTGGCGGGTCTCGCTGGAAGCGGCGCGTTCGGAAAGGATCAGGCGGCGGCGTTTGCGGTCCACCTCGATGACGCGCACGGTGATCGGTTCGCCGATCATCTTGGCGTAACGGGCATCCGGGGTATCACCGGTGACTGCCATGCGGCGGGAAATGCCCAGTTGCGAGGCCGGGACGAAGCCGCGCAGGCCATACACGGGGACGATGATGCCGCCCTTGTTGAAACCGTCCACCTTGCCTTCGAAGGAACCGCCCTCTTCGAGCAGTCTTCTCCACTTCGCCCCAGCCTTTTTGCTCCTGGGCGCGGGTGTAGGAGAGGACGACATTCCCGCTGGAATCTTCGGCCGAAAGCACGTAGACCAGGATCTCCTGGCCCACCTGCAGGCCAGCCCGCTCTTCCGCCGGGATGGCTTCCAGCTCGCGACCGGTGATCACGCCTTCTGATTTTGCGCCGACGCTGACCAGGATCTGCGCCGGGCTGATGCTGGCGATCACCCCGGTGCGAATTTCACCGGGCTGGGGAAAATCCAGGGACATGCCCTCCTGGTCAAGGAGGGTTTCCATGTTGGTTTGATTGTTGTTATTATCGCTGGCTGGCAGATTGCTCTCAGGCGCAACCCCCTGCCCGAGAAGGGCGTCATTTTGTTCCATATTATGAGAAACTCCGCGGATAAGATAGGGGGATTATACAGGTGAATGAACGAGTTGACAACCCTGATATTTCGGAAAATCGTCCATTCCGTGGATAGCAGGGCGGTAAACCGGCAGGTGTTTCCCGGGATTGACCGGCGGGGGAGTGATCTTAATTCCCGGTATTCTTTTTGGAGGTCTTGAAGGTCTGGGCGCTTTGCAGGATGTCATGAGCCGAACGGATCGTGCCTTCGCTCACCGCGCCGAGCATCTGGGCCAGTTCGAGCGTGCGCGGTTCACCTTTCAACCCTGTCACCCGGGTCAGAGTGCGGTTCTCCCTCGATCTCCTTCTGTACCTGGAAGTGCTGGTCGCCGAAGACCGCCAGTTGCGGCAGGTGGGTGATGACAAACACCTGGTGGGCGCGGCCGAGACGCCATAATTTTTCACCAACCGTTCCGCCCACGCGACCGCCGATGCCCTGGTCGATTTCGTCGAAGATGAGCGTGGGCACCTGGTCGGCACGGGCCAGCACATTTTTCAACGCCAGCATCAGGCGGGAGGTCTCGCCGCCGGAGGCGATCCTGGCCAGCGGTTTCAGACCTTCGCCCGGGTTGGGAGCCACCAGGAATTCCACCCTGTCCAGGCCATTCGCGTCAAAAGCGAGGCGGCTGCCATCCGGCAGGGGAATGCCGTCTGCGGCGGGTCTGGTCTGGAAATCGACCGCAAAACGGGCCGCGGCCATGCGCAGGTCGTCCAGTTCGGCTTCGATGGACTTGCTCATCTTTTCGGCTGATTCCTTGCGTTTTTGCGAAAGGACAAGCGCCTGCCCGGAGAGTTTTTCCAGCGCGCCGGATTCGGCAGTTTCCAGCTCACCGATGCGCCCGGCTGCGGTGGTGATGGTCTCGAGCTGGCTGCGGGCCTCGGCGGGCAAAATCGATGGCTGCCTCGATGCTGCCGCCGTATTTGCGTTCCAGGCGGCGGATCAGGTCGAGGCGTTCCTCCACCTCCTCCAGCCGTTTGGGGTTGAATTCGATGGCTTCGAGGTAATTGCGCAGGCTGCGTGCCAGGTCCGCCAGGGATTCTTCGAGCGCGCTGCGACTGTTCCGCCAGGGCATTCTGAGTCCCGTCGATCTGGGCTAATTTTGCCAGCGATCGGACCGCCTGACCGATCAGGTCGGTGCGGCGGGTGATTCAGGGGTGCCTTCATCCAGGACGGTGAGGGCCTGCTGGGCCAGGTTGGCGAGCGACTTCGGCATTGGCCAGCCGGTCGCGCTCCTGGCGCAATTCTTCGCCCTCACCGGGCTTGAGCCTGGCCGCCTCGATCTCCTCGGCCTGGAAGGTGAGCATTTCGGTGCGGCGTTCTCCGCCTCGTCTCGGGCTGCGATCAGGTCTTCCAGTTCGCGGCGGATCCCAAGCAGGTGCTGATAGGTCTTGCGGTAGGCTGCCAGAAGGGATTCGATACCGGCGTAACGGTCGAGCAATCCGAGATGGGCGTGGACGTTTAGCAGCGAAAGATGTTCTGACTGACCGTGGATATCCACCAGCACTTCACCCAGTTCCTTCAGCAGCGCCAGGTTGACAGTATGACCATTGATGCGGGCCACGCCTGCGCCCCTCGCGGCGGATCTCACGCGTCAGGGTAAGGTAATCTGGTTCATCCAGCAGATCCTCGCGTTTCAGGATCTCATGGGCGGCGGCTCGTTCCGGACCGGAAAATTTGAAGGTGCCTTCCACCCGCGCCAGGTCGGCTTCGCTGCGAATGGCGGTGGCATCCGTGCGTCCCCCGAGCAGCAGGTCGAGGGCATCCATGATGATGGACTTGCCCGCGCCGGTCTCACCAGTGAAGACCACCAGTCCCGGTCCAAATTCAAGTTCGAGATGGTCTATGATGGCAAAATTCTGGATACGGAGTTCGGTCAGCATGTCATCTCGTCAACTGGATGCCAGACAGGCGGGTGAAGACGATCGGGGTGGCAACGACCAGGTAAATGGCCTGAAAGATCAGACCGAAAGGGTTGAAGGCAAACAGGTTGATCAGAATGGAAGGCAGCGCTCCCAGCACTACTGCCGCCGCCACCGTGAAGAAAAGCGGTTTGGAGCGGTGCCTGCGGGTCACAAAGCGCACCGCCTCGGCAATGCCGATCCCCACCGTAGGCGCAGCCGCGGCGATGATGAACCAGGCAAAGAAACCGGCAATGCCGCTGATCAATCCCACCAGCAGGCTCGCCAGGAAAGACAGGATCCCGGCCGAGGCAAAGCCCAGGGCATAATCCACCCAGGCGGCAGTCTCGAAGATCTTCTGCTGGCCGCGCACGCATTCCTTGCAGCGGTAGCCGGTGGGGGTGCGCACTGCGCATTTGGCGCAGATCGGTTTTCCGCATTTATTGCAGCGCAGGGAGGTTTCCACGCGGGGTGGTTGGCGCAATAGGTGGTAGCTGTCGGTTCCATCATCGCGGCAATCCTATGGCTGGATTCTGGTTCATGTGCGCGGTCAGGTTGCGGTAGAAGTAGCCGGGGTCCCCGAAGCGCACGAAGCGGGCGGCATAGTCGCCGGCGCGCACCTCCACCTGGTCGTTATCCGCCAGGCCGATCGGGATCTGACCGTCCACGCTCAGCACTGCCTCGCTGCCATCCCTGAGGGCGATGCTGACCGTGGCTCCTTCGGAGAGAACGACTGCCCGGTCCACGGAGAGATGCGGGGCGATCGGGACGAGCAGGATGTTGCGCAGTTCCGGGGGCAGGATCGGTCCTCCGGCTGCCAGGGCATAGGCGGTGGAACCGGTGGGAGTGGAGGCGATCAGCCCGTCGGCCACATAGTTGGTGAGCAGCATCCCATCCACGCTGGCGGAGAGGTGCACCGGGTGGACGGATGCGCCGCGGCTGACAACCACCTCGTTGAGAGCGTGCCAGTTGCCGAGCGATTCGTCCGAGCGTTTGTGCTCGGCGCGCAGCATCATCCGGTTTTCGAGCCAGAAATTCACCTTTCAACAGATCAGCACAGGCCGTCTGCCATTCCTCGCGCCCGACCTGGATGAGGAATCCCAGCCTGCCCAGGTTGACACCCAGGATGGGCACGCCCACCGGGGCGCACAGGTGGGCGGAGCGAAGCACGGTCCCATCCCCGCCAACGGCGATGAAGAGATCAAAGTCGCCTTTCTTGACCCGTTTGCGCAGCGCGGCATCATCGAGCAAGCCGTTGACGGCGGTCACGCCGCGGCTTTGCAGGTGTTCTGCAATGGCGGTGGCGAGCGGTACAGCAGACGGCATGGTTGGGTGGGTGGCGATGGCAATGCGCCGGGGAATGGGTGGAGATGCGCTCATCTGGATAATTATACCTGTTGTTCACTCGCCGCCCCATGCCCCCGGGGAAAGGGACGGAGGGAAAGGAGACCGATCAATGCAACGCCTGTTCGCAACCCTGGCGATACCCGCAGCTGCGGCAGCGCGGCGCGTCCTCATGCGAGCGATCCACCTCGCCATGCTGCAGGTCACGGCGGAGTTCCTGCAATCAGGCGCAGGACTTCTGCTTCGAGCGCAGGCGTGAAATCCACGGCGAAATCATGCTGCGGGTAGTGGATCAGTCCGTGCGGCGGGCGCTTGCCGAAAGTTTTCTCCACGAGCAGACAGTAGACCGCCAGTTGAAAGATGTGTCCCTTGTAAGGCTGGGCAGGCGTATGCCCGGTCTTAACCTCCACGGGGATCCAATCGCTGCCATGCTTCACGAGGTAATCCGGCTTGCCGGCGAGCCCCAGGTGCGGGTCGAATAGCGGCTTTTCGACAGTGCTCCAAAAACGTGTATCGGAGTAAACCACCCGCCCGCCGGGGAGACCCGCGCGGCGCTGCTGGCGTCTGGAGAGAAATAACAGCAGCAGGGCGGTCAGAAGGAAGGCGATGGCGAAGTAGAGGAGAATCATGCAGGTGTGTCCGGTTGTATCCCGGGACGACTACCCCGGGCGCAGGTATTCTGATCCCCTGGAGGTCAACCCATTTGCCTGACCAGGAACAGGACGAGCAGGACCAGGGCAAGGAGGAGGGAAATGAGAGCCGCTGCCTTCATCAGGCTGGAAACAGCCACCTGCCGACCGTGCTGGCGGTGGAGCTCACTGCCGGCATCCATCACTGCCTGGTTGCTGGATTGAACCCCGTTCCGCCGGTACCACCAGGCGCGGGCGCAATAAAGATAAGAGCCAATTTCAGAAGCCGTGAGCGTTTTCATGGGGATGCCGCCATAGCACATTTATTCTAACATGTTCGCGGTGAATAATGCCGTATAATTCCGTTGATGGAGATGACCATGTCCAACCTGCCTGAGATCGACACCCCCTTTTTACTTGAATTCCTGACCGCCCTGATCAACACACCCTCACCGACCGGGTTTACCGAGGCGGCGATCCAGTTCACCGAGGAGACCTTGAAAGCCTTCCCGGCGCTCAGGTTCGGGCGCACCCGCAAGGGCGCCCTGACCGCCACCTGGCGCGGCGATCAGGACGAGCCCGGTCGCGCCCTGACGGCGCATACCGATACGCTGGGCGGGATGGTCAAAGAGATCAAGCCCAACGGGCGTTTGAAACTATCCAGGATCGGCAACTTTGTCTGGAACACCATTGAAGGCGAGGGCTGCACTGTTTTCACCCGCGCCGGGCGGCAGGTGCGCGGCTCGATCCTGCTGACCAAGGCTTCCAGCCATGTTTTCAGCACCGAGGTGGGTGCGCTGATACGCGGCGAAGATACGCTTGAAATCCGGCTGGATGCCCGCACCCTGTCGGAATCAGACACTTGCGAATTGGGGGTTGGGGTGGGCGATTTCGTGGCTTTCGACCCGCGCCTGGAAATGAATGCCGGATTCGTGCGCGCCCGCCACCTCGATGATAAGGCTGGCGTGGCCGTGCTGGTGGCGGCGGTGAAGGCGCTGAGCGATGCGAAACGCAAACCCGCCCGGACGACCACCTTGCTGGTGAGCAACTACGAGGAGGTCGGGCACGGTGCCGCGGCGGGCCTCCCGGCAGACCTGGAAGAACTGCTGGTGGTGGACATGGCTGCCGTGGGTGAGGGGCAGAACTCGGATGAATTCCATGCCTCGCTGTGCGTTAAGGACTGCGGCGGGCCTTACCATCACGGGATGTCAGACCGGCTGAGGGCGCTGGCGGAGAAGAACGAGATCCCCTACAAGGTGGATATCTACCCTCATTACGGTTCGGACGGCGAAGCCTGGTGGAAGGCGGGCGCCAACGCGGCCGTGGCGCTGATCGGTCCCGGCGTGGATGCCTCGCACAATTACGAGCGCACCCACACCGAAGCACTGCTGGCGACGACCCGCTGGGTGCTGGCGTATTTGTTGGAGAAATGAAATTTTGGAGCCAGGATTAATTATTATGAACTTCCCCGACTATCAGACCAAATCCCGCCGGACCGCCAACTACCCAACCATCGGGCACCCGGTGATCTACCCCACCCTCGGGCTGGCAAACGAAGCGGGCGAGGTGGCTGGCAAGATCAAGAAGATCTTCCGCGACAAGGGCGGGATTATCAGCCCGGAGGACCGCACCGCCCTGCAAAGCGAACTGGGCGATGTGCTCTGGTACCTGGCGCAGGTTTGCACCGAACTGGAGATATCCCTGGACGAAGTGGCAGGATCCAACCTGGAAAAATTACTCTCGCGCCTCGAACGCGGTAAAATCGGCGGGGAAGGAGATGATCGCTGATGGCCTGTAAGAACTGCTCTTCCCTGAGCCTGAAACGCCAATTCACCTCCGGCGGCGATCTGACCCGGTTCCTGCGCCGGCTGCGCGGCCTCGTCCGGGATGGGAGGATCACCGAATTCCCATCCTTCACCGATCTCGCCGATGTGGAGGATGATGCCAGCTGGCCGGATGTGATCGAATGCCAGTTCGGCTGCCCGGATTGCGGCACAGAGTTCACCTTCAAAGCCAATTCGCATCACAAGAACGCACCGCAGTGGCTTCCGAAACGCGCCCGCGCCCGTTGAAGCTGACCGGCAGGCAATAATCCCCGTTCAAGATGGAATCTGGCAAACCATGCGGCTGCTGCCGCCTGCATGAACTCTAATCATCCTCATATATAACCCCTATCATTATTTGGTAGAATCGTTAGAGAACCAACTTGCCCTATCCCAGGACAGGGGAAGTGCCGGTTCCATTAGTTCAGGAGAATCTTATGGCCAGTATGGAAAAATTCACCCAACGGGCACGGCGCGTGCTTGCCCTGGCTCACCAGGAAGCCGAGCATGCCCACCAGGGGTTGATCGGCACCGAACACCTGCTGCTCGGTTTATTGATGGAAGACGGCGGGGTGGCAGGGCGTGTTCTGCGCGAACTCGGCCTGGAAACGGAACGCGTCCGCGAGATGATCCAGCGGGTCAGCGGGGAGGGGCATACCGATAGCGGCAAGATCGAGCTCGCCCCCGATACGCAGCTGGTGCTTGAGTATGCCATTGAAGAAGCCCGCAAGATGGGGCACCATTACATCGGCACCGAACACCTGCTGCTCGGACTTGGTGCGCTCGGAAGGCGCGGCCATGGAAGTATTCAAGAAACTGGGCGTCACCCCCGAACAGGTGCGCCGCCAGACCCGCCGCGTGCTGCAGGAAGGCAGCGGTTCACCGGCTTCGGCCGTCCCGGAGACAGCCAAGCCGGGCGGCAAGCAGGAACCCAAGACCCCCCTGGTGGACCAGCTGGCGACCGACCTGACCACCCTGGCGGAAGAAGGCAAGCTGGACCCGGTCATCGGGCGGCAGACCGAGATCGAGCGCGTCATCCAGATCCTGGCGCGCCGCACCAAGAACAACCCGGCGCTGATCGGCGAACCGGGCGTGGGCAAGACGGCCATCGTGGAGGGACTGGCCCAGCGCATCACCGATGGCGATGTGCCCGCGCCGCTGCTCGGAAAACGCGTGCTGAAACTGGACGTGGGCTCGCTGGTGGCTGGCACGATGTACCGCGGCCAGTTCGAGGAACGCCTGAAGCGCGTCATCGACGAGCTCAAATCCACCAAGTCCATCCTGTTCATTGACGAATTCCACATGCTGGTGGGTGCCGGTTCTGCCGGTTCCGCTGTGGATGCGGCCAACATTCTGAAACCCGCCCTTTCGCGCGGCGAATTGCAGTGCATCGGCGCCACCACGCTGGACGAGTACCGCAAGCACATCGAATCCGACGCCGCCCTCGAACGCCGCTTCCAGCCCATCGTGGTGGACGAACCCTCGGTGGAAGAGACGATCGAGATCCTCAAGGGCATCCGCAAGATGTATGAGGAACACCATCACCTGGTCATCTCGGATGAGGCGCTGGAGGCGGCAGCCCAGCTTTCCGCCCGTTATGTCTCCGACCGTTTCCTGCCCGACAAGGCGATCGACCTGATCGATGAGTCCGCCATCCCGCGTGCGCATGTACAAATCCGGTGCCTCGACCATCCGCCAAGGATATTTACAAGCAGCTGAAGCTGGTGCGCGCCAACCGCGCCCTGGCCCAGGAGGAAGGCAAGGCAGAGGACGTGCGCACCTGGGAGACCCAGGAAGCCGATCTGAACGAACAACTCAAGCAGATGAAATCCAGCTGGGAACGCGCCAAGAGCCCGGTGGTCACGAGCGAGGATATTGCCGAAGTGGTTGCCATGTGGACCGGTGTGCCGGTCATGCAGATTGCCGAGGCGGAGTCGAAACGCCTGTTGAAGATGGAAGAGGAACTCCAAAAAGCCATCATCGGACAGAAGGAAGCCATCCAGTCCATCGCCAAGGCAGTGCGGCGGGCGCGTGCCGGGCTTAAAGACCCGAAGCGCCCGATCGGCTCGTTCATGTTCCTCGGTCCAACCGGCGTCGGCAAGACCGAATTGACCAAGGCCCTGGCCAAGTTCATGTTCGGCAGCGAGGAAGCCCTGATCCAGCTCGACATGTCCGAGTTCATGGAACGCCACACCGCCAGCCGCCTGGTGGGCGCCCCGCCCGGATACATCGGCTACGACGATGCCGGTCAACTCACCGAAGCCCTGCGCCGCCGCCCGTACTCCATCGTGGTCTTCGACGAGGTCGAGAAGGCTCACCCCGAACTCCACAACATGCTCCTGCAGATCATGGAGGAAGGTCATCTCTCGGATGCCAAGGGTCGCACGGTGGACTTCCGCAACGCCATCATCGTCATGACCACCAACGTCGGTGCGGAGGAGATCAAGAAGCAGACCTCGCTCGGCTTCCAACTCAAACGCGATGAAAAAACCGAGGAACGCATTTCCTACGAAGAGATGCGCAAGAAACTGACCGAGTCGCTCAAGAAGGTCTTCCGCCCGGAGTTCATCAACCGCCTCGACAGCGTGATCGTCTTCCGCTCCCTCAACAAGGATGACATCCGCCAGATCGTCAGCCTCGAGCTGACAAAGGTGACCGAGCGCCTGGTGGAGCACGAGGTGATCCTGACCGCCACCGAAGCCGCCCTCGACCTGCTGGCGCAGCAGGGTTACGACCCGGAGATGGGCGCCCGGCCCCTGCGGCGCGTGATCCAGCAAAAAGTGGAAGACCCGCTCTCCGACTCCCTGCTCTCCGGGACATTCCATGAAGGCGACACCATACTCGTGGATGCCGCCGGGGAAGAGGTGGTCCTGAAAAGGGTTCCGGAGACGGAAAAGGCGCCCGAACCGGTCGCCTGACCTGCCCTCGCGGCCTGCTCATTTTGCGGGGAGGATACGGGTCGCGTTCATAGAAAAGGCTGGCATGGATAATAAATTTGACGTGGCAACCCTGGCTGGAGGCTGTTTCTGGTGCCTGGAAGCCATATTTGACGAACTTACCGGTGTGCTTTCGGTAGAATCCGGCTATACTGGCGGGCAGGTGGCGAATCCCACCTACGCGCAGGTCTGCGACGGTGACACCGGTCACGCTGAAGCGATCAGGATCACTTTTGACCCCCGCCAGGTTTCCTACCATGACCTGCTGACAATCTTCTTTGCCATCCACGATCCCACCAGCCTGAACCGCCAGGGGGCAGACATTGGTACGCAATACCGCTCAGCCATCTTCTTTCACGATGGGATCCAGGAGCAGACTGCCCGCCAGGTTATCCGGGAGGTGGAGGCATCAAGCATATGGGACAAGCCCATCGTCACCGAGGTGACGCCATTCGTTGAATTCTATCCGGCTGAGGATTATCACCAGGAATACTATGCCCGCAATGGCTCCCAGCCCTATTGCCGCACCGTCATTGCACCGAAAGTAGCGAAGTTCAGAAAGCAGTTCATGGATCGTCTGAAGAAGTGAGATTTGTTCACTCCAGCGTTTCCACCGCCTACCACTAATCCAGAAAGTGTAAGAAATTCCCCTTATGCAAGAACGCCAGGCTCAGATAGAAGTGTCGACCGAATCCGAAAGCCCCCCCACTTTTCAGGTTGGAACGATACCGGTCTACGGGGATGCCATCCTTGCCCCCATGGATGGATTTTCTGACTGGCCATTTCGTTCCATTTGCCGCGGTCTCGGCTCGGCGATGAGTTACAACGAATTCACCCGCGCCGAATTTATCGTCAACGCCTTCAAACAGATCGCCCCCCGTTTCTACCGCGACGAGAGCGAGCACCCATTCGTCATCCAGGTCTATGGAGATGATCCCGACCTGATCATTGCGGCCGCGCTGCAGGTTTGTGAATTGCAGCCCGATATCATCGATATCAACATGGGCTGTCCGGCGCGCACGGTCGCCAACCGGGGCGCGGGTGTGGGGCTGATGCGCACGCCTCTCAAGGTGGCACGCATTTTCCAGAAATTATCCGCTCAGCTCCCCATGCCGGTGACGGGCAAGATCCGCCTGGGATGGGAGGATAACCGCACTTATAAATTAATCGCCCGCATCGTCGAGGAGAACGGCGGCTCACTGATCGCCGTCCACGGGCGGACGCAGGAACAGGGCTACGGCGGAGAGGCCAACTGGGACGCCATCGCGGAGGTCAAGGCTGCCGTCAGCATCCCGGTGATCGGCAACGGCGATGTAAAGAAGGTCGCTGACATTGCGCGCATGAAGGCGCACACCGGTTGCGATGGCGGTGATGATCGGACGCGCCGCCATTGGCAACCCATGGATCTTCTCACGCCTCGACCGTGAGCAGGTGACCCCGGAAATGGTGCGCCAGATGGTCCGAATTCACCTGGAACGCAACCTCCAGTTCTACGGCGAGCATAAAGGCCTGATATTGTTCCGCAAACATGCCATGCGTTATCTGGCTTTACAGCGCCTGCCGCGCGTCAGGCGAACGAAGATCATCCTGCAAAAGGATGCCCAGACATTCCTGGCATCGCTGGATGAAGCCATTCAGGAATTAGGGTAAGTAGTAACTCCACCATAAGCAAATACGCGCAACGAAGGCTGCGTGTATTTTTATTTTCCCTGCGTGGATCATCTCTGAAAAGGGGGTTCTTGTCCCTGGATTGAAAGATCAGTAATGAAAGAGCAGCTCGCCTGTGGAGATATCCAGGGCAAGGATATTTGAGTCCAGGTTGAGATACACCACCTGGTCCTGCCAGCCAATGACCTTTGGGATCGAATAGTCCTCATCACTCACCATCTTCAATGGGACCACCTGTTCGTTCACGAGCAGGCCATTGAACGGGTTGATCGTGTCGAGCACCAATTGGCTGGGATTCGCCTGGAACTTGACCAGGATCAATCCTGCCGGGGTGAGCCTCCAGGTGAAACCGGGATCAGTATCATCCACCAGGCCTGCCATTTCATCAGGCGGATCGATGGGAGCCGCTCCCTGCAGGTCGATCTGCCAGAGCGTCGCTCCTGTGGACGGGTTCAGCCCCCATATCTCAAATCGTTCCGTGCCGCGCGTCCGCCGGGCGCGGACAACCAGGGTATCGCCCGCCATCCCCAGCGGCAGGAACTCATAGTCCTCATTTTCCATCAAAATGCCGGCTTCCCCGTTTGATTTGTTCGCCATCACCAACTGGTTTCTGTTGCTGAAGATGATCTCGCTTCCGGTCATTAAACCATTGAAGCCATAGGATGAAAAACTGTAACTATCCTCCACGCTGGTCTCCCAGGTCACCTGCCCGCTGGTGAAGTCGAGACGCTGGATACAACCATAGGATGAATCGTAGACCAGGTAGAGTGCATTTTCTGCCTGGTTGTAGAGCAAGCCCAAATCGGGATCCATCGTGGAAGATGAGAATTCATCCACCCGGCAGGCGGGAGTGAATCTTCGCTGCTCGCGCCCGTCAGCGGGATCGAGAAAGATCATGCTGTACGTATACGTGTCATCCGTGGTATCGATCACCACCAGCGAGCCGCCCATCATTCGCAAGGTGCGGTCATAGCCTGCCAACCGCCTGCTCCATTCCAGGGTTCCGCTGGCAGTATCATAGGCCTGCAGGGATTGGTCCGCATTCAGGGTGATAACCCGTCCATCCACCACCAGAAGGTCGTTGTCGCCATAATTCAACCGATCGGGCATCTGGCTTTGCCAGGCCAGGGTACCGTCGGTCATTGAATAAGCCAGCAGGGCAGGCCCGTTCGCAACGTAAATGAGATCACCAGCCGAGGTGATGCCGTCCGCGTAGCCTTCCCCGCCGAGGGGGCTGGCATGCCAGCGTAATTTACCACTGCTGCCGTCCACCAGGCCGATCAGGCGCGTATCTGCATCGGGGTCATAGAACATCGCAGCCACATCAGCCGGGTTGCCCGCTTCGGAGACGATCAGGGCAGCCGGACCGCTGGCGTACAACCTCGGGGCAAACAGGCTCCCCATCCCGATGAGGGCAAAGGCTGTTATCCCGCCAATCAGGATCACTATGGCAAGCGTGATGATGATGGCAGACCTTGCGCTTGCCCTTTTCGGGCTGATGGATGGCTGCCCCGGGATCACGGGGCGGGTTGGCACCGGCAAGCCGGTCAACGCCGCCTCGATCTGGTCGATCACATAGCGGGCCTGGGTGAGACTGACATCGTTAACCTCGCGATAGTGGGTGAGGGCTTCACTCTTATTTCCCGCCTCGAGCAAGGCCTTCACTTCTTCCATAACGCGGCTGGTCTCTTCGGCGTTCAACGGTCCCGAGAACACGCGGTGGATCTCCACCACTTTGCCGTTTGCCAGGGCCTGGACGGCATCCCTGGCTTCCTTCATACTCGTATCATACAATTCACGGTAACGGCGGATCGCCTCCTCCAGGTTGCCGTTCTGCGCCAGCAGGCGGACTTCATCCAGCGAGGCGCGCGGGGTGGCTTCGTTCGCCGCAGGCAGGCCGGGGACGAGGGTGTTGTTCTTGCAGAACCTGCAGCGCACGATCGAACTCCTGCCGTCGAACTCCAACGGCGCGCCGCAAGAGGGACAGTTCAAAGTGACAGGTTTCTGGTCAACCATGGTGCCTCCCGGGGGAACGGAATTGCAGGATCAACCCATTATCCCCCATTTTTACAAAAATAAGCAAGCCGCTGTCAATCCGATGCTCATCGGGCGGAGAGTATAATATCTGCATGACGAAAACAAAAATTCACTCCCGGTATGTCTGCCAGCAATGCGGGCGGGTATCTGCGGGCTTCATGGGGAAATGCCCGCAATGCGGCTCGTTCAACAGCATGGTCGAAGAGGTCATTACCGATGGATCGGGGGGAGGGAAGAACACCCGGCGAGGCCTGAGCGGTCGCTCCGAGCCGCACCGCCTGACCGAGGTCAGTGCGCAGGCGGAAGAACGGATCCCCGTTCCGCTGGGCGAATTCGCGCGTGTGCTCGGGGGCGGGCTCGTCCCCGCTTCGATCGTGCTGGTGGGCGGCGATCCGGGCATCGGAAAATCCACGCTGATGCTCCAGGTGGCGCTCGAAATGGCGAACCGGCTGCGGGTGCTCTACATTTCCGGAGAGGAATCGGAACGCCAGATCAAAATGCGGGCGGGGCGCATCAGCCTGACAAAGGAGTTTCCCGCCGATCTGTTCCTGGTCACCGAGACCAACCTGGATACGATCTTCGAACACATCGAATGCAGTCAAGCCAGACCTGGTGATCGTCGACTCGATCCAGACCGTCTACCTGCCGGAGATGGACTCGGCTGCCGGGTCTGTTTCGCAGGTGCGCGAGTCGGCCAACCGGCTGCGGGAACTGGCCAAATCATCGGGACCGGCGGTGTTCCTCATCGGGCATGTGACCAAGGAAGGGACGATCGCCGGGCCGCGCGTGCTGGAGCACATCGTCGACACCGTCCTGTATCTCGAAGGCGACCGTTTCCAGGCCTATCGCCTGCTGCGCTCGGTGAAGAACCGGTTTGGCGCCACCGCGGAAGTGGGTGTATTCGAAATGGTCGAGAACGGTCTGGTGGAAGTATCCAATCCTTCTGAAGCATTCCTGGCTGAGCGCATGATCAACGCCGCCGGGTCGGCGATCGCCGTTACCATGGAAGGCACCCGTCCCCTGCTGGTTGAAGTGCAGGGGTTGACCAGTGCTGCCCAATTCGGCAATGCCCGCCGCACCCCCAACGGGGTGGATTACAACCGCCTGCTGATGATCGCGGCCGTGCTGACCCGCCGGCTCGGGCTGAAACTTTCCGAAGCGGATATCTTTGTAAACGTGGTGGGGGGATTAAAAATCGATGAACCCGCTGCCGACCTGGCAATTGCCGCTGCAGTGGCTTCGTCGATGCGTGACCTGCCGGTGAGGGCCGATACGGTGCTTATCGGCGAGATCGGCCTGGCAGGGGAACTGCGCATGCCCGGGCAGATGCCGGTGCGATTGCGCGAAGCTGCCAAACTTGGCTTCAAGACCGCCATCGTCCCCAAGCGCCTGCGAGCCGGGGAGCCCTGGCCGGCGGAAATCGAAGATCGTGGAAGCGCGCACGGTCCAGCAGGCGCTCGAACTGGCTTTTGGGATACCCCGCCAAACCCCGCCGGGAAGGAAGGTTGCTTAGCCTGAAGTTTTCCGGTGATGACTCTAGAAGTGCCTGCCAGTACTTATGCCGCCGTTTCCGGCGGCTTTTTTCAGCCAAACTTAAGCCAATTTTCAGCCCAGTCTCATCTTGCCCGGCTAGAATCCATGTGAGCCCATTTGTCCTGGAGGATGCATGCATATCATTCCTTTTCTTTCCACCCTGGTGACCTTTGCCTTTGCTGCGGCGGTTTTCGCCCGTTTTCTCAGGCGGCGGGGCACGCACCTGCTCATCTGGGCCATCGGTCTGCTATTCTTCGGTATTGGCACGCTGGCCGAGGTGATCCTGGGTTTCACCTTCAACAGCCTGGTGTTGAAATTCTGGTATCTCAGCGGTGCCATGCTCACCGCGGCCTGGCTCGGGCAGGGGACGATCCACCTGCTGGTGCGCAAGGGTCGTCTTGCCTGGATTCTCACCGGCCTGTTAACCGCCGTCTCGATCCTGGCAGCCTCCTTGATTCTCCTGTCCCCGCTATCGCCTGCTGCGCCTGCATACCAATTGACCCAGGCGATCTCCTCCCAGTACAAGCAGTTCCTGACACGCGGCAGTCTGACCATCCTGCTGACGATCCTGTTGAACATCTACGGCACGCTTACCCTGGTGGGCGGCGCGATCTACTCGGCGATCATCTTCTGGCGCAAGCGCGTACTGCTCAACCGCATGATCGGCAACATTTTGATCGCAGCCGGTGCCATGGCACCAGCCATGGCAGGCTCCTTTGTCAGGATGGGCCTGGTGGATGCGCTCTACCTGTCCGAGTTGATCGGGGTGGTGCTGATGTACATCGGCTTCATCCAGTCAACCACCGTGCCTGCCCGTGAAGTCTCGCCTGTGGCTGCAGGATAACATCGACTGTCGAAATTAAAAAAAACCTTATCAAACACGCATTTATCACAGTCCTGAGCAAGCTGACATCAGGAGTTCCAGGTCTTCCCAGGCTTTCAAGGCTGCGGAAGACTTTTGATTTTCCCATGGTGATCGCAAGTTAAATGGGAGACACCCTTTCCGATTTCCATTTTCTTTGCCAGCACCGAATTTCCAACACCCCTTCTTTGCAGGTATAATCTTTTCAGAATGGAGCGAACCATGACCATCCCGGGCACCTCCCTGTTCTCCAGCCTGCGCCGAAACCACGGGCTGGAACATGCCACCCTGAACATCCTGGCGCAGCGATTCCCGCGCCGGGGAATGGCGGGTATTTCCTTTCCGGGAGGTTTCTTGATATTCGGAAATCTCCCCACTGCCGATCTGCGCGAGGCTGTCATGCAGGCCCACATGCGCCTGACCAACGGGGAAACCCGGCTCGCCATTCACGAGCACTGCGGAACGAACTACGTTGCGTCAGGGTTGGTCGCCGGTGTACTGGCCTGGCTTGGAATGGCTGGCGCTTCAGGAAAGCGTGACCGGTGGGAGCGCCTGCCGCTGGTGATCACCCTGGCCACCCTTGGTTTCATTGCCAGCCAGCCGCTGGGACCGGTGATCCAGAAACACCTCACCACCTCCGGTGATCCGCAAGGCATGATCATCCAGGATATCCATGCGCTTCAATTCGGGCAGATATCCCTTCACCGCGTGGTCACGCGTGGCTAGCCGGGCTTGAATTATCCATCCCATGCCTGAACCTGCCTCCGTCCTCCTGCTGCATGGAAACGACGAGTTTGCGATCTCCGCCCACATTGAAAAAATGTGCGCCGGACTCGGCGACCCTGCCACTGCCGGCATGAACATCGCCCGTTTTGACGGTCGCCAGGGCCTGGATCTCGAAGCGGTCAACGCGGCAGTCAATGCCGCCCCGTTCCTGGCACCGCGCAGGGTGATGGTGATGGTTAACCCAGGTGCCGCTTTTTCTATTCCTGAAACCCGCCAGAAATTCCTCGCACTGCTGGAAAATGCCCCGCCAACCACAACGGTTATTCTGGTTGAATTTGAGACGGTCAAGCCCGCCTACTGGCTGATGAAATGGGCATCTGCTTCCCCAGGCAGCGAGGGTTCCCAATCAAAACCCAGGGCCGGCATTCACCTGTACACCCTGCCCAAACAATGGGAGATGCCGCGCTGGATCGAAGCCGAAGCAAAAAAACTTGGAGGCAGGATCGAACCTGCCGCCGCTGCCCGACTCGCTGAAATGATTGCAGACGATCCCCGCCTTGCCTCCCAGGAACTCATTAAATTATTCACCTATGCCAATTATTCCCGCCCGGTCACCTTGCTCGACGTGGAACAGGTGAGCATGGTCGGAGCGCCCGGGAGTATTTTCGATCTGGTGGACGCGCTCGGGATGGGCGACGGTAAAAAAGCCCAGCATGTGCTGCATCAATTGCTGGAGAAGATGGGGACAAATGAATTGTGGGGCATGGTCATCCGCCAGTTCCGGCTGTTGCTCCAGGTGCGCGAACTGATGGATGCCGGGCAGGGTATTCCCGGTATCGAGAAAACGCTCGGCTTACACACTTTCGTGGCAGGAAAGATATTCAAACAGGCGGGTAGATTTACGCTTGCCAGCCTAGAGTCCATATACAGGAAGCTGCTGGAGATCGAAGTGGATGCAAAAACGAGCCAGATGCCGCTCGACCTGGCTCTGGATACTCTTGTTATAGAATTGGCATCAAAATAATAATGGGCAGCGGGAAAACCACCGCTAGCGCTTTGAAAGCGGCAGCGGGGGGAGCAGGTCGTGCTGCAGGCAAAAGGCCGGGCTGGGACCTTCCCAGCCAAAACGGGCAAAGTCCACTTTCCCGCTGGCACTGAATTCCACCCCTTCTTCTTCAAGCAATAAACGCTGCTGCTCCAGACCGGGTCGCGGGCTGATCTTGCCCTGCGAGTTGATCACCCGCTGCCAGGGCACGTCCTCGGGGCAGGCAGCCATTGCCCCGCCCACCCAGCGCGGGCCGAAGGCATCGTAGCTGCGCTGGGGCAGGTCACCCGGCGGGGGAATCATTTTTGAGATTTGCCCGTAGGTTGTCACCCTGCCGGGCGGCACCTGTCTGACGATCTCCCAGACCTGGTTATTAAATATGATGACATCCGGTGGTGATGCGAATGGACTCATACTCCCTCCAGATACTGCCTGGCCACCACCCGGTATGCCGGGCGGTAGAGGCGCTGATAAATGGCAGAGTGATGGACGGCAGGAAAACCCTGGTCTTCCATCCTGCTAAATAATGTCTCGAACTCTTTGGAGTTGACAGGCATACTCCCGGTGAGGGTCATTTCAACGACCCGGGCGCCAAATTCCTTGAGCATATCAATGGAACCGTGCCATTCGTTGGCTGTGCGGATGAAAGCCCTCAGTAATTCCCCCGGGTCCCCGGCAGCCTGCTGGAACGGTCGCAGGTGCACGCGGACAATGCGCCCATCCGGCGAAAGCGGGTCGATGAGAGGATCTATGGGTCCCGCTCCCATTTCAGCCAGTTCCTGCTCGAACCTGTTGCGCGCCTGCTGTTCATCCTGCACGGCATGTTCACTTCCCAGCGCTGCCTGGTGCAGGAGTTTATACACATCCTTCACCTGCATGGCAGGCGTGCGGAGGAAGTGGGAGGTCAGGACATGCTGCAGGGAAATTACTTCCAGGTCCACTCTTTCATTACATCCATTGCTGCGCAGGCTGTCAGGTCCAACTGTAACGGCGTGATCGAGACATAGCCGGCTTTCAGCGAGCCAAAATCCGTGCCTTCCTCCAAAACACCGCTGGGGGCTTCCCCGCCGATCCAATAATAGGGGCGGCCGCGCGGGTCGAGGCGGCGTTCCAGTTTATCCAGGTAGACGCGCAAACCCTGGCGGGTTACCAGTGTGCCTTTGAAATCCTTCTCCGCCAGGTAGGGCACATTGACATTCAACAGCACCCCTTCCGGGAGGGCGCCGGTCAACACCCTGGAGGTCACTTTGCAAGCCACCCGGGCTGCGGAACTGAAGTCCAACGGTCCGCTGTGATATTCCGGCGCGTCCAGCGAGACCGCGATCCCGGGAACACGGCCCGTGATGACCGCTTCCATCGCAGCCGTCACCGTACCGGAGTAGGTTACATCATGGCCAATGTTGGCGTTCGGGTTGATGCCCGAAACCACCACGTCGATCTTTTCCTCGACGAAGCCCATCAGCGGCAGCGCCACGCAATCGGATGGGGCACCGTCGCAGGAAAAAGCCGGGGTATCATCGGCAAGGCGCACTTCACGTACCCGCAGCGGGCGGTCCAGTGTCTTCACATGCCCCGAGGCGCTCCAGTTGCGGTCCGGGGCAAAAACTGTTACCTTACCCAACTGGCGCAATTCCTGCGCCAATGCCAGCAAGCCGGGAGCCTGAACACCATCATCGTTAGTGACCAGAATATGCATACTGCATCCTTTTGCGGTGATTATATCGCGCCCAATCGCGTATAATTGAGACATCGGCAGGCTGGTGAGCCTCACCGGGTTGTGGCAGGTTTGCACCAGCGCAATGATTCATCGGAAGGAGAGGTTATGCAGCGATTATTTTTTCCCATCCTGGCGCTTGGGCTGGCGGTCGTGGCTTGTTGCAGTCCCTGCGTACCGCCGGCACCTGCAACGGTCTCTCCTGCCATGGTGACTCTCACTGTTTATTTCACCGACGTGGCACGTTATCAGGTGGGCAGCGAGCCATATGAAGCGGCTGTGACCCGCAGTGTGCCTGAACCCCCCTCGCTTCCCGAGGCGGTTCTCACCCAGTTATTCCTGGGTCCCACGGAGGCGGAAACAGCCCAGGGGCTGGCAGTTGTCTTGAGCGGAACAACCGGCTTCAGAACTCCTGACCATCGAAGATGGCATTGCTCGAGTCTACCTGACCGGAGAATGTAACTCGCAGGGAGCTACCTACACGATTGCCAACCTGATCAATGCAAATCTCCTGCAGTTTCCCGAGATCCAGTGGGTCAAGGTCTACGACCAGAATAACGAGACCGAAATACCCGACGGGCAAAGCGGATCCATCCCCTTCTGCCTGGAACCGTAGTCAAGGATAAAAAAACCCGCAGAACCTGTCTGCAGGGTGTTCCTACAAGGGACACTTGGTTCAATCTAAAGGGCCTGCACGATCTGCTTGACCAGCCCCGGCCCGCCATACACCAGCCCGGTATAGACCTGCACCAATACCGCGCCGAGGTCCAGGCGCCTTCGAGCGTCCTGCGGGTTCATGATCCCGCCCACACTGACCACCGGAAGGCGGCCATTCAGTTTCTTCACCACCTGGCTTAAAACGGCTTCGCTGCGCAATCGCAACGGTTCTCCGCTCAATCCCCCGCTCTCTTCCTGCAGTTTCGAACTCAATCCGCCGCGTTGCACGCTGGTGTTGGTGGCGATGACTCCGTCCATTCCGGTGTGCAGGATCGATTCGAGAGCGTCATCGAGTTCCTTGTCCGAGAGATCCGGGGCCAGCTTTACCAGGATGGGTGCATGCCCGCCGCGGCCGGCAGCGATCAACCGGCGTTCCTGAGCAATCGCTCCCAGCAGATCAGTGAGCATTTTCCGTCCCTGCAGGCGGCGCAGACCGAGGGTGTTGGGGGAACTGACATTGATGGCCAGGTAATCCGCCAGGAATATGAATTTCCGCACCAAGTTGAGGTAATCTTCACCTGCTTGTTCGAGGGGGGTATCTTTATTGATGCCGAGATTAACTCCAAGGATCACCCGCCTCTTGTCGGGATGGAGCCCTGCGGAAGCACCAGGACCGCGCAACCTGCTGGACATGAAATCCGCCCCCTTGCCAGGAAAGCCCATCCGGTTGATCAATGCCCGGTCCTCCACGAGTCGGAAGAGGCGCGGCTTCGGGTTCCCTTTCTGCGGGCGGGGGGTGACTGTCCCGATCTCGATATGTCCAAAACCGAGGCCAGCCAGCCCGCGCCAGGCAATGCCGTCCTTGTCGTACCCCGCTGCGAGACCGACCGCATTGGGAAAATGCAGCCCGAATACATCCACCGGTTTTCCCGGCGTGCTGAATTGATAGCGCAGGAGCAAGTTCAGAGGTGGGAACGCACCCAGGCGGATTATTTGCAGGGTAAGATGATGGGCTGTTTCCGGTGGGAGTTTAAAGAGCAGCGGTCGAAAAAAGGACCACATGTTACTTCTTTGGTTTTCGGATCGCAAGGTAGCGGCTGCATTCCCGGGCGTATTTTCGAGCGCGAGCTTGTAATTTTGAAAGGACGGTGAAATCCCCATTGAGCAGGTCCGTGCCGTGGACCAGCAGTTGCTGACCCATAGTCTGCAGCACGGGTTCAAGCCCGTCGACATTCAATGTCGCAGGCTTAAAAGCCTGCTCAGGCAGCGGGGTTTTGTCGACACCTGACTCGACCAGCAACCACCCAAGCGTGGACTTGTTCTCGGTGGCATGCACATCCGCAATCTCCAGCCAGGGCGTGTTCCCGATCTCATAGTTCAGCAAAATTTCAGTGGTGGCATTCTGGAACCGGACGGTGGCGCTGCGGTTCTCGAACCTGGTTTCGGTCTTCTTGAAACCATACCTGGATTCCAGACCCCAGAATGCCTTCTCCACCATGCCTTCGAATTTTGATTTTTTCATACTCTTGCTCCTGGATACTTCTTCTCGGCAGGGATGCCCGCATGGTGAAGTACGGTTTCGGGGACGAGGAAATAAAGGAAAAATGATATTTTCAAAGAACGCTTACCCGGCCCATTCCTGGTACCGGGAAACCAGACAGGCACAGGGTGTGACGTGCAGCCGGGGCGGTTTCGCCAGGGAGGTATTCGGCTGATCAATCGGTAAACAGAGGCAAGTGACCCAGGGCGATGATGTGATCCCACCTGGCACGCTCGCCCTCGGTCAATATGGCAGCCTCACAAACCACCTGAGCAGCGGCCTTTTCCATGATCATCTTCATGCCCTGCAATGTTGACCCCGTGCTGATCACGTCATCCACGAGGACCGCTTTCTTGTTATGAACCAGCTCCTGGTCTTTTTCATCCATGATCAGGGTTTGCGGCTCGCCCGTGGTGATGGAGAGCGTCTCGGCGATGAGCGCAGCGCCCATGTAGGGTTTGTAGGATTTTCGCAGGACGATATAGGGTTTGCGGGTTTCCACCGCCAGGGCGTAAGCCAGCGGGATTGATTTTGCTTCTGCGGTCACCAGAATGTCAAATTCCACAGAGGCAAGTTCCCTGGCAAGTGCTTTCGCCGCGGCCTGCACCAGCTCGGTATCGCCGAGAATATTCAGGATTGCGATCCTTAACCCGGGTTTTATCTCGAACAGACGCAGGTTCCGCTGGATACCGGCGATCTTGATGGGGTATGTCTCGTATTCTGGCATGGGAAATTCTCCCGAAAAAAAGACAAGACAAGTGTATCATAAAAGGGAAATGCAGGAATTCGTAAAATTGCTCCAATCGCGTTAGAATCGCTTCATGCTGCCCGACCTGCAACTGAATGACCTGCTGCGCCTGCGCAAACCACATCCATGCGGATCCTATGAATGGATGGTCACCCGCCTGGGAGCAGATATCGGCCTGGAATGCAAAGGCTGCGGGCGGCGCGTGCTGCTCACCCGGCGCGAACTCGCCCGGCGTTTGAAGGCCACCATCCCGAAGGGACATGATGAAATACCCTGATCATTTTATTGAAACCGGGCAAATTCACAGGTCTACGCAGAAACCCCATATCCTTTTCCTTTTCTCGGATACCGGAGGCGGGCACCGCGCCGCCGTGGACGCAATCATTGAAGCCCTGGCACTCGAATTTGGGGATGCCGCCAGCACCGAAATGGTGGATTTCCTGAAGGATTATGCCCCGCCGCCCTATAACCAATTACCGCGTTTCTACCCGGAAATGGTCAAGATACCCGAATTATGGGGGGTGGGTTACAAGATAAGCGACGGGCGCCCGCAAGCGCGCCTGATGACATCCACCTTCTGGCCCATCGTCCGCAGGGCTGCACGCCGCCTTGTCCAGGAACACCCCGCTGACCTACTGGTGAGTGTTCACCCGGTGGCCAACTCTTTCTGCCTGAAAGCCCTGGGCAAGAAACGCCCACCTTTTGTGACCGTGGTAACGGACATGGTCTCCACCCATGCGCTCTGGTTTGATAAACGCGCCGACCTTATCCTCGTGCCCACCAGCATGGCGCGCGACAGTGCCTTGGAGAACCACATGGCACCCGAGAAGGTGCAGGTGGCAGGTCAACCCATCTCGGAGAGGCATTGCCAGGCAGGCTGCGACAAGCCGACCTTACGCGCCAGGTTCGGCTGGCCGGCTGATAAATTTACCCTCCTGGTGGTGGGTGGGGGGGACGGGATGGGTCCGCTCGCAGAAACTGCCATTGCCATCGATCAATCAGGCCTTGATCTGAACCTGGTCATCGTTACCGGCAGGAATGTCCATCTGAAGAATTACCTCGAAACACTTCCCTGGGATAACCCCACCTTTATTTATGGATTCACCCAGGAGATGCCAGATTTCATGCAAGCCGCAGATGCCATCGTTACAAAAGCCGGTCCCGGCACGATCGCTGAAGCGCTGGTGGCAGGCTTGCCGATCATCCTGTATGCCAGGCTGCCCGGCCAGGAAGACGGTAATGTTACCTACGTGGAAAAAACCGGCGTAGGCGTGTGGGCGCCAGACCCGCTGAAAGTGGTGCGCATACTGACGCGCTGGGTTTGCCGTCCTGCTGAACGCGGCACGGGTAGCTCAGGATTGTCTCCATGCCGCCCGCCCACATGCCGCGCGGGTGATAGCCAGGGCACTGGGAGCGAAGATTGGGCTGACGGCTCATCCGGCAAAGGGGAGTCTAAGCCAGGTTGGGGACATATCCCATGCACAAGAAATTTAATGCTTATGAAATTTGCGACAACCCGAAAATGACGTACACAGAGCAGTCGCGGGTAGAATTTCCCCGTTCCACCCGTGTAGTATAATCCTCTCGCCATGCCCATTCTGGACGCGCATACATTTGAATTTTTCAGCAAATCCCCCGAACAGACTCGTCGTCTGGGGATGCGCCTGGGTGCGCTGCTCCAGCCTGGCGATTTGATCTGCCTGCAGGGTGAATTGGGAGCGGGAAAGACCACTCTTGTGCAGGGGGTTGCCCGCGGCTGGGGTGCGCTCGATGAGGTTACCAGCCCCACCTTCATACTGGTGAACACCTATCGGCGCCATGATGGCGCCCAACTTTCCCATTTTGACGCCTACCGGGTGGAAAGCCTGGGCGAAGCCGAGGAACTAGACCTGGACGCCCTGTTAAGTCTCGGCCCCCTCTTTATCGAATGGCCGGAGCGGGTGGAAGCCATCCTGCCAGTACAACGGTTGTGGACCTGGCTGGAATATGACTCAGAGGAACACCGCTCGATGCGTTTCGCAGCGAGGGGCGCGCGTTATGAGACCCTGCTGGAAACCCTCCGGCAGACTGTCTATGGAGGCGCTTGATGCTGCTGGCGATCGACACCTCCACTGCCCAGATCGGCCTTGCCCTGTATAATGGTTCTTTTATTCCGGGAGAACTCATCTGGCAAAGCCGCGCCCACCATACCGAGCAACTCGCCCCGGCGGTGGAAGAACTCCTGGTGCGGGTGGGCGTGACGATGGATACTCTTAAAGTCATCGGTGTGGCAATTGGTCCCGGCTCATTCACCAGCCTGCGGGTGGGAATGGCTTTCGTGAAGGGATTGGCGCTGGCATGCCACCTGCCATTAATTGGTATACCAACTCTCGATATCATTGCAGCCTGCGTACCCCCCGAGGACCGGAGACTGGCGGCAGTGTTGCAGGCCGGCCGTGGCCGGCTGGCCGTGGGCTGGTATAAACCAACCGTTGATGGATGGCAGGCTTCCGGAAGTGCAATCACCATGACTGCTGACGAACTTGAGGAAAAGATCCATCGACCGGTGATCGTGTGCGGCGAATTGACCGTTGAGGATCGCCAATGCCTGCACCGAAAGTTCAAGAAGGTGCGGCTGGCAACCCCGGCACAATGCGTGCGCCGTCCGGGCATCCTGGCTGAGATCGCCTGGAAACGCTGGCAGGCGGGAGATACTGACGACCCTGCTTCCCTTGCCCCGATCTACCTGCATGTTGCCGGAGGCTTGCCTGCGTGACCATTGCCATCCGCCGCATGACGCTGGAAGACCTTCCCTCCGTCCACGAGATCGACATGCTTTCGTTCAGCCTGCCGTGGCCGGAGAGTTCATTCCGGTTTGAACTGACCGACAACCCCGTTTCCCGTGCCTGGGTGGCTGAATCGGGCGGCCGCCTGGCAGCCATGCTGGTGCTGTGGTTGATCGAAGATGAAGCCCATATCGCCACGCTTGCCACCCACCCGGATTTCCGCCGGCAGGGCATCGCAGAACAACTGTTGATCGCGGCGCTTGGTTCCGCACGAGTGGAAGGTGCAGCACGCGCCTTCCTGGAAGTGCGTGCCGGGAACGCGGCTGCCCTTGGGCTCTATAACAAATACGGCTTTGAGGTGGCGGGTGCGCGCCCGCGCTATTACAAGGATAATAATGAAGATGCCATTTTGATGAACCTGGAAGATCTGCACCGCCTGGAGGCCGCATGAGCGCCGATGAAATGCTTGCCCAAATTGCCAAAGAAGTGTCCACCTGCCAGAAATGCGCCCTCTACCGCTCACGCAAACTCTCGGTACCCGGCGAGGGTCCGATGAATTCGGAAGTGATGTTCATCGGTGAAGGACCTGGATTCCATGAAAACGAACAGGGGCGTCCGTTTGTCGGTGCAGCCGGGAATTTATTGAACGAGTTGCTGGCTGCAGCCGGGTTGAAACGATCGGAGGTGTGGATCGGCAATGTGGTAAAATGCCGGCCTCCCGGCAACCGCGACCCGCTCCCCGAGGAACTTGCCGCCTGCGACCAGTACCTGGAACGCCAGATCGCAATTATCAACCCAAAGATCATCATCACCCTTGGACGGATCTCGATGGGCAAGTACATGCCCGGTGCGAAAATCAGTTCCGTTCATGGACAGATGCGGCGGGTGGGGGACCGCTTCGTGATCGCCATGTTCCACCCGGCGGCGGCGTTGCATCAGGCGGCACTAAAACCCGCCATCCTGAGTGATTTTGCCCAATTGCCGAAACTGCTGGAGCAGGCGCGCAACTCGCAAAAGCCGTCAACCCTGCGGAAGCAGTAGAACCTCCAGCAGACGCGAAGCAATTGAGTTTATTTTAACCTTCCAGCCCAACGAGCCCGATCTGCCGGGTTCGCGTGCTGGTCGGCGAATGAACGCTGGAGAGTTCGCATGATCCGGAAACAAGAAAGAAAGGACAGCCTGTCACACCTCCCCGTTCAGCATGCGGGCGAGCCTGATGGGCGGAAATTGGTGCCTACACCGTGAATTCCCTGCGAGCAAGTGTGCGCTCCTGGATGCAGGATACCCTCGTGCGCATGGTGGTGCGCAACAGCGGTTACCTGTTCATAGGAAACACGCTCAGCATGGTTGTGCAGAGCGTGCTGACGGCGCGCCTGCTTGGGATTTTGGGTTTCGGGATCATCGGTACGATCATCTCCTTTGCCTCCAACATCAACCGGCTGCTTTCGTTTCGCATGGGGGAATTGGTTGGAAAGTATGTGGCGCAATATCTCGCCGAAGGCAGGAAAGAACTCGCCTCGGCAGCCCTCAAAGCAGCGGCATTGACCGAAACCCTCACTTCGCTGGCAGCGTACCTCCTGCTGGTGCTTTCTGCTCCGCTGGCTGCGCGGTATATTGTCAAGGATGCCTCCGCGGCAGCCCTGATCGTTGTCTACGGTCTGGCCCTGCTGGCGAACTTCGTCACCGAAACCTCCACCGGTTTCCTGCAGGTCAGCGGTCATTTTCGCAGCCAGGGCGTGATCAACTTCGTCCAGTCGATGGTCACCGCTCTAGTGATCGTTTATGCATTCATTGTCAAGGGGGATATCTGGCTGGTGATGGGTGCCTACCTGCTGGGCAAGTCGATCAACGGGCTGGCGCTGGCAGGCCTGGCTGTTTTTTGGGCGAGGCGGGTTATGGGCGCAGGCTGGCTGCGGGCACCCTATAAAAGCGCTGCCGGAGCGGCGCCAATTCTGGGGCTTTGCTGTCAGCACGAATCTCAGTGGAACCATCACCATGCTGACCCGTGACAACGAGGAAGTCTGGATCTCATTCCTGCTCTCACCGCTCCAGACAGGATACTACAAGGCTGCCAAGGCGCTCATAAACCTGGTGATGCTGCCGATAACACCCTTCATCGGAGCAACCTATCCGGAACTGACCCGCGCCGTGGCGGAGAAAGCCTGGCCGCGCCTGCGCGGCTTTTTGCGCCGCCTGACCACCATCGCCGGTCTCTGGACCGGGGCGGTGACGCTCGGGCTGCTGGTCCTGGGCCGCTGGCTGATCACCACCTTCTACGGGACGGATTTCGCCCCGTCCTTCCCGGCCTTGATCATCCTGCTGGTTGGTTTTGGTACTTGCTAACACCCTCTATTGGAATCGCAACCTGCTGCTCTCACTCAACCTGCCAAATTATCCGCTGAAAGTGGTTTTCATCGTCGGAGTGCTCAAGATCCTGCTCACCTTCCTGCTTGTTCCCCTGTTCGGCTACCTGGCTGAGGCGGCGCTGCTCTCGGCATTCCAGGCCATCACCGTCACCCTGCTGGCATGGCGCGGGCTGGGAGAAGTAAGATTGCAGGAGAGGCAGGGGGAATCCTCCCCATGAAAATAGTCATTGTCTCCGCAGCCCGTGTCCCCTCTGATACCGCCAACAGCATCCAGGTGATGAAGGTTTGCCAGGCCTTCGCCCAGCTTGGGCATGAGGTCATCCTGCTGGTACCCGGCCCCAACCCCACCTCCGACGATCTGAAACAGCATTACGGGCTGACAACACTATTCCAGGTGGAGTGGCTCCCCACCCGCGACCGGCGCATGTTCCCGTGGAGGGCCGTCTGGCGTGCCCGGGCATTGGGTGCGGACCTGCTGTATGCCTGGCCGGTCCAATCGGCTTGTCTTTCACCGCTGCTGGGGATCCCGTCCATGCTGGAAATGCACGATTACCCGGCTGGGAGTTTTGGCCCCCTCTGGTATCGCCTGTTCCTGCGCCTGCCCGGGAAGAAAAGGCTTTTACCCATCACCGAAGCGCTCTACCGCGCCCTGAAGGAGAAATACGGTCCCATGCCGGGCGGAAGGCTGGTCATCTCTCCCGATGGAGTGGACCTGGAGCGTTATACCGCGCTGCCTGACCCGGCAGAAGCGCGGCGAGCCTGCCACCTTCCCGAACTCCCCACCATCCTGTGCACCGGACATCTTTATGAAGGCCGCGGGGCTGACCTGTTCCTGGCGCTGGCGGAAAAATTCCCCCGGGCTGGTTTCGTGTGGGTGGGAGGGCGCCAGGAGGATGTGAAGTATTGGCAGACCCAGGCGACCGGGAAAAAGCTGACGAATGTTACCTTTACCGGATTTATAACCAATGACCGCATCCCGCTCTACCAGGCGGCAGCAGATATCCTGCTCATGCCATACGGGCGGACCATCTCTGGATCCAGCGGGGGCGATATTTCCAGCGTGTACAGCCCGATGAAGATGTTCGAATACATGGCAGCCGGGCGTGCCATCCTTTCCAGTGACCTGCCCGTCCTGCGGGAGGTCATCGACGAAAGCATGGCAGTTTTCTGCCCGGCGGAGGACGTTGGCGCCTGGACAGATGCACTCGGCAGCCTGCTCAGCGATCCGCAGCGGAGGCTGGCTCTTGGAGAGCGTGCCCGTGCCGCTGCGTCAAAATATTCATGGATTGAACGTGCCAGGCGCGCACTGCAGAGCTTCAACGAGTAAAGGTATTTGCCTCAAACCCCCATCCAACAAGAATCGATCACTCTTTCGTCACTCTTCGGTATGCCGTGCCCAGCGGAGGCGGGAGTGCAGGATTCTTTCAGAAGATGAAGGTAAACTCCTCCAAAAAGTGGTTATAGTATAATCTTTCTGCCTTTTGAAAGGCATTTGATTTTTTTATTGGTACCCTGTGGTGAGAAAAATGACGAAGGTAACCTGTCAACCGGAAGGCACCTGAATCCCACCGAATGACCCGGGTTGGCGAAAACAGCAAGGACTGACAAGGTGGACTCTGCAAATCCTGACAAGAAAAAAGCGAAAATGAAACCCGGTCATGTAGATCTGATTCGCAACCTGGCAATCAGTCTCGGGGTGGGGGTATTGTTGTCCCTGTTGGATGGCGGGATCTTTTGGATTGGCTGGCTGGCTTACTCAGCGGTGCTGCTCGCCGGTCTGCAGATCGTAACCGTATTGTGGCGTTCCAGCGGCGGCTCCCAGAAATTAGGCTCTGATCCTATTGCTTTCCTTGTTCCTTCGCCTTGGGCTGGGAATGGCTTTTTCGTATTTGCTGCCTCGCTTTGGCTACGATAATGATGTGCATAATGCAGGCTATGTCTACAGGGATGCCTTCACGCGGGATACGCGTGCCTGGGAACTGGCAGGGTCATCCGATTCCCTGATGAGCGTGTTCGATAAATCCACGAGTATCGACCAGTATGGCGGCATGCTGTTCCTGAGCAGCATGTTTTACCGCTTCCTGAGCCCCGACACCCACCGCCCCTGGCTGATCATTCTTATAGGGGCGTTGATGTCCGCGGTGGGGGTGGCGCTGGCGTGGAAGGCATGCAACAAGGCCTGGGGGGAGCCGGTGGCGTGGGCTGCCGCCTGGATCATGGCAGTGTTCCCCGAGGCGGTTTTGGTGGGCGGAGCCCAATTGCGCGAGCCGTTCCTGATCACTTTCACGGTGATGATTTTCTGGGGGTGCACTGAACTGGTCTGAAAATTGGCGCACTTCTGCAGCCTGGCTGGCAGGCGGGATCGCCGGGATGCTGCTCTTTCACCCGGGAGGCGCTGTAGCAGCAATCCTGATCACCTCCATCTGGATATGGATCCGGGAAAAAGGAGGTCTACGAGCCCGCTGGTGGTGGATCGCCGGGGGCGGCGTGGCGGCTCTGCTGGCGATCATCCTTTTTATCGGGGCGGTAGGGGGCAGCCTGAAGGTTCATAGCGGACCCTTGCAGACCCTGATAACTTGGATCCATAATTCAGCCGCCTGGGATGCTTATCTATTGGAACAGCATTCCGGGTGGGTCCAGAACGTCATGTCCAGGCTGCCAGAATCCCTGCACCTGCCATTCATCATCGGTTATGGGACCTCCCAGCCATTATTGCCTGCGGCGATCGCGGATCCCGGGGTATGGCCGATGCGCGTGCTGGGGATCCTGCGCGGGCTGGGCTGGTATGCACTGCTGCCGTTCCTGGTCTACAGCCTGCGCTCCATCATCAAAATGACCGACAGGCGGGAACGCCTTGCATGGCTGTGGCTCTGGCTGGTCACCTGGGCATGGATCTTCCTTTCAGCCGGGCGCGCCGGCGGCGACCAGTGGGACAATCCACGTTACCGCGTCATCCTTATGTTCTTCCAGGCCGTCCTTGCAGCCCGGGCGATCACCTGGCAGCGTGCCAGCCGCGATCGCTGGTTGGGACGTCTCCTTGCCGTGGAAGGCGTATTCTTATTATTATTTGGTTTCTGGTATGCTGCCCGCTATACCAATTGGCAGGCCGCACAAGTGCATGTCTTTGTAATTATTGGGCTGATCGTGATCATCAGCTGTATTATCGTGGTCGGAGGGTGGATATCGGATCGCTTGCGGGCGAGGCGCGCTTGACGCTCAACGAATAAGCGGTATAATTCAGTAACTGAATTATGGAATCGGAGGAGAAATGCAGACCGCATTAATCACGGGCGTGACCGGTCAGGATGGCTCTTACCTTGCCGAGTTCCTGCTTGAAAAGGGTTATGAAGTAATCGGCATGGTCCGTCGATCCAGCACCGTTACATTCGAACGGATCGAGAAAATTCAAAATGACATTACTGTCGTTCAAGGGGATTTACACGATCAAAGTTCTTTAGTCGCCCTGATCGAACATTACAAACCGGATGAAGTTTACAACCTGGCTGCCCAGTCATTTGTCGCGACATCATGGAGCCAGGCAGTGCTGACGGGTGAAGTGACAGCCCTGGGGGTCACCCGCCTGCTTGAGGCAATTCGGCTGGTCAATTCCAAGGCAAAATTCTACCAGGCCTCCAGCAGCGAAATGTTCGGCAAAGCGGTTGAAGTACCGCAGCGGGAAACCACGCCTTTTTATCCTCGCAGCCCTTATGGCGTTGCGAAGGCATATGGACATTGGATCACGGTAAACTATCGCGAATCGTATGGCCTGTACACCGTATCCGGGATCCTTTTCAACCATGAAAGCCCCCGGCGCGGCCTGGAATTTGTTACCCGGAAAATATCGGATGGGGTGGCTCGGATTAAATTGGGCCTGGCGAAGGAACTTCATCTGGGTAATCTGGAAGCCCGCCGCGACTGGGGTTTTGCCGGCGAATATGTCCAGGCGATCTGGAAGATGTTGCAACAGGAACATCCTGAGGACTTTGTCATTGGTACGGGAGAGACACATTCGGTGCGCGAGTTCTGCGAACATGCCTTCCAATGTGTGGGACTGAATTATCAGGATCACGTTGTTCAGGATCCGCGTTTCCTGCGCCCTTCGGAAGTGGATTTGCTTCTGTCAGATACGACCAAAGCACGCCAGAAACTGGGCTGGACACCGAAGGTCACTTTTGAAGAGCTGGTCGAAATGATGGTGGAAGCCGATCTGCAACGGCTGACTGCGTGCAGAAAAATAACGGACGCCCCGACTGTTCTGGAAAAATATATCAGGTCGGAATGAACTTATACAAGCTGAGCTTGGAAGATAGAACAAGGGAAAGAAAGAGGAAATTCCAGGAGATTTCGCAGCGGGATAATCTTTTGATATCTTCCATCATCCAGGAAAAATTCAAACTTGAGCCGAGCCCTAAGATTAAAATACTGGATTTTGGTTGTGGGCAAGGTAATCTTGTAAATTATTTGAATACTCTTGGCTTTGATGCAAACGGTTGTGATATTACTTCCAATTGGGAAGACCCGCATGACACAACCGATGGTCGATTTTCGATTATCACGATGAATCCATATCGCCTTCCTTACCAGGATAGTTCATTCGATATGGTTCTTAGTACCAGCGTTTTGGAGCATGCACAAAATACTGAGGAGGTGTTCAGGGAAATTTATCGGGTTCTTAAGAATGGTGGTATTTCCATGCATTATTATCCAAGCAAATGGTATCTCCCTGCTGAACCTCATATTCACATCCCACTCGTTAATTACTTTTGGCCCTATTGTCCAAATTGGTGGCTGGGTTTGTGGGTGTTGATTCGAGTGGCTATTTTTCCCAAGCTGGCTCCCAACTGGAAAGATATGTATCATAAATACTGCGATTTTTGTAAAACAGGTATTAATTATCTCCCGAATAGCAGATATAGAGCAATCTCAATGCAAATCTTCGGAAATCATTATTCTCTCACGGATTATTATTTAGAAAATGGAGAGGGAGGATTTGCCAGATTAGCACGCAAACTCCGACAAAGAAAGCTCGCTGGATGGTTCTCCTCGAATTTCAGGATGAATTTCATCTATCAATGCAAAAGTCCAGAAGCCTGACAGTCCATGAAAAAAAATTTGCAGCATCAAACGCCTTCCATACAGAACTTCGCAGGGCTTTCCCGATTTGACCAATCATCCAGATCGTGTATAATTCAGTTGGTGAATTTTGAACCATGACAACCTCTTCAGAAAACGCACGTGAACTGGCTTTACTTGAAAATATTGAACGTGACCCGGATATTAACCAGCTCACGCTTGCCGGGCAATTGGGTGTGGCGGTTGGCACTGTCAACTGGCATCTGAAACGCTTGATCACCAAGGGTTATGTCAAAATTAAACGCGCGGAACGCAAAAAGCTGCGCTACATCATCACACCGGAAGGGATCGCCCTGCGGACGCTTTTAACCATGGATTACATAGAGCAGCAATTCCTGCTTTACCGAAATACGCGGAAGCGAATATTGGGACACCTGGATGCGATCCAACAGGCCGGCCTTACCTCTGCCCGGCTGGTCGGTGAGGGGGAAATCGCGGAAATCTGCAAACTTTCATGCCTCGAACGAGGAGTAACACTGGTCGTTGATGAGTCCGCACCCGTTTTGGAGGTGACAGGAATGAATGTTTCCCTGCACATGGGAGGCAAGCATGGAGAGTAAGCGGCATATTCTAGTAACCGGTGGCGCCGGCTACATCGGCTCGCTTTTGACAGCGGAACTGCTGCGCCTGGGGAACCAGGTTACGGTGCTTGATTCTCTTTTGTATGGCGGCGAGAGCCTGCTTGGCTTTATGCACCATCCGAATTTTCATTTTGCCAAAGCTGATGTTACCGAGCCGGGTGCAGTTCGTTCCTCCCTGCGCCGGGATTGGTCCAAACCGGATGCCGTTGTTCACCTGGCGGCAATCGTTGGGTTCCCGGCCTGTCAGGCGGTTGGGAGACAGGCTGCCTGGAAACACAATGTCGATACGACAAAAATGGTCTTTGAGCAGGCGGACCGGTTGGGAGCCGGGCGGTTCGTTTTCGCGTCCACATACAGTAATTACGGCCTATCAGCCGATGGCAAACCGGTAACAGAAGAATCGCCTCTCAATCCCCAGTCTCTCTATGCCGAAACCAAAATTGCCGCCGAGGAGTTTCTCTTATCACAGGGAGATTCATCCTGTGCGTCCACAATCTTTCGCCTGGCCACCCTTTTCGGGATCTCCCCCCGTACTCGTTTTGACCTGATCATCAACCAGTTTGTTCTCGACGCCTATTCCCATCGCGAGTTGATCATCTACCAGCGTAATTATTCCCGTTCATTTGTTCACGTACAGGACGTGGTGCGTGGGATGGTTCTGGGAATGGATACCTCCGAAAAGAAGACCCGCGGACAGCTATTCAACCTGGGCACAGAATCGGGGAACTATACCAAGGAGGAGATTGTCGGATTGGTGGTGAAACGTCTACCGGAGACGGTCGTGACGTATAAGGATCTGACTTTTGGAGGTGACATGCGCGATATCACCGTGTCGTTCGAAAAGATTCGCCGGGTGCTGGGTTTCGAGGCTTCTTTAAGCGCCGATGATGGTGTTCGCGAAGTGGTCCATGCCTTGCGGACCGGCTTAATTCGTGATCCCCATGATGAGCGGTATCGAAATGCCCGCTTCATCGTTCAATAACGAAGGTTCCATGACAAACAACTATTGGATGGATAAAAGAGTAATCGTCACCGGAGGGGCCGGCTTTTTGGGTTCCTTCGTGGTGATGAAATTGATCCAGCGTGGTGCGGTGGATGTATTGGTACCGCGTATCGAGCATTACGATTTTACCGATCGCGACTCCATTAATCAAATGCTGATCGATGCGATGCTGCCTTTGGATCGTCGACCTGCACACCTGATCCCGGATGGATTTACCCCGGTTGTAAAGCCGGAGCTCAAACCCGCGGACCTGGTAATCCTCCACCTGGCGGCGCATGTAGGCGGCATTGGCGCCAACCGCGAGCGACCCGCAGAATTCTTTTACGATAATCTGATGATGGGCGTTCAACTCATGCATCAGGCCTGGCAGCGAGGAGTCGGCAAGTTTGTCGCTATCGGCACGGTATGTGCCTATCCAAAGTTCACCCCTGTTCCGTTCAAAGAAGACGACCTCTGGAACGGTTACCCGGAGGAGACCAACGCTCCTTATGGTCTGGCAAAGAAAATGCTCCTTGTTCAAGCGCAGGCCTACCGCCAGCAGTACGGTTTTAATGCCATCTTTCTTCTGCCGGTAAATCTCTATGGACCGGGTGATAATTTCAACCCGATCTCCTCGCATGTGATCCCTGCCCTGATCCGGAAATGCCTGGAAGGACAGGAACGCGGCGAAAAGGAAATAGTCGTCTGGGGGGATGGTTCTCAAACCCGGGAATTCCTCTACGTGGAAGATGCCGCCGAGGGCATATTGCTGGCTAGCGAACAATACAATGACTCCGAACCGGTCAATCTGGGCTCCGGTTACGAAATCTCCATCAAGGACCTGACCGGAACCATTGCCCGCCTGACCGGGTATCAAGGTAAAGTAGTCTGGGACACAAGCAAGCCAAACGGACAGCCTCGCCGCGGCCTGGATGTCACCCGTGCTGAGAAGTACTTCGGTTTCCATGCCGGGATGGACTTTGAAGAAGGTTTGCGCCGGACGATCGATTGGTACAGGCAGAACCGGAAATAATATCCATGAGTCGAGACAATAATTCCAAAATTGACCAGGATGTGATCACGATTCGCTCGATGCGCGGTTGGGACTCTCTCAACTTACGCGACCTGTGGAATTATCGCGAATTGCTGTATTTCATGATATGGCGGGATATTAAAGTTCGTTACAAGCAGGCTGTCCTCGGCATTGCCTGGGCCATCCTGCTGCCGGTGGTCAATATCGTGATTTTCACCTTCGTTTTCGGGATTCTCTTGAAACAGAATCAGGGTGGGGTCAACTACCCGCTGCTTTCAGCAGTTGGTCTCCTGCCCTGGGGATTGTTCTCCGGTGCGCTGCATCGTTGCAGTCAAAGCCTGGTGGGAAATACAAACTTGATCACCAAAGTGTATTTTCCCCGTCTGATCATCCCGGTTGCTTCCGTGCTCAGTGGTTTGGTTGATTTTTGCATCTCTTCCCTGGTGGTCCTTGCCATGGTACTTTATTTCCGGGTTCCGTTGAGCTGGAATATGTTGTGGCTGCTGCCCTTAACCCTTCTGGTAGTGCTGACCTCGCTGGCGGTCGGGTTGTGGCTTTCAGCCCTGAATGTTCAATACCGGGATGTCCAGCATATCGTACCCTTCCTGATCACCACATGGATGTACGCTTCACCGGTGGCATATTCTGCCAGCCTGGTGACCGGCAGGATCTTGCGTATCGTCTATGGTCTGAATCCCATGGCAGGGGTGATACAAGGTTTTCGCTGGGCGATCATGGGCGGTGATCCCCCGGGTGAACTATTCCTGGTCTCCATATTTATGGTGCTGGTGATATTTGTCAGCGGATTATTCTATTTCCGCCGCATGGAACGGACTTTTGCGGACACGATCTGATCATGAGTACTGTCATCCGTGTTGACCAAGTAAGCAAGCGCTATCGCATCGGCCTGGTTCACCAGCGTTACCAGACCCTTACCGAAAAGATAAGCGATGCATTCAGCGCTCCCCTGCGCACATTCCGTCGAATCCAGACGCCAAGGACCGACTCAGAGGATACCATCTGGGCGCTTCGTGACATCTCCTTCGATGTTCCCGAAGGGCAGGTGCTCGGGATCATTGGTCGGAACGGCGCCGGGAAAAGCACCCTGTTAAAAATCCTTGCCCGTATTACCGAACCGACCGAAGGCTCCATTATGATTCGGGGACGGGTGGGGGCTCTGCTGGAGGTCGGGACCGGATTCCATCCCGAATTGACCGGTCGCGAGAATATCTATTTGAACGGTGCAATTTTGGGCATGAGGCGTGTTGAAATCGAGCGCAAGTTCGACGAGATCATCGCTTTCTCGGAGATTGAAAAATTCATCGATACTCCGGTAAAACGCTATTCCTCCGGCATGTATCTGCGCCTGGCTTTTGCCGTTGCCGCCCATTTGGAACCAGAAATCCTGGTTGTGGATGAAGTGCTGGCGGTTGGAGACGCCGATTTCCAGAAGAAATGCCTGGGGAAAATGGGGGATGTCGCCCAGCAGGGCCGCACGGTTCTCTTCGTCAGCCATAATATGTCCGCCATCCTTCGGCTGACGCAGGAATCCATCGTTCTCGAAAAAGGCCGGATGGTCTTGCGAGCCCCCTCCGCGCAGGCGGTGGACTACTATCTTTCCGCCGGAAACCCCAAAGCAGGCGAGCGCATCTGGGAGGATAACGAAATACCAACGGATGCCGCGCCTTTTCGTCCGATTTCCCTGCGTTTGCTAGATAAGAAAGGCAAGGTGGCAGACACAGTCCGTTCGACCGAACCGTGTACCATTGAAATCGAGTACTCCCTTTCCGCGCCGCTGGCGGGTTTGCGCATCGGGTTCTATCTCAGCACCACCCGAGGCGATGCTGTACTGACATCCTTCGATACGGATGATCCTGCCCTTTTTGAATCGTATACAAACCGCCAGGCAGGCCGTTTTATCAGCCGTTGTACAATACCCAAAGATATACTCAACAGTGGGCGCTATTCGTTGGGGGTTAATGCCGGGTCCTACCGGGTGCGGCACTATTTCGAAGAGGAACAGGCTTTGGTTTTTACTGTTGACGCTACTGGGGCACCGGGGATGCAATGGCTGGAACAACGCCAGGGTCCACTTCGACTCCGCCTGGATTGGAGGATTCAGGAACAATGAGTGTGAGGCAAGAGTTGAAGGATCTGATTGGCAGATTGCCTTTCACCGCAGAGCTTTACTGGGCTTTGGGTGGAAAAAAGTTTGCTTATCGGTTTCATCTCCGGGAATTGGATGCCCATCTGTTCAAGGCGATCGAGGAATCCAGCGAATTTGCAAAAAAGGCCTTGCCGGGGAAAAAGGTTTTTATTTTTGCTTCCACTCACTACTGGATTGAGCAAGTCGTCCAACTTGGACTTGCCCTCAACGGCCTTGGACACAAAGTGTCAGTGGCTTACCTTCCGAACTCACTCTGGAACAGGAGAATTAATCGCTTTGATTTCCGCATGCAGAACCTGTATGCACACAGCATACTGGATAAGACACGCAGCTGCCTTACCCCCATCTCCTTACTGGACGTGCATAAATCCCGCTCCTTACCAGTTGAACTCCAGCAAAAGGTCGATCGGGTGACGTTGACTGACACCCAGTATGTGCACCAGGATGAATCTATATCCACAGACAGCCCGGTTTATGCCATGCGCAAGTACTATAACGACCTCGCTGCCGGTGCAGCATTGACCTATCTCCGGGATAACGTTCCGGATGTGGTACTGACACCCAATGGTCTGATCATGGAATTTGGGGCGGTCTATGAAGTCGCCAGATTTTTGGATATTCGAGCCGTGACCTATGAATTCGGGGATGCAGCGAACCACATATGGATTGGACAGGATATTCCTGTCGTTTGCCATGATACTTCTGATCTATGGGAAGCACGACGGGGATCACCTCTCGACGATGAACAAAAGCAATGGCTGATGAGTTTCTTCAAGCGGCGCCAGCACCCTGCAGCTGACAAGAATTTTGTATGGCTCTCACAGCCAGCGGATGTGAAGGGCGGGCAACAAATTCGAACGATGCTAGGGCTAGACTCCCGCCCTGTGGTGCTGCTGGCAACCAATGTCCTTGGCGACAGTCTAACACTGGGCCGGCAGATATTCAGTCCTACCATGATCGAATGGGTGAAACGAACGATCGGATATTTTGTCAAGCATCCCGAAGTTCAATTGGTGATTCGTATTCATCCGGGTGAGAATATCATGGTGGGACCCACTTCTGCCAGCGAAGTCGTCTGCCAGGTATTATCTCAACCTCTCGAAAATATCCATGTGGTAAGCGCCAAGGATCCAATCAATACCTATGATTTATTGGATATCACTGACCTCGGCCTGGTATACGTTACAACAACTGGACTGGAAATGGCAGCACGCGGAATCCCGGTGATCGTCGGTGGGCGGACGCACTACCGGGGACGGGGATTTACGATCGATCCGGACACATGGGATGATTATTTCAGTGCCCTCGATACGACTTTGGCGCGTTTACCTTTCCGACTTACCCAGGAGCAACTTGACCTGGCCTGGAATTATGCATACCGTTTCTTTCGCGAATTCCCGCAGCCGTATCCCTGGCATCTGGCGAAACGCTGGCAGGATTATGATGAGAAACCACTACGCTATGTACTGGGCGATGGCCTGGCCAAATACGAGTCCACCTTTCGCTACTTGGCGGGGGAACCCATCCATTGGGAGAAAATTGAAACAGAAAAGGCTCTCTCCGGGTTGGAGATGACCAAGAATGATATTAGTGTGAGCGATCGTATGAGGAGATCGCAAGAGGAGTGATTATGTTCTGGGATAAAAAAGTTGTTCTTGTTACCGGCGGAACCGGATCGTTTGGAAAGAAATTCATCAAGATATTGCTTGAAGAATATCAGCCGCGAAAGATCATTGTATTCAGTCGTGACGAGTTGAAACAGCACGATATGCGCGTCGGCGGCTATGACCATCCCAGCTTGCGCTATTTCCTTGGTGATGTGCGCGATCAGGAACGTCTAAGGCGGGCCATGCACGGTGTAAATATTGTTGTGCATGCTGCCGCCCTTAAACAAGTTCCGGCTTGCGAATACAACCCGATGGAAGCCATCAAGACCAATATCATGGGCACCGCCAATGTGGTTGAAGCAGCCCTGGATGCCGGTGTGAGCAAGGTGCTTGCTCTGAGCACTGATAAAGCTGTCAATCCTGCTAATTTATATGGTGCCACCAAACTGGCAGCCGAGAAACTGGTCATCCAATCCAATGCCTATGCTGGTGGAACAGCAACCCGGTATTCCTGCGTGCGTTACGGCAATGTGGTGGGATCACGAGGCTCGGTGGTGCCTCTGTTCCTGAAACAGCGTTCGAGTGGCAAGGTGACCATCACCGATGAGCGCATGACCCGGTTCTGGCTCTCATTGGAGCAGGGTGTACATTTTGTAATCCGCTGCATCGAACAAATGGAAGGCGGTGAGGTGTTTGTTCCGAAAATTCCCAGTACCAAGGTCATTGACTTGGCGCATGCGATTGCCCCAGATGCGAGGCTGGAATTCATCGGCATCCGTCCGGGCGAAAAAGTGCACGAAACCCTGATCTCTGAGGATGAAGCACGCACCACCATCGAACTCGACAGCATGTATGTCGTCCAGCCTGCCGAAGCACTCTGGTTTGGCTACGCCTGGAGTAAAAAAGGACGGCCTCTGCCAGATGGTTATCAATATTCAAGTGATAACAATACCCAGTGGTTGGATGTGGAAGGAATCAAGAAGTACATCGCACCCTTTGAGGAAACTTTCGAACCTGGAAAGTAGGAAATGCAATAATGAGACTTCTGATTACTGGTGCCAACGGACTTCTGGGTCTAAACCTGGCGCTCGCAGCCGGGACAGGTCACCATGTCATCGGAGTGGACCGCTGTGTGTTAATCGGTGTTCCTTTCGAACATATCTGCCTTGACCTTCTTGATCCCGGGGCAGTCGAACGATTGTTGGAAACTGCTCGCCCGGAGGGTGTGATCCACTGCGCAGCTCTGGCGAATCTGGATGCATGCGAAGCCGAGCCCGAACAGGCATTCCGCCTGAACGCCGAACTTCCTGGTGTGTTGGCAGAAGCCTGTGCCAAGCAAGGTGTGAAAATGCTTCAGGTGTCCACCGATTCTGTATTCGACGGCACGCGGGAGGGAATTTATGTTGAATCGGATATCCCCAACCCGCAAGGAGTCTATTCCACCACCAAATATCAAGGTGAGCGGAATGTTCTTTCAGCCCATCCTCAGGCAGTTGTCGCCCGGGTAAATTTTTTTGGTTGGAGTTGCAGCGGCAGCAGGTCTATCGCTGAATTCTTTTATAACAACCTGAGCAGTGGTCGATCGTGCATTGGGTTTAAAGATGTCTGGTTCTGTCCCATGTTCGTTGGCGATCTGGCGGAGACGCTCGTCCGCATGCTGGAAATGGATCTTTCAGGGTTGTACCACGCGGTCGGGTCCGATATGCTGACCAAGTACGAGTTTGGTGTTCACCTGGCGGAAAGGTTCGGCTTCGAAGCGGACTTAATTCAACCACTCTTGGTCGAGGAGTCCGGTTTGAAAGCCCGGCGTTCTCGAAATATGCATCTATCGGTCCAAAAGTTATCCACCGCGTTTGGCACTCCAATCCCCGGGTTCTCAACAGGTTTGGAGAAGTTATTCACACAATATCAACAAGGATATCCACAGAAAATCCGGAGTTATGCACAAGCGTAGGTTGAAATACCGATCCATTGCCAGAAAGAGGACCTTATGGATATTAAAATCGGAAAACGTTTGATCGGCTTTTCTCACCCCACCTACTTCATCGCTGATGTGGCGGCTAACCATGACGGCGATCTGGAACGAGCCAGGCTGCTCATCCGACTGGCAAAGGAAGCCGGTGCAGACGCAGCCAAGTTTCAAAACTTCAATGCTCCCAAAATTGTCTCGGATTATGGCTTCAAACACATGGACGCAAAAGTCAGCCACCAGGTTGCCTGGAAGAAATCCACCTTCCAAGTGTACAAGGAGGCTTCCATCCCGTTCGAGTGGACAACTATCCTGAAAGAGGAATGTAACCGGGTTGGGCTCGACTTTTTATCAGCCCCTTACGACTTCGATGCCATCGATCACCTCGATCTTTATGTCGAATCGTATAAAGCTGGCTCTGGTGAAATTGACTGGATTGAGGCCCTTGAACGCATGGCTGCAAAGGGTAAGCCTTTCTTTGTCGCAACAGGTGCTGCCACTATTGGCGAAGTGCAAACCGCTGTCCATGCCGTACTGAAGATCAACAAGCAATTGGTGTTGATGCAGTGTAATACCAACTACACAGCAAGCCTGGAAAACTACGATCACCTCAATCTGAACGTTCTTAAAACCTATGCTGCCATGTTCCCGGAGGTTGTCTTGGGCCTTTCCGATCATACCCATGCTAATGCCCCGGTATTAGGAGCGGTAGCATTGGGAGCGCGTGTTATCGAACGTCACTTCACCGATTCCAATGAGCGCGAGGGTCCTGACCATAAATTTGCGATGGATCCTCCCGGTTGGTCGAAGATGGTTGAGGAGACCCGCCTGCTGGAACGTGCTCTGGGCTCGGGAGACAAGTCTGTTGCCGGGAATGAAACCCAGACGGTGATCATCCAGCGCCGCTGCCTGCGGGCGGCGCGCGACATTCAAGCAGGAGAGGTCTTCACCCGCGAAATGATTGACGTGCTGCGTCCCGCCACGCCGGGTGCCATCAAACCCAACGAGATCTTGAATGTGATCGGAACCAAGGCTCTGTCTGATCTTCAGTTCGGGCAGGAACTTCGCTGGACAGACCTGGGTGCATAGGTTCAAAAGGACATTTCTGGTCAGATTCCAGAAACCAAAATGAAAATCCTTTATTTTTCACTGGATTACACGCACCACGATCATAAATTCCTGGCTGCCCTTGCAAAGACAGAACACGAAGTCCACTACGTGCGTCTCGAGCGTGGCAAACACCAGGCTGAGGAGCGGCCCATCCCAACGAATATCCACCAAGTTCAATGGACGGGTGGACAGACTGAATTTCACTGGGCCAATCTGCCGCGCCTGGCCTTTGAATTTCGACTCCTGACCAAGAGAATCAGACCCGACCTGGTCCATGCAGGCCCGATCCAGACATGTGGTTTTATTGCGGCAATTTCCGGCTTCCATCCCCTTCTGACCATGTCTTGGGGTTTCGACCTGTTACAGGTGGCAGAGCGTAATGCCGGTTGGCACTGGGTGACCCGATACACGCTACGCCACAGCACATTCTTCACCAGCGACGCAGAGGTCACAAGGCAAAAGGCAATTGCCTTTGGAATGAGATCCGAACGGACCAGCGTCTTTCCTTGGGGAGTGGACCTGGAGCGGTTCACCCCCGGGAACCCATCCAAAGGACCGCAGGAATTCGTGCTCCTCTGCAACCGATCCTGGGAGCCCCGTTATGGAGTGGATATCCTGGCACATGCTTTTGTTCGTCTCGCGAGAAAACGGAAGGATATCCGTTTGCTTCTGATCGGCACCGGGAGCCAGGCAGTAACCATCGGTAAGATACTGGAGAGCGGTGGTGTGACAGAACAGGTCATATTTACCGGGCAGGTTCCACAAGTCGAGCAACCGGGTTTTTACCAGAAGGCTGACTTGTATATCAGTCCCTCCCACGTGGACGGTTCATCCGTCTCCTTGATGGAGGCCCTGTCCTGCGGATTGCCCTGCCTCGTGTCAGATATCCCGGCCAACCGAGAGTGGATTTCAGAAGGTGTCAACGGTTGGCTTTTTCCCGATGGGGATGCCGATACCCTGGCAGCGAAAATTGGTGCAGTGTTGGAAAATCGCATTTCTTTGATGAAAATCCGTCAGGCTGCCCGTTGCACTGCAGAAGAGAAGGCAGACTGGAGGAAAAATTTCTCCAAGTTGCTGGATACCTACCGTCAAACGGTGCTTCAGAATGCCTAATACCATTGCTATCATCCAGGCCCGAATGGGTTCATCCCGTTTACCGGGAAAGGTGTTGTTTGATCTATCGGGTCAGCCTATGTTGGTACGTGTTGTTGAGCGGACGAAGCGTGCAAATTGTCTAGATGGATACCTGGTTGCAACCACATCGAAGGAATCCGATGATCCTATTGAGACCTGCTGCCGTCAATATGGATACCCGTTCTTCCGAGGCAGCGAGCTCGATGTCCTTGATCGGTTCTACCAGGCAGCCATGCAGGAGCGGGCGGATGTGATCGTGCGAATCACCGCCGACTGTCCCGTGATAGACTCCGAAGTAATCGACTATACGGTGTCAGCATTCCGGGAATTCGAGGCTGACTTTGCTGCCAACAGGCTGCCGCCACCATGGCGGCGGACTTTCCCGATCGGGCTGGATACAGAAGTATGTTCGTATACATGTCTCAAGAAGGCATGGCACGAGGCACGAGAAACTTTTCATCGGGAACATGTAATGCCATTTTTTTATGAAGGAATTCCTACGGATGCATACGATCTGACAAGGGACTCTCTGGTAGTATCTCCGCGGGGTTTCCGCACTTTGCTCGTTAACCATGTGCCAGATTTCGGCTCCCTGCGATGGACCGTGGATACTGCTCCGGACCTTCAATTCATGCGGAAGGTCTTCGCCCATTTTGAGAAGGACGACTTCACCTGGCAAGATCTACTGAGACTTCTTGAGAAGGAAACCGATTTAGCGAAGTTAAATGAAAGTGAAACTCACAAAACCGTTTTCGATGTGGATGCACGCCAGGAAGTAGGGGATGCACATCGTGACACGGACGACTCGAATATGATTCACCAAGGAGAAAAAAATGACTAAAACGCACGTACTTGTAACTGGTGCAGGCGGCTTTATTGGACATCACTTGGTCACTTTCTTACGAAAGAAAGGCTACTGGGTGCGCGGCGTGGATATAAAACTGCCCGAATACACCACTGTAGATGCTGACGAATTCGAGCTGCTCGACCTGCGCCGTTGGGACAACTGCCTGCAGGCAACCCGTGGCATTGAGGAGGTCTACGGCTTGGCAGCCGATATGGGTGGGATGGGCTTCATCTCCAACCATCATTCGGAGATCTTGCACAACAATTCGTTGATCAACACCCATACCCTGGAAGCAGCACGCCTCAATGGGGTAAAACGCTACTTCTACACATCCTCCGCCTGTGTTTATCCGGAGTACAAGCAGACGGATGCCAATGTGGTCCCACTCAAGGAAGAGGATGCATACCCGGCAATGCCGCAGGATGCCTATGGTTGGGAGAAGCTCGTCATGGAACGCCTGTGCACCCACTACCGGGAAGACTATGGCATCCAGACCCGCATTGTACGTTTTCATAATATTTTTGGCGACCATGGCACCTGGGACGGCGGCCGAGAAAAGGCTCCCGCGGCCATGTGCCGCAAGATTGCCGTTGCCAAACTGACCGGTAACCATGAAATTGAGATGTGGGGCGATGGCGAACAAACCCGTTCGTTCTGCTACATCGAGGATTGCCTGGAAGGCATCTTTCGCCTGATGCGTTCGGATCACACCTCCCCACTGAACCTGGGTTCCGACCGCATGGTCACTATTAACGAACTTGCTCTCATGGTAGCAAAGATAGCCGGTATCAAGATTACCATCAAACATATTCCCGGACCGATGGGCGTGCGCGGCCGCAATTCAGACAATACGCGCTTGCGGGAGGTGCTTAAATGGGAACCGCAACTCACTTTGGAAGAAGGCTTGAAGCGAACCTACCAATGGATTGAGCAACAGGTTGCCAGGAAGATGGACCCGAAGGCGACCGGGAAATAAAGAGGCGTCTGCATGCCATCCCTGACCATTTTCACAGCTCCCAAACCATTTACCCATCCCCACATCCGCACCATCCAGCGGAACGCCATCCGGTCATGGATGCAACTGGATGACGTTTCCGTGATCATGGTGGGGGAGGAGGCAGGACTGGCCGAGACGGCGAAGGAATTTGGCCTCCGGCACCTTAATGGCATCGCCCGCAATGCTAAAGGAACTCCCCTGGTAAGTTCAGTGTTTTCCCTGGCCCGTCAGGCTGCAGACAGCCCTCTGCTTTGTTATGTTAATGCCGATATGATCCTCATGCCCGACCTGCTCGCGGCGATAAAATCTGTGCAGGCACAGCTGACCAGCTTCCTGTTGGTCGGGCAACGCTGGAACCTGGATATCACCCAACCTTTGGAGTTCAAAACTGGTTGGGATGAAGCACTCCGGGAGCAGGCGATTACCAGGGGAGAGTTCTACACCCCGTGGGGGGTGGACTTCTTTGTTTTCCCGCGCGAGCAATATGCCCAGGTACCCGATTTTGCCATCGGCCGCCCGGCCTGGGACAACTGGATGCTCTACCATGCCCATTCCCAGGGCTGGACGACTGTGGATGTGACCCGCTCGGTGATGGTCATTCACCAGAATCACGATTACAGCCACCTTCCGGGAAACAAACCACCCTATGGTTCGGATGAAGCCAAGCAGAATCTAGCCCTGGCGGGTGGACGGAGGTGCAAGTTCAATATCATGGACACCGACCGAGAATTGATCGCTGGGCAGGTCCGCCGACCTCTTTTCTATCTTGGACGTGTTTTCCGCCGCATGGAACGTGTTTTCGTCACAGAGGGAATGGGCGGACTACGAGGCCGGATCGCTGCTTTCTTCGGTCGGCTAGCCTTAAAATACAGCACCATCCCGCGCCGCTGATGCTTGAAGAAATAAAAAATAGGGATATAAACTATGCGTAAGGGACAGAATCCAGCCAAGGAAAATATTCCAGCCTACCAGCCCCAAAAAGTCGGGGTGGCGGTTGTCTCCTATATTCCCTCTCTGGGTGGTTATTTTGAGAAATCGCTGGAAATCTTGAAACTTGAGATTGCCAGCCTGCATAAGTCCACAGGTGTGCCTTTCGATCTATATATCTTTGACAATGGTAGCTGTGCTGAAGCCCGTTCCGAGCTTTTCCGTCTGCAGGGGGAAGGCTGGATCGATTTCCTTTTTGTTGCCCGTCACAATCTCGGCAAGATAGGCTGCTTGAATTGGATCCTGGGTTCTGTACCAAACGAGTTGATCTGCTATGCTAACTCGGATGTTCTATTTCGCCCGGGATGGTATGAAAAAAGCCTTGCAATTCTAGACTCTTTCCCGCATACTGGACTGGTGGCGGCCCAACCGTGTCTGGACGACGTGCTGCGCGGCAAAGGACAAGCGCAAACCATCTTCGATGACCAATCGAATTTTCGGGTGGAGTCGAAAACCATTGATCCACACTGGGTGGATGAATATGCCACCGGATTCGGTTATTCCCCGGAGAAAGCCGAGAACTTGAAAAAGAACCACTACCCAATGGTGACCAACATTCAAACTGGAGTACAGGCAGTGATCGGTGCCAGCCATGTGCAGTTCATGATCCCGCGGGAAGTTGCCCGACAGATCGTGCCTCTCCCGGCTACGATGAGTTTGAGCCGCAAGGAGGATCTTAATTTCAATCTGGCAGTGGACCGAAAAGGCTATCCTCACCTTTCAACCCTGGAAGCATATTACTATCATATGGGCAATACCCTCGACAAGAACACTGCAGAAGCAGCCGCCAGTATGGGATTGAACGAATTCCTGGAGACCTCCCAGCATAAGAACGAACTCACAAAAGATGACCTGGTGGTTGCGCCTCCTGAAGAGGGTGGCCCGTTTCCCTGTGTTTGGTTCCATCATCTACCGCTCGTATAAATTGCTCTTTGAGATCTACTCACAATAATAAGGTTAGGTTTAGATGAAATTTATGATCGCCGGGCTTGGTTCGGTGGGACGCCGGCACCTGCGCAACCTGCGGGCACTGGGAGAAGAAGATATCTTGCTCTACCGGACGCACCTTGCCAGTCTGCCGGATGAAGAGCTATCCGGTCTCCCTGAAGAAATTGACCTGGGTCGAGCCCTCGAACATCATCCGGACGCTGTGATCGTCGCAAACCCGACTGTTTTCCACCTCGACGTGGCTATCCCGGCGGTCCGGGCCGGCTGCCACATCTTCCTGGAAAAACCTGTCTCTGCTTCACTGGATCGACTGGACGAATTGAACGCCGCAGCCGCGCACTCCGGCAGTCGCATCCAGGTTGGGTTCCAGTTCCGCTTCCATCCCACTCTGCGTAAAGCCGCCGAGTTAATTCGGACAGGAGCGATCGGCCGTGTGCTGACCGCCCATGTCCACTGGGGGGAATACCTGCCTAACTGGCACCCCTGGGAGGACTACCGTCAAGGTTATGCCGCCCGCGCCGACCTGGGCGGGGGGGCGATCCTGACCATGACCCACCCGTTGGATTACCTGTGCTGGTTATTGGGGGAGCCAGAATCGCTTTGGTCGTTTAATGATCACATCTCCCCCCTGGAGATGGATGTGGAAGATGTGGCTGAGATCGGTCTCCGTTTTGCTGGAGGTGCGATCGGTGGCGTGCATCTCAACTACATCCAGCGCCCGCCTGTGCATCGCTTGGAGATTGTTGGAACCGGAGGGACCTTGCGTTGGGATAATGCTGACGGCATCCTCCATCTGCAGCGCATGCCAGCCCCGTTCGGAACATGGAGCGCCGACCCGCCTCCGCCCTTGGAGGAACATTTCGCCCCACCGCCTCTCTTCGAACGCAATGATCTATTCCAGGAACAGATGCGCTCCTTCCTGGCAGTGGTGCGCGGTGAAGCCGTCCCCGCCTGCACTCTGGAGGACGGGGTGCGCGCCTTGCAGATGGCTCTGGGGGCACGACTTTCGGCTGCGACCGGTAAAATTTTTACATTGAAAGGGACGCAATGAGCAAAATTCTGGATAAATTTGATCTTTCCGGCCAGGTGGCGGTCGTCACCGGGGGAGCCGGCCTGCTTGGGAGGGAATTCTGCCGGACCCTGGCTGAAGCAGGGGCTGCTGTGGCGGTTGTGGACCTGAACACTGAGGCCGCCGGGAAGGTAACTACCGATTTATCAGCCGCCGGGTACCGGGTCCGGGCCATACCGACCGATATCACCGATCCGGGTTCAGTGAGCGATCTGCTGACCACCCTATTGAAGGAATTCGGCCGGCTGGATATCCTGGTCAACAGCGCCGCCCAGGACCCGAAGTTTGACTCAGAGGCTTTGGCAAAAGGCCTGACACCCGGCAAGTTCGAAGATTTTCCACTCGAGCAATGGAATGCAGCCCTGATTGTAAACCTGACCGGCATGTTCCTGGTCACACAGGCTTGCGTCCAACCGATGCTGGAACAGGGCAAGAAAGGTTCGATCATAAACATCTGTTCGACATATGGGTTGAACGCTCCCGACCAGCGCATCTATCTAAAGGACGGCAAACGGCTGGCCTTCAAGCCGGTTTATTACACAGTCACAAAGGCTGGCGTGCTGGGCTTTACCAAATACCTGGCTGCATATTACATGGGAACCGAGATCCGCGTCAACGCCCTCACGCCGGGTGGCGTGTTCAACAATCACGACGATTCATTTGTAGCCAATTATTCAGCCAAGACCATCCTGGGTCGCATGGCCCGCAAGGATGAGATGAATGGCGCCTTATTGTTCCTGGCTTCAGAGGCTTCTGCCTATATGACAGGCGGGAATCTGGTAGTGGATGGAGGCTGGACGGCATGGTAGCACATAAGAAACCCGAGTTTCTTGCTCTCATCCCGGCTCGCGGCGGTTCCAAGGGCATCCCGCGTAAGAATATCCGCCTTTTCAGCGGTTATCCTCTGATCGCCTGGTCAATCGCGGCCGCCCGGCAAGCCAAAGCGATAACACGGATCCTGGTCAGTACCGACGACGAGGAGATCGCGGCAGTGGCGCGTTCCTTTGGTGCTGAGACACCCTTTCTGCGACCGGCTGAACTGGCCCAGGACACCACACCCGACCTGCCAGTCTTCAAACACGCCCTCCAGTGGTTGGCGGAGAACGAAAAGTATCGACCGGAAGCAGTAATTCAATTACGTCCCACCTCACCCATCCGCCCGCCGGGCTGCGTGGATGCGGCCATTCGGATCCTGATGACTCACCCGGATGCTGACTGTGTGCGCGGCGTGGTCCCGGCGGGGCAGAATCCGCACAAGATGTGGCGGCTGCCCGGCGGCGAGGATGCCCCGATGCGGAATCTACTGGAGGTGGAAGGCATGGATGAACCCTATAACGCCCCGCGCCAGATCCTGCCCCCGATCTTCTGGCAGACCGGACACATCGACGTCATCCGCACCGAGACAATCCTAAAAAAAGGCTCGCTGACGGGTGAGGTCATCTACCCTCTGGTGATCGACCCACGTTACACCATCGATCTGGATAATTTGCAGGATTGGGCTAAATATGAGTGGATGGTTTCTTTTGGCGGGCTCGAGTACGTATCCCCTGGACGGACTCGCCGCCCGATACCCAAACAGATTGACCTGTTGGTGCTGGATTTCGATGGGGTCCTGACCGACAACCGGGTCTGGACGGACGAAGCCGGGCACGAGATGGTAGCCGCGTCGCGCAGTGACAGCCTGATCATGAGCAGCATTAAGCAGGCAGGGATCGAGGTGGTAATCCTATCGTCCGAGACAAATCCTTTGGTGAGCGCACGTGCTAAAAAGATGGGTGTAGATGTGATCCAGGGGATCGGCTGGCAGGACAAGGCAACCTCTCTGAGGCAGTTGCTGTCAGAACGAAAGTTGGAAGCTTCCAGGATGGTCTATGTCGGCAACGATATCAATGACCTGCCCTGTTTCGAGATTGCCGGCTGGGCGGTGGCAGTGGCGGATTCTTTACCGGAAGTTTTACGCGCCTCCGACCATGTGCTGAAAAAGACAGGCGGTCATGGCGCAGTGCGTGAATTATGTGACTTATTAATAAAAGAAAAACTAGAGCATGAAGACAGAAGTAAATAAGAAATCTTTGTTTTGGGTGATTGCTTTTTCATTACCGCTGGCATTGGCAGTGGGGGGTATTACCTATTATGCAACCTCATGGGGACCGGTCGCCTTTAGTGACTCCGTGAGTTACCTGATGTCTGCTCGGAATTTATTAGATGGCCATGGCCTTGGAATCATATATGGCGATGGAAAATTCAATCCTATGATAGACCATCCACCACTGTATACATTATTAATAGCTTTCGGTGGTCTATTTAAATTACCCCTTATCGGTGTTGCCCGCTGGGTAGGCATTATTGGGAGTGGATTAACAGTTATTGGTATTGGTTTCGCAAGTTATTTACTTACACACCGGATTTCATTTTCATTCATGATCACTCTTTTTTGGGCATCGCCACCTCTGATCATTATCTCACTGTTTTCGCTTGCCATGTCGGAGGCATTGTTATATCCAATTTTATTATCATCCCTTTTTCTCACCCTCCTTTTTATTGAAAAAGGACAGATTTGGCAGTTGATCTTGGGAGCGATTCTGGCAGGATTGGCAAGCGTGACACATGTAGTCGCGATCCCGTTCATCCTCACGAGTGTGATTGGTATTCTGTTTCTATCGGATGGAAAGCTTGCAGAACGCGTGAAAAAGAGTTTTTATTTTGGGATTCTTTCTCTATCCATAGTTGCCATATGGTTTGGATATATTGGATTTATCGATCGATCTGTAGCAGGGAGAGTTCTGGTTTTCAAAGGTGGATGGTGGCAATATCTTGCTCCATTTAGAGCTGCTCTGATCTCCTTTTCCTGGAGCAAATTGCCTTTCCTTAACTTACTTAATATTAATAACTATAATACCCAAAAGACCATTCTGCTCATATTATTCTTGATGATGGCTGTTTTGATATTTATAACGGTTGTGAAAAAAATCAAACATGGCGAGGAAATAATCCGGGATTTTTTCTTTCGCTGGGGAGTTTTCTTCGGTCTTGGTGTTGTATTTTATCTCGTATATTTGACAGTGATATACTTATTTGTCACTCCAGCCCCCGGTATCCAAATTCCTCAATTTCCATTCAATGATCGTATTTTTTCTTATATATATTTTGGCGCAGCCTTCAGTCTTTTTGGTTTTGTATATTTCATCTCTGGGACACATTCAGTTCTTCGATGGTGTAAAGTACTACCAATTTTGTGCATAATTGGATTATTTGTTAAATTCACACCGATATCCGTAGAAGATATTAGATCTTTACATGCTGACGGAAGGGGGTACTTGAGTAAGGACTGGGTGACGTCTCCCGTACTTAAGGCACTCAATGAACTTCCTCTTGATACTGCAATTGTTACAAATGAAGCGGATGCAGTACTCTTGCTCACGAAAAGGCGTCCTTACTTGATTCTAGAGACGCAGACAGGCACACCTGTTACTGTTTTCACTCGTTTTGGTGACGGAAACACAGAATCCGATATTGTTTTTCGAGAAGACAGGGCTGCGCTTGTTCTTTTTACTTCCATACACAACCAGTTCTTTGCCATTTATGGTGATTTAGGAGAGAGGCGGTTATACGCTTTTATTGATCATCTGGTGAATTATAAGAATTGTGGTAATGATTCCGGAATATATTTTTATAAGTAAGAGATCGAATCTCTCAGATCAATCGATTGGTTTTATCAAATCCTAACAATTTTAGTGGAGAGTTATTAGGTTGATCATGTTCTTTCATCAGTTTAACGTGCATAACAGTACAAACATTATAGAGGTGAAGAAATGAAGCGTGAAGTGAAGATCGGGAAGCGTATGGCTGGCGACGGTCACTCGACTTACATGGTAGCCGAGATTGGCATCAACCATAACGGAGATATCCAGGTGGCCAAGCAGATGATCGATGCCTCTGTGCATGCCGGTGTAGATGCAGTCAAGTTTCAGAAACGCACACCCGAGATTGCCACACCACCCGAACAGCAGAAACAGATGCGGGAGACCCCCTGGGGGTACATCACCTATCTTGAATACCGCCGCAGGGTCGAGTTCGACCTGGCGGCCTATCAGGAAATTGACCGTTATTGCCGTGAGAAAGGCATCGCCTGGTTCGTTTCAGTCTGGGACGAGCCGTCGGTGGATTTCATGGAACAATTTGACACGCCGGCTTATAAGATCCCATCCGCTTCGCTGACGGATCACTCGCTCTTGCGATATACCCGCCGGACGGGCAAGCCTGTCATCCTCTCGACTGGTATGTCCACCCTTGCACAGATCCACGCGGGAGTGGAGGTGTTGGGCAAGAAAGACCTGGTGATCCTGCACGCCACCAGCACCTATCCGTGCGAACCGGAGGAACTCAACCTTAAGATGATCGAGACCCTTCGGGAAGAATTCCCTGGTGTTCCGGTGGGGTATTCCGGTCACGAGGTCGGTCTGGTGCCGTCGGCAGTCGCGGTGGCTCTCGGGGCTTGCATGGTTGAGCGTCACCTGACCCTGGACCGGGCTATGTGGGGTTCGGATCAGGCTGCCTCGGTTGAGCCGGGCGGCTTCGAACGTCTGCTGAAATACATCCGGGTTACGGAAGCTTCCCTGGGCGACGGCAATAAACGTGTCTATGAAAGCGAACAATCCTCGCTTAAAAGACTCCGACGGGTAAAAGAGTAATTTCAGTATCGGTATGGTTTTGAGGAGCATCCACGAAAATGAAGAGATTGGCCGATTGGATATTGCATCCATTTTTATTGGGGATTTACCCTGTTGCAGCCCTGCTGATAGTTAACCTCACCCAGGTCGGTCCGATGTTCGCGATCCGGCCTACCCTGGCGGGGCTGCTATTGGCCGGTTTGCTGGTGATCGTATTCCGCCTCCTGCTTAGGAGCTGGCAACGGGCTGCACTGGCCGCCTCCCTGTCCGTTTTGTTCATTTTTCTTTACGGCCATGTTCACAATCTCATTGTCGATGTAAAGATTGCAGGGATCGAAATCGGTAAACACCGCTACCTGGCAGTTGTTTGGCTCATCCTGTATGCCACGGGGCTTTGGTTCATCATAAGAAAGATCAAGGATCTACGATCCTGGACGCGTACGCTGAATATCATTACCATTCTCCTGGTTGGGTTAGCTTTGATCCAGATTACTACTTACGAGGTCCGCACCTCACAGGCACGGCAACGAGTCCGATCCAATGAAACCAATTCGGTAAGCTCTCAGCTGAGTCCACCAGCAGGGACATTGCCACCGGATATCTATTACATTATTTTGGATACGTACACCCGCCAGGATGCCTTGCTGCAAGCATTCGGATATGATAATTCCGACTTTGTGAGAAATCTTGAACAAGCGGGTTTCTTTGTTGCCGGCTGCAGCCAGAGCAATTACAACACAACCGAACCCTCTCTGACATCCTCCCTGAATATGCAATACTTAGATCGATTGGACGCGAAGTTCTCCCCGCCAAATACCAACTTAGCTGATCTATTTCCCTACCTGCAGAACAACGCTGTTTTGCTGACTCTCCAGGACCTTGGTTATACTTTCATCGCCATGGAATCAGGTTACTCCCTCACTGAGTTCACCCACGCCGATCTCTACCTGTCTCCACAAAGCGACCTTCATAATCTCCATCTTACGGGAGGTCTGTCGCCGTTTGAAACCTTGCTCCTGCGCACATCGATTGGGAATTTCTTTTACGACACCCATTTCTTCCCCCGCTCGCTGGAGAACAGCCTCTTCGACGCCGCCTATCTATCCCACCGCGATCGCATTGTATTTGAATTCGACAGGCTTGCTGACATTCCTTCCATGCCGGGACCGAAATTCATTTTTGTCCACATCCTTGCCCCTCATAATCCTTTTGTCTTTGGCCCCCAGGGTGAGTATCTCAATCGCACGACACCGTTCACCCTGAATGATGACGTTGACGCTATGGACAGCAATAGTTATATCTCCGGGTATACCGGGCAGGTCACTTATCTCAACCGTCGCGTCCTGGAAACCGTCAATCAAATCCTGGACCGATCGGCCACTCCACCTGTGATCATCATCCAGGGCGATCATGGTTCGCCACGCACACCGGATTGGAACATGACGATTCTCAATGGGTATTACCTTCCCGGGGAGGGCAACCAGTTATTGTATTCGTCCATTTCCCCGGTCAATACCTTTCGAGTGATCTTTAATGCATATTTTGGCGGACAACTGGAAATTCTACCCGATCTGGCGTGTGATTCACCCGAAGATGATCCTTTTAACTGCGTGGTGGTGCCAGATCCAAATCCGGTTTGCATATTGCCTTAAGAAAATTATGTATATAGCGAAGGAGAAATATTGAGCCCGGCCTCCAATCGACCCTTGCTTGAGAAAATTATCACCCCGCTCTACTTATTGAAAGAAGAGCTGACCTATCATAGCCTTCCTGCAGGTCGTGCCAGCCTGGCTAGGCTTGGTGAGCTTCGCGATTGTCATCAAGGCGAACGCTGTTTCATTATAGGCAACGGTCCCTCCTTACAAAAAACCGATTTGACTCGGTTGCGGGATGAATACACCTTTGGTTTGAACCGGATTTATTTACTTTTTCCTCAATTAGGTTTTTCCACCACTTACCTGGTGACGGTTAATCAATTGGTCGTGGAGCAGTGTGTGGATGAGATCTTATCTGTGTCCTCTCATAAATTCCTGCCGTGGAGTTTACGTAAGATAATAAAGTCGCCATTGCATACAGATCCTATCTTTTTCCGCGGTGATCGCTCCGGAGGAGGTTTTACGACCGATGCCTGCCGTCCCCTCTGGCAGGGGGCGACGGTTACTTACATCGCCATGCAGTTGGCCTACCACATGGGCTTCGAGCACGTTATTCTGGTGGGTGTCGACCATTCCTTTATCACCCAGGGTAAGCCTAATACGGAAATAGTCTCCCATGGGGATGATCCCAACCATTTCTCAACGGAGTATTTCGGGAAAGGATTCCGCTGGCAGCTCCCGGACCTGGAAACCTCCGAAATTGCCTACCACATGGCACGCCGAGCCTTTGAAGCCGATGAGCGTGAAATTGTAGACGCCACCATTGGTGGAAAGCTGACTGTCTTTCCGAAAGTGGATTATTCGTCACTTTTCTAATGAAACCTCCCTTGATTTCGATCATCACTCCTTGTTTAAACCGTGCCAGCATGATCCGCGAGGCAGTTGATAGTGTCCTGGCTCAAGGCTACCCATCCGTGGAGCATATTGTTATGGATGCCGGTTCCACCGATGGGACGCTGGAAATCCTGCGCACCTACCCGCACCTGCACGTTGTCAGCGAGCCGGATGACGGGATGTACAACGCGATCAACAAAGGCCTGCGCCTGGCTAAAGGTCAGATCATCGGTTTGCTGAATAGCGATGACCTTTATGCAGAGGGCTGCTTCGATGCAGTTGTAACTGCCTTCGAACAGAACCCGCAAGCGTTGGCAGTTGTTGGCGGGATTACCACTTTCACAGAAGGGCCGACTGGACTGGAAATAATCGAGACAGTCCCGACTATCGAAACCGACGAGTTCTGGATCCGTCTAATTCGGGGCCACCCCGTAACGAATGCCTGGTTTTTTCGCCCGACAGGTATTCGAGCGCGTGGCGGATATTTCGACGAGCATCACCTCTATTCCTCCGATCGTTACTTTCTGATCCGTGCTGCGCTGGACGGGGATGTGCGACCAATTCCCATCCACCAAATTCTCTACCAATACCGCAAGCACAGTGGTTCGGCGACGATCAGTACCTGATGATTTCCGGAACTTCCAGATATGGGATTATTCGGATGAAATTCCTGCAAGAAGATTGATCTTCGCCTTGAAGGAGCTCCCGTCCCGGAAGGAACTACCCGAGATTGATCCGTCCTGGAACTCGCCGAGCACGATCTACGCTGTTACAGGCTGGCAGCAACGGCAATCTACCACCGGAAGTGGGAAGTGGCTTTTGAGACAGTCCAACGGGGCTGGAGAGCGGAACATCTTCTGGCCACTCGTATTTATCAGACAATGCCTTCAGCCGTCTGTGGAAAGAGATGGCAGGGCGTGAGTAAGGTAGCTTCTTCTTGCCTTTCATGGCCGGGGGCGGAGCTGAACGTGTTTGCATCAACCTTGGCGGCTGCTTTTTGCACCACGGTTTGGAAGTCGACTTTTGTACTCGCGCAGGGAAATTGATCTCCATCTGAGACATCCCGCCAGATGCAGGAGTGGTCGACCTGTCCGCTCGGCGCATACTTGCCGCCCTTCTACCATTGGCCGCGAAATTACCTGCACCGTGAGAAAAACCCGACGCCCTGATTGCCGCTCCGGATCATCGCCAACCTGGTTGCGATTTGGGCGAAAATGCTTTCGTCCTCCCAGACCAAGTGTTGATTGGTACTCACATCTGCCTTTCCATTGCATCAAGACTTCACAGAAGTCCAGGAAAAACTTTATCCGATCCTGTTGCATCTTTTTTTTCGCCTCGCTGATGCCCGCATCGCTGTCTCTCAAGGTGCAGCGGATGACATGGCGCCGTGTGACCAGAATCCCCAGCGGAATGCATCCGGCAATTTACAATCCATTTCCTGTGGCGAGATCCTGCAGTCAAGCCGACATGAGCTAGAACCAATCTCCTGGTTTTTCCCAGGTGAGCCACCGGTCATCCTGGCAGCCGGTCGGCTGACAGTTCAAAAAGATTACCCCATCCTACTGAAAGCTTTTGCTCCGTCCATAATCACCGCACGGTGCGTCTGATCTTTTGGGAAGGGAGAGCGTATCAAAATTGAACTACGCTCGCTGGTGAGCTGGGTATCGCGATCGACTTCAGCATTTCCAGGTTTTGTTTCCAAACCCATTGCCTAATGGCTCGCAGGGTATTTGTAAACTCATCAGCTTGGAGGGTTTTGGCAATGTACTGGTGGAGGCCATAGCCTGTGGAGCGCAGGTGGTCTCAACCGACTGTCCCAGCGGCCCCGCAGAAATTCTTGAAAATGGAAAATATGGCAGAGCCCGTCCGGAGGGATCTTGAAACGCTTGCCGCGCCATAGAGGAAGCACTTGACAATCCAATGTCGGTCGATCTTTTATTGAACGCGCCAAAGTGTTTTCGAGCGAGACAGCGCGACAGTTCATATCTAGAAATCCTTGGGATGGCCCTATGACCATTAAGACTCTTGCATCTAATCACAGGCTTAAATACTGGAGGCGCGGAAATGTCTCTATAACCATTTCGGGGAGGAATGGATCGTACTAGCTTTGAGAATCAGGTCATCAGCCTCATCCCGGTTGGTGAAATTGGAGAAAAGATCCGTGCCCTGGATATTCCGGTAACATCACTTGAATTGAGACCGGGGCAGGTTTCTCTCGCAGCCTTGTGGTCGCTTGTTCGTAAATTCCGGAACGACCGGACGATATATTGCAGACCTGGATTTACCATGCCGACCTGCTCGGATGGGCAGCGGCTGGTCTGGCAGGCATCAAATTCCTGGTTTGGAATATTCGCTCCTCGGATATCGACAGGAGTCGATACAAACCGCTGTCAGGTCTGGTCATCCGGGCTTGTGCCCGCCTTTCGGTCGACCGCAGGCCGTCGTGGTGAATTCGCTTGCCGGGCAGGCTGTACACACCAGCTTGGTTATCATCCCCGGCGGTGGGTCCACATCCCCAATGGGGTGGATTTGGATCGTTATCAGCCCGATCCAGATGCCCGTCGGGCTGTCCGCGCGGAGCTGGGTCTTCCTGATCGATGCCATTCTGATCGGTATGAATGCTCGCTACGATCCGATGAAGAACCATTCCGGTTTCATTCAGGCTGCCGGCAAACTTGTCCGTTCAGGCCTGGATGTTCATTTCCTGCTGGCGGGGCAGGATGTGGATCCGGGAAACAGTGTTCTGGCGAAACTGATCGGTCGGGAAAACCTTGCAGGTCGGGTTCACCTATTGGGGCGCTGCGAGGACATTCCCCGTGCTTGATGCCGCCCTGGATATCCTGGCGATGACCTCATCATTTGGAGAGGGCTTTCCGAACGCAGTCGCTGAAGCGATGGCCTGCGGTATACCCTGTGCAGTGACCGATGTTGGTGACGCAGCCTTCCTGGTGGGGAACACTGGCAGGGTTGTTCCGCGGGACACTCCCAGCGAGATGGCAGATGCCTGGGGGAGCGCTGATCAAGGCCGGGGAGTTGGAACGCACAGCGGCTGGGGGCGGCATCCCGCCGGCGGGTGTGTGGAAAACTTCAGTCTTTCCAAAGCTGTCGCATCCTATGAAGAACTCTATTCAGGGTTTAATTTGCGCAGACAGAAAAAAGGTTTAACACTTATGTGTGGAATCACAGGATTTCTGGATCTGTCTTCCTCCAGCAGCGAACAGGATCTTGCCGATGCTCGCCAGCCAGATGGCTGACTGCATTGTTCATCGGGGTCCAGACGACAGCGGCCTATGGGTTGATGCCGGCTCCGGTATTGCCCTTGCTTTCCGCCGCCTGGCAATCCTGGACCTTTCGCTGACCGGTCATCAGCCGATGCTATCCGTGGACGGTGAACTATGTCATCATTTTCAATGGAGAAATCTATAATTTTTCGGAACTTCGGTCTGAATTGAAGCGCCCTGGGCGTTACTTTCCGCGGACGTTCAGATACAGAGATCATGTTGGCCGCCATAGTATCCTGGGGATTGGAGCAAGCCGTCCGACGTTTCAATGGACAGTTTGCCTTTGCCCTTTGGCATCGCCGCGACCGAAAACTATTTCTCGTGCGCGATCGTCTGGGCATCAAACCACTCTATTACGGCTGGATGGGGAAGACTTTCCTCTTCGGCTCCGAGCTCAAGGCTCTGCGGGCTCACCCGGCGTTCGCCGCTGATGATTGAAAGGGATGTCGTCAACCTTTATCTGCGCTTCGGTTACATCCCTGCACCCTACACGATATACAAAGATATTTGGAAACTCCAACCTGGATCCATTCTCATCAGTTGATCCGGAACACTGCAATTCCACCGCTCCCTCCTCGCAGTTACTGGTCGGCGAAGGCGATTGTTGAAGAGGGTCAGGCAGTGCCTTTCGACGGCAGCGAACAGGATGCCGTGGAGGCCTTGGACGGATTGCTGCGCGATTCGATTGCCAAGCGCATGATTGCGGACGTTCCCCTGGGAGCCTTTCTCTCCGGGGGTGTCGGATTCCTCGACCGTGGTAGCCTTGATGCAGGCCCAATCCAGCCAGCCGGTCAAGACGTTCACCATCGGCTTCCATGAAGCCGGTTTTGACGAGGCCGCTTACGGAAGGGCGGTGGCGGCTCATCTGGGCACAGAACATACAGAGTTATATGTTACGCCACAGGAGGCTGCGTGATGTAATCCCCCTCCTGCCAGGTTTGTACGATGAGCCATTTGCCGATTCCTCTCAGATTCCGACCTACCTGGTCTCTCAACTGGCTCGCCGCCATGTAACGGTCAGCCTATCCGGAGACGGGGGGGATGAATTGTTCGGTGGTTACAACCGCTACTTCTGGACGCGTAACATCTGGAACTTGCTGGGATGGCTGCCGATCTCCGCCCGCAGGTGCCTGGGGTCTCATGATGACGCGGTCAGCGGGTACGCTGGCAGGCGCCAACCGACTCTTGCTGCCTCGCCTGCGCCTGTCAAACCCGCATGACAAGGTCATTAAACTGGCAGAAGTGATCCAGGCACCCACGCTGGAACAGACCTATTGGGACCTGGTTTCGCTGTGGAAGCAGCCACAGACGGTTGCCCTGCAAACCAGTAATTCCTCGATGTTTTTCGAACAGTCCAGCAACTGGCCCAAACTTGACGGGGCCACCCACTGGATGATGTTTGCCGACCTGGTCACCTACCTGCCCGACGATATCCTGGTCAAGTTGGACCGCGCCTCGATGGGTGTCAGCCTGGAAGGACGCGTTCCGTTCCTGGACGATCACCGGGTGGTGGAATTCGCCTGGCGGCTGCCGCTGAACCTCAAGGTGCGCGGCAGAACCGGGAAATGGATCCTGCGCCAGGTGCTGCATCGCTATGTGCCAAAGGCAATGATCGAGCGACCAAAGATGGGCTTCGGTGTGCCGATTGACACCTGGCTGCGTGGTCCACTGCGCGAGTGGGCTGAGGTGTTGTTGGACAAACAACGTCTGGTGCGAGAGGGTTTCTTCGATCCACTCCCCATCCGCCGATGCCTGGGCAGAGCATCTGAGCGGAGCCCGCAACCTGCAATACTCTCTCTGGACGGTGCTGATGTTTCAGTCCTGGCTGCGGCCAACGGGAAGCCATGTCTTGTGAAGTCCCTTGCGTCGTGACCGACATCGGCGATTCTGCACTACTCGTCGGAAAAACCGGACGCATTGTTCCTCCTCGGGATCCAGAGGCTCTTGCTGCTGCCTGGGAAGATCTGCTCTCCATGCCAGCCGAAGACCGTCGGGTTTTGGGACGCCAGGCACGCCAGCATATCCTGGATCACTACAGCCTCGAAAAAATGGCTGTAGCATATGCCAGACTGTATCAGGATATAATCACCCACGGCAGATACCGGAAATGAAAATTTCTTTCTTTGCCAACACCGACTGGTACCTCTATAACTTCCGCCGCGACCTGGCCCTCGCATTACGCGAGCAAGGCAACGAAGTGATCTTGATATCTCCTGCCGGTGAATACTCGTCCAGGCTGCAGGCGCTTGGATTCCGCTGGATCGACTTCCCCCTTTCCCGGCGCGGAATGAACCCGCTGACTGAACTCCGCTCGATGACCCGATTGATTCGCCTCTATCGCCTTGAAACCCCGGACCTGGTCCATCACTTCACCATTAAATGTGTGCTCTACGGGTCTCTGGCGGCGCGCCGTGCCCGGATCAGGGCAGTGGTCAATTCGATCACCGGTCTTGGCTATATATTCCTTCCGGGTGGACTGTTGAAGAAAATATTGCGATTTTTCGTGCGCATCTGGTATCGGATGGTGCTGCGCGGCAGCCAGGTCATCTTCGAGAACGATGAGGACCGGCAGGCATTCCTGCAATATGGCTTTATCCAACCCGCAGACGGGCACCTGATCCCGGGAGTGGGTGTGGACACGCGGCGTTATGCTCCTTCTGCCTTCCCATCGGGGCCGCCGGTCGTGCTGCTGGCAGCGCGCCTGCTTTGGGACAAGGGTATCGCCGAGTTCATCGAGGCCATGCGGCTGTTGCATCGGACAGGCGTTCCAGCCCGGTTTGTCCTTGCAGGACGGACCGATACGGGTAACCCGGCCTCCATCCCGGAAGCCCAGATCAAAGCCTGGGCAGAGGAAGGTTTGGTGGAATGGTGGGGCTGGATCGAAGACATGGCAGCGACCCTGGCAAAGGTCAGCATTGTCTGCCTTCCCTCTTATTACCGGGAAGGGCTTCCCACCGCCCTGGTAGAGGCAGCCGCGTGTGGTCGACCGGTGGTGACCACAGACTGGCCTGGGTGCCGGGATGCCGTCCGGGATGGCATCAGCGGATATCTGGTTCGGGAACGGGATGCAGTCTCCCTGTCTGAGGCGCTGAAGAAACTGATCGTATCTCCCGGTCTCTGTTCCAAAATGGGCGCTGCAGGCCGGCAACTGGTCGAAGAAAAGTATTCGGCTGAAAAGGTCCTGACGCAAATTACCTCTGTATACCAGGAATCGTTAGCGAAAGGCAGGTAACGTGAATCTTCCATCCGGCCATTATCCATTATTCGTTTTCTCCAATATTCTGATCGGTCTGATCCTTTCCCTGGTGCTGGGGCAGGTTGCCATCTGGTTCGCCCGGCGCGTTGACCTGATGGACATGCCAGGCGCCTTGCCGCATAAGAAGCATAAAACTCCCACGCCGTTGGCAGGCGGCCTCACGGTGGTTATTGCCCTGACCGTGGGAGGATTGGTGTTCAACCTGCCGATGGTCAAACAGTTATGGACGGTTCTCCTGCCTTCGTTGATCATCTTCGGGGTTGGCTTGTGGGATGATTTCAGACGACTTCCGCCCTGGATCAAATTTGTTGGGCAAACCATCGCCACCCTCCTGCTGATGTTTTTGGGCACGTATGTGCAGATCATCCCGTATCACTTCCTCAATCTTCCAGGTCATAGCAATCTGATTGTCAACTGGTTGATCACCTTCATCTGGGTGATCGGTATGACCAATGCTTTCAACTTTGTGGATAGCATGGATGGGCTGGTTATCGGGTTGAGTGGTATAGCGGTGGCATTCCTGGTGCTGGTTACACTTGACTCTACACAGACCAACCTCCTGCAGCTTCTGACTCTTCTCCTCGGAGTGTGCGCCGGATTGTTTTTCTACAATCTAACCCCCGCCCGGCTATTCATCGGTGACAGCGGAGCTCAGACCATCGGCTTTCTGCTGGCGTCTGTTGCCATCCTGTATACTCCTGATAATTACCCGCAGGCGTCCTCCTGGTTCCTGCCCATCCTGGTGCTGGGTGTTCCAATCTTTGACACCTGCCTGGTGTTTTTCTCACGGCTTAGGCACAGGGAACCGGTTTATCATGCAGGACGAAATCATACCTATCACCGCCTGGTGGCGCTTGGTCTGCCCAGCACTCACGCGGTGGCAGTGATGCACATTGCCGCAATTGGCCTGGGCTGCCTGGCATTCATCGCCCTTAATCTCGTTCCCGTTTGGGCGAACATTCTCTTTGGCCTGGCTCTTCTGCTTGGTCTGGGGATATTTATCTACCTGGAAAGGACGGGAGAATGAATGACATAGTAATAAGTCATGAATTTCAGGCAATCTTACGTCGCTGGTGGTTATTTATAATTTTTATGCTAATCGGGGGGCTGGCAGGCTGGATTATCGGCTATTTCCTTCCCCCGATCTATGAGGCCACTGCTTTCTATCAAGTTGATTTAAATAAGGATGAAGTGATTAGGCGCGACGCTTTGCCTGGCATCGCTTCTCTGGATTACGCAAGGAGCAATTATTATCTAGACCCTGTTGCAGAACTATTCTTTTATCCTGAAGTCCAGGCTGAGCTAATCTCCGCTTCAGCCCGGGAAGGGATTTCCGTGGCTGTTGGGAGCATTCGCGAACCCGCCTTTTTTTTGGATCGACGAGGGAGCGTATGGTTTATCACGGTACGTGATCGTGATCCTGAGACTGCTGCACTTCTGGCCAATCTATGGCTGGGACTTGTGGATGCCAGGGTGCACGGTCAGCTGGCTCATGCCAGCTCTGCTGAAGATCTACAGGTGGTCCATGCATTTGTGAAATCCTGTTTTTCTGAAAACAACCTCGCCCAAGCCAATAAATGTGCTGGTATTGCATTTTCCGGGCCTGCTGACCTGGAGGCCTACCTGCAGGACTTGGAAAGACAAATCGCCTCAGAACAGGAAGCCAGCGGTGGTTTGGTGCCGGTGATAAGCCTTGCGATTACCCGGCTGGCTGAGCCTTCCAGTGCACCGATTTTATATCGACGCGGTGTACTGATGGCAACCGGCAGTCTACTCGGACTGTTGCTTGGTATGCTTCTAATTTCCATTCAATCACGCTCGCGAGAAGTGTTATGAAGCGCGTTATTTCTAACCTTCTGCCCATTGCAGAGAGAGTCGCCCGACCGGTCATGGCATTGACCATTATCACCCTTCCGATAACCAGTTTGCCGCATTTATCCAAGTTGATGGGTGGGACGGTGGTCGCGCCTGCTGCGATTATTTTTATCGGTATCCTGATGGTATTCTGGGTGCCACTTTATCTTTTGCGGAATGGGGTCCTTCCCAGGGAAATAAAACCGTTATTGGTTTTTGTCTGTGTAGCGATCGCAGCCTCAATGATGGCGTTTTTCCTTCCCATCCCGCCAGGGAAAGGGAACTCGGTCTTCAGGAGTGAATTCGAAGGATTAATCACACTGGTGATCGGCATTTCTGTATTGCTAGTCTTTACATTGTGGAATCGAGACTCTACCTATTTGAAGTGGACTCTGCGCTTTATTAACCTCACCGGGATGATCATTCTGGTCTGGTCATTCATCCAATTGGTGATCATTCTATTTTACGAAGGTCATTATCCGGACCTGATTGTTCGGTTGCAGTCCTTATGGTCCTCCCGCAATCTCCTTGAATTAGGTTTCCGTACCCGTGTGACAGGATTTGCCTTTGAGCCTTCCTGGCTGGCGCACCAGCTGAATTTAATTTTTCTGCCTTACTGGCTGGCTGCGACGGTTACCGGTTACTCAGTCACCAGGAAACTCTTTCGAATCTCGTTTGAGAATATCCTCCTGGTGGGTGGTGTGGTGATCTTATTCTTCAGCCTTTCCCGAGTCGGGTTGGCTGCCTTCCTGTTCACGCTGGTTTTTATTGTGCTGCGAATCAATGCATGGCTGTTGGGCTGGATGCAGAAACGTTTCCACTCCCTGCCCGTTTTGGCGCGCACAGGGAAATGGGCGGTAGTCCCTCTATCTCTACTGATGGTGATTTTCTATGCCAGCCTTGTGCTGGGAATGGTATTCCTGGCAGCTCGTTTTGATCCACGGATGGCGCGTTTGCTGACATTGGAAAATATGCCCGCCAATTTCTTTGACTTTGCCTCCAAGGTGGATTTTTTAGAACGAGTTATCTATTGGGCTGGTGGTTTGAAAATATTTTCCAAATACCCTCTTCTGGGTGTTGGCCTGGGTAATAGCGGATTCTTTTTCCCACAACAGATGCCATACCTTGCCTACCGATCCAGCGAGATCATGTTTACCATTAATGATGCTTCTTACCTGGTCAATATTAAAAGTTTCTGGGTGCGATTATTGGCAGAAACAGGATTGGTTGGTTTTTCAGTATTTGCTGTCTGGCAGGCGTTTCTCTGGGGAGCCGGGAAATTCCTGCGGATAAACCGGTCAGTAATGATGCGTACAATTGGCTGGATGGGAGCCTTTGCCATTCTGGCTTTCATTCCGGAAGGTTTCAGCATCGATTCTTTTGCCCTACCTTATCTGTGGGTATCCATGGGCTTGGTTACTGCTGCCGTTGTCCTTGCCAGGCGGGAGGAGAAATTATAGGTTTTGGAGATGAACTTGATAAATAAGCGAAATGTGAAATTGAGGGTTTTGGAACTGGTGTCTGAGGCATTGCAGATTCCCATCTCTCAGGTAAGCGAAGACCTTTCCTTGGGGGACATTACGCAATGGGACTCAATGGGACACATGGGAATCATGCTGCTCCTGGAGGAGCGATTTCACTTGGAGATCGACGCCAGCATAATAAACACCCTAACCAGTATTCCTGCCATCTGTGCTTTCATCGAGAAGATGGAGTAAATATGACAACAACAGTACAGATAAAATCTGTGGTCATTATTCCACCATACCTTGTGGGGGATGTACAATCCAAACTGGGTTATATTGATGAAGCCATCCTGCGGGGAAAGATTGCCCCCGCTGGAGATGTTATTGAGCTAACATTAAATTCCTCTCCGGACGACAACCTCAAAATCCGCATCGAAGAAAAGGTTCAACGCATGGTAGCTTCCATGGTTGAAGGCTCTTTCAAACCAAAAATACAAATCCTGGAAGATTGCATGACTCGGCCTGTACCTTATGCAGAGGATCCCAATCCAGAATTGATGGCGCGCGGCGAGATGAGCCAGGAAGATGTAGGCATATATTCTCTTGGGCCATTGATGTCCCGGCTGATCGATTATTTTGAAAGCAAATTCCTGCTTCTGGCCAACTCTTTCGGTGCCCGCCCTTACCGATTCCCGACACTCCTCCCAGCCAAACTGCTGGGGCGGATCAATTACTTCCGGGCATTCCCGCACTCCCTCTCGTTTGTTACTCACCTGCGTGAAGACCTGGATATCATCGACAATTTTGCCCGTACTGCCTCATGTGACGATCATGGTCTGAATGCTCCGCTCAATTCCTTCGCCCCCATCCCAGCGCTGCTTTCTCCGGCTGTATGTTATCACCTCTATTTTTCCCTGGCGGATAAGCCTCTACCTGATGGAAAATTGACTGCCACAGCGGTGGGTCATTGTTATCGTTACGAGTCCACCAATCTCATCTCCCTGGAGAGGTTGTGGAATTTTTCCTTACGGGAAGTCATCTTTGTCGGTTCAAAGGATTTCGTGGTTGAGAACCGGGAGGCTGCCCGAGAGCGCATGAAAAATGTGTTCGAAGAGTTTGGCATGGCATACCGTGTGGAAAGTGCCACCGATCCATTTTTTGTGGGCGAGTTCCGTAAACAGACTGCCTTTCAGAGCGCTTTCCAGTTAAAGTTTGAAATTCGCGCCCGTCTGCCTTTCAAAGAAAGCACCCTGGCTGTTGGCTCATACAACTACCATCAGGATTTCTTTGGGCGGAATTTAAATATCAGCCTGCCCGATGGTTCACCTGCACACACCGCCTGTGTAGGTTTCGGACTCGAACGAATGGCGTATGCCTTTCTTGCCCAATTCGGGTTTGACCAAAAAGACTGGCCCGAGGCTGTCAGAAACGCGTTGGGCGGATAAGGATTCGGAATGTTACGGGTCACACACGCACAGGTAGTGGATGCCTTGCAGGCGGTGGGGGTAAAACGGGGGGAAGGGCTGATGGTGCATGCTTCCACCCAACTCCTCGGTTTCCCGGAGGGAGGAGTGGAAATGTATTACAATGCCCTGAGTGAAGTCCTGGGCTTGGGGAATGGGATTGGTACGCTCGTTCTACCTGCATTCAATTTTGCTTTCGCCCGAGGTGAACCATTCGACCAAAAATATACCCCCTCGGATCGTGTAGGGGCGCTTGCTGAATATGTGCGCACGCGACCGGATGCGTACCGGTCAATGCATCCCATGCATTCAGTGACCGTGGTTGGCCAGCATGCCAGGGAACTGGTTTCGATCGATACTCCCGGTGCATTTGACGTTGGATCGGTTTTCGAGCGGATGGTTGAACTGGATTTCAAGCTTCTCCTTTTAGGCGCGGATGTGTATTACACGACGATGATCCATTACTGCGAACGCCGTGCGAAAGTTCCTTATCGCTACTGGAAGGATTTCACCGGGGAAGTGCGGCTGATCGGCAGGCCGTCACAGGTTCGAACTTATCGCATGTTTGCCCGAGATATGGACATTGATCCAGACGTGAATGCAACCCCCGTGCGCATTGAACTGGAAAATCGAGGCCAATGGTCCAGTGTGGATTTAAATTACGGGAAAATTGCCTCCTGCCGTTTTCAAGACTTCGTGGCTGCTGCGCAAGACCTGTTGGCTGTTTCCCCGTGGGCGTTGGTGGTGAACCGTCCTGACAAAATAAATCCGCCAGGTTACGTAGATGATCACGATAGTGTCGAGAATGGCTAGGTTTTTTCTACAATAGCAATCCACTCGGCATGGCAGGAATAGAAAGGTTCCAACTCCTCCACCAGTGCCAGATGCCGCAGGCTGATCAGTTTCCAACCTTTGGAGAACAACCTGAATACATCTCGTTTGCTGTAAAAATAGATTGCGCCGACACCAACTTTCGTGCCCTCCTGGATATCCACTGTTCGGCCATCCGGGCCGGGCTTGCCGGAAACATAACTGGAATCATGGTCGCTGTATGGGTTAAAAAAGAACTTCCCGTTCGGCACCAGGAACTCGCTGAACCTCGGCAACGGTCTTTTCTGCCGACTCGAAAGTGGAACAAGTCAAGGATGCCCGGTCGATGACGAAATCGAACAATTCCTTTTCGAACGGCAGGCTGATAAAATCAGCCACACGAAGATCGCCTTTCAAACCGTCCTGGTTGAACCGCTCACGGGCGTATTCGATGGCACTGGGACTGCCATCAACTCCGGCCACTGTGAAACCCTCCCGGGCTGCAAACCACAGATTGTTGCCTGCCCCACAGCCGATCTCAAGAACCTTTGTTTCAGCTCTCGGCCTGGAACGGGAATAATGTCGGTAGAGAAATGAAACCACCTGGTCGAACGGGTAGCAATTCAGCGACCTTCCATCGCCGTAGATCCCTTCCCAGACCGGACCGACATCAGAAACCGATTGTTTCTTGATGCCCATGGTTGTACTCCTTGCAAACCTATTTGGTTCGGCAAAGTATAACATACTGAAAGAATCGAGATGAAGAATACCACTCCTGAATTAAACTCCATCACGGCCCAGGCAGATACTCTGCTGAAAGAGCTCTTCCCCATCTGTCGCAGTATCACAGGTGACGGCGTGCGCACGACCCTGAGAAAACTGTGCGAGGTCACGGATTTTCAACTTTTCGAGATCCCTTCCGGGACCACTTGCTATGACTGGATCATACCGGATGAGTGGAATGTACGAGATGCCTTCGTGGCTGATTCCAATGGTCAACGGGTGATCGATTTCAAACAGAGCAATATCCATCTGGTGAACTATAGTATTCCATTCGAGGGCAGGCTGACTTTTGACGAACTGGTTCCACATTTGTTTACACTTCCGGACCTGCCGACAGCCATTCCATACCGGACGACTTATTATCATCGGGATTGGGGCTTCTGTCTGACCCACGAAAAGTTTCAGAAAATGGACAGAACCGAGATCTACCATGTCGTAGTTGATACCACCCTAGAACCGGGGAATCTCGTGTATGGCGAAGCCATCCTGCCCGGAACATCAGGTCAGGAATATCTCTTTACGACCTATGTATGCCATCCCTCACTGGCCAATGACAACCTGTCGGGCGTTGTTCTATGGACTCTGCTCCTGCGAGAAATGCGCCAGCGTCCACACCGGCATTCCTATCGCTTTGTGATCGCTCCGGAAACAATTGGAGCCCTGGCCTATATCTCCCGTAACGAAGCAGCCGTCAAGGCACTGGCAGGTGGTTTCGTGGTGACCACGGTTGGAGGCCCGGGGCGAATTGGCTACAAGCCCACCTGGCAAGGAGATTCGCTGATCGATCGGGTGGTCCGTCTGACGTTCCGGGAGCTCGGTTTGGAATCTGTCGAATACCCCTTCGATGCCAGCGGTTCTGACGAGCGGCAATACTCTACACCTGGTCTGAGAATTCCGATGGGCAGTATATGCAAGGATAAATACTATGAGTATGCCTACTATCATACTTCGCTGGATGACCTCGACTTTGTTCGAGCTGAAGCAGTGATCGAGACACTGAATGTACATCTGTCTGCCATTGAAAAACTGGAACAAGACCGGACCTATCGATCTCTGAATCCGATTGGAGAACCAATGTTGGGAAAACGAGGTCTCTACCCCAGGATGGGCGGAGCGCTCCGGCAGAAAGCCGCAGGCAGCCAGGGCGCCAGTGAACTGGATGCCATACGCTGGATCCTGTTCCATGCGGATGGGCAGACCTCCCTGCTCGATATTGCTGAGAAAACACATCTTCCTGTGAAAGTATTGGCAGATGCTGCAGAGAAACTGGCTGCAAGCGATCTGCTGGTTGAGGTTTGACAGGTGTCAAATATCTAGGGAGCAGTCATGTATGATATTTTAGAGATTAGCCTTGCTGATCCCAAACGTATGTATGCCTATAAATTAAAAAATGTGTTTGGTGCCGATTTTAATATCAAAGGATTTGATTATCCCTGGTTAATTTTGTCGCACGCATGGGAAAAAGGCGAGAATGTTTTAGATGTCGGCGGGGCGTATTCTTCACTCCCTGTGTGGATAAGCAAAACATATGGGTGTAACGTTTGGGTAGTTGATGATTTCGGAATTGACTCAAACGAACTTTTCTGGAAGCGCGGCAGATCTCCTCAGGAACATATATCTGCTCATCCAGAGCTCAAATTCATACAGGAACGGCTGGGAGATCCTCTAAAATCATCTATTCCGGTCGGCTATTTTGACGTAGTCTACAGCGCTTCCGTGCTTGAGCATGTTCCGGGTCATTTATTGACTGATGTCTGGCAGCATATGGACCTTCTGCTCAAACCTGGTGGCGAACTATTGCATGCTGTCGATGTACCTTTCCCGACCAATTTTGGTGTTTTGGGCATGCTGAAAGTTCTTGCCATGGACTGGTTTTTCCCCTTAATGCCACGTGCTCTTAAAGTTAAACATTTTCGAATCAGCCCGAAAACCTATACCCGTCTGGTCTTGAAAGCTCTAAAAATTCCGAATCTATCCCTCAGGAGTCTTAACATGCTCAATATGGCAATCAATCCGGATGTGTTTGCTGAAGGGTATGAGCATGGTTACAACAGAATCGTGAAGGACAATGCTGCCAATTACCGCTTCCAGCGGGAGGGTATTTTATTAATCAGACTGAGAAAGATCTCCTGACACAACTGCTTATTGTTCCATGGTGTAATAAATAATCTCTTCCCGTATCGCATTTTGTATCTTGACGAGGCCTTTTGAAAAAGCAATCTCTGGTAATCCTATGGGTTTTCATCATTGGTTTAATTTCAATTAGGTTGATCCTGATCATTCCGGGACTCACCCATCCGGAACGCTTTAACAATATTACAGACTCGCGTGGATATCTGGACCTGGCCCAGGGGTTGTTAGATACAGGAAAATTCCATAGCAACATGGATCCCACCCTGGATATTCTGCGTACTCCGGGATACCCGGTTTTTCTTGCAATGATTAAACTCATTTTCCGGGATTATAAATGGGCTTCTGTAATACAGTTGTTTTTGACACTGGTCAATTGCTATATATTATTCCAGATCGGGTCAAATATTGACCATTCACGGCGTGTTTCCTGCGCTGCTGTCATTGTTTACCTGATCAGCCTCAATGCATCTTTTGATGCATTGCTTATTATGACAGAAACCTTGACTTCATTCTTGTTAATCTTTGCCCTCTGGCTGTTGGTGAAATATTGGACTACCAATCGAGTTGCATGGTTGGTTTTGTGTGGGTTAACACTCGGCCTGGGTGCCCTCGTGCGGCCATCAGTTTTCCCGCTTTTTTTCCTTTGGGTAATACTATTTGCCGGGATCGAATGGTTTAAAGTTAAGGAGAAACGGTCAATCATCCGATTTATTTCGTCGATTGTGGTCTTATATGCCAGCGGTTATCTTTTGATCCTATTATGGCAGGTGAGAAATATTAAAGTGCAAGGAGATTTTACTTTCTCACCTGTGGGGGAATCCACCATGAAATACTGGGTGTTTGGGGAGGCAATGGCTGAGATTGAAGGAATTACACACCAGGAAGCGGAAAATCTCATCAATTCTGCGCCAAGTTCAACCGCTTATATTATCGACTATATAAAATCACATCCTGCCCCGTTCCTTAAAATCCAGATTCGTGGAATATTGCGTACTTTAACTGCCGTTGATTATCGATATTGGGCGGAAGCCATTTCCGGGAAAAAACCTCCTGGTAGTGGAATTGTCGTTGGAATGAGTCTAAATCCTGCTTTATTGGTGGATCAGATCAAGAACGGGAATTACTGGATTTTATTGGGCATTGTTGCATTAGTAATGGATGTTCTTGCATATTCTCTGTTAATTTTGACTAGCTGGCGGATTTTTGGTTATTTCCGGAAAGATGCGCTTCTGCTCGGACTGGTTTTAATCGCCTTAATTACCCTGATATACTCGGTCATTCTTCCCTTGGGACATGGATCCGGACGTTTCAGAGTCCCCGCGGAACCTTTCCTTGCTTTGTTGGCTGGCATGGCCTTTTATGGAAAAAGGATCCTCCCGGCCACTGTTGCAGGCAAAGGAAGCAGGTAAAAGATATTAACAATCTTTCCATCCCGGTTCACTTGTACCGCCGATGCTGGTGTGTGCGGCAAGGGGCTACAACTTGTTGGTCGACCAGATACTTAATCGGCATATCATTGAAGCCAATCAGTCCTGCAGAGAAGAAAATTGAAGAAGGATTAAGAGATGCCCGGCGATAAAATCGAGATTCCATCTGTTGAATTGCTTGACCGCCACCGAGATGTGATCAATGCTATATGGACAGTATCGCACGGTACTCGTGTGGAACCGGGTTGGCATTACCTGCTTGATTTAGCCTGGATCGTGGAAAACCTGGGCCCAGTTTCCGGTAAGCGAATCCTAGACGCCGGTGCCGGGATGGGCCTGGCGCAATGGTACCTGGTCGAGCGGGGTGCGGCAGAAGTTATCAGCGCCGACCGCGATAGCAGGTCCAATTTACCGCTGGTGATGCGTTCGCGGTACAAGGTGCGTGGATTGCGCCCGGAAGACTTGGCACCTGCCCTGACAGTCTTTAAAGGGAATGTAGCCCGCGCTTCCGGCATGGGTAAGTTGATCTACGCGTTACGTGGGCTGGCGGGATTGCTCCTGGTCGCTTTACCCAAGCGTTTTGCAGGACTGGTGAAGATCTATAACCAGGATCTTACACAGATGCCGGAAATTGCCGATAATTCGCTGGATGCCATCGTTGCGGTCTCTGCTCTCGAACATAATACTCCTGAAGGAATGCAGATGGTGGTTGCCGAGCTCATGCGCAAGCTTAAACCTGGCGGAAAATTGCTAGCCACCCTTTGCGCCGGGCGGGACAAGGACTGGTTTCATGAAGCCTCTCAAGGGTGGTGTTACACTGATTCAACCCTTCGGCGTCTTTTTGACCTGCCTAAAGATACTCCTTCAAACTACGACCGCCATGATGAGTTATTCAAATCATTGCGAAATTGCGCTGAACTGCGCGATAAACTGGCCAAAATGTATTACCAGTCCGGGGACAATGGCATGCCCTGGGGAAAGTGGGATCCTCAGTATCAACCAGTCGCTGTGTGCAAGATCAAACCGGTGTAAACTCGCATGGTAAAGATAAGCAATATTCCCCAAAGAATTTTTCAGCGCCTCACCCAAGCTCACCGCCGGCATCGCGACAATTCCCAGATTGCTCGCAAAGCCAGCGAGATTGCTGCGCATGTACCTGCTCTGCGTGATACGCGTCCGGTGGTTTTTTTTAAAGCCTCCACTGGACCGAGCGATTTCACCTATAACAACGCATTTAACATACTCGCGGCCTGGGGGCTGCGTTTGCAAGGTGTGCCGGTAATTCATTTTGTTTGTAACCGCGGCATGCATCCATGCGTTATGGGCACTTACCGTCAAAAACCAGCCACTCCACCGCCTTGTAACACTTGTATTGCTCATTCCAAATCGCTCTTTGCCGGAGCAGATGCCAGCTGGTTTGGATACCACCCGGATCCCACCCTGGAGATCTTCCTGGCGCAGCTTTCAGTCCCGAAGTTGATGACCTTTGAATATACTCATACCATCGATGGGGTTGAATCTCCCATCCCGCTTGGTGAGCTGGTAACTCCCGGCTTGCGGTGGATACTGCGCCGCAATAATTTACTCGACGATGAATCGACGCGCTATCTGTACCGCCAATACATCCTTTCTTGCTGGAATGTAGCCCGGGAGTTCAGCACCCTCGTCTTGAGAACGAATCCGCAGGCGGTGGTCGTATTTAATGGTCAGTTCTATCCTGAAGCCGTGGCTCGGTGGATCTCCAAACGGCAGGGCATCCGTTCGTTCACCCATGAGGTCGGTTTCCAGCCCTTCTCTGTGTTCTTTACCGCAGGGGAAGCAACTGCGTCTCCCATCCCTCTCCCTGAAGAATTCGAAATGAATGGTGAACAAGATGCCCTACTTGATGAATATCTCGAAAAACGCAGGTATGGGCAGTTCAGTATGGCAGGGATCAATTTCTGGCCGAAGATGAAAGCCCTGGATGCTGACTTTTTAACCAAGGCTGCGCGCTTCAGGCAGATTGTACCGGTTTTTACCAATGTGGTTTTTGATACAAGCCAACCACATGCAAACATCGTGTTCACAGACATGTTTGCCTGGCTGGAGCAGGTGGTTGACTTGGCGCGCCAACATCCCGACACTTTATTCGTCATCCGCGCCCATCCTGATGAGACCCGCCCCGGCAAGGAAAGCTTGGAAACTGTCCAGGATTGGGTGGCTCAGAATGGTGTGACCGACATACCGAATATTATTTTTATCGCCCCGACAGATTATCTGAGTTCATACGAACTCATTCAGCGTTCGAAATTTGTGATGATCTATAACTCGACGATTGGAATGGAAGCGGCCATAATGGGTGTTGCTGTTCTGTGCGGGGGCAAAGCAAGGTTCACACCCTATGAGACGGTGTTTTTTCCACAGAGCGCGGCAGATTTCCGTTCGCAGGCTGAGGTTTTGCTCGCATCTGAAAAGGTTGATGTTCCGGAAGCGTTCCGATCCAACGCCAGGCGTTTCCTTTATTACCAGCTATTTCGCGCCTCGCTGCCGTGTGATCCTTTCCTTACAACCAGCGTCCATCCCAGCTTGACCCGCTTCAAGGATTTTGCATGGGATCAACTTCTCCCTGAAAGATCCCCGGCGATTGCTGCCATTCTGGAAGGCTTGCTGCAGAATGGTGATTTCATGCTGAAAGAGTAAACCGTGCATTGCTCACTCGTCATTCGCGCTTTTAATGAAGAACGCCACATAGGACGACTCCTTGAAGGAGTGCATCGCCAGAGTGTGAAGGATGTCGAGATCATTCTGGTGGATTCGGGCTCGACCGATGCCACGGCGGCCATTGCAGCCCAGTACGGGGCAAAAGTACAACACATCCCCCCGCAGGAGTTCACTTTCGGTCGTTCTCTGAACCTTGGCCTGGCTGCCACCACCCGGCCCCTGGTTGTCATTGCCAGCGCCCACATCTACCCGGTCTACCCCGATTGGCTGGAGCGTTTACTGGCCCCATTCGTGGACCCGCAGGTAGCCCTCACGTATGGTAAACAACGCGGCGACGAGAATTCAAATTTCTCCGAGCGCCAGATCTTTGCCCATTGGTTTCCGGAAGAATCCAATCCACGGCAGGGACACCCATTTTGTAACAACGCCAATGCTGCACTCCGGCGAGCGGTCTGGGAGTCGCACCCGTATGATGAGTCACTCACAGGATTGGAAGACCTGGCCTGGGCCAAGGGAGCCCTGGACAATGGTTATACCGTCGCATATGCCGCTGACGCCGAAATCGTCCATTTACACAACGAAACCCCACACAGTGTTGCCAACCGCTACCTGCGCGAAGCGATGGCGTTCAAGCGGCTGTACCCGGAGGCGCATTTCAGCCTGTACGATTTCATCCGCATGGCGTCGGCAAACATTTCCAGTGACATCTGGCATTCGTTAAAAGGGCGCGTCTTCTGGAGGAGCGCGGTAAGCATCTTCTGGTTTCGTATTATGCAATTCTGGGGTACTTACCAAGGTTACCGCCAGTCCTTGGAGTGGAATTGGCAGTTGCGCCAGACCTTCTATTACCCTCATCCCACGGAGGTGGTCAAAAAAACTGATCCCCGTCACATTGAGCCGATTCGGTATAATACTTTAGAATAGATCCGGGCTTCTTTTTCCTGCGGATCTTGTAACCTGACACAGGATCACCTATGCTTCAGAATGCTCCCAATTTACATGTCGACATAGTCGTACCGGTCTTCAACGAAGAAGATGGCATTGAATCATTCCATCATTCACTCATCCAGGTAATTGATGACCTCCCCTATCTTTTCCACATTTTTTACATTAATGACGGGAGTGGGGACCGCACCCAGGAATTGTTGACTAGTCTCGCAGTCCAGGATAAGCGTGTGACTGTCGTGGAACTCAGCAGAAACTTTGGCCACCAATCCGCCTTATGCGCTGGGCTGGATCTGGCGGATGGGGATGTGGTGATTTCGATGGACGGGGACGGGCAAAATCCGCCCGGCTTGATCCCTGAGATGCTTTCCCTCTTTAGAAATGGTTACGATATTATCTTGATGCAGCGTCTGGATCAGATTAAATTGCGGTCCTTCAAGCGCCTGACATCCTCCGGTTTTTACTGGTTGATCAAGCGTTTGAGTAATACGCCAGTCATACCTGGGGTGGCTGATTTCCGTTTGATGGCGCGAAATGCTGTCCAGGCTTTCAGGCAGATGCCCGAGTACCACCGCTTCCTGCGCGGAATGATAACCTGGATGGGCTTCAAAACTGTCATCGTGCCTTTTGAAACGGTTGAACGCCTGGCGGGAAAGTCAAAATATTCCCTCAAGAAAATGGTCAAGCTGGCACTGGATGCTATTTTCTCGTTCTCGCTGACCCCTCTTTGGATCGGGTTACTGACCGGTGGATTCTTTTTTGCACTCGCGGTACTCGAAGTCATTTACGTGCTCAGTTTCTGGATTACCGGAAAGCAGGCCTCCCTGGCACCGGGCTGGAGTTCGTTGATCTTCGTCATTTTGATTGTGGGTGGGACGATCATGATCAACTTGGGATTCATCGGTGTATATGTCGGATATATCTTCCAGGAAGCGAAGCATCGACCTGTGTATCTGATTCGCTCGATGACTGCCACAAGCAGAGGGAAATAATCTTTGGAAGGAAACGATACCATTCGCCAACCAACACGAACTCAACTCTCCTCTCACCACCTGTTGGAGGTGTTGCGCCAGTCTGCAGTCTACCTGCCGGTGCTGCTTGCCCTTCTCGTTATGGTCCCGCGACTGGTCTCCCCGCACTTTGGGCTCTTCGACGATGGAAGATCACTGATTACAGCCCAGGATATCAGCCATGGCGACTGGAGCTTCCATTTTGATGCGGGAGAAGGTCGCTTCCGTCCAGTGTATTGGCTGTCATTCTATATCACCTACTGGCTGTTTGGGCAAAAACCTTTCTGGTTCTTCTTTGCCAACACACTCGTGCTTGCTCTGACAACCTACTGCCTTGTACAATTCCTGCTTAATATTGGCAGGAACCGCTTCCAGGCCTGGGTGACTGGAATGCTTTTTGTCCTTGCCAGCCCGATCATTGAGAATTATTTTACTCTGTCAAAAGGTGAACCCTGGCAGGTATTGTTCCTGATGCTTTCACTTTTGGCGGCCTCGGGATTCACCAGGCAGCGGAGTAGATGGGCAAAAGTGCTGACTGTGGTCATGATAGGTTTGTTCCAATTGCTGGCCATCCTCTCGAAAGAAACGGCCATTATCATTGCCCCCCTGGCCGGGGTATGGGTCTTGGGGAAATATTTATTAATCCGGAAACAAAGTAATAGAACTGCGCTCGTCCCTTATATAGTCTATCTCGGCGCCAGTGTTGTATCGGTCTCAGCCTACCTCTTGCTGCGCTTTGCGTCGGTCAGCAACGCGTTTACGACCCATGGATACACCAGTCTGTATATTTTTACAACCTCACAGATTCTTGCCGCAGCCATTCGCTGGACAGGCTGGTTGATACGCGATTTTCTCTATGTGGCTCCACTCTTACTCGCGGTTGCGTTTGTCTGGATCGTAAAAAAGGAACTTCCCCAGCGCGCTTTGATTCTCAATGCATTGATCTGGATACTTACCTGGATCGTTATTTACCTTCCATGGAGTTTATTGGTGGAATATTACCTGCTCCCGGTCGCCTTGGGAATGGCTGTCCTTGCTGGTGCTCTCTTGACGATACTCCTTCCTGCTCTGCGAGAGACTAGTTTTTCGAAACGAATGACAAGCCGGGGTGCACTTTTGATTTTCCTGATCCTATTTCTTCCAACATTGCTGAATAACATAACCAGTGCCCGAATCCAGATAACCCAAGACAGTGTTAATGCCAAATTGTTAGCCTACCTGGCTGAGAATGTACCCTCTGGCAGCACGGTTTTAGTGAACATTCGAATTTCGAATGAATTTATTGACCAGATGAATTTACAATTCCAGTCGTACTATAATCGACCGGACCTGATCGTGAAGGAGTTTAATCCATTCGAAAATTACCCGGATGGGAAGTATTTCCTCTTAGAGCCTAATGTCACCCATCGACCATTATTGACAGTACGGATGGGAATCATTGAACCATCCCAGATCACCTGGAACAAAGAGTTGGAGACTTATCTTGCCTCCCATCCCGGCTGGCAGCCGGTGGTTGAATTCGGACGACGATTCCGTCTTGCACTCACGGATCTGCCCCGGGTGGTATGTCCTTTCATTAAAACCCGTTCCTTTTGTTCCACCCCTTCGCCTCTGGTGGATTTCAGGGAGTTTGCCTACTCCTGGACTGTGTACGAATTGAAATGACAAACGCCTCCTGGAATGTAGCCATTTTAAGAGACGGAGATTCTTTATGAAATATGAAATTATTGAAACCTCGCTGGCAGATCTGGATCGTCTCTACCAATATTCCATCGACGGAAATTTTGGAGCGGATCTTGGAATCAAGGGTTTTGATTACCCCTGGCTTCTAAACTCCTATGACTGGAAGAAAGAAACCAGAGCCTTGGATATTGGTTGCGCATATTCTCCCCTGCCCATCCATATCAAGGAAACATATGGTTGTGAAGTTTGGGCGGCGGATGACTTTGGGAAATCGGTGGGAGATGACTTCTGGGAGCGCGGCGCCTCTCCGGAAACATTTATCCGTAAGCACCCAGAAGTGAAATATGTCCTGGAGAGATTGGGAGATCCAAGCAAAAGTTCGCTCCCCGTTGGTTACTTTGACGTGATCTACAGCCTGTCAGTGCTCGAGCATGTTCCGGCGCCGATCATGCCTGCTGTCTGGCAGCATATGGACTCGCTGCTCAAGCCTGGCGGTGAAATGTTGCATGCCGTCGACATCTTATTTCCTTCAAATGCTGGTTTAAGGAAACTGTTCTTATACAAGTTGTTTGATTGGCTTCACGGTTTTATTCCTGTTAGCTATAAACAAAAGCACGTCCAGGCAACCCCGTTGAACTATTTGCGCCAGGTTGCTTGTGTCCTTGGATTTAAGTTGGGCTCCCCGAAAAACCTTGATGTGCTCACTATGTCTTTGTCTCCCAACACATTGGTGGAAAGTTATCAGTATGGGTTGAACCGTATAATCAAGGATAAGGTCAAAGATTTCCATTTCCAGCGGTTTGGTTCGCTCATGATCCATTTAAAGAAAATTTCATGACCCATATTTTCGCTCTTGTCCCCATGCGCCACCAAAGCCAGCGAGTACCCGGCAAGAACTACCGCCCGCTGGCAGGCATACCTCTCTACCAGCACATCATCGAAACACTGCTGGTCGTGCCCGAGATCGATGGGATTCTCGTGGACACCGACTCTCAGCCTGTCATGGAAGGCCTGCAGCGTGACTTTCCGCAGGTGAGGGTCATCACCCGGCCTGAGAACCTGCGTTCTAACACCACCCCGATGAATGAGATCCTGCTCCATGATACATCCCTGCAGGAGGCTGATTTTTATCTGCAGACCCACAGCACCAACCCGCTCCTCCGGGCGGAGACAATCTCGAAAGCCATTCAGACCTTCCTGGCAGATTACCCTGCCCATGACTCCCTTTTTTCAGTCACCCGGCTCCAAACACGCCTTTATGACATGCAAGGCTGCGCCCTTAATCATGATCCGAACGTATTGCTCCAAACGCAGGACCTCCCGCCCGTGTTCGAAGAAAATTCGTGCCTGTATATTTTCAATCGCCCGAACCTTGCTCGCCGGTGCAACCGCCTGGGAGAGAGGCCGATGATGTTCGAGATCGATCCTGCTGAAGCCTGGGACATTGACGAAGAACTCGATTTCACGGTTGTAGAATTCCTGATGCAGAAGCGAAACAAGAAATAATCCTTGTCTGCGAAACCCGCCTTGAAAAAAAACCTCGTTAAAGTAATTCAAGACCCCTGGTATCCATTTACTGGTGCAGCCTACCCTGTATTGGCCTTGCTGTTGCACAACATATCCGAAGTGGATGCCACAGCCGGGTTGAGGGCGCTCGTGATCACTCTGGTTGCCTTAACGATATTACTGCTGCTCCTGCGCCTGGTCTACCGCAACGGACACCGGGCAGCATTCGCCAGTGCCGTGCTGACCATGCTGTTCTTCACCTACGGTCACGCTTACGATTTGATCTCTGAAAAGTGGAAGATCCCACACCTGGGCACCTGGGCGCTTTCCGCATGGTTGCTGTTGAGTGTCCTGGTCCTGGCATGGGCGGGAATGCGGAGAGCCCATTTTGAAGGGGCTGCACTCCCTTTGAATGTGATCTCGCTTGCCCTGGTTCTTTACACCGCCGGATCGATCTTCTGGAAGTCATTCCCGGATTCATCCGCTTCCGCTACCGTGGATAAAAATACCGCGATGCAGGAGCTGGTTCCACCTGAAGGCGCTAGCATGCCCGACATCTATTACATCATCGTCGATTCGTATGCCCGGTCTGACCTGCTCAAGCGCGATTTTTCTTATGACAACAGTGCCTTCCTCCAGAGCCTTGAGGACCTGGGATTCTATGTGGCCGATTGCACGCAAAGCAACTACAACCGGACGGATATTTCGCTGGCTTCTTCATTAAACATGGATTATCTGCAAAACCTGGACCCGGCTTACCAGCCTGGCAGGACCTCCCGCCGCACCTTGTGGGAATCGATCAGTCGCAGCGCAGTGCGCGCCAGCCTGGAAAAAGCCGGCTATGAAACGGTGGCTTTCGCCAGCGGTTTTGCCTGGAGCGAGATCAAGGATGCCCGGGTTTACAAGACCCCCTCCCTGCTGGTCTCAGCGTTGACCGCTTTTGAAACCCTGCTCCTCCGCACCACCCCGCTGCTCCATCTGGAAGACCTGGGTTGGATCAACTTCGACCGGATCGATGGCGAACGCTACCGGGAGCGCACTGCGCTTGTTTTAAACAGCATGGATGCGCTGGCAAGGATGCCTGGACCGAAATTCGTCTTCATCCACCTCATTCCGCCTCACCCGCCTTTCATTTATGCACCTGATGGCTCGCCCACTGACCCGGCTCCCTTCCTTAACGAACACAAGCGTTATACCCACAAGTCATATACCCAGGGCTACCGTAACGAGGTGGAATATATCTCAGGGCAAATCAAGACAGCTGTCGAGACTCTGCTGACGAGATCAGCCGCGCCTCCCATCATCATTCTGCAGGGTGACCACGGTCCCTGGTTGCAATCGGGCAAGGATAATTTCCTGGTCCTGAATGCATATTACCTACCCGATCACTCCGATCTTCTCTACCGGACCATTTCGCCGGTCAATACTTTCCGGCTGGTTTTCGATACTTATTTTGGAACCCATTACGGTTTGCTCCCTGATATCAGTTATTATTCACCCATTCCAAAGATCTACGAATTTGTTGAGATCGCAAATCCATGTCAGGATCGATGAGTGCTTTTTTCGCCCACGAGCACTGATTAACCTTTGAACTGATTCCCAATCCTTGTACTGATAAGTGAAACCAAACCATGCCCACCATCCTTTTTTCCGCCCCCTACATGCTCCCCACGCTCCAGCGATTCCGCCCGGTGCTCGAACGACATGGGTTGGAACTCATCACTCCGAAGTGTGGAGGAACGACTCGAAGAAGATGAGATCCTGAAGTACGCCGGTCAGTTCGAGGGCGCCATCTGCGGCGATGACCGCTACACCGCCCGCGTTCTGGCTGCCTGCGTGCCGCCTTTGAAAGTCATTTCCAAGTGGGGTACGGGGGTGGACTCGATCGACTCGTGCTGCCTGCGAACGCCTGGGGGTGAAACTTTATCGCACAACCGATGCGTTCACCCAGCCGGTAGCGGATTCAGTGCTGGGGTATATGCTGGCTTTTGCCCGCCGCCTGCCCTGGATGGACCACGCCATGAAAGCCGGCGTCTGGGACAAGATCCCCGGGCGGGCCTTGCACGAGTGCAGCCTCGGGGTGGTGGGGGTGGGACTGATCGGCAAGGCGGTGCTCCGCCGGGCGCAGGCGTTTGGGATGAAATTGCTCGGGAACGATATCATCACCATTGACCCTGATTTCATCGCTGAAACCGGGGTGGAAATGACCAGCCTCGATGATCTGCTGAGGCGCGCGGATTTCGTCTCGCTGAACTGCGACCTGAATCCGACCAGCCTGAAACTTGTCAACGCCCGGGCTTTGAGCCTGATGCGCCAGCAGGCGGTCCTCGTTAATACCGCCCGCGGTCCGATCGTGGATGAAGGGGCGCTGGTGAAGGCATTGAAAGCAGGTACAATTGGCGGCGCAGCCCTGGATCTTTTCGAGGTCGAACCGCTGCCTGCCGGCAGCCCGCTCAGGCAGATGGATAACGTCATGCTGGCTCCGCACAATGCCAATTCCAGCCCGGCTGCCTGGGAGAAGGTGCACTGGAATACGATCAAGAACCTGGTCGAAGGACTCGGGCTGGCCTACCAGGATTTGGAAAAGGATTGACCATGGCAGAACTAAAAACAGTCCTGATCACCGGCGCGGCGGGTGGCATTGGGCGTGCCTGCGTGAATCTCTTTGACCGGAACGGCTGGCGCGTCATCGGCGTGGACCGCGCCCCCTTCGGCGAAGATTTCCCGCAAGCCGGATTATTTATCCAGGCGGATAACGCTGCCCCGGAGGATATCCAGCGAGTGTATGCAGAAACGGGCGCTTTCACCAGGCAATTGGAGGCGCTGATCAACAACGCGGCCTGGCAGATAGCCAAGCCTCTCCTTGAAACCAGCCTGGAGGAATGGGACTTGGTAATGGCGACCAACCTGAGGGCGGCTTTCCTGCACGCCAAGATGGCGCACCCGTTCTTAAAGGCTGCCGGGGGCGGAGCGATTGTCAATGTCTCTTCCGTTCATGCCGTGCAGACCTCCGCCAATATTTCAGCCTATGCTGCCAGCAAAGGCGGGCTGCTGGCGCTCACACGTGCCATGGCGATCGAATTTGCCACCGATGAGATCCGGGTGAACGCGATACTGCCCGGAGCGGTGGATACGCCCATGCTGCGTGCCGGCCTTGGGCGCGGTCATGTTGCTGGCGATGATGTCCACACCCGCCTTGAGAACCTGGCACGCAAGACCGTCAATGGGCGGGTCGGTCAGCCGGAAGAGATCGCCCATGCCATCTACTTCCTGGCGGATGGTACGCAGTCATCCTTTATGACCGGACAAGCCATGATTGTGGATGGGGGCGCCACTGCCAGGTTAAGCACGGAATGAAACAATCCCTCAAACGCATCATTCCGGTTTTTCTGTGGAAGCGCTTGTCGGATCTTTATTGGAAGTGGCATAATCGCGGCCGCCATCTCCTGGCGAAATTCATCAGCCCACGATGGGCAGGGAGCCACCGTGCCTTGTTGGAATTTCACGACCGCTATAAGGGCCAGCGCTGTTTTATCATTGGGAATGGTCCCTCCCTGCGCCAGACTGACCTATCTTTCCTTAAGGGGGAATTCACCTTTGGTCTGAATCGTATCTATCTGCTTTTCCCTGATCTTGGATTTAAAACCACCTATCTAGTCTCGGTGAACGACCTGGTCCTGGAACAATGTGCCGACGATTTCCGTTCCCTCGACCTGCCAAAATTTATTACATGGCGGGCGCGGCACTGGTTTTCGAAGGACGCGCGCACAATCTTTCTGGACACTGATTATACCGGTCCGGAGAATTTCTCCGCCGATGCTGCCGGGCGTGTTTTCGAAGGTTTTACGGTAACTTACGTGGCAATGCAATTGGCGTTTTATATGGGTTTCGATGAGGTGATCCTGGTTGGTGTAGATCATAATTTCACCACCCAAGGACCAGCGAATATAGCGGTTGTATCGACTGGCGATGACCCGAATCACTTTTCACCGAATTATTTTGGAAAGGGATTCAAATGGCAGTTGCCTGACCTGGAAGGATCAGAACGGGCTTTCCAACTGGCCAGGTCTGCTTATGAGGCTGCAGGCCGTAAGGTGTTGGATGCCACGGTCGGTGGTAAACTAAAGGTCTTCCAGAAAGTCAGCTACTCCGACCTGTTTCCTGGCGACTGAATCGACCATGTCTTCTGCCGACCTGCCTCTCGTTTCTATTGTCACGCCTTCCTTCAACCAGGCCCGTTACCTGGAGCAAACCATCCGCTCCGTCCTGGCGCAGGACTACCCGCGCATGGAATATCTTGTTGTGGACGGTGCATCGACCGACGGGAGCGTCGACATCATTAATAAATACTCCCACCGTCTCGCCTGGTGGGTCTCGGAGAAGGACAGGGGCCAGGCGGATGCGATCAATAAGGGTTTCCTACGGGCACGCGGCGACATTGTTGCATGGATTAACTCCGATGATTTCTACTATCATCCTGAGGTGATCAGCCGCGCTGTGGCAACTCTCCAGAAACATCCAGAAGCAGGTATGGTTTATGCGGATGGTCTTAAAATTGAAGCGGACGGGCGCCTGCTGGATTGGTTCCGCTACTCGCAGTATTCCCTGAAAGACCTGCTGGCTTTCAACATACTCCTGCAACCCGCCTCGTTCATGCGCCGGAATGCCCTGGAAGCAGGCGGATACCTGCCGGTGGAATCCAACCTTCTCCTGGACCAGGAGCTGTGGATCCGAATTGCGGCGCGCTACCCGCTGGTGCATGTCAACGATTTCTGGGCGGTCGAACGCTCGCATGACACTGCCAAGACTATCAGCCTAGCAGCCCATTACGGACCGGACGCATTTCTCCTGATCGACTCGCTGCGAGGGGACGCACTCTTTGCCCCCACCTTGGAAAAATACCACGCTGAAATTTATTCCGGTCTGCATGTTTTCTCCGCGCGGCGGCTCATCGACGCCAGTCAGCCGCGGCAGGCTTTGAGCCATTTCCGGCAGGGCTTCCGGCTTTCACCGTCCACGGTAGCCCGCGTTTGGTTCAAGGTCATCCAGGCACTTGGCGGCGCGATCGGATTGGGCGGGCTCTTCCTGTCTTTCCGCAGCACCCGCCGGCGGATCAAGTACCGCTCAGCCCGCTTGATTGTCGATGAAAGCGGAATCCATTGGACCACCCCTGTAAACGAGCCGCAACCTTGAAATCATCTTCTGCGCTCCCGCTCGTTTCGATTATCACACCATCCTACAATCAGGCCCGATTCCTTGAACAAACCATCCAGTCGGTGCTCTGGCAGGATTATCCAAACATCGAGTATATCGTCGTGGACGGGGCTTCCACCGATAACAGCCCGGAAGTGATCAAGCGCTATGCTGACCGCCTCGCCTGGTGGGTCTCCGAGAAGGACCGGGGTCAGGCTGATGCGATCAATAAAGGTTTTTCCCATGCTCACGGCGAGATCGTTGCATGGATCAATTCGGATGACCTGTATTACCAACAGGATGTCGTCAGCCACGCCGTCGAGGCCCTGATGGCTCACCCGCAGGCTGGGATGGTTTACGGTGCGGGTGTCATGACCGATGGTGATCTACATCTGCTCGACTGGCATCCATACCGGCAGTATACGCTCCAGGACTTGCTAGCGTTTGAAGTCCTGCTCCAGCCGGCTGTGTTCATGCGCCATGCAGCACTGAAAAAGGCAAATTACCTGCAAACCGATTTCCACATGGTTCTGGATCACAGCCTGTGGATTCGCATTGCCCACGACTACCCGCTGGTATATGTCGACGAGTTCTGGGCTGTCGAGCGAACGCATGAGAACGCCAAAACCACTGCCCAGGCGACTGCTTTTATCGATGAAGCGTTCCGGCTGATCCCGTCGCTGGAGAAGGACCCCGCCTATGGGGATATCTTTTCCCGCCGCCGGAGACAGATATATTCCGGCCTTCATTTATATGCTACGAAGCGCTACATCGACGCGGGAATGCCGAACAAGGCATTGCACCACTTTTTCATCGGCTTACGAATGTCGCCCGCAATGGCGCTGCGAATCTGGCGCAAGTTCCTTCAGGCGTTCGGGGGTTCGCTCGGGCTGATGCCCCTCTTCCTTGCTTACCGCCGTAAACGGCGAAAAATGCAGTTCGGGACTGAGCAGCTTATGGTCGATGAACAGGGTGTGCGTTGGATCGATTAATGCCCACCATAATAAAAGGTGACGATTTAACTCAATCCATGTTGCCTGATGTGCTCCCCACCTGGAGTCTAAGATGGCTGAATCCTCGAAACCTCTAAAAAAGCAGGCATGGCGGTTGATCAAAACAAGCGTTGATAACCGCCCGCTTTTGCTCGATCTTCTCCTGGCCTTTGGGATTGTCACCTTTGGGACGGCGTTAATTCTTTATGCTTACCTGGGTATTTATTCCCGCTACTATGCCGACGATTTCTGCATGACGGCTGGCTTTCTCGGCAGCGGATTCTGGAAATCCCAGATCGACCTCTACACCAACTGGTCTCCGCGCTTTGCGGGAACATTTCTGCTCAACCTGTCGGAACTCTTCGGACATTCAGCCATCCAGGCGTGGACCGCGCTGGTCGTTGTCCTTTGGGTGCTGGCGGTAACCTGGGCGATCGTGCAGGCTCTCAAGGTGACTCGCCTGAAAGCGCCTGCCGGCCTGGCGGTACTTATTGCGGAAGTATTGGTCTTCTTCACCATCCTGAACGCACCGAACCAATACCAAACCTTATACTGGCGGATCGGGTTGATCACCTATACCCTGCCGCTGGTCTTCCTGGCATTCTTGATCGGACTCATTTTCAACCGTATCCGGAAGGCTGATCCCAGGCATCCAGCCTGGGGAGGTTTGGCTGCTTGTGGGCTCCTGGCTTTCTTTGCAGGCGGTTTCTCCGAGACCTTTGTCACCCTGCAGACCGGTCTGCTGGCACTGGCGTTGATCTTCGTTTGGCTGACAATACGCCCGCCATCCCGGCGCAACAGCCGCATGCTGGTGGGTGCGGCTCTGGTCGGGTCGTTGCTGGCCATGTTGGTGATCGTGATCTCGCCAGGAAATGCAGTCCGTCTATCAGCGATGCCGGTGAGACCTCACCTCTTCCCGTTCCTGCGCATGTCAGTGACCAATGCAATCCTTTTCATTTACATCTTCTTGAAAAACTTTGCCTTTCAGGAAATCCTGGCATTGCTGGTCCCGCTCTTGATCGTTTATGCACTCTACGCCGTGGATAAAAACCTGCCCAGGCTGCGGCCTTCTTCCTTGACCACGGGGCTGTTTCTGACCCCTGTCGTTGGCGCCTTATTAATCCTGGCTGTATGTATGCCGAGTACATTTGCCGAGTCATCCTACCCGGAGGCACGTGTCCTGATTGAAGCGCGTTTCATCATGGTAGCCCTTACGATAATCGAGGGTGTTTTGATTGGCATGAGCCTCAGCCAACTTCACCAGTGGGCACAGGAACCAGCCCCGCGATTTCTTCAATGGTTTACTGCCATACTATTCCTGGTACTCTGCTTGTACCCACTCTACGATGCTCGAAAAGTATTTTTAGAAATTCCTGTATACCAGGGACGGGCTGCGGCCTGGGATGCGCGAGATGCGTTTATTCGTGCCAGCCTCGAGCAGGGTGTACTGGATGTCAATATCAAAGACAGCCAGGCATATTCTTTCGATGAATTCAGCGGGCTATCCGACCTTACTTCGGACTCCAAGAATTGGGTCAACCAATGTGCGGCCAGTTTCTACGGGCTTCATAACCTCACCATCAACCAACCCTAGATACGGTGGTGAAGATGAATTTTAAGAAAACAGTATTGATTATCCTGACCGGCCTGATTGGATTGACCGCACTGGCTCTCCTCCTGACGGTATTCTTGCCGTATGGAAGGCTTAAATCCCTTGCCGACGGGTTGATGCCTGATGGCAACTTCAATTCCCTCAAGGAAAACAATATAATAATATTTAAGATCATGCTGGGGGTAACCGGACTGGTTCTACTTGCCCTGGCGATTGGAATTAGAACCGGGAAAATAAAAATAATCAGGATCTGGTTCAGCCTGTTTTTTTCCAACATGGTTGCATTTTTCAAGGAAATTAAACCGGCCAGGATTGAAGCGCTCACCCTTGGAGCCCTCCTGCTGATCATCGCCGCAGCCGTCATCTTCCGACTGGTCCGTATTTATGATGGAATGACCCACGATGAATCCTACACTTTCATGGTGTTCAGCTCATCCTCTTTATTCAATGCCCTATCAAACTACCATTTACCCAATAACCATGTCCTGAACTCTCTGCTGATCTTTTTCTCCACCCGCATTTTCGGGATCCAACCATGGGTGGTCAGGCTTCCGGCATTACTGGCTGGTCTTTTCCTCATCCCCGCCACCTATGCACTTGCAAGATCAATGTACGATAAGTACACTGCCTTGATCAGTGCTCTCCTGGTAGCCATTCTCCCCGGGGCGGTCCTTTATTCCACATCGGCGCGCGGTTACAGTTTGGTAGCGCTGTTCACAATCCTGACCCTCTGGCTGGCAAATTATCTGCGCCGTTCCAAGAATATGTTTGCCTGGTTCCTGCTGGTGCTCTTCTCCGCCCTGGGATTCTACAGCGTTCCGGTGTTTTTGTTCCCCTTCGGGATGGTATTTGCCTGGCTCTTCTTTGAAAACCAGGTTTCCAATCCCGGGGTATATGATTCCAAAGTGGTCTTCATAAAATACTGGCTGCTCGCCGGACTTGCTGCTGCGGTCTTAGTGCTCATCCTGTATACGCCAATATTCCTATACAGCGGCGCTGACAAGGTTTTCGCTAATCCTTTTGTTACACCGGAAAGCTGGATTGGATACTTTCCATCCATCCCTGCTCACCTGATGACCGTCTGGAATGAGTGGACCGGTGGATTTTCCCCTGTCTGGACCTATGGGCTGATCCTGGGATTCCTTCTCAGCCTCGTCTTTCACAGGCGCCTCACTCGGCAGCGCTTTCCTCTTCATCTTGCGTTATTAATCTGGATTGCAGTATTAATACTCGTACAAAGGCCGGCACGGTTGACAAAGATCTGGGTTTTTCTACAGGCACCTTTTATGATCTGGTGTGCAGCGGGATGGATGGGGCTGCTTAAGAACCTGCGCCTGGCTTTTGCCCGCAACATCCCTGTCGCAGCCATCGTCACCGGTGCTGCTGTTTTGATAACGGCGATCGTTGCCATCCAGGTGGTACCGGGTATTCCCCAGCGCTGGGAGGTCAAGAGCGCAGCGGAAAATACAGTCCTGCAGATCGAGGGCCTGCTTGAACCTCGGGATCTGATTATCGTGGATGGTCCCTACGATGCCCCCATATGGTATTATGCCCGCCTGCATGGTCTGAGTAATGGTCGTTTCGACCAGCGTTTACCTTTCGACCGCCTCTTCGTGGTCGTCAGCCTTACCAACAATCAGACAGTGTCATCCGTCCTTCAAAACCGGGGTCCGGAGAGGTCCCTAGTCGAGCCGGGCTCTGCACGTTTGCTATTCAATTTCCAGAACCTGGATACTTACATCCTGCCTCACCGTTGAGGACAACACTCCATGTTTTCGCTGTAGAAAATATTGATGGTTCATGCATAGGTGCTGGAAATGAAGCAATAAACGTAGTAAGCGATCCCCGCTGCAAGGTGAGAAAGGTATATACCCGAAAGGACAATTTTCTTAAGCTGGAATTTGTTCCCGTCTAATAGTCTATTCAATAATTCTTTCGCAGAGACGACGAACCATAGAAACAACATAACCTGGGCGCCCCAACGAAAATTCCCGTCGTAAAAACGATTCCCGCTCTCAGCCAGGAAATAAAGCTGGAATGCGGCAACCATGAAACCGATCAGGGCGAGTAATAGAACGGGATTGTTTCTGAGTTTCCCGAAATCAAAGGCGAGAATACTCAACGGAAATAATATTGACAGCAAGAACTTGGGTAGAAGGTATCTTGAGTAAGCGCTTTCCACACCCACAAGGCTAAAAATGATGTGGCTTGCATCACTATCGGGGGAATGATAAGCAATCCACCATTGGACTCCCAGCACAAGAATGGACGGCATGAGGAAACCAAAGACCAGATATCTGATGTCAACTACTTTATGCTGATACTTCCACCAGGCAGATAAAATTAATAAAGCTGGCAGGATACAAAGCAGATAATTGGGCTTGATGAATGCTGAGATCATTACGAGAATACCTGAGGCAAGAATCAATTTCCATGAATTATTTATCCCGGTAAAAGCGCGTACCCCCAGCAGAAAACTGATTAGAGCAAAAGGTCTTAGAAATATTATGGTTGGATTGTGATAATTGGCGAGGGCCACATATCCAAAATAAAATAAGTGGTCTCGGAAGACAAACAACATCACCGGCGCCACCATGGTGAGGGTTCCAGCCAGGATTGCGCGGCCCGTATCCCAGTGTCTTTTCGATGCCGAGCCGAGCCAGATGTAAATGACGCCTGCCGTAAGCACATGCGATGCAGTCAATATGAATGTGAGCAGGATACCTATGGGACCTTTATGAAGGGAAAGAAAATATAGTCCTGCCAGGACAACCTGCAAACCGGGATGGGCCATGATGTGTGCAGGAATCTGATTAGAGTTTCCGTGGATCAGATAGCGAGCGAAAAGCATGTGAGAGCTAAAATCGCTGTCGACAGGGAAGTGGATCCGATAGTAATAGATGGGGGCATAGATCAATGTCGTTATAACCACTAAAAGGATTAATGTTCGATCATTGATGACGGATAGAAAGAAACCGAACGGTTTTCTTGGAAATTCTTTTAATGATTTTACTCCTGCCATGATCATCTCCACTCTGGTTGGATAATAATTAGTGATTATATTCGATAAATAATCCCCAGTTTTTGCGTTCATGGTATTATTGACGCCTGCATTATCCGGTCGAGAATTTGATCCAATTACCTTTTGAAGAAAAAGTTATTCGGAAGATCCAATCTGGACAGGGAAGGCTTGCAAACACCCCTCTGCAAAAATGTGAAATACTGCAAAATATGACAACGCATCCTCTTGTATCGATCATCACCCCCTCTTACAACCAGGGTCGTTTCCTCGAAGCCACCATTCTTTCGGTGTTGAACCAGGATTATCCGTACCTGGAATATATCCTTGTCGACGGGGGTTCCATGGATGGCAGCCTTGAGATCATCAGACGTTATGCGGACCGGTTTGCCTGGTGGGTCTCCGAAAAAGACCTCGGTCAGACCGATGCGATCAACAAAGGGTTTACCCATGCGCGCGGCGAGATCCTGGCCTGGCTTAACTCGGACGATACCTATGAACCCGGCGCGGTCAGTGCGGCGGTCGATTTCCTGCGTGCCCGGCCTGAGATCGGGATGGTTTACGGGGACGCTCGCTTCATTGACGATGCCGGTCGTGTGATCGGTCATTTCCCTGCGGCGCAGACCGATTACCGACGGTTGAAGCGTGGTTACGTGCATATTCCCCAGCAATCTGCCTTTTTCCGCGCAGACCTGTGGCGAAAAACAGGTCCGCTTGACCCTTCTTTCTACTTTGCCATGGATTATGACCTTTGGGTGAGGCTTGCTCGACTTGCACCGCTTGAATATAAGCCAGTCCCATGGGCCAATTTCCGCCTGCATGCCTCCGGTAAGACGGTTGCCGCTGATGACCGCTGCTGGCCCGAAATGTTAAAAGTACATTTCCGCGATGGTGGTTCGTGGTTTTCCATCATCACCGCCAAGGCTCTGATCCGCAGGCTGCTCGCTCCTTTCTGGGGACTCCGCATGCGACTGCGCCTTTCGAAAGAATAGTAGAGAAAGCGAAAAAGCGGTCATTGAAAAGTTCTCAATTTGGCAAATCCACCCAGGATCAATTTGCTATGCCAGAGATCCGGATGTTACCCTGGGCACTCCTGGATAGAATTGATACACGCTCCTGACTTGTCAGTTACTTTACAAACATAAATTTCCCGATACAACCATGGGATTCTGAGTTATCATTTAATTGATATGCGTGCCTCTGATTCTCCCTTTGTCTCTGACTGGTTCATTGTATCCCTGCGCTGGCTGGTTCTGCTGGGATTAATCACCTCCTTGTCACTGGGAGGCTGGCTGCTGGCGCTGCCAAATTTGCTCCTGATCGGCCTGGCAGGGTGGAACATAGCGCTCACCTTACTGGCTGGCCTTAACCGCCGTCTGCCGAATCATCGCATCGTTAACCTGGCCGTGGACCTTTTCACGGCTGTTCTTTATTTTATCCTTGCTGGAGGGTTTTACAGTCCCGCATTCTGGATCTATGTGCTGCCGCTGCTCAGCGCGGCAATCTATTTTGAAGTACTGGGCGCTTTCATTGCCGCCATCGTGATGATTATCGTCCAGATCAGCGTGACTCTCCTCCAAACAGTTGCTCCTGTCGCCCTGCTTATTCTTGGCGCCTCCGTCATGCTAACGATCCTGATCGCCGGTGGATTTGGCTATCTCAGCATGCGCCTCATCCAGACGATCCGGCGGACACGCCAGTATCAATTCGAAACCAGTCAGAAGAAGCAACATGTGGAAAATGACCGCCTGAGGGCGATCTACGACCTGACTTCAACACTCACCGCCACCCTCAATTACCAGCACGTGCTCAATACCGTCCTGGATCTCAGTTTGAACATTCTCAATCTCGATCCGGCTGCACCACCCGACAACCGGCTCGTCTGTGCGGTATTGCTTTTTTCCAAGGACGGCACCCTGGAAGTTGGTTCGGCGCGCCGGCTGACCACCGCTGATCTGCGGGTTGTATTGAGCGGGCAGGAGGGCGCCATCGCCCAGGCGATTGAAGACCTGAGCCCGGTTTTGCTCAAAGATGTGCCGCATGATCCAGAATTAACCCGTTTTGTCACCTTTACGACCTGTAATGAAATTTACTGCTTCCCGCTGCGCAGCGGCTTTAATGCTTATGGGATCCTGCTCTTTGGGCATCCGCAGGTAAAATTCTTTACACCCGGGCGGTGTGAACTACTGGACATCCTTGGCAGCCAGGCGCTGGTTGCGATTCAAAACGCACGCCTGTACCAGGATGTGGTCGACGAACGCGAACGCATGATCGAGTTCCAGGAGGAAGCCCGGAAGAAACTGGCCCGCGACCTGCACGATGGACCCACCCAGTCCGTTGCGGCCATCGCCATGCGCATCAACATCGTCCAGCGCATGTTGACCAAGGACCCTCAGAATGCCAGCGATGAGTTGGTGCGGATCGAAGACCTGGCCCGCCGCACAACCAAGGAGATCCGCCATATGCTTTTCACCCTGCGACCGTTGGTGCTCGAGTCACAGGGATTGGTGGCTGCCCTGCAAGCCATGGCAGAGAAAATGCAAGAGACCTATTCACAGAGTGTACATGTAAATGTGGAAGAAACCATTCTTGAATCCATCGAAATGGGCAAGCAGGGTGTTATTTTCTATATAGTGGAGGAGGCAGTCAATAATGCCCGCAAACATGCCCAGGCTGGGCGCATCTGGGTCAATCTGCACCTGAAACAACCCGGCCTGGCTCTGCTCGAGATTCAGGATGACGGGGTCGGCTTTGATGTGGCAGCGGTCACCCGCAATTACGATCAGCGCGGCAGCCTGGGGATGGTCAACCTGAGGGATCGCGCCGAACTTGTGAACGGTGTGCTGGATGTTCAATCGGTGCTCGGCAAGGGTACCCGGGTCCAGGTCTATATCCCGCTGACAGAAGAAGCTGCCGACAAACTTCATCATTCCCCTGCAAAACAATAAGACCCGCTTGCATGCCAACTGCTGCCGGAATACATTACTTCCTGCACGAAGGGGGAAGACCAGCCAGGCCGCCGTTGGTGCTCATCCACGACCTGGGCGGAGATCATCTATCCTGGCCGCCGGAGATCCGGCGATTGGCTGGAATGCGCGTCTTCACGCTCGACCTGCCCGGACACGGGACATCTGCAGGTCCGGGTTGCCAATCGGTCCCTGCCTACGCAGAGAAGGTGATTGATTTCATGGATGCGGTGGGCTTATCCCGGGCCGCGTTTATCGGGCATGGATTGGGTGGGGCGATTGCACTCACCCTCGCCATTCAGGATGCGCAACGGGTTGCCGGTACCGGGTTGATCTCCAGCGGAGCGCGCCTGCCCATTTCTTCTTCGGTGCTTGAAAATGCAGCCAATCCCGCCACATTTGAGCAGGCTGTCCAGATGCTCGTTGAATTGATGCATATCCCGGAATCTGTAATAACCTTGAAAGACCAGGTTTATAAAAGATTGATTTCCAACCGGCAAACCCTGTTCCATGGAGACTTGCAGGCTTGCCGCCAGTTTAATGTGTCTGATGTCCTGAATGTCATCCAGTCGCCAGTTCTGGTAGTTTGCGGCACAGACGACATGCTCACCCCGCGGCGATTCTCTGAAGCCCTGGCAGGCGGGATTCCTGCTGTAGCCCTGCAAACGATCGAGGGCGCGGGGCACCTGGTGATGCTCGAACAACCGCGCCGGGTGGCGGCCCTGTTGAGTGTGTTTTTAAGGACCATACCGTATATACCGGGATCGTAGACCTTCAAGAAAGGTTGTGCCTGAAATATAAAAGTGGTGCCCGCCAGTCCAGCGGGTACCACCTTTAAATACCCAGGAAATCTTTTAATATAGGAATGGCATTCCGAACAGCTCGCGCCCGGTGGCTCAGCCGGTTCTTTTCATCCATCCCCAATTCTGCCATGGTGAGCCCCAGTTCGGGGATCAAGAAGATCGGGTCGTAGCCAAATCCATTGCTGCCGCGTTCCACCGGGATGATCTCCCCCTTGCATTCACCAGTTGCCAGCCTCACCTCGCCTGCAGGCAGAGCCACCGCCACCGTGGCCCGAAAACGGGCAGTCCACGGCTGAGGCTTAGCTGACAGGCGTTCCAGCAAGTACTTGCGGCGATCAGCATCGCTGGCATCGGGATCGGGGCTGAAACGATGGGAATGTAAACCTGGCAGCCCTCCAAGGGCATCCACCTCCAGGCCGGAGTCATCGCCCAATGCGGTCAGTCCGCTGGCCAGCGCGAAGGCGGCAGCTTTTTTTGTGGCGTTAGCAGCATAATTCTCCCCATCTTCGGGCACTTCAAGAACCAGTCCCAGGTCTCCAGGTGTGAGCAAAGCGATCGAGAGATCAGCAAGCAGGGACTTGATCTCAAGAACCTTGCCAGGATTGTTGGTAGCCAGGAGGATTTTTTGCATGCTTCGGTCTACCCACCTTCGTTTGAACGGATTTGTTTCCATGCCCAGCCGGCATGTTCACGGACAAGAGGCTCAGGGTCATCAAGTGCCTTTTCTAGGGCTGGAAGAGCCTGGGTATCCCTTGAATTGCCAAGCGCCACGGCAACATTGCGGAGGTAACCGCTTCTCTTACTGCGCAGGATAGGCGATTCTGCGAATTTCCGGTCAAACTCCTGCTGCGAGAGCGAAAGTTCGGTTTTCAATTCCGGATAAGGCAGGTTGCCGCGAGCCTGGAAGGTCGGATCGTCCCCCTGATCTGCGAACCGATTCCAGGGGCAGACCTGCTGGCAGAGGTCACAACCAAAGATATGGTTCCCGATCTGCTGGCGCAGGTTGACCGGGATTTCCCGCTTATTTTCGATAGTCAGATACGATAGACATCGCCGGGCATCCAGTGTGCGGTCTGGCAATAGGCAACCGGTGGGGCAGGCTGTGATGCAGCGCATGCATCTCCCACAGCGGTCGGCAGTGAATGGTGGGTCAACTTCCAGTCCGATCCCGAGCAGAATCTCGGCCAGCAGGAAGTAGGATCCCATCTGCGGATGGATGAGACAGGTGTTCTTCCCGATCCAGCCCAGACCGGCGCGCTGGGCCAGGTCACGTTCTAGGAGCGGCGCGCTGTCGGTGGTGCAGCGATGCTGAAAACTGCTCCCAACCTGGTTTTCGATAAAATTAACCATTTGCTCCATACGGTCGGGGAGCACGAGATGATAATCCTGTCCCCAGGCATAAGCAGCCACCCGTCCTGTCGCCGGCGGTTTTTTATCCTGGGAACAAATCCCCGGATTGGGGTAACGCACTGCCAGAACGAGGATGGACCGGCACCCGGGCAGCAGCTGAAGCGGGTCGCGGCGCCGGGGATCGCTCATGTAGTTCATGGACGCATGCCGCCCCAGCGACAGCCAATTTTCCAGGACTGACAGGTGGGGCGGAGGTTCAGGGGTAGTTACTCCCGCCAGGGAAAACCCCAGGCGCCGCGCTTCATCTTTTACAGCCTGGGTGAGCGTCACGATCTTCCTGTTTACTTGACGGTTACGATCACCGTCTGCACCGGGCCAAAGTTGAAACCCTTGGAATTCTGCAAACGGAAGGACGCTCCATAGTTACCGGGATCGGTGGGAGCCTTCAAAGTCACAGAAATGTCAATTGTTTCCCCCGGCAGGACAATGGCGTTGAAACGAGAGGGCGGGGTGGTATTCCAATTGGTTCCGTCTCCACCCCAGCCGAAGATCAGCCTGTAATCCTCGTCCCAGTTGCAGGGACCGAGATTCTTCACGCGCCAGGTCTTTTCAAAGGGAGCCCCTGCCACCACCTCAGCACCGTCCGGGTAGGTCACATCGCTGATACCTACTGCGTTATCGCAGGCAGCCGGCTGGGCACCGCCGGGTGTTGAAAGGGTGAATGGCGTCGCGGAGGGAACACCCGGTAATGGAGTGTAGGTAAGCAAGGGCGTGTTTGTATCCTGCGGAGTGAGGCTCAAGGTGGGAGTGCTGGAAATTTCTGGAGTTGGGGATGCCGCCAACCTGGTTTGGGTTTGAGCCACCTCAATGGTCTGGTAAACCTGGGTGAGTGCCAGAGCGGGGTCGGATGTTGGTTTTCCTCCACCACAGGCTGTCAGCCCGAGCAGCAAGATAATCAAGAACCAGGTGAGTTTGGTGTTACGCGACATTCTTTCCTCCAATAGGCGATAAATCAGCATGATTGCACTTTTTTTATTATATCAGAATCAAACGCCTGTCTGATGGGAGAGCACCCGCGTTCGCTCTCACCTCCCGGGCGTACCAGAAAAATGAACCCCGCCGCTTGGAAGAGGCGGGGTTCCGATCAATCGAAAAGGTGGGAAGGGAGATCGCCTGCAGGCGACCAACTCAAGCCTCTCCTTTTTTGTAAGGGGTGCCATCTGAGGCAGGCATTCTTGAACGCCCGACGAAACCAGCCAGGACGATCATGGTGGCTATATAGGGTGCCATGGCGAGGAATTCCGAGGGGATGCCCACCTGCAGGATGGAGAGTTTATTCTGCCAGGAGTCGAAGAATCCAAAGATGATCGATCCCAGGAATGCTCCTCCAGGGTTCCAGTTGCCGAAGATCATGGCGGCCAATCCCAGGAATCCTTTCCCTGCGCTCATACTTTCTTGAAAAAAACCAATCTGACCAATGCTCATGTAGGAGCCGGCAAAACCAGCGATCGCACCGCTGATCAGCACGCTGATGTAACGTAAAAGGAACACATTGATGCCCAGGGTATCAGCGGCTTTTGGATTCTCACCAACCGCGCGGATGCGCAACCCCCACTTGGTGTAATAATAGAAAACTTGGGTGAAGATGATCAGCAGGAACATGATATAGATCACCGGGCTCTGATTGAACAGGATCGGTCCAATGATCGGGATACGCCACAGCAGGGGGATCGGCAGGGAAGCAAGCGCAGCACCCGAGTTGTTCAGGGCGGGAATGGGATTGAGGAAGGCCCGGTAGAAGTAATTGGTGATTCCCAGGGAAAGGATAATGATCCCCGTTCCGCTGATGATCTGGTTGATCCGATAGCGGATCGAAAGGACCGCATGTAGCGCTCCCAGGAGCATACCAGCCAGGATGCCCGTTACAAAACCAAGAATAAGGCTATGGGTCACACTGGCTACAACTACGGAGATGAATGCCCCCATCAAGATCATCCCTTCAATGCCAATATTGACCACGCCTGAACGTTCGGAGTAGATCCCACTGAGTGCCGCCAACGCGATCGGCGTTGCCGAGATCACGCTGCTGACCAGCATACCGGTCAGGTTGAGAGATTTATCCCTGGCAGCCCAGATCAGGAACAGGAGGATGCCAAGGCTGATCATGGTGATCAAGACCGTGTTTGTGTATCTCTTAAAGCCTTTGATCAGTTGCCAGACGCCTGCCAGCCCGACCACAGCCGCGACTACCAGGATGGTCGCCCATGTAGGAATGACGAGGTCCGGCGCAGGAATATCCACTCCGGCTCGTTTACTGGCGAGTACAAACGTGGAAACCATGCCGCGTGTACCAATCAGGAGGAAGAAAAGTGCGGCTGCTTCGACCAGGAGGAATATCCCCACGGTCATTCTTCTCCGAACTCCGCTTTGGGTAGTAATATTCATGCTCACCGCTTGTGACATAGATTTCTCCTCACGATTTGCTTACGCTGGGTGTTCCTGGCTTCTTCTCACGACGTGACGAATGCAAATGGTAGAGGCCGCGGATGATCTCGGGGGCAGCAACGAAGACGATGACCATACCCTGAATGATGCGAATGATCTCCACCGGCGTACCGGCCACCACCTGCATGCGGGGAGCCCCGCCGCGCAGGAAGGCGAAAAGAAGTGAGGAGAGCACCACCCCCAGTGGATGGCTGTTTCCCAATAAAGCCAGTGCGATGGCATCAAAGCCGTAGCCAGGTGAAAATGACGGCATCATGCGATGGTCCACGCCCAGCAGATGGACGGACCCGGCTAGGCCGCACAAGACGGCGCTGATGACCATGGCCATTACCATCGTCTTCTTTACGGAAATGCCGGCGTAGCGGGCTGCTCTGTCATTGACACCCACCATGCGGAGTTCCATGCCGAAGGGGGTTTTCCACAACAGCCAGTAGACCACCACTGCCAGCCCGAGGGCGATGAAGATCCCCCAGTGGAGACGCACCGGGCTGGGGAAGATGGTCGCCAGGAAGGCAGTCGGGAGGACCGTAGGCGTTGCCGGGGTACCCCCACTTTTCATGGGACCGTTGAGCAGGTAATCCATCAAGCGGTAGGCGATGTAGTTCATCATGATCGTGTTGATGACTTCATGGGCACCGAATCGTGCTTTCAGAATGCCAGGGATAAAGCCCCAGATTCCCGCAGCAACGGCACCCGCCAGGATGGCCAGCGGTGCATGGATGTACCACGGCAGTCCGTGGACTGCATAGCCGACGAAAGCCGTCGCCAGGCCTCCGATGTAGAGCTGCCCCTCGGCACCAATGTTGAACAGATTGGCCTGGAAGCCGACCGCCACTCCCAATCCGGCCAGGATGTATGGCACAGACAGTAAGAGACTGTCACCTACCGGCCGGATGGCGGACAGCAAACCCTTGCTCTCTCCGGTTTTGATCCAGATGCCCAATTGCTTGAAGATTTCACCAGGATTTCCGAATGCCCCAAGGAACATCGCAGTATACGCGTCGCGAATGGTGATCCAGGTCTTGACCAAAGCCCCCAGCGGGTCGTGGAAGAAATTGCGCCAGGCCGCCAGAGTGTCCATGTTGGTGAAGGCGACAATCAAGCCTCCGATTACGAGGGCGGTGAAAACAGCCAGGATGGGAATCAGGATGGTTCCTGAAATACCTTCACGGACGAAAAGCCGCTGCCAAAAATTGCGTGCTTGTCCTTCCTCAGGCTTGGTTTGGGTTGGCTTAGCAGGTGCCTTGCTCAAAGGGGACCTCCTCTATGGTTGGACGACTTTCGCCTGTGCCTCCGAGCGGATACCAGCCATCAAGAGACCCAGCCCCTCTTTGGTCGCATCCTTGGCAGGCATGATATCCAGAATCTTCCCATCGAACATCACCGCGATCCGGTCGGATAGACTCATGATCTCATCCAACTCGGGGGAGACCAACAGCACGGCACATCCCTCGTCACGTTTTTTAACGATCTGCCCGTGAATGTACTCGATGGAACCTACATCCAGGCCGCGTGTCGGCTGAGAGGCGATCAGCAGTTTGATCGGGCGGGAGAACTCGCGCGCCACGATGACCTTCTGCTGGTTGCCCCCTGAGAGGTTGGAAGCCGGGATGGTGATGCTGGGGGTGCGAATATCGAATTCCTCCACCCGCTGTTCGGCGTTCTTTGTGATCTCATCGCTGACCAGGTTGAAGCCGCGGGTGAATGGAGGTTCATAATAAGTGTTCAAGACCAGGTTATCCTTGATCGGGAAGGATAATACCAACCCGTCGCTCTGGCGGTCCTCCGGCACATGGGCCGTGCCAGCCTCCCGGATTTTGCGCGGCGAAGCCCGGGAAATATCCTTTCCCAACAGATCCACCTTGCCAACATCATAAGACCGCAGGCCGGTGAGGGCTTCCACCAGTTCCTTTTGCCCGTTGCCCTGCACCCCCGCCACTCCGAGGATCTCGCCGGCTCTCACCTGGAAGGACACCCCTTTGAGGGCTTCCAGATGACGGTCATCGATTACATGCAGGTCGGAAACGTCCAAGACCACCTCCCCGGGCTTGGCGGGCTTCTTGTCCACGGTCAGGATCACTTCGCGCCCGACCATCATGCTGGCAAGGGAGGCTTCTGTGGATTGAGAAGGCGTGGTCGTCCCGGCCACTTTTCCATTGCGGAGGACGGTGATGCGGTCGGCGATTTCCAACACTTCTTTCAACTTGTGGGTGATAAAAATGACTGATTTCCCCTGATCGACCAGGGAGTGCACGACCTTGAAGAATTCCTCCGCCTCCTGTGGCGTCAGGACGGCCGTGGGTTCATCAAAAATGAGGATGTCTGCCTTGCGATATAAAACCTTGATGATTTCAACTCTTTGCTGGACACCAACTGACAGGTCTTCAACCTTGTCCTCAGGCTCGACCTTTAGGCCGTAACGCTCGGAGATTTCAGCAACCTGTTGTGATACAGATTTCCGGTCCAGGATGCCCACGCCTTTGGTCGAACTCGACCCCCAGCATGACATTCTCAGTTACGCTAAAAACGGGGATGAGCATGAAATGCTGGTGAACCATGCCGATCCCCAGATCGATTGCGTCGCGGGGATTGCGGATGTTCACTTTCGAACCGCGGATGAATATTTCGCCTTCATCGGGGGAATACAAACCGTAGAGGATATTCATCAGGGTGGTCTTGCCGGCGCCGTTTTCCCCCAGGATCGCCAAGATCTCACCCTTGTTGAGCATCAGGTCAATATGGTCGTTTGCCAGTACACCGGGGAAGGATTTGGTGATTCCGCGTAATTCCAGGATCGGGGGCATAGTATTGTCCTTGTCAGAAGAACAGCCTTAGATGCTTATTTTAAATCAGGTGGTGCCTGATTGAACCTCGACACCACCTGATTGGTTTTGTTAACTTTCTAAACTATGATTATGGAGCAGGATACAGACCACCGGGGCACCAGGCGGGATAAGAAACGCAGCCTGTGTCGGTCAATGTGCCGGCAACCATCTGGGCCTTCAGGGCCTCAACCTCTGCTACCAGGGTGGCGGGCACTGCAATCCCGGCACCGGTTGGGCCAAGCTGGACACCATTATTGGCCATTTCGCCAACATAGGTGGTGCAGCCTTCGAAATTCCCTTCCATGGCATTTTTGATCACGTCGTAATGAGCCTGGCCCATGTTCTTCATAATGCTGGTCAGGATGACGCTCTCGTCTGCTGGGAATTGTTTCGTGCCATCTACATCCACCCACATACCCAGACCACCGCGTTCCTTGGCGAGCGGCCAGACGACGGAGCCGATCAGGCCACCGACACCGATGACGATGTCAGCACCTTCGTCGAACAGGGAGGTGGCAGCTTGCAGGGCAACAGCCATGTCCGTGAAGTTGTTCGTGAATACGCCTTCACCGGTTGCGTTGTCCCAGCCGAGCAGTGTGACGCTGGTCCCGTGGGCTGCGTTGTAAGCATTCAATACCCATCTGCAGACCGACACCAAAAATGGTAACGGTCGGGATCTTGGCGCCGCCAAAGTACCCAATCTTGCCGCTCGTTGTCATGCCGGCGGCCAGGTAGCCAGCCAGGTAGGCCGGCTGGTCGGTCTTGAAGATCTCACCCATGGCATTCGGAATGCACTCGGCATTTCCGATATTGCCTGCCGCAACATCAAAAGGAGCGGGGAAGGTCATGTCGCAGATGGCGAAGTGGGTGTCTGGATACTGTGCCGCAACAAGGGCGAGGTCATTGGCCAGGAAGAAGCCAGAAGCGATGACCAGGTCATACCCCTCGCTGGCGAACGTGGTCAGGTTGGGCGAGTACTGGCTGGCTTCAGTGGATTGAGCATACTGAGCTTGAATACCCAGATCTGTTTCGGCGCGCTGAATGCCTTCCCACTGCGTCTGGTTGAAGGATTTGTCAGCGATACCGGCGGTGTCGGTGACGAAACCAACGCGGAACGGCACAGGGGCTTCGGTTACAGGAGCTTCGGTTACAGGGGCTTCAGTTACGGGGGCTTCAGTCACAGGGGGTTCGACTACAGGAGGAGCTTCCGTAGGTGCGGGCCCGCAGGCTGTCAGTAGAAGCACGAGGACTGCCAGAACTGCCATAATATTGCTAATTCTCTTCATTACTTCTCTCCTTAATAAATCAGAATTTTGGGTAATGTCGAAATGGTAATTTGCGGCCTTGCAGAGAACGGGTCTTTTCCAGCCAGTTACACCTCCTTCTTGGTTGCAATAATTTCAGATGATTGTATCCAGTGTATATAGTAGTATACAGTGTCTCATGGAGAAAAACAAGATGAGCATTGACATGTAATCATAAGAAGCTCATATTTTGAGGCCGGTGAAAGAGCCCAGGCGAGTTGCCAGAAAAACTTCTGCATCGAACCGCCCGGCATCCTGCGCCTCGGTCATCCGGTTTTCTGAGCCTCACCGCGTTTTGCACCCAGGATCAGCACCATCGCCACGACCAGGAAGAATGGGGCCACAAACATCATGGTGTTGTAATTGTTGCCGCTCAACGTAACGATAAGCCCATTCAGGTTGGGACCGACAATGGCTGAGAAGGTGGAGAACAGGTAATACAGCCCGGTGAACGTGCCGATGCGCGCCGCCGTGGTCAAATCCACCACCATCGGCAGGGAGTTGATGTTGACAAAGGACCAGGCGATGCCTGCTCCCATCAGGAAAAGGTTAACCACCCGGATGGTGCCCAGCACCGGCAGCTTGGTCAGGCTGACCGTCAGCAGGTCAACGGGCAGCACAGCCAGGCACAAGGTGAGTAAAGCCATGACGAAGAGGCCGGCGGAGATGGAGACGCGCCTTCCCAGGCGGCTGCCGGCAAGACCCGCCACCAGGGCAAAGAGCACGAAGAATATACCCATGTGTCCCATCAGGCGCCCGGCATCGCCTTCCGAGATCCCCAGCCGCCGGGTGGCATACAGGGTCAGGAACGCCTCGATACCGGTGTAAGCCAGGAACCAGAAGAAAATGGCGAAGAGGATCCGCAAGCCGCTCTTTTCTTTTTCCTGAAACAACTCGCGCAAACTGGCGAACAGGTCAGGCTTGACCTCTTCCTTTTCGTATTCCTTGGGCTCCTTGATGAAGATGAAGACGAGCAGGGCAGCCAGCACCACCAGGACCGATCCCATCCAGAAGGGGAAGTTGACATTGATTTCATAGAGAGTGCTTCCCACCAGCGAGGCAATGATCGTGCCGATCCCACCCATCAGGTTAATGATGCCATTTGCCTGCGAGCGGAATTGGGAGGGGGTTACATCCGGCATCAGCGCCACCACCGGCGTTCTCCAGAATGCCATGCTCAGCAACAGCGTGCTGGTGCAGGCTACAAAGAGCGGCAATACCGCGGCGAGGGGGATCAGGCCGAAAACCAGCGCCCCGACCGGTGCCCCGATCAGGATGAAGGGCATGCGCCGCCCGATCTTCGTGCGCAGACGGTCGGACCAGGCTCCAACAGGCGGCTGGATGAATAGCGCGGCGATGTTATCCAGCGTCATAAAGAAGCCGATCCATACTGGCGACAGACCAAATTTGTTTGCCAGGAACAAGGGCACAAACGCGTTATACACGCTCCAAATGACGCTGACGCCAAAAAAGCCAAAGCCGAGCAGGAAGATCTTGCCGTAATTGAACTTCATGAGGTTTCTCCTTCTTTTTGGATTTTTTCGAGTATCTTCCGGTCTGTTTCACTGAGGGGCGCGCCTGCCAGCAGATCACGACGGCGTTTGAGCGTCCGGCGCAGGGATTGCTCGCGGCGCCATTTTTCGATCCTGGCATGATCGCCCGAGAGCAGGATCTCGGGGACTCCCCAGCTGCGAAATTCAGGCGGACGGGTGTAATGAGGGTATTCGAGCAGACCTGCGGCATGGGAATCATCCATGGCTCCATCCGGATCCCCGAGCACACCCGGGATGAGCCGGGATAAGGCATCGATCAGGATGAGTGCCGGGAGCTCGCCACCGGTGAGGACGAAATCGCCGATGGAAATCTCGTCCGTTGCCAGGTGTTCGCGAATGCGCTCATCCACGCCTTCATAACGCCCGCAGATCAGTGCCAGCCGCGGGTGGCAGACCAGTTCCTCAGCAACCCTGTGATTGAAAACGCGTCCCTGCGGGGTCAGCAGGATCACCGGGCAGGCGGCTTGCGTAGGTTTTCCATTCTGGGGGTTATCATCCCTGCTCGACAGCGATCCCAGCACACTTTCGACCGCGGCGAAAACAGGTTCCACCTTCATGACCATCCCGCCGCCGCCTCCGTAGGGCTCGTCGTCAGTCACGTGGTGCCTGTCGGTGGCATAATCACGGATATTGTGAACCCGCACATCGAACAATCCGCGCTGGCGGGCACGTTTTAATATACTGCTATCGAGATAAGGGGGAAAAACTTCCGGGAGCAGCGTGAAAACGTCGAACTCCATGCACGGATTCTAAACGCAAGCGTATCCTCTGGCAAGAGGCTCCTATAGGAAATCCATTTTTTCGTTCCCCAGGTCCATCTTCCGGGGCAACTTCCGGGCAGTTTTGGCGGGGATTGACGCCCGTTTGATTAGGATGGTAAGATGATTGCATGTATCTGCAAGGTTCGAAATGGAGCATGCGCCAGAAACGCCCGCGCATCAACTGGTTCCTGGTGGCGGTGGTGGTGATCCTGATAGCCATCGTCACTTATGTTGACCGATTCATTTTACCCACGGCGCAGACCCCGTTCATGCCAACGTTTACAGCCACCCGCGACCCGGAATCGTATGTTGTCGATGGGCAGAACCTGTTTGCCGAGGGCAAGTTGTTCCAGGCAATCGACACCTATATGGAGGCGATACGAATCAAGCCGGATGACCCGGCGATCTATATTGCCCTGGCACGCGTGCAGATCTTTGCGGGCAAGTATGACGAAGCGCTGGTCAATGCCGAGAATTCCCTGCTGCTCAATCCGAACAACTCGAATGCGCACGCCGTGCGCGGCTGGGCACTGACGCAGAAGGGGGATTACACGGCTGCAGATGAGTCCATAAAGGAAGCCCTGCGGATCGACCCCACGAACGGCATCATCCAGGCCTACAAGGCTTTCCTGTTTGGACGAATGTATGAAAATAATGCCGGTCCGTACGTTGACCCGATCACGGTGGCGATCGAATCCTCCCAGGCCGCGGTCACGTTGGCTCCGGGCAGCCTGGAGGCCCACTGGGCGCGCGCCTACATCCTGCAGATCACCGATAACCGCGAGCAGGCCGTCCAGGAATACCTGCTCGCCATTCAGATCAACCCGAATATCTCGGAGATCCACCTTGAGCTGGGCGTCACCTACCGGGGGCTGGGTGTGATCGATGCTGCCATCCAGCAGTATACGCTGGCGAATACCTTTAATCCTTCCGACATCCGCCCCTACCTGTATAGTTCACGTGCCCTGGCTTCCATCGGCGAATATGCCAAGGCTGCCCAGTATGCAGAGAGCGCGGTGGCGAACGATCCCGTGGACCCCTACCTGCGCGGCAACTGGGGTTTCATGCTTTACAAGGATTTTGACTGGCCGAATGCAATGATCCAGCTCGCGCTGGCAGTCAACGGGGGGACGAATGAGGAGGGTCAGCTCGTTCCACCGCAGCCGCTTATCGGCGGCGATACCCGCATCGCCCAATATTTTTACGTATATGCCATTCTCCTGGCAAAAAGTGACCGCTGCGGGGAGGCACTGCCGATCACCCAGCAATTGATCACGAATGTTCCCAATGATGCGGATGCCGCTTACAACGTGGAATATATTCAGCAGCTCTGCGCCCAGAGCCTGGGGGGAGCCTCCGCCACTCCCAAAACCACCCCAAGCCCATGAAAGTCAACCGCCGCCGCGCCCTGTTCCATCAGCGCCGGAGCTCGAACCTGTACCGCCTGTTTGCCCTGGCTATCTTCATCCTGGCGGGTGTGTGGTTCCTGCAGCGCCTGTTGAGCGGGGAGATCCGCAATCCTTTCGATCCGACCCCCACCTCCACCCGCTCGATCAATTCCTGGGTCATGGAAGGAGAGGCCTCGTTCGCCGCCGGTGACCTGACGGCTGCCATCAGCTCCTACCAGCAAGCCGCCCAGGTGGATCCGACAAATGCGGAAGCCATGGCGGAACTGGCGCGCATCCAGGCATATTCCTCGCGCCTACTTTCGAACGATAGCGACCGCCTTGCACGGCTGGTGGAAGCGCAGGCCTCCGCCGACCAGGCGAAAATCCTTGCGCCGGAAGACAGCAATGTGCTCGCCATCCGCGCCTTCGTCCTCGACTGGAATGCCGACCCAAACCTGGATGCCTTGCGCAGTGACGGCAAGACCGCTGCCCGCATGATGATCGAAGCCGACCAGGAGGCGCTGCACGCCATCTCGTTGAACAGCCAGAATCCGCTCGCCCAGGCGTTCTATGCGGAGATCCTGATCGATCAGCAGAAATGGACCCAGGCCGAGCAGTACGTACAGACCGCCCTCCAGTTGGGCCCGCAGGTGATGGATGTCCATCGCGTGTATGGGTATTATCTCGAGTCGATCAAGTATTACCGCCAGGCGATCGAGGAATACAACCTGGCATTGGAGATCAATCCCAACCTGACCTTTCTCTACATATCCATCGGGCACAATTACCGTGCCCTGGCTTTGAATACCGGCCCGGGTTATCAGCAGACGGAACTCTACAACCAGGCCCTGCAGAGTTATGCCAAGGCCATTCGCCTGAACGAACAACTCAAGATCCGGGATCCATCGCCCTACCTTGCCATTGCCAAGACCTACTCGCAGCAGGGAGAATTCTTTGCAGCCGCGCTGAAATGCCCAGAAAGCCATTGCCATGGATCCGACCAATGCCGACCTGTACGGGCAGCTGGGAAACATCTACAAGCGCGGTCGAAATTTTGAAACCTCGATCATCGCCCTGAAATGCGCGGTGGAAGGCTGTACTGCCGAAGAGTCCTGCCAGGCGCGCAACGGCTGCCCGGCAGGCGACCCAGGCGCGGCAGTGCTCCCGCTCCCGCTTTCGCCCCGGAGCGCCACGTATTACCTCGACTACGGCTCGGTGCTGGCGGCTTTCTCGCCTCAAAAACCCGCTTACTGTGAACCTGCGGTGCGCGTGCTGACACTGCTCATCCAAACCTATCCGGATGACCAGATCATCGTGCGCAACGCCTCCGACGGCCTGTCCATCTGTGAGAATGTCCTGGCTGCCCAGACCCGGACCCCGACGCCGGGCGGCGTGGCAACCTCCACCATTCCATCCACTCCTTCCACGCCTTCGCCGGGATACACTCAGCAACCCTAAGAACGGGAAACCGGGCTGAATGGGGGAATATCAGAATTTCGTTAATATCGGGAAAATCCTCTTGACGCTGATGCAGAAGTCCTGTATCATAAGATTTAGCACTCAGTATGCTGGAGTGCTAATATGTTGCTACTCACAATTTCAGGAGGCATATATGAAACTTAATCTCAAACCTTTGGGCAGTCGTCTGGTGATCGATCCCATCGAGCAGGAAGACATCACCGCGGGCGGCATCGTGCTCCCCGAAACAGCCAAGGAAAAGCCCCAGCAGGGCATGGTCCTGGCGATTGGCCCCGGCGACCGCGATGAAGATGGAAAGCGCATCGCCATGGATGTATCCGTCGGCGACAAGGTCTTGTACGCCAAGTATTCCGGTACTGAAATCAAAATGGATGGCAAGAAACTGCTCATCATGCGCGAGAGCGATATTCTTGCCATTGTCGTTGTAAAGAAATAAATCTAATTGGAGGAATGAAATATGGCTGCAAAACAACTTGTCTTTTCAGAAGACGCCCGTCGCCGGCTTCAGCAGGGGATTGACGTGGTTGCCAATGCGGTTGCCACCACCCTGGGACCCAAGGGCCGCAACGTGGCTTTGGATCGCAAATTCGGCTCCCCCACCATCACCCACGACGGCGTGACCGTTGCCAAGGAAATCGAACTGGAAGATCCCTTCGCCAATATGGGTGCGCAGCTTCTCAAGGAAGCCGCCACCAAGACCAACGACATCGCCGGCGACGGCACCACCACGTCCACCGTGCTGGCGCACGCCATCGTCACCGAAGGCCTGAAGAACCTGGCCGCCGGTGCCAACCCGATGCGCCTGAAACTCGGCATCAGCCAGGGCGTGGAAACCGTCGTGGCGGCACTGCGCAAGATGTCGCAGAAGATCGAGACCAAGGAAGAGATCGCCTCGGTGGCCACCAACTCGGCCGCTGACCCTGAGATCGGCAAACTGATCGCCGACGTGATGGACAAAGTCGGCAAGGACGGCGTCATCACCGTCGAAGAGTCAAAGTCCCTGCAGTTCGAGACCGAATACGTGGAAGGCATGCAGTTCGACCGCGGTTACATCTCGGCTTACTTCATCACCGACCCCGAGCACATGGAAGCGGTCATCCCCGAACCCGTACATCCTGATCTACGACAAGAAGATCTCCGCCGCCCAGGATATCGTCCCGGTGCTGGAGAAACTCGTCCAGATCGGCAAACGCGACCTGGTCATCATCGCCGAGGATATCGACGGCGAAGCCCTGGCCACCCTGGTGTTGAACAAGCTGCGCGGCATGTTGAACGTGCTGGCAGTCAAGGCACCCGGCTTTGGCGACCGCCGCAAGGCCATGATGCAGGATATTGCCGCCCTCACCGGCGGACAGCTGATCTCGGAAGAGACCGGCCGCAAGCTCGAAACCACCACCCTGAACGACCTCGGCCGGCTGAGAAAGTGGTCACCGACAAGGACAACACCACCATCGTCGGCGGCAAGGGTGAGACCGCCCAGATCAAGGGCCGCATCGAGCAGATCCGCGTCGAGATCGAGAAGAGCACCAGCGATTACGACAAGGAAAAACTCCAGGAACGCCTGGCCAAGCTCTCCGGCGGCGTTGCCATCATCCGTGTTGGCGCAGCCACCGAGACCGAGCTCAAAGAGAAGAAACACCGCGTGGAAGACGCCCTTTCCGCCACGCGCGCCGCGATTGAAGAAGGCATTGTCCCCGGCGGCGAGATCGTCTTCATCAACGCCGTCGCCGCACTGGACAAGGTCAAGATCGACTGGCGACGACGAAGCCATCGGCATTGTCATCGTCCGCAAGGCGCTCGAAGCCCCGATCCGCAAACTGGCTGAGAATGCCGGCCAGGACGGCGCGGTCATCATCGAGAACGTTCGCCGCTACGCCAAGGAACAGAACAACAAGCACATCGGCTACAACGTCATCACCGGCGAATACACCGACATGCTCAAGGCTGGCGTGATCGACCCGCTCAAGGTCGTGCGCGGCGCCCTCGAGAATGCCGCCTCCATCGCGGCCATGATCCTGACCACCGAGTGCCTGATCACCGACGTGCCCGAAAAAGATAAACCATCCCCAATGCCCCCGGGCGGCGGCGGAATGGATTACTAGACGTAAATAAAGTTAGAAGGGCGACCGAAAGGTCGCCCTTCTTTTATATAATCTTAGGGGGTTAAATATTCAGGTCAACCACTCGTCTCAAGAGATTGTTGCGTCAATAACCAGTAGAGGCTGAATATTCTTCCAAGATCATCGAGAAACCCATAAAAACCGATAAATTCAAGCGGCAGGTATTGGTATAATCCTGACCAATGACTCGCTCCTCGCCCCACCTGCACCCTGGTGCCGTCCTGGTCCTGCTCTCCCTGTCCCTGGCAGCGTGCCTTCCCGTCCCCGGGACCGCCTCGGTTCCAACGCTTACGCTTGCGCCGCTCCCCACTCCCACTTCCACGCCGATCCCCATGGCGGTCATCGTCAACGGAGAGGGGATCAGCCAGGCAGAGTTCGATTCCGAGCTGGGGCGCTACCAGCAGGCGCAGGCAGGGCTGGGGAATACGGTCAGCGTGGAGACGGCCTCCCAAACGGTCATGCAGAACTTCGTCGATCTTCTCCTGATGGAGCAGGCTGCCGCGGCGTACGGATTTACCCTGGATGATGCCGGTCTGCAAAACCGTATCGACTCCCTGGCCCTCGATGCCGGCGGCGCGGAAGCGTTTACCGCCTGGATGACGGCGCACGGCTATACCCCCGTGGAATTTGCCGCCGCCCTGCGTCGGCAGGCCGCTGCCGCCTGGATGCGCGACCAGGTGACCGCCTCGGTGACTGCCACGGCCGAGCAGGTACACGTTAAGCAGATTTTGCTCTATAATGAAGGGGAGGCGCAGCAGGCGCTGGGGTACCTTCAGGCAGGCTGGAATTTTGAGGACCTTGCCGCCCAGTACGACCCGGTCACAAAAGGCGAACTGGATTGGTTCCCGAGGGGCTATCTGCCCTCCCTGGCGATCGAAGAGGCGGTATTCGCCCTGCAGCCCGGTCAATACAGCGCCATCCTGCAGGATGAGGGCGGATACCATATCCTGTACGTGTTGGAAAGGGACCCCGCCCGGCAACTATCCCCGGATGCGCTGCTGACCCTCCAGGAACAGGCCCTGCAAACCTGGCTGAACCAGCGGCGAAACGAGAGTACAATTCTCTATCCACCCTGATGCCTGATGGGAGAATGATGTATGGACGGTTTTGAACTCAAGCCTGAACGCAAGAAGATCAACCTGAAAGCACTGGTCTGGAATTTTCTGACCCTGGTGGTGTTGTTCGCCATCGTCGTGCTGGCGTTCCTGTTCCTGACCATCTACACCAATCCGAATACGCCATTCAATCCATTCCCCCCGGTCGTGATCCCCACACTCTACCAGACCGCAACACCCACCGCCACCATGGTGGTCATTACAAGGGATGCCACCTGGACGGCAACGGCAACCGTCGAGGCATTACCCACGCGCACCAAGGCTCCCACCTGGACATTGCTCCCCGAGATGGTCACGCCTTCCAACACCGCCACGGCCACGGTCAAGCCCACGGAAGGCATCGCCACCGTCAGCTCCACCCCATCGCCGGCCTCGGCAGAGATCGCCTACTGGGCGAGCACGGATTTCCATCCCGACAAGGAATGTCTATGGCTGGGGGTGGGGGGAAAAGTGCTGGGAGTGGACGGCACCCCGCTTCAATACCAGATCATTCAGGTCGGCGGCACCCTGGACGGCAAGCCGGTCAGCCTGTTCACTTTGACCGGCACGGCAGCCATCTACGGTCCGTCTGGCTATGAACTTGTGCTCGCCGAACATCCCATCGCCTCCACCCAGACGCTCTGGATCCAGCTGCTGGACAACACCTCCAAACCACTGACGGGCAGGATCTATTTTGACACCTTTAATGCCTGCAATAAGAACCTGGTGATGATCGAGTTTACCCGCACTCGTTGAATATCCAGTACTATACGAGGAGAACGCGGCTGAAAACCGCGTTCTCCTTTTGATTCAGGATTACAGGCAGATCAGACTGCCACATTCCAGTGGGCATACTTTGGATTCATGCCGCGCACCACTTCGAGGAACAATTTACGCAACTGCGTGCCGATGGGACCCATCACGCCCGCCCCGATCGGGTGGTAATCCACCTTCGTTGCCACGGTCACCTGCGCGGCGGTGCCGGTAAGGAACAATTCCTCGCACAGGTATACTTCCGAGCGGTCGATCGAGCGCTCCACCACCGTCAGCCCGAGTTCGTTCCTCGCCAGTTCCATCACCGAGAGGCGGGTGATGCCCTCCAGGATATTGTCGGTCACCGGCGGGGTGATCAGGGTGCCGTTGCGCACCATGAAGATGTTCATGGCGCTGCCTTCGGCAAGATGTCCATCCTGGGTGAGCACCAGCGCTTCGTCAAACCCCGCCATGGAGGCGTCCGTTTTAATGAGTGCCGAGCTGGCGTACGCGCCGCTGATCTTGCCGCGCGCTGGGATCATGTTGTCGTCGATACGCCGCCAGGAGGAGATCATCACGTGGGCATCCGTATCGTTCTTGACATACTGTCCGAAAGGCATGGCGAAGATGGTCAGGTCCTCCTTCAGGTCATGCAGGCGCACCCCGATCCCTTCCTCGGATTTGTATGCCAGGGGTCGAATGTAGATATCCTGCCGGTAGGCGTCGCGGCGCAGCAGCTCGAGTGTCAGTTCCGTGAGGCTTTCAGGAGTTTGTTTAATATCCATGCGCATGATACGGCATGAATTCAAAAAGCGGCGGAAGTGATCCTGCGGGCGGAATACGAACAGGCGTTTTTGTTCCTCGTTCCAATAAGCGCGAATGCCACCGAAGACAGCCGTACCGTAATTAAGCGCGTGGGTGGCAACCCCGACCTTTGCCTCGGAGTAGGGGACGATCCTGCCCTGGAAGAATGCGTTCTTGGGTTGGTCCAAGTGGATACCTCCATAAAACGAAATGGTCCAGAATTGAGTGCGGTGATTATACCGCCTCTTTTTCTGATGAAAAGAGGCCGCGCCTGGAGCGGGTGCATTCTCGCAGCGGGCTTGCAGAAAACAAAATCAATGGTAGAATTAATTAGATGGATATCGAAATAAATTGGCAAAGGGAAAATAATGGAAAATGATCCCGAATTGCTGGCTTTCTTGAAAGCGCTGGCGGACACCAACCGGCTGAAAATGATCGGCCTGCTGGCGCATCGACCGTACAGCGGGGAGGAACTGTCTGCCATGCTGGGCTTGAAGGCCTCCACCATCTCCCACCACCTGGCGAGGCTGTCGGCGGTGGGACTGGTCTCTGCCCGCGCGGAAGGCTACTACAACATGTACCGGTTGGACCAGGCAGCCCTGCAGAAGATCCGCCGGTTATTCTCGCATGCCGACCTCGTGACGGCGGCTGCCGGGGTGGATGTGGCTGGTTACGACCGGAAAGTGGTGGCTGATTTTTCCCGCCCGGATGGCAGCCTGAAAGAGATCCCCGCCCAGCGCAAGAAGCTGGAAGCCATTCTGCGCCACGTGGTGCGTGATTTCGAACCCGGCAGGCGCTACAGCGAGAAGCAGGTCAACCAGACACTGTCCAGGTATCACGAAGACACCGCCTCGTTACGGCGGGAACTGGTGGGGATTAAATTAATGCAACGTGCAGGCGGGGAATACTGGAGGTTGGAGAGCGGGGAAAAACAGGAGATGCCAGCGGAGGCGGACCTGGTCTGACCTGGCTCCAAACGAGCCGAGCTCAGGATACGACGTCATTGACCGCGTTTTTGCAGTCGGAATGTTTCCGTCCCTGCCAGCACCTTCCCCAGCGGTTCCGCTTTCAGCGCCATCACCCGGCTGTTGGAGAAATAACTGAAATCGAAACTGGTCATTTCTCCCGCCTGTTTGCCGGGCACGGGCAGCAGCCGTGCGGTGAGGGGTTTATCCAGCCGCAAGGCCAGGGCAGCGAGGTCCAGGAGGAGGGCGGCGATCTGACCGGCAGTCGAATCCCCCGGCAGCGGCACCGTGTCGATCCCCGTGCCGCAGACCGCTGAATAGAGCAGCAGGTCCTTGACGGTCAGCCGACCCTCGGCGGCGCGTTCGGCCAGGAATGCATCCTCCAACACGGGCGTCATCAAGCCGCAGAAACCGGTACGGGGGAAATGAGCCCGGTCGAGCGCTTCCGTCAGGATGGCTGCCGCAGCCAGCGTGCCGTGCATTCCCACCCTGGGTACGCCCATCCGTTCAAAGGCTGCCCCCAGCGAGCGCGTCTCCTCCGGGAAGGGAGCCAGGGAGAAGTCGATCCCGCCGAACTTCAGCTGGTATTTATACTTCAACAAGTCGGCTGTCTTCACCAGAGTCTTGGCGTTCTCTTCCAGCGCGGCGATCAGGGCATCCCTGCCGGCATCGACAGTTTCGGCAGCATCAAAAGCCCGCACGGCCTCATCCGCGGCTTCCATTGCAATGGCAAAGGAGGGCTCCTTGCCTTCGTGATAGCCTGCCGGGAAGAACGGCACCCCTGGCGGTACGTTTGCCAGGGCTGCGAAATTCAGGTTGGAAAAGCCGTTCGGATCCAGCCGGGCTGTCTGCACGATCACGTCGGCGCAGGCATTGACCGCCGGCAGCGAGATGCCGTGCTTTGCTTCCGCCATCACGCCGGAAAAGAAAATATTCTTCGATACGGCGATCGCGTTGGGGAGGACTCCATAACTATCCGGTATGCCGGGTAAAGCGGGTCCGAGGGCGGCGTAAGGGATGTCAATTTCCTGCAGGATCTGGCTCATCTCCGCCGCCAGTCGCGGCGTCTCGAACACCTTGCCCGCGCCGAGCAGGAGCGGGAAGGGGATCGTTGCCAGGCGCTTCGACTGCACCTCGAATCCTGCCGCTTCGAAATTTAATTGTGCCTCTGCCAGGAATGCGCCGGCAGCCTGGAGTTTTTTCTTATCCAGCGGCCAGCCGGGATTACAGAAGTAGGTGATCGAGCGAATTTTCATGTTCTATTCCAGGGATCCAGCCCACGCAGCGAGTTGATGATGCAAAAGCCTCTTCTTGAATATTATAGCGGCGGGCTTACTGTTTTCATAGTCCACATTGCTATACCATTTCTTACCGGCTTCCTATACTGCACGAATCGAACGCAGCAAATGCGGCGCTCCCAGCCTGCGGGATCTGACCTGGCATCACGGCTGCCCGCCAGCAGTCCAGGAATTTCCAGCACTCAAACCAGCATTATTTCGATGGCACTGACCGTTGCCTGACCGCCTCGAACAACAGGATTGCCCCCGCCGCGGCTGCATTGAGCGACTCGCTCCCCCCGGGCATCGGGATGGATACCTTTGACTTTGCCATTTCCCGGGCAGGGCTGCTGGCGCCCTCCGCTTCGCCTCCAACGATCAGCGCGAACGGGCTGCGGAAGTCAGCCTGCCAGCAGGGGATCGAGGCTTCCAGGTCAGCCAGCAGAACCCTCAAGCCCTGCGTGGCATCACGGAGTTCGTCCCATCCCAGGCGGAGGATGGGCAAGCAGAAATGGGCTCCCATCCCGGCGCGCACCACCTTCGGCGCGAAGGCATCGGCGGTCCCGGGGGGCAGGAAAACCGCCTGTACTCCAGCCGCGGCCGCGCTGCGCAGCAGGCTGCCCATATTGCCCGGGTCGCGGATCTGATCGGGAATGAGCACCATGGAAAGGGATCCGGGCAGGGGTAATGGCTGCAATTCCAGGACAGCCAGGATACCTTGCGATGACTCAGTTCCGCTGATCGAGTTCATCAGGTTGCCGGCAACCTGGATCGTTTCCACCTGTTGTGCACGTAGGGCTGCCACCAGCCCCTGCGCCCGCTCCCCCAGGCACTCCCCTGCCAGCACGAACCGGAACGGCCAAGCTGCCCGCAGGGCCTCTTCCACCAGCCGCACCCCCTCGGCTACGAACGCCCCGGTCAAACGGCGTTCCTTAGAGCCTCTCAACAGGGCGCGGGCAAGTTGTATCCTGGAATTGTGTGTTGAAGTGAGCATACCTCGATCATCCACCTGCGGCGAACAGAAAACGCTCGTGCAGCATCAAAGAAATCACCACCGGATAATTTTACCCCCATTAAACGATCAAGGGGCGCACCATGGTGCGCCCCTTGAAGAAATCAGGGTTTGAGTTAAGCCTGGCCGGCCTGTTTGACCACTGCGGCGAAAGCCTGCGGGTCGCGCACGGCCAGGTCGGCAAGCATCTTGCGATTGAGGTCGATGCTCGCCTTTTTGAGGGTTGCCACCAGGCGGCTGTAGGTCGTCCCATTCAACCGGGCGGCGGCATTGATGCGGGTGATCCATAATCTGCGCAGGTCGCGGCGCCGCACGCGGCGGTCGCGCGAGGAGTACCACATGCTCTTCAGCATGGCCTCGTTGGCGCGCCGGAACAGCAGGTGCCTGCTCATGCGCTGACCTTTTGTGTATTTCAAAACCTTCTTGTGACGCAGGTGACCTTGCGGTCCGCCTTTTACTCGTGCCATCGTTTACCTCCTGCTAGCCCACGGGCGCCGGTGCAGGCACCTGCCTGCGCTCCAGTTGGCTGCACCCGTCAGCCGCAAATAAATGGATAAGATACAGGAAACTACTCAATACCCGCAGGTATTACGGTTTCATGTGCGGCGCCAGGCGCCGGATACGCTTGATATAACTTTTCCCCTCGACGGCAACCATTTCACCGAACAAAGCCTTCACCCGATGCGATGACTTGCGCCGCAGGTGGGCCTTGCCGCCTTTGGTGCGCACAATTTTGCCTGAACCGGTTATTCCGAACCGTTTCGAGGTGGCTTTATGCGTCTTCAGTTTGTACTTGACAACCTTCCTCTTGCTCGGCACAGCCATACTCCTTCACACATGATTCCGCAGGATTTTACTCCTGCGGTTGTTCGACAATTTCCTTTTGCTCCGTCTTCAGCTCAGCGTCTTCACCGGCTTTCTTCTTGCTGCCTTTCGCCGGCACCAGCATCATCGACATGGCCCGCCCTTCGATCGAAGGCGCCTGTTCCACCGTGCTCACATCCGCGAGCTTCTGGGCAATTTCCCTCAGGTCTTCAAGTGCGATCTCCGGGTAGGTGATCTCCCGGCCGCGGAAGCGGATGGTCACGCGCACTTTCATGTTGTGTTCCAGCCAGCGGCGGGCATCGTCTACTTTGAAATCACGGTGGTGGTCGGTGGTCTTGGGGCGCAGGCGAATTTCCTTCACTTCAACCTTGGTCTGCGCCTTGCGCGCTTCGCGGTCTTTCTTCTCCCTTTCGTACAGGAACTTTCCAAAATCCATGATCCTGCAGACCGGAGGGCTTGAATTGGGAGCCACCTCCACCAGGTCGAGATCGGCTTCACGGGCCATCCGCAGGGCTTCGCGGGTGTTCACCACGCCGGCATTCTCACCGGTTGCCCCGATCAGCCGTACTTCGGGTACTCGTATGGTCTCATTTACTCGAAATTCGTTGGCGCTGATAACTCTCTCCTTGCATAATGACGGAAGTCCAGCCCGCGGGCTGGTTTAAGCGGGCTGATAATACCATGAACACAGGCGAATCGTCAATAAAAAGGGGCAGCCTGGGCAGGCCAGGCTGTCCTTTGCCTGATTATAACTGGCCCGAGCGGTTTGTGATCCGCTCTTTTGCGCGGGCAATGAACTCGGCCAGGGGGATATTATCAGCGCCGCGAGCCATCGCGCACCCGCAGCGAAACCTGACCGGCACGGGCTTCGTTCTCACCGACGACCAGCATGTAGGGCACCTTCATTAATTGGGCTGCGCGAATCTTGGCATTCATGCGCTGTGCGCTGGTGTCTGCACTGACGCGCAAGCCCTGGGCGCGCAATTGCGAAACAATGTTCTCCGCGTATTCGTTCTGCGGGTCGGTTACCGGGATCAGCCTCACCTGCTCAGGGGAAAGCCAGGCGGGGAAGTTCCCCGCGTAATGCTCCAGCAAGAAACCGATAAAGCGCTCATGGGTGCCGAGCGGAGCGCGGTGGATGCATAACGGTGTTTCCTCCACCCCGTCCTTGTTCATATACTTCAGATCGAAGCGCCCGGGCTGGGCGAAGTCCACCTGGTTGGTGGCCAGCGAGAACTCCTTGCCGATCGCGCTCCACACCTGCCCATCGATCTTCGGCCCGTAGAAGGCGGCTTCGTTGGCAGCCTCCACGAAGGGCACGCCGCCGTTCGTCATGGCGCGGCGCACCATTTCCTCCGTCTTAAGCCACAGGCGTTCATTATCCACGAATTTCTTTCCCAGCCCCTCCTTACTGTGCAGCGACAGGCGCATGACGAATTTGGTGATCCCGAACAGGTCCAGGTATTTCTTGTACAGGTCGATCACCGCCATGAACTCCTGTTCGAACTGGTCCTCGGTCACATAGATGTGGGCGTCATTCATTTGCATCGAACGCACCCGCATCAAGCCGAACAGTTCACCTGATTTTTCATACCGGTAACAGGTGCCGTACTCGGCAAGCCGGATGGGCAGATCGCGATAGGAACGCGGTTTGGAGCCGTAGATCTTATGGTGCATCGGGCAGTTCATCGGCTTGACATAATACTTCACCCCTTCGATCTCCATTGGAGGGTACATCGATTCGGCATAATAGGGCAGGTGGCCGGAATGCACAAAAAGGTCTTCCTTGGCAAGGTGCGGGGTTCGCACCCGCAGGTAGCCCGCCTGCTCCTCCATCTCTTTCGCCAGCCGCTCCAGTTCCTCGATCATCACCCCGCCGCGCGGCAGCCAGAGCGGCAGGCCGGGGCCCACCTCCTCATCGTGTGTAAAGATCTCCAATTCCCGGCCGAGTTTGCGGTGGTCGCGAGCCTTGGCTTCTTCGAGCATCTTGAGGTGACTCTTGAGTTCATCGGGGGTGCGCCAGGCTGTTCCGTAGATGCGCGTCAGCATCTTATTGTGCTCGTCGCCGCGCCAGTAGGCTCCGGCGATGGACATCAGTTTGATCGCTGACGGGTTGATCTGTCGGGTGGTTTCCACATGCGGACCCCGGCACAGGTCAGTGAAGGTATCGCTCTGGTAAAGCGAGATTTCCGGCTTTTCCTCCAGAGGGTTGCCATACTCATCCAACCCGCCTTTTTCAAGGCCTTCGATCAGTTCCAATTTATACGGCTGGTCCTTGAAAACTTGGCGGGCTTCATCAGCGGAAACGACCTTTTTTACGAAGGCATGACCGCCGGCGATGATCTGGCGCATCCGTTTTTCGATCTTTTCAAGGTCTTCCAACACAAGCGGCTGTGGCAGGTCAAAATCATAGTAAAAGCCGTTCTCAACCGGCGGCCCGATGGTGTACTTGGCTTCCGGTTGGAACTCCAGCACCGCCTGTGCCATCACGTGTGCCGAGGAATGGCGGATGCGGTAAAGCAGGGAATCTTCATAACGTTCTACAGGTTCGTTTGACATATCTGACTCCTCCTTCCCTCCTTCCATTGTATCCGCACTTACAGAGACATGGAACCCGGCGGACCGGGGTAGGAGGGAGAAAACAAAATCTCTCGCCCGAATTCGGGGCGAGAGCGCTTGCGCATTCACGCGGTTCCACCCGCTTTGTCCTGCCTGCTCCACCGACTTTCATGGCGCAGTGGAAGGACATCTCGTTGGACTGCTAACGGAGTCACCCGTTCCCCATACTGGTTGAACGTGGGCTGCTGACTGTGGACCCAGTTCACTTTTCTGGTTAACGCTCGCGGGTGGTTTTCAGCGCTGCTTGCCGAAGAAGGTTCTCAATCCAGGACCTTCTCTCCCTGGCGGCTGCGAAGCGCCTACTCGTCCCGGTCATCGCGGTCGTTCAAAACTCGATCACCACTGACAGTGTAGTGGGCGGAATAGGGCTCGAACCTACGACCTCTGCTATGTCAAAGCAGTGCTCTAACCAACTGAGCTACCCGCCCGATTGCGAACGCATATTATAACGAGGCTGCCTGAAATTGGCAAGACACCCTGCTGACTTACTGTATTCCAGAGAACGATCCGATCCTACCAACCTTTTATTTATCACCTGTTTATATATTCTTCCAGGCGTGCCGGCAATCCGTTTGACAAGCGACCGGATTTCATCTAAACTATACGAAGTACGTCTCCTGAAAACTTTCTCCTCGAAAGGAGATTCGCATGTCAGTACCTCTATCAAATTATCCAAGCGAACAGACCAGCCTGACCCCGGCCATCAATGCCTGGGAATATTTTCTTAATGATCAAGGCCGGTCGCCAAACACCGTAAAAGCATTCCTCTCCGATGTCCGCCTGCTTACCCAGGCGCTGCCTCCCGATCGAACACTGGGCTCCATCACCACCAGCGACCTGAACGCCTTCCTGCACTGGTTGGAGCACGAGCGACCGGTGCCCTGCTCGCCAAAAACACTCGCCCGCCGGGTGACCGCCCTCAAGTCCTTTTTCCGCTGGCTCCAGAAGGGCGGCGTCCTGATGGTGGACCCGGCTGAAAAGGTCGTTCAGCGCTCGGTGCTCAGTCCCGTCCCCGAGGTGCTCAGCGAGGCGGAATTGGATGCGGTGCTCCTGGCGGCAGACCGCTCCCGCCGGGCAAACCGCCCCGATGCCCGGCCTTACACGCTCGTGGCGCTGCTGCTTGCCACCGGTATCAAGAAATCCGAATGCCTCGGCATCACCCTTAATCATATTGATCTGAACACACCCGGCGAACCTTATGTATTCATCCGGTATGCCAGCCCTGCCAACCGCTACAAGGAGCGAAAGTTGACCCTGCCGGAGGAATGGCTGCTGGCATATGAGGAATACCTCGCCCAGTACAACCCGGTTGACCGCCTGTTCCCCTGGTCGCCGCGCCGGCTGGAGTACCTGCTGGAAGATATCGGCAAGGAAGCCTCCCTGTCGAAACATCTCTCCTTCGACATGTGCCGCTGGACCAGCGTATTGATGGATTTCCTGAATAACACCGAACCGGAAAAGATCCGCCAGAAATTGGGCGTATCGAAGATCCAGTGGCGCGAGATCAATTTGAAACTGCGCCAGTTATCCGGCGTCACCGGTTGACCACCTCGGACTGCGTAGAACCTCAAGTCCCCGTCTGAACCCGGCCTTCACTCCACAGGGTTGATCACCAATTTTAAGGCCCGCTGCGTCTTTTCGGTGATGCGGAAAGGGTGAGCCAGGCGGAATCCCGGAACCCACACAATTTGCTCTCCGGCACATACCAGTGGCCACCCCGCGCGCGCCCGCCTGGGTAACTTGACATTGATATAGAAATCCTGCAGTTTGACTGTTTTCCCTTCCATCCCCAGTGGCGAGAAACCATCTCCGGCGCGGCGGGTGCGGACGGTCAGCACTCCGCCCACCAGGTCGGCATCCAGCCAGGCAGTGAACGAGTCACCATTTTCGGGTGCAGCTGCCCGCGCCATCCCAATCTCTACCTCATTAGCAAATAGACTGAAATGCTCATTCAAGTGAACAGATCCGTTGAACTGAACCGCGTACAGCCCGGCCATCAGCGGCCAGTGCGAACGCGGCAGGTCAGCCTCAAGGCCTGCCACCAGGATGGCATCCCCCTCCTGGTAGAGGTGGAGACCTGCGCTGAGGTCAATTTGCCGGGTGCCCCCTGTCGTGTTGGAGGGGTGATTGCCCGCCTGGATGAAATTTGCCGCACGTTCCAGGGTTTCAAAATCCAGGTTGCGCAGGTTGGGGCGCAATGATTCCATAGCCTTGCGCAGGATGTTGCGGCGCAGTCCGCGTGGCATGGTTTCCAGAACGGGAGCACTCAAAGTCACCTGGCCTGTCTCAGCCTTAACAAGCGTCCGAAGCCAGGCAGCCTCCACAACCTCGGTCAACGTTTCATGATCCCCTGCCAGCGCCGCGGCCGTGCGAAGAAGTGTTTCCTTGACACGCGGGTTGTATTTCTCAAGTTCGGGGATCAGGCTGTGGCGCAAACGATTACGGAAGTATGTCTCATCCGCATTCGTAGGGTCCTGCACCGGCTGGAGGGCGTGTTTGCGGCAATATGCCTCCGTCTCATGCCTCCACAGGTGCAGGATCGGACGCACCAGGGGGATCCCGGGATCAAATTCCGGCAACAGGGTTCGCCCGCGCATCCCTTTCAGTCCGGCTAGGCCCGCGCCGCGCAGGAAGTGCATCAGGATCGTCTCCACCTGGTCGTCAGCAGTGTGACCGACAGCCACCGCGCTTGCCCCGGCATCCCGCGCCTGGGCGAAGAGGTAGCGGTAGCGCAATACGCGGGCTGATTCTTCCAGGGAGAGGCCATGGTCAGCGGCGTAGGCAGCCACATCGGCTCCCCCACTCATGAAGGGCAATTTTAATTTCCCGGCCACGGAACCGACGAACTCTGCCTCCCGGTCGGATCCCTGCCGGAGCCGGTGGTCGAAATGTGCCACGATCAGGCGCAGGTTGGGAACACCCGCTGCCAGGTGCAGAAGACAAAGGCTGTCGGCTCCGCCTGATACGCCGATCACAACGGGTCCTTCAGCTGGCAGATCGTGAGGTGTGAATCGTGTTTCCATCTTTTCTCTTCATCGATACAGGGCATGGAGGCCGATAATCTTATTGAAAAGGCTCCACAGGCATGGGTAAACCTGCCCATCTCTATTAAACCACAAAGTGCCCGGTTAAAGCGATCACCAGGCACAAGGCCTGGTGATCTAAGGGGGAGGGGACGCCATCTATTGGATTGCATGCGGGGGCATGCTCACCTTCGATGGCAGGCACCTGATATACCAGTAAAAGGAGGACAGGTGCCTTAAAGATATTTTACATCAGAATAGTCATAATAACATTAAAGATGGATAAGAATCACCATGTCATCTGCCCCGCTTTTCAAATAGTTTCATCCAATTTTCCACTTCTTCGGGGCTGAGCACGGGATCTGGTCTGGATTTTGACCGGGCGAGCGTCGCCACCCGGGACATTTCGACTGCGAAAGCCTCAGCAAGCATGGTGCCTGCATGGGCGGCAGCCGCTGATCGCTGTACGCGCGCGTCCGAACTTACCACGGTCCAATTCCTGGCTGATTTCTTCATCTTAACAAGCCGCGCTTCGATGGCGGAATCAGCACTGGCGCCCTGGCGAATGAAGTGGGCGGTCACCACGCCCACCTTGCGACTGCCGGCGAAACCCGGTGCTGCGGCGTCGAAATATACTTCCACCCGGTCTCGCCGCAGCCGGCAGAATTCCTGCAGGCGCTTCAGCAACTCGTATTCGTCGTCTGGCTGCTCCAGCCGCAGCCCCACCTTGGGGATCAGGTTGTGCCCATCAATCAGATATTGCATTGGGATCCATCAATACCCTTTTCGGAATTGGCTGATTGTATCACCCCTGGAGCCGACACCATCACGGACGACCGTCCCTTTAAACCCAACAGGACAGCACTCGGGATGCCGTCCTGTGGGTAAAGGGAGAAAACGTGTCGCCTCCTTCCTCAATCGGCGGGAGCCCGTATTGGCACCGGCGCCGGTTTTTCACTCCAGAAGAATTTCCAATACAGATAGACCGCCAGCGTGTACAACACCAGGACGCAGATGAAAACCGGGCCAAACCCGTATCTCACCTGCAGCCATCCACTGATGGACGGGCTGAAAGCCCAGCCGAAACTGTTTGCCATGCTTACCAGGCTGGCGACCGTGGCGCGCGCCCCGCCTCCACCCGTTCCATAACGAAGGTCTGATACACCGGCCCGCTCATGTTCATCAGGGCGATGCGCACGTAAAAAGCCGTGCCGCTCAGCCAGAACCAGGGTGCAAAACCAAGCGCAGCCAGGAACGGGATCGACAATCCCTGGGTCACCACCACCAGTTGGATCTTCCCCATCCGGTCGGCGATCGGGGGCGCAATCATCAAGCCCACTCCCATGGCCAGCGCACCCCAGGCCATGATCGTTCCTATCACCGGATCTGGCTGGTGGTACACCACCCGGAAGAATAAATTCATGAAAGGCATCAGCAGGCCCGCCCCGATGGAAGTGATCAGCATCGGCAGGATCATTTTGCTGAGCAGTTTTGGTTCCTTGGCGGCGTAAGCGAACGGGGCGAACAATGCCTTCTCAAGTTTCTTTAGTTTAGGGAGTTTCATGAAGAAGAAAGGTGCCAGTCCGACCGTTGCGACCAGGGCGACGATCGCCAGCGCCCCGGCGTACGCCGCGCTGCTGGTGGGCAGCACGTCCTGGTACCTTGCCACCCAGGTGGGCAGGTTACCCCCGATGGAGTTGCCTGCAAAGGAAGCGGTCATTTGCGCTCCCGATGCCAGGCTGAAGAGATAGGTCCGTTCTTCCGGTCCGCTGTTCTCCAACAGGAATGGGGACATGGTCACTGCCGAAAGGCCCTGCGCCGCGCCGCTCAGGATGCTCATGGCGAACAGGGCGCCTTTCACCGGCCAAGCCACCATCCCGGCGATCGACAGGCACACCGCCAGGCCGCCAATGATGAAGGCTTTCTTGCGTCCCAGCAGGTCGGCCGCATAACCCATCGGCACCGCCAGCAGCAGGGCGGTCATACTGTTCGTGGAGGTCAGCTGACCAACCACGTTGGCATCCATGCCCAGGCTGAGCACGTAGAAATTGAACAGTAAGCGGTAAATCCCCAGCGCCGCACCGGTCAGGATGATGCTGACCAGGAAAAGGCGGGCGTTGGGTGAGAATTGTTTTACCCTAGTCCAGTAGGTTTGGATGATATTTGCCATTCAATCCTGTTTTTTCAGAAAATCTTCCACCGAGGTAAAGATCACCTTCAGTGTTTCCATCCGGGCGGTGTAGCATTTGTCGCCATTTTCGCTCACCCGGATGGCCACCAATTCCGCCAGGCGCAAAGCCTGCAAATGGTGGAGGACCGTTGGCGGGCGCAGCCGCAGCAGGCGGGATAATTCGGTTGGCGTGAGAAGTTGACCCGAGAGGTAACGCAAGATGCGCAAGCGGGTAGGGTCTGCCAGCGACTTGAGAGCGTGGATCAGCAGGTCGGGCGTTTCCGCCCCGGGAGCCACACTTTCCACTTCCTTCCGGCAGCCGAATACGATCTGCATTTTCCCTTCACCCGGCTGGGTTGGGAAAACGAACGGTGTCGACCAGTACGAGGGCACCAGGGTGATCTCCCGGGCGGTTTCGACTCCTTCAAACTGCACGCCGCGTGAGAGTTGTTCCACCAGGGCAGGCAAAGTTACCCGCCTGGCCAATTCCTGAGCCCCTGTCAGGCCGGCCTGCAGTGCCGGGCGGATGCGCGTTTCCTCCTCCTCGAAGAAAACCTGGTAATACTCCTGCCAAGCGGTCAGGATCTGCCGGCTGGAACTTTCCATCTTCTGCCAGACCTTGAGCAGATTCTCGAGTTCGACCGCCCGCAAGGGATTGTTCCGCCGGGTGATGCTCCGTGCCAGATGATCCCGCTCGGCAACGGTCACTGAGCCTCGTGCACCGATGTGGGCCAATATTTCACTGGCATCAAGCGGTGTATCTGCCGGTAATGTCAATACTCGCAGGCGATCGGCTGGGGCAAGTTCCGCCGCCCTGTGCAGTATGGGCAGTGTGTCCCTTGGCTCAGGTTGACCGCTGATCCAATCCAGCGGCAGTGAAGCGTAGGAGTAGACGCGTTCCAGGATTTCACGTGAGGGTGCGGCAAGGCGCTGCCGAACTCCGGCCGTCCAGTTGGGGCGCAATCCAAAATCCGCGGCTCGATGCAGTGCCAGCAGGCTGATGAAGAAATCGTAGGCGGTACCAGACTTCCACAGGAGGGTGGTCATAGTTTAGTCATTAGATTATTATCTAATAACCTAGATAATAATCTAATATAATTTACACGTCAAGTGATTTTATCGTTATCAAGGAAATTATCGATACAGATCGCGAATATAATTGGATGGTGGCACGTATAATATAGTGGACCATTCGATTCATTTATCTGCCACCTTGTTATCAACGCGTGGATTTTCAACAATAACATTCCTGGGAGGCAATATGACTGATACGGTTTTAATCGAGATCAACAACCTGTTGAAACGCTACGGCGATAAAGCCGCGGTAAATAATGTCAGCCTGCAGGTGAAAGCGGGGGAGGTGTTCGGCTTCCTCGGACCGAACGGCGCCGGTAAGACCACCACCATCAAGGTGATCGTCGGACTGCTTCAACCCACGTCGGGGACGGTCAAAGTCGCCGGGTATGATGTGCAAACCCAGCCTCTGCCTGCCAAAGCCGCCAGCGGTTATGTGCCCGATACGCCCAACCTGTATGCCAAATTGACCGGGCGAGAACTGTTGCGGTTTGTCGGCGACCTGTATAACCTGGAGCGTAAACAAGTGGCTCAACGCACCGAGGAATTATTGCAAATGTTCGACCTGACCGCCGCGGCTGACGATACCGTTGATTCTTACAGCCATGGGATGCAGCAGAAGGCATCACTGGCAGCAGCGTTAATGCATGACCCCAAGGTCCTGGTTCTCGACGAACCCACCGTGGGCCTAGACCCCAAGTCGGCACGCTTGATCAAGGATATCCTGCGCCAGATGGCTGAGCGCGGCGCGGCGATATTCCTTTCCACCCACATCCTCGAGATCGCCGAGCGCATGTGTGACCGGATCGGCATCATCAACAAGGGTGAATTGATCGCGGTTGGCACGATGGAAGAACTGCGCCGGCTCGGCAAGGCTGGCGAAACCAGCCTGGAAGATATCTTTCTCGGTCTCACCGGTGGCGCCGAGGAAGCTGAGATCGCCGAGATCCTGAAATGAGCACGCTCACCCTGGCTCCTTCCCATCGTTTGTGGCCGGCTGTCTTGAAACTCATCCGCCTGCGAGTGTTGATCAGTTTTAATACTTTCAAGCACTCCCGGACCATCCGTAAGATCTTCATTGTTGTGGCTTACCTGGTCTTACTCGCATTTGCGGGATTGATCCTTTTCTTGAGCTGGCGGCTGCTCGATTTTCTGAGCTCGCCGACGCTGAAACAATACGTGGGCATGGATGTGACCCCGTTCCTGCAGGCAATGCCGGTGATCATTTTCACGGGCCTGTTCGCTGGCATACTGTTGAGCAGTTTTGGTGTGCTCCTGCAAGCGCTGTATCTCTCCGGCGACATGGATTTCCTGCTGGCATCCCCGGTCCCCATCCGGGCGGTGTTTGTAACCAAACTCCTGCAGGCCGTGCTGCCCAACTTTGGGTTGATCTCGCTATTCGGGCTTCCGGTACTCTACGGGCTGGGGCTGGCTGGAAATTATAATTTCCTCTACTATCCCCTCGTCCTGCTGACCATGGTGGTTCTTGCGCTGGCCGCGGCAGGTCTTTCAGCACTGCTGGTGATGCTGGTGGCGCGCGTCTTCCCTGCCCGCAGGGTTGCAGAGATACTTGGCTTCATTGGAGCCATCCTGGCCTTCACCTGCGGGCAATCCGGAAATCTTTTTAATACCTTTGGTCATTCCGCCAATGTCTCCGGTACGCAGGTGAGCAGCATGTTTACCCTGGTGACGCGATTTAACACGCCCTGGTTTCCACTGAACTGGGCGGGACAGGGCCTGGTGGCATTGGGTGAGGGCCGCTGGCTAACCGGCAGCCTGCTGGTTGTGCTGACCCTGGGGCTGTCTGCTGTTGCTTTTTCGTTTGCGCTGGCAACTGCGGAACGGTGGTATTACACCGGCTGGGCAAGCATGCAGGTGGTATCGCGCCGAAAGAAACCACTGCGAACCGCCCGTACCCCGGTTGAAAGCGATACCGCTCACCCGAAGGCACTTTCCATTGTGGGAGTCGACCAGGGCTTGAAACGTCTGCTCACCGCACCGGTGTGGGGTATCCTATGGAAGGATTTCCTGCTGCTGCGCAGGGACCTGCGCAACCTGTCCGGGTTAATTTCGCCGCTCATTTTCGGGGTCATTTATTCGATCATATTCCTGCGCGCTGGCGGGCAGGTGCCTGCCGGTCAGGGTGAGGCCCCCGACTGGTTTACGAGTACATTCCAAAACCTGATGAGTTATGGCAACATCATCATGGCGCTGTTCGTTGGCTGGTGGCTGCTGGCGCGGCTTTCAGGGATGGCTTTTTCATCCGAAGGGAAAAACTACTGGATGTTAAAGGCCGCTCCGGTGCGTTCCAGCCAGATGCTGGCAGCCAAGTTCCTGGTTGCCTACTTGCCAACCATGGTGCTGGGAGTGTTATTCCTGGGAGGAATTTCAATCATCCAAAAAACACCGCCTGTCAGTTTCCTGTATGGTCTGCTCGCGGTTGCCATGTGCATGGCAGGGATGAACGGCATCCTGCTGGCATTTGGGGTACTGGGTGCAAATTTCAAATGGGAAGACCCGCGCAAGATGTCCGCCGGGCAGCTGGGCTGCCTGGGCCAATTCCTGGCGATGCTCTACCTGCCAATTGCATTTTTGCTGTTCGTCGGTCCGCTCTACCTGGTGCCGGTTTTCCACCTGCCCCCGGTTGCAGGATACCTGAGCGGGATCATCCTGGGTGCAACCATCACGGGGTGCTGCGCCTTCCTGCCTCCCTGGTCCGTGCGGAGGAGAGTGGAACGGCTGGGAGAATCATAACGGGTCTTCCCTGGAGGAAGCCATGTTCAAGAGATCGCTGATAGTTTTCCTGGCTTTCCTTGTGGCTGCCTGTTCAGGCACACCAACCCCGGTATCCACACCTTCCTCTGCACAGATCGACATGGAGGAGCAGGCCGTCTATACCGCGCTACTCCGCAGTCTGTACACGGCCTCGAATTATGCACTCATGGATACCACTGCCACGGGGATGAGTGGGGTGGCTGACACGGGGACCAGCCTCGACTGGATGTTTCTTGACATGCACAACCTTGAGCGGTCAACCGCTGAGAATTTCAGTACCCGGAACGCCACCACCACTCCCGTCTCCCCGGATATGCAAATAGGTGGTGAGTATGCACTGGTAAGCCAGGAGGAAATGAGCCAGATATTCAGCCAGAACCGGGATGGCTGGGTTCTTTTCTATGAACGATACCCTGATACGCCGGGCATCACCACAATCTCGCGGGTCGGCTTCAACGAAACGCTTGACCAGGCGCTGGTATATATAGGCACCATGAGCCACTGGCTGGCCGGGGCGGGATACTATGTGCTGCTGGACAAAGTCAACGGAGCCTGGATCGTTGACCAGCAGGTGATGACCTGGATTTCATAATCGGGTAGAATCCCAGCATGGCTTTTTTAAAATCCCCCTTCTTCTGGTTCGTACTGGCGTTGCTGACCACTGCCGGCCTGACAGCCCTCGGTCCGGAGGAACAATCGCTGGGCGCCAATGTGCGCATCGTCTACCTGCACGGAGCCTGGGTGCTGACTGCGGAAGCAGCACTGGGAGTTTCGGCTTTCGCCGGGCTGCTGGGCATCCTGTTCCGCCGGGAACGCCTGCACCAATGGTCTGTTGCCCTGGGGCGGTCCGGGCTTTTTTTTTGGGTGACTTATCTGCCCCTTTCTGTCTGGGCCATGCAGGCCAACTGGAACGGTCTATTTCTGAGCGAGCCGCGTTTTCGCATCGCGGTCATTTTCGCCATCAGCGGAGTGCTGCTCCAGATCGGATTGACCCTGCTTGCCAAACCGGTGTTCAGTTCGCTCTTCAACGTGTTGTTCTTTGTCGCATTGCGGATCGCATTATCGCAGGCCAGCTACGTGCTGCACCCCCCGCCCTCGCCCATCTTTGATTCAGGAATCCTGGCACTGCAATTATTTTTCATCGGGATCACCTTTCTAACCTTGGTGGCGTCATATTTCATGACCCGCTGGTGGTTATCCAGGTGACGCAGACCTCCCTGCCGGGGACACGAAGGGAGACAATCGTCCAGGTTGCGGTTTTCACCGCCATTCGAGTTATTTTAAATACTCTGCACCGGATGGTCTATCCCTTCCTGGCTGTCCTGGCCCGCGGCGTGGGTGTGGACCTGATCGCCATGTCCTACGCGCTGACCGCCCGCAGCCTTGCAGGTGCCTTTGGCCCATTCGCTGCAACGGTTGCCGATATGCGCGGGCGCCGCTTTGGAATGCTTCTGGGAATTGGCTTGTTCACGCTCGGAACATCGATCGTGATCTTCTGGCCGACCTTTCCCGCTTTGATCCTGTCCATCATCCTCTCCACGCTGGGCAAATACATTTTCGACCCATCCATGCAAGCCCATCTTGGCGACCGTATCCCCTACGCGCGCCGCGGCAGGACGATCGCCGTCACCGAGTTTGGCTGGTCACTCTCCTTCATTGTTGGCATCCCGCTGGTGGGTTTCCTGATCTCCCGCAACGGCTGGATGGCACCTTTCCCGCTGATGGCGCTGCTGGGCGGGCTCATTTTTGTCGGGCTGTTCTGGATGCTTCCAAAGGAAGGGAATCCTGTCTCCGAAAAGGGCTCAACCGCCAGGTTCACGCAGATCCTTGCCTCCATCCCCGCACTGATGGGCCTGGCTGTCGGTTTGTTTGCCAGCGCAGGCAACGAGGTGGTGAATCTTATTTTTGGCGTCTGGTTGGAAGATTCCTTCGGTTTGCAGATCGCCGCCCTGGGTGCCGCCTCAGCCCTGATCGGGCTGTCTGAACTGGCAGGGGAGGGGCTGGTGGCAGCGTTTGTCGACCGGCTGGGGAAACAGCGTGCCATCGGCCTGGGGTTGGCAGCCAACTGCCTTGCCGCCCTGTCCATGCCGCTGTTGGGAGGCACAGAGGCAGGTTCCCTTATTGCATTGTTCTTTTTCTACCTCACCTTCGAGTTCACCCTGGTCAGTATCATCCCGCTGATGACCGAACTGCTGCCATCGGCGCGCGCCACACTGATGGCTGTTAACGTAGCCGCCCTCTCGCTGGGCCGCGCCATGGGAGACCTGCTGGCGCCGCGCCTCTACAGCCTGGGATTCTGGCCGGTGGTGCTGGGGGCACTGGGATTCAACGTGCTCGCACTGCTGGCATTGCGAAAGGTGAAAACGGTCAACTAACCGCGTACAGACCTGAGGCGGCCCTTCCTTTCCCTGCGCGTGGCAGGACAGTGCACGACATTCTCTCCCGGCAACTCCAGCCACGCGCCTTTTCCTGGGGTAAAATCAAGCCTGTATGCTGATCCATTCCGCATCCCAACTCCTGACACTCAGCGGAGGCCCCCAACGCGGCGCCGATCTCGGGCGCTTGACCATCATTGAAGATGGGGCCGTGCTACTACGCGGGGACAGGATCCTCGCCGTAGGACCCACAAAAGAACTGCAAGCTGCAAGTCCCCGGGAACAATCTGTGGATGCCTCCGGCTGCGCCGTAATGCCAGGCTTCGTGGATCCACACACCCATGTCGTCTGGGCTGGCGACCGGGCTGCCGAGTTTGAAATGAAGATGTCGGGAATGAAATACCTCGATATCCTGGCAGCAGGCGGCGGAATCCTTTCCACTGTCCGGCGGACGCGGGAAGCCTCCATGGATACTCTCCTCGAAGAGACCCGCCCGCGCCTCGCCCGCATGTTCTCCCACGGCACCACCACTCTTGAAGCCAAAACCGGCTACGGCCTCAATTCTGAAACCGAACTAAAAATGCTGCAGACCATCCTGGCACTCGATGCCGCAGGTCCGCTTGAGCTCACGCCGACCTTCCTGGGTGCGCACGCCATCCCGCCGGAATTTGCCGGCGAGCCTCAAGCCTATACCGACCTGTTGTGTGCAGAGATGCTGCCTTTCCTCCACCATTGGTGGACAAGCCAGCCGGCCACTGCTTTCCGGACATTGCCTTTCGTGGATGTGTTCTGCGAGAAAGGCGCATTCGACCTGGCCCAATCCCGGCAGATATTGACCAAAGCCCGGGAGCTGGGCTTCCCGCTCAAGCTTCACGCCGACGAATTCGAAAACCTGGGTGGTGCTTCGCTGGGCGTTGAATTGGAAGCAGTCTCTGCCGACCACCTGGTGAAGACCTCCCGAAGCGACATCCAGGCCCTGGCTTCGAGCGATACCGTGGCAGTCTCGCTACCCTGCACGCCCTTCGGACTGGCAGAAAGCGAATACACACCTGCCCGTGAGATCATCGCTGCGGGCGGCTTCCTGGCGCTGGCAACTGACTGCAATCCCGGCACGGCATGGTGCGAATCGATGCAGTTTGTCATCGCCCTGGCTTGCAGGTACCTGAAGTTGACACCCGCCCAGGCAATTGCGGCAGCCACCATCAATGCAGCCCATGCCATCCGCCGGGCGGAGCGGATCGGCTCCCTGGAACCGGGAAAGCAGGCTGACCTGCTGATCCTTTCCGTGCCGGATTACCGGCAACTCGGCTACCGCTTTGGCACCAACCTGGTCAGGCAGGTGATCAAGAAGGGGCGGGTGTATCCGGCGGAAAACGGAGCTCTGCCAGCGGAGCAATTCGCCGGGGCAGAATAACGCTCCTTTCGGAGGCTGGAGATGTCGATCGATCTTACAACTATCTTTTCCAACCAGGTCGTCTGGGTGGTACTGGCGGTTGTGGGGATCATCGTTGCCTTCGTTATCATCCGCTTCTTCTGGAAGCACCTGTTGAAATACCTGTTGCAAGGTTGCCTGGTCGTCCTGGGGATCATTCTCCTGCTGGCTCTGCTGCGTTACTTCAAGGTTTTCTAAGGAGATGCATGCCCAGTAATGGGGCCGCGAAATTGACCTGAATGGCAATCATCCGATTATGCCTGTGATGATCTTAACCCTTGTTTACATATACTATATAAATGAAGAAACCTTTGCTTTCTGACCTTGAACGTCTGGCCCGCCAGGCCGGCGACCTGTTACGCCGAGGATACGAGCAGGACCACCAGGTGGGCTACAAGGACGTGATCGACCTGGTCACCGAAATGGACCACAGCTCGGAAGCCATGATCCTGGCTGAAATTCAGCGCCTTTTTCCCGGGCACCAGATCGTCTCCGAGGAGATCGGGCTGGTGCCCGGGAGCGAGGCGGACCAGTGGTATGTGGACCCCCTGGACGGGACAGTCAACTATGCCCACGGCATTCCTTTTTTCAGTGTCTCCATCGCGTATGCCCATGACGGGATCATGAACCTGGGCGCCGTCTACGACCCGATGCGGGATGAAATGTTCGCCGCCGGGAGGGGGGGCGGGGCGCGCTGCAACGGGCGCCGGCTTCATGCCTCGCAGGCAACGGAGCTGCAGCGCAGCCTGCTGGTCACCGGTTTCCCTTACGATACCTGGTCCACACCGCGCAACAATCTCGAATACTTCGGCCGGTTTGCCATGATCACACAGGGCGTGCGCCGGTTTGGATCGGCTGCCCTGGACCTGTGCTACGTAGGCGCCGGTCGTTTTGACGGCTACTGGGAATTGTCGCTTAACCCCTGGGATGTGGCTGCGGGGGGCTTGATCGCAGCGGAAGCAGGGGCGGCGATCACCAACCTGGACGGGCAGAACGATTACCTGACCCCGCCGTGTTCCCTGCTGGCAGCCGCGCCGGGTCTGCACGGAAAAATGCTTGCGATCCTGAAAGGGTAGCAGGACCTGGTTCCCACTTTTCAAACCAACGCCCAACTGAGGGGATCCAGGGTGATATAATTCGCAGGCAAATTTACAATTCAGGAGAGCCTTGTGACCGATCCTCGTGTGGATAACCTTGCGAAAATTCTGGTGGACCACTCCGCGCAGATAAAACCCGGAGACCGGGTTGCCATCGAAGCGACAACCGCGGCCGAACCGCTGGTGCGCGCCCTGTATAGAACCATCCTGGAACGCGGTGGGCATCCCCACCCGCTCCTGGATCTGACCGACCAGGACGAGATCCTGTTCGCGACCGCCAATGACGAGCAGCTGGAGACCACCCCTCCTCTCCGTAAGCTGGCCTATGACCAGTTCGAAAGCCGCATCCGCATCCATTCCGTCACGAACCCGCGGGCGCTCTCGGGCGTGGACCCTGCCAGGCAGAGACGGCGGCAGAAAGCGCTGGGTCCCATCCTGGAAGCCCAGATGCGCCGCGGCGCCGACCGCTCGTTCAAGTGGGTCACCACGCTGTTCCCCACCCAGGGACTGGCGACGGAAGCGGAAATGAGTCTCAGCGATTACGAGGACTTCGTCTACCGGGCCTGCCATGCGGACGAACCGGATCCGGTCGCATTCTGGAACAAAGTGGAAGCCGGGCAGCGCAAGGTCATTGAGCGCATCGAAGGGCATGACAGGGTGGAGTTACGCGGTCCGAACGTGGACCTGACCCTCTCGGTCAAGGGGCGCAAGTTTGTCAACGGCTCCGGGAAGAACAACATGCCCGACGGGGAGATCTTCACCGGGCCGGTGGAAGATTCGGTCGAACGGCTGGGTGCGCTTTTCGTATCCGGCCATTTTTAACGGGGTCATGGTGGAAGGCGTGGAACTGACCTTCAAGAATGGCAAGGTTGCCCAGGCCAGGGCTGAAAAGAACCAGGCTTTCCTGCAGGAGATGTGCGCTTCGGACAGCGGGTCGGGCAGCATTGGGAGAATTCGCCATCGGGATGAACTACGATATCGACCACTTCTCGCGCAACATTCTTTTCGATGAGAAACTCGGCGGATCATTCCACCTGGCGCTGGGCTCGGGCTACCCGGAGACGGGCAGCAGGAACAAGAGCATGATCCACTGGGACATGATCTGCGGGATGAAAGAGGACTCGGAGATGATCCTGGATGGAGAGATGATTTACAGGAACGGGAAATTCATCTAACAGATGACGGGGATTTCGCGAGAGCATAAACACCCCTTCATTCCAGACCAAATACCGGGGCGGCAGATGAGCCGCTCCGGTTCCGATTAATATACTTACGCCCGCCAGAAACCGCGCCGCAACGGGCGCACATCCTCCGAGATGACGAAGGCCTCCGCGTCCGCGGCATGGACGATGTCCTCGACCCGGGAGACATCCTTGCGCAGCACGGTGACGCTCAGCATGCTGACCATGCCGTCGCGGCCGCGGGCGGGGATCTCGGTGACGCCGAAACCGGAGTCACGCAACAGCTGGGCAGAGGTGCGTCCCCAGCCTCTGGGTGACGATGCTGATCTTGACGTGCCCGATGGCCAGCCGTTCCTCGATCCACATGCCCACCACGTTACCCGTGGCAAAACCGGCCGCGTAACCGATCACATTCAGCGGATTATCCAGGTGCTGCAGGACGGAGGTGATGGCGATGACGAAGATGACCGACTGGACAAAACCAAGCACCCAGGCAATCCCCTTGCGGCCGCGCACCACGAAGAGCATGCGCAGGGTGTCGCAGGTCATGTCGCTGAGGCGCAGGGCAAAGATGCCAAGGGCACCCAGCCAGGCGAACGGGGAAAGAAGTATCTCTACCATGATAACCTTGCCTTTTCGGTGACAGGACAGCCGCGGGGGCTGCCCCGGGCGTTCATTTCAAGACCGGCATGTACAACCGGTCGACGTATTCCTTGAGCATCCGCCGGGTGCTGAACTGCGGTGTGACCGTGCGCAGGGATTCCTTGACCATGGCGACCCACTTATGCGGGATATCCTCCCCGCCGCGTTCGGTGTAGTACAGCGGGATGATCTTGTTTTCCAGGGTATCGTACAGGCTTTCCGCATCCGCTTCATCCTGGCGTGGTCGGTGGAGGGGTCGGCATCCTCGCCGATGGCCCAGCCGTTGGCGCCGTTATAGGCCTCGCGCCACCAGCCATCCAGCACCGAGAAGTTGAGCACGCCGTTCAAGGCCGCTTTCATGCCGGAGGTGCCGGAGGCTTCGTTGGGACGGCGCGGGGTGTTCATCCACACATCCACGCCCTGGACCAGGTAGCGCGCCAGGTTCATGTCGTAATCCTCGAGGAAGACCAGCCGCCCGCCGTTCTCGGCTTTTTTGACGATGCGGTAGACCTCCTGGATGAGCATCTTGCCGGGTTCGTCGGCGGGGTGCGCCTTGCCGGCAAAGATGATCTGCACCGGGCGGTTGGGGCGGTTGATCAGGTCGAGCAGGCGGTTCAGGTCGCTGAACACCAGGTTGGCACGCTTGTAGGTGGCAAAGCGGCGGGCGAAGCCGATGGTGAGCACATAGGGATCGAGCATGGCTCCGGAGGCGATGGCCTGCACCGGGTGGAGGTCGCCAGCCATCCAGCGGGTGCGCGCACGGTTGAGGACGTAGAAGACCAGTTTGCGCTTGAGGTGCATGCGCACCGCCCACAACTCGTTGTCGGGGATGCCATCCACTTTCAGCCAGGTCTCGGGGTCATCCAGGCGGTCGAGCCAGCCCTCGCCCAGGTATTTATCGAACAGGACTCGCAGGCGGCGGGCCATCCAGGTGGGGGTGTGGACACCGTTGGTGATGTGGGTGATGGGCACATCCTCCTCCGTCTTCGATCTCGGGCCAGAGGAAGTGCCACATTTTGCGCGCGACGCGGCCATGCAGTTCTGAGACGGCATTGCGCCCATCCGAGAGGCGCAGCGCCAGGATGGGCATGCTGAAGGTCTCGCCCCAGGACTGCTGATGGCGGGCCAGGTCCACGAACTGGTCACGCGTCAGGCCCAGTTCGGACCAGACAGTTGGAGAGGTTCTTGTCGATCAGCCAGAGGGGGAATTCGTCGTTGCCGGCCGGGACGGGGGTGTGGGTGGTGAAGACATTGTCCTTGCGCGTCTTTGCCAGGGCTTTCTTGAAGGTGATGCCCGGTGGCGACCAGTTCACGCGCCCGCTCGAGGGTCAGGAAGGCGGCGTGCGGCTCGTTCATGTGCCAGACGGCCGGGTCGAGATCCAATGCCCGCAAGGCACGCACGCCGCCGATTCCCAGCAGCACTTCCTGGGCCACGCGCAGGTCGAGATCGCTCCAGTAGAGGCGGGTGGTCAGTTTGCGGTCGTTGGGGGCATTCTCGTCCAGGTTGCTATCGAGCAGGTAGAGCGGGACGCGCCCGATGCGCAGTTCCCAGATGGAGGCGCTGACCGACCGGTCGGGGAAATCGACGCGTGATCTTGAGCAGTTCGCCGTCCTCATCCAGCACGGGCAGGACCGGCAGGTCGTCAAAAGTTCAGCGGGTTGTTGATCGAATCCTGCCAGCCGTCCTCGGAGATGCGCTGGGAGAAATAGCCCTCGGCATACATCAGACCCACGCCGACCAGCGGCAGACCCAGGTCGGAAGCTTGTTTCAGGTGGTCACCTGCCAGCACGCCCAGTCCGCCGGAGTAGATGGGCAGGATCTCATGCAGACCGTATTCCATCGAGAAATAGGCAATCGTTTTCCTGCCGTTCTTCTTATATGTACGCGCAGCCCAGGTGTCGTTTGTTTTCAGATATTCATCGAAAACGGTGAAGACACGGTCATAGAGTTCCAGATAGACAGGGTCCTGGGCGGCGAGCGTTGATCTCGAACCTGCCCGACGCTGCTCAGGAAACGGAGCGGGTTGTGGTTGAGGCGCTCCCAGAGGGCGTTATCGACCCGGTTGAAGAGGCGCTGGGCGTGCGGGTTCCAGGTCCACCAGAGGTTGAAAGCGAGTTCACCCAGCCGGTTGATGCGGCGGGGAAGGTCGAAATGGTTGGGTATCTTTGTGAGGAATTCGGGCATGAGGAGGTCCTTCCAAGCGGGTAATGATACCAAAAGAAGAGGGGTTTGTGTGAGGTTTGTGAGGCATTACCCGGGGAGTTGTTTCTGAGGAACAATATTTGTGCACCTGTGTGAAATGGGGACAAACCAGCTCATTTAGAAATTCAATGAGGTTCAATTCGGGGGATAGAAATAATTACTTCGGGCTCCCTTGAGCCCGAAACGGTCGATGGCGGCAGGACACCGCCTCGAACCACGACTCACCCAGACTCTTCTTCGATGACTCGGGTCCCTACGGAATGCTGCGCTATCGTCGATGTGGCACTTTTTTTACGCAAATACTATTATGGATTATCGCCTCGATAATCATATACAATCCAAGAACCTAAATTTGTTAGAATTTGGTAATGAGATTGTAGATATGTGATGCTCTTATTTATCGACTGTGAATGAATAGGAAAATCATAAATAGGGGTTAGTGAATTTTTTGTGTCAATAATTAACCGAGGCGGGTAATTAATAATGTCCCCTAAATACTCCTCAATCATCTGTTCGGTAACATAACCCTTTTCATACAAGGGATATTGATATACAAAACGAGTAGGACTTTTCCGCAGTGCAAAAAAGTTTGTAGAAGATTCGGCGCCCCACAGCAAAACATAGTCATCGGCATCTGTATTGGATACTATATAGTTTATTATCGTTTTATCTTCCATGCTCCTATAAGCGGAGACTTGGTCGTTGTAATTCTTTACTGATGTCCAAAAGAAAATGCCCATGATACTTATTACAAATAGAACCTTGGCAGTATTTTTGATTCTCAAAGTTGATATTTGCGAATTGCATATCCAAAAAAATACTCCTGTAAATAACGAGAGGACTGGGAGCATAGCCATATAATAATGGGGATATGTTTCTCCAGATAAACTAACCAGTATTAACTCAATTGGCAAGTCTATGATCCCGATAAACAGAAATGGCAACCATTTTCCGAAGATCTTTCTTTTATAAAGTATCATAATAACTGCAAGTATATATCCGATCATGGAAATCTGTAAAAGCCCTGTAGAAGTAAGAGGCTTTATACCAGAAATTAGAGGAGCCAAATGATTTATAAGGCCAGTAGTAGATGATGAATAAACCAGGTTGAAATAGAAAGCTGCATTCCAGAATTGTGGCAAGGCACCTTGAACACAAAAGAATATTATCGTTGGGATAGTGAATATAAGACTGCCACCGGCAATAAGTAATAATTCACGAAATAATCTAGTTACTTGGCCTGAAGTTAACCTGCGAAAACTCAAATACAAGATAATTGATATCCATATTCCAATGGAAGTCTGTTTTGTGAAAAAAACAATCGCACCAAAGAATCCTAATAGGAAATAACGCCAATATTGCAAGTCGGGCTTATCAATATCAATTGCCAGCCACAAGGCAACAAATTGCAATGGCAATGCATATTCTTCTGTAAGATTACCACCCTGAATCACGAAAACGAGAGTCAATAACCATAATAATGAACTAAGTACAGAGGATATTGTCCCAAGAGATTTTTTAATCAGGTAGTATCCAACGGTAGCGGCTATTAAAAGTGAAACAAATTCTATAATCCAAACACCCCATCGCGAGAAATTCGAAATTGCCAAACCTAACGCGTTGATGTAAAACACTATAGGAGGTTTATGATCCCATACATCCCGGTAAGGTAATTCTCCGTTTAATATACGCCATCCAATATATAGAAACACTCCCGAGTCTCTATAAGTTATTGGCATATTCAATGGACTGGTAGGAAGTAAAACTGATACAACCCCACAGAAAACAAGAATTTTTTCCCATATTTTATCTACAATATTCCGTAATGGTCTCATAAACAATATTCCTAGTATGTAATATTTTCTAATCCACGCTGATTTTATCCATACATAACCATTATCCGTAGATTAATAATGCATATACTAAACCACCACCAGGGGTAATTAATAGAGCCATTGGGTTTATTGGTAAAATAACAACGCGAACAGACTAACCATTACTCTGAGCGAGGAGTTACCGGCGGATGAAAGAGGAAAATTATTGAAAGGTGCTATTCAGCATGGATTCCTTTGTAATGCGAGGGGTGTAAGTAATGCCAGATATTGTCAGGTCTTTTAAAAGGGCGAGTTGATTTCTTGGCCGAGTAATTTTCAGAAATATACCTTTCCCCTTCATAGTTTTCGATACCGGGATCCGAACGGGGATCCTTCGCTTTTCTGATTATACATAAATTTGGGGCACGCGTGGGATTCGAAGGCCGCCAAAAACGCAATTGTAAAGTACAATTTTGCGAGAAATCGTATGACCGAAACCGTCCAGCTGTTCGTCACCTGCCTGATCGATTCGTTCTTCCCGCACATCGGGGAGGCGATGGTGAGGGTGTTAAACCGGGCAGGAGCGAGGGTGGAGTTCCCTTCTGCGCAAACCTGCTGCGGTCAGCCTGCTTTTAATGCCGGGCTGCGCGGCGAGGCGCGCCCGCTGGCAGAGCATACCATCGAGGTCTTCGAAAGGACCAGTGGGGAGATCATCATCCCATCCGGGTCGTGCGCGGCGATGGTGCGGCACGGGTACCGTGAACTGTTCCGGGACGACCCGGCCTGGCTGAGGCGGGCGGAGGGGTTGGCGGAGCGGACCCATGAATTCACGGAATACCTGGTGGACATCCGCGGGCTGACCGACCTGGGAGCCCGCTGGGCGGGAAAACTGTGCTACCACCCGTCGTGCCACCTAATGCGCGGGCTGGGGGTGGACCGCCAGCCGCGGGCGCTGCTGGGTGCGGTGAGAGAGGCAGAGATCGTGCCGCTCCCGGAGAGGGAGGACTGCTGCGGTTTCGGGGGCGTGTTTTCCATCGAGCACCCAGAACTCTCGGGAGAATTCCTGAAACGCAAGATACGCAATTTCGAAAGCAGCGGTGCACCAACGCTGGTGGTGGCAGACACCGGCTGCCTGATGCACATCGAAGGGGGCCTGAGGCGAAGAGGGATGAGCCAGCGGGTAGTCCACATCGCCGAGGTGCTGGACAGCCGATGAAGATCAAGGATTTCCGCAGAGGCTCCCGGCAATCCCTCCGGGACGAGAACCTGCAGTCCGCGCTGGATAACAACGCCCTGCGCCGCAAGGAAGGCAGGCTGGCGGCGATCGCCTCGCTGCCGGACTTCACGGAACGGCGCCAGTGGGCCCACGCGATCAAGGCCGAGGTGGTGGCGCACCTGGATGAGTATCTCGAGCGGTTCACCGGGCGGGTGACGGCGAACGGCATCCGGGTCCATAAGGCGGCGGATGCCGCGGAGGCGATCCGCATCTTCCTGGAGATCGCCCAGGCTGAAACGACAGGACGGAATCGCGCTGGGGCAGGATCCGCACCGCTGCTGGTGGCGAAGGCCAAGTCCATGCTCTCGGAGGAGATCAATTTCAACCACGCGCTCGAGGCCGCGGGGATGCGGGTCGTGGAAACCGACCTGGGGGAGTACATCGTCCAGTTGAGGGGGGAACGCCCCAGCCACATCATCACCCCCGCCGTGCACCTGCGGCGCGGCGGACGTGGGCAGGCTGTTCGCGGATAAACTGGACCTGCCGTATACCGAGGACATCCCCACGCTGACGAACGCGGCGCGCAAGGCGCTGCGCGAGGTGTTCCTGGGTGCGGACATCGGCGTTTCGGGGGTGAATTTCGGCGTGGCCGAGACGGGGACGCTGTGCGTGGTGACCAATGAGGGCAACGGGCGGATGTGCACCACCCTGCCGCGGGTCCACGTGGCGCTGATGGGGATCGAACGGCTGGTTCCGACGTCTCGACGATCTGGCGCTGTTCCTGTCGCTGCTGCCGCGCTCGGCAACCGGGCAGAAACTGAGCGTTTATACGAACCTGATCAATGGTCCACTCCCGGGGACGGGATCGGCGGAAGGGCAGAGGCGGCATCTGATCCTGGTGGATAACGGGCGCCGGGCGCTGAGGGATTCAGCGCTGATTGAGTCGCTGTACTGCATCCGCTGCGGGGCATGCCTGAATGCCTGCCCGGTGTTCCGCGAGACGGGGGGTCATGCCTACGGGAGCATCTACCCGGGACCGATCGGGTCGGTGATCTCGTGCGCGCTTGTTGACCGGGAGTATGCGTCGCTTGCGCAGGCTTCGTCGCTGTGCGGGGCGTGCAGGGAAGCCTGCCCGGTGGACATCGACCTGCCGGGGATGCTGCTGCGGGTGCGGTCGGGGTTAATCCCTGAAGCGACGGCCTCGCAGGCTGGAAAGGCTGTGAGGATAAAGGAAGGGACCGGGCTGCCCCCTCCGGTCAAACTTGGATTGAGAGGATTCCGCCTTGCGGCAGTGAATCCCGGTCTGTTCGCCCTGTTCCAGAGGCTGGGAGGTCTGCTGAGCCGGCTGTACAGCCCGCGCCGAGCGTACATGCACATCCCGGCGTGGACGGGCTGGGGATACAGCAAGGAATTCCCCCGGCTGGATGTGCGATCCTTCCGGAGGCGCTGGAAACAGGTGGAGCAGGTGATCGCCGAAAGCGGCGACCCGGTCAAGGGGATACCGGTAGCGGGAGAAGTTGAACAAAACCAGGGTATTGTTGGTCAATCGCTGGCTGCCCGCTTCGCGGAAGAACTGACCGCGCTGGGCGGGAAGGTTTATCCAATTCGGATGGAGGACCTTCCCGGAAAACTGGGCGACTTGTTGAAATCCAGGGGCATCCAACGGGCGCTGGCGGATGATGCCGGGGCGGCTTATCTAGGGGATATATCCGCAGTGCGGGAGCCCGACCCGGCTGTGAGAGCAGGGGTGACCGGGGCGCTGGTTGGGATCGCCGAGAGCGGGTCACTGGTGCTCGTCTCCGGGGAGGGGCAGACGCTGACGGCCTCGCTGCTGCCCGAGATCCACATCGCGGTGCTGAAGGTTTCTGCGATCGTGGCGGGACTCGAGGAGGCGCTGCGCAGACCGGAGCTGCGGACTGCCGCGGCAGGGGTCATCGTTACCGGACCCTCGCGGACCGCGGACATCGAAATGACCCTGACCATCGGCGTTCACGGGCCGGGGGAGCTGCACGTGTTCCTGATTGACGATTCCATGACCGTCTGATAAAATCACGCCCGCTTCACGCCCCCATCGTCTAGTGGCCCAGGACGGGGCCCTCTCAAGGCCCAAACAGCGGTTCGAGCCCGCTTGGGGGCACAGGAACATATAGACCATATGGAACAAGGATTCCATGTGGTTTTTTTTGTTTCGTTTGATAAGTGAAGTATTAAAGGAATTTGCACATTACGATGCAACGCGATATCCCGCTTTGCTCAGGTATGCACTTTCTGAATTTAGGTTGTGTGCTGTATACTTGACCCATGCCCGCCCCGATCCTGGCCACGAAACTCTATCTCCCCCCGCCCCGGCCAAATATTGTCCTGCGCCCGCGCCTGATCGAGCGGCTGAACGAGGGTCTCTCTGCGGGCCGTAAACTGACCCTCATCTCCGCCCCCGCCGGCTTTGGCAAAACCACGCTGGTCAGCGAATGGGTTGCCGGTTGCGGGCAACCGGTCGCCTGGCTGTCACTGGACGAAGGGGATAACGACCCCACATCCTTTCTGGCATACCTCGTCGCTGCTTTGCAGACGATCGCAGCGAATATTGGAAATGGGGTGTTGGCTATTCTCCAGTCTCCTCAGCCGCCATCCATCGAATCGATCCTGACAACCCTGCTCAACGAGATCACCACCATCCCGGACCATTTCGTCCTCGTCCTTGACGACTACCATGTGATCGATTCCAAACCGGTTGACGAAGCCCTCACCTTTCTACTCAAGCATCTGCCGCCCCAGATGCACCTGGTCATCACCACTCGTGAGGATCCACAGTTGCCCCTGGCCCGGTTACGCGCCCGGGGCCAATTGACCGAACTGCGCGCCACCGACTTGCGTTTTACCCTCTCCGAAGCCGCCGAGTTTCTCAACCAGCTAATGGGACTGAACCTCTCCGAGGAAGACATCGCCGCACTGGAAACCCGCACCGAAGGCTGGATCGCCGGTCTGCAATTGGCCGCGATTTCCATGCAGGGACATCAAGACGCCACAAGCTTCATCCAATCTTTCACCGGCAGCCACCATTTCGTGCTGGACTATCTGGTTGAAGAAGTTCTGGGACAGCAGTCCGAAAGCATCCAGACCTTCCTACTGCGCACATCGATCCTTGATCGCATGTGCGGGGCCCTTTGTGATGCTGTTTTGGGTTCTCCTTCTGCTTCCGGGCAGGAAACCCTGGAATATCTCGAACACGCCAACCTGTTCATCGTGCCGCTGGATAACGAGCGGCGCTGGTACCGCTATCACCATCTCTTTGGCGAGCTACTGCGCAAGCGGCTGGGGCAAAGTCTCGTGCCAGGAGAAACTGCCGGGTTGCACATCCAGGCTAGCGAATGGTATGAGCAGAATGGTTTTCCGTCGGATGCGATCCATCACGCATTTGCCGTGAAAGATTTCGAGCGTGTGGCGAAAATAGCCGAGCTGGAATGGCCAGCAATGCATGCTGGTGCTCAGTCAATCAAGTGGCTTGGCTGGATGAAGAACCTTCCAGAAGAAATAATCCGTGCAAGACCTGTCCTTTGTGTTAATTGTGCCTGGGCATTTTTGAATGCTGGCGAGCTGGAAGCTGCAGAAGCCAAAATGCAGGATGCGGAATACTGGCTGGAACCGACAACTGTAACGGGTGAGAAATCGGATGCCCCATCAATTGAAATGATCGTTGTGGATGAAGAGCAGTTTAAATCACTGCCTGTAGTGTTAGTCGCAGCTCGCGCCTACCATGCCCAAGCCATCGGCGATATTTCCGGCACCATCAAGTACACTCAGCGCGTACTCAGACCTCTCACCTGAGGGAGACTCACGTTGGCACAGAGGAGCATCGTCTCTCTTGGGACTTGCCCAGTATGCCAGCGGAAACTTGGATGCCGCCTACCGAGCCATCTCCGATGGACTGGCGAGGGCCGGTCCTTATGATGCAATCTCCGGAAATTTTCTCTTGGCCGGCATAAAATTGGCGCAAGGCCAGCTCAACACGGCATTAAGTATATATGAGAAAGCATTACGGCTTGTGCTGGAGCACGGTGAGCCAATGCCTCTGGGAACAGAGGACCTGTATTCAGGAATAAGTGAGTTGCACCGTGAACGAGGCGACCTGGAAACTGCCGCACAAGATTTGCTGACAGGCAGGAAGCTGGGTGAGCAAGTTGAATTACCAGATTGGCAGCATCGCTGGTATATTGCCCAAGCTCGACTACATGAGACAAAGGGAGACCTGGATGGCGCACTTGATCTGCTCGAAGAGGCGGAACGACGATTTGTTAGAACCCCTGTGCCCATCATACGCCCAATAGCAGCGTTGAAGACCCGTATCCGGATCGTACAGGGCAAAATAGCTGAAGCCTTGGATTGGGTACGTACAAGGGATCTATCTGTTGATGACGATATCAGCTACATGCACGAGTTCGAACATATGACCCTAGCGAGAGTGCTCATCGCCCAAGAAAAGAGAGGTCTTGTAGATGGTTCTATTCATGACGCACAGGGACTACTGGAGCGACTCCTACAAGCGGCAGAAGAAGGTGGCAGGAAGGGAAGTGTGATTGAAATCCTTGTGCTGCAAGCACTCGCTCACGAGGTGCAGGGTAACTTTGCTCCTGCACTCGTGTCCCTGGAACGTGCCTTGACCCTGGCTGAGCCAGAGGGTTACGTCCGCATCTTTGTGGACGAAGGGCTGCCGATGGCCAGGCTATTGTCCGAAGCAGCTGCTCATGGAGTTATGCCGGACTATGTAGGTAAGTTGCTGGCTGTGTTTGAAGCTGAGAAGCAGAAGAGCGAAGACAAATCTTATCTGCCCCCTGTTTCACCTGCCCTCCCGGAAGGACACCGGGATGGTGAGCCCCTTATCGAGCCATTGAGCCAACGCGAGTTAAAAATACTACAACTCATTGCCCAGGGATTATCGAATCGAGAGATCAGCGAGAGGCTTTTCCTGGCCTTGAGTACGGTTAAGGGGCACAATCAGAAAATCTTCAACAAATTACAGGTTCAAAGCCGTACCGAAGCTGTCGCGCGTGCCCGCGAGTTGGGCCTGTTGTAGTCTGAACGACCGTTTGCCTGCAAACCTGGTATCAGGAACTGCACACCCCAAGGGGGTTTAAGCCTGCGGTTCGTAAAGCCAAAGCTTAGAACTTCTCCCCTCTCCAACCCCAAAACAATACCCTAATCAATACTTTAGTATCTATACGTTCATACCGTATAGCAGATATAGTATTCGTACATTGAGCAAGTGGAATGGATTGTTATGACCGGCCACAAAAGGAGAAAGGAGATGTCAAACGAATTCAACCAAAAAACTGACCCGAGTCAACCCATGGTCTATCAGATCAGGATCAAAGGCCATCTGGGCCGCGAGTGGACCGACTGGTTTGAGGGCCTGACCATCACGCTGGAAGAGGACGGCGACACGCTTTTAACCGGCCCGGTGATCGACCAAGCCGCATTGCATGGCTTGCTAAAAAAAGTGCGTGATTTGGGCATGCCATTGGTCTCGGTCAGTCCTTTCGATCCAGGCAAGACGGATGCGTCAAATGGCAAATCCTAATTAGGCGTAGGCGGCTTATTTACGCCAAAATCAATCAAATAAAAGGAGATAAAAATGAATACTACCAAAGTAAGTCACCATGGGACAGACAGAAAGACCGCAGCAGTTGTGGGCGTGCTATTCATCCTGGGGACCGTTCCGGCCCTGCTGAGCCTGCCCCTTATGCAAAACACTGTCAGTGCTCCAGATCATCTGACTGCGATCTCCACCAATGCAGGCCAGATGATCCTCTTCACGGCGATTAAATTCTTCATGGGGATTGCCTGTGCTGGTATTGGCCTTGCGCTTTATCCGATCCTGAAGAAATACAACGAGGGCCTGGCGATTGGCGCGGCTGGATTCAGGGTGATCGAGGGAATGACCAGTGTTGTTGGTGCTCTTCTCTATATTCTGCTATTGGCGCTGAGCCAGGAATTCGTGAAAGCTGGGGCTCCGGCGGCATCGTACTTTCAGACCGCAGATGCAGTGATCAATGCAGGAATCGGATGGTTTAGAGATGTGGCCATGCTATTAACTTTCGGCATCGGCGCCCTGATGTACTATATTCTCTTCTATCAATACAGACTCGTTCCGCGCTGGCTGACCATTTGGGGTCTGATTGGCATCACATTGACCATCATCAGTTCTGTGTTGGTAATGTTCCATGTCATCGCTCCCTTCTCCACAATCCTGATTATTTTCCAAATGCCGATCCTCCCGCAGGAATTGGTTTTGGCGGTCTGGCTGATTGCGAAAGGGTTCAATCCGTCGGCAGTCGCTTCCGGGGCTGCAAAAACTTCTACGAACGATCTTTTGAGCGCGGCATAGATTTGCACGATAGGGTTTAGGGAGGGCCTTCAGCCCTCCCTAAACCCTCCCCGCTCAGCTATATGGTAATGTTCGTGGAATAAAAAAGCGGACACAACACATCACAAGGAGAAAATAAAATGTTAAAAAGAGGTTCGATAGTTCTCTCAATATGGAGCGGGATCAACATTTTCCTTGCTTCCATAATATTAACCATTGTCGTCTTTCTCAATGGAAACTCCCCAATTTTGCAAGCAGCTTCTTTTTCAGAGGCTGAAATCGCCAGCCTGTCTGCCAAGGTCATTGCATCGCTCAATGCTTTGACCATCCTGTACAACTCTTGCTCGGTGGTTGTTTCAGTGCTGGTGTGGTCGCTCATCCGAAAAAACCTGATCGCCGGCCAAAAATGGGCCTTCTGGGTGTTGCTGTTCGTGATCGGCTTTGTGGAAGTGATGGCCTTCATCGCCTCCGCACCCATCGGAAACGCACGCTGGCCGGTGAATGTTGTTCAGAGCATCCTATACGTGGTGGGCATTGGTTTGTGTGCATATCCCATACTCAAGCCCAAAATCCGACTGCATGATTAAGCATAAAGTAAGGAAGGATTACGCACATGAAAGCGATTATCTGTACAAAATACGGTTCACCGGATGTCCTTAAGCTCCAGGATGTGGCAAAACCCGCTCCCAAGGATGACGAAGTCCTGATCAAAATCCATGCCGCACCCGTAAATGCGCGGGACTGGCGGTTCATGTTTATATACATGGCTTTACAACAACACCCAACAGAGTATCTGGTCAGCGATCTTGTTTCACTGGTTATATACGTGTGCTTTCCAAGTGATGTCTTCCGGGGTAACCCGGTCTCCTCTCTATAACTGGCTGGAATATTTACCCTATGTGGTCATGGCTTTCGTTGTGGTTTTGATCTGAAAACAGCACACATTGAGCAGACCCCAGAAAAATAGGTGAACCGGGAATAAAAGCGACAACAGGGATGACATCTACCGGTGGTGAGAGTATGCAAAAAAGGCTGAACCAACCTGGAGACCCATACTGCAGTATCGTTACACACCCTGCGCCAGAATTGATTCTTCATAATCCATCAGAAATAGGAACGAATTGATTCCTCCATCGTCTGTGTGTGAAATGGCGCACAAAACAATCTGGCTCCATAAACCAACAAAACTGGTGGATCTCTCACTGGAAAAGAAAGAAGGAAAAAATGAAAAGGATCTTTACATTCACAATAGTTCTCATGGCACTGGTGGCCTGTACGTCACTTCGGGTCCAGACATCCAACCCTGACCCGACGGAAATACCCCAGGTAAATATGCCCAATCCTGCCTCGGTATATTGCGAGCAGAACGGTAACACACTCGAAATTCAAACGGCTGCCGATGGCAGCCAATCCGGAGTATGTGTATTTCCGGATGGCAGCACCTGTGACGAGTGGGCGTATTTCCGGGGAGAGTGTGGTCCCGCAGCACAAACAAGCCCGACACCTGACACGACCGTTGAGGCGACCACACAAGCAAGTGGTGGTGGCCCAGGAGGAAGTGGCGGCACGGGAGGAGATGGTTCGGGTGGTTACATGGCACCCGGTACCACGGATGTGATCGCTGACTGGCGGGGCGTCATCAAGAGTACCGAACCTGGCGCTCAATATGATGACTACTTTGAGTTGTGGACTAACGGGCAGATCATCTATTTTGGCATCGATTCAATGGACCCGGCGGTACAAGCGCAGATCAAGGCACTGCGCGACAGCGGCAAGATCGTCCATCTCTATGGCACATTATTCAGTAATGTACCCGACTACAACGGCTCGCAGGTACAGGTGGATCGCATCGAGGTTGAAGGGTAACGAGCTTTAGCGTGTCAGATCTTGTGAGACACAATTGAGGTAAAGCCAAGGTGTGCTCTCTTGTCCAGGATGATATTGCGAGGCGAAAGCATAAGTACCCCTCTCAACTTTGGATTATCCGTATATACAGTACCCCCTTGGGGGCACCTATTTGTACGGTAGTAAAGTTTTGACAATTGAATGGAATTAGTCGGTAAAAGATATAGTGCCCCTTTAATACTTTGAGGGGCACAATTTCTTTTTTAATTAGTAGATTTAGAAACGAGAAAGAGATTATAAGTATTTATTCTGCGTGTAAACTATATATTCTTTGATATTGGACCGCTCCATTCTTCATGATCTTACCTGGTGGGCCCTGTACTTGACTTTGTGGCAAAATATATATATAATATAACCGGTTTAGTAAACCGGTTTAGTTATTATAGAATAACACATAAAGGACGTTTCACATCTGAATATCTGGAAAAAGGAGGTGCTGGATCGAATACAATAAACCAAGGGGTAAACTCAAAAACAATCCGTTTTTCTAACTAGAAGGAGGATCACTCATGAAAGCTAAAAGTTCTGTTTTCACCGTTTTAATCGGCCTAACTCTCATATTAAGCTTACCTGCTTGCCAACCCTCAACCCCTTCCTCTACCACCTTGCCGCCCGCTACTGGAGTAGCACCAACGGAACCTGTCGAAATAACCTATTGGCACCAGTATGATAAGGCGAATGCTGCTCTCTTGAACATCTTGGTGGGCGAGTTCAATGCTACGCACCCCGACATAAAGGTAAATGCGGTCATGCAACCGAGTTACGATGAGTACCATACGCTCCTTGGGACATCCATTCTCGGCGGGACAACCCCTGATTTGGCTTCGGTTGACTTAATCTGGGTACCAGAATATGTGAACGATGCCGCTCTTCAACCTCTGAACGACTTCATAAGCTCCGACAGTCAATTCAATATTGACGATTTCTATCCCATGTTGACAAACTATGACTTAATTGGTAGCAACCGCTACGGTTTACCTTTTACAGTCAACAACATGCAATTGATCTGGAATAAAGACCTCTTCGCTACCGCAGGCTTGAATCCAGAGACACCTCCAACGACTTGGGATGAAATGCAAGCAATGGCCGAGCAGTGCTCCGATCCAGTCAAAGGGATCGTGGGATTCGAATTCTACACTCAGCCTGTCGGTGAAGGAATCACCTGGCAGTTTCAGGTTTGGCTGTGGGCTGCAGGTGGTGAATTCCTGAATGCCGACAATACCGCAGCGGCGTTCAATTCGCCAGAGGGTCTGCGCGCACTCACTTTCGTTTCTGATATGCTTCAAGGTCATGGATCTGCTCCCGGTCCTTGGGGAGCATTTGGCGACCAAAAAGCTTGTATGCAGTTGGATGGCTCCTGGCTGTTTGGATACCGCAAAGGTGCACCTTTCCAATGGGGTATTGCCCAGGTTCCAGCCCCGACTGGAGGTACAACCGCAAGCAACACTGGCGGTGAACACCTTATCATGTTCAAGAATTCAACCCACAAAGAAGCGGTATGGGAATTCATGAAATTCCTGACCAACCCGGAAACCCAAATACGGTGGGACATGCAGACTGGGTTCTTGCCGATCATCAAATCCGTTGGCGAAAACCAAGACTATCTGAATTGGGTGACTGTAACCGAACCCCGCATGCTGCCGTTCATCGACGGGATGCCCTATGCACATACCCGACCCGCTACACCGTTATATAATCAAATATCTGAAGCCTTCTCGCGGGAGATCCAAGGTGCAATGCTAGGAACAACTTCACCAGCAGACGCTCTGGCTGCAGCCGAAACAGCCGTCAATGATATTCTAAAATAGGTGATGTTGATATTTTATTTTCTATAAGGCAGCGGATCATCTCCTGATTCCGCTGCCTTTAAGATAAAATCTTGTTTGGTATATGAACGTTCGTCCTAAAGAACCCACAATGCACGGACAATAATGAAAACGAGACAGATATTTAATAATCGTTGGGGCGACCGCCCTACAGCTTTCATTTTTCTTCTCCCATCACTGTTGCTGTTTGCAGTTTTTAATTTTTATCCAATGATCGCTGCTCTCAGGCTAAGCTTTTATAAATGGGACAATCTGTCTATTCCTCCAGCTTTCACAGGCTTAACGAACTACATCGAGCTATTTAGCAATAATCGTTTTTGGACATCTCTTCGCGTGACCTTTATCTACACAATTGTGGTTACGGCAGTCAGCATAGCACTTGGCCTCATAATAGCCGTGGTTCTCAATAATCGATGGCTGTTCTTAAAATCATTTTGGCGGGTCTTATGTTTCCTCCCGACAGTGACCCCAACAGTAGCGGCAGCCATGGTTTGGATACTGCTTTTCAATCCAAATTTCGGTTATGTAAACACCTTTTTGGGCTATCTTCATATACCAAGGCAAACTTGGTTATCTAGTGTAAATTTAGCGCTCCCTACGATCATGACTCTGGGCATTTGGAGACGCTTGGGATTTACCCTTATCGTTTATTTGGCGGCTTTGCAGGCAATTCCACAAGAATATTATGAAAGCGCGCGGGTCGATGGCGCGGGTGCCTGGCAAACCTTTTTTCACATCACTGTACCCTTGGTTTATCCAACCACCCTTATGTTAATCACCCTGGGGATGATCGACTCTTTCTTGGTTTTTGACCAAATATTGATAATGACTAGAGGTGGTCCCTCGGATGCCACATTATCAATCGGAGTATTTCTCTATACCAGCGCCTTTAGTTTCTTCAAGATGGACCTCGGCGCTACTATTTCCGTAATCATGCTGCTTATCATCGCAACTATCACCATCATTCAATGGCGCTTTATTGGCTTTGGAACGAGCGAGATGGAGGCAATGAAATAACTATGCAGACGAAACTCATCGAGCGATTGATGACAACCACATTAAAACACCGTCAATTTCGTTTACCGGGCAAACAAAAGACGTTAGTAAATCTGGCACTGCTATTAATCCTGATCCCCATCGTCATGATGATCATTACCCCCTACCTGTGGATGCTCACGGCATCCCTGAAAGAGAGAGGTAGTATCGGAGAACCCCCTTATCTTTATCCCACGACATTTGATTTCACAAATTATCAAAAAGCTTTTGAGGGCGCTCCTTTTGCGCGCTATTATTTCAATACCATAATTGTCGCGGTAACGGTGGTAGTATCACGTGTCTTGATAGGAGGAATGGCTGCCTATGCTTTCACTTTCTTGAAATTTAAGGGTCGGGATGCTCTTTTCTTGATCTACCTTTCCACAATGATGATTCCTTTTTATGCTATTGTCATACCGATATACCTGATCATCCGCGATCTAAATTGGTTCAATACCTATCAAGCCCTTATCGTACCGCGTATGGTGGATGCGTTTGCCATACTGCTTTTTCGCCAAGCCTTTATCGCCGTGCCCCGGGACTATATTGAAGCGGCCCGAGTTGATGGGGCTTCGCATTGGAGCGTGCTCTGGAAAATCGTAATGCCCATGAGTCTATCGACGATGCTTACGGTGGCGATTTTCAGTTTCCTGTTCATATGGAATGACTTTTTATGGCCTCTTCTTGCTGCCAACGAAGATAAAATGCGGCTTATCCAGACCGGCTTGCAGGCCTTCAACGGTCGTTACAACACAGAATGGACATATTTAATGGCAGGTACGGTTATAGCAACTATCCCGCCAATATTGATTTTCCTCGTTGCACAAAAGCAGTTTATATCTGGTCTGGCACGCTCAGGGCTTAAAGGTTAACATTTTAATTATGATGACTTACACTGACTTAGATTGGGTAAGAAACGCAGTATTCTATCAGATTTTCGTAGACCGTTTTGCCAATGGCGACCCGACAAATGATCCGCCCGGTGTGGTCCCTTGGGGATCGGCTCCTACGCGCGACAATTTTTTCGGGGGCGATCTCCGAGGTGTTTTGGATCATCTCCCTTATCTGGCGAATTTGGGCGTCACAGCACTTTATTTAACCCCAATTTTCCAGGCGTGTTCCAATCACAAGTACGACACTTCCGATTTTATGGTTCTGGATCCTTCCTTTGGTTCAATCCAACTCTTCCGTTCCTTTGTGGAAGAAGCTCATTCAAGAGGGATAAGGATTGTGTTAGATGCGGTATTTAATCATATTGGTGATAGTTTTTGGGCTTTTGAGGATGTTAAGAGAAATGGTGCCTCCTCCAAGTATGCCTCTTGGTTTTTCATTGATCAATATCCTTTAAATCAAGATCCACCAAATTATCAAACCTGTGGGGGCGTCTGGTATATGCCAAAGCTAAACACAAATAATCCAGAGGTTAAAGAGCATTTATTAAAGACGGCAGCATATTGGATGGAGACTTGTGATATCGATGGTTGGCGTCTTGATGTTCCATGGAAAGTTTCGATGGATTTCTGGGAACTGTTTCGAGAACGAATCAAACGAATCAAACCAGATGCGTACATTGTTGGAGAGATTTGGAGAGATCCGCACCCATGGCTCCAAGGTGATACATGTGATGGCGTGATGAACTATCCACTTCGGAACTATATATTAGATTATTGTGTATTTGATACTATGGACGCAGAGGACTTCAACTATGAAATCAATCTCTTACGTCGGGTTCATGGGCCTGCTGGAAGCGTCCAATTAAACCTTCTTGGTAGTCATGATACACCCCGCTTGCTTACAATATGTAAAGATGATATCTCTCGTGCCATCCTATCTATAGTCTTTCTCTTCACTTATATTGGCGCTCCGATGATCTATTACGGTGATGAAATCGGAATGACCGGCGATAATGATCCAGATTGCCGAAGCTGTATGATGTGGGATAGGGCGAAGTGGGAGAATAGGTTAGTTGATATATATAGAATTTTGATACATGCTCGTCACGAACACTCGGCTCTGCTACGAGGTGATTTCTTCCCTCTATTCATATTCAATGGAGTCTACGCATATCTGCGGCGCTTCGATGATGATGAGGTGATTGTCATCTTGAATCCTCGAGACGAACGCCATCACATTAGAATACCCATGGGTGAACTAAATATCAAAGGGAATTTATGGAATAATCTATTAGGAGAAGGAATATTCAGAGTTGTAGATGCCCACCTTCAAATTGATATACTGCCCGCTAAGGGCGCTCTTCTTCTCGTTCCTCATAATTAGATTGTCCAGGAGAAATAATGGCTCGAGTTACGATAAGGGGAATTGCAGAAAAGGCTGGCGTATCAGCAACTTCGGTTTCTTTTGCATTTAATAATCCCAGCCGTTTACCTGAAGCAACCGTTCAGCGCATTCTGGAAGTGGCTGAAGAGCTTGGTTATATACCCGATCCAGTCGCACGTAGTATGAGCACCGGGCGCACGGGCACATTGGGCATTTTGATGCCTCAACCTTTTACTGAGGTTGTTAGAAATCCATTTCTTTATGAGTTTCTCGAAGGCGTTGCCGAGGTGTGTACAGCTGCCGGTTACTCGCTCATGCTTGTTCCCCCCCTTGAGGGAAGTGTAAAACGTGCGATTAGCATGGCAGCGGTTGATGGATTTCTAACATTAGGTTTGGAATTGTACAAATCTACCATGGTGGTTTTAAGCCGACGAGATGTCCCTTTCGTCATGGTGGATAGTGACCCGGTTGAAGGTGTGCCAGCGGTCGATGTAGATGATGAGACCGGTGCCTTCGAAGTGATGAATTATGTTTTACAGGCAGGACATCGCGATATTGCTATTTTGGGAATTCGATCAGGAAAGGAAGGGCGATTTAAGGAATATTCAGGCACTTTACATCGGCGTATGAACGGTTACGTGAAGGCTTTGGCAGCATATGATCTCGAGATAGATCAGAAACGGATTCAACTGATTGAATGCTCGAGCACAACGCATGGGGGGCAAGAGGGTTTTCAACAGGTATGGAAAAAGAAGAATTCCCCCACAGCAGTGGTCGCCATGAGTGATGTAATCGCTATGGGCGTTATATATGCTGCCAAGCAAAAAGGTCTCAGAATTCCTGAAGACCTTTCGGTAGTGGGTTTTGACGATATTTACACATCCAGGCTTATCAATCCCGAACTCACCACAGTATCACAACCAATCCGAGCAAAGGGCAAACTTGCTGCTGAACTTTTAGTAAAATTCATTAGGGGTGAATCTGGTCCCCTTCACCATATATTAAAAACAAAGCTGGTTATTCGTGCGTCAGTAAGTCCTCCATCCAAGAAAAGGGATTCCTAAACCAAAACTTGCACTTGAGCCAACCCTTTGAATGCCGCACGAGAATGATCACGAAATGAAGGGGGTAGCCTATCACTGGAAGGTGTCGCCTGGGATTATTTTTAATATACTCTCGCCTCGAAACCCCCATACGCACACAAGGTGCCTACAAAGTCTATCTTCTTCACCCGGACAAGGCATCTCGTCCTCCCTTGGGGGCACAGCAACCAAACAGTGGCCCCCGTAAGGGGATGATATCCCCAAAGGGGACGATGTTCGAGCCCGCTTGGGGGCACACCAAAAATCCGCCTCCCGGCGGATTTTTGGTTCATGTAACTCAATGCGTAAAATCCTCTATGATCTTGATCGTTCGTGCAACACCATCTTCTGCTCGAATACGTTCACCTAAGGCTGCTGCGCGTGCTCGCATGGTTTGGTCCGAGGTGACGGCAGTGATGGCTGCCGCAAGTCGCTCTGCTGTAAGTTTTCTGCGTGGTATCGGCTTGGGGCCAACGCCCAATTTTGTCACCTGTTTTGCCCAGAAGGACTGATCGCCCAGATGCGGCACAAGGACGGAAGGTATGCCTGCGCGGAAACCGGCTCCTGTGGTTCCTGCGCCGCCATGGTGTACCACCGCCGCCATGCGGGGAAACAACCAAGCGTGGGGGACAGAATCCAGCGCAAAAATATTATCGGGCAAATTAGCGTTATCTAGTCCGCCCCAACCTGCAGCCAGTATGCCCCTCTGCCCTGATAACGCTAATGATTCCTGCAAAAGTTGAGTCATCTTTTGGGGGGTGCGGTTCGACATGCTGCCAAAGCCGATATACACAGGCGGCGCACCTGCTTCGAGAAAAGCAAGTAGCTGGGCAGATGGTTGCCAATCTGGTGTGGGATCAAGAAACCAGTAACCGCAAACGTGGACATTGTCTCCCCAATCGGGTGGTTTGGGAGAGATGATGGGGCTGTAACTGCCAAGTAAGGTCTGCGGGCGGCCGCCTTTGTGGAAATAAGGGTTTTTGCCAAAGGGAATTGCCGGCAAATGGTGTTTTTCTTTTCTCCACCGGTTTATGGAAGACCCGGTGAATAATTGAAAGAGATGCCCTGAGAGAATGTGTGTTAATCTGTTATATCCCCCACCCAAAGGCAAGGAGAGGAAAATCCCATTCGGATTGGGGTATGCCCGCGTGGGAGCAACGCCAGGTATTGGGGATGCCATGATGCAAGGGACGCCCAGTTTCTCAGCCGCATGATAAGCACAAAAACCCATCAGTGAATAGATGATGAGCTCCGCGTCCTGACAAGCCAACCATGTTCTTTCTGCAATTCGCTCCGCCAGGGGTTTCATTGTGCGGAGAACTTCCGAAAACCACAACAAGAGGTTCTGGTCGGGGGCTATGCCGCCTGTTCCCAGCAATTTCTGCGTATCCACGCCAAGAGCAGAAAAGTTCAGGCCGTATTCTCTCGCAAGCGCCTCGAAATTATCAGGTGCAGCGATTCGGACTCTGTGGCGACCCGTTTTTTGCAACCCTACCGCCAGTGCGATGAAGGGCTGCACATCGCCACGTGAGCCGAGAGCGATTATCGTGATCCGCATTGCAGATGCCTGTATGATAGTGTATGGTTGTTGGACGGTTATTTGCTTGTTTCTGCTCTCGCTTTTAATGCCTTATCCATTGCTTCAAAACCCTGCCTGGAATTGGTATCGATATCTTTGGCCTGTGATGAGACCAAAAGTCCGGTGAACACTTCCCGGTCGATGAAATGGATCCGGTTGCCTCCCGCCGGCTCGATGATGAAGCTGTGTTCCCCCTGGAAGATGAAAGGCAGTCCAACATGATAGCGCCAACACAGTTCCCGGTTCGGCTCTGATTTGATGACCGTGCAATGCAGGGTCATTTCTTTTGCTCCCGACTTAAAAGTGATGTCCACTTTTTCACCCACTTCCGCTTTGCCAATTGCGTGGTGGATAAAAGGATTCCACTCGGGGTATTTGTCGAGACTCGTTATGACTTGCCAGACTTTTTCTGGCGTTGCCTGAAGCTCGATTTCGGTGCAAAGTTCTTTCATGAGTTATCTCCCTTCTTGCGAACCAGCGACCCCAGCCTCGATCATCTCGAGCAACAAGGGGCGCTCTTCTGGGAGGCTGTGCAGGAGGAACGCCGCCGCATTCACCGCCCGCCAGGCGAGGAACTGCCCGCGCCCTTGTAATGTGAGTTTGAAATAAGTCTTGAGATAGGTGTTGAGTAAATTCTTGCGGATCATTTCGATCAGCCACAGGCCGGGTGTTCCGGGCGGCGGCTGTCCCACGCTCATCAGCACAACCGAACGAGCCACATCACTGAGCGGGTGCCCACGCGTGGCAGTCAGCCAGTCGATGATCACCGCACCGCGCGCAGTCATCACGATATTGCCCGGATGAAAATCACCATGGCACATTTGATCTCCATCCGGCAGCGAATTCAAGACCGCGATCACTTTCGCCTTGAGGTCAGGGGGAATGAGAGCATTCTGCTCGATATCTTTTCGCAGCCAGCCCCTCTGGTCGAGCCAAGTCACCGGAGCAGGGCAGGCATGCACCTAAATCTGAAGTTTTGCCAGCAACCTCGCCAACCGGGATGCCTGCCAGGGTTGTTTCCCGAGCATTGCCAGCATAGACGGTGCGCTCAACCGTTCCTGGATAAATCCCCGCCGCCCATCCAGTTCCAGGATCTCGCCATGGAAAGGGACAGGCAGGCCGGCTGCCTGCACATCGTACCCGATCCCAGCCTCGATGTCAGCCCATTCCTGGGGCGCTTCGGGCAGCAGCAATTTCAGGACCCTGTCCTGTTCCCATGCAAAGACCTCGCAGGTGCGTCCAGTCCCGATCAATTGTTTTCCATCAACCATGTACGCCTCCTAAAACAGCTTACATCCTCCCGCAGTATGGGGAACTGGATATCATTATTGCATAAAGCATACAGCAATACAATTGTATTCTTGGATGATCAGATCCGTGTGTTTTCTCCATATAATGATGTACCATGGGACCTACTGCCTCATATCGAGTCAGAAGCCAGGGCTCTTTGGCAAATAATACTTATTACATATGGGAGTGAATTCCAAAGAATACCGCGATGGGACAGCATTGCCCCCAGCTGACCTTACCGGTCGCAATTGCCTACCAGGGTGAAGATAGCACGTCAGACCACTGTGGTTTCGAATCTGGTTTCTTGTCCAGCAGCGCCAATCTTAGCACCCTCTCACCTTTGTATTATCCGTATATACAGTATCCCCTTGGGGGCACAGTAATCCAAACAGTGGCCCCCGTAAGGGGATGATATCCCCAAAGGGGACGATGTTCGAGCCCGCTTGGGGGCACACGAAAATCCGCGGAAATGGCGGATTTTTTGATTCCAGGCCATCTCACCCCCAAGGAGCCAGGCAACCCCAACAGCGGTTCGACATAGTGTCCCCAGGGTAATCCGCTTGCTCACAAGGTGTAAAGTTGATAACAACACTTCGATTTCACTTGTGATAATATATCTTGAAAATGGTGTCGATCTCTGAATAATATACTGAGTGTTGAGATACCATTTATTGATATTTCCTTCAACCCAATGATCAAACCGGAGGAAGAGAAATATGAATAAGCGCCTTCGTTTCTTTTCTGTTCTGGGGCTCATATTTCTGGCTGGATGCGGGCAGGCCGCCACACCAATTCCGCCAGCCTCGCCAACTCTCTCACAAGCTGCATCTCCAACTAATACCGTAATGCTTACGCCAACACCGATCATCGTCGGACCAGTTGTTGGAGGTCCGGCTGGTACAGAGGGCTATCCATGGTGGAACGATACGGTCTTTTACGAGATCTTCGTCCGTTCCTTTTACGATAGCAACGGAGATGGCATCGGCGATTTTAATGGGGTTACCGAAAAATTGGATTACCTGAAAGACCTGGGCATTACCGGGCTCTGGTTGATGCCCATCCATCCTTCCCCTCCTCCTGGTAGCTATGGCTATAATGCCAGCGATTTTTATTCCGTAAATCCTGATTATGGCAGCATGGATGATTTTAAACGTCTTCTAGCAGAGGCCCACAAACGCGGTATGCGTGTGGTCATCGACAGGGTTTTGTATGATACTTCCACCAACAATCCCTGGTTCATCGCTTCCGAGGATCCGAATTCGCCCTATCGCGATTGGTACTTATGGTCCACCACCGACCAAGGCCCCAGTATCTGGGGAACGCCGGCCTGGTTTAAAACTCCCTCGGGGTACTACTTCTCCGAATTCGGCCAGGATTATCCCCACATGAATCTAAACAATCCAGCGGTAACTGCCGAAGTGAACAAGGTCAGTCAGTTCTGGTTGCAGGATGTGGGCGTGGACGGTTTCCGCGTGGATTCGGCCCCGAATCTGATCCCGGAAGGACGCACGCTCTCCGGTACTGCCAGTACGCACGCCTGGCTAAAAGGTTTTTATACTTTTTACAAAGGCATCAATCCAAACGCGTTCACGGTGGGCGAAGTATGGAAAGAACCTGCAAGCAGCCTGGCTACCTACATCGGAGATCAAGTGGATACCACTTTTGAATTTAACATCGCCGGGGCAATCATTGATAGCGTACAAAGTGGTAGCAATTCCAAGATCATTGCCGCTCTTCAGCAAGCATTCACGATCATTCCTCACCAACAGTTCGCGCCATTCATAACCAATCACGATATGGATCGGGCGATGACCATGATGAATGGTGATCCTGAAAAAGCCAAAGCGGCTGCATCGCTCCTGCTGACGTCACCTGGAGTGCCATTTATTTACTTTGGAGAGGAAATAGGGATGCAAGGCATGTACAAGGATGCCAGTGGGGGCTGGTTGGTTCAAAATTCAGGTCGACCAATGCAGTGGTCGAGCGAAAGGAATGCCGGATTCACGGTTGGTTACCCCTGGTTCCAGGTTGACCCCAATTATCTTCAGGTCAATGTGAGCGCTGAGATGAATGACCCGGGCTCTCTTTGGGCTCATTATAAAAAACTGATCAGCCTGCGTAATGCACATACCGCCCTGCGAATTGGCAGCCTGAATATCGTATCGTCTGGCAACCCAGGCTTGGTCGCCAGTCTGCGTGTCTCATCCACCGAAGCGATACTTGTTCTAATTAACCTGACAAACGCACCGATCAATAATTTCAGTCTATCCTTAAATAATAGTCCTCTTCATTCCGGAAAGTATCTCGCCCTGCCACTCATGGGACAGGGGCCTGTTGGCGACCTAAATGTCATTTCAACAGGTGGTTTCTCCAATTATGGCCCGATTCCAACAATACCTGCTTATGCGACGGTGATTATTCAATTCAATCCGAAGTAAACACCGAGACAAATGATTCTAGTTTACAGATAAGCCGGGTCCCCTCTCGACTTTGGATTATCCGTATATACAGTACCCCCTTGGGGGCACAGTATATACGGATAATTGTTGGATGAGAGGCTTCCCGGAATAAACCGGGGATTCTTTTTTATCTGGGAAAAGGAATTTTCGGGTAAACAGGGCTGATAGAGCATTCCGTGACGGAAATGTTCACTTACTCAAACCTGGCAGGGCAGAACGAGTGGTTGCGGTCTCAAAAGTTTATGTTCATAGACAAACACCTAATCAATTGAAAATGGCTTGCTATAATCAAATGTAACTATCCGTGTGGGCCGTACATGAATGATGACGGTTGTCCAAGCCTTGGCGAGTTTTTCTGCAAATGCTTTTGCTTGTGATAGTGATTCGTAGTACCTTTCCAGTATCTTTACACGTTTGAAGACGACATCCTTGTAATCGAGTATGGCTTCCCCATAAGCCATTACTGCCTGTAATACTGGTTCGTGGGTATCAATGAGCACTGTAACGCGCCTATTCTGCTGAATGTTCTTTACTTTTCGACAAATCTCTTGCGACCCAAAGAGAAACTCGCCATTTTCAAATAAATAATAGACTGGTGCAATGTGAATAGTCCCATCTTCGTTATGGCTGCTCAATCTTGCTAATAGAGGCCGTGCAAGAAAGATTTCAATTTCGTGGTTGTTCGCAAAAGGAGGTGCCTGAGGATATTTTAATTTCATATTTAACCATCCATTTTGAAATATGTATTTCATTACTCGCATTTGTCCCAACATCGCCCAACGGTTAGGATCAGCCGCCGTCGGTTTCTTCGGATGCGTGGAGAGCAGAGGGTTCCTGCTTTGCGGGAGGCGCCCCAACCTGCACCCGGAGGCGGTCGGTTGCATCCCATGTTGGACGGCTTCCCGTTCTGATTATAGGGTATAAACTCAAAACTGTTAGCTGATCCCATCAGAACAATATTTGAATTCTCATGTTGTTGCCGTGGTCAGCCAAGGGGATATTAATCTGATCGCACCTCATAGATCAACGCACCTCAGGATACCAGCCGTGGTCATTGAGGATCCTTGTCGCTTTCCTTAATTCCCATCAGCAATATTCCTTCAGGGTTTACTTGGCACATTTGCACCTCCATAAAAGACTCAAGTATCGACCAATCTCGAAAGTAGCGCGCTTCACCGCTGTTCACGTGCTGGACCTTACCTCGCCAGTCTGTCTGCCCACTGCCCAGGTCTTCCAACCACAACCGCAACATGAATAGATAAGAGCTCTGCGACGACTGGTTGGCTTCGGTTTTTGCGACCATGGTGCTACAGCCTCTCTACGCACCTGGATTGCTGAGCATGTTTTGAACAAAGGAAGTCAAAGCAGTTTGCTGCACGCCAAAGTTGCGAACTGTCTCATCCATTGAGATGGATGAATCATAGGTCTCCATTCCATTCAGGATGCCTGGGAGGATCTCTGGCAATCCGGGGATCGGTTGTCCAGGGGCAACGTACTACACGGGGAATTTGTCAAGCAGAAATCGATTACTGCAACTAAGGAGGCATCTTGACAGCATCCTAAATATGACATAAAATGTCCGAATTAGGATGCCTTACTGTGATTCTGCTCCCTTCAAAGGATCGTAAAGATCGCTCACCTTTGGGGAATTGCGAATTTGTTCAGAAGGATTAATTACATGAAAACAATGGATACCTTGATTGTAGGCGCTGGTCAAGCCGGTCTGGGTGTCAGCTATTTTCTTAAACGGGATGGTGTTGAACATGTAGTTCTTGAGCAAGGGAGGATTGGTGAAACGTGGTTATCCCAACGCTGGGATTCGTTCACTCTCAATACGCTGACTATCATGAACACCTTACCCGGGCTTCCATCCGGCGACCCTGTGTCGGATGGTTTCTGGTCGCGCGACCAACTGATCACCTATTTTGAACGCTACGTTAAACACTTTCAATTACCGGTTCGAACGGGGGTCTCAGTACTTTCGGTCGAACCGGTCGATAAGGAAGACAGCTTTCTCGTCAGAACAAGATCGATTGGGCAAGAAGAAGAGATTTTTGTGAGCCATTCGATAGTCATCGCATGTGGAAGCCAGCAAATCCCAAAAATCCCACAAACTCGTTCCCGATTGCCTCACGATATTACGCAATTGCATACCGCTGATTACCGAAACGCGGCTGCATTACCGCCAGGTGCGGTCCTAATAGTTGGCAGTGGACAATCGGGCTGCCAGATTGCAGAAGATTTACTTTCCGCTGGCCGGACCGTATACCTGTGCACCAGCAAAGTGGGACGCGCCCCTCGACGTTTTCGCGGGCGGGATATCCTGGAATGGTGGATCGATATGAGGTTCTTAGACACCACATATGCAAATCTGAAAGATAAAGCCATGAGCCGTATGCCTCAGCCTCATATTTCCGGTCTTGGACGCCACGGGCATACCATCAGCTTGCAGCAATTAGCCCGGCAGGGTGTTGTAATTTTGGGTCGTTTATTGGATGTAGATGCAGGCACCCTTATCCTGGGTGACGACGCGGTCGCCCACGTACGATTTGCGGACGAGTTTTCGCAACGCTTGAAAGATGATGTGGACGCCTATCTGGCTCGGACAGGAATCACGCCACCCCCACTCGAAGATGATCCGGCGGACGAGCCCGATCCGCGGGCTGGATGCGTTTCACCATTACTTCAATTGAACCTTCGTGCAGCAGGAGTTGGCACGGTTATTTGGGCAACCGGCTTCACGACAAATTTTAGCTGGATTCATCTACCTGCCTTCACCGCACAGGGATCGCCCATTCAGGAAAGGGGAGTTTCGTCGGTGCATGGTTTATACTTCATTGGGTTTCCCTGGCTTATTAGTCGCAAATCGGGCATCGTTTATGGGGTCGAGGAAGACGCCCATTACCTTGCCAGTGCAATTTCAGAACAGCTGACTTAGGGTTGTCCCCATTTCTCCCAATAGGGAGAACAAGATTTGTTAGGTATTTTCGGAGAAAGCTATTAATTTACTCGGGCATAAATTGCCCGGGTAAAGCAGCATGGATTACCCTACCAAATTTGTATTCTCCGCATATACATCAGCCCCTTGGGGGCATAACAAAACCCGCCGGAAACGGCGGATGTTGCTTAATTTCCATGCATCGATCCGAGAGGGAGACGTTATCCCCAAAAGGGAAGATATTCGAGCCTGCTTGCCCGCCGACGCCGGTGGTCATTTGGGCAATTCCTCTAGGATATTCATTAGATATGCTAGAATCGAAGGTGTCACAGATGCACCAGGAGATGATATGGAACAAACCCAGCCTGCGCATGGGATGCGTACCTTCTTTACCATCTGGACCGGACAGCTTATATCGCTGCTCGGCTCCCAGCTAACCGGCTTCGCTCTGGGTGTTTGGGTCTATGATCAGACCAAATCGGTGTTGCTGCTGGCGCTGGTACAGGTAGCTCAACAAGCGCCCTACGTGCTACTCTCCCCTATCGCGGGGGTGTTTGCTGACCGCTGGAACAGGCGCACCGCCATGATTGTCAGCGATTTTGGCGCCGGGCTGGCTGTGCTGGCAGTCGGGGGTCTTTACCTGACCCATCACCTGCAGCCATGGATGGTGATCCCCATAAATCTCTGGATGGCATCCTTCAACACATTAATGTGGCCTTCCTTCACCGCCTCGATGACCTTGCTGGTTCCCAAAAAGCACTACGGACGGGCCAACGGCTTTGTACAGTTGGGAGAAGCGCTGCCGCAGATCGCCGGGCCGGCCCTTGCCGGTGCGCTGTATGTGGGCATCCAAATCGGGAACATGGCGTTAATCGACTTTGCCTCTTATGCCTTTTCAGTGTTGCTGATGCTGTTGTTCGTGCGCATCCCCAACCCCCCGCGTTCCAGCGAGGGAAAGGAAGCCAAAGGATCAATCTGGAAAGAGACGCGCTTCGGATGGGATTACATCACCACGCGCAAAGGGTTGCTGGCGTTGCTGCTTTTTTTCCTGACAACCAATTTCCTTTCAGGGGTGATGAGCCCGCTGATCGTTCCGCTGATCCTGGATAATTGGGATGCCAGCACGCTGGGTTATATCAGCACACTGATGGGAGTGGGGATGCTGGTGGGTACGCTTGTGATGAGTGCCTGGGGTGGAGGCAAGCGCAAGATTTTCACCCTGCTAGGGGCTTCTATCATCAGCGGTCTGTTCCTCAGCGCTGTGGGGCTGCGTGCATCGATCCCATTGATCACTGCCTGCGCGATTTGCATCATGTTCTGCATGCCTTTCATGAATGCCTGCAGCCAGGCCATCTGGCAATCCAAAGTTGCCCCGGATGTCCAGGGGCGTGTGTTTGCAGTTCGTCGCACGATTGCCTGGTCATCCGGCATCATCGCTCCGCTATTGGCCGCGCCGCTGGCGGATTATATTTTTAAGCCTTCCATGGCGGTTGGCGGTGCGCTGGCTCCCATGCTTGGCCCCATCTTTGGTTACGGCTCCAGCCGCGGGGTGGGTGTGTTGATCAGCTTGGTTGGCCTGCTCTCAGCGGGCGTATCGATCGCCGCCCTGTTCATCCCACTCCTCCGGAGGGTTGAGTTGGATCTGCCCGACCACGAGTTGGCAGCCCAGGATTAAACTTCCACCTTCTCTACCATCAAATGGTGATGAGGTCTTGGCGCCTACCCTGCCTCCTGCGGGGAACTCTATATCCAGGTAGTGGCTCCCGGAAGGAGATGATAATCAAGCCCGCTTGCCAACGTGCCGCTATTGCAAATCGTTGGACTGTCTGATTAATTTGATGTGGTTATGTGAATTATTCCACCGCAAGGGTTCGAGTTCCCTTGGGGGCACCTATTTGTACGGTAGTAAGGTTTTGACAGTTGAATGGAATTAGGTATTAGGATAATGCCCCTTTATTGCCAAGAGGGGCATTATGCATTTTTTCTAGATTTGGAAACGAGCTCTAATAAAAAGTGTGCCCGGCAGGATCTGGACTTATGACCAAGCGTATTTGGGTTTTAATCCATTTCGGTTACAATTTTACCTTCCTGTGGATAGCAGCTGTGAACCTAGCGGTTAGAGGTTCAATTACTGTAGAAGTACATTCTATTGCGTGGTAATTTTTATGAACGGGTTGGCTGTCGCTTGGAACCGGTATCAGCCGCTGTATAGCTTCATTAATAGTTTTACCCCAAAATCATCTTCAAAGCTCCATAGGAGATAATGTCACTTATGCTTTCAACGAACTTGATATTCTCCAAAGAATCACTGGCTAGAGCGTCGCGGAGAATAATCGGCGTCAGATCAAGGTCTTCGGCCCCTCGAAAAGTAGACAACACACAAAATTCGGCACAATAACCAGTGACGATGACAGTGTCGACATCGAGTTCATGTAGTTTGCTCTGAAGGTCTGTTTTATTAAAAGCATTCCCATAGGTTTTATGGATGCAAATATCCGAGGGAAGTATATTCAACCCTTCAGGCAATTCAAACCCATCTTCCCCGGGAATAAGTTTATCCTTTTCGTTCATATGCTGGACGCAGACAATCGGTAGGTTTTTCGCACGAAAAAGCGCTATCGCTATATTGATATATTCGACAGCATTGTTGAGCGATTGTGCTGTTTGGGTGCTATATTTATAGAACTCTTTTTGGACATCAATAACTAATAGAGCTGGTTTCATGTAAATACTCCTTGATAAGTCTTTCGATAAGCGTAATTATCAATACATAGTATAAAACAAAATATTTGCCTCCAGCATGAAAACTGAAGACAAATAATTTTTGGTTATAGCTCCTCGCCGAGGATTTGAACCTCGAACCTAGCGGTCCGAGGTACAAATCCTAGGCGAGGCACCTTGTTATCTCTTTTAGTCAGGATTTTGTTTTTGGTTCTTGGCTCCTATCAGGGGATATAATCGAGTCCTCGACGAGGAGCCTTTAGAGGCTAAAACGGTTATTCGCTATAAAAAAAACATATAATAAATTGTTAGTCTATTCTTTCAGGTATGTGAAATAAATATTTATTATTTGATGGAAAAAAGGCGGACCTAGAAATGAACCAAATCCTTGCCGATCTCTCTGAGGTCGCACTCATCAACGCTATCGAAACAAACCTATTCGAGTTGATCAAATTCAAGAGCCTGTGGCCGCGCGCGGAAGTTCACGATGACCCGGATCTACTATGGTGCCTCACCGATGTCCCTTTCCCGAGTTTCAATTCAGTAATGCGGGCACAATTTCCGCCAGAGCAGGTGGAAACTATCATCCAAGGGATAATTAACAGGGGCAAATTGCGAAACGTACCAATATTGTGGTGTACTACTCAATCCACCAGACCTTCCACTTTGGGGAAGGACCTGATTGCACGTGGATTCATTTTTACTGGAGAAGATCCAGGTATGGCTGTGGATTTGTGGAAAGTCGAAGAGCAGCTACAAATCCCAGTCGGGTTTACTGTTGGTCAAATCCATGACACGGAAGCATTAAAGACCTGGTGTCAGATCATATGCTCCGGTTGCGAATTGCCTGACTTTGTCACTGATGCTTTCTTTGACTTATACAACAGTGTTGGATCAGGTACAAATTCATGTATGAAATTCTTCTTAGGTTTGCTTAAAGGGGAACCCGTTGCAGCCTCAATGCTCTTTTTGGGAGCAGGTGTAGCAGGTATCTATAATGTGGTCACAACCCCTGAGACCCGGGGTCAAGGAATTGGAACCGCCATGACGCTAGCACCCATTCTAGAAGCCCGCGGTATTGGATACCGGATTGGTGTTCTGACATCTTCGGAAATGGGATTTGGTGTTTATCGCCGATTGGGTTTTCAAGAAATCTGTAAAAGTGGGAATTATGAGTGGTCAGGAAAAATGACAGAAGAAAAAGGATCTGCGAATATATGATATGCATCATTATTTCAAACAAGCGGATCTTATTTCTTTCCCCTTGGGGGTACAAAGCAATCCGTTAAGAAGACGGATTGTTTTTATCGTTGCACCTGTTTTACCCGGCTACTGATACATCCTCGCTCCTCCCATGTTCGGGCATCGAAGTTGTCTCCAGCCAGAGGAGGTTGTATACTATAAACAAGAGGAAATTTCCATGAAAAATTGCGGACCTAAATTCACTTTTGGGATCATGGTAGCTCCAATGCCACCCTTCAAGCGGGTGATCGAGCACGCCAAGTTGATTGAATCTCTGGGGTTCGACAAACTCTGGGTGCCAGATCACTTTGTGAATCCGGAAGATAAGGAGGCGGGGTGGTTCGACTGCTGGACCACACTGACAGCCCTGGCAACCTACACTAATCAAATATTCCTGGGAACCCTAGTCTCCAGCATGACCCTGCGCAATCCCGCCATCCTTGCACGCATGGCACAAACGCTGGATCACATCTCAGGTGGACGCTTGGAGTTGGGGGTTGGTGCGGCCGGTGTCCCGGACTGCCACACAATGACTGGTGTCCCAAAATGGGAACCACGCGAACGATCCGAGCGTTATCGGGAGTTTGTAGAGATCCTAGATCATATGCTGCGCGAAGAACTCACTACCTATCCCGGAAAATACTACAACATCCAGGAAGCACTGATACATCCTGGGTTCGTTTCGAAACCCCGTCCCGTTTTTAATGTAGCAGCCAAAGGACCAAAAGCGCTACGCCTGGCAGCACAATATGGAGATGCCTGGAACGCTTTTTACCCAGGTGATGGACTTACCCCCAGGCAAAATAGCGAGGTCATTCGCCAGAGTTGTGAGCTGTTATGCGATTTCGCTTGTGAGTATGGGCGAGACCCTGATCAGATTGGACGGACCTTCCTGTACGGTTGGACCTCTGATTTTTTATTCCGTTCCATGGATGCATTTGAAGATACCATTCTACGTTACGCAGAAGCTGGTATCCGTGATTTTTGTTTCATTTATGCTTATGGGCTTGATTCATTTAAGGACAATGCCATTACCACTGAAGACTTACTGAAACGTATTGCTTTGGAAGCTATTCCAGCCATAAAAGAAAAGCTCTGATCTGGCTTTGATAATAAACACCCCTCTCACTTTACTATTACATCCGTATATACAGTATCCCCTTGGGGGCACACGGAAATCCGCCCTTCAAGGCGGATTTTGTTTTTTTCGGACTTACGGCAAGTATTGGCGGCGGATGCCCTCCAGCACAACGGTTTTGCCCCGGCCCTTATCCATAATTCATGTTAATTTATCGTCAGAGATTAGGGCACAATCTCATACCACACCCGGTTAAGATCTACATCAACTGAATACATTCTTCCCTCAGGATTTAACAGGCAAGCCGGGAAACCGGGGTAGTTAATGCGTACAACAACAATCTGATGAGAGCCGGGGACATGGGAAGGAGAATAATGGACTGGAATGCGAGACCAAGCTGTGTTATTTGAAACAATCCCGTAAATCACCGGGGTTTCATCCGAAAAGGCGCTTTGCAAGTAATCATCCAATAGGATGAGGGCAAAAGGCTGCTCGTTTGCATTCGGTATGTCCGGATAATTAGAGATGACGATATCTTCATATCCAGCATAGATGTAGAAATCTATCGGTTGCCCGATCGGAACCGGTAGGAGCGGGTTGGGATAATTCCAGTCCAATAATTCATTCCTCTCCAAGGATAATGAAAGGTCAACCACCACTTTGTCCATAACCCGTTTGAATAAAAACCGGTTGCCAGCTCTGAATTGGGTATAAAGCCGCGGGAGAAGAGAATCATCACCACCCGACACCAGTGTGAAGCGATACGCCCAATTGGGATTTAAGCCAACATAATTCGGTTCCAGGTCCACACCGGGGAACCCAACCAGGTTAATATCATGGATACCAGGCTCAAGAGGCGGAATATCAAAAGTTAATGCCTCATCGTCACCCGGATAAATAAGAACATCGAAATATGGCAGCACATCATCACCACTGTTGAACTTTGTTGTGACCTGCTGCTCGTCCAGCAGCAGGATAAAGCGTATCGAAATTGGAGCCGTATCACCTGGTCCGGTTCCCGTGTAATAATACCGGATTGTGGCAGTGACGGGTATTTGTTCGGGAACTTCGTATGTATTGAGCGCCAGAAGGGTTCCATCTGAAATGCTTATTAAACCCATCGTTTGACCGTAAAGTATGGGAGGGTTGGTTATCCAGGACTGCCACTTTTCACTATAGTAATCCGCAGGCAGGCTCCGAAAATACTCTTCGTACGGACAGAGAGGCACATTTGCGGGTACGAATTGCGACGAAGACAAAACCTCATCCAGCACAAAAGGCGTGGGGACCGTAAAGGGGAGCGAGGGAGTGGGGGTCGTAACCGTTGGAGATGACGGATTAGAACCACAGGAGAAAAGAGCAAGGGGCAGAAAAACGAGCAGGAACGGGATGATTAAAAGTATATGCTTCTTCATGATTCAAGACCTATCCAGTATACCAATATTTAATGGTAATTATCTTGAATCCTGCTCTAATAGCCTAATTATCATTTAAGGCCGTTGACCCAAATAGTAAATAAAAACGCATATCATAATAGGCACTTATATTTAATGCAATTCAATTTCAAATAGAAAGCTTATTTGACGTATTGAATCCGTCTCTCCTTGGGGGCATCCCAAAATCCGCCTTTCGTGGCGGATTATTGTATGAAATACATGGTTGATCTTTTGACAACGGTATGGCTTACCGGCGCGGAGCCGCAGGCAGAGCGTCCTGTGGAGCCTGTGTGGGGCGGGCTTCAAAGTCATGCTGGCAGACTCAGGAAAGTTAACGCCCGGATCAAGGCATTATCATAGTTGGGCGAATAGGTGTGAGTCGCTTCGGGAACAACTTCCAATTCACATACGATGCAGGGCAGGAGAATAGGATGGTGGTACTGCTTCCACAGCGGAGTATCACAGGCAGGGCTGATATTTGACTCCAATATATCCGGTATAAGCAGGGATGGGAGCGCTATTTTTACAACCCGGATCAAATTGGAGCATAGATATCAAGGAATACTCCGGAGTGTATATTTTTAAGCGGTCTCTTATGCTATCATTGGGGTAACCTTGCAATCAACCGGTATGAATTCAAAATTTTCAGGCATGGAGACTCGTTTTTTAGCACACCTATGTTTTAGGAAGCATTTTTCCTAAGGAGGAACATTCCATGATATCCAACAAGTCGCTCTCTCATTCCAGGCAATTTTCGCTTTTCATCTCTATGATCCTCTTGGTTTTGCTGCTGGTTGGCTGCGACCTACCGTTTTTAAGTGATGCCGCGGCCGTGCCTCCTACCTCCACCACCATGCCAGAGGTGGATACGCCGGTACTCATCTCATCCAGCCCAACCCCCGAGGTGCAGGTGCCCCAGGACACGCTTACCACCGATCTTCTCTCCAGCCCAACACCCGTGTTGCAGATATTGGATACACCAACGCTCGACCTCTCCACTACAACCCCGTTCCTGCTGGCAACGGCTACCAGCATACCCAGCAATCCCCCCGCGCTCTCGCCTGGTTCACCCGGGGAGATCGTCTTTCAGGAGGGGGAAACCGCCGCGGTTTTTAAGGGCACCATTTCGCCCGGGCAGGTCATCACGTACACGGTCCAAGCCATCCGTGGCCAGCCGATGATCCTGAATGTTGAGTCCCCGGGCTGGGATGTCACCCTGGGCGTGATTACCCCGGACGGAGGCCGGCTGTTCGATGAGGTCGTCGGGTGGACGCACTATCAAATCCAGCTCCCCCAGACCGGGACATATACGATCAAGCTGTTCGGCGGTGCCACAACGGAGGACTACGTTCTGACCACCAAGATTGGGAAACTGGTCAATTTCCCCAATACTTACCAGACCTCCATCACCTTGTACGGTCAAACGAACCTTGGATATGTGCACACCTACGGGTTTCTGTGCACTGCCGGACAGCTCATGACCGTCAGCCTCAACGTCAACTCCAGCAGGGCCTACCTGTCTGTCTTTGGAATTCGGGGGAGTACGCTCGTGAGCCAATGGGACCGCGCCACCACCTGGACCGGCACCCTGCCGACTACGCAGGAATATGTCGTCGAGGTCATCCCCCGGGACGGCGGTCTGGTGACCTATATCTTGACGGTGACCATCCCGTAAGGTTCTCCTCTCACCGGAAAAAATTGATGGGACTGCTTTTCTGGCAGTCCCTTTTCGTTTGAGATAAATGGATAAAGCGGGATGGAAAGCCGGTTTTAAACCGGGAGGGGGGCATCCTGCTGTGTAGGACGGAGGAAATGGCGCGACGGGTGGCGGCGGTAATCGACTGCGGGCGGGAGGGCGCGACAAGCTACTTCCTCGGGTACCCGTTTTCTCCCTGCATCTTCCTCATTTAATGTTCCATGGAAGGTCGTCGCGGTTGATCACGAAGGGATCCGCAAGGAGGATATCGGCGTTGAGGTTGTCCACCAAGGCAAAACTCGTTCCTGTATAGCCGTGCCAGTTCTCCCAGAAGGCCATCCGGGGGTAATCGTTCTTGATCCGTTCGATGATACGCGATGTGTCCCAGGTCCCGCTATACGCAGCATCAGCGAGACCGTACCCCGTGTTGCCAAGAGGCTTGCCCATGTTCACATAAACGGGGTAGTCCGAGATCGACATATCATCCGAGTAGTTGGTGCCCGCTATGATATCAACATAGTCGTCTCCCGGATAAGTCCAATCCACAGCCCGATAGACGTAATTTGTCATGGTGCCATTACCGTACGTAGCCGTCGGTGAATATACCCAGATGAGATTGTCAAGACCTTTCTCGTTCGTAAAGTAATCATGCATGGCGCGGTACACCCGGATAAAGGGTTCGGGATCAGTGCGATGGGAGTCTATGCCCCACCAGAACCAAACGCCGTTCATTTCCTGCATGGGGCTGAAGAGCACGACCACATCCGCGTCGCGGAGTTCCTGAAGAGCCCCGGCGATGCGGTCCAATTTGCGCATCCAAGCCGCGTGGACGGGCTTCTCGGGATTGAGGAGATCATCCAAGCTTGCTCCGGGTGGCAGGCTGCTTGTTGCTGCAGAGGGTCCATCCCACGTTCCGGGATTGCTCGCGAGGTTGGTTTCATCGTTCATCCAAGGGTTCTGAGGATTGAACGCGATCATGGCAATCCCACCGTTACGCGCGTAGTCGATCAAGACTTCATTCGCCTTCGAGAGCTGAGCGGGAGTGAATGAACGAGCAAACTCATAATCGAGGCCGATGATGCCCGGCCATTCCCCGGTTTTATCATGCAGGACTTCTATCATGTTGCGGTAGCCTTGGTACCAGGCATCGTCCGTGATCTCGTCGCCGTGACCACAGTTCTGCCCGCTGATGGTCCCGCGGAAAGTCGGGGCGTTGGAGAGGGAGGTGATGAAATCCAAGATCTGAGCCCGCTGGATCACAACAGGTGTAGCTGTTGGAGTGGGCATTCTTGTCTTTGTGGGAGTGGGTGTTGTCGTTGCTTTCATATCTGAATTTACACCACATCCCACTAAACCTGGTAGAAGCAACAATGAGAGCAATAAGATGCCAGCCTTGAAGAAAACGTTCTTTCTTTTCATCTTGGTCTCCTTTTTCGACTTACTGTATCGTTGAACGGTTGGCGTTACTGGCATTGGGGAGGGGTCGGGGAACAAAAAACTCAAAGCGAGCCTGCCCTAGCCGCAGGCCAGGGAAAAATGCTTGAAAATGCCACGGAATCCCGCATGTCAGGTGCATCCGAGAAGGTGGCGAGCCATCATTTTAGGGGAGAGAAACCACCGCGCCTGTCTTGCTAAAAGTATACTCAGGATTGGCTCGCACGCAAGCCGTACAACAGCGGGTAAAACCTGCCGGATGATTGAAGAGGAACCTCCTGTGATGGCATGAATGATCGGGTTGTCAGCCACCCTCTCGGCTTTGTATTATACCTATATACAGTATCCCCTTGCCCGGTGGTTGCAAAGTACGCGACCCACAGGGCGCAAAATACGCAGCCCACAGGGCGCAGAGTACGCAGGGGGCGCCTATTTGTACGGTAGTAAAGTTATGATAGTTATATGGGGTTAGTTGTTTTTAGGGTGAGTTTCTTTCGGGGTATTTTCAAGCCAAAATCCAATGCAACATTATAACGAAACATTGTTGATCGGTGTCACGATCTCTTCGAAAAATTCGCCTGTTCTTACGGTGCCAATAATGTGGAAGAACGGGAGCATTGGAATAACGACGGTTGTCTACTTCAGGAATTTGTATATAATTAAAAAACCTTCCGGGAAGGCGTGCGTGATTAAGCGGCAGATCAAGCAATTGGAATTCTCATGAAAAAAAGACGGAAAATTCCACTGTCTGGGAAAAAAGAAGGTCGATCCCTTAGTGTTTTCAATGCTGCCCCCGATGGGTTGATCATCATCGATTTGGAAACGAGTCGCATTGTTGATGCAAACCCTGCGGCTTGCATGTTGCACGGCTATGCCCGTGAAGAATTCATTGGGCTTCTCCCGGCGGAATTCATCCACCCCGACAGTCGAAATGTATTCAGGGATTACCTTCGGGCGTTTCGACCCGGTGCTGCGATTGACACCCAGGTGCTGAGCGTACGCCGGGATGGCGCCACGTTTCATGCAGAGTGGCACGGGAGTGTAGTCACCCATCAGGATCGAGCATGTTTTCTGGGGGTAGTTCGGGACGTCAGCCAGCGAATCCGTGCAGATCAGCGCCTCCAACAGCGTTTTGAGGACCGCACGCGCGAACAATCCACGTTGCTGGAGATATCACACACCCTGGCATCCACCCTTGAACTCCAACCGGGTCTGATCCTGGACCATTTACGGGAGATCATCGAGTACTCTCACGCCGGGCTTTTCAGGCTGGATGACTCGACACTGATTTCTCTAGCGGTAAACGGGCTGCAGCAACTGGATCAGTCCGTGCCTTTCCAAGTTCGCGTGGAAGGTCCTGAGATACTCCAGGCTTTATTTAACGGACACCGACCGATCCGCATTGCTGACGTAAACAGCGCTAACCCGGAAGCGGTGTTTCTTCGCATACTCTTAAAGGGGGACACAGCCGTATTATTAAAAGGAGTTCAGGCTTGGATGTGGGTGCCACTGGCAGTCAAAGGCCGAATCATCGGGGGGCTGGGAATTGCACATACACGGCGGAATTACTTCACTGCTCACCACGCAGCCCTGGCTCTTTCGATGGCTGATCAGGTCGCGATCACCATGGTCAATTCCGAGCTGAATGAACATGCCCGCGCGCTGGCGGGTCTGCAGGAACGTCAGCGCCTGGCGCAGAACCTGCATGATGCCGTCAACCAGTCGCTCTTCTCCGCCGGCCTGATCGCTGAAGTCCTGCCGCGCCTGTGGGACCGCGATCAAGTCGAGGCTCGGAAGTCTCTAGAGGACCTGCGCCGGCTGACCCGCGGAGCCCTGGCCGAGATGCGCGAACTGCTGGCCGAACTACGACCATCGGTCTTATCCGACAGCAGTCTGGGTGATTTGCTGCGCCAGCTGGCGAACGCCTTTACAGGCCGGACGAGCATCCCGGTCAGCGTGAACATCGCCGGGGAACATGTTCTCTCTGCAGATATCCAGGTACCACTCTATCGGATTTGCCAGGAAGCACTGAACAACACTGCCAAATATTCCAGGGCCAGCCAGGTGGAGATCGATCTGCAATATGACACCGATGCAGCAGATAATACCGGCAAGGGAAAGGAAGAGTGGCCCACTTCATACGCCGGCGCACTTCAGAGGTTCGTGGTCAGTTCGGTGGAATTGCGCATTCGCGATGATGGTCTGGGTTTTGATCCCTCTGAACTCGCCCGACCCGGTCACTATGGACTGGGCATGATGCGCGAGCGCGCTGAAGCGGTGGGAGCGCAGTTGACAGTCACCAGCAATCCGGGTCACGGGACCGAAGTCACAGTGTGCTGGCCGGGGAACACAAAACAGGAGGCCCTATGACAAAGACTTCCTCATTACCTATCCGTGTCCTGGTTGTCGACGACCATGCGATGGTACGCCGAGGGTTGGCGACCTTCCTGAAGGTCTTTGATGACCTTGAGATGGCGGGTGAGGCCGCCAGCGGACAAGAAGCCGTTCAATTGTGCGCCAAACTCCAGCCGGATGTGGTCTTGATGGACATGGTCATGCCGGATATGGATGGTGCCGCAGCGACGCGGCTGATTCGAAAACAATCCAAATCGATCCATGTGATCGCGCTGACGAGTTTCAAGGAGGAGAACATGGTCCAAAGCGCGCTGCAGGCCGGAGCCATCGGCTATTTGCTTAAAGATGTGACCGCTGATGAATTAGCCCGGGCCATCCGCGATGCGCATGCCGGCCGCGCCACCCTCTCTCCCGAAGCCGCCCAGGCGCTGGTACATGCCGCCTCCCAACCCCCGGCACCCGTTTTCGACCTGACCGAGCGCGAGCGTGCTGTGCTGGCCCTGATGGTCGAGGGGTTGAACAACACGCAGATCGCCGCACGACTGTCTGTCAGCCCATCCACGATCAAATCCCACGTCAGTAATATCCTGTCCAAACTGGGTGTTACCAGCCGTACGGAAGCTGTCACCCTGGCGCTGCGTAACCACCTTGTTGCCTGAAAACGCACCTCCCCCAAATGGCGGAGGTAAACACTCCCCGGCAGGTGGATGCAGCCGGGGAGTAATTATTGTAATATGTAAGAAGAGTTGCATGCGATTGCATGTCTGGGGAGTCTGTCAAGCTTCATTACGCAACTCTACCTGCAGGTTGTCTGACCTTGCCGCACCCGGACCGAATGTCGGACGCCATTCGAAGAGCCGTCAATTTGAAAGGAGATTTATAGATGAAACTCACTCCTCCAAAAACCATCACGTGGTGGATCGCTGTAATTCTTGGTGTCCTTGGACTCCTCGGTCACTTTGGCACTATCGCCGCCCTGAGTCCATACGCGTTCTGGCTCGTCACAGCCGGGCTTGTATTATTGGTGGTGGCAACACTCGTCAAGAATCTGTAACGGTTCAAGGCGTGGACCCCAGGGCTGAAAATCGGTCCGGGTCACCCCGGGATCCACGCGTCTCAAAAGGAGTCCCTCCATGTCAGTCGCTAAAGTTACTGAAATCATTGCTTCTTCCCCGAAGAGTTTTGAAGATGCGATCAAGATGGGCGTCGCGCGCGCTAATAAAACGCTCAAGAAACTCAAGTCAGCCTGGATCGAGAACCAGCAGGTCATGCTGGGCGATGAAGGGCAGATTACTGAATACCGCGTCCAGTTGAAGATCACGTTTGTTCTCGAAGATTGATCCTAAAGAATTACCGCGGGATACATTTGTCCGGTTCAATCCGAAAGAGGAGCTCAATACGAAGCAGGGCAACATGAACCTGATACTTAAGGCGAAGTTGTGAACCTGCTCTAGCACCTCGAAATTAGTTCCTCCTAAATCCCAAGGAGAAGAAAATGGTTAACTTCATTATTTGGATCATCGCCGGGGCTTTGATCGGATGGATAGCCAGCATCATTATGCGGACGAATAAACGGCAGGGTCCGATAGCCGATATTGTTGTCGGCATCGTGGGTGCGTGCGTTGGAGGCTTTCTCCTGAGCCCTTTGTTCAATGTCAGCACGATCAACGAGAGCAATTTTAGCATCCCTGCCTTGCTGGTATCACTGGGAGGTGCCGTCCTCCTGCTGGCATTCTTCAAGATCCTGCGCAATATCATCTGGATCTTTGTAATCCTCCTTGTTTTGCTGATCATTTACTCCTATTTCACCTGCTGGCCTCAGGCATCAACATCCGCGTATTGCACTGCCATCCGATCATTGCCATTCCTGCCTTAACACAGGCGAGGGATTGTCCCCAGGATCTGAATTTTGGTATCCTCCCCCAACTGGCGGAGAGGAATACTCCCCGGCTGATGGATGTGGCCGGGGAGCCTTTGTTGTACGATGAATCTATGACCCGTGTTTATTTAGCCAATTCGCAGCCCGAAGAGCGTTCAGCCCTTCGCTTGCTACTACTTGATTTGAATATGGAAGTGGTAGGCGAAGCCGCAGATTGGTCCTCAACATTGGCCAAAGCCCCGGCCACCAACCTGGAAATGCTATTGGTGGACTGGGACCTGCTCCCCGTCGATCTGGGAGTACAGTCCCTGGCTGAACTGCGCCTGGCCTGTCCATACGCCATTGTCGTTGTTCTCATCAGCCATCTGGATGCCCGCCGCCAGGCCGCCCTTTCCGCCGGAGCAGATGCATTTATCAGTAAAGGTGAGACACCAGAACGCGTGGCCGAACGCTTGCGAACCGTCGCTGCGAGTGTTGGTGCATGAAAATGCGATCCGGCTGATCGATGACCTGAAATCCAGCGCAAGCCGGGGATGCTTTTTCAAATAATCCGAGGCTTTTCTGAAGAATAAAGATACTTTCTGGAAAAATTCACGGTATTCCGTGCAGCTGAACTACTCAAAAAGGAGAGAACGATGAACATAATTATCTACCTGGTCGTTGCAGCAATAATCGGTTGGGTGGCGACTGAAATCACGCACAACCGCTCGAATCTGCTGATCAACATCATAGTGGCAGTCGTGGGAGCATTCCTGGCCGGTTACTTCCTCAGCCCCCTGTTCCATATTGGGACGATCAACGATGCGATTACCCTGTCAACCATGCTGTTGACACTCGCGGGTGCTGTCATCCTGCTGGTGATCGTTAATCTAATTCGCGGGAGACACTAAATCGGTCATTTTCACTCAGGCAACCCTTCGAACATAGGTTCGTTATAGTATCACTGACAACCGTGGAAATGAATCCTGGAACTTTCAGAAGGGATCACGCTTAAGAAGGAGAACAACATGCCAACAGACACTAATTCGGAAGTTCAAACGACACAAAAAGAACCGGAACGGGAACGGCGCATTTTTACATTTAAAGCCACCCAGGTGGTCTGGCTGGTTCTGGGAATTCTCGAGGGAATGCTTGCGCTGCGCTTTGTCTTGAAACTGATTGCAGCAAACCCGAACAGCCCGATCACCGTTTTCATCTATGGTCTCACCAGCATATTCCTGTTGCCCTTTTCAGGGTTGACCGTGACACCCTCAGCAGGCGGTATGGTGCTTGAAATCCCAACCTTGATCGCCATGCTTGTATATGGATTGATCGCATGGGCAATCGAAAGATTAATCTGGGTGATTTTCTATCGCCCGCGCGGACCCGTCACGCAGACCACCACCACCGATCAGCACACACACGAACAATAAGATAATCAAATGGAAATTTCTACTGAGGAATACAAATCAGATAAAACTCGACTGGTTCACTTTTCAGCCGTGATGCAGACCGTCAAGGGCATTTTCAGGCGGCTGGCCGGGTTCTTTACTCTCACAGAAGAAGAAAGATTACAGGCTGGCATCCAGGTGGGCAGCCAGGGTCGTGACGAATTGACCGGTCAGTGGACATTCCTTCGCTGCGTGAAGCGGATCGAAACATCAGGTTAGTCGCAATGAGCGCCCACCCAGCTTATTAATTTGAAGGAGATAAACGATGAAGAACAGTGATGGAAAGCACATGCGAAGGTTCAGGGCCACGAAGAACGCCATGCTCATCAGCATGCTGATCGGAGGCCTGATCGGCTCGGCAGTCACGCTGCTTTTCGCCCCGCAATCAGGAAGGCAGACGCGGGCTCAAATTCATGCGAGAAGCAGCCAGTTGCGAGAACGTAAACAAATGGACCGTTTGTCCGCTGCTCTTGAAGCCGGCAACTTGCCAGTTGAGGCTGCCTGAGATCAGATAATATGCATCCGCCTTCCCGGGTTTCCAGGGTCGCCAGACCCGAGACCCACCCTTCAATCACATACGAAAGGAGTACCATCATGCACATCACCAAGAATATCGGTATGATCTTGCTTGCCGTTTTTCTCATCGCCTGGGGGCTGGTAACACTTCTGGGCTTAAGTGGCCTTGACGTGATCCTGGCGATTATCGCAATCGCGGCTGGAATCTTCATCCTGCTGGGCCGTTGAGTCGACTCCCCCTGGTCAATTGACCAGGGGCGATTTCCAGATCTTCCAAAAGATCATTTAAAAGGAGAAATCTCATGTTGTGGACCATCATCGTGATCCTGGTTATCCTGTGGCTACTCGGCTTTTTCGGTCGGAACATTAGTCCAAGATTTCCAAAAACAGGCAGCTGGATCCATGTTCTGCTCGTTATCGTGGTTATACTGGTTATTTTGAACCTTCTGCATATCATATAGATCCGGGCTTCGACGACTGAACCGGTTTATTGAGAAGCGAAGGGCAGCTTCAAGTTGCATACCGTACACTGATATGCCGCCCGGTCTTCCAGCCGGGCGGCTGAGATATTGGGATGTCAATCCGATCTTATTGATCAAGTTTCCCGAGAATGATGGAAGTTCAGGTATCCATAAGCATGTCTGATAATTCCAGCTTGTCTTCCAATGCCGATAACACAGGTTCTTCCGATGCACGCGCGGGCGATACTATTGCATTCCAATCCCCTGCACAAGCGGAGAACTGGAACTTCCGACGGGTAGTGTGGGCGACCCTCCTGTTAGGCTTTGTGGTTCTTGGTTTCTGGCTTCTTTACCGGTTCTACCAGATCGTATTCATTTTATTTGTCGCCATCCTGCTGGGTACGGTGATCAGGCCGGTCATAACCTGGTTGCATCAGCGCGGGCTCCCACAAATCGCCGGGGCCATCCTTGTTTTCCTCATGCTGCTTGCGTTATTGATCGGATTCGTTTTCTTGTTGTTCCCGATCCTTGTCGAGCAGGGCACAACGATTGCTGCTGCACTGCCAGGCTACTACCAAAGCTTGCGTGAGTGGCTGGTGAATTTCCCCGATCAATTATTTGCACGCCTGGGTGCGTTCCTCCCCGTGACCCTGCCTGGTCTGGGGACTATCCAGCAGACAGGACCACAAATGCTGGCATCAGCCGGGCAGGCTTTGGATTACTTGACCTTGGTGTCACGATTCATCTTTGTGACCACTGCAATTCTGCTTTTGGCCTTTCACTGGGCGCTCGAAGGGCCGAGAACCATCCAGTCATTGTTGCGCCTGGTTCCAAAGGGTCAACGCGAGAGTATTAGCGAACTGGTTTCCTCCATCGAAAACAAGGTCGGTTTCTACCTTGCAGGGCAAGGTGTTTTATGCCTGGTTATGGGCATCGTTTCGTTGGTTGCCTATCTACTCATCGGCTTGCCCAATGTATTGGTCCTGGGATTGTTGGCGGCCGTGGGAGAGGCAGTTCCACTGATCGGGCCGCTTATTGGCGCAGTTCCTGCAGCCCTGGTGGCCCTTTCCATAGCGCCCTCCAAACTGGTGTGGGTTGTCGTTGTTACGCTCATTCTTCATCAAACGGAAAACTACCTGTTGGTGCCGCGTATCATGCGCAAGGCAGTGGGGATAAACCCGTTCGTTTCCCTACTGGCGATTTTTGCTTTTGGTTCTTTATTCGGCATTGGCGGCGTGCTCATGGCGATTCCCATGGCAGCCATAATTCAACTTTTACTCGATCGTTTCGTTTTTCATCCGGCAGCGAGGGAGCCGGAGGTCTCAGCTGGGCGCGATCTCGCCAGCCGTCTGCGCTATGAAACCCAAAACCTAGCCAAGGGTCTGCGCAGACAGGCGCGCCTCAAGAAAGGCGGCTCGGACCTGAGGGTCAAGCAGACCGATCAGGTGATGGATGAGATTGAAGCCATCACCACCGACCTGGATGCATTGTTGGCGCAGATCCATATCTCAGGTGCACCATGACCAGGAAAGTGTTGATGTTCGGTGCGGCAATCATGACTGCCTTGCTGGCGGCTGCCTTGGTATGGCAGTTCCGGGTGGCTGTTATTTACATGCTGATCTCGCTGGCTCTTGCTGCAGCCCTGCGCCCATTGGTCCAACGTCTGGCCGGTCGACGCTTTGTGGTGCGCATGGCCTGGGTTCTCCTTTACCTGGTCGTACTGGGCAGTTTCGGTTTCCTGCTCTTCCTGGCAGGTAAAGCTGCGGTCAGTGAGATCCAACAGTTTGCCCAGACGGTGTCAGTACAGGATGCGTGGAAGCTACCGGCATGGTTGGAAGGCAGTTCATTCCAAAAGACGGTAATGGGGTGGCTGCCTGCGCCAAGCAAGCTCTTTGAAGCCCTCACCGGCAACACTGGGCAACTCGTCCTACCAGCCTTACTTGGCTTCACCCAGGGTTTCGGCAGCCTTGTAAGCGCTGCGCTTGTCATTCTGTTCTTGAGCATCTACTGGAGCATCAATCAAATTCATTTTGAGCGGCTCTGGCTTTCTCTGCTTCCATCCGGTCAACGCACACGTGCACGAGGTATCTGGCGGACGATCGAACCCGACCTTGGCGCTTACATTCGCAGCGAAGTAATCCAAAGCCTGCTGGCCGGGTTTCTTTTAAGTCTAGGTTACTGGCTGCTCGGATCCCCGTACCCGATTCTCCTGGCGCTGATCGGCGCACTGGCATGGCTTATCCCGATTGTGGGGGCGCCTCTTGCAGTGATCCTGCCGCTGGCTTTGGGACTGTTGACCAGTGTGCAGTTCAGCCTGTTTACGGCTCTCTACACGCTCGTCGTCTTGATTGTCCTGGAAGTGTGGATCGAGCCGCGCCTCTTCAGACACAAATGGGATAATCCCATTCTTACCCTGGTCATACTCCTGGCAATGGCAGACGCTTTTGGCCTGCTGGGCATTCTCTTAGCTCCGCCCCTGTCAGCTGTTTGCCAGATTCTTTGGAACCTTCTGGTCAGGCACCGTGTGGTTTCAGGGGCTGCGGTCAAGGTTTCAGACCTCAAAGAGCGGCAGGCACGCGTGTGGGGAATCATCAAGGCAATGGAACGACCGCCTATTGCGATGGTCTCCAACAGCATGCAGCGGCTGACCCATTTGATCGAAAGTGCTGAACCAATTCTCCAGGCCGGACAGCCGGCAGAAACTCCCGGGCTATTCCATCCGCCACGTTCGCAATGAGCGTGAACGCATTGAGAAGATTGAGAATAGCCTGATTAGACTACAGCAGACAATATCGGAACTCCGAGCTCTCACGGTTTGCCCAGTAATACCCAGCAATTAAATAACTCGCCTCGAGATCCGCAACCAAACGCGATTCGAATTCCATTGGGGTACCTATTTGTATGGTAGAACTTTTTTGACAGTTGAATGGGATCAGGGATTAAAATAATACCCCTTAGTTGCTTAGAGGGGCATTATGCTGTACTTAATAAATTGGAAACGAGATTAAATAATAAGTTTGCCCGGCAGGAGTCGGACCTGCGACCAACCATTTTTGAGGCAGCTGTATTCCCGATCCAGTAGTCCGACCGGATGCTAGGTCTACGACGAAGATCCCTGGTTCATTGACCAGGTATTCATTGTCTCTCGTCCGGGACAACTCGGGTAAATTTCCCTTAGCACAAGTTAATCCATCCAATGGATACATCCAGATGCCAGCCCAACAGCTGACCTGGCATCTTCAAGCGCCCCTGCCATGGGAGCGGGATCTCACAATCCGCTACCCCGCCCTCCTCAAAGAAACCGGGCTGTCAGCGGTTGCGATGGTCTGTTCCTTAATATAATATGATAAATATGGTATACTTTGTAAATATTATCAGTAACGAAAGTACCGGCAGCTGGGGGTATTTTTTCCTGCCAATGTAGTTTCGTCTATCAACACAAATGAACCGGGCTGGATGGAGATAACCGTGAAAAGCACAAGTGCATTGATCCGCACCTTAGTTTTAATCCTGTTCCTGTCAAGCTGTGCGCAGCCTGGAAACGTGACCTCCGTGCCCAGCGGCACCCCCCTGACCGAGCCACCGGCCACAGCGCCTGCTCTCGTCCCACAAGACCCTCAGGTGACCGCACTGCGCCAGCTCGAAGCAGTTTCGGAGACCCCACCTGAGCTGTCCTTTCAGAACGGCTTTCCCCGCTTTGTCTCTGGCAGTTACCTTGTCGAAGGCGCAGATGCGGTGGAGCGCGCCCGCAACTTCCTGAATAGCTATCAGGACCTTTACCGCATCGCAAATCCAGACCTGGGACTTGCCGTGCGCCGCCTCAGCCAGGAAGGGAATGAGGTGAATGTCACCTTCTACCAGACCTATGCCGGTATCGAGGTCTTTGCCAGCGAGATCGTGGTAACGCTGAGCGGGGAGCGCCTGCTTGCCACGGTCGGCGGCCTGGTCAACGGGGATCTGGCACTGGATACCACGCCTTATCTCTCAGCACCCCAGGCAGAACAAAGTGCCGTCGCCGACCTGGGCTTGCCCGAGGCGCGGCTGGCCGGCACAACCCAGCTCATGATATTTGACCCGAGCCTGTTTGATAATGTTGCTCCTGAGGCACATCTGGTCTGGAGGGTCACCATCCACGACCCTGCCCCCTGGCAGGCTTTTGTGGATGCCCAAACTGGCCAGGTGCTCTACAAGTACTCGCTCGCGCAGGATGGCAGCGGGCTGGAGGATTTCGACTTCGAAGAGTTTAACGCAGGCGGTGGTGGTGTTGGCGACTGCTACTACTTTTCAGGTGACCACATCGGTGATGAGGACGGTCTGGCGAGAAGCTGGTTCTCCGATCCTGAAGCAGTGGCAGCTTGGTGGTACGCCCGAAACGTCTACAAGTTCTATCATGACACCTTTGGGCGCCATTCCTACGACAACGACGATTCCCAGTTCGAGGTCTTTATTCGTGCTGGCGTGGATAACGCCGCCTGGATCAACTTTTGCGATCTGACGGCCTTTAAAACTGGCTGGATCGGGCAGGACGTACTGACCCACGAGTTCACCCACGGTGTGATCGCATCCAGCTCTGAATTGGTGTATGCCAACCAGCCCGGCGCCTTGAACGAGAGCTACGCCGACATCATGGCCGCCCTTCAGGACGGCAACTGGACCATGGGCGAGGGCCGCATCGGTGGCGCCGGCCCCATCCGTGATCTGAGCAATCCCCCCGCCTTTCTCGACCCGGACCGGATGTCAAACTTTTCCATGACCGCGGAGGACAATGGCGGCGTCCACACCAACAGCGGCATCAATAACAAGGCCGCCTTCCTGATCTCGGTTGGGGGTGATTTCAACGGCGGGACGATAACAGGCCTCGGGAATGGCAAGCTTGGGGCTTTGTTCTATTCAACGATGATCAGCCTGGGCAGCAACGCCCAGTTCATCGACGCCCGCAACGCAGCCGTAGCGCGCGCCGACCGGTGGGCATTATCGGGGATTGGCGGCTTTACTTCTTTCGACGCCTGTCAGGTGCAAAATGCCTATGCCGCCGTCGAACTGGGGGATGGTGACACCGACTGCGACGGGACTGACAATGCGCTAGATCCAGACAACGACGAAGATTACATCCCCGACAGTCTCGATAACTGCCCGTTCGCAGCCAACCCAAGCCAGCAGGATACAGACCGCGACGGGCAGGGTGACGCCTGCGATAACGATAATGACAATGATGGCATTCTCAATCCAGGTGACAATTGCACGTTCGTGGTCAACCCGGGCCAGCAGGATAGGGACGGCGACGGCGTCGGGGATGCCTGCGATGACGAAGACGGGGACGGCGTGCTCGATTCCCGTGATAACTGCCTGGGGCTTGCCAATAGCAATCAGCGCGATAACGATTGGGACGGATTCGGCGATGCCTGCGACCTGAGCGACGACTCTGACGGTGTTCCTGACGCAAGCGACAATTGCCCACTCCGGGCCAACCTAGACCAGTCAGACCGCGATGGGGATGGCTTGGGCGACTACTGCGACAACAGCCCGGACGTGGTCAACCCCGACCAGGCAGACACTGACGGCGACAGCATTGGCGACGTCTCCGACAATTGCCCCGGGCTCGCCAATTACTCCCAGGAAGATACTGATCGCGATGGTCTTGGTGACCGCTGTGATGGAAGTGACGAATTTTCTTTACTTCCCGATGGCAGCCTCACCGACCTCAGCATCCGCGGCGGCCCCGGGCAGCAGCGGAGCATGCCCATTCCCGTCTGCCTGTCTGGCAACTGCCCGGACGGGTTCCCCGCTGATTATCTTGTGAGCATAGTGCTGACCGGTCTTTCACCGAACGTGGCTGTCTGGGTGGCAGATGACACCGGAAATATCGCCGACCGGTCACCGGATCGGGGCGATCTGCGGGTCCTGCGCTTCGCTCCAACCGGCGGTCGAAGTTATCACTTACTTTTCCTCTTCAGCCTGGATTCTCCTGAAGGGCAGGTGGGTTTCTTGGGATCCATGTCGGCTGGCCCTGGAGATGAGCAACCAAATCCTACTCCCACAGGCCCGCCACAAACCCCGCTGTCTCCGCCGCCGACGGTAGCTTTGCCATCCTTCGTATTTACCCAGTCCGCCAACTGCCGCACAGGACCGAATACACTCTACCCCGGGATCGGGCTCGGAAAGGTAGGCCAGCAGGCAGAGATCCAGGGCATCAGCAATCCGCCCGGCTGGTATTACGTCCTGCTGCCAGACGGTTTCACCCGCTGCTTCGTGGCGGGCGTAACCGGAGATGTTACCGGTCCCGTTGACGATCTGCCGGTCATCCCAAGCCCACCGCTGCCGGCCCCTCCAGCGGCGCCTGTACTCAACGTGAGCAACCAAACTTGCACTTACCTGCAATATGTGGTGCGGTTGAGCTGGAAGGATGTGGAGGACGAGACCGGCTACCGGGTCTACCGTGATGGCACCCTCATCGCCACGCTAGGCGAAGGCGCGAGCTCGTACGACGACAATTCGCCCACTTATGGAAGCCACGGCTACATGGTGGAAGCCTACAATACTGTTGGCGCGGCCGGGAGTCCGGTGATGAACTCTGCAGGTTGTGTTTATTAATACTTAAGCTACAGGTCAGGCGTATACGCCCTCAGAACATTAGAGACAGTATAGTTGCCAAAACTCAGGTGCATTATTCCAGTCAAGTGGAAAAACAAGACTTAATATATCCCATCAAAGGATTAATTAAGTCTTGTGGACCCGGCAGGAATCAGACCTGCGAAAAAGAGTATTTCGGCTCAAATCCAGCAAAGCTGAAACTCTACCTAAATTTGGATTGCACCTGTGAACCAGGCGGTGATCCGGGGCGGAGAGGAATGGGGTTTCATTGGCGATCGGTATTAGTTTCAGGAGGATACAGTAATCGTTAGCTGTACCCATATCCATGAATAATTCACGCGATACGTATTCGCGTGAATAGCGCAGGCTGCGACAACTATTCAGGATAACGAACAGGCAATGAAAATCAGAGTGCCCCATAGAATAATTTTCAGTACGAGATTTGAAGTTTATCAAATGCTGGCATACTCCCTTGTTGGAATGTTTTCGGTCACGGATTCTGAACCTGGCAGTTGAGCGTCATCCCGGCTTCAGGGATGCCAACTTCCAGCTTGTCACCATCAAATTGAAATGATCGAGTGAGAATCCCAATATCGAAGAGCTGGATAATGAACCTGTGCGGGTCCTCCCAGTATCCCATCGTGAGTCCCTCAGGGGCAATGCGATAGTTCCCATCCAAGCCGATAGTCCAGAGGAAATCCTGACCATTTTGTTCCATGTACATTTCAGCGATCTCCAAACCGCTGAATTCAAAACGTAGAGTATTCACGCCGACTTGATTTGATTCACAAGCATAGATCTTGCCCGAGATCTCCCCTGCAGTTTCCGGAAGAGATGTTGCTGGTTGTGCAGCCTGTCCCTCAAGGATCATGGCAACCGCCTCCGCCAGTTGTGCCACCCCGTCCGGATTGGCAGGCAATGGTTTTTCAGCATCCACGAAAGCAGTCTCCAGTAGTCGATCAATTTGAGAGTATTCCAAATCACCGGCTGTTGTAACCACGATTGCATTCAAAGCCGGATATACCTTGATGTGCTGGCCTTTCCGCCCCAGCGCAAAGTAATTGTTGTCTGAAACCCACCAGCCGTAGCCGTAGGTATCTGCCCGACCGGTCTTGATGTGTTCCTGGACAGCCTCGGTCACCCAATCCGCCGGAACAATCTGCCTGCCTTCCCAAACCCCCCTTTGAAGAAAGAGAAAGCCAATCTTGGCCGCGTCCTGGGGTTTCAAGTGCAGGTCACCCCAGCCGTGTGAATAACCCTGTGGATCGGATTGCCAGTAAACATCATGGATACCCAACGGTTCAAACAAGTTCTGTTGGGCGAAGTCGAGTTCGGTCATCCCGGTTGTATTCTGCAGGATGGCCGAGAGCAGGTGCATGCCCGGACTATCGTAGCAGAATTTTTTACCCGGTTCATCGGTCATTTTACGGTCCAGAGCGGCCTGTACCCAGTCTGGTTGGATTCGCATGGTATCCAGGGTTTCCTCATCGTTATTGATGCAGCCCGATTCCATGCCGTTCACCATCCCGGTCAGATTCCGGACAGTGATTCTCAGTTTGCGGTCATCCAGGTTGGCGATGGACCTATCCGGGAAATAGGTAACGATGGGCTGATCGAGCTGGATTTTGCCCTGCCCTGCGGCGATGGCGATCAACGTGGTTGTGACACTCTTGGTCACGGAGGCCAGGTCGTGGGGGAAGGATCCATCATACGGGTAAAAGTAAGCATCCAGGATTACATCCCCATTACGGACGATCAGCAGGCTGTCAATGGCAACATTATTCTTATGCAGGATTTGCAAACCTTCCGCCAATTTCACAGAATCGAAGCCCTGTTCTTCCGGCGTGCTGGTTCGCCAGCCATCAGTGGGCCAGTACTCAACAACGGGCGCCGCTCCAGGGACGCCGGTTGGCCTGTAATCCATGGCGGATGGTGCGATCCATTCGCGCAGGCCTGGAACCAAGAACCAGGCCAGAACCAAGAGACCGGCCAGCACGAGCACAACAATTCCCCATAAGAGGTTTTTTTTTATTCGGTTTGTTTTCATTTTGCGTTTCCCTTTCGAATGGACAATCAGCGAAGTTTTGTTCACTTTCCAACGTGAACTGGTCTACCCTAGGAGGGCATGCTTCTATTGACATCTGGATTGCCAATGTTGTTAATATTTCCACCTATTCTTTATTTAACGATAGGATGATCGCCGATATAGTGCCCGGCAGTGTGAGTTCCATACCAGATACTCCATTCACGGTTAATATCTCCTCAACCACGGCAATTGAACCACGCACCGTGTCGCCATGGCATCCCCAGTCAGCATTGATCATCACAGTACCGGTCAGGATACTGAAAATCAGGATCATTCCTTCATTAAAAGTGAGAGTCGATATCTCTAAGATAATTCTATATTATGTAGCTGCTGATTTTCAAATCATGATTACTTTACAGATGGATTATTGATGACTTTCAGATCCTCGAACCGGATTGCTGTTCCTTCGGACCCTATATCTTTATCCCAAATAAAAGTCGGAGCAGCCGGATGCGCCGGACGACCAACTCGTACAAACCGATGGTCACCAAAAAAGATCCCAGCAGCACGACCGGTAGTTTGATCCAAATTCCAGAGTTCCACTGTACAACAAAAAATGCAATGACGATGATCACAGGCTGGTGAAGCACGAAGAAGGGCAGGGCGGCTTCCTGTCCATAGCGCAACACCTTGTTGGTGAAATCCAGGAAGCGCATACCTATGAAGAGCATCCCGACCGAGAAGCAAAGCGCCAAGGGGGTGGTCAGGCTGAGAAGCACATAGAATTGCAGCGAAGAAGGGTCCTGCCCCCAGTCCAGGAGCGGAAGGCCCAGGGCATAAGCGCCCACCATGACAAGGACAATGGCGACCCCTATCCCCAGAAAAAGCCATCCGTCCCTGCGCACGGCGCGAGTGATGCTTTCATCGACGAACAATATATATCCCAGGATGAAGAAAGCCAGCAGGTAAATAAAATCCTGCCAATCATGCTGCGGCAAATTGAGAGGCTGCAGGCAAAATTGAATCAGCAGGAGAGGGATGATGAACACCAGAATTCCACCGCGCCGTTTACAAATCCCCGCCAATTTCGACACCAATGGTTTGCCCTTTTCACTCTTCATCCATCGAAAGATCGGGAGTGCAATCAACGCAAAAAAGAAGAGAAAACCGATGAACCACAGGTGGAAACCAACGCCAATCCAACGGGGACTAAACCCCGGATAGCCCAGTCGAAGTGGGTTGAAACGAGGCAATACGCTGCCAAGAAACTCCCAAAAGGAGATGGAGAATTCTCCTCGTTGGATCCTGTTTGCCCAACTCAGGTAGTATTCAAGTGGCGAAAACATGATCGTCCCTGCAATGAACGGGATAAGCAGGCGGTTGACTCGTTCTGTGATGTACTGGCGCGGGGTCCGATGCCGCAAAGCGAACCAGCTGGCGGTCCCCGCGATCATGAAGAAGAATTGCAAGCCCCACAGATTTAGCAGGACAAGAATAATGGTGATGATCTCACTCTGGTCGCGATTTTTGATCTCCCAGTCGAAGAAGTCAAAAGGATGGACAGAGTGAAAAAGGAATACCATCAGGATGGCTATGACTCGCAGCCAATCAAGGTAGTGGAGACGCACAGAATCCTGGCCCGGCTTATCTTCAGGTGATCGAAATGAGGTTTCCATTTCCGGTCTCATCCTTTCCTGTTCATGCTGTCCGGGCTTAATATAGTTCCGCCAATCCAGCCACCGATTGCCCCAGAGATGAGGTTGAACAACTTATTACCTTTCAAGAATAATATACATATTTATCTGGAGCGAGTCAAGCAGCAGCCAGAATATTTATCGAAAACAACAGCCAGGTTGTCCTTGATATTGTAGAGAACTCAATCCCGCCTACAGCGCTGCGGATGGATTAAACTTATGGGTTTGCGCAATGCGACGCATTGCGCAAACCCGATCTCATCCCTACACCCGCACCTGCCTGCCGCGCCAGTACGCGGAGAGCAGCAGCAGACCGGCGGCTCACGAACTGACATCAAAAGATCGTTTGAGGGAAACGGGATCTCTTTGCATTGTCTTAAAAGTTTCAGCATGGCGTAAAATAAAAGCAACAGCCTGAGGGGGGCAGGTTTGTTTGGTCATTGAATTCCTTTAAAACGTCCCGAAGATTTTAAATCTTCGGGACGTTTTAATTGCACCATGGAAAACGTTATGTTATACCGAACGATTCCCCGCCTACTTACACACCAGCGGCGCAAGCGTGGGGACATCAGCCCCGCTGTAATCCCCACCCGTACTGACGTACAGGGGCGGCATCCCGGCTTCGGCTGAGCACTTGGCCGATAGCCGCGCCCAGTAACTTGACTCATCCGTGTTGCCCAGCAGGCTGGCCATATCGCCCGCGAACGCCGCCAGCACCAGCAGGTGGTTGGCCGAGGCGCTGTCCAGGGGATTCCCGCTGGTATTGTTGATGCAGTTGTCGCACGTGATCCGTGCGCATTCGGTCAGGCGGGCCAGCAGGCCGGTGGCATCCTTCGTGATCTGCGTCTGGTAGAAGTCGGCCTGGTTGGTCGACTGCACCTTCGCCTGCCAGGCATTGAACTGGTAGGCCGCCACGTCCACCCGGTTGCATGGCACGTCCGCCAGGTTCGATGTGTACGGCTTGACCAGCCGGTTGTACGAATTTCCGAGTATGAGCTGGACCTTGTTCGGCAGGGGTGCGAGAGACTCATCGTACAGGATCGGGGTCAGCGGGGCCAGTTCTTCCTCATCCTGGCTGGCGGGGTTCACCGGCGGGTGCCCGAGCTGAGCCTGGATCTCCTGGGCGGTGGCCTGGGCCACCCCGTACAGGCTGAAATGGGTGATGTCGAAATAGACGGAGGTGGTGTTGCTGGAGGCATCCGTGTATACAGTGACCGGGAACAAGTGGAAATCCGCGCCCGTGCCGTCAGCTGCGAAGCCTATCAGGGTCGACACATCGTAGACGCCCGGGAGGGTGAAGCTGAGCGAGCCGGGGATTTCCATCAACAGCCCGTCCGGCCCGATATGGACGGCTGCCAGGTAACCCTGGCTGAACGGGAGATCCGTAATGGACGAGATGGGGGTGACCGTGACCGGGGTGCCGAGTATCAGGGACAGGTCCCCCGCGGCATCCTGGCTGAACATCGCGCCGACCAGCATTAGTGAGAACGGTGTGCCATCGGCAGTGGTGCCGTCCTTGAGGAATCCGTAGCCGATACCGGGGTCCACCGAATCCGCGTTAGTGACTGCCCGCGCGGTATCCAGGACGGCGGTAACGGTGAGCGGGTTGGGCGTAAGCGGGAAGTTATCTGAAGGGCTATTCTCAGAGGGGATCCCGCCAGTGGCTGAAGGGCTATTCCCAGTGGGGAGCCCGCCAGTGGCTGACTGGCCGCATGCTATTACCGCAAAGGTCAATGCGAGCGAGCCAATCAAAAGATTACGACGGTGTATGTGAGGCATGAACATTTCTCCAGTTATGGGGTTTGATAATGGATTATACAAACCAATTAGGATAATAATAGTACTAATTATATCATATGTACGATGTGAAATGAGGGAATTGACAAGATAGGCAGTTTCCTCTAGGTTTAGAGTGCGACCTCAAAATCCGAATGGTTATTCCCCATTTATCCTCTCATCCTTTTATTATCCGTTTATATGGTATCCGCTTGCCCGGTGATCGGAAATTACGCAACCCACGGGGTGCAGAGTACGCAGGCGTACTCATAATCCAAACAGCCGTCCCCGGAAGGGGACGATGACCCCATAGGTGATATTCGAGTCCGCTTCTCCATAGGACGCAAAGAGCGCGACCCACAGGGAGCAAAATACACGGGGGGCACAGGAATATGTAGTTATATATTTCACACAATGTACCTTTTTCCAAGGCGCATGTTTATTCCAGTATCGACTGGTTACTCTCAATTGCTTTGTTGAGTTCTAATCCATCGAGTATAATTATGGATAATAATTATTTATAAAGAAATATTATCTAAAACTATACCTATGGTTGATCCTGAAGTCCGTTTCGAGGAATTAATTACTGCGCTGAAAGAACGCGATTTCCGGCTGACCCCCCAGCGGGTCGAGCTGGTGCGGTTGATCGCGTCCAGTGAAGGACATCCCAGCGCGGCCCAGCTCTACGCCAGGATCAAGCGCCAGTTCCCCACCATGAGCCATGCCACGGTATACAAGACCCTGGCGCTGCTCAAGGACATGGGCCAGGTGCTGGAGATAGACCTGCGGGATGACAGCCACTATGATGGCAACCGCCCGCAGCCCCATCCGCACCTGATCTGCATCAAGTGCAACAAGATCATCGATGGTGAGGTGGATTTCGATCCATCTGCAATCCGGAAACTCGAGCGGGCCTCGGGTTACAAGATCATCCGCTCCCAGGTCTCGTTCTACGGGTTTTGCCCCGATTGCAAACATAGTGGTTAATGGGCAATCTCATTTTTTTCAGAACCGGTAATTATTATTCAATAGTAATAGTTATCGAAAGGAGGTAATACAAACCGAATAATGGTTACATCCCTTACCCAGGTTCAAGCTGATAGATGCTATCTGTTCAATCCATTTCAGAAAAGGATATTCCGATGACCAAAAAGAAGAAACTGACCACTGCCGCCGGCGCCCCAGTACCTGATAATCAAAATGCCATGACCGCCGGCCCGCGCGGGCCGATGCTGCTGCAGGATGTCTGGTACCTGGAAAAGCTGGCCCACTTTGACCGCGAGGTGATCCCGGAGCGCCGCATGCATGCCAAAGGCTCGGGGGCTTTCGGCAAATTCACTGTCACCCATGACATCACCAAATACACCAAAGCCAAGGTGTTCTCCGCGATCGGTAAGGAAACCGAAGTATTTGTACGCTTTTCCACCGTTGCAGGTGAACGCGGTGCCGCTGATGCAGAGCGCGACATCCGTGGATTTGCCATGAAGTTCTACACCGAGGAAGGAAACTGGGACCTGGTCGGCAACAATACCCCCGTCTTCTTCTTGCGTGACCCGCACAAGTTCCCGGATCTCAACCGCGCCGTCAAACGCGATCCGCATACCAACCTGCGTTCCGCCACCAACAACTGGGATTTCTGGACTTCCCTCCCAGAAGCGCTGCACCAGATCACCATTACCATGAGCGAGCGCGGGATTCCGTATTCCTACCGCCACATGCATGGTTTTGGCAGTCACACGTTCAGCATGATCAATGCCAAGAATGAACGCGTGTGGGTCAAATTTCACCTGGTTTCCCAACAGGGGATCAAGAACCTGACCGATCAGGAGGCGGAAGCAATCGTCGCCAAGGACCGCGAAAGTCATCAACGCGATCTGCTTGAGAGCATTGCCAAGGGAGATTTTCCCCGCTGGAAGATGTTCATCCAGGTGATGACCGAAGACCAGGCTAAGAAGATACCTTACAACCCCTTCGACCTGACCAAGATCTGGTATAAAAAGGATTTCCCCCTGATCGATGTGGGCGTGCTCGAACTAAACCGCAACCCGGAGAACTACTTCCAGGATGTGGAACAGGCAGCCTTCAACCCCGCCGCCGTGGTGCCTGGCATCAGCTTTTCGCCGGACAAGATGCTGCAAGGTCGCTTGTTCTCCTATGGTGATGCGCAACGCTACCGCCTGGGGGTCAACCACCATCAGATCCCGGTCAACAGCCCCAAGAACGCGCCGGCGAACCCCTCCCATCGTGATGGTCAGTTGCGCGTGGATGGAAATCATGGCGCCACCCTCGGCTATGAACCGAACAGTTTTAGCGAGTGGCAGGAGCAGCCTGAGTATAAGGATCCCATGCTGGCTTTGTCAGGCGCAGCTGACAATTGGAACTTCCGCGAGGACGATTCCGATTATTACACTCAACCTGGCAAGCTCTTCCGCTTGATGAACAAGGCGCAACAGCAGGTTTTGTTTGAGAACACCGCCCGGGCGATGGGCGACGCGCCTGAATTCATCAAGATCCGTCACATCGGGAACTGCCTGAAGGCCGACCCGGCTTATGGCAAGGGTGTGGCAGAGGCACTCGGTATCCCGCTTGAGAAGGTCAAGTAACCCCCAAAAAACGATCAAAGAAAACATCTGCTAGCCAAAAAAACAGCACTCACAATTCAACGTGGTGGGTGCTGTTTTTTCGATATTACCTGCAAAGATGATCACAGAGCCAGGGAGAACGCTGTTGTTCTGTTCGAAGTCACTCTCACATGGCAAGCAATTCACCCGGATACAAGAGCATCACCAGATTCCCGGGAACAGGCGAAAATGCACCTGCTTTGCGTAGTCGCGGTAACCTTCCAATTCCTCTTGGAGGAACCGGTCTTCCATGGCAGTGCGGATGATATAAAGTCCGATGGTAAATAAGGTTGGCAAATAGGCCAAGGCGGAATCCAGAAAAAGGGGGGTTACCAGGTAGACCAGCAGCGCCCCGGCGTAACCAGGATGCCGTATCCAGCGGTAGGGGCCACTCGATACAACCTTCTGTCCACGATCGGTTTGCAAGCGGACCATACCTGAGAAGAAACGGTTTTCGATCAAGGCATAGGATGACAGGGTATATCCGCCCACGATCAGCACCAGCGCGAGGATTTTCACCGGCAGGCTGAAGCTGGGCGACCAATCCAGCAGTTCATCCAGGCCAGCAACCAGCAATACCAGGATCCCAGCCATCCCCATTAAAGGGGCTAATCGCTTATCCCAGGCCTGGGCATTCTCATGCTGCATGTAGCGGGCTCGTTCGGCGATCAGGTCAGGGTGCCGCCGGGCAACAAATAACCGGCTGACCACGAAACTCAGAACAGAAAGTAGACCATATGCCCAGGCTTCCCACCAATTCCAGCGCAAGGAGATCAACAGCGGCAGGAACGGGATGAGCACAATAAAGAATAGCATTTGGATGATGACACTCGGGGTGATAAACTTCTTTTGATTATCCATTTCGTCTCCTTGTCAACACAACAATTCGAACCCTTTGGTTAGAAAAACAGAAAGTAGCGCGGGAACTCGTTCCATGTAAGCACGATAGGACTCGCCATACCGCTTCCAACAAACCTGCTCTTCTGCCAGGATACCAAAATGTTGGAATAATTTCGATAGAAGTAATGCAAGCATGGCTTGCCATGAACCGATCATCATACAGACCCCCAGAAAAATGATGAATAGCGAGAAGATCTGGGGGTGTCGGGATATCCTGTAAATCCCCCTGGTTACTGGCTGATCGGGTGGAGTACCCCTGAAATTCAACAAGGCGACCACGAGACCGATGATGCCAATACCATATAGCACCAATCCCGCGATGAATAAATTGGGATTTACTTTCAAGGGAGTGAGGACGATCAAGACCAGGCAGATCAAGGAAAATACCTTGCCAACAATGGTGAAGAGCCTCTGCTTTTTATCCCAACCGGACCTGTCAAATAACCGGGATACAACATCTTTTGGAAAGACCAGCAGCAGGGAACCCTCGATCAGGAACTCAAAAACCAGCAAAATCCATCCGTTGAGCCATCCAATTCCAAGGCAAGGAAATAACTCCATGATTCACCTCCTGATCTGCCATTTCTTGACCCACACCGGATCGATGCGCGCCAGACGCGCTTTCTTCAAATTCTCCTGCATGATCCACTGGATATCTTTGTTCGTCACCCTCAGCCATTTTTCCATGAAAGGTTTCCCTTCTCCGGGCAGGGCAGCGACAGCAACACTCCAGCAATATCCCAGTCCTTTCCGCAATACCAGGATATCTTCACGTGGATGAATCTCTGATCCTTGCAGAGTGGCTGTGATCCTATCCAGGATCTGTAGAACAGCCCTGGTGTGCCTGGCTTGACCAAGAAGCCTTGGCTCACAAAGAGCAGCAGCAGCCGCGCGTTGTTCGAGAGGTGTGCCTGTGCTCCATTCCTGCATCCCCGCAACCAGCGCATCCATATTTTTATCTCCCCATCGCTGAAGGGCCATTGCCACTGCCTCGCGCACCCGCCAGCGCGGATCGGAGGCATGGGTTCGCAGGGTCTTCAATAAGCTGGTATCCCCTTCCGCCAGCAATCTTCCCAGGCCCACGACTCCGCAGAAGGCAAGGAATTCATAAGGCGAGTTCACCGGGGCTTGATCAGCAGTGTAGGCGGTATAGCGCTTAAAGAGATTGCGCTGCCCTTCATCTGCAACAACCTGCGCCAGTTCGAGGTTGCCGCGTGGACCGGGTAAGCCAAAATCTTTCAGCAAATATGCATCCCAACTGTCGAGCGCCAGAAGTTTTTCCCGGTATTCGTCTGCTCTTGACATAGGAAACCTCGGTTTCTCTTGTTACCAAACGCAATGGAATTTCTGGGCTGATTTTTAAATCGTCGCTGTGCTCGAAACTACAGTCTTGCCCTTTTCGGTCAGGAACCAATGTTTGACGAAGCCCTGGCAGGTGCTGTTGACGGGACAATCCGGGCAGCCTTTCTGAGGTTCATCGCAGTTCGTGCCGATTTCCTGAAGATACCCTTTATTGGTGAGTTCCTGTGCCATTCGAAGAACCATATCCGGGGAGATGTCCATTGTGCGGGCAATCTCCGCCAGGCTTTGCACATCTCCGGCCTGGATCGTTTCTAGAAATCGATGCAACATCTTAGAAAAGCCTCCCCATCTGGTAAACCGCCACAGCCAATCCGAGACTTAAAGCCAGTTGCATGCCCACGCTGGTCGCGGTCCATTTCCAGGATTTAGTCTCTTGTTGAATGGCAGCCACTGTTCCGACACAGGGGATGAAAAGGATCTGGAATACCAGGAATGCCAGCATGGCGGGCGGCGTCATGACGGTTTTCAATACATCCAGTTTGCCATATAGAACGGCCAGGGTTGCCACCGTATTTTCTTTGGCGACAAAACTGGTTAACAATGCCACAAGCACAGGCCAGGGCAGGCCCATCCAGCTTCCAACCGGTTCCATAGTTTTCCCTGCCATCCCGAGATAACTGGTCATCACATTCCCGGTTGGAAAATAGGAGAGCGCCCAGACGATCAATGTGGCGATCAAAATTGTCGTGCCAGCCTTCTTCAAAAATCCAAGGATATTATCCCGGACATAAATGCCGATCGACCTGAAATTGGGGAGATGATAGAGTGGCAGTTCCATAATGAAAGGAACATGCTCGTTTTCAAAGAGGAAATGGTGCAGAACCAGTCCCAAGCCTGCCAGGATCAATAAACTGAAACCCACCAGCCCCCAGGCGATCCAAAACGCGCTCGCACCGAAGAAAACTGACGCCAGGATCGTGACGACCGCCATGCGTGCCGTACAGGGAACCAGCGGGATCAACAAAGTCGTCAAAAGGCGTGCCCGGCGCGACTCGATGATGCGCGTCCCCAGGATGGCCGGGACATTACAGCCAAAACCCAGCAGGATCGGTATGAAACTCTTGCCATGCAAGCCCATCATGTGCATCCAGCGGTCTGAAAGATAGGCCGCCCTGGCCATATACCCGGTATCTTCCATGAAACCCAGGATGGTGAAGAAAATGACCAGGATCGGCAGGAAGGTTAGAACCATCCCAATGCCTCCCAAGATCCCGCCGGCGGAGAATTCGACCAGCCACCTGGGCCCCTGGGCCCAACTCGTGCTTAGAATTTGTGCCAGATCGCTGATCAGCCGGCTCAGCCAGGCCTGGATCGGGCTGCCGACTTGATAAGTAAGCCAGAACACCCCGCCCAGAACTGCGATCAAGCTCAAGGTTCCCCATACGGGATGGGTCAGGACTCGGTCCAGGCGGGAGGTCAGGCCAACGCGGGTCACTTTTGGTTCAACCACCGCGGCCCGAATCACACGCGCCACCCACTCGTAGCGCGCGCCGGCAATATCCAGGAAGGCATCTTCGTGCTGGTATAGTAACGTGTGTACGTTTTCCCACGCCTCGGGAGGCATGGCGGATTTCATCAATCCGGTCAGCTCTTCATCCCCTTCCAGCAGCTTGAGCGCCACCCATTCCTCTGGGTAGGATGGCAATACATAAGAGCCAATAAACGCTCTGAGCTGGCCCAATACCGCCTGGTGGGCAGGTAAGATCAAGGGTCGCTTTGGCTCATATGGGATTTCGTGCCTGGCCATCCGAAGGATGGTCTCTTCGAGTTCCACGAGTCCACCCCCTTTGGATGCAACCATAGATACGACCGGAACGCCCAAGGCTGCTTCCAGCACTTTGGGCTCGACGTGAATGCCCTCCTGTTCAGCCACATCGGTCATGTTGAGCGCCACCACCACCGGCGCGGGCAGCAGCAGGAGTTCTGCCACCAGGTAAAGGCTGCGTTCCAGGGTTGCCGCATTGACCACGGCGATGATCAGGTCGGGATGTTCCTTGATAATCAAGTCGCGCGCCAGGCGCTCTTCCTCGGAACTGGCGGTCAGGCTGTATGTCCCCGGCAGGTCAACGATGGAGAAGCCGGTCCCCTTGAACTGGAATGTCCCAACCTTGCACTCGATGGTTTTTCCGGTCCAATTGCCCACATGCTGATTCAGGCCGGTGAGCAGGTTAAAGACAGACGACTTCCCCACATTGGGCTGGCCGGTGAGGGCGATGGATAGATGCGCTGGCACGGCTTTCTCATTTTCGACGACTTCTTCTTCCCCTGAGAAAGAGACCAGGACGGAAGCAGCTTCGCCGCGGCCCAGGGCGACCCGCGAGCCGCGCAGGGACACAAGCAGGGGACCGTGGTCGCTGGTGCGGATGACCGAGACTGTTGCGCCCGGTGTAAAGCCCAGCGCGGCCAATCGAGCCAGAACCGAACGGCCCCCTTCCAGTTTTCGAATGACTGCTTTCCTGCCGAGCTCGAGTGCCATCAACTGCAGCATTGTTGACTCAACCATTAATTTAATTGCTCCACATAAATGTATCTGGCAGCCGGGAAACCGACCGTCACATTCTTTTTGCCCGCTTTCAGGCATATGGTCTGGTTAAAGGCCAGGACCTCGGTGACTTCCGCCCGGCTGCCCGGGAAAATGCCATTGGTCTCCAGGAACTGCAGGAGTTCAGGATTGTCTTCTGCTGTCTCGTGGATGCGCCGGATGATCACTTTCTCGCCCGAGGTTACATCCGTGAGGGGAAGCCAATCGGCAGCAATGTGTTCATAGCCGGGCAGGGGGTTTCCGTGTGGACAGGTTTGCGGGTCTTCCAGGTTGGTGCGCATCTGGTCTTCGATCTCGTCCGAGATCGAGTGCTCGAGCTGATCGGCTTCGGCATGGACACGCGACCAGGGGACCTTCAGCATGCGCGCCAGCATCCATTCGGTAAGCATGTGGCGGCGGATGACGGAACTGGCGGCTTCGCAGCCGGCTTTTGTCAGGTAGATGCCCCTCTGTGGATCGACTGCGATCCAGCCGTCCCGTTCCATGCGCTTGAGGGTAACAGTCACGGTCGGCGGGGCAACCTCCAGGGATTCTGCCAGCCGGGCGGCAACCACTTCCTCACCATCGCGTTCCATCACGTACAGGATTGCCAGATAATCTTCAACGGTGGGGGTGGGACGATTTTCAACCTGAGCTTTGTTTGATTGTGCCATGTTTCACCTTGACTCACAAAGATGGAACGTGCTATATTAGTATATACTAATAATTATAATTGCTTTTTACTAATTCTTCAATATTTACAACGCCGGGCAGCCGGACACAATAAGGAGGTCAGGATGGAAACGGATGGCACAAGGATCCTCGTCATCGGGGCGGGTGTGAATGGCTCGATCTGCGCCGTTGGGCTCAACAAGGCGGGCATCAATGTGACCGTCCTCGGGCGGGGAAAACGGTACGAAGAGCTGATGGGGGAGGGGATCGTTATCGAGGATCCCTTCAAGAAGACGCGCAGCGTGACCAAAGTCCCGGTCATCAACCTGCTTGCGCCTGATGATGTCTACGAATATGTGCTCGTCATTATTCGCAAGAACCAGATTCCAGACCTGCTGCCGGTCTTGGCGAGCAACAAATCCCCCAACATTGTTTTCATGGTAAACAACCCATCCGGCCCGGAAGAATTTACCAAAGTTCTCGGCAAGGAGCGGGTGATGCTGGGCTTCGTGTTTGGCGCGGGAAAGCGGGAAGGCAGCCTGATCCACGCCTTCAATGCCTCACATAGTCCAAAAGATGGCACGCCTTTTGGCGAACTCGATGGGAAGATCACACCGCGACTTACCCGCCTGGTAGATATTCTCAATCACGCTGGCCTCTTTGCAAAGGTTTCCACAGAAATGATCGATTACCTAACCACGCATGCTGCTTTTGTCGCTCCCCTTGCCAAACTGCTGATCCGGCATGGTTGCAACAATTACGCCATGGCGCGTGCCACTGCTGATTTAAGGTTGCTTGTAGATGCATGGCGCGAAACATTCGTGGTGCTGCGCGCCCTCGGCGTCAGGATCATTCCTCCCAGGATGGCAACCATGGTCGGGGCCACTCCCAAATTCATCTTGGTTATTGCAATGCGCATACTGCTTGCCACTCGCTATGCCGAGGTGGGTGCTGCCTGGCATTGTACCCAGGCTCCCGATGAAATGCACCAGCTTGGTATTGAACTGATGGCGCTGGTCGAGAAGTCAGGATTGGCCGCCCCTGCCCTTCACAAGTTATTTGCAATGGGTTCGTTAGCCTATTCAACAGCGAAGGAACGATGAGCAAGGACCAGATGTCGCCTGAGATCAAACGGAAGATCATCTCCTGGATCCGAGGCACGGCCGGCGGCATGTTGGTATTTGCGGTGGCCATCCTGCTTGCAGGCGGAAGTTGGAACTGGCTGTGGGGCTGGGTTTACATCGGTCTGCTGACCGCCGCCATGGCAGCGCATGTTCTTGTACTCGTGCCAATCAATCCCGCCCTCCTGGCAGACCGTTCAGAGGGGATGCGCCAAGTGGGGGCCAAATCCTGGGATCGCCCCATCGTTATGGTTATGAGCTTTTTTCTAATTGGCAGCATGATTGTCTCCGGGTTGGATGTACGCTGGGATTGGTCCGGCGGGCTGCCGTTGTCGGTTCACCTGGGCGGGGTGGCATTGTACATCCTGGGGTGGGCGATCTTCCTGTGGGCGATGGCTTGCAATCCGTTTTTTTCTGAGAGCGTGCGCATCCAGCCAGGACATCAGGTGGCAGCGAGTGGCCCTTACCGCCTGGTACGCCATCCCGGTTATGCGGGCGCCTGTCTCCAGTTCATCTCCACGCCACTACTGCTTGGCTCCTGGTGGGCGTTGATCCCAGCTGTGCTGGCAATTGCAGGTTATGTGTTCCGTACCTCATTGGAGGATCGAACGTTAAAAGATGAACTCCCGGGCTATGTGGAATACGCTCGACAGGTGCGTTGCCGGCTATTTCCAGGCATCTGGTGACTTTCCAATCTCGGTTTACCCTCTCGCCTTTGTATTATCCTTATAGAAGGTATCTCCTTTCCCTTTCAGGGTGCGAAAAGCGCGACCCACAGGGCGCAAAATACACAGGGGGCACTTCTCGATACGGGTTTTCACAAAGCCGTCATCGTGGATTGGGAGTGATAACCCTTTCGAACACCCGCTTTGTTTTCAAAGCTGAGAAATCCGATCCAGACCTGTCGGGACCTGGAGAAATAATTTCCAAATGAGAAGGGCGGTTTGAAGCGATACTTCCGTTGGGTCATTGCGGTGTCGAGTCCAGGTGTCTTCTAGCCACCATTGAACGTCCCGGCAACTCGAGCCGCCGGGACAAGCCGCAATTCGCTGAGCATCCTCTCAGGGGGACGGCCAAATCGGAGACAAGTGATCGGGCTACGCGATGTGTGGGTGACAAATTCCCCACACACCTGATCTTCCCCATTCTAATTGAAGTAACGAAGATTATATTTTTTTCCTCAGTTGATTGATGCGCAAGAGGAGCCTGACCATGGCGTAGGCATACAACACCAGGATGAGACTCATGATCAGCCTGACGAGGGAGTAGAAATCGATGTAGTTGCTTTCCATCGAAACCGGCCGGGTGGCAAGAACAATATAAATGGGCAGGAAAATGGTCAGGTGGGTAAGTAAGCGGGTATACTTTTTGGTCTTGGAGGCGTTGTCAGTATAGATCTCCAACACCTGTTTATCCTGCTTGCGGGTCCTGAAATACTGCCAGCCGCTCATCTCGCCCACATGCTCCCAGCCTGCATCGCGGAATAGTTGCAGGTAATGCTCGTGATCCTGACCTTTGATGAGGTAATCCAGGCGGTAGATTTCCTCGCGGGGTTCCCCGGTAATAAAAGTGTACTTTCCAGGAAATCCAAACGACTGCAGGTGCAAGCCTGTGCGCGCCATCTGGCTCAGCCAGGCTTCTTCTTTGTCATCATTCCAGGCCCAGAACCATTTGAATTTATTCACGGTTTGGTTTTCCATTTGATCGATCTCCTTTCACTGTTTCTACTTTCCCGACCTGGACCTCCACCCTGCGCAGATGTTGCTGCAGGCCGGACTTGCCTTTTAGGGTGAGGGCGCAATATTTGCGGCGTTCTTTCTTTTTTTGATGTTCTCGTTCATTTTTGCCTCGCTTTCGATAATTGCGCCAGGATTGCCTGTCCATTGCTGGACATGACCTCCAGCCGCCGCACCTGCTCAGCCAGCAACTGCCTCCCTTTTTCCGTCAGAGCATAAGACTTGCGTCGTTCTTCTTCCTTCACCATCGTGATCAGGTTTTCTTTGACAAGGTTGGTGAATGCCCCGTATAGCGTTCCCGGGCCAATGTTGACATCCCCGCCGCTCATCGCTTCCACTTTTTGCATTACAGCATAACCGTGCAGAGGTTCCACCAGCGCAAGCAAGATATAATAGGTGGCTTCCGTAAGTGGGAGATATTTCGAGATCGCTTTATCGGCCATGTTCACTCCTCATGTCGCCAATTATAATATCGTCATGCGATATACCGTATAGCGATATATTATCATACGATATATCGTTTGTCAATATACTTCTTGTTAATATTTCCGTTGGAGGATGATACAACCAGGGGCATGTTCAGCAAACTGTCCTTCCCATCCCTCTCACCTCTCCCCTGGTCAGGGCGAATACCAGCCGGTTTCAGATTATCTGCATGCATTAAAACCTGAAGGAACCTATGCAGTTGCTGGTGGCTCGATGTGTCAACCTTTCCAGGCGGCGAGCAATGGGAAAAGGATTTCCAATGATCTATTATTCCAAGCAATAAGCCTTAAATAGAGGACGTATTTGTTTAAATCGACCGAACAAGATTAGCGCAGCCGATCCATCCGAGGAGTTTGGATATCTAGCGGCTGCATGCCATTGAAAAAAAATCCGTTAGTGAAATTACACACAACCTTGTGTCTCCCATAACATTCCTGTACAATGTGAATAAGCCTGATCACCATGGGCGATTTCTTTGAAACGATTATTGAAATAACTCGCCGCTGAGGCGAAGCATGTCGTCAATGTTTCCTAGGCAAGGAGAACACGTGTCAAAGGTTGCTCCTGGCTTGGCAACGGGGGAAAAGGAAAATGAACAAATGTCTTTGGAGCAGAGCAAGCACCTGCTTAAGACAAAGTTTTACATTCCTCCCATTCGCTCCACACAGATCACCCGTCCGCGTCTTTCTGACCTGATCAATACCGGCCTGGACCGGGCACTCATCCTGGTATCCGCCCCTGCCGGCTATGGAAAAACGACCCTGGTCAGCAGCTGGCTGAAGGTAACGAAGATCCCTTCCGCCTGGCTCTCCCTGGACAACAGCGATAATGACCCGATCCGTTTCCTGCAATACCTGCTGGCGGCCCTCATGCCGATTGCGCCAGATATTGAGGACGACCTGTCTGGCATGCTCCAGGGGATCCAGCCCGCTCAATTTGAAAATGTGATCAACCTGCTGGCCAATGAACTGGCTTCAATTCCCGATCCGTTCGTCCTGGTTCTGGACGATTTCCACGTGCTCCACTCTGAAGCTGTCCTGAAAATGCTCGCTTATCTCCTGGAGCATATGCCGCCCCAGATGCACCTGGCGATCCTTACCCGGACCGATCCTCCGCTCCCGCTTGCCCGCCTGCGGGTCCGCAACCAGCTGCTGGATATCCGGGCCGACCAGTTACGCTTCACGCCTGACGAGATCGCTGCTTTTCTGAACGAAGCCATGGGATTGACACTGTCTGCCAGCGATCTTTCTGCCATGGAGAAGCGGACGGAAGGGTGGATCGCCGGCTTACAACTGGCGGCCCTTTCGATGCAGGGCAGCAAAGACATTCACGCTTTCGTTTCGGCATTCACCGGCAGCCATCACTACGTCATGGACTACCTGGCTGAAGAGGTGCTCAAGCTTCAGCCGAAGGAGTTGAGCGCTTTTCTCCTGCAGACCTCGATCCTGGAGCGCTTATGCGGACCGCTGTGCGAGGCCGTTGTCGATACGGAATCGACCGAGGCTGTCGATGGGCAGGCGATGCTGGAAGCCCTGGAAGAGATGAATCTCTTCGTCATCCCGCTGGACGATGAGCGGCATTGGTACCGCTATCACCATCTCTTCGCGGATGTGCTCAGGAAACGCCTGGAACACCAATACCCGCACATGCTGCCCGAGCTGCACCGCCGCGCTTCCCAATGGTACGAGCAGAACGGATTTATCGCCGAATCCATCCAGCAGGCGATCGAAGCCGGCGACCAGGATCGGGCTGCGCACCTGATCGAGGAAAATGGCTGTTTCCTGCTCATGAGCGGTGAGGTGGCGACCCTGCTGAACTGGACCGACGCCATCGATTTTCAATCGGAAACCCGTCCCTGGCTGGCCATTCAAAAAGCCTGGGCGCTCGCCCTGACCGGGGAACTGGACCGCGTCGAGCCAATACTCCAGGCACCTGAAAAACTGCTCTCCCCACTCGAACCCACAGACGAGGTCAGGACGATGCAGGGGACCATTGCGGCAGCCCGGGCGCACTGTGCCAACTCGCGAGGTGACACGCATTCGGCGGCGGAATATGCACGACAAGCTTTGGAGCTGCTACCCGACTGCAGTTCCATCTCTCGAAGCATACGAAGCGTGGCGACATCGATCCTTGGGGATGCCAGCTGGTTCAATGGAGATCTGGAGGAAGCCAAGCGGGCCTATACCGAAGCCATCCGCATCGGCAGAGAGGCAACTAACCTTCACATGGTCATCATCGCCAATACGAGTATTGCCGATATTCTAGTTGTGCAAGGACAGCTCCACCGGGCAGCGGACATATATACCCAATGTTTACAAATGGCAGTTCGTCCGGATGGGCAAAGATCCCCATTGGCTGCAAATATCTTTGCCAGCATGGCGAAATTGTTTTATGAGTGGAACCGGCTGGATGATGCAGACCAGTACATCCACCAGTGTATCGACCTTTGCCGGCAGTGGGGGGATATCGGTATGCAAGCCTACGCCCACGCCATCCGGGCCCGGCTCGAACAAGCCCGGGGGCATCCCGAGCAAGCCGAGGAAGCCATCCGTGAGGCAGAGCGATTGATTGGTGAGAATCCAGTTTCTCCCCATTTATCCACCCAATTGAAGTCCGTCCTGGCGCGGGTATGGCTCGCCCAGGGAAATTTGGACAAACCTTCCCAACACATTCAAGAGAGGGGTATAAAGTTCAAAGACGAAATTCCCTATCATCGGGAGATTGATTATGATCTCCTGCTACGATTGCTCCTGGCCCAAGGCAATAATGAGGCAGCCATCCACCTGTCCAACCGGTTTCTTCAACAAGCAGAGAAAATCGGGCAGGTTGATTTGATAATCGAAGCCCTGATCCTTCGAGCGCTGGCTCTTCAAGGAAAGAAAGAGAACGAGCAAGCCCTGGGAGTTTTGGAAAAAGCACTCACACTGGCCCAGCCTGAAGGGTACGTGCGATCCTTCCTGGATAAGGGCGAAGCGATGACGAGATTGCTTTGCCAGATCCAATCGCGCCAGGTCGGGAGCGGTTATGCGGCTGTTCTGTTGTCCCAGATCGGTAAAACCTCCGGCATGATCCAACCCTCCATGCAGCTCCTGGTCGAACCGCTGACCAGCGCGCGAGGTGGAGGTGTTGAAGCTGATCAATGCCGGCCGTTCCAACCAGGATATCGCCGGGCAGCTGGTCATCTCCATCCCCACCGTAAAGCGGCATATCAGCAATATCTATACCAAGCTGGGGGTGGAAAGCAGGACACAGGCAGTGGCGATCGGGAAAGAGCTCAAAATATTCGAGTGACCGTCAGCAGGGAGTAATTTTCAAACAGCCGGCTGTGGAATTATCCACAGCCGGCTGTTTTGTTGCCTGGATTAAAGAAAAACAGGGAGGGAGACCGATCTTTTTCCTGCGAAATTAATACAACCCCGTCTACAACCTTTGGACGATGAGCCCATGCCGGGAAACTGATAAATTAGGAGCAAGAGGAAATATGACAAACAAGAAAAATGAAACCAACAAAGAGAATCAAGGTGAGCTTTCCACCGGCGGACGTGGAGGATGCTTCGAGATCCACGTCAGAGGTCAACTCGATGAGAGCTGGTCGGACTGGTTGGAAGGACTGGAGGTGAAACTATTGGATAACGATGAAATGATCCTTTCCGGGTACATCGGAGACCAGGCTGCCCTGATGGGCGTCCTGAACAAAGTCTACGGGCTGAACCTGGCTTTGCTCTCGGTGAGCGAAGCCGGGCAAAAGAAATAATCTCAACAACCAACAAGAAAAGGAGAATTCAAAATGGAAACCACAATCAAGTTCAATCCCGATCTCGGAAACATCGCAATGAGCGCATTCATCATCGAGAAGATCCACCGGTGCGAAGATTGCCCCATCCGGCAAATGGCGACTCAAACACCCCCACTCGATCTTCGCCCGCCTCCATGCCTGGCACACAACCTGGTGGCCGGGCTGGAAAGCCCACCAGGCGAGGGCATGCGCCTTCCGCAGCATGGCAAAGGCTTAAGCCTTAACTAATCATTCGAAACCAGACAATAAAAAAAGGAGAAAAAAATGGAAAACACACGCAAGTTCAATCCCGATCTTGACACAATCGCCTGGGGCGCCCTCTTTATCCTGTGGGGCATCACAGAGCTGTTCCCCGCCCTGCCGGACGGCACAGGCGCACTCGGTATCGGCGCCATCCTGCTCGGGCTCAACCTGGCCCGGTCGATCGAAAGGGCAGCCGACCAGCGGCTTAACGACCACATTCGGCATCCTGGCCCTCCTGTTGGGCGGACTGGAGCTGGCACGCCCGCTGCTGCACCTTTCCTTTGAACTGCCGATCTTTGCGATCCTGCTGCTCGCACTGGGAGCGATCATCCTGATGGGCTCGATGAAGAAGTAAGGATCGATGCACACAAACCGGGATGGTTTCCGCACAAATACATGGAGTGGAAACCATCCCTTCCCGAAGTGCCTTCAGAAAATTCATCATCAACTACCGCAATTATTTCACGGAACAAAATAATTTCAAACGAAGGAGAAAAGAAATGGAAAGAACAATGGCACGCTCAATTTCATCGGTCAGACGCCCCATCCTTGATGGCGCCCGAGCTTTCACGGTGGTGTGGTTCGGGCAGATGATTTCGTTCATTGGCTCAGGCCTGACCAGTTTCGCACTGGGAGTCTGGGTCCTCCAAAAGACCGGGGAGATCACCCAGTATGCGCTCATTTCCATGTTCTTCGTACTGCCGGGAGTTCTGCTGGGACCGCTGGCAGGCACCCTGGTCGACCGCTGGGACCGCCGCAAGGCGATGCTCATCAGCGACCTCGGGGCTGGCATCAGCACCCTGTCGATCGCCGTGGTGTATCTGCTGGGCGGTCTGCAGGTCTGGTACATCTACCTGGCGGTGTTCATGAGCGGGGCTTTTGGCAGCTTGCGGATGCCCTCCATGATGGCAGCCATGACCCAGATGATCCCCACGGAAAAACTTCGGCCGCGCCAGCGGCATGATGGAGATTGTACAGATCGGACAATATCTCATCGCCCCCGCCGTGGCGGGCGGACTGATGGGAAAGATCGGTCTTGCAGGTGTGATCATGATCGATTTCACGTCGTTCCTCTTCGCCATCTCCATACTGCTCTTCGTCCGCATCCCCCGTGCGGAAGCAACGGCTGAGGGGCGAGCCGGTTCCGGCTCGATGCTGCAGGAGACGATCTACGGCTGGAAGTACATCATGGCAAGACCTGGCCTGGCAGCCCTGATGCTGTTGTTTGCCCTCTCCAACTTCACAACCGAGATGACCGTTGTGCTCTTCACACCGCTCATCCTGTCTTTCGCCACGACAACCCAGTTGGGCCTGGCGATGTCGTTGAGCGCCGGCGGCTTTTTGGCGGGAGGGCTACTCATGAGCATCTGGGGCGGACCCAAACGCCGCCTCAGAGTAGTGATCATTTTCATGATCCTGCTGGGGTTGTTCTCAGCGCTGATCGGGCTGCGCGCTTCCGTGAGTCTCATTATCATCTGCGGTTTCCTTGCGACCCTGTGCGTGCCCATCCTTTCCAGCTCCAACCAGGTGATCTGGCAGAAGAAAGTTGCCGCGGATGTCCAGGGACGGGTGTTTGCCATCCGGCGGACGATCCTCCTGACGACACCGTTGCTGACCTACGTGGTCGCCGGTCCGCTGGTTGATCGTGTGTTCGAGCCGATGATGGCGGTCAATGGACCCCTGGCTGGAAGCATCGGGCAGATCCTCGGCATGGGACCGGGGCGCGGCATAGGTTTGTTGTTTGTCGCCATGGGCTTATTGCTAGTCCTGATTACAGCAGTCAGTTGCCTGTTCCCGCACCTGCGCCGGGTGGAAGAGGAACTGCCGGACGCGGTGGCTGGTCAAGTGATCCATAAAAAAGCGAAAAAACAAAGCGTTGGTGCCATTGGCCGCCTCAGATTAAGAATCAAGGAGAAACAGACATGGAAAAGACAATTGAAGGACCTTCTCAAGTGACCGCTTGTATCACTTCCAAAAGCCTGTCGAGGGGCCTGGGATGGGGATTTCTCGGTGGTCTGGCAGGAACGCTGGTCATGGACCTCCTGCTCATGGGGGTCCTGCTGGTGCTCGGGCAACCTGCCGGGCTGTGCTTTTCCATCGTCGGGGATACGGTATCACGCTTCCTGGAAATGGTTGGCGCGCAGGTCGCGGGCGGTGTTCCCACCGGAGTGGTAACGCATTACGTGATCGGGCCCTTGTTCGGCACGCTCTATGGCGCATTGGTGACATGGGTTGCGTGCTTTGCGAGCGACCTCCGTCAAGAAATGTGTGCTGCTCGCAGTTGTGTACGTCGAGGTCCTTAGCCAGCCGATCCTGGTGACGACGCCCATCCTGTTGAAAATGAAGGCGCCCGCGATCCTGCAGTGGTTCGGTGGTTCCTTCATCATGCATCTCAGCATGAGCATTGCCCTTGGCTTGATCGTGGGGTGCGGATTGCGGTTGGCACCCCTGGCAACCCGGAGGAGGGCACAATAAAAGTCCCGGCTGTAATTACCAATCCCATCCCAATCCCGGGTCCGCCTGCCATGCTGTTATCAGGGTTCCCCTTGATGCGTTGTTCAGGGAATCGCAGGAATCTGGACAAGGCACGCTATAATTGATTTGGTGAGCATGGCGGCCGCAGGACGTGATCCGCTTCGTGATAACGCTGTTGGATAGGATCGATGGAGCAAACCATGAAAAAAGAAAAATATCCAATATTGGAATTCGATGATACCCGGGTGGCAAAAATCGAGCCATCCTCTTTCCATAAAAAAATTGAAGGATACGAATATTGCGTGATCACTTTCTTCCGTGAAGTCCTGGACGCCATGGAAAAGGGGGGACGGATAAAAGCGGTCAAATTGTTGAATTGTGAGACCATGGAGGTTCCGATCTATGAAATGGAGACCATGGGGAAAAAGGTTCATTTATCCCTGGGATATGTAGGCGCGGCCGGATCTGCTGCATTCCTGGAAGAGTTAATTGCCTCTGGATTCAGTAAATTCATCGTCTGTGGTGGTGCGGGCGTGCTGCGAAAAGATATCGCCGTTGGACACCTGGTCATTCCCGTTGCAGCCGTACGCGACGAAGGCGTTTCGTATCATTACCTTGCTCCCTCCAGAGAGGTCGAATGCAATCCCGAAGTGATCGCAACGATCGAAGCGGATTTCAAGAAGTACAAGATCGATTATATAAAAGCGAAAACCTGGACAACTGATTCGTTCTATCGGGAGACAGAGAAAAAGATCCAGCTGAGAAAATCGGAGGGCTGCGTCACGGTGGAGATGGAAGCAGCGGCTTTTTTTGCCGTGGCCAGGTTCAGAAATGTAAAATTAGGCCAGATATTATATGGGGGAGATGACCTGAGCGCCGTGACATGGGATGGCCGAAAATGGCATGACCTGAGCGGAAATTCGGCAAAACCTAGTGGATATTGCCATCACGGATTTGTCTTTCGTTGTGACGAGATGCGGACATCTTCCTGAAAGCAGGAATCCGAACCGGGAGGTTGGAACATGAACGAACAAGCCCCGCAACGCAGCCTGGAGCTGTTCAGGTCAGGTTTTTTCTGCGCAGAGAGTGTGCTGCTTGCGATAGCGGAAAGCCAGGGGATCCAATCAGATCTGATCCCCAGGATAGCAACCGGGTTTTGCAGTGGTGTTTCCCGTACAAGCGGCATGTGTGGAGCTGTCAGCGGGGCGATCATGGGCATCAATCTCGTAGCCGGCAGAAATTCACCTGCGGAATCACTCGAGGCCAGCTATGACCCTACTCACAAAATTTGATCAGTCGTTTTGAAAAGCAGTATGGTTCGGTCAATTGCCGCCAGTTGATCGGCTGCGACCTGGCCACCGAGGCCGGACAGCGGTATTTCATGGAAAATCATCTCATGGAAAGTTGCCTGCAATATGCAGAGGAGGCAACAAGCATGGCGGTTTCACTTATTGCTGAATTCCATAATTCAAGAACCACCTGACCTGCGGTCCGGTGAGGGTGCTGATTCGCTCATCCCGCGGTCAGTTTCGACGATGAGTGTAGTGAAAAACAAGCGGCTGATACACCAGGCGCTTGTTTTTTATTTGCGAGAAGTATTTTAATTGTCCGGTTTACGGCCAGATATTGTGGGTGTTGAAGTCCACCCTCTTGCTGTTCTGCCTGCTCTTCCCGTTAAATTTCGCGAGCCTGATTGTGCACGAAGGCGGTCATGCCCTGTATCAATAGTTCCACGGCATCCCCGTCAGGCTGTATGTTCATCCTTTCAATCTGGATGGATTTTCAAGGCCGGCCAGCGATAGTATCTTATTGCATCTCTTTGGAGCTGCGTTCGCGATCCCGGCAGCCTTGTTGATCACCCTGCCGTTCTGGAAACGCCGTTCCCTGACCAGCCTTCCGATCGTGATGTTCTTCCCTTTTATCCCCGCCACGAATGGCCTGTACATGCTCTCGCTGCAGGGTGACTGGCACAACCTGATCGAGAGCGCGGGAGTTCCGCTTATCGTCTTCCTCATCCTGGGCGCTGTGATTTGCATTTCCGGCTACTTCCTGATGTTCACGCTTTTCCCCCTGTTCGGACTGGCTCCGCAGAGCAGAAGATCGCTCTTCGCAGTCCCCGCCGCACAGTTCCTGTGGGGATTCTTATCCATGCTTGTGGCGCATCTTGTCGTGCCCGGTTCTCCCTATGACGTGCAATATTCCATTGCCGCGGAACTGATCCCCAATGCAAATGCATTTGCGATCGGTACTGTCTTTTGGGCGATCCTGGCCTTGTTCTATCATACGCTGTTCCGCTGGATCCATTCGAAACTGCCTGTCTGGCTGCGGACCAAGCCGCTTGACCTGGCCTGGAAGGACCTGCGCACCCCCGCCTTGCTGGCCACTGTCAGCGTGATCCTGGGGTTGGTGATCAAAATCTAAGGACGGGGAAGAGGGTCCATCGTCCTGTTCTGAGCTGGATATCAAATCGATTATCTTCTCAAATCACCCTCTCACTTTTCTTTTATCCGTATATAAGGTATTCCCTTGGGGTATCCAAAAATCCACCAAAACTGGCGGATTTTTGATTCCTGGTGGTCGATGCAAGCGGTATCGGGCAGTTACTTCTTGATTCGCCTGTCATGGAACAGGAACACCTCTTTCATCCGCTCCCAGTATTTGCCTGATGGCAGGGACAGGAAGACCAGCCTGATCCACCAAAGCACGGAGTTCATTGACAAGCTGTTGCACTTCGTCAGGCGCCTGGGAAACGTGATAAGCCAGGCCGACCTCTCCTAATTTTGAATTCAGTAGCCAGCGCATCCCTGCAATTTGCAGGAAACGCGGCGTGGTCCTGACAGAATCTTCGGATGGAGGGACAATCTTGTGTCCCAGTGCGCGCAAAACCTGATGTGCCTCACGCCGGGCATCCACAAAGAGTTTCAAGTCTTCGCTGGATCGGGCCAGGGACTTTAAATCACAATTGTATTTCATCGTCAGATTTCCAATGAGAGCCACCCCAATGGCATGGGTCATTTGGTAATCAATCATTTCTGTTGAAGCTTTGGCCTTAATACCCGCGCCGCGGAGAGTCTGGATGAGTCGCGTAAGCCTTGGGGTAATTGTCCCATCCATTTCTCCAAACGGGATGGAAGCGAGTGAAGTCACTACGATGGCGCGAATGATGTTCCCATCCCGCTTTCCACCTGCAATTACCGTTCCTAGCATGATCCGCTGCCTGTCTATGATTTCGGCGAATTCCGCAGGACCGGAAAGGTTGTTGCCCATGAAGACAACGTTCGGAGATTTGTTTTGTGCCAACACTGGCAAAAGATCTGCCACCTGGTTTTTGCGAATGACCACGAGCACGAAGTCATAGAGGTCTTCCGGGTCGAGATGGTTGATCACCAGGACCCTGGCAGTGCTTCGCTTATGGTTAAACGGATTTTCGATAATAATCCCCTCAGTGTGTACTTCTTCATAACGCTTTCCACGCGCAAGGACTCTCACGTCCAGTCCGGCATTGAATAAGTGTGTAGCGATCGCTGAGCCATTCACCCCGGCTCCTATTACGAGTATCCTTGTACGATTCGTTTTCATCTCAACCTCCTTTTTCACATATTATCAGGATTTCATTCACCATATCCCTGGGAACAGGTGGTAGCGGACCTTTTGAGTATACTCCTGATAACCGGGCAGTTCAGCTTGCAGGGTTCTACCTTCCAGCGCGGTGAGGAGGTTGGACAGGATGCCAATCAGCCCGCCGGAGAGCAGTGCCCAGATCGATCCAAACGCCGGGGGGATGGGCACAAGAAGCATGCAGCCAGCATAATAAAAAGGACCGCATCCTTTTCATAATCAGAATTAAATTTAGGCTTATAGAGAACAGAACTTATAGCCTGACGTTCTATGGTTCGCTTAATCTACATTATTACCCTTTCGTTCTTGGATTATACGAATATTATGTATTCCTCTGGGGGTATCCAAAAATCCGCCAGTTTTGGCGGATTTTTGATTCTTGCTTCGGAACAGCGCATGGAACTCAAGCCATGCTGGCGCCGATCTCCTTCAACTCCTTGACGATATCCTCCGGCAGGAGCGCCGGCTCGATGCCCAGCATTTTGCAAGTCAAGATCTTGTGGGCGGTCAGCTCGATCATATCAGTCATGTCAGCCCCTCGGCGCAGGCTGCTGCCTGCCACCACCAGTCCGTGATTCTGCATGATCGCGGCGATCCCCGTCATTCCAATCGCTTCCGCTACTTTATCACCCAGCTCGTCCGTACCCGGCATGAGGAACGGCACGACCGGGAGGTCACCGAAGAAGGCAGCATCTGCGGAGATGGGGATGAATTGGGTGCCTGTCAAGGCCATCAGGGTGGTATGGATGGCATGGGAGTGGATCACCGCGGTGATGTCGGGACGCATCTTGTAGATCGCGCAATGGACGCGGCGCTCGCTAGAGGCAGGATAGTCGGTATCGCTGATAATCTTGCCATCCAAGTTGATGCGCACCATCATATCCGGGCGCAGGTCGCCCTTGAAGATGGCGCTGGGGGTGATCCAGACCTCGTTCGGGTTGTCGTCGCAGCGGGCGCTGATGTTTCCCCCGGTGGGCGTGATGAGCCCCTTGGCATACAGTTCGTTGGTGACCATCAGGATCTGATCGCGTATATCGCCCACCCGCACCTGCGCCGGGACGGTGGGGATATAGGCTGCGGAGGGTTGGGCTGCAGCGGGGGCAGCCGCAGCGGGGGATGGGGCTGCGACGGGAGCTACGCTGAGCCGGGTCAGGTCGCCCGGGTCGCCAACCCTGGCGCGAGCCTCGCTGTACAGGCGGGTCATGTTACCCTGGATGCGGATGAAGGCCATGGCCTTGCCGGTATCACCGCTGAAGGATAATTTCCCGCTGGTGGCAGCCTTGGTGGCGTTGATACGCCCGGTGAATATGCCATCCAGGGTGTCGGCACTCATTTTGAGCTTCACATCCGGCTCGCGCGGCGGGTTCTCCAGCCCGGTAGCCACCTTGCCATCCACGAAACTCAGGAAAAAAGCCTGGTCTAGATCCTTGATCGTAAAAAGGAAGATAACGTTCTTGCCTTTGGCGAAGCTGGCCATTTCCTTGTCTGTTGGCACATGTGCAGTGAAATCTTTCATGATCCGGATCATTTTTTCGCGGGCTACGCTGTTCACCGCGACCGCTGTGGGTGCGGCGGCGGGGGCCGCAGTCGGCTGAGGGGCGGGCGGCACTGCAACAGGTGCAGGGGTCGGTGCGGGGGTTACAGCGAGCTGGGTCAGGTCACCCGGGTCGCCGATCTTGGAGCGGGCCTCGCTGTACAGCCGGCCCATGTTCCCCTGGATGCGGATGAAGGACATGGCCTTGCCGGTATCCCCGCTGAATGCGAGTTTCCCGCTGGTGGCGGCCTTGGTGGCATTGATCCGTCCGGTGAACATGCCGTCCAGGATATCCGCGCTCATCTTGAGTTTCACATCGGGCTCGCGGGCGGGATCGCCCAGGCCTGACGTCTACCTTGCTGTCCAGGAAACTCATAAAGAAGGCCTGGTCGATGTCCTTGACGATGAAGGAAAAGATGACGTTCTTTCCCCTGGCAAAATTGGCCATCTCCTTGTCGGCGGCGATGCGGGTGGTGAACTCTTTCAGGATCGCGATCATCTTTTGGCGGATTTCACTGTTGTCCATGGCTTCGACATTTCCTATTTTTGTAGCCGGCTGGGGTGCAGCCGCACTGAGGGTACTGGTTGGAACTTCGGTTGCCTTGCCTTTTTGGGCGGCGACATCCAGGTCGGTCGCTCCGGGGCCCGGGGCGGTGGCCCGGGTTTTGAGGGCCGCCTCGTCCGTCTTGCGCTGCCCGGTCCAGGAGAAGGTGCCGGGTTTGACGGTATTCAGCAGGTACTTCGGCTGCTTGCCAGCCAGCAGGGCTTTCAACTCATTGAGGATGATCTCACCCTGGTGGGCGGCCACCTCGAGGGTATTGCCGCCCATATGCGGGGTGGCAACAACGTTCGGGAAGGCCAGCAGCGGGTCATCTGCGGCGGGCGGCTCGACCGGGAAGACATCGGTGGCCAGACCGCCAAGCCTGCCGGCTCTCAAGGCGGACAGCAAAGCCTCGTGGTCGACCAGCGCCGCCCGGGCGGTATTGACCAGGAAGGCGCCTGGTTTCATCAGTTTGAAGGCAGCAGCGTTCAGCATGCCGCGTGTCCCCTCGGTGACGGGGGCATGCAGGCTGATGAAATCGCTCTCAGCCAGGAGGTGTTCGAATGAGACCTTTTCGGCACATAGCAGGGCGGCCTGTTCGGAGGTCAGGAATGGGTCGAAGAGCAGGATGCGCGTCCCGAACGGCAGCAGGCGCTGGATGACCTTGCGGCCGATCGCACCGCCGCCGACCACGCCGATGGTCTTGTGCCACAGCTCGACCCCCAGGAATTCCTCGTGGGCCTGGCCCATGCGTCCCAGGTCGCCGGCTTCACTGCCGGGCTGGTGCAGGAAACCGATCGCCGGCTGCAGGCGGCGGGCCAGCATCAACATGAACGACACTGCCAGGTCGGCTACCGCGTCGGCATTCCGGGCCGGGGTGTTGGTCACCGGTACGCAGGCCAGCGTGCAGGCCTCGATGTCGATGTTGACGGGATTGCCGCGGCAGACAACGATCATGCGCAGGTCGGGCAGTTTGAGCAGGGCTTCCGCATCGACGATATCCACTTCAGTGACGAAGACCTGGTATCCCTGGAGTGTCTGCACCAGGTCATCTCCGGTGAGCAGGATGCCCTCGGTGCGATAGGGTTTATAGGTCACCTCGCCTATCTCGCGCAGTTTTTGCAGGGCCACTTCATCCACCTCGGCGCTGATATAGATGTGGGGTTGGAAGGAAGCGGCCGGAACCCCTGCACCCTCGCCGGCTTCCAGGCCGGCCATCATTGCCTCCGTGAACTGGTTGATGGCGATGATGTCCGCCGGTCGGCGTTCCTTGCGCAGGGACATCCAGTCGGCATACAGGGTCTGGTAGGCGGTCGAGTCCGGGCCGGGCTGGTGTTGGCGGGCGGAGTGAGCCAGCTTATGCGCGCCTGCTGCCAGGTCTGGGTAGAGGCCGGCGCCGACCCCGGCGCAGATGGCCGCCCCCAGGGCGGTCGCTTCTGCCGAAGCGCTGACATTCACCTTGCACTTCATCACATCGCTCACCATGCCGGTCCAGGCGGCCGAACGGGTGATTCCCCCGCTGAGCCAGATCTCGTTGAGCGTCCCGCCAGAGACCTTCAGGATCTGCTCGATGTTGGCGCGCACGGCGTAAGCCATGCCTTCCAGAATGGAACGTGCCAGGTCGGCCCGGGCTTCTTCGCCGAGGCGTGCTGCGACCGACGAGAAGGTCAGGGTATCCACCGGTGGTTCCATGGCGGAAGCGTTGAAGACCGATGCGCCGATGGTCGAATGCACGCCATGTGCACCGGGGATGGAGGCTTCCGCCTCGGCAACCAGCATGGCCACGGGGTTGGGGGCATCGCCATGAACCAGGCGGGCCATCCATTCGAGGGTCGAGCCCATCTGCCCGGTATTGCTCTCCAGGACATACAGGCCGGGGAGCATGTGCAGGCCGGTCCAGATGTGCCTCTCGGGATCGATGAGCGGCTGGTCGATGACCATCTGCACCGGCGTGGTCGTCCCAGCGACGACACCGATCTGCCCGGCGGCAACGACTCCCGAGCCGAGCAGGCCGCACTGCGTGTCGGGTCCGCCGACCGCCACCGGGATGCCGGGGACCAGTCCCAGGTTGGCGGCGGCTTCCCTGGTCAGTTTGCCAAGTTTCGTCCCGGCGTTCCTGAGCGGGGGCAGGAGTTTTTCTGAAAGTCCAAGCGACTTGATCACCCCGCCCGCCCACTTGCGGGTGTGCAGGTCGAGCAGCATGCTCTCACCGGCCTGTGAGAGTTCGCTGGCGAGTTCACCGCTCAGCATGTAGCCGAGCCAGTCGCTGAAGCATAAAGCAGCCGTGGCAGCCTTGTACTCCCGGGGGTTGGTTTCCTTCATCCACAGCAGGCGGGCAGCCAGGAAGACCGGGCTGGGGGCGCGGCCGGTGATCTGGTAGAGTTCCTCGCCGCGATCGGCAGCCAATTGCATGGCCTGGGCGGCAGCCCGCGCGTCCCGGTTGGGGGCGGCCATCAGCACGTTCCCTTTCTTATCGATCACGACGGTATTATGTCGCATGCTGGTGCCGGCGATACCAACCACGGACTGCCTGTCGATGCCGGTTTTCCTGAGCGCCTCCTGTGCCGCCTCGCCCAGGATGCGCCAGAGTTGGGCCAGGTCCATCTTGTAGGCGAACCCGCCGATCTCTGGTGCCGGGGTGATTGTCCAGGGGCGGAAGATACTGGTGATCCCGCCAGTCTCTGCGTTGACCAGCAGGCAGCGCCCGCCTCCGCCGCCGATGTCCAATCCCATCAAATATTTTTCACTCATGGATTTTTCCTTTTGCCTCATAACCATTGATCTGGTACCACTCCACTGCCTTGCGCAAGGCTTCACGGGCTGGAATATATGTATAGCCGAGTTCACGCATGGCCTTGACCGAACTGAAGTATTCCTTCTTGCTGGAGACGCGCACCGCAGCCGGCGTGGCTGCAGGGATATGACCGGGGTTCAAGCGCGCCAGGCCGGTATCCACATATGCCCAGGCTAACGCCACTGCGCGCGGGATGCGCATCCGGACTTTCGGCCGTCCGGAGATCTCCGCCAGCAGGTCCAGCACCTGCTTGAGGGAGAGGTTCTCCCCACCCAGGATGTAACGCTCGCCAATCTGGCCATTCTCCATGGCCAGCAGGTGCCCGGCGGCCACATCATCCACATCCACAATGGTCAACCCGGTATCCACGTAGGCGGGCATTTTACCGTTCAGGAAATCCACGATCATTTTTCCGGTCTGGGTGGGTTTGTGGTCGCCGATACCCACCGGCGCGGCCGGGTTGACGGTCACCACTGCCAGGCCCCGGGCAACAAATTCACGCACCACCTCCTCTGCCAGGAACTTCGAGCGCTTGTAATCGCTGAGCATTTCCTTCTCGGTAACCCGGGTGTCTTCGGTGCCCGGCGACCCGTCGCGGGGGATGCCCAAGCTGGCGATCGAACTGGTATGGATGATGCGCTGCACGCCGGCTTTTTGGGCTGTTTCCAGCACCCGGCGCGTGCCGGCGACATTGCTCTGGTGGAACTCATTCCATGAGTAGCCCCAGTAGGCATACAGGGCCGCCACGTGGAAGACCCATTCACAGCCCCTCATGCCCTGGTCCAGCGCCTCCTCATCACCCAGGTCACCGGGAATGCGCCAAACGGGGAGGCCATCCAGCATGCGGGTGTTCGTTCCCGGGCGGACCAAAGCCCGGACCTCATGCCCGGCAGCCAGCAAATGGCGAATGACCGCGCTGCCGACAAAACCTGTGCCTCCTGTGACAAAGGCTTTCATTGATCGATCTCCTTTAATATTGCATGCACGATCTTTACCGCCTGCTGCATGGTTTCCTCCGAGACAGTCTCCGGCTTGTCGTCAGGACGGTGCCAGTGCGGCAGGATTCCGGTCTGAAGGTCGCGCCCGGCGATACCGATGGCATGGTAACCGCGCCCTCGCAGGGTGCGGACATCATCCTCGGCCAGCATCTGCGCCGGGTGGAATTCGTATTCCGGGTGTTTGCCAGCAACCGATTCAGCCGCCGCCAGCAGTTCGGGAGTGGGGTGGTAGGGGGCGCAGATGCCCTCCCGGGTCAGGTAGACGAGTTCACCGCTGCCTAATCCTTCCATGCCGATGAAGGATGCCTCCTTCAGGGCATCGCCGTGCCTGCGCAGGAAATCGATTACCCCGGCATGGTCGGTCTCCTCGGCGCCGTCGAAGACGAACCAGACTTCGGTATTCTGCAATGCGGCGGTCGAAAGGCGGGCGGCCAATTCCATCGCCACGGCCACACTGGCCGCATTGTCGTGCGCGCCGGGGCTGTACGGGGTGCGGTCATCACGGAGCAGGGTGACAATGGCCCCGAGCTCGTATGCCGCCAGCGGGAGGGATGCCCACCAGATCCAGGTCGAACCCAAGGACAGCATCCCTGCCAGATAAAGCCCTCCCATGCCTACGGGAATGGACAGCGTCAACCAGGTCATCGGCTCCAGGTTGCGGACGGTCAGTGATTGCCAGACCAGCCTGCAGCGGTTGGTATCCAGGTGGGCGAGCAGGACCACTTTGCGGGATGGTTTATTTCTTGGCTGCAGGCGCGCTTCGATGTTCTGGCTGGTCACTTTCGGCAGCAGGGCCAGCAGTGGATTGAAAGGGGCGTTGCGGATGGTCTGCCAGAGCAGCCAGGCCGCGGCCAAGCTGAGGGCGGCTGCCAGCCCGTGGGTGACGGTCCCGCCCAGGGGATAGATCAGCGCCGCCAGCACCGCGATCAGGCTGATGGCGATGGGGAAGGCATTCTGGCTGGGGACGGAACGGAACCGATGTTTTTCGGGGGCCAATCCCAGGTCCATGAGGCGCTTCGCCACATAGTCAGCCGCGGCTGCTTCGGCGGGAGTGCCGGTGCCGCGCGGGCCGATGGTCCCGGCGAGGTGATGGACATCATCCAGCAGTCTGCTCATCCGCTCATGGCCTGCTTGATGAGTTCACCGCTGGTGGCCCAGACCCGGCCTTTCAGGTTCCTGGTCTCGTCCATAATGGTATCGAAGGCCTTGACGATCATCCCCACTTCCTCGTCACCGATGATGAGCGGGGGCAGCAGCTTGACGATGTTCACGCCCGGTCCGCCCACCTGGGTCATCATGTGATGGTCGCGCATCAGCGACATGACCACCAGCTGGGTGAAGAGGCCTTTTTCGGCGGCTTCGATCGCTGTCCAGGCCGCGCGCATGGCCAGGTTGGCTGGCGGGCGGAACTCGATGCCGATGACCAGTCCCCTGCCGCGCACATCGAGGATCATTTCGTATTTGTCCTTCAGGGCGGCCAGCCCAGCCAGAAGTTTTGCCCCCACGGTGGCGGAGCGTTCAACGATCTTCTCCGCGTCCATGACATACAGGGTCGCCAGCCCGGCGGCCATGCCCATGTCGTTCTGGCCGAAGGTGGTCGAGTGCACCTGGGCGCGCTTCAGGTGCCCAAATACCTTGTTGTTGATCTCGCGCCGCATGATGACTGCACTGACCGGCACATACCCGCCGCCCAGCGACTTGGCGATGGTGACCATGTCCGGCTCCAGGTTCCAGTGTTCGCAGCACAGGAATTTGCCGGCCCGCCCCAGTCCCATCTGGACCTCGTCGCAGATGAACTGCGCCCCATACTTGCGGCAAAGCCGCTGTGCCTCCGGCAGGTAGTTGTCTTCCGGGATGTAGACACCCTTACCCTGGATGGGTTCGACGATGAAGGCAGCCACGTCACCCTTGCGCAGTTCCTTCTCCAGCGTTTCCAGGTCATTCATTGCCACCATGGTGGCGCCGGGGATGAGCGGCTCGAAACCCTTCTTGAAGGCTTCACCACCGTTGATCGAGAGCGTCCCCAGCGTCAGCCCGTGGAAGGAGTGGTCGAGATAGAGAACCCGAGGTCGCCTGGTTGCGCAGCGGGCGAACTTGATTGCGGTATCCACGGCATCCGCGCCGGAATTGGCAAAGAAGATGGCATCCAGCCCGGGTGGCATGCGTTTGACCAGTTCCTCGGCCAGCAGGCCGGCCAGCAGCGGGCAGTCCATCTTCACCAGCGTCGGCCGCTTGAGCGAGAGGTATTCGAGCATGGCCTGTTTGATGACCGGGTGGTCGCGCCCCAGGTTGAAGACGCTGTACCCGGCCAGCAGGTCGAGGTAGCGAACGCCGTCCTCATCCCACAGGTAGGCGCCCTCGCCGCGTGTGTAGATCTTGTTGAAACCGATGATCTGCTGGACGCGCGCCATGTGCGGGCTGATGTACTTCTTGTGCAGGTCGTATTGATCGGCCCGGCGCGCCTCGATGATTTTTTCGAGAGAGAATGCCACTGTAGTCTCCTTTCTAGGTTTAAACAGGTATCATTCCCAAAATTTCCAACTGCATTTCATCGATTATTTCAGGCAGTGGAAAACCCGTCTGAGGATTGATGCCAAGGAACCCGAAATAGCTTTTTGCCATGACTTCCATATCCAGAGTGCGGTTCGCTAGCGGACCAGCAGCCTGCGGCGGGTCCCCGAGCTCGCGCTTTGGCAGGGAGAACTGCGCCGGGATTCCGTGCCGGGCGTTGAAAGCATGCCGCATCAACTGGATGCGTTTTCCTGTGCGGTAAAAATCCATCTTTTCCACATTCCAGCCAGTGGCGGCGTTGAGCCAGGTCAGAAATGGTGGATCTCCCATCAACAAGGCGAACTGGCATAGCCCGAGAGAGTCGAAGGCCCGATAGAGCGACATCGAGATGGCTTGCGTGACTCCCTCCTCAGCATAATCGTAACGTTTTGCGGGCTGACGACCCAATAAAAAAAAGTAGGGAGCAAAGGAGGCATGCTCGGCATTACCAGCACTGGTGGAGGTGTGGCGTCCTGGCGCCGGGTCGAGCGCGTAACCTGCAGCCACCCCCGGCTCATAAAGGCCGCGGTGCATGGCAAGTTCCTGCCCTCCGGCATGGATGGATGCCTGGCGAGCCTCCGCAGGCAGTCGCTGCACGGCTTTCTGCACGCCATCCGCCAACCAGTCGCCCAGGCCGGGGGTCCGGTTGGCAATGCGAGAGGTCAACTTGACCAGGGCTTCACCATTTCCCCACTCCAACGGCAGCTCGTCAGCCAGTTCGGGCGGGAGCCAACCCTTTTCAGCACATTCCAGGGCAAAGGCGATTACTGCGCCGGTCGAGATGGAGTCCAGCCCGGCCTGATTGCAGATGTGGTTGCATTGCATAACCGTGGCCAGGTCGCTGTTCATGACCAGCGGACCGAAAGAGGCCAGCGTCTCATATTCAGGTTTGTGACTTGTACCTCCTTCCGGCTGATCCACGATGCCCCCACAGGCCACCGGGCAGGAATTGCAGGCGTACGGCTTCCGCAATGGTTGGATAACAGCCCGGTCGCTCAATCCTTCCGATAGTTTGAGCGGGAAGTCGCGGTAACCGATACCGGTCCAGTTCCGCACCGGGGTGTCACCCAGTTCCACCTGGACAGCGGTCCCGGCGGCTGTCCCGTAACGCTTGTAGGAGTCCACCACCATCTCGGCGGGACCCCCGCTCAGGCGTCCGCGCAGCCGCCGGACGATCGGCAGCAGAAAAGACATGAAGCGCGGCACAGTCCCCGACATCCCGGATGGTTTGCGCTTGAACAGGGCAAGATACTCAGCAGTAGTTGCCTTGAAAGTCTGTGGATCAGCAAGTGGTGGGCGGGATTTACCGCGCGCCACCACAGCTTTGAGCTTTTTCGATCCCATGACCGCCCCCACCCCGCAGCGCGCCGCCAAGCGACCATCGTCATTGACGATACCAGAAATGAGCGAAAGTTTTTCACCCGCCGATCCGATGCAGGCCACTTTCACATCCGCGCCGAGTGCCATGTGCAAGGATTCTTCAGTTTGGCGGACATTTTGGTTCCAGAGATGGGATGCATCACGAATCTCAATGTTTTTTTCGTCGAGAAAAAGATAGACTGGTTTTAAAGCCTTTCCGGAGATGAACAGCCCATCCCAACCTGTCCCGCGCAGGGCCGGGCCAAAGTTCCCTCCGCAATTGGCGTCGGCCCAAGCGCCAGTCAAAGGCGAGCGCGTCGCGACCATGAAACGCCCGCTAAATTCAGCTCCGAAACCTGTCAGCAGGCCTGGGAGAAAAGCAAGCAGATTTTCGGGTCCTAGCGGGTCAGCGCCCGGCGGGATATTCTGGTACAAGTAATGAACACCCAATCCATAGCCCCCTAGATAATCGCGGTACACCCTCTCCCCTGGCAATTCCACCCTGGTCGAGCCGGTGGAAAGATCGACAAAAAGGACTTTCCCCCAGTAGCCTTCTGGCATGTCCACCTCCTGGGATCAACCCATTTGCTGGCGGGAACGGCGGATGACTGAGCGAAAGCGGTCGCCGCGATGGATTGTTTGGGTATAGGCCACCGGGGTATCGTCCGCCAGGCAGGCGATGGTGGTGACCAGAGCGATGGGTCCGCCCTCGTTGATATTCAGTTTATCTGCCTCGTAACGCCCGGCGACAGAGATCTCAAGTGTATCGGTGGCATAGGTGGGTATCACGCCGTAATGTCCTTCGAGAAAATGATAAACACTGGCATTGGCCAGATTAACCTCCGCGAGACCCGGGAATCGGGCGTGCGGGTAATAAGAGGTCTCCAGAGACATGATCTCGCCGGAGGCCGAACGCGTTCTCATGATGCAAACCACTATTTCGCCAGGCTGAATTTTCAGCCCATTTGCGACATCCACTGTGGCAGGGAGCATTTTCTGTGAAATGATGTGTGCCCCGGCGCTCATCCCGGCCTGTCCCATAATCTCGGTGTAGCTCATGCCCAACCCCTGCATGCCGGGCAAGTTCGTCTTAGGCGCGGCAACGAACGTTCCGCGGCCGCGTTGGCGAATGATCAGGCCCTCGTTGGCCAATTGGGCCAGTGCATGGCGCGCGGTCATGCGTGACACTCCGGTATCGGCGCAGATCTGTGTCTCGCCAGGCAGGATGTCCCCGGGTTTCAACTGACCACTGGTGATCTGCCCACGCAACTGCTCGCGGATCTGATAGTAGAAGGGAAGGGGACTGGCCGGGTCTATGTGCAGGGACAATGGGACTCCATGAATATGTATATACATTATAACAATCGCGACAAAAAAATCAATCCCCTTTCAGTTGTTACCTCCAAGCAGACCGGATATATCGTCGCCCAGCCGCCCTCGGGAAAACCGGAGGAAGTGCCATGATCTTTGAACACCGCACCATCCTCACAGTCGCTTGTATCTATCCAGGGGTACAAACCAGTGCTTTCCCCACTGCTTCCTTGTTGTCAAATTTGGGAAATCGATTCTGATTTAAGGTCTCCAAACCAGTTTATTCTAACCATCGATGGGAGAGACATCCTTGGGAGCTTCCCGGATCCAATCGAGGCCTTGTTTGACGCTGGCGGTGATGGCTGGGTAATCACGCCCCTCGATTACTTTGGCGGAGATGAGCTGCTTCCCAAGCCGATGCAAGCCACAACGGCCTAGATCCGGGCAAAGATGTTCTCCAAATATCTCACTCCGTCTTGACCTTGCCTTCCGCCAGGGCACGCCGGAAGATGGACAGGGTCTCTGCGACGCCGTCTGCAAGCGGCGTGAAGGTGAGGGGACCCACGGCTGCCGCCAGGGCGGTATGATCGACCTCGGGCGGGAAGGGCAGGGGAATGTCGTCAAAGGTGATACTGCCGCGGGCGGAGGGTTCGGCCTGCTCAATGGCTGTGATCACCTCCGCCGTGCTGACCGACTTCCCGCCGATGTTGAATACCTGCGCTCCATGGAGATCAGCTCGGGCAGCCTGGATGAACGCCCTGGCGGTGTCATCCCCGTACTGGAAGCAGTAGCGCCCACCGAAACTAATCTTGTATGACTGCCCGGCAGCTGCGGCCAGGATGGCCTTGGTGGGTGTGGAAGTCATGCCCTGGTCCCGGCAGGCTCCGTAGACCACATAGGGACGCAGCCCGATGCTGGAGAGGCCATCGTCGCGAAAGAAGACCGCGGCATTGCCTTCATTGGCCTGTTTATAGAAGCCGTAGTGCGAGCGTGGACGGAGTGGGGCATCGTGCGCCAGCGGTTCATCGGGGTATTCTTCGCTGAGGCCGTACACGGCGGTGCTGGAGGCGTACACCAGGCTTTTCAACCCAAGTCGTTTGGCTGCTTCCAAGATATTAACCGTCCCAACCACGTTGACTTTCGCCCCGGCCACCGGGTCCGCTTTACAGAAGGGCAGCTGCAGGGCGGCAAGGTGGATGATGTGGTCGGTATGGTTGTCCTTCAGTGCCGCCTCGACCGCTGCCAGGTCGGAGATGTCGCCGTGGATGAAATGGATCTTTGCGATCTCCTGGTCGTCCAGGAGCAGGGGCAGGCGCTGGTACTTGGAGTCCAGGTCGAAGGCCGTGACGGGCACCCCCTCCCGGACCAGGTTCCTCAGAACCCAGGTTCCAATACAGCCCGCCGCGCCGGTTACCAAAAAGCGTTCGTTGCTCATACCATCACCTTATTTTGCCACCCAGCCGCAGTCCACCAGCCAATCCGCTCCGGTGACGAAGGAGGCTCCTTCACTGGCGAGGAAATAGATTGGTTCGGCGATCTCCAACGGGTTGGCCCAACGCTTGAAAGCCTGTTCGGTCTCGCGTTCCTTTTTTACCGTGTCGAACGGGATGCCGGTGCGTTTCGACTCCAGGTCGATGTCACCGCGCAGCATGGGGGTATCCACGGAACCGGGGCTGATGGAATTCACGCGAATGTTATACGGCGCCAGTTCCCAGGCCAGGGCGCGGGTCATGGCGATGATGGCGCCCTTGGTGGCGCCGTACATGACATGGTCCATTTGCCCGACATGCCCGGAGACCGAGCCCATATTGACAATGACCCCGCTCATCTGTTTCTTCATGTACGGCAGCACATACTTGCACAGCAGGAAGTGCCCTCCCAGGTTGACATCGGTCGTGCGGCGGAATTCCTCCCAGGTGATCTGGTCGAAGGGCTTGACCAGCACGATCCCGGCATTGTTCACCAGCACGTCGATATGGTTGTAACATTCCCCCACCTGCCGGACGCAGGCCGCGACCTGTTTCTCGTCAGCAACATCGCATTTCAAGAACAGCGCCTCGCCGCCCTCTTTCTGGATCTCTTCCGCGACGGTCTGGCCCTCCGGCAGAAGATCCAATCCGATCACAGTGTGGTTGTGCTTCGCAAAGACCCGCATGCAGGCTGCCCCGATACCGCGGGCCGCTCCAGTGATGATGACCACTTTTTTATCGACCATGCAGCCTCCAACCTCGGCAGGCGACCTGCGGGCCGCCCGCGGGGATCATAAGCCGATCATCTTCCTCGCCTGCTGGACCGTCGCCAGCGGACGGCCGAAGGCGCGCGCCATCTCGGCGGTTTCGCGCACCAGCGCGGGCGTGTCCACCAGCTTGCCGCTGTGGTCATAAGGCAGGTCCTCGGTCCCGACCCGTACATGGTCGCCGTGGATGATCGCTGCAGCAAGGATGTCGCGCTGCCCCCCGCCCATGATGCTGACATTGCAGGCGCAGCCATCCGGCATCAACCGGCGCCGGTAGAGATACTCCTCAACGGTCGGCGGGCTCCAGGTCCCGCCCGGCCAGCCAAAGAACAGGGTGGTGACGTAGGGTGGTTGGAGCAGCTTCTTTCCTATCAGGTAGTTCAGGCTCCAGATCGAGCCGGCATGCCAGACCTCCCATTCGGGTATGACGCCGTATTCTCTGCACAGCCGGGTGTACTCAATCAATTCCTCTTTAAGGTGCAGCACATTAAAATCCGCCTCAACAAAGGCTTCGTCATGGTGGTTCAGGATGATGGAGACCATGTCAGCCTTGTGGGTGAATACATTCATCCGCTCAGGGATGGGCAGGCTCGACATGCCGCACTGGACAATGATTTCGCTTCTTGCCCGCACTGCCACGATGGTTTCTTTCCACATGCCTTCAGCGTGGGTGTGCAGGATGGTCGCGCCGTTCTCATAACACCGGCGGCCTTCTTCGGCGATGGCCTCCGGTGTGCGCGGATAATCCACATCCGGGTTGAGCCAGCAGATGTTGGGGGTAGCAATGATGATCAAGGGTTGCATGGGAAATCCTTCTTAAGGAATGATCTGCTGTCACTATAGCATAATCATGCCAGAGGCGCAACTGAATTACTTTTCCTCTCCCAATCCCATTGCGCTGGATTTTCCTTTATGCTATAGTCCTATTTATCCGACGAACAGGCAATCGCTGGAAAGGGCAGCCCATGATGGAGAAAAAAGCTGGCATTGGATTGATCGGCCTGGGGTCCATATCGTTTGCGCACGAAGCGGGGTATGCAGAGTTGGGGGAAGCCTGCGAGATCGTTGCCCTGTGTGACATCAATGAGGAAGAAGTCAACAACCGCAAGGGGATGTACGCCGGAGCCAAAGGCTATACCCGCTACCAGGACCTGCTGGCTGACCCGCGCGTCGACATGGTGGATATCACGGTGCCGCATGTGCTTCACTACGAGATCGCCAAAGCCGCCCTCGAAAAGGGCCGGCACGTGCTGGTGGAGAAACCCATCACCGTAATGTCGGCGCAGGGCGAGGAATTGATCGCCCTGGCAGGGGAAAAAGGAGTGAAGTTCAGCGTGGCGGAGAACACCCACTTTGTGACCGCCTACCTGAAAGCCGAGGAGATCCTCAAGCAGGGCCTCCTGGGCAATATCTGGACGGTGCGCACTTTGATCGCCGGGAGCGAGGTGTATCGCATCAAGGACCCCAATCTCTGGCACGGCAAGGCGCCCTACGGCGGGGTGATCCTGGATTCGTCGGTGCACAACTTCTACCTGTTCAAGTGGCTGTTCGGCGGGGTGCGGGATGTGCTCGGTTTTGCCTCCCGGATCGTCCCGGAGGGGGAGGTGGAGGACAACGGCCTGATCCTCGGGCACCTGGCGAACGGCGCGGAATTCCAGCTCAATACCTCCTGCACGATGGAAATCCCCTGGACCGAGCGGGTCGAGATCTACGGCAGCCAGGGTGGGATGATCATTGACCAGCTGGCGAACCCGGTGGTCAAGTATTATCTGGGTTCAGGCGATATTGACGGCACGGTCGTGGAAGGTGTCCCCTTCGACCCGATGGCCTGGAAGTTCAATTCGATGGTTGCCGAGATCAAGGACTTTGTTACGGCAGTCATCGAAGACCGCCCGCCGCGCATTGACCCGGAGGATGCGCTGTACGCCCTCAAGGCAGCTGAAGCGGTCGCCCGCTCGATCGAGACCAGGCAGTTCGTGACCCTGCGGGGGTGATTCCAGGCTGCCCCCAGCTGGAAGCCATCGATTGACCGTATCCCGAGAGGAGAATCCGATGTCTGAAGTTTCCTTCAAACCCGTGGGGCTGGATCGCAACCGCCTCGCTGCCCTGATGAAAGAGCGCAAGCTGGATGGACTCTTCCTGACCTCCCCTGAGAACGTCTTCTATACCACCGGCTATCCCTGCCTACCCGGTAGCGGAAATCCCATCATCCATGCCCTGCGCAACCAGGATCCATATACCGTCTTTGTCGCCGCGGATGGGCAGATCATCCTGCTGTGCTGGGGACCCGCAGCCATGGGCATCGATTACGGGGCAGACGATGTGCGCATGTCATTCACCGCCCAGATGGCAGCCGAAGATCTGGGTGCATTAATGGAAGAGAAACTCAAGCCTGGCTGCACGGTGGGGGTCGAGTCAACGTTCCCTTACACCGCCGCCTGCCTGCTGGAAGAAAAAGTACATCCCGCCGACATCCTTGTGGTGGATGACCTGCTCATCAACCTGCGCCTGGTCAAATCTGCAGCGGAAGTGGAGCTCATCCGCAAGAGCACCGAGATCATTGACCGCACCGTGATGGAATTGTCCCAGAACCTGCGGCTGGGCATGACCCGCCTGGAGTTGATCCAGGAGGCCAAGGCTCGGATGATCCAGAATGGTGCCGACGGGGTGGACCATGTCACCGTTGCCTTTGGAACCGCCAACCCGGAGATCGCCCTGGATGAGGTGCTGGAACCAAACCAGATCGTGACCCTCGACCTGGGCGCTGTATACCGGGGCTATGTCTCGGATAACCGCCGTTTGGCCTACACCGGGGTCGTCCCCGAAGCGCTCAAGGAACTCCACAGGAAGTTGTGCTGGATTGTGGCTGAAATGGGGAAAGCCCTGCAGCCCGGCAAGACCTTTTCCGAAGTGCATGCGCGTGCCGCTGACCTGTATACCAAAATGGGTATTGACCCGATGTACCTGCATGTCGGTCACAGTGTGGGCCTGCAGGTGGAGGAGCGCTGGATCATGTCCGACGACCCGACCCGGGTCGAGCCGGGCATGGTGCTCAACATCGAACTGTATTCGCCCAGCGAGGAAGGCGTAATGGTCGGCGACGAGGAAACATTCCTGGTCACACAGGGGGAACCGGAAAAGTTAAGCACCCTTCCGGTGGATATCATCGAAAGAAAGTGATCATGTCCCCCAAACTGCGGGTTGGCATCCTGGGGGCGGGATTGATCGCTCCCATCCACGCGGCCGGGTTCCAGGAAGTGCCCGACCTGGCGGAGGTGGTTGCCGTATGCGACACCCAGCGTGAGAATGCTGAAAACCTTGCGTCCTTGTTCGATGCCAGGGTCTGCAGCGATTACCATGACCTCCTCGTCGATCCGGATATTGATCTGATCGATGTCATTCTTCCCCACCACCTGCACCATCCTGTGGCGATGGATATCATTGCTGCGAAGAAACACCTCCTGCTCGAAAAGCCGGTGGCAGTGACCTACCAGCAGTCCCTGGAAATTGTTGAGGCTGCAAAAAAAGCCGGTATTTCCCTCGGGATCGCGGAGAACACACGCTACATCCGGGCGTATCTTTCGGCGAAGAAGATCATCCACTCAGGCAAGCTTGGTGAGATCAATCTCGTGCGCACCTTCCTGCCTGCCAACGAGCGCATCCGGCTGTCAGATGGGGAATTCTGGGGCCGGAAGGCCGGCTGCGGCGGCGGCGCTTTGATCGAACTCGGGACCGCATACCTTCTACCTGCTGAAATGGCTTTTCGGTGAGGTCACGGAGCTGACCGCTTTCACCTCCCAGCTCTACCGGGTGGGCAGCGAGGTGGAGGACAACGCGGATGTGCGCGGCCGGCTGGCATGCGGAGCGGACTTCCTGTCCTGCTTCAGCTTCACCGTGGAGATCCCGCACAGCGAGCGGCTGGAAGTATATGGCACCAGCGGCAGCCTGATCGTGGACCAGATGGTGAACCCACCGGTGAAGTTCTACACCGAGCCGGTCGATTTTGACGGCAGCCCGGTCGAAGGTCCTGAATATGATCCGATGGGCTGGCATTACTTTTCCATCGTCGAGGAGGTCAAGGATTTCGTCCACACCGTTGCTGAGAACAGTCCCCCCACCGTTGACCCCCTGGATTGTTGTTATGCGGTCAGGGTCGTCGAGAAGGCTTACGAGTCGGTCCGCAAGGGGAACACGCTGGTGCAAGTCTAACGATTTTCGATCCCGGTCAACCATCCTCATTCCAACCAAAAGGAGATTACCTATGGCAGACATCAAACCTTATCTTCAAAAAATGGTGGATCGCTTCGCCGTTCCCGCCATACAGGCAAGCCTGAAAGGCTTCACCAAAACCCTGCAGTTCAAGTTCAGCGATACGAACGAGAACTGGCTCATCCGCGCGGTGGATGGCAAGGAGGCAACCCTGACCCAGGAGGCGGTTGAGAAGCCGGACATCCTGGTGACCATGGCTTCCGATATCCTGGCTGGGATCATGGATAAGAAGATCAACGGCACCACTGCCTACATGCAGCGCAAGATCCAGGTCAAGGGCGCGATGGAAGACCTGATGAAGCTGCAAAAGATCATGATGTAAGCACCAAACCATTCGCCTTGTACACGAAAGCCACAAAGGATTCCTTTGGAAAGCCTTTGTGACCTTCCTGATTATGGAGTCTCCATGACCAATCACCCGGGCACGGCTACAAAACGTTCCATTGGTTTCCTGCTGGGTATGTGCACGCTGATGCTGGGCGCAAACCTGGTGTGGGTTGCATACAACAGCATCCTCCTGCCCACCCTGGTCGAGAACGTGATCACCGAAGGCAAGGGCCTGGCGGTAGGCTTGATCGGTTTCTTTGGGACCCTTCTTGCAGTCATCATAAGCATCCTTTCCGGGATCATCAGCGACCACACCGCCAGCAAATGGGGCCGGCGCACCCCCGCCATCCTGATCGGCGCCCTGCTTGCCCTGCCGCTCATCGGCATCCCTTCCCTTCTCCTGGCACCGGCCCTGAGGGCTGCCCTCCTGCCGGTGGCGATACCGATCATCGTGATCAGTTTCTGCGGGATGCAGTTCTTCACCAACGTCGGTAACGGTGCCTGGTGGCCGCTGCTGGTGGATATTGTTCCGGAGAACCAGCGCGGCACCGCCTCCGGCATCCAGGGATTCTTCACCATGCTTGGCTCCGCCATTGGTATTCTTGCCATCACCACCCTCAACCAGAACGGACAGACCGGACTGGCGCTCTGGCTGATCGGCGGCATCTTTGCCCTCACAGGCATCGTCAACGCCCTGGTCATCCGTGGAAAGGATACGCCGGCTGACCCAGCGGATCGCATCAGCCTGCGGCAGGCGGTGGGCAACATGTTCCGGGTGCGCACGCGCGTGGCGGTTTTCTTCTGGCTGGTGCTGGCGGTGCTGCTGGCTTTCATGGGACTCAACAGCCTGCAGTTCTTTGCCCGTTTCTTCTTCGAAGTGTACTTCCCGACCATCAGCCCGGATGCGGCGTTCCGCACCATGGGTGGGATCAGCCTGCTGGTGACCATGGTGGCGGCGCTCGGGTCGGGGGTGCTTTCTGACAGGATCGGGCGGCGCAAGCTGCTGCTGGGCTCCATGTTCGTCAGCGCGATCACCACCCTGTTCATGGGCCTGACCAGCAATTACATCCTCTTTCTCGTCATGGCAGCCATCCGTTCCGCTGCCACCGGTCCGCTCATGGCACTCGCTCCCGCCCTGGCAAGCGACCTGGCGCCCAGGGATGAGGCCGGGCAGTACATGGCTTATAACAACCTCTCCACCGGCCTTTCCGGGGCGCTGGCCTCACTCATCTTTGGCGTCATCCTGGTGACCATGAACAAGACCACGTTCATGCTCCTGTTCATCATTTCCGCAATCCTGTTCTTCCTTGGCGGCATCGTTTTCCTGGTCAAGGTGCCGCAAAAGGAGATCGATGCCCGCGTAAAGGATGCCCGATGAAGACCTGGGTCTTTCTTTCCAGCCATTTTGATGATGTCGTCCTCTCCGCCGGCAGCCTGGTCTGGGAACTGTCCCGGCGCGGTGATTGCGTGGAAATCTGGACCATCTGCGCCGGCGACCCTCCGGCGGACAAGCCACTGACCGAATATGCCCAGCTCCTCCACAGCTTCTGGAATATTGGCGAGGATGTGCCTCGCAAGCGCAGCCTCGAGGACGCCGCCTGCTGTGCAATCCTGGGGGCTTCGGTATACCGGCGTTATACCGTCCCGGATAACATCTACCGGTACCTGCCGGGGAGCGATGAACCACTCATTCGGGAGAACGAGGACCAGATGAAACCGCTGGAACCGGAGGAAAGCTATTTGATCCCACCGGTGACGGACTTCATTCGCAAGAACCTGCCGGGCGATTGCGAACTGGTGGCACCGCTTGCCATCGGCAGCCACCGCGACCATGTACTCACCCGCACCGCTGCCGAACGGGTGGGTTTCCCTCTCTGGCATTACGCTGATTATCCCTACCTGGTCTACGGCGAGCATACCCTGACTGAATGGCTTCCAGCCGGGGCAAAGGAATTCTCGCTGGAGGTCAGCCCGGACGGGCTGAAGGCCTGGCAGGATGGCTTTGCCTGCCAGCGTTCGCAGATCCCGCTGATGTATGTTGATGAAGACGACATGCGCAATGCGATCGAAAAGTACTTCAAGTCAGGCTACGGTTTCACCCTGTGGCAGTTCTGAGGCGGGTGAACAACTACCCGAAAACTGCCCCAAGCCCTCCGTTAACCCTGATTCGGATGGCTATCCTCCAGCTCAGCCTGCTGGCGCCGCTGGCAAGGGTGTATGCAGTCCGAACCAACTGATAACAACCATCATTTTCCTCAGAAATTTCATGATAAAGAGTCTGAAAATTTCCCATTCTGGGGTAGATGAGAGTTCCTTTCGATATCAATAGGAGCGTGTGTACTTTCTTAACTTCGTGTTATCCGTATTGAAGGCACCCCCTTTCCCGGTGGTTGCAGAGAACGGAACCTACCGGTTGCAAAGTACGCGACCCACAGGGTGCAAAATCCGCAGGGGGCACTGAAAATCCAAAAAGCGGTCCCCCGAAGGGGACGATGTCCGAGCCCTGTTTGTCACAGGTCGCAAAGAAGGCAGGGGCAAAGAAAAATCCATCGTTTAAGGTAGATTTTAAGTCAATTTCCTTATCTTATGACTTGCAAAACAGGTTGTGACCGCCGATCAGGATCAACAATGCTATTACAGCGAGAACACCCGCGCCTACCATCAACGCGGGCAACCCAAAATGATCTACGGCCAAACCACCCCACAGCGCGCCCAGAGGTGAGCCAAGTGTGAAGGCCATTGAGGTTACAGACTGGATGCGCGCCTGGTAGTTAGGCTCTGCCAGGCGCGGCACGCGGCTGGTGTTCCAGACCGCCTGTGAAAAAGCCAGGAATCCCAAAGCGTAGAGAGCCAGTCCGCCACTGATGCCAATCGGCTTGAGAGCGAAGACGGTTACCGCCACGGCAGCCAACAGTCCGAAGAGAGAGTAAGTCCGCAGGGGATCGCCCTCGCTTTTCATCCCGGCCAAGATCGCCCCCGAAAGTGCACCCAGGCTGGCCGCGCCTCCCAGCAATCCCAATTGAACGATGCTGCCGCCGCGTTCGTGCACGATAGCCGCCAGCAGGCTGGTGGCTGGGCTGACGATGGTGATCCCAATCAAGGTGAGAAGCAGGGGATAAAGCAACGCCTTGTTCCGGGCAAGGTAGACCAGACCGTCTTTCAGGTCCGCAAACAGACGAATGGCGGAAATCCGTCCCTGAATTTTGTCCACGGGCCGGCCCAATCCACGCAGCCGTCCCAGGCAGAAGATAGCCACCAGATAACTTGCCGAGTTGAGCAGGAAGGCCACCGACAGTCCCAGCCAACCGATCAGCGCGCTTCCCCCGGTGTTCATGACGACTAGTGCGGTGGTCTCGGTGATCGAATTGAGCGAGACTGCCGGACGAACCTCTTCCGCCGGCACCGCCTCGGTAACGATGACCTTATACGCCGGGCGGATGACCATCCAGACCACGCCGCTGATGAATGCCCAGACATAGATGTGCCAGACTGCGATGCGCCCGGAAAAGGCCAGGAGAGCCATGATCCCGGTGATGAGCGCCCCCGCCCATTGACCGGCGAGCAGGATGCGGCGGCGGTCCACCTGGTCGGCGATGACGCCACCGAGCGGCATGAGCAGCATGGGGATGGAACTGAGCACACCGATACCCCCGACTGCCAGGGCGGAGCCGGTCAGCATGGCAACCAGCCAGCCCTGGGCCAGTTCCTGCAGACGGTCGCCGGCATAGGATAATCCCATACCGACCCACAGCGTACGAAAGGTGGATCGTTTCAGAGGTGCAAGCATAAGGGCGTTACTTTTTCTTACCCGCCTTCAACTGCAGCGAATAAAGCATAATCCGTCCAACCAAGCGAAGCATCCCGGTCATCCCCAGCAATTTCAACGATTCCGGAAGAACGCCCTCGTAATATGCGATAATCGCTGGATCGGCTACCTCGAGTTCATCCGCGGATTTATTCTCAAAGGCGTCTTCAACTTTAGACCGCTTTTCCTGGTCTAAAAACACCGGGATGAGTTCCCCGGTATTCCCGCCGATGGGATAACGCAGTAACAAGGTCACTGCATAGCCGGTGCGCACAAGTTTGGGGTCACCCTTCCAGCCAGCGTCACGCAACCCCTGCAGGTATCCCTCGAAACAAATGCGGTCCAGTTCCTTCACCTGGTCAGCTGGGATCTCCCAAAACCCGAGCGAGCCAGCAACCAGCGCCACCAGCTCAGCGCCGACCGGGGCGATCCCCATGTATCCCCAGTCGATGGCGATTGTCCGTCCCCCACGAGTGAACAGGTTGCGCCGGAAGGCATCCTGGTGGCAAAAGACCTGCGGCAGGCGGTCGAGCACAGCCAGGATCCGGTCACGTTCATCCCAGAGCGACAAGATCTGGGCAAGAACTATACCGGGATACATTCGTTGGATCAAAGGATGGTTTAAATTCCCGTGTATGAACTCGATCACCTTTGCAGCGTTCTCCACGTACATGCGCAGCCAGTTGCGAGTGACCCATGGCTCGGAGGGAAAAGCCTGCTCCGACCAGGTAGGAGCCGTTGAACTGGCCGAGGTGGCGGGCGATCACACCATATTGTTCGAGCGGCCAGGGGGAGCTGATATCATCTGTTACATCCTCCAGCCATATCCACACCGAACCATCCGGTCGTTCCTGGACCTCGAAACAGGTTGGCGATGTCAAGTTCCCGCCCGGCAGCTGGCGCAACATCCCGGACTGGTATGCCAGCGCCTCGCGTTTCCAATACCAGATGCCGCCCGGATCACTTGCTTTTTCGGAGGGTTTGACCTGTTTCAGGATCAACGACCACGAGACGGTTTCCCCGGCATCCCTGGCTTCTCCCTGGAAACGTATCACGGCGGAGTCCCATTCCATTCCACCGTGCAGTGGTTGTACTTTCCAGCCAGTGATTTGCAGCGCTGGCCGGTCGAGGGCCTTCCGAACCAGGTCGGTGAGATGGGGTTGGTCCACTTCCTGTTCAGACGATTTGGATTGCATAAAGCGTTTCCTCACAAGTTTATTCCATTTTGATCGAACCTGGCGTGACTTCGGTGGAATAAGGTGGTTATTTCAGCAGGAACTCTTATTACACCTTAAGGTACGGAGAAAATCCGTCCATTCCATCGAATCCGTGTCCGATGGATCTTTCCCGCGACTGGGTGAATACCATTCCGCCTGACCTGTCCAGAAGACTGACCGCTGGTTTCGGCGACCTATGGATGAACAGGTGACATGGCGTAAAGATCCTGTCACAGCAAAGCGGGCATAAGGGGAAGGGCTGTCTGAGAATCGGACAGCCCTTGTTATTGGGGATCACTTGTTCCGGCAAACACTAGGAACCAAGCCGGGGGGGGTCCACATGCATTCCGGATGGGATTCGCAATTCGATTTGTTTGTGAAGCTGGAGCAGACGACGCCCGGCGGCTGGGTCCAGGTGGGGGACGGAATCCAGCGCGGGGTGGGTGTGGGCGTGGGCGGGGACGGGAGGGATGGCAGCCCGAACGGGTTGCCATCAAAGGTGCCGAGGTTCCCGCTCACCCAGCAGAGAATATCTGCCGGGAGTCTCACACGGAAATAGGTGCCATCGGGCGTGCGTCCGTCCACGGGGGCGGTCTCGCCAGCGGCACCCCGGGCGAGAACGGCATATTCCGGGCCGGGACCGGAGAGGCAATTCCAGGCCTCCTCGAAGGTGAAATCACCAATACCCGGCGTTGCGGTGACCAGCGTGGAGGGCTTGACCCCTTCCGCATTTATGAAGCCGAACTCGAATGATCCGACATCGATATCGGAAACACCATCATTGTTCCCATCATGAGGGCGCGGGAGGCCGCGCTGGTCGACGTTCGGAGCCAGCAGGGCCGAGCCAGCGTCGATGGCGGGCGAGCCTGACAGGAGCGCATGTGTCCTGGTGGGACCGCCATTGTCCTGGAGCGGACCGAGCTTGGTAGTAACGCCGTTGTTATCGAACTCCCCGCAGAAGGAGCAGGATGCGTCAGAAGATATATTGTAGGATCCACCGATCAACATCGAGCCGCAATTCCCGCCGGTATTCCCGTCCAGGAGCACATTCATAAGATAAATAGGACCGGACTCATACAGCAGGCCGCCAGCATGAGTTGCCTGGTTAGCGGCGATCGTGTCATTCGTCAGGTTCAGGGTGGAACCCTGGTTGTTGACTATCCCACCCCCTTCGTTGCCCCCGTTATTCCCGCTGATGGTGGAGTTGATGAGCGAAATGGAGGCGGAATTCGTATTCATGATCCCGCCTCCGGCAGTGGTCGATGTGTTGTTATAGATGGTCGAACCGGTGACAATGGCCTGAGAGAGATCGTTCGACAGGCCACCTCCATGGGTGGCCTGGTTGTCGCTCAGTGTGCTGTCGGTGAGAGAAAGGGCAGAGGAAGGAGAATTAATACTTTTATTCATAATCCCCCCGCCATTACCTTCAGCTCCCGGGACGGAATTTCCCGCGATGACCACATTGGTTAATCCCGCCCAGCCGTTGTTATAGAGACCCCCACCGGCTCCGCCGTAGCCAGATTCTTCGCTTGCCGTATTCCCGAAAATGGTCGAATTGCTCACGGACAACATCCCGCGGTTGTAGATGCCGCCACCCTCTCCCCCATAGGTTTCGTAGAGCGGAACCGCCTTATTGCCGGTGACGATCACATGATCCAGGGTGGCGGTCGACGAAGCGATATAAATCCCGCCGCCGGAAGAGGCTGTATTGTTGGTTACAAGGACATTCCTCATGACGAGCGGGGTGTACCAGACATAGACTCCGCCGCCTCTCTCCTCTGCGAAACCATTTTGAATGGTCAGGTTCGCGATGGTGAGCGTATCGAGACACTGGTTGGTGCTGGAGGCGGTGCAAACGCTATCGATGACCCCACCATCGACAGGGCGCAGGTCACTGCCGGAGATAATGGTGCCTGGACCTGAGCCCTCCAGGTCCACCCCCAGATCGTAGAGGTGAAGCCATTCGTAATAGGTGCCCGCAGCGATATAAATCACCTCGCCGCTGGAGGCCTGCGAGAGCACCGCATTGATCGTCTGGCAGGGGCTCTGGGAGGAGTGACAGGAATTTAACGTATCACTGCCCTGCGGAGAGACATACCATGCGGACGGATCTTCAGGCGGCGGGGTGGGGTTTCCGCACCCGGCAACCCCAAGTACGAGCGCCAGGGTAAGTAAGAGAGTTATCAGCCTTCCGGAATGAAAGAAAAGAAAACGAAGCATAAACTCCTCCTTCCATTACATCCTGATACCATCATATTAGCACGCAGCGAGAAGGGATACAACTACTCAAAAGAACGGGGGAAGACTTACCATCCGCAGGGCTTCGTACCCCATTGCCCACTGGGTCCTAAGTACGCGACCAACCAGGTGCAAAGAATACGATCCACAGGGCGCAAAATACGCAGGGGGCACCTGGTACCCGCTATCAATCAGAGGAATATCTCTTACTCCTTTTAATTTCATCAATTCATCACCCGTGTGGATTACGAAAACGAGCATTTTCAAGAATAAAAATATCACCCAATCAGCCGTATAATAATCTATAGCAATCAGCCGCCCGCATCGGAAATCAGCATCCAAATGGAGGTTTCCAGATGAAGCGTAAACCCTTTCTTGTCGTAATATTCTTGCTTCTCGCTACTGCCTGCAGCCCGGGAGCCGGGGAGACCGCTGTCCAGCCCACACTCACCCCTCCACCCCCATTCACCCCCTCGCGCACTCCCACCACCCATCCGACTTCAATTCCAGCGATCCAGCAGCTATGGTTCAGCGAACATTTCGACCACGGCCTGCCTGCCAATTGGGTGGCAACCTCGGGATGGTCAGCCGGTGAGAGCAAGGTGCTGAGCGCTCAACTGGAACAGACTTTCCGCGTACCTGCAGAATGGACCGACCTGGTGATCCACGCACGACTGCGGTTCGGTCAGCAAGGCTGGAGCAGCATCGGCTTTCGGGACAAGGATGACAACTACTACCAGTTCTCATTCAACAAGGACAGCATCATCCTGGGCCGCCACAGGTCGGATGAGTTTGGAGGCAAGCTCCTTGCAAGCCGGGAAATGGTATTCAATATTGATTGGCATGATCTTGTCATCAGGGCCGTTGGCAGGGACATCACGATTTCCTGGGATGGAGAAATCGTCATCGACTACTCTGACGAAGATCCGCTTGTCAGCGGTGACATCTTCGTCCAGAATTGGGATAACAGTTTTTATGAATTGGACATCCTGGAAGTCAGTATGCCCGAAGGGATGGCTGCCGTTCCAGGCGGGGGGTCCTCCAGTCCGACTATTGAAAGCGGCAGCACCGGCCCAGGCGGCGGGAAACCTGTCACTGTGCCAACAGACACGCCCGCGGGCGGAGCGCCACCAGTCGCTGTGTACACAGACACACCTCCGAGCGGGGGGGAGGAGTCCGCACACCGGTACCCAGCACCCCTGCTGTGGACTTGGGATTGAGCGGGGGTTCATTTGATGGGCTTAATAACTTGTGGGTCACCATTTCCAACGGCGGACCCGGAGCCTACACAGGCACAATCACAGTCACCTGCACAACCTGGTATGTTAATTCCCGCACATCAGAAACCTTTGGCTTGTGTGCTGAGAGTAACCAATCCCTGGCGCTGGAACCCGGACAGGGGCAGGATGTGTGGACTGGTTGCATACGGGACGAAAGCCTGGGGCCTTATATTGGTTCCAACATCAACATTACCAGCCTGCCGAACGACCCCAATCCGGTCAACAATTCCTTGATCATTTACCCCTAGCTCTTCCCAGGGGGACAGAATTTCATGCGGGATCCGGGCGGAAAAGATCTTTTCATGCGCGGAAGGAATTCTTTTGAGAAGTTGTTGGAACTCAAAAAAAACAAAATCGGGAAGTGATAGGAAATTCGATGAAAGACAGAGACCGGCAGGTTAACCGTCACCGGTTGTATTACGCGGCGTCAAAATAGATCGGGTTGGAGATCAGTGCGGGCAGCAATGGCAGACCGGGAACGAAGCCCCGCAATATCTCGAGGCGGGCAAACCCGGCGGCTTCCATGCGATAGACCCCCTCGAATTTCCCATCAGTTTCCGCTTTCAGGAGAGGCGTGCTACCGCCTCCGGTGACCACCTGGAGCACATCCCCGGCCAGCAGACCGCTGGCGGAAATTTGAATCTCCCTGACTTCAGCAAAGGGCACACTGTCACCGGGGAGGGCATCTCCGGCAGTGAACTCCAGACCGGGACCGTTGGGGGCAAAGGTCAGATAGGCATGCCCCTGTCTCAGCCCTGCAAGGATATCTGCCGGGCTGGCTGACATGGCGTGGACACAGGTGGTCGGCCCCCCGGGGAGGATGAATAGATGGTCGCGGTGATAGTCGCTCCCGCCGCAGATGGGGACCTTTTTCCCTGCCGCTAGCATAGTATTCCATAATCCCAGCGCCTGAAGGTTGGACACACGCATCGGCCCATTCCAGATCTCGAGGCAGTCGTACGGGAGCACATTCATATCGAACGTGAACGGGCAGATTTCATCGAAAGGATGGTTGATGGTGATGAGCGCCCCGCGCGCCCGCGCCGAGTTGAAACGTGCCTGGATTTCTTCCGCACTGTTGGCGAAGAACGGTTCGTCGTAGGGCCGGTCCACGCCCAGGAAGTTGGCGTGTCCCTTGAAGTGGGTCCACTCGATGCCGGGGATCAGCGTCAGCCCGGGGAGGCGGGGCAGGGAGTCCGCTGAAACCATCTGGTTGTGGTCGGTGATGGCGAGGAAATCCAGTCCGTGCCGGAGGGCGTGCTGCGCAAGTTCCGCGACGCTGAGGACCCCGTCCGAGGCGAGCGTGTGGAGGTGCAGATCGCCCTTGAACAGGCGTAAACGTTTTGCGGTGAAGGTCAGTTCGTAGCGGACCATTACACCGACCGCGGCGACCTTGTATGCGCCCAGGAGGATCTGCCATTCGCCTGGGACCAACGGACAGGTCCGGTAGCCGGGCGTGGCAGATGTCTCGCTGACCTGGATTTGGGTCTTGTCTGAACCGGAGGCGCCGACCTGCGTCCCGTCCGGGGAAATCAGACCCAGGTCAATGATGTTGATCTCCTGCCGCGAGGTGAACCCATCTTTCCCCATTTCGCTCTCGTGGTGGCGCTCGTAGTGGTAAACGAGGGATAGCGACTCGGTGCCTGGCGGCATGGTAAACGGGAGGGTGAGGTACTCACCCTCCTTTTCATGTCCGATAAAATATTCGATGCTCAGCGGGTTTTCGATGGGAACCTCTGCTTACTTCGGAATGGGACCCAAGACGGAAGCGAGGAAAAGCCGGATCTGCCCATCCCAGAAGAACCAGTCGTGGGCGCCGTCTTCCTCGTGGTATTCCGACTCCACGCCCAGCGACTGGCAGGCGTTGAAAAACATGCCGCTCAACGGATAGATATCTTCCTGCCTGCTGACGGAGATGAACAGGCGCGGCAGGCTTGATGGATCTTTGGCAGCGTGCTCCAGCCAGACCGCCGGGTCATGCACGCCTCCGGCCAGGTTGTCCAAGCCGCCGAACAGGAGCGCAAACTCTGCCTTGCGCGGGTCCGTGTCGGGGAGCAGGGCGAGGACGGCGATGGCAAGAACGCCCGAAAAACTTGCTGCAGCCGAGTAATGCTCGGGATGCAGCAGCGCGGCCTTGATCGCGCCGTATCCGCCCATGGAATTTCCCGCAATGAGCGTATCCTCCCGGCGGGGGGTGAGGCCGAAGACATCCGCAAGGTAGTGGGGCAGTTCCTCGGTCAGGTAGGTGAAGTATTTCTGACCGTTGGGCTGGTCGGTGTAAAAACTGCGCCCGGCCGAAGGCATGACCACCACCAGCCCATACGCGGCGGCGAGGGTCTCGATGGATGTATAACGCTGCCAGGCGCTGGCGTCGTCGCTGAGACCGTGCAGCAGGTAGAGGACCTTGCGCCTGGAGACCGGCACAGCGCCCATTTTTCCCGGATCAGGGAGAATGATGTTCAGGGGCAGGTTGACCTGGACAGTCTCGGGCACATGGTCAATACGGAGTAGAGCCATGGCATGCCTCCGGTTTTAGTCAGCCCCGGCAACCGCAGCAGCCTCAGTGGGCTTCTTGAAATCGATGAACCACGAGAAGGCAAAACTGATCACCATCAACACTGGCGGAACGAGCGTCATCAGGAAGCGGGCAGCGGCATCCGGGTGGGGACCAGGATTGTCACCGCTTTGGAAGAGGTAGATTTTGGAGACCAGCAGATAGGCGGCGCTGGTGAACAGGCCGTTCAACCGGTTCATGAATCCCATCGCATTGGAGATGATACCCTCCCGCCGCAATCCATATTTCTGGGTGTCCTCGTCCATGATCTTGGCTCCGATCAGGTCCATGGTAGTGATCACTCCTGCAAAGCCGAGGCCAACGAAGGCTGAGAAGATGATACCCATCACCAGGTTCTGGGCGAAATAGAGCGGTACGAAGGCAATCGCCAGGACAGCCAGCGCCGCCCGCCAGACCGGCATCAGTGAGAATTTCCTGACCAACCAGGCCCAAAGGGCAACACCGGCGATGGCGATGAGCAGCACTGCCGCCAGCAGGAAGGTGGAATTCCCGCTGTCAAGCCCGAGCGCATATTGGACAAAGAACGGCACGGAGGCCAGCACGAGCGACATGGCAGCGCTGTAAAAGGCGCCGACGAATCCTGCGATCCAGAATTTCTTGTTGGTTAAAAGATCCTTGATGGCTTTCCACAGGCCCGGCTTGGCTTCCTCGGGATCGAGCTTCGTTTCCCGGGAAGTGAAGGTCATATAGAGGATGACAGCACCGCCCAGGATGCCGTACAGGATCGAGGTCAGACCGTATCCGAGTTTAGCAGTCACCATGGGGGTCAGCGCGATGCTGATGATCATGGCCACCAACTGGAAGGCCTGGCGCATGGCGTTGGTTTTGGCACGGCTGGTGTCGTCGCGGAACAGCTCCGGGAAGAGAGCCCCGTAGTTGGCCAGGATGACCGAATCAAGCGTGCCGGTCAGGATGTAGAAGAGCATGCAGTAGACGAAGATGGAATTGCCCGCCAGGAAGGCTGGAACATTGTAAAAGGCAATCAAGGACAGGACCAGCAGGGGGGCGCCGATGGCAAGCCAGGGACGGCGGCGGCCCCAGCGGGAGCGAGTCCGGTCCGAGAGGAATCCGTAGACGGGGTTGTCGAGCGCATCGATGAAGGCATAGATCAGCATCATCGTTGCCCATTGCGTTGTGGTCACCCCTCTCTGAAGCACAAAGAAGGTGAAGGCAAAGGTCTTGAGCATGTTGATCGGAATGGACATGCCAAAAAAGCCGATGGCATAGTTAAAGGATTTTGCACGTGGTTCTGACATGGGAAAAACCTCCTTTGGTGAATTCACTCTCACTTGGGATCGGCTATCATTCTTAAAATATTATACACAGGATTCCAGATCGGGATACGCTGACCGGTGGATGATATTTGCCTTACAATACAGGCATGATGAGCAGACTCTTGAGGCCAGGATGAATCCACCAACCCCGCGTGAACGTTTCATCGCCTCTCTGGAACGGCGGCCTCCCTCCGGCCGTGTCCCCCATTTCGAACTGGTCTTCTATCTGACGATGGAAGCGTTCGGAAAGGTCCACCCGCTGCACCGCAATTATGACCAGTGGCTGCAGATGGATGAAAGGGAACGACAACTCCATCGGTCATGACATGGCTGACCTGTACATCGCCACCGCCGAGCGCTACGAGCACAGCGCCATTTTCGTGCATCCCAATCCCGCTACCTTCGAGGAGTGCACCCGGCTGATCGAGATCATCCGCCAGAAAACAGGCGACCGGTACTTCCTGATGAAGCACGGCGATGTCACCTATAGCATCCCGGATGGCAATACGATGGTGACATTCTGCAGGCGGCTCAAACAGGACCCGCAGGGACTCAAAGCCGAGATGGAAGAAGCCATCACAGGTCAACTGCGCGAGGCCGAACGCCATAGGCAACTGGGTGGGTTGGACGGATTTGCCCTATGCTCCGATTACTGTCTCAACAAAGGACCTTTCCTCAGCCCGGAGCAGTTCGGAGAGTTCATCGCTCCTTACCTGGGAGGTTTGATCCAGGGTTACCGTGAGCTGGGTTTTTACACCATCAAGCATACCGACGGGAATATCATGCCCATCCTCGACCAACTGGTGGAAGCCAACCCGCATGCCCTGCACTCCCTCGACCCGCAAGCCGGGGTGGACATTGCCGAGATCAAGCGGCGCTACGGCGACCGGCTGTGCCTGATCGGCAATGTGAATTGCGGCCTGCTGGACTCGGGCAGCGAGCAGGAGGTTGTCGAATCAGCACGCTACGCGCTCAGGCAAGGGATGCCCGGAGGCGGTTATATTTTCTCGACCAGCAACTGCGTCTACACCGGCATGCCCCTGGCAAAGTACGAACTGATGCTGGAAGTCTGGCGAAACGAAGGAAATTATCCTTGACCTTGAGATATTCCTGGGCTGAATCACTCCTGGCGGGGAGGGGAGTTTCAAGGCACCTATCACCTTAGTATTATCCCAATTTTAGTATTCCCCTGCCCACAGCGAACAAAGGAAACAACATCCCTCAACCTGCCGATTTGGGCAGGTTTTTGATCCCCAGGGGATTGACAATAATTTCCAATTGATATAGAATACTCTATATCATAGAGTTCTCTACAATAATTAAGGAGCTTTCCATGAACATCTCTCCCACAGAAGCAGAAGAAAACCTGGCAGCCATCCAAACCACGATGCAAAAAATCCGCCATTCGGTCGCCAGCGGCGGCAGTTACATCACCCTGATCGTCACCGGTGCCGTCTGGCTGATCGGATTCCTGACCACCCAGTTCGCGCCGGGAATAAGCGCTTATGTCTGGACTGCAGGAAGCATCCTGGGCACCCTCCTTGGTGTCATCCTGGGCATCAGGATGGGCAAGCGGGTTCGCAGCCCGGCGACAGCCCCGATGGTAAAAAGGGTTGCCCTCTTCTGGCTTCTCCTGGTCTTTTTTGCCATTGCCGCCATCGCCATAGCCCGACCTGCGGATGGGAAACAAGCGACCATGTTCATCGTCCTGTTCCTCATGCTGGGCCAGCTGGCCATGGGACTGCTGTTCTCTTTCTCATCGGTATGGTGGGTGCTGCCGATCACTGCCTTGGCACTGGCAGGCTACTTCCTGTTCCCAGGCATCTTCTACCTGTGGATGGGGGTGCTGGGCGGCGGTGGGATGATCGCCATTGGCCTGTACATCCACTCGAGGTGGTAACCATGGCCGAACTCAACGAAACCATTCACCAGACCGTCCGCCTGCGCATCATGGCTGCCCTGGTCACCCTGGAGCCAAAGGACGAAGCGGATTTTACCTACCTGCGCGACCTGCTGGATGTCACCGATGGAAACCTCGGGGCTCACCTACGCAAGCTGGAAGAGGCCGGTTATATCGCCGTCAACAAAATCTTCGTGGAGCGCAAATCGCGCACCTATGTCTCTGCCACTATCGAGGGACGCAGAGTGTTTCAGGAGCACGTGACAGCGCTGGAAACGATCTTGAAAAGCAAGTGAGGCAGGAATGGAACCCATTGTGCAAGTGGAAGGATTGCGGAAAACTTACGGCGCGACCGTTGCCGTGAACGGGATTTCGTTCGAGGTGCAGGCAGGCGAGATCTTCGGGATGGTAGGTCCGAACGGGGCCGGCAAGACAACCACCATCGAATGCCTGGAAGGATTGCGAAAACCGGATGCCGGGATGGTGCGGATTTTTGGTGTGGATCCGCAGAGCGAAGGCCAGAGCCTGTGCCTGCGTGCCGGAATGCAGCTGCAGCAGTCCAACCTGCCGGACCGGATGAAGGTCTGGGAGGCACTCGACCTGTACTCCTCGTTCTACCCTAAATCCGCTGACTGGAAGGAACTGCTTGTTCAACTGGGGCTGGAGGAAAAACGCAACACTCCCTTTGCGAAACTCTCCGGCGGACAAAAACAGCGCCTGTTCATTGCCCTGGCGCTCCTACCAGATCCCGGGCTGGTCTTCCTGGACGAACTGACCACCGGCCTGGACCCGCAAGCCCGCCATGCCATCTGGGACCTGGTGCGGGATGTACGCGCCCGGGGCAAGACCGTTATCCTGACCACCCACTTCATGGAAGAAGCCGAGAAGTTGTGTGACCGGGTTGCCATCCTTGATCATGGAAAGATCGTGGCTCTGGATACTCCCGCCAACCTGATCCGATCCCTGGGAGTGGAGGAACGGGTGATCTTCCGTGTGGATGGAAAACTACCTGCTGATTTCGAAAAATCCCTTTCCGGTACGGTCCGGCTGGAGGCACAGGGAGGACAGGTGGTCATCCGCGGCAAGAACGGGCGGAAGGTGCCGCTGGTCAGCGAGGTGGTCAATTTGCTGGGCAGCCAGGGGATTCAATTCCATGACCTGCGCACCGAACAGCCTAACCTGGAGGATGTTTTCCTGAGCCTGACAGGCCGCGAGATGCGAGAGTGAGGAGCGAGATGAAAAGCCTGTTGAGGATGACCTGGATGGAAGCCAAGCTGTTCCTGCGCGAACCGGTGAGCGCCTTTTTCACACTGATCTTCCCGTTGATGATGCTGTTCATTTTTGGCACGATCTACGGCAGCCAGCCCATCCCCGGGGGAGGCAGCACCCAGGGAGCGATAGGGAATTTGATCCCGGCTTTCACGGCGATGATCATCGGCATGACCGGGCTGATGCCCATCACCATCACGATGGCCACCTACCGGGAAAACGGGATCCTGCGCCGCCTGCGGACGACGCCGGTAAGCCCCCTGGTCGTGATGGCTGCACAGGTCATCGTGGTCTTCGCCATGACCGGTCTGGGCATGCTCCTGCTCGTCATCGCCGGGAAGCTTGTCTATCACGTGCAATTCGCCGGGAATGCCTTCAGCGTGGTGGGAGGATTTGTCTTGAGCAGCCTGAGTTTCTTTGGGATCGGTTTCATCCTGGCAGGCACCATGCCCACAGCCCGTACTGCGCAGATCGTTGCGATGGTGCTGCTCTACCCGATGTTGATCCTTTCCGGTGCTGCCTGGCCGCGTGAACTGATGCCTGAAAGTGTTCAGAAGGTCTCAGCCTTTCTGCCCCTTACCTATGTGGTCAATCTACTCGGCGGGCTGTGGACCGGTGGGAGTTGGGGGCAGCATTTGCTGGATGTTGGTGTACTGGCAGGGATGCTCCTGCTGGGAATCCTCATTTCGGTGAAAACGTTCCGCTGGGAGTAAACACCAGTCGATTTAAGGCAAAATAACTCCAAATCGAATTTATTCCCCGCTTGCTCCCATCCGGTGATTTTTTGAAATTACCTGCAAGCGCCTCTAGCGCGGCACCAGTTTTATTGTCGCCGACAGTGCCTCGGGGCTCACAATGGTGCTGACGATGCTCGCCGCGTAGCGTCGATATTTTGTGCGGTAGGCGGTGTCGATCTGATCGTTGAGCATGGGGTCGGCCTCCTCGAAGGTGACATCTTTGTCAACACCGCCAGCCCGGATGTGTCCCTCGTCGCGCACCTGGGTGCCGCGGAACCAGGCAGAGGTGTATCCCTTTACCGATCGAACATACAGATCGTCACCGAGGCGGACGACCCAGATGATCACCGGTTTTCGAAGCGTGCCATCGGCCCGCAATGAGGCAATCTGAAGTTCCTCCGCGTTTCCAATCTTGTTGAGCTCATCACTTGTCCATCCGGTCATCAGCATACCTCGCTTATTAAATATCCAGTTTCCTGTTGCCCAGCCATTTCACCATTTCAGGGTTATGATGGTCAAAGAAACTACTGGTTTTTGTGTCTAAAGTTGCAATACCATCCATATCTTCCGCACTTAATTCAAAATCAAATACACTGATATTTTCTATCATCCTTTCTTTGTGGGTTGATTTTGCAAGTGCGATAATGCCTCTTTGTACAAGCCAACGGAGAGTCACCTGAGCAACACTTTTTTCGTGTTTTGCGGCGATTGAAAGCAGTAATTCATTTTGAAAAATGTTATTCCTTCCCTCCGCAAATGGAGCCCATGCTTCAACCTGAACGCTGTTATCTTTTAAGAACTTTTGCGTATCAATTTGCTGTTGGAAAGGATTTACTTCAATCTGATTTACCGCAGGCGTTATCTTGTTATGAATTATCAAGTCCATGATTCGGTCTGGATGAAAGTTTGAAACCCCGATTGCTCTGACTTTGCCTTGTTGATACAGTTCTTCCATCGCACGCCATTCACCATACACATCACCAATTGGTTGATGAATCAGGTATAGATCAATGTAATCCAATTGCAATCGCTTCAGGGAATTTTCAAAGGCTTTTAGTGTGCCTTCATAGCCATTGCTCTGAATCCAAAGTTTAGTTGTGATAAACAATTTTTCTCTCGCGACGCTGCTTTGTGTGATTCCCCTGCCAACCGCCTCTTCGTTCTGGTAAGAAGCGGCAGTGTCAATATGGTTATATCCAGTTTGAATAGCGTCAACCACGCTTCTTTCACATTCGGTCGGATCAGTAATCTGAAAGACGCCGAAACCAAGAATAGGGATTTCAACGCCATTGTTCAATTTTACGTTTCGCATTCTTCCCTCCTTATGTTTTTATGGTTAATGCTGTCGTTATGGAGTCAGCAGCCTGGTGAATGAGAGCGAGGCTAATGTCCAGGTATCAGTTTGCTGCACATACACTTCTGTAACCACGAAGGGATTGGTGACCTCATTGCCGCCAACAACAGCCACCAGACGAATTTTGTTCAAAAGGATGGCAGTTGTCGTGCCAATAAAACGCACCGACACTTCCTGGATATCCACATCCTTGTAGTGAATTGCTCCGCTTCTGATGACATCGAGTTCCTGGTCCCTGGACATGGTTCCGCCCATATGGACAAAGACAGCCTTTTCATGGAAGAGAGCGGCCAGGGAATCTACTTTGCGCTCTGACATCCAGCGCCATTTCTCCTTAGAGAGATTGATTACTTCTTGTTCCAATTTTAGATTTTCCATAATTTACTCCCTATGCTTATACTGTGTCGGTGTATTTTCATGCTTGCCGCCAGCCTATATTTGTTTGGCAAGCGAGTTGTTTACTAATGCCTTACAGTGCGATGCAGGATGTATGGTTCTTCTGGATTTGAGACATTTTCCTGGGTCAACCTCACATAAAATACCCCAGTTATTCAGTCCCTGATCCAGCCAGGTATTGTTCATCGCTGACCGGTTCCATCCATTTGGTGAAATTTTCATTGGTCTCTTCAGCAATGGCGATGTGCGTCATGGCTGTGGTTGAGGCGTATGTCCTTTTAATAAATTATTCCAGCCAGATCCTCAATATCAGCGACCGGTTAGTTTGGCCAGTTCCTTGGGGTACCGATCGCCCTGTACCGTGATCTTTGAAATGGCACTTTTGATCTCCCTCAGATCGTCGGGGGTGAGTTCGACAGCAAGCGAGCCGATATTCTCATCCAGGCGCTCGGGTTTCCGGCTGCCCGGGATGGGAACAATCCACGACTTCTGCGCCAGCAGCCAGGCGAGAGCAACCTGGGCAGGCGTTGCACCTTTTTCCACTCCGATCCGGGCTAGCAGATCAACGACCACCCGGTTTGCTTTCAGCGCTTCCGGCGTAAAACGAGGGAGGCGGCTGCGGATATCAACGCTGGCGAAGGTCGTGTTCTCGTCAATTTTCCCCGTTAGATAGCCCCTGCCCAGAGGGCTGAATGGCACGAAGCCGATCCCGAGTTCCTCGCAAACCGGAAGCACTTCCTCCTCAACAGTTCTCCACCATAACGAGTATTCGCTCTGAACTGCCGCGACCGGCTGGACGGCGTGGGCGCGACGGATGGTCTCAGCTCCTGCTTCGGAAAGCCCGAAGTGCTTCACCTTGCCCTTCTGAATCAGGTCCTTAACCGCTCCCGCCACATCCTCGATGGGCACGTTCGGATCAACCCGGTGTTGATAGAACAGATCGATGGCATCAACCTTGAGTCGCTTGAGCGAAGCCTCGGCGACCTGCTTGATCTGCTCCGGCCGGCTATCCATGCCAACCCTGGGACTGGGTCCCGAGTCAGGATCGTGTTTAAATCCAAACTTGGTGGCGATCACGACCTGCCCGCGGAAGGGTGCAAGCGCTTCACCCACCAGCTCTTCATTGATGAATGGACCATAGACTTCCGCCGTATCGAAGAAGGTGATGCCACGGTCAACCGCAGCGTGAAGAAAAGAGATCATTTCCTGCCTGTCAGGCAACGGGTCTTCATCAAAGTTCATCCTCATGCAGCCGAGCCCAAGGGCCGAGACTTCCAGATTGCTGTTTCCAAGTTTCCGCTTTTGCATTTTCTGAACTCCTTATCTTATTGTTTTCCGATTAATTTTTTTCTCCGCACTTGCATCACACGAGTTTTCCTGCTTAGAGATACGTGTTTTTTTCCAGCGCTTCGGGATAACGGTCGCCCTGCACCCGGATCTTTGATGCAGCGCTCTCGATCTCCCTGAGGTCGTCGGGTGTAAGAATGACGCTAGCCGCGGCGAGGTTCTCGTCCAGGCGCTCCAGCCTCTTTGTGCCAGGGATCGGGACGATCCACGGCTTTTGGGCAAGCAGCCATGCGAGGGCGATCTGGGCAGGCGTGGCCTGCTTTTGTCCCGCGAACCTGCCAAGAAGATCCACCATGGCCTGGTTTGTTTTTCGGTTCTCCGGCGTAAAGCGAGGAATGCCGCTGCGGAAATCGGTTTTTTCAAGCCTTGTATTTTCGTCCATCTTACCCGTGAGGAAACCTTTGCCAAGCGGGCTGAATGGAACAAATCCAATCCCGAGTTCTTCCAGCGTTGGAAGTACCTCTTCCTCCGGGCGTCGATACCATAGCGAGTATTCACTCTGAACTGCCGCGACCGGCTGGACTGCGTTAGCGCGGACGGATGGTCTGTGCGCCTGCTTCAGAAAGGCCGAAATGCTTCACCTTGCCAGCCTGAATCAGGTCTTTGACTGTTCCAGCCACGTCTTCGATCGGCACCCGCGGGTCAACCCGGTGCTGATAGAACAGGTCGATGGCCTCGATCCTGAGCCGCTTGAGCGAGTCCTCGGCGACCTGCCTGATGCGCTCCGGCCGGCTGTCCTGACCCATAGATCCGGTGGGACCGATCTTGAAGCCGAACTTGGTGGCGATCACCACACGGTCACGGAAAGGAGCAAGGGCATCGCCCACGAGTTCTTCGTTAATGAACGGACCGTAGACTTCGGCGGTGTCGAAGAAGGTAACGCCGCGCTCGACGGCGGCGCGGATCAGCGCGATGCTCTCCTGCTTGTCTGGAAACGGAGGGTAACTCTGGCTCAACCCCATGCAGCCAAACCCGATAGCCGAAACCTCCAGTCCGCTGTTTCCAAGTTTCCGTTTTTGCATTATATGAACTCCAGTCTTTTTGTGAATCAGATTATTTCTGGTTCCCCCGTTTGAACGATTTCTTTCTCTCTTTTAAAACTGCGTTTTCATAGACTTCAATTTTATGGTCCAGGATGTCCAGTGTCTTTTGCATTTCTTTCATCCTGGCCGCAAGCTGCTCCCGCTGCTCTTTCAGGATCTCTTTCCGGGCTTCGATGGTACGATCACCCTGTTGAACCAGCCCGACATACTCAATCAGCACCTCGATGGGAAGTCCGGCGCTCCTCATACACTTGATAAATTCAACCCGCCTGATATCGATATCGCAATAATCCCTGAGACCATGTCCGGTTCGATTTACCGGCGGGATGAGGCCAATACGCTCATAGTAGCGCAGCGTATCCGACGAAATACCATATCGTAGACTGACTTCGGCGATTTTCATTATTACACCTCTCAAGCATAGTGTATCACCTGGAGTTGACTCCAAGTCAAGGGTTGAATTGTTTTGAAATGAAGAAGGAATCTTCATATTTATTGGCGGACAGCACAAATTTCCCCCTTGCGACCAGGGATTATCCCTATGCGGTAACCCCCGGAGGCACGTTCTTACTGATCCCATTGGTGTTTTCCTGTCCGATCCGACTTCGCATCAGGAGGGGTATTAGTTTTTCGGGCAGCAGTCATCGGGACTAATAGAAAGCCAGGCATTTATCTTGACATCACCCCTCCACGGTGATACAGTATGTTTCGTTATCCTCAGGCCGGCAGATCAGCCCGGAGGCCTGTTTCCAGAATACAACAACGATCAAGGAGAGTTCTAATGAGCATCATCGAAGTCAACCATCTGACCAAGTACTACGGAAAATCCCGGGGGATCGTTGATGTTTCCTTTAACGTGGAGGAAGGGGAGATCTTTGGTTTCATCGGCCCCAACGGGGCTGGAAAATCCACCACCATCCGATTGTTCCTCTCCTTGATCTATCCGACCAAGGGAGAAGCGAAGATCTTCGGGAAGGATTGCATCAAGTTCGGTCCCGAGCTCAGGCAGGAGATCGGCTATCTGCCTTCGGAGGTCTTTTATTACGAAGGCATGAAGGTATTGGACCTGCTCAAGTATTCGGCCAGTTTTTACAAGAAGGACTGCACAAAGCGGCTGCATGAGCTGTCCGACCTGATGGAACTGGACCTGAAAAGAAGGATCGACGATCTCTCCTACGGCAATAAGAAAAAGGTCGGGATCGTGCAGGGGCTTTTACACCAGCCGAAACTCATCGTCCTGGATGAACCGACCGCCGGCCTCGACCCGCTGATGCAGCATAAATTCTTCAACCTCATCCGGGAGGAGAACAAGCGAGGGGCAACCGTTTTCTTCTCGTCGCACATCCTGGGCGAAGTGCAGAGACTGTGCAACCGGGTGGCGATCATCAAGGAAGGCAGCGTCATCGACATCCAGGATATCAAGACCCTGCAAAAGGATAACTACAAGAAGATCCGGGTGACAGCAGAAAGCCTGGATGAAAAGCGGTTCCAGGTCGACGGTGTAACCGACTTGCATAAATCGAACGGCACGGTAAGCTTCTTCTACAAAGGCGACATCAACGTGATCGCAAAACTGATCAGCAGCGGGAAGATCTCCGACCTGACGATCGAAGACCTGACCCTCGAAGAGATCTTCATGCATTATTACGAATAGGCGATGATGATGAACATCTATAAGCATGAATTCAAAGCCAACCTCCGCATCGGTGCTGATCTGGTCGGCCTCCATTGCAGCCCTGCTGTTCGTGTTCATGTCCATCTCCTCCAGCTTTTCCAAGAATGCAGCCATAGTGAGCGACATGCTGTCGAACTTCCCCAAGCAGCTGTTGATCGCCTTTGGTATGAACCAGATGGACTTCGCCTCCGTCCTGGGTTATTTCGGGCTGATGTTCCTGTTCTGTCAGATCTGCCTGGCGATCCAGGCTGCCAATTACGGTTTCGGCCTGGTCTCCATCGAGGAGAACGAGTTGACCGCGGATTTCCTGCTGGCCAAGCCGGTGGGGCGCGGCCGGATCATGACCAGCAAGCTGCTGGCAGCCCTGACCGGTCTGACCATCACCAACCTGGTCGTGTGGATTTGCAGCTTTGTCACCCTCGCCGTTTTCAACAGCGGGGCGACATACGAGGCCAAACGCGCTGGTGGTCCTGCTGCTCAGCATCCTGCCCTTCCAGCTGGTCTTCCTGACCGTGGGGATGTTGATCTCGCTGCTGGTGAAGCGGGTGCGTAATGTGACCCCGTTCTCGATGGGGCTGGTTTTCGGCCTGTACATCCTGAACATCTTCGGTGACATGATCGGCGAAGAAGAGCCTGGAGGTCCTCTCCCCCTTCCGGCACTTTAACCCCAACTACATCATCCAGAATGCCGCCTACGATCCGCTGGCCTGGATCAGCGTGGCCGCGATCGTGATCTCCGTCGCAGGCAGTTATTTCCTGTACAGCCGGCGGAACATCCCTTCGGCGGTGTAAGGAGAAGCAACGTGAATATCTTCCTTCGCGAACTGCGTGCAAACTTCAAATCCCTGCTCATCTGGAGCGGCATCGTCATCTTCTTCAACCTGGTGGGGTTTGCGAAATTTTCCGCCTATTATGGAAATCCTGAGATGCTGGCCATCCTGGACAGCCATGCCGCCGGCCATGCTCGCCGCCTTCAGCGTGAGTTCCTTCAACCTGACCACGGTGACGGGCTTTTACGGCATCATGATCACCTATTTCGGCCTGATCCTTGGCATCGCCGCGGCCATGTGGGGCAGCGATATCATCTCCAAGGAGGAACGCGAGAAGACGGTCGAGTTTTCCCTGACCCTGCCGGTCACCCGCACACGGCTGATCACCGCCAAGCTGGCAGCCGCGCTGGTGAACTGCATCATCCTGCTGCTGGTCACCTGGGGCATCACCCTGGTCAGCGCACAGCAATACCATCCGGATAACGAATTCTATCAATTATGTGTCCATCTCCATCCCGGCTTATTTCCTGCTGCAGCTGATCTTTCTGGCGCTGGGCATCTTCCTCGGCTGTGCCATGAAGCAGCACAAGCGGGCCGGTTCCGTGGCAGTGGCGATCCTGCTGGGTACCTATTTCGCCTCCGTCTTATCCGGGATGAGCAAGAATATGGAGTTCCTGAAATACGTTTCTCCCTTCAAATATTTCGATCCCGTCCTGATGCTGCGTGAGTCGAGGCTTGAGGTTCCGTTTGTATTGTTGTCCGCGGCCATCATAGCGATCTGCCTGGTCGGCGCGTACGTCACCTATACAAAGAGGGACCTGTACATCTAGCACCATTGCTGGAACCTTGATATTAAGACACCTGACCTTCCTCGGTCAGGTGTCTTTTATTTGGTGATGTGCGTGCCCGGGCAGTTGCTCACCTTTGTTTAAGGTTGGACGATCACGGGGCCCTTCATGGTCGGGTGGATACTGCACCGATAGGTGAAGGTGCCGGCAGTATCAAATATACGACTGAAGGTTCCGTTTTCGCTAAAATTTGAAGAGATCCAGGAATTATCTTCGGCAGCCACCGTATGAGCTTCGTAAGAGTCTTGTCTCTACCAATGGATTTTAGCAAGGATTGCCCGAACGCTCAATAACCCATACCATAGGTCTGGTCACCAGACTGCTGAAAACACTAATACCGGCTCATGCCGCGGTCAGTGAAAATCAAAACACCCGTCTTTTTTTGACAGGTGTTTTGAATCCAGTGGAGAACCCGGTTCTATCCCCGGTCACAGATCAGCGGACAACCTCGAGATCCGCGTGGAGCGTTGCCAGCGAGTCAGCGCCGACCCAGATGTCGAAGGCTTCCGCCTCCTGGACCCACCTGCCGGCGTTCGTGCTCCAGTAACCAAGCTCGGACGGGCTGAGAGGGAAGGCGACCGTCCTGGTCTCACCGGGCTTGAGCGTGAGCCGCTCAAAACCCTTCAGCTCGCGCAGCGGCCGCGAGTCACTGCCGGCCTTCTGGTGGATGTAGAGCTGCACGACCTCGTCACCCACAACCGAACCCGTGTTCGTCACGTCGACGGTCACGTTCACCGAGCTCCCCACCTTCACCTGCGGCGCTGACACCTTCAGGTTTGTTATCGAGAAGGTGGTATAGGAGAGACCGAAGCCAAAGGGAAAGAGGGGCGTCGTCGGGCCATCCCAGTAGCGCGAGCGGTACATCGGGCTGGCCTCGGGCGTGTGAGAGAGAGTGCGGGCGTAGTAGAGCGGCGCGTGGCTGCCCTTGCGAGGGAAGGTGACGGGCAGCTTGCCGCCCGGGTTGGCATCGCCGAACAGGATGCCGGCAATGGCATTACCGCCTTCGCTGCCGGGCTCCCACGCCTCGAGGATCGCCGGCACATTCTCCGCCGCCCAGGCGATGCTCAGCGGACGGCCGTTCAAGAGGACGAGTACCACGGGTTTGCCGAGGGCGACGACAGCCTTGAGCAATTCCTCCTGCCGCCCGGGCAGATCGAGCGAGGCGCGCGAAGCGGCTTCCCCGGCCATGTTGGCGGTCTCGCCGAGGACCATCACGATGACCTCGGCTGCACTTGCTGCTGCCACGGCTGCCTGGAAGGCGGTCTCCGCCTGGTCGGGTGTTTGCACGGGTTTCTTCTCCCCGGGTATCATGTCGTCGAAAAACGATGGGATGTCACGCTGGATGTCGGGACCGGGGGCATACTCAACTTTCGCTCCCGGCAGCATGGCACGGATACCATCGACGACCGTGACTGCAGCCGGCGTGTGGCCGAAGACCATCCACGAACCCTCCGTGGCCTCCTGCGAGTCGGCCAACGGACCGATCACTGCCACCTTTTTCAAACCCTTTGAGAGCGGCAGAAGCCCGCCTTCGTTCCGCAGCAGCACCATCGATCGCTGAGCGGCGAGCAGGGCTTCCTTGCGGTGAGCGGGCAGGGCAACGACCTGCGCCAACTTCGACTCGTCGACGTACGGCTTCTCGAAGAGCCCCATGCGAACCTTGATCGCGAGAATTGGACGCACAGCCGCGTCAATGTCGTCCGAGCTCAGCGTTCCGTCCTTTACAAGACCGGCGAGGTGCTGCGGGTAGGTGTTGCTGGCCATGTCCATGTTGAGGCCCGCGCTCAAGGCGCGGAAGGCCGCCTCGCGACCATCGCGGGCAAAACCCTGGATGACGAGGTTCCCGATGGCAAAGGCGTCGCTGACAACAAAGCCCTTGAATCCCCACTCTCCCCGCAGGATGTCGCGCAGCAGGAAGCGGTTCCCGCTCGCGGGGACATCGTTCAGGTCCATGTAGGCGCTCATGAATGTCCCGACACCAGCCTTGACTGCCGCCTCAAATGGCGGGAAGTAGACATTGCGCAGCCGCCCTTCTGGAAGGTAGACCGGATCGTAGTCGCGCCCGCCGTCCGCGGCGCCGTACCCGGCGAAGTGTTTGGCGCAGGCGACGACACGATCGGGTGCACCGAGGGAGGGTCCCTGGAAGCCGTGGACCTGGGCAGCCGCCATGGCTGCACCGAGGAAGGGGTCTTCGCCAGCACCCTCGACAATGCGCCCCCAGCGGGCGTCACGGGCGATGTCGAGCATCGGGCCAAAGGTCCAGTGCAAGCCTGCGGCGCGGGCTTCCTTCGCCGCAACAGCCTGGGCTCGTTCAGCGACCGAGGGATCCCACGAGGCGGCCATGGCCAGCGGCACGGGGAAGATCGTGCGGTAGCCGTGGATCACATCGAGGGCGAAGAGGAGCGGGATCTTCGAGGGGCTTTCTTCGACAGCGATCTTTTGCAGTACGTTGAATTGCTTCGTGTCGTTCAACCACAGGACCGAGCCTGCTCCGCCCTTGCGGATGATTTCCTCGGGTTTTGGACCGGGGATGAAGGATGCGCCCCCAATCTGGGTGAGCTGCCCGACCTTATCCTCGAGGCTAAGCCGCCCCAGGATGGCCTCTACACGCGCCGAGACCTCAGCCTCGGATGGTACAGACGGCACTGCCCCCGTGTTCGAACCCTTGTTTTTACTCATATATTCTCCTCGTGATGTTATGCTCCGACTCCGAAAGCGGTCCTGCCTGAACGAGCAGACCGTCCCTCTGCCGGGCGGATGTCAACGATGACTGCAATCATAAAGGGACTCCATGTCACTGTCAACAAGCCGGGCTGCAAGCCGGGAATTTACTGGCACTTAAGGATTTCTGGTTTGGCTCCGGGCAAGGCACTTGCCTCCGTGGTTAACGGTGTAGAACGCTTTGAAGTTGATTCGGGGCTTAAGACAACCGCAGGCACCGGCGGTGAAATAATCCGGATCGCTCCCGACAGTCTCCTGGATACCTTTTGATCGATCTATGGAATAAGACAGACGATCAAGTGGTGCACGACGCCATCCCGCTGGAAAATATGCCTGCTGTTGACGGCATCCAGAACATGACCTTCAATCTGCCGGGTGTTTCCGTCGGTGAAAAATACTTTAATGCATGTTTCATTGGATGCAAGGAGAATCACCGGAACCTGGCAAATTGTGTACGCAATGGAACCCGCCTGCAATTCCATTTGTCCCTGCTGCCCATCAACACTCCAATAAGAGAACACCTTTGGATCGGTAAGAAATTCGTCCCTGTCCAGCAGCAGGAAGTCGAAAACCAGATTTCCGCCATCGATGGAATATCCGAGTTCCACCTGGCGGATCAGAATTTCCTCCTTGACCATCCCGGTCATGCCTGGTTGCCTGGCCCCGCGGCCTTTCGGCGTGTGTGAATACGGGTCCGTGGGGAACGCACCATAGACAGCAGGGGTTTTATTGAAACTTTGTCCCTTGCAAAGATCAGCGTACAATTCCTGTAATCCCCGGGTGGAGGATTCACCCCTCGTGCGCAGGATCGTTTCCTGCACTGCCAGCATCAGCTTGGAGACCATGTGCCAATAAATACTTCCCAATCCCTCATAGGCAAAAAAGGTTCCCGATCGTCCGGTAAATTCGTCGTGGTTAAAGGTTTCTTCAAATAGAACCTCGATCAAGCCGGTCTCGGCCTTGACCAGTTCGGCATATCGAGGTTCGCGTCCGAGTGCCTCCAGAGACCGCCTCACATCTTTCATGTTGCGGATATGCCCGCTGAAATGGAAATTTCCATTTTCATCCCTGGTGATCAGGGTCTGATCCTGCGCCTTCACCAGTTCCAAAACAAGCGCCAGGCTTCTCACCCGGTTTGATGGAATACAGTTCTTCTCAAGAAAACCCGGCAGATCCCGATCGGGATAGAGAATGTAACTGTGCTGGTCGGCGCGGTACAACTTGCTGTGCCTCATGCTCTCCAGCAATGCCAGCGATTCTTCACCGGACAGCATCCCGGAGGAAAGGATGGCTACCTGGCCTTCCAACATTTCATAGAGATGGCCAATGGACGCAACCTCGGGATCGAGATGCAAGAATGTTGTAAGCATGGTAAAGGTTATCGCTGCGTTTGTTGGCCCACAAGGATTGATCAATATAGCCCAGCACCAGGTCGAGAAATGAGGCCAATTCCGTGAGTGGAAGTTGCGCCAATTTGCCTGAGAACCCATGGGAATAACAGATCCCGCGATAATCACTCCCCGCCTGACCCAATGCGTCCATCACGGCGCGCCTTTGTTTATCATCGAAAGAGTTCTTGAGCGCGCCCTGGAATCGGACCAGGATTTGGGATATTTGAATATAGAGTTCCCGGACTTCCCGGCTGATCTGAACTTTGCTGAGGTCACTCTGGTCCAACAACTGCCTGTAAAAAACCACGGCACGCCGCAAATAGCACAGGGTGACCACCGACAACCCTTTACCCACCAGGGCGTTGTTGGCATCATTCCATTCCGGGCGCTGGGTATTCATCCAGATGCCGCCTTCCGGGATAAAGTTCACCAGTTTGGCGAGCAGCAGGGTGAGCAGTTTTTCCGCCAGGCTGGCGTGGAGAATTTTCCCCGAGGGCGTAGAGGTCAGTTTACCGTCCGTGCCGCGTTCATTCACCCGCGACTCAATCTCCCGTTCCAGAGCCCAATCAAAATCAATGGTATTGTAGGGATTGCGCAGCAGATCCGCATAAGGTTTTATCCGATACGGAACATTGGCATAACTGAACATTGGCTGGTCAAGAAAGGCCTGCAGCCTGCCAGGATGCACCCTGGCACTGATCTCCATCAGTTTTTGGAGATAGATGATCTGATGGTCACCCCAGTAGCCGATATTCGCCCAGGGATTGCCAGGTTCTGGAACTTCCCAATCGATGCCCTGGCGGGTAATTCGATAAGGGTTATAGCCATCCAGGGTCGTTGCATCCAGGAATGTACAGATCATGCTTTCAACATAATCCGGATAAGAATAGGCGAGCGCTTCCCAGTTTTGAAAAATATCGCGCCAGTTCCCTTCATATCCCAGCTGCCGGGAGCCATCATCCTTTTTGATGTTGATGGCGAAGCGATTCCAGGGTCGGCTGGGGTCACCATGCCGCCGGCTGAAGGACAGAGGCAGGCAGGCATAACTCAGGCGGACCAGATCGGCAGAACCGTTCGCTTCCGCGCGAGCCTGGAGAGCAGAGATGGAAATTTCAGGGGGTAATTCTGAAAAGAAAGATGCCTGCTCAACGAGAAGGGGAGGATTACGGATCGACAAAAAGTCGATGAAATCCTGCTTAGGGACCAGGTATTGGTCCGCGAAAAGACCGCCGCGCATTTCGTTGAACATCACATTTGCGAAATGGTTGGCGCAGCGCAGTTGGTCCTGAGAGACCTGCAAACCATCGGCGCTGGCGACAATCTTCTCCAGATTTCTGTTGCTCGATTCTATATCGCGCTCCAGGGCATCGGACAGATCCCCCCGCTCTTCTTTCAGACGCCTGGACAAACGGACGATCGCGGCGCTATCCTGGCAGACCTCTGCCAGCAGATGCCATGCATGTTCCCCATCCGGAGCCAGGTTGAGGGTGGCATGCGCAAAATAGGCACAGCGCCGCCCGCGCAGGTCCGTTTCTGTCGTCACGCCCATGCCAGCGCGGAAGTCATCGAGCTGCGCAGACGAGAGCAGATAGTCCGCCTGTTCGAGCCCAAGCTGCACGACCGTCGTTGCCAGAAGCGACTCGCTGGGTTCAGCCAGGTCCGTCAGGGTCGAATTAAGACCAAATATACCCAGACCGGTTTCAGCGTCCAGTTCGCTGCGTTTATAGGCATCCAACAGGGGGCTGAAGATATTCTGGGTTGACGAAGTAATGTTGGCGGGTAGAATATTCTGAAGACCATCGACCAGCTCCACCTGGCAGGATGACTCTTTTGAGTTATTCAACCAGGTCGTCTTTACGAAGCCGAACAAGTCACTGGTCCGCCAGGCATACCGGTAGGTCAGCCCCAGGCTGTGGTTATCTTCTTCAAAAATGACCACTGTGCCAGCCACATTTTTGTAAATATTGCGTTCGAGGTGATAGATCCCCTGCTGCCGTATGGAAAAAGGTTCCCACAGGCTGGTTCGTCCTGCGCGCGTGACCAGGAGTATTGCCTTGTTTCCGGTATTTTCGCTATTTTCGGCAAGCTTGTCTTCTGTGTAATAGGGGAAGAGAGACTGGTCGGCGCTGACCCGACCAGCAGAAAGGCCTCCGGTTGTTGAGATAAAGAGCCAGTGATCGGAACTGCTGACGATGCTCATGAAGAACGGCTCCATGGCATCGTAATTTCGAATTCTATAAAATGTTTCACCCAGCGTGGTGATATACCCGCCTTCCACGGTTTGCCCTGACCGCTTTAAGACAGTATCACCGATGAAAATCGGGAAAGGTTTCTTATTCATTGTCTGACCCTTTTTCCAAACCTATCTTTGGTAATCACTGCAAATACTAATCCCCCCAGGGGCTTGTGATAGATTGCCATCCCGAAGGCACGGTTACGGTTCATCGGGTGTCCCATTTACCTGTTTGTGCAGCAACCGCAAGGCGACTGCTCCCAGGATCAACGGAAACCAGACAGTCACACCCCGAAACACCAGGGTGATCAAGACCGCCTCGGTATACGGGACCCTCAGTGTGTTCAATGTAACCGGCAATATCCCCTCTACGATACCCACTCCCGATGGGGTCGGTGAAGCGTAGAAGAACAAATAACTGATGCTGAACCCTCCCACCAGCGTGCCGGCAGAAAAGGGTGTATCCAGAGCCAGAAATGTAAATGCCAGAACGCATAAGAGCAGCGCCTTGTTGTTCAGTGTGAACAGGAAAGGCCAGATCAGGTTCTTGCGGCTCCCGCGTATCGTCGAAATTCCCTCCGCCACGTCGCGGGAGAACTTATACGCATTTTCGATCTTGAAATATTCCCGATGAATAAAGGGTCTCAAGATACGGTTTCCCAACCGCGACAACCAGGCTAACAACTTCCCCAACTGATCGGATGACTTATACCCCAGGAACAAGACCGCCCCATCTGCCAGCGCGACCAGCAGTAAAAAGCCAGCTGCCACCAGTTCCCCCGCGTTCAGATTATGCCTCCTGATGAGCACGATAAAACCGAGGGCCAGGATGCAGAAGAGGGCGGCGTATTCATATACCAGGTACAACACCCCCACCACCATCACCTTCCCAACCGGGATCTTTCGGCTCTTGGCTGCGTCCAGGAAAACCGCAATTCCTCCCACACCGGCACTCGGCATGATCACATTGACGAAATTTGCTGCGGTCGTCATCAGGAGCATCGGCCAACGCTTCTCGGTCAGCCCGACCAGGCGGTAGAGGGCACCGAAGGTCGCGGAGGTGTTGTAAAGGCAGATAATCTCGAAAAGAAAAGCTATCAGCAGGAAGGTCAGGTTACTTCTTTTTAGTGTATCCAGAACATTCTGCAGTTCGGAAAAACTGCTGATTATCAATGTCACAGCCAGAAAGAGGATGATTATGAAGATGATTTTCTCAGCATGAGTTTATCCGGATAATCTGGGCTGCGGGTGCCATCAAATCCTGTTAGTTCTCGAATCAGAGATACAGGTCACTGACCTGATCTGGACAGGCGGATTGCTTCCTTTATGGCTGTCACAAAAAAGAAATACAACAGAAGCAATGCGAAGGCAGCGACGATGAGGTCATAGATGCTGAAGGTGAGCCGGCCGAAAGCCCCCAGTGCGACCGAACTTGTTCGCACACCACCAAAATACATACCCATGTTCAATAAAATGGCCAACACACGGAACTCAGTCGGACCAAGCTTGCTGTAAGAGATCTTGAACTCGCCAATCACGCTGGTGCGCACGTAGACGAGGATGGAAAGGAGCAAGTAGGCGACAAGTATCAGGAAGGCAACGTTCAAATTGATGTACGGCGTCAGTCCCAGCCCCAGGAAGATCATCACCTCATTGAAAGCATCCACAGTATGATCGACGAAGAAACCATAAACGGGGCGTTCGATATGCCGGTACCGGGCCAGGGTTCCATCCAGGCTGTCGCCAAACCAATTGATGAGGAAACCCAGCGATGCCAGCCATAGGAAGCCTCTGTCCAATGAACTCAATGCATAGCAGACCATAATGACAAACGCGCCGATCACACCGATGATCGTGCAGGTATTGGGAGACACCCAGGCTGGCATATGGGCTGCAAGCCAACTCAATGCCGGTCTCTCAAGCGGACCGAGCAGGATATCATTCACCCTTTTGTGTTCTTTTATCTCATTCATTCCACTCACCTCTTGGGTTCAAATGGATCAAGGGGCCAATTCCACTGTTTCGGGCCAGACTGGCAACGATATGGACCATTGCTGAGGCGTCTGGCGGATAAATCCTGCTGCCACACTTAACACCTTTTCAGCGTTCTGGAGCGCTTCCACTTCCCGATCTGGATGAGGATCCATTTCGATCGGTTCCGAGGTCTTCACCAGGTTTTTACCATCCGCCTGCAGGATCGTGACCATGACCATCACAGGGACTTGAGCCTTTGCAGCCAGGAAAACATGGTGCATGGGAAGAGCTGCCGGCCGGCCAAAAAAACGGGGACAGGCCTTCGGTCCAGGGATCGGGCGATCGATGCCGGTCATCACGACCCCTCCTTGCTGGAGGTGGCGAAGTGCCAGGCGGATCGCACTAACAGAAGCAGGGACGAGGTTCATTCCCGCCCTTTTCCTCCTCTCATATTCCGTGCGCCGGCCGCCCTGCGGATCCGGGATGGTGAGAACCAGAGGGCGCAATCCCAGCCAGCACAGCCATTGCAGGATGAGATCAAAGTTGCCAAGGTGCAGACCCGCGATGACCAGGCCGCGAGGTTCAAATTCCTGCCGCTGAACCAACTGCCGGATGGTGGAGTCCATGTTGATCAACTGCCGGGTGGCCTGCTCGTTCTGGATGTAGTGATATAAGGTGAAGATGGAACGCGCCGAATTACGCACCGTTTCCCTCACAGCCTGATCCAGGAACTCTTTTTCCGAGGATTCTCCGCGCACCACCCATTGATTGGCGCGTACCGCCCGGATCAGGTGGGAATCGTGATGGCTTGCGATCTGTCCTGCCACAAAATCAGCCAGGGAGTGACCCACCGGCAAAGGAAGCATGCGTCCCAGGGTGGATAGAAGGCTGATGACAAAAGGACTGTCGTTGATGCGCTGAAGATTAATACCCATGAAATAATCTTATGGAAATGCTGGTATCGATGATAAGTATTATAAAAAAATCCACTTTCCCGTGCACCGGTACTAGTTTATCTCATTTCTTGCTTTTCTAGGTCTTTCCGGCGAAACACAATATTTAATTGATAGATCAGCTAAATCCATCCTTTATGGATCATCCATACAGCAACATCCTCCCGGGACCTAAGAATTTAGAATCCTAAAAACACTCCCACAGGATGATAAAAGAACCCCTCTCCGGAGGGGAGGTTTTTAGAGACCTCCTGCAGTATGCTTCCGTATACAGGGTATCAAGAGAGAGATACTCTCGCCATGTGTTCAAGAAAGGAAAGCGTACTATGTTACTCCCAACCCGAAAGTACCATTCATCTTTCATCCTGCTGACCACAGCCATCTTGATCCTCTTCACTTCCGCCTGCGGCTTCTATGCCCCCGCGCTTGGGAAGTTCACCCAGTCTGTTGACATCAGCATCCCCGCGGAAAAGCTCACGCAGTCTTCCCCCTCCTTCACCGTTTGTGACCATGATATCTACGATATCCTGCGGGATCATGACCGCCTGAAACTTCCCTTCACCGTTTGCGATCACAATTTTTACGATGATTTGCTGGATGACGTCCGCCTGGAACTGCACGATGGTTACCTGCGCTTCGTCGGCACCAACACCCAGCCTGACGGCAGCCGGGTGCCCGGCAGCATTGACCTGTATCTGGGAGCCGAGGATGACAGGCTTGCTGCCAGGATCATCGCCGTGGACATCCCCGGCATTGACATCACTGATCCACTCGTGGTTGAGATCAACCGGGATTTGATGGTGCAATTCTCCTGGGAAACGTTCACTCCTGGAGCAGATGTGCTCTTCAAGGATGTTCAGGTTACGGAAGAGGAATTGATCATGAAGCTCGAGGTGACCATCCGCTTCTGATCCTGCCAACCAATTCCGAGCAGCCTTCTCTCCCAAGGTGCCTGCCAGCCTCGCCTCCGGCTGACAGGCACCTGTTCTTTTTCTTCAAGGTTTTTACGGAGCCCCACTCAAGGTAGGTTGTCTCTTTATGGAAAGATCCACCGGGGAGGGGTCAAAGGCTCAGGTGTCAGAGCCGTTGCGTGAATTGAAGGTAACCCGGGTACCCTGACAATGGAAGCGAGAACGCGAGGCTGCGCAAGAAGGGCACTCAGCAATCCGTCTAATCTGCACTTTCTGCCAGTTCAGCCGTTCTACCTGATGATCACCTGAAGCCAGAACCAGCCCTCCAGGAAATTATTATGATAAATAAGATAAATATTTGACAAATTAGGGAATTTGTCCTACAATATTGGATACGAACAATCAGACGAGCTGATGCTGTAGATCAGCCCATTTTTGCCCTTAGGAGATGGAAATGAAAAAAATCACCCCGTTCTTGTGGTTTGATGACCAGGCTGAAGAGGCGATGAATTATTATGTTTCAATATTTAAGAATTCAAGAGTACTGAGCGTGTCGCCCGGACCTAACGGAAAGGCGTTTACAGTGAGCTTCGAGCTTGACGGGCAGGAATTCACAGCATTGAATGGCGGTCCACAGTACAAATTTACGGAGGCCATCTCGCTTTTCGTCAATTGTGAGACGCAGGAGGAGGTTGACGAATTGTGGGAAAAACTATCCGCGGGCGGCGAGCAGGTACAATGCGGCTGGTTGAAAGATAAATTTGGCCTGTCCTGGCAAATCATCCCCACCGCCCTGGGAGAACTCCTGGGTGATCCGGACCCTGTCAGGTCGCAGAGGGTGATGCAGGCCATGCTGAATATGAAAAAAATCGAGATCGCGGGTCTGAAACAGGCATATAAGGCAGCCCGGCTTTCACGATGAAGCACAGGTCAACAGGGCATCATGGCCTTGAACGATCTCTTTCATCCGTTTGCAGAGATGTGGCTGCCATCCAGGCGATCACGGTAATAGAAGAGACCGATCAGCATCAGGAATTGGATCGTGGTGGTGATGATGGTCGAGAACTGTTCGAAATAGAACAACAACAGGTCCACGGTCATCAACGATAGAAGAAGGCCAACGATCCCAACGATCGCTCCCTGACGTGCGCGCCTTGCCAGGAGCATGAAAGCAGCGAGAACAAGAAGGAAACCCACCACGATCTCGAGGCCCAGGCGCATCTCGAACCAGCCGGGAGTGCCGACCAATTCGATCTGCCGTCCAAGATGGAGGCTGGTCAGGAAGACGCCCAGCTCCCCCCCAACCACGCGGCTGAGCAGAACGCTAAGTGGATTCTTCCACATCAATCCGCCAATCCCGAGCAACCCGATGAAGAGCAGCCACTTCAAACGCCGGTCTGGCAAAAGACGGCTGGCAAGCTGTTTCAGTTTTCTTGGCGGTTTTATGTGCAGGTAGCGTTTGACCGGCAGCGGATCCGGTTCTGCTTCCACGAACTTCAACAATGCCTGGGCGAGTTCAGCATGACTGGGCGAAGGTGTTTTTTCAATGACCCTCTTCAGGTCCGCCTTCATCCGGTTCAACTCTTCATCGGTGGGCTTCTCTTCGAGCGATTCAGTTAATTCGTTCAACGCCCGGGTAAGCTCCGTGTGCCTGGGGGCATACACGGATCGGCGGATGTGCAGGAGAATAATGATCGAGAGCAGGAAGAAGATGTAGATAATGGGGGCAGCGATCGGGAAGAAATAATTGTTGCTCTGCGTGATGAACTTGCCGACTTCATCGATGAATAACCCGACCCCGATGCCGGCGAGGATCGACCCGATGGAGTAAATACCCCGGTTCGAGAAAATTAATGGCAGCAATGCACCGATGTAGAGCAGCAAGCCCCCCCACAAGACATGGGCGATGTGCAGCTCCCCGCCTCCCAGTTGGGGGTACCCGCTCAGGGAGAGAAACAGGCGTGTCAGCGTGACAGACGCGGCGAAGCAAAGCAGGGTTAGTAACATATACCATTCGGCCGAATCGCGGCGGACAAGGCGGATCGCAGGTAGGGTAATTCTCTTCTTATTCATTTTGTTCTCCTACTCATGGAGATATTCTTCTGTACTGCTGCATCATTCCCAGGATCAGTATGCAATAAGGAGCGGAACCCTCTGGTCGAGAAATTAAAAAACCGCAAGCAAGGTTGTCTGCGGGAAACGAGGTAGGCATTCCTGGTGTGGATCCGGCTCTACTTAACTCCCGCCTGCGATGTGCGCCGTGATGGAGATTATCGACCTGGAATCATTATACGGAGGTTGAATCCCAAAGTCAAACACATTCCTAAGATAATAACAGCTTCTTCTAAACCCCCTCGTTGAACAACACGATCCGGTAACGCGCCTTGTTTTCCTTCACCCTGTCAAGCGCCTCATTCACCTGGGTCATGGGCATCAGTTCGACCGTGGGGGTGATGTCGTGCTCCTGGGCGAAGGAGAGCATTTCGCGCATGATGGTCGGATTGGCTATAAGAGAGCCGTCGAATGAAAGCTCGTGCGCCACAAGGTCGGTCGAGTTCAACGACAGGTCCGGGAAGCCAACCAGGACCAGCCTGCCCCGTTTCTTCACGGACATCAACAGGGGTTCCCAGTCAATACCATCGTTGGCGGTACATATCAGCAGGTCGTATTGATAATTGACCTCCCGCATGCTGGTCCTGTCGGTGGAGTGAATGAAGTAGTCAGCTCCAAAACCGAGAGCCTGTTCCATCTTTTCAAGCGAAGAGGAGAGGGCGGTTACCTCGTTGCCGAAGGCATGGGCGAACTGGATGGCCAGGTGACCGAGCCCTCCCACTCCGAGGATGGCAACTTTCAGGTCGGGGCTTGTCACGAACCTGCGGAGCGCCGAATAGACCGTGGCACCGGCGCACATGAGCACAGCGGCGTGCTGGGAGGACATCACCGGGGGCAATGGGTACACGAATCGATGATCCGCAACAACTGACGACGAGAAGCCTCCATAAGGGACGCAGACTGTCGTTTTTTCGATCTCCATACAGAGCTGTGTCTCCCCTTTCAGACACCACTCACATTTCATGCACGACCGCCCCTGCCAGCCGATGCCCACCCGGTCGCCTTCCTTAATATCAGCAACCGCGCTGCCCACGGCAGACACGATCCCCACGATCTCGTGACCCGGCACAAAGGGGAACGTGGTGATCCCGTAATAATCGTTTATAGCGTGGATGTCCGTGTGGCAGACGCCGCAATGGGTGACAGACACCCGGACATCATGTTCGTTCAGTTCCGGTGGCAGGTAATGAAATGGTTTAAGTCTTTGTCCGATGGTATTCGCGGCATAACCGATGATTTTAGCAGGGGACAAGGGATGCACCTCCTTAATCCATTCGTGGGAAATCACAGGAAGACCAGAAACAATGCGGTGAAGGGAATTACTGTTTCTGCGTGGAGGGACCTTTCAAATCCATTAATCATTATACATCTGCTGATCGCCTAGCGATCAGAACGTCGAATTTTCCAACCGACAAGAACGAAGAGAGGAAGGGAAACAGCCAGGATGATCCCCACATTCGAGGCGACCAGGATCGGGGGGACACTCTCGGCGAAGACACTTTGGCAGAGTTCAGCCAGGGCCACGGAGGGCACCCAGGGGAGGATACCTTCCAGCAGAGGAGGTAGTTTCACGCCGGTCATTTTCACCAGGATCGAGCCAATAAGAACAACCGCCAGTACGGTCATCAGGCCAGCCGTATCCTGAGGTTTCTCATAGAAACTACCCAGTACCAGACCCACGGCAACCGAGAAGATCCCGCCCGCCGCCACAAACACCACCACAACACCCCAATGGACCACGTCGATCCAGGAGATCGTAAACATCACTGCCGCGGTTACCAGTAAGTAGAATAAGCCTGCAAAAACCTTCCCGGTAACAACCTGGCGGATGCTTGCGGGGGAAACCAGCAAGGCCTGCAAGGTCCTGGTCTGTTTTTCCTCGAAGAACAGGTTTGGTACAAGGACGATCCCGATCATCAGGATCACGACGACCATATTGATGGCTGCCATGCTTAACAGGAACACACCCTGCAAAGGTGAATAGACAATATTCCGGTCCATCCGGAGGGTCACCGGTCGGTCCAGTGACTGCGAGAGCCGGGTCTCCAGGTTTACCTTAAGCCCGGTCACCTGGAAACGCCTGTTCCAGCACACAGTTCCCTGGAATTCCACGGGTCCGCCGGCTGCCAGGACCTGGTCGAAACTGGCCGGGATGCGCAAGCCAACCAGGGGATACAAAGAACTGCAAAGTGCCAACCTGAACTCCTCCTCAGAACGAACCTGGAGGACCGATAGCGCCGGGTCTTCCTGCAACCTGTCCACCAACTGCAATTCGCCGGCTGTGTAAACGGGAAGGACAAGAGCAGGTTCTTCAAATATATATGGAAGCAACTTGGGGAGAAGCAGCATGATACTTCCCATGATGATCAAGGAAATGACCAGCCTGTTCCTGAGCGCATCGATGATATCCTTGGCAGTGATCGTCCAGATGACAACCAGGCTGTCACGGATTCTTGCCACATACTTCTTAAGCATACGACTTCTCCTCAACCGCTTGCGGCGAGGCTGCAGCCTCACCGGAGTACAGGTTCATTATCGATCAGACCGCCGAACTTTCCAGATCACCAATCCGAATACAACCACAATGCTGGCAACCACAACGACGACCTTTGGCCATACCTGCGCCTGACTGACACCCGTCGAGCAGGAGAAGCGAAGGAGGCTGGCTAACGCTGAAGTTGGGAACCAGGTCAGAATGGTACGGATGCCGGCTTTCAGGTTTTGTTCCATGTAGAAGAGCGGCGGAACCGCCAGGAGGAGCATCAGCACAAGCATCCAAAGCCCCAATTGTCTCATCGACCTGATAAAGCTGCCGACCAGCAACCCCAATCCGATGGCTAATAAAGCATATCCCATGAAGGCTGCCAGCGCCAGACACCAGTGAACGATATACAACGAAAACAGGGCCAGAGCCAATCCACCGGTGACCAGGATGTAGAATAATCCTGCCACCGCCTTGCCCAGGATGACCTGTCCCGGGCTGGCCGGGGAGACCAGCAGCGCATCCAGCGTTTTGGTCTGTTTCTCCTCCAGCATCAGGTGAGGGATGATCAGCAGAGCGGTGCTGAAGACGAAATAGACCATCAGGTAGGCGACAGATGTCTGCATGCCGTCCGCGGTTGCTGCCGGGATGATAATGTTCCGTCCAATAACGACACGCACAGGCTGGCCGAGGATTTCGCTGAATGCCAGGCTGTACTTCGTTTCCAAACCAGCCACGCGTGTACGATCCACCCAGAAGATATACCCTTGCAAGGTTGGCGCATCACCGGAGGCCAGGGTTTGGTCGAGATTCGCTGGCAACACCAGGCCCAGATTCTGATAGGCCATCCTGGTTTTCATTTCCTGCAGCGAAGCCGCCTCCCGGAAAGAGTAAGTGGCACCATTTTCGAGAGTGGTTTTCTCGATCGCCAGGCTGGTCTGCCCCTCGTCGTACACAACCACACTGACTTCCTTATCAAAGGGACGCAAGGCATTAAGCCAGTAGAAAAACACGACCATGCCAACCATGATCATGATGTTAGCCCTGCTGCTCTTATTCTTCAGGGCATCCAGTATGTCTTTCGAGCCGATGATCCAGGCGATATGAAGACTATCCAGCATGGTTTTCATGGATTCTCACTTTCCTTACGCAGACCATTCCCCGTGAGTTGAATGAAGATATCCTCAAGGGTTTTCGGTCCCTCTTTACCGTACCCGGATTTCAGGTTTGCGGGGGTATCGAGAGCAACGATGCGTCCCTGATCGAGGAAGGCGACCCGATGGCTGAGCTGGTCCGCCTCTTCCATATAATGGGTGGTCAGGAAGACGGTCATGCCATCTCTTGCCAGACCGGCGATTATTCCGCGGATATCGCGGGCTATGTGCGCATCCAGGCCGCGAGTCGGTTCGTCCAGGAACAGGACTTCCGGCTTGTGGAGCAGAGCCCGGGCGATCAATACCCGCTGTTTCATCCCGTTCGAGTATTGCTGGACCTTGTCGTCGGCGCGCGCTGTCATCCCCACCTGCGCCAATACATCCTCCACGCGCTCCTTGCTGACCCGGTACAGGCGGGCAAAGAACGACAGGTTCTCCCGCGCCGACATGCGCTCATAGATATTCTGGCTGTCGAAAACCACACCAATCCTGGGTTTTAATGATTGGCGCTTGGTGACGATGTCACACCCGGCCACCATGGCTGAACCGGAGGTGGGCAGCAGTTGACCGGTCAACATGCGGATCGTGGTGGTCTTGCCGGCGCCGTTCGGGCCGAGAAAGCCGAAGATCTCTCCCGGCTCCACGGTAAAACTGATCCCATCCACGGCGCGCAGGCCGTTGTAATCCCGGGTCAAATTGGCAACTTCGATCGCGTTCATCCTGCACTCCTGTTTCTTCCTGCTATTTCCTAGAGTATATATAAAAGAAATGCGCCGTGCAACAAAAAATCGGTGAACGGCGCATGGGAGCGGCAGGAGGCCCGGGGAGAGGCTGAATAGCACACTTATAAAGGCTGTCAGGACATCATTTAATACCCCAAAAGATCACGCAGCTCACGTTCAGCGGATTTGCTCAGAGGGATTTCCGTCCCGGCTTCATCCTTCAACTTCAGATTGTAACTATCGCGAGTGTAGGGAATTACTTCCTTGACCTGCTGCAAGTTGACCAGGAAACCACGGTGGGCGCGAAAAAAACCACTGCGCGAGAGGCGTTTTTCCAGTTCAGCCATGGTGAACCGGGTTGGCAGGCGCGCCTCCCTGGTCTGGAGAAAGGCGCGGTCCTGCCGGGCAAAAACATATAAGATATCCGCCGGGTCGACCAGGATGATCTTTTCCTCGCCCCTGGCAGGGATCATAAATGGGCGGCGTTGGTGCAATTGCTCCCGAGGGTCAAACGACTCAACGATCCTGCCCTGCTCCAGGCGAAAGATCGTGTCACAGAGCATCTCCAGGTTGGCAGCATCCTGGGTGAAGGCCAGCACGGTTGTTCCAGACTGGACCAGGCTGCGCACCACCTGGCAGATCACATTGATGGAAGCCTGCTCGCAGCCGGCAAACGGGTCCGCCAGCAGCAAGACCCTGGGATGGTCAAGGATTGCCCGTCCCAGTGCCAGCCTCCTGGAGAGACCAGGGGATAGTTTATCCGTGCCGGTGTTGACGTGATCGGCCAGGCCCACCTGCTCAAGCACCTCGGCTGCCCGCCCCCCAGGTAAGCGCCGCACGCGACAGAAGAACTCCAGATTAGCAAGTGCCGACATGCGTTCATAGAGGTTGTTCTCAGAAAACAGCACACCAACCAATCGCCCGAACGCCTTCCGCTCGTGGTAGGGATCCACTCCGGCTACGAGCACGCTGCCCATCGTCGGGTGGAGCTCTCCAGTAAGCAATTGGAACAGGATATCCTTGCCGCTGTCCACCGGTCCGAGCAGGGCAACGCTCTCTCCGGCTTTCACCACCAGCGAGGGGATATCGATCAGCATGCCCTTGTCGTGGACCTTCTGTACCCCATTCAATTCGATCATTGAATTATTGTAGCATCAAAATTCCTCTCTAATCGAAAGAACATTCCTTTCACTGCTAACAACCTCGTTAATCCCGGATTGATTAATATCGCGCGCTTAAAATCTGTTGTTGCCGGAATAGAATTCTCAAAAATCGCTAGCGGGATAAGACATTATTCTCAGGCTTGGTTTACCCTCCTAAAATGACCATGCTCCTTGAAATTTCATAAGGAATATTTCGATTACTTGATTTGATTGTTGCGGGTTACATAATTGTCTATCCAGTCGGTTATGGGCGATCCATCCTGTGATAATTCCGTACGAATACACTGGCTGTATGCAGCCAGGTAGGAGAGGAGTCGATCCCCGGGGATTTGCTGGTGGGTGAGCAGGCCCTTGATCCAATCCAGCTCACCATCCATCAAAGCAGGATCACCAAGATCAAGCGCGGCAGTTAACTTGCTTCCAAAGAAGGAATTCACAACCTCGATCTTTTCGATTTGCACTCCGTTATTATGCAACTTCTCCATCAAGCCCAGTTCGATCAAATGACGCACCTGTCGAAAATGTCCCGCCAGTTTCTGGAAATCTTCATCCGGACTGATCGAAGGCGTGAAGGTGGCAGAAGAATGTAACAATGACTCAATCATATCCCTCGCCTCTCCCAGGGTTTCGCCCAGGAATACTGCAGGGATCCTCCCTCGCAATTGTGGCAAGCGGTTGAAAATCAGGCCGCCATACGCCAGCGGGACACCCCGTTCGCGGATGACCAGAGCCATGGAGAAAAGACTGGCGGCAGTGACAAGCTGCTGAGCTGCGAGCACCACAATATCGGGGTGAATGGCGTCAACTGCATGATCCAACTGCTCGATGGGGATATCCGCCCCCAGGTATACGACCTTCAGACCCGTGCGCTGCAGGAACAGGCTGAGCAGAAGGATCGGGATTGTGTGCATCTCGCCAAGCGGGCATCCAATCAAGACGGTCTGGTTGCGGGTTGGGACGGATGCCGCGGTGATGAGAGTCTCAAGGCGCCGGGAGGCCAGCTCGGATGCAAAATGCTCCTGCTGGGGAGAGACCCTGCCCAGATACCATTGTTCTCCAATACTCTTCAAGCCTTGTTGAAGAATTGCACTACAGGCTTGCTCAACCGGGTACATGGCGAATGCCTGCGACAGGGCCTCCTCGGCTTTGCCGGCATCGAATGCCAGGCAGGCATCCAGCCATTCCTGACGCAAGGTTTCTATACTCGTCCCGGAAACGTAGGCAAGAGCCGGAGCGAGGGGAGTCGCCGCGCGGGAAGCCTCTTTCAATGGATCTCGCCCGGCTGTGATGAGTTCTTTCCACAATTTCACTGCCCGGCTGATGCTAAGACCTTCAACCTGCCGTCCTTTTAACCACTTCACGATGGCGATATCGTATTCTGAATAAAGGCGATGACCGCCGGGTGTACGCTGCGGGGTGGGGAGTTGGTAGCGGCGTTCCCAGGCGCGTAATACATCCGCTTTGAGGTTTGTTTCTTTTAGAACAACTCTCAGGTTATATACAGGAGATTGGTCGATCATTTTTTCACTTCCTTGCTCAGGTCATCTATATTTTAGTGAAGTATATAGGATTGTCCAATAATTGTCAATATATTGTCAATATATATATTGACAAAAATGATATTATTGCTATAATTGACTGGTAATGATAATTTCGGAAATCAACTACGAAAAAAAGGAGAAAAAAGGTGTTTCCTATAAATTCCTTTCAGATTTTAATAAATATCCTGGGAGATTGCTTCGACAGAAACCAGCATCTTGGTCTATCGGGCAAATCCTGTAACTACCAATTACGCCTATATATTAAAGTCGAGGAGATCATCAATGTCATTCCTTGAAATCTATGCACTCGCTCTGCTCGTCATCATGGGACTGATGACCCTGCTCTGGCTGGTGAGTTTGCGATTGAAAAATTCCAGCATTGTAGATATCTTCTGGGGGGCAGGTTTTGTCGTTTCCACCTGGATCTATTTCTTCCTGACTCCTGATGGATTCCTGCTGCGCAAGGTTCTGATCGCCATTTTGACCACCCTCTGGGGTGTACGACTTTCACTCTATATTCTATGGCGCAACTGGAGAAAGGGAGAGGACTTCCGCTACCAGACTTGGCGAATGGAAGCCGGCGCAGCCTGGTGGTGGCGCAGCTTCTTTAAGGTCTTCCTACTACAGGGTATCCTGATGTGGATCATCTCCACCCCGCTTTTAGCAGCCCAATATAAGTCCAACCCTGACCGGTTGACCGTTCTCGATTTTCTCGGCATGGGGCTCTGGTTGGTAGGCTTCTTCTTCGAGTCGGTCGGCGATATCCAACTCGCGCGCTTCAAGGCAAACCCGGATAACAAGGGCAAGGTGATGGATCGCGGCGTCTGGCGCACCACCCGCCACCCAAACTACTTCGGTGATTCAACCCAGTGGTGGGGAAATTACCTGATCGCCGCCTCCGCTGGCGGTTGGTGGACGGCTTTTAGCCCGTTGCTGATGACCATGTTCCTGCTTCGCGTTTCGGGTGTGACCTTGCTGGAAAAGAGCCTGGCTGTTCGCCCCGGTTATGAGGAATATATCAAGACCACTAGCGCTTTCATCCCGTGGTTCCCGCGAAAGAAAGGATAAAAATGAAAATCGCAAAAGTAATCGCCCTGCTCGGTGTTCTCGCCATGAGTGGAATCTTAGTGTATGGCTTCAGCGTTGGCAACTTCAGCGGAGAAGGCACCAGGTTGCTTGCCATGCCCTGGGGCATCGTTTCGCTGGTGGACCTGTACGTGGGATTCACCTTGTTCTCAGCCTGGATCGTTTATCGTGAGAAGGCCTTGCTGCCATCCCTTATCTGGGTGGTGCTGATGATGGTGCTTGGTTTCTGGACGGGGGCGCTGTACACCTTCATTGCTCTGCAAACCAGCGGTAATGATTGGAACCGGTTCTGGAAAGGGAGGCGGGCATGAAAAATTCCCGTCTCCTGACCATCTTCATTATTGTCTTTGTTGACCTGCTTGGTTTCAGCCTGATCCTGCCGCTGCTGCCCTATTATGCGGAGACATATGGAGCTTCGGCTTTCACTGTCGGTTTGCTGGTGGCCTCCTATGCGGCTGCTTCACTGGTCGGTTCACCTATACTTGGGCGCCTTTCGGATCGCCTTGGACGGCGACCAGTGCTACTGATCAGCGTCTTTGGGACGCTGGTAGGTTACTTGTTCCTGGGCTTCGCTGCTCCCATTGGCGAGGGGCTGGCGCGTCTGATCGCCCCTGCGGCTGCCAACACCTTTGTGTTGGGCGTGTTGTTCTTTGCCCGCATTTTGGACGGGCTGACCGCCGGCAACCTGACAGTGGCACAGGCTTACATTTCGGATGTGACCGACGAGAAGAACCGGGCGCGCGGTCTGGGGATGATCGGTGCAGCCTTCGGACTGGGCTTCATCATTGGTCCAGCGGTCGGAGGTTTGTTAAGTAAGACATCCTACAGTCTGCCGGCTTTCGTTGCGGCAGGTATTGCGGCATTGAACCTGGTACAGATCTTCTTCCTGCTGCCTGAATCGCTAACCGAGGAACGCCGCCGGGAAATGGGTGAACAACAACGTCCGCCTTTCACACTCAAGGCACTCCAGGCAGCCATCAAGCAACCTGTGGTTGGACCGCTGCTGCATGTTCGCTTCTTTTTCAGCCTGGCCTTTGCCACTTTCCAAACCATTTTTACCCTGTATGCCCAATACAAACTTGGTCTGGGGGCTGACTCCACCGGCTATGTACTGGCCTATGTCGGCATCCTCTCGGTTGTGGTGCAGGGAGGTTTGATCGGTCTGCTCACAAAACGCTTCCGAGAGAGATGGCTGATCATCACCGGCCTGTGGATGATGGCTTTCTCGCTTCTGGCATGGGCCTTCGTCCCTAATTTGATCGTCCTGCTGATCGTCATGCTACCACTGGCACTCTCCGGTGGTGTGCTGGGGACTGTGATCCAATCAGCAATCACCAAGGCAGTCAAACCACAGGAAATCGGCGGCATGCTGGGTATCTCCGGGGCGCTCGAGTCATTGACTCGCGTCATTGCTCCGATCGTTGGCGGATATCTGCTGGGCAACCTGGGGACCTGGGCGCCGGGTATCTTTTCTACCATCCTGATGACCTGGTCGGTCTGGTTCGCCTACCGGCGGATTGCGAAGGCAAAGATCCAAGCTGCTCCAACCACTCCGGAGGCAACCAATGCCTGAAAAGAAACGGCTTCCCATTTGGTCCCGCATTCTACTGGGAATATTTGGCTTTCTAGCTGCCTTGGCTCTCGGCTTTGTAATTTGGGGCTCGACCCCGGCTCGACCGATGCCTGTGGTGTTCGATACTATCCAGAGGAATCCCGCTGATGCCTCCACAAAAAAAGCCTGGCTGTCGTTCATGCCGGACGGTGTTCCGCCTGTGATCGGTTTCATTATCTACCCTGGCGGCCACGTTGATTACCGCGCCTATGCCCCAACTGCGCAGGCGATTGCCGATCAGGGTTACCTGGTGGTCATTGTTCGCATGCCGCTCAGCCTGGCTGTCTTCGACCCGAATGCTGCTGCACAGGTTATCACCGGGCATCCCGAGATCAAGCATTGGGCAGTGGGCGGGCACTCGCTGGGAGGTGCCATGGCAGCCAACTTTGTGTACAACCATCCCGGCGAAGTTGAAGGGCTGGTGCTGTGGGGATCGTATCCTGCTGCGAACAACGACCTGTCTGGCGCTGACCTTCAGGTTGTCTCGATCTCTGGTACATTGGATGGATTGTCCACACCCGAAAAGATCGCAGCCTCGATCTCGCTGCTTCCCCCCGATACGATTTGGGTGGCGATCGAGGGTGGAAACCATGCCCAGTTTGGCTGGTATGGTGATCAATCAGGCGATAATCCGGCCACAATTTCGAGGAAAGAACAGCAAGCCCAGATCGTGCAAGCAAGCGTGGACTTGTTAAAAAGCTTGAATAAGTATTAATATAGGAGTATCTATCATTCATGTGACAAGAGACCTGTACATGGATACCAATGAACTCGAAGTCGGCTTGGGCGCGGCTGGATAAACAAATAGTTACTTTTATTAGCAAGGAAGAAGAATGAATATTATGGATGTATTTGCCAGACAGAAATATCTGAACCTTGAAACCTTCCGACGGAGCGGTGAGAGTATGAAGACACCGGTCTGGTTCGTTCAGGATGGGGAAACAATCTATGTTCGCACGGTTGCCAATTCGGGCAAGGTCAAGCGTATTCGCAATAATGGTCGCGTCAAAATAGCCCCCTGCAAGGTGAATGGCGTGCCCACCGGTACGTGGATTCCAGCAGATGCCAGGGAAATCACCGATGCCCAGATTGCAGAAAAAGTAGACTGTTTATTGGACAAGAAATATGGTCTCATGAAAATGATATTTGCGCTGAGTGCCTCCCGACAGGATCGGAAGGACACAATAATAGAAATAACAGTCATCAAATAGGAGAAAAGTATGAAAAACCTTTTTCGTCAGATTTCCGTCATTGTGACCATTCTGGTCACTCTAACCATCAACGTCCTCGCCGATTTACTGCCCATCAACGGATTGAACACCGGTGCCATCTCTGATACCTTCCATGTGTACTTTGTCCCCGCCGGGTATGTATTTTCCATCTGGGGTATCATATACATCGGCCTGATCGCTTATGCGGTCTTCCAGGCTTTACCCTCCCAGAAGGAAAATCCTCGACTTCAATCCACTGGTTGGTGGGTGGTACTGGGGAGCCTGGCCAACTGCACCTGGATCTTCCTGTGGCATTACGAGCAATTTGTGGGGACATTGGGAGCCATGTTAATCCTCCTGGCAACACTGATCGCAGTATATTTGCGCCTGGGGATCAACCGTTTCAAGGTATCCATTGGAGAGACTTGGACTGTGCGCGTGCCTTTCAGCATCTACCTGGGTTGGATCACTGTCGCCACAATTGCCAACATCACGGATGTGCTCGACTATATCGGTTGGAACCAGTTCGGGATCAGCGCCGCGGTCTGGATGGTTGTCATTCTGGCAGCGGTGGTGGTCATCACCGGATTGATGAACTTCCTGCGCCGGGATGTGGCTTTTGCCGTTGTACTCCTGTGGGCGCTGGCTGGCATCGCTGCCAAGTTCCCGGCGGAAGGCATATTGACCATCGCAACCTGGGTCACCTTTGGCCTGGTGGCTATTACACTTGCCGCGGCATTCCTGTTCAAGCCAAACAGGATAAGATAAACTCCTGTCAGAGGGATTTCGCATGAAAAAACGACGCTTCCTGCGCGGACTCGGAATCACGTTGCTGGCTCTGCTGTTTATTGTGCTGGTCGGGCCGTTCCTGGTCCCGGTGCCACCGGCGGAAAGCACCCGGCCTGTCTCAGAACTTGCTGATCCAGACAGCAAATTTGTCGAGATCAACAATCTTAATATCCATTACAAAGTGATGGGTCAGGGCGAGCCGGTTTTTGTACTGCTGCACGGTTTTGGAGCCAGCCTTTATTCATGGCATGCCGTGATGGAACCACTCAGCCAGATTGGGACGGTCATCGCCTACGACCGCCCGGCTTTCGGCCTGACCGAACGCCCGATGACATGGAGTGGAGCGAACCCTTACGGCTCACAGGACAATGTGGACCTTTTGCTCGGCTTGCTTGACCATTTCAACATAACTAACGCCATACTGATCGGAAATTCCGCCGGTGGAACAATCTCGATGCAGTTTGCGCTCCAACATCCAGAGCGCGTCCAGGCGCTCATCCTGGTTGATCCGGCTGTCTACGAAGGAGGCGGCGGACCATCCTGGTTGCGCCTTCTTTACAAGACGCCGCAAATGCAGCACCTTGGTCCGCTGGTGGTGCGCTCGATCCAGAGCCGCGGCCTGGAGATCATCAAAATGGCCTGGCATGATCCATCCAGAATCACACAGGAAACAATCGATGGGTACACCCGACCCCTGCATGCTGAGAATTGGGACCGTGCACTGTGGTACTTCACTCTAGCGAGTGAGGACTCAGGACTGATCGACCACTTGAAGGATTTCAATTTTCAAATCCTGGTCATCACCGGTGACGACGATCGCATCGTCCCGACCGCCAACAGCGTAAGCCTCGCTCGCGAACTGTCAAACGCACAATTGGCTGTCATTCAGGAGGCTGGGCATGTTCCGCAAGAGGAACAGCCTGCCGCTTTCCTGCAAGCAGTAATGGAATTCCTACCAACTTTGAGATAGGTAATAAAATTTTGATTTGTAGATTAAAATGAAGAGGTGGCGACAATACGAAGCTTCAGCAATAAAGAAAGGCGCCTGCTGTCCTTCCTGCTATCGATCGCCAGCACGGCAGCCCTGACAGCCGGGCTGTTGATCATTCGCGACCGGATGGAGGTGGCCTCCGTGGCCCTGCTCTACCTCCTACCGGTGGGGGTCAGCGCGACCGTGGGCGGGCTTGGCCCGGGGATCATCGCCGCCCTGGCATCCTTTTTCTCCCTCAATTACTTCTTTCTTCCGCCCTACGGCACCTTGATGGTCCACCAGTCCCAGCACCTCCTGGCACTGCTTGTCTTCCTGGTGCTGGCCATACTGATCAGTCAACTGGTGGGGCGCATGACCACCAGCCTGGCCACCGCCCGAGCCCGGGAAAATGAGACCACCCGACTCTACGAGCTCAGCCTGGCTCTTACCAGGCTGCACCGTGAGCCGGATATCCTCAACAACCTGGCGCAGCATATCCTGGAGACTTTCCAGGCTGCGCAGGTTGAGATCTTCGTCGAAGGCGAATCACCGACAGGTCTCGTCCGGCTGCTGGAAAAAGACTCCGAGGGGAGCATTCTCTCTGGGCAGCCCACCGCCCTCGTCTCCCTCCAGGGCAGTCAGCGCATGCTGGGTGAGATCCGCTTGTGGCGATCGGGGAAACTGCTCAACCCGGCGGAGGAACGGCTGCTGCGCACCTATGCCAGCCAGGGTGTGCTGGCGGTGGAACGCACCCGCCTGGCAGCCAGTGAGAGCCGGGCGCGCATCCTCGAAGAGAGCGACCGGATGAAAACCGCGCTGCTCTCCTCGGTTTCACACGAATTGCGCACTCCGCTGGCCACCATCAAGGCCGCCGTCACCAGCCTGCGCAGCGAAGACATCCCCTGGGAGGCTGAAGCCCGCCGCGATCTACTCGAGGCCGTGGAGGAGGAGAGCGACCACCTGAACCTGCTGGTTGGCAACTTGCTCAACATGTCACGCATCGAGGCCGGAGCCCTCCAGCTCAAGCGCCGCTGGAATGTTCTGGCTGAAATCGCCGCTGCAGCTGCAACGAGGGCACGCCATGCAGGCAAGGGTCACCGCATCGAACTGGATATCCCCGAAGAACTACCCCTGGTGTACGTGGACGAAATCTTAATGGAACAGGTTTTTAACAACCTGCTCAGCAACAGCCTGAAATACTCGCCTGCGAACAGCGTAATAAAGATTTCCGCCCGGCCCCAGGACGAGCAGACCGTGTGGGTGCAGGTGGATAACCAGGGGCCTGCCGTTTCAGAAGCCGACCTGGAAAAGATATTCGAAAAATTCCACCGCGTAACCGCCGCCGACCAGATCACCGGCACCGGATTGGGATTATCCATCTGTAAAGGCATCGTCGAAGCCCACCAGGGCCGCATCTGGGCAGAGAACCTGGAACAGGGATTCGCCATCCGCTTTACCCTGCCCATCCAGGTGGGCGGAGAGGTTCCGAAGGTACCCAGCGAATGAGCAACCAGCCGCACATCCTAGTCATCGACGACGAATACCAGATCCTGCGTGCCCTGCGCACCATCCTGACTGCACGCCAGTTCCGCGTTTCCACCGCTGCCACGGGCGAGGAAGGCCTGGCCCTCGCCGCAGCCGGCCAACCGGACGCGATCATCCTTGACCTGAGCCTGCCTGACATGGATGGAGTGACTGCCTGCAAGCGCCTGCGCGAATGGACCCAGACCCCGATCGTCATCTTATCTGTGAGGGACAGCGAGCAGGACAAGGTCCTGGCTCTGGATGCCGGTGCCGACGATTACCTGACCAAACCCTTCGGCATCGACGAGCTGCTGGCGCGCATCCGCGTGGCGCTGCGCCACGCTGCTGCCCAGGGACAGGTGGACAAGAAGACCGTTGTCACTGCTGGACCGATCGTCATCGATCTTGCCCAGCACTCTGTCAAACGCGAGGGTGAGGAGGTCAAACTGACCGCCACCGAGTTCAAATTACTGGCTTACCTGGCTGCCAACGCCGGGCGCGTGCTCACCCACCACACGATCCTTTCCAACGTCTGGGACCCTGCTGATGCCGACCATGTCGAATACCTGCGAGTCTTCGTCCGCCAGTTGCGCAAGAAATTGGAGGATGATACCGAGCAGCCGCACATACTAATCAGCGAACCGGGCATCGGTTACCGTTTTATTGCCGACGATTGACCATAACCTGCCGCTGGAAAAGATCCCCTCCCCTTACTTCACCAGGAGGGGATCTTTATTTATTCTTTATGGGATTGCCCCCTTTCTTTGTCACCTTTTTATGGCGTCCTTTTATACTTCTTCATGAAACAAGGAGTGAGTATGACTCTCGACAGGTCCGCCTCCCATTTTGCCAGAGAATACGACAGACTATCCTTTCTTTACGGTACCCAGCCCGCCCCGACACAGCATTTCCTCGACCAGCAGGCGGCAGCCATCGTTTCCGCGCTGGAACGGAATAATGGCCGCATCCGCTACCAATTCCCCGACCGGATCATCCTGGAAGGGGGTGAGATCCTTGATCTGCCGGCAAGAGTCCGCTCACGGGTTGTCAGAAAGCCTTTGTCCCAACATTCCCCCAAGGAGAAGGTCGATCAACTTGCCCGGGAATTGAATACCCTGGAGCAGGGATTGAATCCTGGCTTGGCTGTGTGTGGAGAATTATTCCGGTTCGTGCTGGCACGAACGATCATTTACCTGATGCTCCCGGATGGACGCCCTGTACACTACCGGGCTGAATTTGGTGATGATATCCCTTCCATCCCAATGGACACGGCTCTGCCCTCGGCATTGATGGCCTCGACAGACGCAGTTGCGGAGGCAGAGGCGACACGCAAAGAAGATGACAGGCTGCAAGTTCCCTATGCAGCGGAGGCGAGAGGTTTCTTCCTGCCGCAGTGGGTGGCTTTTGGCGAGAAAGACCGCCTGCTGGCAGGCTCACTGCGAGAAGCCGAAGCCTGGATTGCCTCGCTGGAGAACGCTGTACGCCTGCTGCAGGCTGCAGTTTCCATCTGGCCGAGCGTGGTGGCAGATGAGACCTACCAGCGAAAACGCGCCGGGCTGCTTGGGCAACTTGTCAACCAGGGGCGCGCCATGGCACGTGCAACCACCCAGGAGATTATCGCCAGGATCCGTGACCGGGCTCAGTCCGGCTCGCTCAACCGGGGGTTGAGCCTGTCACTTCCTTACTACGATGATGATGACCTGGTCCTGCGCTATTACCCGGTGGAGATTATCCCTGCCGGACGGGTCATGTTCGCACCTGCGTTCGTCGTGCTTGCCATGCGACGGACTGAGGAGCAGATCCGCGGCGATTATCAGCTCAACCCGTCGACTCGCAAACACCTGCTCATGCAACTCAAAAGTATCGAAAACGCTTTTAGGATGCGTTCTGCTTACTAACATTAAGGTAAATAATGATTTTTTCCATTGGACTACTCATCGTCATCTTTTTCCTGGCATTCAAAGCCTCGCCTGTTGAGAAACACGAGCATGCCAACGTCCACGGCGCCGGGCAAATCGGATTGCTGGCAGCCGTGGCCCTGTTTGGCGTGGACTACTTCACCTCGTATTTTTACGCCACCGGCGAAATGATGAATGCCCTGCATCCCTACGGACTGGAACACTGGGGCTATCTGGCAGCCGCGATCATCGCGATTGCCAATGTTTCCTTTGGCGCGCTGTACATGTTCTCACTGGGTGTTTTTAATGAAGGCGGCGGGGCATACACTGCTTCGATGCGTTACCTCAAGCCGGGATTGAGCCTGGTGGTGGCAGTGGTGCTCATCCAGGATTACATCCTGACCATCGTGGTTTCCGCCTTATCCGGTGGCGACCAGCTGCTTTCCATCCTCAACCTGTATGGGAAATACTGGTGGCTGCACTTTCTGATCGGGGCCACCCTGGCCGGGATCACCTACTGGCTGACCATCCGCGGGCGCGGTGAATCTGCCCGGGTGGTCTTTATCCTGCTGGGTGTCTTTCTACTGATGACGGTCGTCATGGTCATCGGCCTGGTGCTTGCCCACAGCCGGGGCGTGGCTGCCATTCCGATGGTCACTGCAGCAGTGAAGGCTCCCAGCATCTGGCAGGCGCTTTACCATTTGCTGACCGCGTCCATGAAAGGCATGGTAGCCTTGAGCGGCCTGGAAGCCATGTCGAACGGGATACAGTTCGTCATCCACGAGGATGCCGGCATTGTCAAGTGGGGCAAGAAGCATCTGCCGCGCTGGAAAAAGTTGTGGGAATTTTACAGCGGAAAGTCAGGCATCGGGCGTTTTGTTCAGACATCCTTCCTGTTCTACGGCGGCCTGACCACCTTCATGTTGACAGGATTCGCCATCCGGTTCAATGCCTTCGATGGTACGCTGGGACGCACCCTGGTGGGCAACCTGGCCTCCATCGGTTTCGGTGAGATCCCGGGAGGTGTGATCCTTTTCTGGGTCTACCAGGTGCTGGCTGTATTGCTGCTGGCAGCCGCGTCCATGACTGCCATGCAGGACCTGCAAGCCACCGCCTGGCGTGATGTCGCCATCGGCGAGATCCCGGAGGTGGTGGTTTACCGCAACCCGCAGGGAACCTTCACCCGTTCAGTGACGGCGGGATTCATCATTGCAGTCGGGCTGATGCTGCTGGTACGAGGCCACACTTCGGTGGCGGTCCCGTATTATGGCGTGGGCGTGTTCATGCCCATCATGGTGATGGGATTTGCGGTTCGAAAACACATCCTGGCGACTGAGACAGGCCGGAAACGCGCCTGGGGTGCGGGTCTTGCCGGGGCAGTGGGGATTTTAGCGGCGGCCGTTTTCGTCGGACAGATCGTTGGCAAGTGGGCCGAGGGCGGCTGGGTGGTGCTGATCTCGTTCAGCATCCTGATCCTGGCAGCCAACGCCCTACTGCTCTCCCCAATTGGCAAGCGTGATCCACTGACCATTCACCGCATCGTGCGCGAGAAGGCGCGCGTCCAGGGATCGATGGCATCCATTGTCGAATGGCAGTCCTTGAAGATGCAGGAATACCGCTATGGGTTGCTTGCCTTTATGAACCGATTCTGGGGGTTGTTCGGCATCCGCCGCCCGGCTCAACTTGACCTGCCCATCCCGGCGGGCGATTACGATCATGCCCTGCATGTGGACCAACCCGGGGCGCCGTCGCTGCTCGAGCAGTATCTGGGCGGTAAAAAAGCTACGCCAAAACTGGGTGGTGCCCCCAAGGAAACCAAACCGGTTAGCTTAGATTAATGATGAGAAAACACCTGGTAATAATTACACTTATCGATCTCCTGTGAACTATAAGAAAGCCCTGCCAACCTAGTTTTAACTATGGATGATTACCTACTAGGGAGAGATGCTTAAATATATGAGGCCCCAATATTGGGGCCTCATGATTTTATAGGCTAATAATATCTACGCTTGAGGAACAAGTTTTTCCTATGCTTTCATCCGCTGGGTACATGCCAGCGCATGCTCAGCCGACTATCCTTCCAAGGCTAGTTCAGAAACCTCCTTGTGTGTTTCCTTTGCCTTCTATTCCTTATTAAGAGTCCGTAAGTCAAGTTTTTACATCCCCCCTTTTTTTCCTATATGTCACATGGAGCGAATAAGAAGATTAATCATTTTGGTAGAAGATAGCCCATTTTGAAATACCTGCTAAATATTTCTTGACCAGATTTTGACGCTCGTGCCGGTTTTCTTAATGCGAATTTAATCGCGGCGGGTGTAAATTTGGTGGTATTGGGATAAGTCCCATGAGCGATCCCTGTTTTTCATGGAGATGATGGAATGGTTGACCTACTCTTTGTCCTGCTGACTCTTATCTTTCTGCTCCTCACCTGGGGGTTTGTCGTATTTTGCGATCGGCTGATGGAGGAAAAGAAATGAATATCCTTTATCTCATCACTGGCCTGATTACGTTGGCTCTGTTTATCTACCTGGTCATTGCACTTCTAAAACCGGAGAAGTTCGAATGAACGTCTTTAGCTGGGTTCAACTCGTCTTTTATATGGTCGTTCTGATTGCCCTCGCCAAGCCGCTTGGCATATTCATGGCCCGGGTTTACCAGGGCGAATGGACCTTTCTGGACCCGATCCTGCGACCGGTCGAGAAATTGATCTTCCGCCTGTCCGGCGTCCGCCCGGACGAGGAAATGAACTGGAAGGTCTATGCCATCAATATGCTGATATTCAACGGCCTGGGGCTGCTCGTGGTGTACGCTTTGCAGCGTCTTCAGGGATTCCTGCCACTCAACCCTCAGGGTCTTGGCGCAGTTACCCCGGATTCGTCCTGGAACACAGCCGTCAGTTTTGCCACCAACACCAACTGGCAGGGTTACGGCGGGGAGACGACGATGAGTTACCTGACCCAGATGGCTGCCCTGACCGTGCAGAACTTTGTTTCGGCGGCCACCGGCATGGCAGTCCTGTTGGCAGTGATCCGCGGGATTGTCCGGCATACGGCCAAGACTATTGGTAATTTCTGGGTGGACCTGACCCGCTCTACGCTTTTTATCCTGCTCCCGTTGGCGCTCATTGTCGCTCTGGCGCTTGTCACGCAGGGCGTGGTGCAGACCTTCAGTTCCTATCAGACCGCGGACCTGCTCCAGCCGACGACGGATTCCGGCGGCCTGGCAGTTGTCCAGCAAATTCTCGCAGTCGGCCCTGCGGCTTCCCAGATCGCCATCAAGCAATTGGGCACCAACGGTGGTGGCTTCTTTAACGTCAACTCGGCGCACCCCTTCGAAAACCCGACCCCGCTCTCCAACTTCATCGAGATGTTGTCCATCCTGCTAATCCCAGCTGCATTGTGTTACACCTTTGGCAAAATGGTCGGGGACACACGCCAGGGCTGGGCAATTCTGGCTGCGATGACGATCATCTTCGTGGCATTACTCGGAGTTGCCGTCTGGGCGGAGCAAGGCGGCAACCCGGCATTTACTGCGCCAGGGGTGGACCAGACCCAGACTGCCATCAGCCCGGGTGGAAACATGGAGGGCAAGGAAGCCCGCTTTGGGATTGCCAACTCGGCCCTGTGGGCCACGGTCACGACGGCCGCATCCAACGGCTCAGTCAATGCCATGCATGACTCGTTCATGCCATTGGGTGGATTGGTTCCCATGTGGATGATGCAGTTAGGGGAGGTCATCTACGGTGGAGTTGGTTCCGGCCTGTATGGGATGCTGGCCTTTGTTATTGTGGGGGTGTTCGTGGCAGGGTTGATGGTCGGGCGCACGCCCGAATACCTGGGCAAGAAGATCGAGGCTTACGAGATGAAGATGGCCTCGCTGATGCTGCTGATCCCAATCCTGCTTGCCAAGGTCGGTACTGCAATCGCAGTGCTGGCTCCGGCGGGAATTGCCACAATCTGGAATCCTGGCGCCCATGGGTTCAGTGAAGTGCTCTATGCCTTTACCTCTGCCAGCAATAACAATGGCAGCGCCTTTGCGGGGCTGGGCGCGAACAACCCGTTCTACAATACTGCCCTCGGCACCTGTATGTTCTTCGCCCGTTACTGGCTGGCGATCCCGGCCCTGGCCATCGCCGGTTCGTTGGTACACAAGAAGAAGGTCCCGGCCGGCGCGGGGACATTGTCCACTCACACCCCATTGTTCATCGCCTGGCTGATCGCCGTTGTCATCATCGTCGGCGCTCTCAGTTTCCTGCCTGCGTTGGCGTTGGGACCGATTGTCGAGCACTTAATGGTTTTCCACTAGATCGGATATACCCATGAATACCCAAATTAAAAAACAATCCAAATTTCGACGTGGACTTTACCAGCGTGCCATCCTGGACTCATTTGTTAAGCTCGATCCCCGCAAGATGGTCCGCAACCCGGTCATGTTCGTGGTGGAAGTCGGCAGTCTTTTGACCAGCGTATTATGGATCCAGGCGCTTTTCGGAAAAGGCGAAGCCCCGGCTGGTTTCATCGGCGGAGTAGCCTTGTGGCTGTGGTTCACTGTATTATTTGCCAACTTCTCTGAAGCCGTCGCCGAGGGACGTGGAAAAGCCCAGGCCGAGGCACTGCGCAAGACCCGCCAGACCACCCAGGCCAAGAGGCTGTCTGCTCCGAAGCGCCAGGCCAAGTACGAACTGGTTGCCTCGACGGCTTTACGCAAGGACCACTTGTTCCTGGTGGAAGCCGGCGACATCCTGCCCGTGGACGGCGAGATTATTGAAGGCATCGCCTCGGTTGACGAAAGCGCCGTTACCGGGGAGAGCGCACCCGTGATCCGCGAGGCAGGCGGGGACCGTTCGGCTGTCACCGGCGGGACGCGTTTGCTTTCCGACTGGTTGGTGGTGCGTGTCACCGCCGATCCCGGTGAGGGTTTTCTGGACCGCATGATCAACCTGGTGGAAGGCGCCAAGCGCCAGAAGACGCCCAACGAGATCGCCCTGGACATCCTGTTGGCCGGTTTTACAATCATCTTTCTGGTCGTGTGCGCGACGCTGTTGCCTTATTCGCTCTACAGCGTGACAAGCGCCGGGAAGGGTATTCCCATCACCATCACGGTGCTGGTCGCCTTGCTGGTCTGTCTCATCCCGACCACCATCGGAGGGCTGCTCTCCGCTATTGGAATCGCGGGGATGGACCGCATGATCCAGCGCAACGTGATTGCCATGTCGGGGCGGGCGGTGGAAGCCGCCGGGGACGTGGATGTGCTCCTGCTCGACAAGACCGGCACCATCACCCTCGGCAACCGCCAGGCGGTGGAACTGATCCCGGTCGGTGATGTCTCAGCGCAGGAACTAGCCAAAGCCGCTCAATTGGCTTCCCTGGCGGACGAGACTCCCGAAGGCCGCAGCATTGTCGTGCTGGCCAAGGAGAAATATGGTCTGCGCGGCCGGACGATGGGCTCCAGTAACGAGGCTCCCCAAGGGATGCACTTTGTGCCGTTCACAGCCCAGACGCGCATGTCTGGGGTGAACTTTGACGGCATATCCATCCGCAAGGGTGCGCCCGATACCATGATGACGCTCATCGAATCCAGCGGACAGGTCGTTCCACCTGACTTGAAAATCAGTGTGGACAAGATCGCCCGCGCCGGGGGCACGCCGCTGGTTGTGGCCCGCAACGGCAGGGCACTGGGTGTGATCCATCTCAAGGACATTGTTAAGGGTGGCATCAAAGAACGCTTTGCCCAGTTGCGCAAGATGGGCATCAAGACCATCATGATCACCGGCGATAATCCACTGACCGCGGCCGCCATTGCCGCGGAAGCCGGGGTGGACGATTTTCTCGCCCAGGCGATCCCCGAAACCAAACTTAAATTGATTCGTGACTCGCAGGCCGGTGGAAGACTGGTGGCCATGACCGGCGATGGCACCAACGACGCCCCGGCCCTGGCCCAGGCAGACGTGGCCGTTGCCATGAACACGGGCACCCAGCCCGCCCGCGAGGCTGCCAATATGGTGGACCTGGACAGCAACCCTACCAAACTCATTGAGATCGTTGAGATCGGCAAGCAGTTGTTGATGACACGCGGTGCGCTGACCACCTTCAGCATTGCCAACGACGTCTCGAAGTATTTTGCCATCATCCCGGCCGCCTTCGCCACCACCTATCCCGCCCTCGGCGTTTTGAACATCATGCACCTGGCAACGCCCCAGAGCGCTATCCTCTCGGCAGTAATTTTCAATGCCCTGATCATCATCGCCCTGATCCCGCTTGCGCTCAAAGGTGTCCCCTACCGGGCGGTCGGCGCGGCCAAACTCTTGCGCGACAACCTGCTGATTTACGGTCTGGGCGGCCTGGTCGCTCCGTTCATCGGCATCAAGCTGATTGACTTGCTCCTCGTGGCATTGCACCTGTCCTAAGCATGGATAAATGGAGGCGTCTTTATGAAAAAAACACATATTCCATTCTCGGTTCGTCGGCTCTCCAACAGCCTGCTGGCGATGTTACTCGTCATCGCCGTGACCGTCCCCATGTGGTTGATCGGGCGTGACGCTCTCGGTGAGGCGGTGATAGCCCTGCTCTACCTGCTGCCAGTGGCCTGGAGTACCTATCGCTGGGGTCAACTGCCGGGCATCAGCGCGGCGCTAACGGCCGGGCTGGCTTTCAATTTCTTGTTCATCCCACCGTTCTACACCTTTGCCATTGCCCGACTGGAAGGCTGGCTGGTGTTGGCCATTTTTTTGGGAGTTGCCATCTTTGTAGTGGGACAGATCCAGGCGAGTATCTCAAAAGCCCGCGAAACCACCTTCATGTACGAATTGTGCTCCTCCCTGTCCAATGTGCGGACACCCGAAGCAGTGGCTTATACTCTTAACCCGTCAGATTCAACAGTTATTCCAGGCTGCTCTCGTCCGGGTGATATACAAGGATAAGGGTTCAGGTTCCAGCGCTGTCGTCAGCCAGCCAGAAGGTGCTGTCCGGGAAGACCGGCCAGACCGCATCCTGCCCTTTGTGAACGCCTGGGGGTTGATCGGCGAGATCCAGATCTGGCGCGGTATTTTTGGGGAATTGCCCTCCGAAGACAACGCATTGCTCCAGAACTTCGCCGCGCAGGCCGCCCGGGCGTTTGAACGCACGCAAAGTATGGAAATAGAAAAACCTGTAAAGCCAGGCAGATAAAGGAATAAAATGATTCGGCAATTCAAAACCGCTCTGATACTTTTGGCCCTCCTGACCCTGTTGACCGGGATGCTGTATCCCCTTGTTGTGACAGGCATCGCCCAGATCGTTTTTCCCTCCCAAGCCAATGGCAGCCTGGTCGCCCGCGACGGGCAAATTATCGGGTCCGAGTTGATAGGTCAGCAATTCGACGATCCAATGTATTTCTGGGGACGTCTCTCGGCGACCGGGCCCTTCCCGTACAATGCCGCAGCCTCCTCCGGTTCCAACCTGGGGCCAACCAACCCGGCCCTGATGGACACCGTCCAGGCCCGGATTGATGCCCTGAAAGCCGCCGATCCCGGCAACAACCTGCCCATCCCCGTGGACCTGGTCACTGCCTCCGGCTCCGGGCTGGACCCGCATATCAGCGTCGCAGCGGCCTATTACCAGGTCCCGCGCGTGGCCCGCCTGCGCGGCATGAGCGAAGCGGATGTCATCGCCCTGGTTGACCAATATACCGAAGGCCGACAGTTTGGTTTCCTGGGTGAACCACGCGTCAACGTTCTGTTGTTGAATCTGGCGTTGGATGAGATAAAATAGAGTTTGATGGATATTCGTCCCGATCCCGATGAGTTGTTAAAACATGTCCAGGCGAATGAAGCTACGCACGGACGGCTCAAGATATTCCTGGGCTACGCCGCCGGGGTCGGCAAGACGTATGCCATGCTCGAAGCTGCCCACCAGCGCCAGAAACAGGGGGTGGACGTGGTTGTCGGCTATGTGGAAACGCATGACCGGGTGGAGACCGAAGCCTTTGTGAGCGGCCTGGATATTCTGCCGCGCCGCCAGGTGGAATATCATGGCGTCCAACTGCCCGAAATGGATGTGGATGCCGTCCTCAAACGCCGTCCGACGCTGGTGCTGGTGGATGAGTTCGCTCACACCAACGCGCCCGGATCGCGCCACCCCAAGCGTTACCTCGACGTGGAGGAGATCCTGGAGGCCGGGATCGACGTCTACACCACGCTCAACATCCAGCACCTGGAGAGCCTGAACGATGTGGTCGCCCAGGTGACGGGCGTGGTGGTGCGCGAGACGGTCCCCGACCGGGTGCTGGACGAGGCCTCCGAGATCGAGGTGATCGACCTGCCTCCGGACGAGTTGCTGGTCCGCCTGCAGGAAGGCAAGGTCTACGTCCCGGAGCAGGCAAAGCGTGCCATCCAGAAATTCTTCCGCAAGGGGAATCTTTCCGCCCTGCGCGAGATGTCACTGCGGCGTGCCGCCGAACGGGTGGACGACCAGATGCGCGCCTACATGCGCACGCGCGCCATCCCAGGTCCCTGGCCGGCCGGGGAACGCCTGCTGGTCTGCATCAGCCCCAGTCCGCTGGCCGAAAAACTCGTCCGCACCACCCGCCGCCTGGCCGACGAACTCAACGCAGAATGGTTCGCCGTTTATGTGGAGGTGGCTTCAAAGCCCGAACTCAATCCAGCCAACCGGGAACGGGTTGGGAAGACCCTGCAACTGGCAGAGGAACTGGGAGCCCGCACCCGCACCCTGACAGGGCGCTCCTTCCCAGAAACCGTCCTGGCCTACGCCCGCAAGCACAATGTCACCAAGATCGTGATCGGCAAACCAGTCCGGCCGCGCTGGCGGGAATGGATCGGCGGTTCGGTTGTGGACCAGTTGATCTATGCCAGCGGAGACATCGACGTGTACGTCATCAGCGCCCAGGTGGAGGCAAAACAGCCTGTCGTTCCCGAGGAATGGCGGCCCCATCGTCCGCTGGGTCGCTACCTGCTCGCCGTGGGAATGGTAGCGCTCGCCACCTTGCTTGGTTCGGCAGTCCACCAGAAATTGGAACCGGCCAACCTGGTGATGCTCTACCTGGCTGCCACAGTCATCGCCGCCATCTTCCTGGGGCTCGGCCCGTCGCTGCTGGTTTCCATCCTGGGTGTGCTCGCCTTCGACTTCTTCCTCATCCCCCCTTACCTGACCCTGGCAGTCAGTGACACGCAGTACCTGGTCACCTTTGCCGGGCTGTTTGTCGTCAGCCTGGTGGTGAGCACCCTGACGGCGCGTGTGCGCGAGCAGGCCGAGGCCGCCATCCAACGTGAGGCACACACCTCCGCCCTGTACACCCTTGGGCGCGACCTGACCTCTGCCACCGACCTCCACCACGTGGCCGAGATCGTCATTTCGCACATCAGCCAGGTTTTCGGACGGGAGGTCGCCATTTTCCTTCCAGGAGGGCAGCCAGCTGCAGGTGTTCGCCAGCACGCCGGATTACCACCCGAACACGAACGAGTTGGCCGTGGCCACCTGGGCCTTTGAGCACGACCAACCGGCCGGGCTCGGGACCGACACCCTGCCGGCCGCCTCGCTGCGCTGCCAGCCGCTCAAGACCGCCCGCGGGCTGGTCGGGGTGCTGGGCATTCGCCCGGACAGAACCGGGCCGCCTGTTCACCCCCGACCAGCGCCAGACCCTCAACTCGTTCGCCCACCAGGCTGCCCTGGCAGTGGAGCGCGCCAGCCTGGCGGAACAGGCACGCCAGGCGGAACTGCTGAAGACCACGGAAAAATTGCAGACATCCCTGCTCAATTCCATCTCCCACGACCTGCGCACCCCGCTGGTGAGCATCACCGGGGCCCTGAGCAGCCTGCGGGAGAAGACCCTGATCCTGGATGAGGAAGCCCGCGACAGCCTGATCGAGACGGCAGACGGAGAGGCCAGAAGGCTGAACCGCCTGGTCGGGAACCTGCTCAACATGACCCGCATCGAAGCCGGCGCCATCCACCTCAAAAAGGAACCCTGTGACATCCAGGATGCCATTGGGGCAGCGCTGGATCAAATGGGGGACCGGCTAGCCAATCGGCAGGTCAAGGTGAACCTGCCCCCGGGCCTGAACCTGGTCGCCCTGGACGTCGCTCTGTTCGAGCAGGTCCTGGTGAACCTGCTGGATAACGCTGTCAAATATTCCCCGCCCGAGGCGGCCATCGAAATCGATGTAACCCAGAAACAAAAGACGGTGCAGATCGCGATCGCCGATCGCGGCATCGGGATTCCCACCGAGGACCTGGAGCGCGTCTTCGACAAGTTCTACCGAGTCCAGCGGCCGGAAAGCGTCAGCGGAACCGGGCTGGGTCTGGCCATCTGCAGGGGGATCGTCGAAGCCCACGGCGGAACCGTCCAGGCGACCAACCGGCCTGGCGGCGGAACCGTCATTTCGATCACCCTTTCAAGGGAGGAAGTCTCATGACGAAGGTTGGATTGCGTGTCCTGGTAGTAGATGACGAGATCGCCATCCAGCGCTTCCTGCGCGTGGCGTTGAACGGGGAGGGGTTTGTCGTTTTTGAAGCCGGCAACGGTCAGGATGCACTTACAACCCTGACGCTGGAGCGGCCCGATCTGGTTCTGCTCGACCTGGGCCTTCCCGACATGGATGGCGTGGAAGTGGCACGCCGCCTGCGCGAGTGGTCCAAGGTACCGGTGATCATCCTGTCCGTTCGCGAGCAGGAAAACGACAAGATCGCCGCCCTGGATGCCGGGGCGGATGACTACCTGACCAAACCCTTCGGTGTGGGTGAACTGCTGGCCCGGATCCGTACTGTGATGCGGCGGCAGGGAGGTGGACCATCTGAGCCGGTCTTCACCCTGGGTGGATTGAAGGTCGACCTGGCGAACCGGCTGGTGACCGTGGACGACCGGGAGGTCCAGCTCACACCGACCGAATACGGCCTGCTGCGGGCGCTCGTCATCCCGGCCGGGAAGGTGATCACCAACCGCCAACTCCTCCGCCAGGTCTGGGGAGATGGGTACGACGATCTGCACATCCTGCGGGTCAATATCAGCAACCTGCGTCACAAGATCGAACCGGACCCGTCCCGCCCGACCTACATCCATACCGAGTCGGGTGTGGGGTATCGGTTGAAATTGTAGTATTCCCGTTAGTTAGCCAGAGAGAGATCTAGAATCCGCCTTCGCCGGCGGATTTTTATAATTCGCCTGCCAGTTTTTTTCTTGATATTTTCTTGACCATTTCTTGACCTCCCCGCCAGTTTTCTTTATGTGAAACTGATGACCCATCGTGTACATTCCAAGCTTGGAGACAAAGGAGCATGTATGCCGATCGAGAAAGCGACGAGCCGACTTGCCAGGGAATATGATGAACTCTCGAAGTTATATTTCGCCCAGCCTGAACTGACGCAACATTTCCTCAACCAGCAGGCTGCAGCGATCGTATCAGCCCTGGAGCAGAAAAAAAGCCGTATTCATTACCAACTGCCCGACCGGATCATCCTTGAAGGCGGAGAGACTCTCGACATTCCACCCAAAGTGAGGTCTCGCACAGTGGGAAAACCACTGAAACACCCTTCCCGCCTCGAACAACGCACCGAACTCACCAAGCACTTGAATGCCCTGGAACAGGGTTTCAATCCCGGCCTGGCGGTGTGTGGGAATTTGTTCCGGTATTCGTTGGCAAAAACAATTGTTCATCACCTGCTCCCGGATGGACCTCCGGTGCAATACCAGGTGGAAAACGGTGACGAGATACCTTCCATCCCACTGGTAACCTCACTGCCCTCCGCCCTGGTTGCTTCCACCGACGTAGTCGCCGCGTCGGATCCTTCCGGCCCTGAAAGAGATCAAGTCCAGGTTCCCTATGTGGCAGAGGCCCGGCGTTTCTACCTGCCGAAGTGGGTGGCTTTTGGGGAGGAAGACCGTCTCCTGACAAAATCTCCTGCAGAGGCGGAAGCATGCATTGCCTCTTTGGAGAACGCTGTACGCTTTTTGCAGGACGCGACTGCCATCTGCCCTTGCATCGTCGTCGATGAAACTTACCAGCGCAAGCGCGCCGGGTTGCTTGGACAGCTCGTCAACCAGGGACGCGCACTGGCGCGTTACCACACCCGAGAGATCATCTCCGGGATCCGCAGCCGCGCCACAGCCGGCACACTCAATCGCGGCTTCAGCCTGTCCCTGCCTTATTTTGACGATGATGCCCTGTCCGTGCGCATCTTCCCGGTCGAAGTCATTCCCAGCGGGCGCATCATGTTCGTCCCGGCTTTCGTCGTGCTGGCCATGAGACGTGCATCGGCTCAGATTCATGACGATTTTCGGTTCAATCACTCCACGCGCATGCACTTGCTCACACAACTTCGAAATATCGAAGATGCTTTTAAGAAACATCTATCTACACAGGAAACAGGTTAATCATGTTCTTCGCGATTGCTCTGCTGATTGTTATTGGCTATCTGGCTTTCAAGGCTGCCCCGGTCGAAAAACAAGAAAGTGCCAGCGTTCATGGCGCCGGGCAGATCGGCCTGCTGGCAGCGATTGCCCTCTTTGGAGTGGATTATTTCACCTCGTATTTCTACGCCACTGGCGAGATGATGAGTGCTCTCCACCCTTATGGGCTGCAAAAATATGCCTGGCTCGCCGTGGTCATCATCGCAATTGGAAATGCGGTCTTTGGCTTTTTATACATGTACTCGCTCGGGGTTTTCAACGAAGGGGGCGGATCATACACCGCCTCAATGCGCTACCTGGCACCCGGGTTGAGTCTGGTGGTGGCTGTCGTCCTGCTCCAGGACTATATCTTTACCATCGTCGTCTCCAGCCTGTCTGGCGTAGACCAATTGCTGTCGCTGACGAACTCCTATAACATCGCCTGGATCGTGCGTGTGGCCCTAGGCATAGGGCTGGTGACCGTTACCTGGTGGCTGACCATCCGTGGGCGAGGCGAGTCGGCTCGCGTGGTCTTTACAATGTTGGGCATTTTCCTCATGATGACCATCACGATGGCCGTTGGGCTTTTCCTGGCAAAAGGCAATGGCATGGCCGCACTCCCCACGGAAGAGTTACAGACTGTTCCATCCATAGGAACGGCTCTCTATCACATGCTGACGGCTTCCATGAAGGGTATGGTGGCCTTGAGCGGCCTGGAAGCCATGTCGAACGGCATCCAGTTCGTCATCAACGAGGATTTCGCACTGGTGAAATGGGGCAAGAAACACCTGCCCCGCCTTCACGGACTTTGGGAATATTACAGCGGCAAATCCGGCATCGGACGGATGGTGCAGACTTCCTTCCTGTTCTACGGCGGCATCACGACCGCCTTCCTGACCTATTTCGCCATCCACTTCAATGCCTTCGACGGCACGGCTGGGCGCTCGCTGGTGGGTAACCTGGCCTTCATTGGTTTTGGACAAATCCCGGGAGGTATTATTCTTTACTGGACCTATCAAATCCTGGCCGTGGGCTTGCTGGCCGCCGCCTCGATGACGGCCTTTCAGGATTTACAGGCCACCGAATGGCGTGATGTTGCCATGGGCGAGATTCCCGAGATCATCGTTTACCGTGACAGGCGCGGGACATTCACCAGGTCCGTTACGATTGCTTTCGCGGTCGTCATCCTGATCACTTTCTTGATCCGTGGTAGGACCGCTGCAGGCGTCCCCTATTACGGCATCGGTGTCTTCATGCCGATCATGGTGATGGGTTTTGCGGTTCGGAAACATATCCAAAGCACTTACCCCAAAGGCAGGAAACGCACCTGGGGTGTTCTGGGAGCCACATTAGCCGGTGTGTTATCGGCAATCGTCTTTGTCGGGCAGATTGTTGGCAAATGGACCGAGGGCGGCTGGGTGGTACTGATCTCCTTCAGCATCCTTGTTCTGGTCGCCAATCTGGTGCTCATATCTCCCATCGGAGAACGCGTTCCGGTGCAGATCCACCGGATCGTGCGCGAGAAGGCGCGTGTCCAGGGTGCAATGGCTTCCATCGTGGAATGGCAATCTTTGCGGATGCAGGAATATCGATATCATCTGCTCAAGGCGGTTGCACATTTCTTTGGATGGTTTGGCATCCACCGGCCGATGCAGATCGAGCCACCCGCCCCTGCCGGTGATTATGACCACGCTCTCCATATTGACCACCCAGAGGCGCCATCACTGCTTCAGCAATACTTGGAGGAGCACCCCAAGGAACCCAAACTAGGTGGGACGCCCAAGGAAACCGAAGCGGCCAACTCGGACAAGGAATGAATGGGGAAAAGGCTGTATAAAAGAGAGGCCATGATGCTGTTGAGGGGTGGCAGCATTGACGTCGTTGCCACTTTCGAAATAGACCAGTTATACCAGCCTGTATTTCTTGATAAATGCTCCGCCTTTCCCAGAGCGATGCTCAAGGACTCTTCGATGGAGGTCGCCGGTAACACCAGTGCAAAGAACGGTGTTATGAATGTTGGTCATAATGTGGATATAGTAATTTCGTTCTGCCATATCTTCCTAACCAGCGTTGCGGGCGACCAGAGGGAGCAAAGCAATCTACTTGTGAAAGACGATTGCTGCTTATTGGATTTATCTTCGATAAAGGAAGGAAGAACACCTTTCATTTCTACAACCAGGGTGTTCCCGCTCTTCATTTATCAAGGCAATGCCTGAGAAAATTGGCAGAAGATGCCAGACCAGGCTTCGACTTCGTCATCCAGCCCGTAGCGTTCAGCATTCCTTACAATGATCAGGTTCTTCGCTGTTGAGACATAGATGAACTGGCCGAAATTTCCCATCGCAAAATAATCCTTGCTGCCGGGATTGCAGTTCCTGCCCCACCACATCGAGGCGTAATAAATCGAGTCATCCGGGATCAAACCATTATCCCGGGTCGATTCTGCCACCCATTCCGATGGGATAACCTGGGTTCCATTCCAATTACCTTCATTAAGATACAGGCGTCCAAACTTGGCGAAATCGATCGCCCGGGCGTTGATCCCGCTTTCCATTTTTTCGAATCCACTTGCCTGGCTATCCAGGCTCCAGGAACCGTCAAACTCCATCCCGAGCGGCGTCCAGATCTTCTCCTGTAAATAGGTAGTGACAGGCAGACCCGTGGCCCGCTCCAGGATCAATCCGAGCAGGAGGGGATTGTAGTTGTTATAAACGAAGGTTTTTCCCGGTGACTCCACCACCTCCGTTTCTGTGAGTGCCAGGTGGCGCATGTCATCGAACAGGTAGGTCAGGTTATCATCTTCAGGAAGGATCAGCCGGTCGGTGTTATACCGCAGACCGGAAGCCATCATCAAGAGGTGCCGGATCTGGATCTCCCGGAAGCGCGCGTCGCGTTCAGCCAGTTCCGGGATGTAGTCGGTGATGGGATCCTCCACGCTGTGGATGTAACCTTCCTGGATCGCGATCCCTATCAAGGCTGAACCAAATGACTTGGCGACCGAAAAGGAGGTCACAATAGAATCGCGCTGGGTCCCTAGAAAGTATCGTTCGTAGATGACCATTTCATCCTGGATGACCAGGAAAGCCTGAGTACCGGTATCTGTAAGAAAGGCATCCAGGTCTGTAATGGCAGGATTGGTCTGAAAGGCTTGCTGCACCCGTGCTTCCCTCGAATCATCCACACCGAACAGGAAGGGGTCGTTACTGGCGATCAATTTTCGTTCTGGAAGGATGCGGAAATCATATGGTGTTCCCAGGTCCCTGAACATTTCATTGACCATGTACCCTGGAGAATAGCGCAGGCTAATATAGCCAATATCGAGGACCAACAATACGATGACAGCCAGGGCAAGCCAAAGGAGGATGCGGAAAACCGTCTTCAATGTTTTGTTCATATTGTTTTCCCTTCGCATGATTTCGAATGTGAAAGTTGAAAATTTTACCCTGTGAAGGCAAAGTTCCTAAATTTAGAATGTCCTGCTCTTGCGATATATGCCCAGGGTTTGGTTCATGGAGCCTGGACCTGGCACTCGATTGTCAGTTCGGCTTCCGGAATGGTCACCTCCAGCAGTCCGGGGTGAAAATATAGCCTGCGGGTGAGCTGACCGATGTCGAATAATTCGAGCATGAAGGTCTGGGCATCCTGCCAATAGCCTCGCCGCCCCACAGCCAGTTCTTTCTTTTCAGTGCAGGTTTCATGACCTGCCTCATGCTTATTCTTCCGGTGTGACCGCGCTCTTGAAGATTGCCCCACCGATCCAGCCACCGATGGTCCCGAAGATCACATTGAACAGTACACCGATTAAATTAAAGACGAGCCCGCCCAGGGTGGAGACCATCGAATCCATCCCTTGCAAGGCATCTGAGGGCAATACTTTACCGTAGGCGTTGAAAAGCCCTCCGGCTCCCGCCAACCCGATGAAACTCAGCAGAAAGCCAAACAATCCGGCGCACGCGCCCGTCAGCGCGCCGATGCTGACACCCTGACGGACGGTGAGCCCTCCGCTGAGGCGCCGATACAGCCAGACGGCGAATATGGCGCTGCCCCAGAATCCGGCACACAGCAGGCAGTTCACCAATCCCAAGACCGGCAAGTTGGAGACAAGCGTGGTCAAGACGGCACCACTCAGGCTGGCGATCCATAAGAATTTAGCGTTCATGTTCAAGATCCTTTCGGGGTTTGAATTGTCCAGGTTATTCCATCAGGAATCACCCTGGCATACTAAAGTAGTCCCTTTTTTCACAACAAATATATTAGCATATTCCATCCAATTGGCAAACTGGTTTGTTCCAACAAAGAAAATTTCCTCAATAATAAAGGTGGGAGTCTTCATCTAATAGATAGGCAGAAGACAGGCGGGTTTCAATACTACTAATTGGAAAGGGCGAAGCAATCTTGATTGATGTCAAGATTGCTTCGTTGCTGCGCTCCTCGCAATGACATGGAATCCCATTCGCGGGAACTGTGGAAGACCCTCCTGCAGTGCTATCCAGTCTCATGAAATCCTTCGTATGTCAATTGAATCAACAGCCAATCGATTTGATCTGACATAAGGAGCAAAACATGAGCAATCCGTTCGAAGGTTCCAAAATCACACTCCCCAAAGCCCGCTTCACTGCATTCATCATCCTGTTCACCCTGTTGCTGACCGCCTGTTCGTCCACATCTACGATGCCACCCACACCGGCAGCCCAGCCTACTGGTCAGGCGCAAACGGGCAGCCGTCCACCAGTGATCCTGAGGGTGGTGGAACGGGAGGAGGTGGTGGACGGTTTTCTATTCCGCTACGAAGATATCTATTTCAGCGATCCGGATGGCGATGCGGCTGCAGTAACCTACCGGTTGATCTCGACCTCGCAGGCCTACCCGCCACAGTTCACCGATGATCCGATCGAAAACACTCCCGCAGAGCAAAAAGTGGAGGTGCTGTTCACCATCCCAGCGAAGTGTTGGACGAAAATGGAACTGGTCTTCGAAAGCCGGATCAGGGACCTGGCAGGCAACTTGAGCGAGCCGGTCCCCTTTAATCTTTCCTGCCAGGCGCCACAACCTGTGGATACCAGGCCATTCCTTCTTTCGGGGTTCAGCGTCGCCATTCCGATCGCCCTGATCCTGGGGTTAGGATTCTGGCTGATGTTCCGCAAAGACCCCGAGAAGAGGCTGCCCGCTCTGCGATCGACTCTTCTGATGGCTTGCCTGTTCATGCTGCTGAGATTCACGCAGTTGATCCTGCATGAAGGCGGACATTCTCTGTATCCAATGGTGAGCGGCGTGCCCAGCATGGTATATGTCCATCCCTTCTCATTCCCGGGATATTCCCGACCAATCCTGGATAACAGCATCTGGACGCATGTCCTGGGTTCCCTGACCGCGATCCCGATCTCCTTATTGATATCGCTCCTGTTCTGGAAGCGGCGCTCGCTTGCCGTCCTCCCCTTGGTGATGCTTTTTCCCTTTGCGGCAATGAATGAAGGTATCAATCTCATGGGGATCAATGGTGACTTTCTCAACCTCACCCATTCCACCGGACTACCCGCCTTGCTGTTTTTTATACCGGGCGTCGTGATCGTCCTCGCAGGAATGGTCTTCCTGTTCGCGCTGCTTCCGCTGGCGGGATTGGACCCGCGGGATAACAAAACCCTGTTCGTCCTTCCGGCTGCATTGTTCATCAGAAGCGCATTATCCTTCTTGGTGGCGCATCTCGTTGTGATCGGTTCACCGATCGACCTGGAATATTTCCTGGGGCGCGAGATCATCTCGGGAAATTCCTTCCTGTTCTATACCCTTTACGGAGCAGCCCTCGCCATTTTGTATGTCACCCTGTATCGCAGGATCTTTCCCAGGTTGCCCGCCTGGTTGCGAACGGATACGGTCCATCTGACATGGAGGAACCTGCTCATCCCAGGCTTGCTTACAGCGGTCAGTGTGATCCTGGGAGTGATCATCATCACCTAGAGATACTTCCCGTGCAATCCAAGTTCTGCGGGGGTGCCTGATCATCCGACAGGCACCCCTGTTCGATTCCATTGGCATGATCCCTCGAGCCCGTTCCACCTCCATTTTCATTTCCTGTTCGTGCTGATGGCATTCGCAGCCTTCACCATGCAGGCCGAATTGAGGAGCAGGCGAGGCATCGCCCTTTAAAGGCAGGTGGTGATCCCCAAAGAGGGCATCCTGTTGTTGAACCTTATCGGAGCTGCGAAGAATCCACTTTTCAACGTGGATATCCATGGTCTACATTACAGGTATAATATTTTCACTGCCTGGACTGAGAGGAGAACTCATGCAAAGCAATAAGGCGAGTTATCATTCCATTGACGAATATATTGCCCTGTTCCCCGAAAACATTCAAAAGATCCTGGAGGAATTAAGGGCGACTATCAAAGCCTCCGCTCCAGGCGCTGAAGAAAAGATTAGTTATCAAATGCCCGCGTTCGCACTGAAGGGGATTCTGGTCTATTTTGCCGCCTGGAAGGACCACATTGGATTTTATCCAACCTCCATTGGAACCCAGGCTTTCAACCAGGAATTATCGAACTATGAATACTCAAAAGGGACGGTCAAGTTCCCGATAGGGAAACCATTACCCCTGGACCTGATCAGCAGGATCGTTAAATTTCGTGTCGCTGAAAATCTAAAGAAAGCCGAGATGAAAGCAAAGAAGAAAAAATAAGCGACCATTGAGCTTACATTTTCTAATAATTGTATTTCCTATTTTGTACCTGTTCGAATACCGGCTGCAGAAAAATAAACCATGCACCCTCCCATCGAATGGCTGCTTGAAGGTGAACCCTGGATCGAATACCGGACGAGGCGCGACCTGCTCAATCAGGAAGAAGCCGATCCCCAGGTGCAGGCAGCCCGGAAGTCAATGCTGGAGCACGCGCGGATCAGAGACCTGGTTTCAGGCCTTGCAGGCTGGCCGGGAACGGTTATAGCAAGCCATAAAAGTGCAGGTCAACCGTTCCACAGGTTGACCTTCCTGGCTGACCTCGGGCTTGAGCTCAACGACCCCGGCATGGACACAATCGTCGCTCGCATCCTGGAACACCAATCTACCGAAGGACCTTTCCAGCTCACCATGAATATCCCCACCAATATTGGAGGAACTGGTCTATATCAAGGCGCGTGGGCTCTATGCGATGCTCCGCTCATCGTCTACGCCCTGGAGAAATTTGGCTTGACGAACGAATCGAGTGTAAAGAAGGCGATCGAATACCTCACCGGGTTAGTGCGTGAGAACGGTTGGCCGTGTGTTGTCTCCAAGGAGTTAGGCAAGTTCCGCGGACCCGGACGCAAAGATGACCCTTGTCCCTTTGCGACTTTAGCCATGCTGAAGGCACTGTCAGTCAGCGATGAATTTCGCGACAGTCCTGCCAGCCAAACCGGTGCCGAAACACTGCTCAGGTTATGGGCTGAGAGCAAAGGGCAGCACCCCTACATGTTCTTCATGGGCACGGATTTTCGCAAACTCAAGGTCCCGTTCATCTGGTACGACCTCATGCATGTGCTCGAGGTGCTGACCCGATTATCCTGGCTGAAGAATGACCCCAGGCTGCTTGAAATGCTGGCAATCGTAAAGGGCAAGGCGGATCTAAAAGGCTGCTTAACACTCGAGTCGGTCTGGACGGCGTGGAAGGATTGGGAATTTGGACAGAAGAAGACTCCTTCCCGCTGGCTGACCCTGCAGGCGTGGATTTTTATGAAAAGGATCGAGAATAGCGTGCAATTATGAAATCAATGGATCCTTCCCGCACACTGGTGATGGCCTGCGCCACCGTGATCGAAGAAATGCTGCCGCTTATGCCTCAGGGCATGCAGCACCAGGTTTTTGATTTCGGATTGCATGTCAACGCTCACCGATTACACCAGAGACTCCAGGAAGCCATCGACGCTGTCAGCGGGCAATACGATACGATCGTCCTGGGATATGGCATGTGCTCCCAGGGGATCATTGGCTTAAAAGCAAACGGCTGCCGGCTGGTGGCTCCACGGGTGGATGATTGCATCGCCATCTTTCTCGGCTCTCGCTCTGCTTACAACCTGCAAAGCCAAACCGAACCCGGTACCTACTACCTGACAAAGGGCTGGATCGAGGTGGGTGATACGCCTTTTTCAGATTATGAACGTACTGTCCAGCGCTACGGTAAAGAGCGCGCTGAATATATCTATAAGATTCTATACGGCAATTACAAAAGGCTGGCGCTGATCAATACGGGTCAATATGATATGGAACATTACCGGAATTTCACCCGGAGCACTGCTGAAAAGTATGGTCTGCGATTCGAGGAAATCGAAGGCTCCGATGCCATGGTTCGAAAGCTGCTCGAAGGTCCTTGGGATGAAGAAATCGTGGTAATCGAGCCGGGGGAGACCTTTAAATTGGACCAGTTCCTTCAACTCGATGACAATGCGGGGTAACCTGCTCGCTTGAATCAAACCTACAGGGGATCCGTCAAACACTCAATCTTTAAGGGGGAGACCGGGCAGTATTCACCCGTTTCAGATAAACATACAGTCATTTTTCGAAGGTATTGACTTTCATTTTCAAATTTGCTACTATACTTTCAGACCATTGGAAAGGTGAAATGGTTCATTCATATATCCCAACTGAAAGGAAAGGAAAAGACATGACTGCTGAAGAGAAAAAAGTAGTTCCAAAAGCGTCCTGGACTGATCGCCTGACCGGGTGGATGGAGAAAATGGCCCCCCTGTTCGATCAGCCGCACCTGGCATCCGTGCGGGATGGCCTTGCCTCCATGATGCCTCTGCTGATCATCGGCGCCTTCACCCTGTTGATCGTTCAGTTCCCCATTCAAGCCTGGCTGGACTACCTCGGCAACAATCCGGCTCTCAATGACAAGCTGTGGGTGCCCTTCAACCTCACCTACGGATTGCTGGCGCCCTTTGCAACGATCGCCATCTCCTACAACCTGGCGCGTCGCCGCAGCATGGAGCCCTTGATGCCGGCGATCATGTCCCTGCTGGTTTTCCTCGTCTTTACCACACCGATGTTCATTGCTGATGCAGATGGGAATTCCGGCCTCCTGCAGAAATACTTTGACAGCAAGGGGTTGTTCACGGCCATCATCGTGGCTCTTATTTCTGTGGAGATCTACCGCTTCTTTGTCGTCCGCAAGCTGGTCATCACCATGCCTCCGCAGGTGCCACCTTCGATCGCCAACGCATTCATTGCCTTGGTTCCTGGCATTGTCCTTCTTGTGATTGCCTGGCTGATCCGCGTTCTGGCTAACGTCGATTTCGCCGGCGGCGTGGTGATGGTGATCTCCAAGATCATTCCAGCCGCCTCCAGTTACCCGGCGGCGATATTTGCCGAGTGCTTGCATGCCTTCCTGTGGACGCTGGGTATCCATGGCGACCTGACCATCGGTATTGTGATGCAGCCGATTTGGACCATGAATGAAACCGCCAACGCACTGGCTGTGGCAGCTGGCCAGACACCTGTCAATATCTATTCGTCATTGTTCCGCGCCGCCTATGTTGTACCAGGCGGTTCTGGCGCTACACTGATGCTGGCTTTCTACCTGACCCGCAGCAAGGTCGCACGCCTGCGCCGGGTTGGCTGGCTGGGAATCTGGCCGGGCATCTTCAACATCAATGAGCCGATCACCTTCGGTACACCGATCATCTTCAACCCGGTGATGGCAATCCCGTTCATCATCATCACCTTCCTGAACGCAAGCTTTGCCTGGCTCATGCACATCATCCACTTCGTCCCGCCGGCGTATATCGCCATGCCGTGGACGCTGCCGGGACCGATCCTGGCATTCCTGCAGGCAGGTTATTCCTGGCAGGCAGCCGTCGTTGGTGTCCTGACGGAATTCGTCATCCCCGGGGTCATCTGGTACCCGGCCTTCAAGGCTTGGGAGCGCATGGTGATCGAGAAAGAGGGAACCGGAGTCTAAACAGCCTGTACTTACAGGTGCTGCAATTCGATTGATCCATCAAGGAACCAAACGTGGAGGGGATTGGCTTTTCAATCCCCTCCACGTTTTACGCCTGAGGTGAAGATAATTTATGAAATTGACGATATTGGGGGCTGCGGGAGTCCGGACGCCCCTGGTCCTGCAAAGCATCATTGCCTATTCGCAGCAGGTGGGGTTGAGCGAACTGTCGCTGATGGACGTGGACTCCAGGCGGCTGGACCTGATTCGCGCTGCCTGTGAGGCGCTGGTGGGCGAGCGGGACACCGGATTCAAAATCGACTGGACGCTGGATGCCCGCCGCGCCTTGCGGGGAGCAGATTATGTCATCACCACCTTCCGGGTCGGCGAGATGGAATCCCGTCTGATCGACGAGCAGGTACCGCTTAAGTACGGCGTATTGGGACAGGAAACGACAGGTCCTGGCGGTTTCGCGATGGCTTTGCGCACCATTCCGGTTGTATTGGATTACGTCAAGCTCATCCGGGAGGAAGCGCCAGGTGCATGGATCCTGAATTTTACCAATCCGGCAGGGATCATCACCGAAGCGATCATCAATGTGGCAGGTTACCGACAGGCGATCGGGATCTGTGACAATCCACCCTCCATGTGGCGGGCTGCGGCTGCGTTATTTAACGGAGAACCCGCTGAATTCCTGGTGGAATACTTCGGTTTGAACCACCTCGGCTGGATGCGCACCATCTATCATAAAGGGAAGGATCGTCTGGCCGAGTTGATCGAGATCATCGAGTTAGCCTCCGCGGCCCATCTTCCGGGACTGCCTTTCGAGCCCGGTTACATCCGCATGCTGGGCATGATCCCCAATGAATACAATTATTTTTATACCAATACGCACCAGGTATTGGAAAACATGAAAAAAGCCGGACAGAGCCGGGCCAGACAGATCATGCCATTCAATACGGAACTTTACGAGAACCTCGACCAGTTGACGAAGGATGGCGCACCGGCAGGCGGGTTCAAGGCTGCCTACCTAGAATATCTTGCCAGGCGCGGCGAGACCTACATGAGTATTGAAACTGGTCATAAACATAACATTTTGATGGAAGGCCAGGAGCTGCGGAACCGGATCGAGACCTCCGCCCAGGGATACTCCGGGGTTGCCCTGGAGGTGATCAAGGCGCTGACCCATCCGCCAGCCAGCCTGTCCATCTTGAACCTCCCCAACCAGGGAGCCATCCTGGGGATGGAGGCAGATGACGTGGTCGAAGTCACCAGTTATATCGGGCAGGGGACCGTCCGTCCCCTTGCGATCGGACGAATACCCGACCATGCGCTGGGATTGATGAAACAGGTGAAGGAATATGAGAAATTGACCATCCGGGCGGCGGTGGAAAAATCCCATGCCCTGGCTCTCAAAGCGCTGGCGATGCATCCACTGGTGCCATCGTTGCAGGCAGCCCGTTCGATCCTGGATGATTACTGCGAGCAGCACGGAGCGTATTTTCCAGTCCTCACGTGATTGAAGCAATCGACTGAAAGGTCGCTTCAGTAAAGGATGGGATGATGGAGAGTTATAATGTATTGCTGGTATGCGCGGCGGGCATGTCATCCAGCCTGCTGGAAAGCAAGACCATGGAAGCCGCCAAGGCGGAAGGTCACACCCTGGTCATCCATGCGGTTTCCGTGGGCGAGATTGCACTCTTTAATTATGCCGATACGCAAGTGGAGCTCATCCTGATCGCTCCGCAGGTGCGCTACAAGAAAAAGAGCGTGACAGAAATGGCCGCGCCGCACGGGATTTTGGTGCAGGATATCGAGCCGATCACGTTCGGAATGGTGGATGGTGACAAGTTGTTCAAGCAAATCAAACTGGCTATCCCCAAGGAGGTAATATGACCGACGAAAAACCCACCCAGAAGACTGTCAAGGCGTTGATGGTGTGCGCCATGGGCATGTCCTCTTCGCTCCTGGAAAACAAGACCAAGGAAGCCGCGGCCAAGCTGAATTTCCCACTGGAATTAAAGGCGGTCGCCGTCCAGGAGATCAACCTCTGGGACCCAACCATGCACTGGTACGATATCGTGCTGGTGGCACCGCAAGTCTTCTACAAGCGCAAGGCTATCGAGGCAACCGCCACGCCGCACGGCATTATCGTACAGGCCATCGCGCCAACAGTATTCGGCATGGTCGACGGGGAAGCCCTGTGCAAACAGATCATGGATGCAGTGAAGGCTCGTGACGAATCCAAGGGAAAATAAACAGTCCATCCAGGAGACCCCGACTTGATCCTCATCCTTCGCGGCTCGATCATCGTCATCAGCGGATTCCTGTTCATATTCCTGCCGGGCACATTGATTTCGCTCGTGACCAGGCGCAGCCTGCACTTCAGCTCAAATCTCCTGCTTTGGGGCATGGGTGTTATGGTGATGGCGCTGATCCCTGCCCTGTTCCTGACCAGCGTGCTGCGCGTCCTGATCCTAGGAAATCGCGTGGCGGAATTGAGCCCGTTACTGCTTTTTGCCTTGCTGGGCAGCCTGATCAGCGCGTTATTTCTCGAAGGCGGCAAGTTCCTGTTCCTGCGCTGGCGAAAAATTTCAACGGAGTTGTTGCTCGGCAGCGGCATCATGCTGGGCTTTGGCGCCGGACTACTCATTAATGTATTCCAGGGCATATCCATGGTGGGCGCCGGCTTGCGCCTGACTTTTGGAGATACCGCCCAACCTGAACTGGCAATGATGGCTTCGCAGCCATGGATCAACCTGCTTACCAGCCTGCTGGCGCTCAATACCTACCGCATCGCCCTGGTGGCGATCAGCGCGGTGCTGGGAGGATTGGTCGCCCGGATATTGATCACCCGCCAGCAAAGGTGGTTGTGGCTGGCTGTATTGATCAATACCGCCGCAGCATGGGCGTACACCGGCATCGGGCTGGTTCTCGGCAATGACAGCCTTGCCGGCAACCTGGTTGCGATCCTTTTTGAAGGTTTCCTGGCGGCGCTGGCGATCCGGGTGTTGTTTAACTTGGTGCCTCCCGGTCCGGCTGCACAGGATACCGGGAAGGTGCAGAAGAAAAAAAGAGGTAACCCATGACCCCGACGCTTCAAAAGACGATCACCGGTAAAGACGGCAAGGAGATGGTGCTCATCCCGGCGGGAGATTTCCTGTTCGGAGCAGACAAACAAACCAGGTCTCTCCCTGATTATTATATCGACCGCACATTGGTCACCAATGCCGAATACAAATCCTACGTGGATGCGACGGGCGCGAGCATCCCGGCGCACTGGCGGACAGGCGTACCCGCCACAGGCACCGAGAACCATCCGGTGGTGCATGTCACCTGGTTCGAAGCGGCAGCCTATGCCAAGTGGGCCAATAAGCGCCTGCCCACCGGACCGGAATGGGAGAAGGCTGCCCGCGGCACGGATGGCCGCACCTACCCCTGGGGAGATACCTTTGACAAAACACGCCTGAACTGCGGCGACGGGGGTCCTTTGAAAACATTACCGGTGGGACAGTTCTCCCCGCAGGGAGACAGCCCCTACGGCGCGGCCGACATGGCAGGGAATGCCTACGAATGGACGAATGACGGCAGCGAAGTGGTTACGATGGGTCTGCGCGGCGGCAGCTGGCTGGACGGACGGGATGAGACGCGTACGTTCGCTGTTCGCCGGCACACCCCCCGCCGAAAGAACGACTTTATTGGTTTCCGCTGTGTAATGGACGTCCCTGGATGACCAGCCTGACACTGGTCCGCCATGGGACAACGGAATGGATCGAACAGGGACGCTTGCACGGACGGCTGGATTCACCTTTGAGCGCGCGCGGCAGGCGGGAAGCAGAACTGGCAGCGAACGCTTTAAAGAAACAACATTTCGATGTTTTCTATACCAGCCCGCTGGGACGCGCCCGGGAGACCGCCGCCATCATCGGAGCCGCGATCGGGATGCAGCCGGTGGCACTGGACGGGCTGCAGGAGATGGATTTTGGCTGGCTGGAAGGGGGGCGTGGATTTAATTTTGCCAATGATAATCGCCTGCAGCGTGCGGTGCGCTCATCGTGGATCTCCGCGCTTGCCCACCTTACCGGCGAGTCGCGGGCGCATTTTGGGCAGCGTGTAGCCGAAACTGCCCGCGAAATCGCCCGACAGCATGACGGTCAGCGGGTGCTGGCGGTCATCCATATGGCAGTACGCAGCAACATGCTGGCGCGCCTGGTGAATGAGGATCCGAAGGCCTGGGTGCGTTACGATGGCTGGCCGGCAGGAGCCTTTACCGAAATTGAACTTTCACCGACGGGAAAAGCCCGCCTGGTTCACTCGAGCATCACCGACCATCTTCGAACAGGGAGTCAGCATGAGTGAGAATCAACCCATCAATTGGGAACAGACGCTTTTCAACATCATCCTGCATGCTGGGAATGCCCGCTGCAAGGCAATTGAAGCCGCCGAGCAAGGGGAGGCAGGCAATTTCGGAGGTGCAGAATCCGCCATGGTCGAGGCGGAGGCGGAGCAGGCTGAAGCCCACAAGGTCCATGCCCGGGTCATCCAGATGGAAGCCGGCGGGGAACAGGTGCCATTTTCTGTCCTGCTGGTGCATTCGATGGATCTACTGCTGCTGGCATGGGCCGAAATCGACCACACCCGGCAAATGCTAGCGCTGTTCAGGCGCGTGTCAGACCTGGAAGCGGAGGTAAAGAAATGGAAAAAATAGAGAAGGTGGAAAAGGTCGCCATCATCGGGGGCGGAAGTTCGTATACCCCGGAATTCATCGAAGGTTTTATCAACCATGAAAATGAGATCCAGGTGGGCGAAATCGCCCTGTTTGATGTGGATGAAGAACGGCTCAACATCGTCGGCGGCATGGTACAACGCCAGGTGCACCATGCGGAGCTCGATACGCGCATCACGCTGACACTTTCCCGCCCAAAAGCGGTGGAAGGCGCCCGTTTCGTGGCCTCCCAGATGCGGGTCGGGCAGATGCCGGCGCGCATCCGGGATGAAAAGATTCCTCTCAAGCATAACGTGCTGGGCCAGGAGACCACGGGGCCAGGGGGCACACTGAAAGCCTGGCGCACGATCCCGGTGACGCTGGATACCGCCCGGGACGTGGAAAAATATGCCCCGGGAGCCTGGTATCTCAACTTCACCAACCCATCCGGCATCATCACCGAGGCGATCCTCAAGCATACCAACCTGAAGGTGGTCGGGCTGTGCAACAACCCGATCAACATGCAGCGCATGATCGCCATGGCGTTGGGGGTGACCGACGAACAGGTGTTCCTGGAGTGGATCGGATTGAACCATGTCAACTGGGTGAGGCGCATCTTCGTCTCCGGGCAGGATGTCACCAGCCGCGTTCTGGAAATTCTCGAAACACACCAGGAAGAATTACATTTCCCGCCTGAACTCATCCGCACGCTGGGCGTGCTGCCGACCTATTACCTGCAATATTATTACGACCATCCGGGAAAGCTGGCTGAAGCCTTGGCTGCTCCAAAATCACGCGGCGAGGTGGTCCAGGAAGTGGAAAGGGAATTGTTCGCGAAATATAAAGACCCCCTGCAGGTGGTGAAGCCTCCGGAACTCAGCCAGCGGGGAGGCGCGCTCTACTCGGAGGCGGCCATCCGGCTGATGCTCTCCCTGCTGTTTGACCGGCGGGATGTGCAGATCGTTGTCACGCGCAACAACGGCGCCATAACCGACCTGCCAGCGGATGCTTCTGTCGAAATCCCCTGCGTCATCGGAGCGCACGGAGTTGCGCCTCTCAACATGGGACCTCTCCCGGAGACGATCCGTGCCCTGTGCCAGCAAGCCAAAGCCTGGGAAAGCTGGACCGTCGCCGCGGGTGTGAGCGGCTCCCGCCAGGAGGCTTTGATGGCAATGATGACCAACCCGCTGGTACCCTCCTTCGAGGTGGCACGGGCGCTCCTGGATGAGATGCTGGAAGCAAACCGCGATTACCTGCCGCAATTCTTCCCAAAATGATCCTTGCAGAGAACTGGTTGAAGGAACCTTGCAAGAAAAGGACCGATGATGAAATCGATTGACCTGAACAAGCCGGTTGAAATACCCTCCTGGCTGAGGATCGCGGCACGACCGACTTCGATCGGCAGCGGCGAATTGGAACGCCAGTGGCTGGAAATCGGGGAGGAAGCCACCGAGGCGATCCTGAAGGTATTACCCACCGGCAAGTACACGCTGGGACCTTACCTGAGCGCGTTTGAAAACGAATTTGCAAAGTATTGCGATTGCGATTACGGGATCGGCATTTCCAGCGGCACAGCCGCACTGCATCTGGCACTGGAAGCCATGGGAATAGGACTGGGAGATGAGGTGATCACCGTAGCAAACACCTACGTGGCGACTGCCCTGGCGATCACTTATACAGGCGCGACCCCGGTCTTTACGGATATCGACCCGCAAACCTATAACATGCGAGCAGACCTGGTGGCTGCCAGACTCACACCACTCACCAGGGCCATCCTGCCGGTTCACCTTTACGGTCAGCCGGTGGATATGGACCCGCTGCTCGAGCTTGCCCGCCAGCATTCCCTGGGAGTGATCGAAGATGCTTCGCACGCGCATGGAGCCACCTACAAAGGTCGAAAAACCGGTTCGCTGGGCGATATCGGCTGCTTCAGTCTCTATCCAAGCAAGAATATGGGGGCGTACGGAGATGGCGGCATCATCACCACCAGCAACCCTGACCTTTTTGAGAAGGTCAAGATGCTGCGCTACGTTGGTCAGCGGATCAAATTTGTCCACGAGGTGATCGGTTTCCAGGAGCGGTTGGACGAGATCCAGGCTGCCGCCCTGAGCGTTAAATTGCGCTATCTCGAATCGTGGAACGACAGACGCAGAAAGTGGGCCGCGCTTTACGATGAGTTGCTGGCAGACACACCGATCGTGCTGCCCTTCGCCGCACCTGAAGTCCGGCACGTGTACTATTCGTATGCCATCCTGGTAAAGAAGGAAGAACGCGACGACCTGATGAATTTCCTGGCAGACCGGGATGTGGGCTCCTTTGCCATGTACCCAACGCCTGTGCCGCTCCTTCCCTGCTATGCGGACCTGGGTTACAAACCGGAGGATATTCCAATTGCGGCGGACTACGCCGACCGGGTGGTCAACCTGCCCATGTTCCCACAGTTAAGGGAGGATGAAGTCCGGACAGCGGCGCAGGCGGTGATCGATTTCTACAGGAGCAAATAATCGAGGCTGCCATGAGCGATCCAATCAGGCTGGCGGTCCTGGGAGGCAGCGGGGTGGCAACCCCCGAGTTGGTGGATGCGCTGGCACGCGCACACGCGAGGCAGGCGATGCACCTTTCGCTGATCGGCCGCGATGAAGGTAAACTTGCCGCAGTGGGAAAGATGGCACAAAGCCTGGCGGAAAAATCATCCCCGCCGATTACCGTCAGCATGCATTCCGATGTTCGAAAGGGGCTGGAAGGCGCCCGGTACATTCTCAACCAGGTGCGGGTGGGTGGTTACGCCGGGCGGATGGTCGACGAGACCTTTCCCCACCAGTTTGGGATCCCGGGCGAAGAGACGGTCGGTCCGGGCGGGATGAACATGGCGCTGCGCACGATCCCGGCTGTGGTGGAATTGAGCCGCATCGTCGAACAGGTTGCACCCGATGCCTTGATGATCAACCTGACTAATCCCAGCAGCATCGTTCAGTATGCGATCCAGAAAACGACCCGCGTAAAGGTGGTGAGCCTCTGCGACCTGCCCATGATGGCTGAGCAGCTGCTGGCAGATCTGCTCAAGGTTCCGGCAAGCGAACTGGCATGCCGATACACCGGTATGAATCATTTTGGCTGGGTGACGGAAGTGCGCTGGCGGGGCAGGGAGATGATGTCACAGGTATTGGAAAAAATGGCTGAGACGCATCTCTCTCCGGTTGCAATGGACATCATTCGTGCCCTGGGGGTGATCCCGACTTCTTATTTCAAATACATCTATCATGCCAACCGCATGCTTGCCGACCAGCAGTCCCGGCAGAGCAGGGCAAAGGAGTTAATCGACCTGGAGGCGGAGATCCTGGCTGCCTATCGATCCAGTGACCAGCCTGAGAAACCCGCCAGCCTGGTGAAGCGCAATGCAGTCTGGTACGAGCACATGATCGTGCCATTGCTGATAGCCCATATCAAGGATACGGGTGAACGTCAATACCTCCAGGTGAGGAATGGAAACGCGCTGCCTTTCCTGCCAGCAGAGGCAATCGTCGAGGTGCCGTGCCTGGTTCGTCGGGATGGTTTCGAGGCACAACCCTATGATGACGGGCTGCCCCCGGACCTGGAAGCCCTGCTGCTGACCAATGCAACCTGTGAGATGCTCTGGGCGGAAGCAGTCCTCGAACATTCCTATCCAAAGGCACTCAGGGCGATGTTGTTGAACCACCTGGTGAGCAATTACGACCAGGCCAAGGGCATTCTTGATACAATCTGGGAAAAGTAGGAGAACTGGCGCATGCAGGAGATCTCGATCGTTGTCCGTAACAAGGTGGGTTTACATGCCCGCCCGGCAGCCCTATTTGTGCAGATTGCCGTGGCGCACCAATCAAAAATCACCGTGATCAAGGGTGAAAAGACAGGCAACGCCAAGAGCATCCTGAGCATACTGGCCCTGGGTGTCAACCAGGATGATAAGATCACCATCCAGGCCGATGGAGCAGATGAAGGCGCAGCACTCGAGAAACTTGCCAAACTGATCGAGGATAATTTTGGAGAATGCAGGTGAACGAGAAAATTTATAAGGGAATTGCCGCTTCGGAGGGCATCGCCTTCGGACCGGCATTTCTTTTTCGGCCGGTGGATCTTAAAATCCCGCTGCGCGCCGCGGCGCCGATGGAGCAGGAACTGAAACGGTTCGAGGAAGCCTGCCAGAAAGCCGGGCAGGAACTTGAGGCGCTCACGTTAGATGTAGCGAAGCGCACTAATGCGGGAACCGCAGTCATTTTTGAAGCGCACCAATTGATGGTGGCAGACCCGATGCTGGCGGATTCAGTCCGGTCGCATCTCGAGGCAGGAGAGACCATCGAAACCGCCGTCCAGGCAGCCAGCCAGGAAATTGCTGCGATGCTTGCTTCTATGGATAATGCGCTCTTTGCCGCCCGCGAAGCGGATATGCGGGATGTCGGGCGGCGCCTGCTGCGCATCCTGCTGGGCATCCCCGACACTTCAGCTGATGGATTGAAGACGCCCGCGATCATCGTCTCGCAGGATCTGACCCCCTCCGACACAACCAGGTTCCGCCCTGACCTGGTCCTTGGATTCTGCACAGCCGCGGGCGGTTTGACCTCCCACGTGGCGATCCTGGCGCGCACACTCGGCCTGCCTGCCATCGTCGGCCTGGGGGAGCAGGCGGTGAATACTATCCCGGATGGCAGCCAGCTGATACTGGATGGTACGCGCGGCGAGCTGGTTGCAGACCCCAGCCCGGGTGCCGTGGATCGTTATAAGGAGATGAAGCGCAAGGCCACTGCCCGCCTGGCGTCCATCCAGACCAGCATGACCAGGGAAGCAGTCACGGCAGATGGGCAGCGGATTGAGATAGGCGCGAACATCGGGGATGCAGATTCGGCCAGCGAAGCCGTCCGGTACGGTGCCGAGGGGGTGGGTCTGCTGCGCACCGAGTTCCTGTATCTGCAATATTCGCAGCCGCCCAGCGAAGAACAGCAGGTGGAAGCCTACCGGCGCGTGCTGGAGGCCATGGGCGACCGGCCGGTGATCATCCGCACGCTGGATATTGGCGGGGATAAACCGCCTCCGTACTTGAAGTTTGACAGGGAATTAAATCCATTCCTGGGCTGGAGAGCCATCCGCATCTGCCTTGACGACCAGGCATTATTCAAGACCCAGCTGCGCGCCATCCTGCGTGCCGCCGCCGGTCAGCGCGCCCTGCTCATGTATCCCATGATCAGCAGCGTTGAGGAATTGAGGGCTGCCAATGCCCTCCTGGCTGAGGCGCGCAAGGAATTGGAATCTGCAGGCATTCCCTTTGGCAGCAACATTCCGGTGGGGATCATGGTGGAGACGCCTGCCGCTGCCATGCTGGCAGAATCCCTGATCAGGGAATGTGATTTCTTCAGCCTGGGAACGAATGACCTGACGCAATATACCCTGGCTGTGGACCGTACCAATGAACGCGTGGCTGCCTTGTTCCAGCCGCTCCACCCTGCGGTCCTGATGTTGATCAAGAAGACCATCGAGGCTGCCCATCAGCAGGGAAAGTGGGCCGGCATGTGCGGAGAACTGGCTGGCATGCAAAAAGCGATCCCGATCCTTTTAGGACTGGGATTGGATGAATTCAGCATGGCGGCGCGCTCGATCCCGGAGGCGAAATGGCTGGTGAGCCGGTTTACAATCTCCCGGGCGAAACAGATCGCGGAGCAGGCATTGAATCTGCCCACTGCTGGAGAGATAGAAGAATTAATGGCAGGGGTATTAAAGGAAGCCAGGGGCGAATCAAAGAAGTAATCCTGTTTAATATTGGGACGCTTACAGATGCATAAAATAAAGAGAGGAACAGATGAACTTCCCTGTTCCTCTCTTGCTTATATCTGTGCAAAACTGGCGAAAAAATGCTCAATTTTCAAAATTGGCTTGTGTCACTCCAGGGTAATTGATTTTTTTGTGGAATGTTCACAAGAAGGCCGGCACGCATCCAGGACTTACATCTCCTTTCTGGGGAAATGCCTGCGATAATCACCATGTTTGGGTGATGACTTCACAGCCCATTGAGGTTATTTTAAGATTGTCAAATTTCAACCGGAGGTGGATATGGCTACCCTGGCACAAGCGTCTTTACCAAAACTGGCACGCATTGCCCTCAGGAAGAAGCGGGATAATTTCCTAGAAAACCTGGCTCCGCGCTTCTGCATGGTAATATCAGCTGGAATGATCCTGGCGGGGCTGGGCAGTCCCGCTCTCATCCTGATCCAAATCCTGCCAGCCAGCCTGCTGCTGTGCTTTGCAGGCCTTACCCTGGCTGCATTCGGAGGGATCATGTGGCTCACTTTCTACGGAGACCTGTGAGATGCCTGAATACCCTGTGAACTATAGCATGCTGCCTGAGCAACGGATCGCTTTCCTCCCAGTCCGGATCGATCGCCGCGAGGAGATCCCGCCGCTGCTTGAACGCCTGAAAGCCGGGTGCGGCGAATTCGTCTGCGGGGAGGCTGTGGTAATATTTCACGGCGGGGCGGTGAAAGACGGATTGCTCATCGAAGCAGCCTACCCGGTGTCGAGCCCGGTCGAAAACGGCGAGATCCACACCCGCACCCTCGAACCGGTTGCTGTGCTGAGCATGCTTCACCAGGGCTCGCACGACTCCATCCGTGAGACGATCCAAAAGATCCATTCCCACCTGAGCCGGCATGCGTTGACGACCTCCTTGATCCGGAGGGAAATCTACCGGGTGCTCAATGTCAGCCGACCGGAAGAGAATATCACCGAAGTGCAGGTGATCCTGCACGAATGGGATCGGCGGCTTGCCGAAGGCACGCAGGCTGTGCTTGGAGCTGAAGCCCGCCGCTGTGTCATGCAGGGCATTGAAACCCTCTCCCCGGAATCATCCTCTACCGAGTACATCGCCTGGATCCAGGGCGCGATGGGACGCCTGGATGCGCTGACCGGTGACAGTGAAAAAAAGTGCCAGGTCGTGTCGCATTGCGCCCACCGCTTCCCCGTGGAACGCATCGCCCACCTGCATGCCATTTACGAACACGGCAAGTTCGATGACATCCTGCATGAGATGTATACCGATGATTTCTGGTATGAAAAACCGGTGCGCCGTGGGAATATGATCCACATGCGAAAAAATCCCTATGATCCCGAGGGATATACCAATGCGACATCGCCCGTTGAAAGGCGCAGAGCCTACTGCCATTGCGCTTTTGTGCGACCATTTCTCGAAGTTGTCCCTTCCCAGCTCTCAGCGACCTTTTGTTATTGCGGCGCGGGCTGGTACCGGCAGTTGTGGGAGGGGATCCTGCAGGCCCCGGTCAAAATCGAGCAGGTCGAAACGCTGCTGAAGGGCGATGATCAATGCCGGCTCACCATCACCCTGCCGCTGGAACTGGCAGGACAATGTTCACCGGAAGGCTAAAGGCGACCGATATGGCAGAACAAACCAGCTATGAGATCCGTGTGCGAAACCTCCTGGACGAGAAATGGACCGATTACTTTTTGCCTTTTACTTTAACCTGCGGTGAGGAGGATACCAGGATCACCGGCGTTGTGCACGACCAGGCGGAATTGTTCGGGATTCTATTGAAAATCCGCGACCATGGGTTGCAATTATTATCCGTGAACCCTGTCGGACGGTTGTAATAACTCCTGCTCCCGTGCAACCTTTCCTGCGGAAGCAGTCTCGTGTGTGTATAATTAACCTGTGGAAAAACTGTTACCCACCAAGTTCTTCCTGCCTCCCGCACCAGCCGGGTTCGTGGCGCGCCCGCACCTTGTTGATGAACTCGATCAAGCGTTGAAGCACCGCTTGACCCTGATCTCTGCACCTGCTGGAGCAGGCAAGACAACCCTGGTCAGCAACTGGGTGCAGAAAACCCGCGAAAAAGGGGTGGCTTTTGGCTGGCTTTCGTTGGATGACTCCGACAACGATCTGGAACGCTTCCTGGAATACATGCTGGCAAGCCTTGAAGAAGGAGGGCTGCCCATCGAGTCGGTCGCAATCCCTGCGGGGCTGACCGGCGACTTGCAAATGAAGTCTGTCATGGCGGATTTCATCCGCGGGCTGATGGACCTCAAGCGGGAAATGATCCTCATCCTGGATGATTATCATCTCATCCAGAACACGGAGGTCCACTGTGCCGTGGAGTACCTGGTGGACCATGCGCCGCCGTGCTTTCATCTTATCATTCTCACCCGCTCCGATCCACCGCTCAGGCTGGCGCGCATGCGCGTGTCGGGTTATTTGACTGAGCTGCGCATGGAAAACCTGCGCTTTTCTGTCCAGGAAGCTGGGGAATTCCTTGAAAAAGCAGCCTGTCTGCAATTGACCCAAACGGATCTCATCATTTTGACTGAGCGCACCGAGGGCTGGATCGCCGGGCTGCAAATGGCGGCCATCTCGCTGCGCGGGCGCGAGGATGTGGCTGCGTTCGTGGAGGCCTTTGCTGGCAGCCACCGTTTTGTCTTCGATTATCTTCTCGAACAGGTCCTCAGCCGGCAGGCAGATGAGGTGAGGGAGTTCCTGCTAAAGACATCGGTGTTGGAGCGGCTATCCGGTCCATTGTGCGAGGTTGTGACCGGGATGGAGAGCTCAGGCGCAGATATGCTGGATGCGCTCGAAAAAGCCAACCTGTTCCTGGTGCCGCTCGATGATGAGCGCCGCTGGTACCGCTACCACCATTTGTTCTCAGACCTTCTACGGTTGATGCTGGAACATACTTTTCCAGGAGTCACAGCGGAACTCCACAAGCGAGCCTGCCGCTGGTTTGAATCCCATGAAATGATGCCGGAGGCACTCGATCACGCACTTTCCTCAGGGGATATGCAACTGGTGGCGCAGATTGTTTCCGCGAATGTGCTGGTGCTGGTGGAAAACGACGAGGCGGTTCCCACATTACAAAAGATCGAACTCGGTGCCCGAGGCTGAAATGATCGCCCTGCCGTGGCTGGGTATTGCCCGCACCTGGGTGATGGGGGCCGGGCAATTGCAAAGATCCCGGCAGGTATTGGATGCCGTTGAAAAGAGCCTGGAAAACATGCCGGATGGGATCGAGCGCCAGAGGTTAGCCGGTCATATTGCCGCCGTGCGCGCTTTCGTGTTCAGTGTCATGGGTGACAAGGAGAATACCATTGCGCAAGCCAGGCTGGCAAATGAGTTGCTGCCTGCGGATGAAGTTGCCGTTCGTTCCATGACTCTGACCATCTGGGGGGATATGCGCTCGGATGATCGCAGGCATGACCCTGCCACCATGCCCATCCTCGAACAGGCCCTGACTTTGGCTTTGCAGGCAAAGAAGCCGCATGTTGCGATGATAGCCGCGGCTGCGCTTGCTTCGGCGAACCTGCACGCCGGCAAACTGGGCGAACTCCACCGCGTCTGCCTGGAGGCATTGGCGATCGGGGACGAGTATCAAAAACGTTACCAGCGTCCCCTCTCGGCCAGTGCCAATGTCTATTCCTTACTGGCACGCGTGCTGGCCGAATGGGGAGAAAATGAACAGGCGATCCAATGTGCCCGCAAAGGGCTGCTGCTGAGCGAAAGCTGGGGACAACTGGATACTGAAGTAATGTGCCTGAATTACCTTGGACGCGCCCTGGTGTTTGGCAACGATAACGAGCAGGCGCGACAGGTCTTCCAACGCGCCCTGGCTACCGCCGAGAATGTTTCGCCCTGGTACTGCGAGATGACCATCGCGTACACCCTGGATTCACTCCTTGACAGTGAGAGCCCGGATGCGAGGGAAATATCCCGCCAGAAGCGCCTGCTTAAGCAGTACGGTGTACGGAATGCCAATATCCTTACAGCCAGGTTGTTGCTGCGGGAAAACCAACCAGAGCGGGCGCTTGAATTGCTGGAAAAAGAATTGGCCTATTTACAAAGACAGCCATCTTTTGATATTGTGCGCATCTATTGTCTGCTGGCTCTGGCACACCAGGCGCGCGGGAACCTCAAACCTGCCATCGACGCGCTGAGGCAGGCGCTGGTATTGGCCGAACCGGAGAACCGAGTTGCCACCTTTGTGCGCGAAGGCGAGGCCATGGAAAAACTGCTCAGGCTGGTGCGCGTGAAATTCATCACCTCTGAATTTGTGAAGAAATTACTGGCAGCCTTTAAATCCCGTAAGAAGTACATCCCGGAGTCAACCCATCCTGCCGAGGTGCTGGTCGACCCGCTCAGCGAGCGCGAATTAGAGGTGCTTGGTCATTTGAACGGACCGCTCTCCACACCGGAAATCTCTGAACAATTAATGGTATCCGCCAATACCGTGCGCACCCATATCAAGAGCATCTATTCAAAATTGGGCGTCCATGGGCGAAGCAAGGCGGTACAGCAGGCTCGCGAACTGGGTTTGCTGGTTCAATGACCTCGCCGGATAAACCACCAACCTCCTCGCCTAACCGGCGAGGAATTTTTTATTCACCCAGAGTGGGTGATGACGGTAAAGCCTGCTTGGATTAACCTATCCATGGGTATACCCAGGAAATCTGACCGGAGGATCAATCCGGCAGGGTTGGCAAGTCGCTCTTTCCAAAAGGTATTGGTTTCAGGAGATGGCGGTGAACAAGGGCAAGGGTTGTCTCAAACCCCACAGTTTGTTGTTGATCCTGGCTGCAGCCATTCTCGCCGCAGGCATTTTGGTGGATGCGACAGGAATGCTGGCTTTGCTGAGCCTGGTGGCAGGACTTGGATTCATGATCGGTCTATTTCTAAAATGACCAATGATAGTGTTCTGTGAATATTTATAAGGAGGAGCAGGATGAAAAGCAACCAACTTACAGCCAGGGAATGGGTTGAGCGGGTCGTTCTGGCGTTGGTTTTCCTTGTTTTTGGATTTCTGATCTATATCGTTTTCAGCCCTTTTAGACCCTTGCTTCCCAGGATTCCTGATTACCTTGGCAGGATCGGTTTGATCGTCCTGCTGCTGGTCACGACCCTGTTGATCCGCAGGAACGACCGTTACGGGAAATACAACCAGGTATTTCTCGGTCTTTTGATCATGGCGATCGCGGTCAGCCTGGATAATGTTTTGGGAATCTACCTGGATGTGTACCTGGGCGTGAATGGCAAAACTCCGATCGGGTACGCGATCATGAAATTTAATGAGTTTGCCGTGGTGGTCAGCGTGGTGGTCTCGCTGACCCTGCTGACAGGGGGAAGCCTGGGTTCGATTTACATCCAGAAGGGTAAACTGAAATCAGGCCTGACCATCGGGTTGATCAGTTTCCTTATCGCAGCCGCCGGTTCCATCCCCATGTCATTCCTTTTCAAGGCTCAAAATTTGAACCTTGAAAGGATACTGGCTTGGCTCCCCTGGATCATGATCTTCGTGCTGGCAAATGCCGCCCAGGAAGAACTCCTGTTCCGGGGATTATTCCTGCGCAAGTTGCAGCCATTCTTCGGGAAATTCCTTTCCAATTTGATGATCGCTTTTGTTTTCACCCTCCTGCACGGGACGGTAAACTACACCATCGATAATTATGTGTTCCTGGCAGTGGTCTTCCCCCTGGCGCTGGGTTGGGGATACGTGATGCAGAAAACGGATAGCCTATGGGGCTCGATCCTGTGGCATGCCGGTATGGATATTCCGATCATGCTTGGCATTTTTTCGAACCTGGCATAATATTCATAGATACAGCCTCTCTGTTGCCACTGGCAGGTTGACCTGCTTTTAATAAACTTCAATACCTGTGTCCTTGAGGTCAATTCGGCGATTTGTACTACGGTTATGCTGTGCGGAAGGTGAAATAAGCAACAGGTATTCTTTCATCAAGCCTGCCCAGCCTGAAAGTCGTAGGGCTGGCGCGCCTTTGTCCTCGAGCACCATTATTGGAAAGACGGGTAACTATGCGAGAAGCATTCGAGTTCCATGTTGGCTACGACGACCATCTTCATCGAGACTCTTTAATAAATTTTCAATTGAATCGTTGGATCAGTTATTTAGGGGAAATCGTGCTGGACGAGCTAAAGGCGATCGCACCACGGTTAACAGATATCCCTTCGTTACGCCAGGAATTTCTCACACTGGCTGAAAAAGCAGAAGGAAAAGGGCTGAACTTACAGGCTGCCTATTATTTCCGTTCTGCCGAGTTCTTCATGAGAAAGGGTGATCCGTCAAAAGAGCCATTACGCAGGAAGTTCATAAGGCTTTTGTGGGAGTATTTCCAGATCGATGAGAGCAACTACCATGAGATCCCCTACAAGGATGGAAATATTCAAGGGCTGCTACCCGCCTACATATTCCCTCATGATCGGCAAAAGGACACAATCATCATCCATGGTGGTTTTGACAGCTACATAGAGGAATTCCTGCCCGTCATTTTATATTTCCGAGATCATGGCTACAATGTCATTTGTTTTGAAGGACCCGGGCAAGGCGGCGCGCTGCACGATTCCGGTTTATTCCTCACCCATGAATGGCACAAGCCGGTCGGAACAATCCTGGATCATTTTAAATTGGATGAAGTCACCCTGCTTGGAATCTCGATGGGAGCTTGCCTGGGTTTGCGGGCTGCCGCTTTTGAGCCGCGCATCAAGCGGGTGATCGCCTACGATGTATTCTTCGATTGGATGGATACAACCCTGGAAAAACTCAAGCCTGTTGCGTGGCTGCTCAAATTTCTGCTTAATTCCAGGGCGGGTGGCGTTTTCAACCTCTTCCTATCGGGGATCATGAAAAAGAGTCCCCTTTTCGACTGGAGCATGCATCAGGCCATGTTGGTGTTGGGGGCGTCCACACCATACCAGGTTTTCCAGAAGAGCAGGCAGTATACTACTCGGGATATTTCTTCACTGGTAACCCAGGATGTACTCCTGCTGGCTGGTTCTGAAGATCATGTTATTCCGCTCAGCCATTTCTACAAACAGATTGCCGTATTAAAGAATGTCAAATCCCAGACCAGCCGGTTGTTTACCCGCGAGGAACAAGCGCAGAACCACTGTCAGATCGGCAATCTCCGCCTGGCAGTGGACTATATTACAAACTGGATTGATTTCACTCTGAAGAATGCAAAATGATCCTTTGGCTCCATGAATGACTGATACTATGAGGATCCCTGGAAAAAGATGAATCCAATCGCATCCACCCACCTGGTCGATCTGGTTGTCGTCATCATCGCCAACCTGACCAACCTCCTGCTGGCAGTCATGTTCCTGTTTCGCGCCCGCGGCCGTTCCAGGCTCGGAAATGGTTTTGGCTGGGTTGCGGTATTTCTGGGCATCCCGCTGCCCGTGGTAATCGTAATGAACGCCCTCTCAGGGCGCCCCTGGTGGACTCTCGTTCTGCCGGGTCTGCTGGTGCTTTACGACCTGGTGGAATTTGGGCTGGATCATGTGTTCAAATTCGATTTCCGCCGATCACGCTGGCTCGGGCCATACCTGGGACTTTATTACCTGGCGCTGATGGGCATGATCGGTTATTCCTTCGCCACCGGTAGACTTTACGGGTTTATCACCCTAGCGACCTATTTTATCAACCTGGCTGCCACCGCCTTTTCCTTCAGTCGCGTGAGGCATGGATGAGATTGTTCGTAAAAATCATTCCTCTCTGTGCCGATGATAACACCTCATGGTATAAGAAACAAAATTCGATTATTATCAATATAAATTAAATATGGTTAGGCGCAGATTGCGACCAGCCTTTCACTGATGAGTTCCTGCAGAAAATTCGAGGAGACAACAATGAATAATAATCTATTGATATTGAAAGGCAGCCCGCGTGAAAAAGGAAACAGCAGCACCCTGGCTGACCGGGCCGCGGCGGGCGCCAAGGATGCTGGCGCGCAGGTAGAAAGCATCTACCTGCATGGATTGGATATCCGCGCATGCGATGCATGCGACCTGTGCGATGCAGGTCAGTGCGTGATAGAGGACGATATGCAGCCGCTCTACCCCAAACTGGCTGCAGCAGATGCGATTCTCCTCGCTTCGCCAGTCTACTGGTTCACTTTCAGCGCCCAATTGAAACTCTGCATCGACCGATGGTATGGATTCCAGGGTCACAAATGGCAGGAAGTGAGCCACAAACCATACGGCATCATCCTGACCTATGGTGACGAAGACCTTTACTCCTCCGGCGCCATCAACGCGATCTACACATTTGAGACCATGTGTCGTTTCCTGGACAGCAGGATCGCTGGTATCGTCCACGGATCGCTTTCGGAAGTGGGCGAGGCGGAAAAGAACCCGGAATTGATGCAGAAGGCATACGACCTTGGAAGACTCCTGGCAGCGGGAAAACCAGATAAGAAATAAGGTGCTCTTTTTTACCCTTGGCACCGCCGTGGAGGACCTGAGGGCTGTTGCCCTCATGGTCGGCAGCCTGCGGACCTTCGGCGGCGAACTGGCTGAGGCTCCTTTATTCATATTCACCACCAATATGCAGGCCGCGACTCGGCTGGAGGCTGAAAATACTCTCCCGGTTCTGCTTGAGGATGCGGTCAGGCTCCCCGCCTACCCCTTCAGCGGGAAGGTGGCGGCATGTGCCCAGGCTGAACAACTTGCACCACCAGGGACTGGTTCCCTGGTTTGGATCGATCCTTCTGTACTGGTTGTGCAGCCACCCGTGGAATTCCACCTGGGTGAAAATTATGAAGCTGCTTTCCGTCCCGTGCACATCCGCAACGTGGGGCTGACTCCCGAGGAACCGCTTGACGCGTACTGGAAGGGGATCTATACCGCTGCGGGTGTGGACGAAATCAGCACAACGACAACCTCGTTCATTGATGGTCAGCGCTTGCGCAGCTATTTCAACTCGCACGCCTTCTCGGTCAATCCTGCCCTGGGGCTGATGAACCGTTGGAATATGCTCTTCCAGCGATTGGCGGCGGACCCATCGTTCCAGTCCTCTGCTTGCGGGGATGAAACCCACCGGGTGTTCCTGTTCCAGGCGCTGCTGAGCACGCTGATCGCCTCTTCCATTGAACCCGGGCGGATGCGCATCCTGCCTCCCAGTTACAACTACCCCTACCACCTTCAGGAACAGATCCCCGCCAGCAGGCAGCTGGCAGCGCTCAACGAGGCGGTCTGTCTCACCTATGAAGACCTGTCCATCCATCCTGCAACATTGTCCGGCATCCAGGTGTACGAACCGCTGCGCTCGTGGCTGGAGGCGCAGATCAACGGGGTGACATGAATTCCCGCACTTCTCCCAAGCGCCCCTCCGGCATGGCAGGCTTGTCGATCGTGCTCGGCGGACAGGCCGTGTCGATCCTGGCTTCCGGCATGACTGGATTTGCCCTGTCGATATGGGTTTTCCAGAAGACCAGCAGTGCCACTTCGCTCGGCATCATGCAGAGCGCGTTTACCCTGCCTTACCTGCTGATCATTCCGCTGGCAGGCGTGCTCGTGGACCGGTACGACCGCAAGTTGATGATGATGGTCAGCGATCTCGCCGCCGGGCTGGGTTCATTGGCCATCCTGCTCCTGCTGGCGACGGGTCATTTGCAGGTCTGGCATTTTTATCTTGTCAATATCCTGATCGGATTAGGGAACGCCTTTCAATGGCCGGCGTACTCGGCAGCCATCACCACCATGGTCCCCAAGGAGCAGTACGGGCGTGCCAACGGGTTGATGTCGTTCGTGCAGGCAGGTCCGTCAGCAGTGGCGCCCCTCCTGGCAGGCACACTCCTACCGGTGATCGGTCTGAAAGGGATCCTGATGATCGATATTGCCACCTTCATCCTGGCGATAGGCGCCCTGCTGGTGGTGCATGTCCCCAAACCCGAACGAACGGTGGAAGGCTTGCAGGGGAAGGGAAACCTGTTGCAGGAAGCAGCCTTCGGGTTCAAATATATCTTTCAACGCCCGCCTCTGCTCGGATTCGTGGTGATGCTTTTCTTTGCCAACCTGTTCCTCGGCTTCCCCAACAGCGTGCATGTGCCGATGATCCTCTCGCGCACTGGGAATGACAGCCTCGTTCTGGGTGCGGTGGAGACCGCGGGTGCCCTGTCGTGGACCCTGGGCTCACTGATCATGAGCAGTTGGGGAGGTCCAAAGCGCCGCATCCACGGGGTGCTTTTGGGCTGGTCGCTATACTGCCTGTGCGGGAATATTATTTTTAGCCTGGGGCATGGTCTGGGGATCTGGGTGCCGGCGATCCTGGTGGGGGGCATCGGCTCGAGCGTTGGGGTTGCCACCAGCCAGGCGCTACTGCAGGTGAAGGTGGCGGTGGATGTGCAGGGGCGCGTCTTCTCCGCCCGCCGCATGCTGACCTGGTTCCCGGATACCTTCACACCCATCCTGGGCGGCCTGCTGGCAGACCACGTGATGGAACCAGCCATGCAGAACGGCAGTTGGCTGGTCAGGGTGTTTGGATGGCTGACCGGGACAGGCCCGGGATCGGGGATGGCAGTGATCATGTTGGTATTCGGGTTGCTGACCATCCTGGCAACCCTGTCTGGATTTGTCTTCCCAAAAATACGCAATATGGAAGACCTGCTTCCCGACCAGGACCTGTTGGAAAGGGTGAAGGAGACCTGAAATGACCATTCCCGCTCTTAAGACCGAACGGCTGATCCTGCGCCCCTGGAAAGAGGCCGATGCCGCGGCCCTCTTCCAAATCCTCCAGGAAGCTGGCATTTTGCAATATTTCCCTCCCACCACTTATACGCTTGAGAAGACATTGCGGTATATCGTCCACCAGAACAACCACTGGCAGGAGCACGGTTATGGTCACTGGGCCGTCACATTAAAGGAGAGCGGGGAGGTGATCGGTTGGGACGGATTGGAATATTTGCCAGAGACAGACGAGAATGAGGTTGCCTACCTGCTCAGCCACCAGGCATGGGGATGCGGTTATGCCACAGAAGCGGCAACGGCAGCCGTAAAATTCGGCTTCGAAAAAGCGCACCTTAAAAGCATCATCGGGCTGGTCCATCCGGGGAATGCCGGTTCCATCCGCGTGCTGGAAAAATGCGGATTGACATTTGTGGATTGCAAGGTCTACTGGGGATTGGAAATGTGCCGCTACCGGATTTGATCACCCCTTGCCGCGCATGCGCGGGGAGAGCACATCGCGGAGGGCATCGCCCCCCAGAAGAATTAGAAGGAGGAAATCAAACAGGTGTCCCGGATGGTGCGGACTTGAAGACCCACGCATTCCGGCTGGGTGTCACCCACACTCAACCGGGCAACCTTGCACCCGTGCAACAGGCAATGATCCTGGGGCAAACCCGCTCCACCCATCACACTCTCACCTGCCCATCTATCTGCATTCGAAAAACCGATCTCTCCTTGGAGGAGAAAGAAAAGGAGAATTCGGGGGTCCGGGACACCTGTTTGACCTCATCCGTGCTCATGGTAAAGAACAGAAAACAATAAACTCACAAGTAAGCATGTATAGGATAACAATCTGTGCGAAAAAATGCACCAATCACCAAGCGGGTTTCCGGAGCTTTTTTGGAGGGGATTCTGCCCCTCCTGAGGATTGGATTTTGCCGGATAATCCCCTCCGCAGAGGGATGACAATGGCTTGAAATACCATTATTAAAAACTGGAAAACTCGTTCTCCGGGTTCAGTTTTTCCTATCTGACTTGCACTATACTGTGAAGATAATCCACTGCCTTCCCCGGAATGGTTGTGGATATAATTAATGCCGCCTGCGTTGACTTTGAGGGAAGTGTTTGTGACCAGAGAGAATGCAACCCCACACAGGGTACTCCTCACGCTGATGACACTCGTTTTCGGCTCTTTGTGGTTTACCGGTTGCAGCAGCCCTGTTCCGGGATCCAGCCCCATTCCGTCGGTCGCCCCAACCACCCAGGCAGCGCAAGACACATCGAGCGGGGTCCGCGCTTCCTCAGCACCTGCTGCGAATATCCGCTTCATGCGGATCGGGGTACCGGGCGGGCTTTCCCAGAGTGCGGTCAATTGTATATTGCAGGACGAGCAGGGATTCCTGTGGTTCGGGACGCAGGATGGCCTGAACCGGTACGACGGCTATACATTTAAGATATTCCGACCAGATGTCAATGATCCCGCCAGTATCAATGACCGCTGGATCAACACGCTGCTCCAGGACCGGCAGGGTATCCTCTGGATCGGAACGCGGCTGGGCGGGCTCAACCGCTATGACCCGGTCAGCGGACAATTTTCACACTACATCAACGATCCAACCAACCCGGCCAGCCTGGCCAATGACCGGGTGCAGGTTGTTTTTGAAGACATGCAGGGCCGATTATGGGTAGGCACATCCGAAGGGTTGGATCGGTTCCTGCCTTCCACGAACACCTTTGAACACCTGGTCATGAGTACCCTGCCAGGCGCGGAATCGAGCAGCGAAGATATCACGACCATTTTCGAAGATGGAAATGATTCCATGTGGATCGGCACCGCTTATGCCGGCTTGTACCGTTATAAAGAGGGAACAGGCACATTTGTCAATTATGCCTCAGCAACCAGGAATCCCTCCTCGCTGACCAGCAACAGGATCCGCGCCATCCAGGAGGATCCATCCGGCGACCTTTGGGTGGCAACGGATGATGGACTGAACCTTTTTAATCCACAGACAGGCCTGGCTACCCGCTTCCAGCACTCTTCCAACGATCCCGGCAGCCTGGCGAGCAATACCATCCATGCAGTTTACCTGGACGGTGACGGGAATGTATGGATAGGAACGCGCGGCGGGCTTGATCGCTATGACCGCTCCACGCGCAGTTACATCCACTATAAAAATGATCCGGATGTGAACACCAGCCTGAGCAGCGATAACATATCCGCCATACGCGAGTCCAGCGACAGTGTGCTCTGGATCGGCACCTACGGTGGAGGACTGAATAAATACTATCGCGGCCAGGACCGTTTCGCTTACTACCATTTCAACCAGGACGATCCGAATAATCCCGGAGGGAACAACGTCAGGGGCGTGGCTATTGACCGCATGGGCTATGTGTGGATCGGAACGTTCGATAGCGGTCTAAACCGCCTGGATCCCGTGACTGGTTCCATAACTAATTTCAGCAATGATCCCAGCGATCCCGGCAGCCTCGGCAGCAATGAGGTCAGGTCGGTATTTTTCGATTCGTCCGGCAATCTCTGGGTTGGGACTTCTGCCGGGGTGGACATGCTCGCGCCTGGTTCTTCGAGTTTCATCCATTTCCTGCCCCACCCGGGCGACCGCCACAACCTCTCAAGCGCTCCGGTAATTGTCATCGCTGAAGACCGTGAAAAGAATCTGTGGTTCGGTACGGAACTTGGCCTTGAAAAGTATGACCGCGAAAGGAAGATATTCACTCGCTACCAGAACGATCCCGGAAATTTATACAGCATCAGCGGCGACGAGATTGAGACCCTCCTGATCGACCTTGCCGGGGACTTGTGGATCGGGACATTAAACGATGGGCTCAACCGTTACGACCTGATCACCGGTCAGCTGTATCGTTACCAGCATGATCCCTCCGATCCCGACAGCATCAGCAAGAATTCCATCCTCAGCATCCACCAGGACAGGCAGGGAGCGCTGTGGGTGGGGACCGACGGGGGTGGATTAAACAGGCTTGACCCGGCGGGTAATACCTTCATCCATTATGGCGAGGAAGATGGACTACCCAACAGCGTGATCTTCGGTATCCTGGAAGACGAGGAAGGTTTTCTCTGGCTGAGCACGAATAATGGTCTGTCCCGTTTCGACCCAGCCACTGGGAAAAGCCTGCGCAACTACACTGTGGACGATGGATTGCAGGGCAATGAGTTCAACAGCAATGCCTTCGCGGGGGATGGACAGGGCCGGTTGTATTTCGGGGGAGTAAACGGCCTGACTGCCTTTCAGCCTGGGCAGATCCATGACAGCCATTTCATACCGCCCGTTGTTCTCCTGTCGATCAGCGAAGACGGCATACCCGTCGACGGAGAAACCGCTCCAAACTTGCTGAAGGAGATCACCCTGCGCTGGCCACAGAGGAGTTTTGAATTCGAATATTCCGCCTTGAGCTATGCCCAACCGGCGAAGAACCAATATGCCTATATGCTTGCCAACTACGATGAGGATTGGAACCTGGCCGGGGGACGGCGGGAGGGACGCTACAACAACCTGCCCGGAGGGGACTATCTCCTGCGTATCAAAGCCTCGAACCAGGACGGCATCTGGAATGAAACCGGCACCTCGGTGCGGGTGACGGTGCTGCCTCCCTTCTGGCAGACTATGTGGTTTCGATTCACCATCGCAGGCGTTGTGATCGCACTGGGCCTGAGCGCTTACTGGTGGCGCATCAAAAGCATCCAGGCTTACAACCGCGATCTTGAAAACCAGGTCCGCGACCGGACGCAGGAGATCGAGAAATTATTCGAAAAGACAAAGGACCTCGCCGTGATCGAGGAGCGCAACCGGCTGGCGCGAGAACTTCACGACAGTGCCAAGCAGAAGGCTTTCGCCGCGCTGGCTCAGCTGGGCACCGCCAACGGCATCCTGAAGAAGAATCCCAGGGCTGCCAAGAATCACCTTGTGGAAGCAGAGAACCTTGTCTACGAGGTGATCGAGGAACTCACCTTCCTGATCCAGGAAATGTACCCGGTATCCCTGAAGGAGAGAGGGCTGGCTGCCACGCTGCGCGAGTATGTGTTCGAATGGGAGGGGCGCACCGACATCCAGGCGGATGTGCGCATTGTGGATGAGCGCCGGCTCAGCCTCGATATCGAACAAACCCTGTACCGTGTTGTCCAGGAAGCGCTGTCCAATGTCTCCCGCCACAGCCATGCCGATCACATTGAAGTGGTGCTGACTTACGCAAGCGACATGGTGACCGCGGTCATCGCCGATAACGGCTGCGGTTTTGACCTGGAAGCAAAAGCTTCCGGCATGGGATTACGCTCCATCCGCGAAAGGATCGAATCGCTGGGCGGCGTCGTCGAGATCGAGAGCCTGCCCGATTGCGGAACACGCTTGACAGTTCGCCTGCCTACCCGAATAATATAGGCAGACCCAAATGATAGGAGCAGAGCATGTCTGAACCGATTACCATCATCCTTGTGGACGACCACGAAGTGGTGCGCAAGGGAATGCGCGCCTACCTGGATACGCTGCCAGACTTCCGTGTGGTTGGGGAAGCCTCGTCCGGCGAGGAAGCCTTCGGCCTGGTTTCGGAGTTGATCCCCAACCTGGTGTTGATGGACCTGATCATGCCGGGCATGGATGGCGTGGAGACCACCCGGCGGATCAAGAAGATCAGCCCGCGCACGCAGGTGGTGGTGCTCACCTCCTACCACGAGGATGCGCACATTTTCCCGGCTCTGAAGGCGGGCGCCATTTCCTATATTCTAAAAGACATGAAAATGGAAAAGCTGGTTGACACCCTGCGCCGGGCTGTGCAGGGCGAGGTGACCCTGCATCCACGCGTGGCAGCGCGCGTCCTGCAAAACATCCGCGGCGAAAACCCGGAAGCCGAACCGCTCTTCACCGACCTGACCGAGCGCGAACTCGAGGTGCTCAAGTTGATCGCCAGCGGGCTCACCAACAGCCAGATCGCGGAGAAACTGGTCATCAGCGAGAACACGGTCAAAGGGCATGTCAGCAACATCCTGAGCAAACTGCACGTAGCCGATCGAACCCAGGTGGCTGTATACGCCTGGCAGCGCGGCATCGTCCAGCGCGACCAGTAAAACGATGCGGCATGCACCATCTGGATGGTACAAGCAAGATCCCCATCAAAAGACGGGGATCTTTTTCGTTAATACCGGATCAGATCTTGCTGCGGCGTTTTTCGATCCATTTGATCAAAAAATAATTGATCAGCGCGAGCACCACCATCGCAAGCAGGAAGATGGGATAAGCCACGCGCCAGTTCTGCGGTCCCGTCATCATTGACCATTCTGACATGCCTCCGATGCCAGCCAGCAGGGTGAGCGGCATGAAGATCGTGGTGATGAAAGTCAACCGCCGGACGATGAGGTTGGTATCATTGGCTGCCTTGGTCATCCTGTTATTCAGCATCGACAGGTACATTTCCATCAGGCTGGTGACCAGGTCGCGGTACGACTCGGTCAATTCGAAGAACTTGGACAGATGGTCGTAAATATCGCGATAAAGGTAGATGGCTTTCGCCGGGATGAACGGGCTGTCCCGCCGGCAGACCTTTACCAGGATCTCGCGTTCGTGGAACAGGCTTTTCCGAACCGCCAGCAGGTCACGGCGCAAATGCATCAATTCAGAAGGGTCAAACTGGTCCAGGTCGGATAGGATCATCTCTTCCCCCGCGTTCAGTTTTTCCTCCAGGGCTTCGATCGCCAGGAATTTCTCATCCACCACCTGGTCCAGGATGATATGCAGAAGGAATGCAGGACCATGCCTGACACTTTCGCTTTCAATTCTCGACACTGCGTTGGATATTGCTCAACAGCGACTGGTTGCGCGAGTTTTGGCTGCTGACCGTTACCAGGAAATTCCTGCCGAGGAAGGTGTCCACCTCGGTCACCGACAACTTCCCCTCCGTGGTATGGAAAGCGTTGAACAGGATGAACGTATTGCGGGGATAGTCATCGATCTTGGGGATCTGGTTTTCATCGATGCAGTCTTCGATGGAGAGGGGGTGCAGACCGAGCGGTTCAATCAGCCGGGAGAGATCTTCCTTGGTGGGCAGATAATAATCCAGCCAGATATATCCGCCGTCCTTCACGGCTTCAAATGCAGTTTCCAGGCTGGCAGTCTGCTTCAGGAGGCCTGCTTTTGAGATGTGATAGAAATGTGCCTCAGTCATGGTCTTCTCCATAACCATCCGGGATTTTGGGTGCAGTCCAAAAAGTATAGCATGGTTTGGCACCCGGCAGGGACAGGTAACCGGGTGGGAGGAGTGCTGTTGAGCCCTTCAGTTGGAATTGCCCGGGCAGTGTTGTATAATAGTTGTGCCTGAAATTTGAAAAAAGATTGTAAAATTCTTCACACAGGGATTTCATTTCCGGTCCAGCTCTTCAACCCTTAAATCATGTAGATAAGATCATTCTCCATCCTGAACAGGTTTTTGCCAATCATTCACGCAGCGGAGGGAAGAAATGAACGACATCTATGTCATTGAATCTTTGAGAACACCGTTTGGTTCTTTTGGCGGTACGCTGGCGGATGTGGAAGCTCCGCACCTTGGGGAAACGGTGATGAAGGGGCTCCTGCAACGTGCCAACCTGGACCCGGCAGCCGTGAGCGAGGTGATCGTCGGGCAGGTTCTCTCCGGCGGCGCGGGGCAGGCTCCTGCCCGGCAAGCCATGCGCTATGCCGGTCTCCCGGACACCGTCCATGCCATGACGATCAACAAAGTATGCGGCAGCGGTTTGAAGGCGATCATGCTGGGAGCCGGTTCGATCAGCCTGGGGGAGGCAGAGATCGTGATCGCTGGCGGGATGGAGAACATGTCGCTGGCGCCTTACATCCTGAAGAAGGCGCGCTACGGCTACCGCATGGGACACGGCGAACTGCTCGACCTGATGGTCTATGATGGTCTGCAGGACCCGTACACCGGCAAGCATATGGGTGAGATCGCGGACGCAGCCGCCGGGCGTCACAATTTCAGCCGCGCCGAGCAGGACGATTACGCCATCCGCTCTTACCAGCTGGCACAGAAAGCCGTGAAAGAGGGAATATTCAAGGACGAAATCGTCCCGGTGGTCAAGAAGAGCAAGAAGGGGGAGGAAGTGATCGCCGATGATGAAGAACCATTCAAGGTTGATTTCGAAAAACTGAAGCAGCTGCGCCCGGCATTCACCAAGGAAGGGACGGTCACGGCGGGGAACGCATCCACGATCAATGATGGCGCCGCGTTGACCCTGCTGGCAGGCGGCGAGGCAATGAAGAAACACAACCTGAAGCCGCGCGCCCGGCTGGTGGCGAGTGCCACCTGGAGCCTGCCTCCAGACCAATTCCCGGATGCCCCCGTGGGAGCGATAGAGGCAGTCTGCACCCGGGCGGGGCTCAAGATCGCGGATATCGACCTGTTCGAGATCAACGAGGCCTTTGCCGCCGTGGCGATGATCGCCATCAAGCAGTTGGGTCTTGACCAGGAGCGGGTGAACGTGAACGGCGGCGCGGTGGCAATCGGTCACCCGATCGGTGCCAGCGGCGGGCGGCTGGTTGCAACGCTGGTCAGGGAGCTGAACAAGCGCCAGGCGCACTACGGTCTTGCCACCCTGTGCATCGGCGGCGGAGAGGCGGTCGCGGCTATCTTTGAAAGGGTCTAAACAGTTATTTTCAGAAGTGTGGATTTCGAAAGCGAAATCCACACTTGTTTTGAATTTCAGGTTGCATAGGAGGAATTCATGATCAAGGTAGTCGGTGTGTTAGGTGCCGGTCAGATGGGAAATGGGATTGCCCATGTCTTCGCCATGCATGACTATGAGGTACGGCTGTACGATGTGGTCCCAGCGCAGGTTGACAAAGCGTTGAAAACGATAGAAAAGAACCTGGGCAGGCAGGCAGAAAAGGGGCTGATCCCAGCCGAAAGTATTCCAGCCATCCTCGGGCGCATCAAGGTGGTCAAAGACCTGAAGGGATTCGCGGATTGCGGACTGGTCGTGGAAGCAGCCTCTGAGGATGAGGCTTTGAAAATCGATCTATTTCACCAGCTTGACGATGCCGTGAACAAGGATGCCATCCTGGCAACCAACACATCGTCCATTTCCATCACCCGGATCGCGGCAGCCACCAGGCGCCCGGATAAGGTGATCGGCATGCATTTTATGAACCCGGTCCCGGTGATGCAACTGGTTGAAGTGATCCGCGGGCTGGCGACAAGCGATGAGACCTTTCAGACCGCTGCCAGCCTGGTGGAAAAGCTGGGCAAGGTGGCGGCAGTCTCGCAGGATTACCCGGGCTTCATCGTCAACCGCATCCTGATGCCGATGATCAACGAAGCCATTTTTACCCTGTATGAAGGGATCGCCACGGCGGAGGATATCGATAAGGGGATGAAGCTCGGCACCAATCATCCGATGGGACCGCTGGCGCTGGCTGACCTGATCGGACTCGACACCGTCCTGGCAATCATCTCCGTGCTCTACGAGGGCTTCAATGATCCGAAATTCCGGCCCTGCCCGCTGCTGGTCAAGATGGTGGACGCAGGTTACCTGGGAAAGAAGTCAGGCCGCGGTTTCTATACCTACACATGATGAAGTACCATCAGGCGATTATTTCCATTGTATAAATCAACCCGTTCGAAGGAAGAAAAGGAGCCGGGCGTGGAGAGCGACCTACTACTGATCGAAATTGAGGATGAAATCGGCTGGTTGAAGGTCAACCGGCCTGACAGCTTGAACTCCCTGAATACTGCGGTGATCGAGGGGCTGGAGCGTGCCCTCCAGGATCTTGAGCAGGATGGATCGGTGAAAGTGATCGTGATCACCGGCGCGGGGGACAAGGCTTTCGTGGCGGGAGGCGACATCAAGGAAATGGCTGACATGGCTCCCCTGGAGGCGCGGGTCTTTCGCGCGTCGGGGACAGCAGGTGATCGCCTTGATCGAAAGGATGACCAAACCGGTCATCGCGGCGGTGAACGGTTATGCCCTGGGCGGCGGGCTGGAACTGGCGCTGGCGTGCGATTTCATTTACGCCGCAGATAAAGCCAAACTGGGCCTGCCGGAAGTGACCCTTGGGGTGATCCCCGGTTTTGGCGGCACGCAGAACCTGGCACGCCTGATCGGTCCCAACCGGGCCAAGGAATTGATCTTCAGCGGCAAGGTCCTTACCGCCCAGCAGGCAAAAGAGTGGGGCATCGTCAACGAGGTTTTCCCGGCGCAGGATCTGGCGGTCAAGGTGAAGGAGATCGCCGGGTTGATCGCCCGCAACGGAATGATCGCGGTGGCCAGCGCGAAGGATGCCATCGTTCAATGGATTGAACATGACCAAGGAAGAGGGGCTCAGGTATGAGAATTCGCTTTTCTGCCACCCTGTTCGCCACCCAAGACCAGAAAGAGGGGATGAAGGCGTTCATCGCGAAACGGAAGGCGGAGTTCAAAGGCAAGTAGTCCGGTTCGAAGAGTGTTCCAGACAATTTGATCCTGATCCAAACCAGAAGGAGCGTCTGTATGGATTTCGAATTGAGCCAGGACCATAAGGTTTTGCAAGGCAGCGTGCGCGATTTCGTGGAAAAGGAGATCAAGCCGCTTGCCATCCAGATCGATGAAAACCATGCCATCCCGGATGCACTGGTTCAGAACATGCGGGGGATGGGCTTGCTGGGCAGTTACATCCCGGAGGCTTACGGCGGGGCAGGGCTCGATATCCTCTCCTATGTCATCGTGGTGGAGGAGGTGTCAAAGGCCTGTGGTTCGAGCGGCGTGCTGATCTCCGCGCACACTTCCCTGGCATGCGATCCGATCCTGCAATTTGGCACCGAGGAGCAGAAGATGAAATACCTGCCCCCGCTGGCGTCCGGAGAGAAGATCGGTTCCTTCCTGCTCACCGAACCGGAAGCGGGCAGCGATGTGGCGGGTTTGGTCACCACCTGCCGGAAAGAGGGCAGTGATTACATCATCAACGGCAACAAGATATTCGTCACCAACGGGGGCTACCTGGGGACGGGCATCCTTTTTGCCTCGATGGACCGCACCCTGAAGCACAAGGGAATTTCAGCCTTCATTGTGGACCTGGCCTCCGAGGGTGTTGAGCTGTTACGCAATGAAACCAAACTTGGAATCCGGGGCAGTTATACGACCGCGTTCGCATTCAACAACCTGCGGGTGCCGCAGGAAAACCTGCTCGGCAGTGAAGGGCAGGGATTCAAGATCGCCATGGAGACGTTGAATGGAGGCCGGATCGGTATTGCCGCACAGGCCTTGGGGATCGCCGAGGGGGCTTTCGAGCGGTCGCTGGCGTACGCCAAGGAGCGCAAACAATTTGGACAGCCGATCAGCGAGCTGCAGGCCATCCAGTTCAAACTGGCCGATATGTACACGCGCATCGAGACCAGCCGGCTGGTCGTTTATCGGTCAGCCTGGCTCAAGGATAACAAGAAACCTTATGCTGCCGACTCGGCACTATGCAAACTGCACGCCTCGGAAACGGCCACATTTGTCACCAAGGAAGCCATCCAGATCCACGGCGGGTACGGCTATATCAGCGAGTACGAGGTGGAGCGAATGTACCGGGATGCAAAGATCACCGAGATCTACGAAGGAACCAGCGAGGTGCAGCGGCTGATCATCTCCCGGAACCTGCTTTCCTAAGAGAAAACACCAACGATAAGAGGCGGAACATGGATCTCAGCAGAGAGATATATTGGAACGTTGGACATGGCGTTGTGCTGCCCATGTACCTGCTCGCCGCGCTGACGCTGGCGGTGTGCCTGTACGGATTCATCCGCAGGATCCGGGTCTACCGGCAGGGAAAGGCATTGCAGCGCTTCGATCATCTATTCACCCGTATCGTGCGCCTGGTTAAACGCGCCCTGGGGCAGATCAGGGTGATCCTTGTCAGACTGCCCGGTTTTACACATGCCCTGCTCTTCTGGGGAATCGGGCTCCTTTTTATTGGCACCCTGCTCATCATGGCCCAGGTGGATCTTACCGAGCCGGTGTTCAACTTTGAATTCTTAAAGGGAAATTTCTACCGCATCTATTCACCCACGCTCGACCTGGCAGGATTGATCGTTTTCCTGATGCTGTGCGCTTTCGCCGTACGCCGGTTCCTATACAGACCCAAGGGACTGGAGAACACCCGGGACGATGTGCTCATTCTCAGCCTGCTGATCGCCATCCTGATGACGGGTTTCGTGGTGGAAGGGGCGCGCATGGCCGTCACGGAACTCAAGCAGAACCCATCCCTGGCGCTGCTATCCCCCATAGGCTTGCTGGTGGCGCGCCCGCTGTCGAACCTGGACGAGAACCTGCTGCGGGAAATACACCGCTGGGGCTGGTGGGTGCACTTCTTCCTGGCGATGGGTATCATCGTTTCCATCCCCTTTACCAAGTTCCGCCATCTCCTGCTCACGCCGGTGAATTATCTCTTTGCTGAATTGAATCCCAAGGGGACCATCGAAACCACCAATCTTGAGGCGGCGGATGCGGACCATTTTGGCGCAGCCGCAGTGGCTGACCTGTACTGGAAGGATATCTACGATGCAGATGCCTGCACCAGCTGCAAGCGCTGCCAGGACCGCTGCCCGGCCTGGATCACCGGAAAACCTCTCTCGCCGATGAAGGTGGTGCAGCAGATCGGTGAGGTGGCTTTTAACAATCCCCAGGCCAACCTGATCGAAACCATTTCAAAGGATGCTTTGTGGGCCTGCACCACCTGTTTTGCCTGCCAGGAGATCTGCCCGGCCGATATCGAACAGGTCAACAAGATTTTGGAAATGAGAAGGAACATGGTGCTGATGCAAGGCGAGTTCCCGGGCGGGGAGGTGATGACGGCAGCCAACAACACCGAGGTGAATGGCAATCCCTTCGGCCTGGCTTTTGCCAGCCGGGGCGATTGGGCTGACGGGCTGGATGTGCGCCGGATGGCCGAGGGCGGGTCGGTGGATATCCTCTACTTTGCCGGATGTTACGCCTCCTTCGATAAGAGAAACCAGGAAGTGGCCAGGAATTTCATCAAGATCTGCAATGCAGCCGGGATCAAGGTGGGCATGCTTGGCAAGGAAGAAAAATGCTGCGGCGAACCCATGCGGAAATTGGGTAATGAATACCTCTACCAGCAACTGGCAGGCGAGAACATCAAGAAGATCAACGCCACCTACTGTGTCCCGCATCGTGACCACCTGCCCGCATTGTTTCAACACGCTCAGCCGGGATTATCGCGAGTTGGGATTGAAGGTGGAAGTCGAACATTATGCCACGTTCATCGAGCGGCTGATCAAGAATGGCACCCTTCAGCTTACACCACAACCATTCGATTGCACCTATCACGACTCCTGCTACCTGGGGAGATACAAGGATATCCTCAAGGAGCCGCGCACCATCCTGGCTGCCAGCGGTGGAAGCATTCATGAAATGGCAAAAATGGGCAAGGATAGTTTTTGCTGCGGCGCCGGCGGCGGCCGTGTGCTGGCCGAGGAAAAACTGGGTCAGCGCATCAACGTGGAACGGATCAAGATGGCGCGGGCTACCAACGCATCCACACTGGTATCCAATTGCCCCTTCTGCCTGACCATGTTCGAGGACGGGATCAAGACGGGTGGAAGCGAGGGGAAACTCGTCGCCCGCGACCTGGCAGAGATTGTGGCCGAAAGGATAGTCAAAGCATAATGCAGATCTACAGTGTTCCAGGCAATACCTACCGCCTGGATGGCGGTGCCATGTTCGGTAACGCCGCCAAGGCGGTCTGGGAGCACTGGATGCCTGCTGATGACCAGAACCGCATCCGCCTTGCGACGCGCGCCATGCTGGTGATCAGCGGTCAGGAGAGGATCCTCTTCGAAGCCGGCATCGGGAATTACATGGAACCCAGGTTTCGAGAGCGGTATGGAGTGGAAGAACCCGGGCACATGCTAGTCGCCTCCCTGGCTGAAAAAGGTATCTCTGCAGAGGATATCACCCACATTTTCATCTCGCACCTCCACTTTGATCATGCCGGCGGGCTGCTGAGTGCGTGGCAGCAAGGCAGGGAACCGGAACTGCTTTTTCCAAACGCGAAATACCATGTGGGCGAGCAGGCCTGGAAACGCGCCACCCACCCGCACCCGCGCGACCGGGCTTCCTTCATCCCTCTGCTGCATCAAAAACTCGAAGAGAGCCGGCGCCTGATCCTTATCCGAAAGGGAGATAAGTTTTCCTTTGATGATCTCGACCTGCAATTCTTCCACAGTGAAGGTCACAGCCCGGGCCTGCTGTGCGCCGATCTTCGATTCGGCGAAGAACGCCTGGTCTATGCTTCCGACCTGATCCCGGGAAGGTTCTGGGTGCACCTGCCCATCAGCATGGGATACGACCGTTTCCCCGAATTGCTCATTGACGAAAAGAACACCCTCCTGACCAGCCTGGCGGATGAAAATGCGTGGCTCTTCTATGTCCACGACCCGGATTTTGCCGCCTCCCGGGTAAAGTTGGATGAGGCGCGTAAATCCTTCATGGCTGTCGAGGCTTGCACGGAATTGAACATCGTCCTGGGCGAGGAGAAATGAATGCCTGAGAAGAAGCGCAAGATCGACCTGCAAGCGGCGAAAGGGCAATGGGAAGATTCCACCCTGGCCGATTCCCTGCAGCGGGCGCCTGAACGGCAGGAAAAATTCATCACCGCATCCTCGGAGGAAGTGAACCGTCTTTATTCACCGCTCGATTTGCCGGATTTCGATTACCTTGACGAACTCGGCTTCCCGGGTGACTATCCCTATACCCGCGCCATCCATGCCACCGGTCAACGCGGCCGGCTGTGGACCATGCGGCAGTTCGCCGGTTTCGGCTCGGCGGAGGAATCGAACGCGCGCTACAAGTACCTGCTCGAACAGGGCAGCGGTGGTCTCTCGATCGCCTTTGACCTGCCCACGCTGATGGGCTATGACACCGACTCCCCTGAAGCGGCAGGCGAATTCGGCAAATGCGGCGTGGCGGTCAGTTCCCTGCAGCGACATGGAAATATTACTGGCTGACATTCCGCTTGCAAAAGTGTCCACCTCCATGACCATCAACTCGCCTGCCGCCATCCTGTGGGCCATGTACATCGCTGTGGCTGAGCAGCAGGGTGTAACGCCTGATCAATTGCGCGGCACGCTGCAAAATGACATTCTCAAGGAGTACACTGCCCAGAAGGAATATATCTTCCCGCCGGAACCTTCGATGCGGCTGGTGGTGGATACGATGGAATTCGGTTCCCAGCAGGTACCGCAATGGAACACGATATCCATATCGGGGTACCACATCCGTGAAGCAGGCAGCACCGCCGCGCAGGAACTCGCCTTCACCCTCGCCGATGGAATGGAATACGTGCGCTGGGGAATCGCCCGCAAGATGGATGTGGATGAGTTCGCGCCGCGCCTTTCATTTTTCTTTAACGCCCATAACGATTTCTTTGAAGAGGTGGCCAAGTATCGCGCCGCCCGGCGTATCTGGGCACGCGAGATGCGGATGAAATTCAAGGCTAAGGACCCGCGCTCCTGGCTGCTGCGCTTTCACACCCAGACTGCCGGGATGACCCTGACCGCCCAACAGCCGGAAATTAACACCGTGCGGGTTGCCATTCAGGCGCTGGCTGCCGTCCTCGGCGGCACCCAATCGCTGCACACGAATTCCATGGATGAAGCCCTGGCGCTGCCTTCGGAAAAGGCAGCCACCATTGCCCTACGTACGCAGCAGATCATCGCGGCCGAGTCTGGCGTGGCGAACACCATCGACCCGCTGGGCGGAGCATATTTCGTTGAATCACTGACCAACCGCCTGGAAGACCAGGCTCGTGATTACTTCCGACGGATCGAGTCCCTGGGTGGCGTGCTGCCGGCAATCAACAAGGGTTTCTTCCAGCGGGAGATCGCGGATGCCGCCTATACCTACCAGCGGGAAATTGAAAGCCGAACGCGCACCATCGTGGGTGTCAACGACTATGTGGAGGCGAAGCACGTTCCGATCCCGCTGCTGGAACTCGATCCCATCGGTCAATCCCGCCAGGCGGAGCGCCTTCGCAGCCTGCGCCTGGAACGCGATAACGGGCGGGTGGGGCAGGCTCTCGACCGCCTGCGCCTTGCCTGCCAGGGAACTGAAAATACCATGCCCTGCCTGCTCGACTGCGTGCGGGCTTACGCCACGCTCGGTGAAATTGTGGGTGTGATGAAGGCTGTCTTCGGCGTTTACAACGAACCGACCTGGGTTTGAGACAACATTAATGAGAATAACGATAACAATCCTTTCCGGAGAAGCAAGATGAAGATATTGGTCTGCGTGAAACAAGTTCCCGACATGGAATCAAGATTCAAAGTGGATGCTGAAAAGACCTGGTATGACGAACAGGATCTCGCCTTCCGGATGAATGAATACGATGAATATGCCGTCGAGCAGGCGGTCCAGGTCAAGGAACAACTGAGCGGCGCGGTGGACATCACGATTCTGTCCATGGGTACTGACCGGGTGGTGGAAGTGATCAAGAAGGGACTTGCCATGGGAGGCGATAGGGGGGTGCACGTGAAGGATGACCGGATCAGCCGGAAAGATCCCTGGCAGGTGGCGGGGGCGATCGCAGCTTTTGCCAGGGATAAAACCTTTGACCTCATTTTTGCCGGGATGCAGTCGCAGGACCGGGGCTCCGCCCAGGTGGGGGTTATCGTGGCGGAACTGCTTGGCTGTGCCTGCGTCACCACGCTGGTCGGTTTCGAACTGAGCGGTGAGTCTGTCATCGCCAGACGGGAATTGGAAGGCGGTGTGCGGGCAGTTGTAAAGGTGAAATTGCCGGCAGTGCTCACCTGCCAGCTCGGTCTGAACCATCCCCGTTATCCCACCCTCCCGAATATCATGAAAGCCCGGCAGAAGGAATTGTTAACCTTCCCGATCGCGGATTTCCTGACCACAGAAAGCACAACGACCACCGAAAGGATGTACCTGCCCGAGAAGAAAGGCCATGGCCTTGTCCTTGAAGGGGATATCAACGAAACTGCAGATAAATTGGTGGCGATACTAAAAGAGAAGACGAAAGTGGTAAGGTGAGGCGAATGAACGATTCCCCCAAAAAAGCATTGCTCGTGTGTGAATACCGCCAGGGGAAACTGCTGGAATCCACGTATGAATTGGTGGCTTTTGCTGAACAGCTGGGAGCCAGCCCGGTCATGCTGTTGATCGGCTCTCCATCGGAAGCACCGGATTTTGCCGGGAAGGTCTACCTGGCCGAGGTGGAAAAATACGGGGAATACAATCCGGATGTGCATAAGCAACTGGTGCTGGAGATTGTACAGAAGGAAAACCCCGCCTACATCGTCTTTGTCCATTCGTCCTACGGATGGGATCTTGCCCCGCGCGTGGCTTCCGCGCTGAAATGTTCGCAGGTGTCGGAGATCATCGCGGTGGTGGACGGTAAGTTCGAGGTGGCATCCTGCAATGCCAAGATGCGCCGGCTGATGGCTCCCCGCACTCTCTTAGTCGTCCTGACCATCCAGGCAGGCGCCTTCAGTTACAAGGGTCAAGCCCGCGGAACACCGCAGCTGGAGCTCTTTGACCCGGGTGCAGGCGAGGCGCGGATCGAATTCCTCGGTTACGAAGCCGCGGAAAAAAAAGCAGTGGACCTGGCGAAAGCCGAGGTGATTGTCAGCGCGGGGCGCGGCATCGGGAAGAAGGAAAATGTCGGAACGCTTGAGGCGCTTGCCCGGGCGCTGGGAGGCGAACTGGGAGCCACCCGCCCGGTTGTGGATGCCGGCTGGGTGGAACATTCGCGCCAGGTGGGCAGCAGCGGTCAGATCGTAGCCCCGAAGTTATACCTGGCGTGCGGTATCTCGGGAGCCATCCAGCATATTGCCGGCATGAAGAAATCAGGATTTATCGTCGCCATCAACAAAGACAGGGATGCACCCATTGGCGAAGTGGCGGATGTCCTGATTGTCGCCGACGTGATGCAATTCCTACCCGCGCTCACCTCGCGCTTGCAGAAATGACCAACCCCGGAATCCTGGCAAGAGAATTCCCAGGAGGATCCCCATTGAAAACGGATGAGGTGCCATGAATTTGGAATTGAACGAGGAACAGAAACTGATCCAGGCGACCGCCCGGGAATTTGCCCGGGATGAACTTGAGCCGGTTGCCGCCCGCCTTGACCAAACGGGCGACCAGGAGGCATTCCTGGGAAATTTGAAGAAACTCGCCGAACTAGGCTTTATGGGCCTGAACATCCGGAGCGAATACGGCGGTGCCCAGGCGGGGATGGTGGCTTTCAGTGTGGCGGTCACCGAGATTGCCAGGGCATGTGCCTCCACAGCGGTCACCGTGTCGGTGAATAATCTGGTCTGCGATGTCATCCAGGCGGTCGGCTCCGATGCGCAGAAGAAACACTACATCCCCAGGATTTGTTCGGGGGAATTCAGCGCCGGCTGTTTTGCGCTCACCGAGCCTGGCGCGGGTTCCGACCCTGCTGCCATGACCTCCTCGGCGGTGGCGGATGGGGAGCACTGGATATTGAATGGCACGAAACGATTCATCACCAGTGCACCCTATGCGGGCGTATTTGTGGTCTGGGCGGTGACGGATAAGTCTGCCCCGAAGGGCAAGGGTATCAGTTGCTTCCTGGTGGAGGCGGGATCACCCGGGCTGATCGTGGGCAGGGCGGAAGAGAAAATGGGCCAGCACGCCTCCGCAACGAACGAGGTCATCTTTGAAAATTGCAGAGTACCAAAGGAAGCGTTGCTGGGAGTTCAGAATGCAGGCTACCGGGTGGCGGTTGCGGAATTGACCGGCGGGCGGGTGGGTATCGGCTCCCTGGCACTCGGGATCGGCCTGGCTGCCATGGATTTTGCCACCAAATACGCCCACGAGCGGGTACAGTTCAACCAGAAGATCACGAACTTCCAGGCCATCCAGTGGATGATCGCGGACTCCTACACCGAGCTTGAGGCTGCCAGGCTGTTATTGATGCAGGCTGCCTTTCGGGCGGAACAGGGTCGCTCGTTTACCAAGGAAGCGGCCATGGCAAAGATGTATGCCTCCGAGGCCGCCAACCGGGCGTGCTATGCCGCCCTGCAGATGGCAGGCGGCTACGGCTACTCACGGGATTTTCCACTTGAGCGTTATGCCCGGGATGCCAGGATCACCTCCATCTATGAAGGCACCAACGAGATCCAGCGCACGATCATCGCCCGCGAGATCCTTAAGAATATCACCCAGGGATGATGAAAGGTGGCTAGTAGCCTCTTTTTGTCTCAAAAAAAATAAAGAGACTCAGCCTGAGAGCCAAGTGGCATAGGCATGATGTGAACTATTCATAACCAAAGGATAAAGGAGGCACGATTATGCGACCAGTGTACGTTGTCTCGGGAGGCGTGTCCAAATTTGCGAAGGCACGCCCCGATAAAACCTTCCAGGGCCTGGTGAAGGAGGCCTACGATTATGCGCTTGCTGACCTGGGGATAGAGCACGCCCAGCTTCTTTGAACTCGTGGACGGCAGCGTGGCATCGTATTTCTCCGATCACTTCACCCGCCAGTTGATGGCCGGGATCATGGTGCAGGATTATCTCGGGTTGTGCCCCAAGCCGTCGCACCGCGTGGAGGGCGGGGGAGCCACCGGCGGGATCTGTTTCCAGGAGGGCTGGAAAGCGGTTGCCTCCGGCTACATGGATATCTGCCTGGCATTTGGCTTCGAACAGATGAGCCACGTGGAAACCTGGAAAGGCAACGAATTCATAGCCCTGGCATCGGATGTGTCCTTCGATTACCCGGTAGGCGGTTTTTACTCCGGATATTACGCCATGATGGTCACCCGCCACATGGCGGAGTTCGGCACCACAGTGGAACAGCTGGCCCACGTCTCGGTCAAGAACCATATCAATGCCTACCATAACCCGTATGCACAAAAACGCCAGCGCCTGACCATCCAGGATGTGCGCCACTCGCCCATGGTTGCCTGGCCGCTCACCCGGAACGATATCTGCGTGATGAGCGACGGGGCTGCCGCGGTCATCCTGTGCTCGGAAGACGGGCTGGCAAAATTGGAGCAGGCTGCAGGCAGCCGCATCCCGCGCGTGAAGGTCGCCGGCATCGGCCGGGGTACGGATGCCATGCGCATGGCTGACCGCCCCCACCAGTCTTATGAGGATTTCTATAAATACAATGCCTTGCCCAATGAAATGAATGATGAGGCGCGCGCGTATTACAAACTGTTGTGGAAAAAAGGATTCCGCTACCCGGGTGTGCATTCCTTCCGCGCTGGGCGGATGGCCTCGCGTGAAGCCTACAAGAATGCCGGTATCACCGACCCGCTGCAGGAGATCGACTTTGTCGAATTGCACGATGCCTACACCTCGTCGGAGGTTCAGACCTATGAGGATATGGGCTTATGCCGTTATGGGGAGGGTGGTCCCTTTGCAACCAGCGGCAAGACCTTCATGCCGGGCATCGATTACGGGCTGAAACTGACTGAAAAACCGGTCTGCCCGGTGAATCCCTCCGGCGGGCTGATCGCCTGCGGGCATCCCGTGGGCGCCACCGGCTTGATGCAGGCTGTCTTCGCCCTCTGGCAGCTTCAGGGGACGATCAAGAAGCATTTTGGCGACCCCGCCCTGCAGGTACCGAAAGCGCGGCGCGGCGCGATCCACTCGCATGCCGGAACCGGCACCTATGTAACGGTCAGCATTCTGGAACAGGAAAAATAGGAGCATGCCGCCATGTCCAAGAAAGTAATTCTCAAAACGAATTGAAGATAACCTGGAAGGGACCGTCGTTTTCAGCGTCCCCTTCCCAACCGGTGACGATCTCTCCATCCTGAAGCAGATGTCGCCCATCGTGATCAAACAGCCTTACTCGATCGATTACAACTATTCTTATGGGCAGGATTCGCCATTCTTCGCCGCCCTGGCGAATGGGCGCTTCATCGTCTGCCGCGAACCGCAAAGCGGTTACACGTATGCCAACCCGCGCGCCCACGACATGTATACCGGTCGTGAGACCGAGTGGGTGGAGATCCAACCGGAGGGCAAATCCATGCCTTCACCGTCTGCTACTTTGGATCGGAAGCCTTCCTGCCGGACTGCCCGTTCGTGCTGATCCAGGTGGAATTCGAAGAGTGCGACACCCTGTTCCTGGGGCGTTTGATCGGTGTTGATCCGGAGGATGCTAATATTGATTGGATCGGCAAGAAGGTGCAGCGGCCGGTTCCTGCGGAATGCCAAACTCAAACCGACGGATATATACTTTAATCTTGCAGACTAATGGTATTTCATAACGGAGTGGTTGATGAAGGATCCGATTGAATTCGAGGGCGAACTCATCGGCTGGCATGACCCGGATGAGAATCGCCAGTGGGTGCGGGAGAACAAATCCCGCAAAATGGTGGACAAGCGCACAACCGTGGCAGAGGCCGTACGCAGTTTTGTTCCGGACGGCAGCCTGGTCGCCGTTGGAGGCTTCGGCCACATCCGCATCCCCATGGCGCTGGTCTATGAGATGGTGCGCCAGCGCAAACGCGACCTGACGGTGATCGGCAAGACTGCCGTGCACGACTGGACATCCTGATCGGCGGCGGCTGCGTCAGCAGGGTGGAAGTGGCGTATGCCTTCGGTCATGAATTGCGCGGCCTGTCGCCCTGCGGACGGCGGGCCGTGGAGAGCGGCCAGGTGCAAGTGACCGGCGAGATCAGCAATGCCGGCTTCCAGTGGCGTTTCCTGGCGGCTGCGATGGGTGTGCCCTTCATGCCGGTCCGCTCGATGCTGGGCACCGACACAATCAAGAAAAGTTCAGCCCGGGTGATCGAAGATCCGTGGAGCGGCAAGCCGATCTGCCTGGTTCCCGCCTGCTACCCCGACGTGGCGCTGTTCCACGTCCATCGCTGCGACCAGTACGGGAATGCGCAGATCGACGGCATCCTGGTCGAGGATTTTGAACTGGCGCGTGCCGCCCGGCGGGTGATCATCACCATCGGAAGAGATCATCGCCGCATGAGGAAATCCAGCGCCAGCCGTGGCGGACCACCATCCCATTCTACCTGGTGGATGCGGTCATCGAGGTGCCCTTTGGGGCGCACCCCACCGAGATGCCGGTCACCTATTACTTCGATGAGGAGCATATTGCGCACTGGCTGGAAGTGTCGAAAACTGCAGAAGGGGTGGAGCAATACTTCAAGGAATACGTGTTCGGCGTCCCGAATTACGAAGCCTACCTGGAAAAAGTGGGCGGGGAGCGGCTGCTTGCCCACCTCAAACAGGTGATGAATTTGCAGCCGGATGCGCCTGAATCGAACGGCGGTGCCTCATGAGCAACGAGGCTCCGTACAACCTGACCGAATTGCTGGCCTGCGTGGCTGCCAACCTGCTGGAAGACGGCAGTTCTGTCTTTGTCGGGACGGGGCTTCCGCTCATTGCAGGGATGCTGGCACAGCGCACCCACGCGCCGGGTCTATTGATCATTTTCGAGGCGGGAGGCATCGGCCCCCTGGTTCCCACCCTGCCCATTTCGGTGGGGGACTCGCGCACCTATTACAAAGCCTCTGCCGCCTCCAGCATGCACGACGTGATGTCTGCCTCGCAGGCGGGATACGTGGATTACGGTTTCCTGGGAGGCGCGGCGATGGACTGCTTTGGGAACGTCAACACGACCGTCATCGGGGATTGGAGCCATCCCAAGGTGCGCTTGCCGGGCAGCGGCGGGGCAAACGATGTGAGTTCCTTCTGCTGGCGCACGATCTACCTGATGCGCCAGCAATCGCCGCGCACTTTCGTCAAGAAATTGGATTTCATCACCAGCCCCGGATACCTTGACGGACCCGGAGCCCGGGAACGGGCAGGGCTTCCGGCAGGCAACGGTCCCTACCGCGTGATCACCCAACTGGGTGTGTTCGATTTCCACGAAACGAGCAAGCGCTTGCGTTTGAAGGTGCTCCATCCCGGGGTGACCGTCCAACAAGTGCAGGAGGCGAGCGAGTTCGAGATCCTGCTGGCAGATGAGATCACCATCAGCCTGGAACCGACCGCTGAACAGCTGCGGATCCTGCGCGAGATCGATCCGCGCGGGCTGGTGATCGGCAAATAAAAGACCATTCTTCTTTTAAATTAATTATTAGAAAAGACGGAGATGCACCATGGATTTCCAACTGACCGATGAACACCTGTTGATCAAACAAACGGTGCGGGAATTTGCTGAAAAGGAAATCGCCCCGCGCGCCGAGGAGATCGACCAGACCGACCAGTTTCCCGCCGACCTTTTCAAACGGATGGGCGAGCTGGGACTGCTGGGAATCCCGTTCGCGGAGGAATACGGCGGTTCCGGAGGAGATTACCTCAGCCTGCTGATCGCCCTGGAAGAGATCGCCCGGGTCTCAGGTTCGATGGCGATCATCCTGGATGCCCACACTTCGCTTTGCTGCGAGCCGATCCACCTGTTTGGCTCGGAGGAGCAGAAGAAGAAATACCTGCCGGCCCTGGCGCGGGGTGAAAAAGTGGGCGCTTTTGGTCTGACCGAGCCAAATGCAGGCTCGGATGCCGGCGCCACCCGTACACGCGCACGCCGCGACGGGGGCGACTGGGTGATCAACGGAGAGAAAATCTTCATTACCAACGGTTCGGTCGCGGATGTGCTGGTGGTGACCGCCAAAACGGATCCCGAGCAAGGCACGCGCGGCATCTCCGCGTTCATCATCGAAAAAGGAAATCCCGGCTTTCAGGTGGGACGGGATGAAAAGAAGATGGGCCTGAAAGGATCGGTGACCTCGCAACTCTTTTTCGATGATTGCCGCATCCCTGCGGAAAACCTGCTCGGACAGCGAAAATGAAGGCTTCAAACAATTCCTAATCACGCTGGATGCCGGGCGGCTGGCGATCTCAGCCATGGCGGTGGGGCTGGCGCAGGGCGCCTTTGAGAGGGCGGCAGCCTACGCCAAGGAGCGGGTGCAGTTCGACCAGCCGATCGCCAAATTCCAGGCCATCCAGTGGATGATCGCAGATATGGCGACGGAAATCGAGGCTGCCCGCATGATGGTCCAGCGCGGCGCCTGGTTGAAGGGGCAGGGAGCCCATTTCGGCAAGGAAGCTGCCATGGCAAAATTGTTCTGCACGGAAATGTCGGAGCGTGTTTGTTATAAAGCCATCCAGATCCACGGCGGCTACGGCTACATGCGCGAGTATGCGGTGGAACGCATGTATCGGGACCAGCGCCTGTGCGCCATTGGCGAGGGGACAAATGAGATCCAACGCCTGGTCATTGCCCGGCAGGTATTGGGGCTATAAAAATACCCTCGTAGAAAATAATAAACAAAAGACCGACCTGTTTTTGAACTGACCCCCTGAAACGAGACACGAAAAGAAAGTACCCCCTGTGAGAAAATAGACCACAGGAGGTACTTTTATTATGTCAGGAAAAAAGGGAATGGTTCACCATCCAGTGGAAGTGAAGCTGGAGGCGGTTCGGTTGTTTTATGAGGAAGGGAAGACACGACAAGAGATCAGCGATGTATTGGGCCTCAGCAGCCGAGAATGTGTGGAAAGATGGATAAGGCGGTATCGGCGGGAAGGGGAAATGGGCTTCAATAAGCCAATTGGTCGTCCGCACAAGATTTGGGATGAAGCGGCACGCATCCGGCAGTTGGAGATGGAGAATGCGCTGCTAAAAAAATATCATACCGAGTTGCGAAAGAGTTTTCTCGCGAAACGCAATATCGGGCCATCTATCACCACCGAAGGGAATACGAAGTGAAAGCTATGTGCGCCTTCTTTGGTATTTCGCGAGCAGCTTATTATGCCTGGGCCAAGCGGGTCGAAGGGCCTGATCCGGACACAGACCGAAAGCAACTGGTTCAAAAAGCATATCAGGCTTCCCACCGCACCTATGGGTACCGGCGAGTAACCTGGTGGATCGCTCAGAATTGTGGCGTCACGATCAACCACAAGGCAGTTTTACGTCTGATGAACCAGCTGGGGATCCATTCTGTGGCCAGAAAACGTCGGATTTATAAGAATAGCCAACTTGAGACCTATCATTCCTATCCCAACCTGCTCAACCGGGATTTCACGGCCACCAAACCCAACCAGAAATGGGTTACGGATGTCACCTACATCTTGACCCAGGATGGCTGGGCTTACCTGTCCACGATCAAAGACCTTTACGACAACTTCATCGTTGCCCATCAGTTCGGACGGGAGAATTCGGTCGCCCTGGTCCGACAAACCCTGCGGCAAGCCAAACAAAAAGAGAAGGTCACTGATGGACTGGTACTCCACAGTGACCAAGGGCAGCAATACACTTCGCAGGCGTATTTTGTCCTCACTTCCGAGTATAACATCACTCCTTCCATGTCGCGCCGGGGTAATTGCTGGGACAATGCTCCCATGGAGAACTTCTTCGGTCACCTCAAAGAAGAAGCTCTCCGCCAGTACAAATTCCTTTCCTTCGAGGAGGCTCAACAGGTCATTGACGATTACATTTGCTTCTACAACTATGAGCGGATACAATTAAAAACAAGACAGACACCTTTTCAGATCAGGTGCCTGTCCAGTTAGCTCATCCGGGGTCTTTCTTTTTATGTCTTGCCAAAAGGGTTCAGTCTATTTTGGTCGGTCTGTTTATTTATCCACTGGGGGAATTTCCCATAACGGCAGAGGTTTACGAATCAGGCAGGCGAAGTCAGGCTTTCCCTTTCAGAAGCAACTTTACCGCCTCGTTTGGCGAGAGTTTTCGCTGCACCAACCTGTCGACCAGCGCCGTGTAGCGTTCTGCCGGGATGCGGGCGCGGAATTCCGCCACCAGCGTTTCGGTGAGCAGGCTTTGCAGTTCAGCTTCGAGCCTGGCTTGCTCGCGCTGCTTCCAACCCCCGGTCCGGCGCAAGTGCAAGGCGTGCTGGTCGATGGCTGCCAGCAATTCTTCCACGCCTGTTCCATCCGTGGCAATGGTTCTCAGGAGTGGAGGCTCCCACTGCGAAACCTCCGGTGATTCAGCTTCAGGGAGGCCCATGACCTGCCCATGGTGGCTGATAGTCTCCGCCGGGTGCGCCAGGCTGAGCATGCCTCGCAAGGCGCTCTCCGCGTTGTCCACGCCGGGAAGGTCGGCTTTGTTAATGACCAGGATGTCGGCAATTTCAAGGATGCCGGCCTTGATGGCCTGGATATCATCGCCCAGGCCGGGCAATTCGACCACCAGGGTGGTGTGAGCCAGCCGGGCAATGTCCACTTCTGTTTGCCCGGCGCCGACCGTTTCGATCAATATGATTTCAAAACCAGCCGCATCAAAGACCTGCACCATCCCGGCCGTCGCCTGCGCCAGCCCGCCTAGCGAGCCGCGCGAAGCCATCGAGCGGATGAAAACACCCGGGTCGCCGGCGAGATCGCGCATGCGTACCCGGTCACCGAGCACCGCTCCGCCGGTGAACGGGCTGGTAGGATCCACGGCAATGATCGCCACCCTGCTGGGATTTGTCACCTCGAGCGCGGCGGTAATGCAGGGCAATCTGGTTGACAAGGGAGGATTTTCCGGTACCGGGGGCACCGGTCACGCCGACCAGGTGCGCTTTACCTGTGTGGGGAAAGAGTTCATCCAGCGTATGGCGTGCAGCAGGGGAATCGTTTTCCACCCCGGTCAGCAGGCGCGCCAGCACCATGCGCTCGCCGGAAAGGATGGGGTCAATGGAAGACTTACCCATAATTTATCAAGACGGCTCTAGGGCGAGGCGGATATCGTTGACGATCTTCTCGATCGGAGCGCCGGGACCATAGATGGCTGTCACACCGACCTGCATCAACCGCGGGCAGTCTTCATCCGGGATGATCCCACCAACGAACACCTTCACCTTCTCCTGACCGTTGGCTTTGAGAAGTTCCAGGATGCGCGGGATGAGTGCCATGTGGGCACCCGACAGGATGGAAAGACCGACAACATCCACATCTTCCTGCATAGCGGCTTCGGCGATCATCTCGGGTGTCTGGCGAAGTCCGGTGTAGATCACTTCCATGCCTGCGTCCCGCAAGGCGCGGGCAACCACCTTGGCACCGCGATCATGTCCATCGAGACCGGGTTTTGCAACCAGTACTCGGATCTTTCGTTCACTCATGGAGTCCTCCCGCGACTATCTCGCTCCCGCATTATACGTCCTCGTTTCAAAATCATCAGCGATCCAGAACAGGGATGTGGATTGAGGAATGAGGATGGGAGCGGGAGGGCCTGGCGCAAGCAGCAATTTTTTTTGCGGATGGAAAGGCAATCCAACTGCCAACAACCTCCGCAGTGTATAATTGGTTTGAAAACAGGTAACATCACAGGTGATCCACCCTTATTGAGATGGGTATCTGGTCGTCGGGAGCAAGAATATTAATTCCAAGGACCAGACCAAGGTGATGGGACAATCTCAGGGAATGCCGTAACTGAGTATCATTTCTCTCTGGAGGCAATCGGCCGGTGACGAATTTGACCAGGAAATCTTCAGTTTATATCATGGCGCTCCTCTTTGCTGGGGTCATCCTGCTGGCAGCGATCTTAACCGCTTTCCTTGTAAAAGATTCCGCTGTCCGCAGCACCGTGATGGACACGCTATCACCGCTTGTGGAACTGGTCGCAGCCGTGGTGCTTTTCATTGCTGCTAAAAACTCCTTAACCCAATCCAGACGGGTGGGGATCGCCTGGGGGATCATTGCCCTGGCAATACTGTCTTATGCGGTGGGGGATATCTCATGGGCCTGGCTGGAATTATTGTTAAAGGAACCTCCTTTTCCATCCGTTGCAGATTTTTTCTACCTGCTCTACATCCCTCTATTCCTGGCAGGAATATTCCTTCTTCCCAGCCGATCTGAAACCAAAACCGACAGGATCGGCAAGGTGCTGGATATCGCCATCGTGATGTCATGCGCCATCCTGGGATTCTGGAATCTGTTTATCAGTCCGACCATCCATTCGGCTGCCGGGTTGCCTGCTTCCACCCAGGCGATCCTGATCGCCTACCCGGTGGGGGATTTGGTTCTGCTTTGGGCGATGCTGCTTATCCTTTACAATCACCCGGATGAAAAGAAGAATATTCCAACCCTGACCCTGGCAGCCGGGCTGCTGGCCATGATCGTGACCGACAGCATTTACAGCGCTCAATCTTTCCAGGGAACATACACCAGCGGAGGTTTCCTGGATATCGGCTGGATAGTCAGCATCTTGCTCATCGGTATAGGAGGGCTTCAGCAGGTCGTTTCATTAAAGACCAGGGTTGAATTCTCAAACCAGTGGGAGAAACCATCGCAAGGTTTGATAAAGACCGTCAGCCTGGTGATGCCCTATTTATGGCTGGCAGTGGCTTATATCCTGCTGACGCGCTACAAGGATCTATCCTTGCCGATGAACTTCATGTCGCTTTCCCTGGCGGTTGGAGGCATTATCACCCTGGTGTTGATCCGGCAGGTGATCACCCTGTTCGAGAACCAGCGGCTCAATTTCCAATTGCAGGTGATAAACGAGGATCTGGAAAGCGAGATCGTCGAACGAAAGCGCATGGAGGCAAAACTATCGTACGATGCGCTGCATGATGCCATGACAGGACTCCCGAACCGGGCTCTTTTCCTTGACCGGCTCGAACATTCGCTGGAGACCACCCGGCGCCACCCCGACCTGTCCTATGCCGTCCTGTTCGTCGACCTGGACCAGTTCAAGGTTGTCAACGACAGTCTCGGGCACCTGGTGGGGGATAAACTACTCATCATGGTGGGGAAGAGACTGGAAACAGCCTTGCGGTCGAGCGATACGGTGGCCCGTTTTGGCGGGGATGAATTTGGGATCCTGCTGGAGGCGGCTGATCCCGATACTTCCATCCGGCTGGTTTCGCAGAAGATCCTGGATGTGCTCAAACCCGCCTTTAAAGTGGACAACCACGAAGTGCACATTTCCGCCAGCATAGGCATCGTCCGGAAGGCGGCTGGTTATGCCTCCGCCGAGGAGATCCTGCGGGATGCCGATATCGCCATGTACCGGGCCAAGGAGATGGGCAGGCATCGTTCCGAGGTCTTTGACATCAATATGCGCAATCAGGCCTACACCCGTTTGGAACTGGAAAACGAGATGCGCGCCGGGTTGGAGAAGAAGGAGTTTCAACTTTTCTACCAGCCCATCATCCTGCTGGAATCGAAGCGCCTGGTTGGTTTTGAAGCCCTGATCCGCTGGTTCCATCCCACGCGCGGTCTGATGCTTCCGGGTCAATTCCTCTCCATAGCGGAAGAATCCGGTTTGATCCAGCCGATCAGCGATTGGGTACTTGACGAGGCGTGCTCGCAGTTGAAGACCTGGCAGAAATTATTCCCCACCCTCCAGTACGTGTCCGTGAGCGTGAACATTTCCAGCAACTACTTTGCCCACCCCAATTTTGCCGAAAAGGTGATCAAGGCAGTCCAGTCCAAGGATTTGAAGGCGGAGTCTCTAAAACTGGAGATCACGGAAGGGGTGTTGATCAATAATTACGCCGTTGCCAATTCCGTCTTCAAGCAATTGCAGGATTTTGGAATCCGAATGCAGATCGACGATTTTGGGACCGGGTATTCTGCGCTGGAATACCTGCAGAACTACCCGGTTGACGCGATCAAGATCGACAGGTCATTCATCAATGGGCTGGGGAAGGGTGAAAAGAGTTCCAAACTGGTGAGGGCAATGATATCGATGGCGCGCGAACTGGGCATGGAGATCATTGCTGAAGGCATTGAAACGGATGCCCAGCTCTTAGAATTAAAGAATAGTGCCTGCGGTTACGGGCAGGGCTTTCTCCTGTCGCTGCCGCTTGATTCCAGCGCGGCAAAGAATATGCTGGCGCGCCTGGAAGACCAGGATTGAAAACAAGTTCCTGAAGCGGGATTCGGCAAAGAGATTACGCCATTCGACACAAATATATTTGCGGTGGTCAGTTCTTTAACCGGTAATGAAAGATCCCGGTTGCACGTGCCAAGAAGGGGATGAAGCGCATCCAGCGGAATGCGCCCAGGCGCGGTTCGGGAGTGTCGAAATAATACCAGTGGTCCACCAGGCGCAAGCCCCAGGTTTCCAATTCCTGGGGATTCCTCGCATCCCAGAGGACGCGTGTACCGGAGCGCTTCAGCACGCTGCTGGTGCGGTTATGGTGCCGCGAGATGAAGGGTGAGGCAGCATCGAAAACAAGTTCCCCCTGCGGGAAGCGGTCTGCCATCGCCGCCAGCATGGGTTTGATATCAGCCGTACTGAAATAGGGAAACACGCCTTCAGCCAGAAAAATGACCGGTTTCTGATACTCTCCCACCCGATCCAGCCACGAGGTCTCCAGCATGGACTGTGGGATGGTTCGGCAGCGTTCTTCTTCCGGGAGAAACTGGCGCCGCAAGGCGATCACCTCGGGCAGGTCCACCCCCAGCCAGGTCAGCCTGCCGTCATCGAGGCGGTGGAAGCGCGTATCGAGCCCGCAGCCCAGTTCCACCAGCAGCCCGCTGGGATTGCGGGTGAGAAAATCACGCCCAAACAGGTCGAACTGGCGGGCGCGCATGGCCGCGACAAAAACATCCGCGCTGCCCATGCCCATTAAAAAGTCCGGACTGCCGCCGAGAGCAGCATAGACTTCAACAGCGCGAGGGTCGTGCAGGATTGCATCCGGGCGGGATGATTCGAGTGCGCGGCATGCCAACGGGACAAGCAAAGTGCGGGCAATCCCTTGCAGGTTGGAAGCATCCATCAGGGCTCACTTTCGAAATTTCGGGAAGTATCTGCCGGTGCGCTGCTGGTAGGAGCGGTAGGCATCTCCGAACGCCTCAAGCATCATTTTCTCTTCTTTGGGGATGCGGTAGAGCAGCCCGCCAACGGCAAGCACGGACACAGCCACAAAGATCCAGTTGGCGGTCAGTAATGAAAGCGAAACGCCCCAGCCCAGAACCGAGGTGTAGAGCGGGTGGCGCATGCTCGCATACGGACCGCTGGTGATGAGCTGGTGATCCTGACGAAGCTGCAACTGGGCAGACCATTGCGTATCCAGGGTCACCTGCGTCCAGGTCATGAATGCCACGCTGAGCAAGCCGAGCGCAAACCCTGCCCAACGCAACCAATCCGGCAACCCGAATCGAAAGATACCGATCCAGGCCATGCCTGCGATGTACATGCCAAGAAAAACCAGCAGCGCTATAAAAAGCACCATGCGAAAAAGCAGGAAGCCCCGCCCGCCCTCACGGGCGGTCGCCTTTTCATCAGGCATCAAACGCCCGCCCGAGAGTTTTAATTTGATCATGTAAAAAGTGCGCATGGCGAGCAGTAACACAAGCAGGATGATGAAAGCAATCCGAAAGGAAGTTTCCGATGGCATATCTCACCTCCATTCATCAACGATCACCGGCAAGGCTCTGGCACAAGTCACCAGATGTTTTAAGACGATGACAGACTTGTAATCCTGCCAGGATTTGCCTTGAACACGAGTAAAGAAAGAGTCCATATCCAAGTCCATTTGAGCCGGGTTGGCAGAAGCGATCTTCTTCAGGGTGTCGTAGCCGGCAGCACACAGGGGCAGGAGGGTCTTCCTGCGCGTATACGGCAAGCGGGCGATATCGGCTCGATGTACCAGCCGAGTCATAAAGTCCAATTTGATACCGGTACGGTCCACCAGCATCCTGCGCCCGGTTGATGAACGACCCTGCGCAAGAATTTCGAAGCTATTCTTCAGTTTATGTTCTTTCAGGATTGGATAATAAGTCATTTCAAGAGGGTTTTCATGGTCCAGCAACTCCCGTGAGGCGGTCTCAAACGGGAAAGCCCAACGCAGGAGGTAATTGAGAAGTTCGATGAATTCTTCAAAAATCAGATCATGTTGCCTGATGAAGGCATCGCATTCCACCCTGGTGTGGATTCTTGCGAGCAGGTGCCCCCAATCGTGTATCCCGATCGTTCCCAATCGATCCATTATGGTAAGGAGACGGGCAGGGAATTCACCGGTCCCGCTGGCTGTTTCGGGGAACAAGCAGTGGGCAAAGTCGGCTGCCAGTTTCATGTTGTGATTATAAGCCTGCCAGATGACAGGATAATTCACGAGGACAGTGAGTTTTTTGATCAAGTCTTCGTATGACCAAAGGGTGATCTTCTTGACATAGTCCCAATTGGAGTCCACAGGCAATCCTCGCTGGCAGGTTGGAATGAATAGTGCTTGAAATTAATCTATCTCATTCCCGGAAAGAATGGCGGAACACGGCGGCAATACTCCTGCCACTGCTCTCCGAATTCTGCTGCCAGAGCTGTCTCCTCGCGCCTGGCGCGAATCAGGGTGAACGGTGCGAAACAAGTGAAGAGGATGGTTGTCCACGTGAAATATATCAATAATGCGCCTACGGCACAGGCGATCAGGCCGACATACATGGGATGGCGAACGATGGCATAAGATCCATCGGTGACCAGGGCATGCCCTTGAAACAACCGGGCGCCAAAACCTGTCGAAACGAAGTAATTCTTTCCGAGAGACATCCTTCCCCATAATACGAATAACATACCCGGGAAGTAGAACAATGAGCCTGCCACCAGCATCCAGGTGCGGACGGTCTGCGAGATGCTCCAAGGCAGGCGGATCCAGCCAAGGTAACTGAGGCCGGAGAAAACCACTGCCGAGGCGAGATAGAACCATGGAGAGCCTGACCAGGTTCCATCGAGTCCGGTTGTGCGTCCCACCTTCCGTTGAGTACCGCGCCAGATGCCAAAGAGGACGATGCCCAGGGTGGAGATAGCCATCAGCCCTCCCGCCCAGTGGACCACGGTTTCAATGACCTCAAGTGTCATGAACATTCCTTGCGTTTTCTCCCCCTGGCGCGGCGGATGATCGGTTCGAGGAACATTTTTACCGAGAACCAGTCCATCAGGGATGGCGAGATCATTTTGAGCCAGAGTGCGAGAGTTCCGGGACCCATCAGCACCTCCCGGCGGCGCCTGAGCGCTGCTTTCAGGGAAATCCTGGCACATTGATCCGCAGTCATCATCTTATCCGTATAGATCGCCCGACCACGCTCACCGCGCGGTACGCCTCGCTTGTTCAATTGCGCCTGGTGAAATTCACTCACCACCCAGTAGGGGCAGACGATCGTCACGCTTACGCCTGTTTGTTGAAGTTCCATGCGCAGCGCTTCCAGGAAGCCGTTCAGAGCATACTTGCTGGATACATAAGGAGTGTTAAATGGCAGCGCAGCCTTGCCTGCCAGGCTCGAGATTGCCACAATACGCCCCTTGCTCGCCTTCAGATGAGGCAGGGCGTAATAGGTGCAGTAGACGGCACCATAGAAATTGATCTCCATGGTGTGTTTGAAAAGGTGCAGGTCGGGGAAATCGGCAAACCGGGCACTTACAGCCAGCCCGGCATTATTGATCAACAGGTCAAGCCGGCCAAAGGAATTCACAGTTCTTTCCACCAGCCCCTGGCACTGCTTTTCATCGCTTACATCTGTATGTACCGGAAGCACTTCACCGCCAAGCGCACGACACTCCTGAGCCACCTGCTCCAACCGGTCGAGACGCCGGGCGGCAATCGCAAGTTTCGCCCCCTGGGCTGCCAACTGCAATGCCAGAGATCGTCCGATCCCCGCTGATGCGCCGGTGACGATCGCCACCTTGTCTCGGAACGCGTCAGATTGCATATTGCCTCCAATTCCATCAAAAGGCCAATCAACCTTGTCAGACCGTTGCTACTGCGATCCCATAACCTGTTGCAATATTCCGCTTTGCATTTCTGCCCGTGAAGTAAGCCTGTTTAAGATCATTCGCATTCATATCGCAGACTTGGCTGAAACCACGCTTCTTCAGGAATGTCTCAACCACCCCTTCTTCGATCCCGAAGACCAACCCTTCGCCGGTCATGAAGCGGTAGCGTCGCATGTTGCTGATCTCACCGTGCTTCTGGATCCCATCCAAAACCTGGCGATAGATATAGTCGAAGACAATCGCGCTTCCCGGCGCTGAGTGCTGAATGATGAATTTCAGTGTATCATCCACTTCCTCGGCCGTCAGGTACATTGTAACCCCCTGCCAGATGAAAAGTGTTTTCAGATTTGGATCATAACCCGACTCCGGCAGGCGCTCATCCAGGGTTTGTGTGTTGAAGTCCACTGGCACATAGGTCACATATTCGGGGATCGTTCCGAAGACAGTCCTTAATTTGGCCAGCTTGTCCGTTTGGGTGGCAGGATGGTCCACCTCGAAAACTTTCACATGGTCTCTTAACCGATCAAATCGGTAGGCACGTGAGTCGTACCCCGCCCCCAGTATAACAAGCTGTTGTAAACCATTGTCCAGAAAGCCTCGCAGGACATCGTCAATGTAACGCTCGCGGGCGACGATGAATTCCCCCACCCCTGGTCCGCGCCGCCCTGCATAGCCGCTACGGATGAAGAACGCCAACGTGGAATACAACCAGCCAGGGACGAACCGGCGGGCGTAAGGGTCATAGCAGATTCGCTCACCTTCCGGTTTTTCGCTCTCGACACCGCGGGCGATTGCTATTCCTGCAGCAGTAAGACTCGACTGATTTCTGCGCATTTTTCTTCTCCTTGCTAATTGCCTGAAATTCCACCCCTTTCACCAAATCCCGGGGATCAGTCTCTTCGACTTGCCAGCATAATCCCGGTATTGCTCCCCGAATTGCTCGCTGAGCAGCGCTTCCTCGATCTTCATCCGGCAAGCCAGCCCAGGCAGCAACAGGCACGGCACTGCCGCGAGACCGATCAGGCTGGAGAAGCCCAGAGCCAGACCGATCGCCATCAGAAGGAAACCGGCGTAGCCCGGATGACGTATGCAGCGGTATGGGCCGCTCTGTACCAAAGTGTGACCGGCCACCACTTCCACATGCCCGGAATACAGTCCCCTCAAGTGAGCCCGGACCCAGACATGCAGTGTTATGGCAGCCAGGATCAGCACAATCCCGGCAATCTGCATCCAGAGATTTCGTGGGAGAACAGCCCGCAGGTACATCTCACTCCAGTGGTGGGGCAAAAAAGACAATCAAGAATCCCGGCAGAATGGCCCAAAACGACCGGTCGCCTTTTTCTTCATTTTTGGTCATTCCTTTACCAGCTGACTTCCAGAATGGCTCTCGGCGGATGAAGTAATATATCACTCCACCAGCCGGGTAGGCGACGCCGAACATCAGCAGGAACCAGCCCAGGATATTATGGCCCAATGTCTCAAGCCCAAGCAAGGCCAGGCAGATGGACAGAACGGGCGCGACCATCAACAAGAACAAGATTGCCAATCAACTCATTCTACCTCCTGTATTCGCCCAGGCATGTTGTTTCAGGATGTCGGGGAGATCTTGAACAACATCCCGACTGCATACCCAACCAATGCGCTTACTGTGCCGATCACGGCCATCTCCAGGCCGCTTTTGCCGGGGTGCCCGACCGTCGTACGGGCTTTGTAAGCGCCAACCCCAAACAAGACCAAGTGCAGTGATGACCACCGCCACCCACATGCTGTGGATCACCGGCAGGAAGGCAAATGGTGCCAGCGGGATCAACGAACCGATGATAGCCGCGATGCCGACCACCAGCGCAGATATTGATTGCCTGACGCCGGTCAGTGGGACTGAGCTGGTGTTCTTCGCTCATCATCACCGCCACCCAGACATCCTCGTTGGCGGTGATTGTCTCGACGATACGATCCAGCAGTTCACCTTGAAGCCTTTCTTTGCATAGATCTCGCGGACCTCGTTCTTCTCCAGGTGTGGGACCTCGGTGATGTGGCGGAACTCGCGGGCGCGCTCGGACTCGTAGAAATCGGCGTCAGCCAGCGTGGAGGTATATGCCACTGCTCCCATCGAAACCGACTCGGCAAAGGTGGCTGCCAGCCCGGCGACCATGACGATGCGCGGGTCGCTGGTGGCGGCTGCCACGCCCAGGATGACCCCCAGCACGTTGACCAGCCCATCCTGGCCTCCCAGGATGATATCTGACAGACCGGATGCCCGGCGATGAGGGTCATGGAAAAGGTGGTATTTGATATCGTCCGCTATGTTGTTGTTCCAGAGAACGTTTGAACAGTTTTTCTCGCATGAATGATATTCCTTATAATTGTTACTTATAATAAATTGTTACTCGTTGGCATGGATCTTGTTGCTGATCCACTTGCCAACCTCGACCACCGCCAGCAGCCCGAGGGCGATCCCAGCCACCTCCAGCCATTCCAAGAAGGTCAGTGGGACGAGGCCAAGCAGGTTCCGCAAGGCCCGGGATGAGGAAGGGCAGGACTGCCATTGCCAGCCCAGCCAGCACTGCCCAGACCAGCGGCATGTTGGCACTGAGTTTGTTCATGCGGAAGAGCGGCTGGCGCATGCTGCGGTAGGCAAAGATATAGACCATCGAGTTGACCGCGAAGGAAGCAAAGACGATGCTGCGACCTTCCACTGCGTTTCCATGGGCTGAGTAGAGATGGTGGAACAGGAACAGGACGGCTGCGGCGCTCGAGATGCTGATCACACCGATCAACGACAGGCCCAGGTGGTTCAGGATGGGTTCCTTGAGCGATCTTGGTTTTTCGTCCATGATGCCGTGTTCCTTCGGTTCAAAACCCAGCACGATGTCCGATGGACCATCACAGATCAGGTGGATCCACAGGATCTGGGCCACGATCAGCGGAGCCGGCCAGCCCAGGATCATGGAAATAAAGATGGTCAGCACCTCGGCAAACGAGTTGGAGAGGGTGTACGCCACCACCTTGCGGATGTTCTGGAAGATGATGCGCCCTTCCTCGATGGCTGCCACGATGGTGCGGAAGTTGTTGTCGAGCAGGATCAGGTCGGCGGTCTCCTTGGCCACATCGGTGGCCGTACCTACCACCACGCCAATATTGGCGCGCTGCAGGGCCGGGGCATCGTTGACGCCGTCACCGATCATGGAGGTGATCTCGCCGTTCGCCTGCAGCGCCTTGATGATGCGGAACTTGTCCTGCGGACGGATGCGGGCAAAGACGGATGTGGTGCGGACGCGTTCCTGCAGTTGTTCGTCGCTCAGGGCGGCCACTTCGGGACCTTCCAGGCTCTGGTCACCTGGCTGCATCAGGCCGATGCTGCGGGCGATATGTTCTGCGGTCAGGCGATAATCACCAGTGATCATCTTGACCTGGATGCCGGCCTTCTGCGCCACCCGGATGGCCTCGACCACGCCCTCGCGCACCGGGTCTTCCATTCCGACCAGCCCCACCCAGGTGTAGCCGCTGTAATCGTCCAGCTTGCCAAGCGGGCGGTAAGCCAGGCCGATCATGCGCAAGCCTTCACCAGCCCACTGGTCCACCAGCGCCAGGAAACGTGTCTTCTCCTCAGGCGAGATCTTGCACATGCCCATGACGATCTCCGGGGCACCCTTCAGGAAGTTGTAACCTTGGCCCTGGAACAGATTGCCGGTGATGGCAGTGATCATGTACTTGGTCTCACTGGTGAACAGCTCTTCCTCCAGCCGCTTCGACTGGTCGACCATTTGCTGGGGATCGCCGTTCATGACCTGGCGGGCATGCTCCCACATGGCAATATCCACCGGACCTTCGAGATCGTTGCACAGCACCATGGTCTGCAGGGCGCGCTCGGGATCAAGGATCTCAGTCTTGGAGACGCGCATCCGTACCTTCGGTCAGGGTGCCGGTCTTGTCGGTGCAGATGACCGTCACCGAGCCGAGTGTCTCGACCGCCAGCAGGCGCTTGACCAGGCCGTTGCGCTTGAGGATCTTGCGCATGCCCAACACCAGGATGACGGTCACGGCGATGAGCAAGCCTTCGGGAACAGCAGCAATGGCCAGGATGATGGAGGTTCGCAGCATATCGAGGAACCTGCCGCCCATGAGCAGGCCGGTGACCAGGATGGCCAGGGTAAAGCCGATCACGATCCAGGTCAGGGTCTTGCTGAAAGCTTTCAGGCGTTTCTGCAAAGGGGTGTCTTCTTCGACATGCTCCTGCAGGCTGGTGGCGATCTTGCCCAGTTCGGTGGCCGGGCCGGTTTGCTAGAACCTGCATCAGACCACGCCCGGTCAGGACGGTGGTACCCATGAAAACATACTCATCGACAGCCTTGTTGACCGGCTCGCTTTCCCCGGTCAGGATGGCCTCATCCACGACCAGCTTGATGCTCTCAATGAGCAGGCCGTCACCAGGTACCTTCTCTCCGGCGTTGAGCAGTACCAGATCACCCGGCACCAGTTCCCAGATTTCCACCTCGCTTCGCTCGCCATCACGCAGGACGGTGGTGGTCGGTTTAAGCAGGCCCTTGAGGGCTGTGTAGGTCTTCTGGGCCTGGTATTCCTGGACGAATCCCAGGATCACATCGATGACAACCACTGCCATGATGATGGCGAAGTCACCATATTCTTTGGCAACCAGCGAGACCAGCGCGGCCACCAGGATGATGTATACCAACGGGCTTTTGACCTGGTTGAGAAGAATAGCCCAGGCCGGTGTGCTCTTTTCGACCGGCAGGCGATTCTCTCCGTACTGTTTGCGCCTTGTGAGAACTTCGGGAGTGGTCAGACCCGAAGAGGGGGTTCTTTGCGTGAGATTGTTCTCGATTATGGATTGCATTCGTTACTCCAAAAAAATTGTATTCCCCGTCCATTGATTATCATTGATTTGGATGCCTTGCCTGTTTGTTTGCAATAAAATGCATTTGACAGTCAGAAAGCACCTATACGTTTGACGGGAGAAGAAATGGGGAGACCACGGGATGAAAAGAACGGGCTGATGACTGGTGGGCTGGCTGGGTAAAAGAAAGCTTTTCGTGCTGGGTGCCCATGGAGGATGAACGAAATAATTCTCGCAGTCTTTCCTGGCCAGGTGTGTATATACTGCCTACGCATCCAGGTCGAAACCATTTATTCCATTTCCAGGCTCCAATCCCTCAAAGACGAAATGGGTTGGGAAACCGCAGTCGCAAATGGTCAGAATATTTCACGCGCATAACGGCTTGGATCGGGATGGACTTAACCATGCTGAACATGGCTCACTCCCTGCCCAAACAGGGCTATGATGTGCTCGTCTTCGATGCGATAGTAGACTTCCTTTCCATCCCGGCGTGCCTCCACCAACCGCATCTGCCGCAAACTGCGGAGATGATGGGAGATGGCTGACTCACTGATCCCGACCATTGTTGCCAGCGCGTTCACGTTAATTTCCTGCGTGGTGAGTGCAAAAAGGATGCGGACGCGACTGGTGTCGCTGAAGGCGCGGAAGAGTTCCGCCACATGCGCGGCGGTGTGTTCGTCAAGGAAAGGGCTTGGGGTAAGTGGTAAATTCATATAACACCTGAATATATGTTCATATGTTAAGTATAAGGCAAGTTTCTTTTGATGTCAACCTTCACATCCGATTCCGGTTATCTATTCCCTCTCGCTTATAATGAGAAGGCTGGCATGATAGGCCTGATGAATTTGAATTCCCGCTGGTAACAATATCTTAATGATAGGAGCGAATCGCATGTCAATTTTTGGTGTCCATTCAGAGGTAGGAACACTTCGCAAAGTACTCGTTCACCGACCGGAATTGAGCCTGCAGCGATTAACCCCTTCCAACTGCGCCGAACTCCTGTTCGACGATGTCCTGTGGGTGGAACGTGCCCAGTGGGAGCACGACCAGTTTGTAGAGGTGCTGCGCGCCCATGATGTGGAAGTATTCTATGTCCTCAACCTGCTCACCGAGACCTTGCAGGCGAGCGAGGAGGCAAGGCGCCTGGTGATCGAGCAGGTTGCCACCGAATATACCGTCGGCTGGTCGCTCGTGGACGAGATCCGCCAGTTCTTGTGGGGTTTGACACCGGATGTACTTGCCCGGCATTTGATCGGCGGTCTGACGGCGGGTGAATCTGGGATCGATTGGGGCAAATTTGGGAAAATATCCCTGCACGCGGCCGCATTGGACAACATGAACTCCTTCCTGCTGCCTCCGCTGCCCAATACGCTTTTCACTCGCGACTCTTCCTGCTGGATTTTTGATGGCGTTTCGATCAACCCGATGTACTGGCCGGCGCGCCGCAGGGAATCACTCAACCTGTACGCCATCTATCATTACCACCCCATGTTCAAGGAGGCTGCCTTCGAGACCTGGTATCCGAATGCCAGCGATGGTGAGTTCAATCTGCAGAATTTCGGGCGTTCTTCCATGGAGGGTGGAGACGTGCTCCCGATCGGCAACCACACCGTATTGATCGGGATGTCGGAACGCACCCAGGGGAGCATGATAGAACAGGTTGCGGAAGCCCTGTTCTCAAAGGGCAGCGCGGAGCGGGTGATCGCCTGCGTGATGACCAGGGACCGTGCCCACATGCACCTGGATACGGTTTTCACCATGCTCGACCGCGACAAGGTCACGATCTATCCGAAAGTGGTGGACCAGGTGCGGGCGATCAGCCTGCGTCCCGGCAGGAAACCCGGCGATTTTCATGTCACCGTGGAAAAGGACATGCTCTCCGCGGTTACCGACTCACTCAAGGTCAGCAAGCTCACCGTTGTGAATACAGGTGGAGACCAATATCAAATGGAGCGGGAACAGTGGGATGATGCCAATAACACGATCGCCCTGCAGCCGGGTCTCGTGATCTCGTATGAGCGCAACACCCATACGATCGCCCGCATGCGCCAGGCGGGCGTGGAGGTGATCACGATCCCCGGATTTGAACTGGGCAAGGGCCGCGGCGGAGGCCACTGCATGACCTGCCCGCTGCTGCGGGATGCCATCTAGACATTTCCTACACCAGTAAATCCACCTCCTCAGGATATCTTACCTGAGGAGGTTTTATTATCAGCCCTTCAACACATCCATGCGGCACCAGGCGTACAGGGCATCGTAGAGGTCGAACTGACCTTCCACGTTCTCCAGGTCATCCGGGAAGCGCAGGCTGAAACCGCTGGCGATCGCTTCGAGGCCGCGGGCGATCGGGTCTTTGTCAAGATCTTCAGAGACATCCGCAGCATGGACGATCTTGGCCAGGCGCAGCAGTCCGGGTTCTTTTAATTCGTACTTGAGCAGGATCGATTCAAAGGAACAGCGTCCATCGTGATGTCCCAGCTCCACCCCGGGAGCATCGAAGGGGATGGCGCCAGTTTCCCTGGCTGTTTTCTCGATCTGATTTTTGGGCACAAACAGGAATTCGGCATCGCTATCCACAAAACGGGTGATCAGCCAGGGGCAGGCGGCGCGGTCCACGTGGACATGGGAGCGGGTGATCCATTTCATGATATTTTCTCCTTGTGGTTGTGATTATTTCGATTGAAGGATTGCATTATTCGTGAGGCGTTTCATCCCGGGTCGGAAAATACTGCCGCCCGGTGTGTGGCGGGACAGAAGGCGTAGATCTTGTTGCGACCCCGGTCAAAGCCCAGCGTGTGGGCGCCTTTTTCGGTCGGGACAGTTTCCAGAAGCTGGAGCGTGCGTGCATCGAAGAGATCGATCACACCTGGATCACCGACTGCGACATAAAGATGTCCGCAGGATGGATTGAGGAAGATGACATCCGGTTTACCGCTCAAAGACGCCCGGGCAAGCATTTCCCCGGTATCGGCATTCAGGCTGATCAGCATGCCATCATCGCAGGCGCAGAAAAGGCGCCGGGTGGGCAGATCCATATCCAGACCATGCGGACCCGCTGCAGGAACAGCGATCAGACGGGCGACACGGTCAGGCGTGCGCGGATCGATGACAGCGATCCGGGATGGAGAGGATATGTTCACATAGAACACTTCTGCAGCAGGATCAAAAATCGCCCAACGGGTGCGCCCGGGAACAGGGATGGAGGCAACCACCTGGCGAGCGATCAGGTCCACCAGCGCCACGGTGAACGAGTCGGGGATGTCCGCATCGCCCACGTGGGCCGAAAGGAGAAGCCCGCGCTGCTCGTCGAATGCCAGGCCATTGGGGCGCACGCCAACCGTCACCTTTTCCAGGGTCGATTCCGAGCCGGGCATGAACAACGCAATACTGTTCTCGGCGCGGTTGGATGAAAATATCAGGTCGCTTTGTTCGGAAACCAGCACTCCTGCCACGCCGGCGAGACCTGGTATGGAATGAAGATACCTGTCCTCCCCGGTATCGATCACATCCAGCGAATTGTTGGCGGTGTGCGCCACATACAGGCGCGCCAGACCTGGATGTACTGCGGCATGGTCAAAGCCACCTTCGCCCAGGTGTTCGGGCAAGTCGATATAGCCAGTCGGTTTCAGCACAGGGTCTCCTTTCGATAAAAACCTGCAATGGTTCTGGCAGGAATGGTTTCAATCCCGACATTATTTACCAACAGGAAAACCTTCTTCCGGTGGTTTGAGCCCCTTGAAGTTACGGTAAAGAGCCAGGTCGTAGGCGATTTTCAAACCACCACAAAGGTAGAACGGGACACTGATCAGGGAGGGGATGGAAATGAATAATCCGCTCAGCATGGGGGAAAGCGCGGCACCCAACGAACGGGCTATGGTGGTGATGCCGGAGGCGGCAGACCTTTCATCCGGGGAGACGACCGCCAGCGTGTAGGATTGGCGCGTGGGCACATCCATTTGCGAGATGGAGAAACGCGCCAGCAGAACCGCGATCGCCAGCGGCAGGCTGGGCATGAGCGGGACCAGCATCAGCAAGATGCTGGAGGGAATATGGGTGTACACCATGGTGTTGATCAGCCCAAACCTCGCGGCGAGGCGCGCCGCCAGCAAGGCGGAGATGCCCGCCAGGATATTCGCACCAAAGAAGATGCTGCCCAGCACCCCTTCGTCCACACCGAAGCGCAGGCGGAACCAGTACGCCATCAGGCTCTGGATGACCAACCCCCCGGCGAAGGCATCCAGGGCAAAGAGGGCGGCGAGCCGGGCAATCACCGGGCGGGACCTGTGCAGTCCCAGCGTTCTGCGAACCGGGAGGGGAGCCTGGCTGACCTCCACCGTCGGTGAGAGGGTCAGGAACAGGATCAGGAGAATCCCCCCGGCTATTGCATAAGCGGTCAGGATCATCCTGTAGGAGTCCAGAGTACTCCAACCACCTGCCTGCAGCCAGGTGGCGAGCCAACCGCCTGACAATGCCCCGACCGCGGTGGCAAACGAGCCGGAAAGGTTGTACCATGCGAAGGTTTGCGTGCGCTGCCGGTCTGCGGTAAGCTGGGAAAGGGCAGCCTGCTCGATCGAGAGGAACGGCCCGATCTCGTTACCGCTCGGGCTGATGACCCCGATGATGGCTGCGGCGGTCAGCAGCAGCGGATTGCGGGTGAGCAGGAAGGCGACACCGGCCAGCACCATCAACAATGCGCCGAGGCACAGCATCCGGCGGCGGCCGATACGGTCAGCGGAGGTGGTGAGCCAGAGGGAGATGCCTGCGTCGCCTGCCAGGGTGAACGTGAACAGCAGGCCCATGGACCGCTCGTCGAGACCGATCTCGATCAGGTAGAATGCCAGGATGACGGATAAAAAGCCATACGCAAACAGGCGCAGGATGCGAGTGCTGAACAGGATGCGTATGTCTCTGCGGGGCATGCAGCAAGTATAGCCTATTTGGTTTGCCTCCAATTGCTATGAACAGAGTCTATTAAATAATAAAACACGAAGCCGCGTTTCAGGCGACTTCGTGTGAAGCGGGGGGGATTATTCAGGGTAATTATTTGTGACTTGATTCTCCGAGGGTTACCTGTACTTCCTGGCTGTTTCCGTTGCGCATCAGCACCACATTCACCTGGTCGCCCGGTTTGTAGGAAAACAGCGTGTTGATGAAGGAATGGGTTTCATCCAGCGTGGTGCCGCCAATGCCGGTGATGATGTCACCCTGGCGCAGACCCGCCTTGCTGGCAGGGCTGTTCGAGCTCACATCGGTGACATACGCCCCCCACTGCACGGGCAGACGGTAGGCAGTGGCAATATCCGGGGTGACTGGCTGGAAATTGACACCCATGTAGGGACGGGCGATATAACCATTCCGGATGATCTGCTCAGCCACAGCCTGGGCAGTGTTCACCGGGATGGCAAATCCCAGCCCCTCCGCCACCGTGCCGCTCCCGCTGTTGCGGACAATGAGGGTATTGATGGCGATGACTTCCCCGGCCAGGTTGACCAATGGGCCGCCGGAGTTTCCCTGGTTAATGGCCGCGTCCGTCTGGATCAAACCATCGACCGTGTAGCCCTGCCCGGTGTCGATCGACCGCCCCGTGGCACTCACCACGCCAACCGTGACCGTATTCTTGAAATCTCCCAGCGGCGACCCGATGGCGATCACCGTTTCACCGGGATTCAGCACGTCGGAGTTGCCCAGGATCGCCACGGCTGGCACCTTTCCATCCGTCTTCAGGACGGCGATGTCGGAATACCTGTCTGCGCCCACGATGGTCGCTTTTTCCTGGCTCCCGTCAGACAGGATGACCGTAACATCCTTCACTCCATCGATAACATGGTTGTTGGTAAGGATGTAACCTGTCTGGGAAATGAACACTCCGCTGCCGCTGACCGTCTGATCCCCGGTCTGCCCGAAGGGGGACATTTGCCCGGGCAGGGTGCCCACCACGGTGACCACAGCGGGACCGATCTTCTGGACTGCCTGGGTGATGGTGGTTTCGATATCCGTCGTATTGATCACCAGCGTTTGCCCGGGATTATTGTTGCTGGCCGGAATGACCTGCGCTGACGGGGACGAGGCAGCCAGGCTGGCTGTTTGAGCCCGGCTTACGGTGTGGTAAACGACAACCCCGCCAACCGCCGCGCCGCCCAGCGCGGCTGTGCCGGCAAGAAGTACTACCAACAATAAGTAAATGATCCTGTTCCTGGTCATAACGACCTCCTTCTACCTGTTAATATCTGAATATTATTTTCGACCCTGTGATTCTAGAACTTCAAGATGAACTGAACATTAACAGCAGAGATCTTTTTGGGTAATCTTCTTCCCTCACCAAAGTGGTGTTTAAACAATCCCCCTGGGTTGGGGGATTTGATTAGAAAGACTTGTCTTGAGTGAGTTGGTGGATCGCCTGTTATGCTGGCTTAAAGCGAACTTCAAAGGTGGTGCCGGTTCCGGGCACACTCTCCACGCTTATCTCACCCCCGTGCGCCTGAGCGATCCATTGCACGATGGACAGTCCCAGCCCGCTGCCGCCCGGTGAACTTTTATCAGGATCCGATCCGTCGTCCCGGCTGCGAGCCTTGTCCACCCGGTAGAAGCGATCGAATAAATGGGGGATGTGCTCGGGAGCAATGCCGGGACCGTTATCTGAAACTCGCACCCATACCCTACCGTCGCTGGTCCCTGTTTCCACGCTGACACGTTTGTTCTTGCCGTTGGAATATTTGATCGCGTTATCAACCAGATTGGCGAGCATCTGGAGCAGGTACTGCCTGTCACCGGTCATTCGGGTTTCGGGCAGGCTGCCTGCCTCCAATGTGACCCTGTTTCTCGCAGCCAGCGGGGAGAGGCGTTCCAGGGTCTCCACAGCCACATCGCTCAGGTCGAGCGGGGTCATTTCCAAAACGGATTGCCCGGCATCCATGCGGGCAAGGGTCAGGAGATCGTTGACCAGGCTGGTCATGTAGTCATTTTCACTGTGGATGATGCTGAGTGCCTGCTGGTACTCTTTCGAGGAACGACGGGAGGCAACGGCGCGGCTGGTTTCCAGGTTGACGATGGTCAGCGGGGTGCGCAATTCATGGCTGGCGTCGGCGACAAACTGGCGCTGGCGTTCAAAGGCTGACTGCAACCGGGCGATCATGGCATCAAATGTGTTCGCCAGTTCTCCCAGTTCATCCTTCACCCGCAGATTCAAACGGCGGCTCAGATCCGTTTCACCGATGCTGCGCGCTGCCTGGGTGATCATCTTCACCGGCCGCATGGCCCGGTCTGCCAGCCAGACCCCGCCAACCAGCGCGATCGCCAGGGTGATCAGGCTGCCAAACACCAGGGTCAGCAGGAAACGGCGAACCAGTCGCATTTGGATCCAGGACGGCACCAAAGATGATCATGAATTTCATACCCATCATGCCACCCAGCGGAGTGGTGATGAAAACATAATTCTGGGATGCCGGGTCGGTCCAATAAATGGTAGTCGTTTCATTCAAGCGGGAGATGTTCTGCAGTCCCGCGGACACAATCTGAACAGCCTGCTCCGCAGGCAAGGTACCCTTACCAGCCAACACCCGGCCATCTGGAGCGAGCAGATAGAATATGTCGCTGTCGCGCAACAGCCCGTTGGGGATAGTGACCTGGTCTGCTCCCTGATGAAGCGCAGATTGGCAAATCTCCACCAGACCGGTCAAGCGGCGGATGACCTCGTGAACGGCTTCGTCCTGCAGACTGCGCGACTGATTAATAAACAGGAAGGTGCTGAATGCAAACAGGATCACCGCCAGGATGGCAGTGAACCACAAGGCGATCCGGAAGCGAATGCTATGCAGCAGGCTTCCGAGTTGTTCCTTGAAAACCCTGATCCTGGGAGCGGTTATTTTTCCTCCGGAACCCGCAAGCGATAACCAGCCCCGCGCATGGTTTCGAACAATTTCACCTCGCTCAGGTCGTCAATCTTGGTGCGCAAGCGGCGAATGTACACATCCACGACATTCGAGGCGATGACATGGTCGTAACTCCAGAGATGCTGCTCAGCCATCTCGCGGGTGACCAGATGGTTGGGATGGCGCATCAGGTATTCCAGCAGGGAGAATTCCTTGGCGGTCAGTTCGATCTGCGTTTCCCCGCGGCGCACGGTATGGGAAGCCGGGTCAAGCACCAGGTCAGCCACCTGGAGGGTGCCCGATTTGCTGGGGGATTCACGCCGCAGCAAGGCACGAATGCGGGCACGCAATTCATCCACTTCGAAGGGCTTGACCAGGTAGTCATCAGCTCCGCTATCCAATCCACCGACGCGATCATCCAGGGCATCGCGGGCGGTGAGCATCAGAATGGGGGTACGAATACGCTGATCGCGCAGTTCATGGCAGACTTCCAGCCCATCCTTGCCAGGAAGCATGATATCCAGGATGATGATATCGTAACCGGGGATACGACCCATTTCCTCGCCATCCAGACCGTCGTACGCGGTATCAACGGCATAGCCATCCTCTTCAAGGGTGGCACGCAGGGAATCGCTTAAACGCTTGTTATCTTCGACAAGTAGGATGCGCATACCATTCTCAGAAATCCGCAGATGCATAAATTGTAGCACGCAAAGATGACTGCGGGATGAAGGTTCTCGGGTATAGATGGTCATCTCGAAGCCTGGGAGGATATAGTCCGGTAATTTAGGGCAACACAAAATCCCATGTTTGTCCGCCCAGCAACCGTCCTTTTTCCCCCGCCTGAGGTAAAATCAAATCAACCAAGCCCGCATCCACCCTTCTGGAGAGGTAGAGGATGGCAAAACGGAAGAAAAGTGATAAGAAGAAAAGACCGATCGCCATCACCGTGATCGCGGCGGCGATCGTGGCCCTTTTTTAATACGCCTCTACCAGGTCTTTGAACCCCTGGTCCGCAACCAGATTTTTCTGCACGGCATCACGGGACCGCTCGCCACGGGATGGAAGTTGACCGTATTGGGCAGCGCCTTCCTTTCAAGCGCAATTTACCTGTTGTTATCCCTGGCAGGGATCGTCGTCCTGATCGCATTCTTACGCCTGCGCCGCTGGAGCTGGGTGATCCTGATGGCGTGGACCGGCGTATCGATGATCATTTCGCTGGTGGATTATTTTTACGGACGACCCAATTATGCGGTGATGATCTCCAATGTCATCATCGCCTTTGCGCTCAATATAAACGAGGTGCAGGCGATCTTTGGGATCAGGAGCAGCGATGTCCCCAGTCAATGACCGCCCCACCATGCCGGTAACGGCTACGGACCTGGAACTGCTGCGCAAGTTCGAGCCGGTGGTGTGCTATACCAAAGGGGAGCAATTTTTCCCGGCAGCCGTCGAGGACTATATCCACGAATGCAGCCTCTGGGACCATCACCCCGATGGGCACGATGTCCTGCTTGTCAGGCAGGGCGAACTCAGCATGGAAAAGTTGATCGAATCCCGGCCGGCTGGATTTGGCTCGATGCGCTACCTGCGTTTCATCGAACCACTCAGCCTGGCCGAGTCAGCCAAGGTGATGGCTGACCAACTGCTCCTGCGGCGAAAACTTGGTAATTATTTCCATGCCGGCATCGGCCGTCTGGCGCGCGGCGGCATCCTGCCGCGCCTGCTGGACGGTTTGTTTTCGCTATCCTTCCTGCTGCGCGGTAGAGTATCCGCAGCCACGGCCGCGGCTGCCGAATTGGATTACAACGCTTTGCTGGCTGAAAATCGCAAGTACACCTATTATGGAAGGGTCACCCGCCAGAATGGCTGGACCATGCTCCAGTACTGGTATTTCTTTTGTTTCAACAGCTGGCGTTCTGGTTTCCATGGGGTCAACGACCACGAATCCGATTGGGAGATGGTCACTATCTATATGTACGAGCAGGACGGGCAGTTGATCCCGGAGTGGGCCGCCTACGCCTCGCATGATTTCAAGGGTGACGACCTGCGCCGCCGCTGGGACGACCACGAGGAATTGAAGAAAGTGGAACAAAGCCATCCAGTGGTTTACGCAGGCGCAGGGTCGCACGCCTCGTACTTCCGGCGCGGGGAATACCAGGCGGAAGTGAGCCTACCCATGCCGGGCTGGTTCTCAGGCCTGATCCGTTCATGGAATAAATTATGGACGGAAACACTGGGTCAACCACCCATCAGCACGATCCACATTCCTTTCGTCGATTTCGCCCGCGGGGATGGGCTGCAACTCGGCACGGGCGGGCATGAACCCTGGCTGCCAGTGCTGATCGACGAGTCAACCGCCTGGGTGAACCAGTTCCGCGGCTTGTGGGGGCTTTTTGCCCGCGATCCGATCTCCGGGGAGAACGCTCCAGCGGGACCCATGTACAACCGTGACGGCACGCCGCGCGGGTCCTGGTATGACCCGCTCGGGTTCGCTGGTCTTGATAAAGTACCGCCGCCGCCGCAAATGCAAAAATTGCTGGCTGATAATTGCAGCCTGCTCTCGCGCCGCCAGGAGGAACTGCAGGATCTGATCCCCCGGAAAGCGGCTGAACTGCAGGTCATGGGTGCCCGGCAAAAAGGGTTGGAAGGAAACCCGCACCTCTCAAGACAATATGTGGCTCTCGAGAAGGAGATCAATTCCCTCTCGACCGAGGTGCGCAACCTGCGCCGGGAGGTCTCGGAAAACACCGCCCTGCTCCAGGGTCTGAACCGGCGGCTGGAACAACTGGGTGCGGGCAGGCAGGACGACCCGCACGCCCATATCCGCCACCTGGCAATACCGGACGACCCGACCCAGGTGCTGCGCTTCGATCGCGCCGCTGAGACCTGGGCGGCCGTCAGCCTGAGCCTACTGTTGTTTGCCATCGCGGCATTGATTTTCTTTGCCCCGGGCTATATTTGGGCAGGGTTGGCGATCATTCTCATTTTATTCGTCGTGGCGGAATCGTTCCTGCGCGGGGCTTTTGTGCAAACGGTGGGGCGCATCACGCTGCTCCTGGCGATGATCACTGCCCTGATCCTGCTGGTTCATTTTTGGAAATGGGTGATCGTGGGAGTGCTGGTCGTCATGGGTATCTCGCTGATGATCCAGCGTTTGAGGGAATTGACCGGCTGAACAGCATAGCAGTTACTGGCTGGAGTCTACAGTTTCACCCACCATCCAGGATTATATATTTTGATATTTTGGTTTAAGGGGGCTGCATCCAGGCAGCGATTTCGCCTGGGAAAGTTAAATTTATGATTTGGCCTCAGTCTGTTCATCAGCGCAGCCCAACCGCCAGCGGCGACCGTCACGCGCCAGCAGCTGATCCGCCTCGCCAGGACCCCAACTGCCAACCGGGTACACTGCGAGGGGCGGTTTGTTGCGCGCTTCCCAACCCTGGATGATCGGATCGATCATTTTCCAGGAGGCTTCTATCCCGTCGCTGCGGGTGAACAGGGAAGGATCCCCTTCCAGCGCTTCAAGCAGCAAGCGTTCGTAAGCCTCCGGCAGGGGGGCATTGAACGAGGAGTGGTAATGAAATTCCATATCCACCGAACTCATTTCCTGGTCGGAATCAGGCCGCTTGGCTTCAAAGCGAAGGTGGATGCCTTCGTCGGGCTGGATGCAGAGCGAGAGGATATTTGGGGTAATATCCTGCCCATCCGGCAGCCTGAACATCAGGTGAGGCGGACGTTCGAACTCAATGATGATCTCGGAGGTCTTGCGCGCCAGGGCCTTGCCGGAGCGCAGGTAGAACGGTACACCCTGCCAGCGCCAGTTATCGATATACAATTTCAACGCAGCGAAAGTGGGGGTCTTTGACCCTGGGGCGACACCATCGGTCGCGCGGTAACCGGCGTATTGCCCGCGCACGGTGTCGGATTGGGCCACCGGGCGGATGCTCTCGAACACTTTGGCTTTTTCATTACGGACAGCATCCGCGTTGAACGAACTTGGCGCTTCCATTGCCACCAACGCCAGCAGCTGCAGGAGGTGGTTCTGGAACATATCGCGCAGCACCCCGGCCTGGTCGTAATAACCAGCGCGGTGAGCCACATCCACCGTCTCCGCCACGGTTACCTGGATGTTGTTCACATAGCGGCGGTTCCAGACCGGTTCGAAAATGGTGTTGGCGAAACGGAAGAAAAGGATATTCTGGGCTGTCTCTTTGCCGAGGTAATGGTCAATGCGATAGACCTGGTTCTCGTCAAAAACTGAATGGACGGTACGGTTGAGTTCCTGGGCAGATTCAAGGTCGCGGCCGAATGGTTTTTCGATGACGATCCTGCGCCAGGTCACCGCCCCTGGAGCCTGTTTCGCCATGCCCGCTGCGCCTAGTTCGCGGACGACATTCCCGTAATGCTCCGGTGCGGTGGCCAGATAATACATGCGGCTGGCAGGACCGCCTTCCCACCCCTGCAGGGTTTTCTCCAGCCTGGAGAAATCGGCACCAAGGTTAAGATCACCCTGGATGTAGCGCAGCCGGCTGGCGAACTGTTCCCAGGTGGAGGCATCGAAACTATCCGGGCTGAAATTGAGAAGCGCCTCCCGGAGGATCGAGCGGAAACTCTCGTCGGTGTACGGACGGCGCGCGAACCCGACCACATTCAAATTGTCCGGCAGGCGCCTCTTCTTAAAACTGTTGTAGAGGGCGGGGACCAATTTTCGAGAGGTCAGGTCGCCGGAAGCGCCGAAAATGACGATAGAGGTGGTGGGTGGGTTGATCATTGTAATTTCCACAACTGGGCGGGTAATGGATGCCCCGGCAATCTACGGGATTTGGGATGATTGTATCTTAAAACCGTAATCTCTCATCATCATCTCATATAATTTTATATTGACCTTGCTCCTGTTTACTCTTACAATACCAGCATGGGATTTGTCAGCGAGTATGAGGCGGGATTCTTTCGTCCTGATCACGACCCTCCAAGGGTAATTTAACCAATCCCAGGCCTGGCGAGGTTTTCTTAACGTCTTCCCACTCCTTAATTGTTAATATGATCTTGACCGGAGGAAATATGAAAGTCTTACCTTTTCCATCCAAGCGGGCTCCCGCTTATGCAGAAATCCCGGATGACAAGTGGAACGACTGGCGCTGGCAGTTGAGCCACCGCTTGAATTCCGCGGAAGAAATCGAAAAAGTACTCACGCTGACAGAATCCGAGCGCAAAGCGCTCAATGCCGCGCACCTGTTCCGGGTGGACGTGACCCCGTATTTCATCTCCCTGATCGATCCCAACGATCCTGATGACCCGATTCGAAAACAGGTGATCCCCACCGATCTGTGAACTGGTATCCTTCACCGCTGAAATGGAAGACTCCCTGGCAGAGGACAAGCACTCGCCTGTACCGGGGCTGGTGCACCGCTATCCTGACCGGGTGCTGATGCTGGTGACCACCCAGTGTGCTTCCTACTGCCGCTATTGCACGCGTGCCCGCATCGTCGGCGATCCGGCGGCGCAATTCTCGCGGCATGAATTCGACCTGCAGATCGAATACCTCAAGAAGACGCCCCAGGTGCGGGATGTGCTGCTTTCGGGCGGCGACCCGCTCGTACTGGCACCAAAAATCCTGGAGGAGATCCTGACCCGCCTGCGCGAGATCCAGCATATCGAGATCGTGCGCATCGGCTCCCGGGTGCCGGTCTTCATGCCCCAGCGCGTCACCGATGACCTGTGCGATATGCTGCAGAAATTCCACCCGTTGTGGCTGAACATCCACGTCAACCATTCGAACGAGATCACCAAGGAACTGGCAGAGGCCTGCGATAAACTGACCCGGGCCGGCATCCCGCTGGGCAACCAGACCGTATTGCTGGCGGGTGTGAACGATAACGTCCACATCCAGCGCAAATTGGTGCAGGACCTGGTGCGCATCCGCGTACGACCCTATTACCTTTACCAGTGCGACCTGGTGCATGGAGCCGGGCATTTCCGCACCGCCGGTGGCCAAGGGAATCGAGATCTCGGAAGGCCTGCGCGGTCACACCTCGGGCTACGCCGTCCCGCAATACATCGTCGATGCCCCGGGAGGCGGCGGCAAGATCCCGGTCATGCCCAACTACCTGCTCTCCATGTCGGATCACAAGATCATCCTGCGGAACTTTGAAGGCTATATCACCACCTACGAAGAACCCACCGATTACACCCCGGCCATGGCCGCCAAGTACAAGGGTCTCAAGCGCCCCGAACCAGGCCAGGAAGGGCTTACCGCCCTGCTGGATGGCGAGAAGATGTTCATCAAGTCGGAAGGCTTTGACGAGGTGCACGACCGGCACGGTATCCAGCACCGGCTGAAGGATGATGCCAAGTGGAAGCCGCTGGGCATCGGATCGGGCGAAGAGAAGGAGTAATGGAGATCCCATGAACTATCGTCACCTCGGTCGTTCCGGCATCCAGGTAAGCGAACTATCCCTCGGCTCGTGGGTCACCTTTGGGATCCAGATGGGCGAGGCGCATGCGCGCGAGTGCATGGCAGCCGCCTACGCAGCGGGGGTCAATTTTTTTGACAATGCCGAGGTATACGCCCGCGGCAAATCCGAGACCGTGATGGGGGAAGCGCTCAAGAAACTGGCCTGGCGGCGGGGGAGTTACCTGGTCTCGACGAAATTCTACTGGGGGCTGCACGACGGACCCAACGAGAAGAACACTCTCAACCGAAAACGGCTGCTGGAAGCCATGGACGGTTCGCTCTCCAGGCTGCAGCTCGATTACGTGGACCTGGTCTTCTGCCACCGCCCCGATCCGAACACGCCGATTGAAGAAGTGGTCTGGGCGATGCACGACATCGTTACCAGCGGGAAAGCCGTTTACTGGGGCACCTCCATGTGGAGCGCGGCGGAGATCATGGCAGCCTGGCAGATCGCGGACAAGCACCACCTGCACAAGCCGGTCATGGAGCAGCCGGAATACAACATGTTCAACCGGCAGAAGGTGGAAAAGGAGTACCGGCGCCTCTACCAGGATATCGGGCTGGGCACCACCACCTGGAGCCCGCTGGCTTCCGGCATGCTGACCGGCAAGTACAATGACGGCATCCCTGCCGACAGCCGCGCCAACCTGAAAGGCTATGAATGGTTGAAACCCGACCTCACCGATGCTGACCGCATCGAAAAGGTGAAGAAACTGGCGCCACTGGCTGCCGGGCTGGGTATCAGCATGGCGCAACTGGCGCTTGCCTGGTGCCTGAAGAATCCGCAGGTGAGCACGGTGATCATGGGCGCCAGCCGGGTGGCCCAGGTGCAGGAGAATCTCAAGGCGCTCGAGGCCGTGGAAAAACTGACCTCCGAGGTCATGGCTGCAATCGAGACCATACTGGGCAATCGACCCGAGGAAGACGATTAGTATTTTGTCATAAACATGGAGGGGAATCCAACCTGTATAATAAACAAGAGCCGGATCAAAATCCGGCTCTTGTTTAATTTTAGATAATGGTTTCCCTGCATCAGGCTTTTTTCACCCTGCCGGCAGCGGCAAACCCGGCCTCGAGCGCCTTGTGGTTCATCTCCTCGGTGCCGCGCGGGGCACGCGCGAGGACGGCTTTCTCGAGCGCCTGCCGGGAGACCACACCCGTCAGACCAACCAGCACGCCCAGCGCCACCGTGTTGGCGGTGATGACCCTGCCGGTGGTCTCAAAGGCCATTTCGTGATCGGCAGGCGGATGGCATGCGGGGGTGCTGCTGGAATCCACCTTGTCGGCATCCACGATCAGCAGGCCGTTCGGGTTGACCGTGGCGGCGAACTTTTTGATAGGCCTCCTGGCTGAGCGCCACCACCACATCCGGCTGCAGCACCTCCGGGTGGTCGATCTCGCCGGCGGCAATGACGACCTCCGATTTGCTCGCCCCGCCGCGCGCCTCGGGACCGTAACTCTGCGATCTGGACGGCGTTCTTGCCGTCGTAGATGGCGGCTGCTTCGGCCAGGATGATGCCGGCCAGGATCATGCCCTGCCCGCCTTCACCTGCCAGCCGGATCTCGGTGCGCTCAGCCATGCTTCCTGGTCATTTTTCACCTCCCTGGACGCGGGTGATCAGGTTGGCATACACGTGCGTGTACTGCGGGCGCTCGATGTTGACGAAATTGCCGCGCACGATCTTGGTCGTTGCCGCCTGCTCTTCCGGGGTGAGCCTGTCGAAGGCGGTTTTGGAGATGGCTGTTATCCTTCAGCGCGCGCATCATGTCTGCGGCGGTGCCGAGCTTGTTCAGGCGGCCATAGGTGGTGTGACAGTAGGAGACCGCTTCGACCACGCTGAAGCCGTCCTTGGCGATGGCTTCGGCGAGGAATTTGTCCAGTTCGAGGGCATGGTAGACGGTGGAGCGGGCCACGTAGGTGGCCCCGGCGGCGATGGCCAGGTCGCAGATCGGGAAGGGCGGCTCGACATTGCCGTAGGGGGCGGTGGTGGCGCGCCCGCCCAGCGGGGTGGTCGGGCTGTACTGACCGCCGGTCATGCCGTAGATGGCGTTGTTGACCACCAGGGCGGTGATGCCCAGGTTGCGCCGGGCGGCGTGGATGAAGTGATTGCCGCCGATGGCCAGCGCGTCGCCGTCGCCCATGATGGCGATGACCTTCATGTCGGGGCGGGCGATCTTCAGGCCGGTGGCAAAGGCCAGGGCGCGTCCGTGGGTGGTGTGCAGGGTGTTGAAGTCCATGTAGACCGGCATGCGGGCCGTGCAGCCGATGCCAGCCACCAGGGCCACCTCGTCATTTTCCAGGCCGAGGTGGTCAATGGCGCGGATGAGGGCGCCCATGACGACGCCGATGCCGCAGCCCGAGCACCAGATGGTGGGGAATTTCTTGTTCTTGCGCAGTTTCTGCAGGGTTTCGCTGCGCTCGAACCAGTTCTCTGGCGGGATGCTGGCCTTCGTCATGCTTCCAGGTCGTGGGCTTCCAAAATATGTTCGTCCATGCTGTCTAGCCCTCCATCGCATCCAGAATCATCTGCGGCGTGACCATCTCGCCGTTGGCACGCGCCACCCGCCTGACCTTCTTGCGCCCGACCATGCGCTCCACTTCGTAGGCCAGCTGTCCCAGGTTCATCTCCGGGACGATGATGCGGTCGACGCGGTCGCCCAGGGCTTCCACCTGTGCTTCCGGGAAAGGCCAGATGGTAAGCAGGGTCAGCAGGTCCACTTTCTTGCCGCTGGCGCGGGCCAGCTTCATGGCATGCCGGGCCGTGCGGGCCGAGGCGCCATAGGAGAGGATGGCCACCTTCGCGCCCGGCCTGGTAATCTTCCTCGACCAGGCAAGATCTCGTCCATGTGCTTATCGAGCTTGGTGTTGACGCGTTCCAGCCAGGGATCGATCTCGTCCAGGCGCTGGGTGGGGAAGCCGACCTCGTCGTGGAACAGGCCGGTGATGTGGTAGCGGTAGCCCACGCCAAACGGCGCCAGCGGCGGAACGCCGTCGGGGGCGTTGCGGAAGGCCTTGTAGGTCGGCGGGCGGTTCGGTCACCTTGTGCTCGAAGATCTTGATGGTCTTGAAATCGGGCAGTTCGACCGGCTCGCGCATGTGCCCGATGATCTCGTCGGTCAGCAGGATGACCGGGGTGCGGTATTTCTCGGACAGGTCGAAGGCTTTGACGGTCAGGTCAAAGGCTTGGCGGACGGAGATCGGGCTGAGGGCGATGATGGGATGGTCGCCATGCGTGCCCCAGCGGGCCTGCATCACGTCGCCCTGGGAGGCGGCGGTGGGCTGACCGGTGGAGGGTCCGAGGCGCTGCACATCGACGACCACGCAGGGGATCTCGGCCATGGCGGCATAGCCGATGTTCTCCTGCATCAGCGAGAAACCCGGGACCGCTGGTGGCGGTCATGGATTTGAGCCCGCCGACACGGGCGCCGATGATGGCGGCCATGCTGGCGATCTCGTCTTCCATCTGGATGAATTTGCCGCCCACTTTGGGCAGTTCACGGGACAGGATCTCAGCCACTTCGGTGGAGGGGGTGATCGGGTAGCCGGCGTAGAAACGGCAGCCGGCGGCGATGGCACCCCAGCCGATGGCATCGTTGCCTTGCATCAGTTTGACAGCCATGCGCGCCTCCTACTCCAGCTTCCTGACCACGATCGCCAGGTCGGGGCAGTGGGTATCGCAGAAATGACAGGCGGTGCACTTTTCCGGGGGCCACGATGCGGGGATGGTTCTCATCCGCATCCATGGCCAGCACCTTGGGCGGGCAGAATTCGACGCAGATATGGCAGCCTTTGCACCAGGTGGCGTAGATGAAGACCTCGCCGCGCGGACCTTTCTTGGCAGGCAGAGGCGTGCTCTGCGGCTGACCGGGATCTGTAACTACATTGCTCATGGAACACCTTTGGCCAGGGGAATAGATGGATACCGGCCTGATTGTATCCGATTTGAAGCGGGATTGATAATGCAGAATGTATTAATCCGATACTGCCATCCGTTCTGGTTTTTCCCGGCGGGGCGTGGATGTATAATGAAGGAAATATCCCTTTTCTTATCCCAAGGAGGGCAGCATGTTCATCCAGAAGGACGACTGGAAGAAAGAGAAACACGTACCGGTGATCGAGCTGCCGGGGCAGGTGAAGGCCGGGGAGGCTTTCCAGGTGAAGGTGAGCGTGGGCAAGGAGATCGCCCACCCGAACACGGTCGAACACCACATCGACTGGATCGACCTGTACTTCCACCCGGAAGGGGAGAAATTCCCGCACCAGGTGGGGCACTTCGCCTTCAGCGCGCACGGCGAAGCGGTGGCGGGACCCAACCAGGGACCGGTGTACACGGACCCGCAGATGGTTGTGACGCTGAAAGTCTCCAAGGCGGGCACATTCCAGGCACTGGCGCTGTGCAACATCCACGGGCTGTGGGAGAGCGAGCAGGTGTTGGCGATCACCGTGTAAGAGGCCTGAAGGGCGATCGCTTGTTTGAGGGGGAAAAAGGAACATACATTTCATCGAAGGTAAAACGGTTTGGGCGAGTTTATTCACTGACTCGCCCTGGCGAATTATGTTGCTTCTTCGAAGGCTCACCCTGGCGATTCACGAGAGTTAAGCGTCGACGACTCAGGTCGTCGACGCGGCTGATGCCGGCCGGTAGCCGGCTCAGCCAGCGCAGTGTGCGCAAGGTATTGCATTTGTGAAGATGCGGACTATATAATGGTATTAAAGCATCCATCGAGCCGCGCCCGGTGGAGGCAGGGTTATTGCCGGGCGAGATGATCGTTCCTATTCAAGCGGAGGAGGAGGAGATATGCTGACATCGCGTTCACTTCGACTTTTATCGTTAGCGGGGTGTCTAATCGCAGGGCTGTTGATACTCTCAGCCTGCGAGATGCCCACGTCAACACCTGCCGCCTGTGAGGTCGGGGAAGCTCCGTATATTACGGTTACAAACCCTGCCCTCATGTCGGTGATCGATGACCTGACCCCCACCATCAGCTGGACGATCCGGGAGGGCGATTGCGTCCCGGCGCAATACAAGGTGGAGATCTGGAGCGCAATGACTTATCCGCACGGGGCGAGCGCCGGATATTTCCTGCTTTCCGCCAGGTCCGCGGGGATGAGCATGCGCTGGCCGGCGGATGCGGCGCCGCTGGCGCCCGGGCATACGTATTATGTTTATATCAAGCCGATGGTCTTTACCGGGGATGAAATGGTGGAATCCGGGGGGACCATGGGTTACTTTTCCACCGGTCCGCTCTGCGAGGTGAGTGACGTGATAAGAGCCCCCACGCTGCGCTGGCCGCCGGATAACTGGAGGCTCGACCCTTCCGGCTCCATGGATTTTGAATGGAACAGCCACATGAGCTGCTGGCCGGATCACGACTTTACCATCGAGTTCTCCACCAGGGCGGATTTTTCCGATATATTCCTCAGCATGCCGGACTGGCCCATGGAGCATTTATGGCTGTACTCGTTCATGGACCTCGGGTGGGAAGAGTGCACGCGCTATTTCTGGCACGTGAAAGCCAACATGCTGGCGATGGACGACGAGCCGTTCTCGGATACGCGTTCGTTCGTCGCCCAGCCGGGAGATATCCTCTGCCCGCTCGAAACGGGACCGGTCATTACACCCATCCCGCCGATGGCGATCCTGCGAGAGGCAGCCAACTGCCGGTCAGGGCCGACGACGGAATATCCGACCCTCGACATCCTGCCCAGCGGGGCTGAACTGCCGATCATGGCGCGCAACCGGGCGGGCGATTCCTGGCTGGTGGCGGATGCCAATATCGGAGACACCTGCTGGGTGTATGGCAACCTGGTGGAGGTGGTGGGAGATACCGGCGAGATCGAAATCATCGATCCGCAACCACCGGGTGGCGCGTTACCGACCGAGACGCCGATTACACCCTTCAACTGCGCGCAGTTCAACTCGAACACCTGCACGGGGAACAACCACCCCTGTAAAATGTCGGGAGGGGTGTGCGTAAATAAGTAGAGGAAACAGACCTCCCGCCTAAAGGCGGGAGGTTTCGCGGGAGGGGGATTCGAATAGCATCCCCTTCATGGGGGCGCGCGGCTGAAACAAAAACGCGTCCGCGATGGGACGCGCTGATGCCGCCGAAGCTCGGGACGCTCAATGCAGCCGATTTCCCGAAGACTTTGCCTAAACGCAGGATTTTATGCTACAGTATTGACATCACTGTCTCAAAAGCAAAACGGCTATGGCAGAGACCGAATTCAAATACGATGTACCAACCTTCTGTCTTCAACTCCCATGCGAAAAAGCAATGAAGAATGCGTCAGTATTTACTTTGAGGAGGATTCCCGCCATGAAAACAACTCTTTCCATTACCATGGCTTTGTTCCTGGTCTTGCTGGCATCCTGCAGCCCGGTACCGGGACTGTCCGATGGGCAAACAGGCAGCACACCCGACCATGAACTCTGGACAAGCATCGGACCCTGGGGGGCATCCGTCAACGCCATCGTGATCGACCCGACGAATCCCGCCAGTCTCTATGCAGGAACGTGGAGCGGCGGCATTTTTAGGAGCACGAACGGCGGCGAAAAATGGACAGCCATCAATTCAGACATGCCTACAAGGGACATTCTTTCCGTTGCTGTTGACCCGGTGAGACCCGACACCATCTATGCAGGAACACCTTATGGAGTTTTCAAGAGCACCAATGGAGGCGGAAACTGGATCGAGTTCAGCAAGGGCCTGACCGGTCATTATGTCACCATTCTGAAGATCGACCCGACCAGACCGTCCACGATCTATGCCGCGGGTATGCAAGGTTACGGTATCTTTAAGAGCACCAACGGTGGGAGAAGCTGGAAGGCGATCAACGTCGGTTTGATCAACCTGGATGTCACCAGCCTGGCGATCGATCCGCAAGACCCAGCCACCATTTACGTGGGGACATTTGGGGGTGTATTCAAAAGTGCAAACAGGGGCGGGAGCTGGAAAATCATAAACAGCGGTCTGACCGATACCACTGTATTCAGCCTGGTGATCGAACCGATCACGCCGACCGTGCTCTATGCCGGGACCTTTACCAGCGGCATATTCAAAAGCACAAACGGGGGCTTGAGTTGGATCGCTGCGGGTGCTGGTCTGCCCGTTGCCCCTGTTAATGACCTGGCAATCGATCCAGCAACACCGTCCACCCTGTATGCCCGCATGGATCACGGTGTATTCAAAAGCATCGACAGCGGCGAATCCTGGGGGACCATCGATACCGGCCTTGCGGGTACATGGCCCGGCATCCTGGCGATCGACCCTGCCGAACCGGGCATTCTATATATTGGGACAGATCACGGCGTTTTTAAAAGCACCAATGGGGGGGAAGCGTGGAATGAATCCAACACCGGTCTATCCGGCTGGACGATTCAGTCCCTGGTGCTTGACCTGGTCACACCGTCCACGCTCTATGCGGTAACAAGAACCGGGATATTCAAAAGCAACGATGATGGCGGGCGCTGGAACGAGCTCGATGTTCTTTCGGGCGATACAAAAGTAAATGTCCTGGCTATTGATCCAACAACACCATCCATCCTTTATGTTGGGACACCCTCCGGGTTGATCAAGAGCATGGACAATGGTGCAAACTGGGCCTGGCTGAATACCGGTTTCAGCCAACTCAATGTTGGGTACCTGGTGATCGATCCCATAACGCCAACGACTCTCTATGCGGGAACGTATGAGGGCGTGCTAAAAAGTATGGACGGAGGCGAAAGTTGGAACGAAGCCAATGGCGGTCTGACCGGTAGAAGACCCACCTGCCTGGTCATCGACCCCAAGACCCCTTCCACCCTTTACCTACTTAATCCCGGTGTGTTCAAGAGCGTGGACGGTGCCAGTCATTGGACCCCGGTGAATACCGGTCTTCCCGACCCGCAAATGTCCGGCATCAGCAGCCTCGCGATCGATCCGGTCACCCCGAATACACTCTATTTGGGCACATGGGGCATGGGTGTTTATAAAAGCATCGATGGAGGGGTTACCTGGAGTACCACCGGTCTGGATGGAGTTTTTGTATACTCCCTGGCCGTGGACCCGGTAACATCCACTGTCTATGCCGGGACCCGCTGGGGTGATGTGCTCAAAAGAACAGACGGCGGTGTGAACTGGGCTTCAATCAATTCCGGATTACCCGGTACGGATATCAATGCCCTAGTGATTAACCCATTGACCCCATCCATTCTATATGCAGGTACAGATCGGGGAGGGGTATACAAAAGCACGGCTAGCGGCGGGAAATAGGGCATATCCTACAAGGCGCGGCCGCAGGTGACACGAAAACGCCTCCGTAAGGAGGCGTTTTCGTGTCATGGCGGGGAGGGCGGGATTCGAACCCGCGGCTGAGCTTTAAGACCCAGCACTCACTTAGCAGGCGAGCCCAATCGGCCTCTCTGGCACCTCCCCAGGTGCAGTTGTTAATTCCCGGATGTTGGCAAGGCGGAGGGAGAGGGATTCGAACCCCCGGTGACCTTGCAGCCACGACTGATTTCAAGTCAGTTGCCTTAAACCACTCGGCCATCCCTCCGGGCGGGAAAGATTTTACCATATCTTGCTAGGCTGCGAAGTGGGAGGTTTTCAGATGGTTTTGGTATAATTTGCGGGCCATGAAGAAGAAATACCACGTCTGGACTGAAGGCTGCCAGATGAACGTGTCGGATTCACAACGCCTGGGGTCGGCTCTCGAACGGTTGGGTTTCGAATTCACCGCCCGGGCCGAAGAGGCGGATGTGATCGTGCTGAACACCTGCGTGGTGCGCCAGACCGCGGAGGACAAGGCGTACGGGCGGCTGAGTTCGCTGCGCCCGCTGAAGGTCCGCAATCCCGACCTGGTGGTGAACCTGATGGGCTGCCTGGTGGGAGTGCGGGATGACGGGAAGCTGCGCGCCCGTTTCCCCTACGTGGATGTGTTCTCGCCACCCTCCGACCCGGGTCCGCTGATCGCGTTCCTGACGCAGGGCGAGGCGCGCGGTTTCGAGAAAAGCGAAACCGGGGCGAGGTTCGCGCTGATGGACGGGGACATGCTCCTGCCGGAGCACGAACGCGGCAGGGCCGTCTCGGTGCACCTGCCGGCAGTGCTGGGCTGCTCACATGCCTGCACCTTCTGCATCATCCCCTCCCGGCGGGGAGCCGAACGGTCACGCCCGGCGGAGGAGATCCTGGGCGAAGCCCGGGCACTGGCCGCGGCAGGGGTGAAGGAAGTGACCCTGCTGGGTCAGATCGTGGACCGCTACGGGAAAGACCTGCCCGGAGAACCCGGACTGGCAGGCCTGCTGCGCAGGCTGCAGGAGGTGGAAGGGCTGGAACGCATCCGCTTCCTCACCTCGCACCCTAATTATTTCAGCGACGAGTTGATGGACTGCGTGGCTGAACTGCCCAAGGTGATGCCGCACATCGAGATCCCTGTCCAGGCAGGGGACGACGAGATACTGAAGAAGATGCGGCGCGGCTACAGCCAGGCGGATTACCGCGCCATCGTGGAGAAAATCCGCCGGCGCATACCGGGCTGTTCTATTGCCACGGATGTCATCGTGGGTTTCCCGGGCGAGAGCGAAAGCCAATTCATGGAGACCTACCACCTGCTGGAGGACCTGCGCATGGATGTGGCACACCTGGCGCGCTACTCGCCGCGCCGCGGAACGGTGGCGGAACGCCTGTACCCGGAGGACGTACCGGAGGAAGAGAAAATGCGCCGCTTCCGCCTGCTGGAGGAACTGCAGGAAAGGATCGCCGGCGAGATCAACAGCGGCCTACTTGGAAAGAAGGTGGAAGTGCTGTTCGAGGAGAAGACGAAGGGGCCGACCCCCCAAGGGGGTGCTACGCGATGGCGGGGACGCACGCCCACCAACAAGCTGGTCTTTACCGAGAGCGAAGAGGACCTGCGCGGCAGGGTGATAGACGTGACGGTGACATGGAGCGGTCCCTGGTCAATGCAGGCGAGATTGTAACTGGACAGGCTGCCGGGTTGGTAAACAGGCAAGGATTGGCATCCACCCGGTATACAGCAGGATGAAGGTCAAGGAGGCGTTCATGAATTCAGGAAGCATCCGCCCGATCGTCCTTTGCGTCTGCCGGGACGGGGAGCGCATCCTGGTGTTCGAGGGGCACGACAGCAGGAAAGGGGAGGTGTTCTACCGCCCGCTGGGCGGGAGCATCGAGTTTGGAGAACGTGGTGAAGAGGCGGTGCGGCGGGAATTCAGGGAGGAAATTGGCGCAGACCTGGGCGAGGTGAGATACCTGGGTATGCTGGAAAACATCTACACCTACGAGGGCAGAGGCGGGCACGAGATCGTGCTAGTCTATGATGGACGGCTGACAGATGAGTGCCTGTATCAAAAAGACAGCATCACGGGGGATGAGATGGGAGAAGCGTTTACAGCCACCTGGAAACGGCTGGATGAATTTGGACCGGGGAAATTGATCGTCTATCCGGATGGATTACTTGAACTCTTACGCAGTTAAACCGCTCTCCCGCCAGGAAAGCGGGAGATCGATCTTCAATAAGTCACCAATCTGCTGTTCAAATTGCTGAAAACATTACCGATGGTCGGGCCGAGGATAAGTAAGACTGTTATAACAATCATTGCGATCAAAACTAAAAGAAAAGCATATTCCACGAGGCCCTGGCCATGTTCGCGAATGCTGACCAGCATCGCCATCACCTCCTTTCATGGATGGTTTTCAATTCATTATATATCAGAATGATTCCCAAGCGACCTTACATATTTGCAAAGTGAGCGCAAAGGGCAGCGCGGACAGGCGGGTTTGCGGGCGGAGCAGACCTCGCGCCCCAGGCGGATGATGTTCAGATGAGCGGCATAGTAGGCTTCCGGGGGCAGAAGCCTCTCCAGGTGGGTATGGGCTGCCTCCACGGTCATCCTGTCGGGCAGCAGGCCGATCCGCCCGGTCACCCGGTAGATATGCGTGTCCACCGGGAAGGCGGGCCGCCCGAGCGAAAAGAGCAGCACGATGGCAGCCGTCTTCGGGCCAACCCCCTTGAATTTCATCAGCCAGAGTCGGGCTTCCTCCAACGGCAGGCTTGCCAGGAAATCGATATCCAGCGAACCGCGTTCTGCCGTGATCGCTTCCAGCACTTGCTGGATGCGCGGCGCTTTCTGGTTGGCGAGACCGGCAGGGAGGATGGCATCGCGGACCACCCCGGGAGAGGCGTCGCGCACCTGCTCCCAGGACGGGAATTGCCGGCGGAGCGAGGCGAATGCCCGGTCGCGGTTGAGGTCGTTGGTATTCTGGGAGAGGATGGTGGAGATGAGCTCATCCACAGGCGGGAGAGGATTGCGCCAGACGGGCTGCCCATAAAAATCCAGCAGGCGCTGGTGCACCTGCCGGGCGAGTGTTTCGAGGGTGGTCATCCTGGCTGACCTGTTCTTTGCAGGGAAAAAGCCGGGCGCGCCTGGCCCACTTCCAGTTTGCGCCAGTTGGTCACCGGTTTGACCGGACCAAATTCTACTGCCAGTGATTCCAGTTCCTTTTCGCTGATCCAGCCCATCTGGCGCAGTATTTCCAGCGCCACTGCAGGGCGGACGCGATTATAGGTTTCACCGTTTGCCTTGCGGATGGGGAGGTCGCCATCCGAGATTTTAAAGGCAATGCCCACGCCGGCTGAATCGGCTCCCAGCACACCGCCCGGGATGCCGATGAGCATATAACCCTCGGCGCCCCCCTTGGACAGAAAGCGCCCGGGGCAAGTTTCCATCAGCCGGGTATCGAAACGGTTTTGACCGGCGACCATGAGCGGGTTTGCCATCATGGACTGGGTGATGCGGCGGCAGGCGGCGGCGCGTTCAGCCTGGTGGGAACGCGAATCGCACAGGCGGGCGAATCCCAGGGCGGCATTGTAGAGGGGCACGGCAAAGGTCGGCACGGAACAACCATCGATACCCACCTCCACCTGGTCGACAGGCAGGCTGCACATTTCTGCCAGCGTCTCGAGGATGGTCTTCTGGAGCGGGTGTTCGGGATTGGTGTAATCGGAAATGGACAGGCCGCGCATGCGCGCCGCAGCCAGCATGCCGGTGTGCTTGCCTGAGCAGTTATGCCGGTTGGGGGAGAGGCTTTCCCCGCGGGCGGCCATTGCTTCGAGAGTAGGCAGATGAGAGAGCGGGTGCACGCCGCACAACAGGTCACTTTCCTGGACGCCCACCTTGACCTGGATGCCTTTGACCACCTCCACATGCTCATCGCTGCCATCGTGGGAGCCGCACAGGATGGCCACTTCCTTTGATGTCAGGTGGAAGGCCTGGTCGCCGCCGCGCTCGATGAACGGCAGTACCTGGAAGGGTTTGGCGCTGGAACGCAGGAAGGTTACTGTTTTTGGGTCTCCGAGCGAGGCCAGCAGGCGCCCCCCAGAGTCGACCACGGCAGCGGCACCGTAATGGAGCGACTCGACGATGCGGCCGCGGGTGACTTCGAAGATCGGCTGGTAGGTACCAGGCACCAGGATACTACTCCTCGCCGCTGCCGCTGCCGGTGGCGCGGTAATGGCGGGCGTAATAATGATGCAGGCCGTAGCGCAGGCGCCGTGAATATTTATGCATCTGGCTGGCCGGGATCTTGAATGGGTTCAACAAGGGTGCCACCAGGTTCTCAACCGCTTCCGGAGAGGATTTCTTCTTGGCCAGTTTTTCGACCTTGGTGAGCACATGCTCCAGGTAATCTTTTTGCGCCCGGATCGCCTCGGCAGCCACCACGCCGCCGCGCCCGCTGACCACCAGCCAGTTCCGGTAAGCCGGTGAAAGCAGGAGTTTGAGTGTGGTCGAGCCAGACCGGGATATCGGCTCCAGCCAGGAACGGCGGCTGGTTCTTGAGCACCGCATCACCTACAAAGACGATCTTCAGATCCTGCAGGATCACCCAGGCGGCACCCGAGGTGGGACCGGGATGATGTTCCAACAGCACCGGCGAATCCCCCCAATGGATGAACATCTGGTGGCTGAAGGTGATCTCCGGCGGCACCCAGCGAATGTTTCCCATACCGGGAACGGTCTCCCAGTCAGCGCCGGTTTCCTCGCCCTGCGCCTTGAAGGTGGTCGGCCGGGTGCGGAAGACATGGGCGGTCTTCTCCTGGGCGACGACGGTGCAATCCATTGCCCTGTCTCCCAGGGTGCGGTCCGGATGGGCATCCAGGTTGACGAGCAAACGATCGGAACTGCCTCCCAGGTTCAACAGGGCGGCGCGCCAGGCACGACCATCCTCCGGGGAAGGTGGAGCATCGATCTGGATCAGCCCGAGGGGCAGATTGATCACCCCGAGCGTGGCACCCGGGTATTCGTTGGAAATGTAGATATCCTTAGCAATGGCTTGCATGCATGCTCCTGAATCGATTATTGTTCTTTTGCCAGCGGCAGGGTGAGAATGAATTTTGACCCTTTGCCGACTTCACTCTCCACCCAGATCTTGCCTCCATGACCGTTGACAGCCAGGCGGCAAAAAGCCAGTCCAACCCCCAGCCCGCTGGAATTGTCCTGCCCGTTAAGGCGGGTGAATTTTTCAAAAATGTGTTCCAGCTCGTGGAACGGAATGCCCGAGCCATTATCCTGCACCCAGAACTGGATCCATTCGCCTTCCTGTTTTGCTCCCAACTCGATCTTGCCTTCGGGGGCGGTGAATTTTGAAGCGTTCTCCATCAGGTTGATCAGCACGCGATGGATCATATCCACGTCCACCCAGACGGCAGGCAACTTGGCGGATATATGGCTGGTCAGCGATTGGTGGCGGCTGGCAGTCATCGGGCGAACCGCCTCGATGGCTTCTTCAGCCAGAATGGCGGGTTTGACCACCTGCTGCGAGACGATGGTCTGCCCTGCTTCCAGCCGGTTGATGTCGAGCAGCGAACTGACCAGGCGCTGGATGCGGTCGGTGGAACGGCGGGCAATGGTGGTCACCGATTGGATCATCTCGTTCTCGGGACCCGGGAACATGGTGGTAAGCACATCCAGGCTGGAGATGATGTTCGCCAGCGGCGAGCGCAGGTCGTGGTAGATCATGGAGGTCAGTTCTTCGCGCAGTGTATCCAGGTCCTTGCGTTCGCGGATATCACGCATGAGCCATTGCAGGGATTCGGTTTCCTCGAAGACCACCTTGCGCACATTCACCTGGATGGGGATCTTCGCGCCGCTCTTGTTCTTCAAGTTCCGCCTCGTAGGTGATGATCTTTCCGCTCTTGAGTTTTTCCATGTTGAGCGGATTCTCACCCGTTGGCGCGACCAGCACCTGGTCGATCTTCATGCCTTGCAATACCCGGGAGGTGAGCTCTGTGATCACGGCTGCCTGGCGGTTGGATTCATGGATTTCCCCGTTCCAACTGGTCACCAGGATGGGATCCACGCTGTCGTCGAACAATTCACGATAACGTTTATGGGCTGCCTGCAGGCGTTCGAACAACTGGGCGTGCTGGATGGTGGAGCCCGCCAGGTTGCCAATACCGGTCAAGACCAGCAGGGCATCCGGGTCGAAAATACCGGAGGTTGGGTTGATGGCCTGCAGGATGCCGATCACGCGCCCCTGGGCGTAGATCGGGGCAACCGCCATGGCACTCAGATTGAGACCCTCGAACTGCTCGCCGGGCACAAAACGCTTGTCATCGCGTACGGTTGGAATGACCACACCTTCGCCTTCATGGGCCACCCAGCCGATAACGCCCTGACCTGCCAGTACGCGCTTGCCGATAATGGCGGTCTTGTTCTCGCCGGTGGCAGCGTGGAAGACCAGGTCCCAGTTGGCTTCCACGAGTGCCAGCGCCACCGTCTCCACCTGCAACGCCTGGATGGTTTCATCCAGGATGCGCTGAAGCACTTCATCGATGCGCAGGCTGGCATTGATGGCTGCCGCGCTGGCAGCCAGAGCGGTCATCACGCGCGCCTGCCGCTGGCTCTCGGCGTAGAGGCGGGCATTCAGTACCGCGATGCCCGACAGGTCAGCGATGGCCTGCATCAGGCTGAAATGTTCCTTGTTATACGCCCCCGGTTCGGGGTGGACAAGGGTCAGCACACCCACCAGGCGTTCACGCGCCATCAGGGGAACGCACAGGGCGGCTTTTGCCCCGGACTGGTCCACAGCGTCATCCGGCCGGCGAAGCCAGCGCTCATCGCGGCTGGTATCGGGCACCCAGGCTGGCTGGCGGTGCCTGACCACCCAGCCAGCCAGGCCGCGTTCGACCGTTTCACGCAACTGCTGGGTGGTATGGTCATGGATCTTTCGCCCGTACACGATGGCCGAGTCAACCGCCTTGCCGTTATCGTCCAGCACCACAATACTGGCGCGTTCACCGCCCACGTATTTGAGCGACTGGAAGAGAATGCGCTGCAGCACGGTGCGCAATTCCAACGCAGAAGCCAGTTCGCGACTGACGTTGTAGAGGAATTCCAAGGTCGACCTGGTTTCTTCTTCTGCCATATATCCCTTATAAATATTTCAAGCCGGTTCCCGTATTAAATAATACAACCGATTCGTCAGATTGAATCCATCCATTATCAACGAGATGACGCAAGCCTGCAAGCGATGCGGCACCTTCCGGGCATGCCAGGATTCCTTCCGATTGGGCGATCTCCTTTTGTGCCTGCAGGATCTCAGCATCACTGACTGCGAAGGCAGTACCACGGCTTTCGCGCAGCACGCTGAGGACCAAGCGATCAGCGAAAACATTCGGGACCCGAAGACCGGCTGCAAGCGTGTGGGCATCCTGCCAAGTCTCTGTCCGCATGGCGCCGCTGGCGAAGGCGCGCACCACCGGTGCGCAACCTTCTGCCTGGACCGAGACCATGCGCGGCAGCCTGGGAGCGATCCAGCCCAGGGACTTCAACTCGGAAAAAGCCTTCCACATTCCCACCAGGCCGGTCCCGCCGCCGGTGGGGTAGACAATCACGTCAGGCAGTTGCCAGGAGAAGGCTTCAGCCAGTTCGAATCCCATGGTTTTCTTGCCTTCACAGCGGTAAGGTTCCTTGAAGGTGGAGAGATCGAACCAGCGTTTGCCCCTGGCGGCTTCAACGGCAAGGCGGGCGGCATCGCTGATGATCCCATCCACAAGCCTGAGATCCGCACCAGAAACCTGCACTTCTTCCTGGTTGGCGCGGGGAGCATCCTTTGGCATGAAAACATGCGCCCTGGCTCCGTGCCGGGCGGCATAGAAGGCGAGGGCGCCACCGGCGTTTCCCGCCGTGGGGATGACAAATTCCCGGCAGCCCAGTTCCCGCGCCCGGGCAACAGCCACGCACACGCCGCGGGCTTTAAAGGAACCGGTCGGATTGCGGGATTCATCCTTGATGAAAAGGTGCTTGAGTTTCAACGCGGCACCCAAACGCGAGACGGGTAGAAGAGGCGTATCTCCCTCACCCAGCGTCAGGCGGAATTTCTCCTTGCGGACGGGCAGAAGTTCTGCCCAGCGCCACAACCCGGGCGGGCGGGCGGAAACCTGCGTGCGTGTGACGCTCCCTGCCACCCTGTTCAGATCGTAGCGCGCCAACAGCGGCGAGCAGCAATCTTCGCAGAATTTCTGCACCCGGTCGGCATTGAATTCGCGCCCGCATTCGGGACATTCGAGGTGGGTGAGCGCACTTGCGAGCATTTCAAATAGTATACTGCATTTTATTTCTTGAAAAGGCAATAATGCTGGTGATAAGGAAGCGCCATGCGGCTGATATTTTTCTCAGGATGTTATCCAAGCATGATGTCAGGAAGTTACCACTTCCACACTCTACTGCGAAATATTTGCGAAGTATATAATTACTGGTATATTGCTTCACTATTTGCTACAATGATCCTGATATTAATTCTTGATGATGCACTTATTTAGGAAAATTGAATACTCACAAAATTGCTTCCTTTCATTTCAGCAAATTGGGATGATAGTCCTGCTTTCTGTACTATCTACAACCCTCAAGGGTTGTGCATGGGAAAAGAAATATTGACCGATGTCGGCAGATGAGAAAGAGAAGTTATGAAAAAATGTCCCTACTGTGCTGAAGAGATCCAGGACGAGGTGATTCTCTGTAAATATTGCGGCCGCGATCTCCTTAACCAACCAGATGAACAGATGCAATCAAAATTTCGCCTGGAACGTCTTTTGCGTAAAAGGATTATGGAATTACAGGAAAAACTCCACGATGAGGAAAATATTATCGCCCAGCGCCGGGCAATCATAAACATTGAATTCGATCGAATTATAAAGACCGAGAAGGTTGATCATACCCTTAAGAAGATAATATCAACACTTTCCATCATGTTCAAAGGAAAAACGAAATATACAGAAGAATATCGTTCCCAGTGGATCGAAGAATTAATGAAAAAGGACAAAATATCCATCTACTACCATACCATGAGAGATTCCAGCATTAATACTTTAGGAACTTATCAATCCGCGCTCGACAAACTCTTAAGTAACGAGTTCGATTCTGAAAAGATCGAATCCATGATAGGTTTATTTAATAAATAGTGTATAAAATCTCCTAATCGTATATCGAGGTTAATAAATTTCGAAAAAGTCCAGCAGATACAACCAAAAAATTTTATTGCCGGATTTCCCAGACTCACTCCCATAATAAGTTTAAAAGGGTTCAATGGGCGGGCTCCATGCCCGCCCATTTATTTTTCGCCTGTCAACCATTCCATCGCCTCGTATCCAGGCAGATCAACCAATTCCGGCATGATCCAGCTAATGTCAGGTTCAGCCTCCGCCCTGACACACACCGCCACCTGCCAGTCCGCGTGGGGATTGTGGCAGGCCATTTTCCAAGGAGAGGCCCCTTCCGTATCGCCTTTCAAGGAGCGCAGTCCGCCCGGCCTGCCAGGATCGGCGGAGACCGAAAAATCCTTCAGAGACATGCTCAGACCCTCGCCATGCGCCTTGAGGAAGGCTTCTTTTTGGGTCCAGATATGGAAAAAAGCCTCCACCTGTAAAGCCGGATCCAGGGCTGAAAGGTCAGCCCTCTCTTCCGGCGAGAGCCAGTTTTCCGCCAATTGGAAAAGATTCGGGAGCGGATGGACCTGTTCAATATCCACACCGATATCCCTCTCTAAAGTGAATGCCATAGCAATCTGGTCCTGGCTGAATGATAGGTTGAAGGCAAGGGGATGGGAGGGTAATGAAAGTTTCCCGTAAGGATTAGTGCGATATAAGATACTGACTGGGTGCTCAGAGGTGTAACGACCCAGCAACAGGCGTAAAATCCCGCGCCGGGCAATGAAACGCTGGCGATCCTTGTCGAATTTATAACGTTTCGAACGGTCAACCTCTTCTGCTGACAGGAGTTGTTCCCAGGCCGGGCGGGCCTGGGAAAGATGATACAGATCGAATAACCAGACATGAACATCGACCGGTTTGAGAATGAAAATCGGGATTTCGTTAATCGTTGTCATGCCTGGGGAGGAGTGACTCGATTTTCCTGGCGAGCAAATAGAAATGAGGGGAAGTGAGCGCGGACAGGTGATCCCCCGGAATCGGTACCTTCTCGAGCTTACCAGTGAGAATATTCGTCCAATGCTCCATTGGATCCCAGCGCATATACCAGGGACGGTGAGTGGCTGTAAACAAGGTAACCTGTCCTTCATAGGGTTCAGGCTTGTAAGCGCGGAAGAGGAGGCTTCTGACTTCCTTGACCTGCCCTTTCTTTTCATAATACTCAACCAGGCCCGCATCCAGCACTGCCCGCCTCCGCCAGCGTGTCGAGAAACGCCTTGCTGAACGACCGATATATTTCAGTATCCCGGGAAGTTTTTTATCATGGAGATTAATTATATGGATCTTTACCCGATCCATCAGGTTTGCCTGCCGCCTGGGGCCAGGAGGGAATGTATCGAGCAATCCAAGGAAATTTACATTTTTCCCACTCTGTACCAACAGGCGGGCGAGTTCCAGGGCGAAATACCCGTAGGCAGAGTGAGCTAATAGCGAGTATGGTCCCTGGGGATAAAAATCCACCAGATTGCTGTAAAAGATTTTGGCGGTCTCCTGCACTGATTTTCGATAGACGACCTTCCCATTTTCAACCGGATCCACTCCATACACCGGCCATCTCGCATCCAAACCAAGTATCAATTCGCGCATGTACAGACCAGCCGAAATGACGAACAATGGGGGCTCAGTCCCTTCCGGTCGTATCGGTACAATTCCTTTTGAAACAGGGGAATTTTCCTCGAATGCCAGTGATCGGGCTATTGCTTCCACCGTTCCTTCCTTGAACAACAGCAGCAACGGAAGCGATCGTCCGAATTCATCCTGGATGCGGGCGAACAGGCGCACCGCCAGCAGGGAGTGCCCACCGAGTTCAAAAAAATTATCCCTGATTCCTATCCGCTCGACTCCCAATATCTCTTTCCAGAGCGAGACCAGTCTCGTTTCTGCATCATCCCTAGGTGCAAGATAACGATTCTCCCCGCGCTGCTTGCCAGGCGAGGCAGCGCAGCCCGGTCGATCTTGCCGTTGGGAGTGAGCGGCATCCGATCCAATACTTTAATCGAGGAGGGCAGCATATAGAAAGGCAAGCGGTCTGCCTGATAGCATTGCAGATTCCCCAGGATCAGGTCTTGTTTTCCCCCAGACAAGGTGACATAAGCGACCAGCATATCCTGATGTTTGTCCGAGCACGAAACAACAACCGCCGCATCCTGGATGCCGGTACACTCGCGAATGACCGCTTCAATCTCCTCCAACTCGACCCGGTAACCCCGGATTTTGACCTGATTATCCCGGCGCCCAAGAAAAGATAGTATCCCGTCATGCGAATATCGCACCAGGTCCCCGGTGCGGTACATCCGTCCTCCGGGCCAAAAAGGATCGGGGAAGAATTGGTCGGCGGTGAGGACCGGCTGGTTCAGATACCCAAGGCTGACACCGATACCGCCAATATACAGTTCGCCTCTCACCCCAGCCGGGACTGGTTGGCGGTTCTGGTCCAAAACATACACGCGTACGTTGCTGATAGGTTTTCCGATTGGAACACCCTGGACGCCTTCCGGCAGGTCCGCAGGAACCATGTATAGAGTTGAGATCATGCTGCATTCGGTCGGCCCGTATTGGTTGACGATTTGCACGGCTTTCCCAAAAGCATTTCCCGCCAGTGCGATATCCGCCTCCTGCAAGGACTCGCCGCTCGGCATGAGCAGCCTCAACTGATTCTCCGAGGTCCGACTTTCGGTAGAACGGGCCAATGCCCTTAGCATCGTCGGGACCACGCTCAAGATACTGGTGACCCGTTGCTCAAGGATGGCAGAGTAGATGAAATCCGGGTCGTGCATCTGCTCATCATCCATCAGCACGACCGTGCCGCCGAAAGTTAGAACTCCCAAGGTATCGCGGAAAGCTGCATCGAAAGATAGCGGCGTAAACTGAATGACTTTCTCTTTGGCCTTTAAGTTAAAGGTCTTCACAAGATGGTGCAGATAATTCAGGACTCCCCGCTGGACTGTCATAATACCTTTCGGGCGACCCGTAGACCCGGATGTGTAGGTTACATAAACGATTGCATCCCCATCGGAGGCAAACCAAGATCCCTTGTCCGGAAAAGCCCGGATCGCATCCGCTTCCGAATCCAGAATAATCTTAAGGCAATGATCCGGGAGCTGCGCACCCAGCGAGGAGTGAGTAATTATAAGTGCAGGGTTTGCATCCTGCAGCATATAAGCCAAACGCTCAACCGGATAGGTCAGATCGAATGGAACATAAGCGCCACCCGCCTTCAAGATCGCCAGTTGAGTGACCAGCAGTTCTTCTGAGCGCGGCAAGAAGATCCCGACCAGTGCACCGGGCTTAACTCCCTTCGCAAGGAGATACCCCGCCAGTTGATTGGCTTTCCGCTCAAGGGTGGAATAAGTCAAGTTTCTGCCGTTGCAAATGACCGCCAAACCATCCGGATACTTTGCCGCCTGCTCGGATATCAATTGATGAACACACACTTGCGGGAACTCAGAACGGGTTTCATTCCAATCCAGAAGGAGACGCTGCCGTTCGGAGGGGCCCAGTATTTCCAATGCGGAGATCGGGTCCTCCGGTCGCTCAAGCATGGCAGATATAATATTCTGATAATGGGAGGCCATGTGCAGAATGGTGGCCTGGTCGAAAAGACTGGTGTTATAACGAAAGGCCGCACTGAAATGAACTCCTTCATCCCCCAATTCCAGGGATAGGTCGAAGGCGGCAGAGGCATCCTCCCTCAAAACAACTTCCACGTCCAGCCCGTCGATTGCATGCGACCGTTTTGGCACGTTGCGCATGTTGATCAAAACTTGAAAGACCGGAGTTCGACTGAGATCACGCTGCAGGGAGAGTTCGGATACCAGTGTTTCAAAGGGGACGGCCTGCCAGCTAAACGCATCCAACATCACCGCCCGGACTTGTCCGAGAAGATCCCGCACACCAGGCTTATTGCTGAGATTCAAACGGATCGGCAGAGTGTTGATAAAAGCCCCGATGACCTCATCCAACTCGGAAAAAGGGCGGTTGGCAAAGGGGCAGCCTGTAATAAGATCCTCCTGGCCGGTGTAACGCATCAACAAAACCGCATAGGCTGCCAGGAAGAAGTGAAAAGAGGTCAGATGTTCTTTCTGACAGAATTGCCTTACCTGAGCAGAAATGGCCGGTGACAACCCAAAATGATGGCGCGCACCGTGATAGGTCTGCATGGCCGGTCGCGGGTGGTCCGTGGGGAGATCAAGGGTGGGGAGTTCCCCGCAGAGAATATTCTTCCAATGATCAATAAATGATGTAAGGGTATCCCCTCTCAACCAGTCCCTTTGCCAGAGCGCATAATCCATAAACTGAACCGGCAAATCAGGCAATCCCGGTTCAACCCCTGAACGATAGGCACCATACAATTGCACCAATTCACCAATCAGAACCTGCCTGGACCAGGCGTCAAAACCGATATGGTGGATTGCAACAAAAAGGTAATCCTCCTTTGGAGCTGTATGCAACAGGGCAAAACGGGTCACGGGCCCTTCGAAAAGGTTGAAAGGCACATTCCCGTGCTCCAGGGCATATTTCCGGATGATCGTTTCCTGTTCCTCCTTAAGCAGGGAGGAATAGTCTATATAGGGAAGTAAGAACGGCTCGTGAGGGCGAACCAGCATCAGTGGTTGCCCTCCCCTGATCGGATAGACTGTACGCAGGTTCTCATGTCTGCGCACAATTTCATTCACGGCGCGCTCCATGATCTGGGGATCAACCCCGCCGGTTATTCGGAAAAGGTAGGCGGAATTGTAGGCGATATTGGACGGGTCGAGCTGTTGCAGGAACCACAGGCTTTCCTGAGAATAGGAGAGCGGTCCCTGTTTTTTCATCCGCCGCTGGATGGGAGAGAGAGCAGGTGGATTTTCAGTCATGGACTTGCCGCTTTGTTTGTCTTTCCTGCACAAGATCAGCCATTGATGAAATCGTCGGTGCAGAAAATAAATCGCTAAAGGTTAGGTCTACTTTAAATGACTTATTGACCAATATTAAAATACTCGCGCCCATGATTGAATCCCCTCCCAAAGCCAGGAAATCATCCTGAATGCCAATCGATTGTATCTGAAACACTTGCTGCCAGATGGACAGGATTTCCGCCTCCATCAGCGTGCGGGGCTCCGATTCACAGGATGTTTCCAGTGTTCTAACTGCCTCCAGTTCTTCCTTAAGTTTATCTGCCAGGCCAATGCGCTGGATCTTCCCGGTGGCACCTTTCGGGATTTCCTGAATAAAAACGATCAAGCCCGGAATCTTGAAGGCTGCCAGGCTCGTGGAGGCAAACCGACGGAGTTCTTGCATGGAAACGGTCTGTCCTTCCTGGAGCACGACCGCCGCAGCAACATCCTCCCCCAACGACGGATGCGGCACTCCAAAAACGACCGCCTGCTTTACAGCCGGGTGGCGCAGCAGCACCTCGTCGATCTCGCGAGGGATGATCTTCTCCCCGCCGCGGTTGATGATCTCCTTGATACGACCCCGGATAAACAAATAACCATCCACATCCAGGGAACCCAGGTCGCCGGTCCGCAGCCAGCCGTCAATGAAACTGGTTTCATTGGCTGCCGGGTTGTTTTCGTATCCCGACATCACATTCTCACCCCGGATGAGAATTTCGCCGATCGCGTTCGGAGGGAGCACATGACCTTGCTCTCCCAGGTTGGAAACCCGGGTGGTACCGGTCGCAAGACCGACCGATCCGAACTTGTGAGGCCGTGGCGGGAGCGGGTTGCAGGCAATCTGGTGTGCGGCTTCCGTCATCCCATAAGCTTCGACCACCGGGGCATCGAAAAATGTCTCCAGGTCTTGAGCCAGCGAAGGCGCAAGAGGGGAGGAACACGACCGTATGAAGCGCAGACGCACATGTTTGCCACTTTCTGGTTGACGGCGAGCCTGTTCCATGATGGCTTGATGGATGGTGGGGACGGCCGTGTACCAGGTGGGCTCAAGTTCGGATAACCAGGCCATGACAGTACCTGGCATAAAACCCGGGGCACACACCACGCTCGCACCGGCAATCAATGAGGCTGCCACCGCCCCCATCAGACCATGGATATGAAATAACGGCATCATGTTAAGGCAGCGATCGGTAGAGGCAAGAGCATAGGTCTCAGAAATATTGTCCGCTGAATGGAAAATATTGCGGTGAGTGAGCGGGACGATTTTTGGTCGTGAGGTGGTTCCGGAGGTGTGCAAAACCAGAGCAACATCATCCAAGCCTGCCAGTGTCGGTTCAGAAATGGTCTCATCGACAGGCAGGTTACAGGCAAGGCTGAAGATTCCCGCAAACCCCGGATCCGGCATAAGGTCGATTATTGGGATTCCCAGGCTGGCGGCAGCCTGGCGCGCCGGGTGCTCGCTGCCCGGAAAGGTGACCAGGGCCTTGACATGCAAATCTTCCATGCTGAATTTGAACTCATCCACCTGATAGGCCGGGTTGAGCGGGGCACATGTACATACTGATGAAATTGCCAGGAATGCGGTCGCCATTTCAGGACCATTCGGAAGGACAAGCGCAAGGCGGTCACCTTGTTTAATCCCCATGCGAGTCAATCCGAGTGCAGTGGTTTGCAGATGCTGGAATAGTTCACGATATGACAGGGATTTCTTCTCAGGCGACAGGATCGCCGGAATCAGCGGACTGTTGTTGCTAATATTAAGAATCAAGTGATAGAGCAAACGCGGTAACATAATCTGATTAATTATCCCAGTAAATGGTCAAATGGTTTTCATCCATCAATCGCTGACCTTCGAGAGAATTTTACCAAACATTCCTGCCCCGTCAGAGAGTTCTGGCTTCATTCACCCACTAAGGCTCTGAACAGACTATTAATATAACATCGATCGATGGGAAGAATGGAGCCAGAATGTTCCTTACGCATTTCTATTGATGAAGTTATAGTAAACCATTGACTCATTCTGCTTTCTGCCTTTGGTTTTTTCACTTTTTTTCTACAATTATATCAAGTAACAAGATTGCCATTTGTTGTATTATAAACAACTTTATTGTATAATCTGCAACAATGAGTGAAATCCAATCATTGGCACGTGGTCTACAGATCCTGGAACTCCTGGGACGCTCCCAAGAAGGCACCAGTATCACCAAAATAGCAGAAATGCTGGGAGTGGATAAAGGCAGTGCTTCCCGACTGGCCTCCACGCTGGCGCGATACGGTTATGCTGAAAAGGATGAGAACACCCGCCGGTATCACCTGGGTCCGCAGGTGGTCAATCTCAGCCGCAGCGTGCTCACCCGTCTGCCCTTACGGGAGGCTGCAAAACCGTTCCTGCACCTGTTAATGGAACGGACAGGCGAGTGCGCCCACCTAGCCGTACCGGCGCAAGGCAAGGTGATGTATATCGACCAGGTCGAATCGCCGGCTACATTGCGTGTCAACGCCCAGGTGGGAACGATGAATCCGCTGCACTGTACTGCCCTCGGCAAGGTCCTGCTGGCTTTCGGTGACCTGGAAATACCCCCCATCCTCGAATCCTTCACTTCCCATACCCTTACTGACCCCAATCATCTGCGTAAAAATCTTGAGCAAGTTCGCATGGAAGGGTATGCCGTGGATAACGAGGAGTTCGACATGGATGTGCGCTGCATCGCTGTGCCGATTTTTGATTTTCGCGGGAAGGCAGTTGGTTCGATCGGCATCTCCGGCCCGGCCAGCCGGATTACTCCTGAGCGGCTGCCTGTTCTGGTTGCGAAGGTGATCGACATCGGGAAGGCGCTTTCGGAACGAATGTCCTTTACCCGTTAGGAGTCGCACGCGATCATTTCACCGCCGTTTTATTTGCCAAAAATCGAGGTCCGTATGAATTCGTCACCAAGACCCTCCCATGAAGAATTAACCCGCCAGCGAACAGAGCATGCCGAAGCGTTCGCGAAGAACACCCTGCCCAGACATCTTGATCTGACCCTTTCTGAAGCGCTGGTGCTGGGCCTCCTGCGGCAGGATGTGCGCATCTACTTCACCGTCTTCGGGCATGGCTCGACCGAGGTGGGCGAGGTGCTGCGTGTCTACCAGGAGGCCGGGCTGGTCAGAGTATACGGGGTGCGCAGCGAGATCGAAGCCTCCCATGCCGCCTCCGCCTTGCGCTGGGTGACCGGTGAAAAGGCCGCCGTGGTAACTTCCATCGGACCTGGCGCATTGCAGGCTCTGGCCGCATCACTGGTGCCCGCCTCGGATGGTATCGGGGTCTGGTATCTCTTTGGCGATGAAACGACCGAAGATGAGGGTTTTAACATGCAACAGGTGCCCAGACACGCACAGGGCTTGTTCCTGCAACTGGCTTCGGGCATGGGCACTGCCTATTCCCTGCATACCCCATTGGCACTCCCGACCGCCCTGCAGCGCGGCGCAGTTACAGTTGACCATCCCACCCGCCCCGGTCCATTCTACTTATTGCTGCCGATGAACACGCAGGCCGCCTGGCTCCAGGGCTTTAACCTGGATGAACTGCCGGAAACCTGCCAGGCAGTTACCCTAGGTGCGGCGGAAGGTGATTATGAACTGGCCGCGCAATGGATCCGGGAGGCAGAGCGAATGGTCGTTAAAGTGGGCGGAGGAGGGCGGAGCGCCGGTGCCGAGTTGGGGGCTTTACTCGATTGCGCCGGCGGCATACTGGTGCATACACCCATCGCCACCGGCTGTATACCATACAGCCATCCACAGAACATGACCGTGGGTGGTTCGAAGGGCTCCCTGCCTGGAAATTACGCCATGGAAAATGCGGACCTACTGGTTGCCATAGGGACGCGTGCAGTCTGCCAGTCGGACTGTTCACGCACCGGTTACCCGAATGTGAAACGGGTCATCAACATCAATGCCGATCTGGAGGATGCCACCCATTACCACCATACCCTGGCACTGGTCGGGGATGTGCGCCGGACATTGGCGAAACTGAATCTGATCCTCAAGGCGAGGAGCAGCAAGAATCCTGAATGGCTGGCTGCCTGCGCCGCCAGGAAAGCCGAGTGGCAGCAGTTCAAGATGGAGCGGGTAAACAATCCACTCCTGGCGGATGAGTATTGGGGCGGACCGGTGCTGACACAGCCGGCAGCAATAAAAATTGCCACTGACTGGGCAAAAGAACAGGCGGCAGTCTGTTTCTTCGATGCCGGGGATGTGCAGGCAAACGGGTTTCAGATCGTCGAGGATGAGCGCCCCGGTCAGACTTTCACTGAGACGGGTGCCTCCTATATGGGTTTTGCTGTTTCGGCTTTGCTTGCCAGCGGTGTGGCAGCCAAACCTTTCTTCAGCCTGGCTCTGACCGGTGACGGCTCGTTCACAATGAACCCCCAGATCCTGATCGATGGGGTCGAACATGGGGCACGAGGCTGCATTTTGCTGCTGGATAATGGCCGCATGGGTGCCATTACCGGGTTGCAGAATGACCAGTATGGAACCGGTTTTGCCACCTGGAACACCCTCCAGGTGGATTACCTGGCCTGGGCGCGCGCCGTCCCCGGCCTGCTGGCTCTCGACGGCGGGCGTACCCCCGAAGCACTCAATTCTGCACTAGAAGCGGCAAGAAACCATGCCGGCCTGACACTTATCCACGTGCCAGTATATTTCGGTCCCGATCCATTGGGCGGGATGGGAGTCTATGGTCGCTGGAACGTGGGCAATTGGTGTGACAACGTGCAAGCCTTACGACACGAGATAGGTTTGTAAAGATGGGTGATCAAGGCATCTTTGAGGGTCTTTACGGAGCCTATCCGCGTGCCCTGTACCGGGCGATGGGATACCATGACACCGATTTCAGCAAACCGTTGATCGGGATCGTCAATTCATGGAGCGAGGTCAATCCCGGTCATTTTCACCTGCACCAACTTGCTGAATGGGTCAAGCAGGGCGTACGGGAAGCCGGCGGGACTCCCGCCGAGTTCAACACTGTGGCGCCATGCGACGGGATCGCCCAGGGGAGGGGGATGCATTACATTCTTCCCCTGCGGGATGTGATCGCGGCTTCGATCGAATTGATGGTTGGTGCCAATCGTTTCGACGGTCTGGTGATGTTGTGCAACTGTGACAAGATCGTGCCGGGGATGTTAATGGCCGCGGCCCGCCTTGATCTTCCAACCCTTTTTGTAACTGGAGGTCCGATGGCCTCGGGCAGATCAGGAGATCGGGAGCTGATCACCAGCGATGTTAAAGAGGGGATGGGAAAACTCAAAGCGAACAGGATATCAGAAGACGAATTCCATGATATCGAGAGCCATGCCTGTCCTGGACCGGGCGCCTGCAATTTCATGGGCACCGCGAGCACAATGAACTGTGTGACCGAAACACTTGGCTTGACCCTGCCTTACTGTGCGACATTGCCTGCCCTCCATCCAGATCGCCGGGAGTTATGCCTGGAAAGCGGCCGGCAGATCGTCCGAATACTGGAACAACGGCTGACGGCTCGCCGGATGCTGACCCGCGCGAGCTTTGAGAATGCCATCCGCATCGTCCTGGCAATAGGGGGTTCCACCAATGCCACCCTGCACATTCCAGCCATTGCGCACGAGGCCGGGATCGACCTGGGTTTGGATGTTTTTGATGACCTCAGCCGCCAGACTCCCCTGATAGGCAAGTTCCGCCCGAGCAGCCCCCATACTGTCATTGACCTGCATGAGGCAGGGGGCGTGCCTGCCTTGCTTAGTATCCTGTCACCGCTGCTGCACCTTGACCTCCCCACCGTTACGGGTGAATCCCTGCGCGAACGGATAAAAATGGCGAAACCCCAGCGCCCGGAAGTACTTCACCCCCTGGAATCTCCTCTTGCTCACGAAGGCGGCCTGGCGATACTGCACGGCAACCTGGCACCGGATGGTGCCGTGGTGAAGCAGAGCGGGGTAGCCGCAGGGATGCTGCAGCTTACCGGGCCCGCTCGGGTGTTCGAATGTGAAGAAGAACTGGAAAACTCGCTCGAAACAAAGAAGATCAAGGCGGGCGATATCCTTGTAATCCGCAACGAAGGGCCGCGCGGAGGGCCAGGTATGCGTGAATTATCCATCCCTGCCGCCCTGTTGACCGGTATGGGTATGAATGATTCGGTAGCCATGATTACGGACGGGCGCTTTTCTGGTGCAACGCGTGGACCGTGCATCGGGCACGTTGCCCCAGAGGCTTTTGTCGGCGGTCTGATCGCGCTGGTGCAGGAGAACGACCAGATTGAAATTGATATCCCGAAACGCCGCCTGGAGCTGCTGGTCCCCGAAGAAGAACTTGCCCGCCGCCGGGCGGGCTGGCAGCCGCGCGCCCCTGCCGTCAATAGTGGTTTTCTGGATCTTTACAGCAAGATAGTTTCCCAGGCAGACCAAGGTGCAATCCTTAAAGCCTGAATCTTTCACAACGAGATTGAGGAGACAGCAGCCATGAAAAATGAACCACAGACCAACAAGCTTCCCAGGAAAACAAAATTTTTCTATGGGATTGGCGACCTGGGCAACGCCGTGGTCAACTCAGCCGTCCAGTTCTTCCTGATGAAGTTCTACACCGATGGCGCCCTGATCCTTCCGGCGCTGGCTGGCAACGCCTTGTTGATCGGAAAGATCTGGGACGCCATCAACGATCCGCTATTCGGCTGGATGACCGACAAGACCAAGTCCCGCTTCGGTAAACGGCGGGTCTTCATGATCTTTGGGGCCATACCGCTGGCAATCGCCATTGCCCTGTTGTGGTACGTCCCGGCGGCGAACAGGATCTGGACCTTTGTCTGGATCGCACTGACCTTCATGCTTTTCGATACGGTATGGACACTGACCAATGTTCCGTACTATGCCCTGACTTCCGAGCTGACCGACGACTACGACGAACGCTCCAGCCTGACGACCTACCGAATGGCCATGGCTGTCCCAGCCTACCTGCTGGGTGCGGCTGTCACTCCCGCCATCGTTGGGCTGTTCGCCCTCCAGCGCACCGGGTACGCTTTTATCGGCATCCTGTACGGGGTCCTAGCCGCAGGGGCGTTGTTGATCTCGGCGGCAGGCTTGCGCGAGCGCAAAGCCCTGGTGTCAGCCAGGTCCGAACCCAACCCTTTAAAGTCGATAGGAAAGACGCTGCGCAACAAGGCTTTCCTCTGGCTGTGTGCCAGCTACCTTACTGTTAACCTGTCGTTCGCCTTCATCAAGATCCTGATGGCCTATTACATCGAATACCAGTTGCTCATGAAGGCTCAGACCACCCTGGTGATGGGGCTGATGCTGGTCTGCGTGACCATCTCCCTTCCGTTCTGGCAATGGCTGAGCCGCAAGATGGACAAGGGACCGTCTTACGCCATCGGCATGGGGATCGGGGCCCTGGCCGTGCTGGTGACCTTTTTCCTGCCGAAAGGTGCCACCCCATTGATCTATGTCGTTTCAGTACTGGCAGGTTTCGGTTTTGCAGCCAACTGGATCTTCCCCTGGGCCATGGTGGCGGATGTCGGCGATGCCGACCGCCTGCAGACCGGTCAGCAGCGCAGCGGGATGTATTACGGCGTCTGGGGCCTGGCGACTAAGGTCTCGGAAGCCCTGGCGCTGGCCGCTGTCGGCTGGATCCTGACCGGCTTTGGTTACGTGGCCAATGTCTCCCAGTCATCGCATGCCCTGCTGGGAATCCGCCTGTTCTTCGGGCTGATACCAGCGATCTTCATCTTTGTCGCGCTGCCTTTCCTGTACAAGTACCCGATCACGCGCAAGAGCCACGGCGAAGTTCGGGCAAAACTGGAAGCCATGGATAAGGCCGCGGATGCCGAGGAAGTGTCCGGACAACCCAGGTAGATTAACAACCGAAGGACAAATTATTCCGTTCTTCTTTGAAAGCCTGGGAACTCAAACAGCGAAGCGGATCTTTCTATTGAATTGGAGAGATGACAATGAAACCCATCCGTGTTGCCATTGTAGGCTGCGGCCGCATTTCCGACCTGCACCAGTTGGGCTACCGGGGCAGGGAGGATGCCAGGATCGTTGCCGTGTGCGATACCAACAAGTCCAATGCCAGGAAGAAAGCCAAAGAATGGGGTGTGGACAAGGTCTACAGCGATTATTCCCAGGTTTTGGAAGACAAGGAGGTTGACCTCGTTGAGCTGCTAACCCCTCACCACTTGCACTGCCCGATGGCGGTCCAGGCGGCCCAGGCCGGAAAGAATATCTCAGTGCAGAAGCCCATGGCGCTCTCGGCTGCCGAAGCGGACCAGATGATCTCCGCTGCTGACAAGGCCGGCGTTATCCTGCGGATCTACGAAACCTTCGTCTACTACGCCCCGGCCATGCGTGCGAAAGAGTTAATCGAGGCTGGTGAAATCGGGTATGTCCACGCGGTGCGCATGCATGTCAACAGCGGAACGGGCGATACATCCTGGAAAGTGCCGCTCTCGTCCTGGCTGTGGCGATTCAACGAGAAGAAGAATGGCGGCGGTCCGCTGGTCTTCGATCACGGCTACCACCTGTTCTCACTGGGCTATTACCTGGGCGGACCGGTGGAGAAAGTCTTCGCCTGGATCGACCAGACCCCGATCAAGGAAGCCGTCGGGATCGTGAAGATCGATGCCCCGGCGATGATCATGTTCCAGTTCAAGGCTTCCCACCGCTACGGTCAGCTGGATATCGAGCATACCCCCAAAATGCGCATCTACTCCGATTATTATGCCGACGATGACCGCATCGAGGTCATCGGCGAGAAGGGCATCCTTTTCATCAATCGTTACACAGCAAAGACGGTCGACCTGCCCCCGCTGATGATATTCAAGGACGGCAAGACCAGACCCGTCCCGGTGGAGGGCGTGGAATGGCACGATAGTTTCACTGCCACGACAAACGATTTCATCGAGAAATTGAAGAGCGGCGGCCAGCCTCGCCTGGACGGTCCGACAGGCAAGGCGGTGCTGCAATTCACGCTGGCAGCGTTGCAGTCTGCCGCCACCGGCAGGGAAGTCCGACCGGACGATGTAGGATAACCGCAGTTGTATTTCCGATCAAGAAGCGAAGAACGCCCCAGCCTGGGGCGTTCTTATTTTTCCAACTATTCGCCATTCAAAATCCTTTTAGCCACTTTGCAGGCGCCAACCATCACATTCATTACGCCTCCAGCACTCTCGCTTTGTGCGCCTATGAACCAAAGGTTCTGGATGGGTGTCTTGTGAGCCGGAGGTTTGTTACCGATGACCGGTGGAACCCCGCCAAACGAGTGATGTTTCTGGTGGGTGCGCCGGCGGTAATCTTCGGGGGTCAGGATAAGGCGCGTTTGCGTGTGCGCGCACAAGCCGGGAATATGGACTTCGGCTTCAGCCACCAGCCTGTCAGCCAACTCCTCCTTGCGTTCGGTCCAATTCCCTTTGGACAATGTATCCGGAGCAACCGTGTAGACTGTCAGGGCATGTTTCCCGGTAGGAGCCATCGACGGGGAGTGCAGGGAGGGGACGTAAACCAGGAAGCCGTCCCTGCCCTCGTGATATTCCCCGGAACGCAGGCGTCGAACAGCACTCTCCAAGTTTTGGGTCTTATAGTAATAGCACAGAGCTGCCGGTTGGTAAGGAGTTGGGTCGAAATCGATCCCCAACTGAACCATCAGGACCGATTCCATCAAGCGGTTGCCTTCGATCTGTTTAACCAGGTCCCCAGGAATGTTCTCGCGTCCAACAAGATCGAAGAACACCTCTTTCATCCCACCGGAGGCCAATACCCTGTCCGCGGTTTCAATTCGTCCGTCCGCCAGTTCAACACCTATTGCACGACCATTCTCTATGATAATCCGCCTGACCACCGAACTCGTAAATACCTTTCCATTGCTGGACAGGATGACACCCATGACCGCATCGACCAGCGCCTGGCAACCATCCAGGATGTACGTATAAGCAGTTTGAGCGCTGCGGATTCCCGGAAAAGTCGGGATGCGTTTGTCGAAGGCGGTTTCAAGGTGGATGGACGGTACGCCCAGCGCAGGGAATTCACTCGGGGCGGTTACAAAGTCTGCCACGATTCCCAGGAAGAAGGTCTTCAAGACAGGTGATTTGAAATAATGATCCATCAACTGTCCCCCGTTCCAATTCACCTTCCCTTTGACCCACTGGAAGGCGATCCACATGCGCATCTTGAGCCATAAGGCTGCCAGGCCGCTGGCGTTCTCTGCCATGCGTGCCAACGAGGTCAGGGTGATCATGCGATCATAGAAACGGTAGTAGGAGTCAAGGGCGCGCGCTTCGGTCGGGTAGAACTGCTTCAGCCGGTCGCGCCGCCAGTAAGGACCCTCGTAGTTCTGCGGAGGCCACAGGGCAAATTCGGGCATGGACAGGCCGCGGTCCTCGTGCATCGAAGGTACCCGGTCGCTTACTCCCAGTTCTTCCAGGATCATGCGTCCTTTATCACCGAGGGCGAATCCCTCCAGGAGTAAAGGACCAATATCCCAGCCGAATCCATCCTGTTTCACCGTAGCGGTCACGCCACCCGGAGTGGAATACTGTTCGTAAACAATTACGTTGTGGCCGGCTTTGGAAAGGTATGCCCCGGCGGTGAGCCCGGCCATGCCCGATCCAATGATGATGACTTTGATGATGGCCTCCTAATTTTTTACAGCCTTCCGGTCTGCAAGTTCCTTAACCAGTGCGGCGTGAGTCTTGCGGGTGATCGGGTACCAGATCAGGAAAGGCAGGCTGAAAATAATGACCACGGCAGGCACAATGGCAAAGAAGAGCCGGATACCAAACAGGGCGTGGATCGTTTGCTCCACGTTGGGGACATAACCAAACAGGCCCAAGGCCCACCCGCTGACTGCGATACCGAGTGCTCCGGTGAACTTGCTCAGGAAAGCCCACAGACCGTAATAGACGCCCTCCCGCCGCTCGCCCGTCATCTTTTCGTCGTACTCGACCACGTCGGGCAGCATGCTCCATGGGAATACCCACTGGGCTGAAAAACCAAGACCGGCTACTGCTGCCACCACATAAATGAGAGGAGTAGGTCCATGCGGGAAGAAGAAGCTGGAGATGACCGCCAACGAAGCGATGAACAACCCCAGCGCATAGGCCGGGCCCTTGTTGATCTTATCCGAGACCAGTTTAGCGGGAATAAGGAAGATCCCAATCATCAGGAGCATGGCCAGAAGCACGAAGGAGACCTGATCTTTCATATTCAGCTGGTACTGGATGAAATAGGGAACCAGGGCTGTCAGCACCGTGAAACTGAAACTGCTTAATATGAAAGCAATCATCAAGAGGACGAAAGGTTTATTTTTGAAAGAGGTAAGGATAGCCTTGACGGGCGGCAGCGTGGACGGCTCCCCGGCCAACTCCGGCTGCTCTTTGACAGACAGGGTTGTAACCAGCGTGGTGATCACGGCGATCGTGCCGAAGACTGCACCCGTGGCGCTCCAGGCATATTGCATATTCATCCCGGCACCCTGGAAAATCCCTGCCAGGATGGTGGTCAGAGCTGCCCCGAGGATATAGCCCAAGACACTATACACCATGCGAATCGAGGTTAAACTGGCGCGTTCATTGTAGTCACGGGTCAACTCGGGAGTCAACGCGTAGTAGGGGACAGTCGTCATTGTATGGAATGTGTCCACCAACCAGAAACTGACCAGCACGGCAAAGAAAGCCGCCACACCGGTCAATCCTTTAGGCAGGGAGAACATGATCCACGCCGCTATTCCCAAGGGCACGGCGCCGATAATCATATAAATGCGCCTGCGTCCAAAGCGGGATCGGGTGCGGTCTGACCAGTAACCAAACAGGGGGTCGTTAATTGCGTCCCATGTCAGTTTTCCGACCATCAGAGCCAGACCGGCAAGGGCCGGATCGATGCCAGCCACATCAGTGTAATAGAAGAGCAGGAAGAATTGCATTGCCGAAGTGATCAGAGCAAAGCCCAAATCGGCAAGACCGTATCGGAATTTACTGCCAAGGGTAAGTTTTTGATCCATGGGATACCTCACAGGAAATTTGGATGGTTGGGGATTAGCGCCCAACATAGAAACATAATATTGCAACAGGAACGCCTGTTATTAATGCCCGTGCCGGAAGGCAGGAAAATAATTATATAGGTTATGCCCTCCAATCTGGTACTTCGATTGCTTTCCTTGTTCCTGCTTTCAGTGATGACTGCTTCTGATAAGAGATAACACTAATCAGTGGAAATGGAAACTTGTCTTTTACCGATCCATTGAACCTGTAGAAGACCGGTAAAACGGGACACTCCGGAAAAGTTTGGGAAAAATGAAAATTATATGCAAGTGTTTCACCGCTTAAGCGCCCGGTATTTCACGCGATGAGGCTGGTACGCCTCGCCCAAGGTCGCCTGCATGTGGGCTTCGTAATCGCTCCAATTTCCCAGGAACAGGTGCGCCTGGCTCTCCCCGCTGAAGGCCAGGATATGGGTGCAGATGCGATCCAGGAACCAGCGGTCGTGGCTGACAACGATGGCACAACCTGCAAAATTTTCGAGTGCCTGCTCGAGCGCCCGCAGGGTATTCACATCCAGGTCATTGGTAGGCTCGTCGAGCAGGAGCACATTCGCGCCTTCGGTGAGGGTCTTCGCCAGGTGGACACGATTCCGTTCCCCGCCGGAGAGAGTACCGACCTTTTTTTGCTGGTCCGTGCCGAGGAAGTTGAAGGATGATACATAGGCACGCGAGTTCATGCTGCGGCTGCCGAGGGTGAGCACTTCGGAACCGGCAGTGATCTCCTCCCAGACCGTTTTCTGCGGATCAAGCACGCGGGCCTGGTCAGCATAAGCCCATTTCACCGTCTCGCCGATACTGATGGAGCCGAGGTCAGGTTTTTCCTGACCGGTGATCATACGCAGCAGGGTGGTCTTGCCGGCACCGTTTGGTCCGATGATGCCAACGATGGAACCGGGAGGGATCCTTGCGCTGAAACCCTCCAGCAGAAGGCGATCGCCGAAGCCTTTGGTCAGGTTTTCCATTTCGATGACGATATCTCCCAGGCGCGGACCGGGCGGGATATAGATCTCCTGCTCGGCACGGTAACTTTCTGTTTCCTGCGAGAGGAGTTTTTCATAGGCCGTGAGACGGGCCTGACCCTTGGCCTGCCGGGCTTTCGGAGACATGCGAATCCAATCCAGCTCACGTTCAAGTGTTTTCTGGCGGCGTGACTCAGTTTTCTCTTCCCGCCGCAGGACTTCCTTCTTCTGCTCCAACCAGGAGGAATAATTCCCTTTCCAGGGAATTCCGTAGCCCCGGTCCAGTTCCAGAATCCATCCGGCAACATTATCCAGGAAGTAACGATCATGGGTGACGGCAATGACCGTACCCTTGTAATCACGCAGGTGGTGTTCCAGCCAGGCCACTGACTCGGCGTCCAGGTGGTTGGTCGGCTCGTCGAGCAGGAGGATATCCGGTTCGGTGAGAAGCAGGCGGGTGAGGGCAACACGGCGGCGTTCACCGCCCGACAATACTTTGACCGGCGTGTCGGCAGGCGGGCAGCGCAGGGCATCCATTGCCAGGTTGAGGTGCGAATCGAGATTCCAGGCATCGTGCTTGTCGAGCGCCTCCTGCAGCCTTGTCTGTTCAGCAACCAGGTCGTCGAAATTGGCATCCGGTGCGGAGAATAACGCATTGACCTCATCATAACGGGCGAGCAACTCCACAATGGGTTGAACCGCCTCGCGCACCACCTCGATCACGGTCTTGCTTTCATCGAGGTGAGGTTCCTGTTCAAGCAAGCCGGTGGTATAGCCCTTGCTGATGGCAATCTCGCCAACAAAATCGCGATCCACACCCGCCATGATGCGCAGCAGGGTGGACTTTCCGGCGCCATTCAGACCAAGCACGCCGATCTTGGCACCGTAATAGAAACCGAGGGAGATATCGCGCAGGACCTGTTTGTTGGGGGGATGGATGCGCCCGACGCGCACCATGGAGTAGATGACCTGGGTATCGGAAGGCATGCGGGGATTGTACCGTAAAAACCTGCGATGGATAACAAATCCCACGGTGGGGAATGATAGGTTAATAATTTCCGTGAGGACACAACGAGGACATCCCGCCTGCCAGCCAGGCGTCAAGGAGGGTCTTCAGTGAACCTTCGCTTATTAATAAATGGCGACCATGACGGGATCACATCAATGGGAACCAGGGATAGTCGCTTATCCTTTCCCGGCAGAAAGGTGGAACCAGTATATATTCATGGCGACTTCAACTGGGTAGAAATATGGAGGGGAAGACCCTTCATTCTGGGATGGCTAACTGGCAGGGGGATGACTATGATGGGAGGGATGAAAGCAACGAGCATAACCACCATACCGGTCGAACATGCGGTTGACCGGGCCGGGGATCCTGCAGGGACAATCCTATCCTTTAACGCCAGGAAGAGAATAATGGACGATCATCATCCAATCGGGAAGGTAAACAACCTGATCCGCTCCAACGGAGAGATGGGCTTTAATTTCAGTTTTGCATTCCAGCCGATCGTGGACATCCGCAACCGGGAGATCATCTCTTATGAAGCCCTCGTGCGAGGCCCACACGGCGAATCGTCCGCTTCTGTTTTTGCCCAGGTTCCCCAAAACGAGATCCAGCGGTTTGACGAGATCTGCCACCGGAAAGCGATCAATCTGGCCAGCCGGTTGAATATCCCCAACCGCCTGAACCTGAACCTATCGGCACAGAGCATTTTTGAGATTGACCTGAGCATCACAGCCACCTTCCAGGCTTCGATCCAGAGCGGCATGAAGGCAGAGAACATCATATTCGAAGTGCTGGAGACCGAGAGCCTGACCGAACAAAGGAACCTGATCAAATACCTGCGGACCATCCAGGAATTTGGTTTTACCACCGCGATCGATGACTTCGGGGCAGGATATTCCGGACTGAAATTACTTGTGGAATACCAGCCCTATTATATTAAACTCGACCGGCATCTGATCGGGAACATCCAGTGGGACCACGTAAAGCAGAGGATCTTCCAGGGCATCCAGAAGATCTGTGACAGCCTGTCGATCGAGATCGTCGCCGAAGGGGTTGAAAATATCGGTGAGTATCACTGGCTCAGTGAAGCGGGCATCAGCATCTATCAGGGCTACTATTTTGCCAGGCCTGCCTTTGAAGCCCTGCCAGACGTTGCAAACAAGGTCTACTGCACCTAGGGGGAAGTTCGGCAGATACCCAAGCCTTGCCAATAAAGTGAATTGCATGGAATGAGCCGTAAGTGGCTCATTCTTTATTTCTTGTTGATAGATCAGACTGGAAACTTCTACCGGGTATTTTCCATTCCATCGGCAAAGGACACAACCGGAGCAGGTTGCTGCCTGAAGGCAGGAGGCATAAAGAAAGGTTGTTGCCTGCGGATGAAATTTGCACTATACTGAAAGCACCCTGTATCAGACCATCGGAAAGGAGGTCCTTTCCACCGGTCTGTTACTAATTCGATCTGAATCCATCATTGCCAATCAAACCGGAGGAGAACTATGCAACCTGAAAAGAAATACTTCCACCTGTTGTTGATGCTGGTCGCCGGCATGCTGATATTAAGTGCCTGCGGACCGCAACCCACACCTACTGCGCCGCCCGAGGTCACGGCAGCACCCACCGAGCCGCCCGTGGTTGATACCCTGATCCCGCCGCCTGTCACCGGTACGCTGACCCTGCTGGATTGGTCAGGATACGAATTACCGGAATTCTGGTCAGACTTTGCAGCCCGGTATCCGGATGTCAACGTGGAGTTCAGCTTCATGTCGGAGAGCGCCGACTCGTATGCCAAGATGAAAAGCGGCTTCCAGGCTGACCTGGTCCATCCCTGCAGCAACTTCTGGAAGATCATGGTGGATGAGGGCATGGTCCAACCGCTCGACACGAGCAAGATCAGCAACTGGAATAACGTGAACCCTGCCCTGGCAAAAGAGGGTGAGTTCAATGGCCAGCAGTACTGGGCACCGTGGGACTGGGGCTTTGAATCCATCCTGGTGCGCAGGGACCTGGTTGAGAACGTACCTACATCGTGGGCAGACCTTTGGAAACCCGAGTACAAGGGTCACATTGCCCTGTACGATTCAGGCGAGACGGCGCACGTGATCACCTCGCTGGCACTGGGCTTCGCTGACCCGTGGAGCACAACTCCCGAGCAGGACGAACAGATCCGCCAGAAATTGCTGGAATTGATGCCCAATGTTCTGACGGTGTGGAGCAGCCAGACCGAACTGGAGCAAATGATCGCTTCAGGGGATGTGTGGGTGGCAGCCAGCGCCTGGAACGCCTCCTACGTAAATATGGTCAACCAGGGCCTGGATGTGGTCTATATCGACCCAGCGGAAGGGCGGGGGGGTTACCTGTGCGGTTTTGCCATCCCCAGCACTTCGCAGAATTACGACCTGGCGTTGGCGATGATTGATGCCTACCTGGCACCTGCCTCGCAGGCAAAACTGGCTAACGATTACGGCTACGGTATAGTCAACACGGCCGCGATCCCGCTAGTCAACCAGCAGACAGCGGACCTGCTATCGCTGAATGATCAGAACATCATCTCGAGAACGATCTTTTATAAATACCTCACCCCGGCCCAGAGAGACGCCTGGACGAATGTATGGTCCGAGGTGAAGACCTCACAATAAGTCAGGTCCACAATACCCGGGATAATTACCGGGCATTTAGGTCGCCATCTGGGACCTCCGGATCATCCCCTCCGGAGGTCCTGAACAGGAATCCTGAATGGACAAGCGCAGACGGTTCGCGTCCCTGATCGGGCCGCCAGGCATCTATTTGTTGCTGATCTTCTTAGTCCCCATCGGGGTCATGTTCATTTATAGTTTTCGCTCCGGAATCAGCGGTGCGGCACATGACACGTTCACGCTGGCGAATTATCAATCCTTCTTAAAAAATTTGAACTTCCAACGCCTGCTGTGGAGATCGGCGATCATTTCATTCACGATCGCAGGTTTCTCGACCCTGCTGGCGTACCCGCTGGCATATTACCTGGTTTTCCATGCAGGCGCGAAGCGCGTGACGCTGATGACCCTGCTGATTGTTCCCACCTGGACCAGTTACCTGTTGCGCATTTTTTCATGGAAACTGATCCTGGGTTCCAGCGGGGCGTTGAACAGCCTGCTGCTCTCTCTCGGCTGGATCGATAAGGCTTCGCCCATCCTGATCTACAGCCGCCAGGCGGTCGTTGTCACTCTGGTCTACGTGTGGGTGCCATTTGTAGCCCTGCCCATTTTTGCGGCGCTCGAACGGATCGATAAGAACCTGCTCGAAGCTGCGGCAGACCTGGGCTGCCCAAGGTGGGAGGCTTTCCTGCGCATCACCCTGCCGCTCAGCCTGCCGGGGGTGCTGGCGGGTTTCTTCTTTGCCCTGATCCCTACCCTGGGCGAGTTTGTGACACCCCTGCTGGTGGGCGGCGTATCCGGCTCCATGTACGGCAACCTGATCCAGGATCAATTCATGCGCGCCCTTAACTGGCCGATGGGCTCGGTGATGAGCATGGCCATGCTGCTGGCAGTGCTGCTGCTGATCTTTATCCTTACGCGGTTCGGATCCCTGTCGGACCTGGCAGGTTTCTAATGAACAAGCGCAAATGGCCTTCCCCCGGTTCGATCTATTTCGTGGCAATCTGCGCCCTGCTTTACCTGCCGATCATCCTGCTGACCATTTTTTCATTCAATGATTCCACCACGCTGGTCTTTCCACTGAAGGGATTCACGCTGCGCTGGTACGGGCAGTTATTCGAGAACAGCGAATTATTGAAAGCGGTGGGAAACAGCCTGATGATTGGTTTCGGATCTTCGCTGGCAGCCACCATCCTCGGTACGATGGGCGCAATCGCCATCGTCCGGTTCAGGCTGCCAGGGCGGAGCCTCTTCCTGGCAGTGTCGGCACTGCCGCTGGTGATCCCTTATGTCATCCTGGGCGTATCGTTGTTGATCCTGTTCCATGAGATCGGGATACCGCTCTCGGCATTCGCAGCCGGCCTGGCGCACGTGATCATCAGCATCCCGTATGCCATGCTGATCGTGGCTTCCCGGCTGGTGGGCTTTCCCGACAACCTGGAAGAAGCCGCCATGGACCTGGGGGCTTCCTACTGGGGAGCCCTGCTGCGCGTGACCATTCCCATCTGCGCGCCGGCGCTGCTGGCGGCTTTCCTGCTTTGTTTTACCATGTCGTTCGACGAATATGCGATCGCTTCCTTCCTGGTGGGCACGGATACGACGCTGCCAGTGTACCTGTATTCCCAGCTGCGCTTTCCAACCCGCCTGCCGATGGTGGTGGCGCTGGCAGCCATCCTGATGACGGTCACCATGGCCGTAATGCTGTTCTCCGAATGGCTGCGGAGGACGGGCACCAGCAGTGCACGGAAGGCTTGAACATGACAGAACCTGCCGTTGAAATTCGGAATGTAAGCAAAATCTTCAGTTCCAGGCGCGGAAAGAATTCCGAGGACGTGTATGCCGTGAGGGAAATGAACCTGTCGATCCCGCGCGGCAAATTCTTCACCCTGCTGGGTCCGAGCGGGTGCGGAAAAACAACCACCCTGCGCCTGATCGCCGGTTTCGAGACCCCCACCACCGGCGAGGTGATAATCCAGAACAAAGCCATGAGCAAAGTGCCTCCCAATCTCCGACCGGTCAATACCGTCTTCCAAAACTATGCCCTCTTTCCCCATTTAAACGTTGCCAGGAACGTCGGTTTCGGGCTGGAGGTGAAGCGGGTACGCAGGAGCGAACGCGAGCGGCTGGTGGGCGAGGCACTTGACCTGGTCAAACTGGGGGATATGGGTGATCGCAAACCATCCCAGTTATCCGGAGGGCAGCAGCAGCGCGTGGCGCTGGCGCGCGCCCTGGTCAACAGGCCGGCGGTGCTCCTGCTGGACGAACCGCTGGGAGCGCTGGACCTGAAATTGCGCAAAGCGATGCAGATCGAACTGAAACACATCCAGGAGCAGGTGGGCATCACATTCGTGTACGTGACCCACGACCAGGAAGAAGCGCTCACCATGTCGGACCTCATCGCGGTGATGAAGGACGGGCTGATCCAGCAGTTGGGCGACCCACTGAGCCTCTACAAAGCCCCGGCGAATAAATTCGTGGCTGATTTTATCGGTGAAAGCAATTTCATCCAGGGCAGGGTCGATTCGCTTAAGGAAGGGGAGGCCAGGATCACGGTCGCCGGGGAGACCATGGACCTGGATGCCGGCGGAGTTGACCTGCAACCCGGGCAAACCATCATCTTCACCATCCGACCGGAAAAGATCAACCTCTCCAGGCTCGGCAAGGGAGGCCTGACAGGCACGGTCCACGAGCGGGTGTTCATCGGCACCGATACACGCTATCTCGTGCAGCTGCCATCAAGCGAGGAGATCATCGTGCGGGTACAGAACGGCTGCGGGAGCGAGGCTGAGGAATTTAACCGGGGAGACAAGGTCGTGCTTTCTTGGTCAGCACAGGACGCCCGTGTGCTCAACGAGTAGAGCCATCATCAGCGGCAATCTACTGAACCCTGCGACGCCCCCCCAACCGTTCAATGATCCTGGATAATACTCATGGCACCCATTAATCTTAACCTTACCCGCCTGTCTGACGAGCAGATAGGGAAGATCCACGCAGCCAGCCTGGAAATACTGGACCGCATCGGCTTGAGGCTGGACCTGGAGGAGGCTGTTGGAATTTTACGGAAAGCCGGTGCAAAAGTGGATGGGGATGGGCTGGTGCACGTACCACCCAAACTGGTGGAAGAAGCCCTGAAGACGGCTCCCAGGGTTGTCACCCTCCATGACAGGCACGGCGCGCCCGTCATGCCATTGAGCGGAAATCGCTGTTTCTTTGGCCCCGGCTCAGACTGCCTGAATATCATCGATCACCGCAGCGGTGAGAAACGGAAGGCGGTGATGAACGACGTGGTGGAGGGGACGCGGCTGTGCGATGCCCTGGCGAACATCGATTTCGTCATGTCGATGGTGCTGCCCGCTGACGTGGACCAGACCCTGGCGGATATCCACCAGATGGAAGCCATGCTGACGCACACGACCAAGCCCATCATCTATGTCTCGTATGGGGTGAACGGCCTCATCCGTGCCGTCGAGATGGCAGAAGCGGTTGCCGGTGGGGAAGCGGTGCTGCGGGAAAAGCCGATCCTTACCTGCTATATCAACGTTGTCTCAGGAGCCGTGCACAATAAAGAAGGCCTGCAAAAGCTGCTGTACCTTTCGGGGAAGGGACTGCCAACCCTCTATATCCCCGGATCGAATGCGGGGGTGACCAGCCCGATGACGATGGCAGGTGCGGTGGCGCTCGACCTGGCTGGAGGCCTGCTGGGCCTCACCCTGGCGCAGCTCAACCGGGAGGGTGCCCCGTTCATCATGTCGGCCATGGACCCGGCCGCGCTGGATATGAAGACGATGGTATCTCCCTATGCCTATCCGGAGCGGGGCTTCATCCGGGCCATGGCACAGCATTACGGGCTTCCGACGCTGGCCCTGGCCGGCGGGACGGATGCCAAGATCCCGGACCAGCAGGCTGCGGCAGAAGCCGCGCTGACCATCCTGGCGGATGTGCTGCAGGGTGGAAACATCATCCACGACCTGGGTTACCTGGAATCCGGCCTGACGTTTTCCTTTGCCCAGCTGGCGATCTGCAACCAGATCGTTGATTGGATCAAGGCATTCCTGCGTGATCTCGAGGTCTCGGATGAGACGCTGGCCCTGGACGAGATCGCCTCCGTGGCGCCGGGAGGCAGCTACCTGACCTCCAGGCACACGAAGAAGCATTTTCGCAACACCTGGTACCCGGACCTATTCGAGCGGGGGACATACCCGGACTGGGTGAAAAAAGGCAGCCGGAGCCTGGTCGAAAGGGCATCCGAGCAGGTGCAAAAGATCCTCCAGGAGCATCAACCCGAACCGCTTCCAGAGTCGACTTGCAGGACGGTTGAGGGAGATCGTCCAGCAGGCGGAGGCTGGATGAACCTCTCCTTGGTTAACACCTTCGAAATAATGGATCAGAACCTTACCACCAAATTTATAACATAAGAATTATCCCGATCTCCAGGTGAGGTTTACATGGATAAATGCCTTGGTTGTGAAATCGTTGCCGGTCGGATCACCACACCGGGTGGAATAATTTATGAAGATGATTATTGGATGCTCACGCACTCTATCACAGCGCATCTTCCTCCTTTGAAGGGTATGCTTATTTTGCAGCCAAAACGTCACTGCGAACATCTGGCTGAACTTGCATCGGGAGAGATAATGAATCTTGGTCGAATCTTACGAGATACATGCAAGGCGATCAAGGAAATCATCCATCCTTTGAAGATATATGCTTGCTCTGCCGGTGAGGGTGTAAAGCATGTGCACTTCATGATTGTTCCTCGTATGGAAGGAATGACGATCGGAGCTGACTTGTTAAAAGAAGTAATAGAGAATCAACTGTGGAGTTGTTCATTACAAGACGCTTCGGATGTAGCGATCAAAGTTCGAAACCAGCTTCAATTACTAGAGGAGGATAGCGGCTAATTATTTGTTCCACTTGACAGGGCAACAGCTGCGCGGTTCAATTGCTTTGAGGTAACGAGAAGTCCTGGTCAAATAGGAATCTTGCCAGAACCACCCTGCAGGTGAGATTAATTGAAATGAAGCCCGGGATCTCCGGGCTTCGTTTATTCATTGTGTTCCGATTACTTCCTGGATACCCCTTAAATCAGCGCATATAGAATCCCCACCAGCAGACAGGAACAGGCACAGGAGAGTACCAGGGCAAGCACCATCCAGGCCAGGCGCGGGATGCGCTCCAGAACGATCCAGCGCGGCGGGAGGCCTATTTCTGTTCCCGAACCGACCAGCATCTCCCGTCGTTTCCAGACCATCCAGACCAGATAAGGCAATCCGAGCACCAGGGCGCTCAATGCAAACAGGTTGTTGGTCAGGGCTTGAAAATCCAGCGAGAGTTCGTTCGTGGCAGAAACATGCTCGTTGGAGGTGAAAAGCATGCAGGCCACCACCAGCAGGAGGGTCCCAAAATAAAGCAGGATGCGCGCTTTTCTTGGCAGGATGCGCCCATCCACGCGGGTGAATGCCACTCCCATACCAAAGAGGTTGTAGGTGGTGAGCCCGACAAACAGGAGCGTGGGGGGGAAGATGCCGGTCATGTTCAGGAGCAGACCGGCAAAATCCTGACCGGAAAATGCCATCGATAGCCCCAGCACCACCACCGGAGAAGCCAGGCTCAAGGTCAGCAAAACGGATGCAGAGGTCACTGACCAGCGGCGTGCAATCCATAGGACGATTGCGGAAAGGATGAGAAGGAAAGGGATCAGCACTGCCAGCAGCCAGAAACCATCTTTTGTGAGCCAGAAGACCAGCAGGGTTACCGCGGGGAGGACCAGGAGCACGAACACGACCAATGCGCTGAATGTGCTGAAGGGCAGGTATTTTCGAAAAAGGCGGGTGAACATCCGGCCGATCATGATACCCAGGTCAATGATGCTGAGACCCAGCAGGACCCAAAAGACCAGGGTTAGCAATAAAACAATGGAAAAATTCGCTGACAGCGATTTCGCCACCTCGGCATTGGCGGGTGACATTCCGATCGTGAGCAGGCTGATCACGGATACTGCCGCAAGCCAGCCATAAAAATGCAATCCCGGGTGTTCGCGCCAGAAACCGGTTCGTGCGGTGAATCCGTAGACCGCCAGGACGATGAGGAAGAAGGTTCCAAATAAATAAAGATTCAGAATGGTGATATTTGTTTGCAGGAACAATTGCAAGGCGAACAAAGCCAGTATCGGCAAAAAGATACGGGTTCGGGCTGAGGCGGCACCTGCCAGCATGAAAACCCAACCCAGGATAAAAGCGAGACCGGCGATCGCCAGAACGAGCAACGGCACTTTATCATTCTCCCCGGCCAGTGTGAATTCGACCGCAGGCAGCCTGTTTCCAGCCAGCTCGACCAGCAGGGTCATGAACAGCATGCCCAGGACGACGAAATACCCGCCGATGGTGAGGATAGTCATACTGACTGGCAGGTCCTGCAGATCGATAAAATAACCGGCGAAGGTGCGCCGCAGGAAACCAGGTTTGGGAGGGATGGGAGAATCCATTTAATGATCCTGCAATGATCCTGGGGGTGGGTTACTTAAGCATCGGCATCTTGAGACCATGTCTCCTGGCGGCGGCGATGGCCTGCTCGTAACCGGCGTCCGCGTGGCGGACAATGCCCATGCCCGGATCGGTGGTCAGCACGCGCTCCAGCCGGCGGGCAGCGGCAGGCGTACCGTCAGCCACAATGACCTGACCCGCATGCTGGCTGTAACCAATGCCCACGCCTCCACCGTGGTGGAAGGAAACCCAGGTGGCGCCGCCGACCGCATTGATCAAGGCGTTAAGGATGGCCCAGTCGGAGATGGCGTCGGAACCGTCCTTCATCGCCTCCGTCTCACGGTTGGGGCTGGCCACCGAACCGCAGTCAAGATGGTCGCGCCCGATGACTATGGGCGCCTTGAGTATCCCGGCTGCCACCATCTCGTTGAACTTCAACCCGGCCTTGAGGCGATCACCGTATCCGAGCCAGCAGATGCGCGCCGGCAGCCCCTGGAAGGGGACTTTTTCCCGCGCCAGCTGCAACCAACGGCGAAGATGGTCGTCCGAAGGGAACAGGTCCATTACGGCCGCGTCAGTCTCATAGATATCCTGCGGGTCGCCGGAAAGAGCCACCCAGCGGAAGGGTCCCTTGCCCTCGCAGAACAACGGGCGGATATAAGCAGGGACGAATCCGGGGAATTCAAATGCATCGGTGACTCCGTGGTTGAACGCCTGCTGGCGCAGGTTGTTGCCGTAATCGAACACTTCGGAACCTGCCCGTTGAAATTCGAGCATGGCGCGTACGTGTTGCGCCATGGAAGCCATTGCCCGTTCCTTGTACTCCCCGGGGTTGGACTTGCGAAGTTCGTCGGCAGCAGCCACCGAGAGACCGGTTGGAATGTACATCAGGGCTTCGTGGGCTGAGGTCTGGTCGGTGACCACATCGGGACGAACGCCGCGCACGGCAAGTTCCTGGTAGATATCGGCGGCGTTGCCGATCAAGCCGATGGAATGCGGCTTCTGCTGATCCTTGAAATCTTCGACGATCGTCATGGCTTCCTCGAGGTTATCAACCACCTGATCGAGGTAGCCGAGTTCCAGGCGGCGCCTGGCGCGGGCAGGATCCACTTCGACGATCAGACCGACCCCCTCGTTCATGGTGATGGCAAGAGGCTGCGCACCGCCCATCCCGCCGAGACCGGCAGTGAGGCAGAATTTTCCCTTGAGCGAGCCCCAGCCCTTGAGCCTTGCCAGGGCACCAAAGGTTTCGTAGGTGCCTTGCAGGATGCCCTGGGTGCCTATATAGATCCACGACCCGGCAGTCATCTGCCCGTACATGATCAGACCTCGGGCTGCCAGTTCATCGAAGTGCTCCCAGGTGGCCCAGTGGGGGACAAGGTTTGAATTGGCGATCAGGACGCGCGGGGCATCTTCATGGGATTTGAAGACCGCCACCGGCTTGCCGGACTGCACCAGCAGTGTCTCGTCGGATTCGAGATCCTTCAGGGAGGCAAGGATCGCATCGAAGCATTCCCAGTTACGAGCCGCCTGCCCGCGCCCGCCGTAGACGACCAGGTCCTGCGGGCGCTCAGCCACTTCGGGATCGAGGTTGTTCTGGATCATGCGGAAAGCGGCTTCGGTCTGCCAGGATTTGCAGGTAAGTGTGGAGCCGTGCGGGGCGTGGATGGTGCGGGGTGCGGTCATATTTGCTCTCCTGTCGGTTAAAGAATTCCCTCCCTGCTATTATACGCAGGGAGGAGGCAAGGAAGCGAATCAATCCATATGGAATCGTGAATAACGTTTCTTGATCCCGCGCCAGGAGGGGAGAACACGGCGTTCGCGGAATTCGACGGCAGCGCCCGATCCCGGCAGGTTGGGGTGGGTGCAGGGATTAATTGGTCAGGGTGGAAAAATTCGTGTCACCCAGGTGTTTCACCAGTTGTGTCTGCGCCTCATGCCAGATCGGATGGACCGGGCAATCCTTTTCGAAACTGCAGGTATGGGTTTCAGCGATGCATTCATTAAGCAGGATCGGCCCGTCGATGGCTTCAACGACATCCAGCACGGAAATATCCTTCGGTTCACGTGCCAGCGAAACGCCCCCCCGGGCGCCGCGTGAAGTGTGCAGCAAGCCGGCGATGGACAACTGAGAAATGATCTTGGCAAGGAAGGATGGCGGGATCTTCATTTCTCTTGCCACTGTGGAAGTGGCAACTCGCTGGCTGGCACTTTGCCTGGCAAGGTAGCGGACAGCACGGATTGCATAGTCAGCCTGACGTGTGATTTGCATGGGAAATCCTTTGTTATTCAGGTAATTTTTATCTTCTTATATTGTATTGTCTGACCAGTGACCAGACAAGTGACGTAGGTCACACTTGAAATATGACCTATTACTCCGATTTTTGTCAGGTTTGTGAAACAAATCCGATGAAAAAGCCCCGCCATTTGATGAAGGCGAGGCTGATCGAGAAAGAACTTGAATTTTTATCGACGAGGGTTACTGGGTGATGATCAGGTTCCCGGCACCGATCTCAACGACGATGGTCAATTGTGGCCCGGTGCCTGCCTGGGTATATACTTTCCCGTTGACGGACCAGCCTGACGGGTGGGAAATGTTCGACAAACCGCCTTGCAAGGTGAGCTGGACAGGGAGACCGGATGGTATGACAAGGGCTAGGTTGCTCACACCGGTTACGATGTGAACGCTACCGCTGCGCTGGAACTGCCCGGAAAAATCGAGGGTGTAATTCCCCGCGCCGGCGTTGAAAACCAGGCTGGTGAAGTTAGCGTTTCCGAGACCGGTCAGGGTGACCGAGGAAGCACCGGTGTCATAATTGAGCAGCAACATTTCAGCCAGGTTGGGCGAGGCGAAGTTCAATTTGACATTCGAGGCGCCATCCTTGATGGAAAGGCCGGTGAGAGCCATCCCGCCAAGTTCGTATTCCGCGTGATAGGCACCGGCATTAATTGACAGATCGATCGGAAAGTTTCCGAGCGCAAGATCCCACTCATTCTTGATGTTGGTGAAATCCGGGATGCCGCTCACCTTCCAGCTGCCCTGCTTGATGCGGGCGGTGGATTCGGTGACGGTTATCTCCGGCTTGAAATCGCTGACATTATATTTGGCTGTGCCCGAGACCAGGGCGGAGGATCCTGGATTCAACTTCAAGGTCGCCCGCGCCAAAATCCAGGGTAACATCCATGCCCTGAGAATCCTGCCCGGGCAGGGGCACGTTGATCTCATCCGTGACGACAGGTCCAACCTTCTGGACACTCGGCAAAGTAACCTGAAAGGTGCAGGCGGAAAGGATGAGCACGGGTATTAAAAGAACGGGGGAAATCTTTCGTCAACATTTTCTACTCCTTGTCGAGCGAATAACGACGGATCCTTAGTCGCGGTCTGCTTCTGACTGATATACGTTTCCTGATGAAATTCGTTCCTATGCTGAGGCTATTTGACCAGTACCTGCATGAGGTCAGCCGTTGAGGCGAGGATCACATCAGCGCTGGCTCTTTGAAGTTCCTGCCTTTCCCCAAAACCGCATAAGACACCCGCCTTTTGGGCGCCAGCGGCGCTCCCCGTACGCATATCAACCGTGGTATCACCGACCATCAGGCAGTCTTGCGGGGAAACAGACATTTCCCGTGCCGCCCACAACAGCGGGTCTGGGAACGGTTTGGTGTGCCGGCAGGTCTGGGCGCTGGCGACACACTTGAAATACCTGAGCAGGTCATACTGCTCCAGGAAGCGATGCGTGGTGCGTTCGTCGCGGGCGCTTACCACCGCCAGCGGGTAGCGTTTGGAACACTCGATCAGCATTTCCTTTACACCGGGAATGATCCAAAAATTTCCCGGCTTCCTGCCCGAATTTCGCGCCACCCAATCGGCTAAAGAAAAGAGCAGGCTATCCAGACCCAGAAGGTCGGGGATCGCGATCAGGAAGTTAGCCGGGGCTTCGGCTGCCATGACGAACCGCCTGGCCAGGCGGGCTGGCTGGTTCTTCGGAAACAGGAAATGAAATGGATTAAGGAAACGGGTCAGTTTTCCAACCAGTACATCGTCGGTGTCGCTTAACGTGCCATCCACGTCAAAGCAAATGGCCTGGATGCGGGAGGGCTGCAGGGGCATGTGGGTTACCTGATGAAAAGGGATGCGTGAAGGATGACCATAATTTTACCCCACATACTATTCCCATTTCAAAAGGATTGTCACTATGCCTGGATGGATTCAGTGGTGAGTTGGGTTAAAAAAAAGGCGACCCATGAATGTAGTGCACCCCAATTGTTGGACGGGAGTTAAGTAGACACAAAGGACTGAGTTCTGAACCGAACAGGGCTCAGTCCTTTGAGTTTAACCTTGATTCGCGAATTGTTGTAGTAATCGATATATTGATCCAGTTCTTCTTGGAAGCTCTCAACCGAATGGAAAGACTGGTTGCAGAAGAACTCGGTCTTGAGCAGACCGAAGAAGTTCTCGATCACGCAGTTATCATAACAATTGCCCTTCCTGGACATGCTCTGGGTGATGCCCTTCTCCTTGAGCATCCGTTGATAGATTTTCATCTGGTATTGCCAGCCCTGATCCGAATGAAGCATCAAGGGATCGTGGTCCGAGATCTTTCGGAAAGCCTGCTGCAGCATGTCCGTCACCAGGCGGAAGTCGGGGGTCTTCGATAGGGAATAGCTCACGATCTCGCCGTTGAACAAATCCAAGATCGGGGAGAAATAGAGCTTCTGGCCGTTCACCTTGAATTCGGTGATGTCCGTGGTCCATTTCGTGTTCGGCTGCAGCGCCTTGAAACGGCGGTTCAACCGGTTTGGAGCCACTCTCCCGATCTCTCCCCGGTAGGAGCGATACTTTTTGGGCCGCAGCGCACAGCTGAGATGCTCTTCCCGCATGAGTATCATGACCAACTTGTGGTTGGTCTGGTACCCCTGTTGATGCAGCGTCAGGGTGACCCGCCGGTACCCATAGCGCCCTTTATGCTCTGCGCAGATCTTGCGGATCGCCTCCCTCTCCGCAACGTGTTTTTCGGGCCGGGGAAGACGGGCAACATGGTAATAATAGCTGCTGCGGGGAAGATGTGCGATTTGGAGCAGCGTTGCCAAAGGATAGGTTTGCCTTAGTTCCGAGAGGATCGCTACTCGGTCGCTTCGTCGTGCTTTTCCCGAGCTTCCCGCTCTGCCACTAAGGCGTTCAGTTTTTTTAGGTATTCATTCTCGGCGCGCAGATATTCATTCTCGGCCAGCAGCTGCTCATTTGGCGTTGGCGGTGCTTTCGGCTTTCGAACTCTTGGCCGCCTGCCTTTTTTCTTCGGCTTGAGACCCTCGATCCCATCATCCATGTATCTGCGCTCCCATGCCCAGATCGTCGCAGATCCGGTTATCCCGAATTTTACCGCCGCTTCCTCACGGGACAGCCCCTGGGAGTGCATGGTTTCCAGTACCAAGAGCTTTTGTGCGACTGTATAGCTAGCCTTCTTCGCCTGGAAGCCTGCTTCTCCTTGTCCCCGATAGAGATTCACACTCCTTCTGACAACTTGCTCCGACATTCCAAATCGCCTGCCTACACTGGTCAGGCTATCCCCAGCCTCCACAGCTAGGGCTGCTGCTAACTTGTCCGATCGCGTAAACTTGGTCATAATAACTGCACCTCCTCAGTTGGTTGTGTCCAACTTTGGGGGTGCAGTTCATGAACAGGTCGCCTTTTTAACTGGTGCAGGGCAGGATGAATTACTTGACTTCCACAACCGCGCCAGCTTCTTCCAACTTCTTCTTGGCATCCATGGCGGCATCCTTGCCGACCGCAGCCATGACCTTGCCTTCGGAGGTCTCAGCCAAAGCCTTGGCCTCGGTGAGGCTCAGGTTGACCAACTGGCGGATGACCTTGATGACCTCGATCTTCTTGGGACCGGGTTCCTTGATGACAACGTCAAATTCGGTCTTCTCTTCAGAAGCCTCTGCGGCAGCCGCGGGAGCAGCACCGGCCACCGCCATGGCGACGGGAGCAGCGGCAGAAACGCCCCACTTTTCTTCCAATTTCTTAACCAATTCTGCAGCCTCGAGGACGGATAGTCCGCTCAACTGTTCAACGATCTTTTCCAGATCAGCCATTGTAGTACTCCTTCTTTCTTGATAATGATGGTTATAATTTTACAGGTCGAGAGAGATTGTCAACCTGAGTTCGATCGCCTTAAAGGCGTATTCTATGCCGCAACCGGGGCAGCTTTTTCAGAAAATGACCTGACCACCGATGCCACGCGTCGACCGGGTTCTGCCAGTGTGCGAACAAGTCTTCCGGCGGGGGCTTGCAGGATGCCCAGCAGTTGCCCACGAACCACAGGCAGCGGCGGCAGGCTGGCAAGCGCCTTGACCTCGGCAGGTTTGAGCATCAGGCTGCCCATGAATCCGCCTTTGATTTTGACGGCTTCCAGGCCTTTCGTTGCCTCGGTCAGCGCCTTGGCGAACCCGGCCGGGTCGGAAAAAGCAAAGCCGATAGCCGTGCTTTTTTCAGCGAACTCTGCCGGAACCTGGTAACCAGATTTTTCAAGCGCCAATTTCGCCAGTGTATTCTTGACGATATGGAACTCGCCTCCGGCCTCACGAACCCGCGCCCGGATGGCATCCAGGTTGCTCATTTTCAAGCCTGTGTACTCAACCAGTACAACAGCCTGGCTCTTCCCCACCCAGTCCATATACCTGGTCAGGATGGTTTCTTTCTGTGCTTTTGATTTTGCCAATGAATATCACCTCCTTTCCAATCATAAAGTCTTTGCCCGAGCGTTCCAGGCAAAGACTTTTGCTCCCCAAATGGGAGGGTGTTTCCACCAGTCATCACCTGGGCAGGAGATTAAGCTCTGATGCTACCGAGCGCCTGCTGTCTTCGGCGAAGGAAATAATCCCGGGCGGTTTGAATCAGGCTATTCGCCTTCCTCCATGGATTGGGCCAGGTTGACATCCAATTTGATGCCGGGGCCCATCGTAGAAGTCATGGTGATGTGCTTGATGTAATTGCCCTTGGCAGCCGCAGGACGCGCTTTCACAATGGCATCCATCAAGGCGGAGAAGTTCTCGAAGATCTTCTGCTCGTCGAAAGAGACCTTGCCAATGGAAACATGGATATTGGAGGTCTTGTCGAGACGGAATTCAACCCGCCCCGCCTTGGACTCGGTGACGGCGCGGCCGATATCTTCGGGCGCCAACCACGGTGCCGGCCTTGGGGTTGGGCATCAAACCACGCGGGCCAAGCACGCGGCCCAGTTTACCAACCTTGCCCATCATGTCGGGCGTGGCAATGGCCACATCGAAATCCAGCCAACCATTCTGTATCTTGGTCAGGGTCTCTTCGTCATCGGCGACGGTATCCGCACCGGCGTTGCGGGCGTTGGTGGCGCCATCGCCCTGGGCAAAAACCAGCACGCGGACCGGCTTGCCCAAACCGTGCGGCAGGACGACCACATCGCGCACCTGCTGGTCAGCCTGGCGCGGGTCGAGTCCCATGCGCAGGTGGACTTCCACCGTGGCGTCAAATTTCGAATAGGAAGTTTCTTTTACCAGCTTGACTGCCTCGGCGGGGGCATAGAACTTGTCCAGATCCACTTTTGCCACCGCGGCCAGGTATTTCTTTCCGTGTTTAGCCATGAGTTCTCCTTTGTGGTGCAAGCGGGCCGGGATGGAATCCAGACCCTCCCACCGGGTTAATCAACGACAGTAATGCCCATGCTGCGGGCAGTGCCTTCGATCTGGCGCATCGCGCCTTCGATATCGATCGCGTTCAGGTCCTTCATCTTCAACTGGGCGATCTCTTTGACCTGGGCGCGGGTCACATTGCCGACCTTTTCACGGTTCGGCACGCCGGAACCCTTGTCCACACCTGCAGCCTTGCGCAGCAACACAGCCGCGGGAGGCGTCTTCAGGACGAAGGTGAACGAACCGTCGGTGTAGACGCTGATCTCGGCCGGAAGGACTTCGCCCGGACGATTGGAGGTGCGGGCGTTGTAATCCTTGCAGAATGCCATGATATTGATGCCATGACCGGCGAGCGCCGGACCGATGGGGGGTGCAGGATTGGCTTTGCCAGCCTCAATCTGCAGACGAACGATTGCCTTGATCTTCTTTGCCATTTTTACTCCTCGTGCCTGGGCGCTTGCCCGGCACTGCGTGGTTTTAGCGGGTGATTACGGGACACCCTCCCACCGATCCAGACCGAAGCCGGCCTGATAACCGTCTGATTATGCTTTTTCCACCTGTAGAAAGTCCAGTTCCACGGGCGTTTCGCGCCCGAAGAAAGAGACCATCACACGCACCTTGGTGCGTTCCATGTCGATCTCCGCCACCACGCCCCGGAAATCGTTGAAGGGTCCATCCACGATGCGGACGCGTTCGCCGACCTTGAAGGTCACCTTGACGGTTGGGGCTTCGGCTTCCATGCGTTTGAGGATCTGGGTCACTTCTTCAGGGCGCAGCGGTGTGGGCAGGTTGCCCATGCCTACAAAGCCGGTCACACCCGGTGTGTTGCGCACCACGAACCATGATTCTTCGCTCAGCGCCATGTTCACCAGAACATAACCGGGAAAGATGTGGCGTTCCACGGTGCGGCGCTTGCCATCCCGCACTTCGATCTCTTCCTGGGTGGGCACGACAACATCGAAGACCTTGTCCTTCATGCCCATCGTCTCGATGCGCTGTTCGAGGTTATGGCGCACCTTGTTTTCGTATCCGGAATAGCAATGAATCACATACCAGGCCGGTCCTTCGGGGATCGAGCCGGTCTCATCTTCTGGAACAGGTGCTGCCTGAGGCAGATGCTCTGGTTCACTTAAAACAGGTTCTTCCGGGAGGGATTCATCCTGCCTCGGATTCAACCGGTTCCTGTTCAACTGTTCTTCCGGATCTTGTACGACCATCTCTCAACCTCGTTGCCTTCTTCCAGGATGGATCAGGCGCCTATCGCCAGGACGATCAGCCTTACCGCGACTTCATCCACCAGGCAAAGGAAAAGGGACATAATTACCAATACAATGATCACGATTATGGTCAGGCGACGGGCTTCCGGCCAGGACGGCCAGTGAACCTTGCGTAATTCGCCAATCGTCTCCCGGAAAAAGCGCCGGATGGCGTTCTCGCGCTTGGGTCTATCATCTTTTCCAGCCACGGTAAACTCCTTCCATTGACAGTGACAACGCCGCCTGAAATGTTGCCGTGGAGAAAGGGCGGCGTTGTATCTACAGGCCAGGCAGGAATTGAACCCACAACCGCTCGTTTTGGAGACGAGTGCTCTACCAATTGAGCTACTGGCCTAAGCACGCGGGTGCAGGTGCTGCCCTCCCGCGTGATTACTTCGTTTCGCGATGCAACGTGTGCTTCCGACAGCGTGGACAGTACTTGTTGAATTCCAAGCGGTTCGGATCGTTGCGGCGATTCTTCTCCGAGACGTAATTCCGTTCTTTACAGTCGTTGCAGGCCAGGATGATCACCGGGCGGACATCTTTCTTCTTGGTTGCCATTCAGTTTCCCTAACTACCGAATTATTCGATGATCTTGGTGATGACACCGGCGCCGACGGTCAGACCGCCTTCGCGGATGGCGAACTTGGAGCCTTGCTCGAGTGCCACGGGGACGATCAGGGTCACGGTCAGGTCCACGTTGTCACCCGGCAGGACCATTTCCACACCGGAGGGCAGTTCCACGTCGCCGGTCACATCCATCGTGCGGATGTAGAACTGCGGACGGTAGCCGTTGAAAAAGGCACTGTGCCGCCCACCCTCTTCCTTCTTCAGCACGTACACCTTGGCGGTGAACTTGGTGTGCGGGGTGATGCTGCCGGGCTTGGCAACCACCTGGCCGCGTTCCACGTCCGTGCGCTCAATGCCGCGCAGCAGCAGGCCCAGGTTGTCACCTGCCATGCCCTCGTCCATCATCTTGTGGAACATCTCCACACCCGTGCACACCGAGGTGCGGGTCTCGCGCAGGCCGATGATCTCCACCGGCTCACCCACCTTGATCACGCCCCGGTCCACGCGCCCGGTCACCACCGTGCCGCGCCCCTTGATCGAGAACACATCCTCCACCGGCATCATGAACGGCTTGTCCGTCTCGCGCTTCGGCTCCGGGATGTACTCGTCCACCACCCGCAGCAGTTCCTTGATGCTCGCATACTCGGGGGCATGTCGGGTCGGTGCTGGTGCTCTCCAGCGCCTTCAGGGCGCTGCCGCGCACGATCGGGGTGGTGTCACCCGGGAAGCCGTATCCGTTCAGCAGTTCGCGCAGCTCCATCTCCACCAGTTCCAGCAGTTCCGGATCTTCCATCTGGTCGATCTTGTTCAGGTAGACCACGATGCTCGGCACTTCCACCTGGCGGGCCAGCAGCACGTGCTCGCGCGTCTGCGGCATCGGTCCGTCCGGGGCTGCCACCACCAGGATGGCTCCGTCCACCTGCGCCGCACCCGTGATCATGTTCTTGATGTAGTCGCGGTGTCCCGGCATGTCCACGTGGGCGTAGTGGCGCTTGTCCGTCTCGTATTCCACGTGCGCAATGTTGATCGTGATGCCGCGCGCCTTTTCCTCCGGAGCATTGTCGATCGAGTCGTAGGCCCGGAATTGGGCCTTCCCCAGGAACTGGCAGTACTTCGTGATCGCAGCCGTCAAGGTCGTCTTGCCATGGTCAATGTGCCCCATGGTCCCCACGTTCATGTGCGGTTTCGTCCGCTGATACTTCTGCTTCGCCATATTCCAATCTCCTTCCTTGACAATGTTTCTTGGTGTTGAAGCCCTCAATGGGATTTGAACCCATGACCCCATTCTTACCAAGAATGTGCTCTACCGACTGAGCTATGAGGGCGGAGGTGGGCAGTGAAGGATTCGAACCTCCGAAGTCATTTGACAACTGATTTACAGTCAGTCCCCTTTGGCCACTTGGGTAACTGCCCGATTTATTTCCAGCGCTTTCATTTGCTGGTCGCTTGGTCCCATCTTGAGGCTGAAGCCTCTGGTTGGCGATGGGGCCAACCGACAAACAAAAGAACGGGAAGGTGTTCAACGATACAAGCCGACGACGGGAATTGAACCCGTAACCTACCACTTACAAGGCGGTTGCTCTACCGTTTGAGCTACGTCGGCGAGCGTCCTTTCCCGGCTTAAGCGGGGAAATTATACCAAAGGCAACCAGTACCTACAAGGTTAACGCGCCGGACTACCGGTCCGCTCCTTCCCCGGGCAGGAAAATCCAGAGATGGAATGACCGGCGGGCAAGTCTATCAGGATTCAGGGTGGGAGTCAAGAAAAATTGTGTTACCATTTAAAAACAGGACCATGGAAAGGAGTAGTATGACCAGAATTCGACTAATTCCTGTTGCATTGTTCGGTATTCTGTTTGCCAGCCTGGCTGCACCGGTGCACGCCGTGGCAACCATTCGCATGATCAGCAACGAAGTGACGCCCACATTCCCGGATAGTGCCACCTTCAGGGCAGAGTTCCAGAGTGGGGCAAACATCACCTCGGTGGTGCTCGAATACGGCGTGGACCAGTTGACCTGCGGGACAGTGGTAGCCAAGTCGTTTCCCCAATTCACAGCCGCCAGCGATGTGCAGGTGGAATGGACCTGGGAGATGCGCCAATCCGGGTCGCTCCCGCCAGGAGCAGTGCTGTGGTGGCGCTGGCAGGTGCAGGATGCCAATGGCAACCAGTTCACCAGCCCAAAGGAGACGATCATCTGGCTGGACATCATCCATAACTGGAAGGTGATCTCAGGCGGGAACATCAACCTGCATTATTATGAAGGCGGGCTATCCTTTGGTCAGGCACTGCACGACAGCGCCGCCCAGGCGCTCGTGCGCCTGTCGGAGGACGTCGGTCTGCACCCGGAGAAACCTGTTGACATTTTCATTTATGCCAATACCGATGACCTGCGTGCGGCGATCCTTTATGAACCAGCCTGGATCGGCGGGCAGGCTTATCCAGAAAACAACATCGTCATTATCGGGGTTTCAAGCGATCAACTGGACTGGGGCAAGAGCACGGAAGCGCACGAACTGACCCATGTGCTGGTGGGCCATTTAACTTTCACCTGCCTGGGCTTCATACCCACCTGGCTGAACGAAGGGTTGGCCATGTACGGTGAGGGCGGACCAGGACCAAGCGAAGCTGCGCGGTTCGAACAGGCCAGGTCGTCCAACCAGTTGATGGCATTACGGTCCCTGGCGGGAAATTTTTCTGAAGAATCCGACCGGGCCAATCTCTCCTACAGCGAGTCGTACAGCGTGGTCAATTTTCTTATCCAGACCTACGGGCGGGATAAGATAACCGCCCTTCTTGCCGACCTGCGCAACGGTTCGACCGCAGACGAGGCACTCATGGCGGTGTATGCTTTTGATACCGACGGTCTGGAAGATGCCTGGCGCGCATCCATCGGCGCAGCACCACGCGTGGGCACCTCCAATCCGACCCCGGTTCCCACTCCAACGCAGGTGCCGACGATCGTCCCCGTGGGCGCGGCCCCGGTGGCCCAGGTCACACCGCCAGCCGGCACGACCCCGACACAGACTGGGGAGGTGCAGGGGAAGGTGACGCAGACCCCCGGTCCGACCGCCCCTGCGGTCCCCTTGAGTGAACGGCTGGGCATCAGCAAGAATATTTTGCTTATCCTCGAGTTCGGATTGATTGGCTGTGTCCTGGTGGTGGTGGTGATCGCGGTACCAATCATACTTACCACCCGCCGCCATCACAGGAGGCAAAAATGAAACCGGTGATGAAATATTTCAGCATCCTGATCGCCACTGCATTCTTTCTACTCGCCTTCCAGATCGCCGGTGTTGCCAGCCCGGCGACAGGAACACAATTCGCCAGCACGATGACCCCGACGACGGAACCGCTGACCTATGTCAACCCGGAAAGCGGCGTGCGCGTCCATTATCCGCGCGGCTGGAGCACAGAGGCACCCGGCGCGGGTGATTCCGCGCTGACGGCCTTTTTAAGTCCTGATCAACAGGTGGTCGTCTATTTATATGTATTACCCGCACAAGCCAGCGACACACCTGAATCGGCGGTTACTGACCTTGGAAGTTCCGCCCTGACCGGCCTGACGGATGTGCAGACCGTCAGCGATGGAGCCCTGGCACGAAGCGATGGCACGCCTGCCTGGAGCAAGGTGGTCACCGCAAAAGCCAACTCCAACGAATTGAAAATCAACCTGACCACGGCCATTTTCGGGACACGCTTATTTTTCCTTCTCGGTTTTGGCTCGCCATCAGCCTATGATTATTACGCCAGCGATATCGCTTCCCTGTTAAATGGGATGACCTTCGAGTCACCGGTGGTCAATGGTGTGGTCCGCAATCAGGCGCTTTTCCTTTCAGGAGGTGAAAGCACCAACCCACGGGATTATGATCCAGCCACACTGCACAGCTCGGGTGATAAACTTGCTTTCAGCGGCCTGGTATCCTTTGATCCCAACCTGAACCTGGTGCCTGAACTGGCTGAATACTGGGATATCTCTGCAGACGGCAAGGTCTACACCTTCCACCTGCGGACCAATGCCAGGTTCCACGACGGGCGGGATGTGACCGCACAGGACGTGATCTACTCATGGGAAAGAGCGGCGGATCCCGCCACCCAGTCGGACACGGTGCTGACCTACCTGGGCGACATCCTCGGTGTGGCAGAGATGCACGCCGGTTCCAGCGAGCATATATCCGGCTTGAAAGCAATCGACGAACATACCCTGCAAGTTACGATCGACTCGGCTAAAGTCTACTTTCTCTTCAAATTAACCATGCCGGTGGCTTTCGTACTGGACCAGCAGAATGTGGAATCGGGAACCGAATGGTACCGCACCCCGAACGGCACGGGTCCCTATAAACTCACCCGCTGGGATAGTTTCCAGTTAATGGTGTATGAAGCCAATCCTGATTTCTACCTTGGGAAACCAGCCATCCCCCAGATCGTCATCGAACTGTACTCAGGTGTCGGCATCCGCCTGTACGAATCTGGCGAGATCGATATGACCGGAGTTTATTCCTTTGACGTGGCCCGCCTGCAAGATCCGGCTGACCCGCTGCATGCCGACCTGCACAGCGGGGTGAGCCTGTGCACCGACTACGTGGTTTTTGATGTGTCCCAGCCGCCCTTCGATGATGTCAAGGTGCGGCAGGCGTTCACGCTGGCGTTCGACCGCCAGAAGTACATCGATGTGGTCAATAGTGGCGTGGGAATCCTGGCAAAGGGACTCTATCCGCCCGCCCTGCCCGGTTACGATTTGAACATGCAGGGCTTGCCTTATGATCCCGAGCAGGCGCGCCAGTTGCTGGCTGAATCCAAGTATGGAAACCCGCAGGGACTCCCGACGATCATCTTCACGGATGCGGGGATCGGCAATTCGGCTGGCGCGAGCGTGGCTGCCATGGCTCAGATGTGGCAGCAGAACCTGGGTGTGACCATCACCATCGAAAACCTTGAACCCGACAAGTATTACGATCTGCTGTATTCGGGGCAGCATGGACAGCTGTTTTCCGGCGGTTGGTGCGCGGATTATCCGGATGCAGAAAACTTCGCAGACGTGCTCTTCCACAGCGGCGCAGAACAAAATACCGGCAATTACAGCAACCCCGAACTCGACAGCCTGCTTGACCAGGCGCGGCTGGAAAAGGATGTAACCAGGCGCATTGGCCTTTACCAGCAAGCCGAGCAGATGATCGTTCAGGATGCACCAGCCCTGTTCCTGATGCACGGAGTATCCTACGAACTGGTGAAGCCTTATGTGAAGGGTTTTGTGTTAACGCCAATCACAGTCCCCCTGGAACGATACATGTGGCTGCAACCTTGATATAGTATTTGGTCAACTGAACTCTCCCCTTGCCGCAGCACGAAGATGGCAGCGGGAGAGTTTTTTTTATGGACGGGCTTCCACCAGGAAATCCACCCTTGCTATCCCGGGTCCCAGGCTGTAGACGGAAAAATCGAACGACAGAGGCGCATCCACTGTCAGGGGGGTGAGGGATTCCCACCTGCGCAGCCCAACCACATTTCCAGTCCCATCGTAGACGACTGCCAGCACCCAGATGGTACTGGCAGTACCCGGACCGGTGAGCAGCACCCGTCCGGTAACCTGCGCCGTGCGCCCGGATGGATCAATGCGCAGCAGGGTATTATCCGTGGCTGCCGGCAGGTAGCGGGCATCGCCCGGGAGCAGGCGGATGGCTGTCAGCACCTGCATCCTCACAGCCGGATCGACCGGCATGGGAGCGGGGAAGTGGACTGCCAGGGGCATGGATGACCCGGATGGAAGCGTATTCAACATTGCGAAGGCTGTTTGGCTGGCAATTACCTGCCCGTTGAGGTCCAGCAGTGTAAATTGGGCGGAAAGGTTTTCAACAGCCTGGGCGTATTCATTTTGAATCAGAGCGAAACACCACAGCCCACCGTCAGACTGAGGCCAGCAGCGAGCCTGCTGGATCCGTAATGGGGCGGGAGAAGGTGTTGGCTCTGCCGGATTGCTGCTTCCGGTCGGGATGATCAGGCTGTCACCAACCAGGAGTGCAGAGGGTTGGATGCCGGGATTGGCGGCGATCAATGCCTCCAGGGTGATCCCGAATCTTTCAGCGATGGCGATCAGAGTATCACCAGCGACTATCGTATAAGTGAACGTGGTGGGAGTGGGCAGAATGATGCTGGTGAGGACGGGAAGGATGGTAGCAGTCTCCGCGGGCGTGATCGTCTGGTATGGGATCAAGGCCGGAAGGGGGGTGACCAGGTCCGTTTTTCCCGTGCAGGCGGTCAGTGCCGAGAGAAAGACCAGGCTCGCCAGAAAACTGCGCATGGATAGATTATACACGTTTCACTTGCCCACTCCTCCAGGCTGTGCTAAACTCAATACATGGTCGAGGAAGAGGAAATTCCTTCAGAAGAAAACGGGGATAACACCATACTCCGGGAAGCGATCAATGCGCTGCGCCTGGGTGACCGGGCGAGGGCGCGCGACCTGCTGACCCGCCAGATAAAAACCGATCAAAAGAATCCCATCTACTGGCTGTGGTTAAGTGCGACCGTGGAAACCAGGAAAGAACGGCTGTATTGCCTGCAAATGGTGCGCCAGTTGGATCCTGAAAACACGGCTGCCAAGCGCGGCCTGATCCTGCTCGGTGCGCTGAAGGGGGATGATTCCGTGCCGCCATTCCCGGTCAACCGGCCGCGACTTTGGGAGGAGAAATTATCCATCCCGCAGGAGCCGCAGGAGAAGAAACGCGGCTGGGCCAACCCGGTTGTACGCCTGGTTAGAATATTCGGGATCTCCGTGATCATCGTCGGGCTGCTTTTCATAGGCAGGTCGTGGTGGTTGACGAATATTTATCCCCAACGTTTTCTCCGCACACCCACCCCCCGCACAACCGTGACGATCACTTTCACTCCTTCGGTCACGCCCATCTACCGTACCGCCACCCCGACATTCCTGGGACCAACCCCCTTATGGATGTTCCTGAATTCCACTTACACGTCCACGCCTGTCTACGTGATGACCCTGCATCCCATTGTCAGCCGCAGCGCATTTGAAGCCGGCCTGCGTTTCCTGGGGGCGATGGATTATGCCAATGCGCTGGTGTTGTTCCAGCAGGCGCTCACACTCGAACCGGGTGCAACTGACCTGTATTATTACATCGGCGAGGTCTACCGCGGACAGCGGGATTTTCGGAAAGCCAGGGATGAATACCAGAAGGCGATCAACCTTGACCAGTCGTTCGCTCCGGCATACCTGGGGCGCGCCCGTGCCAATATGGGCATCAGCCCGAATTCGGAAATCCTCAAGGACCTCAACGAAGCCATCAACCAGGACTCCACCTTTGCAGAGGCTTATATTGAACGCGGTCTTTACAATGTGGAAAGGAATCCATCGGCAGCGAAACGGGACCTGAGAACTGCCCTCGAGATCACCCCAAATTCTGCACTGGCTTACCTGTACCTGGCAAATGCACAAATCAGCCTGGGTGAATATGAAGCAGCCCTTGAATCAGCGACACGCGCCAACGAGCTTGACATGACCCTCATCCCGGTCTACCTGTCACTGGCGCGGGCGTACATTGGCACCGGTCAGACCGCCCAGGCAGTCAGCGTTCTGCAGACTTACACGGTTTTCCGACCGAACGAAACGCGCGTGTATGTACAACTGGGAGCTGCCTACAACGCGGCCGGGGATTATCAGGCAGCCGTGACAGTGCTCAACAAGGCGATCGATGCCAATCCGCGCTTTGCCGAGGGTTACTACCAGCGTGGGACAGCTTACCTGAACCTTGACAGCCCCAACCTGGCTGAAGCTGATTTTAAGTCCGCAGTTGCCTACGACCCATACGATTTTGATTCCAATCTTGGGCTGGCGCGGGCATATTTTTTGCAGGACAAGCCCAGAGATGCCTATATCCAGGCTGAACAGAATGCCCTGCCGCTGGCCCACTCAGACGCCACCAAGGCGCAGGTCTATTATTGGGAAGCGCTCTTCCTCGAAGCGATCGCGGACCCCCTTTCAGACGAGGCAGCGCTCAATAACTGGTATCGACTGATCGACCTGCCCGAGGACTCGATGCCGAAAGAATGGCGCATTACCGCCTTCCTGCATTTAAACATCACACCAACCTATACACCGACCTTGAGCCCGACATTAACACCTGTGTCAACAGCGAGTGCAACCTGGACGCCGGAGGCCACTCCATGATGAATCTTTCTAAAGAATGACCGGGTCTCGCCAAAATCAGGTTCCGGTCATAGTGATGGAACTTGGTTCGGGAATTCACTCCCAGGTAAAAAACCAGGTAAATTGAGAAGAAAGGCGGGGAAGAAAAGAAACCGGCGGCTGGGCAACAGCCGCCGGGATTTATTCCCGTTTCATGGTTGTGGGTGGACAACGTTTTACGTCTTCCTCCGGGCAATCACGGTGAAGGAATGACCGTCAGGTAATCCTGGGCAGCCCAACCTGCACGGGAGGTATCGTAAGAAGCGGTAAGATACCACCAGGTATAGCCATCAGCCTGTTTCGGTCCTTTTGTCACCAGAAAGACCTCGGAATTAAAGGCCAGCGAAAGAGGGGCAGTGTTCAACCCGGGCTCGGCACGCAAATTCAAAGCGTCAACACCGGCAGCGACCTGCACGTACACGTTGATGGCGAACTCGCCTGGAGCCGGAGTGGGTGTGGGCATGGAAGTGGGGGGGTAGGGCGGCGGCGTGGAGGTGAGGGTATTCGTGGTGGAAGTGGCGGCAGGGATGATGGTCAACCCTGCAGAGGCGGAGGTGGTGCCTGACACCGCTGCAGCCGGGCGCATTTCGAGGATATAGAGAAACGTAGCACACAACAATACGGTTGCGATGATCGAGGCGGCGATAAGGACTTTCAGGTTGAGGATCTTCTTCATGATCAGGACGGCCTCGAAAGGTTGGGCGTGAACAATCGAACGGAAGGCATGGGCAGGAAAGCACCAAACTTGTTAACAGCAAAAGGGACGGGCGAGGATCGAAGATCCCTGAGGAGGATCATGCCTTTTCACCACTGAGAAGGTAGCGCGACTGGGGCGGGATAAGCACCTGCAGGCTCCGCTTGAGCACTTCGAGGGAGACCTGCTGCGCCCCTAGCATCGGCTCTCCATCCATTTGCAGGGAGAAGGGAGTGCTGGATTCGATCACACTTTTATGAAAGGGGATGCACCGAGCCTGGTCGGAGGTGAGGTGACGCCCGGATTGCATGTCGAAGAAATGGCGGAAGGCGTCTGCCAGCGTGGAGCCGGAGAACAGCCATAGTTCCATGAGACCATCATCCAGGAACGCCTGTGGAGAGATCTCTGCCATGCCGCCGATATAATGGCGGATATTGCTTGCCACAGCCAGGAGATAATGACCTTCCACCTGCTTGTCATCTGCGCTGACATGCAGGTTCATTCCGTGCCAGAGGGTTGCATTCCATACCGTGGTGGCAAAATATTCCGGCACGCTGAGGAATTTTTCAAATCGTTTGCGCGGTTCCAATTTATGGACCGTAAGAGCGTCGAGCCCGATCCCTGCCCACATCATGAAAGGCTGGTCGTTGCATAGACCCACATCCATGGCGCATGGTTCCACTTCAGCAAGCAGGCGGGCATTTTCGCGCAGGCGCCGCCAATGAGGCCAGATGAAAGCCTTCATCCCAAGTTCCATGGCCCATACATTGGCCGTCCCCGCCGGAAGAACCGCCAGGGCTGTTGCAGACCGGATCAAGCCGGCAGCAGCCTGCCCGACGGTACCATCGCCGCCGATCACGAACACTGCACGGTAGTTCTCACTGGCGGCCGTGCTTGCCAGCTGGGTGGTATGGCGCCCGTTGAGCGATTCTGCCACCTCCACCCGCCAGCTGTGGTCACTCAAGGCGCGGATGACGCTGCTGATGAACGGGCGCACTGAAATTCGACCGGCTGCGGGATTGTAGATGAGCAGAGAATCTGCCATGAATATATTATACCTTTGGTGACCCGGAAGGATAAAAATCAGCGCGTGTTATAATTCCCTCCGTCAATCTATGGAAGAGCCAAGGTTATTGAATAACCGTTACGAATTGCTGGAAACACTGGGCAAAGGGGGCATGGCGGTTGTTTATCGTGCCCGGGATCGGATGCTGGAACGGTTGGTGGCGGTGAAAGTGCTGCGCGAGGATCTTTCTGGCGACCAGGCTTTCCAGGAACGCTTCCGCCAGGAAGCCAAAGCGGCAGCCAACCTCTCTCATCCGAATATTGTCACCATGCATGATTTCGGGCTGGATCAGGGCCAATTATTCATGGTGATGGAGTACGTTCCGGGCACCGACCTGAAAACGCTCATCAAACAACGCGGCCGTTTCAACCCGGAGGAAGCACTCCCGCTGCTCATCCAGGCTTGCGCGGGGATTGGCTATGCCCACCGTGCCGGGCTGGTGCATTGTGATGTAAAACCGCAAAACATGCTGGTGACCCCGGATATGCGCCTGAAAGTGGCTGATTTCGGCATCGCCCGGGCACTTGCCACCATTCATCCTGAGGAACAAAGCGACCTGGTCTGGGGATCTCCGCAGTATTTTGCCCCCGAGCAAGCCACCGGAGCGGCCCCCGCCCCGGCATCGGATGTCTATTCGCTGGGGATCATCATGTACGAGATGTTGACCGGTGCGCTGCCCTTCCAGGCTAACTCCGCCGTTGAACTTGCCCGCCTGCATGTTGAAGAAGAGCCCCCACTCCTGAGCGAAAAGATCCCGGAAATTTCACCCACGCTGGAGCAGATCCAGGCGAAAGTATTATCAAAGGAACCTTCGCAGCGCTACCGGACCGCGGATCAACTTGGCCGCGTGCTCTTGAACTTTGGCAATACCAGGTCTGCACCTGCACTCGCCCTGACACCCGAAGCCGCGCCCGTTCCCGGAATGGACCTGGAAACATCGAAAAAAACCAGTTCCATTGCAGGAGATGGATTGGATCTCGATTGGCTTGGGACTTGGAGCCCTGGTGGCTGTGCTTGGGCTTGATCCCATTCTGGATGTGGATCTACTTCGTGTATAATCCGCCCATTCGTTAGCCTGGCGATGCGCCCTGCGTGGAAAAAATGAGACCTCCCTTTGTGATCGCCCCCTCCATCCTCTCGGCAGACTTTACCCGCCTGGGCGAGCAGATCGCGGAAGCGGAATCGGCCGGTGCAGACTGGATCCACGTGGATGTGATGGATGGTCATTTTGTCCCAAACCTGACCATGGGACCATTCATCGTGGAGGCCTGCCGCCGGGCGACAAAATTACCGCTGGATGTGCACCTGATGATCGAACACCGGAGCGATCCTGCTGGAGGCGTTTGCAACGGCTGGCGCCAGCACTATTGATCGTGCACGTGGAAACCTGCCCGGATATTGGCAGCTACCTTGAAAGCCATCCGGTCCCTCGGCTGCAAGGCCGGGGTAACGCTCAATCCGGCCACTCCCGCCAGTGAGATAGAAGCAGCCATCGAGCACGTGGCGATCAAGTGCTGGTAATGACCGTCCATCCCGGATATTCCGGACAGGCGTTCATGCCGGAGATGCTGGCAAAGGTGGCTGAAATCCGCCGCATGCTGGACAAGGTACATTCGTCAGCCTGGCTGGAAGTGGATGGCGGCATCTCCACCGAAACGATCACCCCGGCGCGGGATGCCGGCGCGGATGCATTTGTTGCGGCCCATGCGATCTTCCACCACCCGGACGGCATCGCGGCAGGGCATCCGATCGTTGCGGGCGCAATTGGAATAGTGATCCAGCACAACAGCCGGGCAGGGAAAACAAAAATCACGGCAAGCGCCGTGACCTTGTCATGCAGGATTGATGAACTGCTTAAGCCGTCTTGACCAGCGTGCGGATGCACTTGGTACACAACGTCTTCTTCACCTTGCGACCGTTCTCCAGGACCGTTACCTTCTGCAGGTTGGGACGGAAAGGACGATTGGTGCCTGCGGTGAGAGAAGGAAACATTATGACCGAAGGTAGTGGCCTTACCACAATGAGCGCATTTTGCCATTTTAGCATTTCCTTTCTTGCCAGATAAACCTGTCACCTGTCTTTTGGAAGCGGCGTATTTTACCACGAAACGTATCCTTGTACAAGTCAAGTGTTATTAAAGAGTATAGAGGACATAACCATGGGCAAAGAAACCACAACTCTAGGCACCATCCACATTTCGCCGAATGCTCTGGCGACGATCGCCTACCATGCCACGTTGACATCCTATGGCGTGGTGGACCTGGCACCCAAGAACCTGGCGGAGGGTATCGCGGCAACGCTCACCAAGGAACCCGCCCACGGCGTGGCCGTGCACTACAACGGCGAAGAGATCGATATTGATGTCCATATCATCATTGAATATGGCACACGCATCACCTCAGTGGCTGACAGCGTGGCCAACGCCGTGCGCTTCCAGGTGGAAAAGGCATTGGGAATGCCCATTCACCATGTCAATGTCCACGTCCAGGGTCTGCACGTCAGCGATTCTGAAATAAGGTAAGGAGAATTTAGTCGTATGAATCCGGATGTTCAAGCGCGACTGGAGCAATTTAGAATCGACACCGGTCGACGGGCAGGGGCTTAAGAAACTGGTCGAAGCCGGCCTGACCTGGCTGCGCGCCAACCAGCAAATGGTCAACGCACTGAATGTGTTTCCTGTCCCGGATGGCGATACAGGCACGAACATGGTGCTGACCATGCAGTCAGCCTACAACGAGATCGACGACCTCGGTCATCGCGGGATCGGCCAGATGGCTGCGGCAGTATCGCAGGGAGCGCTGATGGGGGCACGCGGCAATTCAGGCGTGATCCTCTCGCAACTGTGGCGCGGCTTTGCCCGCGCCCTGCACGACCAGGAGTTCATGGATGGACCCGCGCTGGTGCGGGCGCTGGCGGAGGCGCGCGACACTGCTTACAAGGGGGTTGTCCGTCCGGTGGAAGGGACCATCCTGACCGTTGCCAAGGATGTGGCTGCTGCCGCGGCTCGCGCCATCCAGGAAACTGAGGATCCGTGCGAGATCCTGGCACAGGTTGTCCTGGCGGCGGATGCTTCCGTCCAGCGCACCCCGGATCTGCTGCCGGTGCTCAAACAGGCCGGTGTGGTTGACTCGGGCGGCAAGGGACTGTTTTTCATCCTCGAAGGGATGCTGCGCTTTGTCCACGGCGAGCCTTTGGACACACCCACTGGCAACCGTCCAGCCGCTCTCGGCGATGAACCTGGAGAACACGATGGAATCGATCGAGCCGGGTCAGGATTACGAAGTGGTGGTGGATTTTGTCCCCAGAGAAACCCTTGACTTGCAGAAGTTCTACAGCGGGTTGGAAAAAATCGGCACTTCCATCCAGGTGGGGGAAGGCGAGGGGATGTACCGGATGCACATCCATGTGCCCACCGAGAAACGCTACGAGCCGATCGATTATGTCATGAGCCTGGGTACCATCACCAAGATTGCCATGGAAAACCTGGTTGCCCAGATGGAAGCGAAAGGTCAAAAGCCGTCAACGGCGCGGCTCGAACTGGCGCACCGTCGAACCGGTACAGATCGCAGTGGTATCGGTCTCGCCGGGAGCGGGGATCTCGCGCGTTTTCGCCAGCCTGGGGGTGGCTGCAATCGTCGAGGGCGGGCAGACGATGAATCCGTCCACGAAAGACATCCTGGACGCATTTGAGAATTTACCCACCGACAAGATCATCATCCTGCCGAATAACAAGAACATCATCCTGGCAGCCCAGCAAGCCAAGGATGTGACCGTCAAGAAAGTGCATGTCGTTCCCAGCCGCAGCATCCCGCAGGGGCTGGCAGCCATGATGCACCTGAATCCGGACGGGGATGCAGAAGCGGTTGCAGCCAAGATGACCAAAGCGATCGAAGAGGTAACCACCATCGAGGTGACCACGGCCACACGCACAGTGGAGATCGACGGCGTTTCGGTGGAGCAGGGACAGGTGATCGCCCTGGTGAATGGCAAACTGGCCGTTTCCGCAGCATCCGTGGAAGAAGCCTGCCTGGGGGCACTGTCGCAAGCCCATGCAGATGAATATGAACTGATCACCCTCTTCCATGGGGAGGACTTGTCCATCATGGAAACCAACCGGATCGTGGATGTGATCCGGGTGAAGTATCCCGACCAGGAGATCGAATTGCAGGATGGCGGGCAGCCACATTATCAATTCATCATCTCGATCGAGTGACTGCCCGTGCCGGAAGCCCAGCTTCCGGCTTTGAATAAACTCATGTCCAACATTTGCATCCTGACCGACAGCACAGCCCAGTACACCCTGGCGAAGTATCCGGGGCATGAACGGGTGCATGTCTTGCCGTTCGAGGTCCAGACCTTTGACCGGGAAGGGGAGCACTCCAGCTCGCGCCACAGACCAAACCAGCGCCTGGTCCCGCCTTCAGCGCAGGAATTCGAACAGGCATTTGCACGGCTCAGCCGGGATTACGATACGATCTTCGTGCTGACAATGTCAGCCCGGCTCAACCATGCGCACGCCAACGCCCTTGCGGCTGTCAGGCATTTCAACAATCATGCCAGGGTCAATGTGATCGATACACAGACAACAAGCATCGGGCTGGGACTGCTTGTCCAGTGCGCGGCAGCAGCGGCCGAGCAGGGGGCTGCTGCAGAGGAAATTGAACAACGGATGCGGGCGTCGATCCCGCACATCTACATGCTATTTTGCATCCCGGAACTGACGACCCTGGCTCGTTCGGGTTACATGGATTATTCACAAGCGCTGGTGGCAGAGATGATGGGACTGCTGCCGGTTTTTTCCATCGAGGACGGTCGATTGACACCCATCGAAAAGGTGCGCACACGCCGACACTTATTCGAGTCATTTCTGGAATATATCAACGAATTCGATGCTCCCGCACATATCGCCCTCATCCGTGGGGGAAACCAGAGCACCATCCGGGCACGACCGGTGCGCATGTATGTCCAGGAGACATTCCCCGAAACACCCTTCAGCGAACATGCCATCAACCCTCACCTGGCATCCTTATTTGGGCAGCAAGCCACCGGCTTGATCATTTTCGAAAATCCGGATCAAGGATAAGCATGAAGATTGGTTTTGTCACAGACAGCACGGCGGATATTCCGGCTGACCTTGCCAGGCAGCACGGGATTGAAATTGTACCCGCGCTCGTAAATATTGGCAGCGAAAGTTATACAGATGGAATTGAGATCAGCCGTGAGAAGTTTTATGACCAACTCCCCGACCTGGTTCCACCGCCAACCACCTCATCGCCATCGGTGGGATCATTCCAGGAGAAATATGAGCGCCTGCTCCAGGCCGGGGCGGAGGCGGTAATATCCATCCATCCGCCAAACGAGTTGAGTGGAATTATTAATGCCGCCCGCCTGGCTGCGGAGACCTTCGGTCAGCGTGTTAAAGTCTTCGACAGCGGGCAGGTGAGCCTGGGGATGGGATTCCAGGTGATCATGGCAGCCGAGGCTGCAGCCCAGGGTGCCATCCTGACCGAGGTGACCTCACTGGTGGACAGCATCCGTCAACGAGTGCGCCTGGCAGCCCTGCTCGATACCGTCGAGTATATCCGTCGCAGCGGGCGGGTCTCCTGGGCAATGGCAAAGATTGGGGATCTGCTTCGTCTCCAGCCGCTGGTGGAATTACGTTACGGCATCGTCCACCGACTCGGGCAGGCGCGCACGCGCCTGCAGGGCATTGAACGGCTGGTGGAGGCGCTCAATTCGTGGGGACCGCTGGAAAGACTGGCTGTTCTGCACACCAACGCTGAAACTGCGGCGCTGCAGCTGCTCGAACAGGTAAGATCGAAGGCGAACGCGCAACCCCTGGTAGTCAATGTCACCACTGTCATTGGCGCCCACGTGGGACCCAACGGGCTGGGTTTTTCTGCGGTGCCAACCGGGGGATAACGTCTCACCTGGCATGAATCCGGAATGGATAAAACAAAAAGACGGCGCTTTACTGTGCGCCGTCTTTTAATTATTACCCAAGTCATTCAAGATAATATGTCATTCGTTGCAGGCCGATCGAAGGGTCAAGATATTGGACCCTCACGCCTGGCGGAGTGCTCAGGCTGATGGGGGCATAATTCAATATCGCCTTTACCCCGGCTTCAACCAGCTTGTTGGTTACTTCCTGGGCTGCCGAGGCGGGTACGCATAACATCGCTATTTTGATCCCGGATCGGCTGAGCGTTGGCACGATCTCTTTCATGTCGCGCACGATGAAATTTCCCGCCTGCCCGCCAACCTTGGCGGGATCGTTGTCAAATACCATGGCAACCCGGAAGCCACGGTCGCTGAAGCCCTGGTAGCGTGCCAGGGCATGACCCATATCACCCATGCCAACCAAGACGACCTCCCAGACACGCTTCACCTTGAGGATCTCGCGCAATTGCTCGACCAAGAAGGAGATATCGTAGCCAGTACCCTGTTTTCCAAATTCACCGAACTGGGAGAGATCCTTGCGGATCTGGGCTGCTGAGATACCAACCCTTGAACCAAGTTCCTGGGATGAAGTGGTCAGTTTTCCTTCGGCCTTGATATGCCGCAGGGCGCGCAGGTAAATCGGCAGACGACTGATGATGATATCGGGGATCTCTTGACTGTTCATATGCTGCTCCTAGCATAGATGCGGACCAAGCGAATAAAAAAAACGATGATTTCGATGCCGATATTTATTCTACCCTCTGGAATGCCGCGAAATGATCGTTCTGGACAAACTTTACCATAAAAAATGGGATTGTGCAATTATTCATTTGACCCGAATCTGGACACTGAAATCCCCTTGATCCTGGAAATTAACGACCGACAAGGGAAACGGCAGGTAATGACCGGGCGGGTAGGTAACATCGGGATCTTCGGGGAGAGCCAGGAAGGGGATCGAGTCGATGAAATTTTGCCCGGAGAAATTTACCTCACTTGAGATCTCAACTTTTAAACCGCCCACCAATCCCCAGGAATAGACGCCAGAGGAGGCTGAGGATAAAAACCTGGCAGGATTGAAAAAGAACACTTGCGGATCCACAGCCAGCGGTATGCGGGTGCTGACCGGACTGCTTCCCTGGTAGGTGACCCGGATGCCATCGGGCAGGAGCTGAAATGTTTTCACCCGGCTGCCGTCCTCACTCGTGAAGGTGATGCTCCGGGAGGAAATCTCAGGATTGAATTGCATCCAGGGATCGGCTTCGTCGCTGAATGCTCCCGGGATCACACTCGGGTCCGAGGCTTCCCCTTGTCCCGGGTTCCATTCCGAGCGGTCGCTCAACCCGACGGCGAACTGGCTGGACGGCCCCACGACCTGGTGCGGACCGGTACCATCCAGAAAGAAAAGGCTGGTCAACCGGGCACCCTGCGGATGCAGGACAGCGAAAAATACCTGGCTGGATAAAACACATTCCAAAACGCCATCTCCATCCAGGTCCTGATCACAGGCTGAAAGGGCAGTCGGATCATCGGACCAGCGGGAAGCTGCCAGGATTTCAGCCACCTGACCAAGATAAGCAGCCTGCAGGGAGGCAAGCTTTTCATCATCCGTGGGGGCGCTCAGCGTGAAGTACGCCTGCCAGGCGGAAGTGGTGAGGGCGTTCTTACCGGCAGCCAATAAGGAAGAAACCAGCGGAGACAAAGTGGACTGAGAGGGGGGTAGGGAAATATCCTCCGAGGAAATTGGGAACGAGATCAAATCAGCAGCCGTCAGCGGCTGGATCCAGGGATGAGCGGCGATCCATTCAAAATTTAATCCAGCCGTGTTCTCATTCCCCCAGGTGGAAAGGGGCAGATCGCCTCCAAGTACCACCAGGCGGGATCTGTCATCGGATAAGGCGGCCTCGACCAGTGCACGGCGCACTTCAAGAGATGGTCCGTCTTCAGTGGCCTGGACCGCCTGGGCAGGTGGAAGAGGGATGAGGCGGGTGTTCCCGGAACGGGCGAGGTGGGAGGGGTCTGATAAAGGAAGGAATTGAACCAGGTAATTTGGTTGGAGTTCTGCGAAAGGGCTATAGGAAAATTGGCTTGCAGGCAAGCCGAATCCTTCCGCGGCGAGGCGGCTGAACGACAAGGAAATCCGGGCAGGGTCGCCATAAGCCACATCCGGGAGGATCAACAGGCCGCGGTCGGAGAGGGATTGAAGCTGGTCGGGTGTGGCCGAGGAAATCGAGGGCAGCGAGACTGGCAGGCATCTTCAAATCCAAAAGCGCCACCGGGATGCCATAGCGCTCAGATTCCTGCAGGATGAATTTCAGCCCGTGACGGCCTCCATTCGGGCCGGTATGGGCGCCATCCCAACGGCGCAAGGCCTGGGCAGGCGTGGCGGCGGGGAATACATTCCAGAATACCAGGGCAAGAGGCGCGCGCCGGGAGGGAGGCAGGGCATCCGAGCGGATCACTGCCGTCACATCTGCTGGAATGGAGCAGTCGACCGGGAAGGAGGTAACCTGGAAAGAGAAAGCCCGGGGCATGGAGCGGTTGTTTACCCGCACCGTCACCGTGTCGTTCCAGGGATCACGGATGACACGGGGGAGGATGCCTGAACCCGACGGAATGATACCCGGGCGACCTGCGGCCGGGATGGTAATCGTCAGATCCCGGGGATTCCCGCCGGAAAGGGTGCCGAGGGTTATTTGCAGGCGGTAATCCGGGACGACGGGCAAATCCAGCAGGTCGATCCTGAACTCGAGGTCATACCCAATCCGAGCGGGTGTAGACCGCCAGGATGTCCGTGGAGGGGGAAGAATCCTGGTCAACCGGGTCGAGCAGGCGCAGGTCGGCAACAGCCCACTGGCGATGGAAGGACGCAGGCGTGCAGGCAGCCATGGGCAGGAGAGCAAAGACCAGGAGAACGATGAACAGGCGCTGCATGATGTATGCTGGGACCAGGGCGGTGGGTCAGAACCGGTCAGGGCTGGTTCTGCACTGTAATAGTGTAGCCCACCAGTTGAAGAACGCTTCCGGCGATGGGAGTAATGTGTAGCGTGTACTCCATGTCAACCGGGAGTTGAATGGATTTACCATGATCTCCGCAAGCAAGAGATCCCCACCCGGAGAGGGGCACCCCCGCCTGCCAGATCTCAACGGTAAGCGAGCCGTTTCCAGTGCAGGCAAGGCTGAGATTCAAGCGGGCTTTCGTCCCCGTAATGGCGAAAGGGGTAAACTGGAGCCAATCTTCCGCGTCACCTTCCGGCACGGAGACCTGGCTGGAATAGACGAATTGACCTGTGCCCTCGCTTGAGAAGGTTACATTGACCGCCGGGTGGAGGAGAGAATCACCGTCCGCAGGCGCCGGACCGATGGTGGGTGTGGGAGCCAGAATTGGGGCCAAGGGAGTACCTCCAGCGCCCGGGGTGACAACGGCGCCGTAATCATCCAGGACAGGCAAGCCTGCTGAAGAGTCTGTCTGGATGTACTGCGAGGTGACCCAGCCATGCCCACCGGGCCCGGAGGGAAAGTCGATCTGGAACCAGGAGGCGGTGGGATTCTTCCCTGTGAGAGAAACCTGCACACCCACCTCGAGCAGTCCGATCGTGTCAAAGGAGACCCCAGGGCCGCTGCGAACATTCAGACGCTGGATCACCCGCCCGGTCGGACCTGCCGGGGTGGATGTAGCAAAGACCGGAATTTCGGTTCCCGCTTCAAGGGTGACGTACTGGGCAGCCACCCAGCCGTGTTCCTGCGAATCGACGGGATAAAGGATCATGTACCAGGTGCCCGGGCTGTCACGGGCGACGATCCGGATCTTCTCCCCAGCATCCAGCTGCCCGAGCGAATCATAACCAGTACCGGGTCCGCTGCGGACATTGACTTTTAATAGTGAGCAAGCCTTCAAAAACGAAGAGGGTGGGAGTAAATGTGGGTACCCGCACTGTGATCGTGACAGTCAGCGTAGCGGTTGGGGGGAGCGTCTGCGAGGCGGTAACCGAGGGAGTGATATCTGTCCGAGAGCCTGTGCAGGCGGCAGTGAGTAACGAGAGCAAGGTCACCAAAAGGGCCAGTTTTTTCATCGACTATTTATTATGGATTTCTTATCGCATGGGTAACCCATGAAAGGGCAGAATCCACCTGTTGAGGTCAGGGCGTCACCAGGCGCAGCGAATCCAGGATCGAAGAAAATGTGCCCTGATAAAGAGACCATTCGCGCTGGGGGCAGATGCTGAAGATCAAAAGGATCACGTCGTTCCTCAAAACTGCAGTGACATCGACCGCTGAAGGACCGTCCGTATCATTGGTCATCGTATAGAGGCGCGAGGCGGCCGGGAAACCGTCCAGGGTGTACGTGCGCAGGCCCTGGCCGGCATCGAAATTACTGAAGAACTGGGTGGCGATGAAGTCAACCACCTCGCCCATCGAATCAGCATTGACCGGGAAAGAGAGGTCGCCGGTGGTGACGAAGGTGGTCAGGATGGCCAGGGCGGCCCCGGTCAGAGGGGCATTCGAGGAATTGTTAAGGATCTCTTCTGACGAGGCGAAGATGATGGCATAACCGTTCACAGCATCCCCTGTTTCGGAATACTTCCAGGTTGCCGGGTAGTTGAGCTTGATCCCAGCGGTGGGATTATTGTAGACCAGGTCAGGTGGTTTCGGTGTGGGAAAGAGATCGGATAGGATGGGAATATCCAGCCTGAAGAAGTATATCCCCACGATTGCTGCGAGAAAACAGAGGAAAAGGAGGGCTGCCCCGATGGCAAGCCCGATCCACAGCGGTTTCCGGGAAGAACGAGGAGGCGGCGGGGGAGGAGGTAAGGTCACATCATTTGATGGCATTATTTCCATATTCTATCCTTAATTCTTTAATTGCTCCTTTGACGAAATGCGAATACTCTGTTGATGAATTGTACTGCTTCTTGTAAAAGAATGAGAGCATACGAGAATTCGTATCCGGAGATTCATCCAATCATCGTATCTGCTCTGTACCCTGCATGAGGAACCCGCGCCGAACATAAAAGCCAGCCAAACCAGGCTGGCTTTATGCATTCAGAGGATGAAGGCCACATTCCCCGTATCAGGGAGAAACAAGGCTCACTGAGTTCATAATGTCAGCAAAGGTGATCTTATGTTGGGACCATTCAGACTGCGGGCAGACCCCAAAGAAAAGGAGAATATCCTCGTTTCGTAATACAGCAATGATCAATGCTGCCGTTGGTATGCCCGTGTCGGTGGTCATAGAATAGACTGCTGAGGCTGCCGGATAGCCGCTCTGCATATGAAGACTCAAATTTTGACCCTGGCTGGTATTGGTGAAATACTCGGTGGCGATATATTCGAGAACATCTCCCATTGAGCTTGCGTCAACGGGGAAGGAGAGGTCACTGGTCGTCATTAATTTTGTCATGACAGCCATGGCGGCACCGGTCTGGGGGGCACTGGAGATGTCGTTTAGAATATCAGTGGATGAAGCAAAGTAGATCGTATAACCATTCATCGGATCCCCTGAATCAACATATTGCCAGGTCAGAGGGTATATCAGGGTGAGCCCTGCCGAGGAATTGTTATAGATAAGACCGGAGAGGGTGGGAGAAGGGATAGGAGTTGGGGTGTTTTCGGGAGTGGGGGAGGCGAATAATCCTGAAATGATAGGAATTCTCACGTTGAAGAGGAAGATCCCAATCACGAGGGCGATACAACAAAGAAGAAAAATTACCGCAGCGATAATGAGCCCGATCCACAGACCCTTGCGGGAGGATCGTGGAGGCGGCGGTGGTGGATAGGATTGGGTATAACCAGGCATGGTTTCCATAGAATCTCTCTCCTAATGTGAGAAAAGAATTTGAATCAATTCCCTTGACCAAGGAATTAATTTTTGAAAAGAAGGAGCGGCAGCCTCCAATCCAATTAAAAATCCTGGAAACAGCTACTTCGAGTGGCAGAACCCGGGACCTGCGGCTGAGAATGCCCAGGTACAGAGCGGGTCTGCGAGACAACCGGATTCATTTCCATGGGTAGAACAGGATGGCGTCGGCTCGGGCAGGGGCGGGCCGTAAAAGACCCTCAAGCCCGACCAGTCACCGCTGGGCCTTCCCATGCTGGCAGACAACCAGCAATGCGTGGTTCGCGACCAATCGACAAAGAACCAGAGATTGTCCTCGCTGCGCCCGGTGAGCAGGAAGGTCTGACCTGCGAGACCCGAGCCCACCACTTCATATTTGATATCCGGGCCAAACCGGCAATAGGCATTCTCTGCCAGGGTGAAGGCGACCGGCTGGTTGTCGAAGTCCCAACCGAAATCCTGCCCGGGCAGGGTATGGTTCGCGGTGAGAGTGATCGCCCTGAAGGTCATGCCTTCGTGACCGCTGGGGATATACGTCCAGCTGCCAGGCAGCAGGACTGGCTTCGTTGGGAGAGCCATGGTCGGGATCGATCCGCAGGCAATACTTTCCAGCCGGCAAGTTGGTGAAGGAGTAGTACCCGTTCTCATCCGTGATGGAGGTCCCCAACCCGGCGGAAGGGCAGTCCCCGGGACCGATATCCACCACCACATCGGGGATGCCCGGTTCATCCGGCTGGCGGAGCGCATCGGCATGCACATTGCCCCATTGGTCGAGGACGCAGCCTTCCGGCAGGGGATCCGGGACCGGGTCCCCGGGAGAATAAGCGCACATGTCGTGCCAGACATTCCCGAAAACGGATGCATCCGTTGAGCCCCAGGCGGTGCCGAATTGATACCACCAGCCAAAGTTGACATTATTCACCTTCTGCCCCTGCCCTACAACGACCGTCTGGCTGGCAAGGGGAACGCCGACAGCATCAAGAGGGAATGTCCAGCCGCCAGGCAGCAGGATGGAGTTGTACATAGGTTCCGCTGAATCAATGCTGACACAGTACGTGCCGGGAGTGATGAAATAAAAATCATAAGTCCCATCCTGCCAGGTGGATACATCACGGTAACCACTGGAAGGGCAGGCACCCTGCCCGAGGCTGACCACCAGCCACGGGATGCCGGGTTCACCCGGATCGTAGGATTGGTTGGTCATGATCGTGTCCGGACCGGGATAGACGCATCCCAGGGGAGGCGGGTCGGGCATGGGCGTACCCGGGCCGGGCGCCGCGCACTGATCCTCCCAGACCGTCCCCCGGACGGACCCGTAAAACTCAGCGGGGCAGGTGCCGGTGAGATTCACGTAAAAGTTGTAGACCTGTGACCACTGACCCTCCTGGTCCCCGGCAACCCCCCGCACGCGCCAGTAATAGCGGGTGCAATCCTGCAGCGATCCCCCCGGCGACCAGTGCATGCTGGGGGAATCCGTGCTCGCATTGAGGGGGCTGCCATCAAAGATCAGGGTGGTGGCCATTTCCACATCATAGAAATCCAGCAGGCAGGCGCCCGGATACCACCAGACGAGTTCCAGGTCTGACAGGTCGTCGAAAGTCCAATAGTTGAGCGGGGAAAGGAGGATGGGTTTGGAGAGGGTACCGGGCTCGCAACCCGGACCGGTGAAGAAGGAGCGTATCTCGCTGGAAGGACCTTCCACTCCGTGGGATACCGGGCGGATGTACCAGCGGTATTCCTGCCCGGGGGTCAGCGGCGTGGACGGTTTCCAGGTGCGGGTATAGAGCGAGTCGAAGGCGGGCACGCCGGCGACCGATGCTCCCAGGTCATCCTGGAATGTCGGCCCGCTGGAGAGATAGAGGTTGAATCCGGGGGTGGAGCACATGATCTGCCCCTGGCCACCCTCGACAACGTAATAACCAGGATAAGCCCATTCGAACAATGGAGTCAGTGACGAAATGGTGATGCCATACTGCGGATAGACCAGGGAGGGCGCGACCATGTAATTCGGCTCGCACTCCGGGTAGCCGCCGCCGCGATCCCCGCGCGTACCCGTACAACCGGCGAGAGCGAAACCCAATACCAGCGAGGCGAGGACCACGATCCAGATTCTTTTCATAGGATTCTCCAATTGTTGGAAAGGAGCCAGACATCCAAGTGGCTGCATGCACACACGGCGTATACAGGCTACTAAATATCATACTGCTTTGTGATGCTCAGTTCAAGTGCAGGGGGAGGCAGGCACAAAATGAATAAAGCGACCTACGATCAAGGTCGCTTTACAAGGAATGTGTGCCCCTGGGCAGACTCGAACTGCCCTTTTTAGCTCCGGAGGCTAACGCTCTGTCCACTGAGCTACAGGGGCGGGCGAAAAGATTCTACCACCAATCTGCTTGAAGATTCCCTGTCAAGATTTCACAAACGGCGCGAGCTGGGCCATCTGTGTGCGCAATTGCTGGAGGATGGCTGTATTCCCGCCCTCATCCCCCAGGTCCGCAGCCTGGCGGCATTTGTGGGCGTACTCTCCGCAGACCTGGTAGAAACGAACCGTCTTGAGGTATTTTCCTTTGAAGAGGGCGGTGAACCGGGCTGCCACCTGCCGCCAGGAGGATGTGGCTGTGCGGAAGAGCGCCGGGGTAATGATCCCTGCCTGAACGACGACCGCCAGGTATTTCTTCAATCCCTGCTGCTCGCGCCAGGTGGACCAGATGAGGATGGCGAACATGAACAGCCAGCCGATCCAGTCGATCGCTGCGCCGATGACCAGACCGACCCATCCTTCGGGCAGGAAGACTGCCACGGTGTTATGGAACGCGTGGGTGAACATGCCGAGAGATAAGCCCAGCAAGGGGGCGATGATCCGTACTAACCAATTTTTATTCAGCCGGGAGGCCGCCAGCCCGATGCCGGTGAAAGATGTATAAAACGGATGCTGCCAGCCGACCAGGATGACGCGGATGAAGGCCAGGGACAGCAGCCCATTCCAGCCATTTTCCTGGAAACCATAGGTGTAGATGTAGTAGGTATTCTCAGTGGCAGCAAATCCCAGGGCTGCCACCCCGGCATAAATGATTCCGTCGAGGACCGAATCAAATTCGCGGCGGAAGACCAGGAAGACAGCCAGCACAGCCAGCCCTTTAAGGGTTTCCTCCACCAACGGCGCGACCACCGATCCGGTGGCAAGGTCGGTGGCAAAACTGGAATTGGTGAAGAGGAAGATCCCCACCCCGAAAAAGGTATTGATGATGAACGCGCTGCCGGCAGCGATGACCGCACCCCAGAGAAATACACCGCCCAGCAGCAGCAGCGGTTCCTTTTCGTAACGGTCGAGCCAGTAGAGGATCGAGGCGAAGAGGAGGGCGGTGCCAAAACCAATGAAACCAGAGACGATCAAGCCCACAATTTTCTCCGTACAACCTTCAACGGACGATCGCAGCCCATTCCAGGCTGTGAAATTGCAGTCAGATAACCAGGCAGGTGCGCTCGATGCGTGCCATCCCATCCGCGATCCCGAGGGCATCCAGGACCTCTTCGGGACGACCGGTGGCGCCCTGGCGGGCAGCCAGGCACATGTGCAGGCGGGGATTCCCACCGGTATCTTCCGGCAGGAGGGAAAGAGATTCGATCAGAGGCCGAAGGTCATAAGGCTTGCCCCGGCGTTCGCGCGGGAGCGATGCAGCCTCCAGCAGCCTGGAGATATTCGCCTCCAGGACCTGCCCGGCGACCGGGTCAAGCAGGGTGACCTCGTATTCAGCGGAGACCACCAAGGTCTGAAGAGCCGGTGCACGGTCATCGACCTCCACGATGGATGCGATGACCAGCCCGGGCGGGGCGGCAGACTGCAGAACCTCTTTGAACCCGCCTTCCAGGGGTCGCGCGTTGTCATTAATCCAAATATCCACGATCTCCGCCCTCCCGATGATCCCCAAAGGCAATGCCGAGGCCAGTTGGAGCCTCGGACCAGGGTGGAAACCCTGGGTATAGGCCAGCGGCAGCCCGGCGCGGCGGACGGTGCGCTCCCAGATGGTATGGAGGTCGAGATGACCCGAATAGCGCAAAGGGCCGGATTTGGAGAAGGTGATGCGCAGTCTCATTTTGGTTTCCGGCGCAGAAGGGGAAGGATCCACGCACCGAGGAGGCAGAATCCGATCGCGGCGAGGGCTCCTGCCGGTCCGAAGACCAGGCGCATGCCAGCCTCAGCATGCCCAGCCTGGCGCAGGTAGAAGAGGAGCAGGGCGGCGATGGTGCCGGCAACCAGGGCTGTGATGAGGCCATGGAAGGGCTGCATCAACCGCGCCAGCAACCCAACAACAAGGGCAGCGACTGACAGAAGCACCAGCATGGCTGCGGGTCCGGTCGGGAAGAGCATGCCGAGTAATGCGTTGAATAGGAACGTTCCCATGATGATCAGGAATCCGCCCGGGAGACCGACGAGGAAATTGAAGAATAATCCGCGCGACGAAATGTTCATGCTTCCTATTATTTATTATCCAGAAAATGCCTTCTTACCTTTTAGATAAGAAATCTTAGTTGTCTTCATAAAGAGAAGCACGATAAAACCCAGCATAAGAGAAAGGGATGAACCATAATCAAATAATAAACCCAAAACTCGAGGTATTTCCCATTTAAAATGCAGATGGAGTAAATACAAATCATAAATTCCAACCGGCAATAAAACACACAATACGATGATTATTACGTGTCGAAAATTACTTTCCTTTCTCGCAATCAAATAAAACAGGGGAAATAAATCCAGGAAGGTATAGGGCTTTAGTCTTGGCATAAGAAGGGTTATCAAGATAAAAATCGCGGCAAAAAGCCAGTAAGTTCGCTCCTCAGTAGACAAAAGTGGGGAAACCACTCGTAAGAGGAAAACTAATACCGGAAGCCCAAAGAAGATTGAAAAAACAATAGCAATAATTATGATGCTTAGGGGGCTGGAACTTATGTGAAAAACATCAGAGAAAAACCGTGTAAATGCAGGATCAGACATACCTCCAGCTTCTAGCAAAGGAGGTACTTGACCGGGTATTTTTCCCAGCAGTTGATTAATAAAATCATTGATCAGCGAACGGTGAAATAAAAATGAAAAAACTAGGGGAATTGAAAATCCTATCAGACCAAACAAGATAGCTTTTAACCGTATAGCTAACTTTTCGTGAATAATTAAAAAGGCAAGAATATAGATCAAGGGTAGCATCTTCATGGAAGCTGCGAGGCCGAAGAATAAACCTGACCATTTCCATTTCTCTTTTTTTAAAAAATATAATCCAACAGTAAAGAAGAATAATTCAAGAATTGCGAAATTTCCAGATTGTACTGACCACCCAAATGCGTAAAAGCATCCAATACCTAGTGTAAGGTTGAACAATACTTCTTCTTTTTCCGAAATGATCCAAACGCATAACAGCAAGATTCCAAGGAAAATAAAAGGATATGTCGTTATGTAACCAAGTGAACTGCAAAGGAAACTGAATACATCAAGAAATATTGGTTGATAAAGCATATGCATTGATGGCCCAAGGTTTCCAACCAAATACGGATTGTAGCCATTTTTATACGCATTAGCAGTAGAACAATAAACACTTGCATCCCATCCGTGTCCTTGAGTAACAAATAAAAATATAATCTGAACAACCAATCCGATAATTACAACGACCAAAAAGGTTTGGTAGAGGCGTTCGCGTTTCATGCTGGGTCTCGTCTTATCGAAGGACTCTTCACTTCCGGGCACTCCCAACAATTGCCGGGATTTTCGCGCCGCTCGGCTGCAAACGTAGGCAGAATGCCGCAGGCATCACAACCTTCACGGCAGTCAGGATGGAGCTCCCCTTCCAGCGAGCGATGGTAGTCAGCAAGCAGGTATTTCTTGCGGACCGCCGTGGAGATATGGTCCCAGGGGAAGACCTCATCCGGGCGGCGCGGACGGTGGGTGTAATAGGCAGGCTCGAGATTGCAGGAGGCAAAAGCAGCCATCCAGGCGTCCAGCTTGCGCTGGTCCTGCCAGGCGTCGAACCGGGCTCCTTTTTCCCAGGCAGCGTAGATCACTTCAGACATGCGCCGGTCACCGCGCGAGAGCCACGCTTCGAGGAGGGTATCCTCGGGCGAGGTCCAGGTCAGTTTGAACGCAGAACCGCGCAATTCCTTCATTAAAAGGTCCTGCTTCGCCTTGATCTGGGAGGCGGTGTCCAGCGATACCCACTGGAAGGGGGTGTGCGGCTTGGGAATGAAGGTGCTCACCCCGGCATGAACCCGGGCCCTGCCGCCCAGCACCTGGCGTCCTTCGGCAAGCACCCGCTTGCAAAGGCTGGCGATCGCAAGCACATCCTCCAGCGTCTCGGATGGATGACCGATCATGAAATAGAGCTTAATGGTTACCCAGCCGCGGGCGAAGATGGCGCGGGCGGTCTCGAGCAATTGCTCATCGGTTATGTATTTATTGATGATGCGCCGCATGCGTTCGGTGGCGGCCTCGGGCGCGAGGGTGAACCCGCCCGAGCGGCGGTCCTTGAGTTTCTCCATCAATTCCACCGAGACGGTGTCGATCCGCAGGGAAGGCAGGGAGACGGTGAGATGCCTATCGCGAAATTTATCCCCGATGCGGGAGACCAGTTCAAGGATGTCAGTGTAGTCTGATGAGGAAAGCGACAGGAGCGCCAGTTCCTCGATGCCGGTGGCGTTGACCGCTTCTTCCGCTGCCTGAACGATCTCATCCACGCTGCGTTCGCGGACGGGGCGGGTGAGCATGCCTGCCTGGCAGAACCGGCAGCCGCGCGTGCAGCCGCGCATCACCTCAATCGCAATGCGGTTGTGGACCACTTCGATATTCGGGACGAGGAAGCGGGTGGTGGGAGGAGGCAGCCTGGCAGCCATGCGCTTGACGATGACTCCCGGCACGCCGGGGATGGCGGGGCTGAGGCTGGAAAGGTTGCCATCCGGGTGGTAGCTCGCCTCATAGAATTGGGGCACATAGACCCCGGGAATTTGCGCCAATGCCTGAAGCGCAGCCTGCCGGTCAATCTTCATTCCTGGATGGTTTGGATCATCGGTCCCGTGATTTAGAAAGGGTCCGATTGTATCGAGGATCTCATGGATGACCTCTTCCCCTTCGCCGATCACGAACGCGTCGATAAAGGCGTGCATCGGTTCCGGGTTGAAACAGGCATGCCCGCCGGCGATGACCAGCGGATGCGTATCTCCCCGGTCAGCGGAGCGGAGCGGGACACCTGCCAGGTGGAGCAGGTTCAGGCAATTGGTGTAGAGGGTTTCATAGGGGAGGGTGAAGGCGAGAATGTCGAAGGCTGCCAGCGCATGTTTGGATTCCAGCGAGTAAAGCGGAATGTCATGGGCGCGCATCGATGCTTCCATGTCAATCCAGGGGGCATAGGCGCGTTCGGCGAGCGCATCGGGGCGCCGGTTGACCAGGTCGTAGAGGATCTGCAGACCGAGGTTGGAGATGCCGATATCATAGATATCCGGAAAGATGAAGGCAACCCTGGTCTTGATTGCAACCCAATCCTTGACCACGGCATTCAATTCGCCGCCGACATAACGACCCGGTTTCTGTACTTTTAAGAGAATTCGCTCGAGGCGCGATTCAATCTCCGCTGGGGAAAGCATGGGCGGAATTATAACCGAGGCTGGAAGGGGCTTGTCCGCTCCCGGGAGGATAAGAGATCAGATGGCGAGTCCATTTTGGTACATCCATCTCCCCAGTTAATAGAGCAGGGCATGCGGGTCTTCAGCAAGCCTGAAGAAACATGAAGACCAGGTCCTGATCCCCTTCCTGCGTGCCGTGCAAGGCAGAGGAATTCTCAGGATACCTGGTCGTGGTCGCGCCCGGGACTGATCCAGCCTCTTTCGAGGGCAGGCAAGTTCAGATGGCGATCTTACCTTTCTGATAGAACAGCTCGCGGTCGACATGGATCTCGGCATCGTTCATGTCACAGAGCATGTCCCAATGGATGCCGGAATCATTCTTCGAACCGGATTCCGGGTACCCGGAACCGACCGCCAGGTGGATGGTACCGCCCATTTTTTCATCGAAGAGCATGTTCTTGGTGAAGCGCGTGATGCCATAATTGGTACCGATCCCGAATTCGCCCAGGGTGCGGGAACCGGCGTCGGTATTCAGCATGGAGGTCAGCAATTCCTGGTTCTTGCTGGCTTTCTCCTTGACCACCCTGCCATTCTCGAACCACAGTTCGATATCGGTGACTTCCTGACCATACTCGATAGCCGGGTACTTGAAGCGGATCCAGCCATTCACCGAATCCTCCACCGGACCGGTAAAGATCTCGCCATCCGGGAAGTTGTTCTTTCCATTGCAGGGGATGAAGGTGCGGTCTTTGATCGACAACTTCAGGTCCACACTGGAACCTTTCAATACTACCTGGTCCCGGCCTTTCAACCAGTCAACCAGCTTTCGCTGGGATTCACCTTCCTTGCGCCAATAAGCCAGCGGATCTCTGTCATTGAGCATGCCTGCGCCGAAAATAAATTCGCGGTAATCAGCCAGCGACATGTCGGCTTCCTGCGCCATCGCCTGGGAGGGAAAAGCCGTCAGGCACCAGTGCAGTTCGCCCCTGGCAGCGCGGCTGTAGAAGGTCTTGGTGATGCCGGCGCCGGCCTTGCTGAAGCGAGCCAGTTTTTCAGGCTGGATGGCGCTCAGTTCACGGGTGTTGTGCTCAGACCACAGGTTCAGGCTGGCATCGAAGGTCTCTGCGACCAGTTTGCGTATGGGCGAGACGAACTCCAGTTGTGTATCGGAAGCGTGTTTGTAAAAGAGCTCGTCGACACCGGGGACGCTGTTCTGGATGAACACATTGGCCCCGGCCTTGATGGCCTCTTTGTACGCGGCGAGGGTTAATTCCTCGGCAAGGGGATGGGTACGGATCTGCAGCATCTGTCCGGGCTTGATCTCCAAAGAATACTGGATCAGGATCCTGGCCAGTGTGGAAATACGGGGGTCTGGCATGATTGCCTCCTGCGTGGAATAATTTCAGGTAATAGTACCTGTTATATCAGGATATGTCACCCTACGGAGGAGGGGTATCAGCACTCATGATCCGCTTTTCTTAGGATATCCATACCCGGTAGTTTTTGGACCAGTTTTTCCGGTTTATGGATGAGCAGCGGGAGGCACTGCGGGCAAATGTGGATCTGTCTGCCGTGGAATTGCATCACGAGCAGGGGGACGTGTTCTTCGTTAAGGTTGCAGTTCAGGCAGGTTTTCACAGGTTCTCCATTTTCATGATCAACTTAACATTAAAGGGTGCCCTTGTACATTCCGCCGTCCACCGTCAGCATCATGCCGGTGATATAACTTGCCGCGGGTGAGACAAGGAACACCGCCGCGTTGGCGAATTCGGCCGGCGTGCCCATGCGCCCAAGGGGGCTGTCCCTGGTCTGTTTCAGGATCTCCTCTTCCAGCGTGGTGTTGTTCTGCCGGGCGCGGGAGGTCATTAATTCCGTCACGCGCTCGGTCGCCGTCCAGCCTGGCAGGATCGAGTTGAACCGGATGCCATCCTGCCCAAGTTCGAGGGCAAGCGACTTGGTCAGTCCGACCGTGGCGGCACGGATGCTGTTGGAAAGGACCAGGTTCGGGATGGGCTGCTTGACGGAGTAGGAGGTGATCGTTAATACGCTGGCGGCCTTCGAACGGCGCAGGTGGGGCAAGGCAGCCTTGATCAGGCGCACATGGCTCATCAGGGAAAAGTCAACCGCCTTCTGCCAGGCAACATCATCGAACGATTCAAACGACCCGGCGGGAGGGCCTCCGGCGTTGGTGACCAGGATATCGAGACCACCCAGCAGCCTGGCGGTCTCGTTCACCAGCGTCTCAGGCACCAGTGAATCGGAGACATCGCCAGCGACTGCAATGACCTTGCTTCCCGTTTCTTCGGCCAACTGCGCGGCTGCCAGGGAGGCCTTTGCTGGATCGCGGCTGTTGACAGCCACCTGGCAGCCTTCCTGCGCAAGCGCGAGGGCGACTGCGCGGCCGAGGCCGCGGCTGGAACCGGTAACGAGAGCGCATTTACCTTTCAAGTGCAAGTCCATGGGTACCTCCGTTTCGTCACGCAGGCGGGAGGGAAAACCGGCCTGCGAATCGTTTGAAATAACTAAATGATCTCGAGTTTCGTATCGAGAACCTCCCCATCCGGCCAATTCGCCAGCACCCACTTCCGGACCGTTTCCAGCGCGGATTGCAGGTGGGCAGAGTCGTTGCCGAGCATGGCGCAAGCGACGACCGCCTCCTGCCATTTATCCTGCAGGTCCATTTCAGCGCTGGCGAGGTTGAACTGGCGGTGCAGGCGTGACAGCAACGGCTTGATCCGGGAACGTTTTTCCTTCAAAGAGGCAACACCCGGGAGGTGAAGGTGAAAAGTAAGCAGACCAACCATGAAGATGATTTACGAATTATGCAATCGGATATACAATGATTTGCGATGGCTAACGACGCTGCATACAACCAGACACTCGACTACCTGTATTCCTTCGTGGATTATAGCCTGAAAAAATCCACCGAACTCGCCAAGGCGGTCTTCAATTTGGATCGCATGCGCGCGCTGATGGTTTCCCTGGGCAACCCGGAGGCGAAGTATCCGATCATCCACGTGGCCGGAACGAAAGGCAAGGGATCGACCTGCGCGCTGATCGCCGCGGCGCTGCAGGCAGGTGGATACAGGACCGGGTTGTACACCTCACCGCATCTGCTGGACTATGCGGAACGCATCCAGATCGACAGCCAGGCCATTTCCCATGCCCGGCTGGTTGAATTGGTCGGGCAGGTTAGACCGCACGTGGCAGCCATCCCGCAGTTGACCACGTTTGAAATCACGACCGCGCTGGCCTTTCTCGATTTTGCACAGCAAGGTTGCGAAGCCGCGGTCATCGAGGTGGGGCTCGGTGGGCGGCTGGATGCGACCAATGTGGTCACCCCGTACGTCTCGGTAATCACCTCCCTGTCTTATGACCACATGGCAGTGCTCGGCAACACCCTTGCGCTGATCGCCGGTGAAAAGGCGGGCATCATCAAACCGGGCATCCCGGTGGTCTCCTCACCGCAGACCGAGGAAGCAGCTGCCGTACTCGAACAGGTTGCCAGAGAGCGCCGCGCCCCGCTGACGGTGGTCGGGAGAGATTTTCTCTTTACTGCCGGGCAGCAATCCCTGGATGGACAGACGCTGACCGTCGACAAAAAGCGTGAGGGGGACTCCCATGAGGAATCGGTTATACTTCGTCTTCCCTTATTGGGAAAGCACCAGGTTGTCAATGCAGCCACGGCCTACGCAGCCCTCAAGATGAGCGGGCTGAAGATCAGTTCAAAAGCGATAAGGAAAGGCTTCGCTGGAGTGACCTGGCCCTGCCGGTTTGAGATCGTACGACGCGAGCCGCCGGTTATCCTGGATTCAGCCCATAACCAGGACTCGTTTGAAAAACTTGACCAGACCCTGGAAGACCTTTTCCCCGGCTTGCAGGTCATCCTGATCTTTGGCGCATCCGAGGACAAGAATGTGGAGGCAATGCTGGCAAGCCTGGCGAAGCGGTTGAAACTCGTCCTCGCCACCCGTGCGGTCCACCCGCGGGCGATCGAGCTGGAGTCCATTATTACATCAGCAAAACGGCTCGGGCTGCGCGCTGAAGCGGCAACCCCTGTGCAGGCAGCCCTGGGGCGGGCGCTGCACCTGGCGGCTGAGGGTGGAGAAATCGTTCTTTCAGCCGGCAGCATGTTCGTTACGGCCGAGGTTAAAAAGGCCTGGGAAGGATTGCATCAATAAGTATGAAAACTTACCATCTGCCCTCGACGAGGCGGTTATGAATCAAAACGACTGGTCATTCCAGGAAGAAGACGCCTTCAACGTGGCGCTCTCGCAGCGCACCGACGAACTCTACCGCGTCAGCAATGCCTTGCCCGACGAGGACGGCTGCATCGAAGCGCTGGTATTGCCCTTGCGGGATATCGTTATGTTTCCCGCACATGGTCACGCCGGTCTTCGTGGCCAGGGAAGCCAGCCTGCTGGCGATCCAGGAAGCGCGCATAAGAACGAACGCACCATCATCGGCCTGACGCAGCGTGATTCCAGACCTGGAAGACCCGGGTCCGCAGGATTTCCTGCCAATCGGGGTGGAAATGGCGGTTGGACGGCTGCTTGTCGATGCCGGACGGCTCCTCTTCCGCCCTGGTGCAGGGACGGCGGCGGGTGGAGGTGGTGGAATTCACCCGCCTGACACCGGTCATGAAGGTGCGGGCACGGGTGATCGAAGAACCGGCTTCAGCCGACCGGACCACCCAGGCGCTGATGCGCAATGCCCTGGACCTGTTCGACCGCTGTGTCCAGCTGGATCGCTCCATCCCCGAGGAAGCCCATCTCTTTGCCATGAACATCTCCGAGCCAGGCTGGCTGGCGGATATGATCGCCACGGCAGTCTCCCTCAACCTGGCCGAGCGCCAGCAATTGTTGTTAATGAAGGACGCCCGCCTGCGCCTGCAGCAGATCAATAAGTTGCTGGCCCAGGAACTGGATGTGCTCGAACTGGAGGATGAGATCCACAGCCGGGTGCAGAACGAGGTGGATAAAAGCCAGCGGGAGTTCTACCTGCGCGAGCAGATGAAACAGATCCAGACCGAACTGGGCGAAGGCGATATTTTCACCCGTGACCTGATCGACTTGAAAAAGAAGATCGAGGCGGCCAACCTGCCGGAGCAGGCCCGCACCACCGCGCATCAAGGAACTCGAACGCCTGAACCAGATGCCGCCGATGGCTCCCGAAGTGGGCATCATCCGCACCTACCTTGACTGGATCCTCGACCTGCCGTGGGCGGAGATCCAGCCAGGACAACCTGGATGTGAAACATGCCGCCCGAATCCTGGAACGCGATCATTACGGCCTGAAGAAAGCCAAGGACCGCATCCTGGAATACATCGCCGTGCGCTCGCTGAAACCGAAGAAGGAACGCCAGCCGATCCTGTGCTTCGTCGGTCCGCCCGGCACCGGCAAGACCTCGCTCGGACAATCGATCGCCGAAGCGCTGGGGCGCAAATTCGTGCGCGTCTCGCTCGGCGGCGTGCGGGATGAGGCCGAAATCCGCGGTCACCGCCGAACCTACATCGGCGCCCTGCCCGGCCGCATCCTCCAGACGATGAAACGAGCCGGGACAGCCAATCCGCTCTTCATGCTGGATGAGATCGACAAACTCGGACAGGATTTCCGCGGCGACCCTGCCTCGGCCCTGCTGGAAGTGCTCGACCCCGAACAGAATCATGCCTTTCAGCGACCATTATCTCGAACTGGATTTCGACCTTTCCAAGGTCATGTTCATCACCACCGCCAATACCCTGACGACCATCCCGCCCGCCCTGCTCGACCGGCTGGAGGTGATCGAGTTCCCCGGCTATATCGAGGAGGAGAAACTCATCATCGCCAACCGCTTCCTGATCCCGCGCCAGCTCGAGGAGAGCGGCATCGAGAGCCTCGGCCTGACCTTCACCACCGAAGCGCTGCAGCGCATCATCCGCGAGTACACCTACGAAGCAGGCGTGCGCAACCTGGAACGCGAGATCGGCCGCATCTGCCGCAAGGTGGCGCGCTGGAAAGCGGAAGAAAAACGCTATCCCACCGCCATCGCCCCGGAACTGATCGAGAAATTCCTCGGTCCGCAGCAGTTCTTCCAGACCGAGGCCGAGCGCAAGGACGAGGTGGGCGTGGCCACCAGCCTGGCCTGGACCGAGAACGGCGGCGAGATCATGTCCGATCGAAGTGGCCGTGCTGGATGGCAAGGGCAACCTGCAGATGACCGGTCAGATCGGGGATGTGATGCAGGAATCCGGTCAGGCTGCCCTGACCTACATCAAATCACGGGCGCTCCGGTTGGGGATCGACCTGGAGGTTTTCGAGCGCATGGATATCCACGTGCACATGCCGGAGGGCGCCATCCCGAAGGACGGCCCATCGGCAGGCATCACGCTGGCAACCGCGCTCATCTCTGCGCTGACCGGGCGACCGGTGCACAAGGAAGTTGGCATGACCGGCGAGATCACCCTGCGCGGGCGCGTGCTGCCGATTGGCGGTGTGCGCGAAAAGGTGCTGGCTGCCCACCGCGCCGGGTTGAAGGTGGTGCTCCTCCCAGAGAAAAACATGAAGGACCTGGTGGATGTGCCCAAGAAGGTGCGCGAGGACCTGAAGATCATCCCCATTCAACACATGGACCAGGTGCTCGAAATTGCCCTTGCAACCGAGCCGATCCTCGAACCACCGCGGCCTCGGCGCAAGCAGGAAGAAACGAGCGAACAAGCGGAGGCATGACTTCCGGCGGCAATCTGGAAGGTTTTGACCATGAAGAGATCCCTGAAAGACAAAGTTGTTTTCATCACCGGGGCATCCTCCGGATTCGGCGCTGATTTTGGGCGGCTGTTCGCGCAGGAAGGCGCGATCGTCATCCTGACAGCGCGGCGCATGGACCGGCTGACAGCCCTGGCTAAAGAGATTCGCCTTGCAGGCGGGCAGGCGTTCGCCGTGGCGCTGGATGTGACAAAGCAATCCCAGGTTGAGGATGCCGTTCACAACGTCCTTGAGACATTTGGCCGTGTGGATATCCTGATCAACAACGCCGGGGTGGGGCGGCTGGACTGGCTGGAGAGGCTCGATCCTGAGACAGGCATTGACAAGCAATTGGATGTAAATTTGCGGGCAGTGATCCAATTGACGCGCGCCTTGCTGCCCTCGATGCAGGCCCGGCGTGCAGGCCATATCATCAATATAGCCTCGGTGGCCGGTCTGATCGCCGCACCCATGTACAGCGTCTATGCCGCGGGAAAATTTGGCCTGCGCGGTTTCACGGTGGCGCTGTGGCGAGAGTTAATTCCCTTCCATATCCAGGTTTCCGGTGTGTTCCCCGGGGGGGCTGTCACCGAGTTTGGGAAGCAATCGGGTGACAACGCCCTGAAGCAGAATTACAACCTGCCAGGCTGGCTCTCCATGAGTTCAGATTATGTCGCCCGGAAGATTGTTGGTCTGGCGCGCCGCCCCCGCCGGTCGTTGATCCTACCCTGGTGGTATGGAATTTTAGTGGCATTTGATACGCTCTTTCCCTGGCTGGTGGACTGGATGGTGAATATCCTCTTCGTAAAAAAATGGCACCACCCATAATTTCGTCAGCCTGAGATTTCAATCACGATACTATAAGATGATGAACCTGGTTTTTGGAAGAAACGTTCCTGCTTTGTGAAAGGATTTTCCATGACCATCTCCCGTTTATCCAAATTATCCAAATCTCTATCCAGCCATCCGCCCGGCTCAGAATCAGGAGGCGGATTGGATGCGCTCCTCCTGAATGCCGGTCCGAGCCTGGTATACCTGACCGGGATGCACTTCCATCTCTCGGAACGGCCGATCATTGCGATTTTTGCGGGAGAACACGAGCCGGTCATCTTCCTGCCGGAATTGGAAATGCTCAAGGTGAGCGGTTTGCCATATCAGCTACGAGCCTGCCCTTATGGTGAGAAACCCGACGATTGGGGAGGCATTCTTCGCACCGCAATCTCAACCCTTAATCTCAATCGTAAACGCATCGGCGTGGAACCGCGCCAGTTGCGCCTGCTGGAATACAACCTGGTTCGGGCATGTATCCCGGAGGCGAGCTTCCTTGATGGTTCCGAGCTGATCAGCAGCCTGCGGGCCCGGAAGGATGGGGATGAAATTGCCGCCATCCGCAAGGCGGTTTCCGTTGCGGAGACTTCATTGGAAGCAGCAATCCCGTTGGTCAAAACCGGAATGACAGAGAAGGAATTGGCTGCGGAACTGGTGGTTCAGCTGCTGCGGCACGGGTCGCAGCCTGAGATGCCATTCGCACCCATCGTATCGAGCGGGCCAAACAGCGCCAATCCGCACGCTGTGCCCACGGAGCGAAAGCTCCAACCCGGCGACCTGCTGGTGGTAGACTGGGGGGCGGCGGTGGACGGGTATGTATCTGACCTGACGCGCACCTTCGCGGTGGGAGAACCGGATGCGGAGTTTCGTAAGATCCATCAGATCGTTCTCGAAGCAAACGAAGCCGGGAGGCAGGCTGGAAAACCCGGCGTGCCCTGTGCGCAGGTGGATATGGCTGCCAGATCGGTGATCGAGAAAGCCGGTTACGGGGAATACTTCACCCACCGCACCGGCCACGGCATCGGCATGGAAGGGCACGAAGCCCCCTACCTGCGTACGGACAATCTGCAATTGCTGGAAGAGGGGATGGTTTACACGGTGGAACCGGGCATCTACCTTCCGGATCGCAACGGCGTCCGCATTGAGGACAACATGGTGATCACTGGTGATGGGGCGGATTGCCTGAGCGATATGCCGCGTGAATTGCGGATCGTCGGTTGACCTGCCGGCAGATCAAGGACATCCTGGCGATGAAACTCAATCCCTTCAAGCTGGAACGATATTTTGCCCGCTACGAGTTCGATGTAAAGTACCTGCTGTGCAGTTCCGACTGCGAATCCCTTTTGATTGCGGACCTGCTGGCATTCGAACCGCAGGCGGAGGAGGGTTTTAAGAACTGCTGGCTGGGATACACCGAATCGTGCGGCTCCCCATCCCTGCGGGAGGAAATCAGCCACCTGTACACCGGGATCCAGAAAAACCAAGTGCTGGTCCATTCCGGTGCGGAAGAAGCGATCTTCTTGTTCATGCACACCGTACTGCAACCCGGGGATCATGTTATCGTCCATTGGCCCTGCTACCAGTCCCTGTATGAAATTGCCCGCAGTATCGGCTGTGCAGTGACCTTTTGGGAAGCCCGCCTTGAGGACAGGTGGGCTCTCAACCTGGAGGATCTAAAGAAATCCCTGCGTCCGAACACTAAGGTGGTTATCGTCAATTCGCCTCACAACCCCACCGGCGCGCAGATGGGGCAGGCGGATTTCAGGGAGCTCAATTCACTGACCCAGGAGCGCGGCATCACACTCTTTTCTGACGAGGTCTATCGCGGGTTGGAATACAGCCCTGCAGACAGACTGACCCCGGCATGTGAGATCAACGCGCAGGCAGTGTCGCTGGGGGTGATGTCGAAGACTTATGGGCTGGCTGGGCTGCGCATTGGATGGATCGCCACGCAAAACGAGCCGGTGATGGCACGCATGGCTGCGATGAAGGATTACACCACTATTTGCAGCAGCGCCCCAAGCGAATACCTGTCTGAACTGGCATTGCGCCACCGCGATCAGATCGCCGGGCGGAATTTACAGATCATAGCAGGCAACCTGCTTCTGCTGGACGCATTCTTCGCGGCACGCGCGGATCAATTCGAATGGGTGCGCCCACAGGCCGGGCCGATCGCATTCCCGCGGCTGTTGGGCGAGAAGATCGCGCCTTTTTGCCATGAGCTGGTGACCAAGGCGGGAGTCCTGCTCCTGCCCGGGGAGGTGTATGACCATCCCGGGAACCATTTCCGGCTGGGATTTGCACGCCGGAATATGCCGCAGGCGCTCTCCCAACTGGAAAATTTCCTGGATCAAAGGAAGATAAAAGGCAGCCACCGATGATGACCTACTGCCAGTACGTGCGAGAACATCCCGAGGATACCTTCAACAAGGATTACCACGACCAGGAATACGGATTCCCGCTGGAAGAGGATGCCGCGTTCTTTGAGCGACTGGTCCTCGAGATCAACCAGGCCGGGTTGTCGTGGATCACCATCCTGAAGAAAAAGGAAAATTTTAAGCGTGCGTATGACGGCTTCGATGTGGACAAGGTCGCAGCATATAAGGAGACTGACATTTCACGCCTGCTGACGGATGCCGGCATCATACGCAACCGGCTGAAAGTGAACGCGGCCATTGAGAACGCTCGCCGCATCCAGGGACTGCGGCTGGAGCACGGCTCCTTCAAAGGCTGGCTGGACGGGCACCATCCACTCAGCCTGGAGGAATGGACAAAACTATTCAAGCAGACATTTGTGTTCACAGGGGGAGAGATCGTAAAGGAATTCCTGCTTTCCTGCGGATACCTTCCGGGAGCGCACGAGCGCGGGTGTCCCGCGTACCAGCAGATTATTGAAATGCAGCCTGCCTGGGGAAAGGCGGTGGGCAAAGCAAAATAAAGCATCAGCAGATGACCAGTAGAAGAGACCTCCAAAACCACCCGGCGAGTACCAGTCAGGCGGGCTTATAATCTGACTGCCTGACCAATTTCCGTTCTTAAATCAAAGCGAGGCACCCATGCCCCAGATCATTCCCACTGCTGAACCTTTTTTCCTCCCCGGCAAAGGTGCCGCTTCACGAATCGGCTGCCTGGTCACCCACGGATTCACCGGGGCGCCAAAAGAAATGCGCTGGATGGGAGAATACCTGAACCGCCAGGGTTACAATGTGTGCGGGATGCGCCTGCCCGGTCATGCGACCAGCCCAAAGGACATGGTCCGGTCGCGGCTGCAGGACTGGCTGCTCAGTGTGGAGGATGGCTATAATTTGCTGCGAGCCTGCAGCGAGCAGGTCTACCTGCTCGGCCTCTCGATGGGGGGCGTGCTGTCGCTGGTCTCCGCAAGCCGGCTTCCGGTGCGCGGCGTGGTCGCCATGTCCACTCCCTATAGACTTCTAAAATTTCCGACACGCCAACTCGCCCGATTAATCTCCTGGCTTATCCCCTTCGTACCCAAAGGCGGCGGAGAACCTGGGGCAGACTGGTTTGACAAGGAAGCGTTCCGGCAGCACGTGTCTTATCCACAAAACCCATCCAGGTCAGCGATCGAGCTCGACCTGTTGCTGGGCATGATGCGTGCCTCCCTGCCTCTGGTAAAAGTGCCTGTGCTGCTGATCCATTCACGCAATGACAACTATGTTTTCTCTGGCAGCATGGAGCACATCCATGCCGCTCTCGGCAGCACTGACAAGAGTATGCTCTGGGTGGAAGGCGCCGGGCATGTGATCACGGAAGAACCGACAAAAGAGGCTGTTTTCAAAGCGGCATTTGATTTCATCTCGCGGGTTTCCGCTGCATGAGCATTTCCCTTGCCCTCCTGTTTTGTTCCCTCTTCACATGGGGAATCGGAGAGGGAATGTTCATTTATTTTCAACCCATCTATTTGCAGCAACTGGGTGCGAATACGATGACGATCGCCTCGGTCTTCGGGGCATTCGGGCTGGCGATGATGCTGGCGCACATCCCCGCAGGATACCTGGCTGACCGCATCGGGCGGAAACCGGTCATCATTGCAGCCTGGAGTTCCGGCCTCATCGCCACCTGGGTGATGGCATTGGCGCGATCGCTGCCTGCCTTTATCGTCGGCATGCTGCTCTACGGGCTGACGGCTTTCGTCTCCGCGCCGCTGAACTCTTATGTGACCGCTGCGCGCGGGAAACTGACCCCGGTGCGAGCCATGACGCTCATGTCAGCTTCCTTCAACCTGGGTGCAGTGCTCGGACCGATGACCGGCGGCTGGCTCGGGGATCGATTCGGCTTGCGGACGGTTTACATGGTGGCAGCCTGCATTTTCATCTTTTCCACGGGAATCCTGCTCTTCATTCGTTCCCAGAACCGGGAAGAACACGACCCGGCCGCACCTCCCGCCAGGTTGAGGCAGAACAAGCGCTTTATCATGCTGGTGGGGGTTGTGTTTGTTGCAATGTTCGTGATGTACCTGCCTCAACCGCTCACTCCCAAATTCCTGCAAAACGAACGCGGTTTATCACTGGGGTCGATCGGTTTCCTCGGCTCGGTGGGAAGTCTAGGGAATGCCGCCTTGAACTTGATCCTGGGGCAGGTGGCAGCCCGCAACGGATTCCTCCTGGCACAGGTGCTCGTTGCCGCATTCAGCCTGTTGTTGTGGAAGGGATTGGGCATTCCCTGGTATGCGCTGGGATTTTTCCTGCTGGGCGGATACAGGGCGGCGCGATCCTTCATCTATGCCCAGGCAAGACCACTGGTCCATCCAGCACAGATGGGGCTTGCCTACGGTGTGGCTGAGACCTTCAACTCCCTATCGATGACCCTGGCTCCATTGCTGGCAGGGATCCTGTATACACGTGCGCCTGTCATTGTGTACCCGATCACCATGGGTTTGACGGTGGTGACCATCCTGCTCACCCTTGCATTTGCACCGCGCCAGAGTGTGGAAGAGCCAGCCTCAGCCGGGCAGGTGCTGGAACTTTAGGCATGCTGGATATCGTCCCTCTTGTACTGGGGTTCGCAGCCACCAATTGCTACCTGATCGCCGAGACTGAAAGCGGAGAGGCGGTGGTGATCGATCCTGCCTGGGAAGGTCAGACCATCCTCTCGACAGCGAAAAAGCGCGGTTGGAGGATAGGTCAATTTTGGTACACGCACGCTCATTTCGATCATTTTGGTGGGGCTGCCGAACTGGCGGAAGGGTTACAAGTTTCAGCCGTCCCGGGGGAAAAACTCCAATCCGGGTGGCTTTCCATGCTCTGGAAAAGGATTTGTGGCAAAACGAGGGCGGTGCACCGTTGTTTGGAATGCACATCCAGCCAGGACCGGCGCCAACAATCCTGCTATCCCACAACCAGATCCTGCGCCTGGGAAATATTGAATTCAGGGTACTGCACACTCCCGGTCATTCGCCCGGTCATGTCGCCTATTACTGTGAGGAATCTGCGGTACTTTTCAGCGGCGACCTGATCTTCAAGAGCAGCATCGGTCGAAGCGACCTTCCCGGTGGAGATGCTGATCTTCTGCTAAAAAGCATACGTGAACAGGTTTACACGTTACCCGATGAAACGCGCATCCTGCCGGGGCACGGCGAAGAGACCAGCGTGGGTGAGGAAAAGCGCAGCAATCCCTTTGTGCACCATTGAAGAATGAGAATTACAGGGAAATCTTAATGGGACAATGAGGCAGGAGCTGGGGGCTGTCAATTCAAGATTGCTCAGATCATTCCCAGGACAGCCTGGAAGAGCAGCAGCGAGGCCATCCCCACAAGGATGGTCAGCAGGACATTCCTGGTGCGCCAGGCCACGATAACCGCGAGAGCACCGGCATAGAATTGCGGATTTCTGAATGAGAGGTCGACGACGGAGCTGCGGGAGGCAAGTTCCGGCAGGATGATCGCTGAGAGTACTGCCAGGGGAATATAGCGCAGGCTGCGCTGGAACCAACCAGGGAGCGTGAACCGGTCGATGAGGAGGATGAACGAGAGCCGGGTGCCATAGGTCAGTAGACCAGCGAGCAGGATAACCAGCCAGAGGCTCATTTTCGCCTGCCTTCCACCAGCATGCCGGTAAGAATGCCAAGGAAAGCCGCCAGGAGCAGCCCGAGCCTGAAAGGAAAGCCAATGGTCAACAAGCCGGCCAGGGCGGCGGCGATGGAAGCCAGGACGCCGGCCCGGTCTTTGAGCGCCGGGACCACCAGGGCAATGAAAGTGAGGGGCAGGACGAAACCGAGCGGCCAGCCCGGAGGGATACTGAGCCCCGATGAAGATCCCGATGGCGGTGCTAGCCTGCCAGGCGGTCCACAGGGTGAGCCCGGCGCCCAGAAAGTACCAGTGCTTCCGGGACAAATCATCAGCATGTTGATAATGAGTGATCGTGACGGCATAGGCTTCATCGGTGAGGAGATAGGCGAGCAGGAATTTCCAGGCCGGAGAGAGATGACGCACATGCGGGGCCATCGAGGCGCTGTAGAGGGCGTGGCGCAGGTTGACCACGAACACCACCAGGATGATCGAAAGAACCGGGAGGCCAGTGCCAATCATCCTGACAGCGATGAGTTGAGCCGAACCGGCAAAAAGAATACAGGACATTGCCTGCGCGGCAGTCATGCCCAGGCCTGCATCCATCGCCAGGGCGCCAAAGAGCAGCCCAAAAGGGGCAACCCCCAGCAGGATGGGAGCCTCTGCGAGCACCCCTTTCCAGAATTCCACTTTACGGGTTGTCACTCGATTCCTTCCTGTTCAGGCAGCAAAGCAACGATTTATTTCAGGAGCGAGCCTGCGCTCGCTCCTGGTGATTTTTACTTGGCGTATTCTGTTGCCCGGGTTTCGCGGATGACCGTCACCCGGATCTGACCCGGGTATTGCATGGTCTCTTCGATCTTCTTGGCGATATCGCGCGCCAGGCGGGCTGCCTCCAGGTCGTCGATCTCCTCCGGGCGGACAATGATGCGCACTTCACGCCCAGCCTGGATGGCGTAGGCTTGCGAGACACCCTTGAAGGCGGTTGCCATCTCCTCCAGGGTGCGAATGCGCTTGATGTAGGCTTCCAGGTCTTCCCGGCGGGCACCGGGACGGGCACCTGAAATGGCATCCGCGGATTCGGCGATGACGGCTTCCACGCTTTCCTGTTCCACCTCGTGGTGATGCCCGGCGATGGCATTGACCACCACTGCGTTCACCCCGTAGCGCTTGGCAAATTCCGCGCCCAGCAGGGCATGCGTGCCTTCCTGGTTATGGTCCATGGCCTTGCCGAGGTCATGCAGGAAGCCGCCCTGCCGGCAGAACTCTTCATTGGCGCCCAGTTCAGCTGCCAGGATGCCGGATAGTTTTGCCACTTCCACGGCGTGCGCCAGCTGGTTCTGACCGTAGGAGGTGCGGAACTTCAGGCGGCCCATCATGCGCATCACTTCCGGATGCAGGCCGGTGACGCCGGCGTCAAAGGCAGCCTGTTCGCCGGCTTCAACGATGACCTTGTCGACAGCCTTCTGCTCATCCTCGAGGACTTTTTCGATGTGGGCAGGGTGGATGCGCCCATCCAGAATCAGGCGCGCCAGGGCACGGCGGGCCACCTCCCGGCGCACCGGCTCGAAGCAGGAGATGGTGACAGCTTCGGGGGTATCATCCACGATCACATCCACTCCGGCCGCCTGTTCGAAGGCGCGGATGTTGCGCCCGTTACGACCCACGATGCGACCCTTCATTTCTTCGTTGGGCAGCGGCACCAGCGAAGTGGTGAATTCTGCCACCTGGTCGGTGGCAACGCGCTGGATGGAATCAGCGATCAGTTTTCGGGCGCGCTTGTCGCCCTCTTCGCGGGCTTCCGACTCGATCTGGCGGATGATGCGAGCCATGTCATTGCGGGCATCCTTCTCCACTTCAGCAAGGAGAATGGAGCGGGCTTCGTCCACATTCATCTGGGCTACACGCTGAAGTTCCGCCATCTCTTCTTCGTGCATTTTCTCGATCTCGTTGGCACGGCGGTCGACGGCACTCTGGTGCTTGTTGACCGCCTGTTCGCGCTGTTCGAGACGTTCCACCCGCGTATCGAGCTCGGCACGGCGTTTCTGCAGACGCTCATCCTCGCGGTTCAATTCGCTGCGCAGGCGGGTGATCTCGCTTTCCGCGGCCTGCGAGATCTTCAAGGCATTGTCCCGGGCCTGAAGTTCGATCGCGCGCGCCTGCTCGCGTGCTTCCTGAAGGAATTTCTCCCCTTTGTCCTGCTGGAGACGCTGGGCTTTTTCTGTTTGAGCCCGGCTGATAAAGTACCCGAGCGCCAGACCCAGCAGCAGGGCGAGACTTGCGATAATAATGGCTACAAATGTCTGTATCATGGTCAATCCTTATCTTCTGTAGTTCCTCCGCCGTCCGCCATCTGGCATTCCTTCCAGACTTCAGAGACGACCGGGGACAGGGTGGTATACGAAAAACCGCGCCGGGCAAGAAAACCACCCAATTTCTTGCGGAATTCGAGCCAGGTCCAGCCCGCTCAAGCGGTGGGCATATTTCCGGGCTGCAGCAAAAGCCAATGCCTGCTCATCCACTTCTGTCCTCCAGCACAGGCTCCACGACCTCGTCACTAAGACCTTTGCGGCGTAATTCCACCCGTAATGCCGATCCTGCTGCGCGGTCGAAAGGTGTTGCGGTTCTCGACCCATGCCCGGGCGAATTCCTGGTCATTGACCAGCCTGGCAGCCTGGAGGCGATCCAAGGTTGCCTCGACAGCGGCTGAAGGGATATTCCGTTTTAGAAGGTTCTGACGCACTTCCGCCGAGGAGCGTGGGCGGTAACTCAGATAGTGCAGGGCTTTCTGGTACGCCATTTCATTCGCATCCTCAGCCTGCAAGGCGGTGATCTTCTCTGCACTCAGTTCCTGCCCAACCTTCAGCCATCCTGCAGTAATGAGCGCCAGTCCAAAAGCAAACTCCCCGTCCAGGTAGATATTTACCCGCTGGGGGTTCTTCTGCTGGGGTTCGATCGCGCTGATCCTGGGCATATCCTTCCCGCCTCTCCATGAAGCGGATGATTATTCCTGCCAGAAGTAATCTGAGACGTCAGGAACCTATTTAATTGGAACAGTTCCCGGTGCATTCCAATGTCCGTTAACAACTTCAGCCGCAACCCGCCTCACGAGGGGGTTACGGCTGAGAAAATTCTCCTGGAGATTCACCTGTTCTGCCTCCCAAATGGGTGGAGAAACAGATGATATTATCGGGAACCGGTCAGATCACCAGTACCGGCAGCGGGTTATCAGGGGGAAGCCTGTATTCTTTCAATAAACTTTTTCTTCTTTCGTCCGAATTTTCGTTTTGTTCAGACTTCCCATAAAAGATGCCCATGTTTGGGGTCAAAGGGCAAACCCGGTATTTTCCAGGGTAAATTTTCAAGCCGTAACCGCCTATCCCATGAAGGTGAAAAGCGGTGGAATTGCCTGTCAACGAGCACAATTATACATTAAAAATTCACCATTCGGCGATTGAAATCAGGCCATCGGCTGCCATTCATCCACGAAAAGAAGGAAAGGCGTATTGCCTTATTGTGACAAAAGGGACTAACAAACCGGTTTCATCTTGTGGGATAATGGGTTCTCTGACAGAATTTTCACCCCCCAGGAGGAAATATGCCAAAAATCACTGACCAGGAAGCCCGGGATTACCACCATTTGAATGGAAAACCGGGCAAGATCGCGGTCGTGCCGACCAAGCCGATGGATACCCAGCGAGACCTGAGCCTGGCGTACACGCCCGGCGTGGCGGTGCCCGTGCTGGATATCGAGAAGGATCCGGAAGCCGCGTATGAATACACTTCCAAGGGCAACCTGGTGGCTGTACTTTCCAACGGCACAGCCATCCTCGGGCTCGGTGACCGCGGTGCGCTGGCAAGCAAACCGGTGATGGAAGGCAAGGGCGTGCTCTTCAAGAAATTCGCCGACGTGGACGTGTTCGACATCGAAGTGGACAGCCACGACCCCGATGAAGTCATCCGGGTGGCGCGGGCGATCGCCCCCACCTTCGGCGGCATCAACCTGGAAGATATCAAGGCTCCGGAATGTTTTTATATCGAAGAAACCTTGAAAGGGATGCTCGACATCCCGGTCTTTCATGATGACCAGCACGGAACTGCCATCATCTCGTCGGCCGCGCTGGCGAATGCGCTGGAAGTGGTGGACAAGAAACACAGCGATGTGAAGATGGTCATTTCCGGGGCGGGCGCTTCTGCGATTTCATGTGCCAACCTGGCGATGCGCTGGGGGGTGAAACGAGAAAACATCATGATGCTGGACAGCAAGGGCGTCATCTACAAGGGACGCACCGAGGGCATGAACAAGTACAAGGAAGCGTTCGCGGTGGATACAGACAAGCGCACCCTGGCAGAGGCGGTGCGCGGCTGCGATGTTTTCTACGGTCTTTCGATCGCCAATGTGCTTACCCCGGAGATGGTCAAGTCGATGGCTGACCGTCCCTTCATCTGCGCGATGGCGAACCCGGACCCGGAGATCAAATATGAGCTGGCAAAGGAAGCCCGCCCGGATGTGCTGGTTGCCACCGGTCGTTCGGATTACCCGAACCAGGTCAATAATGTGCTTGGTTTCCCGTTCATCTTCCGCGGCGCGCTGGATGTGCGGGCGCGGGCAATCAATGAGGAGATGAAGTACGCCGCCTCCCAGGCGCTCTACAATCTGGCTCACGAGGATGTGCCCGATTCGGTCCTGCGGGCTTACGGTGTGGAGAGCATGCAATTCGGCGCCGAGTACATCATTCCGAAACCACTCGACCCACGGGTGCTACTGTGGGAAGCGCCGGCCGTGGCGAAGGCAGCACTGGAAACCGGGGTGGCAAGAAAAAAGATCGATATCGACGAGTATCGCGAGCAATTGGCTTTCCGCCAGGGCAAAGGTGCGCGCGTACGCTACTTCTTCATGAACAAGGCCAAATCAGCCAAACCGCAGAAGCGCCTGGTCTTCGCGGAAGGCGAGGAGCCCAAGATCATCCGGGCTGCCGTCCAGGTGCAGGATGAAGGCATCGCCACTCCGATTCTGGTTGGTCGTCCGAAGGTGATCCAGAGCAAGATCAAGGAACTCTCGCTTGATTTCAGTTGCGAAATCCTCGATCCCAATAATTTCCCCAAATATGAGGCGTATGCCAAGACCTATTACAACCTGCGCGCCCGCAAAGGAGTGACCCTGCAGCAGGCTCAGAAACGCGTCCGCGAGCCAAACGTGCTCGGACCGCTGATGGTGAAATTGGGCGACGCGGATGCCTTCGTCTCAGGTTTGACCTACGAATACCCGGATGTCGTCCGCCCGGCACTACAGATCAATCAATCCCAGGGCGGCGGGTTGGTGACAGGTGTCTACATCATGATCGTGGAAGACCGCGTATTTCTATTCACGGATGCAACGGTCAACATTGACCCGACCGCGGAGCAACTGGCTGAGATCGCCTGCCTTTCAGCAGACTTTGCCAAACGGCTCGAGATCGAGCCCAGGGTGGCTTTCCTATCCTTCTCCAACTTTGGATCCACCCCGCACGCTTTCTCAGACAAGGTGCGCAAAGCAGCGGAATTGGTTAAGAAGAACCGCCCGGATTTGGTGGTGGACGGAGAGATGCAGGCGGATACGGCCGTGGTCTCCGAGATCGTGGAAGAGCGTTATCCATTCAGCCAGGTCAAGAATGCCAATGTGCTGGTCTTCCCGTCGCTCGAATCCGCCAATATCGCCTACAAACTTCTCGCCCGGCTGGGTAATGCCAATGCCATCGGCCCGATCCTGCTTGGCACAGGCGCGCCGGTGCACGTACTGCAGACCGGCGACGAGGTGGATTCCATCGTCCAGATGGCAGCCGTGGCTGTGATGGATGCCATGAGCCGCGAGTAAACAGGTCCTTTCTTGTTCAGACCTGGCATGGATTCGAATAACCTGCCAGGTCTTTTTTATTTGTGCTAGAATCACTCCATGGAAAAATCACCCGGTGCTGAACGCATTACAATTCGCACACATAAACGGCAATTCATCCTGCAGATCCTGGTGCCATTCCTGATACTGGCAGGCTTGATCATCACCGGTGCCGTGGCAGCACTCACTGCCGGTGCCACCCGGACAGGCACCCTGACCGATATCGCGGTGATCTGGCTGCTGCTCCCGGCGCTGGTTATCGGTGCGGCAATTCTGGCGATTACGATCACCTTCATCTATGGGATGGCTGAATTGTTGAAATTGCTGCCGCGTTACTCAGCAAAAGCCCAGGATTTCTTCACATTGCTCTCCTCTGGAACGCACAAACTGGCGGATGGGGTTAGCAAGCCCTTCATCTGGTTTCGACAGGCGAGTGCGGCTGTTAAATCACTTTTCAATCGCCAATAGTTACCATGGCCGGCAAGCAGCTGGACACTATCCTCCCAGCTGGACGAAAGGATCAATAAGATGGAAGAAAACGAAATTGAAAAAGTACCAGCACCCGACAATACCTGGAAATTCAAAACGCTGTTGGTCGGAGGCGCCATTGGCGCACTGGTGGGAGTGGGCGCGGCCTTCCTGCTCACAAAACGCGCCGAGCAGAAAGGGCAGAAGCTTTCGATCACACCCGGAAAAGGCGTGCAACTGGGTGTGATGCTGGCAGGCTTGTTACGATCCATCCTTTCCCTGGGAGAGGACTGAACTGCTCTGCAGAAAATAACGCGACCGAGGCATGCCTCGGTCGTTTATTATTACTCCGCTGATGGTTACGGTCAACAAACTGGACGGTCTTCCATTCACCCTTTCCGACAGATCAACCCTTTCAAGTATGCACCTTCGGGAAAATTCAACGCCACCGGATGGTCAGGGGATTGGGACAATTGCCTAACGATCTGCGCCTCCACGCCTGCATCGAGAGCGGCAGAAGCAATGATCTTCTGGAACAGGGCGGCATCGATGCCTCCCGAACATGAGAAGGTGACCAGCAGCCCGGCGGGGCGCAGCAGCTTGAACGCCAGCAGGTTGATATCCTTGTAGCCTCGGGCGGCTTTTGCAGCCTGCGCTGCAGTGGGGGCAAACTTGGGAGGATCAAGGATGATCATGTCAAAGGAAAGGTTCTCGTCCCGGAATTTTCGCAGCAGCTGGAAGGCATCTCCCTGCAAGATGGTCAGGCGGTCAGCGGGAAGATGATTATGGAGCACGTTCTCCCTGCAGGTCGCAAGTGCCTCAGCCGAGGCGTCCACGGCGAGCACCGATTCAGCCCCACCCGCCATGGCGTTCAAGGCAAAACCGCCTGTATAGCAGAAACAATCCAGCACGGTGCGCCCACTGGCAAGATCGCGCACGCTCCTGCGGTTGAGTCGCTGGTCGAGGTAGAAGCCAGTCTTGTGACCGGTTTCAAGGTCAACGCTGAATTTCAAATCGTTTTCCTGGATGAAGATGCGCGTGGCGGGGAGAGAACCGCGCAGGCAGCCGACGATGGGAGGCAAACCTTCCAGCGAACGTACCTCCGCGTCGGAGCGTTCGTAGATTGTCTGCAAGCCGGTGATCTCGAGCAGCAGATCAGCGACGGTCTCTTTCCAGAATTCCATCCCGACGCTTAACGACTGGAGGACGAGGACATTTGCATAGCGATCCACGATCAGACCAGGCAAACCATCTGATTCGGCGTGGATGAGACGAAGTGCAGATGATGGAATTTCATTTTCGGGGATTAATGCTTTTCGGGCAGCGATGGCGTTTTTTATATGATACCGAAAGTATTCCACCTCCACCAGTTCACTGTCATCGAAGGTCCAGACCCGGGCCCGGATCTGTGAATTCGGGCTGTAAGCGGCGCGAGCCATGAACTGACCATCCGCAGCGAGGATGTCGATGGTTGCACCGGGAGCAGGATCACCATCGATGCGTGCAATGGCACCCGAGAAAATCCACGGATGGCGCCGTAAAAGTGATCTTTCACGCCCTGGTTTAAGGATGGCTGCTGGCATAAATCAAGGGCGACCCGAAGGTCGCCTGGAAGGTCTAATGGAGAATACCGATCTCGTGACCTGCATCGATGATGACGCCCAGGGCATGCTCAATTTCCTTGGGTTCGTGGGCGGCTGTGACCGTTGCCCGCAGGCGGGCAAGGCCTTCCGGAACGGCAGGCGAAACCACAGGTAAAACGAACAAGTCGCGATACTGGCAGACCTGGGTCAGTTTGTAGGCTCTTTCGTCAGATCCGCACAGGACGGGCACGATGGCGGTGGTGGTGAGCAGCGTGTCGTAACCAGCGTTCTTCAGTCCGTTGATGAACTGAATCCCGTTGGCATTAACTTTTTCGATGCGCCAGGGTTCGTCAAGGATGACCTTGAAGGACTCGCTGGCGGCGGCAGCTTGAGCCGGGGGCAGGGCAGCTGAAAAGATGAAAGCCCGGCTGGCGTGGCGTAAAAATTGAACCAATTCCTTCTTTCCAGCCACATACCCGCCCACCGAAGGGATGGTCTTGCTGAGCGTACCCATTTTGATATCCACAACGTCACCCAAGCCAAAATGCTCCTCGATGCCGCGCCCGGTTTTGCCCAGCACGCCCACGGAGTGGGCTTCATCCACCATTAACCAGGCATGGTACTTTCTGCACAATTCCACCGTCCGGGGCAGGTCGAGGACATCGCCATCCATGCTGAAGACCGCGTCCGCAACCACCAGTTTTGTCACATCGCCAGGCACCTGCTTGAGACGGCTTTCCAGTTCAGCCATGTCATTGTGTTTAAACCGGCGGAACTCCGCTCCTGACATGAGACAACCGTCCACGATCGAGGCATGGTTGAGTTTATCTGAGATGACATAATCGCCGCGGCCCATCAGCGTGGAAAGGACGGTCAGATTGGTGACATACCCGGAGGAATATGTGACCGCGGCCTCGGCGTGTTTGAAAGCCGCGATGGTCTCTTCAAGTTCGGTGTGCACGGTCAGCGTGCCAGCCAGAAGGCGGACGCCGTTGGTGCCGGTACCAAATTTATCAATGGCGGCCTTGGCGGCGGCATTAATGCGCGGGTGACCGATCAACCCCAGGTAGCTGTAGGAGGCATACATGCCCATCTCACGCCCTTTGACTATGACCCGGGAACCGCCCTTGATCTCCTCAACCGGCTGGTTGTAAAAGTACAAATCGTTGTCGCGCAGTTTCTGCTCACGCTCGGTGAAGAAACGGATGCGGCGGGTGACCGCATCATCTGTGGTGTGGATGTCCATGGATCACTCCTCAGGAAAAAATCTGCGTAAGTATAGCACAGACTGATTACCCTAAAACAAGACCCCGCAGTCATACGGGACCAGGTTCTGTTCCTGCTCATCCAGAGGTACATGCGGAAATGACCGGCTGAGGGTGAAGGATTGCCGGAAAAATCCACCCCAGCGGGTGAAGGTCACGAAACGGACTTCGACGGAATCCTCATTCACGACGATGGATGGTTCAATATCCTTGATGAATGCCGCACGGATCCGGGAAGCAAGCGAGATCCGGTAGCCGAAGTCTCCATCCAGGTTGGACACGATGGAGCTCACATCAGCCTTGTCACAGACGACCTGCGAGTCGCTGTAGTTGGCATGCCAGAACAGGTAGAACCGGTTGGCTGTCAACGAGAGCACCATGTATTGGAAATATCCATCCGGAGTGTCATCCGTCTGGATGAAGTCCATGTAATTGGTCAGGCCGTCGGATGCAGTCAATTCTGCCTCGGATTTGTACGGTGGGGTATCGACCGTGCGCACATACAACACCGGGAAGCCGCCCAATTCATCATAATGGTACACATAATCCAGTACATAACCTGGTTGCAGCGAGAGGTTGTCGAGAATGGTAAAGTACTGCATCACGTCGAATTCACCCCCGGTTTTTACCGGGTTCACGGTTCGAAAATAATCCGGCACTTCCAACCCGCCTGTCAGCGCAGACAGGGAATCCAATAATGAACGGCAGGTGACCGTGGTTCCCCTTTCCGGGCCCGGTCCGCAGGCACTGAGTAGAAATATTAGCACAAACAGCATGATCGTTTTTTTCATCATGTCCTCCATAAACCCTTGGACAATCTACAAGTCCATGTCATTTTTCAAGGAACACCTTCATCGGTTCCCAGTAATTATCGATCCAACCCTGGGAAAACTCCTCTTCGGTGCCTTCAGGGACATCCGCGTGGGTGAAATCCAGCCGTGTCCCTTCCGGGATGGCGGTGAACTCAAAGGTGATGCGTGAGAAATACCCTTCCGGCCAGTCCACGGCTCGCCAATCCTGGACGATCTTTTTATCGGGCACCAGCTCGACATTTTTCCCGGTGATGTAGTTATCATAGGTGGAAATCTTTCCGCCGACCGCCCGGCTGATACTGGCTTTTCCACCGGAGAAGGCAGCGTGTTTCTTCGAGTCCATCAGCGCCTCGTAGACTTCGTGCGGAGTGGATCGGAATGTGACGGTTTGTTTGATGGTTCCGCGCATGCTGATCTCCTTTTAAACCTTAATAAGTGGTTCAAGGCAGTGTCCCATCCAGGCTGGATTCATCTTTCCAGGGATCGGGTCATTCTCCACACATCTTTCTGAGTTCCTGTTCATCGATGATTTTCACCCCCAGCGCCCTGGCTTTATCAACTTTCGATCCGGGTGTTTCTCCCAGCAGGAGAAAACTGGTGTTCCTGCTGACTGAATCGGTCACCTTGCCGCCATGGGTTTCGATGAACTCCTTTACGCCCTCACGGCTGAAACCTGCCAGTGTGCCTGTGACGACAAAGGTCATGCCCGCCAGCGGGCCGATCGCAGGCTCAGCAGCCCTCCCCGTGGAAGTGGGCCAGACCCCGCTTGCTTTCAACTTTGTCAGGACTTTCTGATTGCGATCCTGCCTGAACCAGTCCACTATGGCTGCGGCAATATTGGGACCAACACCATCCACCATCTGCAACTGGTCTGCAGAGGCTTCTGCAAGCAGGTCTAGCGAGGAAAAATGCCGGGAAAGGTCTGCTGCCGATACTTCACCGACCCCGCGGATACCCAGCGCAGTGATCAGGCGGTGCATAGGCTGCCGCCGGGAAGTGCTGATGGCAGTGAGAAGGTTGTTAGCGATCTTGCCGGGAGGGGCCGTCTCAGTTTTCCTGTCTTTCTTGGTAAGCGCTGCGAGAAGATCCTCCCGGTTCAAGGTATAAATATCTGCCACATCCTTCACCAGGCCGGTCTCTACAAGTTTCTCGACGATCTTGATCCCCAGGCCGTTGATGTCCATGGCGCCGCGAGAGACGAAATGTTCCACATTCCTCAGGAGTTGAGCAGGGCAGGCGGCGTTGACGCAGTACCAGGCCACTTCAGTCTCAAAGTGCTCCACTTTCTGCCCGCAAACCGGGCAGACGCTGGGAGGACTATAGGTCTTCTCGATCCCGCTGCGAACATCTACCACCGGACCGATGACATAGGGGATGACCTCACCGGCTCGTTTGACCAGCACCCGATCGCCGGGGCGGATATCCTTCTCGGCAATGTAATCGAAATTGTGCAGGGTGGCATTCCTGACGATGACGCCGTTGATGTCCACCGGTTCAAGGACCGCCTTGGGGGTGAGCACTCCGGTGCGGCCCACCTCGACCTCGATGCCAAGCAATCGCGTGGTCACCTCGCGGGCAGGGAACTTAAAGGCAATCGCACCGCGCGGGTCCTTGCCGACAAAACCCAGGCTGGAGGCCAGGTCCAGGTCGTCGATCTTAATGACCATACCGTCAGCCTCATAAGGCAGTTCATCACGGCGCTTGTCCCAGGAGAGGGTGCAATCGAGGGCGGTTTCAATATCAGAAAAGCGCTGTGCCCTGTCGGTGACCGGAAAACCGAGATCCCTGAGATATTCGAGCAGCTCCCACTGGGAACGGGGTTGAGCGGGGGAGGAGGACGGGTTTTCCCAATAGACGATCTGATAGACCAGAATAGACAGCGGGCGTGATGCGGTGATGGCGGGATCCAGCTGGCGCAGGGATCCCGCTGCGGTGTTGCGAGGATTCAAATAGGTTTTTTCGCCATTTTCCGCCAGGCGCTGGTTCAATTCAGCGAATGCCTTCACCGGAATGAATACTTCGCCCCTCACAACCAGGGTTTCAGGAGGTTGCGGTGGTACAGCTGCGAAGGCCTGGTTAACCTGACCTGGCTGACCTGTTCCCTGGTCCACGGGGATCTTCAGCGGGATCGCACGCACCGTACGCAGATTGGCGGTGATATCCTCGCCCACCTCTCCATCGCCGCGGGTGGCACCCTGAACAAAGACTCCCTGGCGATAATGCAGCACCACACTCAAGCCATCGATCTTCGGCTCGACTACGAAAGCGGCTTTCTCCACCCGGCTGTCCAGCTTGCTGACCCGTTCGAACCAGGCGCGTGCATCCTCCGCGCCGAAATGCATTGGCGAGGCTCAGGATCGGGCGCGGGTGAGGCACTTTTACGAACTTGTCTGAAGGTCCTGCCCCGGCGCGTTGGCTGGGAGAATCAGGCGTGACCCAGTCAGGGTGGTCGGATTCGATCCTGCGCAGGTCGCCCAGCAGTTTATCGTACTCCGCATCACTGATGACAGGCGCGTCAAGCACATGATAGCGATGGTTGTGATAGTGGATCTGCTGCTTGAGGCTTTCATACTGGCTTTGCAGGGGAGAAATGTCCATGGCGGCTCCAGGTGAGGCGCGGGAAGAGATCCAACAAACTCATTATATTCTGGAAATGGACACTTGACAAATTAGTACATTTGTTCTATACTGTGCAGGAAATAGATAGTACAAATGTTCTAATACAACAAAGGAGGCAGTCATGATCACAAATTCACGAATCAACCGAAACTTTCTCTCAAAACTCAAAGGCATCACTGTCAAGCGCGGGCTGGCCTGGGGTGTGATGATCCTTGGGGCGTTACTGGCGTTCGAAATGTTCAACTACAGCACCACCCAGTTTGCATTGAATGATGTGCTGGGTGACCTGAGATTTGCCGGTATCCGTTGGGCGACAATCCTCGCATTGGCCTTCTGCGGCATCGATTTTGCTGGCATTGCCCGCCTGTTCACCCCGGAGCAGGGACACGACCAGCCGGCTGAAGTCTGGTACCTGTTTGGTGCCTGGCTGCTGGCAGCGGCAATGAACGCGACCCTCACCTGGTGGGGCGTGGCGGTTGCCATCTCCAGCCACAGCAACCTGAGCAGCGAGGTGATCAGCAGTGTCACCCTGACCAAGGTGGTGCCGGTCTTCGTCGCCTTGATGGTCTGGCTCATCCGCGTGCTGATCATCGGGACCTTTTCGATCAAGGGTGGGAAGTTATTCAGCCAGGCGGAGACCCGCAGCGTCGCCCATCGTCCGATGACCCTCCAGCCTGCCAGCTCGTTGAACGCCCGCCCACGTCCTGCGGCCATGGCCGCGTTCCGACCGGCGAGCAAGCCAGCGAGGGTGGATGCGAATTATATCCGCCCCGAACCGACCTACCCAAGCCTGGCAATGCAAAGCAAGTCGGTGCGTGAAGCAGAATATGTAGATACCCCGCGGAATTCCTGAACTTCATTCCTGAAAGCATGACTTCTCAATACATTGCTCCTCCATTCAGACTGGTAGCCATCCCCTCCGGGGGCGGCTACCAGTCCAGGTTTTGGGCACTGCCACTGGCAGTGATTTGTGTTGGGGTACTGTGGTCGTCCTTCTTACTTAAGGTCATAATCGTTCCCAGCCAGGCAGAGGGGCCAAATCTTGCTGCGCCTTCCGGGAATAAACAACAGAGCCTCCCGCTTTCTCCCGTTTTCACACCCGAGGTGCAATACTGGGCACCTAGAATTCTCAAGTGGGCGCAGGCTGCAGATATCGATCCGAACCTGGTTGCCACCGTCATGCAGATCGAATCGTGCGGAGATCCGCGCGCCCTGTCCAGATCGGGTGCGATCGGGCTTTTCCAGGTGATGCCGTATCACTTTACTGCCAGCGATGATCCTTACTCCCCGGATACGAATGCCTTGCGCGGGCTGGATTACCTGCGGCGATCACTGGGAAACAGCCCGTGGAGAGCCGCGCCTGGCGCTTGCGGGTTACAACGGTGGAATCGGGGTGATCGGCTGGCCGGAGGTCGGACTGGTCTGCCCAAACGCAGAATTATGCTTATTGGGGGAGCGGCATCTATGCCGAGGCATCCAGCGGCGCGCAAACGAGCAGCCCGCGCCTGCAGGAATGGCTGAATGCGAATGGCGTTTCTTTGTGCAGGCAGGCACATATCCGCCTGGGGATCGAACCGTAAGATAACCCTCCTTAAGTCTTCATCATGGGCAGGTAGATGCAGAAAGTGGTGCCCTTGCCTTCGGTCGAATCGACCTCAATCTGACCACCGTGACGGTTGACGATCCAATACGCGATCGAGAGCCCCAGACCAAACCCGCCGACCTTGGACCGCGAGCGGGATTTTTCAGCGCGGTAGAACCGTTCGAAGATGTGCGGCAGGTCTTCGGCCGGAATACCCAGGCCTGTGTCGCGCACAATGAGCCGGGCATTGGCACCCACTTTACCAAGGCTGAGTACCACCTCGCCGCCCTGCGGTGTGTACTTAATGGCATTGGCAATCAGGTTGATCAGCACCTGTTTCAACCGGTCACGGTCGCCAGTGATCATGATCTGGTCGATCTCGGGAAGTTTGAGACTGCACACGCTCGCGAGCCAGGATGCGCATTTCCTTGAAGACTTCCAACAGGAGCGTATCCATTTCCACCGGCGCAAAATGCAGCGGCAATTTACCGGATTCAGCCTGGGCTTCCAGCAGCAGATCTCCGACCAGGCGGGTGAGACGATCGGCTTCGTCCTCGATGTTATCAAGCGATTCCTCATCCACCTGTTTCATCCGGCGCATCAGGTCCACATTGCCCTTGATGACCGTCAGCGGGGTGCGCAGTTCGTGGCTGACATCCGCCAGGAAGCGCTGCTGGGAGGTGAAAAGCTGTTCCAACCGTCCGAGGGTATCGTTGAAGGCGGTCACCAGGCGGCCCATTTCGTCGTTCTCCGAACCGCGCTGGGGGATGCGCTGGGAAAGGTCATCGGCATCCGAGATGCGCAAGCGCACTCTCGGTGATGACAACCAGCGGCAGGAGTGCCTGACCGATGAAGAACCAGGAAAGGGCGGCTGCGAACAGGATGGCTGCCACCGCGATGACCATGATCGTCTGCACCAGCGACTGGCGGGTGGTATCCACCATGGTCATGCTGGCAGCCACCTGCAGGGTTCCAATCGGCCGTCCACCCGCTTCCAGCGGAACGTTCAGTACACGCAGGTGAACACTCTGGACAATGCGAATTACGGATAGATCGAGTGTCTGCAGCTGGTAGCCAATCGGGTCGAAGGGCTGGTTGATCTGGCCGAGTCCCGGGGAGGAGGAGTGCAGCCGCCCGTTATTGTCCCAGATCTGGTAATAAACAAAAGAGGTCAGGTTGAGCTTGGGCAGGGTTTCCTGGCTGAGTTCTCCCGCCGGACCGACGCGCCATCCGAGCAGCAGGTCTTTGGCGGTCTGGACGAGGGTGGTAGTCCACCTGGGCGACCAGCAGGATGTTGACCAGGGAATAGAGCAGGACGCCGAAGATCAGCAGAATTCCCCCGGTTAGTGCTGAATATAGAATTGTCAGGCGAAAACGGAGGGACATTACGGGATTCTCGCGCAGGACGTAACCCACGCTGCGGACGGTATGGATCAAGCGCGGTTCGTTCTCCGACTTCGAGTTTCTGGCGCAGGTAGCGGATGTAGACTTCAAGCACGTTGCTTTCACCGCCGAAATCGTAGCCCCAGACGCGGTCGAAGATGACCTCGCGGGTCAGCACCTGGCGCGGATGGCGCAGGAACAATTCAAGCAGTTCGTATTCTTTGGCGGTCAACGGGATCAGACGTTTACCGCGCGTCACCTGGCGGGAAACGCTATCCATGGTCAGGTCGGCGAACTGGTAGACCTGGTTGCGCTCGGTCTGTGTGCGGCGCAGCAGGGCGCGCATGCGGGCAAGCAGTTCCTCCAGGTTGAACGGCTTGACCAGGTAATCATCCGCCCCGGCATCCAGACCCTGGACGCGGTCCTGAACGGTATCCTTGGCGGTCAGCATCAGGATGGGCAGGCTGCCCCCCATCCGCAGGCGGCGGCAGACTTCCAGCCCATCCATGCCGGGCAGCATCCAATCCAGGATGACCAGGTCGGGGTGATGGTCACGCGCCAGGTTCAAGCCGCTGCGTCCATCGGTGGCGATATCCACCAGGTATCCTTCGTAAGCCAGGCCGCGCTGGAGCACCTTCAGGATGGCAGGATCGTCTTCGATGATCAGGATGCGTTCGTTCATAATGCGCCTCCGGTCACAATATACCACAATCTTTTGGTAGAATGGTCACATGTCGGCGTTCAAAACGAATTTTTGACCTGCTGGTATCGTGTATTGTGCTCCATCCTGGTGGTGCCGCTGCTGCTCCTGATCAGCCTGCTGGTGTGGGTCTTCCTGGGAAGCCCGGTTCTTTTCCTCCAGACACGCCCCGGATATAAAGGCCGGCTTTTCACGACCTATAAATTCCGCACGATGACAGACCGGCGCGGACCCGATGGGAAGCTGTTGCCGGATGCCGAGCGGCTGACACCGTTCGGACGATTCCTGCGCTCCACCAGCCTGGACGACCTGCCGCAATTCTGGAACGTATTTCGCGGGGAGATGAGCCTGGTGGGACCGCGACCGCTGCTCATGCGCTACCTGGAGCGTTACTCGCCGGAACAGATGCGCCGCCATGATGTGCTCCCCGGGATCACCGGCTGGGCGCAGGTCAACGGGCGCAATGCCCTTGATTGGGAAGAAAAATTCCGCCTGGATGTCTGGTATGTGGACCACTGGTCATTCTGGCTGGATATCAAGATCCTGTTCCTGACGCCCTGGAAGGTCTTCAAGCGTGAAGGCATCAACCAGCCGGGTCATGCGACCGCGGAGGAGTTCAAGGGCAATGACCAGGGGCACAGGAGCGAATAAAGGCGGGTTTTTGGTATAATCTGCCCATCAATGAAATACCTGCCTGGAGACGAGTAACCTTTCTCCCGTACAGAGACCTGCCGGCAGGTGCAAGGCAGGCGGGATGATGGCGAAATCCCCTCCGGTGCCTGTGGGAAGGAGCATTTCCTCACACCACAGGCGGTTGCTTTCGCAGGAGTCATTCGCAGGGATGGCGTTGCAGAATTGACGGCTTACGGCACATCTGCAACGACGACCATCGACCTACGAATGACTGTAAAGAAGCCGGGCAGCGCCCGTTACAGCGCAAACGAGAAAAAAAGCAGGTGGCACCACGAGACGCCCCTTCGTCCTGCAGGCCGGGGGCGTCCTTTTTTCTGGAATGGAGGTGCTCCATGTTGGATATCAACCTTATTCGCGAACATCCCGACCTGGTCCGCAAGGCATTATCCGACCGGCAACTGGATGCCGCGCCCGTGGACCGCATCCTGGAACTGGACGGCAAGCGGCGCGTTCTGCTGACAGAGGTGGAAGCCTTGAAGGCGGAGCGGAATACCGTCTCAAAAGAGATCAGCAAAACCTCCGGGAAGAAAGGGAAAGAAGGATGCGAGGACGCAGACGCGCGGCAGGCAAAGATCGAGGCCATGCGGGCAGTCGGCGAAAAGATATCGGCGCTGGATAAGCAAGTGGCGGAAGTGGAGGCGGAACTCAAATCTGTCACTGCGACCATCCCAAATCTGCCCGACAGGCGCACCCCCTTCGGGAAAGATGAAAGCGGGAATGTGGTCCTGCGAACAACGGGACTTCTGCCGGAATTCGATTTCACGCCAAGGTCCACTGGGAGCTCGGTCCGGAACTGGGGATCATGGACTTTGAACGCGGCGTCAAGATCACCGGCTCGCGCTTCTATGTGCTGACCGGGCTGGGAGCGCGCCTGCAAAGGGCAATCATCTCCTATATGCTCGACCTGCACAGCCGGCAAGGCTATACCGAGCAATACACTCCATTCATGGTTAAGGCTGACACGCTTTTCGCAGCGGGTCAATTGCCGAAATTTGCCGAGAACCTCTACCATGACCTGGAAGAAGACCTGTGGATGGTACCGACCGCTGAAGTACCCCTCACCGGTCTGCACATGGATGAAATCCTGGACGAAAAGCAATTACCCATCCTGTACACCGCCTACACTCCCTGCTTCCGGCGCGAGAAAATGAGTGCCGGCAGGGATGTGCGCGGCATCAAGCGCGGTCATCAGTTCGACAAGGTGGAAATGTACATCTTCAGCAAGCCGGATGAGTCAGATGCCATGCTGGAGAAAATGCGCGAACATGCCGAAGCCACCTGTACCGGTTTGGGGCTCACCTACCGTGTCAAGCAGTTGTGCAGTGGGGATATCGGTTTTGGAGCCAGCATGACCTACGATATCGAGGTCTGGGCGGCAGGGCTGCAGGAATGGCTGGAGGTGTCCTCGGTTTCAAACGACACCGATTTCCAGGCGCGAAGGGCGAACATCAAGTATCGTCCAGTAGACGGTGGAAAAACGCAATTCGTACATACATTGAATGGGTCGGGGCTGGGGATGCCGCGCACCCTGATCGCGGTTCTTGAGAATAACCAGCAAGCAGATGGGTCGGTGAAAGTGCCGGATGTCCTGCTCCCGTGGATGGGAGGCGTGGAGATCATCAAGCCCGGGTAAACATAGGATTGAAGGATGCATATCGGTTCCTATTATATTGAAATTGAACAGGTGGCAAGAGGCATCGCCCTGGTAATGATGGCCGTGGGCCTGCTGGTCATTCCCATCCTGCCGGGACTGGTGATCATCTGGGTGGCTGCGCTGGGCTACGGGATCTCAGCCGAATTTGGCACATTGGGCTGGATCATGTTTGCGCTCATCACGGTGCTGATGCTGGGTGGGTCGATCCTGGACAACCTGTTGATGGGTGCCAAGGCACATAAGGAAGGCGCCCCCTGGTGGGTGGTTTTGATCGCCCTGGCGTCAGCCATCGTCGGAAGCATAGCCATCCCGATCCCGATCATCGGGGGAATCCTGGCTGCCCTGCTCGTCTTGTTCCTGTTGGAGTGGCTGCGGCTGAAGGATGCCAGGAAAGCCCTGGTTTCGATGCGCGGGATGCTGGTGGGCTGTGGCTGGGCGGTGGTTTTCCGGGTTATAATTGGATTAATCATGATCGGCCTTTGGCTCATCTGGGCCTGGGCGTAACTGTTGTTTCATTCGCAAAGGAGAGTAAAAATGGAAACATTCGAAACCATAAATAGAATCCTGACCCTGTTTTCGCAACTTTTCCGGTTCCTGGGACTGGCGGTCCTGGGCCTTGGTATCGGCTGGCTGGCTGTTGACCTGCTCAAGAAAATGGAAGCCTGGCAAGGCCAGGTGGCCATCTTCCTGGGATTGGCCGGCCTGATCATCGCAATGACCGTCTTCTCAGGCTGGGGTGCGCTGGGTGCGTTCGCCATCGGCGTTGGTGTTGCAGTCCTGTTGTGGGGAATGCCCAAGAAAGAGAAGAAGGAAGAAAGCAAGAAATAAGTCTCAAAACGAAAAGAGAATAATAAAAATCCGGCGCACTCATAGGAGTGCGCCGGATTTTTAGTGCGCCCAGCATGGGCGTTGACTTGAGAGTGAAAGTCTCTTGCAGTGGAGATTGCACTAACTGCTAGTGGAAGGCAAGGGCGTCATCGTGAGGTGGGGTCTGGAGGAAGCCGGAAGCAAAACTGCAGCTTGAGGAACACGAACCCAATAGGAGGCCGTGAGGTTGGGCGAGTTGGCTAGAAACAGCGAAGCCCGAGCAATCAAGGGTCGAAGCGGTAAATTGGGCAAGCGTGCAGGGAAAGTCAACGTTCTTACCTGGGGAGACCTGTTGTCGGGCTACAGGCGTAGTAACCTTGGCCGAGAGGACAAGCTGAGGCAGCAGGAGTCTGCAGACGCCATAGTACCAGCTAGGAGGAAGTTATCTGCTGGGAAGGGCCGAACGGAAAGTGAGCCTGGAGTGGAAAGTCGTTGGAATGAGCGAAGAAGGCAGAATTTCCCCGGATGGGGAAGCTTCTGGGTAGCGAAGCAGGTGAAGCCTGCGGGATGAACCAGAGGGCCGAGCTATTCCTGGCACAGACCATCAACAAAGGCTAGAGGGCAATGCCCTGACACTGACCGAACCGCCGGATGCGGACCCGCATGTCCGGTGGTGTGAGAGGAGGGCGCTAGTCCCGCCCTCCTACTCGAATTGCGACAGAGGTATTAAAGTTCCACTGGAGAGCCCAGCAGCGCGACCAGGAGCTTGATGGAATTCTGGACATCGGCTGTATCCACCATTTCGGAAGGGCTGTGCACGTAACGGGTGGGGACAGAGAGGCAGCCGGCAGGAACACCGGCGCGTGCCACCTGGATGGCGCGCGCGTCGGTGGTGCCGCCTTCCAGCACCTCGCGTTGGAATGGGATGCCTGCTTTCTTCGCGGTGCGGACCATCCAATTGACAATGCGCGGGTCAGCAAGCATGCCGCCGTCCTTGACCTTGACCGCAGGACCTTTGCCAAGGGACACTTCCATTTTTGAACCCTTCGGCGTGTCACCCGTGGCGGTCACATCCACCGATAGACCGAGATCCGGGTCAACGCCAAAGGACGAGGTGGTGGCGCCTCGCAAACCGACTTCCTCCTGGGTGGTGAAAATAAAATAGAGTTCGTGAGGCGAGGTTTTGAGGGCGCGCATGGTCTCGATCATCACCGCGCAGCCAATCCGGTCGTCCATCGACTTGGCGACCATACGGTGTCCGAGGTCGAGGAACGGTCTTTCAAAAACACATACATCACCCACCTTGACCGGGCAATCCTTGCGGCTTACCGCACCTACATCGATATAACATTGGTCGAGGGAGGGTGCCTTGGTCGCGTCTGTGAGGCGGTCAGAGGCGATCACACCGGGCGTGCCGTCGAGGAAGCGGACGCGACCTCCCGTCAGTCCCGTCAGACGGATGCCACCGAGGCCGGTAAAGCGGATGAAACCGTTGAGGTCGATATGGGTGGCCATCAGGCCGATCTCGTCCATGTGACCCGCCAGCATGATCTTGAGGCCACCCTTTGATCTCGAGCCTTTCCGGGCAATCAGGTTGCCTAGGGCGTCGACGCGCAGATCGGTGGCGAGAGGCCGCACCTCCTTGCGGATGACCTCGCAGATGGCGGCCTCGTAGCCGGAGGGAGAAAATGTTTCGGTCAGTTTTTGGATGAGTTGTTTCATAATTATTTTCCCGGGAAAAGAAGTAACGAACACGGATGGAATCGAAAGCGGATCATCTCCGGCGGGCTTTCAGCAGTTCCGGAGGAAGGGTTTGTAGCGCGGCAAGCAGCAATGCCAGCGAATTCTTCCAGTCATCCAGGCGGCAGATGGATGCCGCCGTGTGGCTGTAACGGTGAGGAACCGAGATGGAGATGCTGGGGACACCCGCGCGGGCTTTATGGATGGCGCCGGCATCCGTTCCACCTCCACCCGGCTGGCGGAACTGGACCGGGATGCCTTTTGCCAGGGCAGTATCACGAAAATGCCGGACAAGACGCGGGTCGGATAATGTGCTTCCGTCTGCTATATAGATCGCCGGACCTGATCCCAATTTCGTGTTGAAGGAAGAATTCTCTTCATCGTCCCAGCTGGGCAGGTCGTTGGCAGGCGTGGCGTCGACCGCGATTGCCAGGTCGGGATCCAGTGAGTAGGCGGCAACTTTTGCGCCGCGCAGACCGATTTCTTCCTGGACGGTGAATGCCGCCAGCAGGTCAATATTGGCCGGGGCAATCTTGATCAATTCCAGCAGGGTGACCACCCCAATCCGATCGTCGATCGCCTTGGCGATCAGCACCGGGCCATTGCGCTGGAAGCGGGTGGCAAAAACAGCCCGCTCGCCGGGGATTGCTTGCTTGCCAGCGGGACCGATGTCAATGCGCAGCGCCTCCAGCGGAATGACGCGCTTTTGCTCGTCAGCGCTGGTCAGGTGGATGGGACGCGCCCCGATCACACCGGGCAGGTGATTTTTTCCGACCAGGACAGCCTTGCCTGCCACCTGGCGAATGTCCATGCCACCGACGATCTCGAAGCGGAAGAGACCCTCCTCATCATCGGCAGCCACCAGCATGAAGCCGACTTCATCCATGTGGGCTGAGATCATCACGCGAAGATTTTTCCTGCCCGAGCCCGGGCGGGTGACAAGCACGTTGCCAAGCGCATCAACGCGGATATGAGCGCCGCAGTCCTGTAATTCATCCAGTACGATCCTGCGCACCTCGCCTTCGTCACCGGAGACGGCAGAGGCGTTGCATAATTTCTCAAGTAGTTTTAGTTGAGCATTCCCGATCGCAGGCATGTTAATCATCCCAGGTAATTTCTTCCATGAAATCCGGTTTCAACCCGGCGATAAATTCTGCCATTAGGCGCCCGGCGCGTTGGATATCCTTGATGGAAACCACTTCCACAGGCGTATGCATATAGCGCAGCGGGATCCCGATCACAAGGGTGGGTATGCCGCCAGCCACCACCTGTGTGGCGTAGCCATCCGTCCCGGTATGGCGCGGGGCGTACTCCGACGTATAGGGGATCTCCAACCTGTCAGCCAGGTCTTTCATCACTTTGAGCAATGCCGGGTGGATGTTGGGTCCCATGCACAGGGTGGGACCTTTGCCCAGCGGGACGGTCTGCCAGTCAGTTGCTCCGGGTCCCCTGGCAAAGGTGACATCCACGGCAAGGACGATGGATGGATTTATTTCAAAAGCGGAGCCGGTGGCGCCGATGATGCCAACTTCCTCTTGGGAAGTGGCAACCGCCCAGACATCCCATCCATGAGGGCGGGATTGCAATTCTTCCAGGCAAACGGTGAGGGCGGCGACAGAGGCCCGGTTATCCAGCGTGTGACCTGCGAGCGTCTCCCCCTTCAATTCGAACGGCGGCTGGGCGTAAGACACCACATCACCAACCTGAACCAGATCATTCACCCTGCGCGGCGGAAGACCGGTATCTACGAACAGGTTTTCCAGGGGGACAGGGTTGCTGCCCACCTCGGCAGGCAGGAGGCTGGCAGGCGGTTGGACGACCACACCGGGGATGGAATGCAATCCGCCTGCACCTGTGGCGAAAACCGTGACCAGCGTGCCAGGCAGGATACGGACATCCACCCCGCCGACCCGGGTGATGCGCAGGAAACCTTCCATACAGCCGGTGACCATCAGACCGATGGCATCCATGTGGGCGGCAATCATCACGGAAGGGCGCGGGCTTTTCCCGCTGCCGCGCCGCAAGCCATGCAGGGAACCGAGCCTGCCGCGGCTGAGCTGGTGAACCAGCGGTTTCCATTTTGCTGAAATGATCTCTGCGGCGGGATCTTCATAGCCAGAGAGGCCGGGGACGAGGAGCAATTCTTTAAGGAAGGGGATCAGGTCATTCATGGGATCGATAGGAGAAAAAGTGAATTAAGGAGTAAGTGGTAAGGTGGGTGTTTCGGTGTCAGTGAAAGTTGGCGTAAAGGTTGAAGAGGAGGTAAACGTAGGAGTCGGAGACGGTGTGGAGGTTAATGTTGCGGTTGCGCTGGAAGTGAGCGATGGCGTAAAGGTCATGGTCAATGTGAAGGTGGGTGTGGCACTGGCGGTCAGCGAAGGCGTGGAAGTGGGTGTAGCGGTCTGGGTACCCGTGGAAGTGGATGTCAGGGTGAGACTGGAAGTTGCCGTACTGGTGGAGGTGGGCGTAAAGGTAAGTGTCGGCGTGGCGGTTGGAGAAGAAACATTCCTTTCGGGAGCAAACTGCCGCACGATGATCCCCAGGCAATAACATGGAAGGGTGGTCAGGATGATGGCTGCCAGGATGAGCCGCATGCGGTTGCGCTTGGAAAGGTTGGAGGCCACGCCGGTATGATAACATCACTCTGGAGGTTGGGCAAGAGATGAGTCATTTTGGATGGAAATACGGGGTATGAAACCACCGCCCCCATTTGACTTTGCGTTATTCATCCCTTTGCGGTTAAAATGAACCTGTGATCCCCCTGCGCCTGAAACTTTCCGGTTTTCTTTCCTACCGCGACCCCGTGGAGATTGACTTCAGCGGGTTCAACCTGGCTTGCATCTCGGGACCGAATGGGGCGGGAAAATCCTCGTTGCTGGATGCGATGACCTGGGTGCTGTTTGGGCAGGCGCGCAAACGGGACGAATCGCTCGTCAACATGCAGGCATCGGCTGCAGAGGTGACATTCACTTTCGAGTACGAGAATCACCAGTACCGGATCATTAGGTCACTGGCACGCGGGAAAACCACCACGCTGGAATTTCAAATCTCAAACGACAAAGAATGGCGCCCGTTCACCGAACATTCCAACCGTGAGACGCAGGCGAGGATCGAGCAAATCCTGCGGCTGGACTACGAAACCTTTATCAACGTATCTTTCTTCCTGCAGGGCCGCGCAGACCAATTCGCCCAGCAACCCCCCACACGCCGGAAGGAGATCCTGGGAAACATCCTTGGATTGGAGAGGTGGGAAACCTTCAAGGAACGGGCTGCCGGGCATCGTAAAGAGGTGGAAGACAATCTCGGATCCCTGGAAGGACGCGTGTCCGAGATCGAGGTGGAATTGGCGGAGGAGGAACTCCCGCAAGAGGCATCTGGCAGAACTTGAGGACCAGCTGAGCGGCGTGGTCGCCAGCCGCAAGGTGCAGGAGTCAGCCCTGGGGAGCATCAAGCAGGTGCGGGCCGGCCTGGATAAACAACACGAAATGGTACAGAAAATGGCCCAGGCTCTGCAACGTTCCCAGGCGAACCTTGAGGCTTTCCAAACCCGGCTTGATGGAAGGGAAGCTGAGCGGCAACCTTTCCAGGACCTGTTGGAGAGGGCGGATGAGGTGGAAGTAGACTATCGCGGCTGGCAGCAGGCGCGGCTGGAAGTGGAAAAGTGGAATGGAACTGCTTCACAATTCCACGAACAGGAAAAACACCGCCTGCCTTTCCTTGAAGAGATCAATTCGCAGAAGTCGAAACTGGAACAGGAAAAAGAGACCCTGGAAAGGCAGCACGTGGAAGCCGGCCTGCTGGTGACAACAAGAGCCGAATTGTCGGCAGAAATCTCCTCGTCAAAAAAAGCGCTTGCCGAAGTGGAAACGAAAATTGAAGAACGCGCCCGCCTGGAGAAGAAAATCCAGGAGGGAAGGGAGCGGCAGGCGGAATTACGCGCAGAGAACGCCAGCCTGAAGATCGAGATGGATGAACTCAGGTTGAGGATCGAAAAACTTGACAAAGCAGAAGGTGCGATCTGCCCGTTGTGCGGTCAAGATCTCAGCGCAGAACACCGCCAATCCACCCTGGAACAACTGCAGGCTCAGGGTACTGCAAAGGGGAACACCTGGCGGGCGAACAAAGTGGAAGGGGATGAGCTCGACTCCATGCTCGCAGAGGCTGAAAAGCAGGTTTCGAAATTGAGCGTAATCGACTCTGACCGCCTTTCCCTGAACAACAACATCGCCCAGCTCAGCGAGCGGTTGGAGGCAAGCCAGAAACAGGCCCGTGAATGGGAAGCCAGCGGGGCGAAGAGGCTGGAACGGGTGGGTAAAATGCTGGCGACCGGTAAATTTTCAACCGAGGCACGCAGGCAGCTTGCCAAGGTGGATAAGGACCTGGCTGCCCTCGGTTATGATGCAGCCGCCCACGACACTGCCCGCCAGGTGGAATTGCAGGCGCGCCCGGTTGAAAGCACATACCAGGCGCTTGAGAAAGCCAGGGCAGCATTCAAACCGCTAAGCGATGAGATCGATAATCTGCATAATCAGATAAGTAACCTGTCTGCCGAGGTCCGCAGGCAGCAAGCTGAGTGTGACGAGGCGGAGCAGGCGCTTGCGGTTGTGGAAAGCCAGGCTCCAGATTTGGAAGGCGCTGAGCGAACTCTTTATGATTCGCAGGAGCGCGAGAACCAGCTTAACCAGGAAGTGGGCGCGGCACGCCAGAAGGTGACCGTATTAACAGACCTGAAGAAGCGCAAGAAGAAACTTGAGATCGAGCGCGAGGAACTGGGTCTCCAGCTAGGAAGATACAAGGCTTTGGAACGCGCCTTTGGCAAGGACGGTGTCCCGGCGCTGCTTATCGAACAGGCACTACCCGAGATCGAGATGAAGGCCAATGAGATCCTCGGCCGCCTGAGCGACGACAGCATGCACCTGCATTTTGAGACCCAGACGAAATACAAGGATGAGAAGCGCAAGGATCTGCGCGAGACCCTGGAGATCCAGGTGAGCGATGGGGCGGGAGTTCGTGATTACGAGATGTTTTCCGGCGGAGAGGCGTTCCGCGTGAATTTTGCCATCCGTCTGGCGTTATCGGAGGTCCTTGCCGGACGCAAGGGGGCGCGCCTGCAGATGCTGGTGATTGATGAAGGCTTCGGTTCGCAGGACGCCCTGGGTCGCCAGCGCCTGATCCAGGCCATCAACACGGTCAAGGAAGATTTTGCCAAGATCCTGGTCATAACCCACCTGGAGGAGTTGAAGGATGCCTTCCCCACCCGCATCGAGGTGGAGAAAGGCGAGAGAGGTTCCACCATCACGATCACCTAGCCGGTGGAAGGCTCCACCGGCGACCTGCCGATACAATCTATTTTTCCAATCAATCCTTTTAAAAAACTGTGTGAATATGATCCAATACAAATGGCCTCTTCTTACTGCAATAACTGCACTCCTGCTCGCCCTGGGAGTCTTTGCCTGGGTGACCGACGCGCCGGCTTACCTCGGACACGAGGCCTCCACCTGCAACAACTGCCACGTGATGGACTCGCAATATGAAAACTGGTATCACGCAGCCCACGAACGATCCGCCGTCTGCACCGACTGCCACCTCCCGCACCAGAACATTGCCAGTTATTATCTTTACAAAGGGTATTCCGGGATGCGGGATGTCTATTCATTCACATTAAAATCCTATCCAGAGGCCATCCGGGCCTCACAGCAGACGGATGAGATCATCCAGGCCAATTGTATCCGCTGCCATATCGACACGGTCGAGACCATCCTTTCAGGTCCGCAGGCATTTGACCGCCAATGCTGGGATTGTCACCGGTCGGTGGCTCACGGCACCCGCGGGTTGTCTCTCGTTCCTTTTCAGGATTCGGAGGTCTACAGAAAATGAAGAAAATCACTACTCTCATTCTGGTTGGAATCATTCTGGTCCTGGCAATCACCCTGATCGGCGTTCTATTATTCTTGAAGAATCAACCGGCACAGGAACGGGCTGTCATCCAACCGATCGCCACCATCCAACCGCTCGAAGCCGATTCATCCCTGTGGGGCGTGAATTATCCAAATGAATATTCCTCCTTGCTCCAGACCGCGAATAACAATACCGCCACAGCGTACGGCGGATCGGCGAAAAAATCCTACCTGCTCGAAGATCCGCGCCTGGTGCTGCTTTTCATGGGCTACTCCTTCAGCAAGGACTATAACCAGCCGCGCGGCCACGAGAACACCCTGATCGACGTGCGCGCCACGAGACGCCTGTCCGACACCACCCACGCCACCTGCTATTCCTGCAAATCCTCCGATAACCCCGGCCTGTGGGCGCAGATGGGCATGGAAGCCTACGACGCGCAGATGTTCGCAGACATGACACCCGAAATAACAAACCCGATCGGCTGTGCCAACTGCCATGAGGCCGGCAGCATGCGGCTGGTGATCACCAACCCGGCGGTGGAGGCTGGCTTCCAGTCAGAAGGGCTGGATTGGCCCAATTTCACCCGCCAGCAGATGCGTTCAGCGGTGTGCGCCAATTGCCATGTCACCTATTATTTCACAGGCGAGAATAAAGTGCTCACCATCCCCTGGGCGAATGGCATGCGGGTGGAAAATATCATCCAATTCGAGGATAATGCTGCCTTCTCGGATTGGACCTACCCGGAGGCAGGCACCCCCATCATGAAGGCGCGTCACCCCGATTACGAATTGTTCACCGCTGACAGCACCCATTTCAGAGCGGGGGTTGCCTGTGCCGACTGCCACATGCCCTATCTCCGGGACGGGGCGATGAAGTATTCCAGCCACAACATCATGAGCCCGCTGCTCGATCCGCAGCAATCCTGCGGGCAGTGCCACGCGGATGTGGAGTACGTGCTGGGGCGCGTCAGCATCATCCAGGATACCATTTACCAGGTGAAGATTTCCACCGAGGACGCATTGGTCGATGCGATCTCCGCCATCCAGATCGCGGCGGCGAAACTGGATTCCGATCCAGCCCTGCTCGAAAAAGCGCGCAGCCTCCACCGGCACGCCCAGTTCATGTGGGATTTTATTTCATCCGCGAACAGCATGGGCTTCCATAATCCCGACGAGGCTCTCCGGATCCTAAGGAATTCCACCGACCTGGCCCGGCAGGCGCAGATGGCAGCCGCACAGGCAGCCGGTGACACCTCGCTGCTGGCAGTTGGGGTGTATTACAGCATTGATCCGCCGCCCACTCCGGTACCTTAGAATGCATGCGCACAAGGGCGACCCGACCAGGTCGCCCTTGTTTCTTTATTACTAAAGCAGAGGGGTTGATTAGTTTTTCAGCACAGCCGCCAGCGGGCCGGGAGCCAGAACCGGGGCATTGCTGCCGGCAGCCTGGGCTTTTTCCACATCGCGCGCCCAAAGGTAAAGGCAGGTGTGGTAGGCAGTGGCTGTATAGGAGGTCACCACAGTGGCGACCATGATGAAGATGCTGCCTATGATCACGCCCAACCCGATCCCGGAAACGAGACCGAAGGTGGAGGAGTTCGTGACCGTGACAATACCGAACCCCACTCCAAGTCCAAGTCCAATCCCCAGGATCCCCAGCAGGAAACCGATCAGCCCGTTGACCGCCTTCACTCCAACCGTGCTGAGGCCAACCAGGAGAAGGTTGTTCTTGATGATGTTGCCGGCGCGCTTGAGGCCATCCTTCAGGTTGATATCTTCAATGACCATTGCCGGCAGGATAAGGAAGGCGGCCTCCGTCCAGACGGTGTCGATCAAGCCAGCCAGGAAGTTGCGCCCACCCGAGTTGCCTTTGCCTTTGACCTGGTTTTTTACCAGGTTGACCAGTGTGGAGGCGCCTGCAAGACTCATCAGGTCCAGGAAATCCCGCTTGACAACTGCCCATGCCTTTGACATGACACCGTCACCCTCGGCAAGGTAACCGTAGATGAGATAAACGGTCATCGCCGAGAAGATGTAACCGACCGTATACTGTACGAAGATCATTACCGCTCCGAGGACGAACATGATGATCTGTCCGACCAGGTTGTTGTCACCACCGGTCAGGAAACCCGCCACGACCATCAGGGGGATGAAGATGATCGAAACGATGAATCCGGCAATAAGAGCAAATATGGATGGTTTGATCAGGTCATGATCCCTGGCGGCCATCTGCCAGGCTTGCTTTAAGAAAGACCAACCACGGGAAAAACTTTGCATGAGGCACCTCCAGAGAGAATGTGAACCTGCCAATGATTATAGCAGACAAGCAATCACTCCATTTATTTCTTATAGGCCAGCATGACTCCATCCCGCACCGGTATCAATGAGGCAATCCAGTCCGGGCTGCGGGTGAGCAGGCCGGTCAGTTTGCGGATACTTTCGGTGGCGGGGGTTTTATCCTGAGGTTCAAAGATCCTGCCGTGCCAGAGCAAATTATCCACGATCAGGACACCGCCGGGGCGAAGTTTGCCAGCGATGACAGGCAGCGAGTCAACATAATCTTCCTTGTTGATGTCATTGAAGATCAGGTCAAAAGGACCGCTGGTCTGGCGCAGCGCCTGGACTGCCTCGCCAACATGGAATTTCACCACGCCAGCGTATCCTAGTGCAGTAAGATGGCGAAGTGCCTGGCGCGAGAGTTCTTCGTCCCAGACCACATGATAGACCTCGCCGCCGCCATTCTCGATCACAGCCCTGGCAAACCAGGCGGTTGAGTAGCCGAAACCGGAACCCATTTCGAAGATGCGCCTGGCGTTGACCATGCGCGCCATTTGGTAACAGAGATAACCGGAGGCTGGTCCGACGATGGGGAAGTCCATTCTTTCTGCATCCTCTTCCATCGCCTGCATTTCTGCCAGGCGGGGAGGGACCAATGAATCGATGTAGTCCATCAAGTATTCGGGGATCAAAGGCCTGTCCATTGATATTTTCCTTTTCTTCCTACCGGTCAAAGTAACGATATCGGATCCACTTCCACCCGCCAACCTTTAAGGGCTCCACCCAGCGGATGCCTGTCGGAACCCGCCCTGGCACCTTCCACATCCTTGCCGGGAAGAAGGCTGGATGGGTTTGGGCCGCGCAGGATGACCTGCCAGCGGTACTGACTGTTAAACCGGGAATAAAAACAGGGAACGGGTCCGATCAATGTTGTCTCACAGCGATCCAATTTCTTGATATAGGCGGTAAGGCGCTCTGCCAGCTGCCGGGCTTCGGTTTCCACTTTCCCTGCCTGGACATGCCGGTATTCCAATCGGACGAGGCGGGAAAATGGAGGATAATCCATCTCCCTGCGGTGTTCCAGTTCGCGAGCATAGAAAGCGGCGTAATCGTGCCTGGCAGCAGCCTGGATGACATAATGCTCCGGTTGAAAGGTCTGCAGGATCACCCGCCCCGCCTGCATGGCACGACCGGCACGACCGGAGACCTGAGTCAGCACGCTGAAGGTTCTCTCGGGAGCAAACGGGTCGGGAAGGTTGAGCCCCAGGTCTGCCAGCACGATCCCCACCAGGGTTACCAGCGGCAGATCGAGTCCCTTCGCCAGCATCTGGGTGCCGACGAGCACATCTGCCCGGTGGGCAGAGAAATGGTTCAGGATGATCTCGTGAGATCCCTTTCGGCGGGTGGTATCCCAATCCCAGCGCAGAATGCGCGCAGACGGGAAAAGGACACCCAGTTCTGCCTCCACCTTCTCGCTGCCCAGCCCATACTGGCGTATTTGCGTACTACCGCAGGCGGCACATTTCTCCGGTAATCGCCGGCGATAACCACAACGGTGGCAGAGCAGGGCATTGCCGGGGTCATGGCTTTCGCGATCCGGTTCCAGGGAAGGACCAGTGGACAGGGAGAGGTGATAGGTGAGGGGGGTATCGCAGCGAGGACAACGAACCGCGTTCCCGCATTCCCGGCAGAAGACATAGGTGGCGGTGCCGCGACGATTCAAGAAGAGGATCGCCTGCTGGTCCTTGCTTAGAACCTGCTCCAACGAGTTCACCAGTTCCTGGGAGAAGATACCGCGGTTTCCTGACTTGAGTTCTGCCCGCATATCCACAATGGAAACCGGCGGCAGGCTGGAATATTCCACGGGTCGCCTGCCGGATTGGATCCGTTTGGGCAATTCCAACAGGCGGATTTGTCTGCCGTTCTGTGATCCATGGGCGGGAGAGGCATGGAAGCGTTGGACGATCGAAGGGGTGGCAGACCCGAGGATGCAAACCGCCCCGCTCAAGCGGGCATAGGCTTTAGCTGCGCAGACCGCTGAATAAAATGGAGGCTCAGATTGAAAATAAGATGGGTCGTGGCATTCATCCGCGATGATCAATCCGAGTTCCGGGAGAGGCGCGAATATTGCAGAACGCGGCCCGATGATGATATTGAGCAAGCCCTTGCGTGCACGCCGCCAGGTGTCGTAATTCTCGCCATCCGACAACCTGGAATGCAGCAGACCCACCTGTCCGGGAAAGCGCGCCTGAAAGCGGTGAACGGTCTGGGGGGTGAGGGCGATTTCCGGGACAAGCATGATGACCTGCTTCTGGCGGCGGAGGCACTCCTGCGCTGCCCGGAGGTATATTTCGGTTTTTCCGGATCCGGTAACCCCGTGCAGAAGGAAGGAAGAAGGATGGGTCCCGAGCGTTTGGAATCCAATTAAAATTTCATCCCAGGCGCTCTGCTGATCGGTGGTCAGCACGGGCACTTCCTTAATAATTTCCATTCCAGCCTGTTCGAATGGAGCATCACCAGCCGCCAGAGGATCGCGCCAGATCTCGGTCTCGCGCAGCACGATCAGTTCCCGCTCCGCCAGTTCCTGCAGGTCAGCCAGGTTGCAGCCGGATTCTGCATACACCCAGGAGACATTTACGTCTGCCGGCTCACGCATCAGGAACTGCAGGGCGGATTGCCGGCGGGTTAGGGTTTGAGCGGTTTTTCCGAGACCCGGCATTGCCGCGGCAGCGACCTCGAGCGGGACCGACAATTGCGCGCTGCGAATGAATTTTGGCCGCAAGGAGGGAGCGGGCAGGATGGATTGGCCCGTCAATATTCCAGACCTGAGCAGGGCTCTTGCTGTCCTGCGCCAGTCCACGTTCCTGAAATGCCTGTCAATCTGGCGGGAGCGCAGGCTGCCTTTTTCACGCAGCAGATCCATCAGCCTGCGCTGGAGCACGGTGGATTGCCCTTCTGAATTTTGTGTTTTTTCGGCTGATAGGGAATACAAAACATCCGCACGCTGGCTTAATCCCGAGGGCAGCATCAGGTTGATGCAGTCAGCCAGCGGGGAGAGCGTCTCGCTGGCGAGCCATTTCGCAAGGGCTATCTGGGTGCCTGTCAGGACGGGGAGGGGATCGAGCAGGTCGATAATGGATTTCGTCTCGGCAACCGAAGGCTGAGCCAATAGCTCAAGGACAACTCCCTGGACGACCTGGCTGCCAAACGGAACGGTGACCAGGCAGCCGGCATGGATTCCTGCAACCAGGGGCTCAGGCAACGAGTAATCGAAGATGGATGAATCTGAAGGAATATTTACAGCAACGCGCGCATACATCATTCTTAATTGTTGTTGATGAGTCCAGGATGAAAGAACCAGCGGTGGTCGAGATGCTGGATTTGCTGATTGATCAAGTGAATCTTCATGGTTGCCAGGACGACTGCGATGTTCTTAGAAACAACTCCCATGCCCGAATTTTATCAGCAGGTAAACCCAGAACGTTATAGAACCTGACCTATCTGGGCATGGTTCAGAATTGTGATTATCCATTTAATTGTTTATACAACAACCAACATCCTCCGATTGTTTTTTTAATACCACCGCCGCGCCGTAGCCAACCACTGAAGAAAAATCCCCGGTCACATCGCCGGAGGTGGCGTGACGCAGCACCTTGACAGACAGACCGCCCAGGTCTTTAGCCGCCCAGAGGACTGCTGTGAGAGCACCCAGGCCGCAGGCATATCCCTGCGCTTCTTGTTCTGCGTTGAAAACCTGCTCAGGTGAAAAGGTCTCGATCCGGCGAAGCATTTCCGTATCGAGAGCCACGGCTTCCTCCTGGCTATAAAAATGGGAGAGGTCCGTGCTGGCAACCAGCAGCGCTTTCTTGCCGCGCAGGGTCTCGGCGAGTGCCAGGCCAAGCTGCTCCGAGACCTTTATTGATTGGGATCGCACCATGACCGGAAGGAGTTTGAACTCTCCGGCAAGGGCGCGCTGCAGGAAGGGCAGTTCGATTTCCAGCGAATGTTCCTGGTCGCGCGCCACCGGTGCCAGGCCTTCTCCAAGAGCAGCCTTCAGGCGGGCATCCAGGTCGGAAACGGTTTTCCTGTCAACAGGCACCTCGCCTAGCGGGGTGGCATACGCATCGTGGGCAGTGGTCAGCAGCGGTTCGTAATAGGGATGATGCATTGGTGAAACAACTGCCACCAGGTCAAAAGCCAGGCCGCGCACTGCCGCGAAAGCATAACCGGCTACCGGACCTGAATAGATATGCCCGGCGTGGGGTGCGATGATGGCGACCACCTCGCCGGGAAGTTCGGGGAGCTCAGCCTGATCAAGGTAGCGATCCACGGATCGGGCCAGCGCTATGGGATTGCCTTCATACCATGCACCTGCAATGGGTGAAGGGCGGATATTATTGACTGCTGCCATTTCAGCCTCCGTTCCGCACCGCAAAGAAAGGACTATTTCCGAAGACTCCCGGATCACAGACAGGCGCTTGAGGCATCAACCAAGGTACATCACCAGGAACCAGAGAATAAAACCCTCACCAGTTAACAGGCAGGGAAACGGATGCGACGTATTCTCTAGAAAACCAGCAGGATCAGCGTCCAGAGACTGCCGATACTGAGCACAACGACAGCAAATATCGAGAAGAGCAAACGCAAGCCGGGACGGGTCATTTGCGCCACGCCCAGCAGGAAGAATGCCACAGCCAGCACAGTCAAGACCGCCACATAGGAATCAGATTTGCTATTCCAGCGATGGTAAGCGTCCGAGGCATCATTTTGCTTCTGGAGGATTTCCCGGGTGGGGCCAAATAGATCATCAAAATAGGCTGTAAAATCTGCGGCAACCTCAGTTGTGCCATGCCCGTAAGCCGGGTTGGTCTGTAGGACGGAGAGTCTTGTCGCCCGGTCTGCACGTGCCTGGTAAATTTGCTCCTGGAGTTTCAATGCATCGTATCCCTGCGTGTCATTGACTTCCTGCCGCAGCAAGGCAGTATAACCGGCTACAAGCGATTCCAATGTGTTGGTGACCGAAATACCATAGGTATTGGTATCAAAGTCTCCGCGTGCACCGGTATACGCCAGACCGCCCGTTACCTGGACAGCATAATATTGCGAGTCACGGTTAGCCTGGCTGGCGCGTATGTTGGCATCCACTTGCAGTGCTGAAACGGATGCAACCAGGACGGTATTGACGAGGGTCAGCACGAGAACCAGGGACTTCCAGCGATCGGGATTGATTTGAGTAGGTTTAATCACAGTACACCTCCCCGAAGGAAGATGAAGTAAACCTCAACGCCCAGGCTCCAGACCAGACCGAACACATAGACGAGCACCCCCAGGAGCAGGATCAGTACCCGCATCCGCAGGTGGGAGAGTTGGGACAAACCCAGCCAGAAAAGGCTGACGGCGATCAGGATCGTTCCCACAACGAGCCAGCGTTGTTCGGCAAAATATTTATCCGCAAGCGCAAAATTGGCATCCGGAGCAGGGGGGACTAAGCCGGGAACCGCGGCATCCTGGGCTTGCATTTCATCGAAGCGTTTCTGGACATTCAGCCAGCCTTCCGGGGTGATATAGGATGGATCGTTGGCCATGGGTGATGCAAGCGTTTCCATCCCGGGGAGAAGGTTGGCACGCAATTGAGCTGCGTGCTCCTGGCTGGCAGGGTCAGTGCTATTCTCCTCGGCGACGATACCATCAAGTGTAATCATGTAATCGCGGGTGTATGCGGCTTGCTCGTAGGCATTACGCCAGTTCTCCGTGGCTGAGGATTGGGCTTTCACTGCATCGATAAATCCCTGGTAGATGAGATCGCCTGCCGTTGAGCCCAGGGCGGAAGTGCGCCAGGTGGCCAGGGCAGTAGTCAATGATACCAGCGCGATCAGGACCGCGATCCATACATCCAACCGGTTGCCCTTCGTTTTTGTTTCTTCCATGAGTTCTCTCCTTCCTTGGATTATCTGCTTTGCCCTGCAGTATACCTGTAAACTCCTGACAGCCAGCCTGCAGGCAGGGCAAGAATATCAGGTTCTGGCTTTCTTGAGGATGCCACAGTTATTATTACAGGTTGTGGGGAAGATTTCAAGTGGAAAGAACCACCAGATGGATCTTTCCTGGTGGTTTCTCTTTATGGTTCAATCTTCTCGGCTGATCTTCGGTGGAAGGCTTTCTCGTTAGCCCAGCGTATCAGCAGGGCGGCTGCGATCAACATAAGTGCAATCCCAAGGAACGAGTAGGAGATGATCCTGACAGGTTCCACGGTTTGTTTGGGGACTGGTGTCACCTCGGGAGGCAGGGGCCGGGATTCACTTAATGGGGTCGGTTCGGGGGACTGCACGACAAGATTTTGTTCCGTGGGAATGGCTTGGGTGTTGTCGGATGCGGGAGCCTCGGTGGCAGGAGGTCCGCCGCCGACACCATACGCTTCGCTGCTCATCGGGGCAGAAACCATTCGCGGGGCAGCCGCACCGAAGGAGAGACTCCCCAGGAAATTTGCCCCCATGGTGACCAAGAAAAGCAGCATTGCTGTAACGGAAGCCCAGGAAAATACCGGTACAAGGCGCGGCAGCGGGGGTTTAACCCCGCCATGGCGAGGCTGAGGGTGAAATTGCGCGGCACGCGCCGCGCAGGTGTCCGTCGAAGGAGGAGGCGAGTTTGCCGCAGATCTTCCAGGACGGCAGCAAAAGGAGCATTCTGCCCGATCTGGGATTCCAGGCGCGACAATTCTTTCGACGATAACTGACCGTCGAGAGAAGCCGAGAGTCTAACCAGGTCGTTGAAGGTGGGTGTCGTCATAGGCCGCGCTCATTTTCCAGACGGAAGGCGGCGGGTAAAAGTTCCCGGAAGGACTGCAGGCACTCACGCATGCGCAGACGGGCGCGGGCGAGACGGGATTTGATCGTGCCCAGGGGTTTCTTGACGATCACCGAAACCTCGCTGTAATCGAGTCCCTGGATATCTGCCAGGACGACAACAGTCTTGAAGTCGGTGGGCAGGTCATCGAGACAATGCTGAATGGCATGCTCGAGTTCGACCTGGTCCATTTGATCTTCAGGGGAGGCGTTCGGATCCGCCAACCAGCGCGGGTTCTCCACTTCATCACCCTCATCGGTACCCGGTTCGAGAGGGGTGGTGGGGCGGCGCTGCTTGCGGCGTAATTCGTCGTAGCAGGCATTGGTGACCGTGCGCAGCAACCAGGCGCGGAAGGAACCCCCGCGGTAGGAATTAAGGGCACGGAAAGCAGAGATGAAAGTTTCCTGCGAAGCATCGGCTGCGAGATCGTCGTCCCCCAGGATGCGCAGAGCCGTGTTGAAGACAATGGTCTGGTAGGTAAGCACCAGGGTATTAAACGCCGCAAGGTCACCGTGCTTGGCTGCCAGGATGAGTTCGGGTTCGTCCATCATGGTAATTTTACACCACAAAGGGTTATCGTTTGCCAACCAAAGGATTTATTCCCTATCATGGGATCTATGATTATAAATCCTCAAGAAAACGATTCCCACGAGATATCAGCATGCATTAAAAAAATAGCCCCGGTATGTTTTCCCAGGGCTATTAATCATCATTTCCACTTTATTCATCGATTGCGCGCACAGGGGGGAACAACAGCACGTCGCGGATGGAGTGATGGTCGGTGAGCAGCATTACCAGCCGGTCAACACCCATGCCAAAGCCGCCGCAGGGGGGCATACCGTAGCGCATGGCACGCAGGTAGTCATCATCCATAGGATGTTTTTCCTCATCGCCATCGGCATAATCGCGCCCCATTTCGAGGAAGCGCTGTTCCTGGTCGAGCGGGTCATTGAGCTCGGTAAATGCATTGCACAGTTCGAATCCGGATACAAAGCCCTCGAAGCGTTCCACCAGGAGCGGGTCACCCGGTTTTGATTTCGCCAGCGGGGAGATATCGCGCGGGTAATCGTACAGGAAGGTGGGTTGGATGAGGGTGGGTTCCAGGAATTCACTTTGCAGGAATTCGATCAATTTCCCGCGCGTGGTCTGCGGGTTGGGAGACTTGCCCAACTTAATGATCGCTTTATACAGCGATTCCGCGGTGGCATGCTTGCTGATGTCGATGCCACTGGTTTCCAGGATGCCTTCCTTCATAGCCATGCGCCGCCAGGGCGGGGTGAAATCCAATTCGGTCCCCTGGTAAGTGATCTTCATCCTGCCGTTAACTTTCTGGCATGTCTGTGAAACCATTTGCTCGGTCAGTTCCATTACTTTGAGATAATCAGCATAGGCCCAATAGAACTCGAGTTGGGTGAATTCAGGGTTGTGTTTGTAGGAAACGCCTTCGTTCCGGAAGTCGCGACCGAGTTCATAGACACGCTCCAGGTTGCCGACCAGCAGGCGTTTCAGGTAGAGCTCAAAGGAAATGCGCAGGTAGAGATCCTGTTTCAACTCGTTATGGTGGGTGGTGAAAGGTTGGGCAGCCGCGCCGCCATAAATGGGCTGCAGGATGGGAGTTTCCACTTCAAGGAAGCCGTGTTCATCCAGGAACGCGCGCAATGCGCTGATCACGGAGGCGCGCTTACGGAAGGTGGCGCGCACCTCGGGGTTCACAGCCAGGTCGGCATAACGCTGGCGGGCGCGCAGGTCCGGGTCTTCCAGTGCGGCGTGGCGGATCTTCTCGCCGCTTTCCGTGACCTCATCCTTTGCCGCCGGCAGCGGACTGATCGCTTTAGCCAGCAGTTTGAAATCATACACCTGCAGGGTTGGCTCGCCGGTGTGCGTGCGGAACATGACACCGCTTGCCTGGATGAAATCACCAATATCCAGCATCTTATTGAACCAATCCACGCGCTGCTGGCCCAATTCGTTCATCCTGAAGAGCAGTTGGATACGCCCATCGCCGTCTTCGATATGGGCGAAGGTCAATTTACCCATGGCGCGGGCCGCACGGATGCGCCCGGCGAGAGTGACCCTCACTTCTTCCGGCGGTTGTCCTTCCACGGCAGCCTTTTCTGCGCTTTCGAAGGCACCGATCGCCTGAGAGGAAGTATGCGTCCGTTCGGCACGGGTGGGGTAGGGCTCCACACCTTCCTTGCGCAGGGCTTCGATCTTTTCGAGGCGGATCTTTTCAAGGGACGAATATTCAGTCATAGCGAACCTCTCTGGTTGAATTTTACAACAAAAAACCCCGCGCACCAGACAACATGCGCGGGGTTAGAAAGGGCAAACCCCGGGCCTAATCCACCTTGACGATTTTCACTTTGTAGGTGCCGCCGGGTGCTTCAACATTCACTTCTTCGCCAGCGCGGTGGTTCAAGATCGCTTTCCCGATGGGGGACTCATTAGAGATCTTGCCCTCGCGCGGGTTGGCTTCCGCTGCCCCGACGATGGTGTATTTTTCCGAACCGCTGCCAATCTCCTTGATCGTGACCGTGGAACCAACCTGGACCAGGTCGCTTTTTTCCTTCTTGGTTTTTTCATCTATCACACGGGCTGAAGCCAGGATCATCTCCAATTCCTGGATTCGACCTTCCACAAAGGCTTGCTCGTTCTTGGCGGCTTCATACTCGGCATTCTCGATCAGCTCGCCGCCTTCCATCGCCTCATGGAGACGGTTGGCTACCTCCAGCCTCTTGGTGGTGCGCAGAAACTCAAGTTCGTCGGCAAGTTTTTGATAACCTTCCTTGGTCAAGAACGTCGTCGGCATCTTATTCATCCTGAGAAAATACAAGCATCTCTGAAACAGAGATGCAGCGTTTGTAGGAATCCCTACCCGGCAATATTATACATGATTCCAGTTGAAAATCAAGCACATTCCGTCGATCGCCAATAATGGTACAAAACACCGGAACCAGTTGAAAATCGGGCTTCTGCGGGGGCGATCCCTGTGTGCACTGATCAAAGCAAGTGCAAAGTCATTCAGCTGCCCGAGGAATGCTCCATAAATATAAACCCGGCTGCTGCTTCCAATACCTTTGAATTGCGTCCTGCATACCTTCCACGGATCCAAACAGCATAAGGATCTGGGATGAATAGGCTGCAATACTCCTCTGCCAGGCTTCCAGCCCCCGTGCAGAGATCGGGTGAGGGGTATTTTCCAGACCAAGGGTGGCAGGAATCAGGTTCTCAGGGTTGTTAAGCAGGTAGGGAATGTCGGAATAATACCGGATCGGGAGGGACAGTTGTTCTGCGGCCAGGCGAACCAGGTGATGGTCAACGTGACCGCCAATCGCCAATGGGCTGACAATTATATCCTCCGGCTGCAGTTCGGAATTCAGGGCCTGGGCGATGTCTGCAGCGAGATCCTTTTCTTCAGCATGAATGGAGACAAATACATCCTCTGTATAAAGCAACTCCCCCGAAGCAGAGCGACGGTAGATGCAATCCGGGATGCTGAAATCTACGACTTCTGCCCCCAGGATCGCAGCCGCATTTTGATTCTCAACCCGTCGGGAAGCAACCGCCTGCTCGGCAGAAGTGAATCCCCATATCTGATGAATTGCGGCTGCCTGCGTGGAAGGTAAACCGGGGGGCGGATCGCCTGCGCAGACAGTCCAGATTTCAACAGGCAACCCTTTGCTTACCTGTTCCCAGATCAAGCCGCCGCAGGAGAGAGCGGCATCGTCAAAGTGTGGAGAAACGAAGATCCAGCGCATAATGTGACGGTCACTCGCTAATTTAAGTGAACCGGACCTACTCCTCTGCTATGATTTCCCTGGCTATTCCCTGTAAAATCTCTGCCTCATTTGGATCATAATTTCCGGTGCGCCAATATTGGTCGAGCAATTCCAAAGGGCCGAGATTGGTCATGGTCTGGTCAGCAGACAGGCGAATGCGGGCAACGATCTGGGGTCGTTTGACTAGATGGAACTCAAACGCAGACTCCGCATAGCGCCTCAAGGCTGGTTCGTCAATCAGGTCATCCCACTCGCGGAAGTAATCCACCGTCAGGCGGACGATGGCACCTGCCAATTCTTCAGCCACCGGGAGTGCGGAGGTGAGCACATGGGTTACATTTTCAGGGGACTCAAGGGTGACGCGCCTGTCAAAGAATGGACGGATGTTTTCCAGCTTGTGCCAGTGGACAACGGTTTTCCCTTTTTCGATATCTGCAATGACGAAAAACTTTTCATCCCCCGCTTCGCCAAAGTCCACCCGCTCGATGGAACCCGGATATATGACAGGCGGGTGGGCATTCTCGTTCAGATCCTGGGACTTATGGATGTGCCCGAGAGCCACGTAATCCAGCCGCGGGTCGCGGACGAGCGAACCGGGCAGCACCAGGTCAGCGCCCAGCATGACGGTTCGTTCGGTACTGTATTTTGCCCCTTCGATGGAGGCATGGGCGGTCAGGATAATGGGCAAGGTTGGATCCGCTTTTTCCAGCCATCCGTTGACAAGGGAGGTAAGGTGTTCTTCGATGTTTGTATAAGCCTCCTCCATGGGGGCATCCGTGGAGGCGATTAAGCCTGCGCGCGAGACCCAAGGGAGGGCGATCACCTGGATGGGAAGGCCAAGCTCAAGCGGGGATAGGAAGAGAGGTTTGGCAAGAACTGTTACATAGGGAATATCGAGCGTTTCAAATTCCTGGATGGCATTGGCGCGACCGAGCGCAGGAGAGATATCGTGGTTACCCACCAGCAGCAAGGTGCGGATGCCAGCCTTCGAAAGCCGGATGATGCGTTTCCCCCATTCACGCTGGAATGTTGGGGCTGGCGAGCGGTCCCGGTAGGCATCGCCGGCAAAAAGTACCAGGTCCACATGCTCATCGATGGCAGCAGCAATGATGGTATCGAGTGATTTCAAGAAATCCTGCACTCGGTACGGCAGACCCGTCTCGGGATCGTGGCGGCCGTAATTGGCCATGTCGATGTGTGCATCCGCGAAATGGAGTATTTTCATATCAAGGAGATACCCCCCATTGGGCAAGGATTTCCAGCGCGGGTTGAAAGCCGGGATGGTAATGCACCGCTTTGAGCATATCCGCAACAGCCTGCCCGGAATTGCCAAGCGCATATTCAGCCCGGGCGCGCCAGTAGAGCGTCTCTTCCAGGATGCGGTGGCTATACAGAGTGGTTTCGGTGACATCTGCCAGGTTGATGACATCCTGGTAGCGGCTGGTGTAATAGTAAGCCTTGTAGGGACCGGTCTGGTACCACATCACGCGGTACGGACGGTCCTTCTCAGGCAGGGCGTCGTAAAGGGAAAATGCCTGATCGTAAGCCAGCGCGCCCTGACCGTAATCAGTCAACAGCCCGAAACTGGTGCCCTGGTTGAACCAGGCAAAGAATGCGTCAATCCCGGTCAGAGCGGTCGACTCCTGCCCGGACGTCTCGAGCGCCTTCTGGAATGCCCAGGATTTCGTCCCCCCAATCCCCCAGAACACGGTAGAGCTCTGCCTCACGTTCCGGCGGGTACACAACGATGAAGACGTAATTGAACGCGCGCCAGCCTTGAAGATATTCGTTGTAACCAATCCTGACATCCTTGCCCTGCTTTTCGTAAGGAATTTTTTCATCCGGAGTATAGGAATCCTGAAAAATGAATTCCTGGCTGCCATCGTCGTAACCGGTGGTGAACGCATAGTGACCAGCCCACTGCATGGTATTTTCGGGGGGCAGGGTCTGGTAGATGCCTTTCTCAGCGATGACAGGGAATCCGGCTGCGATCAGTCTTTTGAGCAGGTCGACCGTTCCGCCATACCGGTAGAGCGCCCGGTAGGGGGTATTATCGTTCACAAAATCCACCATCTCATAGGGCATCACGTTGACATCCGTCTGCGAGCGCTGAATGGCGCTGAGATCGGGGTCGTCTACCCCTGGCTTGACGGCTGCCCCAACTTCATCCCGGGTACCGGTCCAACCCAGGTAATTGAGCGCCATGGTCAGGTTGGCGGGACCGCAATAATTCCAGCGGTGCATCTGATCCACGAAAGTGATCCCATCCAGCATGATCGTCTGCGGAAGAGGGGTAGTGGTGATGCTCGGTGTAAATTGAGGAGTAATCGGTTGGGTGGGAGATGAGGTCGCGCGTGGCGTAACAGTCCCCTGAGTCTGCTGGGCCGGAACAAAGACTACCTCCCCGGGTGGATGAAAGAGATAGTAGATCTGCGTCTGCAGGTCTTCGACCCGCCAGGCGATCGCAGCATGGATCCTGGGAACGAATGAGAGTGCCAGGAGGACCAGGAGGAGAGTCACCAGGATGATGAGCACCCTCACGGCTGGTTTTGACCTTTTAAGCATGGGGGGATTATACTTCCTTCCCGAGGGTCAATTCATATTTTGATAAAAAAAACGGGCGACCAGATGGCCGCCCGTAATTGGTCTATCGTCAGGCATCACGGACTTCGCCGTCAATGACATCGCCGTCATCGCCCTGAGGAGGTGTTTGAGGACCCTCCCCTTCGGGCTGGGTGCCGTCAAAGCCTTGCGGCCCGTCCCCGGGGGAGTCTGACCGGGCTGTGCATACATCTGCTGGCTGAGGGCGTAGAAGACGTTCTGCAATTCATCGGTGGCTTTCTTGATGCGACCCATATCATCGGACTGGGCTGCCTGCTTGAGATCGCTGATCTTGCCTTCGATCTTGCCGCGTTCTTCCGATGGGACCTTCTCGCCCAGATCACGCAGCGCCTTTTCCGTCTGGTAGATCAGGCTGTCAGCGCTGTTGCGGGCGTCAATGATCTCGCGGCGTTTCTTATCGTCTGACTCATACCGTTTTGCTTCTTCGACCTTCTTGGCGATCTCATCCTTGGAGAGGTTCGTGGAGGCGGTCACGGTGATCTTCTGTTCCTTACCGGTGGCCTTATCACGGGCGGTGACATTGAGAATACCGTTGGCATCAATGTCGAAGGTGACCTCGACCTGCGGGATGCCGCGCGGCGCGGGTGGAATGCCATCCAGGCGGAACCGACCGAGAGACATGTTATCACCGGCCATCGGGCGTTCGCCCTGCAGGATGTGGATATCCACAGCGGTTTGACCATCCGCGGCGGTGGAGTAGGTTTCAGTCTTACGGACCGGGATGGTGGTATTCCTTTCGATCATCTTGGTCATCACGCTGCCCATGGTCTCCACGCCAAGGGAAAGAGGCGTCACATCCAGAAGGAGGATATCCTTGACATCGCCGCCCAGCACACCTGCCTGGATGGCTGCACCGACTGCCACAACCTCGTCAGGATTGACACCCTTGTTGGGTTCCTTGCCATCGGTGAGCAGGCGCACCAGGTCCTGCACCATCGGCATGCGGCTGGAACCGCCCACCAATACCACTTCATTTAGATCGGATGCTTTTAGATTGGCATCCTTGAGAGCGGATTCAAATGGCACCCGGCAGCGGTTGAGCAGGTCTTCCGTCATCTGTTCGAACTTGGCGCGGGTCAACTTCAACACCAGGTGTTTCGGTCCATTGGCATCCGCGGTGATGTAAGGCAGGTTGATCTCCGTCTCCATCATGCTGGAGAGTTCGACCTTGGCTTTTTCTGCCGCCTCGCGCAGGCGCTGGAGGGCCTGGCGGTCATTGCGCAGGTCGATGCCTTCCTGTTTCTTGAACTCGTCCGCAGCCCAATTGACCACACGCTGGTCCCAGTCATCACCTCCCAGGTGGGTATCGCCGTTGGTGGATTTAACCTCGATCACACCCTCGCCGACATCAAGAATGGATACGTCAAAAGTTCCGCCGCCCAGGTCAAAGACAAGGATGGTCTCATTCTTCTTTTTATCCAGTCCGTAGGCCAGGGCCGAGGCGGTGGGCTCGTTGATGATACGCTTGACATCCAGTCCCGCGATCTTGCCTGCATCCTTGGTGGCCTGGCGCTGGCTATCGTTGAAATAAGCCGGGACAGTGATGACAGCCTCGGTGACCGACTGGCCAAGATAGGCTTCCGCATCTGACTTGAGTTTGGCCAGGATCATGGCTGAAATTTCCTGCGGACTATACTCGCGGTTCGTCACCGGAATCTTCACACGTGCTTCGTCCGAAGGACCGGGAACGACCGCATAGGATACCATTTTACGCTCGGTCTCCACTTCGTCGTAGCGGCGGCCCATGAAGCGCTTGATCGAATTGATCGTGTTCTCAGAGTTAATCACTGCCTGCCGCTTGGCGGTCTGCCCAACCATGCGCTCGTTGTTCTTGTTAAACGAGACAACCGAAGGGCACAACCTGCCGCCTTCCGCGGTGGTGATGACCGTTGGTTGCCCGGCTTCCATGACAGCAACCACACTGTTGGTAGTCCCCAGATCGATCCCGATGATTTTTCCCATTGCATCTCTCCTAAAAAGAATGTAAGCAGCGCAAAGACGCGCTCAAGATACCTTATTGGAATAGGATACTTCATGGGTGCAAGAAAAACGTTAACATCGCATAGAAAAAATAAAAGAGACCTCCTTGCCTGTATCGCAAGAAGGTCTCGACAAAATTTGTAAGTGTGATCTACTAAGGTTCGGCGATCGTAAAGGTGTCAAAACTGACAATCACTGGAGTGACCTGATTCCATGGCGAGATGTTTACGCTAAAACCAACCTGGCCCTGTCCGAGGAAGTATACCGAATCTGCGATCGTTTTAATCTCAACACCATTGATGAATAGTGTTAGCACATTCTGCACGCAGCCAACGGTAATTTCGTTGGAATCCTGGCCCTGTTTTATGGCGGTGGAGGCACCGCTGGCGAGCATATTATATCCGTCAGAATAAGCCCATATCTGGTAAAGACCATCATTTTGAACCGTGAACTCGTACCAACCAGCATCCGAAGAACGACAAACGAGGTTGACATTATTCGAGTTCCTGCCCTGATTGCGATAGGTCATGTCGAGGATCACATCGGTGTAGAGATAAGGCTCATAATAAAAATAAACCGCCAGATCTACATCATCCAAACGAGCAACGATACCTCCTTGGTCGTAAGAGAGGGTCAATTTGTCAGGGTCACCAGAAAAAACATTGTACGACCAATTGCTTAGGTCCGAGAAATCATCTGTAAAGAATGCAGGTGCTTCCGTGGGGGCGAGGGTTTCTGTGGGCAGAGGAACCCTTGTAGGAGGAGGCGGCGGGTTGGTAGGACGCAGGGTCGGCAGCGGCGGGTTGGTCGGCTGAAGAGTGGGCAGCGGCATGGTCACCGTCGGCGGGACAGCCGTGGTGCCTCCGCAAGCCAGACCGATGGTCACGATCATGGTGGCGAATGCCAGGAAGGGAAGAAAGATCCTCGATCTCATATGCGTTCTCCTTTAAAAAAATATAAAGATACAGGTCGTTCACAGATAAATATATTATAAGGTAAATAAGGTCAAAATGATTAATCACCTACAAAAGATATAATTTTTATCACCATCATTATGCTTTGAAACGAAAAGCGCGCCTTGTGAAGGCGCGTCCGTGGAGATGGCAGGTATCGAATACCACCCCCTGCCGGGGACCCTGGCGGAAACGAAAAGCGCGCCTGGGCTTAGGCGCGCCAGTGGAGATGGCGGGAATCGAACCCGCGTCCGAAAGAATCGACCCTCGAAAATCTACGAGCGTAGCAGGTTGAGGCATCTCGCCACAGGTCACCCAGCCTGCAAAATTGACCTGCAGCCAGCCACCTGGATCCGAAGATCCTCTTTCACGCATTGAGTGGCGTCATGCGCGGCACTCCACCATTGTGACGCCCAATCCCTTCACCGGGTGGAGCACGGGACGGGTGGACGCGGCCTCTCTATGAGACCGACCGTTTACTCTCTACTGCTTACGCAGCGAGGGGCATAGCGGCATAGGAAGTGCGGTTGGCACTTGATTTTTTGCGCTGAGTTTACGAGGTCGGCGCCGCTCGGCTCGCATTCCGGGACCAGCCTCTTCCGTCGAAGCCTGTCATCCCCGTAGAAAAGGGACAATCCCCAGAAATATGGGACATTCCCAATGAACCAGGGAACCATCCCGAGAACAAAAATTATAACATGTTATACTGCACCTGAAACCTTTAAAAACCGGCAGGGTTATATTAGAAGATCCTTCCGGTAAGGTGAGATGGGTGCCGGAGACTGAAGAACTAGAGTTCTTACTGCGTGCTTCACAAGGCGATCTGGATGCCTTTGGTGTGCTGTACGAGAAATATGTAGAGCGGATATTTAACTACGTATATTATCGTACGGGAAATGTCCATGATGCCGAAGACCTTTCGGCGCGTGTATTTTACCGGGCATTGCATCACATCCATACCTATACCGATCGCGGTGTGCCATTCTCAGCCTGGTTGTACCGGATCGCCCACAACCTGGTTGCCAACTGGCACCGGGATCGCAGCCGGCACCAGGAAATCCCGCTCTCTGATGCCCCGACCATCCATTATAAAGGCGAGCCGCCTGAAGTGGCTGTGATGCAAACACAGGAGCGGGATGCACTCCTGCGTCTCATCCGCCAGCTGCCCTCGGAACGGCAGCATTTGCTCATTTTGAAATTTCTCGAGCATATGTCGAATGCTGAAATTGGAGAGACCATGGGTCGCAGCGAAGGCGCGGTAAAGAGTCTGTATCACCGCACCCTGCTGGCACTCAGGGATGAAATGATGGATTTGGACGATGCGAACCTGCAATCATTTACCGGGCAGTCGGACTGACCGGATATTAGTAGAGGTGGAACATGAGTTCGAAGATGAGACAATTTGCGGACACATCACTGGAGAAAATTGCTTCCCTTGAAAAAAGGTTATCGGGTGTGCTCAGGCCGATCAAACCGCGCAAGGAATTCGTCCACGGTGTTGCCCACCGTATTCATACCGGTCCCCAGGCAGCGTTTGTGGACAGGATCGCAAACTGGCACCTGGTGGCGATCGTGATCGCAGGGATAATCTCCCTGGTCGTTTTCCTGGCCGTGGTGGGAAGAGTCCTTCAATCGCTGACCAAGAAAAGACGCATGGCCTGACCCACAACAAATTAATCCGGCCCGGAGAACCATATCCGGGCCGTTTTGATTCGATCAAGCAAGCATGATCAAGGGATGCTGAGTTTTTTCACCAGTTCTGCCTCGGTTGGTTCCGTAAGACTGGTTCCATCCGGCCAGACAAGTGTTGGTACACTCTGAAATCCGCGGTTGATCTTTTCAACCAATTTTCTCCCTTGTTCGTCCTGGTCGATGTCAACCCATTGATAAGGGATACCATGATCTTCCAGCAGGAGCCGGCAGCGGCGGGAGCCTCCACACCAGTTGGTGCCATAAAGAATGATCGTGCCGGTCTCTTCCATTAACCTTTCACCAAAAATAACAAGATATTCTGAGTGCTTATGCAGAAATCCTCAGGCCGACCTATAAGCCGCATTCTGTCCGACAGAGGCTGGCCGGTTTACGCTCCGAAGAGCGTCTTCCCGGCGCTCCGCCTGGACGGTCATCTCTCTGGGCAGCCTACCCGGAACTCAAACGACGCGAGCAGCGTCTCGTCCCTGCTTGGCCTTGCTCCCGGCGGGGGTTACCTGGCCGCCTGCATTACTGCAGGCGCCGGGGGTCTCTTACACCTCCTTTTCACCATCACCGCCTTGCGGCGGCTGTCTGTTTCTGTGGCCCTATCCGGCAAGTTTCCTCGTCCCGGGATTTCCCCGGCGCCGTGCTCAGTGGAGTGCGGACTTTCCTCGACCCCACACCGAAATGTGGAGCCGCGACCGTCCAGTCGACCTGAGGCTTTTTTATCATACCTGTTCTTGGAATGGGCGTCAATCACCTGATGGTTTAAAATTGTGTATAATTAATACACCTTATTATTGCTGGAAATATGCAAAGGAGAATGCCATGTCGAAATCTCTTGAAAATCTGAAAACCGCCTTCGCGGGTGAGTCACAAGCCAACCGGAAATACCTGGCTTTTGCGAAAAAAGCAGACGAGGAAGGCTTTCCCCAGATCGCCAGGTTGTTCAGGGCTGCGGCTGCTGCGGAAACCGTTCATGCCAACAATCATTTCAGAGCCATGGATGGGATCAAGTCAACAGCGGAAAATCTCGAGAACGCCATTGCCGGGGAGAATTACGAAGTTGTATCCATGTACCCGCCCATGCTGGCGGAAGCCATAGCAGAGGGGAAAAACGCGCCTCCAAATCATTCGAGTGGGCACTGGCGGTTGAGAAAATCCACGAAGCCCTCTACCGCAATGCACGGGAAATTTTGGGCAAAGGGAAGGATACCCCTGAAATAACGTATTATGTCTGCCCGGTATGCGGTTTCACCCACGAGGGTCCGATGGAAGGCAAGTGCCCGGTCTGCAATACACCGGCCGAACGATTTGAGAAGATCTCCTGACCATCACCCGTTTATCTCATAGACGAAAGAGATGCCACGAAGATGGATGTCTTCGTGGCATTTATTATTGACTTTCCAAGCCATTATCCCATCCTGATTAATCCAGGGGAGGAGGCGGCAGGATCGATCCTACGGTATCGAAAATGAAACCCGATGAATCCTGCAGCGTTTCAACTTTATCAATGCCTCCGCATGCTGAGGGGTGCCGTAGCCTTTATGGCGGGCAAATTCATATCCAGGGAATTGATCGTCCAGTTCCCGCATCAAAGCATCGCGGGAGGTTTTTGCCAGCACAGATGCTGCCGCCACACTTAGAGAACGCTGGTCGCCCTTGACCAGGGCGGTTTGGGGCAGGTCCATTTCACGGAAGAGCAGGTAATCGGTCAAGAGATAGTCCGGGTGCAGACCTGCGAGCGCCCGCTCGCAAGCCAGTTTGGTAGCCGGAACGATCCCCCGGGTGTCAATCTCCCCGGAGGAGGCAACCCCCACGCCCCAGCAGGTTGCACAATCCTTGATGCGCACCGACCAGGTCTCGCGGGAGACCGGGGTCATTAACTTGGAATCCCGCACCTTGTCCAGAGTTGAGGTAAGCGAAGGGTCAACAGGCAGGATGACGACAGCCGCGACCACGGGACCTGCCCAGGCACCGCGTCCTGCCTCATCGATACCGGCAACGCGGTTGAAACCGGCTTTCCATAAATGTTTCTCAAATTCCAGCGTGGGGATCGGAAGCAATTGCCGTTTACGGTTCATAATTTCCGCGGCGGAGGTTGGCACGGATGGTCAACAGGTCGATAAACATGCGAAAGGAATCTCGAAAAACCCTGACTTTACTATCGGCATTGAAATACCAGGGGATGCCGATTTCTTTTATCATGTAACCACGCCGGCGGGCAATCGCCAGCAGTTCCACGTCAAAACTCCAACCCTGCAGGGTTTGGAAGCGGAAGAGATCTTCCGCGACATCCGCGCGGAAACATTTAAACCCGCATTGGGTATCCTGGACTTCCGGAATTACGAGCAGGCGGATGAAGAAGTTGAAAATCCGACCGGTAAAGTGGCGATAGGGCGGCTCATTGAAACGGATCGCGCCACGAACTTCGCGTGAGGCGATGGCAATATCGCAATCACATGCCGGCGGGATAAAGCGGTTGATCTGCTCGACGGGCATTGAAAAATCAACATCCGCGAAGAACCTGTAGCTGCCGCGCGCTTCGAGCATCCCCTGGCGTACGGCACGACCTTTTCCCGGCAGGTCCAGGTGCAAGACCAGCAGGTTGGGGTGGGTTTGGGCAACCTTCTGTGCCACTTTCAGGGTGCGGTCACTGCTTGCATTCTCAACGAGGACCACCTCGGAGGTATAAGCCTGTTTTTCCAGAAATGTAAAAGCCTGTCCAAGTGCAAGGGGCAGGCGGTTTTCTTCATTATGAGCAGGGATAATTAACGAAAAATACGGCAAGTTCAAGGCAGCAGGCTCAAAAGAAAGGAGGATTGGTCTTTGATCACCATGTACAGAAATCCAGCCATCAGGAGTATCCACAGGATGAACATGAGGATCAAGAACAGCCACTGTCTTCGGTTTTGTTTTTTCTTCACCGGCGCCGGAGGTAGAAATTCCATATCACTTTCAGTCAGCTGTGGAACGATGATTGGAAGGGGGGTCGACTCGCTGATCGAAGGTGGAGCCTCGGATTCCGGCAGGGCGAAGGCTGGAACATAAGGTTCTTCCATCTGCGGCGCTGCGGCAGGTTCCTGGCTGGTTTCTTCCTCTGCCTCGGCTGGTTCAGCAGATTCTGTGACTGGAGGATTAAGGATGCGGTCAATGACATCCAGGACGGTCTCAGGACTCAGCACCGCCCGTGCCTGCATGATGGAGATGGCGAGGCGTTCCAGAGCATCCCTCATCACCACGCGGATGATCGGCCTGATGCTGTCCACATGGACAGACGGGTCGGCGCAAAGCAGGATGGCTTCCACCATGGTCAGGGAGGAATATCCCTGGCGCTGCAGGAAAACCTGGATGGCGCGCGCCATGCGTTCCGTGCGCGTGAGCAGGTTGGGTTTTTCATCATGGAAAGTATTCCCGGTGATCGTGCCCCACTGGTCGCCTTTGGCCCGGAAGATACCAGTCAGCGGGGTTACATACATGACGAACACTCCAGCCGGACCGACCAGGATGAATGGGAAACTGGCATCCAAGCCGGGAGGGGTTATATTGCGCAGGAGGGTGTAATTCCGGTCGAGCACCTTACCCAGCACCTCAATGACCTGTTTTTGCGCTTCCACTTCCTTGATCCAGCTGGTGCCAAATTTCATCATTGCCTTGCCGCGGTCAAGGAATCTGATCTCGCCGGTCTCGGAGTTGAAGAATGGGGTCTGGTCTATTATCTTCATGGGTCACCCTTTCCGGGGTAGGAATTAGAAGAGTGGAACTCCATCCAGGTGGTCGTGAGTACTTTCCTGGCCTTCGCTGACGATATTGCCGTTGACCTTCATTATCATTGGACCGATCTCGAAAACGCTTCCCAGGTAGAGCTTACGCTTGCCAACTGCAAATTGTTTACCTTGCACTAACCGTTTCAGAAGTTCCTCACGCTGGAGCAACACGTGATCAGACCATACGACACCATGGCGTTCATACGCTCGTACAATGGAGATATCGCCACGCGTTGTATATTGGACAGCCTCAATGACACCATCTATTTTTGTTCGAGCCATGATCTCATTTCTCCATGTTATTGTAGCACAAGCAGGTTGACCACGGCAGGCAAAGGCGGGAGAACCACCAGGGAAACACATCCGCCGAGACCCAGGATGGTCTCGGCGGTAAGTCGGGGTGGGCGGATTTGAACCGCCGACCCCCGCGTCCCAAACGCGGTGCGCTACCAGCTGCGCTACACCCCGGGCTGTGTGAGTATAATGCGGAAGGGGGGTGCCCGTCAAGCAGGAGAGTGCGATATAATTTTCTCCCAGGAGAAAGAATGAATCTTTTCATTTCGGGAGGGGCCGGATACATAGGTTCGGCGGCAGCAGAAACCCTGCTCAGCGCCGGGCATTCTGTTACGATCTACGATTCGCTGGTGACCGGATACCGTGCCGCAGTGCCTGAAGGAGCGCGCTTCATCGAGGCCGATCTCGGAGAGCTATCGGCTCTCAGGGCTGCATTGCATTCTGAGAGATATGATGCCATCCTGCATTTTGCGGCATTCATCGAAGCAGGCGAGTCGATGCAAGATCCGGGAAAATTCTTCAAGAACAATCTTGCCAATTCACTGCAATTGATCGAAGAAGCAGCAACTGCCGGTGTGAAGAGATTCGTGCTTTCATCTTCAGCCGCTGTTTATGCCTCCAGCGAAACACCTTTAAGCGAAGATTCTGCAATCGACCCGGCCAATGCATACGGTTTCACCAAACTTGCCATCGAGCAGGCACTGGATTGGTACCGAAAGATCCACGGTTTGCATTATGCCGCACTGCGCTATTTCAATGCCTGCGGTGCCCTGCCTGGACGAGGCGAAGCGCACCAGCCAGAATCGCACCTGATACCATTGGTGTTGAAAGTGGCCCTCGGGCAGGGTGAGGCTGTCTCCATTTTTGGCACGGATTACCCCACTCCCGACGGTACGTGCATCCGGGACTATATTCACATCTCTGACCTGGTCTCCGCGCACATGCTGGCGCTGGAGGCGCTGGACAAGCATGACCGGTTGGTCTACAACCTCGGCAATGGGAGCGGATATTCCGTGCGCGAGGTGATCGAGACTGCGCGCCGGGTGACAGGACAGGCAATCCCGGTTCATGAGGGTGCCCGTCGCAGCGGCGATGCCCCCCGCCTGGTGGCCAGCTCTGCCAGGATCCAGCGCGAATTAGGTTGGACGCCGCGACATCCCGAATTGACAGATATCGTTTCCAGCGCCTGGGATTGGCACCGCACGCACCCGCACGGCTACAGGGAAGAGTGATGGAAAAGGCAACCACATTCATCGTTGTCATCGTGGGCTGGATCTTCTCTCTGTGCCTGCACGAGTTCTCGCATGCCGTGGTGGCGTATTACGGCGGCGATACCAGCGTCAGGGACAAGGGCTACCTCACCTTCAATCCTCTGAAGTACACCCACCCGGTCTATTCCATTATCCTGCCGGTGATCTTCCTGCTGCTGGGGGGCATCGGTCTGCCCGGCGGGGCAGTCTACATCGAGACCTGGAGGCTGCGCAGCAAGCGCTGGGAAAGCGCCGTGTCGCTCGCCGGACCGGCATCCAACCTGTTACTGGCGGTTCTCCTGGCAATCGTCCTGAATGTTGCTCCGATCTCCAAGACCGGCATCTGGCCGGGGTTATCCTTCCTGGCGCTGATGCAGATCTCGGCAATGGTGCTCAACCTCATCCCGGTGCCACCCTTTGATGGCTATCGCGCCCTGGCGCCCTTCCTCAACCAGCAAGTTCGCTTTAATGTTGACCGGTACGGCAATATCATCATGCTGGTGATGTTCGCTGCCTTGTGGTATGTTCCATTTGTAAACAATTTCTTCTGGCTCACTGTGGGCTGGATCTCTTTACGCATGCACATCCCGGTCTCGCTGGCATTGCAGGGGTTAAGCCAGTTCCAATTCTGGCGTTAACCTTACCTGTGACGGTTCATCTTCCCAAGAAATAGAGAGACCAATATTCTTACACGTCTCTTATTGACGTCCAGCGAAAGGGCATGGTATCATTATTGGCAAACATTTAGCACTCTCGCTTTGAGAGTGCTAATGCTGCAAGAATGATTGGAATCCTAGATGAATGAGCTGACCGAACGCCAACGCTTGATCCTTGCCCTCGTGGTGCGGATTATACGGAAACCGCCCAACCGGTGGGTTCAAGCAGCCTGGTGGAACATTACAAGCTGGATCTGAGCACTGCCACCATCCGCAACGAGATGGCGGCCCTGACCGAGATGGGTTACCTGCGCCAGCCGCATACCTCCGCGGGGCGGGTTCCCACCGAGGAAGGCTACCGCTATTTTGTCACCCACGTGGTCTACCAGTCCGACCTGCCCGAACCGGCGCGCGATACCATCTCGCACCAGTTCTACCAGGCCCGCCAGGATGTGGAGCAGTGGATGCCGCTGGCGGCCTCCATCCTGGCGCACACATTCACGGGCGGCCTCCATCGTCACCGCGCCGCACTCCGAGCGTTCGCATTACAAGCATGTGGAGTTGATCTCCACCCAGGGCCGCCAGGTGTTGATGGTGCTGGTCATGACCGGCGGGGAGGTCAGCCAGCAGATCCTGACCCTGGCGGAACCGGTCAGCGCAGGAACGCCTGTCGGCGGCTGCCGACCGTCTGAACCAGGTCTGCCTGGGCAAGACGACCGAAGAGATCGCCGCCCTGCCGCCGCGCAGCGGATACCCTCGAAAAAGATATCCTGACCCTCGTGCTGCAGGATATGAACCGGGGCGAGCAACGTGTTTCTGGCGAGATCTTCCTGGATGGTCTGACCAACGTTCTCTCCGAACCGGAATTCCTCGAATCCGGCGATGCCCGCCGGGCGGTGCATCTGTTCGAGGAGCGCTCGCTGCTGCAGGACCTGCTGGCCCGCACCACCGATAATGCCACCGTGGGTGGCGTGCAGGTGTTGATCGGCGGCGAGGGGAAATGGGAAGAACTGAAACAATGTTCGGTCGTCCTGGCCCGCTACGGCATCCCGGGACTGGTCACCGGCACGCTGGGCGTCTTTGGTCCGATGCGCATGCCGTATGCCCGCACCATCCCGACCGTCCGCTTCATGGCCGACCTGTTGAGCGGCCTGGTATCTGAAACAATGGTAGGAGAAGAAAATGAGCAGTAAGAAAGATAAGATCCACCCGACAGAACCCACGGCGGAGAACAAGGCCGGAGGAAGCCCTGGCACCGGAGACAAACCTGGAACCTGAATCCGCAGCTCGAGGCAATCCTCGATCCTTGCTGAACTCGAAAAGCAACTGGCAGAGGCCCGAAGCCCAGGCAGCTGAATACAAGGATGGCTGGCAGCGTTCTGTGGCTGACTTCCAGAACTACCGGCGGCGGGTGGAGGCAGAAAAGGCTGAAACCTACCAGAATGGCAGTCGGCAGCATCATCAAACGCTATCTGCCGGTCCTGGATGACCTGGAGCGCGCCCTGGCAGCCCGTCCCGGCGGACCTGCCCTGGGCGGATGGAATCGAATTGATCTACCGGAAATTGCAATCCATCCTGGAGGCGGAGGGACTCAAGCGCATCGAGGCGGAGGGACAGCAATTTGATCCGAATTTCCACGAAGCCATCTCAGCAGGAACCGTGCCGAGGGTGTGGAGAGCGGGCAGGTCATCGACGTGATCCGGAACGGCTACATGCTGGGCGAGACGGGTCATCCGCCCGGCAATGGTGAGGGTGGCGCAAGTAAAGTCCGGAGTCAAGGTCAGCATACACGATAGGACAATTGTGGGAGCGGGCAACAGCCCGTCTGCCAGGAAATCATTCTTATTGGAGAAACCTGCATGGCAAAGATTATCGGGATTGATCTGGGGACAACCAACTCAGTCGGCGCGGTCATGATGGGCGCTGAACCGGTCGTCATCCCGTCCGCGGAAGGGGAACGGCTGGTGCCTTCGGTGGTGGCGATCAACAAGAACCACGAGCGGCTGGTGGGACGGGTGGCCCGCAACCAGGCAATCGTCAATTCCCAGAACACCATTTTTTCCATCAAGCGCTTCATGGGCCGCAAGTACGAGGACCCGGAGGTCCAGCGCACTCTGCCGCGCATCCCCTATACCGCCCTGCCGGCGGAGAACGGCGATGTGCGTGTCAAGATGGATGAAAAGGAATATTCCCCGCCCGAGATCTCGGCCATGATCCTGGCCAAGATCAAGCGGGATGCCGAAGCCTATCTCGGTGAAACGGTCACCCAGGCGGTCATCACCGTTCCGGCCTATTTCAACGATGCCCAGCGCAACGCCACCAAGGATGCCGGCAAGATCGCCGGTCTGGATGTGCTGCGTATCATCAACGAACCGACCGCCTCCTCGCTGGCTTACGGGCTGGACAAGAAAACCAACGAGATCATCGCGGTCTACGATCTGGGCGGCGGGACATTCGATATTTCCATCCTCGATGTGGGCGAAGGCGTCTTCCAGGTGCGTTCCACCAATGGCAATACCTTCCTGGGCGGCGACGATTTCGACCAGCGCATCATCGATTATTTGATCCAGGAATTCCAGAAGGAGAACGGTATCGACCTGCGCCAGGACCGGCAAGTCACTGCAGCGCCTGCGCGAAGCCGCCGAGAAGGCCAAGATCGAACTCTCGACCATGATGCAGACCGAGATCAATCTGCCCTATCTCACCGCGGATGCCTCCGGACCGAAACACCTGGTGATGACCCTGACCCGTGCCAAACTGGAACAACTCACCGCGGACCTGGTGGAAGGAACACTCACCCCGCTGAAACAGGCGCTCGCGGATGCGGGCCTCTCCGCCACCGACATCAACGAGGTGGTGATGGTGGGCGGCATGACCCGCATGCCGGCTGTTCAGGAAGCCGTGCGGCGATTTCTTCGGCAAGGAACCCCACAAGGGCGTCAACCCCGACGAGGTGGTGGCCGTCGGCGCGGCCATCCAGGCGGGTGTGCTGGGCGGCGATGTGAAGGATATCCTCCTGCTGGATGTGACCCCGCTGACACTTTCCATCGAGACACTGGGCGGTGTGGCCACACCGCAGATCGAGCGCAACACCACCATCCCGACCCGCAAGAGCCAGGTCTTCTCAACCGCCACTGACAGCCAGACGCAGGTGGAGATCCATGTCTTGCAGGGCGAGCGCCCGATGGCTGTGGATAACAAGTCGCTTGGGCAAATTCATTCTGGACGGCATCCCGCCTGCCCCGCGCGGCATTCCCCAGATCGAAGTGACCTTTGATATCGATGCCAACGGCATCCTGAAGGTCACCGCGCAGGACAAGGCCAGCGGTCGCAGCCAGCATATCACCATCACCGCTTCGTCCGGCCTGGCTACGGAAGAAGTGGAACGCATGCGCCAGGAAGCCGAGCAGCATGCCACCGAAGACAAGACACGCCGCGATCTGATCGAGGCGAAGAATACTGCCGATAATTCTGTCTATGGCGCGGAGAAGGTCCTGAACGATCTGGGTGACAAGGTGCCCGAGGAGATCAGAAATGAAGTCCAGGCAGCGGTTGACGAGGTAAAGAGAGTGAAAGAGGGCGAGGACGAGCCAGCCATCCGCAAGGCTGTGGATGCCCTCAGCCAGGTCGTCCAGAAGGTTGGTTCTGCGGCTTATGGACAGGCTGCAGAGCAGACCGGCGAGCCGACCGGCGAGCCGACCGATCCGCAAGAACCAGCTGGAGCCGGATCCGGTTGAACCCGAAGGAAAAGGAAGTGAATAACGATGTGTGAATGGTGCAACCGTTCACCCTTCCGTTTCACATTGACCACATGACCAATCGCGATTACTACGAAATTCTTGGCATTCCCCGAAATGCTTCCACGGAGGATATCAAGGCTGCCTTCCGCAAACTGGCGCGCCAGTACCATCCCGATGTGAGCAAGGAAGCCGGATGCCGAGGAAAAATTCAAGGAAATCAACGAAGCCTACGGCGTCCTTTCGGATCCGCAGAAACGCGCCCGCTACGACCAGTACGGCCGGGCCGGCCTGGGCGAGATGGGCGGCATGCCCGATTACGCCACCATGGATTTCTCCGATATCTTCGAGCAGTTCTTTGGCTTCAACATGGGCGGGGGCGGCCGGTCGCGCCGCCCGCAGCCGCGGGCGCGACCTGCAGGTGCGGGTGGACCTGACTTTCGAAGAAGCCATTTTTGGCGTTGAGAAAACGATCGAAGTGACCCGCAATGAAACCTGCGGAACCTGCCACGGCTCCGGCGCGGAACCGGGGACCAACCCGCAGCGCTGCAGCACCTGCGACGGGCGCGGCGAAGTACGCCAGGTGCGCCAGACGATTTTTGGATCGATGATGCAGTCCGGTCCATGCCCGCATGCGGCGGCCGCGGCGAGGTGATCACCACTCCCTGCCACACCTGCCGCGGCCTCGGGGCTGGAGCGAAAAACGGTCAAGAAGACCGTTCAAGTCCCTGCCGGAGTGGATAACGGCACCCAGATCCGCCTGGCAGGGGAGGGCGAACCGGGAATCCTTGGCGGACCGCAGGGCAACCTGTACCTGCTGCTGGAGGTCAAAGCGCACAAGTTCTTCAAACGCCGCGAGAATGATATCCTGCTCAACCTGGACATTAATATCGCCCAGGCAGTGCTCGGGGCGGAGGTGGATGTCCCGACCGTGGATGGCAGCGCAAAACTGAAGATCCCTGCCGGGACGCAGCCCGGCAAGGTGTTCACCCTCAAAGCACGCGGCGTGCCCTACCTGCGCAAGAGCGGCCGCGGCGACCAGATGGTGATCGATCAACGTGGATATCCCGTCCAAGCTGACCAAGGAACAACGCGAACTCTTTGAGAAACTGGCAGCCACGCTGGGCACGACGGTCAAGCCGAAGGAGAAGGGATTCCTGGATTGGTTGAACGAAGCCATCGGGGGATAGGCTGCGATAACGGGAACGCAGGATGAACTGGCTGGAAGTATCGCTGACGGTCAATGGAGAACTGGCAGAGGCGGTTGCTGATGTGCTGGCGCGGTTTGCTCCCAACGGGGTGACCACCGAGCAAGCGGTGGAATTTGTCGACGATGAGGACGGGGGCACACCGGTGGGACCTATCACGGTACGAGCTTACCTGCCCGACGATGACACCCTTGCTGGAACACGCCTGCAACTGGAGCAGGGACTCCATTACCTGGGGATGATCCAGCAGCTGCCCGAACCTGTGTTCACTCCCGTGGCAGACCAGAATTGGATGGAAGCCTGGAAGGCACGCTACCAGCCGATCCCGGTCGGCAGGCGGCTCATCATCGTTCCAGCCTGGCTGACAAGCCAGGATGATTCCCGCTTAGCGATCAAAATCGACCCCGGAATGGCCTTTGGCACCGGAACCCACCCAACCACACAACTGTGCCTGGAATTACTGGAATCCCAGATTATTGGCGATGGTGCGGTCATTGACATAGGCTGCGGGTCGGGGATCCTTTCCATTGCAGCCTTAAAACTAGGCGCAGCCTCCGCCCTGGGCGTGGATGTCGACGAGGCATCTGTCAGGGCCAGCCGCGAAAACGCCACCAGCAATGCTATCCGCCCAGACAAGTTTGAGATCGGTCTGGGTTCAGTAGCCGAGGTATTGGCTGGCAGGTTCCATGTCTTGAATGCTCCACTCGTCCTGGCCAATATCCTTGCCCCGGTGATCATCCGCCTATTTGACTCCGGACTTGCCCACCTGGTTTCCCCGGGCGGGGCGATCATACTTTCGGGGATCCTGGTCGAGCAGGTTGAAGGGGTGATGGCTGCTGTAGAAGCCCATGGATTAAAATTGGTCGAAAAGCGCCAGGCAGGGGACTGGGTGGCGCTGCTGGCAAGGTAGTCGTTTTCAGGAAAGAGGTGGCCCATGAAATCACGATTGTCCCTGTTTAAGCTTCCATTCGTTGTGTCCCTCCTGCTGGCTTCCTGCAACCTGCCAACTGCTACAGAAATTGCCACCGAGGCGCCGATTCCCGCAGCCACGGAGGAAACGATACCAACCGCCAATCCAACTCTCCCGCTTACGGGCCCGGCGATCGCCCATCTGCCCGCAGGCCAGGCGGTAAGTATCATGACCATTCACATGCTCGACCCTTACAGCGGCTGGGGGATTGGAGGTCTCAACCAGGCACACGATCATGTATTTCGCACACAGGATGGAGGCGTTACCTGGCGGGATGTAACTCCCCCGCAACCAGCCCCGGCAGCGGATGATGTGGTCATCGCCATCGGCGAGTTCCGGGATGCTTCCTCGGCGTGGGTCGTTTACGGATACGAGAAGGTACCACCCCCGGCTGATTCCCTGGTCTGGTACACCCACGATGGCGGTGCGACATGGCAATACAGCAGCATAAGCACATCCATTTCATCGGAGAATTTCAAACCGTGGTTCATCGATTTCGCAGACGCCTTGCACGGGTGGCTGCTGGTCTATCTTGGCGCGGGGATGAGTCACAATTATGTAGTTTTGTTCGGCACGTCCGACGGCGGTCTCACCTGGAACACTATAAATACACCCCAGGATCAGAATGACATCCAGAGCTGCGCGAAGACCGGCATAGTTTTCTCCGATACCAATAACGGCTGGCTGGCACGCGAATGCACCGGCTTATACCCGGCTCCTCACATCATGCGTACGACTGACGGAGGCGCAACCTGGACGCGCATCGAACCGCCCGCACCGGCTGGTGCACCGGGCCTGTTCAACGATTATGTCTGTGACATGGCTTCTCCGAATATCCTTTCAACCAGCTCAGCCATCATGGCATTGAAATGTGTGAGTACCGCAGACTACACCACCCAGAAGGATTATATCTATACCACCACGGATGGAGGCTCCTCCTGGACCACTTCACCGCTTCCGGTGAACTTTTCCATGGGGGAAGGTCTCTATTTCTTTAATCAATTGAACGGTTTTGCTTTCGGCCGCAAGATCTTTAAGACCAGTGATGGCGGCATTCACTGGACATTCGTCCAGGAGGTTTTCTGGGATGGGCAGTTCAGTTTTATGGATGCGGACCACGGCTGGGCTGCCGTGATCAACGACAGCAATGAAAACGCCCTGGTAGTGACTAGCAACGGCGGGGTCCATTGGGATATGCTTAATCCCATCCTGGTGCCATGATTTAATTTATGGAAATTCCTTGCTGGAGGTTGAAGGCTGACCTTCAGCATTTTTGTGCTATCATACGAACAATATGACGCGCCGCCGCCTAGTGTTATACCTGCTGCTAAACGCCCTTGTTTCATTGCTTGTCTCCGTGACGATCCTGTACTTTTATGATCGCGCCAATCGAAAGACGGATTGTGACCCGGGCGGGATCGCAGCCACAAATGTACCCGGCGGGGTGGTGGCAAAAATTATCAGCGTTACTGCCGCGGGTGTGCTGGAAAACGAGGCGATCGTCATTCAGAATCAAGGTGAACAAGCGCTGCCTTTAAGTGGTTGGACTCTGAAAGACAGCCAGGGCAGCAGTTTCTCTTTCCCCGCATTGACGCTCTACCCCGGCGGCAGTATCCAGGTGCACACGAAGACTGGGACCGACACGGCCGCGGACCTGTTCTGGGGGCGGGTTGAGCCGGTGTGGGAATCAGGCGAACTGGCGGCCCTCTATGATTCCCAAAATATCGCGCGTGCCTTTTACCGTATTCCCTGACGAGGTAATGGATTTTTAAAATGACCCAGGCTCTTTATAATAAATGGCGACCCCAGAAATGGGACGAAATCATTGGTCAGCAGCATGTTGTCCAAACCCTGCGCAACGCAATTACCGGCGACCATGTTGTCCATGCCTACCTGTTCGCCGGTCCGCGCGGCACCGGCAAGACCACCACTGCTCGCCTGCTGGCGAAGGCAGTCAACTGCCTGAGCGAGGTCCCTGAGGCGCGACCCTGCAATGAGTGTGCCCATTGTACGGCGGTCAACGAGAGCCGCTTCCTCGACCTGATCGAAATTGATGCCGCCTCGCAGAACGGGGTGGAGGATGTCCGCGACCTGCGGGATAAGGTTAATTTTTCTCCCAACCAGGGGCGCTATAAAATCTACATTATCGATGAAGTGCACATGTTCTCCACGAATGCCTTCAATGCCTTGTTGAAAACGCTCGAGGAGCCGCCTGCGCACGCCATTTTCATCCTTGCCACCACTGAGATCAATAAAATCCCGTCTACGGTTTTATCCCGCTGCCAGCGACACGAGTTCCGCCGCGTTCCAGCGGAGGACATCCAACGCCAGTTGCAGGTCATTGCCAAACAGGAAGGTCTCACGGTTGAAGCCGAAGCATTGAGCCTGATCGCCCGCCAGTCAGCGGGCGGATTGCGGGATGCCATCTCCCTGCTGGACCAGATGGCTTCCACCGGAAAAGAAATAAGCCTTGAGCTTACCCAGGCCGTCCTTGGCACAGCCACCAGCCAGACGGTGCTCGATGTGATCGGGGCGGTGGTGGAGCAGAAACCGGCGGAAGGATTGGAAGCGATCCATAAAGCCCTGGATTCCGGTGCAGACCCGCGCCAACTGGCTCGCCAGGTGGTGGATTACCTGCGGGCACTGTTGCTTATCCAGATGGGGAACAGCTCCCAGGCAGACCTGACCAGGGATGTGCGTACCCAGGCAGAGAAACATGCCAGGTCACTTTCCCGACAGGATGTCCTGCAGCTCATCCTGGCATTCAACAATGCAGCCACCGAACTGCGCAGCAGCTGGCAGCCTTCGCTGCCATTGGAACTGGCGCTTGCCGAAGCGATCAAGACGCCGATTATCCTTAATCAAGTTGCTGCTCCGACTCCAGCAGACAACAAGCCGGCAAAGGGGAAGGAAGAACCGGCAGCAGTTAGTCCAGCATCCTCGAAAGAAACGGGAAAAGCGGAGACGGCAAGCGAAGTCCAGGAGAAACCGCAGGTCACCCTGGCACAGGTTAGCAAGGTTTGGAAACAGATCCGGGAGAGATTGCGCTCCCAGCCGGCGCTGGTGGCTTTGCTGAACTCAGCGCGGCTGATGGAGATCAAGAACGGGGTGCTGGTGCTCGGTTTTGCCAGCGAGGTATTGCGCTCAAAAATGGATCCCGGTCAAATGGATCTGACCCGCAAGGCGATCACGGAATTGCTGGGCAAAGACCTGTCCTTGCAATGTGTGATTACCAATGCCAAACAACCGCCGGCGGGGGAGGTCAACGCAGACGGGATGGTGGCTGCGGCCATCAAAGCTGGCGGTGAAATCGTAGATATCCAGGAGTGAACATGGCAAAAGGATTCAACCGCCCGACAAGCAGCGGCGGCCAGGCAGGAATGATGCAGCATCTGCAGCGCCTGCAGCAGCAAATGGCAGAAGCACAGGAAAGGCTGGCGCAGGAAATTGTCACAGCCACAGCAGGAGGCGGCGCCGTAACGGTCACGATGACCGGCGACCAGAAATGCCAGTCGGTGAAGATCGATCCGGCCCTGCTTGCAGAAACGGATACTGAAATGCTCCAGGACCTGGTGTTGACGGCGGTCAACCTGGCGCTGGAGAAGTCGCGCCAACTGCAGGAGCAGGTGATGGGTCCGTTGGCGGGGGGACTGCCAGGATAAATTAATGTAGGACGACTGACCGGGACGGCTGATCGTTCCGGCGGGAGCACAACCATGCTACCTGAACCCATCCAAAACCTTGTGATCTCTCTCGAACGCCTGCCCGGTATCGGCCCGAAGACGGCCTCCCGGCTGGCATTCTTCCTGCTGCGCGCTCCGGAGGAAGTATCCGCCCAGCTGGCAGAAGCGCTGGCTGATCTAAAGACCAAGATCGCCTTCTGCCAGGTCTGTTTTAATATCACCTCTGTGGGACGGGAGACGTGCGAAATCTGCGTGAGCAGCCAGCGTGACGAAGCGCTGATCTGCGTGGTTGAAGAACCGCTGGACATGCTGGCTCTTGAACGCATCGGGGCTTACAAGGGCAAGTACCACATCCTGCAGGGAGTGCTGTCACCGATCGAGGGGATTGGTCCGGATGATCTGAAGATCAAGGCATTGCTGGAGCGTGTCCAGCGGGGGGGCGTCAGGGAGGTGATCCTGGCCACCAACCCGTCCATGGAGGGAGAGGCGACAGCCCAATACCTGCAGCCTCGCCTGCAATCGCTGGGGGTGCGGGTGACGCGCCTGGCGCGCGGTCTGCCGGTGGGTGGAGACCTGGAATATGCGGATCAAAACACGCTGTTGCGCGCTCTCACAGGGCGGCAGGAGATGTCGTAACCTTAAAGAATCCAAATTGGGGGTGCGAATTCCTTGACAACTTCCTTCGAATGCGTATAATAGGCAAGCACATTAACCCCCACGCAGATCTCGTCCAAATGGACAGATCGTTGACAACAGAGCAACGTCTCACGTCAGAGACACAAGGCAGCCAGCATCGCAGTCTGACGAGCCGATGTCGATAAAAAACATCGGCGATTTTGTCTCTCATGGGCTTGACAGTGGAGGGGCTTGCGGGTAGAATCCAGCCCGCTTTGTTTTCAGGACCTTAACAACTGAAAAGTGATAGGAAGTAAGCCTGTCGTTCTATTCCGTAACTTACACCCGCAAGAGGTGATATTTTTGCGGAGAGTTTGATCCTGGCTCAGGATGAACGCTGGCGGCGTGCTTAATACATGCAAGTCGAACGAAGAGCCTTTGTAGCAATACGAGAGGTTTCTTAGTGGCGAACGGGTGCGTAACGCGTTGGTGACCTGCCCCGAAGTGTGGGATAACAGTTCGAAAGGACTGCTAATACCGCATGTGGTCATCGGGTTTAGAAGCCGATGACTAAAGCAGTAATGCGCTTTGGGAGGGACCTGCGTCCCATCAGCTAGTTGGTGAGGTAATGGCCCACCAAGGCTACGACGGGTAGGGGACCTGAGAGGGTGGTCCCCCACACTGGCACTGAAACACGGGCCAGACACCTACGGGTGGCAGCAGTAGGGAATATTGGGCAATGGGCGAAAGCCTGACCCAGCAACGCCGCGTGCACGATGAAGGTCTTCGGATCGTAAAGTGCTTTTCTGAGAGATGAGAAAGGACAGTATCTCAGGAATAAGTCTCGGCTAACTACGTGCCAGCAGCCGCGGTAAAACGTAGGAGGCAAGCGTTATCCGGATTTACTGGGCGTAAAGCGCGTGCAGGTGGTTTGGTAAGTTGGATGTGAAAGCTCCTGGCTCAACTGGGAGAGGTCGTTCAATACTACCGGACTTGAGAGCAGTAGAGGGAGGTGGAATTCCCGGTGTAGTGGTGAAATGCGTAGATATCGGGAGGAACACCAGTGGCGAAAGCGGCCTCCTGGACTGTTTCTGACACTCAGACGCGAAAGCTAGGGTAGCAAACGGGATTAGAGACCCCGGTAGTCCTAGCTGTAAACGATGTGAACTTGGCGTCGGCGGGTTCAAAGCCGTCGGTGCCGAAGCTAACGCGATAAGTTCACCGCCTGGGGACTACGGCCGCAAGGTTAAAACTCAAAGGAATTGACGGGTCCCCGCACAAGCAGCGGAGCGTGTGGTTTAATTCGATGTTACACGAAGAACCTTACCCAGGTTTGACATGTTGGTGGTAGGGAAGCGAAAGCAGACCGACCCGCAAGGGAGCCTTCACAGGTGTTGCATGGCTGTCGTCAGCTCGTGTCGTGAGATGTTCGGTTAAGTCCGCCAACGAGCGCAACCCTCGCCGTATGTTACATGTGTCATACGGGACCGCCGGTATCAAGCCGGAGGAAGGTGGGGATGACGTCAAGTCAGCATGGCCTTTATATCTGGGGCTACACACACGCTACAATGGCCGGTACAATGGGTCGCTAAGCCGCGAGGTAGAGCCAATCCCAAAAGCCGGTCTCAGTTCAGATCACAGGCTGCAACCCGCCTGTGTGAAGTCGGAGTTGCTAGTAAACGCGCGTCAGCTATAGTGCGTTGAATACGTTCCCGGGGATTGTACACACCGCCCGTCACGTCATGGGAGCTGGCAACACCTGAAGCCGGTAGCCTAACCGCAAGGAGGGCGCCGTCGAAGGTGGGGTTGGTGACTGGGACGAAGTCGTAACAAGGTAGGTGTACCGGAAGGTGCGCCTGGATCACCTCCTTTCTAGAGTAACTGAGCAATGGTCCAGCACTCACGCAGACCTGCGCTCAAGTCAAATCTTTCGCCCGCGGTGGGTGAAAGTCGATAAGCAAGCTTCCTATCACTTCTCAGTTGTTAAGGCCAGCCTGAGCGGGCCTGTAGCTCAGATGGTTAGAGCACAGTCCTGATAAGACTGGGGTCACTGGTTCGAGTCCAGTCAGGCCCACCTGAATATTCAGGAAGTGCTCGGGGATGTAGCTCAGCGGGAGAGCAACGCCTTTGCAAGGCGAAGGCCACGGGTTCGAATCCCGTCATCTCCACTGAGCCTGTGTACGAAAGGATGACGAAAAGGTTTGAAGTTGGCGACCCTGGCAAGTTGAATAAGAAGCAGGCTCTGATCGCAAGGGAGTACTACGCGGCCCGGCGATGAGCCGGGTCGCTTTGTCGAAAAAAATAGTTGACAGCCGATCCGTGTGCTTGACGAAAGTGAAGAACACCGGTCGCCGGTCAACGGCGAAAACAGAACCTTGACAACTGAATAGTTATTGATTTGAAATTTTTTGATGTAGGCCGAACAGTATCAATTTCTCCGCATCACGTGGAGAAGCTACTAAGGGCTTACGGTGGATGCCTTGGCGCCAAGTGCCGATGAAGGACGTGGGACACTGCGATAAGCCTCGGGTAGCCGTGAACAGGCGTTGATCCGAGGATTTCCGAATGGGGAAACCCGCTGCGGCGAACCCGCAGCATCTCCCGGTTGAATACATAGACCAGGAGAAGGGCACCTGGGGAACTGAAACATCTAAGTACCCAGAGGAAAAGAGATCATTTCCCTAGTAGTGGCGAGCGAACGGGAATTAGCCCAAACCGCCCGTGCTTGCACGGACGGGGTTGTAGGGTCTGGCATATGGAAGTTACAAATCAGTTTGTTAGCAGAATGGTGTGGGAAAGCCAACCAAAGAGGGTAACAGTCCCGTATGCGAAAACGAACTGACTTCCGCTGGATACCTGAGTACTGCCGGGCACGCTAATCCGGCAGGAATCTGGGGAGTCCACTCTCCAAGGCTAAATACACTTGGCGACCGATAGTGAACAAGTACCGTGAGGGAAAGGTGAAAAGTCCCCCTGTTAGGGGAGTGAAATAGAACCTGAAACCGTAAGCTTACAAGCAGTCGGAGGGCTAATGGCGTGTCGGTGCTCCGGCGAAAGCCGGGTGCGCGGCGCTATGCCTGACGGCGTGCCTCTTGGAGAATGAGCCTGCGAGTTAATCTCAGCGGCGAGGTTAAGGGAGTTACACCCGAAGCCGTAGCGAAAGCGAGTCTGAATAAGGCGTATAGTCGTTGGGATTAGACCCGAAACCGGGTGAGCTACCCATGGCCAGGGTGAAGCGAGTCTAAACGCTCGTGGAGGCCCGAACCTACTAATGTTGCAAAATTAGGGGATGAGCTGTGGGTAGAGGTGATATGCCAAACGAACTCGGATATAGCTGGTTCTCCCCGAAATAGTTTTTGGACTAGCGTCATGCGTTTAGTATCGGAGGTAGAGCACTGGATGAGCTAGAGGGCTTACTGCTTATCGAACTCAACCAAACTCCGAATGCCGATACTCCAGAGCATGGCAGTCGGACTCCGGGAGATGAGTTTCGGGGTCGAAAGGGAAACAGCCCAGATCATCGGCTAAGGTCCCCAAATCCAAGCTAAGTGGGAAACGAGGTGAGGTTACTGGAACAACCAGGAGGTTGGCTCAGAAGCAGCCACCCTTTAAAGAGTGCGTAATAGCTCACTGGTCTAGTGACCTTGCGCGGAAAACTTAACGGGGCTAAGCTTGGTACCGAAGCCATGGGACTTGCGCAAGCAGGTCGGTAGGGGAGCGTTCCGCCAGCAGTGAAGGTCGACCGTAAGGACGGCTGGAGCGGGCGGAAGTGAGAATGCAGGCATGAGTAGCGTACAAACACGTGAGAACCGTGTTCGCCGTAAATCTAAGGTTTCCGACGCCAGGTCATTCCGCGTCGGGTTAGTCGGGTCCTTAGCCGAGGCCGAGAGGCGTAGGTGATGGACATCCGGTCAACATTCCGGAACCGTCTGGAAGGAGCGATGAGGGGACGCAACGAGGTAGGCCAGCCAGCGATTGGTTGTGCTGGTGCGATCCGTTTAGGTGTTGAGGCTTGTAGGAAAATCCGCAGGCTGAGCTGAGACGATAGCGTGCCCTTGAGGCATAAGTGGTTGAGCCTTGTTGCCGAGAAAAGCCTCTAAGCATTGAGTTCCAGATGCCCGTACCGCAATCCGACACCGGTAGATGGGTAGAGTATACCAAGGCGAACGGGAGAACCTTCGTTAAGGAACTAGGCAATTTAACCCCGTAACTTCGGGATAAGGGGTACCTGGCGACAGGTCGCAGTGAAATGGCTCTAGTGACTGGTTAACAAAACCACAGGTCTCTGCTAAGCCGTAAGGCGATGTATAGGGGCTGACGCGTGCCCAGTGCCGGAAGGTTAAAGGGAGAGGTTAGACGCAAGTCGAAGCTTTGAACTGAAGCCCCGGTGAACGGCGGCCGTAACTATAACGGTCCTAAGGTAGCGAAATTCCTTGTCGGGTAAGTTCCGACCCGCACGAACCGCGTAACAACTAGAGTAGTGTCTCAACGAGGGACCCGGTGAAATTGAAATGGCTGTGAAGATGCGGCCTACCCGCAGCAGGACAAAAAGACCCCGTGGAGCTTTACTGTATCTTGGCATTGAGTTTGGGTGTGATCTGTGTAGCATAGGTGGGAGGCTTTGAAGCTGGGGCGCTAGCCTCGGTGGAGCCATCGGTGAAATACCACCCTGATTACATTTAGACCCTAACCCCGCACCGTCATCCGGGCGGGGGACCGTGCCAGGTGGGCAGTTTGACTGGGGCGGTCGCCTCCTAAAAAGTAACGGAGGCGCCCAAAGGTTCCCTCAGGGTGAATGGAAACCACCCAAAGAGTGTAAAGGCATAAGGGAGCTTGACTGCAAGACCAACGCGTCGAGCAGAGTCGAAAGACGGGCTTAGTGATCCCACGGATCCGAGTGGAAGGGCCGTGGCTACCGGATAAAAGCTACCCCGGGGATAACAGGCTGGTGAGATCCAAGAGTTCACATCGACGATCTCGCTCGGCACCTCGATGTCGGCTCATCGCATCCTGGGGCTGGATAAGGTCCCAAGGGTCGGGCTGTTCGCCCGTTAAAGCGGTACGCGAGCTGGGTTCAGACCGTCGTGAGACAGGTCGGTCTCTATCCGCTGTGGGCGTAAGGGATTTGAAGGGAGCTGCTCCTAGTACGAGAGGACCGGAGTGGACAGACCTCTGGTGTGCCAGTTGTCGTGCCAACGGCATTGCTGGGTAGCTACGTCTGGCAAAGATAACCGCTGAAAGCATCTAAGTGGGAAACTTGCCCTAAGATTAGATCCCTGTATCCTTTATGGAGTAAGACCGCAGGTAGACTACCTGCTTAATAGGCGGTATGTGTAAGCACAGTAATGTGTTGAGCTAAACCGTACTAATGGTCGAGGGCTTATTTGCGTGGTGCGGAGAACTTGATATTGTTCATACATCATCATCAATAACTATTCAGTGCACATAGAAGAGAATAAGTCTCTTTGGTGATTTGAGCGACGAGGGTACACCCGGTCCCATCCCGAACCCGGAAGTTAAGCTCGTCAGCGCCGATGGTACTTGGTGGGTAACTGCCTGGGAGAGTAGGTCATTGCCAAAGAGACTTTTTCTATTTCTCTTCCCATCTATTCATCTCATAAGGTATAATGCGTTCTGTTCACAGACCAGTCCGCAGCGATTGCCATTTTATTCGTATTCTCCGGCAATCAAGGAGTGTGTGCAGCGCTAAATTCTTGATGATATTTACGTGTTCATCCGGGTTTTACACGCCCTCGGCTGTGTCTGTGACAAGCCGAGTTTTTTTTATTCCTCCCCATGGAAGGAGGTGAGGCAGTTGACGGTCGTAAATTTACGCAACAATGAATCGCAGGATCAATTGCTCAAGCGTTTCCGCAAGAAGATTGTCAAGAGCGGCATCCTGAGCACGGTGCGCCGCAAGCGCTGGTTTGTTTCCAAGAGCGAGCAGCGCCGCATGGACAAGAAGAAGGCCATCCGCCGTTACAAGCGGCGCTCACTACAAGGATTTTGAGTAAACCGGCGGAACGGAACTGGAGGTTTTATGGCAAATGAGGATAAGATTCAGGTCGAAGGGTTGGTAATCGAGGCACTGCCCGGCACACAGTTCCGGGTGCGACTCGATAACGGGCACGAAGTCCTGGCCTATCTTTCGGGCAAGATGCGCAAGTATTACATCCGCATCCTGCTCGGGGATCATGTCAAAGTGGAAATGTCACCCTACGATCTGACCCGCGGCCGCATCACCTACCGCCAGAAGAAATCCGGCGGTGAACCGGAAGCGATCGAATAACCTGTTCCGTCTGCACTCATAGAATCGAAATCAACAGCCCCTGCAATTTATCGCAGGGGCTGTTTGTTTGGTGGGCATCTTACGGCAGTGTTGTAAAGGAATTCAATACTTTCATGTAATTGGCACGTTCGAAGGCGGCCGGCTCATTCACCGATTTCTGGCTCAGGCTGCCTTTCATCTGGTTGTATGGATTCGTATTCATGCTCGACCATCCATTTTTCCATCTCCGCCAGGATAACGGGTGACGCGGCCGATCCCTTTTTGCAAGCAGTTCGGAAGCCATCATGGCCACGCTTGCGCCAGCCATGCTGGCTTTAATGACATCTTCCGCAGTGTGGACTGCCGGTGGTGAGCGCCAGGTCTGCCTGGATGCGACCATAGAGAATGGCGATCCAGCGCAAGGGCAGGCGCAGTTCACTGGAGGTGCTCAATACCAGGTTCGGGATGACTTCCAGGTTTTCCAGGTCGAGATCGGGCTGGTAGAAACGATTGAAGAGCACCAGCCCATCCGCACCCGCCTCCACCAGTCGGCTGGCGAAGTTGGGGATGGCGGTGAAGAATGGGCTGAGTTTGACCGCCAAGGGGATCTTGATGCTCCTACGAACATCCTTGACAAGGGTGACATAGTTCTCTTCGATCCGGGCAGCGGTCATAGTCGGGATCGGTGGGGAGGAAATACAGATTGAGTTCCAGGGCATCCGCCCCGGCTTCTTCGATTTTCCGGGCATACTTGATCCAGCCGCCCGAGGAGACACCGTTCAGGCTGCCGATGACAGGAATTTTGACCGCCTGCTTGATCCTGGCGAGGGTTTCAATGTAGGCATCCGCTTTGAGGGTGTATTTTCCGGTCTGCGGGTAAAACGAGTTTATTTCAGCAGATGATTCGGTCCCGTAGAAAAGAAAATGGTCCAGTTCCAGGCTCTCATGGATGATCTGTTCTTCAAAGAGCGAATACATGACGATCGCCGCGGCACCGGCAGCTTCCAGTTGCCTGACGGTCTCCACTTTTTCTGAAAGCGGTGAAGCCGAAGCAACCAGGGGGTTCTTGAGTTTCAGACCCAGGTAGGTCGTTGAAAGGTCAACCATTCATCCTCCTTTCGACCAAGGCATGGTGATCAATCCCAGTCCCGGTTCATTTCTGTTCCGTGGTCCCATCGTAATGCATGGCTGCCAGCTGTGAGTAGAAGTTCCACCGTGACCTTGGCATCCTGGCTGGCCAATTTGAGCAGGGTCTCCGCGCGGGCTTCGTCACTCTGCGTCAGCATGCGGAAGCGGGTCTCGTTGTACATGTACTGCTCCACCGGCACGCTCGGTTCCTTGCTAGTCGATCTGCAGGGGATTCTTGCCTTCTGCAGCCAGGCGCGGATCGTAGCGGTAGAGCGGCCAAAGACCCGACTGGACCGCCAGTTTTTGCTGTTCGAGACCTTTGACCATGTCGATGCCATGCGAGATGCAATGGCTGTAGGCGATGATGATGGAAGGGCCATTATAAGACTCTGCCTCAATGAAAGACTTCAACGTGTGCTGGTCGCTGTAGCCCATGGCGACACGGGCCACATAGACATAACCGTAGGCGATAGCCATCAGACCCAGGTCCTTCTTTGAAAGACCCTTGCCGGAGGCTGCAAAACGGGCTACAGCCCCGCGCGGGGTGGATTTGGAAGCCTGACCACCGGTGTTCGAGTAGACCTCGGTGTCGAGCACCAGCAGGTTGACATTGCGACCGGTGGAGAGAACATGGTCGAGACCGCCATAGCCGATGTCATAAGCCCAGCCATCGCCGCCGACGATCCAGACGGATTTCTTGACGAAAGCATCCGCCACGGCAGCCAGGTTCTTCGCCTGCGGATTCTTCGAGCGGGCAAGCTTCTGCTTGAGTGCCTCCACCCGTTCGCGCTGCTGCTGGATGCCGAGGTCGGTGGTCTGATCGGCTTTGAGCAGGCCGTCCACAAGGTCCTGACCGAGTTCGCCGGCAAAGGTCGGCAGGATGTCGCTGGCATATTCGACCTGCTTGTCGAGCGTCAGGCGGAAGCCCAGGCCGAATTCGGCATTATCCTCAAAGAGTGAGTTGGACCAGGCCGGACCATGCCCATCCTTGTTGATACGTGTAGGGAGTGGTGGGCAGGTTGCCGCCATAGATCGAGGAGCAGCCGGTGGCGTTGGCGATGATGGCGCGGTCGCCAAACAACTGCGACATGAGTTTGATATAAGGTGTTTCGCCACAGCCTGCGCAGGCGCCAGAAAACTCGAACAGGGGCTGGAGCAGTTGGGAGTTCTTGATGGTGCCGAGGTTGATGGTCGATGCGGTCGATTTCCGGCAGCGACAGGAAGAATTCCCAGTTGACAGCCTCGCTTTCACGCAAAGCAGGCTGGGGAGCCATATTGATGGCTTTTCGAGCCGGGTTGGTCTTATCCTTGGCCGGGCAGGCTTCCACGCACAGCATGCAGCCGGTGCAATCCTCCGGTGCCACCTGGACAGTGTATGCCATGCCGGGGAATTCCTTGAACTTCGAATCCATTGACTTGAAGGTCTGGGGTGCGTTCTCTAGCAATTTCTTGTCGTAGACCTTGTGCCTGATGACCGCGTGCGGGCAGACAAAGACGCACTTGCCGCATTGGATGCAGAGCTCGGATTCCCAGACCGGGATCTCCAGGGCGATATTGCGCTTTTCCCACTTGGTTGTGCCGGTGGGGAAGGTGCCATCCACGGGCATGGCGGATACCGGGACGGTATCTCCTTCGAAGGCGATCATCGGACCCAGCACGTCGCGTACAAAGGCGGGTGCTTCAGCAGGCACCGGGGCGCGGCGCGTGAAGGTGCTGGTCACTTTTGCGGGTACCTTCACCTCGTGCAGGTTGACCAGGGTCTGATCCACAGCCGCGTAGTTCTTCAGAACCACGGCCTCGCCGCGCTTGCCGTAGGTTTTCTCGATCGCTTTCTTGATCTCGGCGATGGCTTCGTCGCGGGGCAGGATACCGGAGATGGCAAAGAAACAGGTCTGCATGATGGTATTGACCCGGCTGCCCATGCCGGTCTTCTCGGCAACATCATAGGCATTGATCGTATAGAACCTGAGTTTCTTCTCGATGATGTCCTTCTGGACTTCCATGCGGCAGTTTGTCCCAGATCTCGTCCGGACCATACAGACTGTTAACGAGGAACACCGCACCGGGTTGGGCGTACTTGGTGAAATCGAATCGCTCCAGGAAGGTGAACTGGTGGCAGGCGACGAAGTTGGCTGTGTTGGGGGTGATCAAGTAGGGGGCCTGGATCGGCTTGGGACCAAAGCGCAGGTGCGAGACCGTCAATGTGCCGGCCTTCTTGGAGTCATAATAAAAGTAGCCCTGGGCGTTGTTCTTTGTCTCTTCGCCGATGATCTTGATCGAGTTCTTGTTGGCTCCCACGGTGCCGTCGGAACCCAGACCGAAGAAGAGGCAGCGCACCGTTTCGGGATGCTCGACCGAGAAATTCTGGTCGTAGTCCAGGCTCGAATGGGTCACATCTTCATTGATGCCAACCACGAAATGATTCTTTGGTTCGGGTTTCTTGAGCTCATCGAATACCGCCTTGACCATGGCCGGGGTAAATTCCTTGGAGGATAGCCCATAGCGCCCGCCAACCACCCTGATCCCCTGGCGTCCATTCTCGAACAGCGTGCTGGTAACATCCAGGTAGAGCGGCTCACCGGAGGCACCTGGTTCCTTGGTGCGGTCGAGCACGGCGATGGATTTGACTGTCGCCGGCAGAGCTCTTGAGGAAGGCATCCATCTCGAATGGGCGGTACAGGCGCACACGCACAACCCCGACCTTTTCACCCTTATCAACCAGGTAGTTCACGGTCGCTTCGGTTGTTTCGCCACCGGAGGCCATGACCACGATCACGCGTTCCGCATCCGCGGCGCCCTTGTAATCATACAGGTGATAGGCGCGCCCGGTCAGCTTGGCGAACTTGTCCATCACTTTCTGGACAATACCCGGCACCCTGGCATAGAAGGGATTGATCGTTTCCCGGGCCTGGAAGAATACGTCCGGGTTCTGGGCCGAGCCGCGCAGGACCGGATGGTCGGGTGAAAGGGCGCGCTGGCGGTGAGCGCGGACGAGTTCATCATCGATCATCGCCCGCAGATCGTCATCGCTCAATTGCTCTATTTTGTCCACTTCATGCGAGGTGCGAAAACCGTCAAAAAAGTGCAGGAACGGTACGCGCGCTTCCAGCGTGGCAGCCTGGGCGATCAAGGCCATGTCGTGCGCTTCCTGCACCGAGCCGGAGGGAAGCATCGCCCAACCGGTCTGGCGGACAGCCATCACATCGGAATGGTCGCCAAAGATCGAGAGGGCATGGGTTGCCACCGTGCGCGCCGACACGTGAAACACCGTGCTGGTCAATTCTCCAGCGATCTTGAACATGTTTGGGATCATCAGCAGCAGTCCCTGGCTGGCGGTGAACGTGGTGGTCAGCGCGCCGGTCTGTAGTGCTCCATGGACCGCGCCGGATGCACCGCCTTCGGATTGCATTTCAATCACCAGCGGGACGGTACCCCAGATGTTCTTGCGCTTGATCGCCGACCAGTCATCGGCAAACTCCCCCATGTTTGACGAGGGCGTGATCGGATAGATGGCACAGATCTCGTTCGTGCGATGGGCGACCGAAGCAGTGGCTTCATTCCCATCAATTGTAACCATTTGGCGTGGCATATTGCTTTTCTCCTGAAAATGGAATCACAGGGCTTCTGTGTAAATATTTGGCTTCAACCTATGAGTGTATTCCCCCGTCTGCCCCTGCGATAGTTATTTTAAACACCTATCCAACCGCAACTTGTCACCAAAAACAGGGAATGATTACACTTCAAGGCGGTTGCGGACAAGCAGCAAGGCTGCGAGGGTCTTCGCGTCCGGGAAATCACCCCGGGCGCACATTTCCATTGCAGCAGACACAGGGACACTCTCCACGGATAAGAACTCATCTGCATCGGCTTCCAGGGGGTTGTCAACCAGGTCAGTTGCCAGGTAGACATGCATATATTCGGTGGAATAGCCGGGCGCGAGATAGAACCCGCCCACGTGCTCCAACTTTCCGGCTGCCATACCCGTTTCTTCACGGACCTCGCGGCGGGCGCAATCATCCGGGGATTCGCCCTCATCCAGGGTGCCGGCGGGCAACTCGAGCATATCCTGACCGGCGGCATGCCGGTACTGGCGGACGAAAAGCAGCCCCCCGGCAGCGTCCAGGGGCACAATGACCACCGAACCGATGTGTTCGACGATGTCAAACCTGGTCTCCCGACCATCCGGCAGCCTGAGGGTGTCGCGGCGGATGGTGAATGCCCGACCCGGGTACATGATCTCGGAGTGAAGCAATTCAAACGGCATATCCATTCTCCAAAAGAACGCCCAGGCGGGAGGATTCGCCTGGGCTGATTGGGAGTGTATATTCTAGTCTACGGAATATTCAGGACCCGCCCGGTGATGAGAGGCGAGGTGAGCGAAATACCATTGGCGGCCGCGATGGAAGTCGGATCCACATCGCCGAAGTAACAGGCAATCCCGTAGATCGTATCGTCCACAGCGACAGTGTATGTGCTCGGGTGCGGATGCAGGGCCCGGTTTCCCGGGAATGAGCCTGTTTGAGGAATATTCAACTGCAGACCGGGTTGAAGGATCTGCCCCTGGCTGAAGCCGTTCACGGAAAGCAGGTCGTCAGGATTGACGTTGAAACGACGGGCGATGCAGTAGGGGAATTCGCCGGGCATCAACGTGTAGGTGGAAGGGCGGCCGGGTGTGGCGGTGGGAACGAGCACAACCGGTGTTAAACCAGCGCCCGGGGTTGTAGCCATCCCGGTCGGAGCGCCAGGGGTCAATGGGTTGGGGCTGGCGCCCATGCCGACCAGCGTGATGGTGGGGAGGCTGCCACCCGGTACTGCAGACTGTGCCATGGCTGTCATCGTCTGGATCATCTGGGTGGTGCCTATCATTTGCACCTGCCCAATTCCCGTGGGCTGTCCCGTGCCAACGATGACGACCGTCCCGGTGGGGGTTGCCTGGGAGGTCAACGGCGCCTGGGAAGCGGCGCGCTGGCAAGAAACCAGCAGCAACAAGGCTGCCAGGCCAAGAATGGATATCAACATGACTCTCTTAAACATGAACTCCTCCTCACCAACGGTCGAGATATTGGATTCTAGAGTGATACTAGCACAACCTTTCTATATCGTCAAGCGGGGTGCCGTGCAGACTAACGGAGGTGAAAAGGAGAAATTTGCAATGGGATCATCGACCCTGGACGATATCCACCAGCCGGATTTGGCTGGATTCCCTGCCATAAACACCCCAAACGGCATGGCGGGCGGGTCAATTTTCAAGCCAGAGGGTTACCGGACCGTCATTGGCAATTTCGACCAGCATATGAGCCGCGAATACCCCCGTCTGTGATGGGACACCCAGGTCGTTCAGAGACTTTGCAAAGTCAATCACCAGAGGCTCAGCGATCTCAGGCCGGGCGGCTTCAGAAAAGGATGGCCGGCGCCCCTTGCGGGTATCAGCGTAGAGCGTGAACTGTGAGACCACGATCGCCGCCCCGCCAATATCCAGGATGGACAGGTTGAATTTGCTCGCCCGGTCTTCGAAAATCCGCAGGGTGGCGATCTTTTGTGCCAGGGATCCCGCCTTTTCCTGCGTATCCCCTGCACCAATGCCGACCAGGATCACGAGCCCCCGGTTGATTTCAGCGACGGTCTTTCCATCCACACTGACCTTTGCAGAGGTGACTCTCTGGATCAGAGCGCGCATGGGCTATTTCGTTGATGAAGACTGGCTGACCGGGATGAGTATCATGGCAGTTGCACCGCTTCCCGAACCTCCTGCATCGTCTTGCTGGCGATCGCCCGGGCTCGGTCTGCACCGTCTGCCAGGACAGCCGGAACCCTGCCGGGTTGGGAGGCGATCTCTGCGCGTTTTGCCCGGAAGGGTCCGAGGGCTTTGTTCAGGCTCTCTGCAAAGCGTTTCTTGCAATCCACGCAGCCTATTCCGGCCCGGCGGCATTCGACGTTGATCATCTCCACATCTTCCGCAGGCGTGAACACCTTGTGGAGCGTAAACACATTGCACACATCCGGGTTACCCGGATCGGTGCGTTTGATGCGCTGCGGGTCGGTGACCATTTGCATGACCCGCTGGCGGGTCTCCTCGGGTGAGGCTGCCAGTTCGATCTGGTTGTTGAGACTCTTCCCCATTTTCTCCTTGCCGTCGATCCCGAGGACTTTTTGTACCTCGGCGGCTTTCATCTGCGGTTCGATGAGCACATTCGTATTGAAGCGGTAATTAAATGAACGCACTACCTCACGTGCAAACTCGAGGTGGGGTGCCTGGTCAATACCCACCGGCACAAGGTCCGTCTTGTAGAGCAGGATATCCGCGCTCATCAGCACCGGGTAGCCCACCAGGCCATAGTTGACGTTGTTGGGATTCTGGCGCACCTTTTCTTTAAATGTCGGCAGATCGGTGAGTTTTCCAAGCGGAGTGACCATCGAGAGCAGGGTGTGCAGTTCGGTCACCTGCGGGACGTGCGATTGGATGAAGAGGATGGTCTCTTCCGGGCGGATCCCGACAGCCAGCAGGTCGAGGGCCAGGTCGTAGGTGTTTTGTTTCAGGTCGAGAGTGTCCTCCACGGTGGTCAGGGCATGCAGGTCAACGATGCAATAGACGCACTCGTAGTCATCCTGCAAGGCGACATAGTTCTTGAACGCGCCCAGGTAATTTCCCAGGTGGGCGCGCCCGGTGGGGCGGATGCCGGAAAAGACACGGCCTTTTTTAGCCATAATAGCCTCTTCTTTGCTAAACTGAAAATTAAACGAACCTACTTCTTTTTCAGCATGTCTTCCACCAGCCGGACTACCTCGCCTGGTTCGGCATGCCTGCCGGTCTGGAGTTTGGAATACACCAGTCTTTCATTCACGGTCACTTCGTAGCGGCCTCCCTCGGAGGGGATGAGGGTGATGCTCTCGATTTCCGGTTCGAATTTCTTGAGCAGATCGTTTGCCAGGCCCACGGCCCGGTCGGTGTAGTGTCAGACAATGCAATAGACGACAGATATCTTTAACAAGGATCCAGCTCCTCAGACCAGCATCCAAAAATTATACTTCTTCTTGCTGAAAACAGTGTTCTTTTTGGGTCCTTTTCACTAAAATCCGGTCATTCCTGTTTTGAACAGCACCACCCTTTGACGCATGTCAACCTTACAAGGTATAATCATTTCACAATACCGAACAAAGAATGGAATTCCTTCGAGGCCCAGCATGGCTCTGAGTGGCAACCTGCGCGATTTCACCATCACTCAATTACTGAATCTCATCAACCTGGCCAACAAGACCGGGACATTGATCGTTGAGGGACCCAGCGAGACTGCCAAGGTTTCCTTCCGCGAGGGGAAACTGGCCTATGCCCAGATCGACCAGGAAGAAAGCAGCCTGGCTTCCGTGTTGCATAAAGCCAAGAAGATCACCACCGGCCAGTATAAATCCATCCAGCAGGGTGCCGCCCACATCTCCGACAAGGAACTTGGCTTGCTGCTGATCAATGCCGGATACCTATCGCAGGAAGACATCCTGGTCAACCTTCAGCAGCATTTTTCCGACATCATCCAGCGCCTTTTTTCATGGGTGGAGGGCTTTTTCGACTTTGATAATGACACCCTGCCTCCGGACGACCGGATCAGTGTCCGGTTGGATCTGGAGAACCTGATCATCGAAGGCTCACGGCAGATGCGTGAGTGGGAGCAATTGCAGGATGAGATCCCCAGCCTGGATATGGCGCTCAAGTTCACCGATCGCCCCGGCACCAACCTGCGGAATGTAAATCTAAGCGTGGATGAATGGCGGGTTGTTTCCTATATTAATCCGCGCAATACCATTCACCAGATCGCGAGCACCACCAAGATGAATGATCTGGAGATCAGGCGCATTGTCTACGGCTTGCTGCAGGCCGGCCTGGTGGAGATCACCCGCCTGGAAGGGGTCGTGCCCACTGCGCCCACCGTGAGGGTGTTCCCCACGGAAGATAAAGAAGAACAAAAATCATTGGTCAATCGTCTCATTGACAGGATTCGTTCCCTCTAATTATTTTTGAGGATTGTCCTTATGCAAACGGTTAAAATGGTTGTCACGGGTCCTTTCAACGCCGGGAAGACCGAGTTCATCCGCTCGGTCAGCGAGATCGACGTGGTCTCCACCGAGCGCAAGATCTCATCGGCTGCAGAAAAGTCGATCAAAGACGCAACCACGGTTGCGATGGATTTCGGCCGGATCACGGTGGATGAAGACCTGGTGCTGTATCTTTTCGGCACACCCGGTCAGCGCCGGTTCGATTTCATGTGGGAAATCCTTTCGGAAGGCATGCTTGGCTTCATTGTCATGGTGGACAGCACCCGCCCGGAAACATTCCGCGAGGCCCGCTCGATCCTCGAGACATTCCATGCTTACGCCCCCACCCCCTACGTGGTAGCTGCCAATAAACAGGACAAGAAAGAAGCCTGGGAAATTGAAGACCTGCGCCATGTTTTACGGCTGGATGCCAAGGTCAAACTGCTCCCGTGCGTAGCCAGGGACCGGGATTCAGTAAAAACGATCCTGCTCGAATTGCTCTACAGCATCCTTTCTGAAATGGAGAATGGGGAAAAGTAGCCTTTTCCAATTGTCCCTGCTGCCACAGGAAACAGGTTAAACGAAGCGAATGATCTCCACGCCGAATGAGGCTCACCCGTACCATTTTGGGCGGATTATTTTGCTGGCGATCGAGGAGATCCTGGGGGTCCAGAAGGCTGTTGACCTGCTCGACCACGCCCGATTATTACGACCTTTCAAGGGGTCCGGGACCGAAAAAGCGGGGGCGAAATTTCCATTCAAGCATATCCTCCAATTACAGGATGCCCTCACCGAGGCGTACGGACCCCGGGCGGGGGCCGGCTTCTCGATGCGCATTGGGCGGGCTTCAGTAAAATACAGCCTGCGCGAATTTGATTCCCAACTAGGAATCACCCGCATGGACTTCCGCCTGCTGCCTTTACCCAGGCGCCTCAAGTCGGGATGCGAAGTGCTGGCAGGGCTTTTCAACTCAACCACCGACCTGCGAATCGATCAAAAGTCAGACAGCAAACAGATCTGCTGGCAATTTGAGCCCGGTACACCTGCCCAGGAGAAGCATGGGCAGGATCCCTGCTACCCGCTGATGAGCGGATTCATGCAGGAGGCATTCTCCTGGATGAGCGGAGGAAGATCGTTCCAGGTCCAGGAGCGACACGAGGTTGCCGCGGGGGCGTTCACATGCACCATCGCGGTCGACCTGACTCCGCTGGGCTGACCTTCTGTAAGAATTACCCTTTCGTTTCGAGCCTGGAGGTCAGCGATTTCCATGATTTCTCCCGGCTGGCGAATCCCTGTCGGGGACCCTCGACCAGACAGGATGGGGCAGCCAACCGGGCGGCAGGCTTCCTTGACATTCACCCATCACTCAGGTAGAATACCGTTCGCCCGAGATTGGGCCTGTAGCGCAGTTGGGAGCGCGCCTCAATCGCACTGAGGAGGTCAGGGGTTCGAATCCCCTCAGGTCCACAGCCAGCGGGCAGCCGGCAAAACCCTGCAGGAGGCGATCTTCCGCCTGCAACCTGCCTTCTGGAAGATAGATATTGGGCCCATAGCGCAGCTGGGAGCGCGTCTCAATGGCATTGAGAAGGTCGCGAGTTCGAATCTCGCTGGGTCCACTGGCAGTTGCGATGTGCTATAATCGCGCCAATACTTGAAGGTCATGACAGGAGTAGTAAATCATCCCGTCAGCGAGAAGGGAGAGCGAGGTGGAAGCCCTTCACTGCGCCAACGGGAGCGCCCATCACCTGCCCGGGTGTGTAAGATCGAACTCGCCTGCCCTCGCAAGAGAGACTGCGCCGGTGAATCCATCAGCCGCCGCCGGGAAAGCCCGTTAGCGCTAACGAGAGGTCTCACAGCTCCCTGTTGGTTTACGCCAGCCACGACTGGCAGGCGATCCCCGGAGATGCTGAGGCAATTCGGGGTGGTACCGCGGAGATAACCCTTCGTCCCTGAGTGGATGAAGGGATTTTTGTTTAAAGAACAACGTAGATAAAGAGGTTCAACCATGAGCGACTACATTCCACAAGCGATCGAACCAAAATGGCAGGCAAAATGGGCAGCCGACGGGCTGTACCATGCCGACATTGACCCAAAAAAGCCCAAGCATTACGCGCTGATGATGCTGCCCTATCCCTCCGGCGACCTGCATATCGGGCACTGGTATGCCTACACTCCGCCGGATGCCCGCGCACGCTTCATGCGCATGAAGGGCTATAACGTCCTTTTCCCAATCGGGTTCGATGCCTTCGGCCTGCCGGCTGAGAATGCAGCCATCAAGCACGGCATCCATCCCAAGGAATGGTCCTACCAGAATGTCGAAAAAATGAAACAGCAGCTGCGCATGATGGGCTCGATGTATGACTGGCGGCGCGTGGCTGTCACGGCGGACCCGGAATACTATAAATGGACGCAGTGGTTCTTCGTGCAACTGTACAAGCACGGGCTGGCTTACCGCAAAATGTCCCCGGTGGATTTCTGCCCGCAATGCAACACCACCCTGGCGCGTGAACAGGTGTGGGGCGAAGACCGCCACTGCGAACGGTGCGGCACGGCGGTGATCAAGAAGGACCTGGAACAGTGGTTCTTCCGCATCACCCGCTACGCGGACGAACTCCTGGATTACGGGGGCATGGATTGGCCGGAACGGGTGAAGGTGCTGCAGACAAACTGGATCGGCAGGAGCGAAGGCGCCGAGGTTGCCTTCCCGGTAATTAATTCATCTTCAGAATCGATCACGGTGTTCACCACCCGGCCCGACACGCTGTGGGGAGCCACGTTCATGGTGCTCTCGCCAGAGCACCCGCTGGTGGAGCAGCTCACCACGCCTGAGCATACCGCCGAGGTAAAAGCCTACCAGGCCCAGGCGGCGCGCCAGTCGGATATCGACCGGGAAGCCGTCGACAAGGAAAAAACGGGCGTGAACACCGGCGGTTTCGTGCTCAACCCGGTGAACGGGGAAAAGATCCCGGTCTGGATGGCGGACTACGTGCTGATGACCTACGGTACGGGCGCCATCATGGCCGTGCCGGCCCACGACCAGCGCGACTTCGAGTTTGCCCGCAAATTCGGGCTGGAGGTGCGGGTGGTGATCCAGCCGGAAGGCATGGAGGCTCTGGACGGTGCCAGCATGAGCGCATCGGTCCCCGCATCGGGCGTGATGGTCAACTCGGGACCGCTGACCGGCACCTCCGCCGACAAAGCCTTCCATGCCGCGATCAAGTTCGTGGAAAAGAAAGACATCGGCAAGGCGGCGGTCAATTACAAATTACACGACTGGCTGATCTCGCGCCAGCGCTACTGGGGCGCGCCCATCCCGATGATCCATTGTGAAAAGGACGGCTGGAATCCCGTCCCCGACGACCAGCTGCCCGTGCTGCTGCCCGAGGACGTGGCCTGGAAGCCGACGGGCGAATCACCCTTGAAACTGCACCCCACCTGGAAGCAGGCGCGCTGCCCGGTCTGCAACGAGCCTGCCGAGCGCGAGACCGATACGATGGACACGTTCATGTGTTCCTCCTGGTACCACCTGCGCTACCTCTCCCCGTCCTATGAGCAAGGTCCGTTCGACCCGGCAGAATATGCCTACTGGATGCCGGTGGATACTTATACCGGTGGCATCGAGCATGCCACCATGCACCTGATCTACACGCGCTTCTTCCACAAGGCGCTGCGCGACATGGGCATCACCCGCGGGAACGAGCCGATGGTCCAACTGCGCAACCAGGGCATGGTGCTGGGCGAGGACCACGAGAAGATGTCGAAAAGCAAGGGCAACGTTTCAGCGCCGGACGACCTGGTGCGGCGCTACGGTGCGGATGCCGTGCGCTCCTACCTGGTCTTCTTTGCCAAGTGGGACATGGGTGCACCTTGGAGCCATACCGGCATAGAAGGGACCTACCGCTGGCTCAAGCGCGTCTGGGCATTGTTCACCGAACCCTCCCCGGAAGGAAGTGCGGACCCTTCTGCTGAAACCAGAAAGAATCTCCGCCGCAAACTCCACCAGACGCTGAAACACACAACCCGCGACTTCGAACAATTCGAGTTCAACACGGTCGTCTCCGGACTGATGGAACTGCTGAATGAGATGTATAAAGCCCGCGAGGCGGGTGCAGCCGGAACCCCGGAATGGCTGGAAGCGCAGGACCTGTACGTACGCATGCTGGCACCGGTATGCCCGCACATCGCCGAGGAACTCTGGACGGAAACCCTCAGGAAGGGATATTCCGTGCACCAGCAACCCTGGCCGCAGGTGGACGAGGTCGCGGTGAAAGAAGATGAGATCACCATCCCCGTGCAGGTGAACGGCAAGCTGCGCGACCGGGTGGTGGTGCCGGCGGATGCCAGCGAGGAGACGATCAAGGCTGCCGCGCTGGCGGGCGAGGCCGTGCAGAAATTCCTGGCAGGAAAAGTGCCCAAGAAGGTCATCGTGGCGCAGAAGAAACTGGTCAATATCGTCCTTTAATTTATTGGATAAAGGAGTGAGATATGAAGCGTACCTCGCCGATCGTATTGCTGGGACTGGCATTCATCGTGTTCGCCACCCTAGCTTGCATGTGTTCCATTTTTAATACGCGCAAGCCGCTCGTGATCACCCCCGGCGAGCTGCCGGACGCGCAGGCAGGCAGCCCGTATGAAGCCACCTTCGTCGTCAGCCAGAATGAGACGCCGGTGGGGGGGTTATCGGTATCAGCAGGCAGCCTCCCGCCGGGGCTGGAACTCGACTATGTGCAGGGGCAGTCGGCTGCCCGGATCAGCGGGACGCCGCAGCAAGGCGGAATTCTACGTCTTCACCCTCTCCATTTGGTGTTACGGGACGAACACCTCCGGGCAAACGGCGGAATTTCCGATGAGCATTACCGTGAAGCCGACAGCCGAGGCCGATGCGCTGGTGTTCAGCCCGGACGAACTGCCGGGTTCCCGCGCCGGTGATTATTATGAAGCCAGCATCCAGATCGGCAATAACCGGACCCCGGCCGGGGGCTACGATTTGGCTGAAGGTTTGCTCCCTCCCGGGCTGGCACTGGAATACGTGCAGGAAGATTACAGCGCCCGGATCAGCGGGACCCCCACCCAGGCAGGGACTTATACATTCGCCCTCAGCGTATGGTGTTTCGGGACGATGGAAAGCGGACAGACGGGGGAGAAGCAATACAGCATTATCGTGTCAGAAGCGGCGCCGTCCGATGGGCTGGTGTTCAACCCGGATGTGCTGCCGGAGGCACATGCCGGCGTCTATTATGAAGCCAGCATCCAGGTCAGCAATAACAGCACCCCGGCCGGGGGTTACTCGGTTGTCGAAGGCACGCTCCCTCCCGGGCTGGAACTGGAGTACGAGGACGCGAATTACAGCGCCTATATCTACGGTACCCCCACCCAGGCAGGGACATTCCCCTTTACCATCAGCGTGTGGTGCTACGGCACCCAGGAGAGCGGGCAGACGGGGGAGAAGCAGTATACACTGACGGTGGCACCGTAAATATTATCAATGAGGAAGATGGTTGCAGAGCAGTAGATAGTAGGAAGAAATAGAAAAAGTGTCCGGACTAATGAAAAACCGGACACTTTCCTATTTATATATATATTGAATTGCTTGAAGAACAGGTCAAGGTTTCATGGTGTCGAGGAACATGTGCTTGTAATCTTGTTCCAGTAACAGCCATGGCCTCCACAATCCGTCGGAGTGTGGTAATCTGCACAGGACGGAGGTGGGGGCTCCTCGGGGGCGCAGGAGGGGACGGCAGCCACGTAACCGGGCCAGCCTTCAAATAATACACTCGTGGTCGGGGGGGTGCCGTCCTGTTGAACGTACACGTCCAGGGGACCAGGAGCAGGCGGTCGGGGACCGATGCAGTAGAGCCGCCCGGGAATGGTCGGATGGACGGAGCAGGAGTACGTTGAACTACCGTCCCAGGCATGGTAAGTCCAGCCAGCGCCGGGTACCAGCCACGCAAAGCCTGTATCGACGATGAAGAAAAGATGGGTTTCGTCGTAGCAGCCTACGGAGGCCAGGCGCCAATCCACCTCTTCTTCAGCGCAGGCAGGGACGATGACATCACCGCCGAAGCAGGCAAAGTCCGGCGGGCAGAAGGTGATGGTCTTTAGATCGCCGGGAGCGCCGGGAAGACCCGAGCAGAGATAGAATCCGCCGCCCATGTCATCGCAGGCCAGGGGAGCCCCGTTGGCGTTGGCTTCCGCGATCGGCTCGTCGAACGGCCAGTAATGGACGCTGACGCCGGGCGAGCCGGGTGGATAACAGGTCGGCTCGATGATGGACCCGGGAATGGTCCCGGTGGGGGGGCAGAACGCTACGGTCAGCGGCCAATCCATGCAATCCAATCCTTCAAAGCAGGTGGTGACCAGGGTGGGCGAGCCCGGGTCGCCGGGGATTTCGCCGCAGATCTGAACACCGGGGGCCATCCCGATGCAAGAGAGAGGCACGCCATCCGCGGTGATACTTGACAAGACTTCCGTGACCGGCTCGTACATGACCTGCACCGTCTGGTGGCCTTCGAAACAAAGCGGTGTGACATCTTCATTAAATATCAATTGCACCGGGCAGTCGGCAGGCACGCCAACCATGGTATCCCAGGTCACATCACGATCTTCCGCATCGTGTCCGAGAAGGTGGAAACTGTAGTTATCGCCCGGCAGCCTTTCGGGGACGCTGCATCTCGCCTCCCCGGCTCCCAGCGGCCAGCACATCACGTCCGCGCCGTCGAGCTGGATCGTGTACCAGGTGATCGGTGGGGCGCTTAAAAAATGTACAGCCACCCACCTGTCCACCGGGCAGTCAGCGAAGGAGATCCCTAACCAGGCAACGGGGACATCGGGGCAGTCCAGAGGCCTGGTCGGATAGAGATGACCGTGGGCGCCGGGATCGAAAGTTACATCCACCGTGTAGAAATCCAGGGTATCGTTATCCGCCGGGATGGGTCCTTCACACTGCAAGCCGCGCAAAACCGGGTCGTAGGTGCAGTCAAAAGGATTTCCATTCACGACCACCGAATACTCCACCAGTTCGGACGAATCGGCTTCGATGAACAGGTGCATGCGGCCATCCGGACCGGGACAGGAGGCCAGGCTGTCTCCAAGGCTGTACCAGGGCAATCCGTCCGGTTCCTCGAGGGTTTCTCCATCGCCGTCCAGCGGGTCGGCCGGCACGAATTCATGTCCCTCCGGCACCGGGGCATAACCAGAAGGCAGTAGTAACTCCCCTTCGGCCACGCAGCGGAAACCTACATCGTCGAACGCCCGCAGGGGATCGGCCGAGGCGCGCTTGGCGCTGCGCACGGCGATCGATTCGGAGTACAAGCCTCCGCCGCGCACCACCTTGAGGGGATTCTCAGGATCCAAGTACCAGGATGGGCCGAGCGGATTGGATTGCGGGGAAAGACCATAATAGCCCTCCGCATACCAATCGTGAACCCATTCCCAGGCATTGCCAGCCATATCCCACACGTCAAATGAGCTGTTTCCCAGGAGGTACGAACCGACCTGCACCGTATCCGGCGGCACTTCGCATCCGAACATGTTGAGGCGGTCACAGGCGGGGTCTTCGGCACCCCACGGATAAACCAGGCTGTCGAGCCCGCGGGCGGCATATTCCCACTCCGCCTCGGTGGGCAGGCGGCCGCTGGCCCAGGTGCAGTAATCATCCGCCATGTTCCAGTCCACGCCCACGACCGGGAATTCGGCAAAGGCGGGATCGTCATAATGGCGGGTGGGACCCGCCTCCATCATGTTGACCGGCACACAGGCCCTGGCTGCCTCGCAGGCGGAGTACATAGCATTGGTCACTTCGTGGGTGTAGAGATGGAAGGCTTCCAGGGTGACCAGGTGAAAAGGTTTTTCCACATCGCTGGCCAGTACGTCGTCCTGCTCGCTGCCCATCCAGAAACTGCCGGCGGGGACCAGGATGGTCTCGGCCCCGTCGGTGTTGCTTGGACCTACCGGAGGCGAGGTGCTTTCCGTAGCACTACCGGCACCCTCACCCGGAACACCGGTCTCTTCCGCCAACTGCGTGGAGGTGGTTTCGACTGTGCGCCCCGGCAGGTGACAGGACGCCAGGGTCAGCAGGATAAGGATCGCAGATGTGAAAAGGAAATAGGACTTAATTTTGCCCATTTGTCCCTCCCTCCGGCACAGATGACGAATTTCACCTATAAAGATTATACGGTTTATGCGGATGAAATTCAATCACCACATTTTCCAATGCCCTGACCTCGGGTGGGGAACGTCCCAGATATCTACTTCTATCTATTATAATTATAGTAATTGTCAGATTAATACTTCTTTCCCTGAGCAAAAAGATGACGAGACTACAATCGTTATGGCTTGCAAGCACCTGCACGATCCTGTTCCTGCTGGCAGCCTGCCAGGGGGCACCCAACCCGTCGTCTGCCCCGGCCACCTTGCCGCCGAGCGCGTTGCCTGCGACGCAGGAACCCGCCACCCCCTCGCCTGTGACCCCCACTGCGACTGAAGCCCCGCTGGAATTGGGTCTCACCCTGGGGGGCGCCAACACGCTGCAGGGGCTCAGCCTTGACAGCGGCGGGGATGTGGATACCCTGCCGGTGCAGGCGGGGGACCCACCCCTGCCAGCGCGCCAGAGCGGGAACGGTTCTGTGCTGACTTCTGCGGATGGGAACACGGATGGCGACTCTTACTTTCAATTCAATGTCAATGATGCAGCCATCTTCCGCGGCTCGCCGACCGGACGGGTGCGGGTGGAAGTGGTCTACTTAAACCAGGGCACGGACACCTTTTCCCTGCAGTACGATGCCAGCCCTGCAGGCGGCTCGAATGGGTTATTCTACGGGGGAGGGCGCGGTGGTGAAAACGGACAGCGGGGAATTCAGGACTGCGATATTCAACCTGTGCAACGCGTATTTTGGCAACCGCGATAACGGCGCCGATTTCCGAATTTCAGATAACGGCGACGGGGCAGAGATCATCCGCGAGGTGCGGGTGAGCGGTATGCCCGAGAGTGCGACCACCCTGCGTGTGGATGATTTCGGGACGAACCCGATGGATGGCACTTCCGACAGCGAAGCCATCCAGGCGGCACTCGATTCAACCTGCAGCGGCGACACGATCGTTTTCAGCTCCGGCGCAGGCAGGAACGGTTACCAGGGTTACCTCATCAACAAGACCCTCTTCCTGACCGGCATGACCGCCAAGACCGACCTGATCTTCACCTCCAGCGATCCGACAGACCATGCCCTGTTAAGCGCGACCGCTGACCTGAAGGGCTATGTCATCCGCCTGTTTGCCCGCTCACGGTTCGATAATTCAGGTGATATCGATAACATCGATTTTGGTTCTATCGATATCAATGGAGGGCGGGACGTGCGAAAATGCCTCGGTTCCGACAACCTGATCAACGGCATTGACGATAACTGGGGCTCCTGGCTGCCTGAGTGCTCTTCTGCCGGGGATCCCTGGTGTTCACCGGGCAATATCAGCATGGACGGCGCCATGGATACAGGAGACGTCAAGCAGGATTTTGCCGGTCATCCGTCTCAATGGACAACCGGGATAGTGGTTCACGACCTCGTCGATCAGCAGGCGGAATGCGGATCAGCTCTGGGTTTTAGCGGTGCCGCAGGGACCATTCGGAACGTAACCATCGATACTGCCGGGGACCATGTTCACCAGCCCGGCTGTACACTGACAGACAACGACGGGGATCAAACCGGCTGGTCTGACGGGATCACCCTGTTTGGACCGGCGCACCTGATCACCGGCAACACCATCATCAACCCCTCCGATGTGGGTATCGCCTTCTTCGGAGGCCGGGATACGGTCATCACGAACAATACCTTCATGATCGAAGCTGGGAACTATGGGGCTTTTGCGGCGATCGCGGTTCATTCCTGGGACTTTGGGGATGCTTCTGGTATCCAGATCATCGGGAACACAATTACCAGCGAAGGAGACACCCGGTGCGGCGGGTTGCATGTGGGCATCAACCTCGGACCGCACATGTGGGGGGGAGCATGCGTCCCGACCTCAACGTCTGCGATATTCGGTAATGCCACCTGCTCGTCCGAGCCATCCCAGGCGCTAGTTGTTCCCTGTACCGGCGGGCCTTGCCAGATCTGGTCATTTCTCCCCTCGAGCGGTACTTTCACGTTGAAGGATAATACGGTCAGCGGGGCGAATATCAACTACCTGATCGAAGGATTTGATTTCCAGGGTCAGTTCATCGAAGAGAACAACATCAGCCTGACGCCGCGCCTCACGGACTGGCAGGCGGCGCGCAGTGGCTGCAACGGAAAAACCTGGGGCGCGCTTGATAAGGTTGCCCACCATCTGGTCTATTCCGACTGGACCGACCTTGCCATCCATTGCGAGAGGTAAACAATAGTCTTGTGGCCACGTTGTATTAAGTATTGCGCCCTTTCCTGATGGAAAGGGCGCAATTGATTCATGACCAGATATGCCAGCCCCTCGGAAAATGGTTCTTCACCACTCCCTGCACCCGTTTCCCCCAGCCAAGCGGCCAGCCGTCTGCCGTGATGAGCGTCCAGCCCGGCATGCCGGCGGAGGGCAGGCTTTCCCCACGCATGTAAGCCGCCATTTCGCGGCTGTCGGAGCGAAGATCAAGAAAATTTTGTGCATGCCCGGGTCGAAGATACAATGCCAGCGGATGAGCCGGCTCGAAACGTTCCTTCTTGAAGGTTCCCAGCCAGACTCCAGGCATGGAGATGCGCAATCCTTTCATGTCTGGAAGGCTTTCCGGCAGCAGGTACAACCGCGGTCCTTGCTGGCACAGGCGCTCCGCAGGAAATTCCTGATCCAGAACCTGGCCTTTGAATGCGAGCCATAGCTGCCACAGCCCATCGGGGATGCGACCGGGGAGGAATGGATCCGGTCCGTCATGGGCAGGGCCGTCCTTTCGCCTGAAGAGAATGGCGAAATGGCCTTCCCCTGCCAGGCGGTGAGGGAACAAACGAACTGCGCCGGTCAAATGGAGGGCTTGGGTGGAGGTCTCAATCCACTCCGGATGCCCGGGTGAAAAGCCCGGCCTTTGCGGCAGGGATTCCACTTCAAATTCAGGCTGTTCCTGCAGGAATTGCGCTGCCACCCCTTCATCTTCCTCGGGGGCGAAGGTGCAGGTGGAGTAGAGCAGGTGCCCGCCGGGGCGCACCAGGTGGGCTGCCACGCGCAGGATATTCGTCTGACGTACGGCGCAGCCGGTCAGCATCTCCTCCGACCAGTCGAGGCGGGCGCCCATGTCCTTGCGGAACGTGCCTTCCCCCGAGCAGGGTGCATCCACCAGCACGCGGTCGAAACAAGCGCCGAAATGGTCAGCCAGCCGCTCGGGAGTTTCGTTCGTGACGACCACGTTATCCGCACCCCAGCGCTCCACATTGGCTTCCAGGTGGTGGATTCGGCTGGTCTTGATCTCGTTTGCCACCAGCAATCCCCGTCCCTGCATCAGGGACGCCAGGTGGGTGGTCTTGCCGCCCGGTGAGGCGGCGAGATCCAGGATGCGCTCGCCGGGCTGGGGGTCGAGCAGCTCCGCCGCTGACATGGCGGAAGGATCCTGCAGGTAGTACAGCCCCGCCAGGTGGTAAGGATGTTTCCCGGGTTCGTGCCGTCTCTCTCCGGGCGGGGATCCAGCCGGTGATACGATAAAACCAGACGGGCACCAGGGCAATCCGGCGTCCAGTGGGAAGGGACAGGCTTTTTTGAATTGCTCCGCGCTCAGCTTCAGCGTGTTCACCCGCAGCCCGTGGACCGGGCTCTGTTGAAGAGCCTCGGCGAAGGCAGGGAATTCCTCGCCGAGCAGGAGTGACATGCGTTCGAGGAAACGCGGCGGGATGGGGATGGGCTGGGGCACAGGACGATTATAATTGCGATATGCGAATCGAAGACATGAACTGGATGGATGTGGAAGCGTATCTCAAGCACGACGACCGGCTGATGCTGGTGGTGGGAGCCTGCGAACAGCACGGCTATCTCTCCCTGCTTGCGGATGTGAAGATCCCCCTGGCCCTGGCGGATGCCGCTTCAAAACAAAGCGGAGTGCTGGTGGCACCGCCGATGAATTTTGGTTCCAGCCCGTATTTTCTCTCCTATCCCGGAACGATCAGCCTGCGGTTATCGACATTGATGGACGCAGTGCGAGGATATCCTGCGCTCGGCCTACGGACAGGGATTCAAGCGGATCCTGGTGCTGAATGGTCACGGTGGCAACAATGGCCTCAAGATCCGCCTGACGGAGATTGCCAACCAGCTGCCCGGTCTGCAGGTGCAGTGGTATGCCTGGTGGATGGCACATAGCGTGGAGCAGGTGGCGATGCAGCATGGGATCAAACCAGGGCATGCCAACTGGCTGGAGGCTTTTCCCTTCACCATCGTGGCGGATCTGCCGGAAAGTGAGAAAACACCGCCGCAGGTGCCGTCCGATATTATGAATGCGGAAACCGCCCGGAAGGTATACGGCGATGGATCTTTTGGCGGGCGTTACTCGATGCCTGCCGAGATGATGCAGGAGATATTCGAGGCTGCGTTGCAGGATGTGCTGCAGATGTTAAAATTCGAATGACGGCAGGCTGGGTGCACCGGACAGGCTTATTCCAATTCTCTCTTGACGTAATCAGACCGGACAAGTATAATTCGGCTCCATTGAGAGATAACCATACTCTGCGACTTTCAGCGAGCGCTTGAAGCCCGATGCTTCGAAGCGCTTGCTTTTGCGTGTCTCTGGCATTCATGCAAGGTTGGAGCAAGGGCGGTCAGTCGCAGGTGTCGAATTGAAGACTGAGGAGACGGTCGAGTGGAAACCAAGGGACTCATTTCATTACGCATCAGTCTTGCTTCTCCGGAAACCATCCTTTCCTGGTCATACGGCGAAGTACTGAAACCTGAAACCATCAACTACCGCCGCCTGCGCCCGGAGAAGGATGGCCTGTTTTGCGAAGCCATCTTTGGCCCGACGCGTGACTGGCAGTGCTACTGCGGCAAGTACAAGAATCCCCGTTATAAAGGCATCACCTGCGATAAATGCGGCGTGGAAGTGACCCGCTCCTCGGTGCGCCGCGAGCGCATGGGACATATCATGCTGGCGACGCCGGTGGCACATATCTGGTACACGCGCCGCATCCCCTCCTACCTGGGCATGCTGCTGGACATCTCGCGCCGCAACCTGGACCGGGTGCTTTACTTTGCCCAGTATATCGTCAGCTATGTGGATGAGGATGCCCGCCAGAAAGCCCTCAAGCGCCTGGAGGACGAGATCTCCGTCTCCGAACGCGAGCAGGCAGCGGTGATCAATTCCAAGATCGCCGAGATCAAGACTGCCCGGGATAAGAAACAGGCCGAACTCCAGGAACGCAAGGTTGAACTGGAGCACCAGTACGACGAGCAGATCGCCATCCAGGCTGGAACCGATCATCCAGGAAGGTCAGCGGCTGGAACGCTACCTCCAGGATAACAAGGGCCAGGTGCTCAAAGAAGCGGTCATTTTTGGCAGCACCGGCACCGTGATCGTCGATACCGGCATCAAGGTCGGCGCCACCCATATCGGCAAGGTGCAGAAATTTGTCCAGGGACGCCTGGAAGCCATCGAGAATGAACTCAAGGATGAAAAACAGCGCGCCCTGGAAGATGTCAAGATGGAAGCCGCCACAATCAAGGCGGAAGCCGGATGAGCAGATGAATGCCCTGCGCAGCCAGCTGGAAGACCAGACCTCCACCAGCCACGATGCGAACGCCCACCAACGCGACGAACTGATGGAACTGCGCCCGTTCACCTTCCTGGGCGAGACCCGCTACCGCGAACTGAAGCAGCGCTGGGGCCAGGTCTTCCGGGCCGACATGGGCGCCGAGGCCTTCTACGACATCCTGCGCCGCCTCGACCTGGATAAGCTCTCTGAAGAACTCTGGCACGAAGTCAAGACCACCAAATCCAAGCAGAAACGCAAGAAGGCCACCTCCCGGCTGAAGGTGGTGGAAGCCTTCCGCCGCTCCGGCAACCGCCCGGAATGGATGATCCTGACCGTCCTGCCGGTCATCCCGCCGGACCTGCGCCCGATGGTGCAGTTGGATGGCGGTCGTTTTGCCACCTCGGACCTGAATGACCTGTACCGGCGGGTCATCAACCGCAACAATCGTCTCAAGCGCCTGCTCGAACTTGGCGCTCCGGATGTGATCGTCCGCAATGAAAAGCGCATGCTGCAGGAAGCGGTGGATTCCCTGATCGATAACAGCCAGCGCGGCAAGGCGCTCAGCCGCCGCGGCCGGCGCGAGCTGCGCTCCTTGAGCGATATGCTCAAAGGCAAGAAAGGCCGCTTCCGCCGCAACCTGCTCGGCAAGCGCGTGGACTATTCCGGTCGCTCGGTGATCGTGGTCGGCCCGCAATTGAAACTTTACCAGTGCGGTCTGCCCAAGAGCATGGCGCTGGAACTGTTCCGCCCATTCGTCATCTCCCGGCTGGTGAGCCACAACTATGCTGCCAATGTCAAGGGTGCGCGGCGCTTCATCGAACGCAACCGCCCCGAGGTTTATGAAGCACTGGAGGAAGTCATCAAGGATCGCCCGGTGCTGCTGAACCGTGCGCCCACCCTGCACCGCCTGGGCATCCAGGCATTCGAGCCGATCCTGATCGAAGGCTCAGCCATCCAACTGCACCCGCTGGTCTGTACCGCCTTCAATGCGGACTTTGACGGCGACCAGATGGCTGTGCATGTGCCGCTTTCTGACAAGGCCGTTCAGGAAGCCCGCCGCCTGATGCTGGCTTCCAAGAACCTGCTCAAGCCTGCCGACGGCGAGCCCATCATTGGTCCATCCAAGGATATGGTGCTGGGCGTGTACTACATGACCATGCTGCACACCAAGCCGCACAAGGGCGATGGGCGCGCTTTCTCCGACATGGATGAAGTCGACCTGGCCTACCAGTTGGGCCAGGTGGAGTTCCACAGCAAGATCAAAGTCCGCCTGACCACCTGGTACGATGAGAAGAACAACCGCCTGCCGGAAGCGGAGACCCGCCTGATTGAGACGACCGTCGGGCGCGTGATCTTCAACCGCATCCTGCCGGAGAAGGTCCAGTTCATCAACCGCCAGCTGGAAAAAGGCGGCGTGAAGGACCTGATCGCCGAAGTGTATGAGATCTACGGGCAGGATGTGACCACCGAGACTGCGGACGAGATCAAGCGCATCGGCTTCGAATATGCCATGCGCTCCGGCACCACCATTGCGGTCTCCGATATTACCATCCCGCCGCAGAAACAGGAGATCATCGAAAAAGCGCTCAAGGATGTGGAACTGGTGCAGCGCGATTTCCGGCGCGGTCTGCTGACCGAGCAGGAACAGAACGAGCGCATCATCCAGATCTGGCAGCAGACCACCACCGATGTTGCCAAGGCGGTCACGAGCTGCCCTGGACCCGGATGGCAACCTGTCCACCATGGCCAATTCCGGCGCCACCAAGGGCGGTTTTGGTCCCATTTCACAGCTGGCAGGCATGCGCGGCCTGATGGCGGATCCATCCGGGCGCATCATCCCGATGCCGATCCGCTCCAACTTCCGCGAAGGTCTGACCGCCCAGGAATACTTCATCTCGACCCACGGCGCCCGCAAGGGTCTGGCAGATACCGCCCTGCGTACGGCGGATGCCGGTTATCTGACCCGCCGCCTGGTGGACATTGCCCAGGATATCATCATCAATGAACTCGACTGCGGCACCCACCAGGGTATCTGGATCCGCCGGAAGGACGACGTGGCCGGTCAATCCATGGCTTCCCGCTTGTATGGACGCCTGGCTGCCGAGCGGGTGCTCGACCCGAAGACGGGTGAAGTGCTGGCTGAACCGGATGATGTTCTCGACCGGGACCTGGCGCGCAAGATCGCCGTGGCCGAGAGTGGAAGAAGTCAAAGTCCGTTCGGCACTGACCTGCGAACTGACCCACGGCATCTGCTGCCAAATGTTACGGTGTTGACCTGGCCCGCGGCACAATGGTCGAAATGGGCTCGGCAGTCGGTATCGTGGCAGCCCAATCGATCGGCGAACCCGGCACGCAGTTGACCCTGCGCACCTTCCATACCGGCGGCGTGGCTGCAGGCGGCGATATCACCACCGGTCTGCCGCGCGTGGAAGAACTCTTCGAATCCCGCAAACAACCCAAGGGTGAAGCGGTCGTTGCCGAGATCAAGGGCACGGTGCGCATCATCCAGTCGGACAAGTATGCCGATATGCGCCTGGTGCGCGTCGAACAAAGCGAAATGATCCATGATGAGTTCGATGTACCCAAGGAATGGAAGATCCAGGTCAAGGATGAAACTGAAATCAAGGCAGGCGATGTCATCGCCACCCTGGATGATGCCACCATCGCCGCGGAACATGGCGGCAAAGTGCGGGTCGAAAAACGCAAGGTGTTTGTCTCGCACGAGCAGCGCGAAGAGATCGAACATGAAATCCCCACCACCCTGCGCCTGCTGGTCAAGGATGGCGATCATGTCGAAGATGGTCAGCCGCTGACCGAGGGCTCGTTGAATCCGCACCGGGTTCTGCGCGTCCAGGGCACGGGAAGCCTGCCAGATGTACCTGATGACCGAGATCCAGAAGGTATATCGTTCGCAGGGACAGAACATCCATGACAAGCATTTTGAAGTGATCATCCGCAAGATGTTGAGCAAGGTTCAGGTCGCTGCGACCCGGCGACACCCGTTACCTGCCTGGTGATGCGGTGGAACGGCTGGAAGTGCAGCGGGTGAACGAACAACTGCTCAGCGAAGGGAAAACCCCGGCAAAATTCCATGAATTGCTGCTGGGTGTCACCAAAGCATCCCTGAGCACCGACTCGTTCCTCTCCGCTTCCTCGTTCCAGCACACCATCAAGGTGCTGGCGGGCGCAGCCATCGGTTCATCCACCGATCCGCTGTATGGGTTGAAGGAGAACGTCATCATCGGTAAACTGATCCCGGCCGGGACCGGTTTCGTGCATGGGCGCTTCCTGGCGGTTGAAAAAGCGCTCGCCCAGGCTGGCTCTTCGCAGTGGACCGAGATCCCGGATGCCGGGGCATCGGACTAAGAAGGTTCAGCGTCCACCCATTGGAAGTGGACCATCCTTTTGGATACTAAAGTAATCACGAGGCGGCTTGAGAGCCGCCTCGTTTGTTCTTAAAGGGGATTGTCTTTTCGGTGAAATATTTGTATTATGAAGAGGATTATTCGCATCAGGAAGGAAGGTGGCTCAATGTTTTCCAGGAAATTATTCACCCTCGTATGTGCAAGCCTGATCATTTTCTCCTCTGCCTGTACCATTCAGATCATTCCAGCCGGGCCTGTTGTTCCGACTCTGGATTCGACTGCTGCAGGTCAGACACAGGTAGCAGAAATCGTCGCCTCCACTTTTCAGGCAGGGACTGAGCTTGCCAATGCCGTGGCAGAGACCCTGGCAGCATTGGCTACCAATACACCTGAATACACGTTCACTCCCTCGCTCACATCCACTCCCTCATTCACATTCACACCCGCCGTACCGATGGTAAGCGTCTCGGTGGAAACCAACTGCCGCTCAGGCCCGGGAAAACCTTATGATATTCTGGGCGTGCTGCAGGTGGGTGTCAGCGCCGAGGTGGTGGGGCAGGTGGCTGGAGGAGGCTCCTGGATCATCCGGCTGCCGTCCAATCCGGCCATCATTTGCTGGGTCTGGACGCAATATGCCACCGTGGTGGGAAATACTTCCGGGCTGCCTTTTTACACCCCTCCTCCCACACCCACACCTGTTCCCAGTTATACCGTCGTCTTCACGGGCGTGACTCATTGTGCGCCGGACTATGCCTTCCGGTTCACTATCACCAATAACGGTAATCTGATCTGGGAGTCCATCCGCATCACGGTTACAGATAATACCGTCCCGGCGGTCTTCACCCATACCTCGGACAACTTTCGATCATACAATGGCTGTGGCATGGAACAGAATCAGCAAGATCTGGCGCCAGGTGAAACCGGGTTGGCGGCGAATGTCAATCCCGGTCAGTTCACGTATAATCCTGCCGGGCATAATTTTACAATCGCCTTTAAACTTTGCTCCGTGAATGGCCTGGCGGGCACCTGTCTGGAAAAAGCAATTACTATTAACCCATAGCTCATTGGGGCGGTCAAGAAACCGCCCCAATCCTTTTTCTTTTTTTCCCAAGGAGACTACCCTCATGAAGCCTTGCATCGCCGTTGCTATTACTATCATCCTGCTGACAGGTGGGGCTGCGTGTAATCTACAAACGACCGAAGGCTCCTCACCGGTATCGAAGGAGCCGGAAATAAAAAATACTGCAGTGTTAACTTTAAACGAAGAGGCAACCTGCCTTTCCGGTCCCGGGGAGGGTTTCGATGAAGTTGGGATGCTCAGTGCAGGACAGGTGACTGAAGCATTAGGGAGGAGTCCGGAAGGCGATTACTGGGTCATTCAATACCCTGCCGAAACAGCCACTCTCTGCTGGGTGGCAAACGCTTCGGTTGCGGTTTCGGGTAATCCACAAGGTGTGCCTGTTGCCACTCCACCACCCACCCCCACCTTGCCAGTTAGCCCGGAAGGTGGCTGTCCCACACCAGTGGGCGGAGGACCGACGCCGGTCAGCTGCGGGGCTCCTCCGGCGGGCAGTGGCTGTCCATCCCCGGTCCCCAGCGGACCCACGCCGGTCAGCTGTGGGGCTCCTCCATCAGGCAGCGGTTGTCCATCCCCGGTCCCCAGCGGACCCACACCGGTCAGTTGCGGGGCTCCTCCGTCCGGTAGTGGTTGTCCATCCCCGGTCCCCAGCGGACCCACACCGGTCAGCTGCGGGGCTCCTCCATCAGGCAGTGGTTGTCCTTCCCCGGTTCCCAGCGGTGCCACGCCAGTTTACTGCGGACCTCCGTTAGGTAGCGGTTGCCCCCCGGCTTATACAGGAGGTCCTACCCTTGTCAGTTGCCCCACAACCATCCCCTGACCGGAAGCCATAGCGGAAGGTCATTGATATTCTTCGAGGAAAACCGGGAAGGCCGCAAGGTCGGCCCGGTTCTTTTTCCTTGACGCTTTCCCCCTTTCCCCGTAAGATAAACCGGACATAGAACATACATTCAGCGTGGAAGAACCATCCGATCAAGGCTGCCTGATTTCCATCCAGGGTTGCCGCGGGCGGTGAATGCAAGGAGACTTTATGGAACTCGGCCTCGTCCGTAAAATCGACATCGACCAGGAAATGCAGCAGGCGTACCTCGATTACGCCATGACCGTGATCGTCGCGCGCGCCCTGCCGGATGCGCGCGATGGTCTCAAGCCTGTCCAGCGCCGCATCCTGTATCGCCATGTACGACATGGGCATCCGCGCCGACAGCCCCTACCGCAAATCTGCCCGCATCGTTGGCGAGGTGCTCGGCAAATACCACCCGCACGGCGACCAGTCAGTCTATGAAGCCATGGCACGCATGGCCCAGGATTTCTCCATGCGCACCCTGCTGGTGGATGGGCAGGGCAATTTCGGCTCGGTGGATGGCGACCCGCCGGCTGCCATGCGCTACACCGAAGCCCGCCTTGCCGCCCCGGCTCTCGACCTGCTGGCCGATATCGGCAAGAACACGGTCGATTTTACCGATAACTTCGACGGCACCCTGACCGAACCGGTGGTGCTGCCCTCCGCCCTCCCCAACCTGCTGGTCAACGGCGCCACCGGCATCGCCGTCGGCATGGCAACCAACATCCCACCCCACAACCTGGGCGAGATCGTGGATGCCTGCGTCTACATGCTCGAGAAATGGGAAAAACTGGATGACATCAACGTGGACGACCTGATGGAGTTCGTCGAGGGACCCGATTTCCCCACCGGCGGCATCATCATCGAGCAAAAGGGCGAGGAAGGCATCGAAGCCGCCTACGGCAAAGGGCCGCGGCCGGGTCACCATCCAGGCCAAGGCCCACATCGAGGAGATGGAGCGCGGCAAGAGCCGCATCATCGTCACCGAACTGCCTTACCAGGTGAACAAATCCAGCCTGATCGAGCGGATCGCTGAACTGGTGCGTGACGGGCACCTGGAAGGCATCACCGACCTGCGGGATGAATCCGACCGCCAGGGATTGCGCATCGTCATCGAACTGACCAAGAACGTCGAACCCGAGAAGGTGCTGGCCGCCCTGTACAAGCGCACACCGATGCAGTCCACTTTCAGCATCAACCTGCTGGCGCTGGTGGACAATGAGCCGCGCCTGTTGAACTTGAAACAGGCCTTGCGCGTCTATCTTGACCACCGCCTGGTGGTGATCAAGCGCCGCGCCGAGTTTGACCTGGAGAAGGCGCGCGCCCGGGCGCACATCCTGGAAGGCTTGATGGTGGCTCTCAAGCACCTGGATGAGATCATCACCCTGATCCGGAATTCGCCGGATGTGGAGACAGCCCGGGCGCGGCTGATGAAACGCTACAAGCTTTCGGAACTGCAGGCCAATGCCATCCTGGAAATGCAATTGCGCCGCCTGGCTGCGCTGGAACGCAAGAAGATCGAAACCGAATACAAGGAAACGCTGGCGCTGATCAAGGAATTGGAAGCGCTGCTGAAATCCCCGAAGAAGATGCGCGCTGCGGCTGCTGAGGAATTGCTCAGGGTCAAAGCCGCCTACGGCGACCGCCGCCGCACGCAGATCGTCAGCCTGAAAGGACGCAAAGCCAAAAAGGCTCCGCTGACCACTGCGGAACTGGTCCGGGAACAGGTTGTCTGGATCGGCATGACCGCAGACGGAACGCTGGCCCGCACCCGCGACGACAAGCCGCCGCGCCTCTCCGGCTCGGAAGCACCCCGGTTACTGGTGAAAGCCAATGCCACGGATACGCTCTACCTTGTCTGTGAACGGGGTGTGGCTGCGGCGGTGGCTGTCCATACCCTGCCGGAAGCTGAAAAACTGGCGGATGGGAATCCGTTCAACAAGCAGACACCCCTGCAGGCAGATGAAATGCCGGTGGCAGCGTTCGCCCTGCCTGCCAGGAAATCCGATCTCCCCGAAGAGACCACCTTGTTGACTGTCACGCCGCGGCGGGATGGTCAAGAAGAGCCTGATCAGCGAACTGCCCGGTCCTTCGGCACAGACATTCCGGCTGGTCAACGTCAACGACGGCGACAGGCTGGGCTGGGTCGTTCTCACGGATGGAAAGAAGGAAATCCTGCTGGTGACGGCCCTGGGCATGGCGATCCGCTTCAGCGAGGAGGATGTCCGCCCGATGGGGCTGGCGGCTGCCGGGGTCAATGGTATCAAGCTGGGCGTCGGGGATGAGGTGATCGGCATGCAGATCCTTCCCGGGACAGGCGAGCTGTTCCTGATCGCTTCGGATGGCAAGGGCAAACGTGTGGAGGGGAAGGATTTCCCGGCGCAGGGACGCTACGGCAAGGGTGTGATCGCCTGGGAACTGCCGCGCGGGGTCAAGCTGGCCGGGCTGGGGATGGGCAAGGCGAATGCCATTGTCACCCTGCACCTGCTCAAGGCAGCCGCCGAAGATGACGCGCCTGGACCTGGCACCCCTGCGCAAGCGTTCCGCGCTGCGCGGCGAGACCATGGTGGAGGTCAAAGCCGGGGATCAGTTGCTGGGATTATCGGAAGCCTGGGCTTTGGAGCGGTACCTGGCATTGGTTCAGAAGGAGGAGAAGAAAGCCGCGCCCAGGAAGAAATAGGGGTCTTCAGCGGTAGATTAAAAAGATCAAGGCTTGCTCAGGGAATTTTTCTTAGACAGAAATATTTCCCACCAAACCCAGTTCCGGGGCAATCCGGCGCATGGCGGTGATGACATTGCCGACATGCTCCCATAATTCCACCCCAAACTCAGCGGCGGCTTTTTCGATCTCCCCCCGATCCGCACCGGCTGCAAAAGCCCTGTCTTTCCATTTCTTCTTAACCGAGGACGGTTCAAGGTCGAGCAGGGAGCGGGAAGGGCGGACAAGAGCAACGGCTGTGATCAATCCGGTCACCTCGTCGCAGGCATACAGGGCTTTTTCCATCCGGGATTGACGGACCACGCCGGTATGATCAGCATGGCTCAGCACTGCGTGGATGATCTCTTCCGGCACACCGCGCTGGCGCAGGATGGGTTCGCCTGCCAGAGGATGACCTTCCAGGGTGGGATGGATCTCCCAATCAAAGTCATGCAGCAGGCCTGTAACGACCCACTTTTCCACATCCTCACCAAATTTCTCCGCATAGAAACACATGGCTGCTTCCACTGCCAGCATGTGTTTGACGAGATTGTCGTTCTTGACAAATTCACGGACGATGGCAAGTGCCTGCTCGCGATTCATGGTCACCTCATTAACTCAGGGAAAAATTGGCTCCGGATCGCCAAGCACGGGGACGGGGTGGCTGATGTTCACATCCCAAAGGGCGGCGACGGTGGCAAACAATTCGCGAAAATTCCAGTACAAGAGAGAGATTTTTCGGTAAACTCGCAGGTCTGCTGACACACCGATCGAATCGATCCCAAGTTGATTGCAGAGGTAAATGGCGCGCGGCAGGTGGAACGCTTGCGTTACCAGGATGGCAGATTTCACGCCGAAGATGGCTTTCGCCCGGTAGCAGGTGTCGTAAGTGCGCCTGCCAGCGTAATCGAGAACGATAGCCTCCTCCGGAACACCGAGCGAAAGCGCCAGGTCGCGCATCACAGCCGGCTCATTGTAGTCCACGAATCGATTGTCACCGCTCATCAGGAGTTTTTCGACCTTCCCGGCGAGGTACAGGTTGGCGGCGGTCTGCACCCGGTCGTGGAGGACGGGGGTGGCCGTACCATTGCGCCACAAGCCTGCCCCGAAGACGATCGCCACCCTCTGCGGGGCGACCTCAGAGATAGGAACGATCTTTTGGCGCGCGTACAATCCAGTCACCAGGCGGGTGCCGGTCAAAACAAGGAATCCGAGAACTGCCAGAATAAGAAGGATTTTCAGTATCATTTTAATAAAACGGATAAACACAGGCGGTATTCTACCATTATAATAAGGGCATGTCTGAATCCAACTCGAAGAATCCATCCAGGATGATTGCTGCGATCATCCTGATTCTCGTGATCCTTGCAGCCATCATCTTCATGGGTTATCTGGTGGAAAGCAAGATCACAAGAACCCTGGACCCCTTACAACAGGTGAATGCTGACCTGGGAACACAGGTGGCAAACCTGCTGCATCCCACACCCACGATCATCCCGGACCCGGTGACGATCATCCATGAAGTCCAGGCACTGGCACGGCTGGAAACGATCCGTTACAACGTGGAAAAGGTCATTACGGCAGAGACGGGGCAGGGGGCATTCGCCTTCCTGATCCAGGACCGCCTGCTGCTCGTTGCCCATGGGATCGTGATCGCTGGAATTGACATGAATAAGATCACATCCGAATCCATGTGGCTGGATCAAGGGGTTCTCAACGTACGTCTGCCGGCCGCGGAAGTTTTTGTAGCCAGCCTGGATAATGAGAAGACCTATGTCTATGATCGCGAGACAGGCCTTCTGAAGAATCCCGATCCCAACCTGGAAACCACCGCCCGACAGGCGGCTGAAGAGGAGATCCTCAAGGCTGCCCTGGAGGATGGCATCCTCGACCAGGCAATGAACAATGCGAAATTGTATTTACACTGGTTCTTTGATACACTGGGATATCACCAGATCAATTTTGTCACGGCGGCACCCTAGGAGGGACTGAAGAGGATTATTTTTGGGGGAATTTGGAAGCAGGTGGTTTTCATTCCGGGAAGAAGAATGACCGGTACCAGCGTGATTTCCATGGCATGCCAAGCGGCAGGGATTTATTGATATCCCATAGTGGCGCAAGATAGTATTGATCTCAGGCCTGGGCTAAGTGGATCCGACCTTGGCGCTGGAGCTTAACCCCCTTTATTATCGAACCCCCTCTGTTTGTATCTCCCTGGCTGCCATTAATTCCCCAATGCGTACTTTTTCGATCGTGCTCAGGCCGCCTGGCTGCAAGTCAAGAGCGAGGGCCGTGTGAAAGGCGGTGGTCAGAGCCTGGGCAGCCTCCTGCCAGGTGACAGTCCGCCCCAACGCCGCCTCCATGGTGGTGGCGCGCGCCTGAAGGTCACCTGCGGCACGCAAGCGGGAATCCTCATCCGGGAAAGTCAGAACTTGCAGAATGCGCAGCAGGTCGCCGGTCAGCGGCAGTGAGCCGTGCTGGAGGACGCCCTCCTTGCGCCGGGCCTGAGCCGAGCCAACCAGTTTCCTGCCAGAGAAGGTGATCTCGTAGGCAGATGGGACTTCAAAACAGACCGGATTGGAGATCTGGCTGGTTTTTCCGATGTGCGCCTGGACCTCCACCTGCAGCCCAAGCAGGTGCAAGGCTGACACCAATGCCCCCGAGAGGTGATGGTAGGATTCGAGCACGGTCCCTGCCACATGCGGATCGCTCTTATGTGCGATGACTGCATAAGTGATCTCATCGGTGTGGAGCACAGCCCGCCCGCCTGTGGGTCGGCGCACCAGATCCCAGCCGCGCTCTTTCAGGCGGGGAATATCCACATCAGACACAGGCTGGGCGTGACCAAGCGACAGGCATGGAGGTTCCCAGGCGTAAAGGCGCAAAGTGGGAGGCGAAACACTCTTTCCAACGCATTCCAGTATCGCTTCGTCGACCGCCATGTTCCAGGCGCCGCGAGCAGGATCGGTGAGCAGCAAACGCCAGGGCATGTTCATCCCATCGCTGCCATGAATTCTTCCGATAGCATATTTATTTGATCGGGAGAGAGCGCTTCGAGCGGGGGTCGCACCGGCCAGGGAGGAAAGCCGTGGAACTTGGTCAACAAGGCTTTGAGTACGGGCGGTAGCGGTGGAAACTTCTCAAGGATACGGCGGATCTCCCCAACGCGCGCCTGGATCAGTGACACATCCTCTGCGGCTTGGAAGGCATCCCAGATCTTGCGCAGGTCAGGCGATATGAGGTTGGCGGGAGCCGTGATGCAGCCTTCCGCTTTCGCTTTCAGGGCAAGCGTCAGATAGGTATCGGTGCCGTTCAACACCAGCAGGTCGGATCCAAATCGTTCTCCCAGCCTGCCGGCAAATTCTGCATCGTGGGAGGAATCCTTGATGCCTGCAAATTGGTCCGGGAAGGCATCCTTGAGGCGCGCCAGCAGGTCGGGAGAGAAACCGATCCCTGCCAGACCCGGGATGTGGTAACCAAGCAGGAATCCGCTGGCGGGGACCGCCTTGCTGATGAGCGTTTTGAAGTATTGGAATAAACCGGTATCGGAAGCCTTTCGGTAGTAATAGGGGGGCAGGACGACGACCCCGTCGTAACCCAGGTCAAAAGCGGAGCGTGTCAGGGAGATGGTTTCCGTGAGGCTGGGTGTCCCCGTACCAGCGAGGAGTCTGATGGTCGTGACTTGATTTTTTATATCGATTTCCCGTACCTGCAAAGCCGCCCGCATGACCTCTAGGCGTTCGTCGTGAGAAAAGGATGGTCCCTCGCCGGTAGTTCCCAATAACAGCATCCCGTGACAGCCACGACCGGCAAGGAAGGCAAGCAGCCCGGGAATGGCATTCAAATCGGGGGACAGGTCCGGTTTTAATGGAGTTACTGCTGCCGCATAGACACCGGCTAAAGGATGCATCGTGTTTCTCCTCAAGGATGGCATATCAAATCTGTTTCTTTTCGATCCATTCCATGGTTCGTGCGCGTTAAATCTGAAAAAGATTCAACCTGGACCATTCAAGGGCAAGCAGGCAGGTATAATATCCTTTTTACGGAAACTTTACCAGCCGGCTGGTAAAGTTTCCGTAAATGGCTGTCGCTTGGATGAGTAATTTCCGATGAAGGCCTCATTCAATTCCCAGTATTTTGCCTTAAAGTGGATTTCCACGCAAGGCCGGGTGTCTTGAGTGAATTCCTTTCAGAAGGGCATGCGGGGGGAAACTGACCGGTGTGCGGTTTGGACATCCTGACTTCATCAAGCTGGTTACCATTTGAAAGGTCTGATAGGTTGCCAATCCCGATGGTGATGGCTATAATTCACCTAGTTCGAATTTTATCAGGAGGTTGCTCTGGAGACCAATAGAATTACAAAGTCGATGGGGAATGAGCCGCGGGAAAGCGAAATGAATGTCCAGCTGACCTCCGGAGCAACACTCGTGAACCGCTACGTGATCCAGGATGTGATCGGCGTGGGCGGCATGGGCTCAGTGTATCGCGCCCGCGACCTGCATTTCCCAAGCGTGGTCAAACTGGTTGCGGTGAAAGAAATGATCAACCGCGCCTCGGATCCTTTGGTCAGAAAAACCATTGTCCAGAACTTTGAGCGTGAAGCCAATATCCTGGCCACTTTGAATCACCTTTCCATCCCCCGCATTTATGATTATTTCAGTGAGGACAATCGTTCCTACCTGGTGCTGGAATTCATCCACGGTAAAGACCTGGAAGCAATCATCAATGAGACCAGCGGTTTCCTGACGGAGGAACGAGTACTGGGATGGGGAATCGAACTTTGCGACGTGCTATCCTTCCTGCATGCGCATAAACCCGATCCAATCATTTTCCGTGATATGAAGCCGTCCAATATCATGGTGAATCCCAGCGACCATATTATCCTGGTGGATTTTGGGATTGCCAAGCCGTTCCAGGTGGGGCAAAAGGGGACCATGATCGGCACGGAAGGTTATTCTCCTCCCGAACAGTACCGCGGGGAGGCCGGACCCCTGGCAGACATCTATGCCCTGGGTGCAGCGCTGCACCATGCCCTCTCACGCCGCGACCCGCGCCTGGAACCGCCCTTTTCCTTTGGCGAACGCCCGCTGCGGAAAATCAATCCTGCCGTAACCGTGGAATTGGAGGCCGTCATCAATACCGCCCTGCAGTACAGCCCGGATGACCGCTTCCACAGTGCTGAGGCGATGAAGGAAGCCCTGGTTGCCTCCGGGCGCAAAACCGGAATCCTGAATCGCACCAGTGCGGCAACCACCAACATCCAGTCCACTGGGGGGATTAAACCCTTGTGGGTTTTTCAATGCGAGGATGAGATTCGGGGTGCCCCGTTATATTACGAAGGCTCCATTTATATTGGTTCCTATGACAATAACCTGTATTCGGTGAACGCGGCGGATGGGAAATTGAACTGGAAGTATGCCACAGAAGGCGGGGTGGTGACGCGGCCTGCAGCCTACGAGGGGGATATCTTCTTCGGTTCTGAAGACAAACGCCTGCATGTGGTCAATGCCCGCAGCGGCAAAGTGAACTGGACCTATTACACAGAAGGAAAGGTGCATTCGTCCCCCAGAATTGCAGAGGGGCATGTGTTCTTCGGCTCCGATGACCAGCACATCCATGCCGTCAACCTGACTACCGGGCGGGCTGCCTGGCGATTCGAGACTGCGGCTCCGGTGCGTTCCACTCCGTATGTGGCCCATGAGACCGTCTTTGCCGGCTGCGAGAATGGCGATTTTTACTGCGTGGATTTCCGCGGGGAGATGAAATGGCATTACAAGGCCAAGATGGGGATCACCTCCTCCCCCACCGAAGCCGACGGAGTGGTCTATTTCGGCTCACTGGATGGCAGTTTTTATGCCCTGGATGCACGTGCGGGCTGGGGCATCTGGCGGTTCCGCATGGGGAAAGGCTCGGTCGCCTCCCCCTACGTTGCGGAAGGACTTGTTTTTATTGGCTCGGCTGACGGCAATATCTATGCCGTGGATGCACGTACCTCCAAGGAAGCCTGGCGTTACAAGACGGAGCACCAGGTGAGCAGTTCCCCGGTCGTATACAAGGATGCCCTGTATTGCGGATCCGCGGACGGGAATCTTTACTGCCTCGAAGCCCGTTCCGGGAGGCTGCGCTGGAAGTTTGCCACCAAGGGTCCGATCACAGGGTCGCCCCTTGTTTTTGACGAGATCGTTTATATCGGATCCACAGACCACTTCCTGTATACATTATTGGCGTAAAGCCAATCGTCCAAGGAGAAAATTGTGAAAGCATTTTTTGATAAATTGCGCGGCAAGAAAACCAATCCCCTGCCTCCGCCGGCGAATGTAAATACGTACCCTCTTTCCGGTGAACAACTTGCGATCGAAACCGCGCTGAGTTCGCGGGTTGAACCCCAGCAATTGCTCCACTGCTGCGGGCAATCCGTGGGCAAGCAACGGGATCACAACGAGGATTGCCTGTTCGCTTTTTCCGCCACAACCGGTGGCGAGGCGAACAGTGCCCCTCTCGGGCTTTACATCGTGGCTGACGGCATGGGCGGGCATCAATACGGTGAAATAGCCAGTTCTTCAGCCATCCGGACCATGGCCGGGTACCTGCTTAAGCGTTTTCATCCTTATATTATTAATCCTTCTGAAGGAATGGAAGAACCCATGCAGGAAATGATGCGCGCCGCGATCACGGAGGCGCAGAAGGCGGTGACCCAGGCCGCTCCCGGCAGCGGCACCACGCTGACTGCAGCGCTGGTGCTTGGCCAGCAGATGACCATCGGTCATGTTGGCGACAGCCGTGCTTACACGCTGCGCGTCGACAGGCGGGTGGAGATTCTCACCCGCGATCACTCCCTGGTCAAGCGCCTGGAGGAACTGGGACAGATCTCGTCAGATGAAGCAGGAACCCATCCGCAGCGGAATGTTCTGTATCGAGCGCTTGGACAGGGCGAGATCCTTGAACCTGATATTTTCACCACGCCCTTCCCGCAACCGGGATATTTGCTGATCTGCAGCGATGGGTTGTGGAGCGTGCTGCCCGATGATACGATCTGCAACCAGGTGATCTCTGCGCCCAATCTCAACAATGCCTGCCAGAACCTTGTAACGGCCGCGAATAATTCAGGCGGACCGGATAACATCAGCGCTGTACTGGTTCAATTGATCGGTTAATGTCAAGAAAACAAGACTACTATACGCTGCTCGGATTAAGGCGTACCGCCTCGGCAGAAGAGATCCGCCAGGCATATTTCGAGGCCGCGCGGCGTCTTCACCCCGATAAAAATGTTGCCCCCGGCGAGACCGAAATCTTCCTCGAAAGCCAGGAAGCCTACGAGGTCCTGTCCAATCCGAAAAGCCGCGCCAAGTACGATGCCGCGCTGCTTCCCGAGGAGGCGTCTGAGGATCCTCTGGAGCAGCGCATCATTTTCAGCCGGCAGAGCCTGATCCGGATGTCGGAATCGCAATTATTGTATGTACTGCTGGAATTATCCCATCCGCCCAATCTGAAAACCCCTCCCACGCCAACCATGAACCTCTGCCTGGTGCTGGACCGCTCCACCTCCATGCAGGGTCCCAACATGGATGTGGTCAAGTCGACCGCCATCCAGATCATGCGCAAGATCAAGAGCGAGGATATCTTCTCGGTGATCGCCTTCAGCGACCGGGCGGAGGAGATCATCCCTGCCAGCCGCAGCTCGGACCTGAGCAAATTGGAAGCCCGCATCCACATGCTGCAGACCTCGGGGGGTACGGAGATTTTTTCAGGTCTTGAAATGGGGTACAATGGAATTCTCCGCAATCTGCACCATGCCCAGGTGAACCACATCATCCTGCTGACCGACGGGCGCACGTACGGTGACGAGGAAAAATGCATCAGCCTTGCCCGCCGTGCTTCCGAGCAGGGCATCGGGATCAGCGGTCTGGGCATCGGCACCGAATGGAATGACAGTTTCCTGGATGACCTGGCGAAATCCACCGGCGGCAGCAGCATGTACGTTTCACGTCCGCAGGACATCCAGAAAATGCTGATGGAAAAATTCACCAGCCTTGGCAGCACCTACGCTGAGGAGAACCGGCTTGATTTCAGCATCCCGGAAGGGATTGAATTAAGGTATTCGTTTCGACTTCAACCGGAAGCAGGGCTGTTATCCTTTACAAGCCCGATGATGCTGGGACCCATCGTTCGTGATACCACCCTGAGGGTGCTGATGGAATTCGTGGTGCAACCCCGGTCGATGGAGGATAAGGAAGCGGCATTGCTGGACGGAAAATTGACGGTCACGCTCACGGATGAACATACTCCCAGGATGCCGATCCCGATCAACCTGAACCGTCCCTATTCTGACGAGGCGAGCGCCGATATTCCTTCCGCCGAGATCGTTGAAGCCCTCTCGCGCTTGAAACTCTATCGACTCCAGGAGCAGGCGCGGCTGGAAGTGAACTCGGGAGATTATGACCAGGCTTCCGAGCATCTGCACCGCCTCGCCACACATCTCCTTGCGCAGGGCGAACGCGGCCTGGCACGCACCGCACTGATCGAAGCAGAGCACATCATGCAAAATAAGTCCTTTTCCCAAGAAGGCAGAAAAGAGATAAAATATGGGACACGAGCCCTGTTAACTTCAGGCAGGAGTACGGAAGACCTATGATCATTTGTCCGAATTGTCAACACAAGGAGATGAGCGGCTCCATTTATTGCAGCAAATGCGGGGCACAGCTGATCGATATTTCCGTTGCGACGCACAAGATCCACACCGCGGAAGCCCGCCAGGTGGCCCAGAGCGATACCAAGAGCACCCTGCCACCGCCGCCCGCCCATCTGCAATCATGGATTTCGCTGAATATGATCGAAAGCGGTCAGATCCTGCCCCTGGCAGACCGCAATGAGTTTTCCCTGGGACGGTCAGCGGAAGGTCAACCCATCGTCCCGGACGTGGACCTGTCCCCTTATAACGCCTATGCCAACGGGGTCTCACGACTGCACGCGGTACTTAAATTGATAAACGAGCAAATTGTCATCATGGACCTGGGTTCATCCAACGGCACTTACCTGAACGGGAACCGGCTGTCGCCTTACGTGGAGAGCCCCATCGCCCACGGGGATGTGATCTCGCTGGGCAAACTGAAGATCCAGGTATTGATCGAGTAGGACAGGTGGATTCGCATGGCTCATACGGTCATCATCCATATAACGAACGACGATCCCATCTGCGGGGAGGTGGAAACACTACCTTCAGGAAGCGATACGGTTGTGACCGTCAACAACCCGCGCCGCCGTGACGGCAAGGATGTTCACTACCTGTCCAACGATGTCATCACGGTCATCTGGCCGATCAGCCAGATCGCCTTTATCGAAGTAATGCCCAGCGAGGGCGAAGAACAGATCATCGGTTTCGTGAGGGAATAGGGCATGGAGGAGGAATCCCTCAAGCACCGCAAGATCCTGGTGGTGGACGATGAAGAACGCATGGTGCGCTTCATCCGCCTGAACCTGGAGCACGACGGCTTCGTGGTGGTGGACGCATTTAACGGGAAACAGGCCCTGCAGCGTTTGCGCGACGCAACCCCCGACCTGATCCTGCTTGACGTGATGATGCCAGACCTGAACGGTTTCGAGGTGCTGGAGATGGTTCGCGAGATCAGCAGCGTGCCGGTGATCATGCTGACCGCCAAGGGGGAGGAGGACGACCGTGTGCACGGCCTGGAAAAGGGCGCCGATGATTACATCACCAAGCCGTTCAGCCCGCGTGAACTGGTCAGCCGCATCAAGGCGGTGCTGCGCCGCACGGAAGGGCTCAGCGGCGGGATGCACGGGCTGATCGAGATCGACGAACGCCTGAAGATCGATTTCGACCGGCGCGAGATCTGGCTGGAAGGCAAGCTGGTCAAACTGCGCCCGACGGAGTACCGGCTGCTTTTCCACCTGGTGCAGAATGCCGGCTGGGTCATTTCGCACGACCAGTTGCTTTCCAAGGTGTGGGGGTATGAATACCGCGACGAACCTCACTACGTGCGACTTTACATCAATTACCTGCGCCAGAAACTGGAGAAGGATCCCGCCAACCCCAAGTACATCCTGACCGAGCGCGGCGTGGGTTACCGCTTCGTGGATTTCAGGCGGGAGAAGAACGAGTAGGGTTCGAGAACACATCCCCATCCAGTTGCAGCAGATCGGAGAACAAGGCTTGCGGAATAATCATGCAAGCCTTGAATATTTTTAAGTGAAAGATCAATTCTATACTTTCCAGTTCTAAAACGATCAGAGGATTTGGGAAACCGGGATGATTGATAGTAAAAAGAAGAGCATACCATCTTCTAATGTTGGTATATACTTCTTTTATCTTCTATATACTACTTAAGTCTTTTAGTGGTAATACGCAATGTAAATAAGCCATTGAATCGCCAAACGGTGGCTGAACACAAAGTCGAGGGCAGAATTTTCCCAAAACGATAACGAAAGTTCTTCACTATGAGAAAATATTGGAATACTATTTTCGGGCTGGAATGCAAACGCTCAATTTGGATTGTGCAGGAAGAGCTCGACAAAGAGAAAGTCATTATAGTTAATAATAAACGGTTACTCGTCAGGCTTCCACAAAAAATTAATAGAGATGTTGTTCTTCGGCTTAGAGGACGCGGCAAAATAAGGGAAAATAAGACCGGGGATCTGTTGCTCCATATCTGGCTGAATAAGGGGGATGATATTCAAAAAAGTCTCTGGCTCTCAGAAACATCTGCCAGAAACGGAGTAGACAAGGTCCTGGTTTTGAATGAGAAGAAAACCACTATAGTGATCCCCCCGCAAAGTTATCATGGGTTAACCATTCGCTATAAAGGTTTAGGCGAAAAATTAGATTATTCCTGGCGTGCCCCTTTTCTCCGCCGTAAAAGAGGAAATTTACTAGTAAGGTTAATTGTTTACCCGGATAAAATTGTGCCAAGATACGGATCATTTGAAATGCTCTCCACCGAAGATATGGCTTTAGAAGGCTGGGTTTATCGAAAAATCGATCAGGTGATTCACAAAATTGGCAAGGACAATTTTCCCGTTTGTCCGATCCAAGCAGACACGGTTGCTAATTCATTTAATGATCTTGGTTGGCAAGGAATTTTTCGCGATCTGGTTCGCCATTTGAGGTTAACTCATCTCAAAATCGAGCTCGCAAAATCCAACTCCATTTCTCGACCAGGGAGTTGTCAGAGAAATGCTTCCGTCGACAACAATAACACTATTACATACAGTTATTTGATAACAATCAATGATCAGTTTTTAGACAATCCATTTTCCGTTGCAGCCATCCTGGCACATGAACTGAGTCATGTAATATATTCCGAAAAGATCGAAGACGGGCCCAAAACGGTTGGAATGAGAATTAAAATCTGATGAGGGTACCCTTGATGAAGAGCGGTCAGTCGACCTTTTGGCATTCATGTTCAAGATCGGCGAATTCCAACTTCGAGTTGCAAGGGATAAGAGGCTTACTCTCGGATATTTCGATCAGGTAATATTTGAGAGAATCCAAATTATTGTTTCAAAAAAGTTGGATCCAGTTGGAAGCTAATCCTTTGAATTCCTTGTTGGGCGTTTAATAGCCTACTCACTTCAATCTTCAAGAATAAGGAGAATCCACCTGGAAACCGGAACGCAAAATCCTCGCTCTGCATGGCTCGGCATCGCCTCTTGCATCCTCTGGCTGTTGTCATTGATTTTCGCCTGTACCCTTTTTTCCACCACCTTTTTACCTTACATTACGAATTCATCCTCTTCCTTTCCTGTGCAATTACAATCTGCGCTCTTTACGATCCTCTGGGCAGGTAGCTGCCTGCTGACTCCTTTGGCGCTCATCCTGGGAATGATCGGGGTCTTTCAAAAAAACACAGGGAAAACCTTTGCTGTCATCGGTGTGCTGGGGGCAGGGGTGACGCTCCTCTGCATCCTCGTCCCGCTCATGATTTGGGCAGTCTTGACCATCCTGGTTTGATGGGCTGAGGATTAATCCCTCGCCTTGACAGGCGGTCACCGCTGCCGTATACTCGCTTTAACAAACCAACGGGGAGCGCGCGGTCCGCGCTGAGAGGAGGCCAGGAGCCTCGACCCGCAGAACCTGATCCGGATCATACCGGCGGAGGGATATGTGCATACAACAGACCATCCTCCCCGGAGAGGATGGTTTTTTTATGAGGCGTGCGGTCATTTTTGTGAATGGCGAAATACCGGATCATGAACGTGCCCGCCCGCTGCTCCAGCCGGGGGATGTGCTGATCGCCGCGGACGGCGGCACCCGGCATATCCTTGCCCTCGGGCTGGTTCCGGCTCTCCTGTCATTGGCGACCTGGATTCGCTGACCGCCACAGACCGCAGAAAACTTGAAGCCGCCGGCACAGAGATCCGTCCCTATCCCCGCGACAAGAACGAGACCGATCTTGAACTGGCTTTGGGCCATGCGATCGATTCGGGATTTCGACGAGATCCTCATCATCGGCGCCCTCGGCGGGCGCCTGGACCAGACCCTGGGAAACCTCGCCCTGCTTGCCGGTCATTCCACGGGTGGATCCCATATCAGCATGGACGACGGGGCGGAGCAGGTCTTCTTTGTCAGCAGGCAGGCGCAGGTGGATGGGTCACACGGGCGACCTTGTGTCGCTGATCCCCTGGGGGCGAAAGGTCAGCGGTGTGACCACCGAAGGTTTGCAGTGGCCTCTGCAGAACGAGACTCTCCATCCCCACAAGACCCGCGGCATCAGCAATACCATGATCGGGGAAAAGGCATTCGTCTCTGTGAGATCCGGTCTGCTGCTCATCGTGCACAGCCGCCAGGGTCGATCATGAGCAGAAGGAGGAAACGATGAAACCAGCACGAATAATCCTGTTCCTGTTTATTCTTGTTACCCTGCCGGCGTGTTCCCCGGCAGGACCTGTCACGCTGACCGTCATGACCCACGACTCGTTCTCCGCCAGCGAGCCGGTCATTCTCGCCTTCGAGCAGGCAAACAATGTCAAGGTCGCTGTTCCTGAAGAGCGGCGATGCCGGGACGGCGTTCAATAAAGCCATCCTCACCCGGGATGCTCCCCTGGCAGACGTGTTCTACGGGGTGGACAACACGTTCCTTTCACGCGCCCTGGAAGCCGGTATCTATGAACCCTATACTTCGCCGCTCCTGAGGGAGATCCCTGCCCAATTCCAACTGGACCCGCAGGATCGCGCCCTGCCGGTGGATTATGGGGATATCTGCATCAATTATGACAGGGCGTATTTCTCCGCGCACTCACTCAACCTGCCGGTCACGCTGGAAGACCTGGCAAAGCCCGAATACAAGGGGCTGCTGGTGGTGGAAAACCCGGCCACCTCCTCGCCGGGTCTCGCCTTCCTGCTGGCGACCGTGGCCCATTTTGGGGACGGGGGTTACCTGGATTACTGGCGGTCCCTGCGCGCTCAACGAGGTGCAGGTGGTGGACGGCTGGGAGACAGCGTACTACACCAATTTCAGCGCCTCCTCCGGTCACGGTCCGCAGCCCATGGTGGTCAGCTATAACACCAGCCCTGCCGCTGAAGTGGTCTACGCCAGCCCTCCGGTCACGGATGCTCCCACCGCTTCGCTGCTCGGATCTGGCACCTGCTTCCGGCAGATCGAATTTGTCGGCATCCTGAAAGGGAGCAAGAATCTCGAACTGGCAAAGAAGTTCATCGACTTCATGCTGGGGCAGAAATTCCAGGAGGATATCCCCCTGCAGATGTTCATGTACCCGGCAAATTCGAATGCCCATTTACCGGAAGAGTTTTCCCTTTATGCTGGGCAAGCCTCGCAGCCTGCCAGCCTCGATCCTGCGGTCATTACCGCCAACCGCGAGCGCTGGATCGCCGATTGGACCGAGGTCGTCCTGCATTAACCTTCCAGCGGACAGTTTCCCGCGTTTAAGGAAGCGGACCGCCACAGGCCTCGATGTTCAAATCAGTCCCGCGATCAGATCCTCCCATGAGAAATAGACCCGGGCTGCCAGCCTGGGTCAAACCTGTCCTGCCCTGGCTGGGCGTCTCCCTGTTCATGGGCGTGTTCTTCTTTTATCCCATTGCCCGCATCCTCTGGCTGGGACTCAACCCCGCCGCGATCACGTCCATCGACCGGTCGTCGGTTAATCTTGCCATCCGCTCCCTGCTCACCTCTTTTTACCAGGCCGGGTTGTCGACCGTTCTGACCCTTGCTCTTGGGATACCAACTGCATTCCTTTTTTCACGCTTTGCTTTCAAGGGAAAAGCGCTCCTGCGCGCCCTGACCGCCATACCCTTCATGCTCCCGACGGTGGTGGTGGCTGCAGGATTCAATGCCCTGCTGGGACCGCGCGGCTGGGTCAACCTCGGCTTGATGGACCTGTTCCACCTGCAGGAGGCTCCGATCACCTTTGTGGGAACCTTTGGGGCAATAGTGATGGCGCATGTTTTCTATAATACGACCATTGTCATCCGGCTGGTCGGGAATGCCCTCTCGCGCCTGGACCCGCGCACGGAGCAGGCGGCGCAGACGCTGGGCGGCAGCCCACGGCAGGTGCTGAGGCATGTCACACTGCCCATGCTGCGCCCATCCATCCTGGCAGCCAGCCTGCTTGTTTTCATCTTTGATTTCACCTCCTTCGGTGTCATCCTGCTGCTGGGCAAACCGGGTTTCTCCACCCTGGAAGTGGAAATCTACCGTCAGGCCATGCAGATGTTCAACCTTCCGCTGGCAGGATTGCTTTCACTCATCCAATTATTGTGCACGCTGGCTTTTTCCATCCTGTACAGCCGCATCCTGAGGCGGAATCCTGTCACCAGTACGCCGCGTTCCGCACAGGAAAACATACGGAAAGCCCAATCAGGTTCCCAGAAGATAATTCTTTCTTTATTGGTCGTGTTCCTGCTGGCATTTTTTCTCCTCCCGCTGGCATCCCTGCCTTTGCGGTCGGTCACCCGGCTCGAAGCCGATCGCGGCGCGCGCGACCAGGTTCGAACCGGTTTCACCGGCGATTATTATTCAGAATTATTCATCAATCGACGTGAATCGCTCTTCTATGTTCCACCCTTCACTGCGATCGGCATCTCGACAGGCTATGCGGCTTTGACGGTCCTGCTCTCCCTGCTGATCGGTTTTCCGGTGGCGTCGGCGCTTGCGCGCCCCGGGAGGGTGGAACGACTGCTCGATCCGCTGCTGATGCTGCCCCTGGGCGCCTCTGCCGTAACCCTGGGATTGGGTTTCATCGTTACTTTCAACCGACCCCCGCTGGCCCTGGTTACTTCCCCATTCCTTGCACCGCTTGCCCATACGCTGATCGCGCTGCCGTTCGTCATTCGCAGCCTGCAGCCAGCCCTGGCATCCATCCCTGACCAATTAAGGCAGGCTGCAGCCTCTCTTGGAGCCTCCCCGATCCGGGTCTGGTCGACAGTGGACTGGCCGATCGTCGGGCGGGCAACCCTCTCCGCCGGGGTGTTTGCGTTTACCATTTCGCTGGGTGAGTTCGGAGCAAGCTCGCTGGTTGTCCGACCGGACTACCCGACCATGCCGATCGCCATCGCCCGGTTCCTTTCCCAACCGGGTGGGATGAATTATGGACAGGCTATGGCGATGGCGACAATCCTGATGCTGGTCTGCGGGCTCGGCATCCTGCTCATCGAGCGCCTGCGCCTACCTGGAGCAGGTGATTTTTAATCATTAAGGATCACTATGCTGGAACTGATCGACATCCATAAATCCTACGAAGCTCAACCGCTCCTGCGCGGCATCTCCTTTTCTGTTGCCGCGGGCGAGACTGTTTGCCTGCTTGGACCATCCGGCAGCGGAAAGTCCACGCTGTTAAGGATCATTGCCGGCCTGGAAACCTGCGAGCAGGGGCAGGTCTGCTGGGAGGGGGAGGATCTTGCTGCGGTGCCGCCCCACAGGCGGGGATTCGGCCTGGTCTTCCAGGATTATGCCCTCTTCCCGCACCTCACCGTGAGAGAGAATGTCACCTTTGGTTTGAGGATGCAAAAGCTGCCTGCAGCGCAGATCGATAAGCGTACGAATGAAATCCTGGAAATGGTCAATCTGATGGAATTTGGGGATCGCCGTGTGACCGACCTCTCAGGCGGTGAACAACAGCGGGTGGCACTTGGGCGCGCCCTGGCTCCCAAGCCGCGCTTGCTGATGTTCGACGAGCCTCTGGGAGCCCTGGACCGCAACCTGCGCGATCAATTATTGAACGATCTGCGCAGAATCCTGCATGAGAGCGGAGTCCCGGCCATCTATGTCACCCACGACCAGGAGGAAGCCTTCACCCTGGCTGACCGGCTGCTGCTGCTCCATGACGGCTGCATCGTCCGCAGCGGCACCCCGGAACAGGTCTGGGGGGATCCCGGTACTCTGTGGGTGGCACAATTCCTGGACGCAGGCAATATCGTTCCGGGGATCATCAGGTCAGACCATCCACCCTACCAGGTGGAAACCTCCGCCGGGGTGCTGGAGTTGGATTGCACGGGAGAGGGAGATAGCGAACGGGGCGGACATGTACATTTGATTGGAGAGACCGTCCACTTGCTGGTCAGCCGGTATAAGGCGCAGCGCGAGGTGGGTGGAGTGTTGAGCGCGCTGGTGGAGGATGTCACCTTCCACCAGGATGGTTTCAAGGTCAAATTGGATTGTGGATTGGTTTTCCATTTTCCGGACGCTCCTCAGGTTGGCGAGAGGTTGACACTCACCATACCGAGGTCTGCCGTCAAATGCCTTGTTTGACCTAAAGGGAGGTCATTTGTCGAAGGATAAATATCTGATCTTTGAAGAATTAAATCAATATAAGGAAAACCCCGGGCACCATAGACGTGACCGGGGTTCGAATTCTTGTAGAAAAAGCAGGAATAACCTAGCAGTTTCTAGAATCCGAGCGACCTTAAGGATTGCGTGATAGGTTCCCAGAAACCAAAGATCAACCCGACCACGCCAAAGCAGCCGCAACAGAGCACCACCAGCACCAGGATGGCGATAACCCAGGGATTGGTCTTCTTTGGAGCTAGGACAGGTGGTTGACCAGGTGCGCCGGGGAGATCCGCCATGATCTAGAAACTATAATTATAGGAAGGGGTGAGGAACGGAATTGCGAACGGCAGGGTGACCGCACCTGTGAACACCAGTATGCTGATGCAGGCCAGGCAGAGACCAAAGGCGAGCATGAGGTAACCCATGATCAGACCAGCCGTTGCCATTCCACCACCTGTCACCATCCCGCCGCTCTTCTTAATCTCACTCTTGGCCATGTGCCCGGTGATGATCGCCGCGATGGGTCCGATGACGGGTAGGATTTGGACAAAGCCGAGAATTCCGGCAATCAGGCTGATGATCGCTGTCGTGCTCGTCCGCGTGGCAGGCAATTGAGGATAAGGTTGATTCATATCAAAATCTCCTTTGATTTATTGATGCAGTTCAATGACCGATTATAAACGATACTTGTGATTTACAGTCCTAGGAGGCTGCCTGGCGTTTGCGATTGGCGCGCCGCCAGAACCACCACACTATCAGGGCGATGAAGAGCAACAGGAATATTACCACTAGCACCGGGATGACGATCGAAAGAAAGGACAACACGGTCGCAAAGGCATCTTCAGCGAGGCTGACGGGTACATTACCCGTCCCTGCGGTGGTGGCAGTGACCGCCGGTCGAACCGCCGCGGATTTGACAACATGGACGCTGCCCGATACCAGCAGACCGCAAATGATCGCGATCACCGGATGAACATTGGTGATGGCATGGGCGCTGGCAGCAAAGATGATCGCCCCGGCTGCCGGGCGGATGCCGGTCTGGATGATATCGTTGACATGGTTGACGGCAGGGATCTTATCGGCGAGCATTTCCACGATCAGCAGCAGGCCGACCACGATCAGCACCCACGGATTTGCCAGCAGGTCATAGGGTGGATTCAATTTAATCCAGTCGGTGTAATGGGCGGTTACGCCTACCACGAGCAGCGGGATATAAGCGTTCAGACCGGCACTGGCACTCAGTCCGAAAGCAGTCATAATACCAAATAGTGCGTCCATTTAAATCTCCATTCCTTTATTTCCCGAGGGGGAACGCCCCCCAGGTTCCTGTAAACCAGAACCGTAAAATATCAACAACCGCAGTCTGGATCATGGCGATTGTCAGGCCTGCAAGCAGTGCCAGCCACAACTGGCGCAGGCGGGTGAACTGGTTATCGCGGCGCATTAGCATCACCCAGACCATGCTGTAAACAAGGGTCAGCAGCAGCCAGACTCCCAGGGCACTGATGATCGCCAACGGATACAACACAAGGGGGCTATCCGTCAGCACCAGCAGGTCAAGCACCACCTGGATAAGCAAAAGCAAGCCAAAGACTTTCCAACCGGGGATGGAAGCTTTCTCCTCGCCGTCTGCCCACATTGTCTGGTTGAATGCTGGAAAAAGCAGCAGTGCCATCCCCAATCCCATCCCGGAACCGGTCAACAGGCGCAAGGTGTTGTTGGGTACATACAGGTTGGGAATATCAGGCAGGATCCCGGGCACAACCTGTTTCATCAAGTAAAGGTACGAATTAGCCCCATCGACAGCAAAGGCGGCGACGAAAACAAGCAACAGAGCAATGATGCTCCAGGGTGGTATCTTTACTTTCTTCCAACCGAGGATGGACTGGTAAACCAGCCCGGTCACAGCACCCAGGTACATCCCGGAACAGCGGGCACAAAGCGGCAACTGGTAATTCCCGATGTGGAACGACCGTTCGCTGATGCGGTGGCAGACAGCATAACCGATTGCATCCAGCTTGCCGAAGAAACCCACCGGGGTGTTGAAGAACCAACCGGCAAAGACCAGCAGAGCGGCTGCGATGACCAGAACCTTTGTTGCCGTCCCGACACGTTTGATTAGGAGGTTTGACATGATGGGTCCATTATAGAGAATCTGGACCGGGATTGCAAGGAAGTGGTCTCATACACACATATTATACGGAAGCGGTTCAGAACAGTTTCATCTGTTCAGGAGGTTCGATCGGATCCCCGCCCAGTTCCTTCTCGAAGCGTTCCCGGCTGAGGCCGGTGATCCCGGCAAGGCGGCGCAGGTTGCGGAACTTGAGGATCCGCCAGCCCTCAGCCAGGTATCTCAGCCCCGGGTCGCGGTCCAGTTTATAGGCCAGTAAACCGGAACGGCCGCCCGGCAGGACCAGCAGGCTGCGTTCAGCCGGGTAGGAATTCTGGCGCAGGATGCTGCCTGCCATGGCAGATGCCAGCAGGTAAAAAGCGTAGACTGTCTGCCCGGCATCCTGCCACAGGATGAGCCGGTGAGGGTTTTCCTTTCGTTCGAGATTGAATCCCAGCGTGGCCGCGAGCGCGGCCAGTGAAACCGCAGCTCCTTCCAGGTCGGCCCGGCGGTTCGACGATTGGTCTTCCGGGCGCAGGCTCCAGCGCCCATCTGTTTCCAATGCATAGGAAGCCAGAACTGCCCGGATAAGCCCGAGCGAAGGGGTCAGCAAGCCGGGTAACTCGATGTTCAGGGCCGTCTCAATATCCCGCCGTTGGGCGACAGGATTCTTTTGCAAATAGCGGACGATGAAAATCTCCACCCGGTCCGGAAGCGATTCAGTCTCAGCATCCCACCCGCTCAGACCCCACAGGCCGGTTTCTGGATTCTTGCTCTCTGAGTGGTGCACGAACTGCGTACCTTCCAGCGCGTTCAGGATGGAGGCGTTGACCGGTGCCAGGGCGTCGTCCTGCCAGCGCAGGGATTGGTCCCCAGCCATGGCAGCCAACCCCGCGGCGTGGAGATGAAGGAGGGGAGCAGGCTCACCGCGTTCCTGCAGGAAGGATATTATTGCCTGGCTGACCGTTTCGGCATCTATCGATGCAGGTTCCTTCTCTGCATGGCTGAAGGCGCGCTTCTGCCAGAGGATTTGAACCGGATCATGCCGGGTGCGCAATGCCAGGCCGGCCAATTCGAATCCTGATCCCGCGACCGCCAGCAAGGCCGCGGAGAGGAAAGGCGGTTCAGGCTCGGGAACGATGGCGAAGAATGGTGCATTCAGGGGCAGGTGATCGGCCATGTTCTTTAAGGCGGAATGAATGGCATTGGCATGCCAGTTCCAATCATATCGTTGTCGATGCAGCACCGACTTGAACGGGGCGGCTGCTTCGTGGCCCCATAACCAGCCGGTCCATAACGCGGAAAGGGTCCAGAACGCCTGGTTCGGGCGCGGCAGCACAGTGACAACCACACCGGGAGTGAACTCCTTGAGTTGAAGCGCCAGTTCGCGCATGGGTCCATCGAACAGGCAAATGCCGCCAGTTTCTGCAGGGAGCGTGGGCCAGGTAACCGCCTGAATACCCTGCCCGGATGCTGCCCATATTTCAATACTGCGTTCCAGCGCCAGCCAGACATTTTTCTCGAGATAGCGCGGAGGAATGCTCAATTGCTTCGGGCGCGGACGCTCTGCAGGATGCGGCCAGAGGGCACTGGTCTCATCGCAGGCGGTGAGGAGGAGCGCAAGCAGACACCGACGGCGTTCGGGAGGCAGCGACATGCTCTCCATCTTGTTGATGATGGTGATCAACCCGTACACGGAGCGGGGCGGGTAGCATTCCAATGCTTCCTTGACATGGATGCGGTCGGGATCGTTCGCAGCAGCAACACGTTCGAGAGCACGTGCGCGATGCAAGCCATCCGTGGCTGCGAATCCTGCTGCCCGCGCCCGGTCGGCGTCTGTGGCAGGATATTCACCGTTGTCGCCGCACGAGCAGCGCACGATTCGGCCCGTCAATTCCCCGCTCTCCCGTTCCCAGACGAAAGCCTCCGCAGGGACCTGGCGGTGACACTTGGTACATTCGGTAAGATACAGGGATTGAAGATGGGTTTCGAGGCGCTCGTCACCCTTGCGGGCTGCCGCTAGGTCGGCAAGGGCGGCACGCATTTCAGCCTGGGAGGCAGGATTGGCGGTAGTTTCAAGCAGGAAGCGGGTGACCGGATTATTCACAGCCACGAGGACGCGGAAACCAAGACGGGCCATTTCCAGGCAGGTGCGCGGCGAAGCCCCAAATGGATCGAGCACCCAATCTCCCGGCCTGGAGTGCAGAGCCAGGAATGCGGTCGCGGTACCATCTGGCGCCAGGGGAAGGTAGCGTGCCAGCGGACCGGGAGATTCCGGTTCATCACCAGGTAAGTAAGTGAATCCGTCCATTTTCTATCGACAATTGACCGGGTGAATAGAGCCTTCCCGGGAATTCGAGCATTTGAATTTCACGGGGATTCAACACACCCGGAGTACCTTTTCCACTCGTAAGCAGCACCTGGCTGTCACCATCCGGACAGCGGACCTCCAGAACCCGACCTGAAAAATTCAGCAGCATCAGCACCGATTGCTTCCCGTTCTGGCGAAGATAAGCCAGCATGCCAGACGGCGAGTGGACCGGTATGAAGTCACCTGACAGCAAAGCGGGGATTTTCTTTCGCAAGCCCAGTAATGTCTTCGTAAAGTGGAATAAGGATTCAGGGTTGGTTTGCTGGGCGGCGACATTCCGGTGGATATAATCCGGATGCAACGGAAGCCAGGATTTGGCATTCGAAAAGCCGGCATACTGGCTGTCATCCCATTGCATCGGTGAACGGCAGCCATCCCGCCCCTTGTAGAGCGGCCAATATTTCCTGCCGGGCGGGTCGAGGATCTCGTCGCGGTGCAAATGGATATCCCGCATGCCGATCTCTTCACCGTAATAAAGGAAAGGCGTTCCCCGCAAGGTGAGCAGCAATGCCATGGCGAGGAATGCCTGCGAATCGTTTTCACCTTTGGTGTAGCGACTTGCCGCCCGCGGCAGGTCGTGGTTGCTCAACACCGTTGTCGGCCAGACACCGGCTGCTTTGAAGATCTTCTCGCGCTGGATCACCTTGTCCATCAACCAGCGAGGGTTCCAGGGGTAGCGCGGCAGGAACATGCCCATCGAAGTGAAGTCGAAACTGAATGCGGCATGCAGCTTCTCTGCTCCGCAATAGGAGACGGTCTTCTCCGGCGTGGCGAAAAAGGTTTCCCCGATGGCATAGCGCTCCGGGTAGGAGTCAAGGAGGAGACGCATCTCTTTCAAGAACGGCAACATTTCCGGCTGGTCAATGTCGAAAATGTGCCTCTGGCGGTCAAAGCCGCGCAAACCGAATTTTTGCGGATTGTCGGGCAGATCCTCGTGTTTGAAATAGGCATTGAATACATCCAACCGGAAGCCATCCGCGCCGCGCTCCATCCAGAAACGGAAGACATCCAACTGGGCTTTGCGGACTTCCGGATTGCGCCAGTTGACATCCGGCTGTTCCCTGGTGAAGAGGTGGAGGTAATACTGACCGGTGAGAGGATCGAATTCCCAGGCCTTTCCACCGAAGCATGCCTGCCAGTTGTTTGGCTGGTCCCGCCAGATATACCAATCCCGTTTGGGATCGGTACGGCTGGCGCGGGATTCAAGGAACCAGGGATGCTGATCGGAAGTGTGATTCAACACCAGATCCAATACAAGGTGTATCCCGCGCCGGTGGGCTTCCACAACAAGGCGGTCGAAATCAGCAAGGGTACCGAAGCGCGGGTCCACGTCCTGATAGTTGCTGATATCGTAGCCAAAATCCTTGTCGGGGGTCGGGTAGAAAGGGGAGAGCCAGATGGCGTCAACGCCCAAATGGGCGAGATAATCGAGGCGTGCAGTGATTCCTGCCAGGTCGCCCAATCCATCGCCGTTACTGTCAGCAAAAGACCTGGGATAGATTTGATAGATTACGCCGTCCCGCCACCACAGGAAGTCATTCATCCGGATACTCCTCTACAGGTTATGTCAGCAGGTATTTTACACGAGAAAAGCATCGTTTGTGATAAAAGTGTTACAATATCGTGTAAATAACCATCCAAACGCACAGCGCTGAGCACAAATCAGCCGCCCGGGCTGGTACTTGACCCCTGTGGGACTGTCACTCCGAAATCTCACCTCCTCAGGGAGTGTCAGCCAGGATTGAGCAGCAATAAGGTGGTTATGGAAGCCCGTCCGGTCTTTACTTTGAAATTAAAATCCGGTTTTTCGCGAGTGACAGAACCAAGTATTTGTCCCTTACTGGTAGAATTGCGGTATAGGAAAGTCTGTTAACGGTATTAGTAAGGTTAGAGGATACAGCAGGAAGATCTGCCGCGGATTGAATTAATAAATCGGAATTGAATAAGATGATGATTTTCAGGTACGGTTGAGGCATGCCAAAATCCGATCTGGTTCTGCTTGCGCTTGATGATGAGCAAATTCTGCAGCTATTTGACCGGGCGTTAGCCGCGGTATCCTACACAGTTGCCGTTGCCCAGAATCAGGATGAACTAAAGAAATCCCTGCAGGAATCGACACCAGCCCTGGTGATCATCAGCCAGCGCTTCGATGGCGCGGACGAACTGGAAATTGCCGCCGAGATGCTGGAACGTTTCCCAACCATGCCGGTGTTGCTGCTGCTCCTGGAGGAATCCCCGGAGATCATCAAAAAAGCAATCCATATTGGCGTCAGTGACTGTCTCCACGCTCCGCTGCATATCGAAGAGATCACGAAGATCGTGGAAAACAGCATCAAGCGTTCCGACCGGATCGGAGACTGGACAAGGCGGGAGGTTAAACTCACAACCGCCTCGCTTCAGCACCGCGTGGACGAACTGCAGAAACTCGACACGGTATTCGAACATATCGAAGACGGGGTGATCATCCTGAATGACAAGTCAAATATCATCCTGATCAATCCTGCCGCATGCAGGGATTTTGGCATCTGGCAGGATGATTCTTTGAAAGGTAAACCAATCACTGAAGTGGTGCCTCACCCGGATTTGAAGATCCTGTTGACCGAGAATGTCACCAACCCTCTGCCGCACAATGAAATTATCTTCGAAGATGGACGGGTTCTTTCTGCTCAATGCACTCCCATCCCGCGCATCGGGGTGGCGATCACCATGCAGGATATCACCTATCTCAAGCAGATAGACCGCCTGAAGAATGAGTTTGTCAATACCGTCTCACACGATTTACGTTCCCCACTGACAGCCATCCTTGGTTATGTGGACCTGCTCGATAGGGTGGGTCCGGTCAATGACCAGCAGCGCGAATTCATCCATCGCGTCCAGAACAGCGTCCAGAGCATCACTTCGCTGGTCAATGATCTGCTGGAATTGGGGCGGATCGAAGCAGGATTTGATACTCAGAAAGAAGTGGTACCCCTGGAAGGCATCATCCGATATTCCCTCGAAACCGTCAGCGGGCAGATCTCAGACAAGAAATTAAAACTCGACCTGAAATTGCCGGATGAAATTCCGCAGATGCGGGGCAACCCGATCCGCCTGCGGCAGGTCTTCGACAACCTGATCGGCAATGCCATCAAATACACACCAGAAGGCGGCTCCATCACCATAGACGTGGAAGTACAGAACGACCAGGTCATTTTGCGCATCACCGACACAGGTCCCGGGATCCCACCTGCCGACCAGCCGCATATCTTTGAGAAATTCTATCGCGCCAGCAATGTTCCCAAGGGAGTGGGGGGCTCCGGTTTGGGACTTGCGATCGTGAAATCCATTATCGACAACCACCAGGGTCGCATCTGGGTGGAATCACTGCTTGGACAGGGTTCAGCCTTTACGGTGGTTCTGCCGCTGTACAAGCAACCAGCAGCTCCCACGGCATAATTCATCCCCGTCAACCAGGCGCGCAGAGGTGGATACCTCTGCGTTCTTTGTTAAAGAACAGCCTCCGCAGATGGAGCTATCTGCGGAGGCATTCGCCAAAGGAGGAGACAGTGGTAAGCAACGTTGGAGGTGTTATGCTTCCGTCTCCACCCGCAATCATATACTACTTGTCTGACAGGTGCCACTGTGGAAAGTCATACATAAATCGTGATTAACTTCACAATTGAACCTCATTCTTTAGAAAAGAACGGACTGCAGCAATGGCCCCCTCCGCATCGAGATAACTCCAGACGGTTATATTTTTGTGCGTGTTTCCGGTCAACATCTTTGAAACGGGCTGCCCTCTCTGGTAAAGGCATAACACAGGTTTACCAAGAGACAGGGCATAAGCCACCTCGTACCCAACTCCATGGGATGGTGTGCTGACCTCCGCCACCAGTGCCTGGCAGGTGCGGATCCAGCCCGTATCCCGTTCGTAGACATCCACCGGGGCAACCTGCCCCTCCAGCGTGGTCACACTCGAATCAGCCAGATGCGCGGTTGGAACCTCGTGACCATCAGCCAGCAAAGCGGTGGTGATGGCCCGATAAATGGATTCAAAATTCCGCCCGCCAGTGATCGAACAGGCAAAATAGATGTTCATTATTTCCTGGAGAGGCTGGCGAGCAGTTCGGAGCGAGGCGTGGCGTTCGGATGGTGGATCGATTCGAACCAGGCACTGCGGTAGCTCTCCAGTTCCATGCTGAATTGAATCCAATCAGGCACCAGCAGTGCCAGGCGGGGATTCTTATCCGGGAAAAAGAAAGTGGAGAGAAAAAGAGTGAGCAGAGGCCGTGGTAAAGGCCAGCCTTTCATTTCCAGGACAATGGCTGTTCCCGTGGCCAATGGCCGCATGAAATTCCGTTTCCAACCTTTCAATGTTGCCAGCGGGAATAAGCGCTTCATTTCCGCGCTGGAAGATTGGATGATTCGCTGGTAGGAGATCCTCATCCGCAGTAAAGGTATTGCCAGCCGCAGGTGATCCTCAAAGGCTTGAACATAGGCGAATTTACGGGCTGCAGCAAGAATGATGGCGAGCAGAATGGAAGCAGCACCTGCGACGCCGCTCAAGACGAGGACCCACTCCTGCACGCGAACCGGAGCGTAACCAGGGAGTACGGATGGCACCCAGATCATGGCTGCCACAAACGCAATCAGGACCAGTCCTATGCCCAGCAGTTTCTTCCACCACAGGTCGATAATAACCATATACAGGACGAGCGGATGACGGCGGCCGTGGGCGGACATGTTGGTTAACCTTTCTCTTCCGCGGACTGTTTTTCAGTCAGCCCGGATCCGGGCAATTGACTGCTCAGCCGGGAGATTGAGCGTTCGAGTTTTTCGCCGCGCAGGCTGAAGGTCAGATCACCGCGTGTGCGTTCGATGATGGCGCGAATGACATCCGTCTGGCGGCGCAGTCCGTTGGTGATCGCGTCAGGATAATCCATGGTTACCAGGATGGCATAAATGTCATCCATGTGACCGAGCAGGCGCTCGGCTTCAGCGGAATTATCCTGGCGGAGCATGTCCAGGCAGCGGCGGCGCATTTCACCCACCGACTCTGCCAGGCCGTTCAGGTAGGTACTGGGCGGCAGGTGGAGTTCCTCGGGTGTGGGCAGCGCCTGATGCCGGATGAGGGCGCAGGTGATGCTGGCTTCGGCAAATTCCTTCAGGGAATCCTGCGTGTAGCCGGCATGGTAAAAGGCAGGATAATCAGCCAGGTCATTGCGCAGGGCATCGGCAAGGTGATAGGCCTCATCTAGATGGTTTTGCATCACCTCCGTCTCGTCCCGGTGGACGGCGCGGATGGCCAGCGCGCAGGCACGCGTGAGCGCCCTCGCCTGGCCGAGCGCTTTGTCGCGCGTGGCAGTCTGTGCATCGAAAGTCTGGCGGATCTGTTCTGCAATCGTTTCGAGTTTGTGCATCGATCATCCTTTGGAATCGATCTGAAAATGACAGCCCCGGCGGTGGTTGAAGAAGTTAACCTGACCGCCGGGGGAAAAAGATGGTGGGGGGAACCAACCTTGCTGAATCTATGTTCCCGAGCGGTCATTTCTTTGGTTCTTTTGGCGGCTCTTCAGGCGGTTCTTTTGGCGATTCTGGAGGGTGAAAAGGTTTGAAAAGAGAATCAGCCAGGGATGAACCGCCTACAGGGATGTTGATGGTTCCAAAGGTGGCTTCATAGCGGGTCAGGTTTTCGTTGAGCGCTTGGGAAAATAGTTTCAATGCCACCGGTGACATGATCACACGGGCGGTCACGGTGGCCTTGGTGTCGCCGGGCAGGATCCGGGCAAAATCCAGGACAAATTCCGCCGGGGCATGGGCAATGCGCGCCAGGTTGCCATACACCGGATGCAAATCCGCCGGAATCTCGATCTGGAACGCGGTCGGTGGTTTGGGAGGGGGCAGGGTCACGTCGGTCTCACTTCCTGATTAAAAGGGGATGTCTTCATTTTCAGCCGGAGCGACACCATCTTCAGCGCCAGGGGCTGAGCCTGCCCCGCCGCTTTCCGCCTCGCTGCGAGTGCTCAGGAAGCGCACCGTCTGGGCGGATACTTCAAAGGAGGCGCGCGTTGAACCATCCTGGCCTGTCCAAACGCGCGGCCCACCGGTGGCTGGATCTGCGGTCAGGCGGCCTTCGATGAGCACCTTGGAACCCTTCTTTAAGTATTGGTTGCAGGTCTCGCCGGTTTTCCCCCAGGCGGAAATGCGGAACCAGATGGTCTCTTTGATGGTCTCACCGCTGTTGTTCGTGTACTGGCGGTTGGTAGCCACCGAGAAGGAAGTGACTGCCTGGCCGGAAGGGGTGTAACGCATCTCCGGATCACGGCCGACATTACCTACAATGATTATGGTTTGAAACATGGGGATTCTCCTCTTCAGGGTATAGGACCCGCCACAGCGCGGCGGGGACAGGTTGATGGGTCAATTTTACTTCACATTTCCCAGGTAAGGAGCGGGATTTCCATCTCCTGCGGTGTCAGCCCGCCATGATGACCGAAATATTTCTGCTCATACTTGTTCTTTTCGAACCACCAGACAGATTCATGGCGATAGGGCAGGATCACCAGGTCGCCAGCGCGCTTGCAAAACGAATCCGACAGACGAGGACCGAACCAGCCGGAGGACAATAGATCCGACACTCTGCGGACCTCAGCCTGTCCTTCCAGCCGGGCAGCGAGGAATGCCTGGGCCTCGTCCACCAACCCGGGCTGGATGTAAAGGAAGAAATCGCGCGCCGAGCCACCTGGCACAATCATCTCGTCCTTCCGGTTGCGCCTCAGGAATTTTTCGATGCCAGAAAAACGCGCTTCGCGATTTATATAGACTGTGGTTTGAGGATCCACCTCGGATTGACCATGGTCAGCGGTAAGCATGAACAGGATTCTCCTGCGGCTTCCTTTCCATGCCTTCAGTAGGATGTTCTCGAAAGTCATCAACAGCATCCGGATCTCGGCGGAGGTCTGGAGCGACCCCGGTCCGTATTCATGACTGATGGCATCGATCCTGTCGTTATAGAGCACAAAATAGGCTGGTGAAGTTGTCGCGGTTTTTCCATCCCCAGGCGCAGATAGGTTGAGCGAATCCACCAGGTTGACAAGCACCTCGGGCAGTGTTTTATAGCCGAGTGCCCTGGCTCCCGAGAAGATCACATCACCATAAGAGGAAGGCGTGTACTCGCGGTGCTGGAGGATGGAGCTGGTAACCCCTTGTTTCTTTAGTGCATGATAGAAAGGATTGGCCGGGTACAAATGCTGCGGTTTAACGCCGGCTTGTTTTAACGTATCGCGCTGGGCGGTTCCGGCAAAAGAGAACAACAACGGGGCGATGAGAGCATCAATATCCGGCTCGTAGTAGATCCATTCAAAGACGCCATGTTCACCCACCGGCATGCCGGTGTGCAGCGTGGTCAGATGGGCAGCGGTCGTGGATGGGAATTGGGCAGTAAGTTTCTCCACCTGCCCCATGCGGGAGACATGCTTAAGAAAAGGTTCGCCCTGGAATTTTTCAAAGAAGCGCCAGCCAAAACCATCCAGTAGAATCAGCACCAGCGCATCATATTTTCGAGGGTCGGCCAGCAGGCTGGCCTTGATGCGTTCCGGGAGTGACGCGAAGCCGCCTGAATCGTAACGCGGCTGGATAAAGCCAGCGCTCATCAGACCGTCAGCACCACGATCCCGGCGATGGTCATCAGGGTTCCGATGGCTGTCTTCCAGGTGAGCGGCTCGGCCCCGAAGATGATACCCATCAGGACTCCAAAAAGAGGTGAGGTGAAGGCGATGGGCATGACCTTGGAAAGCGGGGCACCCTTGATGGCGGCATAGTAGCAAAGCATACCGATCGAGCCAGCCACGATCCCGCCCCCGATGATCATCATCAGCAGGGCTTTTGGGCCGGCCTGAGGAAGGGTTTTCCATTGCGGAAAGGAGACCGCACCCAGGATGACCAGTGCCACAGCCGTGCGGACGGTGATACCCATCTGGGGTGAAAGCCCGCCGAGATGCAGTCCCTTCTTTTCAAAGTAGCCGCCTATGCCCCAGGCCATGGCTGTGAGGAGTGCGAGGATTTGAGGATTCATAATATTCCTTTTGGTGAGCCGGTTTATAGACAGTCATTATACAACACGAAATTCCTTAAGAATCCTGGTGATAGAAGTGCTTTCCCTCTTGCTGTATAATCTTCTTATGGAACCTTCCCTTGTCCCCTTTTTCAAACCAACGGGCGTGGTCATCGTGGGCGCTTCGGCAGATACCGAAAAACTTGGCTGGTTCACAGCCCGCAACATGGTTCGCAGCGGTTATACGGGTGCGATCCACTTTGTCAACAGGAAAGGCGGGGAACTGTTCGACCGTCCCATCTACGAACAGGTTGCAGAGGTTCCTGATCCGGTCGACCTGGCAGTATTGATCGTGCCGGCAGAAGCCATGCCTGGAGTGCTGGAGGAAGTGGGCGGGCGCGGCATACGTGCAGCGATCATCTCCTCGGGAGGTTTCCGGGAGACCGGCGAGCAGGGCGCGAGGCTCGAATTAGAATGCCTGAAGGTTTCCAGGAAGTATAAAATGCGCCTGATCGGACCCAACTGCATCGGGTTGATCGACTATCACCTGCCGCTGGATACTTCCTTCGTCCCGCTGCCCCCGCCTCCCAAAGGCGACCTGGCGCTCATCTCGCAATCGGGAGCGGTGTGCGGGCTGATCATCGACTGGGCGCAGGAGCGGGGATTTGGCTTCTCGCGGCTGCTCAGCCTGGGCAACCAGGCGGATGTGACCGAGACCGACATGCTACCCGGCGTGGTGGAGGATGAGCAAACACGCGCCCTGGCTTTCTACATTGAAAGCATCCGGGATGGAAGACGCTTCGTTACCGAAGCAGCCCTTGCCTCCCGACGAAAACCGCTGGTGGCTTTGAAAGTGGGCAGATCGAAGAGCGGTCAGCGCGCTGCGGCTTCCCACACCGGTGCGCTGGCGGGGTCGGATGCGGCTTACGAGGCTGCCTTCCGCCGGGCAGGAGTCTTGCAGGCAGTCACTATTGAAGAAATGTTCAATTGGGCTGTGGCACTGGCAGCCTGCCCCCTGCCGACAGGCCGGCGGATTGCCATCCTGACCAATGCCGGTGGCCCGGGAGTGATCGCTGCGGATGCACTGGAGGCCAATCACCTGACCCTGGCTGAATTATCTCCCGAAACCTTGGCGGGCCTGGCTGCCCTGCTGCCCGGTGCTGCCATCCTGCAAAACCCGGTAGACATCCTGGGCGGTGCCACGAGCGAAATGTATGCACATTCCCTGCGTTTGCTGGTTGCCGATCCGGGTGTGGACATGGTACTGGTGATCCTCCCGCCTCCGCCGGTGGGCAGCGCTGACGAGGATGCCGAGGCGATGATCCCCCTGATCCAGTCTGCCTCCAAACCGGTGGTGGTGGCATTGATGGGCGGCAAGGCGATCAGCAAGGCAGCCGGCCTCTTCCGGCAGGCGCGCATCCCAGAATACCGCTTCGCTGAACAGGCTGTCTCGGCCCTGGGTGCCCTGTCAAAACGGGCAGAGTACCTGAAAAAAGCGGATCAAAGCCCCCCAAAATGGGAGGATATTGACGCCGGTGCAGCAAAGGCTGCGCTGGAAAATTCCCAGGCGGGTACTTTCCTGGGTTCCGAGGCTGCCGGGAGTTTATTGAGTGCCTATCGCATACCATTTGCGCCGGTCATCCTGGCTCAGACCGAGGAACAGGCAGGGAAAGCAGCAAAGCAGCTCGGCTTTCCGGTGGTGCTGAAGGTGGCTTCGCAAGGATATCTCGCACAAATCCGAGACAGGCGGGGTCCTGCTCAACATTCGTGATAAAGACGAAGCACAGGCAGGATTCCGCATCGTGACCGAAAATGCCCGCCGTGCCATGCCGGAGGCGCGTCCTGGAAGGGGTGTTGGTGCAGCACATGGTCTCCGGAGGGCAGGAAGTTATCATTGGAGCAAAACGCGATGCCCAATTCGGTCCGCTGGTGATGTTCGGCTCCGGCGGTGTGGAAGTGGAAGGTCTGAAAGATGTGGCATTTGCCCTGGCTCCACTGCCAACATCAGAAGCGGAGGACCTGCTGCAGCGTACCTGGGCAGGGCGTAAACTGGCAGGCTTCCGGAATATTCCTGCCGGGGATGCCGTGGCAGTGAAGGAAGTATTGCAACGGCTGGCACAGTTATCTTGTGAACACCCGGAAATTGCCGAGATCGAAATCAATCCGCTGCGCGTACTGGCTCCCGGTGAGGGGGTGATGGCTGTGGATGTGCGCGTCAGGCTGGAGTAAGGACTCTTTCGGATTGATTGATCTTCCTGCTGACGATCCGGTAAGGCAAGGGTAAAGAGGATCTACTCACCTGCGCCACCATTTTCTCACAGGCGTGTTATAGCATCAAACCAAATCGCCATTGGAGGAGCTATGAAGAAAAAGAGTACTCGAATTTTAACCGGGGTGGTTGGGGGTCTGGTGGTTCTGGCTGTTGTTCTGTCTGTCATCGGTGTAGTTACTGCCCGACGGTCGTTCCCGCAGACGGATGGGAACATCCAACTCTCAGGGCTGGACGGAAGCGTGGATATCTATCGCGACGAGATGGGCATTGCCAACATTTATGCCACCACCCTGCATGACCTGTTCATGGCGCAAGGTTACACCCATGCCCAGGAGCGGTTCTGGCAGATGGACTTCTGGCGTCACATCGGTTCCGGGCGGCTTTCTGAGATGTTCGGAGATTCGCAGCTGGAAACAGATACCTTCCTGCGGACACTTGGCTGGCGCCAGGTAGCCGATCAGGAACTGGCAAGCTTAGATCCCGAGTCGACCGCCATCCTGGAGGCGTATGCCGAGGGGGTGAATGCCTATCTGGCAGATCACCAGGGGGCGGCGGTCAGCCTGGAATATGCCATCCTGAAGATACTGACCCCCGCTTACAAGCCTGAAGCATGGACCCCGGTGAACAGCCTGACATGGGGAAAAGCCATGGCCTGGGACCTGGGAGGCAACATGGATAATGAGATCGAGCGCGCCATCCTGCTCAAAACGCTCTCCCCGGAACAGGTGGCGGAACTCTTTCCAGCCTATCCAGCTGACCACCCCGTCATCGTCCCCGAACTGGGACAAGCCACGAAAACAACTTCTTCAAGCCTCAGCCTTCCAAACCTGGACTGGTCATCCGTTCGGAATTTTTCTTCCACGCTGAAAGCGCTGCTGGGACCAACAGGATCGGGGATCGGCTCCAATTCCTGGGCAGTCTCCGGATCGCTGACTGCCAGCGGGACGGCGCTCCTGGTAAACGATCCGCACCTGGTCATTCAGATGCCTTCCATCTGGTACCAGATCGGCTTGCATTGCCGTCCCATCTCATCGACCTGCCCGTTCGAGGTGGCTGGATTTTCCTTCGCCGGGGTTCCGGGCGTGATCATCGGTCACAACCAGAATATTGCCTGGGGGATGACCAACAATGGACCGGATGTGATGGACCTGTATATTGAAAAGGTCAACCCGGACAATCCCGACCAGTACGAATATAACGGTCAGTGGCTCGACATGACCCTGCGCACCGAGACGATCAAAGTCGGCGGCGGGGAACCCGTCGAGGTGACCGTACGGTCCACCCGGCACGGTCCGATCATATCGGATGCCTACGGTAAACTGGCCAATTTCGATATAAAAAGCGGTGTCAGCCTGCCGGGGCCTTATGCCATTTCTCTGCGTTGGACCGCCCTCGAACCCTCCCATATTTTCCAGGCCATCTGGGGTTTTAACAAGGCAGCCAGTTGGGACGAATTCCGCCAGGCGGCGCGAATGCTTAACGTCCCGGCGCAGAATCTTTTGTATGCGGATGTGGAGGGGAATATCGGTTACCAGATGCCGGGCAATGTTCCCATCCGCGCGAAGGGCGATGGAACGCTCCCGGTCCCCGGCTGGACGGGCGAATACGAATGGAGCGGTTATATCCCCTTTGAGGAACTGCCATATTCGTTCAACCCGCCGAAGGGATACATAGTGACAGCCAACAACGCGGTCGTGGGGGAGGAATACCCCTACCTTATCACCAAGGATTGGAACTACGGATACCGCGCCAACCGCATCGTAAACATGATTGAAGACGCTCCTGGTCCGATCGACATCGCCTACATCAAGCAGATGCAAGGTGATGGTTTCGAAGCCAACGCGGCGACCTATGCGCCACTACTGGCACAGGCGGTTGTACAGTCGGGCACACCGAACCAGGCGATCGCACTGGATTTGCTCAAGAATTGGGATTTCCAGGCGCGCATGGATTCTGCCCCGGCAGTGATTTTCGAAGTGTTCTGGAAAAACCTGCTGGGAGATACCTTCCGGGACGACCTGCCTGAGGATTACTGGCCGATAGGAGGTTCTCGCTGGAATGAAGTGATGCGCAACCTAGCCAACCAGCCGGATGGCTCCTGGTGGGATGACCGGGGTACCGCAGGCAAGGTCGAACGCCGCGACGATATCCTGGTCAAGGCATTCGGTGAAGCCATAACCGAACTCGAGAAGTTGCAGGGGAAAAATCCCGATAAATGGAACTGGGGCGGGTTGCACACAGCCACGTTCCGCAATGGAACCCTGGGCGAGTCTGGAATCGCCCCGATTGAAGCGCTGTTCAACCGGGGACCATTTGCCCTGAGCGGCGGGGAGGAACTGGTCAATGCCACTGGATGGAACGCGACCCTCGATTATTCTGTCGACTGGCTGCCCTCCATGCGCATGATCGTGGACCTGGGGAACCTGGGCAATTCCCTCAGCGTTCACACCACCGGGCAATCCGGTCACGCTTACCATCCCCATTACATCGACATGGCAGACCTGTGGCGCAATATCCTGTATTACCCCATGATGTGGGAGGAACAGGTGATCACCGCGAGTGCGGAAGCGCACCTGCAGCTGCAGCCGTAATTTTTATTACCCACCTATTGAATTACTCAGAGACACCGCCTGACCGGGCGGTGTCTTTATTCTTCAGACCAGTTCGGGCTGGTATTTCTCAGCGAACAGCGCAGGCTGTCCGCCGGTATGCCAGAACAACACGGTCTCATGCCTGCCGAAGAAACCTTTGCCCAGCAGGTCCAGCATTCCCGCCGCGGTGCGGCCTGTGTAGACTGGATCGAGCAGGAGACCCTCGTATTTTGCGAAGAGGGAGATTGCGTGGCGCTCCGCCCCGGTCAGGACCCCATAACCGGGGGTCGCATAATCCGCATTGACCAGCACCTCGTCCGGCGTGAAATTGGCGGCTGAGGGCAGCAATCGGCTGGTCTCAGAAGCAAGCTTTGCCACCCGCTCCTGCAGGACGAGGCGGGGTTCATCGATGCTGATGCCGAGAATTTTCCCTGTATAGCCAAACACCCGGGCGCCCAGTACCAGCCCCGCCTGTGTTCCGCCAGAAGACGAGGCGACGACGATCCAGTCCGCTGCAACTTTCTGGCTGACAAATTCCTCCATTGCATACACATATCCCAGCACCCCGGTCGGGCTGGACCCACCGTAAGGGACCAGATAGGGTTTCCTTCCAGTTGAGAGAGTTTTATCGAAAGTCTCCTGTAAAACCTCTTCGCGACGCGACAGCCCAGTCCAGACAATCTCTGCTCCAAAGACCTGGTCCAGAAGAAGATTGGCGCTGGGTTGGGAGGGAGGTTCTCCAACCAGCACAAGAACACAGTGAAACCCGAATCTCGCGGCTGCAGCAGCAGTCTGCCGGCAGTGGTTGGATTGCAGCGCTCCGGCTGTGATCAGCGTGTCTGCCTGTCGGGCCTGGGCTTCTGCCACCAGGAACTCAAGTTTACGAGTCTTGTTGCCGCCGAAAGCGAGCCCGGTCAGGTCGTCACGTTTGACCAGCAGGTTTGGTCCTGGCAGGGTCTTGCTCAGGCGGGGCAAGGCTTCGATGGGTGTAGGGAGGTGGGCAAAACGAAGGCGGGGAGGCATATTATTTCTCCTCAGTTGGAAGTCAGGATTCACCAGGGGTGTGGCATGATTTTAAGCAAAGTCACTCGGCGATGCTTTGCTTTGTCCTTGCCTTGCCGTGTATTCTCAGCAGGTCCATCACCCTCGGCAGCACCTGGATGTAGAGCTGATACATCGCCGGGTTTGTAGCCAGATCCCAGGCTCCAATTGTGCGGGAGACATGCCCGCCCAATCCTTCCTTGAACCTGAACACACCCCATAACCCGTCACTCTCGTTGTATTCATCCGGTGCACCCCATAGATTGTAACTCCTGCATCCGAGTAATTTCGCCCGGCGCATGGCTTCCCACTGGAGCAGGTAGTTTGGCATTTTCTCGCGGTGGATCGCGCGCGACATGCCAAAGAGGTAGATCGCCTGCCCGGCAAAATAGAACATGGAGACCGCCGCCACCGGTTCGGAACCCACTTCCGCGATCAGAGGTTCTGTGAAAGGTTGCAGGCTGAGGGTGGAGGAGGGAACCCCCATGAATGTGCGCCAGACGGTCTGGTAGTAGTTTTCCTCCCTGATCACGAAACCATCCCGCATGGATGTCTCCGCATACATGCGGTAGAGAAGGGGTAGATCCTCGATCGTCCCGGTTCTCACCGTGACGCCTTTCTTTTCAGCCAGTCGGATGTTGTAACGCGTTTTCTGCTTCATTCGTTCCAGCAGTTCATCTTCCGAATGACCTAGATTGATCAAGACGGTATTGCGAAACTGGATCTGGTCCTGGGAAAAACGCCAGCCCCGACCTTCAAGGTCGGCGCGGACAACCTTTCCGGCGTCGATTTCGAGAGCGTCTGGCTCACCTGGAACACCCGTTCCGAGGACCACGTCAGGATCGATTTTGATGAAAATGGCACCTTCGTGTTTTTCAAAGGCAAGCAGGTCTGACAGAACGCGCTGGCGCAATCCGGCATCGTTCCAATCCATGAGCGGACCTTTTGGAATATAAAGAACGCACATCCTGCGAGCGAATCCCCCGACCGGAATCCGGCGTTTAAGCAGCATGGCTGCCGCAACTGGCGTTCCGGAGGCTGATTGCCAGACAAAGGGCATGGGCTGCCAGCCAAATTTTGCCTTGACCTGGGACCATTCCCAGGTCTGTAATAAATGGGCAAGGGGCAGCGAGGCGATCAGTTCGTTCCAGGAGGATGAATTTCCGGTAAATGGGATCATGCGGTTAATCGGTTCCAGTCGCGGAGTATCGCCACAGGTAAAGTTTATAGAGAAGTGGATTGTACACCCTGTCCAGTGCAGGGGTGGAATGTTTTATCACACCACCAAATCCACGTTTGAAGCGGAAGACACCCCACAAGCCGTCTTCGCGCGTCTCCAATTCGTCTTCATCTTCATCAAGCGCATCATCGGGTATGCCCCACATATCGTATTCGTCACAACCAAGCGCATGCGCCCAGCGGATGGCTTCCCATTGTAAAGGATAGGTTGCTTTGCGATTGCGTTCCACATCGGATGAGGCACCGTAAAAATAATAAGCCTGTTTGCCATTGGTGAAGACCATCAGGGTTGCAAGGGTGCGCCCTTCAAAATCAGCAACAAACAGTTCACACATCCCCCTGGGATGGAACAGGTCGTAGGCGCGGCGGTAATATTCCAGCGAATGGACATGGAACCTTTCCCGCTGCCCGGTGACGGTCATGATCTGGTAGAAGTTCTGGATGTCCTGGGAGGAGTGAACCACCACCTCCTTGCGACCCGCCAGGCGGACATTGTAACGAGTCTTGGGTTTCAGGCGGTTGAAGACTTCTTCTTCACTCCCGTGCAAATCGATGATCAATGTGCTGCGCGGTTGAACATGCTGCGGGCTGAAGACGAAGCCGGCGGGCGGCGCATCAGGCACCCCCTGTGCTACAGGAGACCACCCATTTTGTTCAACTTTAAGGAAGATGGTTTTTTTGTTCCTGCAGAGGGTATCCACATCCTCCCAGAAAGAAGGATCCACCTGACCGGAACCGTCTAAGGTGACCGGTCCCTTGGGGATGTAGGCGAAGGAAAAACCGAGCGGGAGACGGCGAAATAGGATTTGCGCGCCTGTATCCCCGCTGATCATGCGATAAGGCTTCCAACCGAAGGCAGATTTTAACTCACCCCATTCACTGGATTGGAGCAGGTGGGCGGAAGGATGACCCGCGAGAAAAGCGTTCCATTCAGCAAGGGTAAGTTCAGACATGGGTAAAATTCATCGGGATGGAGTCTCCTGGAGAACGGGCCGGCATTTTTCCTTGGAGAAGATCAAATCAATCTTGATCATCCTTCTTTCCAAAAGTATACACCGCTGCCTTTAAGAAAATTTAAAGATCTTTTAATGGAGAACTCCAAAATAATTGGCAGCCTTTGAGAAGGATAAATAAGGCGGTTCCGCCTCGTACGCAAAGACGACATTATTTTGATAACCGTGATTCTTTAGCATGGAGCGAACCTATGGGACCGCATAACAGCGATAAAAGCCATCGTCGCAGTGATATTTGAAAAACCCCCAATTATTCTCTCAGGAAAAAAAGAATTCTTATAAGACATGGCACGGTCGGTCTCTTTTCCATCCGCGGGAGAGAGCACGAAAATATGGAATGATATTACCGTAAACTAACTTTCATCCTGAATCAGCAGGCCAACAGACTCCTCGTTGAGCAGGTTAAGTGAACCACTGCCCTCGTTGTTTGTGAGCAGATAAATGCCTTGCTCCTTGAGGAATTTAATGTTGCTGTAACGGGTATCCCGGTAGTCGCCAACCTTGCCGGTCTTAATGGCATCGATGACCTGCTCCACTCCCCGCTGGACAGTCCACTCGGGAGAGAATCCCAGCACCTGGTTGATCTTGTTTGAATTAACCCAGTAGTTGCGCGCATCCACGCTGTCTTCCTTATTCACCACTTCAGCATCGGGAACAAAACCGTGAATGATATCTCCGATCTGGCTGATCGTGTAATTCTGTTCGTTCGAGCCAACATTGAAAAATTGATTGCGAACAATCTGGATGGGCGCTTCAAGCACGGATGCAATCGCCCGGGCGGCATCATCCACGTGAAGGAATGGTCGCCACTGTCCGCCGCCGAAAATTGTAATTTCATGGTCCACCACGGCTTTGGCAGCCAACAGATTGATCACCAGGTCAAAGCGAGGCCGGCCTGAAAGCCCATAGATCGTGCTCAAGCGCAGGATGACAGGGGCAAAACTATCATCTGCCAATTTAAGCAGCACTTTTTCAGAGGCGATCTTGCTGCGGGCGTACAAGGAGACTGGTCTGAGTTCAGAACGCTCATCCAGCATCTGGTCATTGGCGCCATAGACAGAGCAGGTGCTTGTGAAAATGAAACGTCCCACACCGCTGCCCTTGGCAACCTCAGCGATCATGCGGGTGGCCATCAGATTGATCTCGAGGGTCAATTCCTCGTTCAGCGCACAGGCAGAGTCGCCAACCAGGCCTCCCAGATGAATGACAGCATCCATGCCATGCATCGCTTCGACAACCTTTTCGACCTGGCGGAAATCAGCCTTTAAGATTTCCAGGCGAGGATGGTTGAGCCATTCCTTGATGGGATCGGTTCCGTATAACAACAGGTCCATCAGGCGGACATGGTAGCCCTTATCGAGCAGCCTGGGCAGTAGTGCGGAGCCGATATAGCCGGCGCCGCCAATGACGAGCACGTTCCTGATGCTTTTGCCCTCCACCTGCTTTGACCGTGAACTCTCCGCTTTAATCACCCATTTCCATATCGTAGCCCATATGCGTGCCAGTACAAGTAAACCTGTGCTCAAAACCCAGGCGATGATCAATGTACCGCGCGGGAAATTCAACTGGTGCGACAAGAATCCGACCAGGTTGCTCTGTGATAAATAGGTAAGAAAACCAAAGATCAGGTAGGCGAGGCTGACTGCCTGGATGACAATCAATACCTTGTACCGGCCGCGATAAAAACGACCGTAAGTATAAAAACCATTCAAGATGAAAATAGTTAGACTGATCAGGGTCAGCAACCAGGCATTGTTCTGATAAACACCCCAGTAATACCAGAAGGTCACCCGGTAATTGAGCGGCACATCCGGCTTTGTGGTGGCAACGATCCACAGCAGGCGTGCCACCAGAGACAACAGGATTGCCAGATTGATCAGGATCGCGTCGGCAAGCAGGCGCAAAGCTCCTTGAAAGGAGACTGCTTTCTTTATCCAGGTTCCTATTGGTTTCATTTTGAGGCTAGGTGTTTGCGGATCGAGGGGGCGCTTTCATGACAGCGCTGGATGGCTTCGCAAATTCCGATCGCCACTTCAGCGCTCATGTTCGACCACATGGGCAGGCTCAAACTATTTTCAGAAAGCCAGTCTGTATTTGGCAAAGGCGCATCGCTATAGAAAGAACGATAGGCCGTTTGCTTATGAATGGGAGGCTGATAATATTTCCGCGTATCCACATTTTCAGCAGAGAGAGCCAGCGCCAGTTCGTCACGGGTGAGACCGTAGAATCCCGGCTCAATCGTGATCGATAATTCCCGGTAGGAATGGCGGTCACCGGCGCGCACAAGCTGGAAACCGATCCCCTGCAAGCGTCCCAGAGCCTCCTGGAAGAGAGCCGCAGTTTCATTCCTTTTTTCTGCCGCCTCTTCGAGCATTTCCAGGCTGTGCAGTCCCAGCAAGGCATTGAACTCGGGCATGCGTGCATTCAAGCCGGCGAAGGCGCTGTCATAATTACCGTCATTACCATATTCCCTGCCGATGCGAATTTTCTCGGCCAGGCTATCATCATCCGTGGCGACGATGCCTCCCTCGCCGCTGATCAATAACTTCGTCGGGCTGAGGCTGAAGATATGGGCTTTGGCTTGTTTTCCAACAGGTTCTCCCTGGTAACGGGCACCAAATCCATGCGCAGCGTCGATGATCAGGTTCAGGCCATGCCCAAGTGCCACTTTTTCCAGTGCTGCCAGGTCGGCGGGGTTGCCAAACTGATGCACGGCTACGATGGCAGTGGTTTGTGGAGTGATCACCGCTTCCGCGGCAGCAGGATCGAGATTATTGGTCTCCCTTTCCACATCCGCAAAGATCGGGTGCAGCCCTGCCCAGATTAACGCAGCAGCCGTTGCCATAAAGGTAAAACTGGGGACGATCACATCGCCACCCAGTTCCAGGGCTTTATGGGTCAGCATCATGCCGGAAGTGCAGCTCGAGACTGCGATGGCATGTTTGACATTGAGATGCTGGGAGAGCTTGTCCTCAAATTCCCGCATGAACCGGCCTTTTGTGACCATGCCGGTGCTGAGGATACTTTCCATGCCACCTGCCATCTCAGAAAAGGGTGGCAGGACAGGGCGAACCATGGGAATCAGTTCATCAAACGCGGGTTCACCGCCTAAAATGGCAGGCAGGTTGTTTTTCATAGGTGCAAAATTATACCATACGTCGGATTTTGGGCTTTTCCGGTCATCTGGAGGATTAATTTACGCTGGCAGGATTGAAACTGCGGTTAGGCTGAAGCATGCCATCAACTGGTCTTCATACACGCCATTGTTTGTGCCAGACCATCCGCGAGGGAGGTTTGCGCCCGGAATCCGAATTCAGCAGCCGCCCGATCCGGGCTGCCCACCGACCGGTAGATATCTCCGCGGCGAGGCGGTTCAAAGCGCACCTCGGGTTGATGGGGGGAGATGGTACTTAATTCTTCCAACAAGTCGAGCAGATTGGTTTCGAGTTCCTGAACAGATGTTGAACACCTGACCCCCCGTGTTCGATTCCGCAGCCATCAGGTTGGCACGGACCACGTCCTTGATGAAAATAAAATCGCGGCTCTGCCTGCCATCCCCAAAGATGACGATCGGCTGACCAGCAACGAGGTGACTCAGGAAAATGGGAATAGCAGCGGCATAATCCGAGTCGGGGCGCTGGCGAGGACCGTAGACATTAAAGTAGCGTAATGCCGTTACAGGTAATCCCAGGGTGTGTGTATACAGGCTGGCATAGAGTTCATTCACCTGTTTAGAGAGGGCGTAGGGAGAGAGAGGCCGGAGAGAGGTTTCCTCCGTGGTAGGGAACACATCCGTATCACCGTAAACCGCCGTGCTTGACGATATGACCATCCTGCGGACACCTGCCAGGCGGGCGGCATCCATCAGCGCGACTGTACCGCCAACATTAATGGCAAAACAAGTCCCAGGATCTGTCATGGATTGCGGGACAGAGACGAGTGCTGCAAGATGGAACACCAGGTCGATATTTTTAACCGAAGCCTTGACCAAATCCGCATCACGCAGGTCGCAGTCCAGGACTTCCAGATCGCCCTTCAAATCCTTCAGGTTTTCGCGCCTGCCGGAGGAGAAGTTATCCAGCACACGGACGGAATCGCCGCGGTTGAGAAGCGCCTCCACAATGTGCGAGCCGATGAACCCGGCTCCTCCAGTGACGAGGGTACGCATCTGTCAACGACCTCTGAACGCGAGCACCTGGGTGAACGTACGCAACAGGATCAGGATGTCCATCAGCATGTTGCGGTGCTTGATGTAGTACAGGTCGTATTCAAGTTTGATCGCCATTTCTTCCACTGTGGCGTAATAACTGTAGTTCACCTGCGCCCAGCCGGTGATCCCTGGTTTGACCAGCAAACGCGCCCGGTAAAAGGGGATCTGCGTCTGGAACTCAGCAATCCATTCCGGTCGCTCGGATCGTGGACCCACCAGGCTCATTTCACCGCGCAGCACATTCAGGAACTGAGGCAGCTCATCAATATGGGTGCGCCGGAGAAAATTCCCAAAACGGGTGATCCGGCTGTCCTTTTCCTGGGTGAGCTGGACGATACCGCCCTTTTCTGCATCCTGGACCATAGTGCGGAACTTGTGCATGAAGAATTGCCTGCCGCCTTTTCCGGCGCGAACCTGGCGGTAGAGCACCGGCCTGCCGCTTTCCAGCAGGATGGTGATGGCTGCGATTGGGTACAACACTACACAGATCAGGATCCCAACCAGCCCGCCGATGATATCAAGCAGCCGCTTGCCGGCCTCATAAAAACCACCGACATGTTCCTTATCCACAAAAGAACGGATGAGCCAGTCCGATTCGAGGTGGTGGACGGGCACACGGCCCAGTAACTCCTCATATACAGAAGGCATGGGCACCACCTCCACTCCGCTCTCCTGTGCATCCAGAATGGCCTGGAATGTTCCCCCTTGCATAGTCCCGGAGATGGCAATGATGATCTCTGTGATTCCATGGGCGAGGATGGTGTCCAATAGGTGGTTGTTACCAGACAGAACCGGGAAACCATACACTTTCTTGCCGATCTTCCCCGGGTCATCGTCCATGAAACCCACCAGGAAGAAGGGCTGAGGTCGCAGGTCGTTAAACGCCCGGGCAATGGTCTCCCCGGCCCTGCCAGCCCCGATGACCAGTACACGGCGCAGGAAGGCCTGGGCGGTGAATATGCGGATATATATCAGCCTCCAGAGGAAGGTCAGCGTGGAGGCAAAAACCAGGAAGAAACCGATACCCCAGCGTGGCAGCGAATCTTTGGGTGAGATAAGGTAAATCAGGGCATAAAGGAATATACCTGCCATGGCGGCGATGGCTATCCCGAGGGCGGTCTGACGAAGATTCTTGGCGCGGTGCACGTCGTAGAGTTCGACCAGGAATACCATCCAGATGAGAGGCAGAAAATAAAACCAGATTTCCACCCGTTCCTTCAAAAAATTCATGGAGAAACTCAGCCAGGCGTCTTTTTGTCCCCAAAAATACAATCCGCCAAAGAGAGCCAGCACCGAGGTCAATAAATCGCCGATCAGCAGGATGGTACGCTGCTCTCGCGGACGCACGCGCCAGCTATTTAACCTGGGTCGTGATTGCGGTGAAATCATTCCTTCTCCCGTAGGTGGGCGGTGAATACTCCCACAATCATACTCCATAAAAAGCCTGATCCCCAGCAACTATGCATGCAGGCGATCGCCAATGGCAAGCCGACAGCCAGGGAGATTTTCTTCCTTTTCGCGGCAGCCATGATCCCTGCGGCGACCAAGATGATCGCATAAAGGAAGATCTCAATACCAAGAAGCACCCAGAAAAGAGGTAGAAAAAACCCAAGCAACCCCATTCCTAACAGGCTCAACACGAACAGTGGTGGGAGCCCCTGCCGCCACAGCAGCGTTTCAGGATATCGGCGCAACATGCGCCACTTCCAATAACCATAACGGAAATATTGTCTCGCCAGCCCCGGCAGGGTTGTACGGGCAAAATAGATCGAACGAATGGACGGATCGAGCCAGACAGTGCCTCCAGCCTTGCGAATGCGGGCGTTGAACTCATAATCTTCATTGGTTAGCAGGGTTTCGTCGAAATAACCGGTCAAGGCAAGCAGTTCTCTCTTGAATGCTCCGAACGGCACCGTGTCCACGGAGGCTGCTCTTTTTGCGTGACGATAAAGGGCATCTCCCACACCCAGAGGATGGATTCCAGCGGCCGCGATGGCTTGAGCCATCCAGGTGGATGCACCGGGCTGGACCTCCCAGATGCCTCCTACATTGTCTCCGAGACCTGTTTCCAGGCAGGTGATACATCGTGAAATATAATCCGGATACGGCATGGAATGCGCATCCAGCCGAAGGATGATCTCCCCCCTGGCTTTCTTAATGGCAGCGTTCAGACCAGCGGGAATGTGCTGTTTTGGATTGTCCACAACGATCAATTGCAGGTCAGGGTGGGAATCGGCAAAGGTCTTTATGGCCCCTTGCGTTCCATCGCTGGACATCCCATCCGCGATGACCACTTCGAGGTTGGAGCGCGGAAAGGTTTGCGCGTAGATGGCCTCCAGTAGTTTACCTATGGTGGCCTGTTCATTGTAGCAGGGGACAATTACGGAGACTGAAGGCTTGGTCATCATGTCTGCTGGCAAGTGCTGGGATAAATCATTGTTTGGAGGACTTTGAAACCGGCTTAGGAAATGATGTCGGCAGGTACACAGTGAAAGTGGACCCTATCCCCGGTTCGCTGCGGACGCTAATTTTACCACCATGAGCACCCACGATCTCTTTGACGATCGCCAATCCCAGGCCTGAGCCGTGTTTTTGAGCATTGGGATTGAAAGGGCCGGCTTGGAAGAACCGGTCAAAAATATGAGGCAGATTTTCAGGGGAAATCCCCGCGCCTGTATCTGCCACCTGCACCTGGATCCCCGGGCCTGCCTTCGAGGCTACGAGGGTGATCCTCCCGCCGGAGGGAGTAAATTTTATGGCATTATCCACCAGGTTGGTGAAAACTTGAGCCAGGCGGTCAGCATCGCCGATAATCGGCGGAAGATTCTCAAGTTCCAAACGGATGTCCACATTGCTGAGGTGCGCCTGTGGAGAAAATTTTTCAACGATGGTGATCAGCAAGGCAGCCAGGTCAAGATTGGCATGTTGAAGGTCGAGAGTGCCGGCATCCAGGCGGGCAAGGTCGAGCAGGTCAAGCACCAGGCGGTTCATCCGGGCGGATTCATCGTAGATGACCTGTGCAGATTGTTTCTGTACAGCAGGAGTATCGGCAGTGCCATCCAGCAGTGCCTGGGCAAATCCCTGGATGGAGGTGAGGGGTGTTTTTAACTCGTGGCTGACATTGGCAACAAACTCACGCTGGGATTTTTGATGATCACGCAGGCGCGTGTTCATGTCGTTGAAAGCCTGGGTTAATTCAATCACTTCATGCGGACCACCCATGTCCATGGAAATCTTTTCAGCCATGGGGATCCGACGGGTTGCACCGATCAAGCGTTGAAGCGGATTGCCAATCCAGCGAGCCAGCCCAAATGCTGCCAGCAGCGACAGGAGCAAGGCGATCAGCGTGGCAACGGCAAAAGGCGCGATAAACTCATCACGCAATATCGCCAGCAATGCAATTTTTGGCCGCGGGGATGCCAGGACAAGATAGTGCCCGTTATTAAGACGGGTTACCGTATACAGCCAGGATTGCCCCTTGGCGTCACGCAAGGCGGCAGACTTGAGGAGAAGCTGGATTCGACGCGGGGTGATTAAGGCAGCGGCAGTTCCATGCCGCGAATCAGCCAGTAATTGACGTTTCGAATCATAGACCAGGAAACGAACATCATAAGTCGCATCATAACTTTGCAGCGCCTCCCGGAGAGAGCTTGGCGTCATCGCACTCCATTCCGGCTGCTTTGCCAGAATAAGCGATTCCACCACCCTCAGCCGGGCGGTCGCCTGGCGGTAGGCAAATGGACTGCGTACCAGGTATAGGATTAAGATGATCCCCGTGATGAACAGCGCTCCCATAATTACCAGCGCATAACTCAACCACAGGCGCGAACGGAGGGATGTGAACATTAAGAAACCAATTTATAACCGATACCCGTCACTGTTTCGATGGTGACCCCGCTTCCGGCAAGTTTCTTGCGAAGTTGTGAGATGTGGACATCCACGGTACGTGACTGGCCGACGAAATCAAATCCCCAGCCCAGTTCGAGGAGTTGTTGACGGGTGAATACCCGCCCGGGCTGACCAGCCAGGATGAGCAACAGTTCAAATTCCTGGGTACGAAGGTCAATCGTGTGATTATCGATTCGGGTTTCACGCCTGTTCTCATCGATCTCCAGGCTGCCAATGTGGATGGAAGGGCCTGCCCGTGCAGCCCGTTCCGATCTGCGCAAAATAGCCTTGATGCGCGCCACCAGTTCGTGTGGATTGAAGGGTTTGGTCAGGTAATCATCAGCGCCAATTTCGAGACCAAGGATCTTGTCGATGTCCTCGTCACGGGCTGTCAGCATGAGGATTGCGACAGGATTGTCAGCCGTCCGCAAACGCCGACAGACCTCCAGACCATCCAGTTTTGGGAGCATGAGATCGAGGACAACCAATGCGGGATTCAAACGCTGAATGGCTTCCAGAGCTGCCTCGCCATCCGCGGCTGCCTCCACCCTGAAATTCTCACGCTCCAGGTACATGCGCGATAATTGAAGGATGGACGGCTCATCATCAACAACCAGGATCAATTCCGAAGCCATGCGACAGGGTCTCAATAAGAAGAGAATATAATCAAATCACTGCGGGGTGGGTATCCTTTGTCTCGTTACAACAATGCCGACAGTTAATCACAGGATCGCGATCAGGTCAATTTCGACATTTCCACCTTTTGGCAGAGCGGCTGCCTGGATGGTGCTGCGTGCGGGAGGTTCGAGGACAAAGAACTCAGCATATACCTGGTTCATCTTCGGGAAATCAGCCATGTCTTTCAGGAAGACGGTGGTTTTTACAACCTGCTCCAATCCAGACCCGCAAGCTTCAAGCACATGCTTGAGATTGGTCAATGCCTGGCGGGTCTCCGCCTCGATCCCTCCCGGGACAATGCTGCCGGTGGCAGGATCGAGACCCAATTGACCTGAAGCGAAGACCAGGTCGCCATGCCGGATGGCAACAGAATAGGGACCGATCGCCTTGGGAGCCTTTTCAGTGGAGACTACGATTCTCTTCATATACACCTCTCCAGGAATTATTTAGAATGATTTTACTGCAAAAGACAGGCAGAGACACAGCTGGATGCCGTGTCTCTGCCTTGGATTTACTTCCTGGATCAGGGAACAGCAGGTGCCTGCATTGGACGGTGTGCTTCGCGGAAGGCTCTCACGGCAGAACGCAATGCCTGACCGGTGCCATTCATGGCAAGGCGGGTATTCTTGAGCACCTGGCCAAGTGCTCGAACGGTCTCAACCGCGGCGGCGCGATCGGTCACTGCCCCATTTGGGTCGAATCCCGCGTGACCGGTAATGATCGCCTGCCCGGGATCATGCGCAGCCTGGGCAGCAGGGATGACAGCCGCAAAGGCATTCAGGGCAGCCTGCACAGCGGTTGTATCCCAGCCTTTTCCTGCAGCCTTATCGATGAGTGCTTGCGCCCGTGAGATGAACTCGTCTGCTTTGGCAAGCCGGTTCGTGTGGCGCTGGTAGAGAGCCTGCTCGCGGCCCCAGATCCTTTCCAGGCGTTCGTTATTGACCGGCCCGTTCTCAGAGGGGGGGAGTTCATCCTTGAATCCGGCTGCAGATGCACCGGACGAAGGGATTGCAGCCAATCCTGCGGCCAGGACCAGGGCTGCCAGAACAGTTTTCTTGAGGAATATAATCAGGGTGGACATAATCATTCTCCTTTTGTGTATGATGATTTAATATCGATTGTATTTCCATCAAGTAAGGGGGATATTACGCCGTTGTAAAATCCTTGTAAAAGGCAGATTGCCCTTTGCTTGACAATCTTCCTCACTGCGTGTAAAATCTCCCCGCTCAATTGCACGGTTGTCAACGGGCCGAGATAGCTCAGTTGGTAGAGCACACGACTGAAAATTGTGGTGTCGCCAGTTCGATCCTGGCTCTCGGCATTCTCGGCCAGAACGAAAGGCCACCTGCGGGCGTAGTACAGTGGTAGTACGTCTCCTTGCCAAGGAGAAGGTCGTGGGTTCGAATCCCATCGCCCGCTCTCATGCATGAGGATTGCTTAGGAACGATCGGCAATCCTTAATTTATCAGCACCCATGACCGGCGTCGTGGCCAAGTGGGAAGGCAAGGGTCTGCAAAACCCTCATCACGGGTTCAAATCCCGTCGACGCCTTAATTAATTGCGAGCCCTCCGGGCTCGTGATTAATTTAAACCGGTATTCCACAGGGGGAAAGATGAAATCCCTGGGGAGTTAATAAATCCATGGGAGCCATCCACGCTCGTAGTGTTTCCAAAACTCGATATGCTAAAAATCCTTGAATCGCCTATAATGCTTTTTATGAGCAAGAAAGGCACGCCTCCATCAAAAAGCGTTAACAAACCTGTTCTCAAGAAACCGACAAAGGACAAGCCCAACATAAAAAAGGCGGATGTGAGACAGGATTCGGATGAATTTCTACGCGCATTGATTGAAAGCAGCAGGGAAATATTCTTTACCATAGATCTTAAGGGACGCTTTTCCTACGTTAACCCTGCCTTCGAGCAGTTGACCGGTTACAAGGCGGGTAAGGTGGTCGGAGAACCATACAAACAATACATCCATACGCAGGATTTGCCAGGCTTGAGGTCCAGTATAAAACGCGCCCTGGATGGCGAACTGGAATCGTTTGAGTTCAGGTTGATTGATCGAAAAGGCAAGACTCTGCATATGCATTCCTCCTTTAGCCAACTTAAAAGGGAGGAAAAAACTATCGGTATTAGCGGGGTGATGGTCGAAATCACCAGCCTGAAACAAACCGAAGCAGCCTTGCTCGAATCCGAAGAGAAATACCATACGCTTGTGGAGCAGATCCCTGCTGCAGTTTATACGGATGCTATTGATAAATTAAGCAGTACGCTCTATATCAGCCCTCAAATCGAAAAATTTACCGGTTATTCCCCGGAAGAGTGGATAGCCGATCCCGCCTTATGGGGCAATCTCATCCACCCGGAAGACCGGAAAATGGTCCTGGCGCATCATCTCGAGACGAACCGGACCGGCGAAAGATTCCTGCTTGAATACCGATTGATAGCTCGAAACAAGCAAATTATCTGGATCCGGGATGAAGCGAATATCCTGAAGGATGCCAATGGGAATCCCATTTGCTGGCAAGGTGTGATGCTGGATGTATCTGAAAAGAAACTGGCAGAAATTGAGCTGCGCCAAAGAGTCCAGGAATTGGCAGCATTCCGGGCTACAGTTCTCGATCTTGCCCTGCCGCAAGATCTTTACTCCCTCCTGCACGCGATCGTCGAAAGGTCCATCACGTTATTGAAGGCTCCCAGGGGTTTCATCTACCTGTATGATTCAACAAACGACGACCTTGAACTGACGGTTGAGCTGGGCTCTCCTTCCCTGCGGGGCATACATCTGAAGATGGGGGAAGGCATGGCAGGTTGGGTGGCACAAAAACGTCAGACCCTCGTAGTTGACGATTACAGCAGCTGGGAAGGAAGGTCGCCCCTTTTCGATAATATTCCCTATCATGCCATCGTTGAAGTGCCCATGATCTTTGGCGGACACTTGATCGGAGTTCTGGGGGTCAATGATTCGGATGAAATGAATTGCAAGTTCACCGAAGCAGATGCGCAACTCCTGTTGCTTTTTGCCGGGCAGGCAGCGAGTGCAGTTCATGATTCCCGCCTTGTCCAGGGACTGCAGGCTGAACTCGACGAGCGAAAACGGGTGGAAGAATCACTTCGTGATGCAGAGGCTCGCTATCGCGCCGTGGTGGAACAGATCCCTGCCATTGTTTATACCGATTCGGCCGAACATATAGGTCTCACCCATTATGTAAGCCCTCAGTTAAAAACCATCCTGGGCTACGAACCACAAGCCTGGTCGATCAACAGCGAACTGTGGTCCAAGGCGATCAACCCTGAAGACAGGGAGAGGGTGTTGGAGGAATATCAGCGGACATTCAAGACCGGCGAGCCTTACAAGGTTGAATACCGGTTGACTTCCAGCACCGGTCAGACTGTCTGGGTTCGAGACGAATCGGTCCTTGTTCGCAGTAAATCCGACCAGCCCTTGTTCTGGCAGGGGATCATGCTGGATATCACGGAACGAAAACAGGCTGAGGTGGCTCTGGAGGACAGCGAGGCCCGTTATCGCCGGTTATTTGATCTCTCACCTGATGCGATTATCGTCCATGGTGACGGCAAGATATTGCTGGCCAATACAGCCGCGTTGGCTCTCATGGGCGCCTTACGAACGGAAGAGATCATTAACACTCCTTTCCTGAACCTCGTCCATCCGGATTACCATCCAATCATTATCGAGCGCACACAGCGACAACTGGCAGAGGGTACCATCGTTCCCGTGACTGCTGAAAAGTTCATTTGCCTCGATGGAACCATCCTAGATGTGGAGGTGACCGCTGCTCCCATCCATTATCAGGATTCAACGGTATCGCTGGTCATCTTTCGCGACATCACCGAGAGGAAGGTGGCAGAAGCCTCCTTGAAGGAAAGTGAAGCAAAATACCGAAACGTGGTCGAACTGGCGAATGATGGAATCACTATTATCAAGGATGGGATCGTTAAATTTGCCAATCCTAAGGTATCTCACATGGCAGGCCTGTCCATCCCCGAGATTATCGGCACCTCGTTCATGAATTATGTCCTTCCGGATGAACTACCCAATATTCAAGACCGTTACACCCGGCGAATGGCTGGAGAGGACCTGCCTTCCTCATATGAGACCATTCTCATAAATAAAGAAAAGAACAAGATCTATGTGGAAATGAACGCCAGGGCGATCCAATATGAGGGCGGGATTGCTGACCTGGTCCTGGTGCGGGATATCACGGAGCGAAAACTTGCCGAAGCAGCGCTCAAAGAAAGCGAGACCAGTTACCGGGACCTGATGAACAGGGTCTCTGAAGCCATTTATATCCAGGATAAAGAAGGTCGCTTCCTGGAGATAAACGAAGGGGCGGTCAAGATGTATGGATACACCCGGGAGGATATGATCGGAAAAACCCCCGAAGATATCAGCGCCCCTGGTCGTAACGATTTAAAAGCCATTAAGAAGATGGTTGGGGAGGCGTTTAAAGACCGGTCGCAGCAATTTGAGTTCTGGGGACAACGCAAGAATGGAGAGATTTTCCCCAAAGATGTACGCCTCTACAAGGGAACCTACTTTGGCAAGGATGTGGTCATTGCCCTGGCACAGGATATCACCAAGCGCAAGAAGGATGAGGAAGCATTACAAAGACAATTGAAGGAATTATCCATTTTGCATTCCGTGGCGATAACTGCAGCCGAGGCATCCGATATCGACCAGTTGATCGAAGAGGTAACCCGGATCATCGGAAATGCGATCTATGTGGATGATTTCGGCGTGGCGCTGTTTGATCAAACCCATCAGGTCTTAAGGCCTCACCTCTCCTACCATGGTAATTCCGATCAAGCGATGGCAAGCATCCCGTTATCTGCAGGGATTACAGGCTTTGTTGCTTCCACGGGTTTACCATATTGCACAGCGGATGTACGATCTGACCCACACTATCTAAACAGCCTCCCGGAGACCCAATCTGAATTATGTGTTCCCATAAAAATCGGCGACAGGTTAATCGGCGTGATCAATGCCGAAAGCCACCAACTGGATTTCTTTAAGGAAGAAGATGAACGCCTGTTGAACACGATTGCAGGGACACTCGCAACTTCGATAGAAAAACTGCAATTGTTCGCTGCCGAACATACCCGCCGTCAGGAAGCGGAAACCCTGCGGGAAGCGGCTGCAGCCGTCTCTTCTTCGCTAGAATTAAACCAGGTATTGGACACCATCCTGATCTCTTTGAAACGGGTGGTGCCTTATGATAGTGCCAGCGTCTTCCTGCTGGAAGGAGAACGCCTGCGCCTGGTGGCCGCGCAAGGTTATGCTGAACCTGAAAAAGTGATCAATACCTCGCTTCCTGCGAAGGACAAGATATTCAAAGAGATTGCCAAGCAAGGAAGACCAATTATCCTGGCAGATGCGTCCACAGACAAGCGGTTTAGACAATATGTCGGAAGTGAAGTCGTGCACGGCTGGCTCGGTGTGCCCCTGACCGTGCGTAGCAAGGTGATTGGATATATCACCCTTGATAGTCGCAGACCGTCGGAATATAAGGAAGAAAGCGCAGCCCTGGTGCAGGCTTTTGCGCATCAGGTGGCAACTGCGATCGAGAATGCCCGATTATATGAAGCAGAACAGCGCCGCTTGCAGGAGTCCGAAACTCTGCGCGAGGCGGCTGCCGTGGTGGCTTCCACCCTGGACCAATCGCAGGCTGTACGATTGATCCTCGATCAGCTCGCAAGGGTGGTCCCCTATGATAGTGCTTCGGTATTGATCTTGAGGGAAGGATTCCTGGAAATTGTAGGCGGACAAGGCTGGGAAGATCCTGAGTCCGTTCTGGGTTTGCGCTTCCCTGTTCCCGGTGACAATCCAAATACGCTGGTTGTTCAGCAGCGTGCACCGGTCATCCTGGGGAACGCACCGGAACGATACGAATCCTTTCGCAGGAGACCGCATAACTGGATTCTTTCCTGGCTGGGAATTCCGATGATCGTTCGTGACCAGGTGATCGGGATATTGGCAATCGACAGCAAAAAACCTGATTACTTTACTCAGGAGAGCGTCCGGTTGGTGAGTGCGTTTGCCAGCCAGGCGGCGACCTCGATCGAAAATTCCCGCCTCTATAAAGAAGCCATCCAATCTGCTGAAAGACGCCTCATCCTGCACCGGGCCAGCCAGGAGATTGCCCACGCCAGCCAGGATCCGGAACAGGTCTATGCTGCTGTTCACCGGGCATCGGAGCAATTGATGCCTGCGGAAGCGTTTGCCATTACCTTGCTGGATGAGCAGAATAAAGAAACCGTCGGAGTCTACCTTATGGATAAGGGCGGGCGCTCGCCTGTGGACCGGGTGCCGGCTGGCAATGGATTATCCGGATTGGTGATGTCGAGCGGGATGCCGGTGGTCACCAATGACCTGCTGGCAAACCCGATACCTGGCAGTGTCCATTTTGGGGAGGAAGAGGAAGTCCGTTCCATCCTGGCAGTTCCATTACGACTGGGGAAAAAAGTGATTGGCATGCTATCGGTGCAGAGTTACCAGCCTTACGCTTATACCGAGGAGAACCAGGTGTCGCTGGAAATGCTTGCTGCCCATGCGGCGGTGGCGATCGAAAACTCCCGGCTGTATGCAGAAACACTCCAACGCTTGAAAGAATTGGAAGCGGTCAATCATATATCAACGGCATTGCGCTCTGCCCAGACAGTTGAGGATATGCTGCCAAGCCTCCTGGATGAGACTTTGCAGGTGTTGGACAGTAATTCCGGTGTGATCTGGCTGTATAACCCGGAGGAAGGTGTCCTACGGCAAAAAGCAGCCCGCGGCTGGTTTACAACCATCCAGGAAAATCCTGTTAAAAGCGGCGACGGCATTGCCGGTACTGTGTTTAAGAATGGGCTGGTAAACGTATCCAAAGAATTTTTCAACGATCCGCTAACCCTCGAAAGCACACGCGGCCAACTCCCGCCCGGCTGGGGTGGAGCGTGCGTGCCGATCCGAACAGGCAGAGAAATCATCGGGGTCATGTTCGTATCCGTGCAACTGCCCCGCCAGCTCCAGCCGGACGCTGTCCACCTGCTGGTCACCGTCAGTGAAATGGCAGGAAATGCTATCCGCCGCGCCACCCTGCATGAACAAACCGAGAGGCAATTACAGCGCCTGGCTTCGTTGCGCGCAGTTGACTTGGCGATCAATACCATCCTCGATCTTCGGGTGATGCTGGGCATCCTGATCGATCACATCACCTCCCAATTAAAAGTGGACGCGGTCAATATCCTGCTCATTAATCCGAACTCCCCCACGTTATACCAGGCAGCAAGTTCCGGGTTTCGATCCGATGCCCTGAAAAAAACCCGATTATATATCAGCGACAGCCTTGCCGGTCAGGCAATCCGAACGCGCACCACCATCCATATTCCCAATTTAAGCGAAAGCAAATGGTCTCAACGTGGCGAGATGGTCAGCGAGGAAGGATTTATCACTTATTTCGGGGTTCCCCTTATAGCCAAGGGACAGATCAAGGGTGTCCTGGAGACATACCATCGCAATCCGGTGCAACCGGATGCAGAATGGCGCAATTTCCTGGAAACCCTCGCCGGCCAGGCTGCCATCGCCATCGATAATTCTGTGCTATTTGAAGAATTACAGCAGACGAACATGAACCTGTCCCTGGCCTATGATGCCACCATCGAAGGCTGGTCAAAAGCCCTGGACCTGCGAGATCAAGGTACAGAAGGGCATACGATGCGGGTTGCCGATATGACTGTGAAAATGGCCGATCTCATGAGGATCGGATCCGCCGATCTCGTCCATATCCGCCGCGGCGCGCTCCTGCATGATATCGGCAAGATGGGAATTCCCGACAGCGTTCTCTCCAAAACCGGTACACTCAGCGAGGAAGAATGGACCATCATGCGCCGGCACCCTGAATTCGCATTTGAGATGCTTTCACCCATTTCTTACCTGCGCCCGGCAATTGACATTCCTTATGGTCACCACGAACGCTGGGATGGTTCCGGCTATCCGCGCCATTTAAGCGGTGAACAGATCCCCCTGGCAGCCCGGATATTTGCCGTGGCGGATGTGTATGACGCGATGATCTCAGACCGTCCCTACCGAAAGACTTCCTCCAAACAGGCGGCTATTGAATACGTGCGCATGAACAGCGGGATTTTATTTGACCCCCGGGTTGTGGAAGCATTCCTCAAACTGATCGCGGATGAGCAAGCCAAATCCGCCCTCAATCCGGGATCTGCCGGCTAGATCTTTCGGGTGACGGTGTAACGCGCCAGGTCTTCCAGAGCCTGGCGCTCTGCGCTTTCAGGCATCCCTGCAAGGGTTTGAAGGGCTTTTTGGATGTATTCCTGTGCTTCATCCAACGATCTTTTTACCCCGCTGCTCTTGCGTACTTCCAGCACCAGGCGTTCCATGCGCTCGTGTTCGCTGTAGCTCCCGCTGGTGAGACAGATGACATCCGGATCATCAGGATGGGCTTCAGCATAATAGATCGCCGGGAGGGTCACCAGACCCTGCAGCAGGTCTGAACCGACCGGTTTTCCCACTTCAGCCTGCTCGCCCGTAAAATCCAGAACATCATCCACGATCTGGAAAGCCATGCCTAAATTGTAACCATAGACCCGCATAGCTTCTATAACTGTCTCGTCCACCGGGCTGATCATGGCAGCGGTGCGGGTTGCCATTTCGATCAAAGAGGCGGTCTTGGCGTAGATACGCTTGTAATAATTATCGCGGCTGGTAAGCCCGCGGGAAGTGAACAACTGGGTCAACTCACCGCTGACTATTATCGCCAGGGTTTCGGCGAAGAGTTTCATCAGCGGCAGGTGGTCGGTATCGGCAGCGAGTTTGGCAGCACGGGCAAAAATGAAATCGCCGGTGAGGACCGTGGCAGGAGGCGACCAGCGGGCGTTCAAGGTGGGATTACCGCGCCGTAACAATGCACCGTCGATCAAGTCATCGTGGACCAGGGTGGCGGTGTGGAGCAGCTCCACTGCAGCAGCCAGGGTGATCAGTTTGTCATGGGGCGCTCCCAGCATCTGTGCGGTCAGCAGCCCGAGTGCAGGGCGAAGTCTCTTACCCCCGGAAGAAAGCAAATGCTCCAGCGCGATACCCAGATCCGGGTGGGCGCCATCGGATTGGGAACGCAGGAGTGCTTCAACTTCCTGGAGTCCCTTCTGTACGGGATTGAAAAATGAGGCTGTTTTCAATGGTTAATCCCAGGCAAAGAGTCGACGTGCATTCTCACTGGTCGTAAAAGCAACCTGCTCGCTAGTGCATGAGTTCACTAGGGCAATTTTATCAGCAATCAGGCCTACGCAGGCAGGTTCGTTGCGTTTTCCTCGGTGGGGAACAGGTGCCTGGAACGGCGAATCTGTTTCCAGCAAAATCCTTTCGAGGGGAATTGCTGACACGAGTTGCTGCTTCAGGTGGGCGTTCTTATAAGTGACCGAGCCGCTGACACCAATGTAGAACCCAAGTATGATGGCAGCCAGGGCCATTTCCAGCGAACCGGAGAAGGAGTGCAGCACGCCCGGTCTGTCAGCAAGCGGGTTTCCTGCGGCCTTTAATCCTGTACACCATTCTTCCAGGATCAGCATCAGGTCTGAAGCGCAAGGACCGCTGGCAGCATCCCCTTTCTCACGGAAGTGCACCACCACGGGCAGTCCAAGTTCCCCAGCCAGGGATAATTGCTGGCGAAGTGCCCTTTGCTGGAGCGGAGCAGGTACTGCGTCCCTATAATAATCAAGGCCGATCTCGCCGATGGAGACCACTTTTGGATCGAGAGATATTTCACGCAGGATGCCCGCTATTTCACTGTTCCAGGAGAGCGATTCGTTTGGATGGACCCCGGTCGCAGCAAGGATCCGGGGATGCTGGTCCGCGAGAAGGACGGCTGCGCGGCTGGATTCAATGGTAAGCCCCGGGACCAGGATGCGGGTGAGACCAGCCTGCCAGGCGCGTTCGAGGACTTCATCCCGATCGGCATCGAATTGAGCCAGGTTCAAATGGCAGTGGGTGTCGGTCAGCTGCATGGATTCCCGAGGGGAGTAGATTTCTCCATTCACGGCACCGGGCAAGATGTCAAGAAAATTGAAATTATTTCAAACCAGCAATCTTCAATCCATCCTGCAAGATCGCCTGCACCAGGTCCCCGTGAGTGGTCTCACAGTAGACGCGCATGATAGGTTCCGTGCCGGAAAAGCGGATCAACATCCAGCCACCATCTTCGAGTTTGAACTGGAATCCATCCACCGTCACCAGTTCGGTCACTTTCAAGCCGGCGATCTTTTTGGGGTCGGCTTTCAGTATCTGTGCTTCGCGGTCATGGCGGTTGCCTGTGAAAGGTGTATCGATCCGGTCGTAGAAGTGCTCGCCTACCTGCGCAAACAGCAATTCGAGCAGCTGGGTGGGCTTTTTTCCAGTCCGGACCATGAAGTCGAGCATGTACAACCCTGCCAGGATACCGTCGCGTTCGGGTACATTGCCGCGAAAAGCATAACCGCCGCTTTCTTCGCCGCCGATGAGGGCATCCGTTTCGGTCATGCACGGAGCCACATATTTGAAACCCACGCCGGTCTCGATGACTGGCACACCGTAGATTTTCCCCAGTTTGTTGAGCATGGTAGTGGTGGAAAGTGTTTTGACGATGGTGCCGCGCTGCTGTCGGATCTCAAGCAGGTAATAAGCCAGCAGGGCAAAGACGCGCAACTGGTTGACAAAATCGCCATTCTCGTCGCCGATCCCGCAGCGGTCAGCATCGCCATCGGTGATGAGCAATACATCCGCGTGATTTTCCACGGTCGCTTTCAAGCCGACATCGATATTGGGCGGGATGGGTTCGGGGCGCTTCATTTCAGGGAAGGAAGGATTGCGATGGTTGTGGATCTCAAGCACCCGGGTGGAGCCGCCTGCAAGCAGGCGGGGGAAATAACCGGCACCATTGCCCCACATCACATCCACCATGACGGTAAGACCGGCATCGATGATGGGCTGAAGGTCGATCAGTTTGTTGATGTGCTGGATATAGGGGGTGTGGGCGTCGAATTTGACAATCTCCCCTGCGAGTTCAGCATCCTGGTATGGTTTCCGTTTCACGTCCTTGAGAGCATCCGGGATGAGCGCTTCGATCTTGAGCAGGCCTTCCGGGTCGATGGCGCCGCCGGTGGAATTGCGAACCTTGAAACCATTATCGGTGGAGGGATTGTGCGAGGCGGTGATGTTGACCGCGCCACAGGCGTGCCTGTCCACTACGGCAAAAGCAATCACCGGGGTGGGGGTGGCGCTGTCGGTTAGATAGACTTTGAATCCATTCCCTGCCAGCACCTCAGCGGCAGCAGCAGCGAAATATTCGCTGTCAAAACGCTGGTCGTGACCGACCACGATCCAACTGCCTTTCTGACCCTGTTCGAGCATGTAGGAGGCGTAGCCCTGGGCGCAGCGCCGGACATTATCGAAGGTGTAATCCTCGGCGATCCTGCCGCGCCAGCCGTCGGTGCCGAATGTGATCTTGAAGGACATGGGAGGGCTCCTGGTTTGAAGGTGACGGGGGGATTATAACAGCGAAAAGTTACAGCAAGGCAAGGGGCAGATCGGCGGGTCGTTTCTGAGGAACAATTGAGGAACAAACAACCCTGACAGGGGATTTTTTCGATTCTTTCAATTTTAAAGGTGCAAAAAAAACGCATATATATCTTTGGAACAGCCAAATAGAGGATGTGAGGCCCGCCAGCCGGGAAAACGGCAGAGAGACTCATGCATCTTTATTATGCTACAGTTTGACTATAGCACAAATGTTCTGGTTTGTCAATTAAGACAGTTTCCTATGTATTTGTGAAACGAAACGCTGTATAAAGAAAACCCGGAAAGGAATCAGGATTCCCCTAGAATTTGTGGATAAAATCCAGTATGCACAATTTCCAACAAGGGTGATCGAAATCCGGTCAGGTCAATCCGCTGGAACCTGACCCCTGCCGAGCATCACCCGCAGCCCGCCATTTTTCATCTTGAGGGAAGTGTCAAAATCAATCTGCATCTGCCCGAGCAGGGCGAGGTGGCTGGATAATACCGCCAGGTTCCAGCCCGGACATTTCAACCGAAGCACATTCCCGAATTGGGCGTACAGGTTTCGCAGGTCTTTTCCTTCGCCAAGGCGGGGACCGTAGGGCGGGTTGGTAACCACCCAGCCGGGTTGTGCGGGAGGAGTGATCGACGAGACAGCCTGGTATTTGAATTCGATGGCATCCAGAACACCGGCACGGAGGGCATTAGCCCGAGCCATTTCGATCGCGCCGGCATCCCGATCGGAGGCCAGGATCTCGAGAGACCGTGCAGGGCTGGCAGGGTTCTGCCCGCGGAGGCTCTGAAATAGGGCCTCGTCATAACCAGACCAATCCATGAAGGCGAAGCGGCGGTTGGAACCCGGCAGGATACTGAGTGCCATGCAGGCAGCCTCGATGGGGATCGTCCCGGATCCGCAGAAAGGATCGAGCAGGGGGGATGCCTGGTCCCAGCCGGAGGCCATCAGCAGACCGGCTGCCATGGTTTCACGCAGGGGTGCCTTGGCGACCGCCTGGCGGTAACCGCGTTTGTGCAGCAGGGTGCCGGAAGAATCCACGCTTACGGTGCAGATATCCTCCGCAAGCCGGATGACAACCAGTTGCAGCGGCTGGTCCCCGTTCGCGCCTGCCTCGACTATGGGGGTTGCCGTCCCCAGGCGCTGGTCCAGCGCGTCAGAAGCGACACGCGCCACCTGACCGGAGTGATAAAGCCGCGACCTGTGACAGGTGACGCGCAGGTGAACGGGCTGCCCGGGGGCGAGGAACCGTTCCCAGGGGAGCCGGGCGAGACGCTGGCGGAGTTCAGCAGAAGTGGAGGCGTGAAAGTAATTTCCAAGCCGGGCCAGGATGCGGCTGGTGGTGCGCAGGTGCAGGTTGGCGCGGTAGAGGTCAGCCAGGCCCCCCTTGAAAAGCACCCCGCCGGGATCTTCTTGCAGGGGGGATAGGTTCAAACGGGTCAATTCCTGCGCGGTGAAAGGTTCCAATCCAGGGCTGGTGACCGCGAAGTAGGAATTCATTGCAGGTCCACGCGTACGCAGGATTTTTCCCAATCCAGTTTGTTCCATCGGAATTGGGCGGGTGAAAAGGTCATGAAAACTCCGTGGCGGCTTTGCGCGTGATGATATCCTTTTGATGTTCCTTGCGGCGCGGGTCCTTCTCAACGAACAGCGGACGGAGAGTGATGGGATCGAGTTCGGTGTAATACATCAGGCTTGAATAGGTGGAAGGAGTGGGAGTGAAGATCTGCACCTGCTCCGGATGGACATGCAGTTCCTGGCTGACGAATTCCTTCAGGCGCAGCATGGACTGCACGCTGCAACCGGGGTGGGCAGCAATCAGGTAGTAGGTGAGGAACTGCGGCTTACCGGATGACCGACTCAGGCTGTCGAACCGACCCTTGAACCTTACCAGCGAATTGCCTCCCGGTTTCCCCATCAGGCGCAGAACTTCCTCGTCAGAATGCTCGGGAGCCACCTTAAGTTGACCTGAGACATGGTGCTCGACGATCTCCTTGAGGTAGGCCTCGCCGCAGATGGCATCCGATAGAATCATGTCGTAGCGCAGCCCGGAGGCAACGAACACCTTTTTCACCCCGGGCACCTGCCTCGCCTTGCGGAGCAAATCCAGCAGCGGGCGGTGATCCACTTCGAGCAAGGGGCAGAGTTCCGGTGAGAGGCAATGTTTTGAGGGGCAGGCGCCGTTCTTGAGTTTTTTATCGCACTCAAACCCGTACATGTTGGCGGTGGGACCGCCCAGGTCCTGGATGTAGCCTTTGAATTCGGGCATGAGGCTGATATGTTCCAGTTCATCCCGAATGGACTGGCTGCTGCGCCAGCGGACGGTACGACCTTCATGGACGGCAATGGCACAAAAGTTGCATTCGCCATAACAGCCGCGGTGGGTGGAGACCGAGAAGCGGATGGTCTCCAATGCTTTCACTTGCCCCTGGGCTTCATAATAGGGATGCTGGCGACGCTCGAAATCAAGAGAATAGACGGCATCCAGTTCCGCCTGGGTCTGATAGGGGGCGGGAGGATTCTGGACCAGGTAACGGGTGCCGTGCTGCTGGCAAAGCCCCTGCCCGTTGAGGGGGTCGTTGTTTTGATAGAAGGCGTGGAACATCTCGATGAAGGCCAGCCTGTCCGCGGCAACGGTTTCGAAGGACGGCAGCTCGAGATAACCGGGTTTCGCTTCGCCGGCGATATAGCAAAGTCCGCGGCAGGTGACGCGGATCCAGACCGTCGCGCAAGGCAGCGGCAAATTCCAGGGTTGCATTTTCTGCCATGCCGTACAAGATGTAATCAGCCTTCGCATCGAACAGGATCGAGCGCCGGACCTTGTCGTCCCAAAAATCGTAGTGGGCCACGCGGCGCAGGCTGGCTTCGATGCCGCCCAGCACGATGGGCTTGACAGCCTGACCTGGGTGGAGACGCTTGGAGGAACGCCTGATGATGTTCGCATAGATGATCGAGGCCCGGTCGGGGCGGCGGGTGTTCTCCCCGCCGGGGGTGTAATCATCGGAACGGCGGGGCTTCTTGAGGGCGGTGTAATTGGCAACCATCGAGTTGACGCTGCCGGCGGTCACGCCCCAGAAAAGGCGCGGTTCCCCCAGGCGCGAGATGTCGACGTCCGTCGAAACATCAGGTTGGGCGATGACGCCCACACGGTAACCGGCATTGAGCAGCACTTTACCGATCAAGGCGACTCCGATGTAAGGACTATCAATGTAGGAATCACCGCTTACCAGGATGACATCGAGCCCATCCCAGCCAAGTTGAGTGATTTCTTCGAGAGTGGTGGGGAGAAACATGGGGTGATTATAGTGCAATTAAAATTGTCCGGGCAGGCACTCCGGCGGCACCCGGAAACACTTCCTTACCGCTGCTTCCTTTCGGACCTGACGGGGTTCGCAAGGTTCCGCCGCGCCGGACCCACCCGGACGGGGGAAGGATACCGCGAGCCGGGGGGCATGTCAACCGCAGGAGACGGACGAATGTGGATTACTGGAATTTCGTTTTCCACCCCATCTGGCACTGATCGGCTTCCAGCTTGGAGGTAATAACACAATTCCGCAGCCTTGCTGCGGAATTGTGAAAACGTCCATTACGGATATCCCATCAGAAGAATTTACCGTTAAATATGTTCGCTTCGAACCCCAGAAACTATTTCAACGAATTATTAAAACCAGCGATCAATTGCTGCTTCTCTGCCGCGGTCAGCCGGGCGGATGGGTGCAAGGGCAGGTAAATTGCCGGGGGCATCTCGCCTTCCTGGATCTTCTCGGTAATTTCACCTGCTGCGCGCTGCGAGGAGGTCCACTCCGAGAAGTTCAACCTGCGGCGGCCTTCCATGGTATCGTTATAGACCAGCCACGAGACCGGGGCAATATAACTGTACCAGGGCCAAACGGTCTCGTTGCTGTGGCAGTCAAAACAGGCGCGCTTGGCCAGGAGGCGCGTTTGCGGGCTGTCCCAATTCGGTTCCGAGGTGACCGGAGGGTTGTTTCCCCGCCCCGGCAGTGGGATCAATTGGACCAGAAGTCCCAGCACGACCAGACCAACCAGAACCCAAAGGATCGCTTTCTTGTTCATAATGTCTGCCTCCGTCGATCGAGATTGTGATTTTAACCTCAAATCCTCATCGCGAACAATTCATTGCTGAGGATTTACCCTCTATGCTATACTGGTGAGGGAGAAGGAACCATGCAGAAACTGTACCAGACCAACAGTAACACCAAGATGGATGCAAACCTGCTCAAGTTGAAGGAATTCCTGGTCAAAGCGGTCTCCAACGAGATGCAGAACCAATCCAGCGGAAACCAGCAGAACCGGCAGGCAGTGCGACTCCTGGTGCTGGAAGCGTTCGAGCAGGCCAAAACCAACCTCAACACCGAGACCCGTGACCGGGTGGTGGACTCTGCGCTGGCTGACCTGATCGGTTACGGTCCGCTCGAGGCGCTGCTCCCCGACCCGGAGATCAGCGAGATCATGGTCAACGGGGCGAAGCAGGTGTTTGTCGAGCGCAACGGGGAATTGCTGGAGACCGATGTCAAGTTCGAAAATGACGAACACCTGTTGCGGATCATCGACAGGATCGTGAGCCCGCTGGGGCGCAGGGTGGATGCGGATAACCCCACCGCGGATGCCCGATTGCCCGACGGCAGCCGCGTCAACGTCATCATCCAACCTGTGGCAGTGGACGGACCCCACCTCACCATTCGCAAATTCCTGCAGACGAAAATAACCATGGACGACCTGGTCGCCATGGGGGCATTGACACCTTACATGGCAAAATTCCTGGAAGCCTGCGTGGTGACGCGGCTGAACGTGCTGGTTACCGGGAATACGAGTTCCGGCAAGACCACGGTATTGAATGCCCTATCCGGCTTCATCCCCGATAACGAACGCATTGTGACCATCGAAGATGCCGTTGAATTAAAGTTAAAGCAGCGCCACGTCATCCGGCTGGAAACCAAGCTGCCGAATGTGGATGGCAGCGGCGCGGTCAGCGTGCGCGACCTGGTCAGAAATGCCCTGCGCATGCGCCCTGACCGGATCGTGGTGGGCGAAGTGCGCGGCGGTGAGGCGATGGACATGCTCCAGGCGATGAATACCGGTCACACCGGGTCATTGACCACCTTGCATGCCAACGTGCCCCGGGATGCGGTTTCACGCCTGGAAACGATGGCGATGATGGCCGGCCTGGATATGCCCCTGCTGGCAATCCGCAAGCAGATCGCGGCAGCCATCAACCTGATCGTTCACCTGGCGCGCCTTGCAGACGGCTCCCGCATGATGACACACATCACCGAACTCTCCGGGATGGAGGGGGAAGTAGTCACATTGACGGATATCTTCAAATACGAACAGACCGGTGTCAGTCCGGAAGGAAAAATCAACGGTCAGATTCGACCCACCGGGATGCGTCCGCTGTTCACCCGGCGCCTGGAGGCCAGCGGTTATAAATTGGGCGGAGAAATTTTCGGCGCAGGATTGTGAGATTCAGGCAGTACTGGCAAGCCCTCCAGCGCCACGGCTGATGGGACGGCAGGAAGGCCAGATTTCTCGTGTTATAATTTCTTTACTGTTAAGAGTCACTGAGCGGAGGCAAAATGGAAATCACATCCCAGCAGTTCAAACATTGTGATTTACTCAGTATAAAAGGCAAGGTGGATAGTTTTACCGCACCCGACCTGATCAAAGCCATCGAAGCGCTCAATTCAGAGAGCCGGTACAAGATCATCCTCGACCTGGGCGAACTGGACTACATGTCCAGTGCCGGATTCCGCGCCCTGCTGCTGGGTCAGCGCAATTGCAAGCGGTTCAACCGCGGCGAGATTGTCCTGGCAAAAGTTCCTAAAAAGGTGATGGATGCGCTTGAATTGACCGGTTTCAAGCCTCTCTTCAAGTTATTTGATGAAATCGCACCGGCGGTTGGAAATTTCTAGCCAACCATCCTAACCACTAGAAGATCCTGGCCGCCTCCATCCTGCTCACTGTGAGGCGGCCTCGTTATTCACATGCGCACGGCTATCTTTCCAGCCAAATTTGACCAACTCGATTCCATCCGCGAGTTCGCTGCCCAGGCAGCCCGGGATGCGGGCATGGATGATTCTGCGATCTACGCGGTCGAATTGAGCATGGATGAAGCCTGCACCAATGTCATTGAACATGCATACGAAGGGGTGGAAGGGGGCGATATCGAGTGCACCTGCGACCTGGACGAAAAGAACCTGACCATCATCATCCACGACCACGGTAAATCGTTCGATCCCGGATCGATCGCGTTACCGAACCTGGATGCCGACCTCGAACTCCCGCCCGGTTGGCGGTCTGGGCGTATTTTTAATGAAGAAACTGATGGATGATGTGCGGTTTAAACCGCTGGGCGAAGCCGGCAACATCCTTACCATGGTGAAGCGGCGAAAAATCGGGATCATGAAGGCCAAAAAGAGCCAGCCGCCCTCTGATTGGAAACAGGTCGTCAATTTGGGCGAGGAACTCATGCGGGCATCTTCGCTCACTTCCCAGCACGATTTGATCGTGAGTACTACAGGAAGGATCCTGGGTTGCCGCGCAGACATGTGGCTGGATGAAAGGCTTTTCCGCCTGCCGGGTTTGAACCAGGCACCCCTGTACAACTCACAGCCTCCGTCCGGACCGATGATGAATGCCTTTTACAGCGGTCAAACCGCACCGGCGAGAGGTCCGAGGAAACACCTGGCTGTTCCGCTCAAGAACGGCGGTTCGGTGATGGGCACCCTCCAGGTGGAACGGACCAACCAGCCTTTCCATAAGAAGGAGATCGACTTGCTGGATGGGCTGGCAGGTCATATTTCCCTGTCCCTGGTGGCATCCCATCGGTTTTTAGTGGAACAATGGCGCATCGAGCAGTTGACCCTCGTCCGCAAGGTGAGCGCCCAGATAGCCAATGTCTTTGACCTGGATGAATTGACCCGGCGGGTGGCGAAACTCATCCAGCGGACCTTTCAATTTTATTACGTGGCCATCTTCACCCGCGAACAGGATCGGGAGGCCCTTCACTTCCGCTCGAGCGCCGGACCCGAGCGCGGGAGAGGCAAGCGGGTGAAAGCCACGCTGGGGGAAGGATTGATCGGCTCTGTCGCCAAGTCGGGTGAAGAAGCGGTCAGCTATGATGTCCATACCGACTCGCGATACAAATTCATCGATTCCCTTCCGGAAACCCAATCTGAGGCTGTGCTGCCCCTGAAGATCGAGAACAAGATCCTGGGGGTTCTGGATGTGCAGTCAGACCAGCTGGACGCCTTCCACCCGAACGACCTGCTCGTTCTACGGGCGCTGGCAGATACGATCGCGATCGCGATCAACGCCGCCCGGCTGTACAGCGAATTGCAGACGCGTGCGGATCACCTGGCCCTTGTGGCGGAGGTCAGCAAGGACATCGCCTCCTTCCTGAACCTGGATGAATTGCTGTCCAGGGTGGCGGAACTCATCCAGAAGAAGTTGAATTTTCCTTACGTCCATCTGTTCACAGTCCATCAAACTCGACGACAGATCATTTACGAGGCGGGCAGCGGGGTGCGCAGCATGGCACTCAAAGGTTCCGTATTGGACCTGGACAATGACGAGGGGCTCATCCCGTGGGTGGCGCGCAACGGACAGATCGCGCTGGTAAATGATGTCAGCCAGGAATCCCGTTACCGCCCATCCCAATTCCAGCCCGGAGATACCCGTGCGGAAATGACCCTGCCGCTGATCTATGACGGCCAGGTGGTAGGCGTTCTCGACCTGCAAAGCGACCGCTTGAATAATTTCAGCGAGGATGACCGCTTCCTCTGCAGCGCCCTGGCAGACAGCGTGGCGGCTGCCGTGCACAATGCAGACCTGTACAGCACCGAGCGGTGGCGGCGACAGGTGGCGGACAGCCTGCGCGAAGTGGCTGGTCTCGTTTCTGCGGATACAGGCCTAGAGGAAGTACTCAATCGGGTGCTGCAGGAACTGGAGCGGAATTTACCCTGTGAAGTGGCTGCCATCTGGCTGTTGGAAGATGAGAACCTCTATCTCGCCCAGGTGCATGGCGCAAACCTGCTGGAAGTGGATGGTGCGGCACACCGCTGGCCGGAGGCGTACCAATTTCTTACTGCCGCCCTGGGTGCTGAACAGCCGATCGTTCGCAAACCGGATGACCCCATCGGTCCCACGGGAACCGCGATGGGTTTTTCCGCGGATTATTCTTCGATCGCTGCCGGTCTGCGCGTGGGAGACCGCCGGCTTGGAGTTTTGACGCTTTCACATCATACTTCCGGTCGTTACGGGCACGAAGCCCAGGCAATGGCAGCCACGTTCGCCAGTTATGCGGCGGTTGCCATTGAGAATGCCCGCTTGTACGATTCAGCCCAGGAGCAGGCGTATGCCTCGGCGGCTCTATTGCAGGTGGCGCAGGCAGTTGCCAATGCGAACAGCCTGGAAGAAATCCTCGGCAGTGTTGTCCGCATCACACCCATTCTCGTGGGGGTGAAAGCCTGTGGAATCTATTTATTGGAGGAGGGTTGCTTCCGCATCCCCCAGGCCTATGGATTCACGGAGGCTGCGCAAGCCATACTCATGAACCGGGAATTCAATCCGGGTGACTTTCCCTTGCTGGATGCCGTCCAGGAGACATCCCAGATGGTTGCCGGGCTGCTGCCAGCCGAGATCTCCGCAGATTGGCTGGATCCTGAATTGGCCCGCACTGAACAGGAAACCGTGTACGCCTTGCAGACCGGCGAACACCTGCTGATTGGCTTTCCATTGATGGTAAAAAGTGATTTCTACGGTGTGCTGCTGGTGGAAGAAGACTCGGATGCACGCCGGTTTCGCGAGAAGCGTGTTGAGATCGTCCACAGTATCACCCAGCAGGTGGCGCTCAGCATTCAAAACGAACACCTGCAGCGGGAAATGGTCGTCCGCGAACGTCTCGAACACGAGGTCCATCTCGCCCGGCAGATCCAAAAAACCTTCCTGCCCGAACACCTCCCGGAAATAGGAGGATGGAACCTGGCAGCAACCTGGATCACAGCCTCCCAGGTGGGCGGTGATTTCTATGACGTTTTTGAATTACCCGGCGGCAGGATGGGATTTTTCATTGCGGATGTGTCTGATAAAGGCATACCGGCTGCGCTTTTCATGGCACTTACCCGTACCCTGGTGAGGGCGGTGGTATTTGATACGTCATCTCCTGCGGAAGTCATGCAGCGGGTAAATGCCTTGATCATCCCCGATAATCTCCAGACGATGTTCGTCACCGCGATGTACGGCGTGCTCACGCTGGAGAGTGGAGTATTCACCTATGCCAACGCCGGGCACAACCCGCCCATCTGGTTGTGCGGAGAAGATAGGACAATGACATCGTTACGACGGACGGGAGCAGCACTGGGTATCCTCGAGGACCTGCCGATGGAAGACCGCTCGATAACCTTTGAGAATGAGGATCTGCTGCTGCTCTATACTGATGGTTTGACAGAGGCTTTCTCACCAAAAGGAGAATCCTTTGGAGAAGAACGGCTGCAAAAAGTGCTCGAGAAATCCAGGGCAGTCAACGTGCGCGAGATCCTGGACGAGGTAGAGGCTTCGGTGAGGAAGTTCATAGGTTCGAATCCACCCGAGGATGATATGACCATGCTGGGGATCAAACGGTCGAATTAGCACGATAGGCATCCATGTAGTCAACTCAACCTGAGTACTCCAGCGGGTAGTAAATCGAGTAGTTACTCACAATTTTCCTGTCCAGGCAAGTTGCACGACAGCCCTGGCGAGGGGATCACACCCTGAAAAACCCGTTAAAAATGCCCTTTTTACCCTCATGGTATAATATTTGTGCTGAAAATTTCAATAGGAGCATCAAACTTTGGCTTTCAATCCCCTCAACTGGCTGCTGGGTCTATTTTCTCTGGATATTGGGATAGACCTGGGCACGGCAAATACACTTGTCCTAGTGCGCGGCAAGGGGATTGTCATAAATGAGCCTTCCTGGGTGGCAATCGACAAGCGCACCCGCCAACCGCTGGCGATCGGACTGGCAGCCAAGGAGATGGTTGGCCGCACCACAGGGAATATTGTCGTCGTGCGTCCCTTGCGGGATGGGGTGATCTCGGAATTCGAAATAACCGAAGCCATGCTGGAATATTTTATCGGCAAGGTTCACGAGCAAAGCGTGGTGCCGCTGCCCAGACCGCGCGTGGTCATAGGCATACCATCGGGGGTCACTGAGGTTGAGAAACGTGCCGTATACGATGCCTCCATGGCAGCAGGCGCACGCGAGACCTTTTTGATCGAGGAACCCACCTCCGCTGCCCTCGGCGCAGGCTTGCCCATCAGCGAGACGCGCGGTTCGATGATCGTGGATATCGGTGGCGGGACCACCGAAGTGGCAGTCCTGTCGATGTCGGGAGTCGTGGTGTCCCGTTCCCTGCGCGTGGCTGGCGATGAATTGGATCAGAGCATCGTCCAATATATTCGCAATAAATACAACGTGCTGGTCGGAGAACGGATCGCTGAATTACTCAAATGGAATATCGGCTCCGCCTTTCCGCTGCCGATCGAAAAGACGGTCGAAGTGCGCGGCCGAAACCTGGTGACGGGTCTGCCCGAATCGATTGAAATTTCCTCTGTCGAGGTGCGTGAGGCCCTTTCGCAATCCGTACAGGTAATCGTTGAGACGATCAAGGATGCACTGGATGAGGTGCCTCCCGAAATCGTGGCTGACTTGATGGATAACGGAATTTGCCTGGCGGGAGGTGGAGCGCTCCTGCACGGGCTGGCTGATCGCCTGGCTGATGATCTTAACCTGCGTGTGTGGGTGGCAGAAGACCCGCTCACCTGCGTGGTGCGGGGCGCCGGCATTATCCTGGATGATTTTTCAGCCGGCAGCCGTTACCTGGTGGGGCTGGAACGCGGCAGCACACGTCACTCCTAAGCAGGTGCCCGCGTCAGAACGGCGCGGTTTTCCCAATTGGCTATGAAAACCAGTTTTCCTCGTTCCCTGCAGGCAGTAATCATTGCATTAGTGGTGATTGGCTTGATGGCCCTCGCCCTGGGCGGGTATTTTAATCCGCTCAGCTCCTGGTTCTCCCGGCTGATGGTCGATGCGCAAACATGGATCTCCACCCGCTACCTGGCAGTGGCAGAATTCCTGACCGTGCCGCGTGATGTGGCTTCGCTGCGCCAGCGCAATGCACAACTGGAAGGGGAAGTAGCCCGGCTGCAAACCCAGGTGATCGATCTTCAACAACAAGTGACCGAGACGAACATACTTTCCGCACTGGTGGATTTTGCGCGCGCCAATCCCGAATACTCTTACAAGGCAGCGGCTGTCATCGGCCTCGACCCGAGCCCGTTCCTGCGCTACGTCATCATCAATATCGGCTCGAACCAGGGCATCCTCCCGGGCATGCCGGTCGTCACCGATAAAGGCCTGGTGGGCAGGGTGGATGCTGTCATCGCCGAGGCAGCCCGGGTCCAACTGGTCACCGATGCGGCTTCGGCTGTCAATGTGCGCCTGCAGTCCTCCGATACGGAGGCGATGCTGGTAGGTTCGGTGACCGGCGACCTGTCGCTCGATATGATTTCGCAGGATGCTGTCGTCACGATCGGAGATATCGTCCTGACATCCGGGCTCGGGGGCAGTTACCCGCCCAATCTACTGGTGGGGCAGGTGATCAGCATCCGCAAACTGGATTACGAATTATTCCAGCAGGCTGCCATCCAGCCCAATGTAAATTTCAACCGGCTGGGCTTTCTCCTGGTGATCACCAATTTTTCACCGGTGGATATCTCGCCCCTGATCACAACACCAGGACCGTGAAATGCGTCGAACCATCCTTGTCTCCATCATCGTGCTCAGCCTGGCAGTCATGATCCAGACCTCGATCATCGCGCGCATCAACCTGCTCAATGGTTCCGGCGACATTGTGCTGCTTTTCCTGGCAGCCTGGGGATTGCAGGAACGCGTGCGCGGCGCCTGGATATCGGGCGCCATGGCAGGATTGCTGGTCGGATTTATTTCCGGCAGCCCATGGTATATCTATCTCCTCAGTTATATGGGTGTAGTGGGATTGGCGCGTATCCTTGCCCATCGCGTCTGGCAGGCACCCCTGCTTGCCATGTTCACCGTCACCCTTACAGGTACGCTGGTGCTGCACCTGCTCACCTACCTGGCGAGGTCCATCTTTGAACTGCCCCTGGCTTTTAATTTGTCCTTCGTACAGATCATATTACCGAGCGTCCTGTTGAACCTGCTGCTCTCCATCCCTGTTCTCGCCTTGATCCGCGATCTAGCCAACCGTGTGTTCCCCGCGCAGGTGGTCGCATGACAGCACGGTTGAACCTCGGACGTCTCCAACCGTGGCGACACATGGTTGTCTATGGACTGCTTGGGGCGGTGGGGGCGATCTTCGTGCTGCGCCTTCTAAACCTGCAGATCCTGAATGGGAAGACTTACAGCCAGCAAGCGGAAAGCAACCGCACCAAAACGATCAGCATAGCCCCGCCACGCGGCATCATCTATGATCGCAACGGGATCCTGCTTGCGCGCAACACAGCCACTTACAGCATCGTGATCACTCCGGCATTATTACCAGACGATGATGGTGATATCCAGCGCATCTACCGTGATCTATCCGCGCTGATCGGTGTCCCGGTGAATAATGGAACCGTGGAAGATGCCAAACTGCTGCAGGTCTGCACACCCGGACCCGGTATCACACAACTCGTGGACCTGGGCATTTCGAATGCCCCCTACGACGCGGTAAAGATCCAGTGTTATGTGGAAGAACCGATCGCCATGATGGTGCGCGAACACGAGGTGGAATGGCCGGGGGTCAGCGTGGAAATAGATCCTATCCGCGATTACCCGACCGGATCCTTGACTGCCACCATCGTCGGTTTTCTGGGACCCATCCCGGCCATCCTGGAACAAGAGTACCGGGCGCAGGGTTTCCTGCCCAACCGTGATAAGGTTGGCTACGCCGGTGTGGAATATTCAATGAATGACACCCTGATAGGAACTCCCGGAGAGAGGACCGTGGAAGTGGATGTGGCCGGACAGGTTCTTGGAAACCTGGCGGCGCCCATAGCTCCGATCGCCGGCAATAATATCGTCCTGACGATAGACACCCGCCTTCAGCAGGCGGCTGCCACGATATTGAAACGTGACATCGATTACTGGAATAATGTCTACAACGGTTACTACCGCATTTCCAGCGGGTTGGTGATCGCCATGAATCCGAAAACGGGGGAAATCCTGGCGATGGCGCAATACCCGACCTATGAGAATAACCGCATGGCGCGCATCATCCCGGCATATTATTACAATCAACTGGAACAGGACCCCGCCCATCCCCTGCTCAATTTTGCCATCTCCACCGAATACCCACCCGGCTCAACCTTCAAGATCGCCACGGCAACAGGTGCCTTGAATGAAGGCGTGGTCACGCCTTCCACGGTGATCGACGCCCCGGCGATGATCGGTCTGAAAACGTCATTTTCACCCACGGACCCGGGCAGCATCCAGTATTATTATGACTGGACCTACACCTTCTACAAATCGACAACGGGTCTGGGAAGAATTCCCTTCCTGATGTGCATCGCGCGGTCCAGCGATGTCTGCTTTTACAAAGTCGGCGGCGGCTACCCGGGAGAGATCGAGCAGGGGTTGGATATCACCCGCCTGCAGCAGTACGCAGAAGCATTGGGGTATAACCAGCCAAGCGGGATCGAACTACCGGGAGAGCTGCCCGGCCTGATCCCCGATCAAACCTGGAAGCGCATCTACCAGGGCGAGAATTGGTCAACGGGGGATACCTACCTTGCCAGCGTGGGACAAGGCTACGTGCTGGCAACGCCGCTCCAGGTGCTGATGTCTGCAGCGACAATTGCCAATGATGGACGTCTGATGCAGCCAACGATCATTCGGGAAATCCTGGATGGCGAAGGAAATGTCATCCAACCCTTTACACCCCGCATGCGCTGGGATATCACCACAGATCCGGTGATCAAGGATTACAGCTGTGTGAACGGGGAATGCCTGCCAACGGGTATCATGAAAACGGTCAGCATGGCTACCGTGAAGGAAGTCCAGACAGGGATGCGCATGGCAGTCTCTGATCCCAATGGGACTTTGCATTATGATTTCTCATTCCGGAACTACCCGATCGCGGTCGCCGGGAAGACCGGAACAGCCGAATACTGCGATGATGTGGCGAGCGCCAAAGGGGTGTGCAAACCCGGGGAATGGCCTGCCCACGGCTGGACGATGGCATATGCCCCCTATGATGATCCTGAAATTGCAATCATCGCTTTCCTGTACAACGCCGGTGAGGGCGGGCGCGTGGCTGCTCCCACCGTGAAAGCGATCATGGATGCCTATTTCGAGTTGAAAGCAGTGGATGTGGCGCAAGGCCTGACCGGCAATCCATAGAGATCTCACATCAAAAAAGTGTCCCGCAGGGTTTCTGGGCGGGCCACTTTTCTTTAATTCCCCTATTGCAGCCTCAGCAGCACTTTCCCCTCGTCCCATAATTCTTCCATTTTGTAATAACGTCGCAGGATCGCATCAAAGATATGGACGACTATATCTCCATAGTCGATGATCATCCAGCCTGAATCCGCCGTCCCCACAATGCGGCCTTTCTTATTATGCTCAATACGGGTTTTGTCGATCACGCCGTCAGCGAGAGCATTTAACATCCGGTTGCTGGTGGCAGTACAAATGATGAAATAATCCGTGAAAGAGACGATCCCCTTGATATCCAACAGGATGATATCTTCACCCTTTTTATCTTCAAGAGCATTGACAATTGTGTGAGCAAGTTCCATAGTGTCCAGAAGTCACCTCGAATTCAACGATTGTTGTCCAATGGTTTTCCCAATGGCAGGCAATAGAGTTTTGTATACACGGGTCCGCCCGGTTTAAGTTCCGATTTGAATACCTGCAAGGCCTCCACCCGGAATGTCCCAATTATACCGATGCTGCTCGCTTCAAGAGCTGCACGGACTTGCTGCAAATCTGTCGCCGTGGCGTGCTGCCCGACCCTCCCGATCGTCAGATGGGGTGATAGAGGACGTTCCTCCAGGGCGAATCCCAACTTCGCTGCTGCTGACTGAACCCCGCGCACGAGAGCTGCGAATCCAGGTGGGGCTTCGAGCCCGATCCAGATGATGCGTGCCTTGCGTGCATGCGGAAAGGCTCCGAGCCCGCTGACGGATAGATCTAACGGTTCATGCATGTTGGCTTCGTTGCTGAGGGCATCCGCTAATTGTTCAAGACGGGCGGGCGGGACATCCCCCAGGAAGATGATTGTAAGATGGATATTATCTGGCTCCACCCAGCGGACGAGAGGCCTGGGTAAAGCCTGGCGGAGGGAGGCTGTGCTGTCTGCAAGGGCGACCTGGATCCCAGCCGGCACTTCCAGGGCGACGAAAGACCGCAGCATCATCTGCCGGTCACCTTCGGTAATCTCTCCTGAAGACAATCAAAACGAAATGAATAGGAAGAAGTGAACAAGTGCGATTATCCTTGCCAGATAAAATAGCATACTATGAAGCAAATGGCAAGGGCTCAAGGTCTTTGGCGGGCATATTCGTCCGGTGTATCGATATCCTGGAGAATACTTTCATCTGCGTCGACATATTCCACAATCCCCGTAGACGCGTTCAGGAATTGCCTCGCGGTGGTTTGGGCTGGTAATTCAAGAATAGCCTGCCAGAGTGTTCGAGAGACCAGCCAGGGGTGACCGCGCCGGTTGTGGAAACTGGGGATCACCAGCGGGGCAGAAGTTCGGATGAAAGCAGATATTACCTTTTGCAGCGTTTCTAACCGGACCTGGGGCTGGTCGCCGAGTCCAATCAGAGCAGCGCGAGGCCTGGCATCCAGCGCCGACAAGCCTACTTTGATGGAATCCAGCATTTGACCGCCCGCGTGTGCCGGATTCAGGACTGTGCGGATTGGAATATTGCCTGGCAGATCAGCGACGAGGGACTCGATCCGAGTGTGTTCCGCACCGGTCACCACGACCACTTCCTGCAATCCAGCCGCAGCAAATGTGGATACCACCTGACCGAGGATGGTTGTGCCTGCCCAGGGAAGTAATAATTTGGGTGTGCCCATCCTGCTGGAACTCCCGGCTGCCAGGATGATGGAGCAGATGTCATTGCCCATCAACCAAGTCCCTGTAATCCTCGGGTGTGTCCACATCAGCCAACAGGCTGGCATCATCCCACGGCAATGGTTCGACCTGGATCTGCTTAAATATCTCGCGGCCTCCCACATCACCACTGAGCGCCATGAGATCCGGGAAAGTGGTCCGGTCGAATAGAACCGGGTTGGCGCGCTGACCGGCAACCAGCGGGGCGATAATCGGAGCCAGCGTGCGGGCATGGTGCTCGACCAAAGAGCGCATGATTCCCGGGGTAATCTGAGGCTGGTCTGCGAGAAGAAAGAGAGCCGCGCCCATCTCTTCCCTCCTGGCTTGAATTGTAGGCGTCTCGAGGGATCCACCTGGCATGGGTGGCTGGTAGAGAGAGCGCAGCCCGGCCTGGATCGATGAACTCTGCCCGCTCCGCCAGTCGCGGTTTCGTACTAACAGGAGTGGCAGACCATCCAGCGCGCGTTCGACCTGTTCCGCATGGGAGCCGGTCACGACCACCAGCCGGGTGAGACCTGCTGAAAGAGCCGCTTCAGCGACAACCCGTACAAATGGCTTGCCATGCCAGCGGAGCAACTGCTTGGGCTGACCGAAGCGGGAAGAGCCGCCAGCTGCCAGGATGATCCCGGCGACCGGCTCGCAGACTGCGTGTATCCGAGAAGCGTTGAGCGAGGCAATAATGACTGAATGAAATGCTGGCAATAGTCTCGAAGCCAATTCCATTCCCCGTGCCTGCAGATCCGGGCTGTCGGCCTGGTTGAGCAACAGGATGCGCCGGGCAGAGAGCGGGATATTCTTCTGCCCGCCTGCCGGGTGGGCGAGCAGGCGCGCCAGGGCGTCCAGGGTGATATTTTCACCCGGTTTCAATCCACTCAAGCGGGAAAAAATTTCGGGACGGTGGACGAACTCCCCGGCCAGAGGCTTACCCAATCCAGCCAGACCGGCAACCACGACAACCTGTCCGACAAAGGAGGGGATCACGGGTTCCCGATCACCAGGCGCTTTCAGCGGTCTCTGGCGGGAACCATCCGCCTCGATGAGCAAAGGCAGGTTACAGGAAGCACAAGCCTCACCCAAACGGGCCATTGCAATACTATTCAGGCCGGCTGTCCGATCCTGGTCCATTGGACCGGTAAAGAGGGTGACTCCGGACAGATTTTTTTCGAGAGGAGGGAGTTGCGCCGGGGATGAGATTTGGAAGTGGGAATCCGCCAGCCTCACCTGGTCCACATGCAGGTGGGTGGTGGCGCTGGTGATGACCGGCGGAGGCAGGTCACGCGCCAATTGAAAGAGGGCGGTCGTCTTACCGCCCGCTCCTGCAAACGCGACCGCCTGCCAGCCTCCTCCCTGCTCATGCGGTTGGGAGGATGAGCCGGCAATATTGGGATGCGGGAGAAGGCGCAGCGCCTGGGCGAGGTTCATGACCAGAGGATGGAGCGCAATTCCGGCTTCGAGAGGATCGCCTCCAGCACGGCACCTCCGATGGAAAGGGCTTTATCTGACACCAAGCGGCACAAGCGCGGGTCGGTGTGCGCATCGATATCTCCGATCTTCATGCCGCGAGTGACCAGCAGGCCAGGGTGAAGCAGTCCGCGCAGCAGACCGGAGAAGGGAGCAGCGATAGGCTGCCCGCTGACACTGGCAATCACCTGACCTTCTTTGACAAGATCACCGATACTGGCATGGACCCCCAGTTCGCCATCCACGGGTGCGCGCAGGACGCGCGCCGGGTCACCCTCGGGCAGACCGGTATCAGCATCTGGTACTCCGCGCCAGTGCAGCCGGCCCAGTGTGTGCCCACGGCGGGTCTCCACCACCACCTGGCAATTCACTCCAGCCTCGAAACCAGGACCGAGACCGATGTAAAGGGCGGGAGAATAGCCGATGGGCTCGGGCGGTTGTTTCGTCATACGCCCGTCCACGATGACCGCAGGGTGCAGGAATTTGGCACAGGCGCAGGCGGGATCCTCCAGCACGGGGATAACTCCCTGGGCAAGCGTGCTCAGAATCTGCAAGGCATCGCCTGCGTCTCCCACCCGCCGGGCAGTGAACTCCTCGATGGTCACCTCGCCGGAATAGATCGCTTCAGCGAAAGAGACCGTGCGCCGGACGGTCAGCGGCTGGCTCAATTCTGTCACCACCAGGCGCAGGCCGGACCGGAGAAGGCGGATGGCAACACCCGTGGCGAGGTCGCCTCCACCACGGATGAGAATTATTGAAGGCATTTAGATATTAAACCACAGATTTAAGACGATGGCCGTTTGGGATGACAATCAAGTGGATGGAATTTTCATACTTGCGAAGAAGGAGGTACCAGCAGTCAAGCCCAACCATGGACAGTCCCCCTTTACGGCTTATTGCCCCTCACAAAAATTCGTAAGTTGCGCTGAGATCGACACCAGTTGCGAAGCATCCGTGATCCAGGTACAACCATCGATCGCCAGGACCGCCCCAATCCTATCGGTGTAGAAATAGACCGGGTAGGTTAATTCGCCATCTACCATCTGGCAGGTGCTGTAAAAACCTCCCCACCGAGCTACTTCCCACCCAGTTCCGCCATCGGTCCTACTCTCTCCAGGTCCAATTGGATCGTCACGTTGTAAGGACCATTGCTCCTGGATGCCTCCTTCGTCGCGTGAAGAGAGGTGTGTGAAAATCACCAGGCTATTGCCAGGATGAGAATTGGTAAAAGTAATATGATAACCGCAGGCACAATCATTCTCATCCCAGCCAAGGTCTGGAGCACTGACGGTCAAATATGCTGTGGCGCTGCATTCCTCGATTGACAAATTCCCCGGTGCCAATTGATCCGAAGGTTCAGTTGGCTGGGAAATTGGACCAGCTTGTTCATTCTTCGGCATCTCGCACCATTCTTCAACTTCCCCATTCTGCCCCACTTCCTGGTGCCATGTGCCTCCTTTCGCTTCGCAATTGACTTTGCCCAATTCCGAAGAGATTGAGGCGGACTGGCAGGCAAGTAGAATGACCAGTACAAGTGGTATGCCTATCATCCATCCATGTCTTTTTGCATTCATCCTGACCTCCTGTTGAATGGTGTAGACTTGGATTTCCCTTAGAATGATTGTACATTAAGATTCACAAAATGTGGTTTACGTTTTTCGAAACCTGTAATCTGGGAGATGCCAGCCTGGCGAATGGCTTCCAGGGCTTTATCCAGGTGCATGCCAACCTGAGTGGCAGAATGGGCATCTGAACCAAGAGTCACCCTTTGACCACCCATCCCGGCGTACCATTTCAGGATCAGCGGATCCGGCATCAGGTTGTGGGAGGGCTTGCGCAGGCCGGCGGCGTTCACATCCAACGAAAGATCGCGGTCAATGACCTTGCCCAGGATCCTGCGGATTTCCTCTTCGTAAAGTGCCGGATTGTAACCGAGGATGGGACCGGCTGTGCGGACGGGGATATCCAGATGGGCAAGGATATCGAGGTCAGCAGTCTCGAGCAGGTTTTCAACTTCCGAAAAATACGCCCGGTAGACTTGATCAGCCGTGTGGCTGCGGAAATAGCCTTCGTCAAACATGAAATTCGAGCCAACAAAATGCACTGAACCAAGAACAAAATCAAAAGGAGCGCGGGTCAAAATCTCAGCGGCAGCCTGCGGGTAAAGATGCGGTTCAGCAATCTCGACACCGGCACGGATGGTCAATTTCCCTGAAAACAGACTGCGCAAACGCTCAATTTCGGAATACCATTTCTCGGGCTGGAAGTAACGAGGGTTCTTCTCATAAGGGCCAACATCCCAGTGCTCGGCAAAACCGATCTCGGGGATGCCCAGGGCGATGGCGCGATGGCACATGGCCTCAGGGGTATCCTTGCTGTCTTCGGAGTATCGGGAATGCATATGGTAGTCGAGTGGGATCATGCTTGACCTGTTATCTCATCTTAAAAGAAGGGGGATGATGGATAGGAAACAAATGTGTGCATTTACCTTTTTTTTTCTGTCGACTGCCTTTCCTGCACCAATCCACCAAAGGCATGGATAGTCAGGTAGACGAAAAGGAATAACAATGTAAAGAGCAGTGTAAACCCATACAGGCGAATATTCTCGAGAGGGTGTTTCATCCAGCCCCAAATATCATGGACGATGGGCAGCGGATCGCCAAGGATATCCCAACTGTTCCAGCGGTAAAACCGTCCCAGGAAAATTCCAAGGCTGCTCAGGATGGTCACGATGATGGCGAACGACCAGCCTGCAGTTCTTCCAAAAGCCCTGGTAACGATCTCCTGCATCAAGTAAAGGGAGACCACACCCAGGAACAGCCCTGTCCAGGCGAACCAGATCAGCATCAAGACGTCAAACCAGAGTGGGGCGTTAGAAGCATTGGTGCTGAGGTGCTGGAAATCCGTCAGGATGTATGGCGCGTTGGGGAAAAAAAGCAGCCAGATCAGAGAGCAAACCGGCACGACCAGGTAGACCAACCGGCGCGACCAGGACACCATGTAAGCAAGGGAGGCAAAAAGGAAAGGGATCCAGGCAAGGCATAGATTCCAGATGAGGGTTGAATAATCATTGCTGCGGCTGTAATCCATACGCGCCCGGGCAAGGAGGACAGAAATCACCGAAGCGACAACCAGGAGAGTGAAGAGCAGCAATTTATATTTATGCCGAGCGAGTTTTGTTATCATGCGAGGCTGCATCCTTTGTCATCCTTTGACTTTATCGGGGAAGGAAATCTGACCTATCAAACGGAGAGGTCCGAAATGAAATAAGGGATGAGAATTCGAGAAAATAACAATCCTCCCGCAAACGGCGGGAGGTCTGAAATTGCACCATAAACCCGTCATGGGCCTTGCAAGGGCACACCAGCAGAAAAAAATCGATCCTTAGATCCTGCCCAGCCCGCGCAGGATACGTTCGGGTGTAAGCGGGAACTCGCTAAACCAGACACCAGTGGCATCGTGGACCGCAGCGGCGATAGCCGGGGCTACCGGCAGGAAGGGGAGTTCGCCGAGACCACGCGCCCCGAAGGGTCCATTCGGTTCCGCCACCTCGAGGATAACAGGCTCGAGAGTCTCAGGGATATCGAGCACGGTGGGGATCAGGTAGGTGCTGAGCTGGTCGGTGAGGATGTGCCCGTTCCTGACGATGAAATTCTCAGTGATCGCATAACCAACCGCCTGGACCACAGCGCCTTCTATCTGACCCTCGACCAGCGACGGGTTGATGGCCTGTCCCACATCGTTTGCAGAGACGAAGCGCAGGATCTTGATGAAGCCGGTTTCCAGATCAACTTCGACCTCGACCGCCTGGGCGACATAGGCATACGACAGGTTCGGGGTCGAGTAGCCGGTTTCACGGTCAAAGGGTGTGGTCTTGGGAGCCAGGTAGGTATATTCTGCCACAGCCGGGCGTTCCTCGATCTTCCATTTTTTCAGGGCTTCAAGGGCAGCACCGCGAATCGCATGCCCAGCCATGAAGGTAAGACGCGAGGCTGAGGCACTGCCGGGATTGCCCATCGTGGCCGAGTCTGAAGTAACAAGCGTCACTTTCCCGACAGGAACACCCACCACCTCGGCTGCCATCTGCGCCATGACCGTATGAGTTCCCTGACCGACCTCCGCCCCGGCGTGCCAGACCGCAACCTGCTCGATGGCGGTCTTGCCGTGCAATTCGATACGTGCCCAGGAATTCTCCTGGTAACCAAAGGAAAAGCCGACATTCTTGAAACCGCATGCGAAGCCGCGTCCACGGGCGCTGGTGGCAATAATTCCCTTCTTTTGTTTCGATGCGGAATCCGGCTTGCCTGCACGCTTGATGACCGGCGGGTTTGACGCCGGCGGGATTCCAGACCAGCCGAACCGGTCGCGCGCCGCTTCGATACATTGGACGATACTGACCCGTCCGGGTGCGGGGGTGCCAACGTTGAGCGTGTCGCCTTCCCGCAGGGCGTTGCGGTGGCGGAATTCTACAGGGTCCAAGTCCAATTTTTCAGCCAGTTTATCCATCTGAAGTTCCGCCATCCAGAGAGCCTGCGGTGCGCCAAATCCGCGGAATGCAGCCGTGGGGATGTTGTTGGTATAAACGCCGTAAACATCCTCCTTGACATTCGGTATGAAATACGGACCGGTGGCGGTGATGGTGCAATTGCCGAGCACCTTGTTGGTGGTGTACATGTATGCCCCTGCATCCGCTATGATGGTGGTCTCGGCAGCGAGCAGTTTACCATCCCTGGTAGCCGCCCATTTTGCTTTGAGGCTCATCGGATGGCGCTTGCCATGCCCGATGATGGATTCCCTGCGACTCCAGATGATCTTAACCGGGCGCTTCAATTTCATTACCGCGAGCGCCAGCACGATCTGCACAGAAAGATCCTCTCGCCCGCCAAAAGCCCCGCCGATGGCAGGATAGATCACGCGCACTTGCTCGTCCGGGAGACCAAGGGCGTGGGCGATCCCGCTCCGATCTGCGTGAGTCCATTGACCGGCGCATTCCACGGTGATGCGGCCTTCCGGGTCCAGGTAGGCGATGCCAGCCTCGGGCTGGAGGTAGGCATGTTCCTGGATGGGTGTGCGGTATTCTCCCTCCACGATCACATCCGCCCGGGAAAATGCGGAGTCCACATCCCCTTTGCGGATCTTGTCGAGCACACAGATGTTGGAATCTCCGATCTCAGGGTGGATGCGGGGTGCGCCGGAATTCATCGCTTCAGCGGGATCGAAGATGGCAGGAAGGTCCTCATAATCCACTTTGATCAGATCGCGGGCTTGCTCAGCGATCGCTTCTGTTTCTGCTATCACGGCAGCCACCTGGTCGCATTCACAGCGGACGATATCTCCACTGACAGTCCCCGCAGGCGTGCCATCCTGAGTCCCCTCCGCCAGATCAGGCGAGGGACCGCATAAAACCGGTTGGTCATTTTTCTGCAGCCCGTACTCGTTGACCGGCACATCCCTGGCAGTCAGTATCAGAGCCACGCCGTGCAGCGCGGAGGCTGTTGAAAGGTCTATGCTCTTCACCCGTGCATGTGCACGGGCGGAGAACAGGATCTTCATGTGGAGCATACCAGGACGGACGAGATCGCCGGAGTAAAGGGCCTCGCCGGTGACTTTATCGGGAGCATCGATGCGGGGTATAGATTGGCCGATTGAATTTCCCATAACCTTCTCAGCAGGATGATCGCGTTCTTTCATTTACTCATTATCTCGTATATTTCTTGGTCTTATATTTTGCCGGCGGGGCATCCATTTCGGTGTAACGTGCCGGACCGATCGCACCATAGATCAAGGCATAGGAAATCGAAACAATGGCGGTAAGGATCAGGAGGATCACCAGGAATGTAATGATGCTTATCCACAGGTTGTCAAGGCTGCCGATGAAACCAGTGATACTATCGAAAAAGTGAAGTTTCAACAACCATTTGGGGAAGAGGACGGGCCCCACCAACTGGTAGGGCAGCCTCCCGGAGGCGACGATCTTTGGGACGAATACCGTCATAAGCCAAAGCGAAAGCAAGGGGATAAAAACAATCAGGAGACAACCAATGCCGCGCCAGACCGGATGCATCGGTTTCCTGCCGGGCGTTTTGGCGTGGTGGCGCACGTATTTTCCCATCTCAATCCTCCATTCGAGCAGAATTCTGCTGCCCTGTTGACCTGGATGCGTCCTCGATGGCCTGAACGATCCTGTAATAGCCCGTGCAACGGCACAGGTTTCCTGAAATTGCCTGCACAATTTCATCCCGGTTCGGATTTGGGCGCTCTTCCAGTAATTTGACCGCTGACATTACGAACCCGGGAGTGCAATAACCGCACTGAACGGCCCCATCCGCAACGAAGGCCTGCTGCACGGGATGTAGTTTTTCCAATTTCGCTGCCATTTCATATATCGAGACGGTGGCTCCGCTGGAACGCACAGAGGCAAGGCCTTCCACGGTGAAAATTTCCGCACCTTCTGCGCGGGGTGCAGGCACGAGACATGCCATGACAGCCTTTCCATCGAGGAATACGGTGCAGGCGCCGCACTCACCTTCGGCGCAACCTTCCTTTGTACCGGTCAAACCTGCCTGCTCCCTCAGCAGTCGCAGCAGCGATTTCTCGAGACCTGATGTGAATGTATATTCTTTTCCATTTATCCTGGTATGGATCGAGTCAACGGGCGAGGACTGCTTTCCGCTAGAGATTGAGGCTGAAGGGGGGGCCTGGGTACCCCACAACAGCACTGGATCCGCTGGAACTTGATCCTGTTCCTTCCGATCGCGCAGGAGGCGCAACGCGCGCATTACCAGCACCCTCACCATTTCCCTTCGGTAGGCAGCCGAACCGCGCAGGTCGTCTATGGGGCGGGAGGCCGCGGCAGCCAGTTCGGCAGTGCGAGCGATGACCGCATCGGTCAATTTTTTGCCGTCCAAATACTTCTCAGCCTGGGGGGCGTGAATGATGGTGGGCGCCACGGCACCGAGGGTGATGACCGCAGATTTGATCCTGGAGGCTTCCAGGGTAAGGACGACCGCCACATTGACCAGCGAGATCGCCTGGGCGCGCCGCAGCCCCAGTTTTAAGAATGTTCCCCGCCGGGTGATCTTTAGAGCCGGGAAGGTGATATCCACCAGCATCTCGTCGGGTCGAAGGACCGTCTTGCGGACGCCGGTGTAAAAGTCTTCCAGGCGAACCTTGCGGGTGCCTTCGCTGGAGGCCAGCACCACGGATGCGCTGAGCGCCATCAAGGGTGTGATGGTATCGTTGGCGGGGCTGGCTGTGACCAGGTTTCCGGCAACCGTGGCCCGGTTGCGGATCTGCGGAGCCCCCACCTGCCAGGCAGCGCTGACAAGCGGGAAGGCAACCTGGCGCAGCAATTTGGAGGCAGCCGCAGCGTTGTGGGTCACCAACGGGCCAATATGGATGTTTTCCTCAACATCCAAGCTGATCTGGTCCAACCCCGGCAGGCGGGTGATATCGATCACGGTGTGGATGTCTTTTCGGACGCCGCGTTCGAGTTCGAGCATCAGGTCCGTGGCACCGGCGATCAGGCGTGCCCGCTCGCGTTTTTCAGCCAGGAGGCGCAGTGTCTCTTCCAGCGAAGTGGCGGTGATGTATTCTTTCCACATGCCATTATTAAACCACAAAGTAGCGCAAGATGCCATCATGCGCTACTTCAATTGGTGGATGGAAATTTTCAGGCTGGGCCGCTGGCGGTGATGGCTTCGTAACGACGGTCGAAGGTCTCACCAGCCTGGCGGGCGAGGTCATTGACGGCACGGATCGCTGCTTTTAATCCATCACCTGCCACGGCAGCTTCTACATTATCCAGGCCGCTGGAGATCTGGTCCGCCAGCAGGAAGAAAGCGGTATCAAAGGCGTAGATCTTTTCCAATTCCTTCTCATTTACCTTGACAGCATCGAAGAAACCCGAGTAGCCATAGGAGGCATTCTTGATACGGTCAGAAAAAGTGCGCAGTTTCAGGCCGACCGAGTCGATCTCATCAAGGAAATCAAGCTGGCCGGCATCCACGATGTCCTTCTGCAGGCGCGAGGTGCGCGCAGCCAGTTCGCTGTATTTGAGTGCCACCTGCTCGCGCAGAAGTTTATCAGCAGCCCGACGGTGGCTGCGTTCGATATAGCCGCTGAAGCCGGGGATATAGGACAAGAGTTTCTTGAAAATATCCTGCCCGCCTTTGACGGTCTCAAAAAGGTCGCTCATGGTTCCTCCTGAAAGGATGATCGGTTGGTGTTGGTCTCGCTGACGGTGATGACCTGGTGAAGCACAGCGTAAATTTTCTTACCGATAAAAACCTTCGCTTTGTGTAGGTAAATTTATTATACATCATCACGCTCAAAGAGGTTTACGCCAATTAATGGAGAAAGTTGTATAATGGGGCGAAATCCCTGCCGGGAGGAGTCAATGAATTCCCGCACAGGGTACGTGGTCACAAAATATTCGCCAGGTTTTCCGGGAATAAATATAGGATGATTAATTTCCGCATATTGATAAGGAGTGTAAGATGATCGTCACAACCAGGCAATTATTCGCAGCCGCTTACGGCAAGTATGCCATCGGCGCTTACAACATCAACAATCTGGAGCAGACCATGGGCCTGTTCCGGGGCTGCATGGACAGCCAGGCGCCATTCATCATCCAGATCTCCAAAGGGGCGCGTGCGTTCACACATAAAAACATGCTGGAGGCTTTGATCCGCGCCGCCGATGGGATATTCCCCGATTCGATATTCGCCGTCCACCTGGACCATGGGGACGAGGCAACCTGCTCTGACTGCATCGCCAGCGGCTTTTACTCATCGGTCATGATCGATGCCAGCAGCGAATCGTTCGAGAAGAACGTCGAGATCACTCGCAGAGTGGTGGATGCAGCACATGCCAGGGGAATTGTGGTCGAAGCGGAACTTGGTCAACTGGGCGGGGTGGAAGAACATGTCCAGGTGGACGAGGCCAATGCCAAGCTCACCGATCCTGACCAGGCCAAGGAATTCGTTGAAAAGACCGGGGTCAACTCGCTTGCCTGCGCCATCGGCACCAGTCACGGCGCTTTCAAGTTCACCGGATCCCAGGGACTGCATTATGAAGTGCTCGAGGCGATCCAGAAGCGGCTGCCCAATTTTCCCCTGGTGATGCACGGCTCCAGTTCGGTCCCGCAGGAGGAGGTGGCCCGCATTAATGCCGCCGGAGGCAACCTGAAAGGCGCCAGGGGTGTTGACGAGAACCAGTTCACACGCGCCGCGGAACTGGGAGTGACCAAGATCAACATCGATACCGATGGCCGCCTGGTCTGGACCCGTGTTCACCGCGAGTTCTTCCGCGACTTCCCTGAAAAATTCGATCTGCGCGATCCCGGCAAGGTTTTCATGAGCGAGTATGCCAGGTTCATTGCCCATAAGAATGAAAAATTGGGCAGTGCCGGAAAGCTCGCTTCTGTACGGGAATTGATCAAATAACCGTCAGGAAACCCGGGGACAATCTTGCCATCCCAGGGAAAATTCGCGGCAGGATCATCAGCCATACTTTATGCCCAGATCTGACCAGGGTGCAACGCGCGACCGTTACCTGCTCATCCCCCGTGTATTGATCTTCGTTAAGCGCGAACAATTGGTGCTGCTGTTGAAAGGGGCTCCGACCAAACGCCTTTGGGCGGATCGATACAACGGCATCGGAGGTCATATTGAAAGCGGGGAGGATATCCTTTCGGCAGCGCGGCGGGAATTGCTGGAGGAGACAGGTTTGAAAGCCGACCTGTGGTTGTGCGGGACGGTAGTGGTGGACACCGATTCGAATCCCGGCATCTGTCTCTTTGTATTCAGTGGTGAGGTCTCTCAAGGCGAATGCAAACCTTCGGAGGAAGGCACCCTGGAATGGGTGCCAATCGAAGGAAGATCAGATCTTAAAATGGTGGAAGATCTCCCGGTGCTGCTCGACCGCATCCGAAAAATGAAGCGGGGTGACCTGCCTTTCCATGCTCGATCTTTCTATAAAAATGATATATTAACGGTTGAATTTGCAGGGGGATAACGCCTCCCCAGCAGCAGGACGGAATCCAGATCCTTTTCCTCAGCAAATAAGCCACCTCCCGGGAATATTTCCGAGGAGGTGTTTTCATCAGGTTCACCCTTGGCAAGTTACAACTGGTTTGGGATTGGCTTAAGGGGATAATACGATTGGTGCTGGTTTCAAATATACCCAAAGAAAAAACCAGCGGTAGATTGTTGCACAAATTAATGAAGCTGTCCCGATCTACCCGGCCTTGTACCCTATCTTGCGCAGGAATCCCTTGCGCCAGAGGATATCTTCCCCGGTCTCGATCCCATTGGGAGAGGCTCCATCCACGACGCCGACGATGCCGCGCCCCTGCGCAGTGACTGCGACGAGCACCTCGGTGGGATTGGCTGTAGCGCAGATGATGCGGCACACCTCCGGCGTATTCCGGATGGCACCCAGAACATTGATCGGGAAAAATCCCTCCCCGAGAAATATAATGAAAGAGTGCCCGGCACCGATGGCAAGAGCGTTCTTCTTTGCCAGTTCGATCATTGCCTCATCCGTGCCCGACCAGCGCACCAGGCATTTTCCGGAGGCTTCACAAAAGGCAAGACCGAATTTTATCCCCGGTACAGCATTGACCAGGGCTTCATGCACATCTTCGACGGTTTTTATAAAATGAGATTGTCCGAGAATAAAGTTGATCTCTTCAGGTTTTTCTATCTTGACTATTGAGATTTCCATAAAGGCCTCCGGTTCTTGGGAGATGGTTCAAATATTCAAGTCATACGGTCGAGGATGGTTTCGATAGGCCCGTTCAGCGATGCGGGCAAAGGATATTATTTTTTCTTAAAGAATAACAGCAAGGTGCTGCCGTACTTGCGCTGGTCAAATTCCAGAAGGTGGTTCAGTACTGGTTGCTGATATTCGCGCGGGTGGATCTGGACAATTACTTCCGATTCGTCACTCAGCCAGCCGGGGTTGGCATCCAACAGGCTCAGAGCCTTCGACCACATTTCCTTGTACTGGGGAGGGGCGATGTAAATGTAATCGAAGGACCGGTTCGGCGTAGCCGATAGCATGGAGAATGCATCCCCTCGGCGGACCTCTGCCTGCAGGGTGAATCCGGTGGTTTCCAGATTGGCTTTGATGGTCTTAATGGGAAGGGAGTTCAGTTCTGAGAACCGTACGAAAGCAGCCCCGCGGCTCAAGGCTTCAATACCGACCGCTCCGGTACCGCCAAAAATATCCCACCAGGTGGAATCGAGCACATCTCCGGCAAGGATGTCGAACAGGGCTTCCTTGACCATATCCGTCACCGGGCGGGTTATGTCGCCGGGGACGTCCATCAGCCTGCGACCCTTGGCAATGCCGGAGATCACCCGCAGGCTCATGGAACACTCTCCACGATCTGACGGGCGGCGGAAACATTCCCGTGCGGGGCAATGATCGGGACAACACAACCGGTGCCCAGGATCAACCGGCGTCCTCCGCTCTGGGCGATGGCATCTTCGGCTTCTTTGCGAACAGCCGCCTGGTCACCGAAGACGATGGTTTTCTGACTGATGCCTCCGCATACCACCACCCTGGCGTCCTTCAACCCTTCCGCCAGGGAGGGACGTGTCTCACGGTCATGCCAGTTGACGATTTGGAACAAGCCCTCCGGGTATAAGGATTGGCTGATCAGTTCGAAATGGATATTGAGGCCGTGAAGATGAAGCAGGTTGCACCACAGGGAACCGACCGGCTCAAGGCAGATCAGGTCGTTGGGGAGACCGAACACCTTATATTCTTCAAGGCTGAGCAATTCAGCCTGGGCGTGCTGGACGGCATAAAAGATCCCGTCAATGCCCACTTCCATGCAAGCCTCGATATAGCGCCTGGTTGTCTGTGCGATGGTCTCCAATCCTTTGAGCACAGCCTGGGGATGACTGTGGAGGTGATCCATCAACCGGTCACCTCCGGCAAGGTTCTTAGCCTGTGCCAGCGGGCTGAAGATGGTCCCCAGGAGCGGTGTTTGCGGGAGGAGTTCAGAGCGAATGCGGCGGAGACAGTCCAGATGGCTGGAAAGATGCGGCGCGCCAGGAGAGAGGACTGGCAGGCGCTCCCAGTCCCGGGGCCGGGTGATAACGCGTTTGGTGTACGTGCGCGTTCCCTCGGTGTGCCCCTCCCATGCATCCTTCACTCCCCAATCCTTGATCGAATAGGAGGATGCCGGGGTGACCTTGACCAGGTCGAAGTCATAACGGCGTTGGAAATCCAGGACCGCCGCTGCCAGCGCAGAGGGATCCTGATCGTCCACGGGGAAATGACGCCAAAGAGCAACCGGTGGACGGTCGAGGGCAGTGCTGTTGCCGAGGCAGGCTTGCAGGCGTTCGCGATGGGTGAGGGTCATGGTTTATCGTATGTCGGAGGCGATGAATGCCTGCATCCAGCCCTCGGCGATCAGTTCTACGCCATGGCTGGCGGGGTGCATGATGTCCATGTACATTTTTTCCGCATTTGGATTATCTTTGTAGATCTGCCAGGCGTCCACCAGGTAGACCGGTTCCTGGCTGGAGGTATATTCGCTGACCAGCTGCCTTTGGGCTTCAGCCAGTCGTTCGACGCCAATATTATAGTTGCATCTATGGTCCAATTCATAGATCACTTCGTAGTTTGGGCCAAAATGCGTCCAGGGGAGATCGCCGTTGGTCGGCAGGGGAGTGACCACAAAAACGGGGATGTTGTGCTCCAGCAGTGCATCGATTTGAAGCTTGAGATAGTTGATGTGATCTTTGATCCAGGCAACCAGCCGGTACTCGACCAGGGTGTTCGTTTCGCGGTCGAATATGCCGTCACAGCCATGCAGATCATCCCAACCCCACTCCAGCGTGACTACATCGGGATCCAGGCTCAGGACTTTCTGGTCGATGTTCTCGTAAGCCCATTTGGCTGTCTTGCCCCCATAGTTTGCGAAAATGAGATCGTAACGGGGATCCAGGAGTTGACGCAAATTATCCACATAGGAAAATCCGACCTGCCCCTGCCTGCCCACTTCACCGATTTTCAAGGCACTGTCACCATAAAAGACCAGGGTCAACGGCGGCAATTCGGTCGGAGTGGGCAGCAGCGTGGCTGTTCCCGTCGGGGTGGGTGGAAGGGTCGCCGCGCGGGTCGGGTCCAGGATTGCGGCGGGTTGGGTGACAGGCGTTGGAGCACAGCCTGCCATGAATGCAATGACCAGGAAAGAAGAAATGAACCGGCAAGTCCTCATGATGACCATGAATCCACGCTTATTTCCAGTTACCATGCTGGCGGAGTATCTCCTGCATACTTGCCTGCAAATTGGCCGATAATCCGGGCAGAATGCGCCGGATGGTGCGCAGCATTAATGGCGATGGTTGATCGTCGAGGATCTCCCGCAGGAAAGCAAGTGTTTCGGTATAAGAGACTCGTTCCAAGGTAGCAATGACTGCTTGCAGTTCCAGCTGCGTCACCGGGCCGGCTGACCTGAATGCCGGTTTCAGGATTCGGAATACAGCCGGGAGGTTTTCAAATTGCAGATCGGTCAGTATGGGGATGAGCGCTCGCAGACCCCAGGCTTGATAAGCATTGCGGGGGGATTTCAACCACTCCTCGAGTATTTGAATTAGCGCTTCGAGATTTTCCTTGCGCAGGCGGGATAAGGCATCCGTGAGCAAGGCTGCGCGCACCTGCTTGTCAGTGGATAGGGAAAGCCATTCAGGCAGGCGGGTGAGGCTGGGAATGGCCTGGGCAGGAGGGACACAGCCGAGAAGGTAGGCTGCCAGCAGGCGGGTTTCAAGCCAACCGGCTTTCCAGAGCGTATTTGCGAGTGCAATGGCTTGCGCCGGCTGTTTTTCTGCCTGAGATGCAAGTTCGAATTGAACCTGACGCAAGACAGGTGTGGGTGTGCGGTAGGTAGGCAGGGAGAGCCGCCGGGCAATTTGATTGGAACGAATGGTGCGGTTGGTGTAGAAATCCAACAGTTCGTGTAACTGGCGTACAAATGCCTCCGGCTGGTTGAATTTCTCGGAAAGCAGGGCGGACTGGGTTTTAAGTTGGGCGAGGTTTATGGCTGGCATTAAACTGGTTGCAGATAAATATCAAGATGGCAGCAATTGTCAATTGTCATAAACAACCGGGACGACCTTTGAGGTGATCTCATCCTGCAGGGATTGTATCACTGAGCAAAGATGCGCCTTTACTTCCTGTAAGGGAAGCACCAACTTTGATTGTTCCCGGCGTAACTTCACTTCCACGCCACCCTGGGCGAGCCCCCGCTCGCTGACCGTGACCCGCAGCGGACAGCCGATCAGATCAGCGTCGTTGAATTTTACCCCGGGGCTTTCCTCCCGGTCGTCGTAAAGGACTTCCATGCCGGATTCTTGCAGGCTGGCGTAGAGCTGGTCGGCAGTCTCCTGTGCCTGAAGCGATCCCTTTCCACGCAGGAGGACCAGGTGTACCTGGAACGGCGCCACCGAGACAGGCCAGACGAGGCCATGCTCGTCATGGTGCGCTTCAGCAACGCAGGCCAGCAGCCGGCCCACGCCAATTCCGTACGAACCCATGATGACCGGTTTCTGCTGACCATCCCTGTCGAGGAAAGTGCAGCCGAATGAGTCAGAATAGCGTGTGCCAAGTTTGAAACTATTTCCCACTTCAACACCCCGCGCCTGGCGCATCGGGTGGCTGCACTCCGGACAAGCCGCGCCCTCTCCCGCTGCGGCGATATCGGTGACGATATCGGCAGTGTAGTCGCGCGGGAAATTGGTATTGAGCAGATGGGTATCGATCTCGTTGGCACCAGCGACCAGGTTTACGCTGTTGGGAATGGAATCATCCACGACGATCTGCAGCATGGGAGTTTGTGCTTTCTCATGTGGGGCATCGATGGGTTTCAGAAGGCCGATCGGGGAGGCGTACCCCGCCTGCGCACCTACAGCCAGGATCTCTTCCTCGGTAGCTGGGCGCAGGTCGCTTGCCCGCACGGCATTGGCGAGTTTTGTCTCGTTCAATTCCATGTCGCCGCGAATAACCGCGAAGATGAACTTCTCGGTTGATTCCTCACCTTCCGGAACGGTGGCGATGAAGAACACTGCCTTGGCGGTCCTGGAAGTGGGCACATCCAGAAAATGTGCCAGGTCCTCGATGGTCTTGCAACCCGGTGTGTGGACTTTCTCCAACGGCTTCAGAGTTTCCGGGGTGGAGACTGTTTTCTGAAAGCGTGCCACCTGGCGGTTGGCGGTATAACCGCATGCCTCGCATAGGAGCAGAGTATCCTCGCCGATGGGGGTCAGGTACATGAATTCATGCGCCAGTTGACCGCCCATCATACCGGTATCCGACCTGACCGCGATAACGTCCAGGCCGCAGCGGCGGTAGATATTGAAATAGGCCTGGTAGTGATTGCGATATTGGAAATCGAGGCCATCCAGGTCGGTATCGAGACTGTAACTATCCTTCATGGTGAACTCGCGGACGCGTATCAGGCCTGCGCGTGGACGCGGGTCATCACGCCATTTTGTCTGTAAATGGTAGACCAGGCGCGGCAGTTGCTTGTAGGAATGGACTTCGCTGCGCAGCAACTGGCTGACCACTTCTTCGTGGGTCATGGCGATCACCATATTGTGGTCGTTCCTGTCCTTGAAACGCCCCATTTCCGCGCCTACCTGGTACCAGCGCCCGCTCTCCATCCAGAGTTCAGCGGGATGGATGACCGGCATGGAGATCTCCTGCCCGCCGATGCGGTCCATCTCCTGGCGCAGGATGGCTTCGATCTTCATGATCGAGCGCCTGGCGAGATGCAGGTAGGAAAAAATACCTGCTCCAAGCATGCGGATGAACCCGGCACGCAACATTAATTTGTGGCTTTCCACGTCCGCGTCCGCCGGGATTTCCCGGAGAGTTTGTCCAAAGAGTTGTGAGAATTTCATTGACTTAATATGCCCGGGCAAAATAGACCTTGCGCCTGGCCTCCTTGCCACACACGATGCACCTGCCTTTTTCATCAGGCTGGTCGAGGGGCATACAGCGTGTGGTGGCTTTCGTCTCTTCCTTTACTTTCGCCTCGCACTCCGCTGACTCGCACCAGTATGAGTAAGCCCATCCATTCTGCACGGCTTCCGTCAATCCAGCATAATCCCGCGGGTCGAAGATGTGCTGGTCGCGGAATTTGGTGGCGCGGTCCAGCATGGATTTCTGAATCTCCTCCAGAAGGTTAATGACAGCAGTGGATAGCCCCGCTTGAGGTATGAAGGATTTCCCTTCACGACCGGGACGGTCACGGCGCGCGAGGGCTACCGTCCCCTTTTCCACATCCCTGGGACCGACCTCGAGACGCAGAGGCACGCCGCGTAACTCCCAATCGTTGAATTTATAACCGGGAGTGACCTCCGTGCGGTCATCCACTTTCAGGCGAATGCCAGCCGCCTTTAGTTCGGCTTGCAAGCGGTTCACGGTTTCCAAGACGATTGAATTTTCCGCATCAGATTTGTAGATCGGGATGATGACAACCTGGATGGGAGCCAGGCGGGGAGGCATGATCAGGCCCTGGTCATCGCCGTGGGTCATGATGATGGCACCGATGAAACGCGTGCTCAATCCCCAGGAGGTTGTCCAGGCATACTGCAGGGTGTTGTTCACATCGAGATACTGGATGTTGAATGCCCTGGCGAAGTTCTGACCGAGGAAGTGCGATGTGCCGGATTGAAGGGCGCGGGTATCCTGCATCATGGCTTCGATGGTAGTGGACATGCTGGCGCCGGCAAATTTCTCATTCTGCGACTTGACGCCTGCAATGACCGGAACGGCGGCTTCGTTGATGGCGAAATCGGCATAGACCTGGAGCATGCGCATGGTTTCCTGGTGCGCTTCCTCTTCCGTAGCATGGGCGGTGTGCCCTTCCTGCCAGTAGAATTCCAGGGTGCGTAGGAACAGGCGGGTGCGCAGTTCCCAACGGACAACATTGCCCCACTGGTTGATGAGCACCGGCAGATCGCGATAACTCTTGATCCACTTGGAGTACATGGAACCGATGATGGTCTCAGAGGTTGGGCGCACCACCAGCGGTTCTTCAAGTTTCTCCCCGCCTCCAATGGTCACAATAGCCAGTTCAGGGGAGAAGCCTTCCACATGCTCCTTCTCTTTTTCGAGGAAGGACATCGGGATAAAAAGCGGAAAGGCGGCGTTGACATGCCCCGTTTCTTTGAAACGCCTGTCGAGAGCCTGCTGGATGTTCTCCCACAGGGCCCAGCCGTAGGGTCGGACGACCATGCAGCCGCGCACCGGGGCATAATCGGCCAATTCAGCGCGCAGGACAAGCTGGTTATACCATTCGGAAAAATCCGTATCGCGGGGAGTCAATTTTTCTTCTGCCATGGTTACCTCGACTATGAACTGTTGGTGATTTTTTTTATTCGCAAGTTATTGTTTTGGAAGGTAATTAACCGCTGCCTCGATGGTCGCGGCAAAGGTGATGAAATCCCGCTGGGCAGCAGGGATGTAGGTTCCGAATGATTGGTAGAACGATTCGAAGGTCCCCTTCCAGCCTGCGCCTGTCAGAATGAGTGGTTTTTGGGGGATGGAGTGGACGATCATCAGGTTCCATGTAAAAGCGATCTCGGTAAGCGTGCCAGGACCGCCGGGCAGGGCGATGGCAGCCTGGCAGGCGCGCACAAGTTCATTCAGTCGTTCCTGCATCGAGGCGAACCGGCGCTCCTCTTGCACCCAGGCGTTTGGTTTCACCGGTCGCCATCTTTCGATCTCATCGCAGGTGACGCCAATGACGTGTCCGCCAGCCTCCGCTGCCCCCCGGCTGACCGCTTCCATCGTCCCGATATACCCGCCGGTCAGAACGGTGTGCCCGCGACTGGCGAGCAGGCGACCGAGTTCGCAGGCTTCGGCATAGACAGGGGAACCAGGTGGAGGCTGCGAGCCTCCGAAGACGGTAACATTCACAGGGTTTGCCTCCAATAAATCATCTCTGATAATCGTCTGGCATGGTAAGGCAAGGGCATGCAGGATTCGGAAGTTCCGGACAGCAAAGAGTCAGCCCCTGGGGTTGGTATCCCATTCACGGGACGAGTTCTTATCGAGTTTCTCCAGAACGGCTTTCTCCAGGTCGATCCCGGTGACCGAAGCCAATTGTAATAAGTATAAGGTCACATCCGCCAATTCCCCCGCCAGGCTATCCTTGTCCGCCAGATCATCCTGCCATTGGAAGTGTTCCAGCACCTCACTGGCTTCAAGCGATAGCGAGAGTGCCAGGTTCCGGGCGGTCTGCGGACGTTTACTATCAGGCTCATACCAGCCTTTCGAGCGGACAAAGGAATGCATCCTGGCGGTCAGATCGTGAATATCCATGAATAACCAACTTTCATTCTACAGCAGGTATAGGAGCAGACAAGGTGAAATTGGCATTATAAAATAAAAACGGCTCCTCAGGTCTGAGAGCCGCCGATGTGCATGACGAACTGAACCTAACCAGACCTGGTTGAATTTATCATACTAGGGGCCGGAAACGGGCTCAAGTTCATGACTCAGATTATACACGATTCTGGAAGGCAGACAAAGAAGATTTATCGTCAATCACCGAGAAATTTTCGCAACAAGACCAGAACGCAGGTGGAGTGATCCAGGGAGCGGTTTCCAGGTTTGCGCCAATCATTGGACAGGGGAAAATAATGGCAGTGACTGACCTTTGTGCCAAAATCCCAGAACCTGTCAGAATTGCGCTGATTCCATATGCTACAATTATATCGAAAGCCACGAGGTTGCCATGTCCTCCCGGTTACGAACCAACCTAAGCGATCAATTGAAGCAGGCTCTAACTCCCAACCAGAACCAGTTGCTGCAAGTGGTTGCCGGTGAGGCAATACGGCTGGATATGCCGCTTTATATCGTTGGGGGTCTGGTGCGCGACCTGCTGCTCGGTCATCCAGGATCGGACTTCGACCTGGTTGTCGAGGGGGATGCGATCAGACTGGCAAGGGCGGTTGCAGCCAGTCATGGCGGGAGGGTGAAAGTGCATCCTCGTTTTATAACCGCACAATGGTTCCCCCAGGTAACATCTGGCAATACGAAATTTATCGATTTTATTACTGCCCGCTCGGAAAGTTACAACCACCCGGCAGCCTTGCCTTCCATAAGACCTGGCACCCTGGTTGATGATCTACGCCGCCGTGATTTCACCATCAACACCCTGGTTCTACGGGTGGATAAAGACCACTTCGGAGACCTGGTGGATGAACTGGGTGGGGGGAAGGATCTGAAAGCAGGACTGGTGCGCGTTCTTCACCCGGCGTCTTTCGAAGACGATCCGACGCGCATGTTCCGGGCAGTGCGCTACGAACAGCGTTATGGTTTCAAGATCGAGCCACTAACCCTGGGGCTGATCCCGGGAGCATGTGCGCAGGTCTGCCTGCTCTCTGCGCAGCGTATCCGCCATGAACTGGAATTGATCCTCGAGGAGGAAAATCCCGCTCCCATGTTGAAACGCCTGGCTGACCTGGGTATCCTCGGGGCAGTTCATACAGCGTTGGATTTCACCAGGTCTGCGCAATTGAGGTTCAAGCGCGCACTGGCTGCCGCGGGCACTAAAGAGAACCTTCCATCCCGGTTGGTAATCTGCTGGTCTTTATGGCTGATGGACGTTCCCCCTTCCGGGCTGAGGAGCATTGACAAGCGGCTGCATTTTGAAGCCAGGTTGCGGGAGGATCTGCTGGCGGCTTCAAGCCTTTTCGCTGAGAGGGATTCCCTGCCCGGCAAAAAAACCAGTAAGTGTGTTGCCCGGTTGGATAATTTTCCAGTCGGGGCTGTCCAGGCGGTTGCCATGGGCTTGCCTGCTGGAAAGCCGCGGCAGGTGTTGATCGATTACCTTGCCACCTGGCGGAATGTCAGGCCAAAAACCAGCGGTAATGATCTGAAAAAGCGCGGCCTGCCATCGGGTCCGGCATACCAGTCCATCCTGCGCAGGTTGCGAGACGCCCGACTGGACGGGGAGATCAGGACGAATGAGGATGAAATGAGGTTGCTGGATAAGTTGATCAGTGAAAAACACCGATAAATCCCTGTGGATCTCAGGACATCCTGGTTAAAAGAAAAGAGAATTGGCTGTGTGATCATTCACTGGAAGCTAATTCTCTTCTTATGGTTTGAGGAATGTGGAAAAGAAAGGTTTAACCTTGTGCCGGCGAAAACGGCTGGCGATGGCCCAACCACGGATGATCTGAGCGTACATGCGGAAGCGCCAGATCAAGCCGTTCAAGCCGCCGCGATGAAATTCGCTGGGGGGATGCCAGACACCCTTTAATGGAACGATGTGCTTGTGAAAGCCTTCCTGGTTGGCTGCAATGGTCAGTGCAACCTCGAAGCCATACCCAGCGGCGGCATCCTGGGATATGTGGCTCAGGATCTCAGCGCGCAAGCCGCGCTGACCGGTGAGAAAAGGCATCCCCCAAGAAGAAAGATCCGTAATGAAGTGCCCGCCCCAAAAGAGCCCCAGGGTCATATCTGCGCGCTGTTCCAGCACGGGGGTCATCAACGCAAGGATGTGGCTGGAGGACAATTCATGCAGGTCCGCATCAAGCAGGAGAAGGTAGGCTGCGGAAGTTGCACCCCAACCGGTGAGGATCGCCTGCCCTTTGCCTTTGTTCCGTTCATGCCTGATCACCTGCACCCGCCGGTCAGTTTTGGCGTATTGCTGGACGATCTCAAGCGTGTCATCCACTGACCCATCATCGACGATGATGATCTCATCAAGGATTTCGCTGGAGCACAATGCTTGCAGCACGCCAGCAACATTGCGTTCTTCATTGTACGTCGGTATGATCGCAGCGATACGAGGCCTGGTCTGGAGGTTTTCAGATAAAGCCATGGGTTTCCCTTCTCTCACTATCTTGAGTATACCATTCGAAAATGAAAAACACATTAGGGCAATGGGATGCAACCCTTCCACAGAACCCCGGTTTATCCTCGCATATCAGCAGGCGAGCGGATTGTGTTATTGAGTATAATTCGTCCAATCCTCATGCAAATGGGTAAATGGAGTCAGAATGACCAGCAAACCAAGCGGAGCGCAGATCCGCCAGACATTCATTGATTTTTTTGTTGAACATCAGCATACTCATGTGCCGTCGGCTTCGCTTGTACCGGGTGGAGATGCCACACTTCTATTTACGAATGCCGGCATGGTTCAGTTTAAGGATGTTTTCCTGGGAACCGATCGCCGTCCTTATGTGCGCGCGGTGGACTCTCAGAAAGTGCTGCGCGTGGCAGGCAAGCATAACGACCTTGACGAGGTGGGCCGCGACGACAGCCACCACACCTTTTTCGAGATGCTTGGGAACTGGTCCTTCGGTGATTATTACAAGGAAGAAGCCATTGCCTGGGCCTGGCAACTCCTGACCGATGTGTGGGGTTTGCCTAAAGACCGCATCTATGCCACCTGTTTCGAAGATGACAAAGGGAATATCCCCACCGATACCGAAGCGGCTGAAATCTGGAAACGGCAGCCGGGATTTGACCCGGAGCATGTTCTTTTCTTCGGGCGCAAGGAAAACTTCTGGGAAATGGCTGAGACCGGTCCCTGCGGACCCTGTTCGGAAATTCACTTCGACCGGGGCGAGGAATTTGACAACCTGGCAGGGAAACCGCACAGGTGCGGGGTGAATGGCGAATGCCAGCGGTTTATCGAATTGTGGAACAACGTGTTCATCCAATACAACCGGATCGATAAAGACACACTCGAACCCCTGCCGGCCAAGCACGTGGACACGGGCATGGGATTCGAACGATTGGTGGCTGTACTGCAGGGTGTGGATTCGAACTACAAGATCGATCTGTTCCAGGGGTCGCTGGAGGCTGTGCTTTCCCTCACCGGCGACACTCGCAAAGAAATGTATGCCAACTTCACACCCTACCGGGTGATTGCCGACCATACCCGCGCAGCCACCTTCCTGATTGCAGATGGCGTGGTCCCCGGCAATATCGGGCGCAACTACATTTGCCGCATGATCATCCGCAGGGCGGCCCGCTTCGGGACAAAACTCGGTCTGCACGAACCATTCCTGGCGAAGGTCGCCGAGGCGATCATCGCTGCATACGGTGATTTCTACCCTGAACTGGTGAAGAATCGGGAGACCATCATCGACAACCTGACCCGTGAAGAGGTCCGCTTTGCACGCACGGTCGAATCGAGCACGGCTTATTTGTTGGATCTGTTGAATGATCTGAGAAAATCCGGCGGGAAAATACTGGATGGCAAAAAAGCATTCGAATTCTACGCCACGTACGGCCTGCCGCTGGAGATTGCCCGTGATATTGCCGGAGAGCAGGGTCTGGATGTGGACGAGGCGGGTTTCCATGCAGCCATGGACGAGCATCGCCTGGCCTCGGGCGGGGGGAAAGCCATGGGGAAGACAGGCGGGGAAGATGCAGACTATTATGCCAAGGTTATGAAGCGGCTGCAGAAAGAGGGCAAACTCGGCATAGAGGGCGTGGAATACAAGCCGGATGAGTGGCTCAAGGTGGATGGAGAGGTGCTGGCGTTGACAGGGGAAGGACAACCTCTTACTGAAACCGACGCCGGAGATAAGGTGGAAGTCCTCTTACCGAAGACCGGTTTCTTCGTTGAATCCGGAGGCCAGGTCTCCGATACAGGTGTGATCCGTGCCAGGGACGGTTCCTGGGAGATCGAAGTGGAAGAGATGCGCAGGCCGGCGGCGGGAGCGGTGGTGCATGTGGGCGAGATCCTCTTCGGGCATCCCAAAGTTGGCGATGAGGTGGCTGCCGAAGTGGACCTGGCGCGCCGCCAGGATATCCGCCGCAACCATACGGCGACCCATTTGCTGCACGCGGCACTCCACCAGGTGCTGGGTGAAAATGCCCGCCAGGCCGGTTCTTCGGTGACGCCCGAACGGTTCCGGTTCGATTTCAACCACCCCGAAGCGCTCACCAGCGGTCAGCTGGAACGGGTGGAATTATTGGTCAATGAAGCCGTCGCTGCGGATCTGCCCGTAACAGCAGTGACCATGCCACGTGAACAGGCTGTGGCGGAGGGCGCCATGGCTCTCTTCGGCGAGAAATACGGCGAGGTCGTGCGGACCATCCGGATCGGTGACTTGTCAGCGGACGACAAGGGCAAGCCGTATTCTTATGAACTGTGCGGGGGCACCCATCTGCAGCGAACTTCGGATGTGGGTGTATTTCTCATCCTTTCGGAAGATTCAAAGGCCGCAGGCATCCGCCGGATCGAAGCCGTGACCGGGCGCGGGGCTTACGAATTGATTGCAAAGCGTTTCAAGGTCCTGAAACAGTCTGCATCTATACTGAAAACCTCGGTCGATGAAGTGGCGCAGAAGACGGAAGGGATGCAGGGTGAATTGTCTGCAGCCAGGAAGCAGATTGTTGCACTGCGTACGGAACTGGCTCTTTCCACGTTCAATAGTCAAATTGCCAAAGCGGAAAACCTGGATGGGGTGAACCTGCTGGTTCTTCAGCTTAGCGAGGCGGATAAGGATACGCTTGGCAATCTTGCGGACGAGTTCCGGAAGAAATATCCCGCGAATGGGGTCTGTGTCATCGGCTCGGCTTCAGCCGAGGGACAGGTGATCGTGATGGCTGCAGTGACCGGGGACCTGATCAAGAAGGGCATCAAAGCAGGGGATCTGGTCGGGCACGTCTCCCGGCAACTTGGAGCGGGTGGTGGCGGCGCGCCCCACCTGGCTTTTGGAGGGGGAAAAGAGGCTGCCAAACTACCCGAGGCGCTCGCCAGCGTCAGGAGTTGGTTGGAAGGGAAGGTTGGCAGTCCGGGCAAGAAATAGATTTCTGTAACCAAAGAGAAGGGGGTTTAGTCTCCTGATTTTTTGATTCCCCCCTATTACCGCCTCCAATCAAGCCGGTCGTGTTAATACCTATGGATACACTTCGTCAAAGGACAAATGTATGCTGGACATGCTTTTCCTGACATTAGCCGGATTTCTTCTGGGAGCTATCCCATTTTCCCTGTTGATGGGGAAATTGTTTGCTAACAAAGACATCCGCCTGGTTGGAGATGGCAATCCCGGCGGGGCCAATGCCATTAAAGCGGGCGGTCTAAAAGCCGGCCTTCCTGCAGTCATATTGGATATCGGGAAAGGTTACCTGCCGGTCTTTCTCGCCCAGAGAGTAGGCCTGGCTAACTGGGCGCTTGTTCCGGTGTGCCTGGCTCCCATCCTGGGACATGCATTCTCACCCTACCTGCGCTTTCGAGGCGGGAAGGCGCTGGGTGCCACTGCAGGCGCCTGGATCGGATTGATTGGTCTGTGGATTTTCCCCGTTTTTGGCATCCTGGCAGTCCCTGCCGCCCTGCTCCAATCTGAGGATGCCTGGTCTGCAAATGCCGGGATGCTGGCCCTGCTTGGTTTTTCCATCTTCTTCGGTCAACCGTGGATGGTGGCTTTCGCGCTGCTTAATACTGTCCTGATCATCTGGACCCATCACCGGGACCTAACCCGCCCGCCTGCGCTGCGCTCGTGGGTTGTCAATATATTTGCTGGGAGACAGGCATGACTCTCGCCTGGCACCCGCACGCCCTTTTTATTGTATTATTTCTAACTTTCGGGTTGATCACGGTTCTTGTGAACAGCCTCACGGTACGCCGCTTTGACCAGTACCCGAAAACGAAGAATCTCCTGCGTGTATCCGTGCTGGTGCCGGCACGTAATGAAGAACGCAATATCGAAGCGTGTGTGTCCTCACTGCTCGCTCAGGATTACCCCGATTTTGAAGTAATCGTTCTGGACGACCAGTCAACCGATAAAACACTGGACATGCTGGACCGCCTTGCCAGCGCAGACAGCCGCTTGCAGATCATTCAAGGACGCCCGATCCCCGAAGGCTGGATGGGGAAGCACTGGGCCTGCCACCAACTCGATCAGGCAGCAAGCGGCGAACTACTGCTCTTCGTGGATGCAGACACACGTCACAGCCCGGATATGCTGCTGGACAGCGTCTCAGCGTTGATCGCAGAGGATGCTGACCTGGTGACCGCATTTCCGCGTGAAGAAGTGGTCACCTGGGGCGAGAGATTACTGGTGCCGGTAATAGGGTTTGGGATTTTTACTTTCATCCCCATCCGGCTAGTCCAAAGGCTTCACCTTGCGGCGCTTTCCGTAACCATCGGGCAATTCATGCTCTTTCGCAGGGAAGCCTATTACGCAGTTGGTGGTTACGAGGCAGTGAAATCCGAGATCGTTGATGACATGGTACTCGGGCGCAAGATCATCAGCGGGGGTCTTGAATGGCGGCTGCTTGACGGAACCAACCATATCACCTGCCGCATGTACCGGAATTTCTGGGAGACGGTGAATGGTTTCAGCAAGAGCCTCTTTGCGGTGTTCGACTTTCGCATCCTGCCCTATCTATTTGGTTGGTTCCTGGTCGGGATGGCTTTCATCGAACCGGCGATCTCGCTGGTTTCCCACTGGATCGGCACCCCGCTAACCTCCATCCCGCTGGAATATTCTGCAGCCTCGGTTGTGCTTTCGATCATCCTGTGGATGATCGCCTACCGGCATTTTAAATTCCCTGCCTACCTGGTCTTTTATTACCCACTCAGCCTAATCCTGTTCATTGCCGTGGTGTTGCGGTCATTCTTCCAGACAGCAACCGGGACTGCCACCTGGAAGGAACGGCCCCTGGAGCGGGCAGCAATGCGCTGGTTGTAAGCCGCATTCCAATTTCCAGCCGACCGACAAGTTATAATGGGGGCGATGAAGACACAGGTCATTCAGCTCGATATCCATGATGATGTGACCTCCTTGAGGGATAAGATGTCGTGGGCCAAGACAGAGCGCATCCTGCTGGTCATGCCGCAGCGTGCTCGAATCCTGGCGAGAACCCTGGACCTGCGATTGATCAAACGTCATGCCAATGAATTGGGAGCCCAGATAGCTATTGTCGCCCGATCCGAGGAGCAAAGGCGTGCAGCGTGGAATTCGAACATCCCGGCTTTTACGAGTATCGTTTCAGCCAGGCGCCAGGATTGGGGTAAGGACGATAAGGAAGGGCGTCCAATCCGCCGCAATGCCCGTCCCGATTTAAGCAAGATGCGCCAGGAGGCATTCATCCCTGAAGCGAACTGGCGCTCCCGACCTGGAATCCGCCTGCTGTTCTTTTCACTGGCTGCCCTGGCGATCATTGCCGTGCTCGCACTTTTCATACCCACCGCCACCATTCGATTGACCCCGGCAACCCGCCTGCAAAGCCTGACTTTCACCATCAGCGCCAGTCCGAAGGTGACCAATGTCAACCTGGCGGGAAGCCTGCCGGCGCGGGTTACTTCGGTTGTGGTGGAAAATCATAAGACGGTCGAGGCGACCGGTTCCGTCGCAATTCCTGATGCCCGGGCACAGGGACAGGTGCACTTCAGGAACCTGACCAATGCCCTGGTGAGCATCCCAGCCGGGACAATCGTGAGCAACCTGGAAAGCCCGCCTGTTCGATTTGAGACGACATCGGGTTCGGTCGTCGAAGGGGGTATTGAGGCGACAGTGGATGTACCCGTCCAGGCGATGGAAGCGGGTTCATCAGGCAATCTCCCCGCTGACTCCCTGGTCGCTTTGGAGGATGCCACCCTGGGAACCAGCCTGGCGGTCAACAATCCCATTCCAACTGCCGGCGGCACGGACCGAATCGCCGCCATCCAAACCGCGTCTGACAGGTCACGCATCCATGCAAAGTTGATGGAGGAATTGCTGGAGGAATGCAGAACGATCTTTCAGCAAACACTTTCCTCTGGAGAACTGGTTTTTCCTGATACTTTGGCAGTTTCCCAGGTTCTTTCCGAGGTCTATTTTCCTGCAGAAGGTCAGAGCGGGGATATGCTTTCGCTCACGATGCGCCTGCAATGCCAGGAAAAGTATGCCTCCCTGGAGGATGTCAACAGGCTGGTGGAGATGTCAATGGATGCCAGCCTGCCGGAGGGCTTCACAGCCGTACCGGGTGATCTGACAGCCACACCGATCAGCCTGCCAAAGACGAATTTAGATGGGATCACGAGTTGGAAGGTGCTGGCGCAACGCCTCCTGCAAGTACGTTTGGACATACAGAATGCCGTGCAGATTTCCCTTGGACACACCCGGAAGGAGGCCATACTGCACCTGGCTGATTCCCTCCCATTGGATGAAGAACCGGTCATCGAAGAAATTCCTGGTTGGTGGCCGTGGCTGCCTTCATTACCGTTCCGAATATCCATTCAAACCAGCATAGAAAGATGAATTGTTGACAAGATTCGAGCAACAGTGATATGCGAATTCTGGCTGTAGATACCGGCTCAAAGCATATCGGTCTGGCCATCAGCGACCCGACTGGCACAATTGCCAATCCGCTGAAGGTGCTCAACCATTCCTCCCGCCTGGCGGATTGCCAGGCAGTGGTTGAACTTGCCCTCATCAACCAGGTGGGGCTCATCGTGGTTGGTCAATCGCTTAATGATGAAGGTCAGCCGACCTTTGAAGGACGGCGAGCCGGGCGATTCGCGCAAGTCTTGAAAGGGAAGAGCAACCTGCCAGTAATCCTGTGGGACGAATCGTTGACAACACAGGAGGCCCGGGCTGCCCGCCTGGCAATGGGCGTTTCACGACGTAAGCGGCATGGTCACCTGGACGAGTTGGCAGCCACTGTGCTGCTACAATCCTACCTGGATGCAAGTCCTCAAAAATGAAATCCCGCAGTTCCTGCCTGACATGGTCACTCCTTCTAATCATGCTGCTCCTGGTCAGCCTGGTTGCCCTGTTCGTATACATCCCTCAGGCTGTCAAACGGTCCTTCGGACCACCCAGCCAGGAACTCGATCTTTGGCAGCGCTTCTATTATGGGATGGAACTGACCTGGAATGCCGGTGATCTGACCCAGCCTCGCGATACTGCCGGTGCAGAGCAGTTGTTCATTATTCAACCTGGAGAAAGCGTGGTCTCCATCTCTGAGAGGCTGGAACAGGCCGGCCTGATCCGCAGCGCGGCTACCTTCCGAACCTACCTGCTCTGGAGTGGGCTGGATACGGGCATACAGAACGGCACCTACCGCCTCAGCCCGGCGTACACAGGCCTGGAAATTGCCGGCTTGTTGAAATCGATATCGCTGACAGAAATTGATTTCCGAGTGCTGCCCGGGTGGAGGATGGAAGAAGTCGCTGCCTCGCTGCCCACTTCCGGCTTCGAATTCTCTCCGCAGGAATTTTTACTGGCTGCAGCAGCACCGGCGAGCGCCCACGGCCTGATCCCTGCCGGTGCAACTGCTGAAGGATTCTTGTTCCCAGACAGTTACACCCTGCCGCGTACGACGACTGCTGAAGAGTTGGTGACCATTCTCCTTGAGCGATTCTCGACGAATTTTTCCCCAGAGATGAACCAGGCATACCTGGACCACGGATTGACAGTTTTCCAGGGGGTAACCATGGCTTCGATCATCCAGCGAGAGGTGATGGTGGATGATGAAATGCCGCTGATCGCCTCGGTTCTCTACAACCGCCTGGCAATCGGCATGCCCTTGCAGACCGATCCAACGGTGCAGTATGCTCTTGGCTTTAATACCCTGCAGGGCACCTGGTGGACAAATCCGCTCAGCGCCGAGGATCTGCGCTTTGATTCCCCCTTCAATACTTACCTGTATCCCGACCTGCCACCTGCTCCGATCTCAAATCCCGGTCTTCCAGCGCTGCTGGCTGTGTCATACCCGGCATCGTCCAATTATTATTATTTTCAGGCAAAATGCGACGGCTCCGGCTGGCATAACTTCGCCGAGACCCTGGAACAACATTTGCACAATAATTGCCCTTAGGATATTTTATTGACTTCAGAAAGGGGGTCAGGTGATACTCGTCTTGGAGACGATATATTTCTCCAGGTGGTCGATCACCACCTTCTGCTCATCGATGAGCGCTTTGACAAGATCACCGATGGTGACGATACCAATCAGGCGATTATTCTCCATGACAGGCAGGTGTCGGACATGCTTGGCAGACATCAAAGCCAGTCCTTGCTCAATAACATAATCCGGTTCTATAAAAATTGGCGGCGAGGACATGATCTCACCAATCTTAACATTCTTTGAACTCTTGCCCTTTAAAATAACCTTGCGGGCGTAATCGCGCTCGGAGAAAACACCGACCAACGATTTCCCTTCCACAACCATCAATGCCCCGATATCTTTCTCCGCCATCAGTTTAAGCGCATCGTAAACAGGTGTTCCGGCGGTGATCGTCCAGATCTTGCGTCCCTTCCCCTTCAGGATTTGACGGATTGTTTTCATAGCGCCTCCATGCCGTGGAGATGAATACTATAATAAATTATAGTCAGAATCCAGACAGAATCAAGCGGCAAACCGGGTGGTCAAGGTTCCGACCGGTGGGTGAAGTATATATCTGCTTCGAGCATCACATTCAGGTCCTGAGAATAAAAATGATGGACAAAGTACAGCGTTTTGCCATCCGCACTTAGAGTAGGTTCCCCGGCAAAGGAGGAAACCACTTCCGCAGCCTGTTCCCACGAATCGTCTGGTTGACGCAGGGCACGAAATATTGCCGGACCGGGTTGACCCCTGGTGCTCTGACCATTGAACCACAATTCCTGGCCATCCGCGCTGACGAACGGCCAGCCCTCGTCCCCGGGAGTATTCACGGCTGAACCCAGGTTGACGGGTTCACCCCAGCCGGTTGCGGTTTTTTGCGAAGCCCAGATATCCAATCCGCCGAAACCGCCCGGTCGTGATGAGTGGAAATATAACCACAACCCATCCGCGGTGATATGCAACTCACCCAATTGAACCTCATTTTGTTTCAATTCATCTCCGGCATAACGCCAATCCTGCCACTCCCCATTTTCAAAAATCGCGCGGAACCATTGAATCCCGTCATACCCTGCGCGGGCTGTACAAAAATACATCAGGTTTCCTGAAATGAATTCGCAACCGTCGAGGGATAATTCTGCCGGATCTGAGAGACGGACGCGCTGAGGTTCGCTCCAGGCAGCCTCATTCCACCTGGTAACCCAGATACCGGTCACGCCGTCGAGGAGCTGCTTCTCCGCCGGGATGCTCACATCCGGAGTGAAGAAAAAGTACAGGGTCTGGCCGTCCGGCGTGATGAAAGGGCTGTCCTCGCCGCCGCTGGTGTTGACCGGGTAAGGCAGCGGCTCAGGTGGAGACCAGCCTTCGATGATCGTTGGAGGCCAGAAATCCATCCCCGGGGTATATTTTGTTTCCGGAAGTTGGGAATAGCGATCCGCTGCGACCGGTGTGGGAGTGGACCGTCCGCAAGCAAGTATTACAATTAGGAGAAAACAAACAGGGAACAGAAACCTTTTCAAGGAGGTGGAAACCTTCCTGCAAGGCGATCGGCTTTAATCACCAGGCCATCCGCCATGCCCCGGCTGTCATTTTCCGTGCTGCCTGCAAGGTACACATAATCACCGTAAATCGCCATGCCCTGAACTGTATCTCCCAATGGCCCGCCCCAGGTGGAGGTCCAATTCAGCGTGCCATCCGGGGAGTATTGCAGCAGGACGATATCGCTCTTGCCTGCTCCGTCACTTAATGTCGTTCCGGCAATCAGGATGTTCCCATCAGGATCCACTTCCGCCACACGGGCTGATTCGCCTGCCCTGCCGCCCCATTCCTGCGCCCAGAGCAGGTTCAAATCCTTATCGTACTTAAGTAAGAAGATCTGGCCGTTGCCATTCGCAATATTCAAGCCGACAATATAGATGTAGGAGCCGTCGCTGGTTGAACCCAAACCATCGCTGAAAACCGTGCTGCCCCACAGGGCATGGTCGATATAGGCACCGGTGCTTTTATCAAATTTGACCAGCACGGATTGGCCTCCCAAAAGGATATTGCTGCCGTTGTAGCGTCCTGAAACGTAAATGGCATTTTCATCCACCACCATCTGACCGTCGCCGGTATCGAAACCGTCCCCACCCCAGGTTTGCACCCAGACCAGGGAACCTTCGCGATCAAGTTTGAGCACGGCGATGTCGTTGCTTGAATCTTTGCCTGTCGTCCAACCGGAAAGATAGATGGCATCGTCTTCCACCACCAACCCATCCACTTCTTCGTACCCAAAGCCCTGATCCCAGGTAAAATCCCAGACGAGTTCCCCGGAATTCATATCCAGGCTCAGGAGGGCCATATCGGAATCGGTCAGGCTTATGGAGGAATGATTCGTACCACCGATGAACACGTATGGCTCTTTGACAACAACGATAAAAGCCTTCTGTTCGAACTGGTTGCCCCATTGGACCCGCCATAGTTCATTTCCCTGTGGGTCAAATTTGTAGATGACCATGTCGAAGAACGGCGCGGAAGCCGGACTCTGAAAATATCCTGCCGCGTAGATATTTCCCAACGCATCTGTGTCAATGCCCCAGATCTGGTCGCTTTTGGCTTCACCGCGGGTGAGCACCCAGAGAGAATCAGGGTTGGCACCCGTGATGACGGGAACCGGAGTTTGCGAGGCGGGCGCGATTACGGGCGCGCCGCAGGCAAGCGTGACCAGCAAGACGGCAAGCAGGGGCAGGGTGATTCGATTCAGAGTGCTCCTCCATACGCTGGCAGTGATCCAATCTGCCCAATAGGACCGCCGCGTAGGGGACGGTCATCCCTAGGGTCAAGGGGCCGCAGTAGGTGACCCAGCGGGCACACCAGGACCTGGCCTGGATCTAATGAAGGCCGATCCAATCCAGGCAGCCAACCCGAAAGCCAGCAGGATCGATGCCTGGAGAATGATCCATCCTGAGACAGTGCGAATGATCGAAAGGAGGACATCCCGGACAATTCCCACCATCTCCACCGGGAGAAAAGGAGGAATCCGGGGAAAGATGAACACATTCCAGGCAACTCTCAGGGCAGGCGAGGTAAAAATTCCCAGTCCGAGTGCGATCACCCCGGATACCAGGATTGGAATTCCCCACCACCTCAGCCAGCCTTTAATCGAGCGCACGGCGAATAAGGCAATACCCAGGAGGAGCAGCAATGGCAGCAACGGACTTAAACGCATGATCCACCGTATCGTACGGATGGTCGAGATCGGGCTTGCTCCCAATGGCCCGCCTCCGGGAGTAAGCGCGGATGGGGACTGCGGCTTGATGAGATAAGCCTTCTCAGGGATGGAGGCAATCGCAGAATTCAACTGTCCCCGTAATTGTGACGCCAGGTTGGGATACAAGGCTGCGGTTGGCATGCATAAAATGAAACCTTCCTGAGGGCTTGGGCTGGATATCTGGTTTAATTCCTGCCCGGTGCAAGGCGGTTGAGAGGTGATCAGTTGGTCGATCAGATCAGTACCGGCATCACCTGACAGGCGAATCTTCAGTTCATGCAGTGGAACGAAGACAGAATCAGCCGCGCCGTTCAGGTAGGCAAATAATTGGTCAAGAACGCCATCCGTCATGGTGCGCAATTCTTGAGGAGGGAGCAGAATTGTGATGATCGCCTGCCAATCCTCTGACTTGAGATTTTGAAAGAAGGCTGGCATCCCACTGGCGGAGCCTTCCGAAGCAGAAGGAGGATTCTCCGCGGCGGGGGTTCCAAATTGGTCGAGGCAAGGCTGGGCGAGAGAAAGTTCCAGATCAGTCGGGATGCGATTGGTACTGCCAATCTCTTCGTAGGCAGCCAGACCGAGGGCATTGGTCAGGCAGGCTTGTAATTCAGGCGAAGCGCCATCCATGCTGCAGGCGAGCGGATTTTGGGCGCATGGATTCCTCAGGTTGTCGTCTGTAAGTGCTGATCCCACGATTTCGGGCAGGCGCGAATATACGTCCTGTTCAACCAGGGCTTTTTTCACGGGCTCGGCATTGTCCATGAGGTGGTTGACAGTTGTCAAAAATATTGCCAGAAGCGTGGTGATCACGAAGAATGTAGCAAGGATTACAGCGATGAACCTGGCTACGAAAGAAAGGAATTTACGCACGGCTCTCCTTCCACTACCACTGGAATTGACACTCTGGATTGATTCTTATAACCCCCATGATTGTTCCAGGTTATAGGCAAGCGATATTTCGAAAACCTGGGAATGTTACTAATTATCAACCGCGAGCTCGACATAATCCTGGGTAATCGTATTCTCCAGTGAACCTCCCAGCAGGAGGATAAGTTCCGAAGAGCAATTCGCCTTCTCTTCCGCATCCCGGCGGCTCCAGGTACGGCTTTTCACCTCGAGATAATAACCCAGGTCAGGTTTTTCCACGCGATCCAGGTTGATGAAGAATTCCTCGTTCTTGTACCGAACCAGCCAGCGCAGGCGATCCTTGTCAACGGCAGTTTCGCCGGCAGGCTTGAAGTATTCACGGTAGAAACGCAGGCTGTTGGCGGCGGGTGCAAAATAACGTATACGGCTTAAGTTCACGTCATGGGCGAAGTCGCCTTCACGCGATGGACCGATGAGTGTGAGGCGGGCACGCACTCCGGCAAGCTGATCCCGGTCATCTATCATCTCGTCCTCCCGGTAACGCAACCAGCCCTGGACTGGATCGCTGAAAGTGAAATAGACATCGTGCTGGTGGTAGTGCTTTTTTCATAGGATTTCTATCTCGGAATTGTGTATGGCTTCCAATACGGGAGCAGGATCATCCAACTTGACCTTGACCTGGACCTCGAAGGATTCCTCTTCCGCCGACCCACCCAGGGCGACCAGTTTCGAGAAGACCGACTGCTCACGGGCGATCAGGAAGATATCTATTTTCCTGGCGATTTCCTGAGCGGCCGCGGATAATTCCTTTTCATTGAGGGTCAGGAGTTCCCGGTTGTGCATCAACCATTTTCCATTGACCATGACATCGGTCACATCGGTGGCTTTGGCGGCATACACAAGTTGAGAGTAAATGTTTTCCGCTTCCCGGCGAAAGCGGGGGGAATTATGGAGCGGGGAGATATCCACCAGGATCAGGTCGGCGCGCTTGCCGGGTTCCAGCGAGCCGGTTACGGTACCAAGATGCAAAGCCCGGGCTCCAAGCCGGGTGGCCATGGCCAGGGCGGTAGCGGCCGGAAGGGCGGTCGGATCGTTGCTGACCGTTTTCGCCACAAAAGCCGCCAGGCGCACTTCTTCGAACATATCCAGGTCATTGTTCGAGGCCGGGCCATCTGTACCGATGCCAACATTCAATCCCAGAGTCAACATCTTCTGGACGGAAGCAAAACCGGAAGCCAGTTTCAAGATTGGAGGAGGGATTGTGCGCCACACCCGCCCCGGCATGGAGCAGGGTGCGCATTTCACCTTCGTCGATGTGGACGCAGTGGGCTGCCAGCACCTTGGCATCGAAGAGGCCCTGTTTCTTCACATACGGGACGACCGGCATGCCGTTTTCACGGCGCATGTTTTCCACTTCGAGGGCGGTCTCAGCGATGTGGGTGTGCAGCGGCACATCAAACTCGACCGCCAGCTGGGCGGTGGCGCGCAGGATCTCGGGTGTACAGGTGTACGGCGCATGCGGAGCCACCGACGGAGTGATCAGCGGGTGCCCTTTCCAGTGTTGGATGAACTCGCGCGCCGCGGCGAGAGAATCTTCAAACGAAACCGCATCCGGGGAAGGGAATTTAAGCACGGTCTGCGAGCAGACAGCACGCAGACCAGCCTCAGCGGTGGCTTTGGCAACTGGTGCCTCATGGTAATACATGTCTGCAAAGCAGGTCACGCCGGAGCGGATCAGTTCAGCGCAGGCCAGCCGGGTACCCAGGTCGGACAAATTCCGGCGAGACGAACTCGCGTTCCACCGGCCACATGTAACCCTGCAGCCAGACGTCCAGGCGCAGATCGTCAGCCAGGCCGCGCAGCAATGTCATCGGGACATGGGTGTGGGCGTTGACCAGGCCCGGCATCAGCACTTTGCCTCCGCAGTCCACCAATAGATTGGAGATATAGCCATTGCGAATCTCAGCTTCTGGTCCCACGGCGAGGATGTTTTCCCCTTTAACAGCCACTGCGCCGGGTTCGTACTGGTGCATATCTTCGTCCATCGTCAGAACGATGGCGTTGACGAGAAGAAGATCAGCCTTCTTGGTCATTTACCCTCCAGTTCCGTCCTGTTCATGAATCCTGCCTGAAAGAAAAGAATCTGTGGATGATAAGTTATCGCTTCCAATTCAGGAACACATTTAGAACCTGAAGATTCATCTCAAAATCTGTATGGGTGTGATCCGTCAATTCGACGTCCAGGGCTGCGATGTTGTTCTCATCCGCCCAGTCGGTGAAACCCCCGGTGTAATTGCAGTGGGTGTCCAAGGGCGGCCAGGGATAGGTGCTCACCGCTGCCACCGCCTCGGCAAGGCGGATCGAATAGTCATCCGGCGGCAGACCGCCCGCAAAGATGCCCAGGGCGGCGCTGTGGTAGTTGATCAGGGCATCAAAATGATGATTCTGGATGAATGCCGTCAATGCCTGCGTCTCCGGCTCTGACCCGGGACCCTTGCCGCTGGTGACATAAGTCAAGGTCCAGCAGCCGGTCCGCACCCAATCCTTCTGCCAGTTGGCATCCCAATTGCGGTTGAGGTCCACCCGGTTGGCGTTCACGCGACCAAGAAAACCGTGTTCACGCGCTTCGCCGTCAGGATTCAAGGCGCGAAGGATGTAAAGGGTCACATCTGCCGGGACGATCTCAGGATGCTCCTGCAGGTAGGCGATCAGCAAGTCAGCCAGCTGGATGGTATTGAATTCACTGCCGCCGTGCATGCCAGCCACGATCAGCCGTTCCGTGGTTCCGGTGCCAAATCGAAAGACCTGCAGCGGTCTGTTCTCAACCGAAAAACCGATCACGATCGGTCCTTCGAAAAATGGGACCGGCGTTGGAGTGGAAGTAGGTGTGAAGGTGGCGGTGGCAGTATCGGTAGATGTTGCCGTATGTGTAGGAGTATCGGTGGGGGAGGGAGTAAACGTGGATGTGGGAGTAAGGGTGGGAGTGGAGGTGATCGATGCGGTTGGGGTGGGGGTGAAACTGATAAAAAATGCCATCACAGACTGGTTGGAGGTGAGCAGCCACAATCCAATGGCAAGGATTGCGACAAGGAAATTAAACACCCAGAAACCGATCACCAACCGACCGAGGGATTTCGACGAAGGAGCGGGCATCAGGCAGCCTCCAGCATGGTACGGCGCAGCCAATCCAGCGCCATATTAACAACCCAGCCCCGGGCATTACCGGGGTGGCCTCCATAGGAAAGGTGGCGTTCCCTTGTGCCGCGTGGAGAGATCAAGCAGTTGAAGACCTCCTGCTTTTCATCCTGGCAGGCATAGACGACCCCCAGTGCGGCAGTTGCCCCAACCTGCCTTGCGAAGGAGGCTGTTTGAGTGGACAAATCTTCAGGTTGAATTTCGAGATGCTTGCCGCCTCGAAATACAGGATGCCCCACCTGTTCCAATCGTTTGATCAACCTGCCTTCCAGGTTAGTTTCGAGGCAGGCTAGGGTCCAGCCCTTCTGTGCCAGAAGTTCGAGCGCGACACCTTCGAGGTTGGAATCGTCTGCGCCAAAGATATTCTCTCCCAGGCGGGTGCGCAGGTCTTTTTCGACCACTGCGATCATCTGGTCTGCTTCGGTTTCAGACCCGGCTTTGGCGGCGAGCCGGATGTCGACCAAACCGGAGTGAGCAGCCAGGCCAACGGTCGGATTGACCAGGGTTTCCAGGTCACCGATCTGGTCATCGATTGCCCCTTCCCCCAGACCGCTGACATGCAGCGTGCGGATCTTCAGAACAGAACTCAAGTTGAAGTGTTTTCTGAGGTAGGGAACTACAGCTTCCGTGAGCAGCGTTTCCATCTCGCGAGGCACCCCAGGGAGGGAAACGATCACCTTTTCCTTGAGGGCATCCACAGCCCCCAGGTTCACTGCAGGCGAGTGCATCTCGACGACGAAAGCGGGGGCAGTGCCGACAGGATTCTCGATGACAATGGCATCCCTGGGAATATAGGCCTGTCGTTTCTGGTTCTCGGTGGGATTGCGCCCGTAACGGGCGATGCGTGCGGTGATCTGATCCCAGAGCTCCGGATGAAATTCGAGCGGCCTACCGACGGCGTCCGCAATCGCCTGGCGGGTGGGATCATCCACCGTTGGACCAAGTCCGCCGGTGGTGATGATGATATCCGCACGCTCCAGCGCTTGATGGATTGATTCTGCAATCCGCCCGGCATTATCACCGATGGTCTGTGTGCGGAACAGGTCAATGCCCAGGCTGCGCAAGACCCGGGCGATGGAGCGGGTATTGGTGTCCGCGGTTTCCCCGAGCAGGAGCTCAGTGCCTATGGCGATAATCTCTGCAGTGGGCATGGGTGGATTATAAGGCAGAAGGGGCGGCTTGTTGCCGCCCCGCCAGAATTCATTTTATTCCCAGGTATGATTTTTGGACCATTTCGTTGTTCTTCAAATTGGTCGCCGTATCCTGCAGGACGATTTGTCCCGTCTGGATGACGTAGCCGCGGTGGGCTACGGATAACGCCATCAAGGCGTTCTGTTCCACAAGAAGAATGGTTGTCCCTTCCGCATTAATGACCTTGATGACATCGAAGATCGCTTCCACAAGAACCGGAGCCAGACCCATGGAAGGTTCGTCCATCAGGAGCAGGCGTGGATGTGCCATCAAGGCACGTCCAGTGGCGAGCATCTGCTGCTCACCGCCGGACAGGGTCCCTGCGGCCTGGGAACGGCGTTCTTTGAGTCGAGGAAATAGTGCAAAGACTCGTTCCAAATCAACGGCAATTTCGTTCTTATCCGTTCGATTATATGCACCCATATCCAGATTTTCAGCGACGGTCATGCGGGCAAATATACCCCGCCCTTCGGGCACCATGGTAACCCCTTTGGACACGATCTGATGGGCTTTGTATTGAAGAAGGTCTTCACCATCCAGGCGAATTGTGCCTTCACGCGGTTTTTGCAGGCCGGTGATCGTGCGGAGAGTGGTTGATTTTCCTGCACCATTCCCGCCAATCAATGTGACAATCTCCCCTTTTTCAACGGAAAGGGATATGCCCTTAAGCGCGTGGATATTTCCGTAATATGTATGGACGTTTTCGGCTTCCAGAATAGCCATAGCATTCACCTTGTCGTGGTTGGCATGGGCGATGAAGTTGAGGGTTGTGCCCGGCTGCCAACAACGCTGCCGCGCCCGAGATAGGCCTCAATGACCTTGGGATTATTTTGAATCTCAACGGGTGTTCCCTCGGCAATCTTGACCCCATAATCCAGGACGGTGATCCTTTCAGAGATCCCCATTACCACCCGCATCTGATGTTCGATAAGCAGGATCGTGATCCCCAGATCATCACGCATGTGGCAGATGAAGACCATCATTTCTTCCGTCTCACGCGGATTCATACCGGCGGTTGGCTCATCCAACAGCATGAGTCTGGGCTTGCTGGCCAGGGCTCTTGCGATTTCCAGCCGGCGCTGGTTACCATAGGGAAGATTCTTGGCGAAAAAGTCACCTTTATCATGCAAACCGACATATTCGAGCAGGGAGAGTGTTTTCTCAAGTGCAAGCGCTTCCTCGTGAACCGCCTTTGGCAGGTGGAAAGTGGCTCCGATAAAACCTGTTGTCAGATGCGGGTGCATCCCTACAAGGACGTTCTCAACCGCGGTCATATTTTGGAACAGGCGGATGTTTTGATAAGTCCGTGCTATCCCCAGGTGGACAACTTGATCTGGAGCAAGTCCATTTAGTACCTTTCCGTCAAACATCATTTCGCCAGTGTCGGAACCATAGAACCCGGTGATGCAGTTAAATAAAGTGGTTTTTCCTGCCCCGTTCGGACCAATCACACTGACAATCGACTTTTCAGGAACGGTCAGGTCGAGTTTATCGACTGCCAACAAGCCCCCGAATTGCTTGGTCAATTGTCGAATAGTCAGGAGGTCGCTCATGATTTTTCTCCTCCTTCCACTGGAGGCAGCGGGGCTTCTTCAGGAATTTCAGGTTTCTTTTCATTCCGCATGGTGAGTCGCCGGCGGGTGGACGGTATCAACCCCTGGGGTCGATAGATCATCATCACCACCAACAATGCTCCGAATGCCAATATCCGGTAAGACTCCAGGTCGCGCAGGATCTCCGGGAGACCTTTCAATACAAAAGCACCTGCGATCACACCCGGAATACTTCCCATGCCTCCGACGATGACGACCGCCAAAACGTTCACAGAGATCATCAGGGTGAAATCATCCGGCCCTGTAAATTGGCTGCGCGAAGCAAAGAGCGCTCCACCCAATCCGGCGAAGGCAGCCCCAATCCCGAAAGCCAGCAACTTGGCTTTTAACGTGTTGATGCCCATCGCCTGGGCTACGGTCTCATCTTCGCGAATGGCAATCCACGATCGACCGATCTTGGAGTTCTGAAGCCGGATGGTGAGAAATATTACCAGGATCACACCCAGGATGATCATGTACATGAATGTACGTTCATTAAAGGGAATACCGAAGAAGACCGGTTGCCCAATTTTTGGGATCCCGCGCGGCCCGTTGGAGAACCCGGACAAGGATTCTGCCTTAAGCAGCACCCGAATGATTTCACCGAATCCGAGTGTGACGATGGCAAGGTAGTCCCCCCTTAGTCGCAATACCGGGATTCCCAGCAAAACGCCGATGATTGCAGCCAGGCCGACGGCAATTGGAAGAACCAGCCAAAAATTCCACATGATGTGATGGGGTGTTGGAGCGGTGAGCAGGGCCATCGTATAAGAACCAACCGCGAAGAATACCACGTAACCGAGATCGAGAAGACCAGCCAGGCCAACCACGATATTCAACCCCAATCCCATCATCACGTAAATGCCCACAGTGCCGAGGGTGAAATTCCAGTAATCATTGATACGCATTGGAACGAACAGAAGGATGGCTCCCAATATCCCGTAAAGAATAAGTTTTCCCCAGATGCCACGGCTGAGGGGTGAAATGAGGCGATTTCCAAGCGCTTGACCCGAGTTTCCCAAGTGGGAGAATCGATCTTTCAATCTTAACCAACGATAAACAAAGGCAAGCAGTACACCCAATGGACAGGTGATCAGCGGAAAGAGAAAGTGAAAAACAGCTGCTTTAGCAGCAGGAAGACCCTGCGCCCAAAGGGTGAGAGAATTCGGTGACAGTTGGTACAGGTAAGTTCGAAGGTTTAATCCCTTCTCCTGCAAGGAGATAATCACAAGAGTAGTCAGACCGATCAATAACCCTGCCACTGCACCTGCGACGGCTGCTCTCAACAAGACGAACTGCAGGAGAAGTTTCTCTTTATCCGCCTTGACCCGGGAAAACTGGATCCCCACCAGGAGAAAAATTAGAAGGAGGATCAATCGCAGGGTGCCAGCGGGCGTCATGTGCAGGGCACCACTGAGAAGTTTAACCAGAATAAAGACTGCTCCGACCAGTATCAGGAAGATGATAGAAAAGCCCACCACGAAACCGGTACGGATCCCTTGGCGCACGTGATTGGTTATCATAGTTTCTCCTGGCTGCCCACTTCACCGAGAATCCCGGAGGGCCGGAAGATCAGGACCAGAACCAAAATGGAGAAAGCGATTACATCTTTAAGTTGGAAATCGATCCCCAAACCACCTGGTCCCAACGATTCGATCAAACCCAGCAGCATCGATCCCAACATTGCTCCGGGAATATTGCCAATCCCCCCCAAGACAGCGGCAGTGAACGCTTTGATCCCCGGGATGAAACCAACATAAGAGTGGATCTGCCCATAATGGAGTCCCCACATCACCCCGGCAGACCCGGCCAGCACCCCGCTGATGGCAAACGTACGGGAAATGATGGCGTCGACATCGATTCCCATCAAGGCAGCAGTCTGCTTGTTCTCAGAAACAGCACGCATTGCCCGTCCGAGGCGGGTTTTCTGGACCAACAGGTATAGAGAGACCAGTAGAATAATGGCGAGAACAAAAGTGAAAACACCGGTATAAGTCATCAAAACTGGTTTACCGGCAACTGAAAAAGTCCACCCCAGGTTTCGATCCAGTGCAGGCAGGTTGTAATAGGTTCGACGCTGAGGTCCAAACATGAGCTGGGCGGCGTTTTGCAGGAAGATCGAGGCGCCTACTGCGCTTATGAGCGGAACGAGACGAGGTGCACCGCGCAAGGGACGGTAAGCAATTCGCTCCAGGGCGATGCCCGTGAGCATTGAAGCCGTTATACCAGCCGCGAATGCCAAAATGATTGAGGGAATCGGGAATGCGTCGATAAAAGGGAGACCGGTTGCGCCGCTTAATTTAACATTTTTTAAACCTTCAAAGACAAAAAAACCTGCGAAAGCGCCAACCATGAACACTTCGCTGTGGGCAAAGTTGATCATCCTCAAGATCGCATAGACCAGGGTATAGCCGATGGTGATCAGGGCGTAGACGCTCCCGATAATCAGGCCGGAGATGGCAAATTTCACCCATGTATCGGGACCATAGGTGTGCCTAATGACTATGATCGTATACAATCGCCAGGACACATAAGCAATAAAGGCAATTCCAATCACTATCTGGCTGATTTGATAGGTGGTGATCCGCTTACGAACGCGGACAGGTGCTATGGCATCTCCCATCGGGCAATCTCCTTATTGGAGCAGACAGTTGTTTGGTTCGGTGCTGTCAGTCGTTGCATATAAAGCTGGAGGGTGAGATAAACTCACCCTCCAACAACGAAGTTTGGATTTGAGAAATCCTAAGGTCTATAATCGCCCGGTAATTCAATCCAGGTTCCGTTTTCGACCATATAGACTGCGAATCCACCTTTACCGCATTCACCGGTCGGATCGCAGGTAATCTCACCGATCAATGACTGGAATCCGGAGGTGCCACGTACGGCTGCAACGAGCGCAGCGCGCGGGATGTACAAATTACCATCCGTGCCCACTACGGCGACCTGCTTGACAGCCTCGACCAAAACCGTGGCCGATGTGTAACTGTACCAGCTGTAGGGGGATAGAGTTCCGGTTGCAACGCCATAGGCGGCGAGATACTTCGCATCGAATTCCGCTATCGCAGTGGATTGAGCCGGTCGACCAGCAGAAGTGGCATAGACGCCTTCCGAGTTAGCGCCTGCCAGAGTGACGAATTGAGAACCGTAGATGCCATCGTCACTAACAAAGGTAGCATCAGCCATCCCGGCGCCAGCCATCTGATTGGCGATGACCGCACCTTCTCCCGTATAGCCGCCAAAGAAGATCGCTTCAGGAGAATGGGAGGCAATGTCTGCCAGAACTGCGCTGTAGTCCGTGCCACCGATTTCAATGCCCTGGAAGGCAACCACTTCGCCGCCCAGACTTGTAAAGACATCGCGTGTTCGTTCTGCCAGACCGAGACCATAGGTGCCGCCGTCATGGACGATGGCTACTTTATGGAATCCAAGGTTGGTGAAGAGGAAATTGGCTGCCAATTCACCCTGGGCCTTATCATTGCCAACAATACGGTTGAAGACTGTATTGCCTTGCAGGGTCAGATCAATGGCCGTGGCTGAAGGCGATACCATGGGCAGGAAGGCCAACTCGTAAATTGGCATGGCAGCATTCGTCGCGCCGGAGAACAGGTGGCCGACGATCCCTACGATAGTTGGATCTGAGGCGAAAAGTTGTGCTACGGTAGCGGCGACCTCAGGGGAAGCCTGGTCGTCCTGGGGATCCTGCACGAAGGCATGACCCTCGAACTGACCGGCATCTGAAAAGGCGATGTCGATACCCTGGGAGGCGTCAATACCGAAGGCTGACACATCGCCGCTCATCGGGCCGGCGAAACCGATTTTGATCGGGTCACCGGGTGCGAAGATGGCACAACCACCGGCATCAGAAGCGCAGACAGCGGGCGGACCAGCCACCGGTGCTTCAGTAACGGGTGCTTCCGTCACAGGTGCTTCAGTAACTTCAGGCGTTTTTGCAGGACCGCAGGCTGCCAGGAACATGGTGGCGATCAGTACTAATGAAAAGATAAGATAGGAACGTTTCATGGGTTTCTCCTCCAGAGAATAGGCTTGTTCAGGTAAATCAGATGGCGTTAGCCGACCAGGCTTGATTTAGTCCGGAAACCACCTCCTTTAGAAAATATTCAAACCAGAGTGGCGGGAATACTGTCCTCTCATCACCTATCAGGATACAACCCCATAAGCAGGGTTAGGTTGAACAGATGCGGGGGGAATATTCTAATCGCACAAAGGTTATTAAACGTTAGATTATTATACAGATTATTCCAGTAGTCAAGGTGTGGGAAGAATCATTTCCCATTTATTATGGAAAAAGACCACATGCATTCATCATGATTCGGATCAGATGACTGATCCAGATACACTTTTCGAACCACTCCCCTTCGCGAAAGGAAGCCGCCAGCAGAAAGGGTAGTAGATGGTTTCACTTTATGGATCTTGAATGGTCTCTTGCAAGGCTGTTAACGGAATAATGAGCGTGCCTCCCGGCTGCCGGACAGCAACCTGTTCAATGCCCGATACCAGACGCTGGAAAGTGTCGATCACAGATGATGACGGAGGCAGAACCGGGAGGCCGGCAGCATCAAAAATGGGGAGAACGGTCTGGGCATCGGACTCACAGGTTGGTCCTATTACGGCAATCAGGTCGGGAGTGCGGGTGAGCCGGGTGGCGGCAAGACGGGCATCCTCGCGGCTGCAATCATCCCCCTGCCAGGCCAGTTCGATTGCATGACCGAGGACCTGGTCCTGATCCTTGATGGCAAATCTAATTTCCTCCAGTACCTGCAATCCGGCAGCGCCCTGCCTGCCAAAGACCGTCACCAGCGCACCGATGACAACCGGCTCGCCTGCGGGGATTTCCAGGCAACCAATGGGGTCAGTGCATTCGTAAACATCTGAGTTGCAGGAGGAAATCAACAGACAGAGGATCAGCAGGGCAGGGAATTTCATTTTTTTCGAATGCAGATTAGTGGAATTTGGAACCAAAGGAAACCATGAGTAGAGATAGGATGACTTAAGACCACCATCCAACCTTCGACGCCTAATGCGGAAAGATTTCGTTCAACCACTGGGTCGGGTTGACCTGGATGCCGTTCGCCCACACTTCCCAGTGCAGGTGTGCGCCGGTGACACGCCCCGTGGCACCGATCTTTCCCACCAATTGGCCGGCAGTGACATGTTCGCCTTCAGATACATACATTTCAGCCTGGTGAAACAGACCGCTGTAGATCCCCTGCCCATGGTCGATGATCATGGTATTGCCGCGCACGGTCTTGAGCCCGGTATATACGATCACGCCGTCAGCGGGAGCGTAGATATCAAAAGGTCGTGTTTCGGAGCACACACCAAAGTCCAATCCGGTATGGAAGGATAACAATGCCCCACCATTATAGGAGCGGCGATTTCCGAATTTCGAACGAACGCAATAGGTATCCTCAGCGACAGGCAGGCGGAAAATCCCCTGCCAGTATTTTTCGCTCGTGACGGGCGCGACCAGCGCGAGCAGCCATTCATTTTCCGGTTCCGTGACAGCCGGGTTTATGGTAGTCGGCTCCACTCCATTGATCGTTTCGTTCATAAAATTACCGGAGGTGACCAGCACCAATTGCTCGAAGGATTGAACCGAAGCGTCGGAGAGAGTGATATCAAGACGCAGTGGATATAAACCCGGCTCGGTCAGGGTATATACGCCCTGCAGTGCCACCAGGGAACCATCATCCTGAGGGAAGAAATGGAGAGGTTGATCCACCAGCAATCCTCCCAGGGTAACCGGTTGTGCCGATGAAACTGCTATTTGAACGGTTGCCCCTTGAGAGATCGGTAAGGGATCCACTTCTGCCGAAGTGAGCACGGCGGGGATGCCGGTGGCTGCGACGGTGGAGTCACCCGAAGGAAGGTAAAGCACATCCCCAGGCAGGGCAGACAGGGTTTCAACGAGGCCATTGAGAGAGGCTATCGTCCACGGATCAGTGTTCTTTCTCACCGCCAGTTCCAGCAGGGTATCCCCGATGGGGAGTGCTGTACGGGCTGAGAGGGCAGGCTGTTCCTCCTGCTGCAGGATGACGAGGCTATAGCCTGCATATAATTCTGTCGGACTGACGATATGATTGAGCTTGATGAGCAGCGCCGGGTCGATGCGGTACTGGCGGCTCAAGGTGCGCAGGCTTTCCCCGAACGGGACAGGCTGCGTGATCAGCGTGCCACTCAATCCGGGAAAACCAGGAATGATGAGCCGGTTGCCAACGAATATTTCCTGGCTGACCATGTTGTTGGCTGCCATCAGGTCGTCCACGGTGACATTGAAGCGGATGGCGATATCCCAGAGAGTATCACCAGACTGGACGATATAGATCGGGCCAGGTGCTGGAGTCGGCGTCTGAGCGGAGACAGGAGCGGAAGATATTACTACGACCAGGGCGAAGAAGCAGACGATGATTCGATTAATCATGAATGAACTCGAGATGGTCCCCAAGTTGAAACTCGTTCAACCGCAGCGGTTGAATTTCCAGTGTGTACCTGGCAGGTTGACAGGGGGTATAAACCGGGCGCCATTTACGGGCGACTATGATATCCACCACCATTTGAGAGGAGTCCAACCAGACCACTCCCAGATCCATAAAAACGAAAAGCATGTGGATTGAAGTGTCGAGACGACTCTCGCGCGCCTCAACAAGCAACAGTCCCTCCTCTGGAGAGAGCCGGGATCGGAACATCAGGCCGCGCAGACGGCAAAAAAAGCTATCACAATAGCGGGCATGCAATGGCGACAGCAAGGATTGATGGGTGTTCGTAATTTGAATGGTCTTCATAAATATGAAAACGGGGCGCCTGATGCGCCCCGTCCCGGTCGGATGGGCTCATGCGGATGGATTTCTGAGCAGCACTTTTTCCACACTGGTCAATAATTCCTGGGGGCTGAACGGTTTGACGATGTAATCGTCCACCTTGGCAATATGCAAGCCTAGCACCTTCTCAATGCTTTGTGCCCGGGCAGTAACGACAATGACCGGGATGTTCTTGGTGGCCTCATCTGCCTTCATTTGCTGATAAACCTCCCAGCCGTCCATCTCGGGCATCATCAAGTCGAGCAGGACCAGGTCGGGATGTTCCTTGCGGATGATCTCAATACCTTCCTTGCCACCGTTTGCGCCACGAATTTCGAAACCGCGGCGGGTGAGGATCACACGGATCAGGTCGATCATTTCCGGTTCGTCTTCAATACAGAGGATCATCTTTGATTTTTGGTCGGTCATGTGAGGTCACCTGAACAAATTAAGTTTACCACAAATAATCTGGCAACGACTTTATTTCTGTAACGCTTGCATATCATTATAGCAAATGGAGCGAGCAGATACCATAGGTATTTGGAATCCAAAGAGCCATCGCTTTCCAGATATTGGCACTCTTCATGGATTTATAGATACGGAAGATGGATTAAAGATGAAAAATCGAGTGAAAATGAAGAATATATTAGAGGTTTATATAAAATATTCCTCGAAACTGGCAGAGACGATTATTGGTTGGTATAATCGGTTCACTCTAATAGGAGGTTTCAATTGAAATCACGCTCCCAGTCCTACATTATATATTTCCTGCTGTTCATCGCGATTGTGGCGATGGTCTACTTCAACGTCCGGCAACAACCAAATGCACAAGGTCCACTGACCATCAGCGAGGTTGCCCAGCAGGTCCAGGAAGGCAAGATCACGCGTATTGTCGTCAAGGATGACAACAGTCTGACAGTGATATCTCCAGGTGACAGTGGTCCGATCGAGCAGATAGCGCGCAAAGAAGCGGAGACCACGCTTGTTGCACAATTGCTGGATCTTGGCGTAACACCCGAACAACTTGTGAAAGTGGCCATAGAAGTAAATCCCCCGAGTCCCTGGGCTGGATTATTGACACTGGCCTCGTATATCCTGCCGATCATCCTGATCGGCGGGTTATTCTGGTTCATTTTCCGCCAGGCGCAAGGCAGCAACAACGCGGCGATGGCTTTTGGAAAATCAAAAGCGCGCATGTTCACCGGTGAACATCCCACGGTGACATTTGAAGATGTGGCCGGTATCGATGAATCCAAGGAAGAATTAAAGGAAGTCGTCGAATTCCTGAAGGAGCCGCAAAAGTTCATCCAGTTGGGCGCTCGTATTCCAAAAGGCGTTCTGCTGGTCGGGCCTCCCGGAACGGGTAAAACCCTGCTGGCCAAGGCTGTCTCGGGGGAGGCGGGTGTACCCTTTTTCTCGATCTCCGGTTCTGAGTTCGTGGAAATGTTCGTTGGCGTGGGCGCGAGCCGGGTGCGCGACCTTTTCGAGCAGGCCAAACGCCATTCACCGTGCATCGTGTTTGTCGATGAAATTGACGCGGTCGGCCGCCAGCGCGGTGCCGGCCTGGGTGGGTCGCATGACGAACGTGAGCAGACCCTCAACCAGATGCTGGTGGAAATGGATGGGTTCGATACCGACACAAATGTCATCGTTGTAGCCGCCACAAACCGTCCAGATATCCTGGATCCAGCCCTGCTGCGTCCCGGTCGCTTCGACCGCCGCATCACGCTCGACCGCCCGGATATGCGCGGCCGCGAGGCTATTCTGAAAGTGCATGCACGCGGCAAACCGTTCGAACCCGAGGTGGACCTGGGAAGCATCGCACGCGGAACGCCCGGTTTTGTCGGCGCGGACCTGGAAAACCTGATTAATGAAGGAGCCATCCTGGCGGCCCGCCGAAATAAGAAGGCGATCGGCCAGCCAGAACTGGAAGAAGCCATTGAACGCGTGATCATGGGCCCGGAGCGTAAATCCCGGCTGATCAGCGAGGAAGAAAAGCGTATCCTTGCCTACCATGAAGCGGGTCATGCGGTGGTTATCAATGCCATCCCCGAAGCTGACCCCGTGCAGAAGATAACCATCGTGGGGCGCGGACAGGCCGGCGGGTTGACCTGGAACCGCCCGAGCGATGACCGCATGCTTACCTCGCGTAAGAAAATGCTGGCGCAATTGGCGCTATTCCTGGGAGGCCGCGCCGCCGAGCAAATTGTCTTTGATGACATCACCTCCGGCGCCTCGAATGACCTGGAAAATGTCACCCGCATGGCGCGCACCATGGTCACACGTCTGGGGATGAGCACAGAACTCGGTGCGATGGTCTACGGTCAGAAGGAAGAACTCATCTTCCTGGGTCGTGAGATCTCGGAGCAGCGCGATTATTCGGAAGCCATTGCAGAACAGATCGATAAGGAAGTGCGCAAATTGGTGGACGATTCCTATAAAAAGGCGGTTTCGATCCTGAAGAAATATCGCAGCGAACTCGATGCCGTGGCTACCAAATTGCTTGAGGTGGAAACATTGACCAGGGAGGAGTTCGAAAAAATCTTCCCACCCCCCACCCCCAAGAAAAGCGGTACTCCGCAGCCTGCATAAATAAAAAGAGACCCGGTTCTAAAGATCGGGTCTCTCCTTATATATCATGGTGATACCCAATTTACAGGTAATCAGGCTCAACCCACGCTTCCGGCTAAATATTCTTTTCTTGATGAAAGTGGATAGCGCAGGAATTAACCAATTAATCTTCGATAAAAGTGCGAACCAGATTTACGATCTCTTCCAGCCGCGCCTGCCCTGCATCGAACCAGTGGATCTCGGGGTCATTCAATTTGAACCAATTTGCCTGCCGGCGTACGAAGGTGCGCGTCAACCGGCGCATCTGGATTTTGGCAGCCTCAAGGCTCAATTCCCCACGCAGTACGAGCGTACATTCCCGGTATCCGATAGCGGACATGGCAGGCAGATCCGGTGAGACACCTTTCGCCATCAACTGGCGCACTTCCTCCAACAATCCCGCAGCGAACATGGATTCGATACGATCATCCAGGCGGGCGTACAGTTCCGGGCGCGGCCGGATCAGCCCTAGGATTAACAAGCGATAGGGGCTGTCTCCCTGCCAGCGTTGGTCTGAAAACCTGCGGCCCGTAGAGAGTACCACTTCCAGAGCCCGCACTGTGCGGCGGAGGTTGCGGGAGTCAATCCTTTGCGCCGAGGCAGGATCCAGATATGCGAGGCGCTCGTGAAGCCAACCCTTCCCTCGCGAGCCTGCCAGATCTTCCAGAACGGATCGAAGGCGAATGTCCGGTTCGGTCACCGGGGGTTTCCACCCGTGCGTTACGGCATGAATGTATTGCCCCGTTCCGCCAACCAGAAATGGAAGCCTGCCGCGCCCATGGATTTCTGCTATTGCCCCTGAAGCCAACTTCTGGAAATCGACCAGGCTCAAATTATCCCCCGGATTGGCAATATCAATGAGGTGATGCGGCACCTGCAGTCGCTGCTCAGTGGTCGGTTTGGCGGTGCCGATGTCCATGCCGCGATAAAAAAGCCTTGAATCTGCTGAAACGATCTCTCCTTCGAACTTTTTTACCAGCGGGATGGAAAAATCGGTCTTCCCGACCGCGGTAGGACCGACGACGACAACGAGCGGTGATCCATGGATAGGATTTGAGACCGGCTTTTTTATTTTGCCCATGGATTCACTTTTCAATCCCGAGCATTAGAGATGTTGGCTGGCGCTTTATTATCATAATGGGAAAATGTGCTTTCTTTGTGATCAACCCAGGATATTTTCAAAATGATCGATTTGAGGAATCCCTCCGGGGCTGCCTTCGACCGCAATCAGGTCAAATTGCCAGCTGTCACCTGACTCAGGGTGCAGGAGAAGATATTCTTCCGCTGCGGCAAGGATATACGCCTGCTTGCGCAGCGTGACGGTTTCTTCCGGATAGGAAAAAGAATGTGATGTTCGCGTCCTGACCTCAACGAAGACCAGCAGTTCATCCTTCCTGGCGACGATATCGATCTCGCCGTGGGCGGCACGGACATTGCGATCCACGACGGTATACCCTTTCTTACCAAGGTATTCTGCGGCAACGTTCTCCCCCCAGCGACCAACGATCTGCCTGTGTGTGCTCATCGAATCCTTTTTCCCGAGGTTTTCCTTGCCGCTAAAACCTTCCCTTTTCTCCGAGATGTAGAAACACCTGGAGGGGTTTGGTTTCCACCCCATCGTAAGGCAAGCGCAAATGGCTGTCAAGGTGGGTCTCTTTTCTGGGGTGATTAATTGTCATATAAAATGGATATACCATTTTAGATTATTTCGGTTATCATTACGCAGAAAAGGAACGTTTTGGCCCTTTTTTTCGTCTATTTTTGGTATACAGGACGTTCGCCCTGTGCTTTGCAAGTGAAGGAGGAAGAAATGAAATTCCGACGTATCATCACCCCGGCTGTCCTTCTCGTCACTCTTCTGGTGCAATTCCTGCCAGGGACAGCTTTCTCCCCCCGCCCGGTGGCTGCAGCGGCCTGTGATGCGGCTGAGTTCGTGGCCGATGTAACAATCCCGGATGGCACCAGTTTTGCCCCCGGGACACCCCTTGTCAAGACCTGGCGGCTGAAGAATATTGGCACCTGCACCTGGAGCACATCCTACGCCATCGTGTTCTATGCTGGCACAAAGATGGGCGCTCCATCGGTGGTCAACATGCCAACCAGTGTAGCGCCAGGCGCGACCGTGGATATTACCGTAAATATGACGGCACCCTCCACTGCCGGGCATTATCGCGGTTATTGGATGCTGCGCAACGCGACGAGTGCCCTTTTTGGAGTGGGTCCCTACGGAACCTGGACTTTCTTCATTGATATCGTTGTTTCGGGGAGTGTTTCCGCGACTGCGTATGATTTTGTCGCCAATTATTGTTCGGCGATCTGGACCAGCGCGGCAGGCACCCTGCCGTGCCCCGGCACGGATGGAGATGTTAGAGGTTTTGTGCAGAAATTGGACGCTCCCGTGCTGGAAACCGGTTCCCCCGGACCTGCCGGATTGCTGACTTCCCCACAGAACGTCACCGACGGCTATATCCAGGGTGTTTTTCCTGCTTTCACCGTCCAAAGTGGTGACCATTTCCTTTCCATCATCAACTGCCAGTATGGAGCCACAGGTTGTTATGTCACCTTCCAATTGAATTACCAGGTTGGTGCCGGTCCGATATACACCCTCAAGACATTCCGTGAGAAGATCGACGGAATGTTCTATAACCTGGACGTCAACCTATCCTCCCTGGCCGGACAAAACGTCAATTTCATCCTGAAAATTCTCGCCTCCGGTTCACCGGCAGGCGACCGCGCGGTCTGGTCGGGGGCGCGAATCGCCCGCGCTGGAGCGCCTGTCTCAACCTGTGACAGGGCTTCCTTCGTTGCAGATGTAACCATCCCGGATGGAACTGCCATGGCTGGCGGTACACCTTTCACAAAGACCTGGCGCTTGCAGAATGCTGGCACCTGCACCTGGACAACCTCGTACCGGCTGGTGTTTTCCGGCGGGGATTACATGGGAGCAGCTGCCTCAGCCTTCAACCTGCCAACCAGTGTGGTCCCGGGAGCCTCGATTGATCTTTCGGTCAATCTGATCGCACCCATTACCGCGGGCAATTTTATTGGTTACTGGAAACTGCGCAATGCTTACGGCACTGATTTTGGCGTTGGCGCCAGCGGCACTTCGCCTTTCCTGGTCAATATCAATGTGAGCAGTGCATATAGTTCCGCGTACAATTTTGTCGCGAATGCCTGTGACGCTGTCTGGACGAGCGGGGCGGGTGCCCTGCCGTGCCCCGGAATTGACGGGGATGTGCGCGGCTTCGTACTCAAATTGGGCAGCCATCTGATGGAAGATGGTCTTGCCAGCGCCGAAGGTCTGCTCACCTTCCCGCAATATGTGACAGATGGTTATATCCAGGGTAAATATCCTGGCTTCACGGTTCAAAATGGTGATCACTTCCAATCTTATGTTGGCTGCCAGAATGGTGGTCCTTCGAACTGTTATGTGATCTTCCGCCTGGCTTACCAGATCGGAGCCGGACCTGTACTTACCTTGAAGACTGCCGCTGAACGTCTGGATGTACCCAGCGGCCTGGTATACCGCATGGATGTGGACCTCTCTGCACTTGCCGGAGAGACTGTTAAATTCATCCTCAAGGTGGACGCCTACGGCTCACCGAGCGGGGATCGTGCAGTCTGGTCGGCTCCACGCATTGTTCGCAGCGGTATCCTGCCTCCCAGCCCAACCAACACGCCCGGTCCTGGCCCAACAGCCACCCCGATCGCTCCCAGCCCCACACCCACCGGTGTGATCGTCGGACCCAGCGCTGACCTGTCCATTTCGATCAATGACAGCCTGGGCACATACACGCCTGGCGGCACAGCCACCTACACGGTCATTGTCCACAACTCAGGCCCATTTGCTGTCACCGGAGCAACTGTAGCGGTGTACAAGCCTGTACAGATCACCACCTGGACAGTCACCTGCGTTCCCAGTGCCGGCGCTGTCTGCACGGCCGGGCCGATCACGCCCGCAGGAAATATTTCCGACTCGGTCAATATCCCGATCGGTGGGAACCTCACCTATACCATCGTTTCAGCGATCAGCGCTTCCGCGGTCGGCAACCTGGTCACCTCGGCGACGATCACCAATCCTGGTCCTACGCCGGATCCCAACATGGCGAACAATTCAGCCAGTGACACGGATGCACCGCCCAGTGCCGATCTTTCGATCACCATCAATGACGGCATCAGCCTCTGGACTCCCGGCGGGACAACCACCTACATGGTGGTGGTAACGAACAACGGACCTCTCAACGTGACCGGGGCAACCTTCAATGACAACAAACCCGCCCAGATCACCAGTTGGACCTGGTCTTGCACGGCAGATGCCGGTGCCAGCTGCGGTGCTGGAGCCGGACCCATCGCCACCGGGATCACGGATACCGTCAGCATCCCATCGGGCAAGCATGTCACCTACACGATCGTTGCCTCACTGGGCACAACCATCCCGGGCAACCTGGTAAACACCGTCACCATCACTGCTCCTGTCGGCACGCCGGATCCTTCCCTTGGAAACAACACTGCCACCGACACCGATGCTGGTCCGAGCGCTGACCTCTCTGTCACCAAGACTGACGGCGTATCCTTCTATGCTCCAGGCGGCACCCTGACCTACACGATCCGGGTTGCCAATAATGGCCCGCAGACCGTTATCGGCGCAACCTTTGCCGACAACATCCCTGCCCAGATCACCACCTGGTCGTGGACCTGCGTGCCTGACTTCAGCTCCACCTGCACAGCCGGACCTGTTGTCCCTGCTGGCAATTACTCAGACACCGTCAATCTTGCTTCTGGTCAGGGTGTGACCTACACCGTGGTTGCGAATGTCAATGTGGCTGCAACCGGTAACCTGGTGAACACCGCCTCGGTTACCGCTCCGGGTGCCATTCCTGATCCAGTCCCGGGCAACAACACCGCCACGGATACCGATGCGGCTCCAACCGCTGACCTGTCAGTAAGCATGACCGACGGGGTGTCGATCTACCCGCCTGGCGCCACGGTCACCTATACCATCGTGGTCTCCAATAATGGACCAGCCGATGTCGTCGGAGCAACCCTCCTGGACACCCGGCCCGGGCAGATAACAAGCTGGATCTGGACATGCATCGCTGACAGCGGTGCCACCTGCACCGCCGGTCCGGTCAGCCCCGTCAACTTCACAGACACTGTCGATATTCCGGTGGGCTTGAAGATCACTTACACCGTTGTCGCCTCCGTCAACGCCGCTGCAGTTGGTGACCTGATCAATGCACTCACCGTCACAGCTCCTGCTGCCGTAGCCGATCCGATCCCAGGCAACAACACCGCCACGGATACTGACGCCCATCCATCTGCCGACCTGGCAGTCACCATGACCGACATGGTTACCACCTACATCCCCGGCGGCACGGTCATCTACACGATCAATGTCACCAATCTTGGACCTTCCAATGTGATCGGTGCCGTCTTCTCGGATACCTTGCCTGTCGGAGACCTGAGTTGGACATGGACCTGTGCTCCCGAACTTGGCGCCACCTGCATCAGCGGCACCGTAGCCGGACCGGGCGTCTTCACAGACACCGTCAATATCCCGGCTGGAAAGCATATCGTTTACACGGTGGTGACCACAATCAGCCTAGGCGCGGTTGGGCCGATCACCAATACGGCCTCGATAACAGCACCACTGCCTGCCTACCCGGATCCAAACCTCGTGAACAACACGGCTTCTGACATCGATACTCCGTAACCGCCTCTTTGGATCCCTTGAAAAAAACCAGGCTGCACAGATGTGCAGCCTGGTTGATTATTAACCAGGGACGCAGTTATTCATCCTGCTCTTTGTGACCTGCGGAAAGGATCTTGATCGGTGTGCCGATAAAACCGTACACTTCCCGGAATTTATTTTCCAGATAACGCTTGTAAGAAAAATGGAACAGCTTGGTATCGTTGACATGCAGAACGAAGGTCGGCGGGTCCACCCGCACCTGCGAGGCGTAGTAGATCTTCAACTGGCGTCCGGCGTGAGAGGGAGGCGGATGGGCATCCTGTGCTTCGCGCAGCAGGCGGTTGAGCATGGCGGTGGTGATGCGTGCCATGCGCTCCTCCTGGACACGCAACGCAGCTGGCAGCACCTGGTCCAGGCGTTGACCGGTCTTGGCAGAGATGAACAGAATGGGTACATAATCCATGAAGTTTAGTTCCCGGCGGACATGGCGGGTGTAATCCTCCATGGTCTCGCTGTCCTTCAGGATGGTGTCCCACTTGTTTACCAGGACCACGATGCTTTTCCAGGCGTCCAGAATGAAACCGGCGATGTGAGTATCCTGAGCGGTAATGCCTTCAGCGGCGTCAATGATCAGGAGCACTACATCCGCCCGCTCAATGGCTTTGAAGGAACGCAGCACGCTGTATTTTTCCACTCCATGTTCGATCCTGCCACGCCGCCGGATGCCTGCGGTGTCGATCAGCGTGACCGGCAAACCTTCCACCGTGATATGGGTATCAATGGCATCGCGTGTGGTGCCGGGGATGGGTGATACGATGGCACGCTCTTCACCGACCAATTTATTGAGCAGCGAAGATTTCCCTGCATTGGGTTTCCCAACAATGGCTATTTTGATCGATTCATCTTCTTCCACATCCTTTTGAATCGGGAAGGCGGCGACCAGCGCATCGAGTAGATCTCCTGTCCCGGTTCCGTGGATGGCGGAGAGAGGGTATGGATCCCCCAGCCCCAATTCGTAGAATTCAGAGACAGCATTTCTCTGCCTCGCATTCTCACATTTATTGACAACCAGGAAAACCGGGGGTAATTTGATCCCGTCCACCGTTTTTTGATACCGGCGCAGGATTTCAGCCACTTCACGATCGGGAGGAGTTACCCCGGAGGTGCTGTCCGTCAGGAACAACACTGCATCCGCATCCCGGACCGCGATCAGCGCCTGGGCGCGAATCTCGATAATAAAATCCGCCGAATCGATCGAGAGCGGAGTTTTCCCGCCATGGGTGGGGTCAATCCCTCCGGTATCCACCAGGTCGAAGGAGCGACCATTCCATAATCCTTCTGCCACGATGCGGTCACGGGTAGTACCCGGCGTATCGTCAACAATGGCAATACGCTCTCCCGCAAGGCGGTTGAAAAGCGTGCTCTTGCCCACATTGGGGCGCCCGACAACAGCAACAATGGGTTTCATGATTCTCTATATTGGAAAGGATGAATGAGATGCTTTCTAAAAGAAGATCCTGGATCAAGGAGTGGGTGTAATGGCAGTGCTGATGACCACTTCCACCGTTCCAGGCAGGATCGATTCGACCGTCACACCCTGCTGGACAATGGACACCCTGGGAGTCAACTGGTACGTGCCAGCAGGCAAACCAGTCAGGTCCACCTGCACTGTCACGTCACTGATCGACAGGGATTCAAGCACCGGCAGCGGGCCGGAAAGAATGATGTCCACAGTCTGCGGAGAGAGGTGGGCGAACAGCCCGGTGGTGAGGCCTATCATTTCGACGGGACGATAGGAGATCGTGCGGCTGCTTTCTATGGGGGCAACACCCACTTTTACGAGCACGCTTTGCTCACCGATCAGGGTCACTCCAGGTGGAAGGATGATGCCGAGTTGTTTTTCAATATCCATCACAGCCCCGCTCAGGTCGAGCGAGGAGGTCTCCACATAACCGGGCATGGACTCGATGATCTCTGAATTTGCAGAGTATACAGTAATGATGGGAGGAAAGGCAGCAACGCTTGTCAGGCTGTATCCACTGGCAGGATTCCCAACGGTCATCACCTTGACAGCCATATCGCGATATCCGCCCTGCTGGATGATCGGCAGGTTAACCTGAACGGATTCAGGAAGAACGGTGACGGCCTCGATCACTGTATTACTCGAATCCACAACTTGAAGAGGGACAGTGGTATTGATATTCTGGCGGGAATCGGTCAGGTCAATGGTGGCCTGGATGTGATCGACCCTGGATACCAGGCTTTCCGCTCCCGAGATGATGACATTGACGGGATCGAGAATGGCATCCCCAACCTGGTAGCCGATGGCCGGATCACCGGTGAGAGCTAGGCGTATTCGCAGGGTCCGGGTTACCTGGGGTTCGAGGGACAGGTCGAAGGTCTGCGGGCTGATGGAAATGATCCGGATGGGTCGGGCATCGATCTGCACATGGACCAGAACTGTGTGAGTGCCGGAGGCGAGTCCGGTCAGATCCACGATGGCGCGGACAGGAGCCTCGCCGTTGAGCAGGCTTTGCCAGACCGAATGAGGGGCTCGCAAAGTAATCTCCACCTGGATGGGGGCATTTTCACTGGTCAGGATTAAACCAGGATCCTGACCAATGTATTCGATCGGGATCTGGCTTGGGAGAACCTGGGTCTCGTCGGGATTTGCCGCGGTTACTGCAGTCACCCAGACGGCCAGCGCCAGTATAAAAGCCATCAGAAAGGTTCGCAAGTTAGAGATCAGCCAACGGAACATGCTTCACTCGTCCTTATCTGGGAATAGATAGGGAAAATGCCGTTGGAAGAAATTTTGCTGGTGGGATTTCTCCGGATAATAGAAAGCCATCAGGGTGTTTTCCAGCCGTTCCACATCCAACCGGCGAATAATGCGCCCGGCATGCGAGATGGAGATGGCTCCGGTCTGCTCGGAGACGACGATGGCAACGGCATCTGTAATTTCGGTGATCCCCATGGCAGCGCGATGACGAAGCCCCATCTGCCGCTCAGGAGAGCGCTCCAGGATACCGCTGGCAGAAAGCGGCAATACGCATGCCGCTGCAACGATCTTCCTGCCTGCAATGATGACTGCGCCATCATGCAACGGGGTATTCGGGTAAAAGGTCTGCATCAACATTTCAGGGGTAACATCGCATTGAAGCATCACACCCGTCCGGATGTATTCGTCGAGCCTGTCGATGCGCTCCAATATTATAAGGGCACCATGCTGGCGGGCTGAAAGACGGGCAGCCGCAGCCACGACTGATTGAATGGTCTGCTGCATATCCTGGTTGTTATTCTTGTTCGATGCGCGGAAAAATGTACCCGCCCGCCCGATCCTCTCAAGGGCGCGGCGGATCTCAGGCGCAAAAATGACCGGGATGGCAAACACCAACGCAGGGAGTGCAGTACGGATCAGCCAGGCGAAGGCCGGGAGGTTTGCCAGGCTGGTAAGCAGTGCCACCAGCACCAGGATCAATAACACCCCGCGTAACAACACCATCGCCTGGGTTCCTCTTACGAGCACCAGCAGCCCAAAGAAAATGAGCGTGACCAGCAGGATGTCGACAATACCCAGCCAGTCGAGACGTTCAAAAATAAAAAGGATATTGGTCAGTATGTTGTTCACGATGCAAGAAAGATCTGATGATCAATAATCAGATAATGGGTTCCAGGCAACATTTTCACCCTGCTCCTGATTCCTGATTGCCTGATCTAAATTGGGCGCAAGACACGGTCCTGGCGGAGTTGCCTGAACAGCAGGATGGTATTGGCGGGTTGTGACTCAAGGGCGGCGTCCTGCCAGGCCTGTACGCCGAGCGTTTGCGGGGTCCGGCGTGCGTATCCCATCTCTTTCCAAACATCCTCCTGGGTGGACCACTGGAGGGGCAGAAAGAGGAGGGAGGCCTCACATTGCAGATCCTGGGAGGCGCGTTCTATCTCAGTTACCAGCGCTTTGAGCGCTGAAGCGATGGTGATGCTGGGATCAAGATATAAATCCGTAGTACGGGCAACCAGGTTTTCCACCTGCCAGCCTGCCAACCCGACCAATTGCTTGTGTGCCAGGAGCAACAGGAAAGCCTTATCACCAAAGGCTGCCATGACATCATCCGGTGAAAGCGGACGAGCGCGACCGCTCAGGCGGGTGATGAGAGCAGCAATATTGCTGGAATCAGTCGGGCGCCCGCGCTGGACAACCAGGTCGCCCACGCCTACTTTTCGAGGCACAAGCGGCCCCGTATCCGGGAGCGGCGATATAATCTTCCAGCCAGCCACAACCTGTTTCCAGGTGTTTTCGAAGGTTCCGGAATTCTGGATGACCACATTGGCGACAGCCAATTTCTCTTCCTGGGGGGGTTGGGATTGAATTCGCTGGATGGCTTCCTGTTCACTCATGCCGCGTTTTTCCATCAAGCGTGTTTTCTGTACCAATTCAGGCGCGTAGGTGGTCCAGATGGTGTCACACTTGGCGGCCAGTTTGCCTTCCAGCAGTTTTATGGCTTCGATGACGATCACCCGCTGGCTGGCGCGCCTGATCATCAAATCCACGGCCTGTTCCACCAATGGGTGGACAATCGCTTCAAGATTCTTGAGCACATCCGGGTCACTGAAAGCCAAACGCCCCAGCTTGACCCGGTCGATCTCTTCACCTGCATCCAGGATGAATTTACCAAAAACATCCACGACCGGTTTGTAGCCAGGCGCGCCTTTTGCAATCGCGCGGTGCGAGAGAACATCGGCGTCGATTGTATAGGCACCCAAATGCTCCAGCATCCGCCGGACGACGCTCTTTCCGGTGGCAATATTGCCGGTGAGTCCAATGACATATTTTTCAGGCCAAGCGCTCACGAGTGCTCCTCACGGGCTGATAGAAAACCACAATTCCATTTTAGTCTGAGGCGCGCAGAATGTCAAAGGGATTGGGGGGAAAAAGACCCCCGGTTTCTGTTCGAGCCGGGGGTTTGGGGTACTCTTTTATGGTGTGGCTGTTGTAATTTGGGTGATTGTTGGAATAGGTGTGACCAAATTGATCGGCACTACCAACAACTGACCGGGATATATTATAGAAGCCTCGCCATCTAGTAAAGCATCCTTATTGAGCTGCACGATCTTGGCAATGGTGCTGTTAAACCGGTTCGCAATCCCGCCAAGGCTGTCGCCAGGCATGACCCGATACGTGATGCGTGAGCCGGGTGCCAGGCCGGTGGGTATGGGAGTGGGAGTTGGGATGGGATAATTTGGCGGCGGTAAAATGATCGTTTGTCCAACGGTGATATCGCCGGTAAAAGGGATCGTGGGGTTCAGGATATAGATCAGGATCAAACCATTATCACCAAGATTATTATCCTGGACGATCTTGGTCAAGGTGTCGCCTTCCTTCACCACGTAGGGATAGATGGCAGACGGGGTGGGTGTGGAAGTCTCTGTGGGGGTGGAAGTGATGGTTGCTGTTTCCGTCGGAGAGGAGGTGATAGTCGGGCTGGGGGTGATCGAGGGTGTGGAAGTGGATGTGGCGAATAAGGTGAAACCACCGCCTTTAAGCGATGTGACCACGATGATGATGCCCACCACAACCAGCAGGACAGCAAGCCCGGCCAGAATTAACGGCAAGAGTTGCTTGCGTCGTTTACGGTATGATTCGATCGTATTATTTATTGTCATAGGCCTGTCCCGTCCTCGTCAAACGCAAATCCGCCAGGCGGTTCCCCGGCAAGCATGCGCAACCTAATTCTACCTGAACTTGGGCTATTTAGGGAGTGGGGGGATTGCGTATAGGTAAACCAGGAGACTTCAGCCTCTTCTTGAGGTGATCTCGCAAGAATGCACCTGTATACGAACCTGAGGCACCCAGAACATCCTCGGGTGTCCCCTCGGCGACCAGCTCGCCCCCCCGGTCGCCTCCTTCGGGACCCAGGTCAATGATCCAATCAGCCACTTTGATGATTTCCAGGTTGTGCTCGATGATCAGCACGCTGAATTCCCGGCATCCACAAGGCGCTGCAACACTTCGATCAATTTATGCACATCCGCTGCATGCAATCCGACCGAGGGTTCATCCAGAACATACAAGGTGCGGCCTGTGGCCCGGCGGGATAGTTCCTTGGCCAGCTTGACGCGCTGGGCTTCACCTCCCGAAAGGGTTGTCCCGGGCTGGCCGATCTTGATATATCCCAAGCCCACTTCCTGGAGCAGCTTGAGTTTGTTCATCATGTGCGGGAAGGCTGAGAACTTTTCCAGCGCCTGATCAACTGTCATGTCAAGCACATCTGCGATACTGTGACCTTTGAAGTGGACCTGCAGGGTCTCGCGATTGAATCGGCTGCCGTGACACACATCGCAAGACACGTAGATATCCGGCAGGAACTGCATCTCGATGCGCAGTTCACCCTGACCCTGGCAGGCTTCACAGCGCCCGCCATGAACATTGAACGAGAAACGACCCGGCTTGTAACCGCGCACCTTGCTTTCCGGTAGTTCGGCGAATAGTTTGCGGATCTCTTCAAACAGGCTGGTGTAGGTGCCCGGATTCGAACGCGGTGTGCGCCCGATGGGAGACTGGTCAATATTGACGATCTTGTCGAGGTGTCTCAAGACCGTCAATACGCTCGTGTTCACCTGGCTGGGTATGAGCCCGGTTCAACTTCGCGGCCAGCGCATTGTAGAGCACATCGCTCATCAGGGAGGATTTTCCCGATCCGGATACACCGGTGATGCAGACAAACTTACCCAGCGGGATATTGACCGTGATGATCCTTCAGGTTGTTGGCACGCGCCCCGACCACGGTCAGCATTTTACCGTTGCCAGTACGGCGTTTCTTTGGCACCGGGATATGCTTGCGTCCAGAAAGGTAGGCACCGGTCAACGATTTGGGATGGGCGATGATCTGTTCAGGCGTGCCTTCGGCGATGATGCGCCCACCGTGTTCGCCCGCACCGGGTCCCAGGTCGATGACCCAGTCAGCAGTGCGGATGGTATCGTCATCGTGTTCGACCACCAGGACGGTGTTGCCGATATCGCGCAAGCCTTTGAGGGTGGATCAGCAAACGGTCGTTATCACGCGGGTGCAGCCCGATGGAGGGCTCATCGAGAACATACAACACCCCCACCAGGCGGGAACCCACCTGGGTGGCCAGGCGGATGCGCTGGGCTTCACCGCCTGAAAGCGATCCGGCTGAACGGTGCAGGGTGAGATATTCCAGACCCACATTCACCAGAAAACCAAGCCGCGAGACGATTTCCTTCAGGATGCGATCGGAGATGGCCTTCTGACGGGAGGTAAGGGGTGTATCCGTTCCCGCCAGCCGGCTGGCCCATTCGAGGGAACGCGAGACCGGCCACTCGGTGATTTGCAGGATATTGATATCATCCACGGTCACCGCCAGCGCTTCTGGTCGCAGGCGTTTGCCCTGGCAGGTGGGGCAGGGTCGGTCCGACATGTATTCGCTGATCTTCTCGCGGATATATTCCGAGTTGGTTTCGCGGTAGCGCCGTTTCAAGGTTGCCTATCACTCCTTCAAAGGCAGCATCGAAAGTTGCCTGGCGACCATCGCGATTGTGATAATGGATGCGGATCTTTTCCCCCTTTGTGCCGTGCAAAACCAGGTCCTGGTGTTCGGCAGGCAGATCCTTGAAGGGCTTGTTCATGTCGATATGGTAATGCTGCGCCATGGCCTCGAGCATCTGCCAGTAATAGCCTGGATTTCCATCCTCGCGGACATTGTTCCATTCCATGGCGATCAGGGCGCCGTCGCAAGGGATTTCTCCGGATCGATCACGCGGTCTGGATCGATTTCCAGTTTATTGCCCAGTCCCTGGCAATCCGGGCAGGCGCCATGCGGGGTGTTGAATGAAAAGGTGCGCGGTTCGATCTCCGGGATGCTGATACCGTGTTCCGGGCAGGCCAGGTGCTCGGAGAAATGAAGATCCTCGTTCTCCTCGTTTTTACCAGCCAGCATCTGAATCGTCAGATATCCATCCCCGAACTTTAGGGCGGTCTCAACCGAATCTGTCAACCGGGTGATGGATGCATTCCGCTCCTCTTCACTCCCGGAAACGGAAACCACCAGGCGGTCCACCACCGCCTCGATGGTATGGATCTTGTAGCGGTCGAGGCTGATCTCTTCATCGAGATTGAAGACTGTCCCATCCACGCGGGCGCGGACGAAACCGGCTTTGCGGATCTCCTCAAAGACGGCCTGGTAGGTGCCTTTGCGGCCGCGCACCACCGGGAGCAAGCACCAGGATGCGGGTGCCTTCCGGCAGTGACCTGATCCGCATCCACAATCTCCTGGGCGGATTGCTTGACCACTTCCCGACCGCAGATCGGGCAATGCGGAATGCCCACCCGGGCAAAGAGCAGGCGCAGGTAGTCGTAGATCTCAGTGACCGTTCCGACCGTCGAACGTGGGTTATGGGAGGTACCCTTCTGGTCGATGGAAACAGCCGGGGAGAGCCCTTCGATGTAATCCACATCCGGTTTTTGCATCTGACCAAGGAACTGGCGGGCATAGGCGGAGAGCGACTCAACATACCGCCGCTGACCTTCGGCAAAGATGGTGTCGAAGGCCAGCGAGGATTTACCGGAACCGGAGAGACCGGTGATTACCACCAGCTTGTCGCGTGGAATTTCCACCGTAATATTCTTCAGATTATGTTCGCGTGCACCCACCACGCGGATTACATTGGAAGACATGCGAACCTCGAATCAGGGAATGACCAGATTATAGCACAAATGTTTTATTTATCACAAGGGTCATCGGGTAAAAAGATAGGCTCTTTCCATGACAGCATGATCGACCAAGGATTAGTGTCCAGTTTGTATGGTTTGCTCATTAACGGCAGGAGATTAATTCAATAGTAATAAAAAAAACAGTTTCCCAATGATCTGGATAATGGATTGTAGTCTCCGTTACACCTTACCAAGGCTTAAACCAGCCGGTAACTTCCAGAACCAGGTGGGGTTCTCAAGAGTGTACAAAGGATACAAACCAAGCCAAGGAGGCAGACCATGTTACGAATTGTTACTGATGGAGCAGCAGATATACCTGCCGGATGGGAGCGGGATTACGACATTCAAGTCATTCCCATCAATATCCTATTTGGAGAGAAAACTTACCTGCAAAATGTTGACCTGGATTTGGAGGGTTTTTATAGATTGGTGGATGAAACAAAAAAGATTCCCAAGACCTCCCAGCCTTCGCCGCATCAATTCCTGGAATTCTATAAGAAGATTGCCCAAAAAGGCGACAACATCCTGTCCGTCCATGTGACCAGTAAACTCTCCGGGACATACGCTTCTGCCGTGGCAGCGGCGCAGGAATTAAAGGATGTGTACAATGTTTTTCCTGTCGATTCAGCAGGAGGATCGCTGGGTTTGGGCTTTCTTTGCAGGGAAGCGCGCAGGATGGACCGGGCAGGGAAAAGCGTTGACCAGATCGTAAAATATATTGAAGGCATCCGGGAACGAATCCGCATCATCCTGACTCTGGATACACTCGAATATGCGCGCATGAGCGGCCGCGTGGGCATGTTTTCCGCGGCACTTGCCTCAATATTGAATGTTAAACCCATTGCGGTCCTAAAAAATGGGATCGTGGACATGGTGGACAAAGTGAGAACCAGAAAGGTAGCGCTGGAACGTGTCATTGCCATGGCGGTGGAAGAGTTCGGTGATCAACCGATCTACCTCGGTGTCGTTCATGCCCGGGATATTGCATCAGGCAAGAACCTGATGGCGGAGGCAAGCAGACGATTCAATTGCAAGGAGACAATTCTGACCGACCTTGCGATTTCGCTGGCTGCCAACTTCGGTCCCGGTACGGTGGGTGTGGTGGTCTATCCGATCGGATAATCACCAGTCCGCGGGAACGACTAGGCAGCCTGCGAGCGAGAAATTCCTGGAGGGTTGAATTTTAATTCTCACCACCCAGGAGTGAACCACTAAATTTCCTTGTAAGAAGGGGAATCCAGACGCCGCACGCAAAGCACAACTTTTGGGTTTTCAACCTCTGAGGCTAATCAGCCTCGGAGGTTCGTTTAAGAGTCCAACTCATGAATTATGGAATCTTTTGGCGCCAGGATGTAGAAACTGCGCCCGCCAGCATGAACGAAATCCATAACCATGGTTCCAATGGCAAAGGCAGCCTCGAAGATCTTTCGTGTCGCCAGGCGCCAGTCGCGAGCCAGGGACAGATCGTCTGCTTTCAATGACTGGAAATCAAATGGAATTTCAACGACCAGACGAGTGTCCTTCGGGATTTTATTGACTTGAGGCGGGAGGGGATAGTTCCCTCGAGCGGACCCTGCTTCGAACAGCACTGCATTTTCAGCAAGATGATGGTCGAGTTTGTACCCTGCGTGCACGGGGTGGCTCAGGCGACGTTTCACGCGCGCACTGCGCAACCACCAATCCACCTGGAAGCGGTCGGAAGGCAATCCTGCATTCAAACCATCACGCATCTCGCCATATTCGGAACGCAAGTAGGTTTTACAGACTGCTCCCAGGCGGAAAATATTGATGTGAGCGTTGCGGCTGAGAAGTGGATCGTAGGTCCAGGTGATCAGCTCGAGACCCTGTTTGCGAACCGTCTGTCTTTGGGCCCGCTTGAGGTCAAATCCTATCCCTTCCCCGATCCGATCCGGGTGGACCGCAAGAATGTGCGAGTGGTGTTTGACTTGCAGGCCGGCAGGAGTATTCGAAATGCCGGGAAAACCAAAAACCACTCCCACGAGATCCCCCTTGTCGAAAGCACCCAGGATGATCCCACCGTTATGGACAGCGGCGAGGAGCATATGTGCCGGGATCACGTCAGTTTCAGAACCCGACCAGACCAGGCGTTGAAGAGCTTCAACGGCGGTCATTTCTTGCGGGGTTTCCAGGAGGCGGATCGTGGGTTCAGCCATAACGGGTAAATAGCCTGCGCAGCAGATTCCGAGTCCAGGGTTCATTCCGCAGGTAATCCAATCGGGAAGCGAATCGGGAAGGCATCAATCCGAAAATACGGGTGATAGTCTCCACAGGACAGGTGCGGTTTACTGCAAGGTAATCCAGCCAGAATATTGAGGCAGGGAAGCGCGGGAAAATGGATTCCATGATTATTGTCATCGTGCGCATGGATTGAGTAGGCCAATTAACCAGGATCCGGTGCAAGCCTGCTGCTTCCATGACAATTTCAACCAACTGGCGCAAGGCGAAGGTCTCACTCCCACCCAGGTCGAAGGTCTGGTTGATCATATCTGGATTGTCCAGTGACCAGAGCAGGCAGGTAACCAGATCTTCCACCCACAAAGGCTGCAAGAGCGTTTCGCCTCTGGATGGCAGCGGCAGGAAACCAGGCGCGGCGGCCAGGAGCATGGCCAGGCCCGAAGTAAATTCATCACCCGGTCCAAACAGGAGTGAACCGCGTAAGATGGTATGGGCAAATCCCGATTTGCGGATATATTCTTCCGCGATCCCTTTTGCCTTCAGAACTGGAAAACCTGCCGCACGGCTGGCTCCCAGATGGCTGAGGTACAAAAGGTGTCGAACGCGGGCATCCGTTGCAGCCTGGCACAGTGCACGCGTGCCGTCAATGTCCACGACCTGTAGATTTGCCCTGCCTCCCTCGCCTTCTCCTCCTGCCAGGTGGTAGATCGTATCGATCCCGCGCATGGCGGCGCGCAATCCCTGCATGTCATCCAGGCCTGTGACAGCCACTTCTACAGGCACACTGGTTGGCAAACGGGGTGTTCGCAACGAAGGTTGCAATAAGAGCCGAACCCGATGCCCGGATTCCACCAGTTGACGTGTAAGCACCCGACCGATGAAGCCGGTACCGCCAGTGAGCAGGATCATTGCGGCAGATTATAGCAGAGAAGTCAAATCCCAATTCCCCCTATGTGTTCCTCAAATCTGATTCCAGGACCAAATCCATTATAAAATTAGCCAATATCTAACAAATCTGTATTGGTGAATGCCATGCAGTTGAGGTAAACTAAAGCCAGAGAAATGATGAATTTGTCCTATGTGTTTGCCCTGCTCGTTGCCACAGCAGCAGCCATTTATGTTTGTATTGTGGCATGGGGGCGTCGGGCCGCGCCGAGTGCTTACTCACTGCTGACACTTGGAGCCGGGATTGCAGCATGGACATTGACTTACGCGATCTATTTTCTGGTTCCTGAACCGGCGCGATCCTTCTGGTTACGAGCCACCTACGTGGGGGTATTAACCGTACCAACCGCCTTCCTGGTTTTTTCCATTCAATATGCCAACCGCGGTCACTGGTTGAAGAAAAAGGTGATAGCCCTGCTGGTGATTGAGCCATTGCTAACGTTCATCCTTTTATGGACGGATCCCATGCACAATCTGTTCTTTGGCAACCTGCCTGTGGTTGGGATGATTATTAATGGAGGTCCGGCATTCTGGATAAATACTGTTTATTCTTATGTACTTGTTCTTATTTCGATCATCCTGTTGATTCATGCCTACCGGTATACAGCCCGTCCGCTGCGAGGGCAGGCTGCAGCCGTCCTAGCAGGAGCCATCGTGCCATGGGCGGTGAATATCGTCGAATTACTGGGGTTCAATCCGTTTTCTAGCCTGGACCTAACTCCGATCGCATTTACCATCTCATGCATATGTTTTTCAATCGGATTCACACGCTACCGTCTGCTTGACCTTATCCCGATCGCTCGTGACGTTCTGATCGAAGGCATGAATGACGGGGTGATGGTGCTGGATGCCCAGAACAGAATAGTGGATATCAACCGGACTGCGTTGCAGATGATTGGAATCCCCGGACACATGGTCATCGGTCAACCTGCAGAGAATGTCCTCTCCCATATCAGTGAAATATTCATCCGGTTTCGTGACACGCTCATCACCCGAGAGGAAATCGTGACAGGCGATAAAGAAAAGCGCTATTTCGACCTGCGTATTTCTCCCCTCTATGATCGCAAGAGACATTTCTCAGGCAGGTTGATCGTCGCCCGGGACATTACCGAGCGACGTTTAAAAGAACATGCTGAACACGAACAGCTCATACTGGCTGAAGCCTTGCGGGATACTGCCGCAGCATTGAACAGTTCGCGCAGCTTTGAGGATGTCCTGGACCGCCTGCTTGACAATGTTGGGCATGTGGTACCTTATGATATGGCAACTTTCATGCTGCTCGATGAACATCAATTCGTCCGGGTGGCCCGTTCGCGTGGATACCGGGAGCACGGTCTGGATGAGATGCCATTATTCTTTTCGGTGAACGAGATCCCCAATTTTGGCAAAATGATGGCAACAGGCCAGGCTTTGGTGATCCCAGACACACATAAAAGTAAAGATTGGGTCGAGATCAAGGGATTGGAGAAGCTAAGTTCCTACGCCGGGACGTCTTTAAGCGTAAAGGGGGAAGTGATAGGTTTCCTGGACCTGACCAGCCTGACCCCTGGTTTCTATAATCAGAATCATGCTGACCGTCTAAAGGCATTTGCTGACCAGGTGGCAATTGCCGTGGAAAATGCCCGCCTTTTCGAGCAAGCGCGCCAGCGCACAGACGAGTTGACAGCCCTTTTGGATATTGGTACAGCAGTCACCTCGGGCCTCGAGATGGATACTCTCCTGAGAGCTTTGCTGGAGAAATGTAAACGCGTCCTGCCGATCGAAGCCTTTTACATTGCCACCTATGATAATGAAACCAGGATGATCGGGTTTCCACTTTTCTACGATAAGGGCGAAATTAGCTCATTGCCGCCGCGTGTGATCAGCGATTCTCCCGGATTGACAGGCTACATCATCCAGAATCGGCAGATGCTCTACTTGCCGGATGCCCTCGAAAAAGAAACCATGAAGAAATACAATGTCATCGATTTTGGCGGCGATCCAAGCCATTCTTATGCCGGCGTGCCTCTCATGGTGGGCGACCGGGTGGTGGGGGTGATCTCCATGCAATGCACCCAGCCCAACGCATATCATCCTGAACAGATCCGCCTTCTGGAGACGATCGCCACCCAGACTGCCGGAGCGATCGAGAACGCGCGCCTGTTTGAAGAGGTGCGCTTGCGGGCTGAAGAGATGACCGCCCTTTTTGATATTGGGATTACGATCACATCGGGCCTGCAAATGGAACAGGTTCTAAAGGCATTGCTCGAAAAATGCCGACAGGTGCTTCCGGTGGAGGCTTTTTATATTGCCATATTCGACCCGGACACCTTTACGATCCACCATCCCCTCGCCTACGATATGGGAGAATACCTGCAGATTCCCAGCCGTGATATTCGCCAGAATCCCGGTGTGAGTGGTCAGGTGATCAACAACCGCCAGACATTGTACATTCCGGATGTCACCTCACCCGATGTGATGAAAACCTTTCAAATCTTCCGCACCAGTGGCAATCCCACACGATCGTACGTCGGTGTACCCATGATGGTGGCAGATCGAATTGTCGGGGTCATATCCATGCAGAGTTACCAACCGAATGCGTACGATCCCGGTCAGATCCGCCTGTTGGAAACGATCGCCACACAGGCAGCCGTAGCGCTTGATAACAGCCGCTTATATTCAAAGGCACAGCAGGAAATTAAACAACGCGAAGAGGCTGAGCATCGCTACCGGGCATTATTCGAACAGTCCCATGATGCCGTATTTATTCTTGATATCCAGGGAAAACATCTGGAAGTCAATCAACGTGCCGCTGACCTGCTGGGCTATTCGGTCGAGGAATTGATACAGCTGACCATGGCTGACCTGACCACTCAGAAGGAAGAAGATGAGCAGATCCTGGCGCGTCTTCAAAAAGGTGAAAACATTCCTCTTTACGAAAGTGAATTCATTAAGAAGAATGGAGATAAGGTGACCGTTGAGGTCAACACTGAACTGGTTTCCTCCGATGATGGCATTCCGATCCACATTCAAAGCGTGGTTCGCGATATATCTGAACGCAAGCAAAACGAGGCTATATTACAGGATGCCAATCGAAAACTACGGAAGCAATTGAAGAAAATTGAATTGCTGCAGACATTGTTGCAGGAACAAGCCACACGTGATTCCCTGACCGGCCTTTTCAACCGGCGATACCTGGAAGAAACGCTGACAAGGGAATTCCAGCGGGCTGAGCGTGAGAAGAGCACCGTCTGCCTGGTCATGATGGATATTGATGGTTTCAAGGCGTTCAACGACACCTACGGTCATGATGCCGGGGATTTGCTATTGAAAAAATTGGGGGAGCTCCTTCAAGCGGAGGTGCGTTCATCGGATATATCCTGCCGCTATGGAGGGGAAGAGTTCCTGATTGTCATGCCGGGCGCCCTGCTGGAGACCGGCTACGAGCGCGCTGAACATTTACGTGCTACTTTCCTGGCACTAAACATTGAGCATGAGGGGGTGAGATTGGACGCCACCTTGTCACTGGGAGTGGCTAGTTACCCTCAGCATGGAACCACCTGGGAGCAGGTCATGCATTCAGCCGACCAGGCGATGTATGCCGCCAAGGCTGCCGGTAGGAATTGCACCCGTACTGCAGAATAATCCCCCGTCTGTGAAATTGGTTTATTTCTTCTTTCCCTCAGCCATTTCCTGCCGGACAGTGTTCAATAGACTTTCCGCCTTGAGTTCATTCAAGGTGTAACAGGGGGCTTCGAGGTGATCTGCCAGAGCCTGGGCCAGGCCTTGATCGAAAGAAGCATGTTCCATGTTGATGACCACGGTCCGGTAACCGCGGCTGGCGATCTGTTCGGCGAACCCGAAGGCTTCCTCCTGCGGAGGCAGCACACCAATGGATACATTCCCGGCACCATCGGTCAGGATGATCAGCAGTGGCTCCACATCCGGATGGATGCACCTGTTCCTGGGTAAGCACTTCATACGCCATCAACAATCCGGCTGAAAGAGGTGTCTTGCCACCCACCGGGATATCTGACAGGGCACGCTGGGCGAGAGTGATGGAATTGGTGGGCGGCAGGATGAGCGTGGCGCGGTCCTTCTGGAAGACGATCAATCCCACCCGGTCGCGGCGCTGGTAGGCATCCGTCAGCAGGGACAGGATGGCGCCCTTTCGTGGCAGCCATGCGCTCCGCCACTGCCATGGACCAGGACGCATCCACCAGGAAGAGGATCAGGTTGGCGGCTTTTTTGACGCGCACCTTGCGCTGCAGGTCGCCTTTCTGGATGGCAAATGCCACCTTCTTGCGTTGTTCGGTGCGCCGTTTTTGGAAAGGGGCTGCCGCGCGGATGGTGGCATCGAAGGCCACATCGTCGGTCTTGCCGTTGGCAGGACGGGATTGGATGTAACGGCCGCGTTTACGCTCGGTGTGGGTCCGTGAACGGCGTCCCGAGTGCTGGCGGGTTAATTTATCCAGGGGGGTATCGAGTTTGCGCGGCTCAAAGGTCTCACCAACCTTGACCTTTTTCCCGCCGTCCCACCAATGGGCATCCTGCGGACCGAAGACTGCTTGCTGAGGGGAGGGTTCAGCATCCGGAGGCTGGTCGGGATTTTCCTGCTCGGCCGCTTCAGTGATTACTTTTTTTTTACCGAATCGAGCGTCGGGTTCCTTCTCTGCTGGTTCGGAAGGTTCCCCCTCAGCAGACGAACCCTGCAGCTGTTCGATGCGTTCCTGCAATTGCTCAGGCGAGATCTCGCTCTGATGGAAGGGGCCATGCTTGATGCGGTGGGGCAGGGCCAGTTCGGCAGCCAGGGCGATATCCCGGTCGGTGATGGCGCTGCGACCCTCATACGCGGCATGGGCGCGGGCGGCCTTAAGGATGACCAGGTCAGCGCGGTGACCATCCACGTTCAGGGAGGCGGTCAGCGCGGCGATGGAAAGCAGGTCGCGGCGGGTGTAAGTCACTTTTTCAACCATGGTTCGGGCCTGGGCGATGATGCGGCTGAGTTTGTCTTCATGCGGCTGCCAGAGTTTGCGAAAGGCTTCCGCGTCTGCCTCGAAGGCCAGGTTGTTTTCGATGATGGTCACCCGGTCGCGCGCATCGCGGATGCCGGTGATATCCACCGAGAGGGCAAAGCGGTCGAGCAACTGCGGGCGCAGGTCACCTTCTTCGGGGTTCATCGTACCGACCAGGATGAAGCGGGCAGGGTGGGTGAAGGAGATGCCTTCGCGTTCGACGATGTTCATGCCCATGGCTGCAGAGTCGAGCAGCACATCCACCACGTGATCGTCGAGCAGGTTTACTTCATCGATATAAAGCAGACCGCGGTTGGCGGCCGCCAGTACACCGGGTTCAAAATGGCGCTCGCCCTTCTGGATGGCCTGTTCGATATCCAGCGTGCCGACCACCCGGTCTTCGGTGGCTGAAACGGGCAGGTTTACAAATGGGATGGGTTTTTCTTCGACAGGCAGAGGTTCACCGGAAGCGGCCTTCTCCCGGCATTCCGTGCACCAGGAGGCGGGCTGGTCGGGGTCGCAGCCGAAACGGCAGCCGCGCACAACCCGCACCTTGGGCAGCAGGGCAGCCAGGGCGCGCGCAGCCGTGGACTTGGCGGTGCCGCGCTCGCCACGGATGAGCACGCCTCCAATGCGCGGGTCAACCGCATTCAGGATCAAGCGCACGCCGCATGCGTTCCTGTCCGACGATGGCAGTGAAGGGGTAAATGGTGGGCATGAACTTCTCCGGGCGAAATTATACTGCGAATCTGAAGATATAATCGATCTGCACATTACAAGGAGACTGTATGATTGAACCGATGCCGGGTCTGTTTGCCGAACTCGAAAAAACCGTCACTGAAACCGACACCGCCTTGCATTGGGGGAGCGGCGGTTTGCCAGTATTCTCGACTCCTGCCCTGGTAGGTCTGATGGAGAGTGCGGCCGTGGTTGCGTTATATGGCTCGCTTCCCGCCGGCCAATCCACGGTCGGGGTGCGAATCGATGTGCGTCACCTGGCGGCCACTCCGGTGGGGATGGCCGTACGTGCGAAGGCGGAACTGATCGAGGTGGAAGGCCGCAGGCTGGTATTTAAAATACAGGCATGGGATGAGGTCGAATTGATCGGTGAAGCCAGCCATGACCGGTTTGTGGTTGAAGAAACCCGGTTCGTGGAAAAAGTCGCTGCGAAGAAATTAAACTCAAAAAAGTGAACCAAAATTCACTTAAGTTGATTTTTTTCACTGTTGTCCAGGAATTTCCAGGAAGGCAATCGTATCGTGTCTGGAAGCAGGTGGGTTAATGCACATTTACCAGCACGGAATCGAGTGTGACGACGGATCCATCTTTCATGCTGAGTTCTGCAAATTCGATCCGCACCAGGCCGTACACCCCGGCCATGCTCAAGTCGATAGTATGGGAGAAATTACCGGGCTCGCCGGGATTGGGGGAGTCGGTCATCACCGGTTCGTTGGTAACCAGGGTATTGTCAGAGGTATAGACTGTGTAAGCAAGGGTGTTCTCAAAAGGACCCACGGTCACATTTCCCGAAACCGTAAATGGATAACTGACAACCGCCAGGTCTGCCGGGGTTGTGATATTAATGGCTCGCTCCAACCCGGCAGGCCAGGAAGCGCCGCGTGTCAGAACCATCTGGCTTCCGTACAACCGGAAACCCAGTTGAGACTGCAAGCCCGGGCAGCAGCCAGGATCGGTGGCGCCATGGATGACGATATCCGCAAGGATCTCGTCATTGGAAATGGACAGGCTGTTAATGATCGGGCGGTCGTCCAGGGGCACCGAGTCGATGTTCACCGGTGCTCCGCTGGTATCCAAAACAATGGCTAAATATGTAAACACGCCTGTACCGCCGGTGTTAATTGCAAGGATGACCGCTGCATCGCTGACCCCGTCAAAGTTGAGATCGCCAAAGGCCACCATATCACCCATATTTACTGACATGTAATCCACAGCCGCAGGATCGGAGCCAGAGAGATAACTGCCGTTCTCGAGTGTGATAGTCAGCGGAGATCCGAAAAATGCGCTGATATCGTAGGTGGCATTACGCAGGTTTTCGAGGGTCAATCCGGAAGAGGAGGTCGGCGGGAGAGCAGGAGCGGAAGGTGTGTCAGGGATGGGACTCGTAACTACGGGAATCCCGGTAGCGGAGGTTAGCTCCATTCCCGGCGTGCCTGCAAAAGAGGGCAGCGCACAAGCCAAGATCGCCAGCGGTAGTACCAGCAGTGGAAAGAAGCGTCTTCGATTCATTTTACTCTCCATTATTTCCATAAGATTCCGTCATGGAACCAGCAGCGTCCAGGTGGCGCCATTATCCGTGGTCATGAACAATTGTGAATGCCCACTTTCATCCACGCTGGTAAGTGCCCAGCCAGTGGACCGGCTGGCAGTGCCGGGGACGAATTCCATTTGAACCAACCGACCGCTCAGATCCAGGGAGGAGGTCAATTCCGTCCATGTCTGACTTCCATCGGTCGTGAAATATATTTTCAATCCGCCATCCCAGCTCCAACCACGCCAGGCATCGGCAAAAGAGAACTGTCCGGGAGGGATCATCCTGGCGGCATCCAGCGGGATGCCGTCCCAGGTGCTTCCGCCATCGCGGGAAATATAGAAAGTAAGCTCGGTGGACTCTGACAGGTAGATCATCAACGGCAGGAAACCCTCATTTTTAATGAAGATGGGCGCCTGCGGATAGTATTGGTAGGAATCGTATCCTGCCGGCAGAGGGATGGTCTGTTGTATCCAGGTAGCACCGCCGTCGTGGGTGGCGAAGAGGTAGATATCTCCTGCCATGGGGCGTGTGCCGGTCACCCAACCGGTATTGGCGTCCAGGAATACCATTCCATTCTTGATACCGCTAAACGGCAGGCTGTCGGTTGAATCCGACCTGCCTGGATCGTTATTGAAGACACTCCGCCAGGTAACACCGCCGTCGGAGGTCTGGAAAAATTCCACGGCATTCGATCCCAGCCCAACTCCCCGGTCGGCCATGGCTCGCCCCGTTGTTGTATCAAGGAATTGCAGGCCTGCTCCACCGAACGGCACATCCACCGAGGTCCAGGTGAGGCCGCCATCGATTGTGTGGTTAAGCACTCCGGTGAAAAAATCCTCATTTGGCACAAGCACCCAGACCGTATTGTTGTTCAACACATCGAGAACTGTGGAATAGCCGATCCCGGTCATGTCGGGCGGAGTGGCGTTCATCCAAGTGGTGCCTCCATCTACTGTCCGCAGAAGCAGGCCGCTGCCGTTGACAGAGACCCCCCAACCGTTATTGGGATCCAGGAATTTGATATGGATCAAGTTGGGAGAAGAAACTGTCGGCAGATCAGGTGGGGGGACGGTTATTGTCGGGATCGCTGCCGTTTGGGTTTGAGTGGATGCGGGTGTGACGGGGTTGAAAGTACCTGTTGGGATACCGGGTGTTTGCCCCGGGAGGCAGGCTTCCAATGCCAGGATCGGCATAAGGAGAATGAGGAAAACACGGATGCGCATGGTGCTCCTTTATTCTTTTACCTGTAAAACGCAAAAGATGAAATCTTCGCCAATACAGCTACAACGAGAGGATGAATTCACCTGATTGAAAACAGAAGAATCCCTGGATGAAATTCATTACGATTCACAAGGTTATCATCAGGACATAGACGCATCAGCGCCATGGATGTTCCAGGGCGCTGTTACAGTCTCAGTAACCTTTTACCCAACCCATTCGACGACCGTCGCCTCCCCCTGACCGACCCCAACACATAATGCTGCCAACCCAAAAAAGAGCTGACCTTTCTGGTCTCCAGCCCGGCGGCGCATTTCGTGCAGTAATGTGGTCAGGATGCGCGCCCCCGAGCATCCCAGCGGATGGCCGAGTGCAATCGCCCCGCCGTTCACGTTGACAATGTCCGGATCCAGGTCCAGGTCTTCGATCACGGCCAGGGATTGGATGGCGAAGGCTTCGTTCAATTCGACCAGGCCAATTTCCTTCAACTCGAGCCCGGCACGGGACAAGGCCTTTTTCACTGCTGATACCGGTCCAAGACCCATCGTGCGCGGGGCAACACCGGCAGCCGCTGAGGAAAGGATGCGGGCCATCGGTTTGAGGCCAAGTTGGCTGGCTTTTTCCTCACTCATCAACAACAGGGCGGCGGCACCGTCATTGAGACCCGAGGAGTTGCCAGCGGTCACCGTACCGCCCTCCTTGCGAAATGCCGGGCGGAGTTTGGCCAGCGATTCCATGCTCGTATCGCGGCGCGGGCGCTCATCCGTAGTCACCAGCAGGGGGTCACCCTTGCGCTGCGGGATGGATATTGGCAGGATCTCTTCGGCAAATTTTCCCGAGTCGATCGCCGCAATGGCGCGCTGGTGTGAGCGTAATGAAAAATCATCCTGCTTTTCGCGGCTGATATGCGGTTTGAGAGCAGCGATATTCTCGGCAGTCTCCCCCATTTGCTCGGTGCCGTATTTCTCCTGCATCTTCGGGTTTGGGTAGCGCCAGCCCAGGGCGGTGTCGTAGGCGGTCAGATTGCCGAAAGGAAAACCTGATTCTGCCTTGGGAAGCGAATACGGGGCGCGGCTCATGGACTCCACGCCGCCAGCGATATAGACATCCCCTTCACCTGCCCGGATGGCTCGGGCAGCCTGGTTGACAGCATTCAACCCGGAGGCACACAGGCGGTTGATGGTCACGCCTGCCACCTCGACAGGGAAGCCCGCCAACAGGAGAGCCATGCGGGCAACATTGCGATTATCTTCCCCGGCCTGATTGGCGCAGCCGAGGTAGACTTCTTCCACCAGCGCAGGATCGAGCTTGTTGCGGTCCAGAATTGCCTTGAGAACCTGGGCGGCCAGGTCATCCGGGCGGAGGCTCGATAATACCCCGCCCAACGATCCAATGGGTGAGCGGATGGCGTCAATAATGACCGGATTGTTCATCATTTGTCTCCAATGGGCTTTTCCCCTCCCGTATCGGGTTGATCTTTCGGTTCCATCTCCCCGATAAAGAGGATGCGCTGAGTATTGACTACGACTGCTTCCTGACGGAGAAAGAAATTGGGGTTGGCTTCGAAATCCACGTTGGCATTGGTGATGGGTAGAAAGGAATCGCCCGAATCCACCAAAATCTGCAACAAGTCCAGCGAACCCACCATGTGTACATCGCCGCGCACCTCCATCCCATCCAGTATCAAGAAGACTTCAAATTTCTCCTTGGGATACTTGATAAAACGCGGCGGCTGGGCCACTTTCTGGGGCAATTCAAAAGCCAGCACGATCCCTGATTTTGGAAGGATGGCAACCAGTGTCTTTTCCAGCACCTTGCCAGGATCTTCCAGGCGCGACACGCTGGCGTTCCTCACCACAACCTTTTTTTCCCTGCGATCGTTGAGAAAATCCGAGAGGCGTTGGTCACGAAGAAAGATCGTCCCGCTGATGAAGATCTGATGGGAGAAGAGAACTACCTCGTAAGGAATTGTGGTTCCGACCATTTCCACCTGCCTTGGTTGGGACAATGAAATTTCCATTTCATTCTAACAATCCCCGGCTTGCGTGTCAACTTGGAAAAACAGTCCTGTTTACCATGCTATTGATACTAAATCATCCCGTTTCGTTCAGAATTGGTCTTGCAGGGTATTTTTTTTGAATGAAAGGCTCTCTTCAGAAGAGGATTTATGTATTACAGTATAATGACGCATGGCACTACCCGCTATCCATGGAAAACGCCATAATAATCCCTGTTATAATACGACATAAATAGTCCTAATAATACCGCAAGGAGGCTAGGTCAATGCCTGCCAAAGGTTGGATCGAGGTCAACGAATTATTTTGCAAGGGCTGTGAGTTATGTGTCAGCGACTGCCCGCCGAAAGTCCTGGAACTGGATAATGAAAAATTAACCCCCAAAGGTTACCATCCAGCACATATCTTTAAAGATGGCTGCACCGGTTGCGCCATCTGTTCACTGGTTTGCCCGGATGCTGCCATAACCGTTTACCGTGAAGTGACCAAGGCGTCTCCCAGTCCGGCGACAGGAGGGAAATAATATGGGGCGCGAATTATGGAAAGGCAACGAGGCAATTGCCGAGGCAGCTGTCCGAGCGGGACTGGAAGCCTATTTTGGTTATCCCATCACCCCGCAGAATGAAGTCCTTGAATACCTTTCTCATCGGATGCCTGAACTTGGAAGGGCATTCGTCCAGGCAGAGAGCGAGCCGGCAGCGATCAATATGGTCTATGGCGCAGCCTGTACCGGGGCGCGCGTGATGACCTCTTCCTCCAGCCCGGGGATCAGTCTCATGCAGGAGGGTCTGTCTTACATCGCCGGGACGGAAGTGCCGATGGTGCTGGTCAATGTCATGCGTGGAGGACCCGGCCTCGGAAATATTGCCCCTTCGCAAGGCGACTACAACCAGATCTGCAAGGGAGGCGGTCACGGAGATTACCATCCCATGGTGCTGGCACCTGCATCCGTCCAGGAAGCCGTGGACCTGATGCCCATTGCTTTTGAGATTGCCCACAAGTACCTGAATATCTGCACCATCCTGATCGATGGATCGATCGGGCAGATGATGGAACCGGTGCTTTTACCGGAAATGCAGCCGGTTGTTCGCAAGGTATACGACTGGGCAGTGAGCGGTGCGAAGGATCGCAAACGCCACGTCCTGAGTTCGATCTACCTGGATGTCCCGACCGAAGAAAAAGTCAACCTGCGCATCCTGGGGCGCTGGCGCCAGGCTCAGGAAAATGAAATCCGTTTCAAGGAATATTTCCTTGAAGATGCAGAGTATATCGTCATAGGTTTTGGAACTGCTGGACGGATCGCACTTTCAGCGGTACGCGCAGCCCGGGCGAAGGGGATCAAGGTTGGGCTGTTCCGTCCCATCAGTGTCAATCCTTTTCCCTACAAACAGGTGGAGCACATATGCCAGAGGGCAAAATCGCTGCTTGTGGTGGAGATGAATACCGGGCAAATGCTCAAGGATGTCCAGGCTTCGGTAAAGAATCGAATCCCGATCCGCTTCTACGGGCGGCTGGGGGGAGTAATGCCTTTCCCGGATGAGTTTGTGGATGAGATCCAGGAAATGATCCAACATCCCGGTAAACCAGAAGACGATCCTACTGACCTGTGGTATCTGCGGATGATGGCTCGTTGAGAATTGAGGTGAAAATGGCGACACCGATCGTAAATATTCAAAATCTTGTCTATTCACGCCCCCAAGGCTTCACAGACACACCCACGCATTATTGTCCCGGCTGCACGCATGGGACAGCCCACCGACTGGTGGCGGAAGTATTGGAAGAAATGCATGTACTTGATAAAACCATCGGAGTGGCGCCGGTTGGGTGTGCCGTGTTCGCCTACAATTATATCGATGTTGATTTTGTCGAGGCCGCCCACGGGCGTGCCCCGGCGATGGCCACCGGCATCAAGCGGGTGCTGCCAGACCGGGTTGTTTTCTCTTACCAGGGGGATGGCGACCTGGCTTCGATCGGCATGGCGGAAACCGTGCATGCCGCGGCTCGTGGTGAAAACATCACCATCATTTTCATCAATAATGCCATTTACGGCATGACCGGCGGTCAGATGGCTCCCACCACGCTGCCCGGAATGAAGACCACCTCCTCGCCCAACGGACGCGATGTGGAGACCCAGGGTTATCCGATCCGAATGGCTGAAATGCTGGCAACACTCGACGGTGGCGGCTATATCGTCCGGCGCAGCCTGCATGACCCAAAAAATATCCGCCTGGCGAAGAAAGCGATCCGTACTGCGTTCGAAACACAGGTTCACGGGCTGGGATTTTCGATGGTGGAACTGCTTTCCACGTGCAGCACAGGCTGGGGTGTTTCTCCGGTCCAGTCCCTGTCATGGCTGGAGGAGCACATGATCCCGGCATTCCCACTTGGAGATTACAAGATCGCCCCCTCGGTGGCGGCTTTGAAGATATAGATATTTCTGGTCAGCATGCCAGGCTGCAGGAATGAGCCTCCTGGCTGATCGAAATACCAGCAGATGATGCAGGAAAGGGAAAAGGCGAATGCAAACTGAAATCTTTCTGGCAGGGTTTGGCGGACAGGGTGTGATGTTCGCGGGACAGGTGCTTTCCTATGCCGCAATGGACAGCGGCAAAGAGGTGACCTGGATCCCCTCGTATGGTCCGGAAATGCGCGGCGGCACAGCCAATTGCACGATCGTCATCGCGGACGAGGAGATCGGTTCGCCGCTGGTGCAGAACCCCCCTGCGGTCATCGTCATGAACCTGCCTTCTCTTGACAAGTATGAACCTGCGGTGAAACCGGGCGGCGTGCTGGTTGTGAATTCGTCCATGGTGGACCGGGAAGTGGTTCGGAGTGACATCACACGAATTTCACTCCCATGCAATGAAATTGCCGAGGAATCCGGCGACCGCCGCATGGCGAATATTGTCGCCACCGGCGCCCTGCTGGCGCTGATGCCTGTGCTCAGCCTGGAGGAAGTCGAAATCACGTTAAAGAACCATATGCCAGGACGGCACAAGCACCTGCTTGCGAAGAACATTGATGCGCTCCGGCGCGGCTCGGAGTATGCAAAGAAGAATGTCCAATTGGCAAAATGAAGTCAGTTGAAGAACAGACCAAAAACGGAGGCTGCACAGTAGCAGCCTCCGTTTATTAAATCAATATGCCTGACAGCATTTTCCGATCGGATTATCTTCCTGCTGCATCCCGCCCGGCCTGGAAGGCGCTTCGGTTCAACTCGACATGTTTGGGCGGCACGCGTTCTGAAATGACCTTCAGCCAGGTATCCGGGGTGCATTCTGAAGATAAGAGGGAACTTTGCTCCAGCAGGTAGGAGAGCGCACCCAGTAAAACCACGTTCGCCACGCGCGGGTTTCCCAGCCCACCCGCGATCTGCTCGCCATGGATGAAATTCACACGAGACGTTACGCGCGCGAACGCTTCTTGCAAGACCTCATCGCTGGGATAGGTTCCAGTTCCAGAGATAACGGTGAGCGGCAGGATGGTATGATCATTGATAATCGCCAGCGCGTCTGCATGTATGGACTGGATGTTGCGCAGCGCTTCAAGTTTCTCGAAAGCCAGAAGCACATCCACTTCACCGGCACCGATCAGCGGGGAGTGGATGGTTTTTCCCCATCGCACATGGCTGGTCACGCTGCCGCCGCGCTGCGACATACCGTGCACTTCCGCCTGCTTGGCATGGTATCCGGCTGCCAGGCCGACATTCACTAGTACGTCACTAGCCAGGATGGTGCCCTGCCCGCCCACACCGCAGAGCAGAAAATTCAGGGTCTCCTTCATGCCAACTCTCCTGCAACCTCTTCCTGCTGGAAAGTGATCGCCTCACGCGGACAAACCTGGGCGCACACCTCGCAGCCGGTGCATTGATCGGCGGAGATCAAGGCTTTGGGTCGCTGGGATTTCAGGTCCAGTTCTTCGCTTTTCAGGATGGCGGGACAGCCGATCCGGAAACACAACGTGCAGCCGTTGCATTTATCCGCCAGCACTTCCAGAGGCACCCAGCGCTTGCGCACCTCCGGCAGCAGGGTGCACGGATCTTCCACGATCAAAACGGCTGGCTCATCCAGTTTAACGTATTTCTTGAGCACCTTTTCGATGGCAGCCACATCGTGACCCAGGACCGTCTGTACGTGCCGGACGCCAAGAGCAGTCACCAGCGGTTGGAGGGCGATCCGAACCGCCTCCTGCCCGAGCAGAGTGGAACCTGTGCCCGGGTTCTCCTGGTGACCAGTCATGCCGGTGGTTCGATTGTCAAGGATGACCGTGGTCACCGGGCTGTGGTTGTAAACCACATTGATCAGGGCAGGGATGCCGGAATGAAAAAAGGTGGAATCACCGATCACCGCAACATGATGCTCCGGGCTGCCAGCCTTGGCAGCACCATGCGCCACCCCGATCCCTGCACCCATGCATCCGCAGGTGTGGATGGCCTGCAACGGCGGGATGAAACCCAGCGTGTAACAGCCTATATCACCATTGACCGGTACTTTAAGTTTGTTCAGGATATAAAACGTCGGGCGGTGCGGGCAACCGGGGCAGAGAACCGGCGGACGACCGGGTAATGTGCCAACCTCCACATCCGGAAGGTTCACAGAGGCCTCGCCCGGTAAAAGCCCTGCCTGTACAGCCGATTCGCGCACCCGGCGCGGGTCGAATTCGCCGGTGATCGGGAAGATGCTTTTTCCTTCGACCTTAATTCCGAGCAACCTCACGGCTTCTTCGAGGAATCCGTCTAGTTCCTCGATCACGATCAATCGTTTCACAGATCGTGCGAATGTGCGAACCATCTGTTGAGGCAGAGGCCAGGTGAGACCGAGGCGCAGGATGGATGCATCCGGGAATACTTCCCTGGCATACTGGTAAGCGATACCACAGGTAATAATACCCAGGGAAGGATTTCCTGGCTCGAGGCGGTTGAGGGGAAAGGTTTCTGCAAAGACAGCGATGTCACGGATACGCTGCTCGATGACCGGGTGGCGCTTGACGGCGTTGCCTGGCACCATCACATACTTGGCAGGATTGCGCGGGAATGGTTGTGGATCACCGGCAGGAGCATTTTGTTCACCCAATTCCACCGGGCTGGCGGAATGGCAGATGCGGGTGGTCAGCCTCAAGAGCACAGGGGTATCAAACCGCTCGCTCAGTTCGAATGCGGTCCCGACCATGTCCTTGGCTTCCTGGCTGTCGGAAGGTTCAAGGCAGGGGACACGGCCAAACTTGGCAAATGTCCGGTTGTCCTGTTCGTTCTGGCTGGAGTGCATGGCTGGATCATCCGCAGTGACAATGACCAGCCCGGCTTCCAGTCCGGTCATCGAAGCATACATGAATGAATCAGCCGCAACATTCAGGCCCACATGTTTCATGACAGCCATCCCGCGCCTGCCGGCATAAGCCGCGCCAACTGCAACATCGACAGCCACCTTTTCGTTGGGCGCCCATTCTGCATAGACATTCGGAAAATGCGCATAGTTTTCCAGTATTTCCGTGCAGGGTGTACCTGGATAAGCGGATGCCACACTCACGCCTGCTTCCCACATCCCGCGCGCCACCGCCTCATTACCAGAGAGCAATTTGATCATGCAATCGACTCCATTCTAGATAGAAGGGTATTGCCGTTTGAGTTTTATTGTAAATCAGAACATGACCCGGAGCCAATGCTTTTCTTCCCCACATGGTATTACCTTCAACACCCGATATAAACATTCTTAGCGTTCCCACCCAGCGGTTGCAATCGGGTTATAATCCCTGCCATGAACTTTCTCATCACCGGTGCGGCCGGTTTCCTCGGCTCCACCATCGCCAACCAGCTCGCCCGCGAGGGGCACCAGGTGCGCGGACTCGATGACCTCTCAACAGGCGATCCGCAAGCGCTTTCCCCGGATGTCCACTTTACCCGCGGGGATGTGAGCGACCGCCCGAAATTATGGACATTGCTGCAGGAAGTGGACTGCGTCTACCACCTGGCGGCGCGCGTCTCGGTGCCCGAATCGATCCTTTACCCGCGTGAATATAATGCTGTCAACGTTGGGGGCACAGTCAGCCTGATGGAGGCAATGAGGGACGTAGGTGTCAAGCGGGTTGTTTTTGCTTCTTCCGGGGCGATCTACGGCGATCAGGAAATTCAACCTCTCACCGAGGGGCAAACACCCCGTCCAAGTTCTCCTTATGCCGTCTCAAAACTGGCCGCGGAGTATTACATCCGCACCATCGGTGCGTTATGGGGTATAGAAACCGTATGCCTGCGAATTTTTAATGCCTATGGTCCGGGGCAGCACCTACCAGCTTCCAGCCCTCCTGTTGTCCCGTATTTTCTTCGCCAGGCAGTGCGGAATGGTACCCTGGTCATCAACGGCGATGGTTTACAGACGCGCGATTATGTTTATGTGGACGATGTGGTCTATGCCATGGTCGCTGCTGCCACGGCACCAAACATCAATGGACTGGTGATCAACATCGGGTCGGGCGTGGAGACGAGCATTCGTTCGTTAGCCGAACTGGTCCTCTCTGTCACAGGCAGCCAGACGAACATCGTGTTCAGCAGCCAGATATCCGGAGGGGTTTCGCGCCTCTGTGCGGACCTGTCACTGGCTGCCCAGAAATTAAATTATAAACCCTCGATAAAATTGGAAGATGGTTTACGGTTGTCGCTGCTGAGGGATGTGCGCTATAAACCGACCGGGAAATTGACCAGGAAAGACACGAAGTAACCGTCCATTGCAGCCTTACCTGATATTCTCTTGAAAATCCTGCCACCATCATTTTATGCCCAACCGACACTTATTGTCGCCCGGGAAATTCTCGGGGCGCGATTGGTGCGGATTCTCAATGGTACGCGCCTCTCCGGCATGATCACCGAAGCGGAGGCATACATCGGTGAAGAAGACCAGGCTTGTCATGCCAGGGCTGGCAGAACGAAACGCAACGCCGTCATGTACGCCCAACCGGGGCATGCTTATGTCTACTTCACCTACGGTATGCATTGGATGCTGAATGCGGTGACAGATAAGGATGGTTTTCCCGCCGCGGTGTTGATCCGGGCAATCGAGGTTCTTGAAGGCAGGGAGATCGTCGTCACCCGCCGTCATGGACGCGATACGAAAGGTCCTGCAAAGGTGACCCAGGCACTCGGCATCGATTCGGCTTTGAATGGGGCGAACCTTTGCGATCCAAATGCGGGTTTATGGATCGAAGAGGGAGAGCCAGTTCCGCCTGAGGAATTGGTCGCTGGCCCGCGGGTGGGATTATTTTCCGTCCCAGAGCCCTGGAAATCCAAGCCCTGGCGGTTCCAAATGGTGCGAAGATGATAAAATTATCCTCTATGGTGACGAATCATGTTCAAGCGTAATAACCAATCAACCCCCCCCGCCTCCGTGCAGACTGTGGAACGGATCACCTCGGTGCTCGGCGCAGGTCTCATCTGGCAGGGCAGCATCAATGGCTCAGGTGGGGTGCGGGTGGAGGGAATATTTGAAGGGCAGATTGCACTGAAAGGTCTGCTTGTAGTCGGTGAAACCGGAAAAGTGACCTGTGAAAATGTGCGCGCGGTGAATGTTATCGTGGCTGGCGCTGTCAAGGGAAATATTACAGCCCAGAAGGTAGAAATTCGCTCGACCGGGCGCGTCTGGGGGGACATTGTTACTACTGGATTTGCCACAGAGGAAGGCGCTTTTCTACGAGGACAAATCCGCATGGAAGATGCCATTGATCTTGGAATGGATACCCCTTCGGATGATTCTCCCGAAACTGATCCGACCCGGACTGCTAAATAATAATTCCTCCTGCTATTACGCAACGATCTCCCTACAATGCGACAATCACTGCCTGGTCTGCATCCAGTTGCTGAAGGAAATTTCTCCGCTAGAAAATCGTTTGAATAGGTAAATTGAAATCCTGATGACTGATTTTCCGCCTCCCCGCCGTGGATTGACACTGCAATTCACAATCATTAGCCTCCTGACCGTGTTGGTTGCTGTTTTCGCCGGTCTTGCTTCGCAGGAGCCTATCGGGCTGCGATTCACCATCTTTACCCTGGTAGCGGCTATCTCTTTCCTGCCCTTGCCTTTCCTGGTTTATACGAGTTACTGCCTTATCCGGGCGAACTACAGCATTGACCGGGATAAATTATTGCTAAACTGGGGTTTAAGGGTTGAGCATATTCCAGTCTCAGATGTTGAGTGGGTTCGCCCTAAGGAGGCCCTTCCCTCGAGGTTGGGATTACCCATCCTCCGCCTGCCCGGGGCGATCACCGGTGTCCGCCACCACCCTGACCTTGGAGTGGTTGAATTCCTGGCTTCCGATACGAGAGCCCTGCTGCTGGTGGCCACTGCCAAACGAGTGTTTGCCATCTCCCCACAGGATCCAAACGGATTCATGCAAGAACTGCAGCATGTCATCGAAATGGGGAGTCTGTCACCCTCGGAGCCACAATCTGTATTTCCCGTATTTGTGGTCGCCCGCGCCTGGGAGAGTGTTTTGGCGCGATATTTCTGGCTAGCAGGGCTGCTCCTAAATATTGGCTTGCTGGCGTGGGTATCATTCTTAATCCCTTCTCTTGGACAGATCCCGCTCGGTTTCCTGCCATCCGGTGGGGCAGGGGACCCCGTCCCGGGTGCAGGCTTGATCCTGCTACCAGTCGTCAGCCTTTTCTTCTTTGTGATTGGATGGGTTGCCGGGTTGACCTTCTACCGCCGCCCGGATCACCGCCCGCTGGCATACATCGTCTGGGCGAGCGGGGTATTCTCAACGATTTTATTACTGCTGGCAGTGATGTTCATTGTATCCACACCGGTATAATTCCGAAAAGTGGGATCCGTTAATCCTGGCTTCCTGGTGAGGTTATGGCTCTACAATTCATCCTTGGTCTCATTTTTGCCGCGTTGATCGCTTATGCTGCCTATCGAGCACACAGCCTGAGCAAGTCTGGAGCCTGGGGAGCCTTTCTTGAAGGGACGATCATATTCGGCCTGGGAGGCTGGAAATGGGCGGTGTTACTGCTGACATTCTTTATTTCGTCCAGCCTGCTGACACGCCTGTTTAAAAAAGGAAAGCCTCCCTGGATGAAAAATTCGACAAAGGTGGCACCCGCGATATCGGACAGGTGCTTGCCAATGGAGCAGTCGCTTCCATCTTCGCAGGTCTGCATTTCTTGTTCCCTGCCAACCCCTCCACCTGGCTGGCATTCGCGGCATCACTGGCTGCAGTCAATGCCGACACGTGGGCAACCGAACTGGGTGTGCTCAATCCGTCGCTGCCGCGCATGATCACCTCCTGGAAAGCGGTCGAACGTGGCACATCCGGCGCAATTTCATTGCTCGGGACCATCTCTGCTGCTGGCGGTGCAATTCTTATCGCCATCCTGGCATCCCTGCTCGCCCCCGTAAAAGGCGGCTGGGTAGATTTGGGGATCATCACCGTTGCCGGCCTGTTGGGAGCTTTGTTCGACTCAATCCTGGGAGCAACGGTCCAGGCGATCTATCACTGCCCGAAATGCGGCAAAGAAACCGAGAAGCATCCGTACCACTCCTGCGGTTCAGCCACGATCCAGGTGCGCGGCTGGAGGTGGCTGAATAATGATATGGTCAACCTGGGATGTGCATTGTTAGGTGCGCTGGTGGGGTTGATCCTGTAAGTGAGATCACATTCAATTAAGAACACTTGAGGAAATTGACCTTGCGCTTATTTAAGAATATTCCCCCCCCTTGGGATGGCATGCATGGGAATGTTATCTAGGTCAGTAGATGGGTTAGCAGGATCCTGACTCCTAGCAGGACGAGTACCACTCCCCCCATAATCTCCATTACTTTTCCAAATTTCTTCCCCAGCCGGTTGCCAATCCGTAATCCCAGCCACGACATCAATCCCGTCACCACGCCGATGACAAGGGCAGGATACCAGATCGTAACGCCGATCAATCCCAGGCTCAGACCAACCGCCAGGGCATCGATACTGACCGCGATGGAGAGCAGCACCATGGTCCATCCGCGCGAGGGGTTGGCATTTTGTTGCCCGGCATGCAGGTCGAATCCTGATCTAATCATGCGCCCGCCCACGAATGCCAGCAGACCGAAAGCCACCCAGTGATCAAACGATACGATGTAGCGCTCGATCGTCGTTCCGGCGAACCAGCCAACCACCGGCATCAGGAATTGGAACAAGCCGAAGTGGAATGCCAGCCGAAAGGTCGGTCGCGGACCCGAAGTTTCTTCTTGCGCCCCTGCGCCAAGACAGACAGCGAAAGCATCCATCGCCATACTTAAGGCGATGAGCAGGATCTCGATGAAATTCATACCCCCTTCACGCCTTCCAGATCCTGAAATCTTTCAAGATTGAGCCCCCGATGAACTCACGCAGGATCGAGTTATCCGGGATCAAATCCGCATCCACGGGGAGGAACCACTCCAGAAAGGCTAGCAGGCGTTTGGCTTCAATGAATTCCTGTGTACCTCGCGGCACCTGGCGCAGGAGCGGTTCTGCCAGAGGTTGCAAAGCCGACAATTCATAGACCAGCGCGGAATTGAACATGACATCGGCATTTTCCTGGTAAGGGAAGATGTACAATTCCTCGCCACGCCGAACCGATTCCCAGCGCGAGATGGTCTGCTGGGCAGTATAGCCGCGCTCGCGCGCATCCCGCACGATGCGTCGAATTAATCGCGTGTCCGCGGTGGAGACCCGGTTGTGGCGGTCAAGGTTCAGCTGGGTAAGAGCTGCGCCATAGATGCGGAATGCCCGGGCGGATAATGATGCCGGGAGCAGGCGAGGATCGAGTCCATGGATGCCTTCCAGGATGATGATCTGATCCGGTGTTAGTTGCACCGCATCACCGGTCAACTGCCTGCCTGCCTTGAAGTCGTAACGAGGGAGGGTCACTGTCTCCCCTGAAATCAGGCGGGTGAGGTGGTCGCCGAGCAGTTGCAGGTCGAGGGCTTCAAGAGCCTCAAAGTTGAACTGACCCTTGTCATCCAACGGCGTCTTTTCCCGGTCGATGAAATAGCTGTCCAGTTCCAGCGCAAAAGGCGAGAGACCCAGCGCTAGCAGTTGCACAGCCAGCCTCCGGGAAAAAGTGGTCTTGCCTGAGGACGAAGGTCCGGAGATGAGCACGATGCGTGCTTCTCTGCGGCGGTGGGCGATCTGCCGGGCAATGTCGGTGATGTGTTGTTCATGAAGGGCTTCTGACACCAGGATGATCTCACGGCTGCGTCCGCACTCGATGGCATCGTTCAACGCGCCAACGTTGTCAATGCCGAGGCGTTCGAGCCACTGACCGTACTGGTGGAAGGTGGCCATCAGCTTCGGGTAATCCTCGATGGGGGCGATGGTGGTGGGTGCCCGCCGGCGTGGGAACCTCAGGGTGAAACCGCTGTTGGCTGCATTCAACCCAAACCATTTTAAATAACCGGTGGAAGGAACCATGTAACCATGGTGATAATCCATGTGCTCGCCAAGGCTATACAGGGTGACATAAGGTTTACGCCGGTGGCTCATCAGGCTGACCTTATCGGGATAATTCTCTTTTTCAAAATATGCAATCGCTTCCGCCACCGGGATCTCGCACTTCAAGAAAGGCAGGTCCGCATCCACCAACCGTCGCATTTCATTTTCAAGCAGCAGGAGCTCCTCCCTGCCCGGAACCGGGAGCCCATTGACATGGCAATAATAGCCTCCCGAGGAAATGGAATGGTCAATGATGAGCACCGCCTCAGGGAAGAGGGTTACGAAGGCTGCTTCCAACAAGAAGGTCAACGATCGGCGGTAGACGCGTGCCCCGTCAGCATCTGACATGTTCACCGGGGCAAGGCTGGCATCCATTTTTATCGGATAGGTCAACTCGCGCAGGTCACCATTGATAATGGCAGCCACCAGTGGAATGCGGCGGGATTGGGAATCTGCATGTAAGAATTCCCCAGCGGTAGTGCCGCGCGGCCCTGAAAGGACGCGCCCGTCCGGCAAGTGGACTTCCACGGAACCACGCGGTGATACTGGTTGGATGTTCTTTTTGCTGCTCATATTTCCATCCTGCGGTCTTATTTCAGACCCATGATTGATTTGCCTGCCGACCTTAATTGCCTGCCAAGGATAATAATTTCTCTGGCTGGTGCGTAAACTCTGCAAGAGGGATTTTTCCGCTTGTGAGCGCCAGGAGAGTTACATAGAGCATTTGGTTGACCGGCGTGGCGACACCGGCGCGCATTCCATAACGGGCAACAGCGCCGTTCAGCCATTCCACCTCCGATCTTCCACGACCCGAATGCAGGTCTATGTGGAAAGACGGCATCTTGTCGCCTCGCCCCCCGCCCACGGCTTTCAACATCAACGGGCGTGCCAGGAATTCAGGCAGCCTTGTTCCCAGAGCCAGGGCCTGCACTGGAACGCCCGGGAGGTTCACTGTGTGCAGACGATACGCCCGCATGACCGCAAGGGTTTCGCGCAGGATGCACATTTCCAGGCGGAATAAGCCTGGGTGGGCGAACACTTCCGCAGCGGTCATGTCCAGGATGGCGGATGTGGCATTGGCAGGAAGGTTGGTAAGCATCTTGGACCACTTCATATTATCCGGGCGCTGGAAGAGCCCGGTCTTCAAGCCTGCCGCTCTGAGGGCTTCAGCCAACAACAGGGAGAGGGGATGTCCATCTGCAAGGCCCACACCCCGCTCGCGTTCTAGAACGATATCACCCACGGCCCGGCGTCCCACCGAGGAGGTGACTGTTCCCGCGATCACCTTCTGCATACCCAATACCGAAGCCAGCGAGCCTTCATTATCCACACCGTTCGACAGGCAGAGGAACGGCGGGAGCTGGGTCGCATAAGGCCTGATCGCATCCAGGGCAGCAGCTGTATCGAAGGATTTCAACGCATAGATGGCAATATCGAAAGAACCCTGATCGAGTGCCCGCTCAATGGACGAGGTGAATGACAGCGAGGAATCCCGGATGTTCACGACCTCTCCCCGGCTGACGGTCAAATCGAGCCGCAATCCGCGCCCGGCAAGTTCCTTTGCAGCCTGCGCCTGTTCGAGGAAAACCACCCGGTTGCCTGCGAGAGCCAGCGAGCCACCGACATAGGTACCGATCGCACCCGCGCCGAATGTCAGAATATTTAATTTTTCCAAATCATTCTTCCTTCCAATGCGGGTGGTTGTCGAAATTCAGCATATGCCAGTTATGATGTTCCGGTTCATAAGTGAACGAAGCGAAAGTGGTGTTATCAAACATGAAACGCGGTCCGCTGAAATCTGCCTGGAGGGGAATTCCCAGGATGGCGTACATGGTCATGTTTAAAATTCCACCATGGGCAACCACGAGGTAGCCTCCTGGCGGGCGGTCGAGCAGGTGCTGGATGGCTCGCCCGGCTCGCAGATACAATTCCCAGCGGCTCTCGCCGGTCTTGCCGTAGTGGGTAAAAGGGGTCATGAATTGTGGACGCGGGACGGCCCGATCGGCTTCTTCGTCGTTCATCCCCGCCAGCAAGCCGTTGTTGATCTCCATCCAATCCGGCTCGAATTCCAACGGCACATCCAGCCGGGTGCGGATGATTTCCGCTGTTTCGCGGGCGCGGGCAAGCGGGCTTGAAATGATAAGGTCAAAAGCACAGCCTTCCTCCTGCCAGCGCATCGCCAGGGCGTTTGCCTGTGCCCGACCGGTTTCTGTGAGTGGAAAATCAGCATGTCCCTGGAAACGGTTTTCCAGGTTGCCGACCGACTCGCCATGCCGCAGGAAGATAATGTCGTAATGATCGATTCCAGACATAGGGATGGAATTTTACCATCAAAAGAAAACAGGGTTGGAATCCAGCACCCCTGTGAGAATCACAGCCGAACCCCGTGGTATTCAGCTAGGATCCGTATCGCCCGTTCCACTTCCCTGCTGCGTTGAACCGGACTCCATTCAAGTGCTTTTCCAAGCGACCCGGCGAGTTCTTCCACCAGCGGTCTGGTGAGCAAACCCAGGTAAGCCAGCAGGGTGCGGCGAAGGAGCAGATCGTCGAGATGGATTATCTTTTCCTGCTTCACCATCCCGGCGATCTCAGAGGGCGAGTATTGAGAACCGGTTTTTAACCGCGGATCATGATCTTCACCGATCGGGAGCGACCGGGTGTTGGTCCTGCGGGGCTGGCTTAAGAAAGCAAGAACGCGATCGGTAACCTGCTCCGAAAAAGCCCGGAAGGAGGTCCATTTGCCGCCCACCAGCGAGTAGACCGGGACAGCTCCCAACGAATCTTCCCGGATGTGGTGATCACGGGTGATCTGACCGGCGGTTTTCGCTGAGGCATAGGCAAGTGGGCGGACACCTGAGAATCGGAAGATGATTTGTTCGCGGCTGACCTGGATGCCCGGAAAAACACGCCCGATCATTTGTATGAAGTAATCCACTTCTTCCTCTGTACAGCGGGCGGAGTCGGGATCATCGATCGGCAGATCGGATGTTCCGATCATCACCTTGTCGAACAAGGGGAAAATGAGTACAAGCCGTCCGTCCTTGTTCTCGAAAAAGAACTCATGGTCGCGGAGGGCTGCGCGCAAGCCGGGATTTTCGAGCACCAGGTGCGAACCCTTGGTGGGGCCGATGTAATGGGTCTTCAATCCCAGACTCTGATTTGTTCTGTCGATCCACGGACCTGCAGCATTGACGATCAGGCGGGGGGCAATTTTATATGTCTGCCCGGTCACTTCGTCCTTGATGGTGACCATACCATTGTTCAGCCCAATTACAGTAACATAATTAATTGCGCGAGCATGGTCTCCTTCTTTTTCCGCCGCAAGGATAAGATCAAGGGCAAGTCGTTCAGGTGAAAGGATGATCCCATCATAATAAGTGGCAGCATAGCGGATAGAGGAGTTCAAATGAGGAAATTTTTTCAGTGCAGTACTGTGTCCATCGAACACATGGCGGGGTACACGCCGCGACTTACCGGTAAAAGCATCATAAAGCATCAGCCCGATCTTTATTACCAGACCTCCGCGCTCGGAAGGTTTGTCCAACCAGCCGAGAAACTTTAGCGGGGCGTTCAGCAGACCGGAAAAGGTTTTAAATATGGGTATGGTGGTGGCAAGAGGCCTCACAAAAGCGGGTCCATTCTGAAGCAGCCGGTTGCGCTCGTGCACGGCTTCCCGGACCAGGTCGAATTCGCCATTTTCGAGGTATCGGATGCCACCATGCGCCATGCGCGAAGAGGCAGCCGAGGCGCCTGAGCAAAAATCACCGCGCTCGATCAGCAGCGTGTCCACTCCCTGCAAGGTCAGATCGCGAAATGTGCCGATACCGTTGATACCGCCGCCGATGATCAGCACAACCGGTGGGCGGGATAGGAGGGATGTAAGTGTTTCCTGTCTGTTCATATTCTGCAACGCACCTCGAATGTTCACATCTGTTGTGTGCTGTTTTTAAGGTTGCGAACGATCGTGAATATGATTATTTCCCTACCCCACCCAATCGAAGGTGCGGGTGACGGCTTTCTTCCAGCCGGAAAAGAGCCGATTTCTTTCAACAGATGGCATAGCCGGTTTCCATTCCTTATCCTTGCCCCAATTGGATCGTAATTCGTCCAGATCCTTCCAGAAACCGACCGCCAAACCGGCAGCATAAGCCGCTCCGAGGGCGGTCGTCTCAGCGATCCTGGGTCGGATGACCGGCACATCGAGGATGTCTGCCTGGAACTGCATCAGCAGTTCGTTGAAGACCATCCCGCCATCCACTTTCAAGGCTGTCAACCGGACTCCGGAATCCTTTTCCATCGCATCCAGAACTTCCCGGGTTTGGAAGGCAGTTGCTTCCAGGACAGCCCTGGCTATGTGCCCCTTGTTGATATAGCGGGTAAGCCCGAGAATGGCGCCGCGCGCATCTGACCGCCAGTAGGGAGCGAACAGACCGGAGAAAGCCGGTACGAAATAGATACCACCGTTATCGTCCACCGAACGCGCCAAATTCTCCACCTCTGAAGAATTTTCGATCAGACCCAGGTTGTCGCGCAGCCACTGGACGAGCGCTCCGGTGACGGCGATTGAACCTTCCAGGGCGTAGACCGCAGGCTGGTTGCCAAATCTTATAACCAAGCGTGGTCAGCAGCCCATTCCTTGAAATGACAGGTTTCTCTCCGGTATTCATTAACATGAAACAGCCAGTGCCATAGGTATTCTTGGCTTCACCGGGGAGATAGCAGGCCTGTCCCAACAGGGCAGCCTGCTGGTCACCCAGGTCACCTGCCAGCGGGACACCCGGCAACAGGCAATTCGCCTTGCCATACACCTCGGATGAAGACCGGATCTCGGGAAGAATCTGGCGTGGGATGCCAAGTTCGCCGAGGATCTCGTCATCCCAGTCGAGCGTGTCCAGATTCATCAACAGTGTGCGGGATGCATTGGTCACGTCGGTGACATGGACACCGGTCAGGTTCCATAGCACCCAGCTGTCCATGTTTCCAAAAAGGAGGTTTCCTTTTTCTGCCTGCCGGCGAGCCTGCGGGAGATGATCCAATATCCACTTGATCTTGGGACCTGAGAAATAGGTGGCAAGAGGCAGACCGGTCTTTGCACGGAAACGGTCCCCCCCGCCATCCTTGGCCAGGTCATTACAGATTGTATCCGTGCGCGTGTCCTGCCAGACGATGGCATTCGAGACGGGTTGCCCGGTTTTGCGATCCCAGATCAAGGTGGTTTCACGCTGATTGGTGATGCCAACGGCAACGATATCGGTCAGCTTTGCAGCGCTACTCTCCAGCACGCCGTGCACCACGCTCTTGATATTCTGCCAGATTTCGAGCGCGTCGTGTTCGACCCAGCCGGGTTGTGGGTAGTACTGCCCGTGCTCCTTCTGGTCTACCGCGACGATTTTACCTGAATGGTCGAACAGGATGCAGCGCGTGCTGGTGGTACCCTGGTCGATGGCTGCAATGAATTTGGGCATACTATTCTCCGGGATGGTAATCTTCTGTCATTTGCGATAGAACGAACGGTCTGAGGATCCAACGACCGAAGAACTGCTTTCTTACCAATCGCGTGCACCGAGGAGAAAAGCCTTCCCTGACATGACCTTCTTCCCGGCTGGCTGGACCTTATCCAGGATGAGAACTCCCGTTGCCTGTACCCAGAGCAGGATTGCCATCGATGATCAGCCTGAGACCAGGGCCGGGGGAGGCAACCTCGCTTACACGGGCGTGCAATATTTTCAAGGGGGCACCTTTCCATTCCAACCAGGTGCCTGGCCAGGGAGCATAGGCGCGCACACAGCGTTCCAATTCAAGGGCTGACATGGTGAAATCCAGGCGCCCATCCTGCCTGGTAAGCCTGGGGGCGTAAGTGACACCCTCTTCAGTCTGAGGCGTGGGGATGAGTTCTCCGCTGAGGTAGCGAGACAGGGTTTCCACCAGCAGGTCTGCTCCGAGCATGGATAATTTATCAAAAAGCGATCCACCGGTATCTTCCGGAGAGATGGCAATGGCTCGCTGGCTGAGGATCGGACCAGTATCCACACCGGCATCCATTTTCATAATGGTGATGCCGGTCTCGCTATCGCCGGCCAGGATCGAGGCCTGGATGGGAGCCGCTCCCCGCCAGCGGGGCAGCAGCGATCCGTGAACATTGACACATCCAAAAGGAGCCATGTCGAGAGCTTCCTGGCGCAGGATCTGTCCAAAGGCTGCCACGACGATCAAATCCGGTCTCCAGGCGTGAAGCTGGTCCATGGTTTCGGGATGGTGCAGCTTTTCCGGCTGGATGTAAGGGATGCGGAGTTGTATGGCGCTCTTTTTTACAGCCGGAGGCTGCGGTCTTCCACCGCGCCCCGCCGGCCGGTCAGGCTGGGTCACCACGCCAACGAGCGGGTAATTCCTGGCGAGCGTTTCCAGGACCGGGACGGCGAAGTCCGGAGAACCCATAAAGACAATGCGCACTTGATCGGTCACCCTGTTATTCTACTGCCTTTTATTTAAATGGGGGGAATTCATCTCTCATACAACTTTTAACCAATCGCCAGTCTAAATCGGTTGCTTTTTGTCCAGATTGGATGTAAAATATTGCATACTTCCAAACGATTTCATACTATCAGGAGAAACCAATGACTCAACAACCGATAAGTTCTGATCTTACCAGTGACGACAAACTCTGGTCGTTGCTAAGCTGGCTTATCTGGCCAGTGGCTGTTATTGTTCTATTCATGGAAGACAAGAAATCCCGCCCGTTCATTAAGTACAATGCGGTTCTTTCGCTTTCGCTCAGCGTTATTGCCTGGGGATCCTCCATCATCGGCATCGGCTTGTGCCTGGGTCCGCTGGCATTCATCTATTCGGTTGTCCTGGGCATCCAGTGCTATCAGGGCAAGTGGGTGACCGTTCCTGTACTGACCGACTTTGTCAAGAAGCAGGGCTGGACTGCCTGATGTGAACCTATTAAGTTGATCTGTTTTCGATAGCTTGGAGAAGAAAACAGATATAACGATCACCGCCAAAGGAGAACTTATGAACAATGAAGTCACCAGCGATGATAAACTTTGGGCTGCGCTCGGCTACCCGATCTTTATCGTTGCTCTTATCATGCTCTTCATAGAAGGAAAGAAAGACCGCCCATTTATCAAGTTTCACGCGGTCCAGGCGCTTGCCCTGAATGTGGTTGTGTGGGCAGTTGAGATTGTCCTTGGGATCCTTTCCTCTGCCCTGGCTGCCGTGACCTTAGGCATCGGCGCATTGATCGGTTGCATCGCACCGATCGTCTGGCTGCTCTTGATCTGGCCGGCGGTCCTCGCCTACCAGGGGAAATATTTCGAGGTTCCCGTGGTCACCAAGTTCCTGCGTGACCAGCACTGGGTGGCGTAGATACGGATAAATTTCATCAAAAGCCCGCTGTCCAGGCGGGCTTTTTCTTTGAGATCCTTTGCAACCTGAACCGGAAATATTCGTTATATTACAAGAGAATTCCCATAATATATACTTTGCTATTGGATAGGAGGGAACGATGCCAGCCAGAAAGAAAGTCGATCCACAGGTGAAACCACCTAAAGTTGTACAGCCGGTTCCCAAACCAGAGCCGCAAATAACGCCCGCTGCCGTTGGGACGGATATAACCTCCCAGGCATTGAATCCCGGGGATGAGCACACCTGGGGTATGGTTGCCCACCTGAGTACTTACATCAACCTGTTGACCGGATTTGGCGGGCCGATCGCAGCCTTGATCATCTACATGGTCTATAAGGACCGTTCGCGCTATGTGGCATACCATGCCATGCAGGCGATGGTTTTCCAATTGATCTGGTGGTTTGGAGGCGGTGCCCTGATAGGCTTGATGTGGGCCATCGTTGGGATCCTTTCAGCCCTCTTGGTCGGGATCGTACTGATCCCCGTGGCGATTGTATTCACTCCGATCCTGGCGTTATTGCCAGTTGGTGCCCTGATCTATGGCACCATTGCTGCGGTGCAGGTCAGCCAGGGGCAGGACTTCAAGTACTGGCTGGTGGGTGACTGGGTGCGCGGCACGCTGACAGGCGTCTAGAAATAATCCCGTTGTCAGGGAATTCTATCAGCAAGTGAATACGCAGGTTGAATCCTCCAACTCCATACCAAGGGTTCCGGAGCCGAAAGATTGTGCTGTGTTACACTTGTACATAATAAATGAGAACAATGAGGAAGAGATCAAATGACCAAGGAAACTTTCAATCCACCATCTGAACCTAAACCAGCATTTGCCCCTCCGCAGCCGCTTGCTCCGGGTGATGAACGCACCTGGGGTATGCTTGCTCACCTGAGCGCGCTGCTCAACCTGGTAACTGGATTTGGGGGTCCGATCGCCGCACTGATCATCTACCTGGTCTACAAGGAGCGCTCACGCTTCGTGGCTTACCATGCCTTGCAGGCGATGGTATTTCAATTGATCTGGTGGGTTGGTGCTGGAGCACTGGCAGGGATCTCCTGGGCGGTCAGCGGCGCGCTGAGCGCTATCATCATCGGCCTGCTCTTTATGCCATTTGCCTGCCTGCTAAGCCTCCTTCCTGTGGGCGGTCTCATTTACAGCATTGTCGGTGCGGTGCAGGTCAGCCAGGGACAGGACTTCAAGTACTGGCTGGCTGGCGACTGGGTGCGCGGTACCCTTACCGGCTGATAGTACATCTTTTTTACATCTGACCGGCGCGAGAACGCGCCGGTTTTCTTATTCTGCGACATTATTTAACTTGACTCTCGTTCATCTTGCTCTTACAATGCACTGTACATTATTTCCAACAAACAGCAGGGAAGAGACTGGCATTCTCCAGAAATTGAATGGGAGATTCCGGCACCGAAGGGGCAAACCTGGACTTGACCAGTTCAGGCGAAACTCTCAGGTAAAAGGACCCTGCACCTCGTTCCTCTGGAACCACCCTGCGGCAAATCATTTCCTGCCGCGGTACACTGACGAGCCATTCTTCAGCCAATGCATCTGCATACACCAGGTTTGCACTGAGGAATGTCTTTCAGGATGATGACAGAGGGCGCACTTCCTATCCTGGTGCGCCCTCTTTGTTTTACCCAATCTTCTTTGAGGAGACCAATGATGAACATTCCCTCCAATCTCAAGTACACCAAGACTGATGAATGGTTCGATCCGGCGACCGGAGCCATGGGCCTGACCGATTATGCCCAGGGTCAGTTATCGGATATTGTCTTTGTCGAGATCGTGTCCAGCGTCGGCGAGCAAACGATCCTGGGGAAGCCTATCGCCTCGGTTGAATCGGTCAAGGCAGCTGCGGAGACCTATGCATCCGCCAATGGCAAAGTGGTGGCAATAAATGAGGAATTAAGCGGCAACCCTGAAATCCTGAACACCGATCCGTATGGCAAGGGCTGGATGGTCAAGGTGGATGGTGGAGAAGGCTCGGGTCTCATGGATTCGGGCGCCTATACCAAGTACTGCGAAGAACGCGCGCACTAATTGCTTCTTTTACTGTCAGGAGGTTCTATGACCTACATCCCGCATTCCCCCGCAGAGCGGGAGGCAATGCTCGCCACCATCGGAGTAAAAAGCCTGCCGGACCTTTTCAAGGATATCCCCGCCCGGCATCGTTTTCCGAAACTCGACCTGCCGCCCGCACTGACAGAAATGGAAGCAGCCGCGGAACTGGGGGACCTTTCAGCAGGCAATGAAAACATCAGGACGGACCTGGTTTCCTTCCTGGGTGCCGGAGCGTACAATCACTACATCCCCTCGGCTGTCGACCACATCCTCCGGCGCGGCGAGTTCTATACAGCCTACACGCCTTACCAACCTGAAATCTCGCAAGGCACACTGCAGGCAATTTTCGAATACCAGAGCCTGATCTGCGCACTGACGGGCATGGAGGTATCCAATGCCTCGCATTACGATGGCGCCACGGCTGTGGCTGAAGCTGCCAACATGGCGTACGCTCAGTTTCGAGGCAAACGGACCAAGGTGGTCATCTCTCCAACGGTGCACCCGCAATACCGGGAGACGATGCGCACTTATGTGCAGGGGATGAACCTCGACCTGTGCGGAGATGATCCACAGGCAGACCTGAATGCTGGTCCGGAGATGCTGGAGACACTGGTCGATGAGAACACTGCCCTGGTCATCGTCCAGTACCCGGATTTCTTTGGACGCCTGTACGATTACAGCAAACTCTTCGAACAGGCTCATGCCAAGGGAGCGCTGGTTTGCGTGGCTGCCAACCCGATCGCCCTGGCTCTTTTCAAAACTCCCGGTGAAATGGGAGCAGATATCGTTGTTGGCGAAGGGCAGCCGCTTGGTATTCCACTTTCGTATGGAGGCCCATACCTGGGTTACTTTACCACCCGCAAGCAGTTCATCCACAAGATGGCTGGTCGTCTGGTGGGCGAAACGGTGGACAGCCGTGGTCAGAGGGCTTTTGTGCTGACCTTGACCGCCCGTGAACAGCACATCAAGCGCGAGCGGGCCATTTCCAATATCTGTTCCAACCAGGGATTGATGGCACTGGCAGCCGCTGTTTACCTTTCACTCCTTGGGCAAAGCGGCTTGCGCCAGGTGGCAGATCTCTGCTATCAGAAAGCCCATTACGCGGCCGAAAAGATCGGCAGGATCCCGGGTTACTCCTCCTGCTTTGAAGCGCCATTCTTTAATGAGTTCGCCATTTGTTGCCCAAAACCGGTTGCCGAGATTAACGAGCATTTGCTAGACCACGGTATCCTGGGAGGCTACGACCTGGGCCAGGATTACCCGGCACTAAAAGATCACATGCTGATCGCCGCTACCGAGATGAATTCAAAAGAAGAGATTGACGCGCTGGTGGACGTGATGGCGGAGGTGAGCCATGCCTGAGCCGACGATCTATGAAATCTCCTCGCCAGGTCGCACCGGGGTCACCTTTCCCGATCCGGATGTGCCCAGGACTAATCTACCAAAATCATTGCTGCGCAAGGAATTACCTCTGCCTGAACTGGCAGAGGTGGATGTCGTTCGCCATTACCTGAACCTTTCGAAATTCAATTACAGCGTGGACGGGGGGTTTTACCCGCTGGGTTCCTGCACGATGAAGTACAACCCAAAGATCAACGAGGATACCGCCCGCCTGCCTGGCTTTGCCCATACCCATCCTCTCCAGCCGATCGAGACCGTCCAGGGGAACCTGGCACTAATGTATACCTTGCAGGAATGGTTGCAGGAGATCTCCGGTTTCGCAGCGGTGACCCTCCAGCCTGCCGCGGGGGCACACGGCGAATTGACCGGCGTGCTGATCATGCGCGCCTATCACAAGGACCGCGGGGACGATAAAAGGATCAAGATGCTCATCCCTGATTCAGCCCACGGCACCAATCCCGCCTCCTCTGCCATGAGCAGCCTGGAGGTGGTACAGGTGCCTTCGGACGGACGCGGGAACATAGACCTGGAGGCACTGAAGAAAGCATGCGACGAAACCACTGTTGGGCTGATGCTGACCAATCCAAACACGCTGGGACTCTTCGATGAGCACCTTGAGCAGGCGATCAAGATCGTCCACGATTGTGGCGCGCTGGTTTATGGGGACGGCGCAAACCTGAATGCCCTGCTCGGAATCATCCGCCCCGGTGATGCCGGCATCGACGTGATGCACTACAACCTGCATAAGACTTTTTCCACCCCGCACGGTGGCGGCGGGCCCGGCTCCGGGCCGGTGGGTGTGACTAAAGAACTGGCAGACTTTTTACCCGGTCCGCTGGTGGGGATCGTCGAGGATAGCACGGAGGACGAGCCGGCCTTGTATGGATTTTTTACTCCGAAAAAGACGATCGGGCGCGTCAAGGCATTCCATGGACATTTTGGAATGCTGGTGCGGGCGTACACCTACATCGCCATGCACGGACCAGATGGTTTGCGCCAGGTCTCGGAGCACGCGGTGCTGAATGCCAATTACATCCGGGCGCGCTTGCAAGGCAGCTATAAAATTCCATTCAACCGGATATGCATGCACGAATTCGTGGCCGAAGGCCAGTGGGCAGATGCCCCCGGCATTCGTGCCCTGGATATTGCCAAACGGTTGATGGATTACGACTTCCACCCTCCCACCAATTATTTTCCGCTCATCGTTCACGAAGCGCTGATGATCGAGCCCACCGAAACCGAAAATAAGGTGACCCTGGATTCTTTTGTGGAAGCGATGTTGAAGATCGCAGAGGAAGCGAAGGCAGCGCCAGACTTGCTGCGCGAAGCCCCTCACAAGACTCCCTTTGGGCGCATGGATGAGGTCAAGGCAGCCCGCGATCTGGTCCTGTGCTGCTGGCTTCCGGAAGATTACGGCAAGGCTGAATGATCAGGAAGGTACATCACTGTCTGCTGACTGAACAATGAATTCTCTCCACCTCGCTGATATTTTCCTTCAGCCGCGCCAGCCAGTGCTTTTCTTCAGGATTCACATGGTATGCAGCAGTTTTGTGGAACCATCCCATGCATGAATTTGCGGTTACCGAGAGCATCCTCGAAATTGCCGTCCGCCATGCCAAGGTCCACAATGCCCGCAGAATTACGGACCTGTACCTGGTACTCGGTCAGTGGTCGTCCATCGTGGATGATTCAGTCCAATTCTATTGGGATCTGATCAGCGAAGGTACGACCGCCAAAGGAGCCACTCTTCACTTCCGCCGAGTGCCCGTATCCCTCGCTTGCGAGGATTGCGGGACCGAGTATGAACCTGCCAGCGAGGAATTCACCTGTCCCAATTGCGGCGGAAGCTATGTGCGGGTTGTTACCGGTGAAGAGTTCCAATTGGAAGCAATTGACATCGAAGAATGACTGAACAACAAGAAGAATACTAACTGCAATTACTGGTGAAAGACAGATAATGTCAAAGCATATCCCGGTTGTTGAAAAGATCCTGTCTGCGAACGACCGCCTGGCGCTTGAGAATCAAACCAGGTTGGATTCTGCCAACGTCCTTGCCATTAACGTGATGGCCTCGCCGGGAGCCGGCAAGACATCCCTGATCGAGCAGACGATCAAAGCCCTGGAGGGACGCGTCCGCATCGGCATGATCAACGGCGATATCGCCACTTCCTTTGACGCCAGCCGCGCCAGGGCCGCCGGGGCTGTAGCCGTCCAGATCAATACGGGAGGAAATTGCCATCTGGATGCGGTCATGGTGCAATCAGCACTTTCACAACTCGACCTGGAGGCGCTGGACCTGGTTATCATTGAAAACGTCGGCAACCTGGTTTGCCCGGCGGATTTCAAACTTGGCACACATAAGAGCGTGCTGGTGGCTTCCATCCCTGAAGGGGATGATAAACCCTATAAATATCCCGGCATGTATCGCGGTGTGGATGTGGTGGTCATCAACAAGATCGACCTGTTGCCCTATGTTCCTTTTCGAATGGATTTTTTCAAGAAAGGGATTCAAGTGCTCAACCCCGGTGTGCGCCAGTTTGAACTCTCCTGCCAGACCGGGGCAGGTCTCCCAGAATGGTTTGATTGGCTTGAAGGGTTGGTTAAGGAACACCGGGCAAAATAATTACAATAACTTCGCGCTGACTCCCGGCAAGGACCTGGGGTGGGGGGGAAAAAAATTAATTAGATTATATTGTTGAAATTTCTCGCTTGTGTTTTCCGATCGTCATTCTGGGTGGGAGAGAAAAAGCAGGAAGGAAAAAAGAATGACCGCAAGTCCTGCAACAGGGCTTGCGGTCATGGATCATCCCGAGGTCGAGATTAATGATGTCCGTGTTTTTCCGCTTCCTCCGCATCCTTTTTGGTTTCGTGGATCGTTCCATCCGGATGGTTTGGAGGGGAATAAATGGTGTACAACTTCAACTGCCCGACTTTTGAAGCGTTGATCACATTGTGGAAAGTGCCCGCTGGAACGATCACCGCGTCACTGCTGTGGGCACTGTGTACCTCAGTTTCATTGAAGACGAATTTAGCCTCGCCTTGCTCAATGCGGAAGAATTGGTCAACGGTATTGTGGATCTCATTGCCAATCTCCTCACCGGGCTGCAGGCACATCACAACCAGTTGGGCATACTTGCCCGTGAACAACACCTTGCGAAAAAAAATGTTCTTCAGGGTTAGATCCTCGATATTTCCTACGAAACCGGTCATGGCTTACCTCCTTTATATTTGAGAGAGAGAAGCATTTACAATTTCAAGCAAAATAATTGTAGCACAAAGAAAGAGAATAGAACATCAGCCCAACGGGTATGATAAACTTGCTCCTACCAACTTTCCCTTCAGGAGACCTACCATTCCATGTGCGGCATCTTCGGAATCGTGACCACCAGCGACCAGACACTCGGACCCATCCTCATCGAGGCAGCAAAACGCCTGACCTACCGCGGCTATGACTCGGTTGGCGCGGCGACTCTCTCCGGAAACAAGATCGACCTGCGCAAGGATGTAGGCCGGGTGGAGGATGTGGCTGTCCGATACCACTTTGAGGAGATGACCGGTCAGCGCGGGATGGCCCAGCTACGCTGGGCGACATTTGGCGAGCCTTCCCAGGTGAATTCGCAGCCTCACCTGGATTCTGACGGAGACATGGTGGGGGCACATAACGGCAACGTGGTAAACAACTTTGAACTGCGGCAGCAGTTCATGGCTGAAGGCCTCACCGTCCGTTCGCAAAATGACGGTGAATCGTGCGTCCATGCAGTGGAGCGATACATAAAGAAAGGCTATGACTTCATAGATGCGATCCGCCTGGCTTACGGCGACCTGCAGGGGGATTATGCCTTCGTCATTGGCCGGGCGGCGGACGATAAATTATATGCCATCAAGAAAGGTTCCGGTCTCGTGGTGGGCATAGGCGAAGGATTTACCTGCCTTTCTTCGGACCTGCCTTCCATCTTGCCGCTGACACGCGAAATCATGAGAATCCAGGACGGAGAGATCATCACCCTGTATCCTGACCGGGTCGAATTACGCTCGGTGAAGGACGGCAGCCTGATCGACCGATCCACGGAAACGGTCACCGAAACGATGGATGCTGTCCAGAAAGGCGGGTACGCGCACTTCATGTTGAAAGAGATCCACGAGCAGCCCCAGGTGGCGCGCGAACTCCTGCACCTGTTGGACGGCATGGCGGGGGCAGCCTCCAGCGAGGATGACCGCAGTCTCCAGACAATGCTCGATAAAATGCGAACCGCGCGGCAGCTGTATTTTGTAGGTTGCGGGACAAGTTACCATGCCTGCCTGGCTGGGGCGGTTTTCTTTGCCCAAATCGCGGGGCGTCCTGCCATACCTGTGCTGGCTCCACAGTTCATCCCGCAATATTCACCTGCGGTCAACCATGAGGATGTGGGTTTGTTTGTCAGCCAGAGCGGCGAGACCAAGGACGTGTTGAACGCCTTGCAGATGGGTGAATCAAAAGGAATGACAGCCTTTGGACTCGCCAATGTGATCGGCTCCACACTCACAAAAGCCACCCGCTGCACCCTGCCGCTGTGCTGCGGTTATGAAATCTCAGTGCCGGCTACCAAGACTTTCACCAACCAGGTGATCGCCTTCCTTTACCTGGCTTACCGCCTGGCAGGCCGCGATACTAACGAATTGGCAGTCGTCCCGGAATTGATGGAGCAGACACTTGAAATGGTCGCTCCGCAGGTGGCAGCGATTGCGCCGGTAGTTAACGCCTGGAATGACCTGTACTGCCTGGGTTATGGCGCCACGTATCCGATGGCACTCGAAGGGGCTTTGAAACTCAAAGAAATCACGTATGCGCACTGCGAGGGTATGCTTTCCACAGAGTTCAAGCATGGCCCGTTATCGGCAGTGACAGATGGATTCCCGGTTCTGTTCGCTGCCGGACCCCTGGATGTATCCATTATCGTAAGCGGCATCAACGAAGTGACCTGTCGCGGAGCACGCGCCATTGCCATCGGGGAAGAGGATGAACGCTTGCGGGCGAACGCCAGCGACCTGATCGTGTTACCCAAATCCACCCCGGAGATCGCTTCCCTGTTGGCGGTATTACCACTGCAACTGCTCTCCTACCAGATGAGTGTGATGCGCGGCTTCGATCCTGATTTTCCGCGTAACCTTTCGAAAACTCTGACGGTGGACTAGGGGAAATCGATGCCTTAATTTGATACTCCAGACCTGCATGAACCGTTACCAGATCTGAACTGGGGGGTTATATCAGCAAACACTCTTGGAGTCTGCCATGATTTTAGTCACCGGCGCCAGCGGTCACATTGGAAATGTCCTTGTCCGCCAGCTGCTCGAACACGGGCGGCGCGTCCGCGCGCTAGTCCGCCCCGGCGGGAATCCTGTCGCCCTGCAGGGTCTGGATGTAGAGAACGTCTCTGGTGATCTATTGGATGCTGACTCCTTGCGGCGCGCCATGGAGGGGGTGAGCCTGGTCTATCACCTGGCCGCGAAGATCAGCCTTGCATCCGGAGCAGACGCGGAGACGGAGACAATCAACCTCGAAGGGACTCGCAATGTGCTTGCCGCGGTGAATCAGGCAGGCGTGCAGAGGCTCATCTATGTCAGCTCCATATATGCCTTGCGTGTTCCTGAGAGAGGGGTGGTGGATGAGCATCTGCCATTCGACCCGGCGCATGCCCGCGGCGCGTACGACCGGTCGAAAGCCGCAGCCAGCCTCGAGGTACTGAATGCCGCTGCAGACGGACTGGATGCGGTCATCGCCTGTCCGACGGCTGTCGCCGGTCCGTTCGACTACCAGGTTTCGGAAGTCGGAAGAGGCATCCTCTACAACCTCAATCCGGGCATCAAGTTTTATGTTGACGGAGCCTACGATTTCGTGGATGTTCGCGATGTGGCACGTGGGCTGGTACTCGTTGCTGAAAAAGGCCTGCGCGGTGAAAATTACATCCTCGGTGGCGACAGGCTGACCGTCAGGGAAGTGGCGGAATCCATCTGGGAAGCAGCGGGCGGCTGGCATGCGGGATTCTGCCTGCCAGGCTGGCTGGCTGACCTGGCGGCAGAAATCATACCCTTGCTGGCGGACAACCCGATTGTCACTCCTTATTCGCTCGCGGCAGTACGGAGCAACTCGCAGATCAGTCATGAAAAAGCGTTGCGTGACCTCGGTTTCCGCCCGCGCCCGGCGCGGCAGGCTATTTTGGACGCTGTGCGCTGGTGGCAGGAGAGATCGGGTGAACCGGGTGTGCTCCCGGAGACAATTGCCAGAGCAGCCGGTTGAGGCCGCTTTTTATTTACGGTGATAAGCGTGGTTCAACAAAAGAATGAGCCACCTGCAAGCCACGATGGCAGGATCAATAGAAATGATCGCAAGACTTGTCCTGGGCATGATCATGCCACGGGTAGCAGCCGGCAATTGATCTTGAATCCCATACCCCAACATTGTCGATAACACTATAGAAGGGTAGATCCTGGAGGAATAACCCTCCCATGGAACCTTGACAAATAGACGAATGTCTATATAATATCATATAGAGGATTATCGATATGAATAAATCACAACCGGTCGAATTTGCTAAGGCCCTGGCTGATGATACCCGCCAGAAGATCATGGGTTTGGTCTGCTGCAAGTGGCTCTCGGTCAACGAGATCGTCGAGCAGCTGAGTGTCACCCAGCCGACCGTCTCGCACCACCTTGCCATACTACGTGAGGCCGGGCTCGTGCATGTGCGGGAGGACGGCAAACAGACTTTCTACACGCTCAACCAGGAAAACCTTGCCAACTGTTGCGGAAAATTGGTGCTTAATTTTGCTCCGGAAACCGAGACCGCCAGGGTGGTCAAAGCTGTCAAGATCATCGTAAATTCAAAATAGGTGTGCACAGTAATGTTTGTGCACACTGTCAAGGTAACATAATTTTTAACCAAGCAGCATAATTAATAAGGAGTGAAGAATGGCTAATCAAACCCCAACCCCCACACATAAAGCCGTGCAGGAATATTACAGCCAGGTGGCGCGTGGACCTGGTAATTGCTGCGGTCCCTCCGCGGACCAAAATCAAATCCAAAATGACCTTTATCCAGTGGACCTGCTGTCGGGAATGCCGACCGATATCGCCAACTTCTCAGCCGGGAGCGGCGATCCTATCAGCCTGGCGAAATTGAAACCTGGTGAGACCGTGCTGGACCTTGGATCCGGTGCCGGGTTGGATTGCTTCCTGGCAGCCAGGCTGGTTGGCGAAAGCGGGCATGTCATCGGGGTGGACATGACTCCCGATATGCTGGAACGCGCCAGGGCCAACGCAGCGCGGGTGAGTTTTAAGAACATCGAATTTCGGCAGGGTTTCCTGGAAAAGTTACCTGTGGATGACAACAGCATCGATGTGATCATATCGAACTGCGTGATAAACTTATCACCCGATAAACCGGGCGTGTTCCGCGAAATGTTCCGTACCCTCAAACCGGGAGGACGGATAGCCATTTCCGATATGGTGTCCAACCGGCCTATGCCTGAAAAGGCATCTGATGGGGAAGAATGGTGCAATTGCACGTCAGGCGCATTGACTGATAAGAATTTTTCCAAGGGTTTGAGCGAAGCCGGATTTGAGGCCATCCTAATCGAACCAAATCTTGAAATCGTGCAGAAAGCCATTGACAGCGGGCACATCGGATCGCAGGGGGGACGCTCAAAAGAACAGATGCTGGAGGATCTCCGGAATTGGGAGCAATGCGAAAGAACGATGGTCGTTCCACATAAGATCACAGCCAGCAAACCTATCGAGAGGAAATAACAGGGAATACCCTAAAGATGCTCATTGATAAACAGGAGATAGATTAATGATCAATCTTGCATCCATAACGACCCTGCCAGGAATATCCCCAACCACGCATCGACTGACCACACAGGATCACTGGGACCATTTCCTGGCGCGTATCGGTGTAAGGCGCGGTAGTCACCGCGTGGTAGCAGGCCTGTACGCATTGGGAAATCCTACGCCTGATTCTCCCGTGTTCGTCAGTGCGAACTACACTCTGAGTTTTGACGCTCTGCGGTCATCACTGGAAGGGATCGACGGATATATCCTTGTCCTGGATACCAAGGGAATTAATGTCTGGTGTGCAGCGGGAAAGGGCACTTTCAGCACGGATGAGATTGCTTTGAGGGTGATGATCGCCCGGCTTGGCGAAGTGGTTACTCATCGCAAATTGATCCTGCCCCAGTTGGGCGCTCCCGGCGTTTCTGCCCACGAAGTGAAGAAACGCACCGGGTTTTGGGTCGAGTATGGTCCCGTTCTGGCGAAGGATCTGCCGGACTACTTGAAGAATCACCAAGCCACTCCGGAAATGCGGCTGGTGAAATTTCCCCTGCGCAGCCGGCTGGTGCTCATCCCGGTGGACTTCATAAACATATTCATGCCAAGCCTGCTGGTTGCGGCACTGCTTTACTTCCTGGGCGGCTGGGTTTTAAGCGCTGCAACAGCAACGGCCGTCTTCGCTGGAATCGTCCTCTTTCCGATCCTGCTGCCCTGGCTGCCGACGCATAACTTCAGTTCGAAAGGATTCTTCCTTGGGATCCTGTGCGCCATCCCATTCGCCGCCTCTGTATTCTTCCGGCACCCTGAATGGACCTGGTGGCGTCAGGCTGGTCAGGCACTGGAATTTCTGCTGGCAATGCCCGCGGTCACTGCTTTCATCGCGCTGAACTTCACCGGCTCCAGCACCTTCACCTCGCGCAGCGGCGTTAGGCGCGAAATGTTCGCCTACATTCCTGCCATGGCCTGGACTTTTGGAATTGGCATTCTCCTCGCCATTGCGTTTATGATCATCCGTTGACGGAGAGCGATCATGTTCAATGCATATGAAGTAAACACCCTCGTATATGATCCAGGTCTGTGCAACGGTTGCGCCAAGTGCGTTGAGGTTTGTCCGCATGCGGTGTATACAATGAACGGCCGGCTGGCGGAACCGGTCAACCCATCGGCATGCATGGAATGCGGAGCCTGCCAGTTGAATTGCGTCACCGGCGCGATCAAGGTGGATAGCGGCGTCGGTTGCGCGGCAGCCATGATCCGTGCCGCGCTGACAGGGAAGAAGGAAGCCACCTGTGACTGCTGATGGGACCTTCAATCCCTGCCCTAAATACAGGGCAGGGATTTTCATATATTAAGAGATAAAATATCCCGCGATGCACTAGCGCATCGATCAAGTCATGCAGCGGAAGAGGTGATCAGCGGGTAATAACATAATCCGGATGTGCCTGGTCCGCTGTGGACAGCCAGGGCGGGGGAGAGTTCGCAGACGATCAATTCGACCACCTCAATTTTATCTTCCACGATTTGCTTGAGTCTCTCAACTTCCTGTCTCGCCCCCGCGTGGACATAGGCGATCTTTGCCTTGCCATTGCCAATGGCATCTTCCACCCGGTCAGCGATGGCTTTATAGGCCTTGTCGCGCCCGCGTGCCGTCCCCAAAGGGACGATCTCCCCGTCTTCCATTCCGATAAGCGGCTTGAGGTTGAGCAGTGTACCGACCAGGTTGACTGCTTTCCCGATGCGCCCTCCCATATAAAGATATTTCAGCGTGTCCGCCGTCTGGATCATGCGCGTGACCGGGATCAGGTTCTTCACTTTTGTGACAATATCCTGGAATCGAAAACCTGCCAATGCGGCACGGGCTGCTTCGATCGCCAGCCATCCCTGGCAGAGCGAGACATTGCGCGAATCGATCACCTCAATATTGACAGTAGGATCCTTCTCTTTGATCATGGAAAGAGCCACCAACGCGGCCTGGTAAGCGCCGCTGCCTTTCGAGGTCATGTGGATGCTGATAATCTCATCGTGTCCCGAATCCACCAGGCTCTCGAAAGCCGCAAAATAATCCCCGGGTCCAGGGCAGGCTGTTGTCGGCAGGACCCTGGCGGTGAGCAGCCATTTAAGGAACTCTTCCCGCTGGATGGTCACCAGGTCGCGCAACACCTCCTGTCCGCGGTGGATGTAATACGCCACCGTGCGGATATCTAATTCTTCCAACATTTTTTCCGGGATGCTGGCGGTGCTATCGGTCAGAACAGCAACTTGCTTTCCCATTAGAACACTCCTTGAGGAGGATTCCTTTCCCTTTCACTCCTATTTTACGCTCTTTTTTCATCATGGGAGATATAAATAGAATCAACCCGATGATTCTTTCCTTGATCCAATCACTTGAGAAATCTGTAAGGTGATTCTAATCATGCATCGATTGACAACCTGAAGGGAAGGGGATATATTAAACATACCGACCAGTCGGTATGTTTAATAAAGGAGATTTCTATGCCCCAACAACGCAGCGAAGAGACCCGTGCACGCATCCTGGATGCGGCTGTACGTCGATTTGCGGTCGTCGGATATGACGCCGCCAGCGTGGATGATATTTGCAGCGAGGCGGGGGTGAGCAAGGGTGCTTTCTATCACCATTATCCGACCAAGCAAGCCATATTTCTTGCGCTCATGCAGGGCTGGCTGAAGCTCATTGACATAGGCCTGGACGCGGCGCGCAAGGACACTGTCCCTGAAACGCTCATGCACATGACGAATTTACTGCCGGGTGTTTTCGCGGCGGCCGAAGACCGGCTGCCCATGTTCCTGGAATTCTGGCTGCAAGCCAGCCGTGACGAAACAGTCTGGAAGGCGATTATTGCTCCCTACCGTCACTACCAGGATCAATTCGCCAGACTGGTCAAAGATGGCGTGGCTGAAGGGTCTCTTAAACCAACGGATCCGCAGGCAGCGGCACTGGCAATCGTTTCCCTTGCCGTGGGATTGGTATTGCAGGGTGTTCTCGACCCGCACGGGGCTGATTGGGAAAAAACCGCTCGCGAAAGCATGCGCCTATTAATGAATGGATTGGCGAAATAGCATTCACCCGCGCATCGTTCAAGCCAGAATCTGTCATTCATCAGATGGGTTGAACGGCGCGAAAGAAAGGAGTTGACATGATTTTAGTCACCGGTGCGACCGGACATATCGGTAATGTTTTGATACGAAAACTACTCGCCCAGGGGAGAAAGGTACGGGCGTTGCTCTGGCGCGACGAAGATACCTCCCCAATCGAAGGATTGGATGTGGAAAAGGTGATCGGGGATGTGCTCGATCCCAAATCACTCGAGACCGCCATGAGCGGTGTGAACACGGTATATCATCTGGCAGGGATCATTTCCATCATGCCGGGGCGCAACCCTCTCGTCTGGCAGGTCAATGTGGAGGGCACACGCAACGTGCTCGCAGCTGCCCGCCTCGCCGGGGTCAAGCGGCTGATTTATACCAGCTCCATTCATGCCATCGCCCGCGCCCCGCATGGAGTGGTCATGGATGAATCGCTGGGGTTCGATCAGAACAATCCCTACGGGGAATATGACCGTTCCAAGGCGGCTGCCAGCCTGGAGGTCCAGAATGCTGTCGATTCCGGTTTGGATGCAGTGATCGTCTGCCCGACGGGCGTCATCGGTCCGTATGATTACCGCGGTTCTGAAATGGGCGAGGTCATCCGCAGCGCCAGCGAAGCCCGGACGATGTTCTACGTGGAAGGGGCCTATGATTTCGTGGATGTGCGCGATGTGGCAGATGGGATGATCGCAGCCCAGAACCCGCGGCCGCAGGGGTGAAAGCTATATCTTAAGCGGGCAAAAACTCTCCGTACGTTACCTGCTCGAGACGGTGCGGGAAGTGACCGGCAAGGCTTTTTCCAGCATCAAAATCCCATTCTCCCTTGCAGAAATGGCTGCTAAGTTCACCCCCTGGTATTACGCGCGGACAAAGGCCAAGCCTCGTTTTACTCCCTATTCGCTGGAAGTGCTGCAAAGCAATGCCAACATCAGTCATGCCAAAGCGGCGCGCGAACTTGGTTACAAACCGCGGCCAATGATCGAAACGATTTCCGACACTGTCCGCTGGTTCCTGGAAAATACCCGCCTGGTGAAGCGAGCGGAGCCTGCAAACTGATCTCCTGGCTGGAGATGGAGGCATGGATGGATTGGAAAAATAAAATTGCAGTTGTGACCGGGGCTTCCTCAGGAATTGGTGCAGCCACAGCTAGACGGTTGGCCCGAGAGGGGATGCAGGTGGTGTTGGTGGCGCGCCGACTCTTCAGGCTGGATGATCTGGTCCGAGAAATCCGCCATGCAGGGGGGAAGGCATACGCCATCCAGGCCGATTTTGTGCAGGAATCCGACCGCCTCAGCCTCCTGCAGGAAGTGAGCAGCCGTTTTGGTGATACCGATGTGCTGGTCAATAACGCCGGCCTGGGCTGGTATGGCTTTGGGGATGAAATGCCCTGGAAGACCGCCCTTGAATTGCTGCAGGTCAATATTGAAGCGGTGGTGCAATTGACATTGGGATTCCTGGGGAAGATGCGCCAACGTAATGCCGGTCATATCATAAACATCGGATCCATTTCCGGAAGCATCCCCAGCCAGGGGGTTGCGGTCTACGGCGCTACGAAATCCTTTCTGGATAACTTCACCACAGCGCTGCATCGCGAACTGACCGGTACGCGTGTCCATGTCAGTGTGGTGCGTGCTGGACCGGTAAAGACGGAATTTTGCGAAGCCGCGCTGTTACGTGAGAATGGGATGCATGTGCCGACGGAACGGATGGGACTGACTTCTGCGCAGGTGGCGCAGCGTATCTGGACCCTTATGCGGCGCCCCCGGCGGGTGGTTTATCTCCCCGGCTACCTGCACTTCGTCCCATGGGTGGAACTGGCCTTTGGATGGATCATCGACCGGCTCGGACCGCTACTGTTGAGGAAGCAATAAATGCTAAAGAGAAGTGACGACAAACAAGTCGTCCTCTCTTTTCTATATTTGAATATACTTTGGATTGGGTCCTTTACTCTGCTGACAATTTCAACCCCAGCCGATGCAAGACGGACACCTCTTCGAACCCATACTTTTTAAACAGTTCACGCTGGAACAGGTTATCCTTTCGGACAGAGGTAAGGATGATTTGGCGCGGATATGCCTGGAATTTATCCAGAGCCAGTGTCAGCAGGGGTTCGCTCAATTCCTGTTGGTGATGCGGGTCGACCCTCAGGATCAAGCGGTGGCTCAACTTTGGAGTACGGCGAGCAAACAGACTGACATATCCTGTGATTATTCCATCCTTTTCGGCAGCCCAGCGGTGCGAATCGATCTGCTGTAAACACATCGCAATTGGCTGAATGACCTGTTCGATCGGCGAGACGCGGTAATCGTTCATATTTATTGGTAGGAACTCCTGGACTTTGGGCGGGGTCTCGCGCAGAGCCAGGTCGTAACGCGGCTGCCAACCAGCTAATTTCATCGGTCGCAAGGAAAAACCGGTTATTGAGAGGGTCTGGAACGGTGGCAGGGTCTCAAGTTTCAGATCGATATTGGAATCGTAGTGTATGAAACCCAGGCTTTCGTACAACTTGTAAGCCGGCAGATTATCATCCCTTACTTCCAATACACAGACCTTAGCCCCGTACTTGCGGGCGTGTTCGATGGCTCGCTTGACAAGCTGGCGCGCCAGTCCTTTGCCGCGGTAGTCAGGGTGGGTCGCAACATTTTCGATTTCCCAATGCTCTTTGTTCAACCCGGATCGGATGATGTTGACAAGGGCGATGATGCGTCCCTGATCTTCACATACGAATCCGTCAAAGCTATGCCGGAAGGTATCGGAAAAGTGTTCGAGGATGAGGTTCAGGGGTAATACTGTGCGGATCGATAGCAGTTCAGCCCGGAAACTTAGCCCCAGACGGGCTTCGTCCTCGGCAAATACGATTTCAATCAGGTCCACCATTTCGTCCAGATCACGGCGCAGATCAAAGGGACGGATTGCAGTCATCGGATTCTCCAAAATATTCTTGGATTAGGATTCGCGCCAGAAACAGCTTTCAATAATGACACTGATAATCTTGGCACGTAGTTTATTGTCTTGGGTTGACAGAGCACATCCTCACGAGAGAAGCCGAAGAAATTATAGAGCAATACCTGGCAGATTGTCTACCAGGCATTTCATCCAGCAATTAATTCTTTCCCGCCACATTCATCTCAGGGACCAGGACAAACGGGGCATAAAAAGTGCTGTAGACCCACTGTGCTTCCTTGCTGACCGCGGTGATGTCCTTCAACAGGTCGTAGATATTCCCGGCAATGGAAAGATCCTTGACCCTGCCGACGACCTCGCCTTTCTCAATCTTAAAGGCCAGTGCCAGGGGATTGGAAAAAGCGCCGGAGATCGTATTACCCTGCCCAAGACCAAGCACATTTTCGACCAGGATGCCTTCGTCGATCCCTGCAAGGATGTCTTCAAGCGGTGTTTCACCAGGTTGCATGACCAGGTTGGAGAATGAAGGTACGGGTGGATTGAAGAGGCTGCGGGAGGCATTTCCCGTGGATTCAACACCGGATTGAGCTGCGGTCTTCAGGTCGTAAATGAAGCCTTTCAGCACACCTTTCTCGATGAGCAGGTTGCGCCGACGCGGTACTCCCTCGTCATCATAAGATGCGCTGGCAAACTTGCCATCCAGGGTGCCGTCATCGCTGATGGTGATCTTTTCATTAAACAACCTTTCTCCTATCTTGCCTGCCATGGGAGAAGTGCCTTTATAGACATCTTTTCCATTCAATCCCTGGCTGAGCGGCATGCCGATTGCAAGCATACCGGTGGGGGCAAAAAGGACGGGCATCTTGCCAGGTTTGATACTGGTTATCGTTCTGGCTTTTTTCAGGTTTTCCACGAGGCGGCGGGTCAGATCGAGATAATTATCCTGCCAGACTGTCGTACCAAGCTGGTCGAACAAGATGAGGACATCATCTGCGTCAATACGATCGATCTCTAGGCTGATCGATAGCGGAGAAGTCTCAAACGACACATCCAGACCTTTTTGATTGCGAATACTCGCCGAGGACAAGCTGCGTTCCATGCTGATGTTGCAACGCGCCTCCGCTTCGACCGGTAGGATCAGATCAAGCATTTCCCTGCCGATCTCCACCAGGCGCGCGATGGGTAAATCTGCCACAGCCTTGTCAAATGTGCGGACAATCGGACCAGGCCTGGGTTCAGGGAACGAGAACGGCGCCTTATCGCCATATGCAGCCGATTCAAGCGCATTGGCAGCCAATTTATCCATCGCGGAACTATCACTCGAAGCAGCAAAACCCAGTTGACCTTTTCGGATGACACGCACCGCCGTTCCCTTTGTCTCGGCGACCGTGCAGGTTTTCAAATGATTGGCTTCATATTCAACAGTCGTTTTTTCATTCTGCAGGCTGAGCACTTCAACCTGTTCAGCCTGTTTCTTAAGTTGGGTCAGAATATCCATTGTTCACTCCTGTTATTCGCCACCGATGACAACATTCTGGATGCGGATGTGCGGTGCGCCCATACCTACTGGCAGGGGAGCCTGGTTGGCTTTGCCGCAGCCACCGGCTGAATTCAACCATTTGAAGTCAGTTCCAATGGCATCAATATTTTCCAAAGTGGAGAAGAGATTCCCCGCCAGGATTACATCCTTCACCATCTCAGCGACCTTTCCGTTGCGGATCATATAAGCGTAACCGGAACTGAAGGAGAAGTTCTCCAGCATGGTTTCGCCGCCATAAGCATCGCAGGCATAAATGCCAAGCTCGATGTCCTTGATCATTTCCTCGAAGGGAGTGGTCCCATTTTCGATGGCGGTGTTGGTCATGCGCACGATCGGGCTGAAACGGTAACTAAGGGCACGCGCGTTACCCGAGGCCTGCTCTCCCATTTTGGCTGCTGTCTGGCGAGAATGAAGCCGCCCGACCAGTATGCCGTCCTGAATGAGCCAATTGCGCCTTGCAGGTGTGCCCTCGTCATCATATAAAGTTGTCCCGCGCTGGTTCAGGATGGACCCGTCATCGTAGACGTTCAGGATTCCTCTTCCGAATTTTCGTCCCATGGTCATCATCTCGCGGGCTTTGGGATTCTCATAGACGAAATCCGCTTCTGACAGGTGACCAAACGCTTCATGGATGAAGACTCCCGCCAGCATCTGGTCTACAACCACCGGGTATCGCCCTGCTTTGACCGGTCTGGCATCCAGCAGGTCAACTGCTTTCTGGGCAGCCTTACGAGCCAGTTCATCTTTATCGAGTACGTATTCATATCCCTGGGTTGTGGCGAGGCTATCGTGTGCCTGCTGGACATTATCTCCGTCGCGCGAGACTGCGAAGGCACTGACGATCACCGAGGGTTTTTCCTGTTCGATGTAGGTGCCCTCGGAATTGGCGAGGATGAGATGGGTGAATGAATCTGCATAAGCGGCCTGCGTGTCGATGATCTTGTTACTGTGTCCCAGGAGAATCTGGTTGTAGTGTTCAGCAAGGGCTTTTTTTTCAGCCAGCGGGATGTCACGGAAATCCCGTTTCAGCGTTGCAGTAGTGATATTCTCGGTGGGTTCCACCGAAGCCAGTTCGATCCTCTCCGGGACGGAACCAACCCGGGCACACTGGTAAGCCTGATCGGCTTTATTTTGCAGGTCATCCAGATTGTTAAAAGTAGCCACCCCCCAGCCTTTATCCTTGATCAAGCAGCGAATGATGCCGCCTTTATCGATATTCGCATTGGCAACCTCCAGATCCTTGCCGCGGAAGACCACGCGGGTGGTTTCCTTCTCCTCGATGCGAACCTCGGTGTAGTCGGCTTTGCTGCGTTTGAGAATCTCCTGAATTCGGTCTCGCATAAAATTCTCCTTTAACTTCTATTGTCTCGAAACAAGTGTGGAAGCAATTTTACCTCTTATGGTACCGGTGTGACCTTCTGCATCTGGTCGTGATCAGGGAGGATCGTCTCGACATTTCGAACGGAGGGGATGTACAGGGCTGCTAAAGCCACAGCCACGTAGAGCAGCCCGGAGATGATGAATTGCAGCGACATCCCTGAACCCGGACTTGCCCCCACCAACCAGCCGAAGGAGTGAGCCAGGAAAGAATTTGAATTCATGGCAGGTTCCATGACATAGTCTGCAGTCAGCCCGGCAAGGACAGGCATGATCGGGTCCACCAGCCAGGCGATCAGTCGTCGGGCGGAGAAAACACGTCCCTGGACATCCGGCGCCACCTTCGCCTGCCAGATGGAATTACTGGCACTCTGTGTCAGCGGAAAATTAATGGCTGCAAAGAAGGCGATCGGAATCCACATCACCATGCTTCTGGCAAGGCCAAACAGAATCAGGCCAAAGAAGGCATACAGACTCCAGCCAATAACCATGCCGCGGATGCGCTTCTTGAAACCACCCCAGACGCTTACGACTAACCCTCCTACCACTCCCCCGATCGCGAACGCAGAACTCGATGGCACCCAGCGAGGCGCTGTTGTTATTCGTCCGCAGCAGGATCATCGGGGCAAGCAGGGATTGGGAGAATCCACCCACCAGGTTCAGGCCCAGGATGACCAGCAGCAGGGAAAGCAGGCTGCGTCGGGCAAATATATACTTAAAACCGTAACCAGCCTCCTTTATGAGGTTGCCTTTACCGGCCTGCCCTTCCTCGGTAAGCACGGGTTGGGGTACATGGACGATGAAAAGGGCACCAATCGCCAGGAAAAATGTCAACACATCGATGATCAGGATACCGGTCAAACCGATGAACGGCAGGAGGGCCCCCGCCAGGAGGGGAGAAAAGACCTGCGGCCCCGATTCAACCAGCGAGAGCATCCCATTTGCCCGACTGTATTGCTCCTTGGAAACCATGGTACTGATAGCCGCCAGATAAGCGGGCCATTGGAAGGCATTGCTGAGTCCGAAGATGACCGAGGCCACGCACATGTGCCAGATCTCCAGTTGACCAAGGGCATTAAGGATAAGTATGATGCTGGTCGCCAGGACCGCCCCCAGGTCGCTCACCATCATCATCAGTTTCCGGTTGTAACGGTCTACCATCGCCCCGGCGATCGGGGAGATAAGCAGGAATGGCAATATGAAGGCAAGCTGAATGAGTCCCAGCACGGTTGCGCTTCTGGTTTTCTCGAATGCCCAGATGGTGAGCGCAAAACCGCTCATATTTGTTGCCAGCACCGACACCAGCTGCCCAATCCAGACCAAGGTGAAACCGGTCATCCCCCCAAGGTTATTATTTCCTGGTGTTGTTTTCGCTTCCATGGTTCAGGACACTCCGATGGTGCAACGATGGGAAAAAGAACGTTCTTTCAAGCTGGCGCTTGTTCTTCGTTCACCTTCTCCAATTGGTCATGGTCAGGAAGGGTAGATTCAGCGTTACGGATGAACGGGAAGAAATATCCGCTCAAACCAACGAGTGCCGCAGCCAGACCGCTGAAAATGAGAAGGAGAGACATCCCGGATCCAGGTCCGGTGCCTACCCAGCTGTGAAAAGTGGCAGCCAGTCTGGTTGTGCCGGAGGTCATCGAAGGTTCCAGCCATTTATCTGCCATAAGCCCGGCGATGATGGGGGCGATCGGTTGTGTGAACCAGGCGATCAGCCGGCGTGCCGAGAAGACTCGTCCCTGGATATCCGGTGCAACCTTGGATTGCCAGATTGACTGGTTGGAAGTATTGATCAACGGGCCGACCAGGGCTGTTGCGACAATGAAAATGATCCAGAAAACAATCCCGGTGCCAAACCCGAACAAGGCTGTAAAGATCCCGGAGAGGAACCACCCTGCCAGCACTCCATGGGTTCGCTTCTTGAAGCCTCCCCAGGCGCTCATGATCAATCCTCCGGCAACCGCCCCGATGGCCATGGCTGAATTGATCGAACCAAAAATAAAGGAATTGTTGTTGGTGCGCAGCAGGATCATCGGCGCGAACACAGTAAACCCGATACCGGCAAACAGGTTGCCGAAAAAGAAGATCATTTGCAGACCGAGCAGGCTTGGGCGTTTGAATATATATGTAAAACCATACGCGGCTTCCTTCCAGATGTTGCCCTTTTCCTTTTGACCTTCCACGGTCTTTACAGGCTGCGGTATATGGACGACCGATAACGCTCCGATAGCGATGAAGAAGGTGAGCACGTCAATCAACAGGATAATGGTCAGTCCGTGGGCTTTTGAGGTCGCCAGCACCACTCCAGCCAGGATGGGCGCCAAGACACCCGGCCCAGATTCCATCAGTGACATCAACCCATTGGCGCGGCCGTATTGTTCCTTAGAAACCATCGTACTGATGGCTGCTGAGTATGCGGGCCACTGGAAGGTATTGCCCAATCCAAAGAGTACATTGGCAATATAGAGGTGCCAGAACTGCAAATGACCGCTGACCTGGAGGATGAGAATGGCGAAAGTGGCCAACACGGCCGCGAAATCGCTGATCATCATCATCAACTTGCGATTGTAGCGATCCACCATCACCCCGGCGATGGGGGAGAGGATCAGGAATGGGACAATATAGGAAACCTGCATCAATCCCATGGCAGTAGCTGAATGTGTTTGCTGGAACATCCAGATCGACAGCCCGAAACCACTCATTCCGGAAGCCAGGATGGAGATGATCTGACCGATCCAGACGACGATGAAACCGGTCATTCCTGAAGGGTGTTTTGTTTTTTGAGGGGTTGAATTTTCCATGACTCGTTCCTGAGAAAGTTATTTCAAAGCACGCAAGATTATACTTAAAATAATCGAGATTGGAGGATGTGTCATCACCCAATCTCGGTGATTGGAAAAGTTGATCCAAACCGGGAATAATTTCCTGGGAAACTCTTCAGGCTTTCAAATGCTCCAGGGCTTCACTGACGGTCATTTCACCGCGGTCAAGGTGTTCCAGAACAGACCGGCGTTCGTCAACAGAAATGGTTTCCAATGGCTGGCGAGATGGAATATCTCCATTACGTTCAAAGCTGAGATCCCCGGACACACTGTGCATTGCGACCATGATACCGCCATCCTGAATCTGGACCCTCTGGGAGCCAAACTTGCGATCTCCGCTGGTGATCGGGAATGCGGACCTTATGCCTCCACTCAGGCTCGATAATTCACCGATAAAACGGCTTTCAGGAGGGACAATCAAATAGACATCCCCGGATACTGAATTAAACTTGTAGGGGCCCTGCGTGAGAGGTGTGTGAATACGCAGGTCTCCACTTACAGAATTAGCCACGATCGAAGTCAAAGCAGACCCCATGAATTTCACATCCGCAGAAACGGTATCAAGGATCAGCGAACCCTGGAAGGATTCTACTTCAACATCCCCGCTGACAGTCTTGATCTTTAAGGAACCAGTGATGCCACGAAGCACTATTGCTCCACTAACCGAATTGATACAGATATCCCCCTCGAATCCTTCTGCAAGGAACGAGCTGCTTACCCCGTTTAACCTGAGCGAACAGGTACGTGGCGCGGTTATCGTGTAGTCCACCTCGCAAGGCTGCATTCCGCCCAGCCAGTTCCAATTGATTTTTGGATAATGTGTAATAACCCTGACCGAACCGTCTGTATCCTGGGTGATCTCGATCTCAGTGCGTTCCTCATCCCCACTATGGGGCTGCTTGGCGGCAGTCACCTGGATGACACCCTGTTCACCGGAGCGGACGATGACCGAGCCGCGAATATTGCTGACCGAAAGATTCGCCTGGGAAGCGACGCTGAATTGTTTCTCCATCTTCTCAGTCATCATCAGCCTCTATTCCACGAAGATTTCAACATGTTCGCCATCTTCATCATCCGTAACGTCGATGATCTTGCCGACCATGCCTGTGCGAAGTGCTTCCATCAGTTGATCCATGTTCACGCCGTCAATTTCCGGGGCGAAATGGGCGCCAATTTTCATTCCGGCCTCCATCAGGCTGATGGGGATCTGCACAGTGGCTTTCGAGCGCCCTGTATTAACCTCAGTGACACGCACCCGCAGCCATTTGGCACCGCTGGCAGACAATCCCCCCAGCGGACGGTTCGCACTGGCGAGGGCTGCCAGCAGCTTGGCACCCTCTTCCGCACTTACCTTGCCTTCTTCGATCATTTTTAAGATTTTCATTCGCTCTTCTGTCGTTGCCATGAGGTCCTCCTAGTAAATGAAATTCGCTTTGATTAACTTTCAACGGTCCCTGCGCGGTTTCCAGGTTCTTCACCCGGCGAGGTTTTTGGAAGTTTAAATTTCAGCCAGACCGGAATGATGGAAAGGAATATCACCAGCACGGTGATGAGGAAGGGGAAACGCGGGCTGACCGACTGCCATAACTGCGCCCCGATCCAGGGTGCCGGCAGGGAGACCAAACCTAGGCTGGTGCTGAACAACCCAAAAGCAGTCCCGCGCAATTTTTCAGGCACAACCTTGCTGATCAGCGACATGGTAGGCGGGTTGCATCAATCCGACCCCCACGCCTGCCAGCGCCCAGCCTACGAGATAAAACCCGAAAGCGCCAAATGGCAGGAAGACCAGCATTCCAAGAGAGATACCCACCAGGGCAAAACCCAGGGCGATACCAACCCGTTCACCCACCCTGTCAGAAAGGATGCCGGCCGGGAATACCGTCAGCATCATGAACAGTCCAAACATGCTGCTGGTGAGGCCGATCTGCTGCAGGCTCAAGCCGCCGAAATCCTGCATGTAGACCGAAAACAGGTTCATTGAGAGAGCGAAGGATGTATCGCGGACTCCATCGGTGATCAGGATCCAGGTCACCACGCCACCCGCGAAAAGCAACCCGAACATCGAGCCCAGGTTGGTCTTCAATCCTGTGAAGGACAATTTTTCTGTTTTCCCGCCGCCATTCTTGCCGAGGGAACGCGCCATGCTCACCCGCAGGACCGTGGCGCAAATGTACATTATCCCGGCGACCAACAGCATGAATTTAAAACCGCGAATATCAGCCAGCCAGCCGCCCAATGCCGGTCCAATAAAACCGACCACCCCGAAAAGGGCCTGGGAAATGCCGAACATCTTGGCTCGATTTTCTTCGCTGGATTGCTCGGCAATGAAGGCATCGAAACTTGGTCCAACCAGGGCTCCGGTGATGGCACTGAAGGCTGAGGCCAGCAGCAACCATTGCCAGGTGGGAGCCAGGATTAGAGCCACATAAGTGAAAATACCCACCACGCTGCCGATGGCGATCGCCCGCAGGCGACCAAGTGTGTCTGATATCCAGCCGCCCAGGATCTGCAAGGCGAGGGGCACGATCGACGATAGCGTAAAGAACAGACCGATTTGCGGCACCGACGCGCCCAGGTCCCGGATGTAGATGGACATCAACGGTCCATACATCTGCCCGCCCATGTTGGCAAGGATCATTGCCAGCAGGAATAACAGGATCAGGCCATTTAATAATGGTTTCTTTTTTTCCTGGTCGATTTCCAATGCAGAGACAGTCATTCCAGGAACCTACCCGATATACACGCGGACTTTTTCCCCATGTTCGCCTTCATCCACGTTCACAACCATGGATTCGGAACCCATGCCCGCCTCGAATGCCTCGAGAATCTCATCAATATTGGCGTTCTTCATACCTTTTTCAAGACCGGGGATCCAGTGCTTGAAGGTGCGCACGAACCAGGCAGCAAATTTCAGGGGCAGTGGGAATCCAAGGAAAATGCGGGCGGGCGATTCACCAGGTCTCTGGTGCACATCCACGAAGATCCAGTGTGCAGTGCGGCTGCCAATCGCTGCCACCATCACCAGCACACCCAGGAGTAATGTGGCACCCAGACAATAAAACCAGAAATTGAACCTGGATGCCTGTACCAGCGCGTACATGCCCCAGGCGCTCAGTACTGTGAAAAGCACGCCGATCCACAGGGGGATCTGCCACAGCCGGCTGACCGTGGATTTGACCCTGGAGATGCGAGGGTCCACTTCGAAATTGGACCTTTCTGCGTTCCCTCCAGCCTTGTTGTCACCTGCCGCTGCTTCCACCGGATGTGCCTGCAATTCCACGGGCTTCGCGGGCTCATCTTCCTCTGCAGATGTCGTTTCGAGAGTGCGAATCAATTTCAAGCCGTCCTCAGGTGTGATGGTACCATTTTCGATCATTTTTAATACTTGCTCTCGTTCCTGGTCAGTCATGGATTCCTCCGTAAAGCCGCCACCCTGCCCCCTGGCCCTCCCCCGAAGGGGAGGGTGGAGGGGACAAGAAAGACAATGTCATTTTCCTTCCAGAGCCGCAAGCAACTGCTCGGCTTCGGCAAGACTGATCTTCTTTTCCTGCAACATCCTCAGGATGATCAAACGCTCATCATCAGAGACTGCTTCACTGGCATCGGAAGGCCCCTTTGGAGCCAGATCCCAATTCCAGCGCCCCACATTCAAATTGAATTTGGCTCCTCGCCGCCCGCGGACTTCAGCCGCACGCGCTTTCATTTCCGCCCGCCGCATGGCTGCCTGGACCCTGGCTTCGGTCCGACGGGTGGCCTGTTCAATGTGCACTTGCGCGCGTTCCATCGAGGCTTTCACGCGCTGGTTGATGCGCTCGGAGAAATCCGGTGGCAGGGGAGGGATGGGAGGAATTGGAGGGAGGGGGGGATGCGCCAATCGCCGCTATCGAAATCTGCCGCGGATTCCCACTGGTCTGCCTGGCTGGTTACAACCAGATCACCGCTGGCGCTCAAGAGCATCTCGGCCATGCCGTCTTTCTTTTCGCCCAGTATTACTTCACAGGATGTGCAATCTGCTGGAATTTCCACACCCGGGAAATTCACCTGTATGGAATCATGGGAGGGAGCGGTCAGGTGGAGCTTCACATTGGCATCCGGCGAAAGGCGGAGAATCAAATCGTCTCCCGCAGTTACATCATAGATTTGACCGGGAATCGGCGAGACATAAAAAACCACGTCGGACCCTGCTTTTACAGTCACTGCAGAGTGGACATTGCGTACATACAAGTCTGCCCCGACGCTCTCAATGGTCAGCATGCCGTCCACATCACGGACAGATCCATCGCCTCCCACATTGTCCACTGCGCAGACCCCGTGCCCGCCGCGCAAGGTGAAGTCGCCGCTGATCGTCCCGGCATTCAGAGCCCCGATATTCCGTATAGAAGCGTCGCCTGCCACCGAAGAGAGGGAAATAGCTCCCAGGTCATTCAAGGTCAGGTCGCCCGCCACAGGTCCAATAGTGACCGGCCCGGTGAGTGCCTGCAGGATGGCATCTCCGGCGACCTGTTCCACCTTCAATGTAGTGCCGCGCGGCACATACAGGATCAGATCTTCGTCACATGAGACCACGATCGGATCGGTATCGGCTGAAACCTGGAGAGCATCCCCGTCCGTTTTTACCATGATCTCCGAACGATCCCAACCGGCAACCCGCAGATCGCCAGGGATGGATTCGATGAGCAGGTTTGGGGTTGAAACAACAGAAAAGGTCTGATGTTGCATACTCACTCCTCTCCATTCAGGACCCGCATGGCCTCTTCAGCGGAGATCTTGCCAGAATCAAGGTCTTCGAGAATGCTGCGCCGCTTCTCGTCGGAGACCTCACTGGTTTCTTCCTTGCCTGGATCGTAACCAAGAGCCCTGATCACTTCCTGGAGCCTGTTGCGTATGGTGGGGTAGGATAGGGCCATTTCTTCTTCCATCCGGGTGATCTTTCCCTCGCAGCGGACGAAAGTCTCAATGAAATCCAATTGTTCCGGCGCCAGCCCAGCGAAGGCACCGTTGGCGAATCGACCTTCAATGGTAGTGTCGCAAGTCTCACAGTGCAGGCGTGTAACGGTCAGCTCGCCATCACATACGGGGCATTTGCTCAAGGCTGTTTTCATGACTTACCCCCGGTCATGGGTGAAAAGGACAGCGATCGACTGGAAGCCCGATGGCGTTTTAGCCTTAGACCGGCCTGGATGAGCAGTTCTCCTAATTGAGCCAGGATTAAATCACCTCGCTCAGGCCATTTCAATGTCTTCTTAGGAAAATTATCCAATTCGCCATGCTGAATTCGGCGTTCATAAGACTGATAAGCATTCAAAAGCGAGATCATAACTGCCTCATTTCTGATAACAAGGCGAAACATAAATCTAATTGATATTATACACATAATATTAATAATGTCAATGTTGAATATTAATAATCTTAATATCAAGTTGAATAATATTGAAAAAGGAAGGGTTCTCTTGCTTTAAGACCACATAGCTAAAGAAATAATGTATTTTTGAACCAAATTGATTCCTGTACGATCCAATGGAGCATTTATTCAAGAACCAACCAACAGGTTCAAACCGGGACAATCCAGGTGCCATCGGCATTCAACCTTTCAGAAGGAGTTGATGATGATGGAATGGTTTGGTGGGCGCGCATTCCAGTTGCGCCAATGGTGATCTTTTTCTTTATTCAAACATGGTGAATTGACTTTGCAGCCGCGCTTGACATAGAACGGGTGTTCGTATTATAATTAGCACAAATGTTTTGATATCGGCATTGGAAAGGAAGGGCAGAATGGTCAGAACTCGCAGAGGTCTCACCGAACGACATCGGAAGATCATCGCCTACCTGAATGAACGGTTGAGCACCGGGTATCCCCCGTCCATCCGCGAAATTGGGGAGGCGGTTGGAATTACCTCAACCTCCGTGGTGACCTATTATTTAAAGCAACTGACCGAAATGGGCATGATCGAGAGGGATGCAAAATTCTCACGGGCTGTTCGTCTGACCGACCCGATCAGCAGGGATCTTGTCAAGATACCCATTCTTGGCCCGATTGCCGCCGGAGAGCCCATGCTCGTCCCCGCCCCGGGTGCCTCGTATCTCGGCATCGGCAATGAAATGGACGCGGTGGATGTGGCGCGCAGCCTGCTCCCTTCCGGTGAAAAAAACAGCGAACTCTTTGCACTTAAGGTGAAAGGTGAATCGATGATCGATGCGATGATCAACGATGGAGACATCATCATCATGAAACCGGTCATAAAAGCCAATAATGGCGAGATGGTTGCCATCTGGCTCCCGAATCGCGATGAGACCACGCTGAAATATTTCTACAAGGAAAAAGACAGTTATCGGCTGCAGCCTGCCAATCCGACCATGGGACCGATCATGATCGATAAGAGCGAGCCCCTGGAAATTAAAGGAAAAGTGGTGATGGTCATCCGCAATGTTGCCAATGTGGCGGTATAAATTCCACCCCAGTAAAATAGACAACCTCCGCTGCTGCGGAGGTTGTGTTTTAATTATTTCTCCTGATCCATTGGTTCAGGCGGCAGCCTTTTCTGGAGCAGCACCTGGACGCCATTTTGCGCCTGGTTGTTCAGGCGTTCCAATTCGGTTTGAAGACCCATCAAGGCATCCATCGCATACTGATCTGCACCAGTTTTAATATTCTCAGCATCCATGCGAGCCTGGTCGATGATCTGACCGGCACGGCGTTGGGCATCAAGCACAAGGGCTTCCTTCTCCACCAGTGAGTCGGCTTTCTCGCGAGCCAGTTGCAGGGTCCGGTTGGCTTCTTCCTGTGCCTGAGCCATCACCCGGTCTTTCTGCGAAAAAACCTGCTGCGCTTTTTTTACTTCTTCAGGAACGGAAATGCGCATCTGGTCAATAATATCGAGGAATTTGTCCTCATCGACAATGACGTTGTGCGTCAATGGGATGGGGCGGCTGGCGTTGAACAGCTCTTCCAGTCTATCTATTAATTGAAGAATATCCATTGGCTCCTCCGCTTAAACGAGGACGGAATACAGTAATTATACTTTAATCCCAAAGGGAAGCAGCTGCTGGTCGCCCAGGTCTTTCACCTTGTTCTTCAAGGCAGCTTCCACATGGGCAGGCACCATGCTGGATACATCTCCACCCAGCGAGGCGATCTCGCGCACAGTTGTGGAGGACAGGAAGGTATGGTCTTCATCGGTGATGAAGGCAACACTTTCGATATCTGCAGCCAGGCGGTGATTGGCAAGTGCCATGCGGAATTCATACTCGAAATCCGAAAAGACACGCAGACCGCGCACGATCACCTGGGCATTCGATTTTCGACAAAATTCCACGGTCATGCCGGTGTAACCAACCACGATGATCTTCGGGTGATCCATGAAGGTTTCCTTTACCAGCGCAATACGTTCTTCTGGCAGGAACATCAGGCTTTTCAACGGCAGGTCGTAAACAGCGATAACCAGTTCGTCAAAAAGCCGGGCAGCGCGGTTGGCGATATCAATGTGACCGTAGTGTATGGGGTCGAAAGTTCCGGGAAATATGGCTCGTACCATTTCAATTCTCCATGGAGAAAATCTTGCTCAAAGGTTGGATTTTAGATGATGAATAATGGCTCACGACAGTTCTAGTCCCAAAACCGGGGATACCAGATAAATTCAACTGACATCTCCCCTGCCGCCGCCCCAGAACCGATCGAGCGCTTCCGACAACAGCGAGTTTTCAGGCGCTTTCAGATCCGGGTCGCGGGCAAACAACTCCTGGGCCTGCACACGAGCTTTTTCGATCAATTGAATGTCGCTCAGGCTTGCCATCTTCAGCGATGTGGCAAAACCAGCCTGGCGCGTTCCCAGGAATTCCCCGGGACCACGCTGTTGCAGGTCACGTTCGGCCAGCACGAAACCGTTGTTTGTCTCTGCCATGGCTTTCAGGCGCTCATTCTCCGCGGCATCTTCATGATCGGGTACAAGCAGGCAGAAAGATTGCGCAGTGCTGCGCCCCACCCTGCCGCGTAACTGGTGCAGTTGCGCCAGCCCGAAGTTATTGGCACCTTCGATGAGCATCACGGTGGCGTTTGGCACATCCACACCCACCTCGACCACGGTGGTGGAGACCAGGATGTCATACTGTCTTTCGCGGAACGCCAGCATGACCGAGTCCTTCTCGCTGGCTTTCATCCTTCCATGCAACAAGCCAAGTTTCAAATCCGGGAAGATTTCCTTCTGCAGGGTCTCATGTTCCTGCGTGGCAGCCAGGAGCTCGCTCTTTTCACTTTCTTCCACCAGCGGGTAGATGATGAAAGCCTGATGACCTTCCTTGACCTGGCTGCGGACCAGGGCATAGGCGCGCTCGCGTTCCTGCGGGGCGAGGATGTGCGTAGGGATTGGCTGGCGACCCGGGGGAAGTTCGTCCATGATGGAAAGATCGAGGTCACCATAGAGGGTGAGGGCAAGCGAGCGCGGGATGGGTGTGGCGGTCAACACCAGCAAGTGCGGGTTGGTGCCCTTGGAGCGCAATGCGGCGCGCTGCTCAACACCAAAACGATGCTGCTCATCCACCACAACATACTGCAGGTCAGCGAATGTCACCGGATCTTCAATCAGGGCATGTGTTCCGATCGCGATCTTAATCTCCCCGCTTGCCAGACCGGCACGAATATCCTCTTTCTCACGTTCAGGAGTATCTCCTACCAGCAGGCGGATCTGCCCTGGTTTCAGCAGCCCATTTTCAGAAGCAAGCACATTCAAGAATGTGCGGTAGTGCTGATCTGCCAGGATGGAGGTGGGCGCCATGATCGCCGCCTGGGCGCCAGAATGGTTCACCATGGCTGCGGCAATTGCAGCAATGGCAGTTTTCCCGGAACCTACATCACCTTGCAGCAGGCGGTTCATCGGCTGACCGGATTTCAGATCAGCGCGGATATCCTGGATGGCTTTTTGCTGGGCATTGGTCAGTGTGAAAGGCAGAGCCTTGAGCAGGGACTCCAGCCACTCTTCCTCCACTTCAAAAATGCGACCTGGAGCAGACTGCCAATCGCGCCTCTGGCGCAGGACGCCGGTCTGCAGGAAGAAGATCTCATCAAAAGCCAGCCGCTGGCGGGCGGCTTTCAACTTGGGATCCGAGTCCGGGAAATGTGCCTGCAGCAAAGCCGTACCCAGATCTGGCAGGTCTGCAGCCTGGCGGATCGTCTCGGGCAGGTGGTCGGTTAATTTGGGAGCCCAATAGGTCACCACCTGGTTCATCAATTTCCGCAGCCATTTCTGGGTGACATTGGCAGTCAGCGAGTAGATGGGTACGATGCGGTTGGTGTGCAGGTTTTCTACTTCCACAGGTTCCCAATCCGGGTTGTTCATCACCAGCCTGCCAAGATACTGCTCAACCTTACCTGAAACAGAAATTGCCTCCCCCACCTTTAACCGGTTTGTCAGCCAGGGCTGGTTGAACCAGGTGAGACGCAGGCCGGCAGTGCCATCGTTGATCACGGCTTCGGTAATGGACTTCCTGCCTCCCCGCAGCGGGCGCGAGGTAACCATGGTGACTTCACCAATGATCGTGAGAGCCTGTCCGTAGAATACATCCCGGATGGGTTTAAGCTGGCTGTAGTCCTCATAGCGGTGTGGAAAGTTGTAAAGCATATCGCCCAGGGTATTGAGCCCGAGACGGCTGAGCATGGCTGCATGTCGAGGACCAACTCCCGCCAGTACGGTAAGCGAGGCGTTCAGGGCAATGGGACGTTTGCTCGTTACTCCGCCAGGGCTTTTCTCTGCGCGGCCGGGGATCGACTTTGCAGGGCGGCGGGGAGTCACCTGGGTTGAAGTCCCGGATACCTGACTTTCAATGCCAGGCTTAGGAGTTTTGATCTCACCAGGTGAGTCATGTTCAGGCTTCAATCCATTCGTCAACAATAATGGAGGAGATCCCGCCTCGGTGATTTTCGGAATATTGTCTGGTACAGAGGCGGGCTGAGGGGTTGACTCGATGGGCTTGGAGGCAGCGGTTTTCTTGCCCGGGGCTGCGTCTGGTACTTTCTCGGTGATCAACTGCCATAAGGATTTAAGGGAGGCAAGCCGTTCAGCAGGAGTCTGACCGGCATAGGAGTGTAATGTGGAAGAAGTAGCCTGAACGACCTCCTCGGGTAGTTTATCGTTGCGAGCTTCACCCTCCCAGAGATCAATAATATTTTCCAACCCGCCTATGACTGCCTTGTTGGTAAAACCGGTATCCTGTTCCAAGCGAAAGAATTTACGCAGTTTTTCAATGGATGATTGCATGAGAGTATTTTACCGCATAAACTGTTGACATGTTTTTCAGCAATAGCCGGGATGAGGCAGACCCCAAATTGACCATTCATTCAGTCTGGACAGATTCCGTGCCGTGCTGTAAAATGATGCGCCGTGAAATTGCATCAATATTTGGAGGAAGGTAGTGGCAAACATCAAGTCTCAGATCAAACGTAATAGGCAGAACGACAAGAAGCGCCTGCGCAATCGTGTCTACCGGGGTGAAGCCCGCATTGCTGTCAGAAATGCCCGCACAACCATTGACGAAGGATTGCCTGAATCAAAGGCAGCCCTCCTGGAAGCTATCAGTGCCCTCGACAAGGCAGCCGAACAAGGTGTGATCCACAAGAATAATGCTGCCCGTAGAAAAAGCCGCCTGATGAAAGCATTCGGAAAAATGGAACCGGTCCTGGGGATCGTTGCTCCACCGTCCGCGGATGCTGGAATCGAAGCAGAAGCTGAAACTCCTTCCCCGAAGGGGAAAAAGCCTGCCGTACGCAAGGCATCCATAGCGACATCTGCCAAGGGCAAAAAGGTAACCGCACAGAAAGCAGAAGCTGCAACAGAAACCCCGGCAGAACCAAAGGCTTCTTCCCGCAAGAAGGTTGCGGTCAAGAAACCAGCCGTGAAAAAAGCTGAAACCATGAAACCTCCAAAGAAGACTGGAAGTACTTCAAAATCAAAGGGCAAAAAGCCAGCCGCCTCTAAATAACTCATTTCGTGCAGCAAATTGTGACCTTGAGCGGGAGCGCCCAGTTCGATGGGCCTCCCGTTTATTAATCGGGAATGTCAAATGAAGAGTGGAACCATAATCATTATCAATGGCACTTCCAGTTCAGGGAAAACCTCCATTGTGCACGCCTTGCAGAACCTGCTCCCTGAACCAGCCCTCGAGGCCGGGCTGGATAAATTCCTCTGGATGATGCCAAAACGATACCTGGAACGCCCGCAGTGGGACGATGTGCTCGGATTGGCATCCAGCGCCGGGGAAACAGGTCACAAGCTGGTCAGCGCCATGCATATCACCGTCGCAGGTTTATCGAAAGCGGGTTGGAATGTCATTGCAGACCATGTGCTTGTGGAATCGGCCTGGTTGAAGGAATGTGTTAGCATTTTTTCGGAGATGCCTGCCTATCTCATTGGAGTCCAATGTCCGCTCCAAGTGCTGGAAGAGCGTGAACACTCCAGAAAGAACCGCACTATGGGACAAGCCCGGCTGCAATTCCCGCTAATCCACAAGGACAAAGTATACGACCTCGAAGTGGATACATCCATCTTCAATCCAGATGAATGTGCCCGCCAGATCCTGGCTCGATTGGGCGAACCACCCCTTGCGTTTCTGCAAATGCGGCAGATGTTATAATTCCCCGGCGAGAGAATATGTTTCACAAAGAGCAACAGCAAATCGAAGGCAAGATAAAAGCTTACTTCGCAGACCAGGAAATTCCAGTTGAATCCCTGGTCTGGAAACCAATACCCTTTAGCGGGGAGTGGGGATTATCCACATCCTTTTTTGGCACCGCCGCTGCCGAGGCGCGCCAGGGGAAGAAAATTATCGTAGCCCAACGTGCCCAGGAGATTGCAGAACTGGCAAGAGATGTCATTCTTGACCTGTCAAAAGCCAGTCTCAACGGGGATGGCAGGGTGGACAACTTTACTGGCATCCAACGCGTGCAAGCGGTGAACGGCTATCTGAATCTCTATTTTGACACACAGGAATACACCCGCCGGGTGGTGGACACAGTCCTTGAGCAGAAGAACCGCTTTGGTTCTACCCCATCCACGGGTCAGCGGGTGATGATCGAGTTTTCACACCCAAACACGCACAAGGCATTCCATGTTGGGCATCTGCGCGGCACGATCCTTGGCGACGCGTTATGCCGCATGCTTGAATTTGCAGGATATGAAGTGGTGCGCGCCAACTATCCCGGTGACATGGGCATGCATGTGATCAAGTGGTTGTGGGGTTACTTGAAGTTCCATAATGGTGAAAAACCTTCCAGCGATATCACCAAGTGGATGGGGGATGTGTATGCCGAGGCAGCCCGAAAAATTGAACAGGATCCTGATTTGGAAGGTGAATTACGCGCTTTGTATGCGCGCTGGGATCAGCGCGAACCAGAAATCGTTCAACTCTGGGAGCAGACGCGTGAATGGTCGCTGGAAGGCTTTCGGCAGATGTATGCCGCCCTCGATATTCGTTTCGACGTGTACTATTTTAATACCCAGGAGGAACAACCCGGCAAGAAGATGGTGGCTGAACTCGTCGGAGCGCGGCATTGCCACCGACGAACGTTCACAGGGCGGGGCGGTGGTTGTAAAAATTGACGAGATACTGGGGTTGGACAAGGAACAGTATCGAACCGCGGTCGTCTTGCGCTCGGATGGTACCGCCCTCTATGCCACGGAAGACCTGGCCCTGGTGCTGCATAAATTCCACGATTATCCCGACCTGGCGAAATCCGTCTATGTGGTGGACGTACGCCAGAGCCTTCATTTTACCCAGGTATTCAAGATACTTGAAATCGCCGGATATGCCCAGTCGCAAAGTTGCAGCCACGTATCCTATGAATTGGTGACCCTGCCCGGGAATGTGGTTGTTTCATCACGTGAGGGGACCGTGGTGCTGATGGAGGACCTGCTAAGGGAGGCCATCGACAGGGCAAGGGCAGAAGCCCAGCGCAGGAATCCAGCACTGACCGCAGAGCAACTCGAGGGTGTAGCCAGGGCAGTCGGTTTGGGGGCATTGAAATACCCGATCCTGGCGCGTGAGAGTACCAAGATGGTCACCTTCGATTGGAAAACCGCGTTGGACTTCAACGGACAGGCTGCCCCCTATATTCAATACGCCCATGTGCGCTGCAATTCCATCCTTCGCAAGGCGGGAGTGGATGCGGCAGACCTACCGAAATCGTCATTCTCCTATACTTTGGAACCGGCTGAAGTGGAACTGATGGATTGGCTTTCACGTTTCCCTGCCGAGGTCCAGCGCGGCGCTTTGGAATACAAGCCACTTGCCATTACCAGCATTGCGTACGATATTGCCAAGGCCTTTGCCGGCTTCTATGATGCCTGCCCGGTCTTACAGGCTGAAGCCGGAGATCCGTACTGCACGATTAAGATTGGTGGTTGCCACCCGGCAGATCCTTGCCAATTCGTTGTCACTTTTGGGCATCACAGCCCCGGAAGTGATGTAAAATTACATCCAAAATAGTAGCAGGCACCGAAAATCCATTGTGCGAATTCCTGCTACTTTCACAATTTATCAAGGAGTAACTATGCCAATCCGTACCCTCATCATGGGCGCCGCCGGGCGCGACTTCCACAATTTCAATGTCTATTTCCGGGATAACAAGGACTATGAAGTGGTGGCTTTCACAGCCACCCAGATCCCCGATATTGAAGGCCGCACTTATCCCAAGGAACTTGCCGGGAGACTGTATCCGAAAGGCATCCCGATCCATGCCGAAAGCGACTTGCTGAAACTGCTAAAGAACCTGAAGGTTGACCAGGTGATTTTTGCTTATTCCGATGTGCCGCATGAAGTGGTCATGCACAAGGCTTCCATGGTGCTGGCAGCCGGGGCTGATTTCCGCCTGATGGGTGAGAAGATCCACCCAGGTGAAATCAAGCAAACCGGTTGTTTCTGTCTGCGCCGTGCGCACCGGTTCGGGAAAGAGCCAGACCACCCGGCGTGTTTCGCTGATCCTGCGCGAGCATGGGTTACAAAGTGGCTGCCATTCGCCACCCGATGCCCTATGGTGATCTGGTGCAAGCCAGGAAGTGCAGCGGTTTGCCACCTATGCCGACCTCGACAAGCACGAGTGCACCATCGAGGAGCGCGAGGAATACGAGCCCCACATTGACAACGGTGTCATCGTTTATGCCGGTGTGGATTATGAAAAGATCCTGCGAGCTGCGGAAAAGGAAGTGGATATTGTCCTTTGGGACGGTGGCAATAACGATTTCTCGTTCTACGTCTCGGATCTCAAGATCGTGGTAGCCGATCCTCACCGCCCGGGACACGAAAGCACCTACCACCCGGGCGAGGTCAACAGCCGGGACGCGGATGTGATCGTCATCAATAAGGTCGATACTGCAGATCCACAGGCAGTCATAAAAGTGCGCGAGAACCTGCGCCTGTTGAATCCTACTGCGACCGTCATCGAAGCTGCCTCGCCCTTATTCGTAGACGATCCGGCTGCCATTCTCGGCAAGCGTGTCCTGGTTATTGAGGACGGTCCGACCCTGACACATGGAGAGATGGCCTATGGCGCCGGTTATGTGGCAGCCAAACGTTTCGGCGCGAAGGAAATTGTCGACCCGCGCCCATTCGCAGTCAAATCCATTGCGGAAACCTACAAGAAGTACCCCAGTACCGGTCCCATCCTTCCAGCCATGGGCTACGGCGAGGCACAGACGAGGGACCTGGAAGCCACCATCAACAAGTCTGATGTGGACCTGGTCATCATCGGCACACCCATCGACCTGACGCGGGTAATCAAGATCAACAAGCCCTCGCAGCGCGTGCGTTACGAACTGCAGGAGATCGGCCAGCCAACGCTGGAGGACATATTAAAGAAGAAGTTTGGAAAAAAGAAATAAAGGGATTTCCACGGTTCCTGCGTGGAATATTCTATTGACGATCGATTTATGGAGGCCGGGTCTTACACAAAAACCCGGTCTCTTTGTTACAATTAGCTTATGTTCATCGATCAGGCAGAGATCCTAGTTCAATCCGGCAGGGGCGGAGATGGGATGGTCCATTTCCACCGCGAAAAATTCGTCCCGCGCGGCGGTCCCGACGGCGGTGACGGTGGTCGCGGTGGAAGCGTCATTCTGGAAGTGCGCCCCACTCTCAACACGCTGGCGGCATTTCGTCATACGGCACGTTACGCCGCACAGGACGGCAAAGGTGGAGGGACCAATAACAAGTCCGGTAAATCCGCCGATGATCTGATCGTGCTTGTCCCGCCTGGGACGGTAGTCTATGAGGCTGCCGGCGGGGGCCTGGTCGGTGACCTGACCGCAGCAGGTCAGCGCCTGCTGGTCTGCAAAGGCGGGCGCGGCGGGCGCGGCAACCCTCACTTCAAGAGTTCGATCAACCAGATTCCACGCACAGCGGAACGCGGCGAGCCGGGTGAAGAAAAACGCTTGCGGCTCGAACTAAAATTGATCGCGGACATCGGCATCGTTGGGGTGCCCAATGCGGGCAAGTCCACACTGTTATCTGTCCTTACCAATGCCAAACCAAAAATTGCCGCTTACCCGTTCACAACCCTCGAACCAAACCTGGGTGTGGCGGAAGTGGATGCGGAAACGACCGTTGTCCTGGCAGATATTCCAGGACTGGTGGAAGGTGCCGCGCAGGGGCTTGGGCTCGGGCACGATTTCCTGCGCCATATTCAACGCACGCGTGTTTTGATCCATCTTCTGGACGGATTATCTGAAGATCCCATGGAGGATTTTGCCCAGACCAATACCGAGTTAGGTCTTTTCGATCCGCACCTGGCGGAGAAACCGCAGATCGTGGCTTTGAACAAGATCGATCAACCAGAGGCATTACAGCGCTGGGAGAAGATCAAGAAAGCGCTAAAGAAGAGCGGTCATACCTGCCTGGCAATCTCCGCCCTGGCACGGACAAATGTACGCGAGTTACTGCTCGAAGCCGTTACCAAATTGGCAGAAACACCCGGCATGGAAGAAATCGAGCCTCCGATGCCAGTTTACCGCCCGGTGGAGGATCCACGCGCTTTCAGCATCCTGCGCGAATCAGGCGGTTACCGTATAAAATCGGTTGCCATAGAGCGTGCCGCTGAAATGACCCCCTGGGACCAATCCGGATCGGTGCGCCGCTTCCAATTATTAATGGAAAGGCTGGGTGTGGATAAGGCGCTCCGCGATGCCGGCGCTAAGGAGGGGGATACGGTCTATATCGGCGAATATGAACTGGAATATCGGGAGTAATTTCCAAGCAAATTGAGGTTATATGCCCAGAGTTGCCATTAACAGCGCTGCACCGGATTTTGAACTGACGGATCTTTCTGGAAAGATCTTGCGACTGTCGGATTTCCGAGGTCGGAATGTGCTGCTGGTTTTCAATCGCGGCTTTATCTGACCATTCTGCCGGGCGCATATGGCGCAGTTGCGCCAGGATTTTACTGAGTTTGAGAAACGGAACACCGTCATCTTGGTCATCGGCCCCGAGGATGCAGCAGGTTTTAAACGCTATTTTGCTGAAAATTCCCTGCCCTTTATCGGACTGCCTGACCCAACCCACAGCGTTTTAAAGACCTACGGGCAAGAGATCAAGTTGTTCAAATTTGGGCGCATGCCCGCCCAGTTGCTGGTGGATCGACTGGGAATAGCCCGCTTTGTTCATTACGGGCATGACATGACGGATATACCGCTGAATTCCGAGATGCTGGCTTTGATCGATCAGTTGAACAAATAGAATGGAAAAACGACGGTATTATCGTCAAGAATCCAGGCAAAATGGCTGGTTGATAAGCAATCTATTTTTTTAAACAATAAGGTAAATTCCTAGAACAAAGCCTGATTACGTTTAAATTTTCTACTATACAGATGAAACCAATGCAAGTATCCGGTATCGTCGTGGAAGGTCACCGGGTGGCATCCGGGCCTTCCCGGGAGTACCCCTACGGCAGCCTTGAACGTCAAATACCATTCTTCCGTTCTGGCGGGCTGGACCTGGAGGGATTTTTCCCTGGTACGTTGAATATTTCCATCGTCCCAATGCGTTTTGAACTGTTTCGGCCTTCGTTCACCTTTCGTCAAATCGCCTGGACCGACCTGCACCCTCCTGAAGACTTTTCATTTTCTCCCTGCAGAATTACGTATCAAGGAAATATTTACGAAGGCTTCGTCTATTACCCCCACCCGGAGACCAAGATCCGCCACTTCCAGGACTCATCCCTGATCGAGGTGATCACAAAAAAGATCACGGGCATTGGTTATGGATCCTGGGTAAAATTGACCCTTGACCCAGCTGAAATACGCCTTTTGAAGACGTGACGGGGATAATTTTCCATATATTTTCCGCATTGACCACCTGACCATTTTTAAATTAAAGAATTCAAGGGCGACCCGGGGGTCACCCCTGAATTCACTCCGCGATATAAGGGGGCAGACTACTTGCGATTGCGCAGGAAGGTCGGAATATCCAGATCTTCCGTATTGAATGACTGTGGACGGAATTCCAGGCCTGATCCTCCGACCTGCGCTTCCACGCTTACCGTCTCAAGCTGGCGGTTGGTAGGTTTGCCTTCCATGCTGCGAGCGTTCGTATGTGTCACGCGGCGAGGCATGCCAGTGCGTTCGAATCCGGTGGCGATCACCGTCACACGGATCTCGTCGGTCATATCCGGGTCGATCACCGCACCAAAGATGAGATTCACATCCGGGTGAGTGGTTTCACGGATCAAGGCTGCTGCCTGGTTGACCTCGAACAGGGTCAGGCTTGGACCGCCGGTGACATTGAAGAGCACTCCCTTGGCGCCGTCGATGGTTATGTCGAGCAACTGGCTGGAGATGGCCTGTTCGGCTGCCAGGCGGGCGCGGTCTTCGCCGGAAGCCTTCCCGACAGCCATCAAGGCAGCACCGCCTTCCGACATGATGGTGCGCACGTCGGCGAAGTCCAGGTTGATCAAGCCAGGTACGGTGATCAGTTCGGAGATACCCTGGATGCCCTGGCGCAGCACATCGTCAGCCATCTTGAAGGAGTCGTTCAGGCTGGTGCGCTTGTCCATGATCTGCAGCAGACGGTCATTGGGGATGACGATGAGCGTGTCGGTATGTTCCTTGAGTTTCGACATGCCGGTTTCGCATGCCTGCATCCGGCGGTTGCCCTCGAAGGTGAATGGGCGGGTGACCACGCCAATGGTCAGTGCACCCACTTCCCGGCTGATCTGGGCAACGATCGGGGCAGCACCGGTGCCGGTGCCGCCGCCCAGGCCGGCGGTGATGAAGACCATGTCAGCGCCTTTCATGGCGTTATACAGGTCCTCAGCGGATTCCTCGGCGGACTTGCGGCCAACTTCCGGGTTACCGCCCGCGCCCAGGCCGCGCGTGAGCTTATTGCCGATGCGGACCCGGGTGGGGGCCTTGGCCAGCATCAGCGCCTGGGCGTCGGTGTTGATGGCCACGAATTCCACACCCTGGATGCCTTCCTCGATCATCCGGTTGACGGCATTGCTGCCGCCGCCTCCAACACCTACTACCTTTATGCGGGCGAATGTTTCGGTTTGAATCTTTTTTGCGTCCATGTTTCTGCCTCCTGTGATATGTATAAGCGTTGACGATGTGATGTGTTTGCAGCGGAATTACTCGTCCGATGGGAGCAACCGTTTGAACCAGGTCTTTAACTTGATCAAAATTCATATGCATGTCCTTTTTCCCGCCGCGTGTTTCTGCGCCGGCGGTCAGGAGAAAGATCATCTTCCGTCATAGCTGCAGCCCAGTGCAGCAATCCAACACTGGTGGAATAAGCAGGGCTGTTCGAAGTTGGTCCACCAGCCCGACCAGATTTCTCCGGTTGTGCGGTACGGATGGGGAGCCCGAAGATCTTTGAAGCCAGTTGACGAATTCCCGGCAGGGCACTTGTGCCTCCCGTCAACACCATGCCAGCAGGCAATAATCCGTCATACCCTGAACGCTTGATCTCCTGCATGGTCAGCGAAAAGATTTCTTCAACCCTGGCCTCGATGATATGGGCCAACTCCTGGCGGCTGATCTTTACCGGCTGGTCCTCACCAAATGCATGTACGGCGAATGTCTCTTCAACACCCACCCCGGATTTCATGGCAAAACCGTATTTCTTCTTGATCTCTTCAGCCTGTGAGAGCGGAAGCCGCAAACCGGTGGCGATGTCGTTGGTGATGTGGTTGCCGCCCACCGCCAGAACCATCGTATGCCAGACATGCCCGTCCACATATAAAGCCAGGTCGGTGGTTCCGCCGCCGATGTCACAGACGGCCACACCCATCTGGCGCTCGGTGTCGGTCAGCACCACGTCGCCCGATGCCAGCGGGTTCAGCACGAATTGGAGAACCTCCACGCCCGCCGCACTGACGCATTGGCGCAGGTTTTCCACAGTCGCCTGGGCTGCGGTGATGATGTGAGCTTCCACTTCCAGGCGGAAACCGCGCATGCCAACCGGCATGGAAATGCCATCCTGCCCATCCACCGTGAAACCGCGCTGGATGATGTGGATGATCTCGCGGTTGTGAGGAATGGCAACTGCCCGGGCGGCTTCGAGGGCGCGAGCCACATCGATCTCATCGATCACTTCGCCAGATGATGCCGGCAACGCCCCGGCTGTTGATGGACGAGACATGCGCTCCTGCCAGGCTGACCAATGCCCCGGTGATCTCCACACCTGAAGTCTGCTCGGCGAGGCGAACCGATTTGGTGATCGCCTGCGAGGCCGCAGCCAGGTCAACGATGACACCCTTCCGGATGCCTGCTGAAGGCTCGATACCCACACCCAGGATGCGGATCACTTCCTCTTCGATCCGTCCCACCAGGGTGCAGACTTTGGTTGTGCCTACGTCAATTCCTACGACAATTTCGTCCATATTACCCTTGGGCTACTTGTAGAATGGAGCGTTCAGATATTCAACGCTGATCAGCGAAGGCTGAACGCCTTGTTGGATGAGTGTGTCTACGATGGCATTGTAGACAACGTTTTTCATCGGGATATCCTGGCTATCCTGTCCAAAATAGACGGTCCAGCCACGAGGATCCTGCCATCCCATCCCATAGACCGGATCAAAGATCATCGTCATACCGGTGGGAACATCGCGAGCCAGCACGGTCAGAGCCTGTATCATCGCGGGATCAATGAATTTTTGCTCATAGAGAGGTAACGCCGGGTCCGGCGCGATCTGGGCAGGGGAGCCATTGGCAGCCACCACCACCATCCCGGGTACTTCACCTCTCGGCATGAAGGCCACACCGCTGGCATCGATCCAGGTCACCACGCCGTCCTGATACCACGCCAAAACAGGTGCCCGTTCCACCACATCCACTATGATGCGGTTGGGGAGTTGCACACGGACATCAATCTCCTGCAGGTCAGAGAAGGCAGCATGCAGGTTGTCGATGATCCGGGCCGGGACAGCCTTGAAAATCGGTTGACCGTATGTGCCCAGCATGGAATTGATCTGGTCCGCGCTCAACCGCAAATTGCCGCGCACGATCGCAGAAGTGACCGTGAAGGGGGAGGCGGTCCACATGGCGAACAGGATGAATCCCAGGATCAGGGTCAATGTCGCTGATACCCAGCGAGGGCCAAACTGCGGGATGTTCAAAGCCGGAGCCCGCACAACCGCCCTGCCCAGGGATAAGGAAATGTCATATCCATTGCGTCGCGTGTATCTTTTTGCCTGACCGGCAGCGCCACCCTGAGCCTGTCGATTGGCGCGGCGTGCCCCTGACTGAGGTTCGACGGGTAGGAACACCGAAGCCGGGTTGAAGGCTTTTCGGGTGGGCCCTTCCTTCCTTTGCGCAAGGTCCCGCAAGCGCTCGAGCGGTGAGCGAGGCTGCCGCACAAAACTGGCACGCGTGATTTTCTGCTGAGAGGTCATGATGTTCTCCGGAATCGATATTCGGTGCGATCGCGGTCAGCCTTGCGCTCAAGGGCCAGTTCGACCAGGGAGTCGACGAGTTCAGGATAAGGTATTCCGCTTGCTTCCCAGAGTTTGGGGTACATGCTGATGCCGGTAAATCCTGGAATGGTGTTCATTTCGTTCAGATAGATATCACCGGTTACTTTATCGAGAAAGAAATCCACCCGCGCCATCCCGGCGCAGTCAATGGCCTTGTAGGCCGACACTGCCAGGCTGCGGATCTGCTCTGCCTTTTCAGCGGGGAGGGGGGCCGGTATGAGCAGGCTGGAGGTGCCGTCCTGGTACTTGGATTCATACGAATAGAATTCGCGGCTGGGAAGTACTTCTCCCGGAACGGAAGCCTGAGGATTGTCATTACCCAGAACCGATACTTCGATCTCGCGGGCATTCACGCCGCGTTCCACCAGCAAGCGCCGGTCGTAGGCAGACGCTTCCATTAGACCCTCGCGCAGATCAGCACTGCCGTTGCACTTGCTGATTCCGACGGATGAACCCAGGTTGGCGGGTTTCACAAACAGGGGATAGGGTGCAAGAGCTTCTGCCCGTTGGATGACCGCCTCGATATCCCTGTCAACTTCGCTTCGCAGGACAAGGATGGATTCAACTGTTGGAATGGCATTGGCGCGCATCACATCCTTGAAGATGCCCTTATCCATGCCGGTTGCAGAACCGGTCACGCCTGCACCCACATACGCCAGGTCTGCGAGTTCGAGGAAACCCTGCAAAGTACCATCTTCACCAAAAGTGCCATGCAGAACGGGGAAAACCACATCCACTTCTGCCAGCGGCACCAGATTCCATGCGGAGGAATTGCCATCAAATCTCCAGACACGGTTGTGAAATTGATCCGGGATGATCACAACCCGGCTCAGGTTTTCATTTTCCATCTGTCCACTGCTCAACGTCTCAAACACACCATCTCCTGCCATCCAAACGCCATCCTTGGTGATCCCTATCTGGGTTATGTCATATTTTTCCGGGCTAAGCGCAGACAGCACTGACCGGGCAGACATGAGGGAAATTTCATGTTCACCAGAACGACCTCCAAATAGCACGGCGATGCGGATCTTTTTATTCATCCTTACCACTCACCAACCAATTCCACTTCCAGTTGCAGATTTATTTTTGATCCTTCAGCAACTTTCTTTTGGGCCAGCTCAATCAATGCCTTCATATCTTCGGCACGGGTTTGACCATGATTAATGAAGAAGTTGGCATGCTGCGTACTGATCTCTGCATTTCCGATGCGTTTGCCTTTCAAGCCGGCTGCTTCGATCAAATTGCCAGCCTTCTCTCCGGGGGGATTCATGAACATCGAACCCATATTTGCACCCGGCGGTTGTGTTTTCCTGCGATGCTCTGAAAAGTGTTCCATTTTGGAGCGGATCACCTGCGGATCAGCGTGCTGCAAGGTCAATTGCGCGGATAAGATGATTACAGGCGGATGTTCGCGTTTCAGGACACTGGTCCGATAACCATATTCCATCTTTTCAACAGGCCACACCTGGCGTCCAGATTGACGGTGGATCAATTCAATCGAGGTCAGGCTGGCGGCCATGTCGCCATCGAAAGCTCCAGCGTTTCCGAATACCGCTCCACCCAGCGATCCTGGAACACCTGCAGCCCATTCAAAACCAGTCAATCCCAGGCGCGCTGCCCGCTGGCTGATATCATTTGGAGTGACACCTGATTCAGCATGAACGCTCGGGGGCTCCGTGCGGGTATCAAATTTCACCAGCCTCGCCCGGTTGATGATCACCACGCCGCGCACACCTTTATCGCTCACCAGCACATTTGAGCCGCCTCCCAGGAGGAGGAAAGGCACTTCCATTTTCCACAGAGTCACCGCGGCATCTGCCAATTCGTCAGCAGAATGGACGAAGAGCAGCGCATCTGCCGGTCCACCGATCCGCGCCGCAGTATAGCTGGAGAGCGGTACATTCTCCTGCAAGCGGTCGGCATATTTGGTGCGGAGGTCAGACAAGACGGATGGTTGCATAAGGTTTAATATTGATCCTGGCGAAGTCGGTTATCAGGTGAAAGGACCTCGTGGTTATTTCTCATCCTTGAAATGTGCGATCAGCCGCTTGACCGAGGGCTCCAACGCCGGGTCCAGCTTCAATTGCCTCAGATCCAGCCTGTTCTGCATCTCCTGGTCGAGGATTCGAACCGGTGCATCACCAACAACCGCGTGCGCGGGCGCCAGGGTCAACATTTCAGCTTTAAACAATCGTTTCTTTTCAGCCATTTTGGGCCTCCTTTAGGCGGGTCAACATTTCAGTGCTGATCCGGTCTGCATCTCCGGCAGAAAGGACAAGCAGGGCGTCACCGGAGCGCAGATTCTTGCTCAGAAAATCACACACCTCAGGCAAGCCTGGGATGAAATGCGCCTTACGGGTCATGGCGTCCACCACTTGCCGGGAAGAAAAGGCTTGCTGCGGTTCGCGAGCCGGATAGATTTCAGTAACGATTACTTCATCGGCGTCGATGAACGCAGCCGCGAATTCGTTTAATAAGGTTTGCGTGCGCGAATAGGTATGCGGCTGCCAGACTGCCCAGAGACGGCGGGAAGGGTAGCGCGCCCTGGCAGCGGCGAGTGTTGCGATGATCTCAGAAGGATGATGCGCATAGTCATCGACAATGACGATACCTTTCACTTCGCCGCGCACCTCAAACCGCCGCTTGGTTCCGGTGAATGCTTCCAGCGCCCTGGCAGAGTCTGCGAGAGGCAGCATAAGCACCTGGGAGACGGCAAGCGCTGCCAGCGCATTGAGAACGTTGTGCCTCCCGGGAACCTGAAGATCCAAATGAACGGAATTCCCTTGCAGCAAGGCGTCGAACGAGAAACCACCTTTATCATTGGTAACCAGTTTGCTGGCACTGACCTGCAACAATTTGCCTGTCTCAGAAGTTGAAACCATCCCGTAAGTAATGACGGATTTTCCAAGAGTTTCAGCTCTTTCCAGCAGGGAGCGCGCCCCGGGATCGTCATGGCAGGCTACCAGGGTACCGTCCGCCGGCAGTTTATACATGAACTCCACGAAGGCTTCCTGGAAATCAGCCAGGGTGGGATAGCAATCCGGATGGTCATGTTCGACATTGGTGACCACCTCTATGGCAGGTCGCAGCCCGAGGAACATGCGGTCGTACTCATCTGCTTCGATGACGAAGAAAGGACCATTCCCGGCCCTGGCGTTGACGCCCAGGTTGGTGAGCACTCCGCCAACAATGAACGATGGATCCTTGTTCAGGGACAACAGCAACCAGGCGATCATGGCAGTCGTGGAGGTCTTTCCGTGCGTACCGGCAACTGCGATCCCGGTCTTGCCATCCATCAGGCTGCCCAGGAAATCAGCCCGCTTCAGGACGAGGATGTTGAAGGCGCGGGCGGCGATCACCTCGGGATTATCATCAGGGATGGCTGAAGACCGTACCACCAGGTCAACATTGCGGATATTCTCCGGGCGATGACCGATATGGATGACAGCACCTGCGGCTTCCAGGTCGTGTGTGAACGACAATTCAAGGCTGTCAGAACCACTCACCGTGTGTCCCATTTCAAGCAGGACGCGAGCGATGGCTGAGAGTCCGGTGCCGCCGATACCAATCAAGTGGATGCGAGTCATAGTTAGATGAACACCACAATTACGAAGATAAATGCGACCACAACGGCAAAGTAGATACCGGGGATCCCGAGCAACTTGGGCGGCATGTAATGAAGCATGGACTCCGCCACCTTGGCGAGATCTCCAGTTGGAGGAACGATGACCTTGGTGAACGGATATCCGCCATCCGCCATGTAGAACCAGATGGTTCCGGCGATGAGGTAACCATTGATGGCTCCCAGGAACGCACCCAGCAGGATATCCTGGAATTTTTCCCGGGTCATCTTGGCAGCGAACCTTGCCAGGTGGGGTGTCTGGTATCCAAAGAAGACCAGCAGGAATAAAATGCCGGTGCGCAGCCAGAAGTAAAGCGGTACATTATCTTTCTGCAGAACATCCCGCACAAAAGGTACATAATGTTCCAGAAGGGTTGAAAACGAGAGCGCCAGGATGACGCTGAAGGTGACCAGCAGTTCCTTGGCCCATCCGCGCATACCGCCGATTATTCCGAACAATATGACGTACATCCAGAAAACGAAGGAGAGGCTGACCATTTTTATCTCTTCTTCCCGGCCAATTCGTTCAAAAGATGGCCAATCTCGGTGGCAGCCTGAGGATGTGCCAGGCTTTTTGCCGCGGCGCGCATGGCGTTGAGGCGGGCAGGGTCGTGTAACAAGGATGTGATGGCTGGCAGGAGCCCGGTCATCAGATCACTATCCGGGATCATCATAGCCGCGCCGTGACCGACAAGAACTCTCGGCGTTCACTTTCTGGTAACGCCAGGCATGAGGGTAGGGGACCAGGATGGCGGGCAGACCGAAGTGCGGATATTCGCCCAATGTGGACGCACCGGCGCGTGAGACCACCAGGTCTGCTGCCGCGAGTGCGGCACCCATCTCGTCATGCAGGTAGGGGAAGGCATGGTAGCGTGAGGCCCGGGCTGGCGGGAGTGATTTCAGCATGGCTTCCACGCCGGGCCAATCCAATTCACCGCTGATATGGACCACCTGCGCGATCTCGAGCAAGGCATCCAGGTTTGCCTGAACGGCAGTGTTGATCGAATGCGATCCTTTGCTTCCTCCAAGGACCAGGAGGACCGGAGCTTCGCTGGTAAGTTGCATAGCCTTGCAGGCGTCGGAACGAGACCACCGGGCAAGGTCAGCGCGCACAGGATAGCCGCTGAGGACCAGTCGTTCCCGGCGGCTGAAGAACCGGAATGATTCCTTTGCCGTGACGGCAATCTTGTCTGCAAAACGGGCCAGGGTCTTGAGAGCCAGACCCGGTTCGATATCTGGCACAAACAGTGCGGTTGGGATTTGCCTTCCAGCCAAAGCCACTGGGACGGCGACATACCCACCCGTGAAGAACAGCACATCTGGTTTGAATTCGCCCAGGATGCGCCGGGCAGCAAAGTAACCACGCGCCAGCCGGAGCAAATTCCCCGGCAGGGCCTTCAGGCTAACACCATGCAGCCCGGCAGCCGGGATGGTCTTAAACGGCACCTTCGCCCGGTCCACAAGGAGGGCTTCCATGCCACCTTCCCCGCCCACCCAGAGGACTTCGGTGTCAGCGTGCATGGTTTGCAGAACGGCGAGTGCGGGATACACCCCGCCTCCGGTCCCGCCGGCGCAGATCAACAGACGCACTGTAAGTATTCCTTTCCCCGGGCTCGCGGACTAAAGTCCCGGATTTACGCGAAATATTAAGCAGGATTCCGATGGCTGCCAGCGTAGAAAGCAGGTTCGACCCTCCAGCGCTGACAAAGGGCAGGGCATTTCCAGCAAAAGGTAACAGGCCAACCATCACAGCCATGTTGATTGCGGCTTCGAGCACGATCCAAAAGGTCAAGCCGGCAGCCATCACCGAACCAAGTGAATCTTTCGCCCGGGAGGCAATCTTCAACCCGCGCCATGCCAAAAGCGCATACAGGCTTGCCAGGCTGATCGCTCCGAAAAGACCCAATTCCTCGACGATCACTGCAAAGATACTGTCGGTGGCAGCGAAAGGAAGGCCGATCAGTTTCGTCGTGGCTCTTCCGATCCCCACCCCGAATAATTGCCCTTTAAAGATGGCTTCCAGGGACCAAAGCACATGATCGCTGGATTGGAGCGGATCTTTCAGACCGGCAATGTAAGGACCGATACGGGCTTTCCCGGTGTGGCTGAATTGCACAACCAGCCATCCGGCCGCCAGGGCAACAACACTGAACAGAATGATCTGACGGATATCACCGCCGGCCAGGAAGAACAACAAGCCGCCGAGCAGGAATATGGTCACCGCCGCACTCAAGTCAGGCTGGCTGAAAATCAAGCCGCCGATCACGCCCAGGATCACAGCCAGCGGGATCAAGCCGAGTGCAATATCGTGTAATTGTTCGCGCTTGCTGTACAACCAGACTGAGAGATAGAGGATGATCGCCAGTTTTGCCAGTTCGGAAGGCTGCACCGAGCCGCCAAAGAATGTTCGCACTGCATTGTTGCGCACTTCGTTATTGATCAATACAGCGATGAGCAGGATGATCGTGACACCCATCAGGGGAACGGCCAGCTTGCGCCAGAGATGGTAGTCAACCCGTGAGAGAATGAATGCGATCACCAAACCACTGGCCATCCATAATAATTGCTTGTTGAAGATATAGTTAGCAGATCCGTACATGCGAAGGGAAAAATCGGTCCCGGCAGAATACTGCATCAGTAAACCGAAAATACCCAGGGCGATGACAACAGCCACTAGGACCAGATCACCACTGGCTGGTCGCGAGCGCCGTGCAGAGACAGCTGCCGGGCGGGTGGATCTGTTTACGAAAGTTCCGATACCCATTTTCGAAACGCCTCTCCACGTTCCTCGAAATCATGAAACTCGTCAAAACTGGTGCCGCCCGGTGAAAGAAGGACAACCTCGCCAGGACTGGTTACGCGTGCAGCAAGTCTGACAGCCTCTTCCAAACCTTTACAACGCTCCACTTTGTGATCGAGCGGACCGCCCGCCTGCTCCAGCGCAGCGGTAATCTTTTCAGCCGCTTCACCAAAGGTCACGACCCGGTTCACCCTCACATGGACCAGGGTTGCAAGGTCGCCCCACGGCAGGTCCTTGTCACGCCCGCCCAGGAGCAGAACGATCGGTTCAGTGAAGGAATGGATGGCAGCCATCGTCCTTTCGGGAGCGGTGGCGATCGAGTCGTTGTACCAGCTTGCTCCATTCCATTCCCGGATAAATTCCAACCTGTGGGCTACACCTGAAAAATGCTTTACGGCTTCCACCATAGCATCGGTTGGCAATCCGGCGGCGAATCCAATCGCAAGGGCAGCCAGCACGTTCATCAGGTTGTGCTCGCCGCGCAATTGGATCTGATCACGGTGGATCAAGGAAATTTCTGATCCTTTTTGCCGCAAATAAAGATCAGACTCCACAAGGTGAGTGCCATCCTGCTGGTCAGGCATCTGACCGATCCCAAATGAGACCAGGCGGCCTTTAACCTTTTCGCGCAACTGCCAGGAGCCCGGGTCCTCACGATTCAGGACGGCAGTGTCATCGGAAGACTGGAAATCCAGGATGCGTCTCTTGACCGCTGCATATACTTCCATCGTCTTATGCCGGTCAAGGTGGTTGGGAGTGATATTCAAGATTGCTGCAACATCAGGCGAGCAGGTCATCTGCTCCAACTGAAAACTTGATATTTCAAGGATCGCCAGGTCATCAGGCTGCATTTTGTCCACATAATTGAGCAGCGGGTCGCCAATGTTGCCGCCGATATAGACCCTGTCACCATGAGCAGTTTTTGCCATCTGCCCAACCAGACTGGTGGTGGTTGTCTTACCCGCAGAACCGGTAATGCCAACCGTGGGGCAGGGGACATTTTCCATGAACACTTGCGTGTCGTTGGTGATGGGTAGGTCCCGCCGGATTGCCTCGACCACCAGGGGATTGTCGAGCGGAACGCCACCGGAGAGGCAGAGAACATCCGTCTGGTCCAGGATCTCGATTGGATGGCTGCCCAGAACCCAGGTAACCGGTAATTCTGACAGGGCGGCACGGGCGGCATCCATCCGTTCCCCGGTGGCGCGGTCGTTCACGGTCACAACGGCGCCATGGCGAGACAGCCAGCGCGCAGCTGCCTGTCCCTGACGGGAGCCTCCGAGGATGGTTACGCGTTTTCCATTCCAGTCTTTTTTCACGCCACTACACCATTACCAGGCCAAGTCCCAACATTCCAGCCAGCAGGCTGATCAACCAAAATCGTTGCACAATCTGCATTTCGGACCAGCCAAGCAGTTCAAAATGCAGATGGAGCGGTGCCATCTTAAAGAATCGCCGGCCGTGCGTGATCTTGAAATAGGCGATCTGGATCACGTCACTCAAAGCCTCGCTGACCGGAATGATGGCGATGATAGGCAGGATCGCCCATTGACCGGTCATCAGGGCTATCACGGCGATCGTTGCGCCCAGCGAGAGGGAACCGGTATCGCCCATGAATAGCTGGGCAGGATGAACGTTGAACCACAAAAAACCAAACAAGGCTCCCACCATGGTGAAACAGAAGCGGGCGATGAATACCTGTCCCTGCATGAGTGCCACCCCGCCGTATGCAGCGAAAATGGTGGCGGAGATCAGACCTGCCAGCCCGTCGAGCCCGTCAGTAAAGTTAACCGCGTTCGACATGGCGACAATGACAAAACCGGCGATCGGGATATATAACCAGCCCAGTTCGATCTCGAAATGGATCCCCGGAATGAACAGGTCAGGCACTCCCAGGATGTACCTCAGCACGGCTGCAAGCCCAAGCGCGAGCACGATCTGGGCCAAAAGCTTGGTGCGGATGCGCATTCCCTCGCCCTTGCGTTTTCCCCGGATCCCTTCCCAGTCATCCAGGGCGCCCAGGAATGCATAGCCCACCATGGCAACCAGAGGCACCAATACCGACCTGCCGAGCATCTTCATGCCTATCAAACTGACAGCATTCAGCAGAACCGTGATGAGTGCCATGGGCAGGATGATCATCACGCCACCGAAGGTGGGCGTTCCCATTTTGATATAATGCCCGCCTGGTTCTTCCACGCGGATCTGCTTTCCAATCCGAAAATGGCGCAGGATGCGCAACAAGGGACCGCCCCAGATGACCGTCATCATGAAGGCCAATCCTGCCAGGCTGAGCGCCAGGGCTGAATTACTCATCCAGCGACCTCCAGGGCAGTTACGATGCGATCCATGTGAATACCGTGTGAACCTTTCACCAGGACCACGTCATCCTTTGCAAGGGATTTTCGCAGGTGGCTGATGGCCTGTTCCTGATCCTCGAATTCGGTAATCCTCCTAGAACCCAGGCCTGCCCGGCGGGCGGCTTTGGCGATGAGGTGCGCACGCATTCCCACCGTGACCAGCGCATCAGCCACTGCCGCGGCACGCACGCCTACCAGTTCGTGTCCCTGCTTTTCGTACTGCCCGAGTTCGAGCATGTCGCCCAGCACAGCCACCCTGTGACCTCCCAGTTCAGCCAGGAGGTTCAGGGCAGCCAGCATTGATTCAGGTGAAGCATTGTAAGTGTCGTCCAGCAGCAATGCACCGCTCTCCGAGCGGATGGCGGTCAACCGCAGCTGTGCGTGTCCCTGGCGCAGGCCGTCCAGGATTTCCTGCCAGGTCAACCCATCTGTCAGCCCCACCGCCGCAGCCCGCAAGGCTGTATGGACCGAATGCTGACCGATCATCGGGACACGGACATGCAGGATTTCCTTCTGGTAGTGGAAGCGGAAACGGATCCCTTCCAGTCCAAGCCCTTCCACTTCGTCGGCCCACAGATCAGAAGCAGGATCGAGACCGTAAAAGAAGACTCTGGCCTTCGTCATGCCAGCCATTTTGACCACCAGGGGATCATCCCGGTTGAGGATTGCCACACCGCCAGCGGGAAGAGCCTTCACCAGTTCGGATTTGCCCTGGAAGATCTCTTCCTGGGATCCGGCCCGTTCTGCGTGAACGGTGCCAATATTGGTAACCACACCGATTTCCGGCAAGGCGATATCGCAGAGGAATGCGATTTCACCGGGTATGTAGAATCCCATTTCCAACACTGCACGTTCGTATCCCCGACCGAGTTTGAGGATGGTAAGCGGCAAGCCGATCTCGTTGTTTCTATTGCCGGGGCTCTTCAACGTGCGGTACCGCTGGTCCAGCACTTCAGCGATGACTTCCTTGGTCGTGGATTTTCCCACGCTGCCGGTAATCCCGATCACGCGCAGTTCCAACTTGCGGCGCCAGAAACGGGCTATATCCTGGAGGGCTGCAAGGGAATTTTCCACCTGCAGGCATAGCGGCGAGTTTAATGCTGCGGAAACAGCAGAAGTGGGATCCTGGCCCAATCGCAGGGTCTGGAAATCGCCGGAAATTTCATGCTGGATCAAGGCAAGGGAAGCTCCGCGCTGGAAGGCATCTGCGACATACTCATGCCCATCCACATGTTCGCCGGGAATCGCAACGAACATGGAACCCGGGATGACCAACCGGGAGTCGACAACCGCTTCCGTAATGGGCATTTCAGCCCCGTTCGGGCGGGTTAGTGTCAGGGCTTCGAAAATATCAGCAAGAGTTAACATAATGCCTCATTGTCCAACCATTTGCTGACGGACTGCATCCGGGGGGATATCCAACAAGACGACCAGTTTTTCAATGACCTCTTTGAAGATCGGCGCGGCCACCACGGATGCCGCCCTGTTGGTCTGCGGTTTTTCAAGCCATACGTAAACCACAAAGCGGGGATCATCCACCGGTCCCCAGCCGATAAAGGAGGCATTGATATCCCTGGCATCGTACCCGCCGCCGGAGAGCGGGATCTGGGCGGTACCGGTCTTTCCAGCGATGCGATAACCGGGAACAAGGGCGGCAGAGGATTCGGATTCCAGGGCGTTCGCCAGCATCCCGCTGATCGTGTGAGCCGTTTCGGCCGATATGGGAGTGCCGATGATCTGGGTTCTTGTATTGCTCTGCTTGCCGTCCTGAAGCTGGGCGTAAAGCACATGGGGATAAACCATCTTGCCATCGTTGGCGAGGGCGGAAGCTGCCACCACCATCTGGATGGGTGTTACGGAAACACCCTGCCCGTAAGCGTTGGTGCCCAGTTCCACGGGACCCCAGTCACCATCACCCGGGATCTTTAATCGCCCGCTTGCTTCCTGGGCCAGGTCAATTCCAGTGGCATGCCCCAGGCCAAATCGCTGCATATAGGAATAAAAACTCTCACTTTCCATTTTCGTGGAAACCCACGCCAGGCAAACGTTGAGTGAATTTGCCAGGCAGCCGGTCATGTCCTGAAATCCCCAGGCCCCGCCATCCCAGTTGACAATTCGAAATCCTCCCACCAGGATGTAGCCCTCGTCGAAGAAGACAGTGTCTGGTCGAACAACACCGCTATCCAGCGCAGCTGACATTGTCAGGATCTTTGCGACCGAGCCGGGTTCGTAAGCCTGGCTTATGGAGCGGTTGAAAGGGGTTTCCCCGGGGAAGACGGTGGTAATGCTCTGGTAATTGTTCAGATCCAGGCGCGGTGTGGACGACATGGCCAGAATTTCCCCGCTGCGCGGATCCATGACGACGATCGTCCCGGATGAGGCTTTTGTCCGCTCCAGAGCCTGGTCAAGGATTTTTTCGATCGCAGCCTGGATCTCCCGATCGATCGTCAAAATGATGCTTTGACCTGGCGGGATGGTGGGATATTCGGTGGCTAGACGGGGATTGGCTGGTACCAGCATTCGCACCGGGATGCCTGCCAGGATATTGTCGTATTTCTCTTCGATTCCCAGGTAACCGTGGTTATCTTCGGTTACAAATCCCAGCACATTGGAGGCCAGGTCATTTTCAGGGTAACTGCGGGCGTAATGCGCCTTGAAGTAGACAGCATCCAGGTTCTTCCCGGTTGGATCCCCGGAGGCGGCTTCCTGGAGAGTCATCAATGCCCGGGCGTGGTCTGCGCTGACAAAATCATCCAGGATGATGTACTGGGCATTGCTCGGAGCCAGGGAGATCCTGAAATTAACTTCATTAATATCCATGCCTACCATTTGCATCGCCAGCAGGACAGTAGGCATGTCTGGATTGGCTGTCAAATCCAATCCGATCTCGTAGACAGTTTTGTTTCCTGCCAAAAGGCTGCCGTGACGGTCGTAGATTTCGCCACGCGGCGGGAAATAATCCTTCCAGACATAATTCCCCTGGTTGATGACGCTTGCCACTTCCGGGCTGGCCTGGATGCGCACGATCTGCACAAGGATCGCGATGCCCAGCAATGCCAGGACCGAAATTGTAACCAGGTACCGCCAGGCGTGAGGATGCTTTCTCACGGCTGTCCTCCGCTGGAATCAGAAGAGGCCTGCTTATTGATGAAATAGTCAATCCAGGATTCTGTGTATTCGGGAAGAATAATGGGAGCCGGAGGCTGATTCGAGCCAGGAGTGCTCAGGTCCACGGCCGATTGAGCCACGTACCCGGGTACCGCAACGTAGACAATCTCATCCGGATTTGCAGCCGTGAATCCCATGGCACTCGCACGCTCTTGCATTGCCGAGATGGAGGTCAGCGCGGCCAGCTTGGTTTCAGAATCGGCGTTGACACGCTGGTTGGTGGTGATCGTGGCTTGCAGCGAGATCGTCTCCCGCCCAGCCAGCGTGGCGCCCACGGTGACATTCAGGTACAGGCTGGCAATCATCGCCACCAGTACCAGGGCAAGCAGGAACAGGCCTATCCACTGGCGTTGCACCCGCCACGGGGCCTGACGAACTTTCTGGACGATTTGAGTGACATTATTCATCGGAACCTGTCCATGTCCATGCTTACCGGTGTTTATAGGTGACGCTGCACCTCCGTTCTGAGCCAACACCCATTGGCTTTACTTTTATATTTTCTCAGCAACACGCAACTTGGCGCTGCGTGCGCGGGAATTCTGGTTGGTTTCGGCCTCCGTCGGCAGGATCGGATGGCGGTTGAACTCCTTGATACTCGCCTTGTGCCCGCAGGTGCATATCGGCTGGCGGGGAGGGCAGAGGCAATCCTTACTCTCCTGGCGAAAATAAAGCTTGACGAGGCGGTCCGTCAGGGAATGGAAGGAAATAACTGCCAACCTGCCTCCTGCTTTCAGGGCTCTCACTGCTACCGGAAGAACTTCTTCGAGAGACTCCTGTTCGTTATTGACTGCCATCCGCAGCGCCTGAAAGGTGAGCGTGGCGGGATGGCGGGGTCCGCGCCTGGGTTTGACCTGCTCGATGAGCGCCGCCAGTTGGCGGGTGCCTTCCAGCGGTCGGGCTGCGACGATCGCCCGGGCAATGCGTTGGGCAGCAGGCTCCTCCCCAAAGCGAAACAACAAGTTAGCAAGTTCCTGCTCAGGCCAGGTATTGACGATCCCGGCAGCTGTGAGCATGGCGGACGGATCGAAACGCATGTCCAGCGGTCCGTCAGCCAGGAATGAGAAGCCGCGCTGGGGAGTGTCAAACTGCATCGATGATGCTCCCAGGTCGAGCAGGATGCCATCCACTGCTTCCCAGCCCAATTCTTCCATGCAGCGGGCAAGGGAGAGGTAGGAACCCTGCTTGATGATGGCGCGCTCCCCAAACGGGGCCAGCCATTTACGGGCCAGATCGAGAGCCTGGGGATCCACATCCAGACCCAGCAACTGTCCTGAGGGTGCGCTGGCTGTGAGCAGGCCATGTGCGTGACCACCTGCTCCCAGCGTCCCATCAATATATCGGGCGCCGCTCTGCGGGCATAAAGCGTGTATAATTTCCTGGTAAAGTACTGGTTGGTGCGCGAGGACCATTTCAGCGGGTCTTGAGATCAAGCGCTGCGAATCGTTGTGCATTTGCCTCGGCGTCATTAACCTGGACTTCCTGTTCCTTCCAAAGACCAGGCTCCCAGATCTCAAAGTAATCACCCTGGCCCACAAAAACCACATTTTCCTTCAAATTGGCGTACTCTTTCAGATTGAGGGAGATGAGGATGCGTCCGGATCCGTCTGGGATCACCTGCAAGGCATTCCCGAGGATGATGCGGCGCAGCAAGCGGGCAGTCGGGTCGGTCAGGTTCATCGCCATCAACCGGTCGTAGAGGAGCTGGAAAACCGCCGGCGGCAGCACCATCAGGTTGCGGTCCAATCCCTGGACGACAAAAGCACCTTCCGCTGGGAGTTCCCGGAATTTTGCCGGAATTGTCAACCGGCCTTTATCATCGAAGGAGTGTTGATACTGATTTAGGAACATTAGTTCTACAACGCCTATACAACCAGAATGCCGGTGAAACCGGCATCCCACTTCGTCCCACTTACTCCCACGGACAGGTTCATTTTAGCACAAATTCGACCTGAAATACAAGTACCATTTTCGACCATGCTTCCTACCATACTTCTTCCTTGCCATTCATCCATGAAATAGGGCAACAGTTACCTTCGGACTTTTCCCGTGCTTCCCGTGATTAACCTGCTTTCTTCCCCCAAATGGACCGATTACGAATTGCTCGACAGCGGCGACGGGCAAAAATTGGAACGCTTTGGTCCGTATCTATTCGTTCGCCCTGAAGTGCAGGCACTGTGGGCGAAATCCCTGCCTGCCGGGAAGTGGCAGACAGCCCATGCAACCTTCCAGCCAAGCGGAGAGGAGAGCGGGGGACATTGGGTTTTCAGAAAAAAAATACCAGCACAGTGGGTGCTGGAGTATCCATTCAATTTCGGTGTAAACGAGAATATCTCTGGCGGAAACCTGCGGGCCAATGGTAAGTTACGCTTCTCGGTGGAGACCCATCCCGGGCGGCATCTGGGTGTCTTTCCAGAGTGCGCAGGTCATTGGGATTGGATCGGGGAGCGCATCCATGATGCGATGAAGGCGTCCGGTCCAGGATTAAAGCCTGTGAATGTACTTAATTTATTCGGTTATACCGGGTTGGCCACCCTGGCCTGTGCGGCCTGCGGGGCGAAGGTCACGCATCTCGATGCGTCCAAAAAATCCGTTGGCACGGCGCGGGAGAACCTGGCTCTCTCGGGGCTTGCGGAGAGACCCGTCCGCTGGATCGTTGATGATGCCCTGAAATTTGTGGAACGGGAGGCGAGGCGGGGGGTGAAATATGACGGCATCCTGCTCGATCCACCCAAGTTTGGGAGAGGGCCGAAGGGCGAGGTGTGGGAAATCTATGCCGCGCTGCCAGCCCTTCTGCAAGCCTGCCGGTCGGTTTTAAGCGAGCAACCACTTTTCATGGTGCTGACGGTGTATGCTGTCAAGTTGCCTGCCATTCACGCCTACCAAGTGCTGGCAGACGTGATGCACGGTTTGGGGGGAGAAATGGAATGCGGCGAACTGGTGACGGTGGAAAAAAGTGCCGGCAGGATGCTCTCGCAGGCCGTATATGCCCGTTGGAGCGGTTGACAATCGCCTCCTCCCCCCAAGGTTGATTTCTGATTCCTTTCCCAACCTCGATTCCGGATTTGGTACAATTGTGGCAATGATGCCTCCCGTTGAAGAATCATCCCGCCTCGATATTCCTCTAAAGCGCTGGTTCCCGTTGAACAGGGAAACCTTCCTGGTGGCGCTGTTGCTGGTATTAGCCATTGTTTCTCGTTTCTACGACCTGGGGGTACGCACCATGAGTCATGACGAGATCAACCATGTCATACCCTCCTTCAGTCTGTATTCGGGCAACGGTTACAAGTATGACCCGATGAGCCACGGGCCGCTCCAATACCACATGATCGGCCTGGCTTACGCTCTTTTCGGTGACAATGATTTCACCACCCGCATTCCGGCAGCAGTTCTCAGCATGGCTGCGCTGCTGGTGGCTCTTTTTGGCTTTCGACGCTACCTGGGACGCACAGGCGCTTTGATCGCGGGGGTGCTGATCATCATCTCGCCGTTGATGCTCTATTATGGGCGTTATGCACGCAATGAAGCCTATATCGTCCTGTGGGGCATTCTGACCATCTATGCCATCCTTCGTTATCTTGAGCACGGCGAAGCCTGGGCTTTGTTCCTTTTCACAGCGGTCAATGCCCTGCACTTCACCGACAAAGCCACCTCCTATATGTTTGCCGCTGAGGAATTCCTCTTCCTGCTCTTTTACTTCGTGGACCGGATCACCCGCCGCGAATGGCAGTTGCCAAGGCGGCGCATCTTCTTCCTGATCGGACTTGCGGTAGCCGTGGTATTCCTGGCTGCAGCAGCCGGATACTATCTCGCCAATAAGCCAGTGGCTGACTCACCTGCAGGGGAGACAAAGATCCTGATCATCATCGTGAGCCTGCTGGCTGCAGGTGCGGCAGGCGCCCTCACCTGGTCAGTAGTCGAGCTGGTGCGCGGGCTTGGCTGGAAAGAGCTCCGGTCTGAACGCTCAGGCGACTTGCTGATCCTGCTGGGCACTTTCATCCTGCCACTCCTGGCTGCCATCCCGGTCAAGTTGCTGGGATACACGCCCCTGGATTACACCACCGCAGGCATGCTGCGCGTGGCAGGAACCGCTGCCATCCTGGCGGTCATTGGGATCGCGATCGGATTATGGTGGTTTGGACGCAGGTGGTTGTACCATGCTGCCTTGTTCTTTATCCCTTTCATTTTGCTTTACAGCACTTTTTTTACCAATCCCCAAGGGATCATCGGCGGGCTGGTAGGCGCGCTCAGTTATTGGACAGAACAACAGGCCGTGGCTCGCGGCGGTCAACCCTTATATTATTATGTGCTTCTATTGATCCCGATGTACGAATTCCTGGCAGCGCTGGGGACCGTTATGACCGCTGGGATCGCCACGTTCACAAGATTATGGCAAAGTGAACCGGGAAAACCATTCACCAGGCCTCAACCCGAGGGCGGTCAGCCGCCTGTACCGGTGGCGGCATTGCTGGTCTATTGGTCAGTCAGCAGCCTGGCATTGTTCACCTATGCCGGTGAAAAGATGCCATGGCTGACGATCCATATCGCCCTGCCGATGATCCTGGCATCCGCCTGGGGGATCGGATGGCTGGTTGAGAGCGTGCCATGGGGGAGGTTGAAGGAGTGGGGCTTCCGGAATTATTCCCGCCTGGCAATACTTGCCGTTTTCGCTTTTCTGGCCATCCTGACAGGCAGGGATGCTTTCCGGGCAGCATTCATTAATTATGATTTCGCCACCGAATACCTGGTTTATGCCCATGCAGCATCAGATCCAAAAGTATTGTTTAAAGAGATCGAGGAAATATCGATCCGCACCACCGGGAATGCTTCCGATATCGTGACCGCCTATGACAACCAGGTCCGTTATCCTTACTGGTGGTACATGCGCAGGTTCACGAACAAGATCGATTTTGATGTGAATCCCACACGCGACGCGCGCCGGGCGGTGGTCATCGCCGTGGGCGATGAAAACCTGACCAAGCTAACTCCCGTGGTCCGCCAGGATTATTATGAATTTTCAGGCATGCGCCTTTGGTGGCCGAATATGGATTATTGGAGCCTGAAATGGAGCACAATTGAAGGCGAACGCCTCAGCGCTCTCCAGGCCGCATCTGCCGGGTCTGACCAGGCCGTTCCGCAGATGAATATCCTCGGATACCTTCAGTATGTCTGGCCGCATATCAAACCATTTTTCACAGATATCAAAACTCGCGATGCCATATTGAAGATCTGGCTGAACGACGATTTTACCGGGTGGGGGGAATTGAAGAACAACAGCAGCTCATACACCCTGACGGATTGGGGTGTGGCAGCACGCATGCATTACTATATCCGCAAGGATATCGCCGCGCTGCTCTGGCCTTATGGTGCCAGCGCGCAAGCGGTGATCACTCCGGTGGATCCTTATGCCAATTTCACCGTTCCAGTTACCGTGGACAAGGTCTTGGGTGGTGCAGGCATGGAACCGGGGCAGTTCCAATCCCCTCGCTCAGTGGCTGTGGCAAAGGATGGCAGCCTGTATGTCGTTGATTCCATGAATAACCGCATCCAGCATCTGAACCAGGACGGCGAGGTATTGCAGGTCTGGGGAACGCGCGCTGACCTGTCGCAGGGGGAAGCCCCGGGTGGAACCTTTAACGAACCGTGGGGAATTGCCATTGGTCCTGACGACAGTGTCTATGTAGCCGATACATGGAATTATCGAATTCAGAAATTCACCCCTGACGGGACCTTCATCACCATGTGGGGCTTCTTCGGGCAGGCTTCCGACGGACCGGACGCCTTCTATGGTCCGCGCGGCCTGGCGGTGGATGGTCAAGGCCAGGTTTTCGTTGCGGATACCGGCAACAAGCGCATCGTGGTTTTTGACCCGAATGGAAACTACCTGGCGCAGTTTGGCACCCCCGGCATGGGGCTCGACCAGCTTGACGAGCCAGTGGCTGTAGCAGTGGACCAGCAAGGAGTGGTCTACGTGACCGATACATGGAACCAGCGTATTCAGGTCTTTGTCCCGGATTCATCCCATACAGAATATCGAGCCATCGCTGAATGGCCGGTGGATGGCTGGTACGGGCAATCGGTGGAGAATAAACCGTTCATTATCGTGGACGCAACCGGGAATATCTCCGTTACCGATCCGGAATTGTGCCGTGTGATCACTTTCACACAATCAGGAGTACCCATCCAGGTTTGGGACGGCTGTGCCCAGGGAGCGTTCCTGCTGCCAAGCGGCATCGCCTCAGACGGCGCGGGTGGTCTCTGGATTTCAAATGCCGGGAATGGAACGCTTACCCACTTTTTGATCCAGTCCCCATAATCTATATTTATAAGGAAAAATCCTCCGGCAGTAAGTTCCCGGAGTTGGAAAGCGCCCTGGAGTTAATCTCCCGCAGTGAGGGCGCTTTTTAATCTTCGGAATACCGGCGCGGCCAATTTTTCCCAGATTAATTTGACAATCAATCCTGCCCGCCAGAAAGCCACAGCAGCCATGCCATGTGCCAATACAGCGAAAAATGGAGGCGTCTGGAAGGTGTAATATGTCCAGCACTGGCGGGTGGTGCCCCACAATTCGAGGAAGTAGCCCAATCCTGATCCTGCCACGAATGTTAGCACCGCGAACCGATGATCGGTGGGAGAAATGGTCAGCAAGGCAACCAGCACCAACGCCAGGATCGTGTAGGATTTTCCAAAGGTGGGGGACACGAAGTACAACATGAGGGCAAAGAAACTACAAAAGATCCCCCAATATAAGCATTTAAATATGAAAGGTTGGAAATCATATTCACCCGGGAAGGGCTGATACCTTTCAACTATTGCGCCTCCCGTCTTCGATGACCCTTGATTTACCGCCCTTGAAGAAATCCTATCCACCCCCCTGGATAATATTCGAGTAATTCGATCGATCGAAAGGCTCGCAATCGGCCAGGCAGGGATTATCCATAATGGAGGTCGTTCCGCCGTAAAATAGTGCCACAGATTGGTCTGCGTTCCCCAGGATTCGATCACCAGACCACCAAACATCCCGACAAACACGATCAGAGCATCCCGCCCCAGGTTGGCGCGTGCCACGATGGTCAGGCTCATAAACGTAAAAATACCCAACAGCAGCCAGTCGATGTACTGCCACCAAGGTCCACGCCAGTCGACATAAGCGAGCGCCTCCCGGGCGAGAGGCCACCAGATATAGACGATCAATCCACAGACCAGGAAGAATCCACCCAGCAGGACACTGCTAGAACGCGTCCAACCGAAGAGAACCAACAAGCGGCGGAAGTTCGAAGCAGGCCGAATTGACCCAGTCATGCAGGCATTATACATGACTCTCAAGAGCCGTTATCGAATTCCGATAACCTACGTAAGATTTCCAACCGGAAAATCATAGATCCGCTGAACCAGAGATCCATCATGGACTCGACTAATCCTTTTTCAGAATTCGCATGTAAGATAAAACTTCAGTATCAATACATTTTAATGCTATCATTCAGGCATGAATTCCGCTGATTCTTTCTGGACCAGGAGCCTGCATACTGCCTCCCAGGGGGAGGGGATCACTCGCATCCTGGCAGCAGCCATTGAAGCAGTGGAACCTGGCGCGGCGGTGAGACGTTTTGTCCAACGGCGCGGGGACATCCTTACCATTTCGGGGAAGGAATATGACCTGCGCGCCTTCCAACGTGTGGCTATGGTCTGTATGGGAAAAGCCTCGCCTGGCATGGCTGATGTGCTGGTCGAGCTGCTTGGTGAAACACTCACAACCGGTCTGTTGATTTCCAAGCAAGTAGAAATAGTCCCCCGTCCTCCAGTGACCTGCCTCCGCGGGGGTCATCCGATCCCGGATAAGAACAGTCTTCGCGCTGGGAAATTAACGATCGAAATGGTAACTTCTCTGGATCCGCAGGATCTCCTTCTCTGCGCAATATCAGGGGGAGGGTCGGCGCTGGTCACTGCTCCCAGCCAAGGAGTTTCGCTGGCAGATTTCCAGGCACTTACCTCGGAACTAGTGTCCTGTGGAGCACCCATTGATGAAATTAATATCTTGAGGCGTCATTTAGACTTGATCAAGGGGGGTGGACTGGTCAGGATGGCAAACGGGGCGACGGTCGTAAGCCTGATCTTATCCGATGTGATCGGAAATCCATTGGAAGCCATCGCTTCCGGTCCCACTGCACCCGATCCCTCCACTCGTGAAGATGCTTTGACCATTCTAAAGAAATATAACCTGGACGTCCACATCCCGATTTCGATAAAGGCTTCCCTGCTTGCTTCATTGGAAACACTTAAACCGGGAGATAAAAGCTTCGAGAAGGTCCAGAACATTATCATTGGCAGCAACCTGCAGGCTGCCCAGGCTGCTCTCAGACAGGCAGGGGAGGAAGGCTTCCACCCCTATCTCCTGCGCAATGACATGCACGGCGAAGCTCGCGAGGCAGCCTTTGAACTCGCCACCTTCCTTCGACAAACCCGCCTGACTGGAGATCCTCTTCCCCCCCCGCCTGTATCGTGGCAGGAGGCGAAACCACGGTGAAGATCATTGGCGCCGGTAAGGGGGGTCGCAACACAGAACTTGCCCTGGCAGCAGTGAGCGAAATGGCAGGATTCCCCGGTGTGATGCTGGTCACGCTCGCCACAGACGGGGAGGACGGCACCTGCGGCGCTGCTGGAGCCGTAGTGACCGGGGAAACCTTCCGTCGGGCGGCTGAATTGGGATTGCATCCTGGAGATTACCTTGCCCGGAATGATTCGTTTTCCTTTTTCTCCGCACTGGATGACCTGTTGCTGCCAGGTTCAACCGGCACGAATGTGAACGACCTGGTTTTTATGTTTTTATTTTAATCATAGAAAGGGCATGCCTGGCATGCCCTTTCTATATTATGTTTTTTACCGATTATCGAGCAACTGCTATTGTTCAGTCCATTCTACTAAACTACTAACTGAAGGATTGGAATATTTATCTATTATCCTGATGTTCCAATCGTACAGCCTGTATTACTTGTGTTTCCTGGGTCGGCGGCCTTTCAATTCATCTCGTAGTACCAGGCTAAGGACCATGCTCACCGCAGTGGTGACCAGGGAGCCAAGGAACGCACTCCAGAACCAGGGTTCTGCCAGGGTGAAACCAACCCCAAATTGAGTGCCGATCACGCCCGTCAAAGCGAATAACAGGGTGTTGATGACCAGGGTAAAAAGGCCAAGAGACAGGATGATGATCAGGCACGACAACGCCTTGAAAGGCGGGCGCAGGAAGGCATTGACGAGTCCAAAAATCAAGGCGAGCCAGAGTATATCTATCCAGTTGCCATGATACAGGATGTACTTGGGCAAAAGGACGATGGCTACATACAGAGCCACCATATTAATGGCAAGGCGCAAAATGAATTTCATACAATCCTCCTTGAGGTTCCCGGTTTTCAGTAAGACTTACGTTTATTTTTCCATCAAGTTTCATTTTTCATCCACAGAAGCGTGCGAACCGGTTGAAAACCAGCCGCCCTGATAGCGTCTGCATAGTTCCCGGCAGGGAATTCGAGGCTGGTCTTAGCGTGACTGAACCAGTCGTTGCGGGCCCGCTGTAGCAGGGCGGTCAGGTTGACCTCCTGTCCTTGCTCGGGGACAGCCACCCACAGGCGGTTGTTCTGGCCAACCGAGGACTGCCAGCTCACGATCGCTGATGGGGAACCATCCGTTCGGGCGACCCAGTGGTGGATATCCTGGTCGGAGAGCAGGCGGTAGATTGCAGATCCGAAACCGGGTCGCAGGGAGTTCCAGGGGACAGGCTGGTACCAGGATAATTGATCAGGATACAGGCGGCGCAGCCAGGTTTGCTGGGAAGACCAGTCGCGCGCGGTGCGACGTGTAATGGGGAAATCCGGGTTTATCGGGCTGATGACCTGGTCCGGGAGCAATTGCCAGGTTGTACGCTGGTGCTCATCTTTGAATCCCAACGATCGGTACAGTTCGATCGCACCTGGATTATCAGCACGCACGTGCAGCCAGGTTTCGAAGGCATGGCGGTTCCTGGCGTGCTGCATGGCTGCCAGCGTGAGGGCTCGTCCGATACCCCTGTTCCGGAATTCCGGACGAACCGCGACATTGGCGATGAGATAGTAGGTATTTCTGGAGTGATGGAAAGGGATCAGACTTACGTTCCCGATGATCTCCCCATTCTCCTCCCAGATATAGCCTGAAAGTGGGAGGGAAGCCGTCTCTACAACACTGGTCGCCCAGCGCAGGAAGAAATTATCCTTCCCGGCACGGCGCATTTGTTGAATGTATTTCCGTCCCTCGGTATCCATCGTATCCGCGAAGCAGATCTCCACCAGGTCCGCGACTCCCGGAAGATCCCTCAAAATGTTGAGCGACCGAAGGTGTGGGGCTTGTCCGGCAATGGGTCTGACGATGGCAGCCATGGAGGTATTATACAACCCCTCCTTGTCCATCGGAGGGATTGCATAGGAATTTCTGTTTATTTGGTCGACCCTGGCGAAGAACCTTCTTTGGAATCTCAAACAAACTCATATGGAATTCTAACGCCCTGAATCGTATTTACTTATTTTCTTTTTGTTATAATCCTGTTGTTGTGATAGATCATCCAGTGGATGATCAGGATCAATGATTCCGATAATCACTCACTTATGATTAAAAGTTCATTCTGCTGGTGAACCTTTCAGCAGTAAAAGGACAGACCGATATGATGCGATTTGATAGATTTACAGAACGAGCCCAGGAAGCTGCCCAACGGGCGGCTGAGATCATCCAGCGGTATGGGCATAACCAGATCGACACTGAGCACATCCTGCTGGCACTGATCGAACAGCCGGGTGGAGTGATCCCGCAGATACTCGAAAAATTGAGCATCAATGCCCAGACGTTGACGGAACGACTTGACCAGACGCTTAGGATGACACCCAAGGCGAATATCTTTGGGGGTGGAGCCGGGCAAATATTCATCACGCCGCGCGTCAAGCGTATTATCGACCTTGCCAACGAGGAAGCCAACCGGTTGAAGGATGAATACATCTCCACCGAACATATCTTCCTCGCCATCATGAGTGAACGGAACACCTCCGCGGCGCGGATATTGGAGACTGCCGGCCTCACCCGTGAACGGGTGCAGGATGCGATCATGCAGTTGCGCGGCGGGCAACGGGTCACCGATCCGCAAGCCGAGACCCGTTACCGCACCCTGGAAAAATATTCACGCGATCTTACCCAGCTGGCGCGTGAAGGAAAACTCGACCCGGTGATCGGGCGGGACAACGAAATCATGCGCGTCATCCAGATCCTTTCCCGGCGCACCAAGAACAACCCGGTATTGATCGGTGAAGCGGGCGTCGGCAAGACAGCCATCGTGGAAGGGCTGGCACAGAAGATCGCCACCAACGATGTCCCCGAGATCCTTTCCGGCAAACGGGTGGTCTCCCTTGACCTGGGCGGGATGATCGCCGGATCGCGCTTCAGGGGGGAATTCGAGGAACGGCTGAAATCAGCCATCGAAGAGGTACAGCGTTCCAACGGCGAGGTCATCCTGATGATCGACGAACTGCATACTGTGGTCGGCGCGGGGGCTGCGCAGGGAGCGATGGATGCTTCCAACATGCTCAAGCCGGCACTCGCCCGGGGTGAACTGCAGTGCATCGGCGCCACCACCCTTGACGAATATCATAAGCACATTGAAAAGGATGCCGCGCTCGAGCGCAGGTTCGCACCGGTTTATGTGGAAGAACCAAGCGTGGAAGACACCATTAAAATGCTGCAAGGTCTGCGCGATCGCTACGAAGCCCATCATAAAGTCCGCTTTTCCGATGACGCCCTGGTGGCTGCCGCGCGCCTGGCAGAACGCTATGTCACCGACCGCCATCTGCCTGATAAAGCCATCGACCTGATGGATGAATCCGCTGCCAAACTGCGGGTGGCGCTCTATTCCCTGCCAGACGAATTGAAGACCGCCAAGACCGAGATCGACCATTTACAGGCGGAAGAAGGAGCTGCCTCGAACGCCCGTGATTACCAGCACGCTGCTGAGATCAAGGTGAACCGGCTGAGACTGGAAGAAGAATTCAAAGAAAAGCGCGACAAGTGGGAATCTGAACACCACCTCGACGAAGTGGTGGATGTCAACGATATTGCTGAAGTCGTCCACCAATGGACGGGTATCCCGGTCAACCAGATGATGGAGACCGAGTCAGCCAGGCTCCTGCAAATGGAGGACCGCCTGCACGAGCGTATCATTGGGCAGGATGAAGCCATCCATGCCATTTCGGATGCCATCCGGCGTGCCCGATCCGGGTTGAAGGATCCATCCCGTCCGATCGGTTCATTCATATTCATCGGTCCTTCTGGCGTGGGAAAAACCGAACTGGCAAAAGCTCTGGCGTGGTTCATGTTCGATGACGAAGAGGCACTGGTGCGGATCGATATGTCAGAATATCGCGAACAGCATACCGTGTCGCGCCTGTTCGGCGCCCCGCCCGGATACGTGGGTTACGAGGAAGGTGGTCAATTGACCGAAGCCGTCCGGCGACGCCCTTACCGGGTGCTGTTATTCGATGAGATCGAGAAGGCACACCCGGAGGTATGGAATGCGCTGCTCCAGATCCTGGATGATGGGCGCATGACCGACGGTCAGGGCAACCAGGTGGATTTCCGCAACACGGTGCTGATCATGACATCAAACCTGGGCACGGAGTATGTGCGCAAAGGCGGCACGCTGGGCTTCCTCCAGCCGACGGTCACAGACGAGGATCGAGAGACTCACGATAAAATCGAGAAGGCGCTCAAAGGCACCTTCCGGCCTGAATTCCTCAACCGGGTGGATGAGATCATCATGTTCTCGCCACTTTCGGTGGCTCACATGGAGCAGATCGTTTCCTTGCAGATGAAGGAGATCCAGGACCGCCTGAGCGAGTTCGGGGTCAAGGTCGAGATGAGTGCAGCCGCTCGAAAATGGCTCGCCCGCACTGGTTATGACCCTGCCTTTGGTGCCCGCCCATTGAGGCGTGCCCTGCAGAAATTTGTAGAGAGCCCGCTATCGGTGGAACTGCTGAGCGGAAAAATCCCCAGTGGGGTATCGGTGACCGTGGACACCAACGATGACGAGAGCGGGTTGGAATTCAAGATAAAGGAAGGCAAGGGGAAAAAGGACGAGGAAAAAAGCAAGAAATAAACCCGGAAGCAAAAAAGGACGGCAGGAGATCCCTGCCGTCCTTTTTTGTTATTATAAGGAGATGAAACCGATTGACTTGACAATTTAGAACAAGTGTGCTAATATGAAATCGAACAATAGTTCTATTATATTTTATGGAAATGCTGCCTTTCACCCTATTTCATCTGGAATAATTTCATCCCAAGGATACTCTGATGGACACTGGCATGCTCTGGTTCGATAATGATCCTCGAACTGCCCTGGCAGCGAAGATCGGTCGTGCAGCCGATTATTACCGCCAAAAATACAACCTGTCCCCGAACATCTGCCTTGTTAACCCTTCCATGCTGGCCGATAAAATCATTGCGGCGGAAGGTGCAGCCAGTAAGGTTGCCGTGCGAGCCCACCGCGCCATCCAACCGGGACATTTATGGATTGGTACTGAAGAGTAATCTCTTTCCATCCTCCGACCATTAAAATCCCCCTTGTTCACAGTGATCGTCTCCATGGGTGGCTAGGAGACGATCATTTTCAGTTCCCGTCGCCACCACCACTGCGATGGCGTTCTCCTGGCTGTGACTCAGACTGACTGCCCAGTTGGTTAATCCAAGGGATTCTGCCACCTGGCTTGCCCGCCCGTGGAGGACAAGGTATGGTTCCCCGCTGCGCTTATGCAATGTCTCCACCTCCCTCCACCCAACTGGACCGATCCCTGTGCCGAGGGCTTTGACTGCTGCTTCCTTCGCGGCGAACCGGATTGCGAGAGCAGCTGCCCTGCCTCGACATTCTTCCGCCTCAGCCTTGGTGAAGACGCGTTGCAGAAAGCGGTCACCGTGACGGTCAAGGGCTGCCTGGACGCGCGGAATTTCGATGATATCAATACCGGTTTTCAATTGCATGGATCAACCTGGCGAATAATCTCGATCAAATGGTTTCTTTTCAAGATCCTGCTATCGCAATAGCAAGTTTATCGGGATGAAGATACTTGGATGCAACTTCCTGCACGCTTTCGGGATTGACCTTCCGCACCATGCCTGCATAATCCCGGTAATAGTCCAACCCCAGGTCGAAGCGTTCGATATTCAGCAGCGCGTTGACCACCCCGGCATTCGACTCCAGGGATAGCGGCAGCCGGCCGATGAAGTTTGACTGACTGTCTGCCAGTTCTTCTGGTGTGACACCTTTCTCGACAAAGTGCGCAATTTCCCGGATGATCAAGTCGCGAGCCTTCGGGATATTCCTGGGATTGACCCCCGCGCTCACATCCCATGCCCCGGGTCCGATACCGGCGCTCAGCGAGGAGGAGGCGTAGTAAGCCAACCCGGACTGTTCGCGCACCACTTCGCCTATCCGTCCCTGCCATACCAAATTGACCGAGCACAGAGTTACCCAGTGAGGCTGGCACGAACTCTGGATCCTTTCGGCGCGGTCCGGAGGTTCCTATTACGAGGTCGGATTGTGCCTTGCCCGGGATTTTGAATTTACGGGTGGTGGATTTCTGTAAGGGTTTGAGGTCAGGCAGGGGAGGAGAGTTCTGGTTGGGAGAGGTTGCTCCAATTCCCAAGCATTTTTTCAACCAGTTCGGAGATCAAACCGGGTTCCGCAGCGCCAACTACAGCGATCACCAAACCGCGCGGTCCGTAGTGGATGCGGTGGAAATCGACCAGGTCATCCCGCGTGATCGCCTGGATCGTTTCAGGCCAGCCGTCATCGGGTCGGGCATACGGATGATCCCGGAACACGATCTGATCAAAGGTGAGAGAGGCCATTTCGGCGGTATCCTGGGCGCGGATCGCCAGGCCGGTCATAAATTGAGCCCGCAAGCGTTCGACCTGCTCCCCAGGAAAAACCGGGCAGCGCAAGGCATCCACCAGCAGGTTAAAAAGGGCAGGCAGGTCTTCCACCAGGCAGCGACCATTAAAACCAGCGGTATGACCGCCGGCACTGAAAGAAAGATTGGCGCCGGCAGATTCCAATTCCTCGAAGATTTCCTGGAAACTCCGTTTTTGGGAACCTCGCAGCAATGCGCTGGCGGTAAAATCAGCCAGACCAAGTTTTTCATCCGGGTCAAAAAGGCTACCGCAAGGCAGGTAACCGCCTATGACCACCGACGGACTGTTGAAGTTGGTGCGGATCAGGAGCGTGATCCCGTTGGGCAGCAGAATGCGGGTGATGTCGTCTGAGCCGGGAAGCGAGTTACCATTAATCTTATTCATCGCTGCTCCCTGACCTCGACCGGAAGATAAGTCCCCACCACCCGGTTCTGTGTGCGAAGGTATTTCTGGGCAACCCTCTGCAAGTCAGCCGGAGTGACAGATGCCAGTTTCTCCAGGTAGGTGAGGAACCAATCGTATCCAGCGAACATTTCTGCGTGACCCAGCCAAAAAGCCTGGTTTGTGATGTTCTCTGCGCCATAGGCGAACATCGCACGTGCCTGCTTAATGGCGCGGGCGATCTCCGAAACCGAAACCGGCTCAATTTGAAGGCGGGAGATTTCCGCATCGAAGGCAGCCAGCGCTTCCTCCGGTTTCCGTTTCGGATGGACCGTGATCACTATGCTGTATAGGTAAGGGTCGATGGTTGCGCTCAGCCCGCCACTGACTGAAACCGCCAGTTCCTTTTCGACCAGTGAACGGTAAAGGCGGGAGGTCTTGTTGGATATACCTCCACCGCCGAACATGTTAAGACTGCTGGGACCAGCCAGCAAACTGTCCAATACAGTTACCGGGAAGAAATCAGCCTCTGCAGCCGAAGGGGCATGGTAGGCAATTTCCAGGTAGCATGTTTCTCCGGGACCTTCGACTGTCAGCCGATGTTCGCCATTCATTGCAGGTTCGGGGCGGTTGAGGCGGATTGGAACGGGACCGCTTGCGATTGGTTCGTAGAGGGCCTGAATTCGTGCCAGCAAATCCTTCGTCTTGAAATCACCTGCGACGCTCAACACTGCATTGTTTGGAGAATAAAAGGTATGGTAATGAGCAAAGAGATCCTCACGACTGATGGATAGCAGGTCAGGCAGGTCGCCGATTACCTCGTGATGGTACGGGTGGACGCGAAAGGCTGCGTTTTGCACCGCCTCTGCAAGCAGGAAGGAGGGTTCGTTTTCACCGCCCTCTCGTTCCGAAATGATAACCGTTCGTTCGGCGGTTACTTCCCTCTCATCGAAAAGGCTGTTGACCATGCGATCGGCTTCGATCTGCAATCCCAGGTCGATTTTATCCGCGGGCATGGTCTCGAAATATGTCGTCCAATCAAGGTAGGTAAAAGCATTCCACATGCCCCCATCGCGCGCCACCGCCCGGTCCAATACTTTTAAAGGGAACCGGGTTGTGCCCTTGAACTGCATGTGCTCGCACCAGTGGGTGAGCCCGGTGTGACCGGTAGGTTCATCCCGCGACCCCACCCGGTACCAGAGCCACGAACTGACCAGTGGAGCGGTATGTATTTCCTTGAGCAGTACTTTCAGACCATTCGCCAGCAGATGTTCGCTGAAACCTTTGGTCATGGAGCACCGGGTGTGGAGGCTGGCACCCCTTGATCTTCACATATAGTGACACCCTGTGAATTCCGGGCATCCTTATTGAAATTGCATAGATAGGTACGCAGTGTCTCCTGCAAACCATCCAACGGTGCGCGCAATTCAGTTTGAGACAATGGGATGTAGATAGGCACCTGCAAGGAGACCGGAATACTATGCTGAACCGGGACAGACAGATTGAGCGCAATTGGCAGGCTGGTTCCGGCGGGCAAAGTGATATTGGCGGTCGAATTGATGGTGAGGCCGCCGGAGTTGATGACGATGTGGGCGTTGGGGATTGCCACATTCTGGGTCAGGATCACTTCAAAATCTTGTTGGATCGGTAGCATGAAATCGAGTGGGACCTGTGTTTCCACCATGACCGTCGAGGTGATGGTTGTCTTTCCCAGGTCAGCGAGATGTTCGTAGAGACCACTCAGTATTCCATTCATGGCTGTTTTTACATTCCTGAGTTGAATCGCCGTGATCACAAGGAATACTATAAGGATCGCGTTGATGACCAGCGATGAAATGACCAGGATATTTAGAAAATCGCGGTTGCCCTGACTTCGGATGAAGGATAATCCTTTCTTTTTCAAGGTATCAGGAGGCTGGGTATTTTTACCAGCAGTTTCCAGGGCGCGCAGGCGCAGCCCGGGGTTGCTGCCTTTACTGTTTTGGGATGGGACGGGTTTTTCGTAGGTGGCAGGATATCGATTGGGTTTCAGAGCAGAGGCTCCTGTATCCGTTCTTCCTGCAGGAGAAGTCTCAGGTGTGTCGGCTGTCTCCGTGGGCGGAGACCCTTTGCGTCTGAATACGGATGCGAACTGGGCTTTCCTTTCATCATCTGGAGAGGGCTGTTTCGGGAGGTGGACAACGCGTTTTGTCCTGACAGGCTGCTTGTTGGCATCAGCACTTGCCCCGGTGTTCTCCTCTTCGGGTGTATCAGTAGATGTGAACTGTGACATGGTTCACCTCCTAGATTATTGTAAATATAGCATAGAGTCGCCAATCGCGGGGCGGTTTTCGTTTTGGGTTGAAAACGGTTGGACTCCTTGTCCACCATATCACCAGCGACTATAATTCCAGCATAATGATGACAGGAGAGATGGAATGGCAGATCCCAAATATATGCTGGCGATCATAGGCGCTGGACCTGCTGGTCTCTATGCCGCACGCAAGCTGGCTGAAGGCGGTGCACGGGTGGTGCTCTTTAACCGCGACATCAAGCCCGGCGGGCTGGCGGAATACGGTATTTATTGGGACAAGTATAAGATGAGGCAGGGTCTGCGCAACCAGTTCAGACAGATCCTGGCGATGCCGCAGATCGATTATTATGGAAACGTGACCGTCTGCTGCGGCGGCAATATTGTCCTCCAGGACCTGCTCGAATCTGGTTTTCAGGCCGTGTTGGTGAGCACAGGTGCGCAAGGTACCAAGTGGCTGCGCCTGCCGGGTGAAAACCTGCCCGGTGTGTATCACGCCAAAAATATCGTTTTTCATTATAACCAGCTACCTCCTTTCAGTGAAAAAAAATACCTGCTTGGCAATCGCGTCGCGGTTGTGGGAGCCGGGAATGTCATGATGGACATCGCCCATTACCTCATCCGTGTATGCAAAGTGGAGGAGGTTGTGGCGGTTGTGCGCCGCGGACCTGCGGAAGTGAAATTCACACGCAAGGAGATGGAGAGCGTGGCCGCCAATCTGGATCCTAAGGACCTTGAGGCGGAATTCGCCCGCGTCGCCCCCGTCATGCTGGCTGCTGGTCAGGATCCGCATGTGGCAAAAAACGCATTTACCGAAGCACTTCCCAAAGCGCTTGAGCCGGTTTCAAAAACGCGCTTTCAATTCGAATTCCTTGCCACTCCAGTAAGGGTGATGGGAGATTGGATGAGCGGCGTGAGCGGTCTGAAAGTGGAGGAGAACTCCCTGCTGGCAGTGGACGGTACAGTCAAAGCGCGCGGTACAGGGATCACCCGCACGATAGATGCCGATACGGTCATTTTTGCCATCGGTGACACAGTTGATAAGGATTTCTGCGTTCCAATTTACAACGACGCCTACATGACTGTCAAGGATGCGAGTTTCCCGGTGGATAATCTTTCCTTTGAGGCCTTCAATCCTGATACCAACCAGCCAATCGAGCGGGTTTTCCTTGCTGGTTGGGCGCGGCAGGCAAGCACCGGGCTGGTTGGCTATGCCCGCAGGGATGGTGAGAACGCAGCGGAAGCAATACTCTCCTTCATGCAGACCCAGGCGCCGATGCGCGATCTTGAAAATGTGGTCGATAAATTTTCCCAGCGCCTCGAACAGACCCACCAGCGTATTGTGGACAAAATTCACCTGGAGAAATTGGAACAGGCAGAACAGGCTGAGGCACAGAAGCGAGGCCTGGAGGAATTCAAATTTCCTACCAACGAAGAGATGTTCACTGCAATGGGATATTGAGACTAGAAATCTCCAACTCGTTGGGTTGGAGCCAAATGGGTAGCGCGATTGATGAATTCAATCGCGCTTTTTGTTAAGAATCTGTAAGCATCGAGTTGAAAGCATCAGGGTTTTATTATTCAGAGGGAACAAGAATTTCCCTCCTTCTTACAGGTAATTGGCTGCAGGTTCAAGGAAAGGAGAAACCCATGTCGCCCTACGTGATTGTAGTAATCATGATCCTTTCGGTTCTATTCATCGTTCTGAGCGTTGTCCCGCTCCTCCCCGGTCCATCAGACCTGGATATTTCGCGCCGAGTTTCCAGAACCAAGAAGAAAGCAATCCATTAATTCAGAAGGTATTGAAATTGATGGGCTGAATAATCCGAAATTACTTCCTCCCTGTAAGTATTAGTTTTTTAGAGAAAGAGCGGTCCTATTAGACCGCTCTATTATTATTTATTTTCAGGAATGACATCCCGGATGGCGTCTGCCAGTGCTCTTGCCCTTGCTGGCGCGTTTCCTATATAACCCGCATCTTCCAGGATCATGCGGATCTCATTTTCCTTCAAGTACACATTCATCTCCCTGTCTGCACAGAGGTCATTAATTAGCGGATTCGCGCTGCCTCCTTTAAGAGCCTCCCATGCTTTCATGGCATGATTGCGTATCAGACCATGCATTGCCTGCCGGTCTGCCCCGGCTTTGACAAGGGCCATCAACAACCGTTCCGAGGCCGCGAAGGGGGCAAAGGCTGCATAATTTCGGGAAATCGCCGCAACATCCACCTGCAGGTTGGAGAGGATGCGATTGGCAGTGAGCAGCAGTTCGTCCGCGGCGAGACATGCTTCCGGGAGCAGGATCCGTCGGTTGGCTGAATCGTCCAGGGTGCGTTCGAGCAGGGAATGGGCGGCATTATCCCAGGCGATGCGCGGCATCGAAGCCAGGTGGCGCGCCAGAGAATTAACCTTTTCAGAAAGGATGGGATTGCGCTTGAAGGGCATGGCCGACGAACCGATCTGTTTTTCTCCAAACCCTTCAGCCAGTTCCCCAACCAGCGGGGATTGCAACAGGCGCAGATCAAAGGCTAATTTATACAACGACGCACCCAGCCCTGCCAGGGATGAGACCACTTGATAATCCTGCTTGCGCGGGTACACCTGGTTTGTCACCGGAAAGAATCGGAGCCCTAATTTTTGCGAGACCTTGTTTTCAAAATCATCCAGATTGGTTGCACCCAGCAATTCAACATACGATGCAGAGGTTCCCACCGCGCCCTTGAACCCTTTTCCTTTGATTCCTGCAGCCATTTCCCTGAGCAATTCGTAATCCTGCAACAAGTCCTGCCCGTAGATCGCCAGCCGGTAACCCAGCGTGGAAGGTTCTGCTGGCTGGAGGTGGGTGAAACCGATCAGTTGAGTATCAGCCCAATTCTCGATCAATGACGCCAGGGTTCGTAAAAGTGCAGCCAGGCTCGTGAGAAGCAATTCAAGGCCGGATCGCAATCGCAAAGCATCAGCATTATCCTCGATGTCTGTGGATGTAGCGCCGAGGTGAATGATCCTGCCCCCGATCGGGCATTGCTCTGCGAAGGTATGCAACTCTGCTACCAGGTCGTGTTGGATCTCAGATTCGATTTCGAGCGCTCTCTGCATGTTGATATCAGCCATATGGCTGCGTAAATCCGCAGATTGTTCAGGTGTCACCAATCCATAATCGGATTGGACCTCAGCCAATGATACCCAAATCTGACGCCAAAGAAGGCGCTTGTTGGTTTCACTCCACAGGGCGCGCATCGCTGGCGACCCGTAGCGCCATGAGAATGGGGATAAGTAGGCGGTGAAATCAGGCATGGGTCTCCAATGGGTTCTTTTCGATTATACGCTGGATTACATGGGAAAAGAAATCAACACCGATCCCAGACTATCCAGGGATGTGTCCTCTGGTAGATGATTTAATAGTTTCCATTTATAATGACCGCCTGGATGGAAACCGAAATGGAAAATAATGCTCCTACGACCCCTTCCCCCGCCCCAACCCAGGAACGCTGGGCGCCAAAATTCTTCATCATCTGGTCCGGTCAGGCATTCTCCCTGATCGGTTCTTCCCTGGTCCAATTTGCCCTTGTCTGGTGGATGACCCGCACGACAGGCTCAGCAACCGTGCTGGCAACCGCCACCCTGCTGGCTCTCCTGCCGCAAATCCTGCTCGGCCCCTTTGTGGGGGCGCTCGTGGATCGCTGGAATCGGCGAATCATCATGATCGTCGCGGATACATCCATCGCAGTCGCAACGGGCGTGCTGATCATGCTGTTCTCGACCGGTCTCGTCCAGGTATGGCATGTCTATGTCACCCTGCTGGTCCGTTCCCTCGGCGGGGCGTTCCATTATCCCGCCATGGCGGCTTCGACATCGTTAATGGTGCCAAGATCACAATTGGCGCGCATCGCTGGATTGAACCAGACACTGCAGGGTCTGCTCAGCGTATTCTCCCCTCCGCTTGGAGCCCTGCTCATTGGTCTTCTCCCCATGCATGGCGTGCTGGCAATTGATATTGGCACTGCCATGCTGGCGGTTCTACCGTTGCTTTTCCTTTCCATTCCCAACCCGCCGCGGCAAACCGCAGTGGCGAATGGCACCACCCGGAAGACCAGCTACTGGCATGATTTGGGTGAAGGTTTCGCCTATGTGGTGAAATGGCCCGGTTTGCTCGGTTTGATACTGCTTGCCATGATGCTCAATTTCCTGTTGGTTCCCAGTAGTTCGCTGACCCCGCTGGTAGTTACAAAGGTCTATGGAAAGGGTGTTGTTGAACTGGGCTGGACGGAGACCTTATTTGGCGTGGGTGTCATCGTGGGTGGATTGGTGTTGAGCGCCTGGGGTGGATTCAAACGCAAGATCGTCACTTCCCTGGCGGGTGTGCTCGGTATCGGAGCAGGCGTGATGCTCGTTAGCCTGGCACCGGGTAATCTCTTTTACCTGATCCTGGTGGCAAATTTTATTATTGGAGTGACCCAGGTATTTGCCAATGGACCCTTGACAGCCATATTCCAATCAGCCATTGAGCCGGATATGCAGGGTCGGGTGCTCTCTCTAATTGGTGCGGGTGCCACTGCGATGATGCCGCTCAGCCTGCTGGTGGCGGGTCCTCTCTCTGACCGGCTGGGCGTGCGATTCTGGTATCTCCTCGGAGGAGGGTTGTGTATCCTAGTAACATTGATAGCCTTTACCATCCCTGCGATCATGAATATTGAGAACAACCGCCAGCGTCCAACGCCCTCGCCCGACTTGCGCTCTCCGGAATGACTTCTTACCGGAGATGAATTAATCCTCCCCCAGCAGGGAAATTTTAATGCAGGGGGAGGTGATTCTATTCAGGTGGGATTCTTAATTTCGACAGGCAAAACAGGAGGGTGTTCACTCCCATCAATCCCCGTCACCCGGGGTATTGCTATCGTGGCATTTTGTGCACGTGGCGCTGGAATAGTTGACAGTATGGCAATCCCGGCAGGTGGCATTTTCATGGTTGATGCAGTTCCCATTGCAACCACCTGGATGGGAGAAGGAAGCATTCCAGTTGCTGGTGTTGTGGCATTGTGCGCAATCGGTTCCGAATACCCCTGCATGGATGGCTGATTCGGCATGACAGGCAGCGCAGACCGTGGATAATCCCTGGAACCCTCCTCCACCATGACATTGTGTGCAGTTCAGACTGAGATGCGCCCCGGTCAACGGGAACCGCGACAGGTTGTGGTCAAAGGTCGCCGGCAACCATCCGCTCGTGGTATGGCAGGCAGCACAATTCCTGCCGAACCTTCCGTTGTGGTTGTCATTCTGTCGGTGGCAGGAGAAGCAGTCGCTGGGTGTGGATTTGAATTCCCCGTTGATATGGCAATCTGCGCATGCAACGCTGGTGTGTTTTCCGGTGAGTTTGAATGAAAAGAGGTCATGGTTGACATTGACAGGTAACCATCCGGCTGTGGTATGACACAAGGCGCAATTCACCCCGAACTGGCTGTTGTGCTTGTCATCCCTTTGATGGCAGGAGAAACAGTCGCTGGGAGTCCCTTGAAGAACGTGATTGATATGGCAGCTGTCGCATGCCACTGCAATATGCCTGCCATCCAGTTTGAAAGAGGCAAGGTTGTGGTCAAAGGATGCTGGCGACCAGCCCGCAGGAGTGTGGCAGGAGCCGCAATCGGAGCCCAGCCTGCCCTGGTGGGGATCCTGATCGGAATGGCAGGAGAAGCAGTCCTGGGTGGTGGCACGCAGGTCTTCCAAAGACCTGGCGTTGGAATGGCAATCACCGCAGGCAACCTTTGCATGCTTGCCTATCAATGGAAAAATGGATTTGTTGTGGTCAAAATTGCTCCCGTAGGAGTCCAATCCATCATGACAGGCAAGGCAACCATTCCCAAAGGTGATTGTATGCGAGATGGTGAAAGAACCGTCAAGCTTTAGGTGGCAAGCCTTGCAGGGAGTCTCATCGAATTGGGCGAGATCGCTGCGGATATGGCAATCACTGCAGGCAAAGGAAGTTCGATCTGGTTTACTTCGATGGGCTTTAAGCGAATAGCCCTGGGACTCATGCAGGAATTTGAAAGCGCGTGGGTCTGTCAGGGGTGCATTCAAGCCGCGATGGTCGGGGTGACAGGTCTGGCAAGCAGCCTTGGGATTGGCCAGGTGCAGGGCGCCGTGTAACCGGTCAGGATCAGACCACTGGACAGATACATCCGTGTGACATGATAGGCAACGCTCAGCCATCCTGGTATCCACCCAGAAAGGCGTGTGACACCTGTTGCATCGACCCGCGATCTCTGCATGGGAATTTACGCCCCCAAGTGCAGATCCCGCCTGGCCGTTGAGCGGGCCGGGGTTAAAGACCATGCCCCCGGATGCAAAGGCGAACCCTGTCACGATCAGGGCGGTAAAAATTGCTGCCATCAAGCCGGAGGTGGTCAGGCATCCAAGGGGCGGTTTCTTCATTGGTCAGTTAATGCAGCAAGGTGGCATAATATAACGCCGCGCCGATATGGATGAAAGCGGCGGTGAAGAGTGCCATCCCGATCGGGATATGGATGAGATGCCAGACCGTCATCAATTTACGGGCACGGGTGAGGGCGGCTGCCTGGATTTTAGATGCCGGTGTTTCGATCTCGACGCCATCCAGGGTGCGTGGGATCTGGGTATAGATATATCGTCCGATAAAACCACTAATAACGATGATAATCGTCAGCAGGGTGGTAGCTCCGGCGAGACCGTTGAATTTCCAGGAGGTATGCAGGAGCACCATGTAAGGACCGACCAGGCCGGTAAATATATGGAACTGCAACCAGGCAGCCATGCTTCCCCAACGGGCGCTGCTACTACGCTTGCGGATGGAATACAGGATTTCAGTCAGAAGCATAAGAATAAAGCCCAGGATGCCCAGCATGTGACCAAAAAATGCTCTCGCAGGGGGGATCGCCCGCAACCACCAGGTGACCAGGACATAAATGGCTGTGATCAACACAACTGCCAGCAAGGCCAGCCACAATTCCTTGTTTCTGCTGTTTTGAGTCATGTATCTTGGCATGGTTTACACCATTATTTCTTGAGACCAGACCAATAATCCATCATGATCTGACCTAGCGGGGCGCCGGGTTGGAGCAAATGCCGGATGGGGGCGATATCCGCCTTCGAAGCGATTATATCCTGCAAAGGCAGGGAGAGTTTTTGTTCGCCCATCACCATCGCGCCGACCAGGGTATGCTCACCGATCATCAGGCGCAGATGGTTGATCTCCGTGCTGCTTTCCAATGCGATGGTGTTTGGCAACTGCTGCCACGACTCGCTGGAGCCTCGTGCCACGCTCACCAGGTCATCGTCCACCCCGCTTGCTACCGTGCCGATGATAGTGGTCATCACACCTGCCAGGCGAAGGATATTTACTACCACTTTCCTCTGGTAATTACTTTTCCTTCCTGACATATTCAGGGCTGCTATGCGTCCTTTTTCCCGGGCTGGATACCAGAGTGTATCAATCAGGGATTGCCCGCTAACTGAATCGTACACCTGCGAGACATCCCCAGCGGCAAAAATATCCGCATCATTGGTCTGCAGGTTTTCATCCGTCAGGATGCCCCGATCCGTCAACAATCCGGCATTTTTTGCCAGCTCCATCCTCGGTCTCACACCGACACCAACCGCCACGATCTCACAGCGGATTGTTTCCCCTTTCGTCGTACGAATTGCAGCAACTCTTCCGTGTTTCCCTAAGACTTCGGCTGCCTCAGTCTGAAAGTGAAGACTTACACCATCCTCAGTCAGGCGGTGTTCCAGAAGACGTGATTCCTTCTCATCGAGTACATTTGGCCAGTAACGGTCACCGCGCAAAAAGTAATGCACCTTGAGACCACGCGCCAGCAAGCCTTCCACCAGTTCGACTGCAATGATGCCTCCACCCACCACGACGGCTGTCCTGGCGCGGCGGGTAAAGGAAAGGATTTGGCGGGCATCATCGAGGTCGTCCAGTTTGACCACGCCTTGCAGACCTGCACCCGGGATATTCAACGGAACGGCATTTGATCCGGTTGCCAGTAACAATCGGTCATATTTCAATTGCCCATTCGTACCTATTTCCAATTGATGGCTTCCCGGGTCGAGGTGTGTGGCGAGACCCCTGACATATTTAACTTTCAATTTCTTCCAGTCATCCTTCGTGAAGATAGTGAGCTGTTTTTCAGGAATTTCGTCATTCAGGTAGTAAGCGAGACCCGGGCGGGAGTAAAAACCGTGTAAATCTTCCCCCACCATTACTATTTCCGATGAAGGCTCGATGGTCCGCAAGGTAGTTGCTGCAGCCACTCCGGCAACACCCGTTCCAAGGATCACATACCGGGTCATTCTTTCCCCCTCTCGAAGAGGTCCATCTTCTCAAAATGCAGCACACCGCGCGGGCAGCGACGGACGCACTCTCCACAGGTCAGGCAATGCGAGTCATCGATGGATTCTCCCAACCAGGCATGCCTGCGCACATCGATGCCGATCGGGCAGTTATACGAACAGATCCCGCACTGGACACAGCGTGATTGTTCTGGCACCACATGCCCTGCTGCCAGCACTTCACGGCGCTTGGATTCATTCTCCAGATTGAATTGGATTCCCATCGGTCAATGTCTTTTTCTTAAATGTTTTCAGTAAGGATTATATTTATGATTGTGAAATTTTGCTTAAAGAATAACCGGGTCCCTTTCGAGACCCGGCATCCATGGATTAGCTGTGGTTACGAGATGGGGACTACGTTGGATGCCTGTAATCCTTTGGGTCCCTGTTCGATGGAGAACTCCACTTTCTGATTCTCCTCCAGGCGTTTATAACCTTCCATTTGGAGGGCTGAGAAATGCACGAACACATCCTCGCCGTCCTCGCGCCCGATGAAGCCAAATCCCTTGGTGGCATTAAACCACTTGACCGTACCTACATGCCGTTCTTCAGACATTCTTCTTTCTCCTGCAATGAATTTTATTCTGCCTTTTCAGGTCCAAATTCAGCGAGACCGGAGCAGAACGGTCGCAAGCGTATCACGCCTGTTGGACGATGTCAAGAGAGAGAATTGACCTGAGAGAGAATTGACCTGCCATTGTATAATTATGGTAGTGGTCCGTATGCCTCAACCCTGGAAGTCCCTTTCAACAACTGCAGGCAGGTTCAAGAAAGGATGAAAAGTCATGGTCAATCCCCGTGTGGAAGAGCTGGCTGCCCGATTGGAGAAAGGCCGGGTGAAAACCCTTGAAATTTTCAACAAACTAACGCCTGCTCAATTGCACGAATCGCTTTACCACTCCCCGAATTGGCGGGTAGGTCATCTCGTGGCACATTTTGTTTCGGCAGAAATCCACCTGCTTACGCTGGCGAAATCGGTTGCCGGTGGAGGACCGGGAGCTCCTGTGGATTTTGAGATCGATAAATTTAATGCCAGCGAGAAGAAAAGGCTGGCAGGAATCCCTCAGCAAGAATTGTTGTCCATGCTGGATCAGGCCCGCAAGGGAACCATTGCTTGGGTCGAGTCGTTGAACGAGAATGACCTCGAAAGGGTTGGCAGGCACCCGGCATTGGGAGAGGTCACAATAGAGACCATGATCATCGCCATTTATGGTCACCAGTTGGCACATATGCGTGAACTCCTTCGGCTGCTGGGGAGTGTTGTATAATAATTTTCGGAAGGGAAGGTTGATCTTCCATTGTTCCGGGGAGTATTGATCAAGGAGGATGATTCATGAAAATTGTCGTCTGTGTCAAGCAGGTTCCTGACTCGACTGCGAAGGTGGTGGTTGAGCAGGGGAAGATCACATGGGGTGATGCCCCATTGATCATGAATCCATGGGATGAATATGCAGTGGAAGCAGCCCTCCAGCAAAAAGAAGCGCTTGGTGGAACGGTGACTGCCATCACCATCGGTGATGAGAGCAGCAAGGAAACCCTGAAACGCGCCCTGGCGATGGGCGCTGATGATGCCGTCCTCGTGTCTGATCCCGCCCTGACGAACATGGATACCCAGGCGACTGCACAGGTACTGGCAGCAGCCATCAAGAAGGTTGGCGCAGTGGACATGGCTTTCTTTGGGCGCCAGGCGATTGATGGTGACTCCGGCTTGATTCCCGCCCAGGCTGCCCGGCTGCTGGGATGGCCGGCGATCACCCTCGCCTCATCGATCAAAATTGACGGTAATAGGGTGCATGCAGAACGCGGGATCGAGGAGGGACGCCAGATCGTCTCCGCTGCACTGCCAACAGTCTTCAGCCTGACCAAGGATTTCGGAGAACCACGCTATCCATCCTTCATGGGCATCCGCAAGGCTGCCCGGGCGGATATTCCCACATGGTCGCTCTCCGAACTTGGCATCCCGGCACCGGTCTCTGTCATATCCTGGCCGGAGATCATGAACCCTCCAGTTCGGGAGGTCAACTGCGAGTTCATCACCGGTGGTAATCCGGAAGAGATCGCTGAAACCCTTGCCGATAAGATCCTGGCGGAGAAAGTCCTATGAACACCTGGGTGTTTATTGATCACTTCAAGGGTATTGCCCTCCCATCATCCTGGGAAGCCGTTGGACTTGGCAAAACCCTGGGCAATGTCACGGCGTTGGTGCTTGGATCCGGTGTCGAAGGGCTGGCAAAGACAGCCTTCGAGTACGGCGCTGACGAGGTCTTGCTGGCGGACGATGCAGCCCTTGCCGATTACCGGGCGGAAGCTTTTGCGACAACCATAAGCAAATTGGCTGCTGAACGCAGTCCAGACCTGCTTCTCTTCCCGACCACCACCCGCGGTCGCGAACAGGCAGGCATGGTGGCTATTGATTTGAAAACCGGAGTGATGGTGGATGTCACCGCCCTGGAAGCAAATGCAGAAAGGATCATCGTCACACGCCCGATCTACGCCGGGAAATTACTGACCAAGGAAACCTGTTCGTCCAAACCACAGGTGATCACCCTGCGCGGACGGGCATTTCCGAAACCGGCAATCCAGCCTGGAAAATCCGGCACACTGACCAAAGTCTCGGCAGCAGGTGGTGATTTTCCCACCCAGGTGGAAGGATACACAGCCGGCGAAGGCGGTGTCAGCCTGACGGATGCCAATGTCATCGTCTCAGGCGGGCGCGGCATATCAAACAACCCGGCTTTCACCCCGCCCGGGGGATTGGATGAAAAACAGGCTGAAGCCTGGCGCGGTCAGCAGGGCTTTAAACTGGTCACAGACCTGGCTTCGGTGCTCGGTGCTGCCGTCGGTGCTTCGCGTGCCGCCGTGGATGCCGGGTATGTCCCTTATGTCCACCAGGTGGGGCAGACTGGCAAGGTGGTAGCCCCCGATGTCTATATCGCCCTCGGTATCTCCGGGGCGATCCAACACCTGGCAGGCATGCGCACCAGCAAGGTGATCATTGCTGTCAACAAGGATGCTGAAGCCCCCATCTTCAAGTTGGCGCGCTACGGTGTAGTGGGCGATTTGTTCCAGGTTGTGCCTGCACTCACGGCTGCTTTCAAGAAGAAATTGGGAAAATAGGATTCTGGTTCCTGCCTTTCCGCCCCTTTCCACCTGGAAAGGGGTTTTTCTAATCCCAATTGAACTATTTTTCCGCCTGTTTCGGTGATGAGCCTATTGACTCTGAATTCCAATTCTGGTATTCTTATTTTACCGACCGGTCGGTAGACAGGTTATGAATCGCGCCCAGATTCTCGAATCAGCGGCCCAGATCTTCCGAAAGAAAGGCTATCATGCTGCCTCGATGCAGGATATTGCGGTCGCGGTCAACCTGAAAAAACCCAGCCTCTACCACCACTTCCCGAGCAAACAGGGTATCCTGCTGGCTTTGCTTGACCAGGCGCTTGACCGGTTGATCGAACGATTATCCCCCATCTTCCTACAGAAAAAACCAGCCGATGAAAAATTGATCGAAGCCATGCGTGTCTACCTGGGCAGCCTGGATGAGTACGCCGACCTGGCGGCTGTCCTGCTCCTGGAGCACCGCTCGCTTGACCCGGAAAACCATCAGCACCACATCCCGCGCCGTGACCGTTTCGAGCACTTGTGGCGAGACCTGATCCGCGAGGGCATTGAGACGGGTATTTTCTGCCCTGCAGATCCGTCCATGACGGCACGTGCCCTGCTGGGGGTGATGAACTGGACGATCACCTGGTACCGCCCCGACGGCAAATATTCCATGGATGTGATCTCGGATCACTTTGCCAATCTCTTTCTGGATGGGCTGCGAGCATGATGACCATGGAGTTCCATCCCTCAAAGACTACCTTCTCTTTCAAGACATTCGAGACCTCTGCTGGGGCACAGATTTTTCGCTTCCCGTTGAATGCCTTTCCTGATTTCTGGGCTTATGCCTACTTGGTGCTGGTGGATGATCTGATCGTCCTCATCGACACCGGTTCCGGATTTGGTAATTCAAATGCCCACCTGGAAGCCGGGTTCGACCAGGCCGGGAACGCATCCGGGCGCAAGATCCGCCTTGGAGATCTCACGCATATCTTGATCACTCACGGTCACATCGACCATTTTGGTGGTCTGGTTTTCCTGCGGGAACGAACGAAAGCCTTGGTTGGCGTCCACGAGCTCGATCTGGGCATCCTAACCAACTATGAACAGCGCCTTGCAATAGCCGAGAAGAGGCTGCGTACCTACCTGGTGGAGGCAGGCGTAAAAGGGGATAAGGTCGAGGACTTCATTAACCTGTACCGAGTCAATAAAGCCCTGTTCCATTCCCTGGAGGTTGATTTCACTTACGAAGCAAGGCATATGCGCCTGGAGCCTTTTGAAATGCTGCACGTACCCGGGCATTGTGCCGGGCATGTCGTCATCCGCTTGCACGATATTCTCTTTAGCGGTGACCAGGTCCTTGCCAGGATCACGCCTCACCAGTCCCCGGAATCCCTGACCTTATTCACCGGGTTGGGGCATTATCTTGACTCGCTTAATCTCCTCGAGAAGTGGGCCGGGAAACCCAACCTTACCCTGGCAGGTCACGATGACCCGATCCCGGACTTGCCGGTCCGGCTGGCAGAGATACGCGGCGCCCATGCCGCACGCCTGGACAGGACAATGCAATTCCTCACCGATGCCCACACCATCCTGGAGGTTTCAAAGGAATTATTTGGGCGTGTGACCGGCTACAACTCCCTCCTGGCGATCGAGGAAGCCGGCGCCCATGTGGAGTACCTGCATCAGCGCGGCCTGCTCAGGATCGACAATATGGATACTATTGAAACCAGTAAGAAACCGGTGATCACCTTCTATCAAAGTGTTGACCGGTGGAAATCAAACCAACCCAGGCCTTCATGAAATCCGAGGAGATTGCCAAGTAAATAATTTGGAAGAATCAAACACAGGAGATTTGCAGTTGGAGACGATGGGAATTTGTAATTCCGGATGAGATCCATTGACCACTACCCAAGGAGGAGCCATGTATTCTTTTGAACCATCTGATGAACAGAAAATGTTGGTGGAGGCAGTCAGCCGATACGCGACCAGCGATTTGCGGAAGGCTGCCCACGATGCGGAGGAGGCGAAGGAACTTCCGCCCAAACTGATCAGCAAGGGGTGGGAACTGGGGGTCCTTCAGGCCTCCATCCCGGAAGCCTTTGGAGGATTTGGCGAGCGTTCCGCGGTGACCGGTGTGCTGGCTGCCGAGGAAATGGCATACGGCGACCTGGCAGGGGCGCTGGCGGTTGGCTCGCCGAACCTGTTTGCCCTGCCAATCCTGCTGGCAGGAAGCGATGAGCAGAAGAAGAAATACCTGCCTGGGGTCATCGAAGCGGATTGGAAACCGTATACCGCGGCACTGATCGAACCAACCTTCGATTTTGATCCCAATGATCTGAAAACCACCGCCACACTTGAAGGCAGCGAATACGTACTCTCGGGAGAAAAGACCCTCGTCCCCTTCGCCGATAAGGCTGAAGCAATGATCGTCTATGCAAGGCTGAAAAAAGCCACCCGAGCTTTCATCGTTCTCAAAGGAGCACCCGGCCTGAAGATATCAGCCGAACGAGAGAAATTGATGGGTCTGAATGCCCTGCCTTTTTATAAGGTCTCCCTGGATGGGGTGAAGGTTGCCAAGGCAGACATCCTGCCTGGGGAGATTGGACCGATGCTGGATGCCAGCCGTGTAGCGGTGGCGGCAATGGCGGTGGGTGTGGCAAAAGCGGCATTCGCCTACTCGCGTGATTATGCCAAGGATCGCGATGTTTTTGGTGTGAAAGTGGCCCAAAAGCAGGCGATCGCCTTCATGCTGGCTGAAATGGCAACTGAAATCGAAGCCATCCGCCTGCTGGTATGGGAGGCAGCCTGGGCGATTGATAACAAGAAGGACGATGCCAGTCAGCAGCGCCTACCTGGCAATAACTGGTGCCAGTGACATGGCGATGATGGTCACCGACCGAGCGGTGCAGATCCTGGGCGGGCATGGATACATCCGTGAACACCCGGTAGAGTTGTGGATGCGCAATGGGCGCGGCTTCGCCACTTTCACCGGTCTTGCGATGGTATAGCCGGAAGGAGGAATAAACATGATCGATTTTGAAATTCCCGAAAAGATTGCTGGAACACGCCTGGTCGTGGAGACAGTTGCAGTTAACATGATGCGTCCGGTCTCACGGTATTTCGATGAGCACGAACACGAGATCCCCTGGGATTACATCAATTTCATGCAAACCGCCACGCGCGCCATGGGCGGCAGTTCGATGGCACCCGGCGAAGGCAAGAAGGAAGGACCGCGTTTCGGTTTCCAGCGCCTGGCTGTGATGGTGGAGATGCTTTCCTGGGGTGATGCCGGGATCTACCTGTGCACTCCCGGCGGAATGCTGGGTTCTGCTGCAGTCTCAGCAACCGGCACACCTGAGCAAAAAGAGCGCTTCCTGAAGCGCTTCCGCGGGGAAACGCCCGTCTTTGATGCCATGTGCATGACCGAACCGCAATGCGGCTCAGATACTTCTGCCATCCGCACCACTGCCGTGCTGGATAAGGAAAAGAACGAGTGGGTGATTAATGGGGAGAAGATTTTTGTCACCTCCGGGCATAAAGCCATGCTCGACTCCGAAGGCTTTATTGTCGTCTGGGCAACGATCGATCCTGCCGCCGGACGTGCCGGTATGCGCCCATTCGTGGTGGAAGCCAAGACACCCGGCTGCCAGGTGACGAAGATGGAACATAAACTCGGCATCCGCGCCAGTGATACGGTCTCCATCGTTCTGCAGGATTGCCGGGTGCCATTCGAGAACATCCTCGGCAGCCCGAAGTGGTCACGGATAAAGGCACCACCGGTTTCAAGGGTGCGATGGCAACCTTCGATGCCACCCGCCCGATCGTGGCTGCGCAGGCTATCGGCCTGGCACGAGCCACCCTGGAATTGCTCAAGGAGATGCTGGCTGAAAGGGGAGTCACCATCCGTTATGGGCTGCCGCGCCAGAAGTTGACTTCCATCGAAAAGGATGTGATCGAAATGGAGATCCAGCTGCGGTCTGCCTGGTGGCTGGTGCTCAAGGCAGTCTGGATGATGGATAACGGCAAACCGAATTCTCTTGAATCGTCGATGTCCAAGGTGCGCGCCGGTGATGTGGTCAACCGCATCACCCAGAAGGCCGTGGAGATCATGGGACCGCTCGGCTACAGCCGCGAGTACCTGCTGGAGAAATGGTTCCGGGATGCCAAGATCAGCGATATTTACGAGGGCACCGGTCAGATCAACCGCCTGGTGGTTGCCCGCCAGATCCTGGGCTACCGCTCGAGCGAATTGAGATAGACCATCCATTCTCCCTGCCCCTGTCATCTTTGTGCGGGATGCTTCGCAGGTGCACGGGCAGGGAGTGAAAAGTGAGGAGGAAATATGAACTATAAAATTCATTCTGCTGTGGTTATCGGTGCTGGAACGATGGGCGCGGCCCTCGCTGCTCACCTGGCAAATGTCGGCGTGCCGGTGACCCTGCTGGATATCGTTCCGAACAAACTTAAACCCGAGGAAGAAGCGGCGAAATTGACCTTGAAGGATAAGGCGGTTCGCAACCGGATTGTCAACGAGGGCTGGGACCGCTGTCTCAAAGCCCGCCCGCCAACCTGATGTCTTCCGACCTCGGCACGCTTGTGAAACTGGGCAACCTCGAAGATGATTTCGATGCCATCGCCCGGGCTGACTGGATCGTGGAAGCGATCGTCGAGAACCTGAAGATCAAGCAGGACCTGATGACACGCATCGATGCTGTCCGCAAATCCGAAGCGATCGTCACCACCAACACTTCCGGCATTCCGATCAAGGATATCGCCGAAGGCCGTTCGAAGGGCTTCAAGCAGCATTTCCTCGGCACGCACTTCTTCAATCCACCGCGCTATTTGAAACTGCTGGAGATCATCCCGACCGCTGATACTCTGCCCGCAGTGGTCGAAGTTCTTCGCCTGGTTCGGTGAGTTCCGCCTGGGCAAGGGTATCGTGCTGTGCAAGGATACGCCCAATTTCATCGGCAACCGGGTCGCCTTCGGTACAGGCGCGTTTGCCTTGAACTACATCCTGGAGAATGGTTACACCGTGGATGAAGTGGATGCCCTCACCGGTCCGCTGATGGGTCACCCAAAGACAGCCACCTTCCGCCTGATCGACCTGGTCGGCGTGGATGTGTGGGAGCATGTTGGCAAGAACCTAAAGGACGCCATCCCGCATGACAAGTACGCCATGCCTTCCCTGACTGCCGAAAAACCGAACAAACTGATCCACACCATGGTCGAGCGCAATTGGCTGGGCAATAAAACCAAAGTGGGCTTCTACAAGGAAGTCCGCACCGATGACGGCAAGAAGGAATTCTGGTCGCTGGACCTGAAAACACTGGAGCATGGTACACCTTCGAAGCCACGCTTTGACTCGGTCGGAAGGCCAAGGATATCGAAGGCCTGGGTGACCGGCTGAAGATCATCCTGGCTGAATCTGACCGGGCAGCAGAGTTGGTGCACGCCTTGACCTATCAAGGATTCCAGTATGCCTCGGTCATCATCCCCGAAGTGGCTGACTACACCCAAACCCATTGATGATGCCGTGCGTTGGGGTTTCATGCACGAGGCCGGGCCTTTCGAGATCTGGGATATGCTGGGCGTGAAGGATACTGCCAAGCAGATGAAAGCCGCCGGCTATGCCCCTGCTGCCTGGGTGAAGGAGATGCTCAAGGCAGGCTGTGAAACCTTCTACAAGTACAAGGGCGATAACAAGGTCGGTGTGTACGATGTGGCAAACCAGAAATATGTCCACATCCCCCGCTCGCCAGGTTTGATCAGTGCTTGAGCGATCTGAAACGGGCTAAAAAGGTTATCAGCGAAAACCCGGGCGCCTCGCTCTATGATATCGGCGATGGTGCTGGCGCTGGTCGAATTCCACACCAAGATGAATGCCCTGGATGATGATATCTTCACCATTGCCAACGAGGCCCTCGACCGGGCTGAGAAGGAATTTGACTGGCGTGGTGATCGGCAATGAAGGTGAGAACTTCAGCGCCGGCGCGAATATCGGCCTGATCATGATGGGTGCCAAGTCACAGCAATGGGAGATGCTCACGCAGGTGGTGAAAAGATTGCAAAACCTGAACATGCGCATGCGCTACTTCCCCAAACCAGTGGTCATTGCACCTGCCGGACTGGCGCTGGGCGGCGGCTGTGAGGTGACCATGCACGGCAGCCGCGTGGTGGCTGCTGCGGAGACATACATCGGTCTGGTGGAACTGGGCGCGGGTGTCATCCCTGCAGGCGGAGGCACGAAGGAAATGATGCGCCGCATCATCAACCCGGCCATGCGCGTGCCGGGGGTTGACATCTTCCCCTTCCTTCAACAGGTCTTCGTCCAGATCGGGCAGGCGAAGGTGGCCACCAGCGCAGAGGAAGCGCGCCAGATGGGCATCCTGGGTCCCGCTGACCGGATGGTGATCAACCGCGAGCACCTGCTGACGGAAGCCAAGCGCGAAGCGGTGCACATGGCTGCCGCAGGCTACCATCCGCCCGCACCCGAATTGATCTATGCCGGCGGGCAGGGAATGCCCTGGCTGCATTGACGATCGGTGCCTGGTCATTCAAGGAAGGCAAGTACATCACCGAATATGAAGGCGTCATCGCCAGCAAACTTGCCAACGTGATGGCTGGCGGCGACCTGAGCCGCCCGACCTGGGTCAGCGAGCAGTATATCCTCGACCTGGAATGCGAAGCCTTCCTGTCCCTGTGCGGCGAGGAAAAAACCCAAGCGCGCATGTTCAACATGCTGCAGACCGGCAAAGCCGTTGCGGAATTAGGAGGAGCAACCATGACACACGAAGCTGTAATTGTTACTGCGCTGCGAACTCCCGTTGGAAAAGCCAAACGCGGCGGACTGGCTACCGTCCGCCCCGACGAACTGGCAGCCGCGGTGATGAAAGCACTTCTCACCCGCACCCCGGGCCTGGATCCAAAAGAGGTCGATGATGTGATCCTTGGCTGCGCCTTCCCCGAAGGCGAGCAGGGGCTGAACATGGCACGCATGATCGCCCTGCGCGCCGGCCTGCCCGATTCCGTCCCCGGCGAGACCATCAACCGCTACTGTTCCTCAGGCGTGCAGAGCATCGCCCATGCCGCCTATGCCATCCAATGCCGGGCAGATGGATATTGCCATTGCCGGCGGGGTCGAATCGATGAGCATGGTGCCGATGATGGGTTATAAATTCTCGGTCAATCCCCATTTCGCCGCGGAACTGCCGCATTACTACACCAACATGGGTCTGACCGCAGAAAATGTCGCTGTAAAGTACAAGATCAGCCGCGAAGACCAGGATGCCTTCGCCTTGCGTTCACATCAGCGCGCCGCACAGGCGGTCAATACCGGCAGATTTGACCCGGAACTGGTTCCGATTGATGTGGAAGTGAAGGAACTGGGCGCAGACGGAAAACCAGTGACGAAGAAATTTACCGTCAAACGGGACGAAGGCCCACGCGCCGATACCAGCGTGGAAGCGCTCGCCAAACTCAAGCCGGCTTTCAAGGAAGGCGGTACGGTCACTGCGGGGAACTCCTCGCAGATGTCCGACGGTGCTGCCGGGGTGGTCATCATGTCTGCTGAAAAGGCGCAGATGCTGGGACTCAAGCCGCTGGTGCGCTTCGTGAACTTTGCCGTCGGTGGGGTTCCGCCCGAAATGATGGGCATCGGCCCGGTGGTTGCCATCCCGAAGGCTCTCAAAATGGCGAACCTGACATTGAACGATATTGACCTGATCGAATTGAACGAAGCCTTTGCCGCCCAGTCCCTGGCGGTGGCACGCGAAATGAACCTGGATATGGAAAAGGTCAATGTCAACGGCGGCGCGATTGCCCTCGGTCATCCGCTCGGCTGCACCGGTGCCAAACTGACAACCCAGTTGATCTATGAAATGGCACGCCGCAAATCGAAATATGGCATGGTCTCCATGTGCATCGGCGGCGGCATGGGTGCGGCGGCCATCTTCGAGAATTTACAGAATTAAGTAAATTCAGAGCCTGCATCAAGTCGCGAAAGCGACGCGTGCAACAAATCAGTGCTGATCAGAAACACATCCATTACTCAAGGAGAACAAAATGCCTCTAACAGTAGCTAGATCTCATGTCCAAGATGCCCAAAGCCTTCCTGCCTGAAAAAGCCCCCGGGCTGGATGCGGTCATCCAGTTCAAGTTCAGCGGTGCAGAAGCAGGTGAATGGTTCGCCACCGTCAAGAACGATAAATGCACGGTCGAGAAGGGCACACACCCTGCTCCGAAGATGACCCTGTCCGCTGATTCCTCCGACTATGTCAAGATCTTCACCGGCGAACTCGACGGCATGCAGGCCTTCATGGGAGGCAAACTTAAACTGGCTGGCGACCTGAACCTGGCGATGAAGTTGATGACCATGTTCAAGATCCGCTGACATCCGGAGGGAGGTTCATCTCCCTCCCTTTGTAATAAAAAAACCCGCAGGAGAAAATCCCTGCGGGTTTGACTTTCAATTTCCTTCCATGCTCCTGGCTTAGTTCTCTTTCTTCGCCAGCGCCTGGTTATGCTGGCTGACCAGTTCCCGCCGCAGTATCTTGCCGACAGTGGTCTTGGGGAGTTCGGTGCGGAATTCCACCTGCCTCGGGATCTTGAATCTCGCTAGGCTCTTGGCGCACCAATCTTTTACCTGCTCGTCGGTCATTGTCTCGCCGGGCTTGAGCACCACCCATGCCTTCACCGCCTCGCCGCGCAGCGCATCCGGGATGCCCGCCACCCCCACCTCGAACACCTTGGGATGGGCGGCAATCACTTCCTCCACCTCGCGCGGCCAAACCTGCTCGCCACCGGGTTTGATCAATTCCTTCTTGCGGTCCACGATATAGAAATAGCCATCCTCGTCCATGCGGGCTATATCGCCAGTGAACAGCCACAACTTCCCATCCTTTAATGTTCGCAGGGCATAGGCGGTCTCCTGCGGCATGTTGTGGTAACTTTTCATCACCTGCGGACCATGGATGACAAGTTCGCCGATCTCGCCAATCTTCATCTCGGTAACTCCATCCTCCAGGTCGATGATCTTGGCATCCACATCGGGGAACGGCATCCCTATTGATCCGGTTTTGTTGACGCCCATCAACGGATTGCAGTGGGTGGCTGTCGGCGCTTCGGAAAGCCCATAGCCCTCTGCCACCTTCCCCCCGCTCAGCGCTTCAAAGCGCTCCTTGGTCTCACGCATCAGCGGGGCTGATCCGGAGATGCAGGCTTTGATCGATCCCAGGTCGTATTTTCCCGCTTTCACGTCCGGGCGGTTATTGATGGCGTTATACAACATCGGGATGCCGGGGAATACCGATGGGCGGAATTTCTTAATGTTGCCAAGCAGGTCGGGCATATCGCGCGGATTGGGAACCATCACCAGGCTGGCACCCATCGAGATCGCGAACAGCATTCCCGCCACCATGCCATACACATGGAACAACGGGATCGCCATCAACACAATCTCCTTACCGGGTACCAGGCTGGGCATCCAATTGTCAATCTGCAGGCAATTGGCGACCAGGTTGCTGTGCATCGCCACCGCTGCCTTGGAGATACCTGTCGTGCCGCCACTGTATTGGAACAGGGCGACATCATCCGCGCGGATATCCAGCTTGGGACGTTCTTCCGGACTGTGCTTCGCAAGCAGGTCCTGGAACCAGATATCCCCTTCATCAAGTTCCACCCGGAAACCACCCTTCTTCTCCTTGACCAGGGTGAACAGAACCTTCAGCATCGGGGGCAGCGTTTCCTTGATATTTGTCACGATCAGCGTCTTGATCCCGGTCTTCTTTTGCGCTGCCTTCATCGTCTTGTAGAAGTTGCTCATCACGAACATGATCTCGATGCCGGCGTCATTCGCCTGATGGACAATCTCCGGTGCGGTGTAAAGCGAGTTGATTGCCACCACCACCGCACCCGCCTTCAGGATCCCGAAATAGGTCATTACGAACTGCGGTGTATTGGGGATGAACATCCCCACGCGGTCACCCTTCTTGACTCCCATTGCAACCAGGGCTCCTGCCAGTTGATCGGTGACCGCATCCATCTCCCGAAAGGAGATCTGCGCGCCCTTGAAAATGGTACAGGGTTGGTCGGGATATTTCCTGGCTGATTCTTCCAGGAAATGGAATATGGGAACGGGTGGGTAGTCGATAGTCTGCGGCACTCCTTTATCATAGTGCGCGAACCACGGGCGTGCTTCCATTTTGTTTCCTCCTCCTAGGTTGATATGTATGGCGAATAGTATTAATAGTATAGGGAAAAAAATCTTAAAAGTCAATCATGCATCTATATTGGCAGGTTTTTTGAATAACAACCTGAATCTTAAAGATTTCTTGACTTCGACTATCCGCTGTGCTAGAATGTACGAGTTCCCGACCTTGCGTATAGAAGTTTCCAGTGACCAACCTTCGTCGTCCTTTACGGATTAATGTCGGATTCCTGATCAAATCCCCCATCGGCACCCGTCGCGACTTTGATTTCGACTATGAGAAGATGCGCCTGGGCGAAGACCTGACTGTGGCAAATTTCACCGGCACGGTCACCTTCGACCGCACCCAGCAGGGGCTTCTCTTGCAGGGGAAATTCTCCGCCGTCGCTGAATTGGACTGTGCCCGCTGCCTGGAACCATTTTCCCAATCCCTGACTTGGTCGTTCTCAGACCTGTACGCTTTTGGCAACCGCAACATCACCGATTCTGGTCTACTGGTGCCAGAAGATGCTCAGATCGACCTGGAACCTCTCCTACGCGAATATGCCATGCTCGAATTCCCCATCAACCCGGTTTGCAAGCCGGAATGCAAAGGTCTATGCCCTGTCTGTGGAGAGGACTTGAATTCCACCGATTGCGGGCACCGCGCTGAACCCGATTCGCCCTTTGCGGTATTGAAAGACCTGCTGACCTGATGGGTGATTGCTAATGAGGGAGACCATTGGTACTGCCTGACGGACAACACCGTAACCGCGAAGTATTGCGCCTCCTGCTTGAGAAAGCCGTCGTGCAGGGTTTTCTTACAACCGATGACCTGCTGGAGGTTTCACCCGAGGTTGGCGAGGACAGTGAAAGGTTGTCTGTCATCATGCTCGCTCTGCGCAATCGCGGCGTGGATGTGGTCGACCCGGAATTGCTGGAGTCACCATCAGCCGAGCCGATGATCCTGCCCGGCCTTGAGCCCTGGTTCGAAACCGAGCCCGTTGAAAACGATACCTCCAGTGATGACTCGGTCGGTATGTACCTTAAGGAAATGTCGCGCGTCCCGCTGCTCAAAGCGGACGAGGAATTCGAGATCGCGCTGCGCATCGAGAACGGACGTAAGGCAAAGATAGAACTGCTCCGCATACCCAACCGCAGACGCATCCTGGAAAGACAGCGGCTGGAAACCCTCGTCCAGGATGGCATCCTCGCCCGGGAGCATATCATCAAGGCAAACACCCGCCTGGTGGTCAGCATTGCCAAGCGCTACATGGGTCGCGGCGTGCCTTTTCTCGACCTGATCCAGGAGGGCAACCTCGGATTGATGAAGGCGGTCGAGAAATACGATGTGCATAAAGGTTTCCGCTTCTCCACCTACGCCACCTGGTGGATCCGCCAGACGGTCACGCGTGCCATAGCCGATCAGGCCCGCACCATCCGTGTCCCTGTCCACATGAATGACCGCATTCGCCGTACTTACAAAGCCACGCACGACCTGGAACAACGACTGGGGCGTGTGCCCACCCTCGAAGAACTGGCGATGGAACTTGACCTGGATCTGATCAAATTACAGTGGATCCTGCAGGTATCCTGGTTGCCACTCTCCCTGGAGAGCCCGGTCGGGGATGACGAAGAATCCGAACTGGGCATGTTCATCGAAGATGAACTGACTCCCACGCCAATCCAGACTGTTCACAATAATATGCTCAGGGAAAAGATCGACGAGGTGCTCGCAACACTCACCCCGCGAGAAGCACGAATTCTGCGCCTGCGTTTCGGATTGGATACGGGAATTCCCTACACTCTGGAAGAAGTGGGGGAGAAGTTTGGGCTCACCCGCGAGCGAATCCGTCAGATTGAAGGCAAGGCGTTAAGGCGATTACGCCACCCGCGGCGGGCAAGGCAATTAAAGGATTACCTGTAATCCCCCCCCTTCTGCTACTGCACTGAATACAATCGTTTATACAGACCATCCAGTTGGAGCAGTTCCTCGTGGGTGCCCATCTCCCGAATGCCCTTGTCTTCCAGCACCACGATCTTGTCTGCTTTGCGGATGGTGGATAAGCGGTGGGCGATAATGACCGTGGTGCGCCCCACCATCAACCTCTCAAGCGCCTGCTGGATCTGCTGCTCGGTCTCGGTATCCACGGAGGAGGTTGCCTCGTCAAGGATCAAGATCGGGGCGTCCTTCAGGATCGCCCGGGCGATCGAAAGACGCTGCTTCTGACCACCTGAAAGTTTCACCCCCCGTTCACCGATCAACGTATCATACCCTTCCGGCAGGTCCGCAATGAACTCGTGGGCGTTGGCGGCTTTTGCTGCTGTGATCATTTCCGCCTCGCTTGCATTTGGCTTTCCGAAAAGCAGGTTTTCCCGCACGGTACCGTAGAAAAGGAACACATCCTGCAGCACGATGCTGATCTGCTGACGCAGGCTATCCAGTGTGTAATCGCTCAGGTTCCTTCCATCGAGTGTGATCTGTCCGCGGGTGGCATCGTAAAAGCGAGGCATCAAACTGACCAGCGTGGTCTTGCCTACACCGGTGGGTCCCACCAGCGCAACAACCGATCTTGCCGGTATTTCCAGGGAGACATCCTTCAATACCGTTGTGCCCTCCGCATATTCAAAACTGACATTCTGGAATGAGAATTCGCCCCGCACCCGACCCTCGACCGGTGCTGCCCCGCGTACAGTCTGCGGCTCGTGCGGCTCTTCCAGCAACCCTGCCACCCGGTCCGCGCCTGCCAGCGAGGATTGCACCGCCTCCCAGGCACCGCTCAGGTTGCGCACCGGGGAGTAGAAACTTTCCAGGTAGAGGAAGAACGCCACCAGGTCTGCCACCGGCAGCACTCCCTGCAGTGCAAGCCGACCACCGAAGTAGATGACGATCAAGGTGCCGATCGAGGAGGTGAATTCCACGAACGGTTGGAAGGTGGCCATCAGTTTCAGCGCCTTGAGCAAGGAGGTGCGGTAATTATCGATCCCCGATTGGACCCGTTTTGCCTCGTCTTCCTCGCGCGTGAATGCCTTGATCTCGCGGATCCCCGACAGGTTGTCGTTGAGCAGGGCATTCAGATTACCAAGTTCCTTCTGCCGGTTTCGAAATGCCGGGCGCACCCGCCTGGCGTAGATCTGCAGCGAAACGATCACCAGCGGGATGGGTAGGGTGCTCAGCAGGGTGAGTTTCCAGTTCAGACTTAGCAGCACCGCTGTCACGCCAAAGAGGGTGATCACATTCACCACCACATCGGGGATGGCGTGCGATATGAATTGTTCGAACAGGTCGGTGTCGTTGACCACGTTCGACATCAACTGTCCCACCTGTTTGTCCTCATAGAAACGCAGGGAGAGGCGCTGCATATGGTTGTAGATGTATTTGCGGACATCTGCCACAACGCCCCAGCCCGCCACATGCGCCATGTAGGAGCGCACGAACTGCAGCCCGGCGCGCCCTGTGTAGGCGATGAGGGCGATCAGGGCAAGTCTGGCGATGTAGTTGTTGCTGTCGTTATTGGCTGCAGTCCCGGTGACATTCGCCACCAGCAACTTGACGATCCACGGGATGAGAAGCTGGATACCCACCAGCGCCAGCATGCTCAAACTGGTGAGCACCAGTGTGAGACTGTATTTACGCGCGTAATGGGAAATAAGTTGGAATGGTTTCATTGTTAACCTCGGGAGCGATTGTACAACGGCTTCCCGGTTCTGTGGGAATATTCCCCCCCGCTTGCAATGCAGGATTGTCAAAGTGAGCAGGTCGTTACGATCTCTGCTGCCGAGGAAGAGATAAAGGTGCGCCTTCCGGTTGCCAGCAATGGAAAAATCCCCTTGCAGCCTGCACCACACCATAGTACACTCAATCTGATGGATCATCCTGCCAAATTTCCCAACTTGAAAGTGCTTCTTATGGCAATGCCCAGCTGCGCACGAAATACCCCATCCAGCGGGTAGATGGCCCCTATCCACCTGATGGGCTGTCCGTTGGATGGACGGCCTTTTTATTTAGAAATTCATAACCAATAACCGCTTATTTCGGAGTGACCCATGTCTGAAAACATACTGATAGCCATCGCCTGGCCTTATGCCAATGCCGAGATCCATGTGGGCAATTTGACCGGCTCGCACCTGCCCGGCGACATTGTCGCCCGTTTTCACCGGCTGCTGGGCGATCGCGTATTGATGGTCTCCGGGACCGATTCACATGGCACGCCGGTGACAATTGCGGCGGATAACGAAGGACTCCCAGTGGAGACGGTCTACAAGAAATACCACAATGGTTTCATAGACCTCTTCCAACAGATCGGTATCCAGTACGACCTGTTCACCACGACCCACACTGAGAACCATTTCAAGGTTTCCCAGTCCATGTTCCTGGCGTTGAAAAAGAACGGCTTCCTTTTCACCCGTAAGTCGATGCAGTGGTACTCGCCTAAAAACAAGCGCTTCCTGCCCGACCGATACGTGGAAGGCACCTGCTACATTTGCGGCGACCCGGGGGCACGCTCCGACCAGTGCGATAAATGCGGTAACGTACTCGAACCCGAAAAACTGCTCAACCCGAGATCAAAAGTGGATGGCTCCACGCCGGAACTGCGTGAGACCGAGCATTTCTTCCTGGACCTATCCAAGATCGAGCCGGACGTGGCGACTTTCCTGCGAGACCGCTCCGCTTACATGCGCGAGACCGTCCTGGGTGAATCACTGCGGAAAATCGAGGCCGAGGGACTTAAACCACGCCCGATCACGAGAGATCTGGACTGGGGCATCCCGGTGCCGGTGGAAGGCTGGGACGGGAAACGGCTCTACGTCTGGTTCGAGGCGGTGATCGGATACCTGTCGGCTGCGGTGGAGTGGGCCCGGATCAGCGGCAGCCCTCAGGCATGGAAAGAATGGTGGGTAAATCCTGCTGCGCGGTCATTCTATTTCATCGGCAAGGATAATATCTTCTTCCACACTGCCATGTGGCCTGCTGAGCTGATGGGAGCTGGAGAGCAGTTCCTGCAGATCTTTGCAGAGGAGAATGGTACACTGAATGTGCCTTACGATGTGCCTGCCAATCAATTCATGAACCTGGAAGGACAGAAGATATCCGGTTCACGCAACTGGGCAGTCTGGGGGAGGGATGCACTCACACGTTTTGACCCGGATGCGCTACGTTACTACCTGACAATCAACATGCCGGAGTTCCACGATTCCGACTGGGACTGGAAGGAGTTCGTCGCCAGGAACAATGGTGAGCTGGTTGCAACCTGGGGCAACCTGGCGAACCGTGTGCTTTCCTTCAGTTATAAGCACTGGGACGGGCACGTTCCCGTCTTTGGAGAGGAAGGAAGAGAGGCGCCCCCTCTGCGGCAGGCAGATCTGGATGTATTGAAGGGGATCGAAGCAGGTTTTCAATCGGTTGGCAGCCTAATCGGGGAAGTGAAACTGCGTGCCGCGCTCCAGGAAGCTTTCCGCCTGGCATCCACGGTAAACCAGTACCTCGACCAGCAGGCACCCTGGCAGGCGGTGAAAACTGACAAATTGTCCGCTGCCCTGACCATTTTCACCGCCCTGAAGGCAATTGACTCTCTGAAGGTGATCTTCGCACCCTTCCTGCCGTTCAGCAGTGAGAAACTGCACTGCTTTTTCGGTCACAAGGAACCACTATTTGGAGAACAATATACTGAAGATGTGAGCGATTCACTTGGCGAGCATAAAGTACTGCGGTACCGTCATGGCAGTCAACCTGGGGTTGATCTGCCCTCACGATGGAAAGCAAGCGAATTGCACCCCGGGGCGAAACTCGATCCTCCCAGTCCCCTGTTCAAGAAATTGGAAGTAGAAGTCATCGAGCAGGAACGGTCGCGCCTGGGCAGACCGGCTAACCAGGCGGGCGATTAATCGTTCAAGCAGCAACCTGGCCGGCAGAGGTCTTATTGCGTCTTAGGAATAGCAGGAATCCAAGCAATCGCAGACCTGCGCTCAGCCAGAGGGCGCCACCCAGGCCGATGTAAGTGGCGAGGAATGTGCCCACCAGCGGGGCAATGACCATGGCGAGATATTGCATCGACTGTGCCAGCGAAACGAAGGTGGCGCTGTATTCAGCCGGGATGGTCTTCAGCAACTCGTCGAAGAAGACCAGGTCGAGACCGGCTTGGAACAATCCAGCGATGGCGGCGAAGACCATGATCAACTCCACGTGGTGGGTGGTGGCGGTTAACGCGGGGTAGAGGGACATGCCGAGGGTGGTGGCAAGCAGGACAAAGCGTCCACCGCGGTATTTCGAGACGCGCGGCCAGAGGAAGTATCCCACCAGCATCACCAATGTGAAAAGCATGTTGATGCTGCCGATCTGCGAGTCGGAGGCACCCACTTCGCGCACCAGGTACAAAGGCATGATCGGTGCGCTCAGCGCCAGGGCAGAAAAGAAGACAAACCGCTTGGTGGCGAAAGAGACAAAGGCGGGATTGCTGCGCAGCAAGTCCCGGTAGTTGCGGATGGTCCCTGAGAGGGAATTTCCCGCCGGGAGAGGTGGGGTCACCTGGTCGGGCAGGCTGATGCAATTCGAGAAGTAGAAACTGACCAATCCACCGAGAGATAATCCAAGAAACATGATGGCGTAGTTGAGCGGAAAAGCCACCAATCCGATCATCCGCGTGACTATGAACGTGCCAATTACGCCTGTGATCCCAAAGATCGCCCAGCGCCGGCTGAGCAAGGAATAGCGCCCTTCCGGACCGGCGATGGCATTCATCACCACAGAAAAGGAGACCGCCAGGGCGGTCTGCGGCAAGGTGGCGAGCGCCCAGATGACAAGAGTGGAAGGGACCATCAGAGAGCGGGGCAGGAGCAGGGTCAGCAAACCGGTGAGCGTATAGGAGGAAATGACCATCAAGCGGGACAGGCTGAACCAGGGGACAATGCGCCGCCGGGTTTGAAGGAAACGACCGACCAGTATCGCCAGCACAAGACCGGTAACCCCGGGCATGGAAGAGAGCATCCCGACTTGGAAGTTACTGGCACCCAAGCGCGTCAGGAAGACCGGCAGGAAGGGTGCGGAGATGTTCGAGATGCTGACGCCCACCGCATCGATCTGCACGTAGCGGAAATTGCGTTTTCGGATCTCTTCAGGATCTTCAGGGGGAGAGGAGGGCATCATAGTAAACGCAGGGAAAGAGGATCGTAGGTTCGAGAATAATCTTGTACTCTGGATTTCCCCCAGTAAAGGTTGGGGTGGTTGAAGACAGAAATTCTTATTTAATTCTTGCCAGCCAATCTGGCAATTTGTCGACCAGTTCTTTCATGATGGAGAGGGTGTTCTCATGGAAGAATTTTATGTTGTCGTAGGCTTCGCCTCCGTGCACGCTGACCAGGTCGGTGACGCCGCGCAGGATGAGACACTTCACCTTATTTTTTCTGGTCACCCAGGCGATGGCGCCTGATTCCCAATCGGCTGCCACCGCGCCATATTTATCAACCAACGCGGGGATATCCGCAGGGAGGAGATCCCGGTCGGCGGAGACAAGCAAACCGCGTTGCACTTTTCCTGGGAGAGGATCGGAAAGCCAAGACAGGTCCAAATCAGTGCTGTAGTGGGCGATGGCATCCTGGGGGTCTGACATTTGCTCGAGGATGTCGTAAACGATCGTCCTATCAACCAGGATGACAGCACCGCGCTCGATCCGACCTTCGAAGCCTCCGCAGGTGCCCAGGTTGACCAGCAGGTCCGGCTGGTAGCGGTCGATGACATACTGGGCAGTGGCCGCAGCGGAAATCTTGCCCCAGCCGCCGTGGAACCAGGTGACCTCGCGATCGACAAATGTCTCACCCAGGGCCGTGGTTTGCACGCATGGCGGGGCGAGGATCTCCTTAACCACCCGCCATTCGGCATCGGCTGAAACCAGGACGAGGAGGCGCGGATCAGTCATTGTCCAGGTTGTTATCCAGGTAATCCAGCACAAACTGGAGGGCAGCCTGTGCTGAGGCTTCCTTATTGGAGATCCGGTCACCCTTCCAGGTGAACATACGCGCCCAATCGCCATTTCGAGCGGAAAGGCCGATCCAGGTGGTGCCAACCGGTTTCTCCGGCAGCTCGCCGCCGGGGCCGGCAATTCCGCTCACGCTGAGGCCGATATCAGAGTCCAGGGCGGTGCGCACGCCGCGCGCCATCTCGATCACCGTTTCTTTGCTAACCGCACCGTGCAGGCGCAGGGTATCCCAGCTGACATGCAGCAGGGCGACCTTGGCTTCGTAGGAATAACTCACAACGCCACCGGTGAAATAATCAGACGAGCCGGCGACATTGGTTATGAGGTGACAGACCAGGCCACCGGTGCAGGATTCAGCCACGGCCAGTTTAAGGCCGCGTTCCCGCAGGGACGCCCCGATCAGGGCTTCGAGGGGATCTTTCATGTACAACTCCACAAGTGTGAGTGTCAGAATTATAGCATGAGCGGGAAGGTGAGATTTTCCCGGGAGAAATGATAAAATTCGAAAGTAATTGTGCAGTTTATACTCATTATTTTTCCAAATTACTTTCGAAGTATTGGAGTAAAAAAATAATGAACCACACCTGAAGAATCCGGAAAGGAAAAGGGTTGATAATAAGTATCCTCTATTTGTTGTACAATGGTTGAAGTGAATTGATGTTTAATGATAAAACCTGATCCCGCCATCTTGCATCGGGGAATCATTTGATCGTGATGACCCCGACCAGGAGGTGTTGATTGGGCGGTCTGTTTACTGGTAGGGTGGGAAATTTTATCGGTGCGATCATCGAACGTATTGCATTGTTTTCAATATTTCTTTGGAGGAGGAAGGACATGCTCAAGACGCGTTCTTTGTTAATTCCCTTGATAGTCACAACTATGGTCTTATTCCAACTGGCGATGCCGATCGTCGCCCGGGCGGATGACGGCACTCCCCCGGAACCGACTGCCGAACCGGTCGTCCCCACGGACCCCGGAACTGATCCGGGTACAACACCGGTGGAACCTGCCCTGACCGTCCCCGAGATCCTCGACCAAGCACCGGAAGGGACCGAGATCGTCGTGGTCAATGCGGACGGTACCTTTGAACCGCTCGCCACCCAGGCCGCCGCGCAGGCCATCGCCAGCGCTGACCCTGCCTGGTGTCCGGCGGGTCAAAAACCTGGTGACGCGGATTGTATGACCGGATATACCAGCCTGGCGGATCTCCTGTCCGCTATGAACAGTTCCACACCGGCAGACGGGACCATCTGGATAGAAGGGGTTTATGTTGACAGCAGCAGTACCAATCCCTCACTCAATGGAGTCTCTCTTGGGTACCTGACAGGGAGCGACCTGAATGCATGGGCGGATAACGCTCTCACAATCCAGGGTGGCTGGGATGGAAATCTAGATAGCACAGGGACGATCACCAGCACCAATTCAACTTTTGATACTGGTATGCGAATTTTCTGGAGCGCCCCTCTGGAAGTAAACAACCTGGATATTTCCAATTCTGATTCATTTGCTGTGCTTTTTGTGGATAATTCGGATGAAGTAACCTTATCGAATCTGACCATAACAGACACGGGGTCGGGAACCGTCGATAGCACGGAGCACGCCCTCTATGTTGAATCCGACAGCCAGGTTGACCTGACGAATGTCGACACGGAAGGTGGTGAAACGGGCGGAGCCTATGTGAATACCATCTATGGGCATGGCGATGTAAATGTAACTAATAGTACCTTCATCGATAGCGGGGGCGATGGGCTGATCATTGGTTCCGAAGGCGATATTACATTAACTACCAGCACCGCTGATTCCAATGATGGAAGCGGCACCTATTTGAATAATTCTGGAGGGTATGGAGTCACCGAGATCCAATTGGTGGATCTGGGTGGTGCCACAGGCGGCACCTTCACCCTGACTTTCAATGGAGCCACCACCGCTGCAATCCCGTTTGATGCCGATCAAGCTTTAATGTACATCGAATTGGATGGTCTCAGCACCATCCAGGCGGTCGGGGGTCTTGACGAGGTATCGGGACTTGGCGGAGGTTCCTGGCAAATCGTTTTTGAAAATATTGGTGATCGGCCGCAGATCACCGGGGATGGCAGCTTGCTGGTTGGTAGTACCGGTCTGTTGACATCCACATCCAGACAGGGAGATCTAACTGCTGCCATTACCATCAATGGAGGCTTCTTCTCCAATAATGGTGACATGGGTGCGCAACTTAATAGTAGTGGTGATATCGATATCAACGGCAGCCAGTTTTTGCAAAACTCCTCTGGCGATGGATTGCATATAGATATGGGCGGTCTGATCACCCTGGATGATATTGTCGCCCATGAGAACGGGAATCTTGGTGCCTACATCTTCAATGATGAAGGTGGTGGTGAAATCTTCATCTCAGACAGCCTCTTTATCGATAACCTGGGGGGCGGACTGGGTGTTGTTGCCGAGGATAATTTAACCCTCGTCGGTGTCACCGCCGTATTCAACGAAATTTTCGGTGCCAACCTGTGGGTTGATGATATTGCTCTTATCCAGGGTGGTGCATTCTCGAACAATGACGGTTATGGGTTGTATTCGTCCGGCTGGGATGACATTACTCTGACCAACTTGGTCACGGTGAATGCTAATAATGGTTACGGCGCCTGGCTTGATTACGAGAACGAATACGCTGATATATACCTGACTGCCAGTTTCGACAACAACATTGGTGACGGGTTGTTCGTCACCACGGCAGGTGATGTCACTACCGGTTACGTTACAGCCTCGGGGAATATTGGCAACGGTGCGACCTTCAATAATACTTCCGGTACTGGCTTCGTCTACGTTGGCAGCGGCGGTGACCAGTTCATCAGCAATACCGGATACGGCCTGTCGGTCCTTTCAGCCGGGACGATCGACACCTTGAATATCAACGTGAGCAGCAACGGCACCTATGGCGCCCTGCTCGACAATACCGCTGGTCCGGGTGCCGAGGTCGATATTGACGGCGGCAGCTTTTCGAATAACGGCTGGACCGGCCTGGATGTATATTCTGCCGGTAACATCTTCCTGACAGGTGTCACGGCAGAAACGAATGAAGGCGGGGTTTACCTGGATGCCAGCCTGGGTACCGGGGGCATCACCGTTGATGGTACGAACAATTTCAACGGCAATGCCTACAGCGGGCTGACAGCGTTAACCTCTGCAGGCAATATCACCCTCCAGGGTGTGACCGCAAGTGGCAACTTTGACCCCGACAGTCCCGCCAGTTACGCCTATGGTGCCGGATTGACCAGCCTGGAAGGTGGTCTCATCTCCGTGACGGATGGGAACTTCATGGCTAACGACGTCATGGGTTTGTGGATCGAGACCTACGGCACTCCCGTTAATCTGGTGGACACCATGGCTCTTGGTAATGGCCTTAAAGGTGCTTATATTGATTACCTGGCACCCTGCGGAAGCGGGGGTGGGATCGTCGTCAATGTGGATGGCGGCGTCTATCAGGGTAATGGTGCCTTTGGGGTCTACGCAGCAGTCGGCCCGGCCGGCGACCTGGTACTCCTCAATACACCCTCAGGCGGCATCAATGGAGATGGTTCAACCCTCTATGACTTTTTCGTGAATAAGAATTCCAATCCCTGCCCAAGCCCCGAGCCTGCTAAACCCCCGCAGAAACCTTTCAACATTGTGAACCTCCCGGAGACGGGTATTACACCGGTCTCGATGGATTGCACCACGTATGCCGGTTCCATCCTGATCCTGCCCAACGGGGACCGGATGATCCTGCATTGCCTTGTAAATGGTGAGGCCTCCCTGGTCGCTCCGTTGAAGGAAAATTTGCCCGGCAGTCTCCCGGTGGGGAGGACCTTCGTCTCAGCCATGACCCTGGAATTGACCGAGGCCGGGGAACCTCTGCAGGTGATCACCGAAGGTGGTTACGTTACGGTTAAATTTGCCATTCCCGAAGGGATGACGGCCGCCAATTTCGCCATCCTGTACTGGGATCCAACTGCCAACAGCGGCAGCGGCGGATATGTGGAACTGCCTCCTTATGAGGTTCGACCTGATGGCACACCCATGATGCACCACCTGCATCCTGACCTATTGCCTGATGACAACATGCACATCACTGCCGGCGTCCGCCAGACGGCCGAATTTGTGAAAGTTGACGTCACTTTCCTGGGCACCTTCGTGCTGGTGGAGAAGTAAAGCCGACCAGCCTTTCCATGGTAGAACAACCGAGGGACGGCACAGGCCGTCCCTCGTAATTATTACCCCCTTTAACCGGAGTGAGAATGAGATCCCTGTGTAATTTCCAGCATCTCCCCAACCTCGTCCTCCTTTCCATGATCCTCCTGCTGGTCGCCTGTGGTCCAAAGGCGACCGAGATCCCCATTGTAAACGCCTCCGCCACACCCGATCCCTGCTCACCGGCGAACATCCTTCCCGAAGTGACCAAGGTTAATGCCCTCATGCGCGAGTTTGATGATGCCGCCCAACTGGCGAGTGTGGCAGCACTCAACCAGATGCCGACTGTGATCCCACCTCTCCAGGAGATCCGCCGTGCAGCCCAGGACCAGCAGGTTCCCTCCTGCCTGGTAAACCTGAAAACATTCCAATTGCAGAATATGAACGCAGTCGTCAATACATTCATGCTCTTCATGCAGGGGCAGGGAAAGAATCCAGAGATCCTAGTCCAAGGGATCTACCAGGCACGGGCGTTGCACGAACTATACAACCAGGAGTTGGCTCACCTGATCGGGGCGACCTATATTCCTCCCGCACTGCCACCCACGATCACCATCACGGACACACCTGGCTCACCGACTGCCACGACGGCGAATGCATCCATCACCAATCCCGGCCCTTACCAGGTCAACCTGCGCGCCCAGCCCAACCTGAATGCCGAGTCGCTGGCCCTGTTGGAAGTCGGCCAGTCGATCCCTGCCAGCGGGAGGACGGCGGATGGTGTATGGATCCAGGTAAAGGACCAGCTGGGGACCACCGCCTGGGTATATGCCTCCCTTGTTCAGGTTACCGGTTTGGATTCTCTGCCCATCGTAACGCCATAAAAAAAATCGCATCGAAAATACTTTCTGCAGAGAACCTCTGCGGGAAGTTTAGTTTTAAACGGCTTTTCAGGAAGTGACAACTTTTTACCCTATTCATCCTGTTGATCATATTAATTCAAGATACAATTTAGCCCATGGAACTCTCCGACCATCTCAAGGGTATTCTCAGCACGCTGCCGGCCAAGCCCGGTTGCTACCTGATGAAAAATGCAGAAGGGCGGATCATCTATGTCGGCAAGGCGATCAGCCTAAAGAACCGGGTCCGTTCGTATTTCCAGGCTGATTCCAGCCAGGACCATAAGACCCAGCGCCTGGTGCACGAGATCACCGACCTCGAATGGATCCTGGTGGGGTCGGAACTTGAAGCGCTGATCCTCGAGATGAACCTGATCAAGAAACACCGGCCCAAGTACAATGTCCGGTTAAAAGACGATAAGCGCTACCCATATATCAAGATCCACCTGAATGAACAATTTCCGAAAGTGACTGTCACCCGGTTGATGCTGGAGGACGGGGCGCGCTATTTCGGACCGTACACCTCCGCCTGGGCGGTCTACCAGACGCTGGATGTGCTCAGGCGCGTGTTCCCCTACCTGACCTGCGACCGTGAGATCACCGGGCAGGATAAACGCGCCTGCCTGTACTACGATATCAAACTTTGCCTGGCACCCTGCATCGGTGCTGTCGACCAGCAGCAATACCGCCAGATGATCTCCGACCTGCAGGAGTTTCTCAACGGGCACTCCGAGGGGATCCTTGCGCGGGTGCAAAAAGAAATGGAAAAAGCTGCCGAGGAGATGCGATTCGAAAAAGCAGCCACCCTGCGCGACCAGTTAAAAGCCATGCACTCCATCGTGGAACGCCAGAAAGTGGTCTTTTCAGCAGATTACAAAGATTCGGATGTGATCGCCATGGCACGGGCAGATAATGAAGCCTGCGTGCAAATATTTTTCATAAGGGGTGGGAAATTGATCGGGCGCGAGTATTTCGTCCTCGAAGGGACGCAGGATAGCCTTGACCGGGAGGTCATGGCTGAGTTTGTCAAGCAGTTCTATACCGAATCTGCTGAAATCCCCGAGCAGGTCCTTTTACCCCAGGAGATCGAGGAAGCGCAGATCATCGGGCAGTGGCTGCGTTCACGCCGCGGTGGCGGGAAGACCGAGATGATCGTGCCGCGCCGCGGCCAACCGCATGAATTAATTAAGATGGCCGCGGAAAACGCTGCGGAAACCCTGCAGTCTCTACGGGCACAATGGCAGGCCGATACGCACAAGCAGGAACAGGCACTGGCTGAACTGCAGTCAGCGCTGCAATTGCCCAACCCGCCCAACCGCATCGAGTGTTATGATATCTCGCATACGCAGGGAGTAGCCACCGTCGGTAGCATGGTCGTCTTCTCACAGGGGGTGCCGGACAAACGACTTTACCGCAGGTTCAACGTGGAGGGAACCGTCGGATTGCCCGACGATTTCGCCAGCATGGAGGAAGTACTGAGACGGCGGTTCAAACGCTGGCAGGCAGCCCGTGAAAGCGATCCTGCGCTTGTCCCGGCGGCGGCACCCGGAGCCAAAGCGGAGCCATCCTTCTCCTTTCTGCCTGACCTGCTTATCGTGGATGGCGGCAAGGGTCAGTTATCACGGGCAATGGAAGTGCTGCGCGCTTTCGAATTGGAAGGGAAAATCCCGGTGGTGGGTCTTGCAAAACAGGAGGAGGAAATTTTTTTCCCCGGGAAACCTGATTCGCTGCTCCTGCCGCGCCACTCCCAGGGCTTGTACCTGATCCAGCGTATCCGCGACGAGGCACACCGCTTCGCGGTCAGCGCGCACCGGGCACGGCGTTCCAAGCAGGGCATGGCATCGGCACTGGATTCCCTGCCCGGTATTGGACCTGTGAAACGCAAAGCCCTCTTGAAATATTTCGGTTCTGTGGATAAGATTAGGGAGGCAACGGTGGTAGAATTGGGCGCCGTGCCGGGAATCAACCCATCACTGGCTGAAAGTATAAAGGCGAACCTGGAATGAAAAAAATATGGATAGTTGATGATGATGAGGAAATGGTCCGTGCAGTGGAGTTAATGCTTCAACTTCTCGAATGCGAGGTGCGGCATTTTTATTCTGCGCGGACAGCCGGACAGACCCTGTTGCAAGGTGAGCGACCTGACCTTTTCATCCTGGATATCAACATGCCCGGGGTGAGCGGGATCGATTTCCTTGAATTCCTGCGCCGCCGCAAGGACCTGAGGAACATCCCGGTAGTGATGCTCTCCACGGAAGCAGCGGATGTGATGATCGACCACGCCAAGGCGCTGGGTGCGGATGCTTACGTGACCAAACCGGTGGCGATCGAGGAACTGGATGCAGCCATGCAAAAAGCTTTCAGCGTTCGCGGTACCAATCAATGGTTATTCAATCAATGAGTTGAGGCAGGACAGATGGGAAAGGGTAAAAGCGGTCCAAAAACGACCAGGGAGCAGCGCACCAGGCGAACTTACCAGGTTATATTTATCGTCATTTCCATTATTGTTCTATTGACCATGCTGCTGTCGCTGACCGTCAGGTAGGCGTTGGATCCATCCACTTTCACTGAAAGGCTGAAATTCCAGGGGGGATTGATGGTCTTCCTTGACCCATGCATCTTCCAAATACCTGGAGGAAAGGACCAAGGAAGCGGGTTTAGGCAGAATGCATGAACGGAATCCAATTGGTTTGATAAAGTTGGGAGTAGTGGATGATGGCGGTTTGTAAATCATGAAAAGGGTCATTAATGCTCACGAAACTTTTGGGAATTGAAAAACGATACAATGAGATCCAGAATCTGCTCTTGCAAGTCGGCGATGATTATCAACGCGCCGCCGAATTGAACAAGGAACGGTTGAACCTGGAACCCCTGGTTGAAAAATCGAAAGAGTACCAGCGCAGCACGATGCGGTTGGAAGAAGCCCGGGTCATCGCAGCCTCAGAAGAGGACGCTGAAATGCGCCAACTGGCAGAAGCGGAAATTTCTGACCTGGAACCTCGCCTGGCATTGCTGGAAAAAGAGCTAAAACTCATGCTGGTCCCCAAGGATCCGCGCGACGATAAGAATGTGTTCGTTGAAATCCGCGCCGGGACAGGCGGGGAAGAGGCTGCGATTTTTGCAGCGGACCTGTACCGGTTGTACACGCGTTATGCCGAGCGCCAGGGTTGGAAAGTGGAGTTGATGGATTCGAATGCGATCGGGGTGGGTGGGTTCAAGGAGGTCGTCTTCCAGGTCAAAGGCAAAGGTGTGTTTTCCAGATTAAAATACGAATCGGGAGTGCACCGTGTCCAAAGGGTGCCGGCAACTGAATCTTCCGGACGCATTCACACTTCCACCGCCACGGTGGCGGTCCTGGCGGAAGTGGAAGAGGTGGATGTGCAAATCCCCGAATCCGATATGAAAATTGATGTATTTCGTTCTTCCGGCGCGGGCGGTCAAAATGTGCAGAAGAATGCCACAGCCATACGAATCACCCACCTGCCGACCGGCATGGTGGTTGCCGTGCAGGATGAACGCTCGCAGTTGCAGAACAAGCTGCGCGCCATGTCCATTCTGCGGGCACGCCTGTACGAGATCGAGGTGGAAAAAAGGCGCTCCACGCAGGATGCTGACCGGCGTTCGCAGGTAGGCAGCGCGGAACGGTCTGAAAAGATCCGCACCTATAATTATCCCCAGAATCGCGTTACTGATCACCGCATCAACCTCTCGATCTTCAACCTGCCGACTGTCATGGAGGGAAGCATCGACCAGTTCATCGAGGAACTCTCCTCCAGGGACGAGGCAGAGCGCCTGTCTGCCAGCGGGGTGGAGGATGAGGCTGGATAATCTCACCGGGCAGACTGTGGGGGAAACCCTTAAAGAAGTGACCTCCAGCCTGGAGAGGAGCAGCGAGACCCCGGGACTGGACGCCCAGGTGTTGACGGCATCCCTGATGAAAAAGCCGCGTTCCTGGCTGCTGGCACATCCCGATGCACACATTAATGCAAACCAATATATAACCCTGGAGAACTCGCTTGCACGCCTGCAAGCCGGGGAACCACTGCCGTACATCCTGGGTCAGTGGGAATTCTTCGGGATGGATTTTTTGCTGACACCGGATGTGCTGATCCCCCGCCCGGAAACAGAGATGATAGTGGAACACGCAATTGCCTGGCTGGACGAACGAACGCACGGGGAGAACGAGAAGAGGGAATTGAGGGTGATCGATGTGGGCACAGGTTCCGGCTGCATCGCCATTTCCCTGGCTGTCAATCGTCCATCGATTTCCATCACGGCAACAGACCTATCGCACGCCGCGTTGGAAGTGGCGCGGCGTAATGCTGCAAAGCATCATGTGTCCGACTGGATCGACTTCCAGGAGGCTGACCTTTTCCCGGATCGTGGAAGTTCAAGGCTATATTCATTGATCATCAGCAACCCACCTTATATCCCATCCAGCATTCTTAAAGATAATCCTTCACTTAGTCGTGAGCCAGCGCTTGCGCTCGATGGAGGACCAGACGGATTGGTGACCTCCCGCCGCATCCTGAATGCAGGTTCCAGCAGACTTGCCCGCGGCGGCGCACTGATGATCGAAATTGAAGCCTCCAGCGGCGCGGCGATGCTGGCACTGGCGGGAGAAACTTATCCGCAGGCGCGAATCAGGCTGCACCAGGATCTTGCTGGTTGCGACCGCTTACTGGAAATCCTGACGTGAATACCAAAGTGCTATTCTCCGGGGATCCACTCGCAATGAGTCGCGCCGTTGAAATCCTGAAGATGGGCGGGCTGGTGGCCTTTCCAACAGACACAGTCTATGGGGTTGGCGCGCTGGCTTTTAATGGGCAGGCTGTGGAGAGCATCTACCTGGCAAAGGATCGACCGGAGGAAAAAGCCATCCCGGTATTAATCGCGGATGCCGATGAACTTGCGAAAGTGTGTGCCATGGTGCCTGAAATTGCCTTAAAACTGGGCACCCGTTTCTGGCCCGGTCCTTTAACAATAGTGTTACCCAGACATCCAGACCTGCCCCTTGCAATTTCAAGCGGTCCAACAGTGGGCGTGCGCATCCCCAACCACCCGGTGGCGCGCAGCCTGCTTCGCCTTGCCGGACCGATGGCGGTCACTTCGGCGAACCTCTCGGGGAAGGCAAATCCATGCGACGCGCAGGAAGTCCAGGACCAGTTGGGAGGGCGCATCGCCCTCATAATTGACGGCGGCAGGACGCCTGGAGGAGTACCATCCACCGTGGTGGATTGCACCCGGCAGGAGGTGTTAATCCTGCGCGCCGGACCAATTTCGAAAGATGAGATCATGGTCATTGCAGGTCAAACCTATTAACCCGGCGAAATCCATGAGCATCTTCCACCCGGATTTCTCTAATCTGTATCTTAACCTTCATTCATCTGCTTCTTATCTCTGAGAATATAATAAAGGTTACATTCTCCTCCTTTCCAAACCCCGCCGGGACAGGGCCAGTCCCCCCAGGGGTTTGAGTTTTAAATACGATTATCTACGTGCGCATTTCCTGAGATGGTGTATAGTATAAAGAATCTGCCTTCCCAGGAGTTTATAGATGAAGATTCCCGAATGGATTGAAAAAAATACAGAACGATTCACAACCCTGAGCGACCGGGTGTGGGAATTCGCAGAAATCGGCTATGCCGAAATGCGATCCTCGAGCCTGCTGGCGCAAGCGCTGGAAGAGGACGGATTCATACTCCAGCGAGGGGTTGCAGACATTCCCACTGCATTCATAGCCTCCTATGGAACGGGTAGACCGGTGATCGCTTTACTGGGAGAATACGACGCACTCCCCAATTTGAGCCAGGATAAAACCCCCACCCGCAAGATATTGGAAGCAGGTCAACCCGGGCACGGCTGCGGTCATAACCTCCTCGGGGTGGGCGCACTGGCATCTGCCATGGCTGTAAAGGAAGCGATCCGTGCTGGCGAGGTGAATGGAACGGTCCGATTCTACGGCTGCCCGGCGGAGGAAAATGGGTCCGGGAAAACCTTCATGGTGAAAGCAGGTTTGTTCGATGACGTTGACCTGTCCATAACCTGGCACCCGGATATTTACAATGGCATCCTCGGTGACAATATTCTCGCCAATATCAAGGTCTCGTTCGTATTCCACGGGCAATCCGCCCATGCGGCAGCTGATCCCTTTAATGGGCGCAGCGCCCTCGATGCGGTGGAGTTGATGAATGTGGGCGCGAACTATTTACGGGAACACATCATTCCGGAAGGAAGGATCCATTATGTCATCACCAACGGCGGAGGCGCCCCAAACGTGGTACCGCCGGAAGCAGAATCGCTCTACGTGATACGCGCCCCGTTGATGACACAGGTGCAGGAAATCTACCAGCGCGTGGTGGACATTGCCCGGGGAGCCGCGCTGATGACCGGGACTGAAATGGAGATCATTTTCCGGAAAGGAATGTTGAACCTGCTGTTGAACGACACCATCACGGATGTGTTGTATGAAAAAATGGTCGCCCTGGGACAGATTGAATATACAAAAGCAGAAATGGAATATGGAGAGACAATTACGAAGAACTGCCCGCCGGTGGATTTCGTTGACCTGCTTGTGAAGATCTTTGGAAGAGAAGCCAGGGAGGTTGCCACTCCCGGGTCGCTGTTCCTGACGCAGGTGATGCCGAACACGCATACCGATTACGTGCTGCCCGGTTCCACCGATGTTGGCGACGTGAGCTGGGTGACACCGACTGGCCAGATAAGCGCCGCGACAATGACAGCCCGTACGCCCGGGCACTCCTGGCAGATCGTTGCCCAGTCAGGGATGAGCATCGGTTATAAGGGAATGCTGTATGCCGCGAAGGTGATGGCGATGACCGCGTTCGAATTTATGACGAACAAGGACCGGTTGCGCGCTGCCAGGGAGGAATTCGAGAAAAAGATCAAGAAGACCCCCTATATCTGTCCCATTCCGGATGGGATAAAACCTTTCTAGCAAGAAATCGGGCAACCAACTGGTTGCCCGATTATTTTATGATAAGGGCCAGGTTGGCAGGATATCAATATCCATAGCGTCGCGCTGACCGAGAGCATAGCGGAAATAGCCCGCTGCAGCAACCATGGCAGCATTGTCAGTGCAGAGCGACAGAGGCGGGATGTGAACCTGGAATTCCTTCTGGGAGAGAAAGGCATCCCGCAGGAGGTTGTTTGCTGAAACACCGCCACCGACCACAATCCGCTTCACATTAAACTCGCGTGCAGCCTTCATCGTCTTGGTGAACAATACCTCGATGACCGCAGCCTGGAAACTGGCTGCCAGGTCTGCCACGGGTAATATTTTACCTGCCAGGTTCTTGCATTCCTTGAGCACAGCGGTTTTCAACCCGGAAAAGGAGAAATTCCAGGTGCCTTGCAGCCAGGCACGCGGGAATTTATAAGCGGCTGGATCACCCGCTTCAGCGGCTTGCTGCACCGAAGGACCCCCGGGATAGGGAAGCCCCAGCAGGCGGGCGACCTTATCAAAAGCCTCACCGGCGGCGTCGTCGAGCGTGCTGCCAAGCCGCCTGTAAGAAAGATGGGCATCCATCAAATCCAATTCTGTATGCCCTCCCGACACGAGCAGGGCGATCAAAGGGAATTTGGGCTCGGGTGATGGAGTTTCCCCGTCGTTGTAAACCCAGGCGGAGTAGATATGGCCTTCCAGGTGATTTACACCCACCAGGGGAAGACCTGCCCCGAGCGCCAGCCCTTTGGCCGCGTTCAATCCGACGACCAGCGATCCAGCCAGGCCTGGTCCGCGCGTACTGGCGACAGCGTTGATATCCGATAGTGCCAGGTGTGCCCTGTATAACGTCTCCTCAATGACCGGCTGGATGGATAAAACATGCTGCCGGGCAGCCACTTCAGGGTAAACGCCTCCATAACGAACATGGATATCCATCTGGGAAGCGACGCTGGAAGCAAGCAGGGCGCGTCCATTCTCGATGACAGCCGCAGCGGTCTCATCGCAGGAGGTTTCTATGGCGAGAATGCGGGCGGGTTCAAATTTTGCCATTTGGGTCGATTAAAATTTGTAGAGAAAAGGTCTGGACACCTGATTGTACTCGTTTTGTATAGATTACTTACCACGGCCACAATTCATTTCAAGAGAAGATCAGGTTTTCTTCCACTTCTTCATTTCCAGGACAAAATCATAAGGATATTCAGCCAGTATCTCCACCTTCCCGTCTGGTCTGACCCAGAGCGTGTCCTCGATACGCACTCCCAGCCCCTGTTCCGGATAATACAGTCCCGGCTCGCTGGTTATCACCACGCCGGGCTTGAGGATGTTATCTTCCGGAGCGGTCAGACCTGACCAGGGTCGCTCGTGGACATTCAATCCAACCCCATGCCCGAGCGAGTGTACGTACCCTTCCACCGGCGCCTGGGTGTTGAGCGGGGTTTTGTGACCCTTCTTCTCGAACTCTTCACAGACCATGCGATGATAATCCTTGTACGGGGCATTGAGATCAAGGTTTTCCTGCACCTTGTCGAAGACAGCCTTCACCTGGTCGTAAAGATCCTGCGCTTCGGGCGTGGCATACCCCAGACTCCATGTCCGGGTGAAGTCATAGAAGTAACCACCGCCCGCCTCGCACGGGTAGATATCGAAAACAATGGTCTGTCCCAGGCGCAGCAGGTCGGAGGGTGTTCCTGACGAGTGAGGTATCCCGGCGTCACGTCCGATGGCGAAAATGCAACCCTCGGGATTTTCAGCACCCAGTTCAGCCAGCCACAGGTCGATGCGGGATTTGACATCCGCGATGGTCAGCGGGGAACCATCCTGTTTCAAGAGAACTTCGTCATTTCGCACTTCGCGGCTGGTTAGAAAATCAGCGACCCGCCCGACGACCGTTGTGGTGATCTTGCCAACCCTGCGGATGCGAGCCACTTCGGACTCATCCTTTGTCTCCATGGTGTACATGAAGAGGGAATTATCACGCGCTTCCCCCAGCACTTCCACATCCGGCAGCAGCCTTTTAAGATGGGCAAAGGTGGCGAACACCGCTCCCACTTCCGTAATGCCATAAATACCGACACGGCCGTGCACATCCTGGTCAGTGAAGATGTGTTGGAATCGGATCGCGACAGCAAGGGAGGGGTCTCCCAGGGCTTCTTTCAGAAGTGAATCGTAATCGTATGTACTGTAGGGGATTACTTGCAGTCCCGACCTTGCTGCTTCCTCGCGCTCCATGTCGTTGCAGTAGAGCAGGGGTTCACAACCGCGCTTCTTGAGCAGGGCTGCCCCGGTGACATGCCCGCCGCCGGTCAGGTAATACATCGGAGGGTTATGGGTGGCATTGCCGAGGACCAGGAGGGCATTGAGATTCCTGGCTTCCATCAGGGTATCAAAGTCACTTTTCACAGGTTGGGCTCCTCGCAGCTGGAATACCAGGTAAGCTAATGGGTTTGTAAAATGGCAAGGACAAGATCAGGTGTCCTCGCCTGGACGGAAATTGTAAATGTTAAGTTCGAACCGGAAACCAATTCATCGAAAAGTCCAGGATCCCCAACCAGCCAGAGGTTCGTGTCCCCGCTGTAATCCCGGACGACCTCCATGGCTCCTGCAAGATCGTTATCCGCCAGCGCATCGTTGATGAGATTGGCCTTCTTCAACTCTTCCGGCTGCCATTCCAGGCCGAACTCGCAATTCAACACCTCCCGCTCCAACAATGCCGGTGCCCATTCACGCAAGGCACCGTTCCCGGCTATTAATATTCGTGCTCCGACCGGGACGAGTTGCTGTCCTTGCTTGAGTGTCTCGATCGCATCCGGACTGATCTGCAATTCGGGTTGATTCTGGAGGTCATTCAGGGAGAAAAGTGTATTTCCGACCATCAGCAGCACTAGAATTATTGTCAGCAGCCCCGGGGCAAGGGGAGGCCTTTTGTTTTCACCCTGGGTAGAGAAAGCCTTTTGAAGGAGAGTAAAAACTAGGTAAACAATCCCCAAGGCAGCTAGCCAGGCAGCTGGAATGGCAACCAGCCAGCTCCCTTCACGAGGGATCAGCCAGACGGCAAGGAAAATGACAACCTGGAAGACCTGCTTGTTCAGAAATGCCCAGATCAATCCTGCAAAGATCAACCAGTCAAACAGGAAACCATATACTCCCTCATCCGATACGAAAGTGATCATATCTGCGGGTTTGAAGGTGATCAGGTACCTGACCTGGTTGAGCAGGGCTGATGCATCCTGCTGGCTTATAAACGCGGATGTAAACCCACCCAGTTCTTGCCGTTGAAGGATCGTCATCCAGTAAGGCGCGGAAATTAATATACCTGTCAGACCGGTTAATACCAGCCAGGCAGAATTCTTGAAGTTGTGCCTTTTCAGATCCTGGATGAGATGCTTGCAGAAAAATAAAAAGGCAATGATCGCGCCGCCATAGGCACTGCCAGGACTGGAAAGGACGCTCAACCCAAGGAAAACTCCGGCCAGGAGGGCAGGGACAGGACGGGGATTCTTTTCGAAGCGGAACAACCACCCCAGGAGGAATAGCAGTGCCAGGGTTCCGCATGCTTCTGCCAGCCCGGCACCTTCGATCTGGTTGACGAATGCCGCCGGCATCAGAGCATAGGCAAACAATGCGGCAATAATCAACCGATCATCACTGGTCTGGGCTTTCACCATCCAGTAGAAGGCTGGCAGTGAAAATATGGTGATCAGCGGGGGGAGCAGGTTGACAGTTATGAAAGGCGCCGGTGAGAATAGTCGCATGACTATAGCCTGCAAGTAGAAAGCCAGCGGAGGGTAGTCAAAAGGAATGCCGCCAAGTGAATAATAGGGGATAATTTCAGGCAGGGTGAAATGATTCAGGATGATCTGCCGTGAAAATTCGTAGAACAATCCCCCCAGGTGGAACGGGGTATCATAAGGGATGGAGAATAAATGAGCAACGCGCAAGGCAATCCCACCTGCGATCACTATCGGGACGATCCAGCGCAACTTTAACGAACCCGTTTTCATTTGCTGACCCCGGACATCTGGATTCTGAGGCGATTCTGTTGAAATTTCCAGCCTATGGCGTGGAATAATTTTCCTGCTCAGGAAGACTGCCCGACAATTTTCATAACCTGGGCGCGGGTGAGTTTCCCGACACCGTTTTCGATGGCAACCAGCGTCCCTTCCGCCAGAAGCAAGGGGATTTCCACAAAGTATTTAAATGAATTCCTTGGCATGGCTACTACCCCCATTTTTGCACGCTCAATATTCTGCCTGGCATAAGCGAACATCATTTCATCTGTCCAACCGGTAGGGTAGAAATCCACGCCACGACCGGTATCTTCCTTGCGGTTGCGCAGGATGTTCACTGCCTGTAAACCTCGTCCGAATTGGACAGCACACAGCCGGTCAATCGCCGTACCGTCGAACCAGCCCCAAATATCACAGATGAGCAAACCGACCGCACCGGCAACGCTGAAGGTGTATCCATCCAGGTCCGCTTCGGTTTGAATTTGCCAGTGGCTGTCGGCCCAATAGGCCATCCGTTCCGCCATGGCGATGGTGGCATCCCAGACACGGGGCGCGATGGCAGCCGGCACCTGTGACAGCCAGTCACCGAGGCGGAGGGTCACTTCGGGCAGTATCGAACGGGAACGCTCCAGGTAGGAATCCAATTCAATAAATCGGGTGCGCCCGTTACCAACACCCAGGTGGGACTGCAGGATCGGAGCCAAACCGTGCAGCAACGCGGCCTTGGAAGAATCGTCCAAATCAGGATGGTCCTCAATCTCATCAATACCCCGCATGCACAGATAAGCGCATGCAACTGCCTCCTGCAAAATGTCCGGCAGGCGGGAAATGGGTATGAAGAATGTCCGGCTTGTTTTCTTAAGGACGCGGGTGGTGTCTGCAAGTAAAGTCATAAGTAGTTCAACCAGTATTAAGGAGTGGTTTAACGAATGCGTTTGCTTTCCTGGGTTTGAAGCGCCTTCGCCAGACTGTCCAGCAATGATTTATCCTGCTCGGGCAAGACGGTGCGAGGGTCAAGAAGAACCTGGTCGTTATCGATCCGGGCAATTATTGGCATTTGCTCCCTGCGCAGGTTTTCCATGAATTTATCCGCACTACTGACGGACAGGGCAAGAACCCATGTCGGGAGCGTTTCTCCCGGCAAGCTCCCTCCGCCAATGGTGGATTTTGCTTCCATCACCTTGCCCTGACCCAACCGGTCAACCCAGGTCCTGGCACGCTTTTTTAGCGACCCTGGAGAGGCGGATATCATCCGCCAGACCGGGATCTCTCGCTCCGCCTCATCCCTGGCGTAATGAAGTAGAGTGGCAGCTAGCGCGGCAAGACAGAGTTTATCTGCACGTACTGCGCGTGCCAGCGGATGTTTCTTGATCCTGTTAAGCAGGTCAGCCTTTCCGATGAGGATGCCAGCCTGTGGACCGCCCAGCAATTTATCTCCAGAAAAACTAACCAGGTCTGCACCGGTAGAGAGAGCTTCCTGAACCGTGGGTTCGTGAGCCAGCCCGAAGCGTTCTGTGGCAAGGAAAACACCGGACCCCAGGTCATCTGCAAATATAACCCCAAAACTGTGGGCGAGGTCTGCAATTTCTCTTTGACCGGGTTCCTTGGCAAAACCAATGATCCTGAAATTGGAGTGATGTGCATGCAACACCAACGCAGCTGGTTCCGACAAGGCTTCTTCATAATCTGAAAGGTGCACCCGGTTGGTTGCACCAATTTCGACCAGTCTGGCTCCCGACTGCCTCATCACATCAGGGATGCGAAACCCACCGCCGATCTCGACCAGTTGCGAGCGGGAAACGATCACACGTTTCTTATTTGCCAGGGTGGATAATAAGAGCAGAACTGCAGCCGCATTGTTGTTGACAACCAGGGCGGCCTCGGCACCAGTCAGCCTTTGGAGCAATGCCTCGCAATGCATCGACCGGCTGCCCCGTTTACCCGATTCAAGGTCGAATTCCAGGTTCGAGTAGCCCTCAGCGACCGTCTGCATGGCACGGATTGCAGCAGTTGAAAGCGGGGCGCGTCCCAGGTTGGTGTGGAGGATAACACCGCTGGCATTAATGACCGGTAACAAGGTGGGAGCAGTCCACTTCTGCAGCAAGGAAGCAGAGGTGCCAAGCAACCTTTTCGCTTCAGGCACTGTCGCAGGGCTGCCTTCTAATGCCTGGCTGCGCGCTTCACCCAGCGCTGCGCGGACAGCCTGCAGCGTTAATGGTCGTCCGTAACTCGCGATAAGGTCAGCTGCCAAACGGGTTTGGAGAAGCTGTTCAACCGAGGGGAGGCCGCGCAAATTACTCTTTTGGCTGGTCATTATCCAATGGAGGCTGAACACTGGCTCCTGGAGGCACATCCATGCCAGGTTGCCAGCGGGCGTTCTCCCGCATGCGGATCAGGTATTCGATGGCACCCAGGCCTGCAGCCAGGCCGAGACCGGTCCACAGAGTCACCAGGCGCTCCTGCTGCAGCCAGGTCAGCAGGGCTCCGTATACCCCGACCCAGACAGCCTGTCTCAGGATGACCGCGGCTCCCACTGGCGGATTGGAGGGAAAACGAAGGTTTAAGAACCAGGTGGCAGGGAGGGAAAGCCCGGTGAGACCGATCGTTCCGCCAAAGAATAACAGCCAGCGCGCCCAAACGGTTGGGGGAAGGGTAAGAACAGCAAATGCTACAGACCCCCAGCCTGTAACAAAAAGGACGATGGTAGCAGTGAGGTAAGGACGGAAGGAAGGGTTCCGTTGGGGGTCCATTTGCACGAATTATACTCCAGCAAGACTTACTCTTTATTGGACAGGTACCTGGGATTCCATAGATGTGCAGGAATGATTGAGGGGTTTAGGGAGCAGCCTTGCCAACACCCCTAATACATTCCTTATCGTTCATCAATGCGCCGGGATTATGACAGGGGAATTATTTCTGATACTTTGATTATTTGATTTTCCGCTTTATCACTTCGATCTGTTCCTGGGTCAGTTCGGGTATTTCTTCAAGGCGGGTGATCCCGAGCGCCTCGCGCTGGGCTTTGCGCCATTGAGACAGCCGGTCTGCAACCGCAACTTCGTAACCCACTCCCGAGGGCTTGTAAAAATATGTCCCGAGCAACTCCTTCGGCAGGTATTGCTGGGGAGCAAAGTGGTCTTCCGCCATATGGGGATAGACATATCCTTTGCCATGACCAAGCGCGGCCGCGTCGCGGTTATTGTCTTTCAAGTGATCCGGCACCTCGCCAACACCCTGATTTTCGATCCGCTCGAAGGCTTTGAAATAGGAGCCGGCTGTGTTGGACTTGGGGGCAGTCGCCAGGTAGAGCGTGGCTTCAACGATCGGATACACACCCTCAGGCAGTCCGATAAATGTAAAGGCCTGCATGGCGGATGCGGCAACCACCAGCCCCATCGGATCCGCCAGGCCGATATCCTCACCGGCAAGAATGATCAAACGCCGCAGGATGAAGCGCGGGTCTTCCCCGGCGTAGAGCATTTTCGCCAGCCAATATAATGCCGCGTCCGGGTCTGAGCCTCGTACAGATTTAATGAAGGCACTGATCGTGTCATAATGGGCATCGCCGTCCTTGTCATACAACACTGCCCGCCGTTGGATGGACTCCTGGGCGATGTTCATGGTGATATGAATGAAACCGTCAGAATCAGGGGGTGTGGATTCGACCGCAAGTTCGAGGGCGTTCAGGGCATTCCGGGCGTCACCACCGCAGACATCCACCAAATGGTCGCGTGCTTCCGGCTCGAGGATTACCTGACGATTGCCGTATCCACGCTCGGGGTCAGAAACTGCTTTTTCAAGAATGATGCTGGTTTGTTCACCGGTCAGCGGGAGCAGTTGAAATACGCGGCTGCGGGAAACCAATGCACCGATGACCTCAAAATATGGGTTTTCCGTGGTGGCACCGATCAACAGAATGGTCCCGTTCTCGACATGCGGCAGAAGGGCGTCCTGCTGGGCTTTATTCCAACGATGGACTTCGTCGACAAAGAGGGTGGTTTTCTTCTGGTAGAGGCGGCGGCGTTCCTGGGCGGCTTCGATAACTACTTTCAGTTCCGCTTTACCAGCCAGGACGGCTGAGAGAGTCTCAAAATGTGACTGCGTGCGGTTGGCGATCACCTGGGCGAGAGTGGTCTTACCGGTGCCAGGGGGACCCCAGAGGATGATCGAGGAGAACAGCCGATCGGCTTCGATGGCGCGACGAAGAAGTTTCCCGGGACCGACGATATGCTCCTGACCGACAAACTCGTCGAGGGTGCGCGGGCGCATGCGGGCAGCCAGCGGGGATTCATCCTTCATGCGTTGTTGCAGGGCATGGTCAAACAGGTCTGTCATGGGATAGATTATATACCCAACAAATCCGTCTCAAAGAGCCAAGGCATCCAATCCTGTTATTTAGACGGGATATACACAGAGGAACTGTGTTCCACCTTCTCCAACGGGAGCACATCCACCAGTTCGTAATCCCGGCTGCCAAGACCAAGTTTTTCTCCATATTCAGTAACCAAATAGGGATCCTTGAGCGGACCGTGCAGCTGCTGGAATGGATGTCCCTGGCTGGATGAGACTTCCATAACCAGTGGCAGGTTCTCCGTCATCAGACGCAACCCGGCTGTGGCATCCAACACGGCTCTTTCGATGGCAATGATATCATCCGATCCAAAGATACCCACATCGGGCAAGATGGGCATGGATGTGAAACCGAAGCAATCGCAGACCGGGGTCATGTGGGTTGCCAGGGAGAGGTGAGTGATCTTCTGAGGGTCGAACGTGGAGAGAGTGATGCTGGTGGAAATGGCGCATGCTTCCTGGAAGGTATAGAAATTTGCGGCATCAATCTTCAGGCTTCCGGGTGGGGCAACTTTAAGACAGCGACCGCACTGGTTGCATTGTTCCATATGCAGGTGCATCTGACCTGGCTTTTCCTTGTCCTCGACAATGGCTTCAAATGGACAGGAAGCCGCTATCTGTTTGATCTTTTCAGCATCCGGGCATTTTTCAGGGAACCAGTATTGATCAAAATGCATGGCTCGATGCATGTCACCGCGGGTTTCGCCAGCCATGCAGCCAAGTGCCAGGTTTTTAAAGGCAGCTCCAAAACCGCAGGATGGGTGTCCTTTAACGTGAGAAAAATTGATCAAAAAAGTAGCATCCCGAATCATGCCAGCCAGCTTCCATTTTTGGATACTTTTGAACGGCTTTTCAAACTCGTAAAAATATTTTTCGTCAGGACCAGCTGCAGGGAAGATCGGGCAGCCAATGGTTTCTTGCGTGTAGCCACGAGTTTCAGCTCCGGCTACATCCCAATTCACATCTGCAATAAACGGTTTACCGCCGCCATCTCGAACAGCCTGCACCACCCGCCGCACAAAGACTGGATGGATGGTTGAATAGCCAATATTGTTTCCTGTATGCATTTTAATGACGACCATCTCATCTTTTACCCGCTGGCGAATATTAAGATGCTCGAGAATCAGATCAAGTTTGGCGGGCAGGGTTTCTTTGGCTTCAAGGCGGGATTGGCGTGCAGTTCCGAAGAATACTTTGGAGGGCATGTTGGAATCCTAAGAAATTTGATTGACAATCTATGGACGATAATAATAATGACTAGTACTTATACTCTTATGTTCCATGACCATGGAACTCATTAAAAAGAGACGTTTCAGGCAGGGTAATGCGCATGATCATTTTCGATTTCAGCAAGTAAGCCTGGGATTTGCTGGAGTGCGGGTACAACCGCCTGCGGCTGGATAGTCAATTCACCTTCCTGGGTGTGGTGGACATGCCGCGTGATCCAGATGGAGTACATGCCTGCACGGTTGGCGCCCAGAACATCCGCGTCAAGCATATCTCCAACCATGGCAGCCTCGCCTGGATCGATTTTCACCTTATCCAAAGCTGCCTTAAAGATGCGTGTGTCTGGTTTACGGATACCGAGGGCCGCGGAGGTGACTATCGTTTCAAAGAATTGCCGCAAATTATCCCGGTCGAGCAATTGTTGAACATTCTTATCATCGGAAGTGTTGGAAATCAATCCCAACGTGTAGCCGCAATTGTGAAGAGTCTCCAGGGTTGGGATGGTATCCTCGTCCAGGTACCAGTTGCGCTGTGTGACCGAGTACATGGCGTCCAGCCCGGTACGTAGGATGTGATCTGCGACATCGCGGAACCCATTTCGCTCGAGATACTCACCAAGCACTGCCATGATTGTTTTCTCGCGATTGTCATCCGAACGATTTTCATAATAGGAACGGATAAACCCCCCGAACTCAGCAGAGAAAGCAGCAGGATCTATGAAAACACTCCCGCGACCTAGCGCCTCAAGAAGAGCCCGATCCGCTTGTTCATATATGGGAGGCCAGGGATCTTTTGAATAGATAAGCGTGGAACCAAGGTCAAAATAGACTGCTCTGATTCTTGGCATTGGAAGATTATATCTTCAAAGATTAACTTAAATATTCCAGATCACCTGGTTACTTCAAATGGAAGTGGAAGTAAATAGAATATGAAATCCCCTACCAGGCTGTGAAAATCGAGGAGTTTTTTCGATCACTGCCATACATTCTTTGATGAGGCAATGAACAGGAATTAATTCATTCTGCTTTGGGAATAATAAGCCAGCACAGCAGGTAGGTGAGAAAACCGGGGACACCGCCGGGTATCAGGGCGATGAGGAATGCCAGCCGGAACCAGAATGCACTGATGCCAAAGAATTCAGCCAGGCCTCCACAGACGCCTGCCACAACATGGTTGCGGCGGGACCTGCGTAGATGGTTTTGTGTCGAAGTAATCATAGCAATCGCTCCAATATAGTTGATCGTCTTAATATACGATGCATGCTATCAATAGTTGTTGGAGTCTTTGATAAATAATCAACACAGTGCAAGGGGATTTCCCTCGCCCTGTGGGCTCAGTCGCTTCAGAATCATCCACCCTTGAGATAGATCCCGGTCGGATCCAAATCCTGCCGCAAGATCCTGAGTTCCTTCTCCGAAACCGGTTGAGTAAATCGGATGGGGGTGTTAACTTTGAGCGCCCAACCGGTATTCTCTATAGCCTGCTCTGCTGTTTTACAGGGATGCAGGGCGGTCAGCACCAATTCGCCGGAATCATCAGGCTCGAGTATTCCCAAATCAGTGACCACCCCAACCGGCCCCTTTCCGCGCAAACCTGCCTGCTCGCGACCCCCTGGACTTTCCAGGTGACCTGCGGAGGTGACAAAATCCACCTTTTCCGGGAAGCGTCGTTTCTGATGGGGTGTCATGATGTAGCAGCGGTTTGCCCAGGCGGCAATCTCCTGGGCTCCACCGGAACCTGGAAGGCGCACCTTGGGGTGCAGGTAGTCACTGCCGATGAAGGTGGCATTAATATTGCCGTATTTGTCTATCTGTGCTCCGCCGAGGAAACCCACATCCACATTCCCGCGTTGCAGGTAATTGGAAAAGATATCATACATGCTGACCACCGATAGCGCCCCACTGACCAGTGTCGGGTCGCCAATCGAAAGCGGTAGACGGGCGGGTTCTGCGCCAATCACGCCCGCTTCGTAGATCATGACCAGGTTGGGTGCATGGGTGCGCTTGGCAAGGTTGCAGGCTAGATTGGGCTGCCCTACACCTACGAAGACTACATCGCCATCTTTCAGCATGCGGGCGGCATTAACGATCATGAGTTCTGCAGAGGTCAGGTCGGTCATAACATCTCCTGAAAGAAACTGTGAATTTCTTGAGACACCTCGCCCGGTTGTTCGAGAGGGACAAGGTGGGTGGCGCGAGGTATTGTCACGATACGCGCGGCAGAGTCTTTCCTTTGGACGAGCCCTGCCGTGGAATTCCAGAATGTGTCCGTCTCTGCCCCGCGCAGGATCAGCAAAGGTATTTTCAGCCTCGGCAGGCCGCGCCAGAGGTCCATGTCAGATGAGACGCTCGTGATGTAGATGCGCATCTCCCAGTCCACGCTGTAGCATAACTGATATCCGTGGACTCCCGGGCAGGCAATTCCCTCGATGTACGAACGCAATTCATCATCGCCAAAAAAGCGGAAGACAGGCTTGCGCCGAAAACCATGGAAAAGCCTGCTCAGGTCGTCAAACTCGCACCGGCGCTGCCGGGTGGTTCGGACAAGAGGGTGCACATAATAGCCTAATCCCAATGCCCGCAAGACTTTCCAGGAGTAAATAACATAGGGAGGGAAGAGCACTGGATCGATAAGCACAAGTGCCCTGATGCGCTCGGGATGGGTCAACGCAGCCCGCAGTGCAACAATCCCTCCGACCGAATGACCGACAACGATCGATGCCTCCGCCTGACGCTCGTCGAGAAAACGTAAAAAATCACCGGTCATTGGGTGCCAGGTGGTAAGTTCCTGCGGATCGGATCCTGCCCAAAGAGGACGCTGGTGCATGGCAAGTATCCGGTAATGATTGGACAACCGTTTAAAGAGGGGCAGGTAACATTCCGGAGGATAGCCGTTGGCATGCAGGAAGATCAGGCTTTGATCAGCGTTACCGTATTCCAAGAAAGGGATGTTCATGGAAACCTGGGAGCCTAATACCTTCCGTAATTGACCTTTTCGCTATAATTTGGCTTGACCTGCAGTCGCTGGTGTGTTTCCAGACCGAGTTGCTGCCAGTATTCCTGGCGGTCTTTCACGCCATATACCCACTTGTCCAGGTATTCCTTGACTGCTTCCGAATTTTCACTGATCTTGTCCCACTTAAGATAGAAATCGTTATCACGATCATAGTAGCCCTGGGCATAAGATGGATGTGCCGCACCGGGAACCTGGCAGACCGCTGTGACGATGAAACCAGGGATGAGCGTCCGGTTGGGGTCAGAGCGGATGACCGCTTCGTCAACGATCTCTTCAGCGGTAAGGATGAGTCGTTTTGAAGCAAAAGCGACCTCCTTTTGCTCACCGATGATGCCCCAGAGATGGGCATTGCCATCCTTATCCGCCCGCTGGACATGGACAATGGCAACATCCGGATTCAAGGCAGGCACGGTGATCACCTCACGACCGGAGTACGGATCGGTCACCCGCTTGATGGAGGGATTGGAGCGTTCCAGATCCAATGCCCCGGTCTGATTCATGGGCATGAAAGGCAAACCGGCTGCCCCGGCTTGCAGGCGCGAAATCATGCCAAAGTGGGAATATTCCTCCCATTCCAATCGACCGGCTTCGATTTCCGTCCGCACGATGCGTAAAGAGCCGACCCCCGGGTTTCCCATGTAGGAGAAGATCACCTTGCGGGCACAACCGGCTGCCACCATCTGGTCATAGATCAGGTCTGGAGTGGCGCGGGCGAGGGTCAGGTCCCGTTTGCGCTGGCGGATGATCTCATGCCCGGCTGCAAAAGGAATCAGGTGTGTGAACCCGGCTGCATAGACTATGTCACCATCGTGAATGAATTGGGAGACAGCTTCGTCAAGAGTGGTCAGTTTGGTCATTTTTCCTGGTCTTTCGTGATTTGTTGTTGTTCACGGCGCTGGCGTGAACGAAGTCTGGCATTGCGGAGCGCAGAGAAACGAGCCGGGCTTGGGCGTGGAGCCATCCGGTGAAATATATATCCCAGCACCATCGCGATGGACGCAAGCAGGAGGTAGGAAATGCTGATGTCCCTGGCAATTACCGAGGCGCCGAAAAGAACCAGGAGCACGGCTCCTATCAATGTGAAGAAATCACCAAGCCTGGCTAATATATGCCTGTCCATACCTGCCTATTATAGATGATTCCCTCCTGCATTTGGGATAGGATAGGAAAGCCGACAGGTGAAAAGAGGAAGGATGTCTCTTTCCAATGGTAAGGACGGTCATTAAACTATATAATTGGTTCTAAAGAAAGGAAATGCCAGTAATTCTGCTGGTTTGCAAAACCAAGGACGAATATGGGCTGCCTGCGATCATCTAGATTGGAATCCCGGCAGAGCAATCAATGAGAGGAGTTGTTCATGAGACTATATGTAGATAGCACCAAGTGCTCCGGATGCAATGCCTGCCGGGTGGCATGCTCGCTCAATTTATTCGGGGAGAACTAATCCGAAAAAGAGCGCCCTGGTCATCGAACCACAATTCCCTGCGCCTGGCGTGTACAACGTAAACGTCTGCACGCAATGCGGTGATTGCGCCGCAGTCTGCCCCACGGAAGCCATCAAAAAGGATGAACAGGGCGCTTATTATGTGGATTTTGCGGAATGTAACCTGTGCGAAGCCTGTGTTCCCGAGTGCCCGGAAGAGGTGATGTTCCTGCGCTCGAAACTGGCAGACACAGCCTGGAAATGCGACCTGTGCGGTGATTGCGTTGCCGTCTGCGGGACCAGCGCGCTCTGGATCGCAGAAATAGAAACCGCTGCGGCATAAGGAGGATGATATGAATGGTTATGGTGGAAGCATCCTGCGTGTAAATCTTACGACCGGCACCGTTGCAAAGGAACCGACCCCGGCAGAGGTGGCGCGTGATTTTATTGGCGGGCGAGGTTTCGGGATCTATTTTCTTCTCAAGGAAGTGCCAAAAGGTGCCGATCCATTGGGACCCGAGAATAAACTGATCATTTCCAGCGGACCGATATCCGGCATGCTGATACCGGGTGGCGGCAAATGTGACTGGACCACGAAAGCCCCTCTGACCGGAGGGTATGCCAGTGCCTCGATGGGAGGACATTTCACGGCAGAAATGCGCTATGCCGGATTGGACAGCATCATCCTGGAGGGCATCAGCCCCAAGCCGGTCTACCTTTTCATCGACGATGACAAGATGGAATTACGCGATGCAGCAGACCTATGGGGAAAAGCCACCTTTGCAGTGGAAAAACAATTCAAGGAAAAACTCGGTGAGGAATTTCAGGTGGCGGTCATTGGCATAGGCGGTGAGAACCTGGTGCCGTATGCCTGCATCAATCACGATTATGGTCGCCAGGCGGGACGAGGCGGTGTAGGCGCGGTGATGGGCTCCAAAAAGGTCAAGGCAATCGTCCTGCACGGAACGAAGTCCGTCCCGGTGGCTGACAAGGATGCCTACCGCACGGCTGGCATGGCTCTCTACAAGGCTTGCAAGGATGCGGAGGGTTTGAAGGATTGGACGCGCTACGGCACTACGATCGTTGTCTCCTGGTGCGATGAAGTGGGTGCATTACCCACCCGTAACTTCAGCGCAGGCTCCTTCGAAGATGGGAAGAATCTTTATGGCCCGGTGATGCGCGAGAAGATCGTGATCACCGACAAGGGTTGCTTCGGCTGCCCTTCGCCGTGCGGAAAGTACAGCCGCAACAAGAAATACAATAGTTATGTAGAAGGTCCTGAATATGAAACCATCGGCCTGATGGGTGCCAACCTGGGGATCGACGACATCGAAGCGGTGGCGCAGGCGAACCTGTTGTGCGACGATCTGGGCATTGATACGATCAGTGCCGGCAATGCCATCGGCTGGGCAATGGAGTGCTATGAGAAGGGGATCCTGACCAAGAAGGATACGGATGGGTTGGATCTCAAGTTTGGTAATGTGGAAGCAACTTTCACGCTGATTGAGAAAATCGCCCACCGGGAAGGGATTGGAGCGCTGCTTGCCGAAGGTGTAAAACGGGCTGCAAAGAAGGTAGGCAAGGGTAGCGAGAAGTTTGCCATTCAAGTCAAGGGCATGGAACAATCGGCGTATGCCACACACAATGCCACCGCGATGCTGCTGGCTTATATGACCTGCGACGTGGGTGCACACCACAACCGTTCGTGGGCGATCACCTACGATCTCCAGGTGGGTCGCGAGAAGGTTGTGCCGGAGAAGGTGGCTCGCGTCATCTGGCTGCAGAATTTCCGCCCCATGTTCGATGTACTGGGTGGCTGCCGCTTGCAGTGGGTTGAACTGGGCATCGATCGTGATCTCTACGTTCCGGCACTTGAAGCCATCACCGGCATCCATCGATCATGGGAAGACCTTGACAAGGTCGGTGAGCGAATCTGGAATCTGACCCGCCTCTACTGGATGCGGGAAAATGAAGGCTTTGGGCGGGAATGGGATCTGCCATCGCCGCGCTTCTACGAGGAACCTCCCAAGAGCGGGGCTACCAAAGGACAGATCACATCTTTGAAGATGTGAACATCCTTCTGGATATGTATTACGAGCAGCGCGGCTGGACCTCGGACGGGCAACCCAAACCCGAGACGATCGAGAGCCTGGGTTTGAAATCGGTGGTCGCCTGACATGACTGCAACCCTGCGGCTCAGCGGATCATTGAGGGATGTGATCGGCGGACAGTCGGAGATCCAGGTGGAAAGCGGGCGGACGGTTCGGGAAACTCTTGCCAACCTGGGGATCGTCCCGGAGGTTGTCGCGCTTGTGGTGGTGAATGAAGAACAGCGATCAAAGGATTATGTGATCCAGGAAGGGGATGTCATCCGAGTTCTGGCTGTAATCGGCGGAGGATAGAATCCCTCCGGGCGGCAGATCACCTGCCGCCCGGTTTTTATTTAGTGGTTAATAGTTTCTCCTAGCGAACAGTCGTCTGTATCTGTTCGTGCATATAGAGAGGGAGATAATAACGCCCACCTGAGTTCTTGCCGCTTGAGCCTGAAGCCTTCCAGCCGCCAAATGGTTGGAATCCCGGCCAGGCACCTGTTGTTGCGCCTTGAGGTCGGTTGGCATAAGCCACTCCTGACTCGATCCGGTCAAAGAACCAGTGAGATTCCTCTTCACTGCCGAAGAAACCTGCCGTAAGACCGTAATTCACCTCGTTGGCATGCCGGATGGCTTCATCAAGATCTTTAACTTTCCCGATGGATGCAATGGGCAGGAACATTTCATGCTGCCATAAGCGATGCTGATAAGGCAGGTCCGTCACCAGTGTCGGCTGGCAATACCAGCCATTGGCAAACTGACCATCTTTCAATGTCTTGCCGCCGGTTAGGAATTTGCCGCCCCCGGCTGCAATTTCTTCACAATAAGATTGGAATTCCTTGTACGCGGACTCGTTAATTACCGGACCGAGGTAAATATCCCGTTCAGTGGGATCACCGATGGTCAGGTTCCCAGCAAGAGCCTGGAGACGGGAGGTCAGTTCTTCGTAGACCGGTGCTTCTATAAAGATGCGAGAGGCTGCCGAGCACTTTTGCCCCTGCAGACCAAATGCTGAACGGATGATGCCCAGGGAGGCGCGTTCCAGGTCGGCATTCTTCGAGACAATGACCGCATTCTTGCCTCCCAGTTCCAGGAGGATGGGACGCACCCAGTTGCAGGAGGAGAAATCACGGAAAATATTTGCGCCAATAGAGAATGATCCGGTGAAGGTAACCCCGTCCACGGCGCAATTGACGAGTGCTTTTCCCAGGGTGTTTCCAGGGCCGGTGACAAAGTTCATCACTCCGTCCGGCAATCCCGCATCCCGGAAGCATTCCGCCAGCAGGCGCACGATCCAGGCTGAATCGGTGGCGGGCTTGAGGACCACCGTGTTTCCGGTCACAAGAGCCGCGCCGCAAGGACCGCCGCTTAGGGCAAAGGGGAAATTAAACGGGCTGATCACCAGCCAGACACCGTATGGTCGCAGGACGGATACATTGCTGGCCTCATAACCTTCCAATGGATCCTTGCCCATCTCAAAAATGTAACCGTGATTGGTCTCCATCTGGTCACAGGCATATTTAATCAGATCGGCTGTCTCCTGCACATCCCCCAGGGATTCCATGCGGTTCTTGCCCACCTCCAGCGACATGGCAGCGCTCAAATCGAACAGGCGTTCCTCGATGATGGCTGCAACTTTACGCAGCAACCGGACGCGTTCCTGCCAGGGTGTATGGCTCCAGGAAGGAAAGGCATGGCGCGCAGCCTGCAGCGCCTGTAGAGCGTGATCTTCGCCACCTTTTTGCAGCACAGCCAGTTTCAGGCCAGTATGGATGGGGGAAAAATCGGTAAATTTTCCATCAGCGAATACATCCCGGTTGTTTATGAGCATGCCAAATTCCCTGCCGAGGGAAGACCGTAATTTTGCCAGAGCGGCATCGAAATGTAAATGCAATTCTTCGGGTGGGTTGAACATGTTCGCATAGGTGAGTTTGAAGTCCATACTTTCCTGCTCCTTCCAAGTCTAGAAAAAAAGTATATTGCAATTATCAGGCGATGTCAATGAAATAAGATGAAATTTGTCGTATATATAATGAATTGTTAACAGGAATGACAGGCTAAAGTTCGTTTCCTGTCAAATCCTCTCTGCTTAACGTATAATCTGATCCGTGAAGACTGACCGAATTCTCTCCATTGATCGGTTCCGCGGCTTTGCCATCCTGATGATGGTGCTGGCAAATTTCATGGGTGGAGTGAATCTCATCCCGGCCTGGCTGAAACATGCCCCCGATGTTGGTTTGACGGTCATTGACCTGATAGCCCCCTTCTTTATCTTCGCCATCGGTTTAACCTTTGGATTATCCTTTCAACGCAGGCTGACACGCGATGGAGCCTTTAAGACTTACAGCCAGTTCTTTACCCGGTATCTGGCGATCATTGGTTTGGGTGCGGTAATTTCAGCCGGCGAAACTGCTTTTAGGGTCAATCCCTCCGGGATCGATTGGGGGGTTTTGCAGGCGATAGGCATGGCCGGGTTGTTGACCCTTACTGTAATACGCCTTCCTTCGCCTTACCGGTGGATGATTGGAATTGTGATCCTGGTCGTATACCAGATTCTCCTGGACAACCTTTGGCTCAATGTAGTCGTCAGGTCACCGCACGGAGGGTTGTTCGGTTCACTAGGCTGGGCAGCCATGTTGATTCTCAGCACGGCCCTGGCGGATCTATTCCATGCAAAAGATCACTGGAACAAGGCTTTTCCGTGGGTCATACTGGTGATGATGGGGGTGGGAATTGCCCTGGCATTCCTTTCACCGATCAGCAAGCATCGCGTCTCTGCTTCTTATGTTCTGGTCAGCCTTGCTGCCAGTGGATTGTTGTTCCTCTTGTTTCATTGGTCGACCAGGCAATGGGCATGTAGTGGTCGATTCCTGGTAGCCTGGGGCAAGAATCCTTTGGTGTTGTATTTCCTTCATTATTTCATCATCGGGATCTTTTTCCTGCCGGGCATCCCGGGCTTCTATCAAGAAGCAGCCTGGTGGCTCATTTTATTGGAATTGGCTGTCCTGATCGGTGGGATCTCCGCGGTGGCTTACTGGCTGCACCGGAAAAATATTGTTATCGCGCTGTAACCGGCAAGGAGATGTGCATGGTCGATCTGCGAAAGGAAAGCGTGGCAAGTTGGGGGAAGGAGACAAATCCGACCCAGGACCATTTTTCTTCTAGGACCGATTGCTCAAGACCCTGCATTTCTTGATCAGGTCGGGCAAAGCATCCAGGAATGCCTCCACTTGCGCGGGTGTAGTCGATGCTCCCAACGTGACCCGCAGGCTGCCCAATCCCCATTCTGGCGATAATCCAATCGAAGTCATCACTTCACTCGGTTCAGGATTACCCGTTTTACAGGCAGACCCGGAAGAACAGGCAAAACCCGCGGAATCGAGCAGGGTGACCAGCGTGTTGCCGTCGACATTTCTAAAAGAAAATGAACAATGGTTGGGTAACCGTGATACCGGGTGGCCGGTCAGGCGCGATTCGGGTATTTCCTCCAGGATCGTTCCAATGATTCGATCGCGTAACGGCAGAACCTGGGCAATGCGCTGTTCGCGTTCCCTGACTGCCAGACTTAATGCTTCAGCCATACCTATGATATAAGGCACATTCAGCGTTCCGCCTCGCAGACCTGATTCTTGGCCACCGCCTGTCTGGAGCGGAATGATGGGTGTGTTCTTTCGAATATATAACACTCCGATACCTTTCGGTCCGTAGAACTTATGCGCGCCGAGTGACATCAAGTCAACTCCCAGCAAACCGGTATCCACCTTTAGATAAGCCGCTGCCTGGACAGCATCCGTATGGAAGGGGATCCGACGGGCACGGCAGACGGATGCAATTTCAACGATCGGATTGATGGTGCCGATCTCGTTGTTCGCATACATCACAGATACAATCGCAGTCTCCTTGCTGATTGCTTTTTCGACCGTCTGAGGGGAAACCATTCCAGTCTGATCAGTTTCCAGCCACCTGACCTTAAAACCGTAATATCTTTCCAACTGCTCAACCGTCTTGCTTACGGCATGATGCTCCACCCTGCTGCAAAGGAGTACATTCGCACCTGTTTTATTCCGCATAGCAGCAGCCGTTCCGCGCAGGGCGAGATTATCCGATTCGGAACCGCAGGAAGTGAAGATGATCTCATCCCGAAGACAATTCAGGGCTGCAGCAACAGTTTCACGCGCGCGTTCGACCGCTCCTTCCGCTCGCTGACCGTATCGGTGAATGGAAGCCGGATTTCCGTAATTATCCTTAAAATACGGCAGCATCGCATTCAACACACGCTGGTCCACGGGAGTGGTGGCGGCATAATCAAGATATATCTGGTTGTCCATAGGAAATTATTATACCGCTTCGCGGCACCTTGTACCTCTTCGCGGCACCTTGTACCGCCACGATGCATTCTTACCTGTCAGATGTCCGTTATCAAGAGAAGAAGGAGGGAATCGAAACTGGGATGTTATAATCCCGCCTGCTTATGCAACCAGATTTGCACCCGACCCCGATGAACCAACCATCCAGCACCTATACCGTTACCATCCCGGTATACGAGGGACCGCTGGATCTGCTCCTGCAGCTCATCGAGCATGCTGAATTGGAGATCACAGCCATTTCCCTGGCTTTGGTCACGGACCAGTTCCTGGAGTATATCCATCGGATGCAGGTACCGGCGGAGGAGATTTCTGCATTCCTGGTGGTGGCTGCCAAGTTGTTGCAGATCAAATCTGAAGCCCTTCTGCCCAGGCCTCCGGTAAGGGAGGCGGGAGAAGAGGATTTGGGCGAGGCACTGGCTCGCCAACTTAGAATCTATAAACGGTTCAAAGAGATATCCATCTGGCTGGATGATCGCCAGTCACAGCACTTGCGAACTTACCTGCGTGTTGCACCACCTCCGAAAATCGAAAGTCGCCTCGACCTTTCCGATATCACATTGGCTGATCTGAAGGCTGCTGCAGACAGTATTTTTGCCGGGGAAATTGAAAAACTGGCTCTAGGAACGGTCATCGCTGCGCCGCGCATCACGATCCGGGAAAAAATCGCCCTGATCGCTGAACGGTTGGGCAAGGACCGCATTGCCAATTTTGCCGGACTTCTGGGGAGAAAGCCATCCCGGCTGGAAGTGGTGATCACCTTCCTGGCATTGCTGGAACTGATCAAGCGCTACCGTGTTTCCGCTCAGCAGGACAGGTTATTCAGCGATATTCAAATTGAGAAACTGGAAGAATGGGGGGCTGACGAAGAACTCGAGATCGAATTTGAATGAAGCAGGATTTAATTGTGGTCAAATCCACCTGGGAGTATCAGGTCCCTGGCTCAAGCCATCTTAAAAAAGAAATAGTCCGTTGTCTCCCTGCCAAAATGGATGGCAATATCAGCATTGAAATGAATTATTTTTTCATCCTTTCTAAGACCTTTGACAATACGAACAAACCGATTACCGCCCCGCTGCCGTCAATGACCAGCGCATCCAGCCAACTGGGATGCCGACCTTGTACAAAGGATTGATGATACTCGTCCGTAATGGCATAAACCACGGCGAATAGAAGAGCAAAACGCCAGCGGCCTTTGCTGAAACCCAACCCGTACCAGTAGGTCGCAGCGAGGATGCCGTAACCGAGCATGTGTGCGCCCTTCTTGATGATCAAATCCCAGAAACCGAAGTCAGGCATCTCCTTGGAAGGGATGGACGACAATCCAAAAATAACAACCATCACAATGATTGCAGGCAGCCAGCGTAGAATATATTTCTGATATTTCATCCGTTCTAGTATAATCAAGTTTGACTATTTTTCATAATATATACCGATAAATAGAAACCAAGAAGAGTGCCTTTATTTAGTAGAAAAGGATCCTGAATGGAAATCAACCTTTCCATCGACTCTCCCCTTGTTCGAAAAATACTGACGGATTTCATCCGCACGGAAATTTCCCGGGCGGGTTTTTCGCACGCAGTGGTGAACCTGTCCGGCGGGATTGACTCCGCGCTTTCGTTCACCTTATCTGTTGACGCACTTGGTGCGCAGAATGTCCTGGCATTGCGATTGCCCTATAAGACCTCTTCGTCCGATTCGCTTGAACATGCCCAAATGCTGATTCAAAAAGCCGGTTGTCCCTCGCTGACCATCCCAATTACAGATATGGCTGACGCGCTGATAAACCGGGACCCGGGTATGTCGGACATTCGCAAGGGGAATATCATGGCCCGCACCCGCATGATTGTTGCCTACGACCAGTCACAGGCCTTCAAGGGGCTTGTCATTGGCACTGGTAATAAGACAGAAATCCTGCTGGGCTATACCACCCTTTATGGAGATTCAGCCTGTGCAATCAATCCCATTGGTGACCTGTATAAGACCCAGGTCCGATCCCTGGCGCGCACGCTGGGAATCCCGGAGGTAATCATCTCAAAGCCTCCCTCTGCAGACCTCTGGCTTGGCCAGACCGATGAAGGTGAACTCGGATTCACTTACGAAGATGTGGATAAATTGCTCTATTTGCTGGTTGACCAGCACTACAAGCCTGAAGCGTGTGTGGAAGCGGGGTTTGAGCGGGATTTCGTCCGACGGGTGATCGACCGCATGCAGAAAAGCCAATTCAAACGGGTCATGCCACCGATTGCCAAAATTAGCAATTGCACGGTTGGTGTAGAGTTCCTTTCACCGCCAGTCTGGGAACCTTAATTATCAAGCCACCAAAGGAACGGGTTTGAGGTGGGATTGAGCCTCAAACCTTTTTCATTAATAAGGATTATTAATGAAGTTTTCCATTCCTCCAGCACTTCGTCACAAGCGTTATCTCCTCCTCTGGCTGGGTCTGCTCATTTCCATCGCCGGTTCGCAAATGCAAATCTCTGCTTTGTTCTGGCATATCCGTATTCTCACCGGGGAGCCGCAACCGCTGGCACTCGGAGGGATCGGATTGGCACGCATCCTGCCAGTGATCGTTTTTTCATTCGTTGGTGGACCGGTGGCAGACACCCTCAACCGGAGAAGGATCCTCTTTGTGACGCAGTCAGCCATGGCGCTGGTAGCGCTTGCACTGGCGCTGCTGACTTTCACCGGTCATATCACCATCTGGAATATCTACCTGCTGACAGCCGTCCAGGCAGCCGCGGTTGCATTTGATGGTCCGGCTCGCCAGGCGATGATCCCCAATATTGTTCCAGCCCGGGATCTTCCAAGTGCGTTCAGCATGTCCTCGATTGCCATGAATGCCGGTTCGATCATTGGACCGGCTTTGAGCGGCATTGTCATTGTAGCGCTTGGTCAAGGATATACCTATTTCTTTAATGCCGTGTCCTTCCTGGCGGTCATTCTTGCCCTGATCCTGATCGGTCCCGTCAGGCAGGATAGCAGGAAATCAGGAATTCATTTGCGCGCTGCCGCGGAAGGGATTCGATTCATCCTTGCCAAGCCGATCATACTATCCACCATGTTGATGGATTTCGTCGCCACTTTCTTTGCCTCAGCCAATACCATGATGCCAATCGTGGCAAAAGACATTCTCAGAGTCAGTGAGATCGGTTATGGATGGCTGTCATCTGCGCAAGCGATCGGATCGGTGGCAGCAGGTATTATCGTGTCGCAGGTGAAGCAGCTCCGCCGGCAAGGTCCGATCTTTCTGATAGCTGTGATCACGTTCGGACTTGCCACCGTGCTCTTTGGTGCCAGCCACGCCTTCACCCTCGCCATGCTGGCATTGATCCTGATGGGTGCGGCAGACGCGGTCAGCACAATCATTCGAAATACGATCCGCCAGTTGAACACTCCAGATCACATCCGTGGGCGCATGACCTCAGTGAACCAAATATTCTTCCAGGGAGGTCCCCAATTGGGAGAAGTGGAATCCGGCATCGTTGCCAGCCTGTTCGGTGTTCCGGCTGCCATTATCTCAGGAGGGATTGGCTGTGTTTTAGGCACGATTCTCATTGTGTTGAAATGGCCGCAATTGCGCTCTTATGATGGAGTTGAACACCTCCAGGTTGAAGCGACAGCCAACTGACGGATTCCCTACGGTTGCTGTACGCCTGCTCTACAATTTTTAAAAACTGTGCAAACACTTGTTGACTTAAAAATGAATTCGCACTATACTGCTATTTGAGTTCCCGCCTATGCGAGTGCTGCTAACAAATTTCCGCTTGTAATTCCGAAAGGCACGCTGCTGTTCCGCGTGCCTTTCAACATCTTCTTCCCAAGGAGATCGAAAATGGACTCTGGTTTGATCGGCAAGCTGGACAAAGCCAAGCGATATGCACAGGAACCTCACCGCTTCCATTTTGAAGCCCTGACAGTGAAGATTGACGGTGAGAATAATTCGCATGTTATTAGATTTGCAGACAACAAATGGGATTGCGATTGCGATTATTTCCGTTCGCGAGGAGTTTGCACACATTCGTTGACATTAACAAACTACATTCTGAAAGGCATGGTATCCGTTCCAGTTGAAGCAGTCTGATAATTTGATTCGATGAATCCTCCAGGGCAGTCATGCCCTGGAGGATTTTTTCTTTAATCCTGGGATTGCCTGCCCGGGCATAGTATGTCACTCCTTTCAATCCAGGAAAATGCTGGTCAGCCTGTTCCTGGTGAAATAATGCGGACGTTTTCAGGTACAATTCGCCTCTATGAAACCCTTTTCCCGCAGGGAATTTCTGAAACTGGGAGGCATGGCTTTAACCGGCCTTGCTTTTACCAATTTTTTACCGGAATTTACCGAGTTTGAAGATATCGATCTTGTAAGGGTGGCTACCGATTCGGTCAGCGTCTACCAGGAACCTTCCGATAAAAGCCGTATCGTTCGGACATGGGTGCGCGATGACCTGGTCCACGTCTACGAGACGGTCAATTCCGGCACACCCGGATATAACCCAATCTGGTACCGTGTGTTTGGCGGGTACATGCATCGTGCCCGGTTACAAAAGGTGCGCATCCATTTCAATCCACCTTTACCCGGTGTTCCACCGACCAAGCAATTGGCTGAAGTCACAGTTCCTTTCGCCCAACCTTACCGTTACAATAAATGGGACGGGTGGCTGCCGATCGATTTCCGCATCTATTACAGTGCCATCCAATGGCTCACTGGAATCGCCTCAGGTCCGGATGGGAATGACTGGTATATCGTCCAGGATGATGCCGACAAGAACTTCTTCTATTTCGTGCCGACCGTGCAATTGAGACCCATATCGGCGGAGGAGATCAGCCCTCTCTCGCCGGAGGTTCCCGCGGAAAAGAAGCACATCGATGTCAACCTGCGGACTCAATCATTGACCTGCACCGAATTTGGCCAGGCTGTGTTTACTACGGATATATCCAGCGGGGTCTCCGGTCTCGACACGCCCACGGGACATTTCAACCTGGCTGTCAAGTTGGCCTCACGGCGCATGAGCACCACCAATTTATTTGCCGATGACATTGCCCTGGCTGGAGTTCCCTGGTGCGGCTTTTTTACATCAGAGGGGCATGCTTTTCACGGCACCTATTGGCATGAAAACTTTGGCGTGCCGATGAGTCATGGGTGTGTGAACATGCGTACGGAAGAAGCCAAATGGCTATTCCGATGGAGTTTGCCCTCGGCTGGATTCGATGAGATCAACAAACTTACCCTGGATACCAAGGGTTACGGGACCGCTATCGATATCCATTATTAACATGCCCACTTTGCAATGGTCTTCTAAAGCTCTGACAGAGGTTGATCCCGCCGTTCTGGTTACTGACTCAGTAATCTACCCGCGCGGGGCTGGTTATCCGGAGGATAAACCCGGGGACACTCTCTTCCTGGGAGACAACCTGCCAGTGATGGCAGCATTGCTGCCGGATTATGAAAATCGCCTCGATCTGATCTATGCCGATCCCCCATTCTTCACTAATAAACATTACCCGGCACGCTTCGGCCGCGGTGAAGATTCCCGTCGACCGCAAGAGTGGCAGTTAACGGAAGGTTATGGCGACCACTGGGAAAGCCTGGATGCCTACCTGGATTTTCTTTATCCGCGGCTTGAAATGATGTACCGTTTGCTCTCTGCAAACGGAACCTTATACCTTCACCTTGACTGGCACGCGGATGCCTATGCCCGCATGCTTCTGGACGAACTTTTTGGACGGGAGCATTTCCTGAATGAAATCATCTGGACCTATCACGGTCCGTCACCGATCCGGCGCGCTTTCAATCGCAAGCACGACACCATCCTCGCCTATACCAAAGGCGATAAGTATATTTTCAACGCAGATGCTGTCCGGGAATCATACCATCCAAACACTGTAAAGACTTTTGCTTCTTCCAGGAAAGCCGGATTTGGAAAAATCCCGGACCTCGAACGCGGGAAAGTGCCCGAGGACTGGTGGTACTTTCCGGTGGTGGCGCGCCTGCACCGTGAGCGCACGGGTTACCCCACTCAAAAGCCTGAGGCCCTGCTCGAGCGAATAATCCTGGCTTCGTCCAACCCCGACAGCCTGGTGGCGGATTTCTTTTGCGGCTCAGGATCGTTCCCGGTCGTTGCTTCCAGGAATAGGCGCAAATTCCTTGCATGCGACTCTGCCTGGCGCTCCATCCACGTCACGCGTGAACGGTTGATCGAGACCATGGAAAGACCATTTGTGCTTCGTCGGGATTTGAATGTGGAGATTCCATTAAATCCTTTGCCCGGTACCTATTCAATAACCGGGAATACAATCGTGTTGAATGATCCACCGCCTCTTGATTACTGGGAAGTAGATCCGGATTGGGATGGGCAGATCTTTCAAAGTGCTGTCCAGGCGAGGCGCCCAAATCGCTCAGCGACCATCCCTCTGGAAATAAAAATGCCCGTCCTGCCGACGAATGTCTGCATACGGGCTGTCACCGTGGAAGGGACGATGCTTCAATCAAACATCCAGGCGGTATCCCACTCCCCTGATCGTGGTTAGGAATTGAGGGGCATCCGGATCGGCTTCAATTGCCTGGCGAAGCCAGGAAACATGCACATCCAGGGTGCGGGTATCATCGGTGTAATTGGTTTCCCAAACCTGGGAAAATAAAGTCTTGCGCTCGATCACTTCCCCGCGATGTTCAATCAATACTTTCAATAATTCCACCAAACGCGGTGTTAACCGGGACTGTTTGCCGGAACATCTGACCATGCGTTTCCCGATATCGAGCCGGATGAGTCCGGCGTGGATGCTATCCTTGCCATCACCGGGTAGCAGATGGTTGATGCGGTTGACCAATTTCTGAGCAGTGAAGGGCAGGGACAGGATGGCATCCGCGTTTATCTTTTCCAACTCCCGGTCCTCGTGCAGGATGAGCAGGATGGGGAGCCCAGCCGCGCTTTCATGCAGCGACTGGCAGATGCGCTTGCCATTGGTCCGCAGGGTGGCTGCATTGACAACGATCAATTCAGGAGAAAAGCCGCCTTTGAGGCGGGCAAGTGCTTCGCTGCCACTGGAGACCAGTTCAACAACGAAACCCCTTTTCCGCAAGGCGGGAGCGAATGCAGGATGTTCTGCGTGTTTGCCCTCTATGAGCAGAAGCGTGGCGTCATTCATGATTTGCTGGATAAAATAATGGGTAAAGGTTCTTAATATTATACACCAATCTTAAAGAACGGATAAACCTATACAACAGACCATTAAACCTTATTTCGGTCCATACCCCCGAGGCACCTGTTCAAGTTTGGGGCCGGAATTAATTTTGAACCAAACATTGATAAGCCCTGAGGGTCATTGAACCCAGAAATGAGGGAACAACACACGGATGATCACATCCAGGACCATTCCCAGCATGAACCAGGTTCCGAAGGAGCGGTTGTTTACAAATGCCTGCGGTGCGAAGTAGAGCGGCCAGCCACCCTGTCCTTCGGGGAAACCCGGAGGGCAATTCTCCGGCTTGGGTTTCATGAATTGCGGGACCATTTTCAAGAAGGTGGGCACGGAAACCAGGACAAGCAAGAGTACAGGCGTGAAATAGTGGGTGATTATGAGTCCAACCACCAGCAGGTAAGGCAGTCCCATCATCGCAATTACTGCATACCGGGCTGCCTTTTCCCCGATCAGCACCGGCAGGGTGAAGATCTTCTTGGACTTGTCGATTAAGAGTTTATCGATGTGCTTACCAAAAATGACCGTCGTCACACCAAGAACATAAGGCAGGCTCGCCAGGATCACATTCCACGACCAGAGATGGGTGAGCACATAGTATCCGCCCCCGATCATCAAGGGTCCCCAGACTATCAGAACTGAAATTTCACCCAGGGCAATATACTTCAAAGGCCAGGTATAGAACAGAACAAAGAAAGCGCCCAAGGCAAGCAAGATCCAGGTAAGGTTACCGCCGCCAGTAAAAACCAGAATCAAACCGCATATCAATGCCAGCAGACCGGTAATTGCGAAGTAGGTCAGATGCTGACGCTTGGTTAACAGGCCGTCTGCCACCGGTTGCGGACCGTACATCGTGCGATAATAATTATCCTTGTCAACACCACGGGTGAAGTCAGTATAGTCATTGAAAATGTTATTGGAGGCATGCGCGAGAACCAGACCAAGGGCCAGAACCAACCAAAAGAGCAGATTAACCTTGAAACCATCATGCCAGGCGAAAAGGCCGGCAAGCACTGCCGAGAGGAAGGTCATCACCAATACGGCGGCTCGAGTGCTGATGAGCCATTTCGAAATGACATCCAACTTATCCCATTCCTCCTTTGTAACGTTGGGAATAACGGATAAAGCCTTCTTCCACATTGCAAAATTCATTTCGTGCACTCCTTGTCAGAATTCCGCCAGATTATACCCGAATATGGAATACGAACCTTATAATATTTGATTGTGAGTTTCGTCACGGGAACGAATGACTTCCCCCACTGGTGATTTACCCCTAAAGAAAACATACTAATGGGAGACTCACGCCCTGGCATGCAGTTTTGATTCCATTTGGATTCACATATCAGGTGGAGCCGATCCATGAATTCATTCAGCCATTTATCCATAAATGCAAATCTGTAGAGAGGTGATCAATGACCACCAATGGAGCAGTTGAGCAATCTTTTTATGAACAGGTGTTGGAGGCCACCCCGGATGGGGAAAGATTGCGCCTCTGTTTACAATGTGGTGATTGCAGCGGGATTTGTCCATTCGGGTATCTCATGGTCCATCCTCCAAGCAGGATGATCGCCCACTTGCGTGCAGATCGTTTCGATAAGGTGCTGGGCAATGATACCGTCTGGATGTGTGTTTCCTGCTATGCCTGCACAGCGGTCTGCCCGGCCCAGATCCCATTAACCCCCGGTTTGATGGCCCGGACGAAGGAAGAATTAATCCTGGCTGGCAATGTACCTGCCGAACTCCAGAGCGCATTGGAAAATTCCCAACGCTACGGCAACCCGCTGGGGGAATCCCCCCGTAAACGCGCCGATTGGGCCACCGGGATCACCCCGGAGGTAAAGATCCTCGGTAAAGTCAGGAAAGAGGTGGATGTCTTATGGTTCGTGGGTGATTATTCCTCTTATCACCCGCGAGTTCAGCAAGTGACAAAAGCCCTTGCCCGGGTTCTAAATGCCCTGGGGGTCGATTTCGGCATCCTCGGTCCGGAGGAATCCAGTGATGGCGATTCACAGCGCCTGGCTGGTGAACGCGGCCTGTTCGAGATGCTTGCAGAGAAGAATGGACTTGCCTTCGGAAAATATGAATTTAAAGAGATCATTACAACGGATCCCCACGCGTTCAACGCCATAAAGAATGAGTATCCCGGGTTGGATATCTCTTACCCGGTCCGGCACTATACCGAATACCTGGCTGAACGGATCGATCAACTCAAGCCATTACTCAAGAAGGAAGTAAAAGCCAAGGTGGCCTACCACGATCCTTGCTACCTGGGCCGCGCCAACGGGATCTATGACCAGCCGCGTTTGATTTTGCAGGCGATCCCCGGCATTGAACTGGTGGAGATGGCACACAATTACAAGAACAGCTTGTGTTGCGGCGGTGGCGGCGGCGGTATGTGGCTGGATGGTTTCCAGTGGGAAAAAGCGCATGTTCGTTTGTCGGAATGGCGCGTGAGCGAAGCGCTCGCGGCGGGGGCAGAGATATTGGCAGTTGCCTGCCCTTACGAGTCACCGCGTTTTGAAGATGCCGCAAAAACCGTGCCCGGAGCAGGGCAGATCATTGTAAGAGACATAGCCGAATTACTGAGCCAGGCGATGGGTAACTAAAGAGGCGAAAAATGAATATCATCATTCTTGTCAAACTGGTCCCCGATCTGGTCGAAGAACTTTCCATTGACCCCAGTGGAAATAAGCTGGATACCGCCTGGATGCGCATGATCATTAACGAGTTTGACGACCACGCCATCGAGCAGGGCATTCTTCTAAAAGAAAGGCACGGAGGCGTGGTGACGGTCGTGGCACCCGATCTCGAAGGTGTGGACGATGTGCTCTTCACCGCCGCCGCCAAAGGCGCTGATAAACTGATCAAGATCAAGGGAGATTTTTCCGGGGCTAACAATCACGCCATGGCACGAGCCTTCTCAGCAATTGTCAAGGAGCTACAGCCAGACCTGGTGCTCACCGGTGTGCAGGCGAACAACGACCTGGATGGGTCATTGGGTCCGCTGATGGCCGGGTGCCTGGAGATGCCGTATGTTGGCTATATTTCCGGTGTTTCCCTGGGCGATGGGAAATCCAGAACACGTAAAGAATACCCCGGAGGATTGATCGCCGAGATGGATGTAAGCCTCCCGGCTGTGCTGGGAATTCAAGCAGCTGAACAGCCACCTCGGTATGTGGCAGTAAGCAAAGTTCGCCAGATGATGAAGACCTCCACCATTGAAGAACGGACTGCATCAGGTCTTGACATGGCCGGCGGACCAACCATCAGCCGGATGTTCCAGCCTGAAGCCGCACAGCATGCAACGATGATCACTGGCAATCCCGAAGAAGTTGCCACCAAGCTCGTGGCCATTTTTAAAGAGTTGGGCGTACTTTAAAGGAGATCCACCATGAATCAGGATATATATGTAGTCATAGAGCATCTCCGCGGACAGGTGGCGGAAATTTCCTATGTAATGCTGGCGGGTGGACGCGACTTGGCGAAAGGATTTGGAGGCAGTGTTACTGCCGTTCTCCTTGGCAACAAGGCAGAAGAGTTGGCGGTAAAACCTTCCCCTGCTTCAGGCCAGTACCTGGCAGCGGATAAAGTCCTCTACATGGACCACCCTGCACTTTCAGATTTTACATCTGATGCCTATCAAAAAGCACTTGCTGAGTTGATCGCCAGGGACCAGCCGCGGGCGGTTATTTTTGGCAGCACCTCCATCGGTACGGACCTCGCCAGCACCCTGTCCATTAAATTAAATTTACCGATGGTGAGTTCGTGCAGCAGTTTCAGCGCAGATGGTAAATTCACAAGTCAAATCTGTGGCGGTAAGATCATGGCGGAAGGAGAATTGCCCGGCCCAACAGCGCTGGTCACGATGGTGCCCGGTGGTTATAAAACGGAACAAGGGCAAAATTCACAAGCACCAGCCCTGACCCCGGTGGAGATTTCGTCATTGGAGCCTGTACGAGTGACATTGGCTGGATACATCGAGCCTGAATCCGGGGACGTAGATATTGCCAAGGAGAAGGTGCTGGTTTCAGTTGGACGAGGTATCCAGAACCAGGACAATATCGTTCTGGCGGAGGACTTGGCCAAGGCGCTGGGCGGAGTTGTGTCAGGCTCGCGCCCCGTCATCGACCAGGGTTGGCTTTCAACTTCCCGACTGGTGGGTAAATCCGGCAAGCATGTTAAACCAAAAATTTACCTGGCGCTTGGGATCAGCGGTGCACCTGAACACGCCGAGGCGATCACCGACAGCGATACGATCATCGCCATCAATACTGACCCTGCCGCGCCGATCTTCAACATCGCAAAATATGGCACGGAAACCGACCTGTTTGACCTGGTCGAAGTATTGACCGCACAGGTGAAAGCAGCCAAAGGTGGTTAATCGCACGAGATCTTTAGAAGGGATGAGGAGCACCTCTTATGCCAGAACGAATTGACTTCTGGGGCATTCCATTCTCCTGGGGCTCACCTGCCATCTATGTTTATTTCCTGATGGCCCTGGGGAGCATCATTTTGATCGTCCGGTTCTACCAACGCGCCAGGTTATGGTGGCGGGTGGGCAGGCCGGATGTGCGCTGGGATCGGATCCACATTCGTCTCTGGCGGGTGTTCCAGTATGCCATGGTCCAGGCCAAGTTATTACGGCAAAAGTACCCCGGCCTCATGCATATCGGCCTGGCATGGGGATTCTTCACCTTTTTCCTCGGTACTGCCCTGGCGACGATCGATTCCCATTTCTTGAAGATCCTGCAGGGAAATTTCTACCTGGTTTATAAATTTGTCCTGGACACATTCACGATCCTGTTCCTGATCGGCGCGGGGATGGCTGCTTTCCGCCGCTTTCTCCAGCGACCCCCACGCCTGACCCTGGAACCGAGATTTGCCTGGTCGCTGGTATTGATCACATTGATCGTGATGGGAGGGTGGGTCACCGAGTCATTGCGCCTGGCGGTCGAACAACCTGCCTGGAAATTATGGACACCCTTTGGCTGGTTGCTGGCGCAGGCATGGATTGCTACCGGCGCTTCTGGAGCAACGCTCTTGAATTGGCACCTGGGGTTGTGGATCTTCCACCTGCTCCTGGTCACATTTACCATTGCCACCCTGCCGGTGGGAACCCTGCTCCATGTGCTGACCAGCCCATTGAACGTTTTCTTTTCGAAACTTGACCGGGTTACCGGTAAACTTGCCCCGATCCCGCAGACTGCAAAGGGAGAGCCCATTTATGCGAGCACCTTGCGCGATCTCACTTGGAAACAGTTGCTGGATGGTGATGCCTGTACTGAATGCGGCCGCTGCCAGGATGCCTGCCCGGCATTTGCCGCCGGAAAGCCGTTATCCCCGAAGCAGGTGATCCTGGGCATCCGAGCCGCCATGCAGCAAGATGGACGCTTGTTGCTTAATAATGAAAACAAGGCTCCGCTCCTGGCTGGCGGAAATTTATCTGCTGAGGCGGTCTGGTCATGCACAACCTGCGGAGCATGCGTGTGTGAATGCCCTGTATTGATCGAACACGTGGATACCATCGTTGATTTTCGCCGGCACCTGGTTATTGAAGGACAGATGGACACCGAACTCCAGGGTGCACTTGAAAACCTGGGCAGGTATGGGAATTCATTCGGTCAATCGGAACGGATGCGCGCCAAGTGGACTCAACCGATCCAGCCAGTGGTCAAGGATGCCCGCCGCGAACCGGTGGAGTACCTGTGGTTTGTTGGTGATTACGCTTCGTACAGCCCAACCCTGACAGAGATCACCGTCAAGACGGCTGAAGTATTCCGAAAAATTGGCCTGGATTTTGGGATACTGTACGATGCAGAACGGAATGCCGGAAACGATGTCCGCCGTGTTGGCGAAGAAGGTCTTTTCGAAATGCTGATGGAAAAGAACTCTGCAGCATTGAGCAAATGCACCTACCAGGCGATTGTCACAACTGATCCGCATTCCTATAATACTCTGAAGAATGAATATCCGATCACCGGAGAGAAATATCTTCCCGTGCTGCATTACACGGAATTGCTGGACAGGTTGATCTCTTCAGGGAAACTTAAGTTCAGCAAGAAACTGGGTTACAAGGTCACCTACCATGACGCCTGTTACCTGGGGCGATACAACGGTATCTTTGAGGCTCCCAGGCGGGTGATCAAGGCGACCGGATGCGAACTTGTCGAAATGCCACGGCATAATGACGGTTCCTTCTGCTGTGGAGCAGGTGGAGGGCGTATCTGGATGGCTGAAGGTGAAATAAAGGAACGCCCGAGTGAATCCCGAATTCGTGAGGCGGTGAAACTGGGCGATGTATCGGCATTCGTGGTCGCATGCCCGAAAGATGTCACCATGTACAGTGATGCTGTGAAAACCACTGGTAACGAACAGCACCTTGAGGTGAAAGACCTGATTGAACTTGTCCATGCGGCGTTATAACGCTTTCTGACCACAGTTGGCGCAGCGATTAGATTTCAAGTTCACCCGCGCGCGAAGCCTGTGATGAACACTGGCTAAGAAGAAAAGGATGAGAACCAACAATAAGCAGCAAAGTCATGTAGTTGGTTCGCCCCGCAAGGGAAGGTTTCGGATACCCATCGCGATCAAGATCATCCTGAGTTTCTTGTTGATCATCGTGGTAACCAGTCTGATCTTCACGGTTGTGGGTTCGCAGATCATCGGCAATCGTGTTGTATCAGAAGCCCAGGAGAAGGTCGGACGGGATCTAAATTCAGCGAGAGAGATCTACCTCAGCAAGCTGAACCATCTCAACGACATCGTCAGGTTGACTGCAGACAGGTTTTATATCAAGGATGCATTAATATCCGGCGACATCGATAGATTTTCCGACGAACTGGTACGCGTCAAGGTCAGCGAGAAGATAGATTTGTTGACCATCACGGATCCGTCAGGGACTGTCCTCTTGCGAGCCAATAATATTGGCTTATTCGGAGATAACCAATCGCACAACGAACTCATCGCAGCAGTGATGGAAAGGTTTGTTCCAGTGGCTGGCACGATCATTTTGCCTGTTGAAGACCTGATGCTGGAATCGCAGAACCTTGTGGAACAAGCACATTTCAATTTTATCTATACACCGATGGCGAGGATCCGCACCGATACCGAGCAGACTTCCGGCATGATGCTGGAGGCGGCCGCGCCGATCTTTGATTACCAGAACAACCTGATCGGAATCCTTTACGGCGGTATCCTGCTGAACAGGAATTACGAGATCGTTGACGAGATCAAGCGGACTGTATTTCAGGACCTGCAATATAAACAACAGGATATTGGAACAGCGACGATCTTTCAGGACGATTTGAGAATTTCGACCAATGTTAAGAATGGAGATGGGTCCAGGGCAATCGGGACCCGGGTTTCCGAAGAAGTTTACAACCAGGTCGTTGTTGCCGGAAAATCCTTTATCGGGCGAGCCTATGTGGTGAACAACTGGTACATCACAGCTTACGAACCGATCAAAAGCATCAACCATAATATTATCGGAATTCTTTATGTCGGTATTCTCGAACAGAAATATGTCGATATCAGACGCCAGACTATTGTAGCCTTCCTGACCATCACCCTGGTAGGCGTGCTTGTCTCCATGTTGTTGGCTTATATTATTTCGAGGAGCATATCGCGACCGATCAATCGACTGGTATCTGCCTCCGGGGAGGTGGCTCGCGGTAACCTGGAGACCAGGGTAGAGAACAATTCCAATGATGAATTGGGAGAACTGGCAGATACGTTCAACACGATGGCTTCTGCTTTGAAAGAACGGGATGAAAAATTAAAAGAATTCACGAAAAGCAAGATCATGGAATCGGAAAGGCTGGCACTCATCGGACAGTTATCTGCCAACGTGGCTCACGAGCTGAACAACCCCCTGCAGGGAATTGTCACCTATTCCCACCTGCTCCTGGAGGAACTGCCCGATAACGATCCTGCCAGAGATTCGCTTGAGAAGATCGTCACCCAGGCTAACCGCAGCAGGGACATCATTCGAGGCCTGTTGGATTTTTCAAGGCAGAGAAAACCTGATAAGACCTTATGCGATGTCAACGTTGTTCTGAAAGAATGCGTTTCCTTGCTGGAGAAACAGGCAATATTCCATAATATCCAGATTACAATAACCCTGGACGAAAACCTTTCATCAACCATCATTGATCCTTCACAGATCGAACGAGTTTTCATCAATATGATCGTGAATGCTGCAGACGCCATGGAAGGTAATGGGAAATTAGATTTGACCACCCGCTTCGATCCCGCTGACCAATTCATCGAAGTGGAGTTCAAAGACACCGGGCATGGGATCGCCAAGGAAAATATGGAAAGGATTTTCGATCCCTTCTTTACCACCAAGGATACCGGACACGGGGTGGGTTTGGGACTTGCCATAAGTTTTGGGATCATTAAAGAACACAACGGGACCATCTCGGTTGAGAGTGAAGTTGGTAAAGGAACGACATTTGTCGTGAGGTTACCTGTTACTAAAGACGAAGAAGGCGTGAAGGATGAACGACCAATCTAGGATCCTGATCATAGACGACGAGGAGGTTGTCCTGGACTCCTGTGCGCGCATTTTAAAGAGCAGCGCTTACAAGATCGCCACCGCGACCAATGGGCAACTGGGTCTGGATATCCTGAAAGAATTCAAACCTGATCTTGTCTATGTTGACCTGAAAATGCCCGGCATTTCCGGGATCGAAGTGATCGAGAAGATCCGCAGTTCTGATGCAACCATCGTGGTGATCGTCATCACCGGCTATGCCACCGTCAGCTCGGCTGTGGAAGCGATGAAAAATGGCGCGTATGATTTTCTACCCAAGCCTTTCACTCCAGACGAGTTTCGATTGATCACCCAGCGCGGCCTGGATAAAAGACGATTGATCCTGGAGACGATCCAACTCAGGCGAGAGAAGGAAATGCTCAGGGAGCAATTTGCTGCCATCGTCTCCCATGAACTGAAAGCGCCGCTTGGTGCGGTTCAACAAAATCTGTATGTACTGGTGAGTGAACTAGCGCAACAACTTAACGAGGATCAGAAAACCCGTTTCGAACGGATGCAGACCAATATCAGCGATCTGATCAAACTCATTCTCACCTGGTTGAGAGTTTTGTCAGTGGATATCAGCAAGATTAGGGAAAACTTCAAGCCGACCGAAATTTCCACGGTAATAAGCAAAGCGATCGAGAGTGTTCAACCGCATGCCATGCGCAAGGATCTCGAAATCATCTCCAAAATCTCAACTCCCTTGCACCCGGTCAATGGGGACGAGGGGACATTGGTGGAGACTGTTGTCAATATCCTGGCAAATGCGATCAAATATTCGCGCCAGAAAAGCAAGATCATTGTAAAGACGGATGAAATTGAAGGAAACATCGTCATTGCGATCTCGGATACCGGGATCGGTATATCGCAAGAAGACCTTCCATTCATCTTTAATGATTTCTTTACAGGCAAGGATGGGCAAAAGATCGAAAAAAGCAGCGGCCTGGGATTGGCCATCACGCGCCGGATCGTGGAGGCGCATAACGGCTCAGTCTCGGTCGAAAGCGAACTGGGAAAAGGATCCACTTTCACCATTCGATTGCCAATACTCTAATCCATAACCATGACCCCGAGCTTGTTTGCCTGGTCCATAAAAACCTAAGGAGAAAGAAAATGGAAACTCAAAAAAAACTCATTATCATCGATGACGATCCTGATTATGTCGCTGGAATCAGATCTGTTCTCGAGTCAGCAAAATACAGTGTGGATGTTGCCTATAATCCGAAAGACGGGTTCAAGGCACTGCAATCCAAGCGATACGACCTGTTGCTGCTGGATATCATGATGGGGCGTGGCGCAGAAGGGGTGGCACTCGCACGAAAGATACGAAAAGATGCCACATTAAGAGAATTGCCGGTCTTGATCATCACCGGTCTCCGCGAACAGATCGCTTTCCTCTTCCCCGGTCAACCAGTTCATCCGCATTTTGTCGAGACTGACGAATTGCTGGAGAAACCGGTGGAACCGAAGCTTTTGCTGGAAAAAGTGAGTTCATTATTGAAATTGGCGGAACAGAAGAAGTCGTAAATTCCCTCAAGGAAGGAGGTATTTGAATGGTAGACGAACTATCTTTTAGTAATGAAATCGCGAACCACATGTACGCGTCTCATGGGGAACCGATCACCAACTGCCTGCAGTGCGGAACGTGCTCGGGATCCTGTCCAGCGGTCGAATTCATGGACCACACCCCGCGCCAGATCATTGGGATGATCCGGGCTGATCTTAAGGAAGAGGTCCTTGCCAGCAATACATACTGGACCTGTGCCTCGTGTTTTCACTGCACAGTCCGCTGTCCGGCGGAAATCGACATCGCCGACATGATGTATGCCCTCAAGCGCTATTCCATGTGGAAAGGTCAATTCAAGGATGGCTTGATCGGGCCTGATTTCTCCGAAGCCTTCGTGAAAATGATCGTGAACTCCGGCAGGTCTTTCGAGCCGTTGCTGGCAGCCACCTACCTGCCGAAATTCAGCGCCCGTGACATCATCCAGGAAGGGTCTGATGGCCACCGGCCTGGTCCTGTCGGGAAAGATGCCTCTGCTTCCCAAAAAGATAAAAGGGTTGAAGAAATTCCAGCAGATGGTGCGGAGAATCATCCCGATAGGAGAGCCGTCATGAAGCAATACGCCTATTATCCCGGCTGCTCTCTTGAAAGCCTAGGAAAGAGTTACAACGACTCAGCCATGGCGGTTGCCAAAGCACTGGATGTGGAACTCAAGGAAATCGAAGACTGGAACTGCTGCGGAGCCACCGCTTATTTCCCGGTGGACGAATTACTGGCATACACGCTCACAGCCAGGAACCTGGCCAAGGCTGAAAAAACAGGTCTCGACTTTGTGGCTCCATGCAGTGCATGCTACAAAAATGCTTATTTCACCAATTCCTACCTGCAAAAAGATGCCGATCTTGCTGACCACATTAACTATGCACTGGAGGCAGATAAGCTGCATGTCTCGGGCACAGCCAGAGTACGTCACCTGATCGACGTATTCATCAACGATGTGGGGCTGGAAGAGGTCAAGTCAAAGGTTACAAAACCACTCAGCGGACTGCACATCGCCCCGTATTACGGATGCCAGATCTTGCGGCCTCGTAAAGACCACGAAGATGTGGAAAACCCATCATATTTTGAAGCGCTGCTGACAGCCATCGGGGCGGAACCGATCGATTACGCATCCAAAGCCCGTTGCTGCGGCGGCTCTTTGATCATCACAAACCGCAGGGCAGCCCTCGATATGGTGCGCATTCTCCTGCTGGATGCAATCAACCACAACGCGGATGTGATCGCAACCACATGCCCGATGTGCAATGTAAACCTGGAAGTGTACCAGGACCAGGTAAACCGGGAATTTGGCACCCATTATTCCATCCCTGTGATGTATTTTACCCAACTGATGGGATTGGCGATGGGGATCGTTCCGGGTCATTTGGGGGTGGCGAAACAACAACTCGGTACAGGATCAATGCTTGCCTTTGCTCAAAACGCGAAACAGGAGACAAACCTATGAGTGAACGAATTGGCGTATACATCTGTCACTGTGGAACAAACATTGCTGGAATCGTTGACGTCGCCGATGTCAGTAAATGGGCGGGAGAAAAACTTGCCGACAAGGACGTTGTTGTCTCCCGCGATTACAAGTTCATGTGTTCCAGCCTGGGTCAGGAACTGATCCAGAAAGATATCAAAGAGCAGAAATTGACCCGGGTGGTTGTTGCAGCCTGCTCTCCCCATTTGCACGAAAAGACATTTAGAAATGCGAGCAAGGGGGCGGGCTTGAATCCTTATCTGTGTGAACTGGTTTCGATTCGCGAGCAGGACTCCTGGGTGCACACCGATAAAGCTGCTGCCACCTTGAAAGCCAAAGCCATTGTCTCCGGCGGAGTGGCGCGCGTGATACACCATGAAGCGCTTGAACCGCTACGCGTTCCGATCCACCCGGCCACATTGGTTGTTGGAGGAGGCATAGCCGGTATCCAGGCAGCACTGGAAATAGCGGATGCTGGTTTTCATGTCTACCTGGTGGAACGCGAACCCTCCATAGGCGGGCACATGGCTCAATTCGACAAGACATTCCCGACCCTGGATTGTTCGGCCTGCATTCTGACACCAAAAATGGTGGATGTGGGCAACCACCCCAACATCACCTTGCTGACCTGGTCTGAGGTCATGAAGGTTGACGGTTTTGTTGGAAATTTTGCTGTCACAATCAAAAAGAAACCTCGTTACATCAAAATAGAGGACTGCACCGGCTGCGGCATCTGCTGGGAAAAATGCCCGAAGAAGGTGGTCGATAATGTCTTTGAAGCCGGCATGGGCAACCGAAAGGCAGTCTATGTACCGTTCCCGCAGGCAGTTCCCAAGTATCCGGTGATCGATGATGTGAATTGCACCTATTACCTGAAGGGAACCTGCAAGGCATGTGAAAAATTCTGTCCGACCAATGCCATCGATTTCAACCAGAAACCTGAAGAGATCACGGTCGAAGTCGGAAATATCATCCTGGCAACCGGTTATGACCTGTTTGATGCCCGTCGCATCCCACAATACGGTTATGGAAAGCTGGCCAACGTATTTACCAGTCTCGAATTTGAGCGGCTGTGTAATGCGGCCGGGCCGACCGGTGGAAATATTGTCATGAGGGATGGAAAGACCACTCCCAAGACAGTGGGTATCGTTCACTGCGTGGGCTCACGCGATAAGAACTACAATGGCTACTGCTCTGCCATCTGTTGCATGCAGAGCCTGAAGTTTGCCCACCTGGTTCGGGAACGCACCGGGGCAGAAGTCTACAATTTCTATATCGATATCCGCACCCCGAGCAAGGGTTATGAAGAGTTTTACCAGCGCTTGCTGGAGGAAGGAACACGCTTCGTTCGAGGGAAGGTGGCTGAAATCACCAGTATGGCCAGGATCCCTGAAGAAGAAGGGAAATTGATCATCCAGGTTGAAGATACATTGATTGGAAAACAACGCCGCATTCCCGTGGACATGGTTGTCCTCTCGGCCGGTATGCAGGCCCGCCAGGACTCAAAGGAGATTGCCAAACTGTTCGGAATTTCCTGCAGCGCAGACAATTGGTACATCGAAAGGCACCCCAAGCTTGACCCGGTGGCAACCATGACCGAAGGCATTTATATCGCCGGCTGTGTCCAGGGTCCAAAAGATATCCCGGCCAGTGTCAGCCAGGGCGCCGCGGCGGCTGCCCGCGTCCTGGGCAAGATCCAACAGAAGGAAATTTCCCTCGAACCGGTACGCGCCTCGATCAACGAGGAGCAATGTTCCGGCTGCCGCATCTGCAATAACTTGTGCCCATTCAATGCCATCCTCTTCCATGAAGATAAAATGGTATCTGAAGTAAACCTGGCTCTATGCCAGGGCTGCGGCACCTGCGTGGCAGGCTGCCCGGCTGGCGCCATCAGCGGTACAGGATTCAGCAATGAGCAGATCCTCTCGCAGATCGACGGGCTGCTTATGTTGAATATAAGTCGCACAGCGGTACCTGTTGAAAGCTAATAGAGGAGAGTGAGACATGACCGAAGAACCCAAACCTTTCGAGCCCGTTATCATCGGCTTCACCTGTAACTGGTGCAGTTACCGGGCAGCAGATATGGCCGGTACCGCCCGCATGAAATACGCGCCAAACATCCGCCTGATCCGGCTGATGTGCTCAGGTAGACTGGATCCCACTTTCGTTTTCAAGGCTTTTGCCGGTGGGGCAGATGCAGTGCTGATCTCCGGATGCCACCCCGGCGATTGTCATTATGTCGAGCAGAATTACAAGGCCCTGCGCCGCTTTCATCTGCTCAAGAGAGTACTGGTGCAAATGGGCATCGAACCCGGACGGCTGAAATTACTTTGGGCCAGCGCGGCCGAAGGGGCCATCTTTGCAGCCGAGATCAATAAATTTACAGAAGAAGTGCGTGCCCTCGGACCGCTCAACTGGTCGCAACCAGGGGAACAAGTCAGTACACCCATCATGGAGGAGGTGACAGCATGAGCAAGCCAAAATTCGCCATGTACTGGGCTGCATCCTGCGGAGGCTGTGAGATCGCCGTCCTGAACATCCATGAAAAGATCCTTGATGTGGATGCGGCCTTCGAGGTCGTTTTCTGGCCTGTGGCCATGGATGCCAAGTATAAGGATGTGGAAGCCATGGCAGATGGCGATATCACGCTCTGCCTCTTTAATGGCGGGATGCGCAATGATGAGAATGAGCATATCGCCCACCTGCTGCGGAAGAAATCCAAGATCATGGTCGCCTTTGGATCCTGCGCCTGTGAAGGCTGCATCCCCGGGCTGGCTAATTTCAGCTCAATCAAGGAAATCGTGGATACCGCATTCACCACGATAACCACCGACAACCCGGAAAACCTCCGCCCGCAGAGCAGTTATGCCATGCCCGAAGGAAATATCACCATACCCACCCTCAACCCGGTGTTAAAGACATTGGGTCAAACGGTGGATGTAGACTACTTCATGCCGGGCTGCCCGCCCGAATCGCACCAGATCGAAGCGGTCGTGGGCCTGGTCATCGCAGCGTTGAACGGGAAGGCTGAACTGCCTCCCAAGGGTGCCACGATCGGTGCCGGCACCACTACTGTATGTGACGACTGCCCGCGCAAGCGCAACCTTAAGACGATCAAAGAATTCGGCCGGATCCAGTTAATGAAAGCAGATCCCGAATTATGTCTGCTGGAACAAGGCATCCCGTGCAACGGACCTGCCACACGCAACGGGTGCAATGCACGCTGCCCAACTGCCGGAGCGCAGTGCATCGGTTGTTACGGTCCTGCTGAAGGAGTGGTGGATTACGGTGCCCGCTTGATTTCAGCCTTCGCTTCCGTGATAGACAGCAACAAGCCGGAAGAGATCGACAAAATCCTTGACGGCCTGGTGGACCCCGCCGGTCAGTTCTATCGCTTCAACCTGGCAGGCTCCCTGTTGCGCTCCAGCAAATACGCGCAGAAAGGATGATTGAAAATGCAAAGGATAACAATTGACCCGATCACCCGGCTGGAAGGCCACGGCAAGATCGAGATCTTCTTGAATGAACAGGGAAATGTAACCAACACATACTTCCAGATCCCTGAGCTGCGCGGCTTCGAGCGATTTTGCGTTGGACGACCGGTTGAAGAAATGCCCTTGTTAACGAACCGCATTTGCGGAGTGTGCCCGGAGGCGCACCACATGGCTGCTGCCAAGGCTGCCGATGCAGTCTATAAAGTGGAAGTTCCGCGCACCGGCAAGATGTTGCGCGAATTGCTCTACTCTGCATTTTATGCCACCGACCACACCACCCATTTCTATGCTTTGGGCGGTCCCGACTTTATCATGGGACCGGATGCACCGGTTGCCGAGCGCAACATTTTAGGCGTCATCCACAAAGTTGGGCTGGAGATTGGCAGCAAGGTCATCCAGATGCGGAAATTCGGTCATAACGTGGTCGAGATAATCGGCGGCCGGAAGGTGCATCCATGCACATCCATTCCAGGCGGCCTGACCAAGGGCATCACGGAAGAGCAGCGCAAGGAGATCGAGCAGATGGGACGCTGGGCGATCGAGTTCGCACAGTTCAGTCTGCAGGCTTTCAATGACATCGTTCTGGGGAATAAAACCTATGTTGACCTGATCCTGGGAGATATTTACACCCATAAGACCTACTACATGGGGCTGGTGGATGAGAATAACAAGGTCAACTTTTATGATGGCAAGGTTCGCGTGGTCGGACCGGACGGCAAGGAATATGTCAAGTATGAGCCCAAGGATTACGCGGCGCACATCGCTGAACATGTGGAACCCTGGACTTACCTGAAATTCCCATATTTGAAGAATGTCGGCTGGAAGGGATTCGTTGACGGACCGGAATCCGGTGTCTACATGGCCACACCGCTTTCACGCCTGAATGCCTCCGATGGCATGGCGACCCCGCTGGCCCAGGCTGAATACGAGAAATTTTACAGCACGCTGGGCGGAAAGCCCGTACACCAGCGGCTGGCGATCCACTGGGCACGGTTGATCGAGTTGCTCTACGCAGCCGAACGCTGGGTGGAACTTGCCACCGATCCGGAAATCACTTCTCCCAACTTCCATGCCATTCCAACGGCAGTCCCTTCGGAAGGTGTGGGTATTGTTGAAGCCCCGCGTGGCACGCTTACCCACCATTACTGGACCGATGAGCGCGGCGTGGTGACGAAAGTCAACCTGATCGTGGGAACCACCAACAACTACGCCCCGATCACCATGTCGATCAAGAAAGCCGCGGAAAGCCTGATCAAGAAAGGCAATGTCAACGAAGGCTTGTTGAACATGGTCGAAATGGCCTTCCGTGCTTACGACCCATGCTTCGGTTGTGCCACACACTCCTTGCCTGGCAGGATGCCTCTCGAGATCACCATTCGTGACGCGCAAGGCAACCCGATCGATACGCTGAGACAATTCTGCGACTGATCCAATCATTGGAAGGTTGAAGATTATGAATCTTCGATCTTCCACCTTTTAACCCTCGGAAATGAAAACACTTGTCATCGGCCTTGGCAATCCCATCCTGGGTGACGACGGTGTCGGCTGGCGTGTGGCTGAGGAGATCGCCCGGAGGACACTCAACCTGCCCGAACTTGAGGTGGATTGCGTTTCGCTGGGTGGGCTGAGCCTGATGGAAAGATTAACCGGTCACGAGCGGGTCATCCTGGTGGATTCCATGTTCACGGGAAAGAATCCTGTTGGCACCATCAGCCAATTCACATTAGGTGACATGCCTGATCTGGCATCTGGTCACTCTGCTTCTGCCCACGACACCTCCCTGCAAAATGCGTTGAAGGTGGGTCGAAGCATGGACATTCCCTTGCCAAGCGATGAAAATGTTTTCATTGTAACCATCGAGGCTGAAAATGTTTACGAGTTCTCTGATACACTATCTCCGCCGGTTGCAGCGGCTGTTGAACAGGCGGTGGGAGCGGTGCTCCATTTGATCCAACTTTAAAGAGGAGAGAACCATGATATCCGTTGAGCTCTTGCGACGTTACCCCTTCTTTGCCCTGCTCACCGACGACCAACTCAAGGCGATCGCCATGGTGGCGGAAGAAAAAACATATCCCAAGGAAGCACTCCTGGTGAAAGAAAACACTCCAGCGACCAAGCTCATCCTCCTGCTTGAAGGTGACGTGGATCTCATTTACAGCGGTGGCGGTGAAGGGGCAATCACTAATGCCCTGGTGGGTTCGATCGCTCCGGGTGAGATGCTGGGTGTTTCGTCAATTATTGAGCCTTATATCTACATTTCCTCAGCCCGGGCAACCATCCCCACCAGGGTTGTGGAGATGGACGGGGCAGCCGTGCGCGCCCTGATGCAGGTGGATAAATTGCTCGGTTACGCCTTGATGCGCAATGTAGCCACTGCTGTGCTCGAACGCTTGAAGTACACACAGGTGGAATTGGCTGCCGCCCGTGCATGAGCATGGGAAAATGTCTACACAGCGGGATTTTTCCAATCGGCGTTTGACCTGGCACAGGATATTTCACAACTAGTAGATTTCCTTTTCAGCAACCGGTTGGCAATTACGGCGTATATTAAGTGAATGGAAGAAATCCCTTGCAAGGAGGTTGAAATGAATGAGATCCGACCACCCGTCACAAGTCATGATCACCGCAGGGCTCTTATTGTGGCTACAACGATCATACTGATGACCCTAATCCTGTCCTGTGCTTCAGTGCTTATCATCCTGATCATGAGAACTTCATAAAATCAGCATCATTAGATGAAAAACAGCACCCCGAAACGATTTCGGGGTGCTGTTGAGTCCTTGTATCTTCTAATAGAGTCGGTTTACCAAATAAAAAATCATGTCTCGCTGGTCATGATGAAAAGCGGTTTCATTTCAAAGTTTTCGTACTTGGGGCGATAACGTTCCGTATCGTAAAAATGGTTCACATTGACAATTTTCTTGGAGCCGGTGACCACATCCAGAGGCATGTTGTCATAGCGACCATTCTTTAGCACCACCAGCCGCCCATGAATGCTTCTTAGCAACAGGTCGAGTGCCAGGTTGCCGAAGGCCATCGGGACCACCGAGTCAATGGCATCCGGATCACCTCCGCGCACCATGTAACCTAATTTCTGGTCGATGGTGTTGATTGTCTTGCCGTTGTTCTTTTTGGCGGAGAGTTCCTTGATCCTGCTGGCCACCAGGTCACCGATACCGCCCAATTTCGCATGACCGTAGGCATCCGTGGAACGGTCAGCAAAGACCATTTCGCCGCCTTCGAACATCGCTCCCTCAGAGACCAGCACCACCGAGTAGCGGCTGGGATTGTGAGCGCGATCGTAAACCATTAACTCGGTTAATTTTTCGATGTCAAACTTGTATTCCGGGATCACGCAGCGGTGTGCAGCGCCAGCCATGGTGGGCAGCATGGCTGTAAACCCGGCATAGCGACCGAACACTTCCAGCACCAGGAAGCGTTCATGCGATCCAGCAATCGTTCGCAGGCTGTTCGTCAGCGAAATCGTGCGGGTGACGCAGGTGCTGAAGCCAATGCAGTAATCGGTACCCGGCACGTCGTTGTCCATCGTCTTCGGGATGGCAATAACCTTCATGCCCTCCTGGTAAAGGCGGACAGCGTAGCTCAAGGTATCATCTCCCCCGATCGGGATCAGATAGTCAATCCCCAACCAATCCATATTTTTCAAGACATCGGGAGTCAGGTCATTTTGATCGGCATTGTATTTTTCTTTTAAATGGGCGGGAACATCTTCTTTCGACATCTGACTGGGTTTTGTGCGCGAGGTGTGCAGGAATGTCCCACCGGTGCGCCCGGCCCTGGCAACGATTTCTTCGGTCAATACCATATAATTATTGCTGTTGTCTGCATCCTTCTCACGGATGATCTCCGTCACCCCTGCCCAACCCCTTCGCAGGCCGATCACCTTGTACCCTTCGCGGAGGGCGCGGATGGTTACTGCCCGGATGGCTGGATTTAGTCCTGGAACATCACCACCACCCGTCAGTATCCCGATGATTCCCGATCTCTTTCTGGTCATTTTTATCTCCATTCGAATTATTATTTCTGCAACGAATTGTTATTATAATCCTTGCGAGTATAATTACCAAGAAATGATCAAATCCGGGAGAATGATGCCCAAGGAAAACCCCAGCCCATACTTGACCGACCCAGGCGGAGAGGAACACCAACTCCCCGGGCTGTCAGCCACGATCGGGCGCGCCACTGATTGCGAAATTGTCATCGCCAGCAAGAGCATTTCACGCGAGAACACCCTCATCCGGAGGGATGGTCGCCGCTGGATGGTGGAAGATCTCGAATCCACGAATGGGACCTACCTCAACGGTGAACGTGTCATTCAGCCCATGACCCTCCGGGATGGCGATAGTCTCACCGTGGGGGATGTGACGTTCATCTTTCATGACCCGGATACCACCCGACGTGATAATCCCGTACCAGACCTCGAGGTGGATGGGGCGGCCGGCCTGGTGCGCGTGGACCGAAAAGTGGTCAGCCTCTCCCCCAAGGAGTATCTGCTCCTGGGCTATCTATATGAACGCCGATGCCAGGTTTGCTCGAAGGATGACATCGGGCGGGCTGTCTGGCCGGAATATAAAGCTGGAGGAATTTTTGATTATCAAATCGAGAATCTTGTCCGGCGATTGCGGACTCGCATCGAATTTAATCCGGCAGATCCGAGGCTGCTGATCACCGTTCGCGGCCTGGGGTATAAATTAATGGCAGCATGAATTCCATAGAGGCACTTCATCCCTGCTGGCAAGGGTCATCAATGCAATTTTCTGGCTTCCCCCATCCAATTGTGAAACAGTAGCCTGATAATAGCCAGTTGTTAGGTTGATTCCGGCCTATTCAGGTATCATCCAGGGTGGATGGTATCGATGGCCTCAAAACACGCGAAGCAAGATCCTATGTTCCCCATTCGATTGGAAGGACAAACCCTCGGAAAGTATCGGATCCTCGATCCGCTGGGACGTGGTGGCATGGCCCAGGTCTATCGCGCTTACCACCCGCAATTGGATCGTTACGTGGCGCTCAAGATCCTGCGCTCCGACCTGGTGGAGGAGAAGGAGTTCCTGGCCCGGTTCAAGCGCGAAGCGCGCGCTGTGGCAGCACTCAGGCATCCCCATATCGTCCAGATCTACGATTTCGATGTGCAAAATGACCTGTATTACATGGTGATGGAATTGCTTGAAGGTGATTCCCTGAAAGCGCATCTCAATTTTGTGCGGGGAATAGGGGAACGGTTGCCGCTGGGAGACACAGTGCGGATCTTCAACGATGCGTTGGAAGGGCTTGGTTATGCCCATGGCGAAGGCGTCATCCACCGCGACCTGAAACCTGCCAACATCATGCTGACCAGGAGTGGCCGGGCGGTGCTGACCGATTTCGGCATTGCCCAGATAGTCGGTGCCACGCAGTACACCGTATCGGGTGCATTGATGGGCACTTTAAGTTACATGGCTCCCGAACAAGGGCTGGAGGGCATCTGCGATGCCCGCAGCGATATCTACTCGATGGGGATCGCTTATTACGAGGCATTGACCGGTACGGTGCCGTTCGATGCGGATACACCGCTGGCTATACTAATGAAACACATCAACGATCCCCTGCCGATGCCGCGGACTTTGAATCCGGGCATTCCGGAACCATTTGAGCGCGTGGCGCTTAAGGCACTGGCAAAACATGCTGAAGACCGCTTCCAGAGCGCCACCGAAATGACTGACTCATTGACTAAGGCAGCGCAGGAATCGGGATTCAGATTCCGGAAAGGATCACCCTTCTGAAGAAGGAGGGCAGATCATCAGACCGGCTGCCACCCGTGGCAGTTTTCTCCGGCACGGCGCGAGCGCACATCCCGGATGCTGGTTTTGCTACCGGCGACACCGATATTACGAGTGCAAGAGGTCGGGGGAGGGACCTAAAACCCAAATTCCGCCTTCGCGAACGAATCAGAACCATATTTACTCCCCCGGCGGACCTGATTGATGTTCCACCACTGTATGTACGCCAAGCGGTGCTTTATTCCGTGGCTGGTATATTTCTTGCCAATATCATCATGTTATGGGTAAGCGGGATCTTCGGTTGGAGAGTCTTTGGACATCTCTGGCCCATGGAATTGGTGGTGCTTGGAGGGTTGCTGCTGGCATTGATGGAAGCCCTTCCGAATCCCTGGCTGATCATTCCCGGCGGGATTGTCCTGGGAAACGGCTTCCTTTTGACGTACTTCTCTCTCAGTGGTAATTGGGTCAATTGGACAATTCTTTGGCCATTGGAACCTCTTCTGGTTGCAGGCTCCATCATTGCTCCCTTCCTTCTGAAACGACGAGGTGCTGCCGGACTCTGGCTGACACGCCGGATTGGAAAAATCCTGCTCATCCTGGCATGGTTAGTGTTCATTGGTTCGCTTTTCGTAGGAATAATTTCAAAGTGAAGGGCAATCCTTTTTCCGGGTTGAAATCTGTTAGTTGGAATCAAGATCCGCTAACCGGATCAATTCGGAATGATAATTTTAATTTTGGAGGACAAAATGCATAAGAAAACTTCTTTATTATTCGGTGTGACCATGATCCTGCTTGGAATCTTCGCCCTTGGCGGGAATTTACTAAGCCGGGTGGTTGGGGATGATACTCTACTCGGCTTACGCGCCTGGCCGCTTTTTGTGGTGGGTGCAGGTCTGCTATTCTGCCTGCCTCCTTTCATTTTCAACGGGATTCGCGGCCTGAGCGGATTATTCATCCCGGGTCTTCCAGTCCTGACCACTGGCGTCATTCTTTTTCTCGCCAGCATCAGTGAAAAATGGCATATCTGGGGAACATTATGGCCGCTTGAAGTTATCAGCCTGGCGATCGGTTTCATCCTGATGGCGATCTTTCTCAGGATCCCCTGGTTGATGATCCCGGCATCCATCATCGGCCTGACCGGCCTCGTCCTTCAATTCTGCGCTGCAACCGGTTGGTGGGGTTCCTGGGCTGTGCTCTGGACAGTTGAACCCTTTGCAGTTGGTCTGCCACTTCTACTGATCGGTATGACCAAGAAGATCGAAGGCGTGAAAATGGCAGGAATCATTCTGTGTGGTCTTGCAGGTATTGCGTTCGCGGCCATGTCCTCCATCCTGGTATCTGCCCATTGGATCACCCGCCTGGTGGGTCCGGTGATCGTGCTGGCTTTGGGTATCGTACTGGTTGTCACGACATTGCTCAAACGATCGCCTGAAACCCCCGATCAATAAAATAAACATTACCAAAAGAAAAGGATCGCAGATGAGAAGATCATCTGCGATCCTTTTTCAAATTGTTCGATCAGGCTTCGATACCCTGTCGAGCCTGGACGATCTGCCTGCGCTTTGTGAAGAAACCTTCCACCCCAAAAAGGATCAATCCGGCCCAGACGGCACAAAAACCAATGAGCCTATGTTGGTCGAAAGGCTCCTTGAAGATCACCACGCCCAGCAGGAATTGCATGGTCGGGTTGACATATTGGAGAACACCCAATGTGGTTAGTGGAATGCGCTGGACTGCAGAAGCGAACATCAGCAGCGGTGCCACCGTCACCAATCCTGCACCCACAAGCATTACATCGATGAGCGGGGAGGCATGCAAGAACGCACCCTTTCCAGAAAATTCAGAATAAAGCAAGAATCCAAGAGCGGGCAGGAATAGGATGCCTGTTTCCAGCGTCAGGCCGTGGAGCGAACCAAGCGGAGCCTTCTTTTTGACCAGCCCGTAAAAACCGAAAGTGATTGCCAGGGTGAGCGCAATCCACGGCAAGGAGCCATAGGCGAGGGTGAGGTAAAGGACACCAGCCGCAGCCAGCCCGATCGGGAGCCACTGAAATGGTCGCAGGCGTTCGCCCAGGAAAAGCACACCCAGGAGAACGCTCAGCAGCGGATTGATGAAATAACCCAGGCTGGTCTCGACGATGTACCCCGCTCCCACCGCCCAGACGTACATGAGCCAGTTGACCGCGATGAGCACTGCCGCGACGGAATAAATTAAAAGGGTTCGCCTGGTCAATTTATCGCGCAGGAGGATAATCTGCCGCCCTGCCAGGATGATGCCAAGCAGCAACAGGAATGACCATACAATCCTGTGACCCAGCAGTTGCAGGGCTGGCACACCCGCCAGCAATTTCCAGTAGATAGGGAATAATCCCCAGGTGATGAATGCTCCGAGTGCATACCAGACGCCTTTATTCACGCGCAGCGACCTCCATCGCAAGCGGCAAGTATACACCCAAAATTTGACCCCCGCTCTTTTTGGCCTGGTTTCTGATTATCTTTCAGGTCATCCCCTGTTTTCGGTACCGATACCCCCTGACTTGCTGATAACGAGCGATGTATTTACGGATCACCCCCCGATCATACCGGAATAGCCCGGTAACCGCGCTTCTCCAGGGCGGACAGAATCTGCTCCTCACTGACCAATTGCTCTTCAAATTCAACCGTCATCTGTGCTTTCTGATAACTGGCAGAAACCTGCCTGATACCCGGCAGGTCATCCTCGATCCCTTCAACGCTCATGGCGCAGTTGGAGCAATGCATGCCTTCCACTCGGTAAACCTTTTTCATCATGAAATTCTCCACAGCAATCCCTATTCCGAAAATTCGATCACACCGGTATACATGCCCATCGAACAGGTAAAACGCAATACTGTCCCGGCAGACTGGGCAGGGATGTTCACCTGAACAGTACCGCTTTGCGGTAAAAGTGTTTCAAAACCGATTGCCGGGATGACAAAATCGCGCGCGCAGGAAAAGGTATCAGCAGTGACCACATAGAGTACGATGGGTTCTCCTGCCTTTGCTGCCAATTTCTGGGGTGAATAGCCATTGTTCCTGGCATTCAAGGTTAACTCCACCCCGGGGGTTGCAGAAAACTCCTGACTGGAGGATTGGATTGCCCTGCCTGCCTGGGTGAGCCCGGACAACGATAACGGTGAACCCATCAGCGTCAGGCCGGAATTGATGGAGACCAATCCCAGGATGAGCAGGACAACCGCCACGAAACGCATGAACCACTTCTCCAATTGGGCACCCAGCCGCATGGCAAGGTAGGAGATTGCAAAGAACACGGGGCTGGTGCCGATGACGAAGGCGAACATGAGTGCGGCACCCTGGAGCGCATTGCCGGTGCCAACTGCCACTGCCATCATCGCCTGGGTCACACCGCAAGGGATAAAAACGGTCAGGGCGCCTAGAAATAATGGCGCAAATACACTTTCGCCATCTTTCGCTTTACGGCGAATGAAACGGGTGATGAACTTGGGCGGTTCGATGGAAAAGTACCTGAAGATAGGGTGCACATTGAACATTCGAAGAGCGTTGCCGAGCATGAAGATCCCAACGCCGATCAATAAGATGGCACGCGTGACACTGTTCAACTGCAGGACGGACCCCAGTGCTCCGAGCAGAAAGCCTAGGATTGTATAGGCGACGAGTTTGGCTGCCAGAAACAAGAGGATGGGCACTGCCAGCCGAGGATGTGCAATGATCCGGTCTCTGTTCTTCCTTGGCCGCCTGGATCGGCGCGCGGCAATTTCCGCCTCGATCTGGCTGTCAAGCTGCTGTTCCAGTTGCTGCTCGAGCGAACTGGCCAACAAACCTCCCTGCACAGCCAGACAGCTCAAGCCCCCGGTGGTGAGACCTGTGATGAAGGCTACGAATAATTGATTCATGTCACCTAGCTTTCATTTGATAATAGATTTTCGCAGGCGCAGACTGTTGGAGACTACGAACACGCTGCTGAATGCCATGGCACCGGCCGCCAGCATCGGGTTAAGATAGCCAAGAGCGGCAGCTGGTATTAGCACTACATTGTAGAAAAATGCCCAGAACAGGTTCTGCTTGATGGTCAGAAGGGTTTTGCGCGAAAGGGATATCGCGCGCGCCACGCCAGATAGTTCCCCGCTGATGAGTGTCACCGGGGCGGCAGCCATGGCCACATCGGTACCTGTGCCAATCGCAAGCCCCACATCCGCCTGCGCCAATGCCGGGGCGTCATTTATCCCATCGCCAACCATTGCCACCACCGCGCCGGATTGTTGAAATTTCTTCACCTCGGTGGATTTCCCATCCGGAAGTACTTCTGCGAGAACGGTATCGATCTCAACCTGCCTGGCGATCGCTTCGGCGGTTTTATGGTTATCGCCAGTGATCATGGCAACTTTCAGACCCATGCGATGCAGCTGGGAAACCGCCTCCTGCGAGCCATTCTTGATGGTATCCGCCACGGCAATAATCCCGGACACCTTCCCATCGACCGCGACGAGCATGGCTGTTTTGGCTTCAGATTGCAGCCGCTCAATATCCTGCTCCAATCCATTGAGCAGATACTCATGCGCTTTCATCATGCGCAGGTTTCCAACCGCAACTTTGTACCCTTCGATCTCCGCTTCGACACCGAAACCTGCCTCCGCCTTGAATCCACTCAGTTCAGCCAGGTTGAGCCCTCTTTTCGTGGCCTCAGCCCAGATCGCCTCGCCAAGCGGGTGCTCGCTGCCTTTTTCGACTGATGCTGCCAACCTCAGCAAATCCTTCTCTCCCATCTTCCCGTTTGTGATCACATCGGTTACTTCAGGTTGACCTTTCGTCACCGTGCCGGTCTTATCCAGTACGACCACAGAGACCTTGCCTGCGCGTTCGAGGGCTTCGCTGGATCGGAAGAGGATACCCATTTCTGCACCCCGACCCGTGCCAACCATGACCGCGGTAGGCGTGGCGAGACCCATGGCGCATGGACAGGCGATAACCAAAACTGCAACCATGTTGATCAGTGCGCGCGTAAATTGGGAGACATCCGGGTTGAGCGGGGCGAGAAAATACCAGGAGAGAAAGGTGACCGCCGCAATCCCGATAACGATCGGGACAAATATCGCTGAGACCTGGTCTGCAAGTTTTTGAATGGGTGCCTTGCTTCCCTGCGCTTCTTCAACCAACCGGACGATCTGCGCCAGGGCGGTCTCTTTTCCAACCTTGGTGGCTTCGAATTTTAGCAAACCGAGTTTGTTCAAGGTTGCGCCGATGAGTGGGTCGCCGGGACTTTTTTCAACGGGCAGAGATTCACCTGTCAGCATCAATTCGTCGGTGGCTGAACGCCCTTCGACCACGACACCGTCCACCGGGATCTTTTCTCCGGGGCGGACAAGGACCAGGTCCCCGACCTTCACTTCATCCACCGGAATTTCTGTTTCAATCCCATCCCGGATGATCCGGGCGGTCTTGGCGCGCAAACCCATCAACTTCTTAATGGCTTCGCTGGTGCGGCCTTTGGCACGCGCCTCCAGGTATTTTCCCAGATGGATCAGGGTGATGATGACTGCCGCTGTTTCAAAATAAACTTCCCCTTGGAATAAACCAAGCGTGATCGGGATGGAATAAAGGTAAGCTACTGATGAGCCCAATGCGATCAATACATCCATGTTTGCGGAGCCATTGCGCAGGGATTTGAATGCTCCGCTGTAATATTGCCAGCCCACATAGAATTGCACCGGGGTTGCAAGCACCAGAAGCAGCCAGTTCAACCAGGGTTGAGCCTGGCGCATGGATGCAGACATGGCTCCAGGAGTAATCAAATATGCGAAGGACGGCAAAATGCCCAGATCCCTGCCCATTGAAATCAGGAAGAGTGGGACGGTGAATAGGATGCCGACCACCAGAAAATGCAATTGCTGGGCGATCTCATGCTGGCGTGCCCTCGCTTCGGCATCCTCCGTTTCGCCTCCCAGTTCCTCAGTTTCAAAACCTGACCGGCTCACGGCAGCCCTGATCTCAGCCTGACTCACCACGGTGGGCACATACTTCACCCGGGCGTGATTGGTTGTGATACTGACCGTGACCGCAAGCACGCCTTCAAGTTTTGCGAGATTCTTCTCGAGCCGGTGGGCATCATTGTCATCAGCCAGACGCTTGATGACCAGGTCAGCCTCACCAGTGGCGACTCCATAGCCGGCACGTGCCACCCGCGCCACCAGGTCTGACAGACCAGTTGTCAGCGGATCGAATGCCACTGTGGCGCGTTCCGACGAGAGATTGACGACCGCTTCCCGAACGCCCTCCTGCTTCTTCAAGCCGCGCTCGACGGTGGCAACGCAATTTGCGCAGGTCATGCCGGTGATCGGGATTGTGAGTTGTTTAATTTCTGGCATAATTTTCCTATAATTAATATGTGCCTGAGGCTGGCAATGTCGATTAATTTGGGTGAATTATGAATCCAAACAAGCGCGACTGCTGAAACCACTGGTATCAGGATCAATACGGGGATACTATGGTCGAAGACCTCTGTGCTCTAGGCGGCAACCGGGTAATTGATCTCCGCAAGTAATGCCTTGATCTTCTCTTCGGATGCCGGCGAGTCAAAAACGATCTCCACCTGTTTGCTCTGGGCATCCGCCTTAACTGACTTTACCCCAACCAGGTCAGATACCTCACTCTGGATGGTGTGTACGCAATGCATGCAATTGATCGCAGGTACTTTATAAGATACGGTAGTCATAATCTTTCTCCTTATGAATATAAAAGTAAAAACCGTTAAACTTTCGTAGCGGTCTCAAACACATCCGTGATTTCTTTCAATACACGCTCACGCTCTGCGGGATCTTCACCGCGGATGGCGGTTGTGACGCAGGAGTTGAGATGGTTCTCCAGGATGCCCGCGCTGACCTTGTTCAAGGCAGACTGAACCGCCTGTATCTGGCGGATCACTTCGATACAGTAGGCATCTTCCTCCAGCATGCGGATCACGCCGCGCATATGGCCTTCAACAATCTTCAGTCGTTTCAAGGTTTCTTCGTGCTTCATCTCTTACTCCTATCCCCCCCAGGGGGAGGGGGTGATAAATATTACCCCATAATACTCCATATTGTCAAGATAAAAATCAATCTCTGAAAGAATAATTTGGAAGGGTTTCATTTTTCCAATCGTCCCTCTCAGCGGCGACCGATGCGGAAATGCTAATATAAATAAAGAAAACAAACGAACCTTGTCCCTTCCTATTGTGTTAATTATTACAACCCTGGTAAGGAGGAAAATATGTCCAAAATCGCAATTATTACAGATACCGATTCCAATTTACCGCGCGACCTGGCAGGAAAATACGACATCGTTCAGGTTCCCATACTCGTCCAATTTGGGAATGATTCTTTCCGGGATACTTACGACATTGAAAATAAAACTCTCTTTGCCCGGATCGATAAAGAAGGCAAACTGCCAACCACGGCAGCACCTTCCCCCGGTCAATTCGGGGAGGCTTTCAAAGCAGCCTTTGCCGCAGGCGCCGAGGCGATCCTGTGCATGAACATCAGCAGCGAAATGAGCGCCACCTACGCCTCTGCACGGCAGGCAGCTGAGATGTACCCGGGCAAGCGCATCGAGGTGCTCGACACGCGCAGCCTTGCCATGGGACAGGGTTTCATGGTCATGACGGCAGCCGAGGCAACAGCCAAAGGTGCCACCATCGAGGAAGCCATCCGTCTGGCTGTAGATGTGCGTGACCGGACTTACCTCTTTGGCGCTCTCGCTACGCTAAAATATATCGCCATGAGCGGACGAGTTGGTTCCCTGGCGGCCGGTATCGCCAATATTCTTGACATCAAACCCATCCTTTCCCTGCAGAATGGCAAACTGGAACTTCTCGAGAAGATCCGCACACAGGGGAAATCCTGGAATCGCGCGGTGGAATTGGCGAAAGAGAAAGCCGGCGTAAAAGGGATTGAAAAGATGGCCATCATGAATGTCAACTGCCCTGAAGAAGCACGCAAGTTTGAGAAGCTTCTGCGGGCGGGACTGGATTGCCCGGCTGAAATCATCCATGCTGACTTAAACCCGGGGCTTTCCACGCATACGGGCGCCGGGATGGTCGCCGTGGTATTTGTGGTTGCCAAGTAGGAAAAAACCGAATATCAACAGGCCGGGCTTCTTCACAGAAGCCCGGTTCGTTTTATAATTCCTGCATGGATACTTCCCACATCGTTTTCATCCACGGTTCAAGCGGGGATAAGAGCAACACGTACAAAGCCGTCCTCTTGCGGACCAGGTTTCCCGGCATGCTGACTCCCGAGTTCGAAGGTGATGTTCAGTCACGGATGGCGAAGTTAATAAGCCTGCTTGGAAATGAAAAAGGTTGGTGCCTGGTCGGCTCCAGCCTGGGAGGGTTGATGGCAACGCTGTTTGCCGTGCAGGCTCCCGACCAGGTGAAGAAACTCATTCTTCTCGCGCCTGCTTTGACCCTGCCCGAGTTTATCGACCACCTGCCGGATCCGATCCCGGTTCCAACCATTGTTGTTCAGGGCACAAAGGATGAGCTGATCCCATGGGAGGCCGCGCGGAGCCTGGCTGATAGAGTGTTCAGCGACCTGAAATACATGCTTGTGGACGATGATCATCGCCTGCATAAAACTGCCGAGACATTGGACTGGGAATCGTTGCTTTCGTGAATAAAAAATCGAAATCCCTGCTGAATATCAACCTGCGCTGGTTCCTGCTGGCGATGATCCTGGCGAACATTGCCGGGGCTATGGCTTACAGCATGCTGTCCCTTTACCTGATCGACCTGGGAGCGAGCGTCGGTCAGGTTGGATTGGTGTTCACGGTTGCCTCCATTGTTCCTATGGTACTTCAGATACTGGGAGGCTGGATCTCGGATACGATCGGACGCTTGCGGGCGATCGCCATCGGCAGTTCATTTGCCGTCTTTGGATATTTGCTGTTCTTCCTCTCCCCCTCCTGGCCGTGGGTCATGTTAGGATTATGCGTCGAGTATATATCCAACTCCTTTGTCGGACCGAGTTTTGGGGCATATATCGCTGAACAGTCAGAAGAGACCTCGCGTGGACGGGTGTATGGAGTGACTCGCGGTATTTTCATGGTGGTCACCGTCATCGGTCCTGCTCTTGCAGGATTGCTCGTGCAGCACTTTGATTTCCGCCTGATGTTGAAGAGCGCGTTTATATTCTATGCGCTGGCTACGGCTGTGCGGATCTGGATGGCAACTGCGGAGCGTTTTACTCCCAAACGCGCTGCCACAAAACCCACCTTGCATGGATTGAAAACCCAACTGGGCGTGGTATTCGGATTGCTATTCTCGGGCGGTATCCTGACCTGGATCTGGATCACCGATGCGATCGGGGATACATCCTTCAACCTGACTTCCGATCTCTATCCGATTTTCCTTTCAAGCATTGGGAAGCTTTCCGTCCAGCAAATCGGTCTGGTCGGCTCCTGCTGGGGATTGGCGAGTATCGCGGGATCCTTCCTTGGTGGTTGGCTGACGGACAGGCGCAGCGAAAGGACGATCATTTCCAGCGGTTTTCTCCTGGTCATGCTGGGCCTGGTTGCCATGATCCTTGCTCGCTCGCCGATTGCCTTCTTTGCATCGCGCAGCCTCAACGGGCTGGGTGTCGGCATGCTCATGCCAGCCTATGACGCTCTCATTTCGAAAGTGGTGCCGGAGGAAAGGCGCGGGCTGGCTTTTGGCTTCTTTGGCACTTCGCTTGGCATCTTATCGCTGCCGATGCCGTGGATCGGAGCGCAATTATGGGAACACATCACCCCGCAGATGCCCTTCTGGATCACCGCGTTGGCTTGTGCGATCTCAATACCAATCGCATATTCCAGGTTTAAATTAAAAGCAAAGGAAGAAGGGGGAAATTAGAGTACGGCAGCCACGACCTGATCCTCATTCAACCGATCGCCAACCGGAGCAGGAATTCAGGAACCCAGAAATTGCCATAACCAAGCAGCAACAGGATTAAGGAAATGACCAGCAGAATAACTCCAAAGGTGATCAGGATCCGGTCGCGCCTGTGGTAATGCAGCTGCTCGAGCCAGGTACGCGGACCTATGCCAAAGGCACGCAAATCCATCGCGTCGATGATGTCTTCCGAGCCGATGATGGCATGGATCGTCACCGGCACCATCAGAGGACCGAGTTTTCGCACCTGTTCGATCAACCCACCGCGGATCTTCTCCAATTCGTAGCCGCGCGCTCGCTGTGCATCCATTGTTAATTGAAAATCACGCCCGAAGGTTGGGATGAAGCGCATGGTCAGGTCCATGGCATAAGCGATCTTATCGGGCAGCCCCAATCCCTTGAATGTGATTCCATAGAACGAAGGATCAAGCGAATACGGCACCAGGATGGTCATCACGGCGATGCCGAAGACCCGCGCGAACTGGCTGACGGAAAAAAATACCCGTTCGACGGTGACCTTGAGAACTGGTGTCCAGCCCAGGATCGAGAAGGAAGCACGGAACTCCCTGATGGTGTGCTCCGTGGCGTAAACCTCTGAGCCGCCTCGTCCGGTCAGGAAAGTCAGGAATGTAAAAATTACCACAAAACCGATGATGAACAAAAATGCCCGGCGGATCTCCTTCCAGGTCACTCCGGAGGTGAACAGCACCACCAGCGCAGTTAACAGGAAGGGGATTAGAAAGCGAATGTCCCAGAAAAAGAGAGTCGATACCAGATAACAGGCGTAGAAGATAATCCACGCCCGCGGATCGAACCACTGGATCAGGGACTTGCGTTTCCGGTAACGCCAGGCGACGAGCATGCATCCACCTTGCCTGACAGGGGGCTTTGCCCCCTGTCAGGCAGGTTAAAATACTACCGTCCGGATTGCCGCTGGACGGCCGCGTAGGCGACTACCAGCAAGGGTACCAGAATGGCGGCGAAGATCAGGTTCGGACCGGCGGCAGGCAGGAATTCGCCAACGATCGCCAACACCGGTGGGTAACCGTTGATCCAGATGTCGGAAACAGCAGCAAACCCGAGGCCCAGGATGTTGCCCAGCATGCTCCAGGTGACGGCCGTGGCAATATCCAGGTTCTTGTGGAAAACAAAACGGACGACCAGGACCAGAAGAAGACCGACGAGCAGCGAGATGCCCGCCAGCAAGCTGACCGGGGTTTCCCCAAAGGTGTCATTCGCGGGGTTATAGTAGTTCAAGTTGTTGAGTGAGGGATTAGTGAAATAGAGGATGGCAACGATCGCCACCAGGGCTGCGCCCACGATCAGGACTGTGTTCAGGCTCTTCTTTTTGTCGCTGAAAAGCATCGGCAAGCCGGCGATCAAACCAACCAGGCCGTTGCCAATCGACCACTGCGGACTCAATCCGAAGCCGGTCAGGGCATCGCCAAACATGTTGCCGACTGCTCCTGTGAAGAAACCCACCACCGGTCCGAAGGCATAACCAAAGAACATCGGGATGGAGATGGCTGGGCGTAAGGCCACCTGGCTGACGGACGGGATGATGAAAACAGTCCCGTTAAACAACCAGGAGAAGATCGCGTACAGGGCGGCACCGATGGCCATCCAGACCACCTGGCGGGTGCCAATCTCCCAGGCTTTGCTCTGGCGGGTGAAGAAATATAGAGCAAAGGCGATCAACAGACCTACGATCACGAAGACGAACCGTAACAACGGACGCTCGCCGGTCTGCAAACGCGAGATGCCAAATTGATTGCCGATCAGGACTGCGCCCCACACAAAGACCAGGACGACGACCAGGGCAATTACCACACCTACTATCTTCTTCATGATTCTCTCCTTATGAAAAAAAGTTTTAGATGTGCGCCAGCGCTTCAGCGCGCAGGAAACGGTTCGTTCGCGGCCAGGCTTTCAGGTTCTCTGCCAGCAGGGTGGTAGGAACCAGCCTGCAGTCATCCAGCCGGCGGGCATCACCCAGCACTTCATGGGGAGTACCGTCGGCCACAAGCCTGCCTTGAGCCACCAGCAGCACCCGGTTGGCATAAATGACAGCCAGGTCAACGTCGTGCGTGATGAATAAAATGGCTTCAAAACTGGGCAACTGCAAGATGGCATCCATGAAATTCATATAATTCTGATAATCCTGTCCTGCTGTCGGTTCATCCATCACCAGGATCCGTGACCGCATCGCCAGAATTGCCGCAATACTGACCCGTTTCTGCTGCCCAAACGAGAGCGCTAGGGGTGGATCACCAACCTTGTCCTCGAGATTCACGATTCTCAGTGCTTCCATCACCTCCTTCTCTATCTCATCCTTCGGATGTTTGAGATTTTTCGGACCGAAGGCCAGTTCCTCGCGTACCGTTGGCGCAAAGAGCATGTGGCTGGGGCTCTGGAACACATAGCCAAGCGTACTGGCGATCTGCGCCACACTGGCTTCGCGCGTATCGCGTCCCTGCACCAGCACCCGCCCGGAATTTGGCTTTAGAAGACCGATGGCGTGCTTGACGAAGGTGGTCTTGCCTGCTCCATTCGGTCCCAGGACAGCGATCACGTCGCCGCGCTTGATCTCCAGGTTGATGTTATGCAGAACTTCCTGTTCGTCGTAGCCAAAGGCAACATTCTCGAACCTGACAATTGGCTCCGATATGGGTGCGCTTCCCGTCACTCCAGGAAGGATCTTGAGATCAATGGGAGGTGGATCTTTTTTAGCGCGTTCCATGATGACCTGGGCTGGAAGTTTCACTTCGTGGTAATCCACCACTGCCCCCAGTCCCTCCATTTGACCAAGGTAACGGATCTCACCTTCCGACAGGAACATGACCCGTTCCGGGCGGATGCGCAGGACATCCTCCACCCGGTGCTCGACCAGGAGGACGGTCATGCCTTCATCCGCAAGGCGGCGCACGATGTCGAGGGTTTCCGCGGCGGATGCAGGATCCAGGCTGGCAAGAGGTTCGTCCAATAAAAGGATCGATGGACGCATTGCCAGTACACCGGCGAGGGCAAGTTTTTGTTTCTCGCCGCCCGAGAGGCTGAAGGTTTCACGCAGCCGTAATGGAGTGATCTTCAGGAAATCAAGCGCCGCATCCACGCGCTGGTAAATCTCTTCCCTCGGCAGGTTGAGGTTTTCCAATCCAAAGGCAACCTCGTGTATTACCTTGGATCCGAGGATCTGTCGTTCAGGATCCTGCAATACCGTGCCGATCTTTTGGGAGATCTTCGATAATGCCCAGCCGGATGTTTCCTGCCCAGATAAAAGAATCCGGCCTGTCAACTCTCCTTTGTAGGAGCGAGGGATCAGGCCGTTAATGGCACGGATGAGAGTGGTCTTTCCACAGCCGCTGGCACCTGCAATGAGCAGGATTTCACCGGGGACTGCAGAAAAGGATACCTGACGAATGGCGGCAGCTGACCGGTCGCGGTAACGAAAGGTGAGGTTATCGACGATTAGGGGTTGCTCGGGCATGATAATTAAATTAACACCAGTGACGAGAGGCTGTTTCTATTCTACCACTTCAACCAGGTCGCCAACCCTGGCACCCAGGAATTCTGAGGCGCTGCCGTTGGCGACGGCAATTTCGATCAGGGTTTCGCTGTTTACCAGTGCGATCAAATCCCCAGGCTGCGCATGCCCGTAAGAAGTGACCAGGCCATGTACCTCATGCCCGTTTACGCGGAAGATGATCTCTGCTCGATCAGTTAGAAATTCAGCTGGCAGGTCGGTGGTGCAATTACCAAAGACATCAATAACCGTGATGTGGGCATGCCAGCCGTTGGTGACCTTTTCAGGTGCAGGCATTGACAGGCGTTGCAAGTCAGAAATGGATGGACCCAGTTTTGCCAGCTGAACACCCCCTGCCAGGTGAGCAACCACCGGCGCAAACAGATCTCTTCCGTGGAATGTGCTGCTCACTTTCGGAAGAAAGTATTTCTTGTTTTCCAGGCTGATTATTTCCAGAGGCTTGCCTTGTTCTTCAGCCCTTTTCAGAACTACTGTGAAAAGGCCGTTGTCCGGACCGACAAATGTATGCCCATCGAAGCGCAACGCAACGGGGCGGCGGGAGGTGCCAACTCCCGGATCCACCACGGCAAGATGAACGCTGCCCTTCGGGAAGAATGGATAAGCACGCCCAAGCATGAGCGCACCTGCGAGCACATCGCGGGGGGGAATTTCGTGGCTGATATCGGCAATGTGTGCAGAAGGGCAAATGCTCCAGATGACACCCTTAAGCGCGCCGACAAAACTGTCTTTGGTTCCAAAGTCCGTTGTGAGAGTCACGATGGGAGAAGGAGAGGTCATTTTGAGTCTCTTCACGGGGATATGCTATAATTTTCCTTATCAATTTTATCCCATTTACTCATCGGATAGATGGATGTCTTCCTTAAATAATTACCAAGGTAATCACGAAATGATCAACAGAAAACAGCAAGGGTCCAGGAAGACACCTTGTGTCAATTTCATGGATGACCCGCAAGGAACCTGATGGGTGCCAAAGTTGTTGTTGCCATGTCGGGAGGAGTGGACTCTTCCGTTGCAGCAGCCCTGCTCAAGCAGCAGGGCTATACCGTCATCGCGATGATGCTGCGCCTGTGGAGCGAGCCTGGCAGGGAGGAATCCAATCGATGTTGTGCTCCCGATTCACAGGCGCTTGCCCGGCGCGTGGCTGCCAGGCTCGATATACCGTTTTATGTGATCGATGCAAAGGAGCAATTCCATTCCATAGTTGTCCAATCCTTCCTGGATGGGTACGCCCAGGGGCTGACGCCCAATCCCTGCCTGATCTGCAACCGGCAGATCAAATGGGGTCTGCTGCTCCAGCATGCCTCCGCCCTCGGAGCCGATTATCTAGCCAGCGGACATTACGCCAGGATAGATCAATTGCCGGAAAGTGGATGGCGGTTGTTACGTGCAAAGGATCATTCGAAAGACCAGTCTTATGTCCTCCATGCATTAAGTCAGGAGATGCTTGCCAAGACTCTCCTGCCTGTGGGTGGATATTTAAAAACTGAAATCCGCGCCCTTGCATCGCAATTTACCCTGCCAACCGCTGACCGGTCAGACAGCCAGGATTTGTGTTTCCTAGGAGGCGAGGATTATCGGAATTTCCTGCGTCGGAATGCTCCCGGGATCGGTCACTCCGGTCCCATCCTGACCCGGGATGGAAGGACTCTCGGAGAACATGAAGGCTTGCCATTCTATACCATCGGTCAGCGCAAGGGATTGGGGATCGCGTCACCCATTCCACTTTACGTAATGGCTAAAAAGGTGGAAACGAATGCGCTCATTGTTGGCAGCGAGGATGAATTGGGATCTCGCGACCTGACCGCCAACCAGGTCAACTGGATCGCAGGAAAAGCACCAGAAGGGCAATTTCGGGCGGAGGTGAAGACCCGGTATACTGCCGGGGCAGCATGGGCTGAGATCACACCAACTGAGGAGATTTACCAGGGGGAAACAATACCCGGATTCAAAGCTCATTTTGACCTGCCGCAAAGAGATATCACCCCCGGTCAGGCAGCAGTCCTTTATGATGGCGATCGGGTGCTCGGTGGTGGAACGATCAATTAATTTGCGTATAGCCATGATATGATATACTTATTTTCGTCGAGAGAATTATGACCTTTCCCGCCATCCTTTTTGGAATTGTTTTATCAACCGTCTATGGGACCGCTTTCCACTTTTGGAAAGGAGGCAGCCTGAACAAGTTATTCCTTTACATCCTCCTTTCCTGGGTGGGATTCTGGATCGGGCATCTTCTTGGCGCGGTCACTGGCTGGAGTTTCGCATCGGCAGGACCGATCAATGCTGGCATGGCAACCCTGACTGTGCAGTCTTCCTGTTTGGGGGAGAATGGTTGAGCCGTGTGGAAATCACGAAGAAATAATTCCTAATCCTGCAATAAAATAGAAATACCTCCCCGAACGGGGAGGTATTTTTAGGTTCAAGTGATTGATTACAGGGGTTTGACGTGAGCTGCCTGCAGCCCTTTGGGTCCTTGTTCGACTTCGAACTCGACCGCCTGGCCTTCCTGCAGGGTGCGGAACCCCTCAGATTCGATTGCGCTGTAGTGGACGAAGACATCCGGACCACCTTCGCGTGCGAGAAAGCCGTAGCCCTTCGACGCATTGAACCATTTGACCGTTCCGGTCACACGCTCTGCCATGATTATTACTTCTCCTTACGTGAACAAAAAGAATAGGATAGTGGTGTTCGGTATTCGGTGCGGTCGAGGTGCTGCAGCGATGAATTCTTTAAAAAACACCGACCCTTGTGGATTGCTCTTGGGCCGGCTCCCTGCGATTCCAGCACGAACACTTACCACCTACAACACACATTTTATCTTTCGGCTTGGAATTCGTCAAGACTTTCGTGATAAGATTACCGGGTGCCTGTCAAGGCATTCAAGGTGAAATATTAAAGATAATGTGTGACATTCCATCAAATAGTTGTAAGTCATCAAACCTTAAGGATCAGGAAAATCATGCCCTGGAATTTAAACACTTCCCATGCAGCAGCAGGTGACCTTGCGCTGCTGGTTGGGCTAAGGCACAAGCATTTCATATTTCCCATTATTCCCGGTGCCACTTTTCACACCCACCGGGGTATCCTGTCGCATGACGATTTGATTGGAAAGCCCTGGGGGTCGCAGGTATTCAGCCATCAGGGAGCGCCATTCTTCATGCTGCAGCCATCCCTGGCAGATTTGCTGGTGGATTTGAAACGCAGCACCCAGATCATGTATCCGAAAGACATTGGATTCATCCTTGCCACCATGTCTGTTGGACCAGGTCAAACAGTCCTTGAAGCAGGAACCGGTTCTGGGTCCATGACCGTGGCACTGGCTTACGCGCTTGGACCAAACGGTCGCGTGGTCTCTTACGAGAAACGACCTGAGTTCCAGAACCTGGCACGCAAAAACCTTGAACGATTAGGACTGGATTCCCGGGTGGAGTTCAAGTTGGGTGATCTAGCCGATGGGATCATGGAAACAAATATGGATGCCTGTTTCCTCGATGTACCCAATCCATGGGATTACATCCACCAGGTTCGGTCAGCCCTCAAACCGGGAGGTTTCTTTTGTAATTTGGTACCCACCTTTAACCAGGTGGAAAAACTCCTCTATGTTCTCAGGCGCGAGCATTTTGCATTTATTGAAGTATGTGAACTGCTGATGCGTTATTACAAACCGGAACCCACCCGTCTGCGTCCAACGGACAGGATGGTGGCGCACACCGGTTACCTGACCTTCGGTCGGCGCATCGAACCCAGTGAAGATGTACGGGCAAAAGACCTGCTCGAAGAGGCAGGTGGAGAGGTGGAATCCAGACAGACCGAGGCTGAAATAAACTCGTAGATCCAATTCCTGCCTTGCACCATCAGGGTCCAGGGCGATTGCTGAATTTCATCATTAATTGGTAAACATGTCTCCTGATCTCACAGAATCGTATATATCCAAGCACTTGAAAGATTCCTACAAGCCCGGTGTGATCGCCTCCACCGACGGATATGCTGATATGTACTCAGGAGAGCAATTAAATTGCGCTGCAGTGCTTGTACCCCTTGCATGGTGGAAAAGGGAATGGCATCTCGTGTTCACCCGCCGGACTGAAGCCGTTGAACACCACAAGGGTCAGGTTTCCTTCCCTGGCGGAGGCTGCGATCCGCTGGAGACCACCCCGGAACAGACGGCGCTGCGGGAAGCCGAAGAAGAGATCGGGCTGAAGACTGGCGATGTGCGATTGCTCGGGAGGTTGAACGAGTATCTCACCATCACACGCTTCCGGGTGACACCGGTAGTCGGGGTGATGCCCTGGCCGTATGAAGTAAAACCCGAAGAAGCAGAGGTTGAACGCGTGTTCACCATCCCTTTGAACTGGCTGGCTCAACCTGGGAATTGGGATGAGCGACCGCTTACACCCGACGGGTCGCATCGGTCGTTCCAGGTAATCTCCTATCACCCCTATGACGGTGAAATCTTATGGGGAGCAAGCGCCAGGATTACCCATAATTTTCTGGCTGTACTGGGTATAAAAAAGTAATCCTGTATCGATAAAAATTTCTTCCTAAAATTCAAGGCTTACACATGGGTTGACGGATCACCGTGCGTAATTTCTCCGGTGCCACTTTGCGGGGATCACCGAGATAGATCTCGTGGTGTTTTCCAAAACGAACATGCCCGCTCTCATCGATGGATTGATGCAAGCGGGAGATTGTCGGCCCTTCTTCCGAGTAGGGCCCGAAATAAAGGATTTGAGTTGCCAACCCTTCATGAAAGCGTTCCAGGCGCAGGCGGGTCAGGGCAGGTTGTCCCTTTTTCTCAAGCGCTGCAGCCACAGCCCGGTCGAACAGTTGCCGGGTGACGATTTCCGGCTGCATGATCATCATCGTCCATTTCCAGTCATCTTTGCGGGAAGTGCTGAAATCACGCATGTCGTCCGTCCACCAGAGCCCTTCAGAAGCCATGACCGGGTAATCAATGGCCATTTCTTTCTTGATCATGAATTTGAGAGTGTAGGCGGCACTGTATAGAGCCTGTAAAGAGGCTACATATTCGGCAGAGGTGTTTGGATTGCCTTGACCATCGATCATGATGAAGTTCATTTCCGGCACATCCACCACTGAGAATGCTTTTGCGCCTGGCTCGTAGAGATATTTTAGGCTTTTCTTCAGGTCAAGTTTTTCCATGCTTTCCTCCTTCCAAATGATACACCCTCCTTATGATCCTCTGTCAAGGGAAAAAAACAGGGACGCGATGTGCTGCGTCCCTGCTGGATTTCTGTAGAAGCGGAGATTACTTTTCCTCTTCGCCTTCTTCTTCCTTCTTACCCTTCTCGATGACCTCGGGCTCAGCAGCCTCAGCAACCACCTCGGCCTCTGGAGTGACGACTTCCTCGACCTCTTCCTTGGCAGGAGGTGTAGCCAGCACGATCATCTCATCGGGAGTATCCAGTATCTGGACTTTTTCCGAGAGGATGATATCGCGCACATGAATGCCATCGCCGATTTTAACCAGTGAGGAGATATCAACGGTGATACTCTCCGGAAGGTCTTGCGGGAATGCTTCCACCTCCAGCTCGTTCAAGCCATTGATCAACATGGCGTTGAAATCCTTGACTGCAGGCGAGTTGCCGGTCAAAATGATGCCTACATTCGCGCGAATCTTCTCGGTGAGTGAGACCACCATGAAGTCCACATGGATGAGCGTGCGTTTGATATGGTTTTCCTGTTTCTCGCGCACCAGGGATGGGAATTCTTTTCCATCCAGATCGATCGTGATCAGGCTGGAGGACGATAATCGCCCGAGCACCCGCCCGGCCTCACGACCTTCCAGTGAAATGCTGATCGGTTCCACATTGTGGCCGTAAATAACGGCCGGCAGCATCCCGGTCCGGCGCAGAGCACGTACTTGTCGACCTGTGGCGGTACGGGGTGTTGCTTTTAGAACAACTTTCTCCATCATAACCTTCCTTGAGCGCCTCTCACCCCTTTTTCATCGTTTTTCAGCATCAGCAAGCAGTAGATTTCGTGGCTGAAAAAGGGATTACCTTCGCTCTGGCATGAAATTTTCCAGCAGGGCTGGAAGCGGGCGGAATTATACACGCCCTGTGATGATTTGACAAGCAGGTGCTGCGTTCATCACGGTTATAATTCATGAATGCGAAAATATCTATACTTTACTGTCTTTGTCGCCGGCATGACCACGATGGCAGCAGAATTTGGAGCCTCACGCCTGCTGGGGAATATATTCGGAACCAGCACACCGGTCTGGGCGGTGATCATCGGGTTGATCCTGGTCTACCTGACCGCCGGCTACTTTCTTGGCGGACGCTGGGCTGACCGTTCTCCTCATATAAAGACATTGTTTTCCATCCTGGCCTGGGGGGCGTTCGCAATGGGTGTGGTTCCATTTGTGGCCACACCTGTATTGAAGCTGGCAGCGAATGCTTTTGACAAGCTGCAAATTGGCATCCTGGCAGGGTCGTTTACTGGTGTGCTGGTACTATTCAGCATCCCGGTGACTCTCTTCGGGATGGTATCACCCTTCGCAATCCGCCTGCTTATGAAAGATGCAGAAAAATCGGGGAATGTTTCCGGGACGGTCTATGGTATCTCGACGATCGGTTCGTTTATTGGTACATTCCTGCCGACCCTGCTGTTAATCCCCACCATCGGCACCACGCGAACATTTCTTGTTTTCAGCCTGTCCCTGCTATTCGTGGCTCTTGCAGGCCTGGGACTGACCGCCGGCAGGAAAACGCTTATACCGTACTTGTTGATGGTCATCGCACTTGCTTTGTTGGCAATAATAAGTGGCAGCAGCAATATAAAGAATTCCACGGGGCAAATCTATGAAACCGAGTCGGCTTACAATTATATCCAGGTGCTTGAAATCAACGGGACGCGATACCTGCGTTTGAATGAAGGCCAGGGTATCCATTCGGAGTACAACCCGCAAACCTTGGCTTACGGCGGTCCGTGGCAGCAATTCCTGGTGGGTCCTTTCTTTTATGCGGAGCGCAAGCCGGAGGATATACGCCGGATTGCCATCGTGGGCCTGGCGGGCGGGACCACAGCCCGGCAGGCATCCGCCATCTTCCCCAATGTAATCATCGATGGTTTCGAGATCGACCCGAAGATCGTTGCGGTCGGCAGGAGTTTCTTTGCCATGAACATGCCCAATCTGAACGTCATCATTCAGGATGGACGGTGGGGATTGGCAAACAGCCCGGAAAAATACGATTTGATTTGCGTGGATGCCTACCGTCCGCCGTATATTCCTCCGCATCTAACCACGCAGGAATTCTTCCGCATCGTGGCTGACCACCTCAACCCGGATGGGTCAGTGGTAATCAATGTAGGCCGCGCTCCCAGCGATCGGCGCCTGATTGATGGATTGGCGACAACCCTGGGAACGATCTTCTCTTCAATTTACGTGATGGATATTCCGAATACATTTAATTCGATGGTCTTTGCCACTCTCCTGCCAACCAGCCAAACAGCACTGGAGCAGAATCTAGCCACACTCAGCAGTCAGGGGAATGTCAATGCGCTGCTGCTTGATTCCATGTCCCTTACCCTGGAAAACCTTCAGGCTGCTCCGCAATATACGATTGTATTCACTGATGACCGGTCACCGATCGAATGGATCACGAATACCATGATCCTGAATTTCTTCCTGCAAGGGCAAATGGAGCGCATGCAATGAAAATCCTCAAGCGCAGCCTGTCATGGCTGGTCACCCTCCTGTTGCCGGCAGCGTTGACATTTCTCGGTCTGCGGCTGCTGTTAACGCAGGCTTTCCCTGAAATCGAATACCGCATGCCGGGCTTTCCTGCTGACGATTATGGTTTCAGCCTCCAGGACCGCTTGAAATGGTCACGATACTCCGTGGAATACCTGCTCAACACTGCAGATATTTCCTTTCTACGCGAACTGACCTTTCCTGACGGTTCAAGCCTCTTCACCGACCGCGAGCTAAGCCATATGCAGGATGTCAAGGCGGTCGTACGACCGGTATTATGTATTGGGTATGGGGTATGGTTCCTGGTGCTTGGGATCGGTTTGTGGGCGCGCTTTGGAGACTGGTGGCAGGAGTTTGTCCGCGCGGTAAAACGAGGCGGCTGGCTGACGGTGGGTATCGTTGCAGCCATCGGTCTTTTCGCAGTGATCAGTTTCTGGCAGTTCTTTACGATTTTTCATTCGCTTTTCTTCAGCGGAGATTCCTGGCTTTTCCTGTTCTCTGACACACTCATCCGATTATTCCCGATGCGATTCTGGCAGGATGCCTTTATATATACCGGGGCAGTGGATGTACTCGGCGGCCTGGCTCTGGGATTGTGCCTGTTACGGAAACAGAAGTAAGGTGTTGTTACAGGTGATATAATCGCCCTCGTTGCAAGGAGGCATGATGACTGGAAACCGATCTACTGGTAAAACCACCCTCACCCCGGAAGTGCTGCTGACCATCGCGCGCATGGCTGCTCTGGAAGTTGATGGAGTCAAGCGCATGGCACCTGTTAAAGGAGGAGTAAACAGCCTGCGAGGACGCGGCAATGATGGTGTCCGCATCATGGTCGAGGACAATAACGCTTTTATCGACTTATTCCTTGTCCTGGACAATGATATCAACATCCGCGAAGTCAGTCGGACCATTCAGCAAACCGTGACGCGAGCGATCGCTGAGATCACCGGGCTTGAGGTTGGTCACGTGAATATTCATATCGAGGATATAGATTACGCTTCTGAGGCATAACTGATTAATGAAAGCACGCACCAGGGCGCGCGGCATGGCTCTGCAAGTACTTTATGAAGTTGATATGGTGGGTCATCTTCCAGCACAGGCCATGCAGGACAGGCTGGAGGAGGAACCATTTCCGGATGAACTGGCGGAATTTATCCGCCAGATTATTTTTGGTGTATCCCCCTTGCGAGAGAAATTAGACCAGGTGATCGCCCGTTATGCTCCTGAATGGCCTTTTGACCAGATCGCGGCCATTGACCGGAATATCTTGCGCATTGCCACGTGGGAGTTTGCCGCCCAACGTGACACGCCTGTCAAGGTGGCGATAAATGAAGCAGTAGAATTGGCAAAATCCTTCGGTTCCGACAGCGCGCCGCGTTTTGTCAACGGAGTGCTGGGAAGTCTTGCAGAGCATGAAAATGAAGTAGTGCAATTTCTTCAACAACCCAAAAAGAAATAAACCAGGCAATTGGATAGTTCAGTTTCTTCATTATTTAATGTAAAGAACCTCGTAAGTCAGCAATCGAGCCAAGTAAATGACCATTGGGGATACTCAATTCTTCCCCTATCAATTCAGCCTTTTCCCTTGTAAAATACCTATACAACACCTTCAATCATTGAGTGACCGTTGAGGTTCAGAGGAAAGGTATGCGTATTACTGATTTTCACGCTTCCACCCGCAGGTTTCTGCCTTTACTAATTGCCATGGCGTTGCTGCTAAACGGCTGTTCATTCTCACTTTTGGACATTCCGGGATTATCCGTACCAACCAGCACGCCATCCCTGCCATCCGGACCAACTCCCACACCGGTACAATCGGCAGTGATCACTTTTAACGCAATTCTGCCCTCTCCTTTGCAAGCAGGTGAGACGCTATTTCTCTCCGTGGTTGATGAAGTAACCGGGTTGGGATTGAATACAGTCAATTATTCCATGCAAGGTATCGACACCTTGCACTACATGGTCTCAATTCCTTTTGCCCTTCATTCTCTTGTCAAATATCGTTACATACGACAGGGAACGATCCCCATCCCTGAGGACGATCCGTTCGATAAACCTGTCCGCTACCGTATGTACGATGTCACCGCCCCGGGAACGGTGGAGGATGTGGTCGCTTCATGGAGTGACAGCCTCTTCTCAAGCCCGGCAGGACGTTTGACAGGCAAAGTCCTGGATGCCAGCAATAATCTCCCCATCGTTGATATTCTTATCAGCGCAGGCGGGCAGCAGACTTTGACCGACTCGTCCGGCAATTTTGTATTGGAAAGCCTGCCGGTGGGAATCCATAACCTGGTGGCTTATGCCATCGATGGCACCTACCAGACCTTCCAGCAAGGTGCACGGATCGAAGCCGGATTGCGGACACCTGTGACCATCTCACTTTCTCCCGCTCAGATGGTTAATGTGACCTTCACACTCTCCGTCCCTGCGAATACCGTTCAAAATGCCCCCATTCGCTTCGCTGGAAACCTGTACCAACTTGGCAACACGTTCAACGACTTGCAGGGAGGGATAAACTCAGTCGCCACACGGATGCCACAAATGACCTCCCTCGCCGACGGTCGTTTCAGTATTTCCCTCCTGCTTCCCGTGGGGGAGGATATCCGCTATAAATACACACTTGGCGATGGTTTCTGGAATGCCGAGCATGGCAGTGATGGAGCCTTCCTTGTCAGGCAGTTGATCGTCCCGCAATCCTCCTCGCCAGTGGAGATCCGGGATACCGTTCTGACGTGGCAGGCGGGACCTTCCGCCCCCATCCTCTTTGAGGTGGATGTTCCAGCCTATACACCTGTGACGGATATCATTTCAATCCAGTTCAATCCTTATGGTTGGACTGAACCGATCCCGATGTGGTCGCTCGGAAATAATCACTGGGTCTATCAACTCTACAGCCCGCTCAATCTGCTCGGGGAATTTGAGTATCGCTACTGTCGAAATGACCAGTGCGGCATCGCGGATGATGTGCAGACTTCCACCGGGCATCGCGGCCGACCGGTTTCATCCAGCCTGGTTCCGCAGGACCTGCAGGATACTGTCAACGAGTGGACCTGGCTGCAGAATAATCATCCCCCTTCGATTGTCGGATTAGCTGTCAATGCCCGGCAGGGATTCATGACCGGTGTGGAATTTCAGCGAGGCTACGATCCGACATGGCAAGCGTGGCTCCCCCTGGCGATACAGAATGTGAAAGGGCTGTACGCTACCTGGTTAGTGCTCACTCCCACCTGGACGATCGATCGTACATCTCCTTTTGTTTTTTCAGCATCCCCCGGGTTGGAGCCATTGTGGTCCGATATCCTGGATAGCGCCGCGAGGGCAAGCGCTGCCAACTTGAATGTTGCGCTCTTCCCCGGGGCGCGGCTCCCCTCCGATCCACAAACCTGGTGGGAATCATCCCCTCGTGATGATGCCTGGTGGAATACCTGGTTTGAGCGTTATGCCGCGTTTGCCAATTATCACGCTGACCTGGCAGCGAGATCCGGAGCTGGGGCTCTCATCCTCGGAGGAGACTGGCTTGCTCCGGCAATGCCCGCTGGTTTACTCAACGGCAGCAGTTCCGGGGTGCCAGCGGATGCAGAGGCGCGCTGGCAGTCGATTATTGGTGAAGTTCGCAACCGATTCACTGGCAGCCTTTTCTGGGCATTGCCTTATTCCGGTGAACTGGGATCAATCCCCAATTTTGTTAAAGATATGGATGGTATCTACTTGTTGTGGACCGTGCCCCTCAATGGCTCGAGTGTGGACCAATATTCCGCAGCGGCAGGGCAGTTTCTCGATGCAGATATCCAACCCCTGCAGGCAGAAATCCAGAAACCTGTCATTCTGGCGGTAGCGTATCCTTCGGATGATCTTGCCGCCAGCGCCAGCCTTGCTGCCCCCTCCTTGTTTCAGCCGGGAAGCACGCGCGCAGCCGTGAATCTGCAGGCTCAAACTGACCTGTACCAGGCATTGTTGATGGCAGCAAACGAACGGTCCTGGCTGGGTGGATTTTTCAGCCGGGGATTTTTTCCACCGGCAGTGCTACAGGATGCTTCGGCATCGATCCATGGCAAGCCAGCTGCCGATCTATTGTGGTACTGGTTCCCACGTTTTCTTGGGATCACCCCCTGATCCAAGGAATTCACTTTCAATAAATAATAAGGTCTCCTATTTAGGAGACCTTATTTTATGCCTCAACCATTCAATCATGCAGGCTTCTTGATCGCTTTCCTGGCTTTCAATCCTTCCACGACTGCCGGGATAAGGGAGATGAGCACAATGGCAATGATAACCAGTTCAAAATTATTCTGAATGAAGGGAATATTGCCGAAGAAATAACCTAGCAGCGTAAAGGTTGCCACCCATGCGATTCCGCCAACGACATTCCAGGTGAAAAAATAACCATAGGACATATTGCTCACACCAGCAATAAAGGGTGCAAAAGTGCGGATGATGGGCACGAAACGTGCCAGGAAGATCGTTTTTCCCCCATGTTTCTCAAAGAAGGCATGGGTTCGTTCCATATATTCCTTCTTGATCCATTTCACCTCACCGGTATAAGCCTTAGCGCCTACACCATGTCCTATCCAGTAGTTGGCGGAATCCCCGCCGACAGCTGCGATGGATAATAAGAGGAACAAGAACCATGGATTTAATGAACCGCGCGCCGCAAAGGTGGCTGCGGCAAAAATGAGCGAATCACCCGGCAGAAAAGGGGTGACCACAAAGCCGGTTTCCATGAATATGACCAGGAAGAGCAAACCGTATGTCCATGCTCCGTAGCGAACAAAAAAATCATTCAGGTAGGTATCTACATGTAATAGGAAATCTACAATTTTTAGGATCCATTCCATTATTCAGCCTCGGATTTAGTTATGCGAGCGGGGGAAATTATATCAGATTGGGCTTCTTCTACCCGTGGCGAGGATATCCGGCGCAAGTAATTGTTGATAAGAGGTAAAACTGCGAGCATAAGGATGAATTCAAGGACGAGAACCATGAACCCTGCGAGCATAAAAAACATGCTTAAGAAATCTGTCTGCGTTCCTTGAACCATCGTCCGCAATGCTCCATAAACGGCAACAATGGCAGATCCGTTCCACAAGCCGTGGATACTGACCGAGAGTATATAAACAACGATCAAACGACCGTAGCGCTTCTGCAACTGGGCTGAAGCAATCGCCCAACCCAATAATCCACTCGCAGTGATGTGCATCAAGGATGCCGCTGCCCGACCTGCAAGAGCGAATCCCCACATTTGCGTTGCACCGCTGGCAGCTATCAATCCTTCCAGCAAGGCAAAACCTGCCCCACACAGGATGCCCAGCACGAAGCCTTCTACGGGTGCGCGAAGATGTTTTCCCAGGAACCAGATAATCGCCGGTTTCAGGGATTCTTCAATCATTGGTCCTACCACAGCCGCGAAAAAGCAGGATGGATAGGATGATCAGCGGATTCGTCAGATACGGAGCCAGGACTGTCAATAACGACTGAATATCCCCGCCTTTGGCGTTCAAGACCTGGTTCTGCACCTGGTCGAGGATGGTGCGCAATTCCGGGTTGGTTGCAGCGAGCAGACCGACGATCGCAACCGCGATGCCAAGCAGGAGGTATTCCAGGAGGACTGAGACTAATGTTCCTCCGAGCATGCCGAATCCTAAAACGAACCAGGGTCGCTGCCGGGAACCGGAAGGCAGACCGCCAGCACCAATCCATACCAGTGTGAGAATGGGCAGGCTGATCCCCAGCAGGAACAATGGAGCCGCGAGCGCCCATCCGAAGTCGAAAAGGCCAACCAGAACAGCCCCAAGGATCACAACAAATACCCATACTGTTAATAAGACCAGCGCCTGCCAGACCTTAATTGGTCGGAAATTGGCTGGGAGAACATCCTTCCCCGTTAGCCTTTTGATGGAGTAGTACATCGCGGGCACAAGTAATGCTGCGCAAAATAACATTGCCAGTGCACCAAGTAGAGGGGCAGACAGGTTTGAGATGTCGCCAGGATCAAAATTTAAAATTCCGGAGATAACTAAATATATCCCCCGGATCAGCAAACCCAGGAAGCCAATGCAGCAGAAAAAGAGCACTAAAATCTGGCTACGCCGACCGGGAAGGGGTTTCGGTTGCATCGATGCTCCTAATGCTCCACAACGGTGACGTTGATCAATTCATCCCCGGGGGGCAGATAAACACCGGGTAATGGATTTCGAGGTGTCAGCGATGAGAGAACCTCCAAGCCACTTAACACCTGTCCGAATATGGTGTACCGCCCGTTCAGTTGCGGCGCAGCTGCCAGGGTGATGAAGAAACGGCTGCCATTCGTGCCGGGACCGTCATTGTCCATTGCTAACATACCGGGCTGGTCAAAGCGCAGACCAGGAGCAATTTCTGTATCGAAGAGGTAACCGGGATTCCCAAAACCGGTCTCGCTGGGATCGCCGCTCAAGACCCTTTGGTCGATGACCACCCGGTAGAACGTGATCCCATCATACCATCCGCTGCGGATAAGGAAGAGAAAGTTGTTAACCGCCAGAGGAACTTTCTCCGGGAAGAGTTGCAGCGAAACATCCCCTTTTGAGGTATGCATGGTGACAATGTATTGTTTTTGAGGATTCAATGCAACTGTTGGGCAGGCGCTGAACTGGCGACCAGCCAGTGCTTTCATGCGTACCACCATATCAAGGCTGGCGAAATCTGCCAGGCTGGTATAGGGGGTGGTGCTGTTAACGAACAGGCGCGGTGGTGAATCAAGTTTCGAATCGGCAGTAAATTGGATCGCCTGCTGGAGACGACCAGCAGCCGTCTCCCCATCGAAATCGCCTTGAAACCTGGATGAATCCATCCCCAGACTCACCGCTTTCGTTGTTACCCAGGCTTTGAAATCTGCAGGCGCCACTCCAGACCATTCGTTTTGCGTTTCGAAAAGCAGGTCGTGAAATTCCCAGAACTTGCCCTGCAGGTCTGCTGCTTCCACTGCTTGAATCGCCAGATAGTCCTTGTCACGATCCGCCTGGGGGGCGTGCAGGTAAATGAGACGTACATCGGTCGGATGTGTCAGCCGGATCTGCTTCAAGCTCGCAGCCAGGAAAGCGCATTGCAGGCATTGATAATCGCTGAAGGCAATGATGGTCACGGGCGCATCCGCCGGGCCGCTGACATGACCGCGATCGGAGAATTCAGCTCCCATGGCGGCTTCGGGTGTGACCGGTTGATGGAGGACCGTGCAAGGTGTGGTGGAACCAGGATCACCAAGGGGGTTGAAAGGAGTGGATGTACTGGTAACCCCTCCATTAGCGCCTGTCGGATTGTCGGACGGGAGGGTGACCTGGGCGGGCGAACACGAGGCAAGGAGAAGGACTAGAACCAGGGGGATACAGGTTTTTCCCATTATTGTCATCTATGCCTAAGGATTAATTGCGGCCAGTAGTTGTTGGAACGAGTCCATCTGGGAGATGGTTTTCAGGAATTTTGTAAGACTACCGCTCTGGGCACGTAAAGCACGTACTGCTGGTCCAACCGGATCTTCACCTGCCGGGCCTCCAGGTGTTTCTGCATAGGCTCCATAAAAGGCGAAATAAGCCTGGTTGAGCTTACGGATCGGGAAGCCATTCTGCCAGAAGAAAAGCCGGCGCTGTTCCATGTACGTCTCAGCTTCTGAGATCCTGCCCTGGGCGAGCAGATCATCCACGCGGACACGGGTGAGGTGCATTTCAGCATTAAAGTTGAAATCCGTCTTCTCAAAGCGGTTCGTCAGATTGATGGGCTGGATGTTATCCATGACTGCCATCGCGGGATAATATTTTTCAAGTACAAGGGCTGCAATTTCCCGTCCTGCGATGGAAGCGGTGGTCTCGTTCATGGTGCGGAGTTCGGGAGTGGTTTCGTAGTTCAGTCCAAGAGGCCGAAGGCTGAGCCAGTTGTGGGTCCATTCATGGGCAATGGTATCCGAGAGCCAATTGAGATCCGTTGTTCTCATCACCATGGTAGGATACGACCCGATCCCTCCCACCGGCACAACAAGCGAAGATACATCCATGCCGGAATCCACGATGGATTCCAGCCTGGTTTGCTGTGCCACACTCAGGTCGGGCACGAGCGAAATGGTGGCATCCTGCTGGATCTTTCCACGCGGAGAAATGACCAGGTCGTAAGGAAGGTGGCTGATGTGGAACAACACCGGGGGGATGGGCTGCCCGCCGGTAGTGAGATCCAGGCTCGCGAGAGTGGCGGAAATCTGCTCCTGGAGGACGGCTTCAGCCAGGGGGGCAAGTTTTCGCTGGCTGGCATACATGTGTTCAAGTGCGATACGTTGATCGGAGGAAGCCGCGGCTGGATCTTTTATTTCAGGATCAGCATAGATCAGATTTACCCTGGTTTCATGAGTAAGAATCTCATCCATCAAGCGGAGGTAATCTGCCACGATCTTATTGCGTGCAGGTGCGCGAAAATAGTAAGGGGTATCGAGAGCCGACTGTTCCAGTTTGACCAGCATGGCGTCCAGTGTCCAGGAGATATAATCGAATTCCACGGAACGTGTGAAACGGCGGGCAAGGTCAAACGATTTCGTCGAGATAAGCAGGCTGCTGCCCCCCAGGAGACCGGCAAAGAATATCGCGTACAGGCTGAATTCAATCCCTCGAAGCAGGCGGATGAGCCAAGGCATGGGAGGATTATAACATTCGCGCCTTCAGGTCGCTCAGGGGCCCTTGCTCATACACCTTGCGACTTATCCGAGACTCTGTTTGATGCGCAGAATCCCCAATTCCAGGTCATCGGGCTCATAATATACATAACTTAACCGGATGAAATCCTCCATCCTTTCTTGAGAGGAAAAGAGCGTTCCCGGTCGGAAGCCGACGTTGAGATCCTGCGCACGGAGCAGCAGCGAGTTCGCATTCTTCCCTTCTGGAAGGCGTACCCAAAAGAAATACCCTCCCCGGGGAGGTGTGAAATCACAACCTGGAAGATGCTGACGAAGGAGGGAATCCATGACCGCAGCCCGGCTGCGGTAAATGGAGGTCAATTTGGAAATATTCTGCTCCAATGCTCCGTTCTCAATAACCTTCTGGACGATAGCCGAGGTGAAGGGATTCAGACCTCCTCCACTCTCCAACAAGCCGCAAGTTGTACAGCGTTGGAGGATCTCTGCGTCTGCCTGAATCCAGCCAAGCCGCAGCCCGGGAGCGAGAATTTTTGAAAAGGAACCCAATGAAATGATGTTGCCTGTGTCAGCCTGACCAGCAAATGGCTCTGGAGGCTGACCGGAGAAACTTAATAAATGGTAGACCTCGTCCGCGACCAGGAGGATATCGTTCTTGCGGCATAGTTCCACCAGCCGCTTGCGGCGTTCAGCAGGAAGGGTTTGACCGGTCGGGTTCTGGAAGGTGGGGATGAGGTAGAGCAGCCTGGGATGAAACCTGGATACTTGTTCCTCAAAGGACTCGATGGACAGTCCGTCCTGATCGGTCTTGATCGGGATCAGATGCAGGTGATGGTCGGCGAAGATGCGCAGGGCATAGAAATAGGTAGGCTCTTCGATGAAGATCGTGTCACCTGGACTGGTAAATAATGTACAGATGAGATGCAGTCCCATCGAGGCGCCTGCAGTAGTGAAAATACTGCGCGCTTCCGTGGGAAAGCCGTATGCCCGGCTCAGGAAATTCGCAAGCGAGTTTCGGAAGGTGCCATCGCCCTGCGTGCTGCCATATTGCAGAAATTCACGGTCTTTCTGACCGAGGCGGTCTTCAGCAGCCCGTCGTAATAATTCCAGAGGCAGGAGCGAGGTTTGGGGATCTCCGAGGCCAAGGTCGATGAATCCGGGTGGGAGTTTGAATTGCGTAGTCTGCACGGGGATTTCCGATCAACCTGCCCGCACTCGCTGGGCTTCGAGCACGTTGGGAAGATTTTCGATACGAGCCAGCATGCGGCTTAACTGGGCGATATCCTGTACTTCGATCACAAGGCGCAGGTCTGCCAGGTTCTTGCTGATACCCACCTGTACATCCACAATATTCACACTCTCGCTGTTGAGCAGGGTGGTGATGTCGCCCATCAGTCCCTGCCGGTCGAATGCCCGGATGCGTATAGGCACCGGATAGGTACGCACATTTTCCCCCCACGATACCTTGACGAGGCGTTCGCGATCCTTGATCCGCAGCATGTTGGGACAATCCTGGCGGTGGATGGTGGCGCCGTGTCCCCGGGTGATATAGCCGATGATCTGCGTCGCCGGGGGTCGGATTGCAGCACCTCGCCATGGTGGTCAGCAGGCCTTTCAACCCGAGAACCGTGACAGCCTCTGCCTGCACGGCTTCACTGGATGCGGGTACAACGACCAGGATGTCGTCGCTTTCTTTTGCCTCCAGCAGTTTGTTGACCACCCGTCCGACGGTCAGATCCCCGCATCCAAGGGCTTCGTAGAGTTCTTCCGGGGTGCGACCGTAATTCTGGGCGAGGGTTTTCAGGCCTCCTTCATCGATCTCTGCCAGCCCGAGGCGCTGGATCTCATGCTCCAGCAATTCCTTACCCTGGGATATGTTTTGGTCGCGGTTCTGTTTCTTGAACCATGCCTTGATCTTCGAGCGGGCACGCTGGGTGCGAACCAGTCCCAGGTTCTGGTTCAGCCAGTCCCGGCTGGGTCCGCCCTGTTTGGCAGTCAGGATTTCCACCTGCTCGCCGGTCTTGAGGGTATAGTCCAGCGGGACGAGCTTATTATTTACCTTGGCTCCCCGGCAGCGGTCACCCACCGTTGTGTGAACATGATAGGCAAAATCGATCGGCGTGGAGCCAGCCGGCAGGTCGATGATATCGCCGTGCGGGGTAAATACATACACCCGGTCTTTGAAGACGTCGGTCTTCATGCTGTCGACAAATTCCTGCGCATCGTCCACGTCCTGCTTCCACTCCATCACTTGTCGCAGCCAGTTGATACGCTCGTCGTACTTACCCCGTTCTCCGCCTTCCTTGTACCGCCAATGCGCGGCAATCCCGATCTCTGCGTTCTCGTCCATCTCCTGCGTGCGGATCTGCACTTCCACAGGTTTGCCATCATCGTAAATTATCACGGTGTGCAGCGATTGATAAAAGTTATCCTTGGGAGCGGCAATGTAATCATCGAATTCCCCCGGGATTGGACGCCAGTGGGTGTGGATAAGACCCAGAACGGCATAACAGGCTGCCACATTCGGAACAATGAGCCGGATGCCGCGTACATCCCGGACCAGGTCAAACGACTTGCCTTTCTCAATCATCTTGTGATAAATGGAATAGATATGTTTGGACCGACCTGAAATTTCGGCTTTGATCCCTGAGGTGGAAAGCAGTTTGGAAATGGATTCAGAAATATGCTGGATTTCAGCCTCACGCGTCTCCCGGCGCTCGGCAAGTTGCTCTGCGATTTCCTTGTATTTCTCCGGGTTGGTGTAACGGAAGCCCAGATCTTCAAGTTCCCACTTGATCTGCCAGATGCCCAGGCGATTGGCGAGCGGGGCAAATATATCCAGGGTCTCCTGGGCAATGCGACGGCGCTTGGCTTCAGGGAATGCACCCAGGGTACGCATGTTATGCAGGCGATCGGCCAGTTTGATGAGCACCACGCGAACATCGCTGTCCATTGCCAGGAAGGTCTTTCGGAGGGTCTCAGCCGCCAAGTCCCGTTTCCGGTTGCGTTTGGCAGCAGCATCATTCACCTGGGAATTCTCTTCATCCTGCTTCCTTAGCGCTTCTTCCTGGTGTTCCCCGCGCGAAACCCTGGGCAACTGGGTCAACTTGGTGACCCCCTGGACAAGATTGGCCACCCCTTCCCCAAAGTCTCTACGCAGGTCGTCGATTTTGATGGATGTGTCTTCCACCGTATCGTGCAATAAACCCGCTGCGATGATATCGGCAGGCATGAGAAAGTCAGCAAGGATGGCTGCAACTGCCAGGCAGTGATTTACATACGGTTCCCCCGAGGCGCGTTTCTGACCCGCATGGGCTTTTTCTGCCAGGCGGTAGGCTCTCTGGATCAGCTCCCGATCGCTGAGATTGTAGTAATCCGGAAGCAGACTCAAAAGGTCTTGTAAAATGAGCGGGGATGTCGTCTTCATCGTTTATATTTTACTTCACCCAACATTGGGTCATCCATGATCTACCTCCATCCACTGGACTAAGGTAGACAGGAGGATGAAGGGGGCTGGCAAGGTAGCCAGGCGGGGATCGCAGTTGTTTTTCACCAAATGGATCTTTGTTAATGATTGTGCATTTGGATTCTCGAGTAAAATCGAGGTAAGTATAGCACGGTCGACCATGGAAGGATGATCGCTATGCCGATTGTCAATAACATCACCCGACTCTTGGATTCCAAGAATATTACTTACCGTGCATTTGAACTCCCGGTGGAAAAACTTGGCGCAGACGAAACCGCCCAATGGCTCGCCATCGACCTGGACCTGATCTATAAAACGATCGTGGTGAAGCGCCCAATAGGAAAACCCATCCTGGCGGTCATCCCGGGCTCCCACCGTGTGGATCTGAAAATCCTGGCTGCTGAATTGGGCGAGAAGAAAGTCAGCCTGCCGACCGAAAAGGAGGCTGAAGAATTGACCGGACTACTTGCAGGCGGCATATCACCGCTCGCGTTGGTTAACAAAGGTTTCCAGGTGCTGATTGCCTCCCAGGCGAGCGACCTGCCCCAAATTCATGTAGGCGGAGGAGAGCGAGGATTGATCATTCAACTGTCCCCCGTCAAACTGGCTGAAATCACGCATGCGCGTTTTGCCATGATCAGCCAGAAGCGCCCGGAGAATCCCTGAGGAATCTGTTTTACGCAAGGCACATTTTGCTCTATAATATGTGGAACCGCACGGATCCCAAAATATGATTCGGGAGTAAAGAATGACTGAAATTTCTGGCAATGATTCGATCATTATCGCCCGCGATGTACAGAAATATTACGGCCATTTTAAAGCTTTGAATGGCATAAGCATGGAGGTGAAAAAAGGGGAGGTGATCGTCATTTTTGGCCCGTCAGGATCCGGGAAATCCACCTTCATCCGCTGTATCAACCACCTGGAAGATCACCAGAAGGGGACGATCATTGTCGATGGGATTGAATTAACCAAGGATATGCGGAATATCGAAAAGATCCGCATGGAAACGGGCATGGTCTTCCAGCAGTTCAACCTGTTCCCCCATCTGACGGTGATGCAGAACATCACGCTTGCCCCGATCCAGGTTCGAAAATGGTCAAAGGAAAAAGCGGAAGCCAAGGCAAAGGAATTACTCGTGCGCGTGGGCATCCCGGAGCAAGCCGATAAATTCCCCGGGCAGCTCAGCGGCGGTCAGCAGCAACGGGTGGCGATCGCCCGAGCCCTGGCCATGGAACCGAAGATCATGCTTTTCGATGAGCCCACCTCCGCACTCGACCCGGAGATGATCAAGGAAGTGCTGGATGTGATGATCGAACTCGCCCAGTCTGGCATGACAATGCTGGTCGTCACCCACGAAATGGGTTTTGCCAAGGCAGTGGCGGACCGGATGTATTTCTTCGACCAGGGCTTGATCGTGGAAAGTGGAACCCCTGCAGAAATTTTCACCAATCCGCAGGAAGACCGTACGAAATTATTCCTGTCTCAGATCCTTGAAAAGTAAGCAGTTTTGGATCGACTGGCGAGCCGGGCAATTGCCCGGCTCTTTCCTAATACTTTCTGTTCCTGTATCTCACCCTTTGATGACTGCCAGCGGACGCAGGCGTGCCACCTTGCGGGCAATTCCAGCCGCCACCACTGTTTCCACCACCAGATCGACATCTTTATAGGCATTCGGGGCTTCTTCAGCCAGGCCGGAAATGCTGCCTGCGCGAACCTTGATCCCCCTGGCTTCCAAATTCCAGCGCAGTTCTTCTCCGCGAATTTCGTGCCTGGCTTTGGCGCGGCTCATCGTCCGGCCAGCGCCGTGACAACTGGAACCCCAGGCACGCAGCATGGATGTTTCCGTACCTGCCAGGACCCAGGAAGCCGTGCCCATTGAACCGGGGATGAGAACCGGTTGTCCTGTGTGTTGATATTCCGGAGGCAGACCGGGAGTTTCGGGACCGAAAGCCCGGGTTGCCCCTTTACGATGCACGCAGACCTTGACAGGTTTGTTCCCAATTTTATGTGTCTCAACCTTGCCAATATTATGGCAAAGGTCGTAGACCTGGGTCAGTTCCCAGTTTTTGATTTTCCCCTCGAATACTTCTCTAAAAGCCCGCCGGGCAGAATGAGCCAGCAATTGCCTGTTGACGAAGGCGAAATTGGCTGCCGCCCGCATGGCGCCGAGATAGGCTTTCCCTTCAGGGCTATCCATCGGCGCGCAGACAAGTTCCCGGTCGGGGAGGCTGATCTTGTAGCGCTGCACTGCAGATTGAAAATCCCGCACATAATCGGTGCAGACCTGGTGCCCCAGCCCGCGCGAACCACAATGGATCTGAACGACCAGACAGTTTTCCCGCAATCCGAACACGGAGGCGGTTTCTGCATCCAGGATGGTATCGACCACGTCCACTTCGACGAAATGGTTGCCCGATCCGACCGAGCCGATTTGTCCCAGCCCGCGTTCCCTGGCGCGTTCGCTGACGCACTTCGGATCTGCTCCTTCGAGACAGCCGTCCTCCTCTGTCCGGGAGAGGTCATTTTCAGATGCATAGCCATTTTTGAAAGCCCAGGAAGACCCTGTTCTCATGAGATTATCGAGGTCAGGCTTGTTGACACGGACCACCCCTTTTACACCCACTCCGCTCGGGCAATACTGGTCCAACCGGGTGGCAAGGTCTTCGATCAAGGGGAGGGCGGATTCCAACTCAATGGATGAGGCCAACATCCTGACACCGCAATTGATATCGTAACCGATCGCGCCGGGAGAGATCACGCCGCTCGGAAAAACGGTGGCGGCAACTCCGCCGATCGGGAATCCGTAGCCCTGGTGCATATCGGGCATAACCACCACATCCCCAACCAATCCCGGCAAGGTCGTAGCATTGACTGCCTGTTCTAAGGAATTATCACCCAGGATCTGATCGAGTAGTTCGAGGGTTGAAAACAGGCGGACAGAACCGCGCATATCATGACGATAGCTTCGAGGAATTTCCCATTCGTAATCTCTAATCCTGACAAGATCCTGCAGCTGTATCATGGTGATTCCAGAGATGGGTTTTTTCCTATTAATCTCAATCTTAGATAGTGATTCAAGAATAGCAGGGGATTGGAACCGAAAAGATCAAACATCAAATACGATCCTTGCTTCATAACCATCCTCTGTTGGCTGGATTTGCAGGTCATGGTAGGTTACAGCTTTGATGGATTTATTAATAAGAAGAATGGGAGCACCCCTGAGATTTGCAGATAACCGGCAAGGCTGGTTCTTAGGAATGGTGAGCTTCACAGCAAAATGATCGAATGCCAGATGCTCCTGTTCGTTGTAATAAATAAGTTCGGAGAGGAAGGAAACAAGCAAACCAACGGTATCCGGGGCAGAGGCTGTAATCTTCCGTGCCAAACGCGGCATCCTGGCCAGCCTGATCCCTGAGAGTGCGTTCATTCCTTTGCAGGCATCGATGAACAACTGGGACAAGTTCGGAGCCCAGACGCGCAATGACCAGTCAGCAGTGTGGTCAAGTTCCTCAAAAGGCATGAATGGATTGTAACAGTATTCAGGGGAAAAGCGTCTTCTTGTCTGCCTGGTGGAAAAATACCCGGTAGGCTGCTGTTTCTTCCAACAACTCCTGGATTTCCACCTTCAGCCGTGCTGCGCCACCCAGGTCGTTAACCGTTTTTCCAGGAGCCACCCACATTTGATCTTCATCCTGATGCACGAGGATGATCTTCCCGGAGGAGATCAGCCAATTCAATCCGAGTTCCACAGTGATCACGCGCTCCGCTGTAGCGGCTGCGAGTTCAGCGTAGGTCACTTTACCTGCATTACGAGTAATGGCAAACTTCATAAGTCCTGCCAGGCGCGTCAGGTAGCCATCAACGCTTTTCTGAAAAGGATGGGCACAGACCAAAGTGATGATACGCGGATTGACTATTTCAAGGGCAAAATCCAGTTCCCTGTGAGAGGGCGGGATCGTCCAGATAACCAGATTATCCGCATGCTCCAATTCATTCCGGTCTTTTCCGTCGGTGTCTTTTTTTGCTTCCGCCTCCGCCCAGACCAAGGTGGAAGGTTGCGCATGGATATCCGGCAGCAGGGTGAGCGGGTCGCTCAACATTTCGAAAGTCAATGATCCTTCGTGGAGGGCTCTTGATCTCGATTTCCGGATTCTCAATGACCCTGAATTCCACAAATTCCATTTGCACCTGCTGACTCCCACGCCAATCCGATGCCCGCAGGGTGAAGGCCAGGTCAAATTTGCCCTGCGGGGTTGGCTCGCCGGCACCGCCCCACCACAGCACGGTCTGAGTATTTCCAGACTCATCAGAAACGATGAGTTTCTGGTGTTCTTTATTTCGTCCAATTAATGTAGCGGATCTCAGTGATAGCCCTCTTGTGGCCAGGGTAAGTTTCTCATTTCCAGGACCGAAGGGAGCCAGGGTTTCGAGTGCTCCAGCCAGGTCGGTTGTGAGCCCAGGGATATCCATCCAGGCATCAATCCTGAGTTCCGGATCGGGCAGGGATGTCGCTCCGAGCATCTCCTCCACAGTTCTGAAGAGCCTGCGGCTGAACTCTGGCAAATTATCCTTGACCAAGGAGAGACCTGCTGCCATGGGGTGTCCGCCAAAATTGAGCAATAGATCCTTCTGGGCTGCAATGGCGGAGGTAATATTCAAGCCTTCCACCGAGCGGGCAGAACCATGCCCTGGTTCATTGGCTGGTGTGGAGAGAATAATGGCGGGTTTGTGATAGCGTTCCACCAGCCTGCTGGCGACGATGCCAACCACTCCAGCCGGCCAGGTTGGATGGTCAAGGATGATCACGGGTTTGGAAAGCAGGGAAGGGTCATCGCGCAACCGGGCTTCAGCCGCCTGCACTACCTGGTTGCAAAGAAGCTGGCGTTGAATGTTATAGTTTTCCAGTTGAGCAGCCAGCAGCCGTGCGCGTTCAGGTTCGACCGTGGTGAGTAATTCCACGGCAGGATTTGCATCTCCCAGACGACCGAGGGCATTCAGACGCGGGGCGAGCATGAAACTGATATGCTCCTCGGAGATTCTTGTCGGAACGAGTTCTGCCAGGTCCATCATGACTTTCAAGCCGAGGCGATCGGCCTTCCGTAAAACGGTCAAACCCTTTTGTACCAGATAACGGGCATCATTTTTTAGAATGGCGAGATCAGCCACCAAGCCCAATGCCACCAGATCGAGCAAGGAATCCGAATTACAGGTAGAAGTAGGCGAGTTGGCAAGGAGCTGCTCGGCCAATTTGTACGCCACTCCCACCCCGGATAGCGAGGCAAGGGCATGCCCTGTTGGAAGGAATTTTGGATTAACTACGGCTGCTGCATCGGGAAGAATTTCTGGAAGGTCGTGATGGTCCGTGATGATCAGATCAACCTTGCGGTTTCGGGCATACTCCGCAGCCTCAAGGGCGGTGATGCCGGTATCACATGTCAGGATGAGTCGCGTACCTCGGTCAATTACTTTCTTTAATTCAGGGACGTTGACACCGTGGCTCTCGCTTGCACGGACTGGAATATGATAGGTAACATCCGCCCCCAGGGCATTCAAGCATTGAACGAGCAAGGTTGTCGAGGATTGCCCATCCACATCAAAATCTCCCCACACACAGATGGGTTCCCTAGAATGAATGGCGGTTTCGAGCCTCGTGACTGCAACCTCCATACCGGGAAGATCCTCAGGTCGAGTGGGGAGATACTCGTCGGGATTAAGAAAAGCGCGGGCAGCTGAAGGGGAAGTTATCCCCTGGCGGAGAAGAGCCTGCCCGACAAGGGAGTGCAAACCCTGCATGGGAGCAGGGGCAACCAAAGGATTCGGTTCTTTCCAGATCATGCGGGTCTAATACTCGATCTCTGCGATCTGTTCGAGAGAGAACTCCACTGCTGCGGTATCATCCTCTTGCAGTCCATCCGAAATCCCAGCCTTCACGCCGCGATTGCAGTAGGAACGGTATGGACAATAAGCGCATTTCTTTTCATCTTCGGTTTTTTGAAAGTGACCGTGGTTGGCGATTTCTTCTATCAACCCTGAAAGGTTCTCCCAATCACGAGCATACTGCGTTTCATTATAGGGGAAACGGGCAGGTTCTGAAGGGTAATCCGAGTACCAGTAGATCATTTCTATTCTTTCAGGCGGGATGGGAACCTTGCCATTCAAATGAGAACCAGCCCTGGCGAGCAATGCAAGGTACACGCGGGTTTGCAACCGGGCAGCCATCCATTCGTCACGGGGGCGCTTATGGTAGGTTTTCCAGTCATAGATCATGGTGTCACCATCAGGGCTGATGGCCACCAGATCGTATTTCGCCATCAATCGATAGGCCTTCACCGGAGCAAGCAAGGTGATTTCCGTGTGCAGGGAATATCCGTCAAAGTTGAATGGATTGTTCAGGTAATTTTCCCACCAGCGCGAGAGGTCGGGAGAATTCACCATCCGGGTCAGATTTTCTACTGGCAAACCGATCAGGTGTTGTTGAACCATTCGGTGGAAGACTTGTCCCTCCACCAGGCGGCGTTCATTTTCCAATGCCGGTTCCGTCTCGATCGCTGGCCACTTTAATTGCTCGATATAGCGCAATTGAAAACGACGCGGGCAATCGCTGAAATCTTGAAGCGAGGATTGAGAAAAAATGAAACTGGTAGGGAGGGTGGATGCTGGCACATCCTTATTTTACATGGGTTTTCCTGGATTTGTACAAATACATGGTTTCAACTTGCAGGCGATCCAGAGGCATCGAGCACCTCACGGATTCCAGAATTGCGTGTTCCACCACCTTGAGGAATTTCATAATAGCGCTACTACCCAGGTCTGAATTTATGGCGGGGGTAGGGGGGATTATTTCGCTCACGGTGGATGAACGTGATAATTGTCACTAGACTCTGTTCAATATAAATTGATACACTCGAATGGTCAGACCACTTACCAGTGTGGAGGGTTCATGGATTGGCAGCCTGTTGTGAAACCAGCCGTATCGGCAGAGAATCGCCTGCTCGAGGGTATTCTCTCAGGATTTTTCCCGATCAATAGTAATCTGCCTGCCGAACGAGAGCTTGCCGTGCAGGTGGGCGTAACCCGCCCGACATTGCGCGAAGCCCTTCAGCGGCTTGCCAGGGATGGCTGGTTGGAAATCCAGCATGGTAAACCCACCCGGGTACGGGATTATTGGCGGGAAGGCAGCCTGGCCGTGCTTTCAGCGCTGGCACAATCCCCCGTCCACCAGAGCTCAGACTTCGTCGTCCACCTGCTCGACCTGCGGGTGCTGCTGGCTCCTGCCTATACTTCCCAGGCAGTCCACAACGCTCCCGGGAAAGTCATCTCATTGTTGGAAAGTTATACAGGCCTGGAAGATACCCCGAATGCTTATGCCCGGGCAGATTGGGATCTCCATGAGATGCTGTCTGGCAATGCAAGTAATCCGGTTTTCAAACTTTTATTGAATGGCTTCCAGAAGCTGTATATGCTGGTGGGGGTGCAATATTTTTCCTCATCACGCTGCCGCCAGCACTCGCACGACTTTTATCAGTCCCTTCTCGATTGCGTTCGGCGAGGTGCTGATGGCGAGGCCGAGTCACTTACTCGCAGGATCATGGAAGAGAGCAAAGCCATGGCAGTGAAAATGCAGGAGGACGAAAAATGAAACGCTGGAATGGATGGGGAAATGTCAATATTCAATATCCGCTACCAGAAACAGCCAGGGAATACCTTGCCAACAAAATCGGCAGGTTCAATCCGGGTACCGATGCCGAGTATGACACCGTACTCAGGTCAGTTCCTGATTCCCGTCTTCCAACCCATCCGATGGTGGAGAGATCTCCCCAGGATCGCCTCACCCATGCGCGCGGGCAATCCATGCCAGACTGGGTGGACCTTCGCACCGGTAAGATACAGGTGTTTCCGGACGGGGTGGGCTACCCTCGCTGCGTGGAGGATGTTCGAACATTGATCGAATTTGCCAGGAAAACAGGCGCAAAGGTCATTCCTTATGGCGGTGGGACGAGTGTTACCGGTCATATCGACCCAATGAAATCTGATCAACCGGTGCTGACCCTCTCACTGGAACATCTGACCCGCCTGGTGGATTTGGATGAGGTTGGTCTTACAGCGACCTTCGAGGCAGGGGTCACGGGGCCCGAATTGGAGCAGGCCTTGCAGGCACGCGGCTACACCCTGGGTCATTATCCGCAATCGCATGAATATTCCACCCTTGGCGGTTGGATCGCCACCCGCTCGTCCGGGCAGCAGTCGTATCGCTACGGGCGCATTGAGCAATTATTTGCCGGAGGGCAGGTGGAAACACCGCGCGGTTCGATCGCGCTGCCTCATTTTCCCGCTTCAGCAGCCGGGCCCGATATCAAGGAGATGATCCTTGGATCAGAAGGACGCCTGGGCGTGATCACCTCAGCCAGGGTTCGAATCCGCCGACTCCCTGAGGCGGAGGAATTCCATGGAGTATTCTTTCCAACCTGGGAACAGGGCGCGCAAGCAGTCCGCCAGATATGCCAGCAGGAGATTCCCGTCTCGATGCTGAGGTTATCCAACCCTCAGGAAACGGAAACGACCCTGATCCTTTCCGGCAAGGCCTGGATTCGCACCGCAGATAAAGGGCTGCGGTTGATTGGTTACGGTGCTCAACGCTGCCTGCTCGTTTTCGGGGTCACTGGAAATACCGGCTGCGTGCGGAGGGCGCGTCTCCAGACAATTTCCATCTGCCGCAGGCAGGGTGGACTCTTTGTGGGTGAATCTGTTGGACGCACCTGGAAGAAAGCACGTTTCTTTTCACCCTACCTGCGGAATACACTCTGGGAACAGGGTGTGGCAATCGATACAGTCGAAACCGCCATCCCCTGGGAGCGTGTCATGGAGGCATCGGCAGCCATCCCTGCTTCGATCGTGGAATCAGCGCACCAGGCAGGTGAGGAGGTTCTTGCTTTTGCTCACCTGTCCCATGTCTACCGTGATGGTGCGAGCATCTACACCACATATCTTTTTCGCCGTTTGTCAGACCCGGATGGTTTGATTGCACTATGGAAAAGCATGAAACGGGCTGCCAGCCTGACCATTCAGAAGTATGGAGGTACGATCACCCACCAGCATGGGGTCGGTTTGGACCATGCTTCCTATCTTGAAACTGAAAAAGGTGCCCTGGGGATGGACATGCTGCGTGCTCTTAATAAAATCCATGGATCCGGATGAGATGATGAATCCGGGAAAATTGATCCAAGTTCCATAACCACATTACTAGGACTTCGCAACCATAATTCAAGGAGCACGATCATGGACTGGAAAATAGGCTGGCGTGACCGGGTTTGGTCTGAGCTCAACCAGGAATGGGATATCATCATCGTAGGCGGGGGGATCACCGGGGCCGGGATACTGCGCCAGTGCGTGCATGCGGGATTGAAAGTCCTCCTGGTGGAAGCGGGTGATTTCGCCTCGGGGACCTCCTCGCGTTCCTCGAAACTTGTCCATGGGGGCATGCGCTACCTGAAGAACGCACAGGTGCGGGTCACGCTGGAATCAGTGCGGGAACGTGAATATCTTTTAAAACAAGGTCGCGGGTTGATCAACCGGCTCGGCTTTATATACACATGCCTTCCCGGTGACCATATGCCAGGTTGGGTTTTCGGAGCAGGGTTGGTCATCTACGACCTGATGGCGGGACAGTGGAGCCACCGTTCGTACGACACGGAGGACATTCGCGAACTCTGCCCTGTGGTTACAGCCCCCGGTTTGCGGGGAGGTTTCCGCTATTTTGATGCCCAGACCGATGATGCCCGGCTTGTGCTGCGTTTATTACGTGAATCGGTACAGGGGGGGGGATACGCAATAAATTATGCAAGTGTCGAAACCCTGCTCAAAAAGGGATCCGGAATAGTCTGCGGGGTAGTGCTCAGGGATACGTCCGGCGAATCCGATCGGCAGATTGAATTAAAAGGGCGGGTTGTGATCAATGCCACCGGTGCATGGGCGGATATGCTGCGCAAGCAGGTTGGGAAGCCTGCCCGACTGCGGCCTCTGCGCGGCAGCCACCTGGTGCTACCCTTCAACCGCCTGCCGCTGACGCGTGCCATCAGCTTCCTGCACCCGCAGGATGGTCGTCCGGTATTCGCCCTGCCGTGGGAGGGAGCGGTGGTATTTGGAACGACCGATGTGGATCATGATTCAGCCCTGATAACCAACCCGGTCATCAGTGCCAGTGAGGTCGAATACCTGCTGGATGGGCTCAAGCTTGTCTTCCCCCAGCAGGAACTAACCCACTCTGATGTGAATGCCACTTATTCCGGTTTCCGCCCGGTTGTCGACACAGGTAAAGTCAATCCGTCCAAGGAATCGCGCGAACATGTTCTCTGGGACGAGAACGGTCTGCTGACCGTTAGCGGCGGCAAACTGACCACCTTCCGCACGATGGCTCGCGATGCCCTCAAAGCCGTCCGCAAACACCTTGGACACATTCCATTCGATCCCGCCATCCCCGTTCTGGATGCCATGCCCCCGGTTGCAGAGACCGCCTGTGCTTCAAATTTCTCCCCCACCCAATGCCTGCGTCTCCTGGCACGCTATGGACCTGAATCCGCGGGATTGTTCGCCTCATCTGACCAGGAACTCCAGCCAATCGGGGAGACATTATACCTTTGGGCAGAACTTCGCCAGGCAGCGCGCACAGAAGGTGTGGTGCATCTGGATGACCTGCTCCTGCGCCGAGTCCGTCTCGGATTGCTGGCACCCAACGGTGGAATACCCTTGATGGATCACATCCGCTCCATTGTCCAGGCGGAACTCGGCTGGGACGATCCACGCTGGCTGCAGGAGGTGGAAACCTACACGGAATTATGGAATCGCGCCTATCGACTATAATTCTGCCATTGATATCTGCAGGGTATTCTGGTTACTGCGGTACCGATGACAAGTAAAGGAGATTATCATGGCTGAAAATCTGCTCGCGATCGATAATGGCACACAATCGGTGCGCGCCCTGGTGTTCGATCCGCAAGGGGATCTCCTTTTCAAGTCACGAGTCCTGATCGAGCCCTATTTCTCCACTGCACCCGGCCTGGCGGAACAGGATCCGAAGGTCTTCTGGAAAGCCGTCTGCCAGGCGTGCGAAAACCTGTGGGCACAAGGTGTGGATAAATCCAGCATCGCTGCCGTTGCACTCACCACCCAGCGCAGCACCATGATCAACGTGGACAAGGTTGGCAAACCCCTGCGACCGGCCATCCAATGGCTCGACCAGCGCCGGACGGAGGGAGTCAAACCGCTGAGTGGATTCTGGGGGGCGGCTTTTAAAATCGCCGGGGCTTCCGCGACGGTGGCTTACCTTCAGGCTGAGGCGGAAGCCAACTGGCTGCAGAAACATCAACCCGAAATCTGGAATGCCACCCATAAATTCCTGTTTCTCTCCGGATACCTGACATTTCAATTGACCGGCAGGTTTGTGGACTCTGTCGGCTGCCAGGTTGGATATATTCCATTTGATTATAAAAAACAGGATTGGGAAGCATCCTGGGGGTGGAAATGGCAGGCAGTCCCGGTGGATAAATCCCTGCTGCCCGAGCTTGTTCCGGTGGGCTCCAGATTGGGGCAGATTTCTGCACAGGCTTCTGCCAGTACAGGTATACCTGTCGGGCTGCCTCTCATTGCGGCGGCTGCAGATAAAGCCACCGAGGTGCTGGGGGCAGGTTGCCTTGAACCGCACATCGGATGTCTCAGTTACGGGACTACGGCAACCATCAATACCACCCATAAGAAATACATCGAAGTCATCCCGCTCATCCCCCCCTATCCGGCGGCAGTACCAGGTCAGTACAGTTTTGAAATCCAGATCTACCGGGGTTATTGGATGGTGACCTGGTTCAAGCAAGAGTTTGGTCTGCGAGAGCAGGGGCTGGCTGAGGCGCAGGGGATCGAGCCAGAAGTCCTGTTCGATGACCTGGTGCGCAGCGTGCCGCCCGGATCAGATGGACTGGTGCTGCAACCTTACTGGTCGCCGGGATTGGTTTTTCCCGGTCCAGAAGCGCGTGGCGCCGTGATCGGTTTCAGCGACGTGACCACCCGGGCACACATCTACCGGGCCATCCTTGAAGGCCTGGCTTATGCCTTGCGCGAAGGCGCCGAACGAACTGCCAAACGATCTGGCGTGCCGATCACCGAACTGCGCGTGGCGGGAGGGGGAAGTCAATCCCTGGTGGCAATGCAGTTGACGGCGGATATTTTCGGTCTGCCAGCAGCGCGACCGCATGTTTACGAAGCGTCTGGTCTTGGAGCCGCCATTGATGCGGCGGTAGGCGTCGGGATCCACCCGGACTTCCCTACTGCCATCCGCGAAATGACGCATATCCGGGATGTGTTTGAACCGGATACCAGGATCCATGAACGGTATGACGAGTTGTATTACGGGGTTTACAAGCGAATGTATAAACGACTCCAACCGTTATACCAGGTGATGGGAAAGAAATAAGATACTTTGCAATACCATCCAATTATCCGATTCCACCTTTGGATGTTGATTATAAATTAATAAAATGCTCGATGTGTATTTCTCATCAAAGTCGAAGAGGATTACTTACCAAAATAAAGTAGGCAATCAATTTGGGTCTCATCCTAAATCTCCTGGAGATTTCCCTTTTTTTGGAAAAGAAGACCAATGGTATCTCACGGGATCCTGGTGAATCATTTTAATATGACCAGGGGTGCAATTATTGCAGCCTGTCTTTATCCTGCCACCATGCCTGTAAAGCGACAAAGGGTAGAGCCTGAGTCTGGTCTCCCTTGCGACCAGTATTCCATGTCAGCAACAATTCCTTTTTCGCCCGCGTGATTCCCACGTACAACAGGCGCAAGCGTTCACGAATATACTCTATCCGGGCGCGCCGGGTGGCTGCTCCGGAGGAGTAGAACTCGAACTCACTGGTCGAAAGGGCAGCCTCGAGTTGAGCAAGTGCTTCAGCCTCCAGATTCAAACCTGAGTCAATAAACCATTTCTCGGCGATATAGCGATCATTTGGCTGACCTGACGGGAAATCGTAATTATTCACGGACATCAAGTAAACCCGATCCCACTCCAGGCCCTTGGCCTTGTGCATGGTGGTCACCACCACCTTGCCGGGGTGATGAGATGGATCGAAACCGGAGTCATCCTCGCTGAAGCCCAGGAATCGCCGTTCATTTCGTGCGATCAGGTGAAGTTCACCTGTTAATTCAGGCAATCGCCAATCACGATGGTCCTCGCTGACCTGGTGCAGTACCAGGGCAAGTTTGTGGGCGAGGGCTAGGTCGTTGGCAGAAGTGAAGAGGTCCTGTGACAGGGTGAGAATCATCTGGTCAATTGGCAGCAACACCGCTCCATGCCAGCGGCGGACATGGTGCTGAAAATCTTCCAGTTCCTCCATCACCTCAATGGCGGTACCCTCGGAACCAAGATCAGACAACCAATCCTGACCCGGTTGCGGGCTGATGAACGTTTCCACCTGGGAACATTTTCGGATTAATTCCGCAACCTGATCCTGAAGACCATTCCTGGATACTTCCTCGCCAGTCCCCCGCCAGGCCAGGTAGGCGCCTGCCAACCTGCCTGGGGATTGAGGATCGGCCAATGCGCTGGCAAGGTCTGCCAGCCTGCCGACTGCCGCACGTGTAGACAAGGTGCTGCGTAGGTTTTCCACCAGATCGATATTACTCCTCTTGAGAGCCGCGACTAATTTTTCACCGCGTGTATTATCAGAAACCAGCGCCGCGACTGTCGCATCGGGGTGCCCGGCAATCCATTTGCCGATCGACAGGACGACCGCATCCACTTCTTCGTCAGGTGAATATTTCCTGCCGATGAGTTTGATCCCTCGTGGGTCGGCTTTCGGATTTGGCTGCGGATCATCGACCGGTGCCGGTTTGATATAAGGGATGGTCAACGCCTCGCGGGCGGCTTCGTCCGGATGCTGATTGTTAACCCAGCGGATGAGGTGATTCGCAAGATCAATGATACCTGGTTGACAGCGCCCTGAATCAGGCAATTCCTTGTACTGGTCTGCTTCCGCATGGATGAACTCAAGCAGGTGCCTGGGTGAGGCAGTTGTAAAAGTCTCGAAGATGGCCTGGTTGGGGTCACCGACCCGAACCCAATTTCCGTCTTTACCGGCTAAAAGGCGCAGAATGTGCTCCTGCAACTGGCTGGAATCCTGGGCTTCGTCTTCAAGTATGTAAGGCCAGCGATAGCGCAACCGCTCAAGAAACTCGTTTTCATTCTCCAGAAGATCGATCGCTAGGCGGATCAGGTCATCGAAATCCACCGCGCCGCGATATGCAAGGCCACGCTGGTAATCCGAATAAATCGCCAATCCCATCTCTGCCAGCGGTAAAGGAGCAGGAGCCTGATCCAGCAATTGGCGCAGTTTTCCCGGCATCAGGCGATTGTCCTTTGCCGAACGGATGAATGCCAGGGCGATGCCAGCGACCAGGTCCGGTAATTGCTGCCGGCTCACCCAGTCTCGTTTAGACTGGTCCATTTCTTGGAGAAGGTATTCATCCAGATGATGCGGGTTGGCATGCAACCACGCGTGCGAGGCTTCCTTGCGGATGAGTTCTGCCTCGCGCTCATCCAGGATGGCAAAGCGCTCCTCCAACCCAACCGAAGAGGGTTTCTCACGCACAATATCGTGAGCCAACCCATGCAGGGTGCGAACCCGATAACCAAATGGCATCGGTGTTTCAAGGAACTCCTTGATCCGGTTCGAGAAGTTGTCTACTGCAGAATTGACCAGGGTAACGATTAAAACTTCCTGCTCGCCAGTGATCCTGCCGGAGCGGATAATATCTGCTGCCAGCGCTGACAGCGTGAAGGTTTTTCCCGCTCCCGGTACGGCAGAAATCCCCATTTTTCCTCCTGAGTATCTGAGGATGGATTTTTGGGATTCACGCAGGTTGAAATTTCGCATTTTCTTTATCCAACAAACCGAGCTGGTACACCTATTATTCTTGATTTGTCTTTAGGCGATATTTTCATGGGGTTGGAGTGTAGGTGGCGCAAGTGGTACCACAGCCTCCGGGGCAATTCCCCGGGCAGTAATAGGTTTCGTTCGTGCCGATGGCACAGAGGGGCGGAGTGCACACCATCATGTACGTGATGGTTGGAGTGATGGTCGGGGTAGCGGTTGGCGAGCTATTTTTTTTGTCCGAAGGGGATTTGGTAACTGAAAAGGCTGTCATGGCATTGGAAGTAGGAGTACTGGATGAATTGTTATCCTTGTTAATAATTGAAATGATTGCAATACCAATGACAATCATGAAAATTGCCAGTATCCCGATTATTATTTTGGCTTTCATCCAGGTCTCCTAGGGATTGATCGGCGAAACCATCGTACCAATCGCAGGGGCTTCCCAGTCCGCAGCCAGGCGCGGCAGACCGTTCTCGATCAATACCGGGATAAAGTGATAATTCTCGACACCCTGCCGGGAGAGAAGAACTTGCAGGATGACCGAGGCATTGGAGATGCCTTCGTTATCATCAAAAACAAAATTTCCAAGACTATAGGCAATCAGACCGCCATGGTACTTTTCAACAGCCTGCAGGATATGCGGATGAGAACCAATCACAAGTGCCGCCCCGGCATCGATCGCAGTAATTGCTTCTCCCCGCTGGTGAGCCACGACCATATCATTCATTTCGTATCCCGAGTGCAGGAACACCACCACCACATCTGCGAGAAGCCTGGAAGCAGTAACATCGGCCTTGATCTGATCCCGGTAGGCCCAGGCGACTCCGGGTTGGGTGTTGGTTGCGATCCAGGTATGGGTATCGAACCCGGTAAATTCGTTCGGAACATCCACGTACGCCAGGAAAGCCACACGCAAGCCATTCCGTTCAAGTATGACCGGAGCATGCGCTTCAACTGCGTTCACCCCTGCACCAACGCTGGCGATCCCATATTGCCCAAGATTGATACGGGTGTCCAATAAACCAACGCTACCAAAATCCATGGCGTGGTTATTAGCCAGGCTGAGCACATCAAAACCTGCGAGCCCTAGTGCCAGGGCTGCTGCCGGAGGCGCAGCAAAAGTGTAGATCTTTGGCTGCGGTTCGCCGCCCCCGGTTATTGCACACTCGAGGTTTCCCACAAGCAAATCTGCTGTTTCCAGAACGGACTGGACTCCGGAGAAGATGGAATCTGGTCCTTGCGTCAATACCATGTCCCCGATCGTACGCGCCATCATGATGTCACCCACCGCCTGCAGATTCACCTGCATGCTGGGTGTGGGTGTGCCGGTGAATGTGCTGGAGGGGGAGGGTGTTTCGGTAGGCGAAGCGGTTAATGTGGGAGTTTCGGTGAATATTTGGACTGACGGTGTTTCAGACGCCGGCAGGAACGGGGTTCGCGTTTCACTGCCCGGCAGGATTTCAGTGCCGGGGTCTGCAGGCGTGCTGCGTGGTTCGCAACCAGTGAGAAATACGAAGAGAATAACGATCCGAATCAGGACGAGATTATTTCTCATTAATTTTCTGTGACTCCAATTGCAGGTTCCAGATGGCTTTTAACAAAGGACCGCGCGACTCGTACCCTGATTCGCCTAATTCGCTCAAGCCAATATAAACACGGTTCCGGCATCTCCTGAGTAGGCCAACGATGAGCCGTTCCAGGGTCTGCTGATTTGCGTTTTGGTCATCCGTATCGGTCCATACCTGGTCACGATCCCATGAACGGCTAAGAACATAGGGTTGGGTAAGAGGCTGGAAAAGGCGTTCCCACCAGCCTCGAGAACCTGCATCCAGCCAGAACTGGACGGTCACCGGTCGGTTCGTCATCAGGAATGTATGTGCGGGGGCGATCATTACTGCCTCGCTCTGTGCAGCCTGCCAGTCTTCAATATACTGGGCAGCGATGACACCGTCTTGCAGCATGGCAAGGTATTCTTTACCCATTTCCATGTGGGTAGATTGGTTTTCCGATATTTCTCTCGCCATGTTGATCGATGGCATCATCGCCTGGCGGAATTTCTGCACCGATTCAACCAGACTGGCAGCGAGACGCGAACCATCGAAATTTCGGTGGAAACCGAATCCTTTCGTCGATAAAATTTCCCCGAAGAGCCTGCGGAGAAATTGATCCAGTGGATCGGCAACAGGTTGTTGGCGATACGACTTGATCCATGCCCGTAAGGCTTCATAACGCTGACCAAAAACGAAAGTCAGACGCTCCTGGACCTCAGGGCGGATCAGGTCAAAACTTGATAGTGTCAGGTCGCGCGGACGGTACACGATCTCTGCCAGCAACTGGGCGCGCACCAGGTCCATTCCCTCGATGCCATAGAGAAAGGCGTAGGTGAGATCGAATTTCGTCGGGTGGATGCTCCAGCCCGGGTGCGCCAGGGCTGCCAGGGTCAGCAGGCATTGACATGCCGGCTCATCCCGCAGCGATCTCGAAGGACGCTGCGAACGCCAGGGTATTTCCATCTCGTCGAACCGGTTGCTCAGGGAGAAGCGCAGGGCATCCGAGAGGTATGGAGTGAGGACAACGATTTCTGAAGGAGGTATCCCTCCTTCTACGATGAGTTGCTTTATTTCAGAGGCAGCCCAATCAAGCATTTGTGGAAAGAATCGGCTGGGTGTTTCTGATGGAGGAAAGGAGAGAGATGACAGGCTTTTAGAAGATATCGGGAGAGAATGACCGGGCGATAGGATGGATGAAAATGCATTTTCCAGAGCTTGGACTTCTGCTGAGCAGACGAAAGACTGGCCGAGCTCCTCGATCAGGTTGCAGTGTTGCTGCAATCCCTGGGCGGTGATCGGGTCAGCCCCGAGGAAACGCCGGTAGCCTCCATCCTTGTCAAATATGATCAGTGCAGAGGATAAGTCCGGCAGCCACTCTGCCATTAAATCATGTGCGATCGGGATATCCTCTTCAATGTTATCGTAGATGACATGCTGGTATTGGAGGGTCAAATATTCTCTACATTCCGGCATGCGCCAGATGAATTTCCAAAATACCTCCAGTTGGAGGGAAAAGTCAAGCAGATTATGCTCCAGGCAGTACTGCCGGAAGCGGTTTGCACATTCCTGGGCATCCTCGAAAACACGCCGCTGACCCGGATCCCCAGACCAGGCGGTTTTCAATCTCTCGCTGATCTCGGTATGAGCGAAGCCTACAGAAGCGGCTTTGTTCAAGTTATCGAGCACCTGGCTGTATAGACGATTACGGTTGATCGTGACCGAAGCAAAGTAACCCTCATCCAGCAGCGGACGAACGATGCGAGCCATGTAATATTGGGCTGTTTCAAGAGTGAGGAATAACGGTGGTTCATCCGCATGGGTAAATCCAATCGCCTCAGATACCATCGGCCAGAAAAGGTCCACCATCCGGCGTGCCAGCCCGCCTATGGTGGCAAGGGTCACCTGTCCGCCGGGAGGGATCTCCTGCGCTGCCAGGGTTGTTTCGTAGGGGATTTGGAGAGTGCGCTGGGGAGTGAGAATAAGGAGCGAATCAGCCGGCAGCCCTGCAACCAGGAGTGCACACAGCCGTTCCACGCCAGCCGTTGTTTTTCCACATCCGGGAGGACCCGAAAGAAATATCTTCGAATCAAGAGGATATTCGACGATCCTGCTTTGTTCCTGGGTCAGTTTCACAGATCAAGATTATCGGAAAGAGGAGGATTTGTCAACCAATGGTTCATGATTGGGATGGTGACCAGGGGAGTAAATACGACATTCATGGTAAAATTTTATCATAATAGTCGTGAAACAGGACCTGTCAGGAGAGCCTATGGATCTGATCATCCGGATTATCCATGCCATAACACAGCTTCACCCCCCGCATGCGATCGTCGTCCACTTTCCAATTGCCCTTACAGGTGCAGGGTTATTCTTTATCCTGCTGGCTCTCTGGAAACATCACAAGATCCTGGAACAGGCAGCATTTGCGAATATGTCACTAGCAGCGGTGAGCACCATTGTTGCTGCCATTTTTGGAATTCGCGATAACCTGGTTTTTTACGCTGGCATGGCACCCAACCATGTTGCTAAAATATTCCTTGCGACCACATTGTTCTTATTGACTACATTTACGGCAATCGTCCGCTGGCGGAAAAAGGATATTTTCTATACCAGGCCTGCCAAAGGATTCTATCTTTTGGCATATTTTGTGAGTTTTTCGATTGCGATGGTATTGGGATTCATGGGCGGGATCATCGTGTTCGGATTCTGAACCGTCGTTTTTCAGCCAACGGTTGACATGCAGCCAGCTCGCATGTATAATATCGTCCGCCTCTGCCCCGGCACGCTGCTGGGGCGTCCGTTTGTATCCCGGCTTCCCCGCATACCAGCGTAAGGGTTTGTACCCGGCCCGCAAATCTGGCCAAACCGAGCCTGTACCGCAGGGAATGTGGTGAAGCGAAGACCAGGAGAAAAAGATGAAGTATGCAATTGTGGAAAGCGGCGGCAAGCAATTTCGAGCCGTCGAAGGCGGCACCATCGAAGTGGACCGCCTGCCGGTAGAAGCCGGCGACAATATCAAACTGGAGCAGGTCCTGCTGCTGGCGGACGGGGAAAACATCACCGTCGGCACACCCCATGTCAAGGATAGCCCGGTATGGACAACGGTCCTCGAGCATTTCAAGGGTCCAGAAGGTGAACATCTTCAACTACAGCCCAAAGAAACGCATTCGAGTCAAGACCGGACACCGTCAGAACTATACCCGCCTGTTCGTAGAGCAGATCGGCGGGTCCGAACTGATCAAGAAAGAACCTGTCATAGAGGAAAAAGCCACACCTGTCAAGAAAGTGGAAAAGACTTCGAAGAAAAAAGAAGATCAGGCTAAGAAACCGGTGAAGGCTGAAACCAGAACCGTGCAGGTTTCTCCTAAAACGAAGAAACCTGCAGCAAAAACACCCGCCAAGGCTGCGACAAAACCATCCCCCAGGAAAACTGCCGTCGTTAAGCCGGCTGCGAAACCAACCCCGAAGCGGACCGCATCCCCGAAGGGCAAAACGGCTCCGAAGAAGCCTGCGGCGAAAAAGTAGAAGAGTGAGGTAATCATGGCACACAAAAAAGGTGGCGGCTCCAGCCGCAACGGAAGAGATTCGAATGGTCAGCGCCTGGGCGTGAAGAAATATGCCGGGGAGCATGTCTTATCCGGCAACATCATCATGCGCCAGCGCGGGACCCACATCAAACCTGGTTTGAATGTGGATGTCGGCAAGGACGATACCATCTTTGCAACCATCGAAGGCCTGGTCGTCTACGATGTCATCAACGGGCGCAAGCGCGTCAATGTAATGCCGGCAGAAGAAAAGTAGACAGCGAAAGGATTATGAAATGAAACAGGGTATTCATCCGACATATTACACGGATACCAAGGTGACCTGCGCCTCCTGCGGCACCACCTGGACAACCGGCTCCACAAAGCAGGAGATCCGCGTCGAAATCTGCTCAAATTGCCACCCGTTCTTCTCCGGTGAGCAGGGACGCCTCGTGGACATTGAAGGTCAGGTGGATCGTTTCTATAAGAAACTTCAGGTCCGCCAGACTTATGTGGACGAAAAGAAGAGCCGTGCAGAGTCGAAGGTGTCCCCCAAGCGGGCAATTGCTGAACTGGAACTGACTGCCCGCCCCGTGGCAGCCTTGGAAAAAGCAGGGATCAAGGAAGTCGGTCAATTCCTCGCCAAACTTAGCGAAGGTGAGCAAAGTGTGCTGTCAATCGAAGGTTTTGGCCGCAAGTCACTGATCGACATGAAGAAGAAACTTCGCGCCCTCGGTTATGATGTCCCGGAGCAGGCTGAAACTCCAGCAGCCTAGGGCTTGCTGAAAGCCGATAATCAGGTAAACTTAACAGGCAGATGCAATCGCATCTGCCTGTTTGCACTATTCTGCTTGCCAGACTCTTCTGAACAGGAGATGCTGAGGGCTGGCAGGGAAAAATGAGGTGCTTATGACAGCCCATACGACCGGTTCGGTTGAAGTGATCTGCGGTTCGATGTTCAGCGGAAAGACAGACGAGTTGATCCGCCGCCTGCGCCGGGCGACGATCGCCCGCCAGCACGTACAGGTTTTCAAACCGGCCATTGATGTCCGCTATGCTGTAAAGAAAGTGACTTCCCATGCCGGGACCGATTATGCCGCCATCCCGGTCAAAAAAGCAGCGGATATCCGCAAGCAGCTGGACAAGGAAGCCACAGTGGTTGCCATTGACGAGGCGCAGTTCTTCGATGATGAGATCATCCAGGTCGTTGAAGAACTTGCACGAGCCAAAATGCGTGTCATCGTCGCCGGATTGGATACCGATTTTCGCGGAGAACCATTCGGTCCGATGCCCATGTTGATGGCACGTGCCGAGCAGGTTGATAAGATCCAGGCTATTTGCATGGTTTGTGGCGAACCAGCCTGCCGCACACAGCGCCTGGTGAATGGAAAACCCGCCCGCTTTGATGACCCGGTGGTGATCGTCGGTGCGGCAGAGATGTACGAAGCCCGCTGCCGAGCTCATCATAAGGTCCCTCGCTAAGCGGCAAAGAAATTTCCATGGAGCGATCATGCAGGATTATCAGGATATTCTTTCTGAAATATTGATCGATGAACAGTCTCTCCAGGCACGCATCAAGGAGTTGGGGGAAGAGATCAACCGCGATTATCAAGGGAAGGACCTGCTGCTCATTTGCATCCTGCGCGGGGGAATTGTCTTCATGGTGGACTTGATGCGCCATATCACTGTTCCTCACCAGATCGATTTCATGGCAGTCACCTCTTATGGAGCGGGCGTGCGCCAGGCAGGCGGCAGTGTGCGCCTCTCGCTTGACCTGAAAACAGATATCCGCAACAAGGACGTGCTCCTGGTGGAAGACATTGTGGATAGCGGAAATACCATTGCCTATGTACTTGAGTTCCTGCAAACCCGCCAACCTCGCAGCTTAAAGGTCTGCACGCTGCTGGATAAAGAAGAGCGGCGTGAGACTTCGGTTCCGATCCACTACCGCGGTTTCAGCATTCCGAACAAATTCGTTTTTGGCTACGGCCTCGACCTGGATGAATACTTCCGAAATCTGCCGTTCATCGCAGTCGTTGATCTTGACAAGTATCATCCACCCGCCTGATGAGGTTGCGATGCAGGATTACCGCGATTTTATCGATGAAATTCTGGTGGATGAGAAAACGATCGGGAAACGGGTTGCTGAACTTGGGGCGCAGATCAGCCAGGATTATTCCGGAAAGGAGTTGCTGGTAGTCTGCCTGCTTCGTGGTGGCATGACCTTCGCCGCTGATTTGACCCGCCATCTCACCATCCCCCACACCCTGGATTGCATGTCGCTCAGTTCCTATGGGATCGGTCATTATGCTTCGAGCGGAAATGTGCGCGTGAACCTCGATCTGATGACCAATATCGAAGGTCTGAATGTGCTGCTGGTCGAAGATATCGTGGACAGCGGAAGGACGCTGGCACATGTCCTTCAAATGCTCGGAACACGCGAACCCAGGAGCCTGCACGCCTGCGTCCTGCTTGACAAAAAATACCGTCGGGAAGTGCCTGTGGAGGTGACCTATGTCGGCTTTGACATTCCGGATAAATATGTTTTTGGTTACGGCATCGATATCGATGAATACTTCCGCCATCTACCCTTCATTGGTTCTGCAGATTTAAAGAAATATAAGAAAATGAGCGTGAGGTAGAAGGAAAGTATGACGGGAGAGGAAGAAGAATTGTATGCAGGTCGCTGGATTGCCCGCCTGGGCAGGCGCGTGATTGCCCAGGGTGGTACACCAGAACAAGCGCGCCAGGCGGCGCAATCACGATTTAAGGAAATTCCCGAGATACTCTTCATGCCCGGAAATAAAACCCTGCAATTTCCCAAGATCCTGGACCTTGTTCGGGCAGCATTACCGGACGATATGCCCGTGTACCTGGTTGGCGGAGCAGTACGCGATGCCCTGCTTGGCACCGAGATCCATGATTTGGATTTTGTTCTACAGAGGGATGCCATAAAAATGGCTCGTCGTGTTGCCCGGTGCTTGAAGGCAGATTTCTACCCTCTCGATGACGAACGCGACACCGGGCGCATCCTGGCTGTAGACGAGAAGGACATTCGCATCCGCATGGACTTTGCCGCCTTTCGCGGCCGCGACCTGGAATCAGACCTGGTCGGGCGCGATTTTACGCTCAACGCCATTGCTTGTGATTTGCGGGACAACACCATCCACGATCCGCTTGGTGGAGCCCAGGATTTGCAGGAAAAGCGTTTGCGCGCATGTTCGCAGACATCATTTTCCGATGATCCCGTGAGAATCCTGCGTGGGATCCGGTTGGCAGCGAATTTTGGCTTTAGTATCGATTCCGAAACGCGTGGAGCGATGAAGAAGGCTGCCTACCTTTCGGGCGACATTTCCCCTGAACGATTGCGGGATGAACTCTTCCGCCTGCTGAATGGAGCCCAGCCGGCAACATGCCTGCGTGCCCTTGATATGCTGGGAGTGCTTGCCCATATCCTGCCGGAACTCTCGCCTTTAAAGGGATTTACCCAACCCGCCCCACATGTTCACGATGTGTGGGAGCATACATTGGCGACCATGGTTCACCTGGATGCAATCCTCGCCAGCCTGGCGGTCGGAGGAGGATCTGAACTTGAGGCAGACCTGCCTGAGAGGCTTATGGTGCAGGTGATTGGCGGCTACCGGGCCAAAATATGCGAGATCCAGGCATCCACATTAACCGGTGATCGTTCGCATAGAAGCCTGCTTTTCCTTGCCGCGCTCTATCATGATGTGGCAAAACCGCTGGTCATCAAGAACGATGAACAGGGTCAAATGCATTTCTGGAACCATGACCAGGTTGGTGCCCAGGTCACAGCCGTTCGCGCGCGTGCATTGATGATGAGCAATGAAGAGACAGCATGGCTGCAAATGATCATCTCCAACCACCTCCGAATTCTGTTTCACATCCAAAGGTTGGTGAGGGAGGGAAAACCACCATCCAGGCGTGCAATATACCGGTTCTTCCGGGATACTGGCATGGCAGGGATGGAACTATGCCTGCTGGCGTTAGCCGATCTGCGTGCCACCTACGAACAAACCCTTCCGCAGGAAACCTGGGCAGCTGCCCTTGAGGTGGTCAGGTTGATGCTTGAGAATTGGTTTGAGAAACCTGGCGAGACGGTTGACCCTCCTGTGCTGGTGAACGGTGATGACCTGATGAAGGCGTTGGCTCTCGAACCTGGAAAAAAGATCGGCGAATTGCTGGAAGCCATCCGCGAAGCCCAGGCAATGGGAGATATCTCCACCCGCGCTCAGGCACTAAAACTGGCGAAAAAAAGGCTGCTGAACTAAGAAAGAATACCCTTGATAACCGAATTATTGTGTTTGTGGAGGGGTTGTGAATATTGTCGTTTTTGATCTCGAGACACAAAACCTTTTCGATGACGTGGGAGGAAGGAATAATATCGCGGCATTGAAGGTTTCCTGCGCTGTCACCTGGTCTTCATTAAAAAATGATTTCTCCACCTTCTGGGAGAAGGATATCCCTGCATTGATCTCAGTATTGAAATCTGCTGACCGGGTGGTTGGCTTCAATATTAAAGGTTTCGACTATGTAGTTTTGCGTCCGTACGCACCGGATGAACGCTTCCAGTTCTATCCCACTCTCGACATCATGGATGACCTGTTCCGCACACTTGGTTTTCGGGTCAGCCTGGATGCTGTTGCCCGTGCCACCCTTGGTGAAACGAAGTCTGCCACAGGGATTCAGGCAGTGGATTGGTGGCGCGCCGGCGAATTGGAAAAACTGGCAGAGTATTGCAAAGTTGATGTGGATGTGACCAGGAGGGTTTACGATTTCGGCTGTGAAAACGACTATATCTTTTATTACACCCGCCTGGGAAGCAAGCAAAAGGTTCAGGTCAGATGGAAATGTTGAAATTACCCTCGAATGGTCTTGAACTTGCCTACGAACGCGAGGGGCACGGCACGCCCTTGATTCTCATCCACGGCTACCCGCTTGACCATTACATCTGGCAACCGCTGGTGCCGCTGCTTGAAAACAGGTTTGACCTGATCATGCCTGATCTGCGCGGTTTCGGGCAAAGTCTCCCCGCCGGATCGACGACCCATCTCTCCGATATGGCAGGGGACCTGATAACTCTCATGGATCACCTGCAGATCCAGAAAGCACTTGTGGCTGGTCATTCGATGGGTGGATACGTGTCCCTGGAGTTTGGGCGTCATCATCTGACACGCCTGCTGGGGATGGGGTTGATATCTACGCAAGCCAGCGCAGATCCGCCCGAAAAGCGTACCGCCCGAAACCAGTTGGCAGATCGGGTTGAGATGAATGGAGTGGGAGAAGTGGCTGACTCCATGCCTGCCTTGTTGACTGGCGATCCAGGTATTCAAATATCATTGAAAGACCTCATCCTGCGCCAGGGTGCGCAGGGCGTGGCTGGCGCATTAAGGGCGATGGCGGAACGACCCGATTCGATGGATGTATTGTTATCGTTGGAAATCCCTGTGGTGATCATTCACGGTCTTGCCGATATGATCATGCCCGTCGATCGTGCGCGGGAAATGCGTGCTGCGGTAAAAATTGGGTCCCTTGTAGAGATTGCTGGGGTGGGTCATCTGCCGATGGTCGAAGCGCCCCAGGCTGTTGCTGAGGCGCTTGAGACTTTTCACTAAACCGATATTTCGAGGATCCTGGAAGAGGCCAATTTAGAATTCGTCTGCAACCTTTCCAACCATGGCGGTATCCTCCAGAACCGGTTCATAAAAGCAGCGGCAGCCATCTTCATGGGAACAGCCCGCGTGGGGCAGGCGCGGAACCTTGTCCTTCGGATAGGTCTTCAACAATTCATAACAATACGGACAGGCATCATGAGCCACCGACAGGCGGATGGACCTGACGCGCGGATTTTCTTGCATGCGTTTCAGTGCAACAGCATGCGTGGAGAATTTGCCTAGATCGGCATGGCAGTTATCACAGCTGATGGCACTATCAGGGGAAGATGCATTGCATCTGGCACAAGTCTGCATGGTTGAACTCCGGGGAAATATTAATAACATCTATTGTCTTTATGCTTATTAACGCCTTGATTCTAGCATAAATGGAAAAGCGCAGGGCGAACCTGCGCATTTTTAACTGGATATCTATTTATAACGAAATTGGGGCAGTTTTCGGGATGAATTTATTCCCGTTGTTCATCTCCGTGCGGCGGGTAAGTGTGTTGAGATGGGAAATCAACACCCCGCTGGGAACAGGCTTGACCAGGTAATCATCCGCACCGGCGTCCAGTGCGCTCGCCACGATCCCTGGGCTGTCGAGGGCAGAAAAGACTACGATCGGCACTGTACTGAAACTCCGTATTTGTTTGCACACCTGCCAGCCGTCCATACCGGGCATCATCAGGTCGAGAATGATCACATCCGGGGATTCTTTGCGCGTCAACTTGACGCCTTCTTCCCCCGTGTTAGCGGTCTGGATGTTGAACCCGTGCGTTCTGAGCAGCAGGGTTAATAATTCGGTCATGGCAGGATCATCGTCAATGGCAAGCACATTTATGGTCATATGGGTTGGTTCCATCCGTGACTGTATTATCCTTCATTGGCGGGAGTTTGTGCTTTGCAAATGCTTTACAAAACAAGGTAAATGCGTCTGCAAGGTGAAAAAATCCTTTCCCTCACACAGCGCAACCAACTATGGATGGGAGATTAATGTTGGCATGGTTTGTGGTAAACTCTCGGATTGTGTGTTTATTCATTAATCCAATCGAAATGACCTGTGTTCTTTGATCGCAAAGAACACGGCTATCATATTTCATCATCAGGAGATTACCATGGTCAAGAGTAAGAAATGGATTTATCTTTTTGGAGAGATTGCAGAGGCCGAGAAGTACGCAGGTTCATGGGAGGGGGTGCGCGGTCTGCTGGGTGGCAAAGGTTCTGGACTGGCGGATATGACCCGCGCGGGAGTACCTGTTCCGCCAGGCTTCACCGTCACGACGGAAGCATGCAATGAATTCCGCAAGACGGGGCAATTCCCTGCCGGTCAATGGGACCAGATGCTGGCAGCGTTCAAGATCGTTGAAAAACAAGCCGGGAAGAAATTCGGTGATCCTGAAAATCCCCTGCTGGTTTCCTGTCGCTCCGGCGCCAAGTTTTCAATGCCGGGCATGATGAACACCATCCTCAATATCGGTTTAAACGATCAAGTTGTGGAAGGCTTGATCAAGCTGACCAACAATCCACGCTTCGCCTATGATTCCTATCGCCGCTTGATCGAGATGTTTGGAACCACCGTATTCAATTTCAGTGATGAGATCTTCGAGCACCCGCTGGCAGAGTATAAAGCCAGGAAAGGGTACAAGCTGGACACTGACATGAGTGCGGAGGATTGGAAGGCACTGGCGGGTATTTTCAAGGAAGCCTTCAAAAAGCAAGCCGGTTTCGAATTTCCCCAGGATGTATTCAAACAAATGGAACTTGCCACAAAGGCAGTATTTGAATCCTGGATGGGCAAACGGGCGATCGACTACCGCAATGCCACCCATATCTCTGACGACCTGGGTACAGCAGTCAATATTGTTACCATGGTCTTTGGGAACATGGGCACTGACTCAGGAACGGGCGTGGCCTTTACCCGCAATCCATCCACCGGCGAGAAGAAGATGATGGGAGAATACCTGCTCAACGCCCAGGGCGAAGATGTGGTGGCAGGCATCCGCAATACGGACCAGATCGAAAACCTGGTCAAGACGATGCCGGAAGTCTATAACCAGTTCATGGACATCGCCGGCAAACTCGAGAAGCATTATAAAGATATGCAGGATGTGGAGTTTACGATCGAGCGCGGCAAACTCTGGATGCTCCAGACCCGCAATGGGAAACGCACCGCCAAATCCACCATCAAGATCGCGGTGGACATGGCGACGGAAGGGTTGATCAGCAAGGATGAGGCCACCCTGCGCGTCACTCCTGAGATCGTGGATGCGCTCCTGCATCCACAATTCGACGAAAAAGCACTCAAGGCAGCAGTAACCTATGCCAAAGGCGTAAATGCCTCCCCGGGGGCTGCGGTCGGACAGGCATATTTCGATGCCGATACTGCTGAGAAAATGGCGAAAGAACAAAAACTGCAGACCATCATGGTCCGCCCGTTCACCAAACCTGACGACGTTCACGGTATGATTGCTTCGCAGGGTGTGCTGACCAGCGAAGGAGGCGCCACTTCCCATGCCGCGGTGGTTGCCCGTCAATTTGGCATCCCCTGCGTGGTAGGCGCCTCGATGATCAAGATCGATCTGGAGAAACGGGTGATGGAAGTGGAAGGCAAAGTTGTCAAGGAAGGTGAATGGATCTCCGTGGACGGCACAACCGGGCAGGTGTACATCGGTAAGATGCCAACCAGTGCCCCTTCCCTGGAACAACAGACCGACCTCCTGACCCTGCTTGGTTGGGCGGATGAAATAGCAGCCCGGGAGGATATCCGTGTCCTGCCCGACGGACGCAAAGCCCCCGGACTGCAGGTGTGGGCGAATGCCGATTATCCCAAGGATGCCCAGCGTGCCCGTTCTTATGGTGCCAAAGGGATCGGCCTGTGCCGCACAGAGCATATGTTCTTTGAGACGGAGCGGCTGCCCATCGTACAGAAGATGATATTGGCGGAGACGAGTGAAGAGCGCACCGGCTACCTAAACCAACTGCTGCCCACCCAGCGCAAGGACTTTGACGGATTGTTCGAAGCGATGAACGGTTACCCGGTCATCATCCGCCTGATCGATCCGCCTTTGCACGAGTTCATGCCTGATGAAGAAAAACTCTTTGAAGAAGTGATTACAATGCGCGTAAAGGGGGAAACCAAGGGTCTCAAGGAAAAAGAATCCTTGCTCGAATCAATCAAAGCCCTGCACGAATCGAATCCGATGATGGGCTTGCGAGGGGTCAGATTGAGCATTGCCATGCCTGAAATTGTCGAAATGCAGGTGCGCGCCATCTTCGAGGCTGCTGCTGACTGTACCAAACGCGGCATTGTAGTCAAACCGGAGATCATGATCCCATTGACCGGAACGGTGGAGGAATTGAAATGGATCCAGCCACGGCTGGTGCGTATTGCCAAGACTGTCACTGAAGAGAAAAAGGTGGACTTTCAATATAAATTCGGCACGATGATCGAAATCCCGCGTGCGGCAGTGACTGCGGCGGAGATCGCTACTTTGGCAGAGTTCTTCTCCTTCGGTACCAATGACTTGACCCAGATGACCTTTGGATACTCGCGCGATGATGCCGAGAGAAATTTCCTGGTAACCTATGTGGCTGAAAAGATCCTGCCCAGGAATCCATTCCAGACCCTGGACAGGGAAGGGGTGGGAAAATTAATGCAGATGGCGATCAATGATGGCCGCAAGACACGCCCCGGGCTGGAAGTGGGCATCTGCGGAGAACATGGCGGGGATCCCGACTCCATCGAGTGGTGCCACATGATCGGGAACAACTATGTCTCCTGCTCACCTTTCCGCGTTCCGATAGCCAGGCTGGCTGCTGCACATGCGGCATTAAAATTCAGCGGCAGCAAGGTGATCGAAGATAAGTAGATCCATACGATGAGAAAAGATGCCTGACAGGTGTCGGGCATCTTTTATTTTAAGAAAAGCTAGAAAAATTGCTCCCAGAGCTTTATCTCTCTGCAACAATCTATGGCGTAGGGGCTGTGGGAGTGTACGTGGGAGTATCCACAATCGGCACTGGTGTATATGTTGGCGTTTCTGTTTCTGGAAGGCTAACCACGTAAGGAGGCCAGGGGATGGGCACTGCATCGGTCAGACCGTGCTTCTCCACCGTGCGAATTTCTCCGTACGAGGACGTTGAACAGCCCGGTTGATCGGTGAAGGTGAACTCGGTCAGGTATTGGTTTGGCTGTGAAGCCGGTACCCAGACAAGGTAGCCACCCTGGCAAACCCACACCTCAAGGAAATAACCCCGGTCGTCGTCATCAGTCATCCATTCACGGTTCCATCTGACCGTGACCTGGTCCCCCAGTCGTTCTGCCCGCACATTGGAAGGCGGCTGGTAGAGTGCATTCGTGATTGGCAATCGTATCCGCTCGACGATCACCCGATTTACATCACCGACAAGATCAACAACAGAAGGAGAAACCCAACAGGCATTCGGCCACCTGTCCCATTTAACATAGAGCCAGCTGCTTCCGTACGGGGCGCGACCCCAGACGATACCGGTATCGCCGGCCTTCAGGTCGTTTGCCCACAGGTATGCCTTGGCCGGGCCAAATTTACAGGCTGCAGCAGCCTTGTTTACAGTCACCTTGGGGAAATCAAAAGTGGGTGTCAGTGTGATGGTGGGAGAGGAGGTGATCGTGGGAGTGGAAGTTGGGGTGGGGGTATTGGTTGAGGTTGGGGTTTCCGTGTCTGTAGGGGTATAGGTAATGGTGGGGGTATCCGTGTTCGTGGGGGTGGGAGTGTCGGTCCAGGCAGCTGCTGTGGCGGTCTGGATCGAGGAGGTCATTGTAGCCTGAGCATCCGGAGATGGCCCGCATGCCGCAACGAGCAGGCAAATCCCTGCGAATAGGAACCCTGACATAGTGAGTGAATGGCAGTGATGAATTGGTTTTTGTGGTGACCTCAATGAACACTTCCTCGACGTAGAATTCCTAAGTGCTGGCAAACGAACAGACCAGGCTTTTTTATTATACGCGGACCAACAGTTAATGGAGTTAACAGAATTGTCCGAAATCGAACTTCCCCAATGCCAAGCGCAGGTCGGCCGATTTGAGGATGATCGCCATCCGAAGCGCTCCCGATCCTATGGATACCTCCTCCACTTCAAAAACGCTTGCATCAGCGAGGGATGGGATGGGTTGAGGCAGCCCGATCGGTGAAACCGTGCCCACAACACAGCCTGTGATCTGCAGAACTTGGTCTTCGCTTGCGAGCGAGATGCGCGAGACGCCCAGGTGGGCGCGTAACTTACGCCAGGAGATCTGTCTCGAACCGGCGACCATGACCAGAAAGAAATTTTCTACCCCACTCCTGAACAGGATGCTGCGGATGACCTGCCCGGGCACCTGCCCGCGTTCGCTGGCAGCCTGTTCGAGCGATCCTGGCTGTTGCTGGTGCTCAAATATACGATATGGAATCTGAAGAAGGTCCAGGACCTGCATGGCGCGGGTGGAGATAGGCATAGCCAGGAATATACCACACGAGCTTGCTGCCAGATGCAATGGAAGAGTTCTGAAATATACTGCCAACGATAATGGAAATCAGATATTTATTGGATATAATCAGTCAGATAATTTCGTTATGGTTGGCTTGTAAAAAGGGATTGAAGATGGTTAAAGAAAAACTTCTTGAGCTATATTACCAGATGACCCTTATCCGCCACCTCGAGGAGAGTGGGGCAGAGTTATATCAGGCTGGAAAGATTGGAGGCTTCATGCACCTGTATATTGGGCAGGAAGCCGTGAGTACCGGTTTGATCGCGGCACGCAAACCGCAGGACAGGGTCATCACTGCCTACCGCGATCATGGCGTGGCAATCAATTGCGGCATCCCGGCAAACGAAGTGATGGCGGAATTGATGGGGAAATCCACCGGTATCTCAAAAGGCCGCGGCGGCTCGATGCACATGGCGGATGTAAGCAGGAATTTCTGGGGCGGGCATGCGATCGTTGGGGCTCACATGCCCCTGGCTGCAGGGCTGGCATTGGGTGATAAGTATGCCGGACGGGATGGTGTCACGATCTGCATGTTTGGGGAGGGAGCCACCAATATCGGTTACTTCCATGAAGCGGTGAACTTGTCGAAAGTGTGGGAGCTGCCTCTGCTGTGGGTATGTGAGAATAATATTTACGGCATGGGAACGGATGTGAGACGAGCCTCGGCAGTCTCGGAGATCCAGCAGAAGGCGGAAGGTTACGGAATAGCCCATACAGGTGTGGACGGGATGGATATTCTCGCGGTCTACGACGCAGCTATCAAGGCGTTGGAAGAAATCCGCAGCGGAAGCGGGCCTCAGATGCTAGAGATCAAAACATACCGCTTCCGCGGACATTCCATGGGTGATCCAGAGCGTTATCGAAAAGCTGAAGAAGTGAAAGCCTGGCAGGAGCATGATCCGATCAAAAACTTTCATGCTTACCTGGTAAAGAACCGGAAGGCAACAGCCAAGGCGCTAGGGGAAATCGAGTTCGCGTGCGATAGCGGAGGTTCAAAAAGCGATAGAATTTTCCGAGGCAAGCCCGGAGCCTGGTCTGGATACACTCTACGACCATGTCTACGCGGAGGAGGTGTAGCATGACCCGGCTCACGATGCGCGAAGCGATTTCCCAGGCCATGTGGGAGGAAATGGAAAGGGATGCGAACATCTTCATCCTGGGAGAAGAAATTGGCGTCTGGGGCGGCTCGTATGCGGTCACCAAGGGTTTCTTCGACCATTTTGGCGGGGAACGTGTTCGCGATACACCCATCTCCGAAGCGGCCATAGTTGGCGCGGCGATCGGGGCGGCATTGACCGGCCTGAGGCCGATCGCGGAGTTGATGACGATCAATTTCGCATTTTCCGCTATGGACCTGATTGTAAATGAAGCTGCCAAGTTACACTACATGTTTGGCGGTCAGTTCGTCTTGCCGCTGGTGATCCGCGCCGTGAGTGGCGGCGGGCGCCAGCTGGGTGCCACCCATTCGCAAACACCTGATGTGATTTTTGCACATTTTCCCGGTCTGAAGGTGGTTTCTCCCGGCACGCCTGAAGACGCGAAGGGATTGTTAAAGTCTGCCATCCGCTCGAATGATCCGGTCTTGTTTATTGAAAATGCCACCATGTACCAGACCAAGGGGGAGGTGCCGGAAGGCGATTATGTAATTCCCATTGGCAGATCAAAGATACAGCGTCCCGGGAAGGATGTCACCATCGTGACCTATTCCAAGGGACTGGAAATATCCTTGCAAGCGGCAGAGACTCTTTCCGGAGAGGGTATACAGGTAGAAGTTGTGGATCTTCGGACCTTGCGACCGCTCGATATGGGACCGGTGATCGAGTCATTCATGAAAACCAACCGGGCGGTGATCGTTGAAGAAGGCTGGAAATCCTACGGCGTGGGAGCGGAAGTATCCAGCCGTATTTACGAGCAGGCTTTCGACTACCTCGACGCTCCGGTGGTGCGGGTAGCTCAGAAGGAAGTGCCGTTGCCCTATAATCGTAATCTGGAGCAATCTGCCTTGCCGCAAGCCGCAGATGTGGTCGCGGCTGTGAGGGAGGTGCTTTAATGGCTGAAACCATCCGCATGCCCAAACTTGGTTTCGATATGGCCGAGGGGAAACTCATTCGCTGGGGAAAGAAAGTTGGTGAGAGTGTTACCAAGGGGGAGGTCCTCGCGGAGATAGAGACCGACAAGGCAAATGTGGAGGTGGAAGCCTCGATTAGCGGTGTCGTTCGCCGCCTGGTGGTTGAGGAAGGGACGAGCGTGCCTGTCGGTGCCCCGATTGCAATCGTCGGATCTGCTGACGAAGTGATCGAGGAACCTGCGTTGGAACCAACGGCTGAACATACTATTGTTGAACATACATTAACTGAAGGGCGAGGATCTAGCAAGACTGATGTTCGACCCGAAGGGGATAAATCTGCCCTCTCAAAGACTTCACCGCTGGCTAAAAGAATGGCAACCGAAAATAAGGTGGATCTGACCATACTTAGAGGCAGTGGCCCGGGTGGACGGATCGTACGCCGTGATGTCGAAAGGATGCTGACAGCCGAATCCAGGCTGCCAATCCAGGGAGTGTCCCTGACGGCTGGAAAACCTGATCGGGGATTGCCACCTGGTCTGATAGCCACTGCTGAAACGGTCACGCAATCCAAACTTCGCCAGGCCATCGCCCGTCGAATGGTTGCGGCAAAATCGGGTATCCCGCACTTTTATGTTTCCCATGAATTTAAAATGGATGCACTGATGGATTTGCGCTCGCAATATAATCGAATCGTTCCTGAAAACAAGAAATTGTCCGTAAATGATTTCATCATCAAAGCAGCAGCATTGGCACTGCGCCAGTTTCCCAATCTAAACGCTTCGCTGGATGGCAATACTATTCTCAGGCACAAGGAGATCAATATCGGTGTTGCCGTGGCTGTGGAAGATGGTCTATTAACGATTGTATGCCACTCGGCAGATAAGAAACCCTTGCAGCAGATTGCTGAGGAAATGAAAGCCATGGCATCCCGGGTGCGTGATGGCAAAGTGAAGCCGGATGATATTGAAGGCTCGACCTTTACAGTTTCCAACCTGGGTATGTACGATGTGGAGAATTTTATCGCCATCATCAACCCGCCCGAGGCGGCAATACTGGCGGTAGGATCTGCACGCCAGGAGGCGGTGGTGGAGGATGGCGAAATCAAGGCTGGCTGGCGGATGAAAGCGACGATCTCGATGGACCACCGCATCAGCGCTGGTGCCGAGGCGGCAGAATTCATGCAAGCACTGGCGGTATACCTCGAGGAACCATTGCACCTGCTGCTCTGATGGTCTATCAGGAGAGTTGTATGACGAGCGATCAAGACCACAAAGCCAATGAAGAAACCCATTCCGCCTGGGATATAAATGCGGCCTACTGGGATGCGAAAATGGGAGAGGGTAATGATTTCGTAAACATTTTGCAATGGCCGGCAATCCAGCGGCTTCTGGACCCCCAACCGGGACAGCGTATCCTGGATATCGCCACCGGTAATGGGCTGACCGCCCGACGGCTGGCTGACCTGGGCACACAGGTGACGGCTTTTGATTTTTCTGCAGAGCTGATTGCACTGGCTGAAAAAAAACCTGAATCCCGGGTTCCGATCACATACCATGTGCTGGATGCCACCGATGAGGTCGCCCTGCAGGCTTTGGCTGAGAAACCGTTTGATTCCGCCCTGTGCAACATGGCTCTCTTTGATATCGCCGACATCCAGCCGCTCTTCCATGCCCTTCCCAAAATGCTCAAGCCTGGTGGCTGTTTCGTTTTTTCGATCTGCCACCCTTCATTTAATAATTCTTCCAGCAAGCGCGTTGTGGAAGAGATGGATAATTCAGGCAGGATCGAGACGACTTATTCTGTGCAGACCTGGCGTTATATGAGCCCTTACTCAGCGCATGGCATTGCGTTGAATGGGCAACCCGTACAGCAACTTTATTTTGAACGCCCGCTGCATTATTATTTAAACCTTGGATTCTCCAACGGTTTTGTCCTTGACGGTTTTGAGGAACGCGCCTTCCCATCCGAAGTTCCTCAGAAGAGTCCGCTTGGCTGGGGTGGGAATTTCAGCGAAATCCCACCTGTGCTGGTGGCGAGATTACGGCTCCCGCAAGCTCCCTGATCCCAGGTACATTTCGACCTTTTTTCTTCCCAATTTGCATTGGCTCCGCGGTGAACAGCATCTTCTTCCTCATCGAGTTCCTCGACGAACTCATCTTCGGAGTAACCGATGCAGCCTGGCCTTTCATCAAAGCCGATTTGCATTTGAACTACACGCAGATCGGCATCCTGCTCACTGTCCCCGGAGTTATATCCAGTATTGTTGAACCTTTCCTCGGTATCCTGGGGGATATCTGGAAGCGCCGCCTGTTAATCCTGGGAGGCGGGGTATGTTTTACGCTGGCATTATTGATGACCAGTCTGAGTTTCAGCTTCATCCTGTTGCTCATTTCTTTCTCACTGTTCTATCCGGCCTCCGGGGCATTTGTCAGCCTTTCGCAGGCATCCCTTATGGATACTGACCCGAGGCGCCATGACCATAACATGGCACGCTGGACCTTTGCCGGTTCGTTGGGAGTGGTGATCGGACCGCTGCTGTTGGTGGGAATGTCCGCCATCGGGTTTGGCTGGCGCGGCGTGTTCCTGACACTGGCATTATTAACTGTGATCCTGCTGGTCTTCGCCTGGAGGCAAATCCGGCAAGATCCCATCCATCTTCCTAAGATCCCATCTTTTTCGGGTGTATTCACCGGAATCAAGGGCTCATTCGCAGCCATTAAGAAACCGTATGTCTTGCGCTGGCTTGTGTTGCTCGAATTCTCTGACCTGATGCTGGATGTCCTGCTTGGATTCCTGGCACTCTATTTCCATGATGTGGTTGGTCTTACCGAGATGCAGTCCATCAGTGCGGTCATTGTCTGGCTTGCTGCCGGTCTGCTGGGTGATTTCTTGCTTATTCCCCTCCTTGAAAAGGTGGATGGACTGAAATACCTGCGCTGGAGTGTCATCCTGGAACTTCTGCTTTTCCCTGCTTTTTTGCTTGCTCCCATACCATGGTTAAAACTTGTCCTGGTAGGCTTGCTGGGCTTCTTTAATTCCGGCTGGTATGCCATCCTGAAAGGCCGCCTCTATTCTGCCCTCCCTGGGAAATCCGGCACGGTGATGGCCCTGGACAACATAGCCGGATTGATCGGGAGTTTACTCCCGTTAGGAATCGGTCTCGCCGCAGATGCATACGGATTGAGATCAGCCATCTGGCTGCTGTTGGCAGGCCCGATCGCCCTGTATGTCGGTTTAATCACGATTCGCCGGCCGGTGCGCACAAGATGACGACTACCAAGATGTTGGATCACTCTCTCTATATCCATATTCCCTTTTGCATTCACCGTTGCGCTTACTGCGACTTCACTACCTATGCAAGGCAGGAAGAATTTCTCCCGGCTTATATCGACGCTCTTTGTCGGGAGATTTGTTGGGTAGCGGAGCGAGCGCCCCAACGACTGCCTGTCCATACGATTTTCTTTGGAGGCGGAACACCTTCATTGCTTTCAACCTTACAATTTGAAGCAATCCTGAAGGCTGTTCGACAGAAATTTAATCTCCTGCCTCAGGCTGAAATATCCCTCGAAGCCAATCCCGGTACGGTCACTCTCCAATCTCTGCGAGACCTGAGAAGCCTCGGTTTTAATCGCCTCAGCCTGGGAGTCCAATCAACCCATCCGGAAGAACTGCGCCAGTTGGAGCGCATTCATGATTATTATGATGTGATCAACGCAGTGACCTGGTCGCGGCGTGCGGATTTCGACAATCTGAATCTGGATCTGATCTTCGGCTTGCCGGAGCAATCCCTCAGCCGGTGGCAGGGGACCATTCAATCAATCCTGAGCCTGTACCCGGAACATCTCTCGCTCTACGGATTGACACTGGAGCGCGGGACGCCCTTTGGCCGCTGGGCTCAGCGCGGACTGCTGCCTGTACCCGATAACGATGCAGCCGCGGACATGTACGAGTGGGCGAGCGAAGCTTTGGAAAAGGCGGGCTACCAGCAATATGAGATCTCCAATTGGGCAAAACCGGGCAGGGAATGCCTCCACAACCTGCAAACCTGGCGGGGGAAACCTTATCTTGGATTTGGCGCAGGTGCGCACGGTTGCGCGAGCGGGATGCGTATCTCGAATGTTTTGCGAATCAAGACTTACATCGAGCATCTGCAACCTGACCGCCTGTCCGAAGATAAACCCTTTCCACTTTCACCTGCCACCTCACACCAAATAAACCTGTCTGCGCAGGATGAAATGCAGGAGACCATGTTGACCGGCTTGCGGTTGATAAAAGAGGGTGTGAACGCAGACACCTTTTTCGACCGGTTTGGAGTTCAGATGCAGGATGTTTTTGGCGTGGAAATAAAAGAATTAACCGAACTCGGTCTGCTTGAATGGGTCGGTCTGGTGCTTCGCCTAACGAAACGCGGGCGATTGTTGGGAAACCGGGTCTTCATCCGCTTCGTGGGATGAATCCCTTCAAGGGGGCGGCTGATTTCAAATTATTACAAGTTGTTCTCAACAGAGGATAAATGACTTTGACGGCTGGGTGAACTTCTCTTATAATCAGGCGGCTGGCATCATCCCAAATAAGGAAAGGTTGTCCCATGAAAGAATACACCACTGAGTTTATCCGAAATATCGCCCTGGTCTCGCATGGTTCGGGCGGAAAGACCATGCTGGCCGAGGCTTTCCTGCATGCCAGCGGAGCCACCACCCGCCTGGGGAAGATCGATGACGGCACAACCACTTCTGATTTCGAAGACGAAGAAATCCGGCGCAAACTATCACTCTCCACGAGCATCGTTCCGGTTGAATACAAGGATCACAAGATCAATGTACTGGATACACCGGGTTACACTGATTTCATCGGCGAGGTCATCTCGGCTTTGCGAGTGGCGGATGGGGTCGTGATCCTGGTCGATTCCGTTGCCGGCCTGGAAGTGGGCACCGAGATTGCCTGGGGTTATTGCGACACTTTCAAATTGCCGCGCTTCCTGGTGATGAACAAGATGGACCGCGACAACGCTGATTTCAACAAGGCGCTCGCGTCTGTACAGGAATTTTCCCCCACACGTTTGATCCCGGTGCAATTGCCCTGGGGCGAGCGGACAAATTTTAAAGGTGTGATCGACCTGATCACGATGAAGGCTTACGCAGGGGATGGCAAGAATGCCGAGGAAATTCCCGCTGATCTGAAGCCTGCTGCCGAAGAAGCCCACACCAAACTCATCGAGGCCGCTGCGGAAGGTGAAGATAGCCTGCTCGAAAAATACCTCGAAAGTGGTGAACTGACTGATGAGGAATTGATGCGCGGCCTGAAAGCCATCGTTCGTTCAGAAACCTATATCCCGGTATTTGTCGCCAGTGGAGGCCACGAAAAAGGCGTTCTGCCTTTGCTGGAGGCTGTCATCAATTTATTCCCTTCCCCGCAGGAGATCAAGGATGTTGTTGCACAAGGCAAGGGCGGCGAAGAGACACTCACGGCATCCGATTCAGGTCCACTGGCAGTCTATGTCTGGAAAACCACCGCCGATCCATTCGTTGGGAAACTGACCTATTTCCGGGTCTATTCCGGCTCACTCCAGGGTGATACGCGCATCTGGAACCAGAATAAGAGCACCGAAGAGCGCATGGCTGGGTTGTCCATTCTGCGCGGCAAGGAAACCATGCCAATCAAGGTGGTACACAGCGGCGATATTGGCATCGTTGCAAAATTAAGCATCACTTCCACCGGCGATACCCTTTGCGACAAGGCGCACCCGTTGACCCTGCCTGTGCCGAAATATCCGCATGCGCTTTTCCGGGTGGCGATCAAACCCAAGACCCAGGCTGATGCAGCCAAGATCAGCCCGACGCTTACCCGGTTGTGCGAGGAAGACATGACCCTCTCCTGGTACCAGGAGCATGCCACCGGTCAGACCATCCTGCAGGGGATGGGCGACCAGCATATCGATGTTGCCATCCGACGCGCAGAAGGTAAACTTCAGGTTGGCCTGACAACCGCCGAGCCCAAGGTGCCGTACCGTGAAGGGATCACCAAGAAAGCCGATGCCATGTACCGTCACAAGAAACAAACCGGCGGCTCCGGTCAGTTTGGTGAGGTCTGGCTGAGGATCGAACCATGCCCGGAAAAAGACTTTGATTTCACGGATGAATTGGTGGGCATGAACCTTTCAAAATCCTACCTGCCAGCCATTGAAAAAGGGATCCATGCCACCTTGCAAACCGGCGTAATGGCCGGGTTCCCGATGAGCAATGTGCGGGTGATCGTGTATGATGGCAAGGAACACCCGGTGGATTCCAAGCCGGTGGCATTTGAAATCGCCGGACGCGAGGCCTTTAAACTTGCCGTTCGGGATGCCAGCCCGGTGCTGTTCGAGCCGATCATGAACGTGCGCATCGTTATCCCGGATGGCAACATGGGTGATGTGATGGGGGATCTGAACAGCCGTCGCGGCCGCGTTCAGGGAACGGAATCCGAGCGTGGACGGACGGTCGTTGTGGCGCAGGTCCCGTTGGCGGAAATGCTGCGCTATACCACGCAATTGCGATCCATAACCGGTGGTCGCGGCGTGTTCACCATGGAATTCGACCGTTACGAGATTGTCCCCAATCACCTTGCGCAGGAGATCATCTCTGCCCATCAGAAGGAATTGGAAAAGAGCAAAACAGACGAATAGTCACCAACGGGCGGGTGCCAGACCAGCCCGTTTTCATCTCTTGACAGGAACAGGAATTAACGTATAATATTTATCATATTAATCATAAATATTATGGAGCTGAACAATGTTTCAATGCAAATGTCTGAGGCGGGGATCCTAGCCGCCTCCTGATCAAGTTGACGATGAATTCGTCAGCATACCCATCTGAAGAATAAAACAGGACGGCGAGCGAGACCCCGCATGCGAATGACAAACCCGCATGGCGCTCTGCGCCGTCCTTTTCGTTTCCTTGAGAGATCCCCGGTTGGGAAGGAATCCACTGGGATGGAAAAGAGAGCTTGTAATGAAAATCGCAAATAATGTCATTGACCTGATCGGCAATACCCCGCTGGTGCGACTGAATCGGATCGCAGCAGGGGCGAAGGCGGAAATTGCCGCCAAACTTGAATTCTTCAATCCCGCCCACAGCGTCAAGGACCGCATAGGAGCGGCTATGATCCTTGCAGCGGAAAAAGAGGGTCGAATAAAGCCGGATACCGTCATCCTCGAACCCACCAGCGGCAACACCGGCATCGCGCTGGCAATGGTCTGTGCCGCGCGAGGCTACAAATGTGTGCTTACGATGCCCGATACGATGAGCAAGGAACGCAGGATTTTGCTGCGTGCCTACGGGGCCGAGTTGGTCCTGACCCCCGGATCGGAAGGCATGGATGGGGCCATCCGCAGGGCTGAGGAAATGGCTGCAAAAGATAAGAAATATTACATCCCCCAGCAATTCACGAACCCGGCCAACCCGGAAGTGCACCGAAAAACTACCGCCGAGGAGATCTGGAGCGATACGGATGGGGCGGTGGATTTTCTTGTGGCGGGGGTGGGGACAGGCGGCACCATAACGGGCGTAGGCGAGGTGATCAAGAACCGTAAACCCTCCTTTAAGGTAGTAGCAGTTGAACCGGATGCTTCTCCGGTCCTTTCTGGAGGGAAGAAAGGGGCGCACAAAATCCAGGGTATTGGAGCGGGATTCATCCCGGATGTGTTGAACACCAGCATCTATGACGAAATCATCCGTGTGAAAGATGAACTGGCCATTCTGACTGCCCGGCGCATGGCGCGAGAAGAGGGCTTGTTGGTGGGGATTTCTTCTGGAGCCGCCACCTGGGCCGCTTTACAGGTTGCCCAGCGGGAGGAAAATGAAGGCAAATTGATCGTTGTCATCATCCCGTCCTTTGGAGAGCGCTACCTGTCGACGCCACTCTTCTCAGACATCCTGGATCAATAGGAGTAAAATAAAATGGAACAAGTATCAGCTGTAGTTAATTCCCCCAGATCCAGGAAAAAACCAATCAGTTTGATCAATATTCTGCGCCGCGATGTCGCTGCGGTGATCGAACGTGATCCGGCAGCCCGCAATGCCCTTGAAGTAGTGCTGCTCTACCCGGGATTACACGCCCTTTGGGGGTACCGCCTTTCCCATTGGCTCTGGAGGCATCATTTCAAATTGCCCGGACGCTGGGTGTCACAATGGAGCCGCAACCTGACAGGGATTGAGATCCACCCGGGAGCGACGATTGGCGGCGGTCTATTTATTGATCATGGCATGGGTGTTGTCATCGGTGAGACGGCAGAAATTGGCGAGGATGTCACCCTGTATCATGGTGTAACCCTGGGGGGCACAAGCCTGAACCATGGAAAACGGCATCCAACTCTTGGAGACCGCGTGGTGATCGGCGCGGGAGCAAAAGTGTTGGGTGCCATTACAATCGGCGAGGACACCCGCATCGGTGCCAATGCTGTCGTGGTCAGATCAATGCCATCGAACTCGGTCGTTGTTGGCATCCCAGGGCAGGTTGTAAAACGCTCCCATATCCATCACACTGGCGATGCGCCTGATTTAAACCATGCTGCATTGCCAGATATCCTCGGTGTGGCGGTGAAGCAATTGATGGAGCGCGTGGAGAGGCTTGAAAAACATTCAGACGGGCTATCCTCACAATCTCAAGAAATTGAAGTTGACACTCATAAGAAACACATCCATGTACCTACCGATGAATTCTGGGATGGTCAGGATTTTACAATTTAAGAGCTCCGCTGGTTTATTCTCTTCTATTGACCCTTGAATCGCATGGTCGCCAATTCACGGGAGAAGCAGTAAAATATGATCATGCCTGTTCTCAGAATGCCCGCCCCCTTGCGATCGTATGTCAATGGTCTGGCTGAAGTGCCTGTCCGCGGTGCGACTGTGGGTGTGGCGATTGGGAACCTGCTGGAACAATTCCCGGTCATGCGTCCCCATCTCGCAGATCCCACGGGAACCTTGCGTCCCTTTGTCAATCTATTCCTCGGAACGAACAATATTAAAGATCTTCAGGGTTTGGATACACCCCTGAATCCTGATGATGTCCTAACCCTGGTTCCTTCTATCGCAGGTGGATGAGATGTACTCTGACCTCTCCCGACAGGAAATTCTGCGTTATTCCCGCCACCTGCTCATCCCTGAAGTGGGGTTGGATGGGCAGCGCAGGCTTAAAGCTTCATCGGCTCTGATCGTTGGAACTGGTGGTCTGGGTTCACCCGTCTCTCTCTACCTGGCCTCGGCAGGGATCGGTCACATAGGCCTGCTTGATTATGACCTGGTGGACGAATCCAACCTGCAGCGCCAGATCGTTCACGGGAGCGGGTCGCTGGGGAAGCGCAAGGTCGCCTCAGCCCGTGAACGCCTCCTGGATCTGAACCCTGGAATTCAAGTGGATGCGTTTGATGAACCTTTCACTTCCAACAACGCGATGCGGATAGCCGAAAACTATGAAGTTATCATCGATTGTTCTGATAACTTCCCCACTCGTTACCTGACCAATGACCTATGTGTAATCACCGGGAAACCGAATTTTTACGGGGCAATCTATCGTTTTGATGGCCAGGTCAGTGTTTTCTATGCAAAAGAAGGTCCCTGTTATCGCTGCCTGTTTCCTGAACCACCCCCACCGGAGCTGGTGCCTTCCTGCGCCGATGCCGGTGTCCTGGGAGTCCTGCCGGGGACGATCGGCACCATCCAGGCAACGGAAGCGATCAAATTCCTGCTCGGCATCGGCTCATCCCTTATTGGGCGACTGCTTCTTTATAATGCTCTTGATATGTCGTTCGAATATGTCAACCTGAAGAAGAATCCGGACTGCAAGGTTTGCGGCGCGAAGCCGGAGATCACGGCTTTGGTGGATTATTTTGAGTTCTGTGGCGTGCCGGGTCTCGACCACGGGCGCGGGTGGACCGGGCGCGGGCTAACGATCACCTCCCGACAGCTGGAAAAAAGGCTAAGGCGAGGAGACAGGATTGATCTGGTGGATGTCCGTGAACCGCATGAATTGGCCATCTCCCATCTTGAAGGAGCGCGGAATATCCCACTGGGTGTGCTGTCTTCGCACCTTGAAGAACTGGACCCGGCCACGGAAATAATCTTATTCTGCAAGTCCGGAACGCGTTCTGCCCGTGCGTTGGAGATACTGCTGGCTGCAGGATTTCAAAAAGTAAAGCACCTGAGCGGGGGGATCAATTCATGGGCGAGGGAGATTGCGACAGATCTGCCGGTTTATTAGTCCCGCGAATTCAATCTACCCCAGCTGTATAAACTACCCTCTCCAGATATAGTAAGATTATTAAGGAAGCGTTCTTTTATCAAACCAGTTTTCTTTTTTGTTTCGGAGAGCGTGAAAGGAAACAAGGATGGCAACCATAATAACTCCCAGGCTGACCAGTCAATGCGGACATCCTGGTTGTGAATTTTTCCTCCGAAATTTAAATTGGAGTTTGGATGACTGATAAGAAGATACTACTGGCTGTTTTGGCGCATCCCGATGATGAATCTTTTGGGATGGGCGGCACTCTAGCTCTCTACGCTTCGCGGGGAGTGGAGGTGCATCTTGTTTGTGCCACCCGGGGGGAAGTAGGCGAAGCGACTCCTGAATTGCTGAAGGGTTTTGATTCCATCGCAAGCTTGCGCGAATCTGAGCTGAACTGCGCCGCAGGCATATTAGGCCTGGCAGGTGTTCATTTCCTTGATTATCGCGATTCTGGTATGCCTGGTACTGCGGACAACAACCATCCGCGGGCGCTGTCAGCCCAACCGTTGGATGAAGTGGCAATGAAGGTTGTGCACATGATCCGGAAATTAAAACCGCAGGTGGTGCTTACCTTCGATCCGATCGGTGGTTATCGCCACCCGGATCATATAGCCATTCAGCAAGCAACCGTGCGTGCGTGTGAGCAGGCTGGAAATCCGACATTTGCACCCGACTGTCTCCCGGTCCATCAACCGGCGAGGTTGTTCTTCCACAAGATGCCGAATGGGCTGCTGAAATTTGCGGTCAAGGTCCTGCCTCTGGTGGGCAAGGACCCGCACAAGTTTGGTTCCAACGGCGATATCGACCTGGTTCCCATCGCGGAAGTGGATTTTCCCACCCATGTTCGTATTGATATCCGACCGGTGCAAAAGAAGAAGGAAGCGGCGGGAGCCTGTCATGCCAGTCAGGGAGGAGGCTGCATGGGGGGTGGAATTCTAAGCCTCCTGATGCGCTTATTCAACAGCTCGGAAACCTTCATGCGAGCTTTCCCGCCAGTGTTACCAGGGGAAAGCCTGGCTACCGATCTATTTGCGTAACGGGAACATATTTGCATAATCCTTCGTCTGATTTGTACCACCCGGGTTCGTGTTAGAATACCGGGGTTGTTGGTGAGGAAATGACTGATACCATTCCTATTCCCCGTCGTTTTGACATAAAGAAGGTGCCTGCCTTTCTGTTTCATCCCCGGCAGGGTGTGCAGCGCCTGGCTGTTGAAGAAAAACCAACCTGGCAGATGCCCATGCTGGTTGTTAACCTTCTATTCCTTCTGCGCACGATCGTTACCGGCTTCCTCCAGATGCGTGTATCCAACCTGGGACAGGCAGCCCTGCCAGCAGATTGGCAGTGGTGGACACCTGACATGCAGAACAACTATATGCAAGCAATCCAGGCCACCCAGGGACCTGTATTCATTTACATTATCCCGGCGGTGATGGGTTTGGCGAAGATCTGGCTTGGCTGGTTAATCCTGGGGGGGTTGCTGCACTTGGCGTCCACTCTACTTGGAGGCCGCGGTTCCATGCGCTCGGTGCTGAGCCTCACCGGCTGGGCAATGCTGCCTTTCGCCTTGCGCGACCTGCTGCGGATCCTCTATATGCTGATCGTTCAACATCCGATCGCAAGTCCCGGGCTTTCCGGATTCGGTGGTTTCCTCTTTCTAAGTAAAGTCCTGGCAGGCGTAGACCTATTCAATATCTGGTTTGGCATTCTTCTCGTGATGGGGTTAGTCGTTCTTGATAACCTCCCTGTTGGGAAGGCAGCCGCAGATGTAGTGATCGTACTGCTCTTGATATTGTTGGTGCAAGGCGGTCTTGGGGCTCTCAGCACATCCCTGGGCGGGATGATGATCACCCGTCCTTTCTTCTAAAATCCACCTGTTCCCATGCCAATCCCATTTATTCGCATTACTGATTTAACCAAGCATTTCCAGATGGGTGGGACTACCGTGCGCGCCCTGGATGGTGTAGACCTGGATATACCGCAAAAAAGTTTCACGGTGGTTATGGGTCCGTCAGGATCTGGCAAGAGCACCCTGCTCTACCTCGTTGGCGGGTTGGACCGTCCCACCCGTGGCAGGATCACGATCAATGGGCAAAAGCTGGATGGGATGGATGAAAACCAACTGGCAAAATTCCGCCAGCACACGGTTGGATTTATTTTCCAATCGTTCAATCTTATACAAAGCATGACAGCCGAGGAAAATGTTGGCTTTCCCATGCAGTTCGCCGGCATTTCACTAAAGGAACGGCACAGGAGGGCGAAGGACCTGCTTGGACAGGTGGGCCTTTCAGATCGCAGCCAGCACCGCCCCGGCGAATTATCAGGAGGGCAGCAGCAGCGGGTGGCTGCAGCCCGGGCACTGGTAAACGATCCCAAGCTGATCCTGGCAGATGAACCGACTGGCAACCTCGATTCCGCCAGCGGGGCAGGCATCATGCAATTGCTGGCAGATCTGCACCGTTCCGGGCGAGCGGTGCTGGTAGTGACCCATGACTCGCGCATTGCCCGCCTTGCCACCCACAAGGTCTACCTCCTGGATGGAAAGGTGGTAAGCGAGAAGGAATATCGCTCTGCCAGTCTGGAGTGAAGGAGAAATTATGAAACTGCGCTCAATTTTTTTCTTTTTGATGCTGATATTAATTCTTGGGATCACGACTTTATTCCCTATACCGGTGATGGCCGCTCCCGCGATAATCAGCGTCACCCCAAACTTGATTGTCAACGATATCGTCAATGAGATCACGGTTCATGGAACGGGATTTGAAGTTGGAACATATGCTTCGGTGGGGGGAACTGCAGTCACAACCACAGTGGACACCGCTGAAATATTACGCGCCATCGTCCCGCCCGGATTTGCAGCAGGAATATATTCGGTGGAGGTCACCAACCCTGACCTTTCGACCGCCACACTTCCAGCAGGGTTGACCGTGCTGGCACCAACTCCCATTCCTCCGCCAACCAACACTCCTACTCCCACCAACACTCCTACTCCCACTTCTACACCAGCGCCATTTTCCCGTCCACAGATCAAGATCGAGACCTACTCAATAAACGTTGAATCCGTTCGTTATAATCAGGATTTTTATCTGAACATGAACTTGGATAATGCCGGTGGTTCGACGGCATATGGTATCCAGGTGACATTTACTTCCATTGACTTGGTAATGCTTCTGAATGGTGGCTTGGTTGTTACTGCTCCTCTGGGTGTGGATGGCAAGGCGAGTTTCACCCAGAAAATGACCGCCCAGGCGCCTCTCACTGGCGTAAGCCGTGTGAGTGTCGAGATGAATGTCAGTTATTACGATGATAAAGGAATCCCGTACTCAGATAAATTCCTGCTGGTCTTCCCAGTGGCCGCCACGTATTCTTGGGTTGCACCCGCGGCCACGGCTACTCCCACAGGGATACGTCGCCCTCAACTGGTGGTGATGAGTTACCTGACGGATGCAGAACCACTGCAACCCGGCATCCAGTTCACTTTGAGTATGACTGTTCAAAATGTGGGCAATGTTGCAGCCAAAGGAGTGACCATGATCATCGGCGGCGGATCTGCCTCCGGATCTGGAAGCGGAACACCCCAGGCGGGCATTTCAGGCGGAAGCGGCGAGTTTACGAATTTTGCTCCGGTCGGCTCATCGAACATTCATTCGCTGGGAGACCTGCAACCGGGTGCCATCCTGACTGCAGTACAACGGCTGGTGGTTAATGTTTCCACGAATCCGGGTGCATACCCCATGAAAGTTACTTTCTCTTATCTGGATACGCACGGGAATGCGGTAAATGACGACCAGGTGATCACCTTGATGGTCTATAACATTCCGATCATAGATGTCAGTTTCTACCAACCTGTCGGCACGTTGATGATGGGTCAATCAAATTTACTCCCCTTGCAGGTGGTCAGTCTTGGAAAACGCACGGTTGTATTGGGTAAGATGACCGTGGAATCCTCCTCTGGCACAGTGGAGAATGGGGAAGGACTGGTGGGCTCCCTGGATCCAGGCGGCTATTACACCCTGGATGCCATGCTGAACCCTGACACACCCGGTCTGCTTGAACTTACCATTACCATTAACTATACAGACGATTTCAATCAATCCCGAACCGTGATCCAGACCTTGAGTCTTGAGGTTTCTGACATGCCGAGTGAACCAACTCCAGATATGACCGGGCAGGATGGTGTGTCTGTAATATCAAATGCCCCTGAGACCTTCTGGCAAAAGATCTGGCGCTTCATCCTGGGTATATTTGGCCTGGACAGTGGGACCACGACAAATACAGCACCTTCCATTGAACAACCCACCATAATCCCGATCAATCCCGGCGGCGGAGGCGGGGGAAAAGGCTGAAAATGCCAGCCTTTCTGCTGTGTCACGACATCTACACCTGCATGGTTTTCTGAAAGGGAAATCGTGGGTGAGCAGGAATACTGATCTCTCATCTTTCAATATTTATCATGAAATTATTTGATGTTGTGCGTTTAATTCTTGGCAACCTTAACCGCCGTAAAGGACGGGTGGCTCTCACTGCAGTGGGTGTGGTAATCGGGACTGCTGCAGTGGTGATCCTTGTTTCCCTGGCGATTGGATTGCAAAGGAATGCCAATGAGCAGTTGTATGGGATAGGCGACCTTACTCAAATTCAGGTCTCCCCGACCTATGGGGATGGGATGGTGATGTACGCATCTGCTGGAAAAGGCGGTGGTGGGGGTGTGAGTTCCAGCAGCTCGCCTCAGGCACCTAAATTACTCACGAATCGAGCTCTCGACGATCTACGTCTCATCCCCGGTGTAGTGGCGGTGATCCCGCGCGATTACATGATGGGTGGGCTGAACATGAAATACCACCGTTTAGAAGCAGGTGCGAATATTATCGGCATCGGCACGGATGACCTGGGCGCTCTTGGCATGGAAGCCACCCAGGGAGGGGTCAACCTGGAGCGCGGTACGGTGATTATTGGCTCGCAAGTGGCGAGCAATTTTTACGATCCCAATCAGCGTCCTGGTCAGCAAGCACCTGAAGTACCCGATCTCTATGACCAGCAGCTGGTATTTGTTATTATTAAGTGGGATCAGAACGGCAATGAAATCCGAAAATCATTGACCTATCGGGTGGCAGGAATTCTTTCCCAGTCCCAGGGAGAATCAGACTGGTCTGTTTACATGCGCCTGGACGAGTTGAAAGCCATCAACGAATGGGCGGTGGGGCGCAGGATCAATTACAACAAGGATGGTTACAGCCAGGTAATTGTCAAAGTGGATAATGTGGATCAGGTCCTGGATGTCAGCGACCAGATTACGGCAATGGGCTTCCAGGCGTACACTCCACAGTCTTTCGTGAAGGGGATCAATAACTTTTACCTGGTCCTGCAGGTCATTTTTGGAGGTGTGGGGGCAATTGCTTTGCTGGTTGCTGCGATCGGCATTGCCAATACGATGGCAATGGCAATCCTGGAACGCACCCGCGAGATAGGGTTGATGAAAGCGGTCGGAGCCACCAACCGGGATGTCCTCTCCATATTCCTGGGCGAGGCTGCCGGGATAGGGTTCTTGGGAGGCTTGGGAGGTGTGCTGACCGGCTGGCTAGCAGGACAGGGCATCAATGTGATCGCATTGGTCTACCTGGCAAAGCAATCCGCCAGCCAGGGGGGTATGCCGCCCAGCGTGGCAGTCTCCACACCCGCCTGGCTGCCGATATTTGCCCTGCTGTTTGCCACCCTGATCGGGCTGGCATCAGGTCTCTACCCGGCTCTACGCGCGGCCACCCTCGTACCGGTGCAGGCGTTGAAATACGAGTAGAAAAAAGTTTACTGAATGCCTTTGGACAAGCCTACAAGCAAAGGATTAACGATGACCAAGAGAAATGTAGTCCATATCGAAATTCTAGCAGCCAATACAACCAAAGCCGCCCAATTCTATAAAGACCTGTTTGGATGGAAACCCACCCCGATGGAGGGCATGGATTACATCCTGTAGGAACCGGGTGAAGGACCGGGCGGTGCATTTAACCCCCTTGGCAATAAACTTAAACCAGGCGATGTGCTTTTATACATCGACAGTGATGATATCGAGGTCGACCTGAAAAAGGCTGTCAAACTTGGCGGCATGCTGGTGCGTGAAAAGACCGAGATTCCCGGTATCGGCTGGTTTGGGGTATTCAAAGATCCAACGGGAAATCCATAAGCCGTTTATACCAGCATGGACCCGAACTATAACAAATAGCGCAATCTCAAGATATTTCCGTCTATAGTATTGTCCGTCATTGCTCACTGCACCAGGAGGACGGAAGATTATCTATTGCGCATAGATGTCTACTCGTGTTTTGGTGGAACAATTGTATTTGAAGGTGGATATTAGCAAGGAAGAGGGGGTTGAGATATTAATAAAGTGATCGCTGGGATGGGAATGGTCTTTGCTATTACGATTCTGGTAATGGGAATGGGGGCATCAGGTTTGCTGCCAGTAATTTTGGGGCAGAACCATCCATCCTGAGAACTGTTACCGAACCGGGATTCACGCTCAACCGCTGAAAATTATCCAGGGGGAGACCCAGGTAGTGAGTCACCGCCAGTTTTATGGGATCCGCGTGAAAGAAGATCGCGACTAAACCGTCGGGTTGCTCATTCACTATGACATCCATTGCTTCGGTGATTCTTGCCTGTGCCTGACCATAGGTCTCACCATGGGGAAATTGAAACCTTGAGGGGGTTTCCTGGATCCCTTTCCAGAGCCTGGAACGGCGTAAAGACTTAATGGATTTACCAGTCCAATCCCCGGGATCGATATCTGTAAGGTCAGATCGTAGGATTATTTCAAGATTGAGGGCTTCTACCAGTGGTTCAGCGGTCTCCACTGCTCGTTCCAGCGGGCTGGAATAGATCGCCCTGACAGGCATTTTCGAAAGGCATTGGGCGAGTTGAGCAGCCTGGTTCCGCCCTTCCTGGTTGAGATGAATACCGGAGAGACGACCCGGCAGGCGTTGGGATGCCAGGAAATCGTTTTCACCATGTCGGATGAGCAGAAGGGTGGGCATAGATGTGTCCTACGACGGAGGATGCTAAATTGTAACCGATGCTGGTCCTAGCCGATCGACCGTTTATCTGGAATATGACCTGGGATGAATAATTGTATTTAATTGAGGTGAATCGATTATAATTTACCTTATTAGGTCAATTTGAGTAATAATCTAGGAGCCACTATGGAAAAGAATCCTGATTTCGATCTTGCCTCTGCGCACAAATATTTTTCTGCTGAATGTTTCAACCTCACCTGGGATTTTATTGAAAAACTGACCGGACGACTGACGATGACCAGGCGATGCTTTTACTTAGCATGGCATCGCTCTGGCATTGGACCCAGCGCCAGGATTGCACCTCCGGGAACCTTTCAGTGGGTTACTGGCAGATATCACGCGTATATTCGCTTTTGCACCAGCCTGAACCTGCAAGACAGTATGCCCAGCTCTGCTTGAAATCAAGCCAGGGAGAAGGGACCCTGCCTTTTCACCTTGGTTATGCATACGAGGCTCTGGCGCGTGCCGAGCAGATTTCCAGCAATCCAGTAAAATTGAATGAATATCTTGATCTTGCCCGCAAGGCTTGTGAATTGATCAAAGATACCGATACCAGGAAGCAATTGTTGGCTGATCTCGAGACTATTGGAAAATAATCTGCGGATAAAAACGGAAGCAACTATTCGCTGAGTTGCATTCAATTTGTCTTTGGGTCAGAGCCTCAGGATAGCATCAGCCGGGCCGCCCGTCGTCCGATCTCGACTGCAAAATTCGTCCCCCGGTCCCAAGGGTAGACCTGGCTCATGGAGGCGAAATAAACCCCCCGCAAAGGTGTCTCGATTGCGGGGATATTTTGAGAATGGTTCACCAGCGGAACTGGCTGTGCATAGGCCGTCCGAAACAACCAGGATTTGCGCACCCAATCCCGTTCAAAATTTGGATTGAACTTCTTCAATGCCGGCAGGAAGCGGTCCAGTATTTCATCCTTGCTTAGTTGGAAATATTCATGCCCCGGTTCCAGGTAATCGCCCATGTAGACGATGTGATCCCCACTAAATCTGTCTGCTGAAACGTAATTGGTGTGTTCAACGAGTGCGAGGAAAGGGTAACCTGCAGACTTTGGCAGGTTGTACCAGTAATAACCTTCCTTCGACAATTGATGGCTGAGCGCAAGGGTAACCACAACCGCCCCCATGGATTTCAAATTCAACAATCCACGCAGATAGTCTTCAGGCAGGGATGGTACGAGGCGGGACATCGCTTCGGGTGAGAGAGTGACCAATACCTTGTTGAATCTCTCACTTTTCCCGCTGAGAACCGACACTTCGCCGGAATCTTGCCTGTTTTCTATCCGCGTGACAGGCTCACCCAGGCGAATCTCAATGCCAATCTCCCGCAACCTGTCGGCGAAAAGGTTGGCAAAATTCTGAAATCCACCCTCAAACGTACCGAGACGAGTGGTGCGTTTCTTTAGACGAGCCCACATCCAGGCCATGTTAACCTGCTTGTAGTAACTCTCGCCGAATTTTCCGATGACCAGAGGTTCCCACATCATCCGATAGACTTTTTCGCCTGCCCATTTTCTCATCCATTCATCAACGGTAAATTTCTCCAGTGCTTTCCAGTTGTTCGTCAGTCGCAGGTACACCCCAACCAGTCCGAAGCGGATCTTGTTGATACCGTAACCCAGCCCGGGGAAGAGCAGCGCGTTGATGATCGAATCGAAAGGGTAAAACTTTCCCTTGTGGTACATCACTGTCAACGGACGCGGGAACAGGACCTTCTCCTGCCAGCCCAACTCCTTGATCAACCCAAGCATGGCATCATCACTGGCGAACCAGTGGTGGTAAAACTTCTCCACTGACCAATCCCAACCAGGCTCCTTGAATCCACTCGCCAGCCCGCCAACGACATCCGCGCCTTCGAACAGGGTCACGTTGTGACCGGCAATGGCCAGGTCATACGCCGCAGCCATGCCTCCAAACCCTGCTCCGATGATCGCTATTTTCATACCGTTTTCTCCGTAGGTGTGATCCCTGGTGTCAGCCTGGATCACGCAGGCTCTTCCTTTGTTTCGGCTCTAAGTGAATCACTCCACTTGATCCCCTCGCGAGCCATGTAATAAGCACCCAACAGTGTGATCGGCAACCAGAGAGCCATATGCAGGACGATTGTATATCCCGCAGCAGCGGACGGTACCACGCCATACGCAGTTAGTACAGCTATACCGGCGGCATCGAAAGTCCCGATGTAGCCAGGGGCAGATGGGATGATCGTGACCAAATTAACCACGCCGTTCATCAACATCAAAGCGAAGAATGATACCGGGAAACCATTTCCTGGAAATGCATGCATCACGAACCAGTATTTGCCTGTCTCCAACAACCAGATCACCACCGAGGTCAGCAGAACCATCATTATGTTTTTCGGGGAGCGCAAGGAAGCCAGACCATCCAGGAACTTGTGCAGGATACCGCCGACCCGCTCCCGGAACCGTCTGGGGATGAGGGTATCGATGAACCATTGAACGATACTGGCTGTTCTCTGCGGGAACACGGCTGCCAGGACAAATAGGAGCAAGGCGCCGATGAATATTCCCGTACCGATCAAAGCCACCTCCTGGATATTCCCCACAAATCCCGAATTTGCCGCACCTACTTTGGCAAGCTCAGGCAGGTTGACGAAAACGAATCCCATCATGACCACCGCATCGAAGATCTTCTCCACGATGATGGTTGCCAGGGAGGCTGAAATAGGCACTCCTTCTTTTCGTTTCAAAACAACGGCTCGCAGCACCTCACCTGCGCGTGCCGGGTAAATATTATTACCCATATATCCAATGCAGGTGACCGGGAACATGCTCCATGTGGATATCTTTTTAATCGGACGCAGGAGGTAATGCCAGCGCCAGGCCCGCGCCCAGACTGCAACAAAATAAACCGCGATCCCCGGCAAAATCCACCAGTAATTGGCGGTCTTAATTGCCTTCCAGAAATCATCCAGGTTAAGTTTGCTCAGGGCATAATACAGGAATAGTGCGCTGATGAGAACCCCTACCCAGAATTGCCATCTTTTCATGAGGATGATTCTACCATGCGTGCAACTGCCGGGTGGAATCACAGCGATCTACCATCACTGCCATTGGATGGCAACTGGAATGCATTTTCGTGCTAGAATTACAACATTGTGTTCATCCGTGTTGATAATTGTGGATACATCTATCCCTGACCTCTTCTGAGATTTTTCTACTTGATGGACGATCAACCCAGGAAGCCAGACTCACCGATGATGCCAGCTGAGGGAATGCCGATCGAGATACCTGAACGGGTAGAATTTCTTACCCGCAGCCACCTCTTTAATGGCCTGAACCAGGAGCAATACGAGGCGGTTGCCCAGGAACTGACCGAGCTGACCATCCCTGCCGGGAAGGAGATCGTCAAACAAGGGGAAATTGCAGACTGCTTATACCTGGTTTGGAGCGGAAAAGCGGATCGCCAGGCACCCAGCAAGGACCAATTGGTGACAACCTATTCAGCAGGTAATAATTTTGGGGAAGAATCACTGCTGGTAAAGCGTCACAAATGGACTGCATCCGTGGTGGCCAGCGAGGTGACGGTTGTTTTAATGTTGAGACGGCAGCAATATCTTCTGCTTGTCAAGCAAGTGCCGGTAATAAAGACAAACCTCACCGTGGCGGTCAACAGCCATCGTCTGCATCGGCAGACACTTTTTAAATGGCTTCAGCCAGCCGAAATCATCTACTTCATGTCGCGCAAGCACCCTGTCCTGCTCCTGCAGAAATTGGTGGTCCCGCTTCTGCTCGCCTTTGTGGCAGTCATCGGGATGCTGGTGGCCTGGTACTATTCATTATGGGTACCAGCCCTGGCATGGGTGTGGTGGTTGTCGCTGATCGCAGGGATATGTGCCTTGGGATGGGGGGTCTGGGCTGGATTCGATTGGAGCAACGATTATTATCTCATTACCGACCGGCGTGTCATCTGGGTGGAAAAGGTGATCGGTATCTATGAAAGCCGCCAGGAAGCACCCCTTTCAGCGATCCAACGGGTAAACGTGGAGACCGATCTTACCGGGCGACTGATGGATTATGGAAACCTGATCATATCGACGATAGTTGGCAACACCCTGAAACTGCTGAATGTGGAACATCCAAACCAGGCAGCGGCATTGATCGATCAGCATTGGAGACGTTCCAAGGAAATGTCCAACCAGATGGAACAAGAGCAGATCAACGAGATGCTTCGCGCCCGTCTGCTGGATCAGAACGACGAGCCAGCGAAGGTACCGGGAATTGTGGCAGTCCAGGTAGAGAAGAAGGATCCATACGAAGACCAGCGCGGTTTTGCCAACCTGTTCCGCCAGCGTTTTGAGAAGTTTTCGACCATCACCTATCGCAAGCACATTTTTGTCCTCTTCGAACAACTCTGGAAACCCGGATTGATCCTGTTCATCCTGGCAGGATTAATGGCTTACGAACTCCTGACCCCCAACCCCTTCTTTCCCAATCTGTTCAAAGTATCGGCCGGGTGGTTGATGCTGATCTGGCTGGTACTCGTAGCAGCAGCATTACTCTGGAATATATATGAATACGTGGATTGGAGCAACGATATCTTTCAAGTGACGCCTGAGCAGATCCTGGATCTTGACAAGACCCCGCTGGGTGAGGTGACAAGCGACATCGCGGCATTGGAAAATATCCTTTCGATCGAACACAAGCGGGTTGGCATCCTGGCATTGCTGTTTAATTATGGAACAGTCTTTATCACCATCGGTGGGGGAAGAGAGATGAGTTTCGATAACGTATATAATCCCTCCGCAGTGCAGGAGGATATTGAGCGCCGGAGGCTTGAGAAGGTCACCAAGAGGGAACAGGACCGCATCAACGCTGAACGAACCCGTACCGCTGACTGGTTCGCGGCTTACTTTAAGAGTGAACAACAACTACGAGAGGAAAACACACCAGGTAATAAGGATCCGGAAAAAGATCTTCCCAAGAATGATCTACCTTAGGATCTTCATTAAAAGTGTTTATTGGTAAATTATGACGATACGGAAAATTGTCACCCTGCCTGACCCAATTTTGCGCCGCAAAGCCAGGACAGTAACCCAGTTTGAAGGTGAATTTCAAACCCTGGTCGAAGATATGATAGAGACGATGCGGGAGGCACCCGGAGTGGGGTTGGCTGCTCCGCAGGTGGGCGTATCCGAGCGGCTCATTGTTGTTGAATATCCAGTGGATGATGACCAGGAAGATGCCCCGAAGAAACTCTTTATCGTGGCAAATCCACAGATTACCCAGGCTGTGGAAGAGACTGAACTGGGGATCGAGGGCTGCCTGTCGATCCCTGGCTTGCACGGTGAGGTTGAACGAGCTTTGGCAGTGACGGTCAAGGGACAGACCCGTCACGGGCAGCCTGTCAGGATCAAGGCGAAAGGCTGGCTGGCACGCATTTTCCAGCATGAAATCGATCACCTGAATGGATTCGTTTTTACTGACCGGGCTGTCAGGGTCTGGAAACCCACACCGGAAGAACCTATGCTGGACAACGTTTAACCTCACAAGCATCATGTTCCTGACCCACCTATCCCTGACCAACTTCCGAAGTTTCGCCCGCCTGGACCTGGACATTCCCCGGCGGGTTGTCTTGCTTACCGGTAGCAATGCCCAGGGAAAAACCACCCTGCTCGAGGCGATTTATTTCCTGGCTGCCTTTACCTCTTTCCAGACCCACGCGGACAGGCAGCTGGTCAACTTCATTGAAGCCAGGAAGGAACTGGCGGTCGGGCGGCTTGTGGCTGACTATACGCGCGGCCATGCCAAACACCATCTTGAGGTGCGCCTGGTACTGGAAGCGGTGGGAGTAGCCGGTCAACGCCTGCGCAAGGAGATCCTGCTCGACGGGATCAAGCGACCCCTCTCCGAGGTCATCGGTCATTTTAGTGCAGTGATTTTTGTTCCGCAGATGGCTCAGATAATCGAAGGCGGACCCGAGGAACGCCGCCGGACATTGAACCTGGCTGTGGCTCAAGCCGTACCCGGTTATGCCCATCTCCTGGGGGAGTATGGGAGGGCGATCTCGCAACGAAACGCCCTGCTCAAACTGCTGGCTGAGCGGGGAGGTGACCAGTCTCAGTTGGATTTCTGGGACGAGTCGATCAGCCATACAGGGGCAGCCATCATCTTTCAACGCATCCAGGCTGTCCACGAGATCGAAAAACTTGCTGTTCGCATTCATAATAAACTGACGGATGGTTTGGAAGTACTGCGCATCCATTATCAACCGGCATACGATCCTCTGCCACCACCAGCAGGGCAGATCGCCATGCCTCTCAACACCAGTGTTGAGCGCAATGGTTTCAAAGAAGAGGAAATCCGCAAGGGATATGACCTGGCGCATTGAAGGCAAACCGTGCTGAAGAAATCCGCCGTGGGGTAACCCTGCTGGGTCCTCACCGGGACGAGTTGCGTTTCATGGCCAACGGGATTGACCTTTCCGATTTCGGCTCGCGCGGCCAGGTGCGGACGACCCTTTTGGCGATCAAACTGGCTGAGATCGAGTGGATGAAATCCCGCACCGGTCAGTGGCCGGTCTTGTTACTGGATGAAGTCCTCGCTGAACTGGACACCCAGCGCCGCAATGATTTGTTGTCCTACCTGGACAACATCGATCAAGCGCTGCTGACCACCACGGATTTGAAGTTGTTTCCATCCGAATTCGTGAAAAAGGCTGAATTGTGGGAAGTTGCCTCCGGAATGGTCAAAGTCAGCGGAGATGAAAGGTAGGTTGATATGTCAGTCAAACACGCCGGCGAAGTTGACAGCCAGGTTGTCAAGGCAGGAGACAAAACCTCCATGCAGGTACTGATTTCCTCACAAGAAGGACCAAATTTTGCCTTACGCCGGTTCATCATACAACCTGGTGGTGGGATGCCTTCGCATACCAACACGCTGGAGCATGAACAATACGTCCTGAGCGGGCACGCCAGGATCGGGATAGGTGAAAAGATTTTCGTCGTCAGCAGCGGGGATGTGCTATTTATCCCGCAGGGGATGCCCCATTGGTATAAGAATGAGGGTGAGGAGGATTTCGTTTTTCTGTGCGCAATCCCCAATAAGGAAGACCGCATCACCTTGCTCGACAAGGTTGCTTGTTGAGTCCCCCAGAGATTTACAGGGTCAGGATTTTCATCCTATAGTGGTTTCTTTGCCGGAATCCCGGATTTGCGCGGGTATTGAGCCGGGGTGGCTGCCACCTTATCCACCACCACCAGAAACCGCTCATCAGCCACACCAGGCAGGATGACCGGGATCAGTTGGCGTATGCTCCCACCCAGGATTTTGAGCGCCTTTTCCGCTTTATGTGTTTCAGCGGGTCCACTCTGACCTTTCTGAGCCAGCATTGCCCCTCCGACCTGTACAAGTGGGAGCAGGTATTCCACCAGCACCGGAAGATTCGCCACTGCCCGCGCCACAGCCCAGTCGTAGCCTTCCCGATGACCCGGCATTCGTCCCACCTCTTCAGCCCGGGCTGAGATCACTTCCACAGATTCCAATTTCAAGGTCTCCACCAGGTGACGGCAAAAATTGGCTTTCTTGCCCACCGATTCCACCAGGGTCAGGTGCATGGACGGGTACAGGATCTTCAATGCGATTCCTGGAAAGCCAGCGCCCGTGCCAATATCAATCAACCGGCGGGGTGGTTTTTCCTTCCAAGCCAGGATGCATGAGAAGGAGTCGAGGAAGTGCTTGGTGCGGATCCCCTCCTCATCCCGGATCGCGCTCAGGTTGAATTTCTCATTCCAGGCCAGCAGGTCGCGTTCGTAAGTCATCAGTGCCACCATCTGGCGACCAGTCAGGTGAATACCGAACAACCTGTGAGCTTCAGATACAAGTTGATCCATCGATAAAATTATACCCCTCTCCCGGGCTGCCTTGATTGAAGTCGGGCAGTGGGAGAGGGGTGCTGGTTGGGTGGGAAGATTTTACTGCTTGTTGCTCAGGGCTTTCTTCCTTTTTTGCCGTTTGACCAGGGCGATGATACCCCAGACGATCAATGCGAGCGGGCCAAAGATCGTAAGGAGGACCGGCAGGATCAGAAGGAACAGGTTGATCAGGAAGTTCACGAAACCTTGCCAGAACTTGATCAACGATTGGATGGCATCGCGAGCCACGCCCACGGGTTTCCAGCCGCCTATCTCAATTGGCTGGATGGTTTCTTCGGCGATCAGGGTCACATTGATGAGCGAGTATGACGAGGATTGTTCATAATACTGCATCTGACCCTTGATTGACTCGATCTGGCCGCGTACGTAAACGATTTGATTGTAAACCGCGAGCACATCCTGGGTCTTTGAGGTGGTGTTACTGTTGGGGTTGTTCTTGGCCTCATCCATGATCGCCTGCAGGTCGGCTTCCGCCATTTCCAGATTCCGCAGCTGGCTTTGCAGATCCACGTACGCAGCGGTTACATCCTGACCGTTACGATTCTGATTGCGTACTTCGACTGCATCAGATTTGATCTGACTCAAGGCGTTTTCCAATTTATCAGCAGGGACGCGTATTGAAATGTAACCTTCAGGGACACTTTCCCCATTTTGAGTGATCGTCTGGTACATGTTCATCGAGACGACAAAGCCACCCAGGTTGGCTGCCATCTGATTGATCCCTTCCATCTTGGCTTGTGGATCGGCGATGACAATGGTCAGATCGGCATTCATGATGACCAATCGTTCCTGGGTCTGGGCGGAATTGGCGTACGATTCTCCTGCTGTTTTATTGGCATCCGCATAATCCTGGGAAGATTGCGTAGCGGATGGAGGATTCTCATACGCGGGCGCACCTCCTGCATCCTGCGGATAAAGATCAGGTGACGGAGCGCTGGCTGCTTTTAATCCACAGGCAGCCAACACAATTGACAGGCATATCAGGATAATTACGAGTTCTCTTTTTCATGGCATTTTCCTCCTTACAAGGGTGAACTGGTCAGGCTGCCTAATAGACGGTTGACCCGGAGCAATAGTTCCCGGGAGGGATAAAAAAAACACCGGGAAAAACCATGGTTCCGGTGCTTTCGATCCTGCCGCTACCAGCCTCCAGCAAGGCGTTCCGCATGACGGGATGGGAGCCCTGCATCCACAATTAATTTTTGGACCAGGGGGATGTCATATTCCACCCGCCGAGGTTCCCAGGTATGCAACTCCGGGTGATAGATGGCATAAGCAGCCCTTGAGTCACGGTCACGCGGTTGACCGACAGACCCGGGATTCAAAATGGCGCGTTCTTTCAGTTCATAATGCTCTGCCGGGCGTGGTACCACGATGGTCATATCGTCGGTTATGGCATGGAACTGGAAAACCGCCTGGTAATGGGAATGTCCGACAAAACACCAGGGAGTATCGAAAAATGAAAGGTTTATCCTGGCAATTTGTGTATTCATCACGTATTCCCAGATCGGATCACGCGGGCTGCCGTGGGCGAGTGAGACCTCACCTCGCACGACAAGTTCATCCGCCAGGGCGTTGATGAAATTCTGGCTTTCTTCGCTGAACATCTTCCGTTGCCACAATAAGGCTTTTTTTGCATCGGAATTGAAAGTTTCCAATGGCATCACACCGATGGCAGCAAAATCATGGTTGCCCATCATACAAGTTAATTTGGGTAGGGAGCGAATCAGATCGATGCATTCGTTGGGTTGCGGCCCGTAACCAGCCACATCTCCCAGACACCAGGTCTCATCAACTTTCCCGGCGTCCTTCAGAACTGCTTCAAGTGCGACTGCATTGGCGTGAACGTCGGAAATCACCAGGACTTTGCTCATTTACGCTCCAACAGTACTTCTAAATTTGCGACCAGGTTCTCTGCCACTTCGCTTTTACTCATCAGCGGCAAGGATTCCACTTTTCCATCCGGGAATAGAAGGGTGACCCGGTTTTCATCCACACCAAAGCCGGCATCCGCGGCGGAGATGTCGTTTGCCACCACCAGGTCAAGTTTTTTGGTCTTTAACTTGCTGGCCGCGTTCTCAACCAGGTCAGTACTCTCAGCGGCGAATCCAACAACAAGACGCGGTTTCCTGGCGCCCATCCCGGCAACCGCCAGGAGGATATCCGGTACGGTTTCCAATTCGAATTGCGGGATTCCATCCCGCTTCTTGAATTTGTTTTCCGCAACCCCCTTGGGACGAAAATCTGCAACCGCCGCGGCCATCACCAATACATCAACCTTTGCGGCCTCAGACATCACAGCCGTTTGCATTTCCTCTGCAGTCCGGACTTGAACGACCTTGCAGCCGACAGGTGGTGTCAGATTCGTCGGCGTGGTGATCAGCACCACAGACGCACCTGCATCAATGGCTGCCTGGGCTATGGCGTAACCCTGTTTTCCTGAGGAACGGTTGGTCAGCACTCGCACCGGATCGAGGGGTTCCTGTGTGCCACCTGCACTGACAACGACCTTCTTGCCAACCATTTTCCCACTGATTCCCAAAACAAAACGGATGTGGCCGATGAGCTCTGCAGGTTCCATCATCCGCCCGAGACCTGTCAGCCCGGAAGCCATGTGACCTTCAACCGGACCGGCAAAATGGATACCCCTTTTACGCAGTATGTCGATATTCCCTTGCGTGGCAGCATGCTCAAACATGCCTGCGTCCATGGCAGGCGCGATCAGGATCGGTGAACGCATTGCCAGTGCAGTGATGGTCAGCAGGTTATCAGCCAGCCCGTAAGCAAGTTTAGCGATCGTATTGGCGGTGCAGGGGGCAATCACCAGCAAATCTGCGCTCTGACCCAACCCGACATGCAGAACATGCGCTTCTCCTCCCCAGAGTTCAGAGTCGGTGAAAGCTTTCCTGCCCGTAACCGATTGGAATGTGAGCGGGGTGATGAATTTCTCAGCCGCGGGGGTGAGCAGCACATCCACCTGTGATCCGGCCTGTGTGAGCCTGGATGCCAATTCAGCGGACTTGTACGCCGCTATCGAACCGGTAACACCCAGGACAATGTGCTTGGAATTGAGGATAGACATTCGTTAATTATACTGCCAACCATCAACACATAGGAATAGGTGCAAAGGAACAACAATTCCCAGGGGCAACAATCCAGGAAATCATCACCATTCGGATCACTACCCTCACAGGTTGGTCCGCCGGGAGGTTAACTTTTTTCGAGCCACTTCAGGATATCGGAGCGGTGTTCTTTATAGTGCCAATTCATGTTCGCCGCAATACCGGTCCAGAGTGGACCCATGGGCCAGGTGTCCGAGTAGGTGACCTGTAGCTGAGCCTCGCTCAGGCTTTTTACAAGCTCAAGCGAATCCCGGTAAGATTGTCGGAATTCTGCCTGCACTTCCGCGAGAGGTTTATCTTTTACCTGGATGTAGGTTTCGGAATTCATTCGCTCCACATCCCAGGGCAGCGGTACTTCAGGCAGCGTGCCAGCAAGGTGGCTGCCAACCCAGTTGATCATCCGCCGCTCCCAGGCTGAAATATGGGCGAGCGCATCCTTGACACTCCACTCGCCATCCACTCCGGGTAGCAGCATTTGTGCCGGGGTGAGGGAGGAGAGTGTTTCCTCCAATGATTGTCGTTCTGATTGAATCTGTTGGAGTAATTCAATCCTGGTCATGTTCGTACTTTGATCATTCATGGCTGTTCTCCTGAAAAGACCTGGTTCTTAGAGTAATCTGATAATCTTCCTGCCAAAGGCAGCCGGTTCACTGCGTTCGATGACCAATTCCCGAGCCAGGTGAAATTTTATAAAATCCCTCAGAGCGCCGGCAACATTCCCAACCAGTTCGTCAGTAGCTTTTACACCCGGTTCCAAATATAACGCCCGCAGGATCAACGTGCCGGTCTTCCGTTCAAGTTTCGGATCGAACCGTCCCACCAGACGATCCTTATAAAGAATCGGGAGGCAGAAATAGCCGTAGATGCGCTTGTGCGCGGGCAGGTAGCATTCCAACGATTGGTGGAAACCCCACAACATTTCGTCCCGCCGGGATGCCCAAAACAGGCTATCGAACGGGCTGAGGAAGGTGGTACGCTCGGCTTTAAGCGCGCCATCCGCTGCTTGCTCCAGTAACCGCAGGTTATCACGGTGGAGGATCAGGTCGCTGCTCTTTCCGCTGGCAAGCTCTCCTGTTACCGGGAGAAGAATCCCCTCTTTGATCAACCCCTCCACAATGGGACGCGACTTTGTAACTTTCATCCAGGTGTAATCACCGGCATGGCGCGGCAGGCAGATGCCAAGCGCCTTCGCACCACGTTCCACCCAAAAACGGTCGCGCTCTTCAACGGTTGGCTCGCTTCTGTCCACCCAGTCCGGCAGGACCCGTTCCGTCAGGTCATATACCCGTTGGAATTTATCACGATTGGCGATCATCAGGTCACCGAATGAATACAGGAATTCCAAGGCCACTTTTGCAGGCCGCCAATTCCACCAGGCTCCACTGACGTGTCCGTCGGATTCGAAGTTGCTTACTTTGAGTGCACCCTCCCGGCGTATCCGTTCCAGCACCAGCGGAACGAATTCCTTATTTACAAGTTCGTTCAACCAGCGGTTGTACCAGGTGGTGGGATGTTCGCGCATATTCCGCTGGTGCGGCATCTGGTAACGATGCTCAGCCAGAGGGATAATCGTGGCAGCATGTTCCCACCCCTCGAAGAGACGCCGCTCCGGACCAAAGATCAGATTATCGAAATCTTTTGGTTCATAAGTCCCGAGGCGACTCCACGGCACAAGGTACTGGCTGCGGCGGATCATGTGCAGCGTGTCGATTTGCACGCAGCCGATCTTGTTGATGATCTGGAATAAGCGATCCGGTTTGGCCCGACGATCGCGGTCATTGGCTGAATGCAGGGATTGAGCGTGAAGCGCCACGGTACGCAGGGCTGCAGAAGGGTAGATGGTCATTTTGATCTGATGGAAACACGCATGGGATGTAATTCTGCCATCATGACATTCTTTTTGACGCTTGGATCTGCGAACATGAACGCTTTGGCTGCCTCATCATCTTCTGCTCGGAAAACCACCATTCCAAAGGTTTTATCGAGGCAAGGTCCTGCGAGCAGCACGATGCCTGCTTCAGCCGCTTCCTTGAGATAGTTGAAATGCTCCTCAAGGACTGACTCTTCCTCCGGTGTGGGAGAATCGTAAAAACCTTGGCGGTAGGGATGGATCAGGTAAAGGTATTCAGCCATATCTAATTCGACCTAGAACCTGACCAGGTTTCGAAGAGACGACCCTGGCGTTCGCCGCCTTTAAAAAAGGAAAGGTAGGTGAGCACCTGGTACGGAACAAATTTCTGTTCCCCCGGATTGAAAATTGCCAGGTCAAAATAGGTGTGCCATGTGCCGGAATTGAAATACATCTGGCTGATTGGTCGCGAAGCCACCTCAAAGGAATCCAATGGAACGATCTCATGATGATGTGTGTGCCCGTAGACAATAAATTGCGCCTTGCGTTCCAAGAAGGCTTTTTCTTGTAAAGCATGCTGAGCATACGTGATCCTATCTGTTCCGATCTTGTTCCTAATCCAAATCACCAGGTTGTCTATGGCTTTAAACGATAGACTATCCGTAAGGGTGATTGCCAGTCTTAACCCATCGAAGAGATCCAATTTGAAAGGGGAATTTTTCGCCTGCACAAAATCTAACTTCAAGAATTCCCTGCTCATATCATTCCATAATGCTTTCACTTTTTTCTGTAACCTGGCAGAAATGTTATTATCACGCATCTGGCTGCTGATCCATAACGGGGTGGCCAGCGCAGGGCGGACATTGACCAGTTCCCTCAGGCTTTCCAGAAGCCGGGGGGGAAGGTCAGATCCCATCTGCCGCTCCACTTCCACCGGGAATCCATTCAGTATCTCGATTGCGAAAGCATCCCCCAGACTGGCGGCATCGCGGCCCTGTTCCGGGGAGTAATTGAAAGGGTCATAAATATCCCCGTGCCGCGAAAACACATGATGCTCTTCCATTATGCCCAACAATTCAGGGGATTCGTTCATTTGATGGGGAAATGGATGGCAGGAATTCGTCAATCCAAAGGCTTTAACGATCTTTTTACGGATAGCATCGAAATCCGCATTTGGCAGGTGATAATACCAATCGTGGTTCCCGATCATATAATGTATCCGCACTTTTACAGGAATGGCTGGTCTCTTCGAATCCATTCCTCCACGAATGGTGGCAGCCGGTAAAGTGATGCCTTCTGTAGTCAATTTCCTCAGAATACTGGCGGATTCAGAATTATTTCTAATAATTGCATCTGTGATGTCGTTCAGGGTGGAAGCAAATTCGGGCGCATGGAAGTCGGTCCAAGGGCGCACATATCCTTTCTCACCGTAAGACTTCTCCAGCCAGCGTGTGGAGTGTAAAACATCCAGGATATCGCCCAGCATCACAATATCAATACTCCCCGGCGGGATATATTTTCCATCGGCTCGCCAGGAAGCATTGCGTGCCAATTCCTTCAAGCGTTCTGCAAAAAGGGTGTAAGCACTCGGGGAAACCGGCTTTCCACAGGTTCCGTCTCCGAAATGGAGATCGCTGATGATAATGAGCATGCCAATTCTCCTGCAGGATCGATTTCAGCGTGGTTCATTATAGCCGAATGTCTGCTGCCAAAGGTGGTATTTTCAACCATCCTATTTTTTCCACCATATCCCCACGAAAAGCCCTGCCTTTTTAAACCAAATTAAGGTACTATTACATGAAATATGGCTGATCAATCTTTTCAAGCTCCATCAGGTTCCCGGCAGGAATCCCGCACGGGGCGTATTTTACAGACCGCGTTCAGCGTTGCTTTTCTGATCGCGACGCTTGCCACGGGTTTTTCACCAAAGATGTTCTCCGGGAATCTTGGATCCATGATCTCTGGTTTACTCTCCACACAATCAGAAGGGGCGGGTGCAGTCGCAACTGCCCAAAAACCGATGCGTATAGGTATTGTATCCGGTCACTGGGGGAACGGCGATGACATGGGTGCCGTCTGCCCGGATGGCACAAATGAGCATGATATAAACCTGACGATCACCTCCCTTGTTCGGCAGAAACTCGAAGCCCAGGGATATAATATTGACCTCCTGCAGGAATTTGATCCGCGCCTGGAAGGATATCAAGCCGCCTTGTTGTTATCCATTCATAATGATACCTGCGATGTAATTGATGACCAGGCGACAGGTTTTAAATTGGCCACCTCATCCTACAGCCGTGACAAGAACCTGACCGAACGATTGGCTGCCTGTTTACACGATCGCTACGCCCATGCTACTGGTCTGCCTTACCTTTCGGGGAATATAACGATCAACATGACTGATTACCACGCTTTCAGGGCCATAGCCCCCTCAACACCTGCGGCGATCATCGAGACGGGATTCCTGAACCTAGACCGAAGTCTCCTGGTGGATCACCCGGATGTGGTGGCGGAAGGAGTCGTTGCGGGTGTGCTCTGCTTTGTCAGGAGTGAAAGCGTCGAGCCTGTTTCCACGCCATGAACACCGGTTCTGAGTCCGCCCAGCAAGCCCTAATAAAATCCCGCCAGGCATTGCAGCAGGGAGACAGGCAAGCTGCTCGCCGTTGGGCTGAGATGGCAGCCTCCCAGGATCCGTTATTGGAAGAGCCATGGTTGATCCTGGCAGCTCTCGGAAGTCCGCGCGCCAGCATAGCATATATTGAGCAGGCTCTCCGCAATAATCCGCACAGCGAAAAAGCCCGCCAGGCGATGCACTGGGCTGTCGATCGCCTGCGAAAGGTTGCAGGTGAACGAGCCAGGGATGTTCCCGTTGAAAAAGGGCTGCTTGCAGATACTACTCCCCTAAAACCAATCACGAAGCCAACTTCCAGCCTTCTTTCGAAGGAGGTTATCCCTGCGGCCATTGCCAGCTCAGCACCTGCTTCAAGTTCCCGTCTCCTGAAATCTTTAGCCAAGTATCACTGGTCGTTCCTGACCTTGCTCCTGTTGGCTGCCTGCCTGACAGCAGCCTGGGCATTCTGGCCAGGAAATGCTTCGCCCGTACTGGCATTCCTGCATGGCTCACCAGCAGTCACATCTGCATATGGGGCGCCGATTGACTTTGAAAAGCCTACCTACACGCCCACTCCTACTTCCACTTTTACGCCAACCAACACATTTACACCAACTCCTACCTTTACGAATACCCCCACTCCGACAGCAACATTTACACCTTCACGCACCCCTCTCCCGACCCAGAAGCCACCACCCACACAGACACACATCCCCTGGCCCACCAATACCCCATTTCCCACGATTGAATACCATAGTGACCGTTGGATCGATGTTAATCTCTCAGAGCAGATGGTGTATGCTTACGAAGGCGATACCATTGTGGCAAGCTTCCTGGTTTCCACAGGCGTCCCTGCATTTCCAACGGTGACGGGTCAATTCCATATCTATATGAAACTTGTTTCCACCCTCATGGCGGGGGCTGGTTATTACCTGCCAAACGTTCCCTATACAATGTATTTCTATAAAGGATATAGTCTTCACGGCACATACTGGCATAATAATTTTGGGGTCCCGATGAGCCATGGCTGTGTCAATATGTATACTCCCGATGCCGAATGGTTGTTCTACTGGGCATCGTTGGGAACGCTGGTCAATGTTCATTATTGAAATTCCTGTCGATTCCATGCTGGGGTGGGGACTATACGGTCAAATGAACGCAGAGACCGGGCAGAAGAAGTGAAACAACCACATCATCGGAAAGGACAATCTTTACCAGACAACCAGAACTGGCATTGCACTCATGGGTAGCGATCTTCTCTCCAGGCGTGATTTTCTGAAACTGAGCGGCGCGGCATCGTTCAGTATTTTGCTTTCAGAATTGGGCATCCACAATACACAGGCTGCCTCAGGTCCTGGTCAGGGACGCGTGTTGTACAATAGTTTGATTGTCCGGGATACCCCGGCATTCAGTGGCACACGGTTGAAATCCTATCCGCGCGACAGCATCCTGGATATCGCTGGACAGGAGTTTGGAGGCGCGGACGGGGATTACAACCGTACCTGGTTCCGCCTCGCTGATGAAGGTTATGTCTACTCGGGAGGCATCCAACCTGTCAGCACGGTTTTGAATCAAGTGGTAACCAATATTCCAGCAAAGGGAATACCGGGTGAAATCACCATTCCTTATGCCGATTCCATTTGGGCTCTTAATCGCTCCCCGGTTCCGGGACCACGGTTGTACCTTGGGAGCACTCATTGGATCAAAGGGCTGGTGACAGACCAGCGGGACGGCAGTTTATGGTACAAGGCTTATGACAATCTCTATAATTCGCATTACTATACCCGCCCGGAATGGATGCATATCTTCTCAAATGAGGAGATTTCCCCGATTTCAAACCATGTGCCTGAAAACGAAAAACACATCGAAATCATCCTTGACCGCCAACTCTTGATGGCTTTCGAGTGGAATGTTCCGGTTTATGCCGCACGAATCTCCACGGGACAGAAGAACTATGAAACCCCTGCTGGTTGGTATCGCACATTTCATAAACGCCCCTCCTACCATATGACCGGCGGGGCAGATATCACATCTGTTTTCGACCTACCCGGAGTGCCGTGGGATTCGTATATTACCGATAACGGAATTGCCATCCATGGCACCTACTGGCACAATGATTTTGGGCATCCGCACAGCCATGGCTGCATCAATATGTCAGTGCAGGATGCTCAATGGATTTATCGCTGGACGGTCCCTACCGTTCCACCGGAAGAACGACTGGTGCTCCAACAGGGCGCCGGCACCCGCGTCCATATCGTTCAATCATGATGATCACCCAAGTCTCCAGATACAAATCATGTTATCTCGAAAAAACCGGATTTCTTTCAACCCTCATTCTTCCTGTATAATGCACGCATTAAGAAATTATTACCAGGAGTTATGACAATGCAGCGTCAGCCGATTTTTGCCGGTTTAGTGGTGGATGAAGCCAATCGCCCAGTAGCAACTGCATACGTAGGTGATGAACCCTGTTACGTGGTGGATGATTCCGGGTTTCTGCGCCACATACCGTCCGAACAGGTTGACCGTCAGGTTTTAGAGGTCATGCGAAAACAAATCAGCGGTAATGAAGGCCTGCTCGGTGAGCAAGCGGCCAAGATGCTGGGCACAGAGGACATCTTCTCAAAGGCCATGTTGATTAACCATCTGAAGAACATTGATCAGCAATTCGAAAATTTACTGCAAACAGGCATTCCCGAAGAAAGCCGTGCTTACATGGGCATGTCTGGTTTTAAAGTGGTGATCAATATACACGGAGAAGTGGTACGCCTTGACCAGCCCTCCGAACCGGATAAAGGGGAGGATGGCGAGGAGTAAGTTCCCTCCCGCTTGACTCCCGATGATGGGAATTGTATGATGGGGGTATGGAAGATCATTTGACCAAGGAAGAAAAGAAGACCTTGCTGACCATCGCGCGCGCGGCACTCGAAAGCGGAGTCCGGCGACAGCCTTTGCCATCTCTGGACGATGAGAATATCACTCCGACTCTGCATGCGGAGGGAGCATCCTTTGTAACGTTAACCATGCATGGCAACCTGCGCGGATGCATCGGTGCCCTGGAGCCTTACCAGCCGCTAGTCGATGACGTCCGAGAGCACGCGGTTGCAGCCGCGATGGAGGATTATCGTTTTCCTCCTGTCCAGGATAATGAACTGGCGAATATCAAGATTGAAGTCTCACGACTCACTAGGCCTGTCCGGCTGGAATACTCAGATGCTGATGATCTGCTGGGAAAATTGCGCCCCACGGTGGATGGTGTCATTTTGAAGGATGGATTTCGCCGGGCTACATTCCTGCCGCAGGTCTGGGAGAAGATCCCCGGCCCGGTCGAATTCCTTGAAAACCTGTGTTACAAAATGGGCGCCTCACAAGATGCATGGAGGCGGAAGCACCTGGATGTGCTGGTTTACCAGGTGGAGGAGTTTCACGAATAGCCTTTTCCAAAGGTTAAGATGCCTAGTCACCCCAAAGGCATCCGTAGCAAGAAACTCCGATGAATTGTGGGAACAATATCTTACAAATTCTGCTGTTCGATGTCCTGCCAGGTTTCATCCGGCAGGTGCATGTATTTCGCCAACAGGGGGTGGACATGCCGGATCTCTTCCGCCACCCTTTGCGCAACATGTCTCATCGAGAAATGCGCATTGGGCGCTGCCCGTAACTGGCAGAATGCAAACGCTTCCCTTAAGTTCATCGTGAAAAGCACCCGGCGGTTGAACCCGTTGCAGACAATATAACTCGCAACATGAGGGTTCCATGCTGCCAGTTTTTCATAGGTCTCCGCGGCTGCATCCATGGCAGAGCGGTATTGAGGCTCAAACTTGGCTTCCCGGATCAATCGCGGAGTCGCAAAATCAAGCCTCGCAGTTAGCAATTGTGGAGTCTGGGTCATCATCCGATGACGTTTGAACTCACCATAGCCTCCCTGGTCGAGAATGAGGTCGAAGGTGTAGGAGGTATATTCCAACTCTCGCAAGGGAGCATCGTGCTCGCCGAGTTGACCCAACAATGCATCAGCGAGTATTTCACGCTCAGGTGCAGAGATCGTTCGCAACTTTTCCAGCGCACATGCATAGGAATCTTGCCCGAAACGGTAGAGCGCCGATGCCAGAACTTTGATTTCCCCGTCGGGATCATAATCCACCAATTGGCACCAGTTCTGATCGCTGATCCGATCTTTTTTATTCTGATCGGTTTGGGGAAATGCCAGGCTTGTTTCAGTCAGATATGGATTGGAATTTGCATATTTCACTAGGGTGGGGATTTCCCCTAACGCAACCTTCTTGACCTCCTCACCGATCTGCTTCACTTCCTCAAGCGGATGGGAAAGCATCTTCCCAATGGCATGTTCCAGGGTGCGGGCATTAGCGGTCATGCCCAGGTTGGCCAGTGCAGATGCCGGAAGCAGGAAGCGGCATACATCCACATACTTCACGCGGATTCGCCGGTCATAAGCCTCGTCAGTTTCATTTTCCAGCCTCGGATTCCGGCTCACCACCTGTGCTCTCACAGGCGCGAGGGACCGGGTATATGCATCGAAAAGTAATCTGCAGGTTTGCAGGTATTCGCTTTGCAAGGGATGATTTTCCAATTCGACCGGGGTGAAAAAATTGTCTGAATCCCATTTCTGGTAGCGGGTGGATTTTTCGGTGTAGGATGCCAGACGATTGGACTCGATGCACTCGACTGCCAGACGGGAAACATTCTCGATGGCAATATGAATCACAGCGTGTTCCGCCACCGAGGCGTGACCATACCCGACGACCCAGCGCTCATGAAATTTTGCGCTGTTCTCCTCGTTCAATTCTGCCGCGATCTTGCTGAATGAATCAGGTGATCGGGAAGTTTTTGCGAAGGCGACGGCGATCGTCTCCGGACTGAATTCTTTTGGGGAGAGCAGGTAGATCTGTCGTTTCGGCATGGTTCGTACTATAGACGAGAATCCCACGCGAGTCAACAGGCGCGCGAGGGATCACCTGTCCGGTCAAATGACACCGAATCCACCGGTAAGATTCCTCATGCCTTGGTATTCTCCCCCAAATTCCATAGTACAATCCTTTGCAAAAGATCATCGTATATAGGTAAAGAATGAAAACGACTGCATCCATCCTATTCGTTGTTGGTAGTATTATATTGGTTCTTTGCTGCTGCCTGATCCTGATCCTTAGCGGTACATTCGCGGCTATCTACAAAATAAGTCAAATACTCCCAACCATTGCCGCTTATTCACCTCCCTATCCGGACCATCTCACTCCCACTCCTTTCGAGATCACACGCCAACCGGTGGTCGCTTCCGATTCCAGCACCCTGCAAATAATCCAGCAGACAATCGTCCCAATTCGAGACCTGGCACTGCTTGCCTGTCGTTTCAAACACATCTGCGGTATCTCTCCCACGGTCGCTCCGCCTGCCTCACCGCTGAAAGCCGGAGCTAAGACCCAGCTCTGGTTGATGAATTCTGATACCAACATATATTCCTTGATCAATGTCACCCTCCACTATGTCACTCCGCATGCCTATTTTTGGGTTGAAGATGGTATCCAGTTTAATCAGGATGATGCTGAGAAATTGATCAACACATTTGAAGATAAAATCTATCCCACCGACCGGGAATTTTTCGGATCGGAATGGACCCCCGGCGTGGACGGCGACCCCCATATATACATTGTCTATGCCCGCAACCTGGGAAGCATGGTGGCGGGCTTTTTCAGCCCCGGAGATGAGTATCCACCTGAGATAAGTAATAATTCCAATGCCCATGAAACTTTTTATATTGATGCTTCTCAGGGATTGGCAGTAAATTATACCTACGGCACTCTGGCACACGAATTCCAGCACATGATCCACTGGTATCAGGACATGAATGAAAGTTCCTTCCTGAACGAAGGCTTTGCAGAATTAGCCACCTTTCTTAATGGCTATGATACGGGCGGAAATGATTGGTATTACACGAACGATCCAGACATCAACCTCACCGACTGGCTGGGGGAGGCCGGTGATAATTATGTTCATTACGGAGCCAATTTTATATTCGTCACCTATTTCCTTGACCGGTTTGGCGAGCAAGCCACAAAGACACTGGTCCATGACCAGCAGAATTCATTGGAGAGTGTTGATAATGTACTGAAACAGTTGAATATTTCAGACCCTCTCACGAGCCAACCGATCCAGGCGGATGATTTCTTCCTGGATTGGACCATCGCAAATTACCTTCAGGATCCGACTGTTGGCGACGGACGTTATGCCTATCATAATTATCCGGATGCCCCCTCCACAACCGATACGGAAGGAATATCCATATGCCCGAGCGGGAGAGCAACACGCCAGGTTAACCAATACGGTGTGGACTATATTCGTTTCAATTGTTCCGGAGATTATACGATCGATTTCACAGGTTCAACTCACACCCGCTTATTGCCTGCAGATCCCCATGGGGGTTCTTATGCCTTCTGGTCGAATATGGGCGATGAATCCAATATGACCCTCACCCGTCAATTTGACCTGACGGATGCCAGAGGCCAGGTCACTCTTACGTATTGGGCCTGGTATGATCTTGAAAAAGATTATGACTACGTGTATCTGGAATCATCCATCGATGGTACTTCCTGGGAAATTATAAGTACTCCATCAGGCACAGTTCAAAATCCTTCCGGTGGTTCCTATGGCTGGGGCTACACGGGTCAATCCAACGGCTGGATCCAGGAATCGATTGACCTGTCACACTTCGCCGGTCATGTCGTTTCCCTGCGCTTTGACTATATCACTGACGCTGCGGTGAATAATGAAGGATTCATGGTGGATGATATTGCCATCACCGAAATCGGCTACAGCGAAGGTTTTGAATCAGCCCCAGGAGGGTGGGAAGGCAGCGGCTTCGTTCGAATCCAGAATGTGCTTCCTCAGACATTTCGCCTTGCACTGATTACTTATTTTGCAAACGAGACAAGAGTGGACATCATTCCTGTGAGTGCTGACCAGACAGCAAAGATCCCGGTCATCCTAAACAATGACCAGGTGAGAGATGTTACCCTGGTGGTTACTGCGACGACCCGCTATACCCGGGAGCAGGCAGCTTACCAATTTGAGATCCGTTAGATTGAATGAGTTTGGTTATTAAATTTCCACGAATGTGACTATTAAAGGAGATATCCATGTCAGCAGCATCCAAACCTGAGATTCTGAACCTGGTGAGCCTGATCGAATACCAGCCTGGAACCATAGTCTCGCGCCAGATTTCAAAATCCGACAGCGGGAATATCACATTATTTGCATTTGGTGAAGGGCAGGAATTAAGCGAACATACTGCTCCCTACGACGCCCTGGTTCATGTGCTTGAGGGGAAAACCGAGGTAAAAATTTCCTCGAAACCATTCCTGCTGCAGGCAGGGGATGCCATCCTTATGCCTGCCAATGAACCGCATGCACTGAAGGCTATTTCGAATTTCAAGATGCTGCTGACGATGATCAAGTAGGGGCAGAAGAAAATCCGCTTTCATTTTGAAAGCGGATTTTCTTATCGGTTTAAATGTGTATGGCACTTCCTTGCGCGGCGTGAGCGGCTTCCATCAGGGCTTCTGACAGGGTCGGGTGGGCATGCACATTGCGGGCGATTTCTTCCGGGGTCAATTCCATCATTCTTGCCAGGGTCAATTCCGGCAGGAGTTCGGTCACTTCCGGGCCTACCAGCGTTGCACCCAGGATCTCCCCATATTCTTCATTTGTCACCAGTTTAACCCAGCCGGCATAATCACCCAGCCCGAGCGCTTTTCCGTTCGCCTGGAAAGGGAAACGCCCGACTTTGATTTTATATCCGCGTTCTTTCGCCTGGTCTTCTGTCAGACCAAAGGATGCCACCTGGGGTTGGCAGTAGGTGGCGCGCGGCATCATTTCGTAATCAAGTGTCACGGTCTCCTGCCCGGCAATGTTTTCTGAACAAACAATACCCATCGCTGAACCAACATGCGCCAGCATTAATTTCCCGGTTACATCGCCAACTGCCCAAATCCCCGGGATATTGGTGGACATCTTCTCGTCAATCTCGATGAAACCGCGCTCGTTGATCTTTACCCCGGCTTCCTCCAAACCAAGTTCATTGGAATTGGGGCGGAATCCTATCGCCAGCAAAGCCTGGTCGGCTTCAAGCACCTTACTGGCTCCCTCAGCAGAGACTGTCACCTTCACACCGTTTTTTGTCGTTTCAACCGCTTCAACTTTGTGCCCGGGCAGCAATTTCACGCCTCGCTTGGTGTATGCTTTGGCAACCTCTGCTGCGGCTTCAGCATCCTCCAGCGGGAGGATATGGGGCAGCATTTCAACCACTGTCACATCTGCGCCGTAGGAACTCCATACGGTGGCAAACTCCATTCCTATCGCGCCTGCGCCGATGATGACAACGCTTGAGGGGATTTTCTCCTGCAGGATGGCTTCCTTGTAAGTGACCACCCTGGTTCCATCCATTTTCCAATTTGCAGGTACGATCGCGGATGCTCCGGTAGCAATAACTATATGCCTGGCTGATAAATTGGTCAGGTTGCCATCCTTATCGGTAACGGAAACTGACCTGGATGTAGTTGATGCTTCTGCGGACAAGCGCGCAACGCCAAAATAGACTGGGATATTGTTCTTTTTCATTAAAAACCCGACACCTTTAACCAACCTGTCTGAGACGAGGCGCGAGCGTTTGACCGCTGCGGGATAATCCAACTTCAGGTTTTCAAAGGAGAATCCGAATTCTTTGCTGCGTTCGCGCAGCAGGTGAGCAATTTCTGCATTCCGCAGCAGCGCTTTCGAAGGAATACAACCGACATTCAAACACACACCTCCCAACCATTGCCTGTCAACGATGGCGGTGTGCAATCCCAATTGAGCCGCACGGATGGCAGCGACATAACCTGCCGGTCCGGCACCTATGACGAGCACATCAAAGGATTCTGCCATGGACTCCTCCTGATCTTGAGTAATAACTTTCTCTCATTATATCAATTCACGGTGGTGGGATCGGTTGTGGATAATAAATGTAATTGCGGAGACATCCAGTCTCCGCAATGGAGTTTCATGCTGGGGATCAATCCTGGCTTATTTTACTCTTACGCTGACTGAGTATGTGTCGAGCGGGTCAACACCGGTTTCCCACGATCGGTGGTACACCAGGTTCAGTGCAGCAGTCCCTGCTTGCAGGGTCTTGAAAGTCAGGGTCACCGTACCGCCTGAACCGATCAGGTCCGGGTTGCTGCTGGTGAATACGGGTTCGCCGACCTGCTCGAACATCGCTGTATTCAGGTCCCGCGCTTCCCAGGAGAAACCGGTGGAAGGATTCCCTTCCAGGGTGATAACTATTGTTCCACCCTTTGCAATGTCCACCTGGCTATCCTTGTCGGCAGCAGTCAGGGTGACCTGGTTGGCAGCGCCGCAGGCGGATGAAAAAACGAGTATTCCAGTGAATAGCAACAGGGTTAAGGTTTTCGATGACATCTTTCCTCCTTTTGGATCAATGGCATTCCCAGAGACGTTCCCATGACCGCTTTTGTTCCGTATTCCTTCTGCAGGATCAATGGAGAAAAGAGAGTGGTTAATTAATACTCTATGACGGTTTTTTCCTGATTTCCTTGATCATTTGGATATCCCGTCTTAGGTTACGGAAACGAACGAACAGGCTGACCAGGTAAATGATAAGCACGGACAGGATCACGCCGTAACCGGCAAGCATATATTTAATTGAAGTGGCATATGGGATCATGTCTATTCCTATTCTCTATTCTTCAAGTTTAAGCTGATCAAGCTGGTGCGACAGTTGGCCCAGCCGGATGCGGTGCCAAAAGAGGGTGACAAATATGATGGAGAAGGTGAACAGGGCGAAGAACATGGTGACAAGCATCTTCGAGGTCATGTCGAAACCGCCCTGAGTGGCGCTGGAATTTGTACCGATGACCACCGGATGAATGGTGCGGAAGAGGCGGATGGAGACGAATGTGATCGGCACGCTGATGGCACCGATGAGGGTGTACACGGCACTGAAGCGGGCACGGCGATCGGCATCATCGATCCCCTGGCGCAGAAGCAGGTAGGCGAGGTAGACCAGTTCCAGGATTGCCGCAGTGGTCAGGCGCGGCTCCCAGGTCCAATAGGTCCCCCAGGACGGTCGCGCCCAGATCGATCCTGTGACGATAGCAATAAGAAAGAATACCAGGCTGATTTCCACAGCTGCCAGTTCAACGATATCCCATTTCAAATCATGCTTCACCAGGTAGACCACACCGGCAACGGCGGCAGCGATGAAACCGAGCATCCCGACCCAGGCATTGGCAATATGGAAATAAAAAATCTTCTGCACATAGTTCATGGTTGCTTCCAGGGGCGCGTATAGGAAAACCAATCCCAACGCGGCCAGGAATAATATCGCTGTTACAACATTAAGCACTTTTAGAGCGATTGGCTGTTTTTTCATTTTGGTCTCCATTCACAATCAAAAATCATCATTCTTCGACCACATAATCGAATACCATGTACGCAACAGCCGTTATGATCACATCGTAGACGATCAACAGGTTAATATAAGGCAGCACATCCGCAAATGCCAGGCCTTGTAGAAAACCACTGCTGGCTTTGACTGCTGCAATCAGGATCGGAATGACGACGGGAAATAAAAGGATCGGCAACAATACATCCCGGGTACGTGTCTGAACAGCCATACTGGACAACAGGGTGCCGACCGCGACATAACCCACTGACCCAAGCAGGATGACAAGGATCAATCCGGGGTGAAAAAGGTTGGTGCTATAAAGAACGCTGTAAACAGGAAGGACAATCGCCTCAACAATGAACATAAAAGCCAGGTTGCTGAGAGATTTTCCAAAATAGATCGCCGAGCGGTCCACCGGTGCAAGCAGAAGACCGTCGAGGCAGCCGCGGTCTTTTTCCACCGCCATCGAGCGGTTCAGTCCCAATGTACCGGCGAAGGCAAAAGTGGCCCACAGGATTCCCGCCGTAGCCACTCGCCGCGCCTGGGCGTCTAGTTCAAGAGCGAAATTGAAGATCAAGATCACCAGCAGGGCAAAGACCAGCATTGCGGAGAGGAGTTCGCGCGAACGCAATTCAGCCGCCAGGTCCTTCCAGACGATCGCGCTGATGGCTTTTACCATGCTCGAGGCATGCTTGGGATTCCGGATGTCGTGTTCGGTTTCCATACTAGTTTTCCAAGGCTTGGCGGTAAAAATCGAGCAGGTTCTTCCTGCCCAGGTCCTTCCGGCTTGCAGAAGCGCAGATGACCCCGCGTGACAGAACGTCGAACCGGGAAGCCAGGTCCTCGACTCTGGCAAGATCATGCGAGGTCATGACAACAGTGCGTCCCTCGCCAGCAACTTTGCGCAGGAGACGGTCGAGCATGTCGCATGCATCCTGGTCGAGCCCGGTATGCGGCTCATCGAAAAGAAGCACCTCCGGATCATGTAGAATGGCGCGACCGATGGCGAGACGCTGCTGCATGCCGCGCGAAAATGTCCGCACCAGATCACGCCGTCGTGATTCGAGCCCGACCAATTCAAGGACCTCGTTGATCCTTTGAACTGCTTCCTGAATCCCGTAGATCCTCCCGTAGAAACGCAGGTTTTCCTCGGCAGTCAGATCACCGTATAACAGGGGCATATGCGAGACAACCCCCAGGTTGTGGCGTACGGCGGAAGCCTGGCGAGGGAGGTGATAGCCTCCAATGATTACTTCGCCGAGGGTGGGTCTGGAAAGTGATGCAAGGATGCGCAGAAACGTGGTTTTCCCCGCACCATTCGGACCGAGCAAGGCTACGAATTCCCCTGCCCGTACATCCATTTCCATGCCGCGCAGAACGGTCTTCAAGCCGAAGCGTTTGACCAGTTTTTTGATAACAATCATGGTGGCAACCTGGTTCTGAATGGGATCATCCAGATTGCATACGCAATCCGGATGATCCCGAGAGAAATCAAGCCAGTTTCTTGAGGCGGTCTTTCAATTCATTACGACGTTTCTTGTATCCATCTTTGGAAATATCGCCAGCTTTAAATTGGTCATCCAGGGCAATGATTGCATCCATTATCCTGTCCCTATCTTCCCCCAGAGCATCCTCTTCACCTTCCTCTTCCTCATCTTCACCTTCCTCTTCCATCTTCCGCAGTTTCCGGTCACGAAGGAAAAGGAAGATGCCCAGACCGATCAAGATCAACCCGACTGCTGCAATACCGATCATCAGCCAGGTGCGTTTGTCCAAAACAAAACCAGTTTTATCCCCCGGCATGCCGGAGATTGTCAAGGTTAATGTGCTTCCAGAAGCAAGACTGCTGCTTTGATATAGATGATAGGTTGCATCGGTGGAAATCTGAGTGCCACCGTCGGTCAACTGGTCGCTGCGGACTTTTACTCCTTCAGGTACGATGATCGTGGCAGAGGTCACCGGTAGATTGAAAGGCTGGGAAAAATCAAGCCGGCGTGAATACGGCAGGCTGAAAGAGGTTATGATCGCATATTGCTTGTCGGCACCGGGTAACATGGCAAAGCCATTGGTGGCATTTAGCAAGGAAGAACTATTCTGGGAAAGCTGATAATTAACATTTTCTGCGTTTTCAGGAAGCAGGATGAACGGCACATTGGAACCGTCGCTGGAAACCACAACGGCTTTTTCACCAGGATTCGTGACAACATAGAGTACCATCACCTGGACCTTATCAGCCGTGGAAAAATCAAATTGCAAGTGGACTTGGGTGATCGTGAGAACGTTCAGATCCCCCGTGGTCTCAAAGAGTGTAACCGGTAGATCAAACTGGAATATGGTCCCATCGAATTGGACCGGGACGGAACCATAAGTGACATCGTAATAATCCACTGTAACCATGAAGATCGTTCCATTTGGTGCCTGCACAGCGGAAAACTTGTAACTCCCATCCGCTGAGACGCGAACGGTCAATCTCTCGATCACCTGCCCGAGAGTTGGATTGTAGACCAGCAGGGCTGCAAGGGTGCCGCCCGGGATTGCCTTGCCAGTAGTGAGGCTTACCCGACCTCCGATATCCACTGTATCAGCCTGAAGGGTTGGGCTGGCCTCAGCCAGGGGAGTTGCCTCTCCCGTAGAACCTCCTACAGGTTCTGTGGATGTGGAATTCGGTGCTGACGTCGTGGTGGGAGTTGCGGGCAGCGAGGTCTGCGTGGGAGAGGCGATTGTCACTTCGGGAGTCGGGGACGAATAGCCAGGAGGCGGGGTGATATCCTCCGCCAGCGAACAGGCCGCCAAGCCAAAGGCAAGGAGAATTACGAGAAGGTGGAAGCGGAATTTCATTAAGGATCCTTTTCTACTAAGATGGCTGTCTAAAACCGTTCCATCTTCTACAACGGAACGAATTCGAGAACATGGAGAAATTATTTCAATGATCTGCCGCAAGTGGGGCAGAAAACATCCGATTGTTGTATAGGATTGCCGCATTGGGGGCAGAAACCTGCTGTCTTATTCTTCAAGCCGTTCCGTCTCCTGGCAAGCATGTCTTCCAGATCGTCATCTGACACTCCAACAAGGAGGCTGGTTGTGTTTTTAACTTGCGTACTCTTTTTTCCGGGTCGACCTGCCGAGCTGTCTGCGACGGCATCCAGTTTACGCAGGATTTCTGTACCCTTTTGGAGTAACGCCTTCCTCTGGGTGGGGTAATCATCGGAAGGGATCTTCCCAAGCGACTGGTCAAGATCCAATTCCTGGAGTGCGGTCAGCAGACTTTCGCGCTCAGCCAGCAGGAATGACATTTCCTGGTTGCCCAGAGCTTTACGGTGTGGTTGTCCCTGGAAGAAAGGGCGCGTCACGTATAGCAATACAAAAAAAAGAGTAATCACTATCAGGATTATAGCGACTGGTTCCATTGGGATCACCTTTCAGGAAGCCACGGATCGATGAAATCCTGGATCTCCGCCAGGGATTCGAAAGGTCCAATCTTGATATCACGCAACACTCCCGCCTGGTCGATTAGATAAGTCTCAGGGACACCCATATTGCGGTTGAAGAGTTGCGAAATGCGTGTTCCCATGTCGGGTCCATTGGGGTAACTCAGGTTGAAATCCGTCATATAATCGCGTGCTTCCGGTTCCGTATCCACATAATCCACACCCAGAAAAACAACCTTTCCAGTTTCTTCGTAGGCTCGCCAGGCGGTTTCCAAATCTGCAGCTTCGATCCGGCAGGGTTGGCACCAGGAAGCCCAGAAATTCACCACCACGATCTTGCCGCTCAGATCAGAGAGACTCACCTGCGAAACTCCATTATATTCATAACCGCTGTAAAGTTGCAGGGTGAAATCCGGGACAAGGGAGCCTTTTAAGAGGATGGGATTCTTAGCCTTTAATAGACCGGCTGCCAGCAGGATGAGCAAGCCCAGTAGGGCGATCCAGATGATAACCTGCGCCCATACCGGGACGCCGCGTTTCGGCGCCTCCATTTCGGTCGGATCGTTCGGGATGGTTGGATCTTTTTGCATTCAGCAAAGCTCCTATTTCCGTTTCTTAAGTTCTTCTTCGAGGCGGGACACATAGTCATCATCCTTCGTGTTGACAGGATGCCCTGCGGACATAGATCCTATCCCGGTCGGACCTGAATCAGAAGAACCCGACTTCGATTCTTTCGCCAACCGTTTCCAGGTCTGAAAGGCGCGGAAGAGCAGGTATGCACCGGCCAAAAAAGCCACAGGCGGTACTACATATACCAACCAATAGATCCCGCTGCGCGGAGGTTCCGAAAGCACCCGGGCGCCATAATAATCGACAAAGTACTGCTTGATCTCTGCTTCGGATTTCCCTTCAGCCAGCATCTGGCGGATGAGTTCGCGCCATTGATGGCAGGCGGTTGTAGGGCAAACATCCAGCGGAGTATTCTCGCATACCGGGCAATATAACTGGTGCGCGATGGCATTCACCTGATCATCCGAGGGTGTCGATTCCTGGGCGGTAACCGCAACCACGGGGATCAGCGCGGCTGAGATCAATAAAAAGAAGAAAGGTAACAAGATTAACCTGTAATTTTTCATATCTTCCCAACCCGTTTCTCTTTTTCAACTTCCGGCCAGCCGGCCACCAGGATCCCGTAAATGAAAACCAGGCTGCCTATCCACAACCAGTTGACCAGTGGATTGTGATACACCTTGAACGGCGCCTGTGCAGCCGAGATATCTTCCCAATTGACAAGTACCACGTACAGGTCGTCTGCCAGCGTGGACCGTACTCCGGCGATCGTCATCGGTTGACCACTGGTTTCGTAATAGTCATAACGCGGATACAAATTCCCTAGGAATTGCCCATCGCGGAAGACACTCATCGCTGCCCGGGTCACAAATCTCCCATCGGCGTAAGGAAATTGAGCCAGAGAGTCATAGCGCAGGCTGTAACCGGCGATCTGGATCTCTTCGCCCACCGCCAGGGATCTCTGTGTAGTGGTTTGGTAGAGCTCCATTCCCAGTATCCCGATTGCCATCACCACCATGCTGAGGTGGATCAAATATCCACCATACCGGCGTGGGTTGCGTCGTGTCAGCATCCAAATGGCGATCATATAAAATATAGCCAGCATAATATAGAAGACTACGGCCATCGCGTTGACAAGTGGAATGATCACCACCACCAGCGCAGCCGCAGAAAGGAGCAGCGGTTTCAAGAGAACTTGCCACGAAGCCCGGTCAATGGATTTACTCCAGTTGAGCCAACTCTCTATCAGGAAGACAACAACCAGGAATATCGCAGGTGCGAAAACAACCAGTTCAAGGATTTTTACTTTCAACAGAAACAATCCCCCCAGGATGATGACAGAGAGGATTGACGCGGTCAACAGGATTTGCCAGGAGGTGTTGTTCGCTGTTTTTCGCCAGGCGCGCCAGAATTCATATAAGGTTACACAGATCACGAAACCCACCAGCGTGAATCCAACCAGGGCGATCCAATTGCGCACACCAAGCACAATCATCAGGATCAATAGCAGCAGGGTGGGGATGGCGGGTTTCCACATTGCCCGACCAAGGGTTTGGGCAGTAGATCGACCCCAGGCTGAGAGAGGGGCTATAGCCATCAAAGCCACCAGAGCCCCGAAAAGTGGTCCATTCGCACGCAAATAAAAAGGTGGTCCGAAGGTCACTTTCTGGCCGGTTGCAAGTTCCGAGATCAGCGGAAAGATCACGCCCCAGAAGCACACGATCAGTACGCCCATGAAAAGGAGATTGTTGATCAGGAAGAGAGCCTCGCGTGAGATTAGAGAGGTCATCTCCACCTCAGCCCGCAGGTCCTTCCAGCGAAAGATCAGAAGAGCCACCGAGACGATGAAAGTAATCCCTATGAACGCAAAGAACATCGGACCGATTGCGCTTTGAGCAAATGCATGCACCGATGAAAGCACTCCTGACCGGGTTAGGAAGGTGCCGAAAATGACCAGGGAATAAGTCAAAATGATCAACAGCATGTTCCATTGTTTGAACATACCGCGTTTTTCCTGGATCATGACCGAGTGCAGGAATGCTGTTCCAGTCAGCCAGGGCATTAGCGCGGAGATCTCAACCGGGTCCCACGCCCAGTACCCTCCCCAGCCGAGTACATCGTAAGCCCAGCGCATGCCCAGCACAAGCCCCATGGACAGGAACAGCCAGGCCACCAGAGTCCAGCGGCGGGTGAGACGGATCCAGCGGTCATCGGACCTGCCAGTGATCAGGGCAGCGATCGCGAAGGCATAGGGGATCACAAATGCTACAAAGCCCAGATATAACATCGGCGGGTGGATGATCATGCCAGGATGACGCAGGAGTGGATTTAAGCCCTGCCCATCGGAGGGAGCAACTGGATATCCTCCGGCTGGTGCGAACATGCGAGCCACCAGGTCGCCGCCGTTGATCTGCCACCAGCGGGCAAAAGGATTCTCGTAGAATATGGTCAGCGACAGGAAGAATGCAAGGGTGACGGATGTCACGACGATCACCCATGGCAGCATATCGCGATCGCGTTCCCACTTGCGCAGGGTGACAGCAAAGGCGAAAGCAGACATCAACCACGACCACAGTACCAGGGAACCAGCCTGTCCACCCCACAGGGCCGTGATCTTCAGATATAAAGGCATGTCGCGGCTTGTTACAGAGTATACATATTGGAGTTCAAAATGACCGCTCACTAAAAGGTAAGTGAGCGTCAGGGCCGCGAGAGTGATGAGCGGGAAGGTTAATAACAATGCCCGCCGGGAGGCTTCCACCCAGCGGTCAGCCTTGTAAAAATAACCTGCTACAGCACCACCAACGCTGAAAAGCGTTACAAGAAAGGTCAGAACGAACAAGCCAAAACCGAATTGAGCAAGCATGAATGCTCCTGATTAGTAGTTCATCAACTTTAGTAGATATTCTAATGGTATTCCGATTTTTAAACAGCCTACTACCTGCCGTTGACAACCTGACTGGGAACGGCTTCCTGGTATTTTGTGGGGCATTTTAGCAAAAGTTCATCTGCGATGAAGTCGCCATTTTCGCTGAGATGACCGGTGACGATCGCCTGGGCTTCATTCCGCAGTAGATCGGGTTGGGGACCATTGTAAATGATGGTCAAGCGTGCCCGGGTCGGATCAGTGACCGCACTGTGCAGCACAGCTGCCAGACCTCCACCCATTTCTATGGAAGTGTTATCGCCTGGAACATGGGCAATGTCAAAGGTTAAATTCATTGTCTGTGGATCGTAGGCAATGCTGTCTCCGATCACGGCGCCAGAGATGCGCAGGTTGCGACCTGCCAGGCTATCGCCTTTGGATTCCAATTCATTCACGGTCATAAAATATTCCGCATTTGCCTGGGAAGCAGAAATGATCAAGTAAGTAATAGCCGCCAGGATGAGCACTCCACCAATAATGAATTTCGCACGCCCTTGTAATCCTGTCTTAGGGGATTTATTCATTCCATACCTCCAAAACTTACCTGAATTGCTATTCGCTGTAATTTTACATGCGGAGATTAGAGCAGGGTGAGAACATAAAAAAAGTCAAGATCAATGCAGTTGTATCAATCCAGTGCGAATGGCAAACTTTACCAATTCAGTGCGGGAATGCATGTTCAGTTTATGCATGATTCTCTCACGGTGGCGGGCGATGGTCTTGGGGCTGAGTGCCAGTTGCTGACCGATCTGCTGGTTGTTCAATCCATGAGCCACCAGCTCAAGCACCTGACGCTCGCGCTGGCTAAGAACATCCAGTCCAATGACTTCAGATCCATCTGCCTCTGCAGCCGCAGCCTGAGGAACAGTCGATTGGCGGGACAAGCGCTGGTAATCTTCAAGCAACCAGCGAGCCAGGGCTGGCTGCAGGAATACATTCCCTGCTGATATCGTGCGAATGGCTGCGATCAAATCATCCCCGGCAGCCTGTTTGGTGATATATCCGGAAGCACCGGCAGCCAGCATTTGCATGAAATACTGCTTGTCATCATGAACCGTCAGCGCCAGGATCAGGCATTTCGGACATAGAACGCGCAAGCGTCGTGTGGCTTCCAAGCCATCCACTCCCGGCATGGTGATGTCCATCAAGATCACATCTGGATGGGTCTCCATGGCGCGGCTGATGGCTTCTTCACCATCGCTTGCTTCCGCAACCACATCGAAGTCTTCCTGGGTGAGCAGAAAGGTCTTAAGTCCGACCCGCACCACTTCATGATCATCCACGAGCATCAAACGAATTTTTTTCATGCTTCCATTCTTCCTTTTCTATAAGATTAGGGCAGGATGTCATACACCGGGACGACTACCTCAACAATGGTTCCTTTACCCGGGTCCGATTCGATGCTCATTTGTCCCCCCACCGATTCAACCCGCTCGCGCATCCCTGCCAGACCCCAGCCGCGCGGGGGCGAGAATGATTGCACGGGATTAAAGCCAATCCCGGCATCCTCGATTCGCAACGTGATCTCCTGAGATTGGAAAACGAGCAGAACCTGAACATTCGCTGACCGGGCATGCCTGGCCACATTATGCAAGGCTTCCTGCGCCACCCGAAAGAGCACCGTCTCGATCACTGAGTCCAATCGGCGGGGCTTGCCTCGAATTTCGATACTAACATCCAATCCGGCTGATTTATTGTCATCCTTCAAGTATTCGAGAGCGGAAGTCAACCCAAGATCATCCAGTTGAGCCGGACGGAGATCGTGGACAAGGCGGTAAAGGCCCTGGGACATCTCCTTGCTCAAGTCCTGCAGCCGGTCAACAAGACCCTTGACCGTATCATTGTCACAGACTACGGTCCGTAAAGTAGCCAGGTCAAGTGAAAATGCGGTCAGGACCTGGGAGGTTTCGTCGTGAAGTTCGCGGGCGATGCGTGATCGTTCCTCTTCCTGTGCGCGAACAGTGTGGCGAAGCAATTCGCGGCGCAAGGCTTCCCGTTTGGTTAATTCATCCTGGATGCGTTCCAATGCATCCAGGCGTTCTTGTTGAGCAGACTGCAATTGTGCTTGACGTTCTTTTTCAACACTTTGGATGGCGCGTAAAAGACTCAAAGTGATCAACACCGCCATGAATGCTCTCAAACCCTGGATGGGAAAACCCACGATAGTCCTAAATAAGGTCGAGTTCACAATCCGGGCTGGGAACATGTCTATGGCTGGAACAAAAAGCTGGGTAAGACCATACAAACCGAATCCGATCGCCGCCCTGGTGAGATAGACCATCACGCGCTTCCTGCCAACATTGAGTGCACTGCGCCCTTCAGCTCGTAAAGCGACCGCAGCCAGGAATGCTGCTGGAACTGCCAACAAATAACGCGTCAGCACATCGAAAATGTTCACCAGCAGGGTGGTGCCGGTACGGTAAGTGAAAATTGCACTTGTCAGAATGACCAGTACATACATCGCCAATACAGCCCAGCCGGCATACGTGGCAACATTGTGTTCCAATGGGTGAACGCGCAAGGTCCGGATCGCATACAACAACAGGCAACCAAATGAGACCGTCAGTAATCCCAATCTCAGCCAGAGAAGCCAGCCAGGTAACTGCATCCCTGCGGAAACTGGTTGAAGCAGGTAGGAATCGAGCCATTCGTGAGCGCCATGCAGCAGACCAAAAACCGCCAGGGGGCGGAGCAGACGCGCTTCAGCCAGCACCGGCGTGCGATCGGTTTCGAGCGCCAGGGTAAGTCCCATGCCAAAGAACGCCAGTCCGTAGGCGAAATAGACAACCAGCAGTACGAGATCGAAGGGTTGGAAAGGCATGGCTTTACTCTCATTGGGTATTTTACACCAACATCGATGAAATAATTGTGTGCTTTATCACAGATAGATAGTGATAAAACTCACGTTAGATTGTCTCATTTTTCACTTGATTTAATCAGATATTGGGGTTATAAACCCAACAGTTGGTGTAAAAACCCCATTGTGAATTGGGGTAAATGAATATTGTTTTGGATTTTTAACCCAGAAAAATTATATGTTCCCCTTAAGGGTAAGGTGTTTGATAACAAAACAGATGAATTGTGCGAGTCTCAAAGGATTGGAGAAAGTACCTTGTGGACTTTCGCAGTATCAATGATGTAGGGAAAAGCCGGAGACAGGGATAAGCAATACTTATCGGAACAATCCGATGTCTCTGGAATCCTTTGAGCAATCCAACTTAGTTAAGGCATCATCCGGTGAATCCTTATCAGGAGAAGGCAATGCGCAGGTTTATTAAATATTCCCGGTTCCCCATATATATGTCGCTATTCGGATTCGGATTGGTGGCTGCAGCCCTCGCCGGGATGGTGAGGCCTGTTGCCGCATCACAGCCTTCCGATCCGGCCTATGCCCCCGCCAGTTCGATGGTTGAAGCTCCGGATAGCTCAACCTGTCTTGCCTGCCATGAAAAAGCTGGGATGACAACCTCTTTTCCCAGTGGGGAAAAACTCTCTCTGACCATTGATTCGAGCCATTTCGCTCAATCCGCCCACCAGGATCTTGCCTGTACGGATTGTCACGCCGATATTTCTTCCTTCCCGCATCCTGAAATGCAGGCGCAATCCCTGCGTGATTTTTCCCTCCAGATGTATACCCTCTGCCAGGGTTGCCACGAAGAACAATACACCAAGACGCTGGATTCCGTCCATATGCGTGCCGTGGCTGGCGGCAACAAGAATGCAGCCATTTGCACAGATTGCCACAACCCTCATACTCAACCGATCATCACCGATCAAACTGGAGCACTTCTTCCTGCTGCCCGCCTGCGAATACCGGAGACTTGCGCCCGCTGCCATAGTGCAATCTACGATGCTTATAAGCAGAGCGTTCATGGTGCTGCATTGACCCAGGAAGGTAATACCGATGTTCCAACATGCATCGATTGCCACGGTGTGCACAATATTGTCGATCCCACCACCAATACTTTCAGGCTCCAGTTGCCTCAGGTCTGTGCCAAATGCCATACCGATCAAAAGATCATGGACAAATATGGCATTTCCACCCAGGTGCTGAACACCTATATTGCCGATTTTCACGGTACGACGGTTACCCTCTTTGAGAAGGTAACTCCTGACCAGGCGACCAACAAACCGGTCTGTTATGACTGCCATGGAGTTCATAATATCAAGCGGATCGATGATCCGGTCTATGGCCTTGAGATGAAACAGAACATCCTGCTCGCCTGCCAGCGTTGTCATCCGGATGCCAATACAAACTTTCCAGATGCCTGGATGAGCCATTACATCCCCAGTCCGACCCACTACCAGATCGTCTATTATGTGAATTTATTTTACAAGTTCTTTATCCCCGGCGTGATTGGCACAATGTTGATCTTTGTGATCAGTGACATCGTACGCCGGTTGATCGAACGCTTCAAAGGAGCAAGCCACCGATGAGCCCGAAGGCGATCGTAAATAAAAAGAAAAGTATATCGACCAAGAGTACACGCACCTACGAACGATTCCATTGGACGCAGCGTGTGGAACATATCCTGCTGCTGACCTCGTTTACAATGTTGGGATTCACCGGTCTACCTCAGAAATTTTCAACGGCTGGATGGGCGCAGGCATTGGTGCATTTCTTTGGCGGTATCGAAACCACCCGCTTGATCCACCATATATGTGCAATCGTTTTGATGTTCCTTGCGATCTACCATATCCTTGATATCGGTTATAAGATTTTCGTTCGGCGTACACGGTTGAGCATGCTCCCGGGAATCCAGGATATCAAGGATGCATTCCAGTCCTTTTTCTATAATATTGGGCTTTCCAAAAAGCGTCCACAGATGGGGCGCTATACCTTTGAAGAAAAGGCTGAATACTGGGCGTTGATCTGGGGTACAGTGATTATGGGCATTACGGGTTTCATGATGTGGAATCCCATTGTTACAGCCAGGTTCCTGCCCGGGGAGATCATTCCTGCATCCAAGGCCGCCCATGGTGGGGAAGCCCTTCTGGCAGTGATGGCCATAATTGTCTGGCATATGTACGGGGTCCATCTGAAGCGATTCAACAAGGCCATGTTTACCGGGAAACAAAGCGAAGAAGAAATGCTGCACGAACACCCACTCGAACTGGCAGATATCAAGGCGGGAATTGCCCAGCGCCCGGTTGAAGCGAAGACATTACGCAAGCGCCGCATAATTTATTACCCTGTCGCTTCAGTTCTGGCTGGAGTGATGCTCCTGGGTGTGTACGGTTTTATCGCCACGGAAAAAACTGCCATCACCACCATTCTGCCAGAGTCCAATCCTCTACCGATTTATGTTCCACAGACTCCCACGCCTATCCCAACCACTAGTGCCCCTGCCATCCCTGAGGGAATGCTCACCTGGGATGGCTCCATCGCCGCATTATTCCAGTCTAAATGTGGTATATGCCACAGTGCCTCGGTATCCATGAAAGGGTTGTCCTTTGCCAGTTATGCGGAAGCCCTGCGAGGAGGCAGCGATGGTGCTGTCATCATTCCAGGTGATGCCACCAACAGCACGCTCACCCAGGTCCAATCAGCGGGGGGGCATCCCGGGCAACTCACGCCTGAGGAAATATCTTTGATCAAGAGTTGGATTGATTCCGGAGCACTTGAGAAATAAGGTAAGAAATAGTAAAATAACAAGGTCTGGTATCATCCAGGCCTTTTAGTTTTCCCCGGAGGAGACATGAAGAGATTTTTTTCCTGGATTAAACACTTTTTCTTTCCGCCTGCGCATACACCGCTCTCCATTCGCATCTTGCCTTATGCCATCCTCGGTGTGTTAACCATTGCAGTGATCATCGGGGGGACTTATGGCTGGGATTACACCAACTCGCCGAAGTTTTGCGGTACAACCTGTCATACCATGCCGCCTCAAAATGTGACCTACCTCAACTCCCCGCATGCCAATGTCTATTGTACCGAATGCCATATAGGGCGCAGTTTCCTGGGCACCCAATTGAGCCGAAAAACCGAGGATATATACGAAGTCTATTCGATGGTCTTTCATACCTACACCTATCCTCTCATGGCCAGCCGATCGCGGCCGGCACGAGAAACATGCGAAAAATGCCACCTTCCCGAAGCCTTTTCCGCTGACAGCCTGCTGGTCGTCAACCATTTCAAGGATAATCAGGAAAATTCTCCTTTCAGTTATTACCTGGTCATGAAAACTGGCGGCGGCGCTAAGCAGCAAGGCCTTGGACGCGGCATCCACTGGCACATCATCAATAAGGTGGAGTATTATTCCACGGATGCATTAAATCAGAATATCCCTTATGTTCGCGTTTATAACGATGACGGCTCCAAAACGGAATATGTGGATGCCACGTCGGAGATTAGTGCTAGCAACATTGATGAAACCCAGTTGAAGGTTGTCGACTGCATCACCTGCCATAATCGCATCACGCATGATTTTCGCCCGCCGGCTGATTCAGTGGATAGCGCCATGGCTCGTGGTCTTATATCACCTGCCATCCCGGAGATCCGCATAAAAGGGATTGAAACCCTTTCAGCATCTTATTCATCAGCCGCAGAGGCGATGGCAGGGATTGCAAACCTGGAAACCTTCTACCAGACCAGTTTCAGCGATTTCTATAACAATAATACAGATTTGATCACCTCTGCCATAACTGCCCTGCAGGATATCTATAACCAAACTGTATTTTTCGACCAGAAGATCGATTGGACTACCCATCCAAGCAATCTTGGTCATATCAACTCGCCAGGATGCTTCCGCTGCCACGATGGGAAACACTTGAATGCCCAACAGCAGGCGATCCGCCTGGAATGCAACCTGTGCCATTCCATTCCAGTTGTGGCTACCGCACAAGATTTTGTCACCCGCATCGAAATTAGCCGTGGACCGGAACCGAGTTTGCATCTGAATCCCAACTGGATCAGCCTGCATAATAGTGCCATTGACAGCACCTGTGCCAATTGCCATACCATGCGAGATCCAGGAGGCACTTCCAATACATCCTTCTGTTCGAACAGTGCCTGCCACGGTTCGGTTTTTACATACGCTGGTTTTGACGCACCAGCTCTGCGCACAATTCTGCAGGCGCAACTTCCAACCCCGACCGCTTCTCCGACACCCGCGCCGGTAATCGGTACTCCGACCTTTAACGCCAATATTGGACCGATCTTTGCAGCGCACTGCACCGTCTGCCATGCAGGCCAGAGTGCTCCCGCAGGGCTGGATCTTTCCACTTACTCTGGCATAATGCGGGGAGGCACGAACGGAGCGGTGATCAATCCGGGCGACTCGACCTCCAGCCTGCTTATTCAGGTCCAGAGCGACCAACACTTTGCCAATCTGAGTATCACGGAACTGGATTTGGTCATGCAGTGGATCGATGCCAACGCACCGGAAAAGTAAAATAAAATTACTGACCGACGAAGGAGTCAAGTAGACGGAGTCGTTTCATACGCTTTTTGAAACCAATGATATTAGAATAACCACCCGAGGTGGGATACACCTCGGGTGGTTAATTGTGGTTATCGACACTCCTGATCACGTTCTCATTGACATCTGAAGATAATGACCAAACCTGTTGGTAGTGACATTTGTCACTATAGAATGTGACAGAAGAGGGGCTTGGGGTTTACAGCCCAATGTTATAATGCTAATGTATCATTAATCTCGTATTTATTGTGCTAAATGACACAAGCACTGAGGAGGTGCTGGCGGATAAAATCGTTTTTCTCATCTTCATTTATTTACCCCATACTACTGTTAAGGAGAATGAAAGAATGTCTATAAAAAAAGTAATGTTGATCTCTGTCGTCCTGCTTGCGGCTGCATTTATCCTGGCAGCCTGTGCAGGCCCCGCTGGTCCTGCTGGCCCTGCAGGTCCTGCCGGTCCTGCCGGTGCGAAAGGTGATACCGGTCCCATGCCCGCCGCGGCTGACTTGACCTGCACCCAGTGCCACAATGACACTAACCTTCTCGATGGCAAGATCTATGCTTGGGAAGAGTCCCGTCATGGTCCTGCTGGCATCGCCTGGGTTGAAGAAGCCGGTAATGCGGGTTGCGCCGGTTGTCACGAGGGCTCATCCTTCGTTGACCGGATTGCTCTGGGGCAGGATTTCAGTGCCTACGGTAAGACTGAAGGCCTGGTACTACCGGATGCCTCTCCGCAGACCTGCCGCACCTGCCACACCATCCACACCACCTACACCCAGGGAGATTTCGCCCTGCGAACCACTGCCCCTGTGGCCATGGTCATCAGCGGCGAGACCTTCGACAAGGGCATGGGTAATCTGTGCGCTAACTGCCACCAGGCTCGGCGCTACATGGCTGACTTCCCCGCCAAGGATGCAGCTGGTAACGTTATCGCCGGAAGCTACGCTGCCACCGTCCGTTTTAACCCACACCTCAGCAACCAGTCTGACATGATACTGGGTGTTGGCGGCGGCGGGACCGTGACCGGTTCCCCCAGCGCTCACTACACCATGACGACCGACTCCTGCGTGACCTGCCACCTGGGCGAATCCGCAACCCACACCTTCGATGCGACCGTCTCTGCTTGCAAGGCCTGCCACGGTGATGAAATCACGAGCACCGATATCAATGGCGCCGTGACCGAGATCCAGGCGAAATATGATCAGCTCAAGGCTGCCTTGACTGATGCCGGCCTGGTCGATGATGCTGGTGATGCAATTAAAGGCACCTATGAAGAGGCCAAGGCCTTCCCCCTGTGGGTCTATGGCTACATCACCGAAGATGGAAGCATGGGCGTTCATAATCCGAAATACGCGAACGACCTGCTCGATGCTGCCATCGCTGGATTAGCTGCAAAGTAACCTTTAGAAGTAAAATTATTCGGTAACACCGACTTGACCTATCTTCGCCATGATAGGTCATGTTCGTTAAAGGATATATTCAAACCGCCTGGGTGCATTTTCCCAGGCGGTTTTGATTGTGTTCGACCTTGTTTTGATCAGTCGCCGGTGACCGGGACCGTTGCTATGCTCGTTGCTGCCTTCGCGGGCGCTTTCATATGGTTGTGGTCTACCACTTTCAAGAAGCGCACACCCAGGGAGAAAGCAAGGAGGCCGTAGCTGATGATCCCTGCGCCGGCAAGGAACTCGATCAGCGAGGGGCGGTAAGCCGTATATGTCACAGCCGGATCTCCTGGCAAGTACGAAAGGATGATCAACAGGCCAGACATGTTTGTATCCCAGCGATAAGCCACCACGCCGCCCACCACCAGCGCCAGGGCCAGCATCCGCCAGAGGGGCTGGGCACGCGTCCGCCTGTTGAGCAGCAGGAAAATCGGGATCACCGCTCCGAGTAGCACCTCTCCAACCCAAAAATTGAATGATAGAGGTCCGTTGGTTAAAAGGTGCAATCCTTCGGTGCGGCCCGGTTCGTAGGTGTAGGTCATTGACAACGCATCCCAGAAGCGGAAGTACAGGTAGGCCACCAACACCCAGCCAATGATGAAAGAAACCCTGTCCAGGATATTGTTTTCCACATTGGCGTGTTTCGTCGCCCTTGCAGACAGCATGGAGGCCAGCACGGTGAGTGCCATACCTCCCGCCACTGCCGATATGATGAACAGTACCGAAATATCGGGCCGGTACCAGAGTGGGCGAGCCTTGAGCACACCATACAGCGCTCCAAGCGACGACTGGTGCAGCATCGACAGACCCAGCCCGGCAATTGCCAGGTAGGGGGCATAATGGTGAACGCGGGAGAGTCTTGCGGATAATTTTGGCCAGTGGGTACGCAACCAGCCAAAATTCGCAAAGATGGGCATGGCTTCCAGGCCCAGCACCGCCAGGTAAAAGGTGACGCACATGGTCACCTCCCACAGCAGTGAATGCTTATTCCAGAAGATCATGGCATGCCAGAAACGGTCCGGGCGGCCGATGTCGAGCAATAGCGTCAGCACAGCCATCGTGTAGCCAATAAGGCCGATGAAGGTTGCCGTGCGCGCCACCGATTCATAGCGCTTGAGCCCGAGCAGGTAGACCACTGCGCACAGGCTGAAGGCTCCCGCGCTCATCGCAATGGAGGAAAGGTCGATCGTGATCCACAACCCCCACGGTACCATGTCGGTCAGGTTGGTCAGGGAAAGACCCTTCCAGAAGACCATCACCCCGGCTGCCGCGCCTGCCGCCATGACGATCAGCAGCCCACCAAACCATGCCATCCAGGGGGATATTTTTCGTCGTTTCGTGATCATGGCTGCTGCTCCTCGGTTGCGGGCAGGTAATATACCCGCGGAGAAGTGCCCAGGTCCTCCCGCAGGCGGTAGGATGTGCGTCCCTTGAGGATCTTGCTTACATTTGACTCGGGATCATTGATGTCCCCAAACATGCGTGCACCCACCGGGCAGACAACCACACAAGCAGGCGTGGCATCTTCATCCACTCCGGGTGTCTGTCCCAGTGCCAGGCCGCGGTCGATGCGTTGAAAACAGAAACTGCATTTCTCTACCACGCCGCGCGGCCGCCTTTCGATCTCGGGCTGCCCCCACTCCGGCACGGATGGATTAGGTCTGTCGAACAGTTTCCAGTTGAAGGACCGCGCTCCATACGGGCAGGCGATCTCGCAGTATCGGCAGCCAATGCAGCGGTCGTAGTCCATCTTTACAATCCCGTCAGGGCGGTAGTTGCTGGCGTGCACCGGGCATACGTCCACGCACGGGGCGTGATGACATTGCATGCACGGGCGGGGTGTGTAGACGTCCTGTGCTCCCACGGTACCCGTCTTGGTGACCACATTCCAGGAGATCTCGGGCGGGATATCGTTGTGCGCCCGGCAGGCGAGAGTGCAGTAATCGCAGCCGGTGCATTTTGACTGGTCGATGACCATCGCCCATTTACGTCCACCGGTCTCAACCGTTTCCAATGCCTGGGCGCGTTTGATGATCTGTGACCCGGCGATTACCGTTGCACCGGTCACGCCCAGTTTGATAAATCCTCTGCGGCTGATCCTGTTTTCGCTCATTTCTTGACATCCTTTTTGTTAATCTTCCGGTAAGCCCGTTCCAACCAGGGCTGCAGCACCATACCACCTGCGAGGCCGATCATGCCGGCTAATCCCGCAAATCCGAGCGGGCTGACGGGAGATGGATTGGATGCCACCTCGCCTGGAGTGGGTGTTGTCACCGGTTGGGTGGTCGCGGTTTCGCTTGTTGCAACTATTGTCGTTTCTGTTGGCTGTGCGTGCATCTGGTCAGCATGGCAGGAGGAACAAGTGGCGATACTGGCTGTGAAGGAATGATCCGGCATCGCATGTACATCTGTGCTGCCGACTTCGAAATGGCGCAGGTGGCATTCCACGCAACTGACACCAGCCTGGTTGTGCTTGGAATAAGGAAATGCCATGGACACTTCACTATGACAGTTGATGCACAATGCGGATGGTCCGACTTCCTCCTGACCCTGGATGGTTTTGAGGATCGCAGAATGCGGATCATGACATACAGTGCATGTCATAGCCCGCTGGAAATGCGTACTGGTCTGCCAATTCCCAATGTTGAACCGGTCGCCGCTGTGGCAGCGCCCGCACAGGTCGCTTGTCCGGTCGACAGGCACCGGGTTGTCTACCGGGTCGGAAAGATGCCCGGCCGGTATCGGTCCATGGCAGCCTTCGCATGATACGCCGTCTTCTTTCCAGGTCCCCAGGGCTGGATCATAGCCGGTTACATGGCACACCAGGCATGCTCCAGGTTTGCCTTGATCGGTCCACATTTGAGTAAACAATGGGTCGCTGGAGGCATGTCCGTGCGAACCCGATTGCCAGGCATCACTGAATTTAGAGTGACAACCGGAACAGGCATTCGGTTGTTGCTGCAGTTCAGGTTGTTGGAGTGCCTGTGCCGGTTCCGTTCTGCCGTGGGCAATCATGTAAGTCGCAGCGGTGACCAGCAAGGCGAACAGGATGGCGATTGAAAAGCGTTTCAGTAATTTCATTGATTCATCTCCTCATCAGTATGAAGTTCACCGTATCGCCGGTGCCGATGCCAGTTGGAATACATCGCATCCCAAACATGCTTCTTTAAGCAAGCCATTCTTTGTCCGGAACACTTGCCAGCATGGGGTGTCTGCATGGGAGGACGCAGGACAGTTTTTGCGCTTTTCCTCAGAACAGCCTTTAATCTCCCAGCAGGGTGGCTGGTTTGATATGACGGGGATCGCCAGGGCTTCCTTCTGCCAGCGATCGTCCAACCTGCGCAGCAGGAAGAAAACCAATGCAGTCACAGCCACCGGGATGCCAATTCGCAGGAGCAAACCAAGAACGAATGTTACAACAGTGTCCATTAAATGCCTCACGAAAAGCGAATCTTATTGTAGTGATTCTTGACTGCCTCGCCGATGGCCAGGAGCAGGATGGATGGAACTCCAATTCGCAGGAGTGTCAGAAGAGTGACGAACAGTATGCTTTTCATCGGGAACCTCCTTTAGGTTTGTTCCGATTTTCACTATTAGTTTATCTGGTTCACCAGGGAATAACAATTCGGCAGGGATACTATCTTTCGTCTGGGAGGAGCACCCCACAGGCCGGGTAATAAATGACGACTTTTACTATCAGCACCCCATAGCGATGGATCGAGGTTGGGTGATAATTGTGTCATTAATCCCAAAAAAAACCTGCTGGTAAACCCAGCAGGCAGCGGAATCCCTAATAAATATTAATCCTATGGTTTTATGATACCCTTGCGAATTGCGTAACGGACCAGCTCCGACCGCGAGTGAAGCCCTAATTTCTGCATGATATTCTCACGGTGGCGGGCAACCGTTTTGATGCTGATTGTCAGCGCTTCCGCGATCCCTTCATTATCCACCCCCTCTGCCAGGTAGCGCAGTACTTCCTGTTCCCTGGTGGTCAAACCGTCGAGTGTGGCGGCTGCTTCGCTGCTTCGGTTCTGGGCAAGGTAATCCTTTACCAGCAATTTTGCCATCGACGGGTAAAGGTAAACTTCGCCTGCTGCCGCAGCCCGGATGGCGGTCAATAGTTCTTCCGGAGCAGCCCGCTTGGGCACATATCCTCCCGCACCAACTTCCAGCATTTTAAAGAAATATTCTTCATCCTCATGGATCGTCAATGCCACCACCGCCACTTCAGGATTGGTGCGCTTGATCTCGCGGGTTGCATCGATCCCGGAAAGGTCTGGTAAACCTATGTCCATCAGCACGACGGTTGGTTTGAGTAGTCGCACAGCATCCAATGCTTCTTGCGCCGTGCCAGCCTCCCCGACGATCTCCACATCGCTCTCGCTGGCCAGCAGCATGCGTAAACCCGAACGAACAACCTGGTGGTCATCCACCAGAAGCAGGCGAATTTTCATCCGTATCCTCCTGGAGATAAGGGATTGACACTTCCACAACTGTCCCCTGGCCGGATTTTGATTGGACCTCGAATTTACCACCCAGTAATGATGTGCGCTCTTCCATTCCTTTTAATCCCCACGAGACACGCTTGCCTGAGCTCGTGGATTCCATGTCGAATCCCCGCCCGTCATCACTCACCTGCACGAAAACCGATTCATCCGCATAGGTAAGCACCAATTGAACACTCTTTGCCTGGGCATGTTTGACAACATTCGTCAAGGCTTCTTGCGCGATTCTGAAGAGTGCAATCTTGACAGCTGATGGCACCGGCTGTTCTTCACCGTGGATCTCAACATGTACCTCCAATTTGACCCGTTCCTGAAGTGTGTTGGCATACCAGCGCAACGCCGAAGGCAAACCCAGGTCATCCAGGTGCGACGGGCGCAGATCTGCAATCAAACGCTGTAGTTCATCCAGGGAATGGGTGGTCAGCAACTCCAGCTGGTGAAGGTTTTGCTTGGTGCGGTCCATGTTTGCAGTCCGCAGCGAGCCGGTAAGCCCGCGCAAACCCAGCCCAATCGCGGTTAACGCTTGCCCGGTCTCATCGTGGAGTTCACGGGCGATCCGCTGGCGTTCCGATTCCTGGGCAGCCACCACTCTTTTATATAATTCACCTCGAAGGGTTTCGCGTTGCCTTGCCTCCTTCAAACGCGCCTCCTGCAGGCTGGTGATCTGCCTGTCGTTCTCCACCTGGAAGGCACGCAGGAAACGGGTCACGAAGAATGCCGCAAGGCCTGCCATGATCGCCCTGAATAATTGCACCGGGATGCCGAATATTTGGTTGAAAAGTACTTCGTTGATGATATTCGATGGCGGCAGTGGGGAGGAGCGTACGAATAATTGCCCGATCAAGCCGTACCAACTGAACGCCACCGCCGCCCAAAGAGCGTCCCGTCCGAAGGCTGTCAAGCCTGCCTGGCGAAAAACCCTCTGCTGAATGACCAGGCCGATAGCTGCGAGCAGTGCAGCCGGTGCGGCCAGCGAGTAGCGAGTCCAGACATCTGCCACATTCCAAAGGATCGGTAAGGAATAATCTCCTTTAAGAATGATCAAACCGAATACCCAGATTCCTTCCAATCCCAGCGGGACAAGCAGGATCAGGCGCCAGGCAGTTTTTGAAACTGCCAGCAGGTAGCTGCCAAATGCCGCCAGGGAAATGAATGAAAATGCCAGCATAGCCAACCTGATCCCTGCCAGCCAATCAGGAGTGATGCTTCCGCCTTTTTGGGTGATCACCTCGAACATCTCCAGCCATTCATTCGCCGCGTGCACCAGTCCAAAGGCTGCCAGGGGGCGCAGGGCGCGACGCAGGCGGGCATCCGAGGAACGCCCGCCTTCGATCATCACCAGGAGCCCCATGCTAAAGAAGGCCAGCCCATAGAAGAAATAGATTGGAATGATGGGTGCGATACTCACGGAGATTGGCCTCGAGACTACCTGTTTATTCTTCTTTTCTTAAACGCATGCCGCATGCCCGGCAGAACACATCCCCCGTTTGAGCCCTTTTCCCACATTGATTGCAATAGATCTCACCGCTTTCGCTCGTATGCTGCCGCTGACCGTGGCGTTTTCTGCTGGCAGGAGAACGCTGCGAACTGTTCTTCCACAGGTACAAGCCGCCTACAATGCCAACTACGACAAGCGCCCCTCCGATCCCTGCCAGGATCCAGGGGAGCAGGCTGTTCATCGTGACCCGCCCAGGGATAGTCCCATCCAGGGATTGGGTTGGTTGAACAGGCAGTCCGCTTGTACTGAGAGCATCTGTTGCCTTCTGGTAGTCAGCAGTCAAGAGGAAGGTCTGTCCCACTGTCATAACCTGGGTTGCTGATTGGTAGTAAATAAAGCCATCCTGGTTGGTACTACTGGGTTCAAGGGCGGGATTTGTCACCAGGTCTGTTGCACCCGTCGGCTGCTGCAACGCAACTTCAAAAGCATCCACAGCAAAATCACCGGGCCATTCAAAGACGATATGCCGGACACTGCCATCCTTTTGCAATGGCTGATAATATTCCACCTGCACATCCCTGGCATTGACAGTGATTGCCAGGTTCGCCCATGCTCCAACCATTGACCTATCATAGGGCGCATTGAGCAGCTTTGCTGTCACAGGATCAACTATGGCGACAGCATACACCTCCGCCTCAGCAGGCACCCGCAGGTTTAATACTCCAGGTAAAGGACTATCGATCGGAAGGGAAATATGATAGATCACCAGTACTTTAGGCTGGTCATATTCAGGTAAGATATCGATCCTAACCGAGCTCAAGCGCGTGCCTATTTGTGCCCGCACCGGGGATGCGATCATCAAAGCCATTAGAATGATACCAGCAAAAAAAACTTTCCTCACCAAGCACCTCCAGAAGGAATTACTAAAGATTAATCTTACCACGAACACGAATGGCATTCACCAGGGACACCATGGCCCGGTTCACCGGTACAATCACATTTTTGGCAGCAGCCAGGCGCACCACTTCCCCGTTGATCGCCTCAATTTCTGTCTCCACCCCTCGCATGACATCCTGCAGCATCGAGGACAGGTTATCAGATGTCCTTTGAGCCACTTCTTCCGCCGCATCTCCCGGGTTTGCGAAAGGCAGTTCCACACCTTCACTCTCAGCAACCGTTGCAGTTTCGCATGCCAGTTCGCGTAATAAAATTCTGGCCGGTGGACGTTCCAACAATTCGCCATTCTTCACCCTGAGCAGGGCGGTCAAGGGATTGATCGCTGAACTGACCACCAATTTTCCCCACACCCGCGATTTTATATCCTTGACTTTTTCCACATCAAAGCCCGCCCGGCGCAGTAGTTTCACCAAGGTTCCTGTGTGCTCACCCGCCTCCACTGTCACCGGTCCGATTCCCCCCTCGCTTACGACGCCTGGTCCAAGCAAGGTTGCTCCCATGCTGGTCACCCCCCGCGCAACCCGATCCCAGCCCAGGCGGGAAGCCAGGATTGAATCATTTCCAAGCCCGTTTTGCAGTGTTAATGCCACACCCTCCCCGGGCAGGCATCCTGCCAGTTGCTCCGCTGCCCGCGTTGTCTGCCACGATTTCACCAGAACCAGGGCATTTGGAACACCTTTGCATTTTTCTGGGTCATCTGTTGCAAGCACGGGATAGCCTTGTTTTTCTCCTTCCACCCGGGCACCGTTTTTCTTCAGAGCAGACAATCCTTCCTGCCATGCGCCGAGCATGCTGACAGACATTCCTGCCTTTGCCAGACGGCTCGCAAAGAGTGTCGCCAGGGCTCCCGTGCCGAGGATCAGGATCGCATCGTCTTTCATCCCATCCCCACCCTCAACCACCTGATTTTCGAATAAAAGTTTCCCATTCCTCATCCGGTAAGTCGATGCTATGCTCCTGGGCTGGAAACGAGCGTTGTTTGACATCATCAATATACGATGTGAAAGAATTGACCATGCTGGTATGCAGGTCGGCATATCTCTTGACGAATTTTGGGGTGAAGCGGTCGAACAATCCCAACAGGTCATGTGTTACAAGCACCTGCCCGTCGCAGGCTGATCCAGCACCAATCCCGATGGTAGGGATACTCAATCGCTTCGAAATCATCCCTGCCAGCCGGGTTGGGACAGACTCCAACACCAGGCTAAAGCATCCGGCCTCTTCGAGCATCTGCGCGTCCTCGAGCAAGCGTTCTGCTGAGACAGCTGTACGACCTTGCGGTCGAAACCCCCCCAGCAGGTTCACTGATTGCGGTGTTAATCCTAGATGGCCCATAACCGGTATACCTGCTCCCAGGATTTCTTTAATGGTCTCCAACCGTTCACGCCCCCCTTCCAGTTTAATGGCCTCCATCCCGCCCTGTTGCAGGAATCGACCTGCATTGCGGATCGCTGACTTCTATTGAAACCTGGTAAGACATAAAAGGCATGTCCCCGATCAGCAGGGCTGCCTTTGCCCCATGACTCACCGCCCGGCAATGGTGCAGCATTTCCTCCATTGTGACCGGCAAAGTGTTCTCGTAACCCAGCACCACCATGCCAAGCGAATCACCTACCAGGATGGCATCGATACCCGCCTGGTCGAGAGCAAGAGCGGTCGGGTAATCATACCCGGTTAATACCGTGATCGGTTCGCCGTGCTCTTTCTTCTGGCGAAAGGTGAGGGTGGTGATCTTTTTACGCGCAGGTTGCGGATTGGGATTGGGTGGAAGTGTCGACATGGTACCCTCCTTTCAGGTAGGGGCCGTTTTGTAAGTGAATTATTGCCAAATTTATTTCTTTCGAGTCGCGTTCTGAACGATACGCGCAGTACTGACAATTATTCCATAAAAACATGACTCCTGCAATCTTCCATCAGACTTCAATTTGCTCTATAATACTGAGTGACGAACCAAGTATTCACCAGGAGGCTTCCATGCGACGGTTTTTCAGTTTCTTTATCGGGACATTAATTGGTGGCATCATCGGTGCTGTGGCAGCGCTGCTTTTTGCGCCTTCAGCCGGCAAGGACCTGCGCCTCATGATCAGTGATCGCGCCCAGGGTTTCGCCGATGGGATCCGCCAGGCTGCCAACACAAAACGGATCGAACTTCAGGAACGTTTGGACACCTTGCGACTTCCCCACAACCAATAACATTCCTGGTCGCTTAAGAATTTGATCCAACCACATTCCGATAGAACGCCTCTGTCATTGCCATGCACTGCCTTTGGTCGGCACGTTCGGCGATGATAAGGGCGTTTTTATTTCTTCCTATTTCATAGAGTTTTCGATCCTCGAGGGCGGTGATAATTCCGTTTGCCAGTTCCCGCGCTGAAGTGGCATCCACCAGCAACCCATTCACACCCGGGGTAACCCACTCACGGATAGAGTCGACATTTCCCACAACCGGAAAACAACCGCACGCCATCGCCTCCAGCAACGAATTCGGGGTTCCATCATGGATGCTGGGAGAGACATATACACGCGCCCGCTTGAAGAGTGCCAACACCTGTTCACGATTCAGCATATTCCACAGCCTGGTATTCGCACGTATTCCCAGAACATCAACCCACCGTTCCGCCTTCCGGTCCCCGGCCAGCTGCAGGCAAATGAAGACTGCCTGAGGGATTTTTTCCAGTACCATCGGGATGCTCTGAAAAAAGACATCCTGACGTAAACTGCCCGGTCGTTGACCACGTGGGTTGACCACGATCGGTACCTCTGCCAATACTTCAGGCAATAATACTTTAGGGGATACTGCCTTGATCTCATCCAGCCGGATACCTCCGGCTCCTGGAATGATGATCGTTGGTTTGCCTTTTGTGAAACCCCAATCGCATGCAAGACGAATATCCCGGGCGGTATCCGAGATCAACCCGCTCGCTCGCAAAAGTGTGCGCCGGGTGAGCCTGCTCATCAGGAACGAACCGCTTGCGTGCAGCGTCAGGTCATTGCCCCAGGTGGAGACAACAACAGGAATGCCCTCAGGGGTCGCCTCTGCAAGCATTCCTTCAAAGGGGATTCGCAGAGCGTGTACAAGATCAGGACGGATTTCCTTTACGATCCGGCGAAAACGTTTCCGGTAGGCTGTCAGGCTCATTGGACCCAGCACATAACGCGCCCGGCGCAGGATTCCACTCCAGCGCTGGACAGCACCGCCCGGTCCAATCGTGTCCATGAAGGAATTTCCTCGATGGCGGGCATATCCGCCAAATGCCACTCCAAGTACCTGGAAAGATGCCAAATTCGGAGGTGGATCGCAGGGAAAGGTTGAAACGAGGTGCGTTTCATGCCCGGTCTCGATCCAGTGGCGCATCCAGGAGAGCGCAGTGGGGGAGCGACCATCAGCCACGAATAGGAGTCGCATAATTTCAATATACCACATTCGGTGTAAAGTGATTCTTTTCCTGGCATTTTGTCAACGGGTGATGAAAGGGAATATATCCAAAGTGATTTTGAGCCCATCTTCAACAAGTTTTGTTGTATTTCCTGCCCGCATGTTTTTTCTGGTATAGTAGAACGACAGGAAATAACATGTCCGCTGATCAATACCCTCCCGTTTGTGATTACGAAGGTTCTGATTACCAGGCTCGCTTTTGGGAAACTGGTTCTCGCGACTACGAGGACCGCTGCGAAGCCGTAGCCCTTTCCCGCCTGCTGCCAAATCATGGAAACTTCCTGCTGGAATTGGGTGCCGGGGCAGGTCGCAACACTCCCCGTTATAAGGGTTTTGGGCACATTTTTCTACTGGATTTTTCCCGCACCCAGCTGCAGCAGGCACAGGAACGACTGGGCGCCTCCTCTCGTTATATCTATGTTGCCGCAGATATTTACCGCCTTCCATTCATTGATAACCTTTTCGATACCGCCACGATGATCCGCACTCTGCACCACATGGTGGATGTGCCGGCTTCCCTGAGGCAAGTCCACCGGGTTCTCCAACCAGGCGCGGCATTCATCCTGGAATATGCCAACAAGCGTAATTTGAAGGCAATTCTACGCTACATGCTGCACCGACAGACCTGGAATCCTTTTGATCTGGAACCGATCGAATTCGCCCCGCTGAACTTTGATTTCCACCCTCACACCATCCATGACTCCCTGCGATCGGCTGGTTTTAAAATTGAACGAAAACTGGCCGTTTCGCATTTCCGGCTCAACCTGCTTAAGCGCCATATTTCTGCCCGTGTGCTGGCAGGATGCGATTCCCTGTTACAGTGGACCGGTGCGCTATGGCAACTCACTCCGAGCATCTTTATCCGAGCCCGTGCTCAGGGTGGAGAAAGGTTACAACAACCGTCTGACCCACTCTCATTTTTCAAATGTCCCGACTGCGGGCATTCCCCCCTGGCAGGCGATGGGGAGCGACTGGCTTGCCCGTCCTGTCAGCGCCAGTGGAAAATTATCAATGGTATCTACGATTTCCGGGGAGAGGAATAGAGAGATCAGGTTTTGGTGCGGGCCTTCTGAACATACCCTTCTCATTCACCTCCAACCTTGCATCCTCCGCGCATTTGTGCTAAAATCATTTAGTCTGAGAAACCAATACTGCACGCATCGAAAAGTGGGCAACCCCCACTTTTCTGCATGTAACAGGAAACTGATTCTCGGGGAGTTGGTTAAGCATGAAAAATGAATTTGCCCTGGCTTTCAACGAAGTGTTGGAAGAAAAACAATTGCCTAAAGAGATAATCATGGCTGCCATCGAGTCAGCCATGGTCTCCGCCTATCGTCGGGCGGTGAATGCTTCCAATGCCCAGGAAGTCGTCGCCAAGATCGACCCTGAAACCGGTAAGGTGACCATCTTCGCAGAGAAAGAGATTGTCGAGGATGTGCAGGATGAGCGCACCGAAGTAACCCTGGATGTAGCCCGTGCGACCAAACCAGATGCCAACCTGGGCGACATTGTCGTTGTGGAATCCACTCCTACTGATTTTGGCCGCGTTGCCGCCCAGACTGCCCGGCAGGTGATCCAGCAGCGCATCCGGGAAGCCGAGCGCCAGATGCAAGCCGATTTCTTCAACAAGCAGGTTGGCGAGATTATCAGCGGTGTAGTCCAGGCAGTCAGCATGACACAGGGAGTAACCATCGGCCTCGACATGAAAGCCGAAGGCATCATGCCTCCCAATCAGAAGATCCCCGGCGAAAAATTTAAAGTCCACGAGCGAGTGCGCTCGATCGTTCTCGAAGTGAAAGAAAGCCCGCGCGGCCCGCAGATCATCCTTTCACGGTCTCATCGAAATTTCCTGCGCCGTTTGCTCGAAAACGAGGTTCCCGAGATCTACCATGGCATTGTTGAGATCCGCGCCATCTCGCGCGAACCCGGGCAGCGCGCCAAGGTTGCCGTCTCCGCCACCCAACCCAATGTTGATCCTGTTGGCGCCTGTGTCGGGATCAAGGGCGTCCGCATCCAGGCAATTGTCAAGGAATTGCATGATGAGAAGATCGACATCATTGAATGGAATGCCGACCAGGTCATGTACATTTCCAAAGCCATCAGCCCGGCCAAGGTTTCGGGTGTCTACCTTAATGACCTTGAAAAAACAGCCACGGTTGTTGTCCAGGAGGACCAGTTAAGCCTGGCAATCGGGCGTGATGGGCAGAATGCTCGGCTTGCTGCCAAACTGACTGGCTGGCGTATCGATATCAAGTCGCTCATCGAAGCTGCTGCGGATGCCGTCCAGAAAGTCAAGACCGACCCGTCTCTGGAAGCCATAGCCGCGCTCGAACAGAAGAATATTCCCACCGTCGAAGAGGTACTGGCAAAGAAGGGTGAAGGTCGACCGGTTACGCCGGAAGAGTTTATGACCTTAATCCAGTTCATCGAACGTGTCGAGAGGCGGACGGTCGAGCAGCTTAAAGCTACAGCACTCGCTGAAGAAGAACGCATGTCCGCTGCCCGTTCTGACATCCCCAACATCGCCTTTGAAACAAGTATCGACGCACTGGGTCTTCCCGATAAAATCCATAATATCCTCAATGAATCCGAGCAGCGCACCGTTGGCGGATTGATGCTGACGATGAAATTGAACCCAGACGACATTCTCGGCCTGGCTGGCATCGGACCCAAGTCCCTGGAAGCCATCAAGACTGCCCTGGCGAACATTACCTTCCCCGAACCAGAACCCATTCCTGAACCCGTTGTGGAAGCTCCTGCCGAGGTGACCACCGAAGTGCCGGCAGAAATCCCAGCTGAAGCCGCTGCAGCACCTGACCTGGTTGAAATGGAACCGGCAGCAATTCCGGTGGAGGGGGCTCCAGTTGCTGCCGCCCTCCCTGAAGGTGAATTGGCGGAGAAACCGCTGGAGGAGATTTTCAGCCTGCGCCCGGATATGTTGGCACCCGTCCCTGCAACCACTGAGGAAGAAGAAGACGAGTCAGATAAAAAGAAGGACAAGAAGAAGAAAAAGAAGGTCGTCGAGATCGTCTATGATGAAGACCTCGAAAAGGCCATTGCCAAGAAGAAGCATAAACGCGGTGACGAAGGATGGGATGAAGATTGATCTCCCTTCCCGCCAGTCGATCACCCTGCCATGAAAACTGATGGATTGAAAAGGTGACAGGCACATCCGGAAAAGCCCCCAGAACTCTCCCCCAGCGCACCTGCGTGGGATGCCGTACGATCATGCCAAAAAAGACCATGCTGCGGCTCGTCCGAACACCTGAAGGTGTGATGATTGACCCCACTGGGAAGCTTGCCGGGCGCGGCGCTTACCTGCATAACCGCCGCTCCTGCTGGGAAAAAGGATTGCATGGGCAGCTGGCTCACGCTCTGAAAACTGAACTTACAACCGGGGATACCCGCCGCCTATACGAGTTCATGGAAACCCTCCCGGAGGACGTAGAGTCTCCCGCTGAAAATGGGAAGGTCCGCATGGACTAAAACGGAATAAGTAAACAGGACTGAAAAACCGCTGATCGTTCGACGGCAGGCCCAGGGTTCCCAACCCACCCCGCTTGGCAGACGGGATTACAGGAAATGTGTTCTTATCGAGGAGATGCCGTATGAGCGAAACCGAGCGCAAAGTATTAGAAATTCCCGCCAATATCACCATTCGGGAATTTTCACAACTCATTGGGGTGAGCCCGATCCAGATCATCAAGAAATTAATGACCAACGGGGTGATGGCAAGCATCAATCAGTCCATTGATTATGATACCGCAGCAATTCTGGCTGACGAAATGGGTTTCGAAGCCTCGCTTGAAACCCAGGTAGCGCCAGTCGAAAAAGAGACCGGCGAGGTACCTGCATGGCGAAAGCAGATTGCTGGTGAGAACGAAGCTTCCCTGACCCCACGCCCGCCAGTGGTTACCATCCTCGGGCATGTTGATCATGGGAAGACTTCCCTGTTGGATGCCATCCGCGATGCTGATGTAGCCGCGGGGGAAGCCGGAGGCATCACCCAGCATATAGGCGCTTATCAGGTGGAATTAAAGGGCAAGCAGATCACCTTCCTGGATACACCCGGTCATGCTGCCTTTACCGCCATGCGCTCGCGCGGCGCCCAGGGAGCCGATATCGTCATTCTGGTCATCGCTGCTGACGATGGAGTCATGCCGCAGACGAAGGAAGCCATTGCCCATGCCAGGGCTGCACGTGTGCCCATCATTGTCGCCCTCAATAAGGTCGACAAGCCCAACGCCAATATCGACCGGGTCAAGAAACAACTTGGTGAGAATGACCTGATGCCCGACGATTGGGGCGGCAACACCATGGTCATCCCGGTTTCAGCCAAGCAGAAGCAGGGCATCAGCGATCTGCTCGAAGCCATCCTGCTGGTGGCGGATAACACCGACATCCGTGCCAATCCAAAAGGCGCTGTCATCGGCACGATCATAGAGGCCGAGCTGGATAAATCCAAAGGGCCGGTAGCAACGCTCCTTGTCCAAAATGGAACCCTAAGCAGCGGCGATATCGTCGTCGCCGGCACAACCTACGGCCGCCTGCGAGCTCTTTTCGATTTCCGCGGAAAGAAGGTCCAGAAAGCCGGACCCTCCTTCCCGGTCTCGGTTATGGGATTGAGTGAATTACCCTCCGCCGGCGATGTTTTCACTGTGGCAGCCTCGGAGAAGGAAGCCCGCCAATTGGTGCTCGAACGACAGGAACCTGCCCAGAAGCAGGCAGCAACTGCTAGCAAGATCACCCTGGAGGAACTCTTCTCCAAAATCAAAGCTGGTGAGGCCCACGAACTGAACCTTATCCTGAAAGCCGATGTGCAGGGCTCGCTTGAACCAATCCTAAATGAGATCAAGAACCTGGGCAAAGGTGAGATCCGGATTAATATTCTCTACGCGGAGACCGGCAACATCAGCGAGAACGACGTTTTGTTGGCATCTTCTTCTCAAGCCATCATTATCGGATTCAGTGTACAGGCTGACGTGGCTGCCCGCCGCCTGGCAGATAAAGAAGGCGTCTCCATTCGTCTTTATGACATCATCTACCGCCTCATCGAAGATGTCGAAAAAGCACTCAAGGGTATGCTGGCGCCTGAGTTTACAGAAAAAGCGGTCGGCAAGGCGGTTGTCTTGCAGGTCTTCAGCCTCTCGCGCGGTACGAAGATCGCTGGCTGCCGCGTCACTGAAGGAGAATTGCGCCGCAACGGCAAAATCCGCCTTACCCGCGGCAAGGATATCGTCTACGAAGGCGAGGTCGCCTCTCTCAAGCATGAGAAGGAAGATGTTCGTGAGATGCGAACCGGTTTTGAATGCGGGATCGGCTTTAAGAATTTCAACGACATACAAGTCGGGGATGTGCTTGAATGCTACCTGCTGGAAAAAACAGAGGTTGAGAAATAAGGGATGACAATGATCCTCGAGTGCGACTTGATCATTGTCAGTGTATAGGTCTAATTATCTAAGCGAGCTATTATGCCTACAGGGATACGCATTCAACGAATAGCTGACCGCATTCAGCGGGAAATCTCCGAAATGCTCCTCCGCGAAATTTCCGACCCGCGTTTGCACCGCATTTTTATTACCGATGCAAAAGTGGACCGTGAACTTGCCTTTGCGGATATCTTTGTCTCCGCGGTTGAAGGTTCAGCGCGCAGCGCAGAGATCCTTTCCGCTCTCGAAGGAGCTGGCGGTTACATCCGCCACGAACTAGCCAAGCGCATCGAGCTTCGCACATTCCCGCGCCTGCGCTTCCACTGGGATCCAACACCCGAGCATGCCGACCACATCGAGCGGCTGCTTGCAGATCTGCGAAAGAATGAACGACCTTCAAAATAAGATCAAACACCGCCTTCAAGCCGCAAGCTGCGTGCTCATCACCTCCCACCTGCGCCCTGACGGCGACGCGGTAGGTTCCAGCCTGGCTCTCGCGCTTGCCCTGCTCGATCTCGGCAAGGGTGTGCAGGTGGTGCTCTGCGATGGGCTTCCTCCTGCCTTCTCCCATCTTCCCGGCGCAGACCTTATCTCTGCGGTTGCTGAAGGCGATTTCGATCTGATTGTCTGCCTCGATTGCTCAGATCGGAAGCGCATCGCTCCCGACCTGGTTGATCGCCACCCGCCCGATATCCTTATCGACCATCACCTCACAGCCGATCCGTTTGGCGATTTGAACTTGCTGGATCCGCAAGCAGCTGCCACTGCCTCCATTCTCACCCGCTGCATGCCTGCCTGGGGATTAATGATCACCCAACCAGTTGCCGCCAACCTGCTGACTGGCCTGATCACCGATACGCTGGGTTTTCGCACCTCCAGCACCACCCCGGAAACGCTCCGCCAGGCTGCCGACTTGCTGGAACTGGGTGTGGATATGCCTGTACTCTATAACCGCAGCCTGGTCCGCCGAACCTTCGATGAAGCGAAATATTGGGCACACGGTCTCTCCAGCCTTTCACGCTCTGATGAGATCATCTGGGCCACGCTCACCCTCGCCGACCGGTTAAAGAGCGGCTATCCTGGCAATGACGATGCTGACCTGATCAACATCCTTTCTGCCATCGATGATGCCCTGGTAGCCATCATGTTTGTCGAGCAGGATGTCCTCCGCACAAAGGTCTCCTGGCGTGCGTTAACAACCGATCTTGATGTTTCTGCTATTGCCCGCCACTTCCATGGCGGGGGTCACAAAGCCGCTGCTGGTGCAGAAGTGACCGGCACCCTGGTGGAGGTTCAGAAGACTGTCCTCGCCACCAGCCGCGAAATGATTGCTCATTCCCCGAAGAAAGTTCGGGAAAATCAGGAGGAATAAGAAAATGGAAAGTCAGGAATTAAAGAATGCCATCTCCGGAATTCTGGTGCTCGACAAGCCAGTCGGTCTCACCTCGCATGACGTGGTGGACCACATCCGCCGGGGAACCGGCATCCGTCGCGCCGGTCACACCGGCACTCTCGATCCTCGAGCCTCCGGTGTGCTTGTAATCCTCATCGGTCCTGCGGTGCGCTTGAGCGAGTTTGTTTCCGCTTCCGACAAGCGCTACCAGGCCATTCTACGCCTCGGCAACGCCACGGATACTTACGATGCTGAAGGGCGATTCACACGCCCGGCGTCCGATGCCCCGGTGGATGTCACCGAAGCGCAATTTAACGAAGTCCTCCAGCGATATATCGGTGAGATCGAGCAGACCCCACCGGCATATTCCGCTGTCAAGGTGCACGGGCGAAAATCATACGAGATGGCCCGCCAGGGGGAGGAAGTGGAACTTGCTCCGCGCAAGATCAATGTCTACCATTTGGAAATCCTTGAATGGGCACCTCCGGAGGTGGTCATCGATGTTCATTGCTCCTCTGGAACTTATGTCCGCTCCCTGGCAAATGATGTAGGCATTGCCCTCGGTTGCGGTGCCTACCTGGTGGGACTTCGACGCACAAAATCGGGCCGCTTCAGCCTGCGCGATGCCACTCCCCTGCGAAAACTCGAGGAAGCCTTCGCTGCCGGCGACTGGTACCAGTACCTCATCCCCGCTGCCGAGGCACTCGCCGAATGGCAGGCGGTAGAACTTAACCCGGATGAAGTAGAAGAGGTCAAACACGGTCACCGCGTCAAGGCAGTTGCCGATGCCAAGCCTGGTCTGGTGCGAGGCGTGAGCATGGCTGGCGAACTCATCGCCATCCTCGGTCTCGACGAAGTGACCATGGAATGGCAGCCCAAGAAGGTTTTCTTCTCCTAGGGCTATTTGTAAAAAAATATAGTTTATGTTAACCCTTCCACTCCGACTTTCGAATTCGCTTTCGCATTTGCCGCTGTGATCCACGCTCACTCTCTCGAAGAAATTCAACTTCCGGACGCCTGGCTCACCATCGGCATTTTTGACGGGCTCCATCGCGGCCATCTTGCTCTTCTTCAGCCCTTCATCAATGATGCCCATGCGGTTGGTGCACCGGCAGTTGTGGTCACCTTTAGCCCCCACCCGGCTGTTGTCCTTGCCGGGATGAAAGAATTTAAATACCTCACCACGCCTGACGAACTCCTGCCGCTGCTTGAATCAACGGGTTTAGATGCGGTTATCACCCTGACTTTTGATCGCAAGTTTGCGAACCAGACCGCTGAAGACTTTATGCGGCTCGTTTCACGCACCCTCCACCTTCGCCACCTCCATATTGGGCATGATACTGCGCTGGGTCGCGGCAGGGAGGGGGATGCCACCCGACTGACCGAATTAGGAAGATCATTGGGCTACACCGTCACTTCCGTACCACCCTTGAAGGACGGCGGCATGGTCATCTCCTCCACCCGCATCCGCAAGTGCCTTTCCATCGGGCAGGTCTCCACGGCAGCACAATTGCTCGGTCGCAATTATGACCTCTACGGTCCCGTTGTGCACGGGGATGGGCGCGGGCATCTTCTCGATATTCCCACCGCCAACATCCAGGTTCCTCCCGAAAAGATGATCCCTGCCAATGGCATCTATGCCTGTTGGGCCTGGCTGCCCGCCTCCGCTGAATCGGAGAAGACCCCTGCCGCAGTGAACATCGGTGTCCGCCCCACCTTCACCCCCGATCTTCTCGCTCCTGCCGTGGAAGCCCACCTGCTCGATTTCCACCGCGACCTGTATGGTCAATCTGTGCGCCTGGAGTTCGTGGAGTTCCTGCGCCCTGAGTTGAAATTTAATTCGATTCCCGCACTGGTGGAGCAGATCCAATCGGATATTCATCAAACCCGGAACATATTACGTTAGCCCAACGCTGCAAATCCCTCTTGCCCCGAACCCCTGCTTGGACTATAATGACCCGCTTGAGATCGGAATAATTAAGGAATTGAAGGAATGCCAGTCTATACTTATCGTTGCAGCAACTGCGGCGTGCAGTTCGAAAAACAGCAATCGTTCAGCGACCAGTCCCTGCTCCGGTGCCCGGAGTGCGGGCGAAGGGCATTAAAGAAGATTTACCTGCCGGTTGGGATCGTTTTCAAAGGTTCCGGCTTCTACGCAACCGACCATCATTCACCATCCGGTCAAATACCCAAGAAGACTGACACGAAGACGGATGATAAGAAGGAAAACCAGGCTTCCTCCACAAAAGATGAGGGGAAGACCGGAACGGGCTCTGACAAAACAGTCGAAACGAAAACGACATCAAGTTCCGAAAAGCAAGAATAACAATTTACGAATCACCTCGATCCGCTTGTAGTGGAAGAACAATCCTTCCCGCGCTGTCCCCATGGACGACGCGGAAATTTTTTTATTCGCTTCTCCTTCCAGCGTCAGCAGCAAAGACTTTTCGGATGTAATGAAGATTCCTCTTATAGTACAATCAAATATCCTTCACTTTTCCTGATGTTGTTTTTCATAAGGAAAGTAATCTACCTATGAAACAAGCAGTCCTGCTCGCCCCCGGTAATTTAATTATTCGTGAGGTTGAACACCCGAAATTGCTTCCTGACCAGGTCTTAATTAAGATAAGACGGATCGGGATCTGTGGTTCGGATATTCATGTCTTTCAAGGGACCCATCCGTATACCGGTTACCCGATCGTGCAGGGACATGAAGTATCGGGTGTGGTTGCGGAACTAGGTGAAAATGTGACCGATTTAAATTTGGGGGAGCAGGTTGTTTTCCTCCCTCAGATCACCTGCGGAAATTGTTTTTCCTGCCGCAACCACAAGGAACATATCTGTGACCATTTGAAGGTGATGGGTTTTCAATCCAATGGTGCGGCCCAGGAATATTTTCCTGTGGATGCAAGCAAGGTGCTGATAACCCCTCCCGGTGTTTCTCCAGACCAAGCTGCCATGATAGAACCGCTTGCGGTGGCAGTCCATGCTCTCTCTCGTTATGGCGATGTGACTGGAAAGAGTGTATTGGTGTTGGGGGCTGGAACGATTGGTAATTTGGTCGCCCAAACCGCAAGAGCCATGGGAGCCAGGAAGGTTTTGATCACTGATATCAGTGAATATAAACTTTCCAAAGCGCGCGAATGCGGGATTCCCTCAGCAGTGAATCCCTTCCAGGTGAACCTGGGGGAAGTTGTTGGGGGAGAGCTCGGTCACGATAAAGCGGATGTGATCCTCGAATGTGCTGGTGTCCAGGATACAATCTCTCAGGCTGTCGAAAACGCACGGAAAGGATCTTTCGTCGTTGTGGTTGGTGTATTTGACCAAAAGGCTGCCATCGACCTGGGCTTGATTCAAGATCGCGAAATTACCATTACCGGCACTCTTATGTATCAGAAAAGAGATTATGAACAGGCACTATCGTTGATCAATAAAGGCTCGATTAACCTGGAGACAATGATTACCCACCGCTTTCCATTTAGTGACTATCCGGAAGCATATCAGGCTATTGAGGCTCTTAATGGGGAATTCTTAAAAGTTATGATTGAAATGCCCCAATAAGGTGCAGATTCCAAGAAAGCGAAAAATCACTGATATTCATTTTGGTTAATATCAATTTCATACAGAGGGATTTTTGTACCCCTATATTTTTCTTAAACTCCTCTGGTGACAAAATATTTTCCGATCGGGGATTTCCATCTCTTGCGCGATGGCAAGAAATAATGGACAATTCAAAGAATGGTGAAATATTCGCTGGTTTTTAAGATATCATTATTGAACATAGATAGTAACCATGCAACCACTCCAAGCCACACCATAATTACCTGACCAGGAGATTCTATGACTAGGAAATTTGTTTCGACCAAATTAAAAATCATACGCCCGGTTCCTTCCGATATTGACATTGCCCAGGCTTCGGATATTAAATCGATTGCACAAGTTGCCGAAGAAGTTGGCATTCTGCCGGGAGAACTGGAATTTTATGGTCCGTACAAGGCAAAAGTAAAACTTGAGATTCTTGAGCGTTTGAAAGAGATCCCGAATGGCAAGTATGTGGACGTTACTGCCATCACTCCTACTCCATTAGGCGAAGGGAAAACCACCACCACGGTTGGACTTTCACAAGCACTGGGTGCGCACCTGGGACGGCGGGTATTCACTGCCATCCGCCAGCCTTCCCAGGGTCCAACCTTTGGTATCAAGGGCGGAGCAGCCGGAGGAGGGTATTCCCAGATCATCCCGATGGAAGATTTTAACCTGCATCTCACCGGGGATATTCATGCCATCACGGCTGCCAACAACCTGTGTGCCGCTGCCATCGATGCACGTGTATTCCATGAGAGTGAGCAGGATGACGAAAAACTCTTCAACGCCTTGTGCCCTCCCGATAAGAAGGGGCAGCGCAAGTTTTCCCCCTCCATGCTGCGGCGTCTGCAGAAATTGGGCATCAACAAGCAGGATCCCAACTCGCTGACCACTGAAGAGCGCATCCGCTTTGCACGGTTGGACATTGATCCGGATTCCATCACCTGGAGACGGACGATCGACACCAACGACAGGTTCCTCCGCGAGATCGAAGTAGGCCTTGGTCCTGAAGAAAAAGGAAAAACCCGCCGGACCGGCTTCGATATCACGGTGGCAAGCGAGATCATGGCGATCCTGGCATTAACGACCGATCTGCGCGATATGCGCGAACGCCTTGGACGGATGGTTATCGGTACCGATCGAAAAGGCAATGCTGTCACGGCTGAAGACCTGGGAGTGGCTGGCGCGCTTACCGTCCTGATGAAGGATGCCATCAAGCCCAACCTGATGCAAACCCTGGAAGGCACTCCTGCACTCGTCCATGCCGGTCCGTTTGCCAATATTGCCCACGGACAATCTTCTATCATTGCCGACCGGATCGCACTAAAACTGGTCGGAAAGGATGGATTTGTCATCACCGAATCCGGGTTCGGTGCGGATATTGGCATGGAGAAATTCTTCGATATCAAGTGCCGTTACTCAGGCCTTATTCCCCAGGTGGTGGTGCTGGTGGCAACGGTTCGTGCTCTCAAGATGCATGGCGGCGGTCCCAAGGTGGTGGCAGGTAAACCTCTCGCACCAGAATACACCGACGAGAACCTCGACCTGTTGCAAAAAGGATTACCCAATATGGCCCGCCACATCAAGAATGCCCTTAAATATGGCGTTAACGTGGTGGTGGCTGTCAATTCATTTTCCACCGATACACCGGCTGAAGTGGAGATTGTCCGAAAGGCAGCGCTTGAATCCGGGGCGATGGAAGCGGTCGTTTCCACCCACTGGATGGACGGCGGAGCAGGCGCGGTGAAATTGGCAGAAGCGGTCATCAAGGCGGCTGAAAAACCGAGTGAATTCAGGTTCCTATATCCGCTGGAACTATCGATCAAGGAAAAACTCGAGATCATCTGTAAAGAGATCTATGGAGCCGATGGAATCGACATACTTCCAGAAGCTCAAGTCAAGATCGATCTCTATACCAAACTTGGTTTCGATAAATTACCCCTGTGCATGGCCAAAACCCACCTTTCCTTCAGCCATGACGCAGCCATCAAAGGGGCGCCAACCGGATTTACCGTTCCGGTCCGTGATATCCGCGCCTCTGTTGGAGCGGGATTCTTATACCCGCTGCTCGGTGAAATGCGCACTATGCCCGGACTGCCCACCCGTCCCGTTTTCTATGATGTCGATCTGGACCTGGATACCGGCAAGGTACTCGGCTTATTCTAGATCGAAGAAGGATCCGGTCTGGCGTAACCGGGTCATTCCATCCTAAGTAGAACCAGCGCCGCTGTACCTTTGTCAGACGATGGATTTACATGGAAATCGATTCGTCAGCGTTAACGATATCCTCTGCCCTGACCTCGCTGCGTGCCGGTCAAATTTCGGCTCTTGAATTGACCGAGGCGTGCCTCCGCCAGATCGAGCATCTTAATCCAACCATCAACGCTTTTATTACTCCAACGCTTGAACTGGCTTACCAGGCTGCGCTTCAAGCAGACGCCTTGCATTCCTTGCATTCCTCCAATTTAAATGAACTCACCCTCCTTGGCATCCCCATTGCACTGAAGGACCTCATTGAAACAAGCGGAGTTACCACGACCGCGGGCTCCAAGTTTTTTATTGAAAATATTCCCGGACAGGATGCTGAAGTGGCGTTGCGTTTAAAATTGGCTGGAGCGGTCATCCTGGGAAAGACAAATACCCACGAGATCGCACTGGGGGTCACGGGGATCAACCCGCATTTTGGAGCGGTCAAGAATCCGTGGGACCATTCCCGTATATCCGGCGGTTCATCCAGCGGATCAGCAGCCGCGGTGGTAACCGGGATGTGCCTTGCAGCCCTAGGAACGGATACCGGTGGTTCGATTCGCATTCCCGCCTCGCTCTGCGGTTTGGTAGGACTGAAACCCACCTACGGACGGGTGAGCGCCCGCGGCGTCATTCCATTATCCTGGAACCTGGATCATGTTGGTACACTAACCCATACTGTTCGTGATGCAGCACTCTTGTTGCAAGTGTTGGCCGGATACGACCCGCACGATCCGGTTTCAGAAAATATGCCTGTGGATGATTACCTTGGAAATCTTGACGAAGGCGTAAAAACCTGGCGGGTCGCCATGGCAATGGGGGAATATATCGAAGAGTCGGATCTGGACGTGTTGACAGGATTGCAGAATGCCTCCCAGGTTTTTAAGAATATGGGTGCCCAGGTGGAAAAAGTGGACCTTTCCTGGATCGCTGACCTGGCAACCTCCAATTCCCGCATCACCCAGGCAGACGCAGCCGCGTACCACCATCAGCGATTGATCGAACACCCCGATTGGTTTGGAGCGGATGTTCTCCAGCGGCTGCAGGCTGGAGCGGCGCTCTCCTCAGGAGAATACGCACTGGCGCGCCGGATGCAAGCAGAGAGTCGTCGAAGTTTTGAAATGTTCTTTGGCAAATACGATCTGCTGATCCTGCCTACGACTCCAGCCCCTGCGCCTCCCATCGAGGGTACCGTCGCTATCGAAGCTGCCCGCCAATTGACCCGCTTTACCGCCCCATTCAACCTGACCGGTCTCCCCGCCCTCACTGTTCCCTGCGGTTTCTCCGATGGATTGCCGTTCGGTCTCCAGATGGTTTCCCAACCATGGAGCGAGGCCAGGCTGTTGCAAGCAGGATCTGCTTTCGAAAAAGCAGATCCCTGGCATGAAAACCAGTTCAGGCTGCGAGTTCAGTAAACTGATAATTGTTTCAAATTAAGAATGAAAGATGGGGGAATATTTAGTCTGAAAACCAGTGGTAACGGTTGAAGAATGAAAAGAACCAAAAATCAATAGGGAAGAAATTCAGAATAGGAATGGAATAAACATCCTGCTATTCTTCATGTAATTGGAATATTCCTGGCCGAATTTTACAATGCTTTCGTTTTCATCAGCGCGCGCAGTGGCATAAAGGAATGCAGCAGTGACCATGGTGAGGCAGCCTTCCAGCAGGGATGGCTGCTTGAGGAAGATCCCCCAGGAAAGGAAAAGGAGAGAAGCATACAACGGGTGGCGGATGTAGCGATAAATACCCGTCTGAACCAGGCGCGTGGTTGCTTCCAACATGTCGGTAGGCTTTCCTGAAGTGCGCAGAAGAACCACACCCGGGATAAGCAACACGAGAGAAATGATAAGCAGAATCCATGCGATGACCTGATTCCATGAGAATGGATCAATGAACCAGTAACGCATATTGAGACAAAACATCGCCAGAATAGCCACCCATGAAAAGAAACGGTAATAGCCGTACGACTTTGGATTTTTCAAGCCGGGTAGTGAGATCCAAAGAAGAAGGATGCTGCCTGATAAGAAAAGGATAGTTTCTTCCATCCAATCTCACTTTTGCAGGCAGGAAATAAGTCCTTGTATGGTATCTTGCGGCTCACCCTGTGTGAGCACAAGGACCGGCAAGCCTGTGATTGTGTAAGCAGTGGAGAGATCATCTGTCGTCCAACGGCGGGTCAAAATACCCACCGCGTCGCCATTGCTGGCAATTTCCTGGCGCATATCCGCCATGCTCGTTGCCAGGCGGGCATTGGATGTGATCGCGCTGCCAGCCAGGAAAGTTGTCATGAAGAACTGCTGGAGATCCTCACCGGGTGGGAAGACCCACACTACCACAGGAGCCTCCAGGCCTCCCACTGCTTCCCAGGATGTGATCAGGCCGGTGAACAAGCCCCGAACTTGCCCGGCTGTCAACGATTTGACCGGGTTCCGGGGATTGAGGATAACAATAAGGTCCTCGCTGCCTATTTGGTAGGCTTTCGAATTCCCACCTGGGGATGTTCCGATTTCCATCGCCACCTCACCTGATTGAAGATCGATGAGATTTGCCGCCCGTAGAACGGCATTAACTGTCCTGTCGCCTGCGCACGCATTTAATTCAGAAAGCCAGGGAGAAGCTGCATCTGTATATTGGACAGTGATCGAACCAACCGGAACGACAGGTTCGCCTGGCCCGCAAGCGACCAGAATCAAGGCTAAAGATCATAAAAACCAGGATTCGTTTCATCTCATTGCCACTCTAGCAAAATGGCAGTCAGTAACCTGGCGCGCTCCAGCAGGCTGTCTTTAAATATATATTCCCTCTCGGAATGGTATTCTCCACCTGCTGGACCCAGGCCATCGAGCAATGGGATACCCAGAGAAGCCACAAAGTTCGCATCGGATGCTCCACCGGTACCGCCTGCAGTAAGGGTGATATCTTGCCGGGCTGCGATCGTCTTGACTTTTTCAAAGGTTGCCCTGATCGTCTCATTATAGGGCATGGGGGGCCGGTTGAGCCCACCTGTTACATCGATGCGAGCACCTTCCAGGACAGGTTTGAGCCCACGCATGGCGCTGTCGATGCGCTCTCCTTCAGCCAATTGCATCACCCGCAGGTCCACTTCGATCCGGCATTCAGCGGGGACAACATTGCTCGCTATCCCTCCCCGGATGACCCCAACATTGAGGGTGGTCCCTTTGTCGTAGTCCGTTAATTTCTGAATGGCAAGCACCTGGCGTGACATTTCTTCGATCGCATTACGACCTTTCTCATGATCGCCGCCTGCATGGGCTGCCCTCCCTGTCGCCACGATGGAATACTCTCCAACACCTTTCCGCCAGGTCTTTACTGAACCATCCACCATACCGGGTTCCAACACCAGTACCAGAGATGAGTGAGACGCAAGTTTGATGATCAATTCCCGTGAAGTATTGCTTCCAATTTCCTCGTCTGAAGTAAACAGCGCAGTGACAGGATGGCGCAGGCTCCCGCTTTCGAGTGCAGCGCCAAGGGCAGTCAGGATGACGACAATTCCACCTTTCATGTCTGATACACCAGGTCCAAATACTTTTCCGTCTTTCTCGCGAAAGGGCATGTGTTCGAGCGTGCCGATAGGGAAGACTGTATCCATATGGGCAAGAAGTAGAATGCCCCTTCCATTTTCCCCCGTTGGTAATTTCTGATCTGAATCCTTCCGATGTCGGGATTCTGGGCTCACCGGTGGGAAGGGGGAGAAGCACACCTCCAGGTTGTTTCCATGGTCAGGATTGGAATGCATCTTTACCCGCCCACCCAGCAGCCGGCATCGTTCTGCAACAAGGGAACCCACGCGGTCGACTGCGATCTTATCATGAGAGGGTGATTCTATCTCGACCAGTTGCTTGAGCAAGGAGAGCATTTGGGTCGTTCGGGTTTTAGAGTTTTCCATGGAATCAGCCTGTGATAAATGTAAAAAGAAGACATAGGGCGCCGACGACCAGGCAGTAAATTGCGAAGACATGGAACGAATGCTTGCCAAGGTAACCAAGGAGCCATTTTACTGCCAGCCAGCCGACGATAGCCGAACTGATAACACCAACCAGCAGCGCAGGTAGAAATGAAGCGAGTCCGGGTATTTTTAATAAGTCCAGCGACTGGTAAGCCCCTGCCGCCAGCATTACCGGCACAGACATAAGGAAGGCAAAACGAGCCGCGGACGGTCTGTCGAAACCACGCGCCATACCGGCGCTGATCGTGGTACCTGAACGGGAGGCGCCGGGAAACACTGCGATCACCTGGGCGAGACCAATAACGAGGGAATCCAACCAGTTCATCTTCTCAAGAGTGCGGTTGGGATGGCTGAACCTTTCAGCCAATATCAATACAAGTGCTGTAATCAAAAGACGGATGGCTGCTTCGAGCAAGGGAGTTCTGAAGAGCACTTCCACGGCCGACTTGAGTAAATAGCCAAAGATCAATGCCGGGAGAGTTGCAATGATGATCCACCAGGCTAATTTGTTTTTTGCTGTGGAAAATGGTCTGGCGAAAAATGCCTTGACTAGTTCTAACAGGTCTTTCCAGAAATAAACGATCAGGGAAATTACAGTCCCCAATTGGACGAGGACCAGGAAGGAAAAAATTATATCGCTGGCAGGGAGGCCAAGTAGTCTTTGCCCGATCAACATGTGGGCAGTGGATGAGACCGGGATGAATTCTGTAAGTCCCTGGAGTACTCCGAGAAGAATAGCCTGGAATATATTCATTATTTGAGGGTATCCTTATTTCAAGAAGTTATTCTTTACGTGCAAACCTTGCCGCGTTTCCTGCCCACTGCGTCTGCCAGGTGGCGATCTTTTCCTCCAATGTCTCATCCATTATTGAGCTGCGGATGTCCTTGACCAGTTGGATGAGAGCATGCAGGTTATGGATGGAGATGAGAGTTCCCGCTAGCAGCTCTTTTGCATTGATCAGGTGCCGCAGGTAGGCACGTGAGAAACCTTTGCAGGTGTAGCAAGAGCAACTCGCGTCGATTGGACGCTCATCTCGGGCGAATGCTGCATTCATCAGGTTGAGCCGGCCTTCCGAAGAAAATGCCGCGTTATGGCGCGCAAGCCTGGTTGGCAGGACACAATCAAAAATATCCACTCCGCGAAGGATTCCATCGATCAGATCTTCTGGTGTACCGACACCCATCAGGTATCGAGGTTTTGAGTTTGGCAGGCATGGAAGAACCAGGTCGAGCATGGCATGCATCTCGTCTTTACTTTCACCGACCGATAAGCCACCGATGGCTATGCCAGGAAAAGGCAGTGAAGCGATAAAATTCGCCGACTCAACCCGCAGGTCCGGATTGATGCCACCCTGGATGATCCCAAAAAGCGCCTGGTCGGACCTCGTTTTACTTGCCAGGCATCGTTCAGCCCACCGGTGGGTTCGATCCATCGCGATTTTTGTGTTTTCTTTATCAGCCGGGTCGGAGCATTCATCGAATGCCATGATGATATCTGCTCCCAGGTTCTCCTGGATCTGGATGGACTTTTCGGGGGTGAAGCGGTGTTCCGAGCCGTCAATGTGACTCTTGAATGTTACGCCGTCGTTATCAATCCGGCGGGTTTTTGCCAACGAGAAAACCTGGAAACCGCCCGAGTTGGTCAGCACCGGTTTCTGCCACTTCATGAATTCATGCAATCCCCCCAGGTCGCGCAGCAATTCGTCTCCGGGACGAAGGTAGAGATGGTAGGTGTTGGAAAGGATGAGCGAGGCGCCAAGTTCCTCAAGTTGTGCAGGAGTGAGGGTTTTTACCGTGGCTTGCGTACCCACCGGTGCAAATACCGGGGTTTCAAGATCGCCATGCGGAGTGTGGAAAACACCTGCCCGGGCGCGCCCAGCGCTCGCGGTGATGTCGTAAGAAAACATGCGGTGATTATATGCGATATTCTTTTTACTCGTTGTATTCTTTTTCTTCCGGGTATTCCACTCCGAGCGCGTCCGACTCCACGTCGCGCCCGGCGGGTTTTTTAGCCAGGAACTCGCGGTAGTACTCATGCTGGATAACCAGGTCCATGATCTCGTTCGTACCTGTCCAGATGGTGATCAGGCGCACATCACGGAGCAACCGTTCGATAGGGAAGATATTGGTGTAACCAATGCCCCCCAGGATCTGCATGGCGTGGTTCACTACAGTCCAGGCAGTTTCAGTGGAGAATTTCTTGGCTTCTGAGACCAGGCGTCGGACCCTGTCCTGATTTTCGTCACTCTCGATTGCCCGGCAGACGACGTAATCCAGGGCACGGGCAGCATCCAACAAGGTCAAACTCTCGGCGACCTTGAAACTTATCCCTTCGAACTGGCGGATCTTCTGCCCGAAGGCCTTACGCCGGTCGGCATAACGTGCGGCGATCTCGATGGCTGCGCGACCCATGCCGACCGCGCCGCAGGCGGATGTCATCCGCTCTGGAACCATCATGCGGTGGAAAACCTTTGTGCCCTGACCGATACCCGCTTCACCCCCAAGCACATTTTTCACTGGGACCGGAGCCTGTTGGAATACCAGCCTACCCGTCCCACCCCCGCGGGTGCCCATTAACCCGTATACATGCTCCACCCTGACGCCTTCACCGCGCTCCACCAGGAAGGCGGTCATGGCTTTCTTGGGATCATCGATACCTTCCACTCTTCCATAAACAAGCAGCAAGTCCGCGCCTTCTGCACCGACAACGAAGCGTTTCTGACCATTGAGGTAGAACAAATCCCCCTTGCGTTGTGCGGTGGTGGTGGCTGCAAAGAAGTCCGAGCCGCCGCGTGGTTCGGTCAGACCCTCAGCAACGGTCATCATGCCACCTAGCACCGGTTTGAGATATTTTTCCTTCTGCTCCTGGCTGCCGAAGACCTGGATCGCCTCGCCAACAATCGACACAAGCGAATACAGACAGGCCAGGGAAGTACCAAGCGTACCGGCTTCCTCCAGCGCAACCAGTTCCGAAGTCCACGGAAGGCCGCGCCCACCCCATTGTGGATCGAAGCGCAGACCGAGGAGATTGCGACGGGCGGCTTCCTGGATATACTCGCGCGGATAAGTAACTTTTTCTGCGTCCATATCCAGCAGCAACTGGCGTGGGATGGAACGGACGAAATCCTGCATTTCCACTTGCAAGGCTTTCTCGTCGGCGGTCAGCATGGATTCAATGGACATAATTTCCTCCAATTACTTCCCAAGACTCCCCCGTGCAAAAACCTGCTCTGCTTGTCAGAATCGAAAAGGAATTGACGTCAGACTGTCCCGGCTCGCATTGAATTGATTGGTATCATGTTTTCCATCACCGGTTCCAATGCTCCCTTCCGTTCGATGAACACCAGCCGGATGAAGAAAAGCGCCAGCAGCATGGCAAAATGGCACATTATGGACGGCAGGGCGTTGTCCGCAATGGGGAGCACCGCCACCGTGACCAGTGCTGGAAATATGAAAGCGATCGAGCCAAGCAAGACCTGTCCAAGCAGAAGGCGTTGGTGCTCATCCTTGCAGATGGTCACGCCGTAAGCAGAAAGCAATAACATGGAGAACAGACCTGACTGGTAGAAGATCCCGTAGGTTTGATAAAGCGGTGTGGGATTGGTGTATGTCGCGAAAACAATCTCACAGACCGAGGCGGTTATGAAAGCCTTATCTACAGCAATGCCTGCCATGAGTACCCCGCAGAAGATGAACATGGCATAGGCATAATAGTAGAGGTTATGTGTTTTCGTGGGATACAGCCGGGCGACCAACAACAATCCAGTGGGTGGGAGCCAGGCTACCACCATGAATGCCAGCCTGGGCAGGATCTTCAGCGTGACCGCTGAGCCGGTGCAAAAAATGGCTTCGAGGATCTGATACCCCGCCAGGAAGAAAAGGATCGCGCTGACCGTATGAATGATAGGCCTCCGCCCCGGGCCGCGCAGTGCCCAGATGGCGGCTCCAACTTCAAGGGTGGCGGTGGCGATGGAAAGAATTGGATTGTAATTCATTGGCTTCTCTCCTTTCCTGAGAATTTCCTGGATCGGTTTCTTTATGCATTAATATGCTTGATGAATACCCGCCTGCGTTTATGCTGCCTCTTGTCATAATACTTCCATTGACCCTGAACATTCTGGTTCGTCTCAAGTTCGGGGTTCGATTCAACTTTGGTGATCCCCAGTTTATTGAATACTTTGTGCATCTGGTTCATGATTATGGCGTTGACACCTTTGCCCTGGTATTCCGATCTGACCGCCACCAGCAGCAAATCTGCCCGGTCATTTTTCTTTAGGGCTCTGAAAAGGTGGATAAAGCCAAATGGAAAGAGATTGCCACGCGACTTCTGCAAAGCCAGGGACAGGGATGGCATTACGATACCAAAAGCAACCATGCGGTTGTCCTTGTCCATGACCATCGGGACAAAATCCGGATTCACAAAACCGAAATATTGGTCGATGTAGGCATTGACCTGCCGTTCTGTCATCGGGATGAAGCCGTAGAGATGCTGATATTCGTCCTGTAATAACTGGAAAAGTTCTTTGGTGTATGGCAGCATTTCTTTCTTATTTCGCAATTTCAATAAGGACAGGTGGTAGCGCCTGGCTGCCAGATCTGCTATTCGGGCGATAGTTTCGTTGGGTTCGGGCGGGACCGAAATCTCATATTCCATCCAATCGATATCTTTCGTATAGCCGAGTTTCTCTAAATGTCCTGGATAATAGGGATGGTTATAGTAAGTCGCAAGTGTGCCCAGCTCTTCAAATCCGTCCACAAGCATGCCCTCCCGGTCCAGGTCGGTGAAACCGAGCGGACCGTGGACGGCTTCCATGCCTGCCTCGGAAGCCCAGGCTTCCACTGTTTTCAGCAATGCTTCAGAAACCTCCAAATCGTCAATGAAATCCAGCCATCCAAAGCGCATATAGCGTTGTCCCCATTTCTCGATATGCCGCAGGTTCAGGATGGCTGCCACCCGCCCGACGATGCGTCCATCTTGATAGGCGAGCCAGTAACGTGCCTCGCAAAATTCGAACGCAGGATTCTTATCCTGCCGCAATGTGTTAAGTTCATCAAACCGGAGAGACGGCACATAGTAGGGATTGCCCTGGTAAATTGTAAAAGGAAATTGGATGAATGAATTTATCCCTTTCTTAGTGGTTACTTCAATGATTTTAGTTTGCATCGGTTTCTCTCTCGAAAAGGATTAAGAACCAGGCTGATCGCACTTATGGAATTGCTTGCAATACTGCCAGTATATCAAAGGATGAACCGTAATGGTGAAGGTCAAATATAATGATCACTGACTTGAAACTATGAGAATCTATCCCGGAGAAAGGATTATCAACCGTGGACGGGGTAGATCTTGTTAACAGATAAAAATGATCGCATGATGATATTATGATACGAGGAATTTATAAAAAGCTGCTTCTCAAATGGTGGTTTGAGACGTGGATTGCCGAATTCACGAACATGCTATAGTATAGTTGAATGATGATTTGATCTCCTTGCCCGAATATTCTCTTATCACCAGAAGATTATCGAAGATCCAGATTTAAATTTTAATAAAAAAGGATGGAGTAAATGGATACCCTGGAAGCAATTCACAAGCGAAGAAGCATCCGCAAGTATTCGGACGATGCCATTCCGAAAACGGATTTGGAAACCATCGTCGATGCCGGTCGATTAGCGGCGACGGGAAGTAATCAACAACCTTGGGATTTTATTGTGGTAACCGACCGGAAAATGATTGAGCAGTTTAAAGTGTCGGGCACCTGGATAGAGAAGGCCGGCGCGGTTATTGTAGTGGTGATGAATCCGGTATCACGCTGGTGGGTGGAAGACGGTGCGGCGGCGATTGAGAATATGCTGCTGGCGAGCACTGCCCTGGGATATGGTGCGTGCTGGGTGGAAGGGGATGCTTTACCGCGCGAAGAGCTTTTTAAATCTCTTCTGAACGTGCCTATCGACAGGCGTGTGATGGCATTAATACCGATTGGGGTGCCGGCTGAAATCCCTTCACCTGAGAAGAAACCATTGGAGAAAGTGCTTCACTGGGAAAAATTTCGATCCGAAGGGTAGGAGTATACGAGAAATAATGAAACGATATGTCATTTGGTAATCCGATAAGTCGTTTCCGCCTGCATTTACAATCAAAGAAAAAAAATTTTTCCCGATGGAAAAAGCAAGCAGGGTTAATAGGGTTGCTGTCTTCATGCCATGAACGCACAGAATAATAAGAAATTCATACTTTCCATTCAATACCTTGAAGATGCACCTGGCCTGGAGGAGCGGGAGACCTCTGTCGTGGTAAATAAGTTGCGGGCTGCTGCGGACCGCCTCCCTTTCAGCCACCTGCTTATCGGTTGGCACCTGCCTCCAAGGCTGCTTGATGCCTGCCGGAAGGAGGCTGAGAGCCTGGGGATGCGCTTCCTGCGCTGGCATCCCCTGTTGATAGGGAATGAAATGTCCCTGGCAATATCGTCTCACCAGGTAATCGGGGTAAGTGGTCACAAGGTTCCGGGATATGGCAACAGGTCCGAGTTCACCTTCATTTGCCCCAACCATCCGGAGGTACAGGAGGCCTCTTCAGGTCATATAGAGACCTTGCTGAAGGAAGGTTTATACCAGGGCTTCTTCCTGGACCGCATACGCTTCCCTTCCCCGACCAGGAATCCTTTGAACGATTTGGGATGTTTTTGCGAGTATTGCCATCAAAGGGCAGCTGCCATCGGACTGGACCTCGAACAGGTGCAAAATACGATCATTGACCTGGATCAGACTTCCAAGGGACGGTTTTCTCTCATGCAGATCCTATTGGGAGACACGGCATCAAGATTACCCAGTGAAACATCCGAATTACTCCTGGCTTTCATGAAATTCCGATTTCAGTCTGTAACTGATTTTATACTGATGGTTTCCAGGTCCATAAAGCAGGCTGGGTGTGAAATTGGATTGGATTGTTATTCACATTGTTTGGCTGGCTTGGTCGGTCAAGACTTGCATTCTCTTGGTCCTTATGCTGACTGGATAAAGGTGATGTCTTACGCTCATACACGGGGACCTGCTGGAATTCCATATGAACTTACCGGAATTTTCGATTATCTCTCCACCAACAACGATCTAGAGCCGTCACGGATTCTCCGCTGGATTAGCGACATTATCACCATTCCGCTTCCATCCACGCGGCGAGCACTTGAGGATTATGGCATCTCCTCCGAAGCCCTTGAGTTGGAATTGCGCCGCAGCCTGCAAGCAAGCACATCCCCAATCCTGGCCGGGTATGAATTGGTGCAGATCGAAGGTATCGCAGAGTTGAACGATTCACAAATCCTGTCGGATTTGGATGCCGTGCGTCGCGCCGGAGTCAGCGGTCTTTCCATTTCTTGGGACCTTTGGGATATTCCCCTGGAACGTCTTAGCCTGGTAAGCCGTATATTTCCTTTGTTATCGCGGAAAACAGGAAAATGATGGGTCTGTTTCTGGCAGCCGGGTAGCATTTTTCCTGACCACAGATAATTATAGTGAGGGTGGATGACCTTCCTGTGCGGAGGAGCATTATTTAAGGAATAGTGCGATAATTAATTGGTTCTCTTTTCACAAAAAATTAGTGATTGTGTCGTATGTGAAATTGTTACTTCATCCAAATCTAGGGTAGATCGAAATTTCTCACGAGAGGGAGAAAACATGTCAAAGACCAATCAGCGGATTCTGGGGAGATCTGGAATCGAAGTCAGCCCGATGGGGCTTGGCTGCTGGGCAATTGGAGGTCCATTCTGGGATGGAGAGACACCGCTCGGATGGGGTGAGGTGGATGATGAGGAGTCCATCCGGGCAGTCCATGCTGGCATCGACCTGGGTATCACCCTTTTCGATACTGCCAATGTCTACGGAGCCGGGCACAGCGAGCGAGTGCTGGGACGCGCCATTGCTGGAATCCGATCGCGGGTGGTCATTGCCACCAAGTTCAATGCTGTTTTCGACGAAACCACCCGCCTGGTGACTGGCAGCGACACATCTCCGCAGGGTATCCGGGCGGCGTGCGAAGCCTCGTTACGCCGGTTAAACACCGACTACATCGACCTGTATCAATTCCATGACAATGGATTCCCTCCCGAAAAGGCTGGACCGGTGCGCGAGACGCTAGAAGGTCTGGTGGAAGCAGGCAAGATCCGTGCTTATGGCTGGAGCACAGACTTTCCTGATCGGGTGAAAGTCTTCGCCCAGGGACCAGGGTGTGCGGCCATTCAATTGCAGCTCAATGTGATGGACATTAATCCAGCAGTTATTGCCCTATGCGAAAAGTATGACCTTGCTGCTCTCAATCGCGGTCCATTGGCAATGGGACTATTAACAGACAAATATTCCACCAATACAAGACCCGCTGCAGATGATGTTCGCGGCAAGAAAAGCCCTGACTGGATGAAATACTTCAAGGATGGGAAACCAAACTCCGAATGGTTGAATAAGCGGGATGCCGTGCGCGCAATCCTGACCAGCAATGGACGGAGCGTGGCCCAGGGGGCGTTGGCCTGGCTGTGGGCGTACAGCCCCAAGACGCTTCCCATCCCGGGCTTCCGCACGGTCACCCAGGTCAAAGAGAATGCATCGGCTATTCAGTTTGGCTCTTTAACGAAGGATCAGATGGGGGAGATTGACCGACTGCTTGAACGATAACGAGAATATGTAGTAACCATCCTGGAGAAAAAAGGTAATCTGTCTAATGACTGAAACCGTTGCTGACAACTCTGCTGCTCAACAGATGATTGAGAGAAATTTTCGTTGGAATTTTCTGGTCAACTCGTTGGACGGAGCCAGTTTCTGGGTTGGGATGAGTTTCATCTCTTCCACTATCATTCTTCCCCTATATGTAAGTCATTTCACATCCAATCCTCTAGTAATTGGCTTGATCCCATTTCTCACGGCTGCCGGCTATTTCCTGCCGCAGCTATTTTCTGCCAATGCTGTAGAACGCGCGCCTCGGAAAAAATTTTTCCCGGTGACCCTTGGTTTCTTCCTCGAACGCGTTCCCATTATCTTGCTTGCTCCAATAGCATATTTCCTCGCAATCAAACAGCCTGTTGTGGCATTGGTCATGTTCTTTGTGTTGTACTCCTGGCATTGTTTTGGAGCCGGTGTGATCATCGTGGGCTGGCAGGATATGATCGCGAAGATCATCCCGGTGGATAAGCGCGGTCGGTTCTTTGGTATAACCAATTTCATCGGTAATGGAGCCGGTATCCTGGGGGCGCTTGCAGTGCCCTTTGTACTGAAGAAATTTACTTTCCCAATGGGCTATGTCATTTCCTTCGCGGTAGCGGCAACCCTGATCTTCCTTTCCTGGGTATTTCTCTCGCTCACCCGCGAACCACCTGTCCATACGAGCAAGCCGCCTGTCTCTCAACAGGAGTATCTGCGTTCCTTACCGCAAATCCTGCAAAAAGATAAAAACTTTCGTGCCTATCTGTTGTCGCAGATAATTTTTTCACTGAGCGGTATGGCAATTGGTTTTCTGGTTGTTTATACTGTACAGACCTGGAAACTGCCGGACGCACAAGCCAGCGGATTTACCATCGCTTTACAGATTGGATTGGCGCTGGCAAACCTGTTTTTTGGTTTTCTTTCCGATCGCAAAGGACATAAATTGAGCCTGGAGATCTGCATGGCCTTGAGTGCCATTTCGCTCATTCTGGCGATTTTTGCTCCCAGCCCCTTGTGGTTCTTCCTCATCTTCCTCATTCGCGGCGCTGTTAATGCGGGCAGCTTTATCTCCGGGATTTCCATCGTTTATGAATTTACCGAGGCGGAAAACCGCCCTACTTACATCGGCCTTGCCAATACGATTCCAGGAGTGGCCGGATCGCTGGCACCCCTCCTTGGAGGTTGGCTGGCCGGAGCAATCAGTTACCAGGTCATGTTTATTCTTTCCGCGACCGTTGGAACGATCGCCTGGGTCGTACTGCGTTTTGGAGTTCGTGAACCTCGAAAAATGAAATACTCAACAAGCATTGTGCCTGGAAATTAGAATCCCTCAGGCAGCCGGGAGATTCTGGTTGGAACAATCCTCGATACTGATTGTATCGAGGACGCTCGGCTGGTGTTGCCCTGAATGACCATCTTGAACATAGTATTTATATAATTTCCTGGAACATAATTGCTTTCATGGCTGGGTTATTCAATACAGTGATAGAAAGGATGTGATTATGCCACTAACCTTTGATTTCCCGCTTGAAGAATTGAAGAAATATCAGGGATGCAATCCACGTCCGGATGATTTCGACGAATATTGGGAAAAGGGATTGGAGGAAATGCATTCCATCGAGTCGCATGTTGAACTGGTACCGGCAAAATTTCAGGTGTCAAATGCTGAATGTTTTCATTTGTATTTCACCGGGGTGGGGGGAGCGCGTGTTCATGCGAAATTATTGCGTCCCAAAAGATCCCCGGTTCCACACCCCGCTGTCTTGATGTTCCATGGATACTCGGGTGATTCCGGCGATTGGTCAGATAAGCTGAGCTATGTGGAACAAGGATTCACAGTGGCTGCCCTGGACTGCCGAGGTCAGGGCGGACTTTCCATGGATACCGGGGGAGTACTTGGGAATACATTACATGGGCACATCATCCGAGGGTTGAAAGACGCCCTGGATGGATCACCGGAGAAACTATTATTTCGCCAACTATTCCTCGACACAGCCCAACTGGCGAGGATCGTCATGGACCTGCCAGAGGTTGATTTCAACCGTGTTGGCGTAACAGGCTGCAGCCAGGGCGGAGCCCTGACAGTAGCCTGCGCTGCATTGGAGCCCCGGGTTAAATTAGCTGGCCCGCTCTACCCGTTTCTCTCGGATTACAAAAGGGTCTGGGAGATGGATCAGGCGAAGGATGCCTACCTGGAGCTGAAGGAATATTTTCGGTTATTTGATCCGCTCCATGAGCAAGAAGAAACGGTGTTTGAGAAACTGGGCTATATTGACATTCAGTTCCTGGCTGCGCGCGTGCAAGCGCAAGTGCTCTGGGGGATCGGTCTGGCAGACACAATTTGTCCCCCTTCCTCCCAGTTTGCTGCATACAATAAGATTTCCTCTTCCAAGGACATGGCAATATTCCCGGACTTTGGACACGAATGGATTCCTGGTTTTCAGGACCAGGTATTTCAATTCATGATGGGATTATAAGTTCCCCCACAATCAGTATTCACGATCCCATGATGAAATGGATTGTTTGAGGAGGAGTAAGAAGGATTTCAAGTGTCCTTACAGGGGACATAATCCCCGTTGAGAGGATTATTTGTGGAAGTGAATAATAAATTTCATGAATGGGCACAATTTTGATAAAAAATGTTCCCAACCGGAGAACAGTAAGGGGTTCTTGATCCCCTGGCGGGGACAATGTGGAGGTCGAACCCATGCAATCCCCTGTTGGGGGTAACAATTGATAAAAAAGACTCCCCAGTAGGGAGTCTCTTTGGGGTGCCTGATGGGGGTCGAACCCACAACAGCCTGATCCACAGTCAGGTACTCTGCCATTGAGCTACAGGCACCATGAGCGGGCGTCATTATACCACCGCGATTAATGCCCATCAAGGAGTTTACGGATGAATACAGCAACTTCGCCGCGGCTCACTGTTTCCTGCGTGCCTTTGGTCAGATCTTTCACTGTGACCTTTCCTGCGGTCACCTCGTCCGGGCCAATGACCAGTACGGCGCGTATCTTCATCCTGTCCGCCACCTTGAACTGACGCGGCAACTTGGCAGGTTCCGGGTAACAAAACACGTTGAACCCTGCACCTCGCAGATCGGTGGCTAAGGCAAATGACTCGGGCAATAAGTCCGGGGAGAAAACGGTCACCATCACCTCAGCAGGTGTGACCGGGAACTGCGGAAGCAAGCCCAGTTCCTGTAAAATGAGGCCAATCACCACATCTCCCATCGCAAAACCAACCCCGGCGAGAGGTTCACCACCCACATCACGCAGCAGGTTGTCGTACCGGCCGCCGCCCAGGATCGCCCGCCGTACACCCCCGGTGATATCGAACCCTTCGAAAACGGTACCTGTATAATAGAGAAGGCCGCGTATAATGTTGGGATCGAACTGAACATACTCGGTCATTCCAAGGGCTTCAATCGCGGTGAACAGTCTCACCAGTTCATCGCTTTTCTGCCATCGATCTTTATCCGTAAGCAGGGAGAGTAAATCTTCCATTTGTCGTGAGCTCAGGCCGACCTCGCCCGCATCCTTCTCCCACGCTTGTTGCTCCATCTTTTCCCTGCGGTCTACCAGCCCGGAAACCTCTGCTTTCTTTTCCTGAGGTATTCCGATCCGCTCGAATTCAGTATCCATGAAGCGGCGGTTGTTGACACAAATCTTTGCCTCGACCGGCTTCAAGCCGGTCGATTTCAAGAATGCCGCCGCGATCGCCACCAGTTCCGCGTCTGCTTCAGGTGAGCTTACTCCAAGCATGTCGATATTCCACTGGAAGAATTCCCGCGAGCGGCCGCGACCGGGTCTTTCGTATCGCCAGAAGGGTCCAAATGACCACCAGCGTGCTGGAAAGGTCAATTCATTCTGCCGGGCGGCTATCATACGCGCCAGGGAAGGGGTCAACTCGGGGCGCAGGGTGATCTCATCACCGCCCCGGTCGGTGAACATGTAAGACTGTTTTCTAATCAGTTCCTCGCCGGATTTTGCCGCATACAGGTTAAGCGATTCGAGGAATGGACCATCCCATTCCTGGTAGCCGTAAGATTCCGAAACAGACCTCACGGTGGCATATAACCAGTTCCGCACGGCCATCTGTTCCGGGTAAAAATCGCGTGTCCCTTTGACAGGTGGTATGATATTCTTCATGGGCTTGCTCCGCTTCAATTATACTGATTCGTTCCTGCCGCTCAGTGTCCGGATTTTAGCATATTTCCAATGCTTCAAACGTGTGACAATCTGCTGACGGATTAGGAAAGAACGCACTGGCAGATCTTGTGAAAAATAATACAATCAGTGCGAATTTTTCCCTTCCCATGAAAGGAGAAAAAGGCATGATCCCTTCGGATGAGATTCATTCCGCGCTAAGAAAAGTTCCATGGTTCAATGGTCTGACTGTCGACCATTTCAACAAGATCGCCAGCCTTGCCAGCCTCCGCCGGGTAAAAGCAGGGACAATTTTCTTTCGGGAAGGTGACAGGCAAGATTTTGTCTACATTGTCCTGGAAGGGCGGGTGTCATTGGATATATTCGTCCCCCACCACGGCAAAGTGCGCTTTTGCACGGCCGAGCCGTACGATGTATTTGGCTGGTCGAGTGTCACCCCGGGCGTGCGCCAGCGGACTGCAGGCGCAGAGGCTGTTCTCGAAAGCACGGTGGCATGTTTCGATGCGGAGGGTTTGCGTCAATTGGCAGAGAGTGACCATGATTTTGGGTATCTGCTAATGAGGCGGCTGGCTAATGTTGTGGCAAGCAGATTGATGATCACCCGTCTGCAATTGATAGACATGTTCGCCAGACCTGCGGAGATAGTGAATGACTGATAAGAACCTGACTATTGGAAGCAGTGTGTCACTGCCAAAATCCGAGCTCGATAACCTCCTCGCAGATCTGCGGAAGATGGGTTATGAGACCATCGGTCCCTGCCTGCAGGATGAAAGCATTGTCTACAAAGGCATTATTGGATTGAAGGACCTCCCGCGAGGCATCCAGAGTGAACAAAAGCCAGCCTCGTATCGATTGGTCCAATCTGGCAAGCCTCGTTATTTTGACTTCATCCCGGGCAGTCAGTCCTGGAAGCAGTATCTCTTTCCCCCCCGCCAGACCCTGTTCACTGCGGTGAAGGATGGCAGGTGGCAATTCAAGGAGAATGAAGACCAGAGTCACCGCTATGCATTGATCGGTGTTCGTGCCTGCGAATTGGCAGCCATTCATGTCCAGGATAAAGTCTTCCTGCGTGAGGACTTTTCCGACCCGGTTTATCGCCAGCGTCGGGAAGGCCTCTTTCTCCTGGCAGTCAATTGCCTGGATCCGGATGAAACCTGCTTTTGTTCTTCCATGGGTTCCGGTCCGAAACATACTGCCGGCTTTGACCTGTGTATCACTGAGATGGATGAAGCTTTCCTTGTGGAGATAGGCTCTGAATTGGGTCGCTCACTGATCGCTGAGCGGAATTTTGAATTCCCTTCCGCATTCGTTCAGACCGCTGTCAACCAGTCCCTTGAGTATGCAAGTGAATCGATCCTGCGCAAGCTTGATACCAGTGACCTGCCGGAGTTGTTGGTAAAAAACCTGGACGCTCAGCATTGGACCGAAGTTGGAAAACGCTGCCTCGCCTGCGCCAATTGCACGCTGGTCTGCCCGACCTGCTTCTGTTGGGATGCAACTGACTCGGCGGAAATCCTCGGCAGATCCTCTGTTCGTGAACGCGTCTGGGATTCCTGCTTCAATCCGAATTTCTCCTATGTCGTTGGTGGAAATACCCGACCGAATATCCGCTCCCGTTATCGCCAGTGGTTAACCCATAAATTGGGCGCCTGGAAGGGGCAGTTTGGCGTGCTGGGCTGTGTAGGTTGCGGAAGATGTATCACCTGGTGCCCTGCTGGCATCGACCTCGTGGCTGAAGTGGAAGCCATCCGTGCGGAGGTAAAAGCATGACAATATTGCAGGCAAACCTGCTCCCGCCAACAGCAGTGTATCCGGATAAGTTGCTTCTACCTCTCTGGGCTGAGATCATCAAAGTCATTCCAGAAGCGGAAGGGGTTATAACCCTCCAATTAAAGTTCGTCGATCCCCAGGTCAATGATCGATATCAGTTTAAACCCGGGCAGTTCAACATGCTCTATATCCCCGGTTATGGCGAAGCCGCAATATCCCTGAGTTCTGACCGCGAATCAACCAACGGCCTGGTTGTCCACACCATCAGGCAAATAGGCAATGTAACTCGCGCTGCCGGCCGCCTTAAAACTGGCGATATCGTCGGGATACGCGGTCCATTTGGCACATCCTGGCCTTTGGAAGCCATCCAGGGAATGGATGTAGTCATCGCATGTGGCGGCATAGGCCTTCCCCCCCTGCGCGGGGCGATCTACAAAATAATCAGTAACCGCGAACGGTACGGTAAGGTCACCCTTTTATACGGAGCGCGTACACCCAGCGATTTGTTGTACCATGCGGAGTATGAAACCTGGCAAGAAGCAGACATTGACCTGCAGGTGACCGTGGATCGCGGCGACGAGAATTGGACCGGAAGGGTGGGCGTCGTCCCGATGTGGTTCTACCACTTTAGAGTCGATCCCCATAAAACCGCCGTTCTCACCTGCGGCCCGGAGATCATGATGCGGTTCGTGATTTTCGAAGCTCTCGCCCGCAGGATCCCACCCGGAAATATCTATCTATCCCTGGAACGCAATATGAAATGCGGACAGGGCGCTTGCGGTCACTGCCAGCAAGGACCTTACTTCATCTGCAAGGACGGCCCCATCTTTCCATTCAGCACTCTTGAAAATATCTTCAATGTGGAGGAGTATTGATGACCCTCACCCGACGATCCGTTTCAAAACCGAAGGTGGCTGTCTATAAATTCTCCTCCTGCGATGGCTGCCAGTTGTCGATTCTTAACCTGGAAGATGAATTGCTTGATCTAGCCTCCGCAGTTGAGATTGCCTATTTCCTTGAGGCAACACGTGCAGTAAAACCGGGACCTTATGACCTGGGGATCGTGGAAGGATCCGTGACAACCCCGCATGAAGCGGAGAGAATAAAGGAAGTCCGCGAGGAATGCAAGTACTTGATCTCTCTTGGCACCTGCGCCACCGCTGGAGGCATCCAGGCCCTGCGGAACTTTACCCGTTTGGATGAATTGACCTGGGCAAGTTATGCCCACCCGGAATACCTGCAAACCCTGGCAACTTCCACTCCCATCTCCGCACACGTTCCGGTGGACCTGGAGATCTGGGGCTGCCCGGTGAACAAGGCTACAGTGGTTGAAGTACTCTCTGCATTGCTCCAGAATCGCAAGCCCAACTTCCCATCCAGCCCGGTATGCCTCGAATGTAAACGCAGGGGACTTGTGTGCGTGGCTGTTGCGCAGGGCATCCCCTGCCTGGGACCGGTGGTGCATGGGGGCTGCGGAGCACTCTGCCCGGCGAATGGACGCGGCTGCTACGGTTGTTTCGGTCCTTCAAGCGCAGGGAACTTCCATGCGCTCGTCAACTGCATGACCCGGCTTGACCGCTATCCGAATGAAACCGCGAACCTGCTGCGAAGTTTCAGCAGCCATGCGCCGGCATTTCGAAATGCTGCCGATGCCGCCTTGACTCTAACCGGTGGCAAGGAGCCAAAATGAAAACGATAGAAGTTCCCGCCCTTGCCCGGGTGGAAGGTGAAGGCGGTCTCTATATAGGCATTCAGGATGGAAAGGTGGTCGAGGTGCGGCTTGACATTTACGAGCCGCCGCGCTTCTTCGAAGGTTTCCTGGTAGGTCGATATTTCCAGGAAGTGCCAGACATCACTGCCCGTATTTGCGGGATCTGCCCGGTGGCCTATCAAATGAGCTCCATCGCTGCCCTCGAAAATGCCCTCGGGGTGGAAGTTGATTCGCAGGTCTATTCCCTTCGCCGGTTAATGTATTGTGCGGAATATATCGAAAGCCACTCCCTCCATATCTACCTCTTACAGGCTCCCGATTTGCTCGGTCAACCTTCTGCCCTTGACCTGGCGGCGATCGCCCCTGAAGTGGTGAAAAATGCATTGCGGATGAAAAAGATTGGCAACGAGGTCCTGAAAGCCATTGGAGGTCGGAGTGTGCATCCGGTCAACGCCTGCGTGGGGGGCTGGCATCGCTGGCCGGATGAGGAGGCCTTGCTGTCCTTACTTCCCGAGTTGAAATGGGGCCTGGGAACCGCGCTTGACACCGTTCGCTGGTCAGTGACCTTGCCATTCCCTGAGTTGAAGGTCGATTACGAGTTCGTTGCCCTCCACCATGATTCTGAGTACGGGGTCATGCATGGCGACATCTGGTCTTCAGCCGGAAACAGGATCCCTGTTTCAGATTATGAAACACGTTATATCGAAGAGCATGTCAGGCGTTCGAACGCCTTGCATGGTCATACAGTGGATGGCGGAACCTACCTCGTGGGTCCACTTGCGCGCCTGAATCTCAACCAGGCACAGTTGTCCCCTGAAGCGAAGGGATCGCTGCGTGAGAATAAGATCAAATTGCCGATCCTGAATCCGTTCAAGGGTCTCATCGCCCGGGCTGTCGAATTGGTGCATTTCTTCGAAGAGGCAATTGCCCTGGTTAATGCATATCACCCATCCGGTCCAGCCCATGTGGATCTCAAAGTCAAAGCCTGCGAAGGGACGGGAGCAAGCGAGGCTCCGCGCGGATTGCTCTACCACCGCTACATGATCGATGATGCCGGGCTGGTCAAATTTGCAAAGATCACCCCGCCAACCGCCCAGAACCTGCCGCGCATCGAGGCTGACTTGTTTGCTCTGGCTCCCAAGCTAGTCAAATTGGACCAGGAAACCGCCACATTGACGGCTGAACACCTTGTACGGGCGTATGATCCCTGCATCTCCTGCGCGACCCATTTTCTTGAGATGAAGATCGAAGAAAGACTGCCCTCCCGGATCGATAACCATGGATAGAATGATCAATAAACCTGCCGCTGGTTCGCAGCAGGGATCCCGTGATGACATAGTTGTCATCGCCATCGGTCAAGCCCTGCGCGGAGACGACGGTGCTGGATTGGAGGCAGTCCGCTTCTGGCAGCAGAAGTACCCGCAATCTGCCGCCTCTGTCCGCGTGGAGGTGATGGAGTCGCCTGGACTGGAGCTGCTCGATGAAATAAATGGGGTTCGGGCAGCCATAATGGTGGATGCACTGCAATCATCCTCTCCTTCGGGCAGGATCGTCCGCCTTGCAGTGAAAGACCTGGAATCATTTTCATGCCCGGAAAGATCTGCTCATGGCTGGGGTCTGGCGGAGACCTTGAAATTAGGTCTCGCCGTGCACCCATCGCTCAGGCATGTGCAAATGATCCTGCTTGGGATTGTTGGAAAGGAATTCAGTCTGGGGGTCGGAATTAATCCCAGGATCCACGCGGAATTGGGGGCACTTGCAGATAGGATCGAGACCGAGTTACAACTTGTACGTCTTCAAACCTTGCCAAAAACCCCCGCCTGCATCTGACCGCTGATTGAAAAGGGGCTATTGTTTTGGTATCCCTATCTCCACTTTGCCGTCAGTAATCCTTACCGGGTAGGCGGGGATGTCAACCAGCGCCGGCAGGGATGAGGCTTTGCCGGAGTGGATTTTAAAGCGTGCTCCGTGGCGCGGGCAGATGACTTCGTTCCCTTCGATCTCTCCATCGCCCACCGGACCGTTATCGTGTGAACAGATATCACCAATGGCGAAGTACTTGCCTGCTATTTTGAACAGAACGATGGATTTTCCCCCAATTTCGATAAAGAGGCGCTCCCCATCCGGCAGTTCATCTTCCGGGATGATCTCAAAATACTGGATATCTGTTGGGTCGATCTGGGTGTAATTGAACATTTCTATGATTATTCGACCAGGTCGTCACCGGCTGTTCTTAAACCATAAGCACCGGCCTTGAGCACTTTCAAGGAAAGCAGCGCGCATTTCAAGCGAACCGGGCCAAGTTCGATGCCCAGCAGATCGAGGATATCCTGCTTGTTCAGTTTCTTCACCTCTTCGAGCGGTTTTCCAATGATGGATTCGATCAACAGGTCAGCGGAAGCCTGCGAGATGGCGCAGCCTTTACCGTCAAAACGACCTTCCGTCACGACTTTTGACCCATCCAGGCGCAGAGTGATCTCAATATGGTCCCCGCATAAAGGATTATCATCCTCAAATTGGATATTGTTTGGATCGAGATGACCTCGAAATTGTGGATTTTTATAATGATCGATAATGATTTCGCGATAAAGATCTTCCATTAGTTCTCCAGATTAATTATACAAAAACGGGCAAACTTCGCTGAGTATAAACGCTGAGAAGGGTCAATGCAAGGGATGAAGGATTAGCGAAGCAAGAGAACTTAATGAGTTTCGGTCACTTTCCTGATCGATCGGGGCTTTTCGGGATCAAATCCTTTCGCCAGTGTCAGATGGTAGGCAAACAGCTGGGCAGGGATGATGCTAACAATTGGAGAAAGCCATTCAGGTATCCCTGCCGGAAGCTGGATCGGGGATTGCGCCAGTGAGAGGGTATCCATGTCATCCGAAATGATGACCAATTCAGCCAGCTGATCGACTCTCAATTGCTTCACCATCTTTTTCATCGGATCGGAGACCATGCCTTGAGGGATCACAGCCAGTACCGGGAATCCGCCCTCCACCATGGCGATCGGTCCATGCTGGAAATCTGCCGAGGAATATGGCTCTGCGACGGTATAGGTCAATTCCTTTAATTTCAATGCCCATTCGAAGGCGGTGCAGTAATTAAACCCTCGTCCCAGGACAACACACTGTCGAATATAGCGGTAGCGTTCAGCCATGCGGGCAATGGGCTTATCCAGTTTAAGTACTTTCCGCGCCCAGCCGGAGACCCTGGTTAATTCACGCCAGTACATACTGTTCTCTGCCAGGGCAGCCGAGAGCATGGCGATAGCCAGAAGTTCGGCTGTATATGTCTTGGTGGCTGCAACAGCCTTTTCCACCCCCGCCTGGATATCCAGGACGAGATCCGCTGACCGCCCCAGGGGTGAATCGGGCGCGTTGGTTATAGCGAGGGTCAGGCAGCCTTGCCTGCGCCCCTCCTCCACCACGCTGACGATATCTGGCGATTGACCGGATTGCGAAACCCCCACCACCAGGGCGCCTTCCAACCTGGGTGGACGTTGATAATAGGTGAACAGCGAAGGAGTTGCCAGTGCCAGGGGCAATTGATTCTGCGCTCCCCATAAGTAGTTTGCATACCGGCCGGCATTATCCGATGTGCCCCGGGCTGCCAGGAAGACAAAGCGGATATCTTGTGCCCGGATGGCAGCCGCGATCTTCTCCGTGCTTACACGTTGATGAAGGACCAGGTTTGCCAGGCAATCGGGTTGTTCAAGGATTTCGGACAAAAGCGACATATCTTCCTCCGCTTAAAAAGGTCCATGCAATGGGATTATCGCCCCGTTGACCGTCTTCGCCTCATCGGAAAGCAGATACAGGATGGCTCCAACCAGTTCATCAAGGCTGGTCCAGGAGGAATTCTGCTCCGATGGAGCCGCGTCCTTCTCGCCGCGTGCATCTATCGTCCTCACCTGGAGAAGGTTCGCTGTCACAGCCGAGCCCCGTAGTTCCTGCGCAAGCGTCAGCAGCAGCGCCTCCTGCCCGGATTTTCCGATTGAAAAAGGACCGGTTTTTCCCATCGGTCGCTTTCCATATGGCGAAGTGACCATGACAACCCGCCCCCAGCCATTCCGGACCAGATGGGGAACGAACGCCTGGATAACATGAAAACTTGTCCAGATGTGCTGGTTCACCATGGTCGTCAGCTCTTCAGCCGTGGATTCCAGAATTGTCTTCCCGCCCATCCAACCACCGACCAGGTGCAGCAGGATGTCTATCCTTCCAAACTTCCCAGCCACTGCCTCTGCTGCCGACCTTACCTGTGTCGCATCCAGCAGGTCCACAGGCCGGGTGAAAATTCGATCATCTCCGATTATTAATTTACCAGTAAGTTCAGCCAATTTGGCTGTGTCACGGTCCAGAAGAGCCAGGTTAACACCCTGCTCCGCCAGCTCCTTTGAGATGGCTTTTCCAAGGTTTCCGCTCGCTCCGTTGACAACCGCCACGCGTTCGCTGAGTGTCATTTGTTCTCTGTCCAATTAACGTCTGCGGGGAACGGCGTGCGTATAGGTCTGGTAGATCTTATTGATCAGGTCGACCTGTTCGCCGTTCATCCCTTCGATGTACGGCATATCGGATTGTTCCGGCAGATGCTCCTTGCCTTGCAGGTCGAGCAAGTGACCAGATTTATTTGCTTTTGTTTCCAGGTAGAACCGATTGTACTGGTTTGGCTGCATGATGTGCGGGATGCGCCCATTGACCTGGATCCCGTTTTTTTCCAGATCCTCGATCTTTTTCGGGTTGTTTGTGATCAGGCAGATGGATTTGACATGCAGCGATTCAAGCATGTGGGCAGCCACGCTGTAATCACGCTCGTCATCCCGGAAGCCGAGCGCAATATTGGCTTCCACCGTATCATACCCGTGTTCCTGCAATCCATAGGCCCGGATCTTGTTGATCAGGCCGATACCTCGTCCTTCCTGGCGCATATAAAGAAGGATGCCCTTGTCCATCTTGCCTATCATGCGCAGGGCCAATTCGAGCTGGTCACGACAATCACAGCGCAGGGAACCGATAACGTCTCCTGTCAGGCATTCGGAATGCAACCGCACAGGAATATTCTCATCGTTGGTAACATCGCCCCGCACGATCGCCACATGCTCCTTGCCGTCCTTGTTGTTATAAAAAGCAACAATGTGAAATTGCCCGAAGCGGGAGGGCAATTCGGCGATCGCCGCGATCTTCACACAGATATGGTCAGGGCCTATCCCGTCACAGGCATGCACCCTGCCTTCGTCAAGTAATTCTTTTATCTGCATTGGAGTGAATCCCATGGCTTAACCTCCTTTTTCAACACTGTAATGGACGAGGAGCCCTCCCTCGTCATCGAATTTTTCAACAGAAACCAATCGCAAACCCGGGGCTTGCCTGGGTGGGAATCCGGGACCGTCTGCAAGGGTGGGGGAGTTTCTACCGCCAAAGATCTTCGCTGCAACGTAGATAGTCAATTCATCCACCATGTTCAGGCGAAAGAGTTCGGCAATAAGTGTTCCTCCGCCTTCCACGAGCACTGTTCGAATGCCAGCCTCGGATAATGCCTTGAAGGTCCTCTCCAATCCAACGCGTTCCTTACCAATTACCATAATTGTAATCCCCAATGATTTAAGTTCCGACAGGGTGTCCCTGGAAGTGCGTCCGGTGGTAATGAGAAAGACTTGGGCTGGTCCGGAGGTCAAGAATCGCTGAAGCGGTAAATGAACTGAACCCCTTTTGGACGGAATATCTTTTCCCGCATGGGCTGATCTCATGCCGGTGGCTGGGATTTCGGATATCACCCCAACCTTGGCAGGATTTTCGCTCCAGCCCTTGCGAAGACGTTCCGCCCGAAGGGCTGCGGATTTCACTGTCAGTTTTGGGTCTTCGTCCAGCAGCGTGCGCCCGCCTACCAGCACGGCATCCACGCTGGCGCGCAAGCCGTCCACCCGGGCCTTATCCCGATTAGACGAGATGGTTGCCCCTTTGCGGGCGATACTATCAATTTTGCCATCCACGGTCATGGCTACATTGACAAGGATATGCGGGCGTTCCATAAGCTTGATTTTAACTTGTAAGTGGGCAAAGCAGCGTAAATATTACATTAGAGTTGTCTTGTGGTAAACTCTTCACCTATGGGAATTGACCGCCGCAAGGCGATGATCGAAGCGGTCTTTGCTGTGGTAGTGTGGGGGGCTTCTTTTGTCGCCACCAAGATCGCATTGCGTTACACCAGTCCAGCCACTATTGTATGGCTGCGTTTTTCAATGGGGGTTGTAATCCTGGGATTGGCAGTGGTGAAAGGCAAGCTATTCAAACTGCCCGATAAAAGGGATTGGCTATATTTTGCATTGCTGGGCTTTCTTGGCATCACCTTCCATCAGTGGCTGCAATCCACCGGACTGGTCACCTCTCAAGCCACCACAACCGCCTGGATCGTTGCCACCATCCCCATCTTTATGGCGCTGCTTGGATGGCTGGTACTGGCTGAGAAACCACTCTGGCTGCAAATGTTCGGAATCCTGCTCTCAACATGCGGAGTCCTGCTGGTGGTCACCCGCGGGAACCTGGCGGATCTTACCTCCGGGAAGTTTGGCACAACCGGCGATTTCCTCATCCTTGTCAGTGCATTGAACTGGGCTGTATTTTCGATACTTTCACGCCGCGGCCTGGATAAATACCCGGCAACCTTGATGATGTTCTACGTGATGGTCTTTGGCTGGTTGTTCTCTTCCGTATGGTTCCTGATGATTGGTGGGCAGGTAAAGATGAATGCCATCCCCTGGGACGGCTGGGCGGGGATCGTATTCCTGGGGATTCTCTGTTCCGGTTTTGCCTACATCTTCTGGTATGACGCCTTGAAAGCCTTGCCTGTCGCACAGACGGGCGCCTTCCTCTACCTGGAACCGGTGGTGACGGTCATCGTTGCGGCGGTTGTCCTTCAGGAGCGCCTCACCCTTGCGACGCTGCTGGGGGGTATATTGATCCTGGTTGGGGTGTGGCTGGTCAATCGCCGAACGAAGCAGACCTCGATCGACTGATCGACATTTCCAGAAGCAGGATCGGTTTATGCATTCCCGTTCCCTGACTTGCATCGTTCGAGAAAGAAAGAACCTGCCAGCTGATGCTGGCAGGTTCTTATTATTTGATTGTTACCTCTTCTTCCTTGTGTTCACTCCTTTATTTCAGGTTGGCGAGCACCCATCGGGCGTCTGCTATCAGCAGGTTGGCAGCTTTGACAGCGATGTACTTTCCGCTCTGCGATTGAACAACTTTAATGAAGCTGTTCAATTCCAGTTTTGCCAAATTGACCCTGCCCTTATCCAGGAACTTCTGGGTGATATCAAGCATTACGTCCAGTAATATGGTGATTCCCCGGTGTTTGATCTGCCCGTCCAAAGTGAAACGGTTCACGCTGGATATAAGGCTTTTGACAGTGGCTGTGACGCTAAATGCTCTTGTTGACTCCCTTGTGTTACCGAGCTGATCGACTGCCTTGACCTTCAGTGTATGATTGCCCAGTGACAATGTATACAGGTCAATCACCTGACCATTTGTCACCGGCGTTCCATCCAAACTGGCTGTCAAGGTTTTCATTCCGGAACCTGCATCAGCGGCGCTGAAGGCGAGAGTCAGGAATTTGGGGTGCAGATAAGCCTGACTGGTGGGAGCACTGATTGTGATGACCGGTGCAACGGAATCATAGGCAAATGTTACTGAAGATGTGGCCTCATTTCCGACAGCATCCACCGCCTTAACCACAAAGCTGTGGTTGCCCTGCGACAGGGTGGTCAGGTCAATCACCTGCCCATTTGTAACCACATTTCCATCCAGATGGGCTTCAAGGGTCGTCGCGTCAGTGGCACTGAAGTCAAGAGTCAGTGTGTCTGCGGGACCATAGAATTTGGCAACCGGAGCGGTGATGGTGATCACAGGCGCGACAGTGTCTAATGTAAATGTCACTGTTGCGCTGGAGGGGTTACCTGCATTGTCGACCGCATCCACCGTAAATGTATGGTCGCCCTGAGCCAGGGCAGTCAGGTCAACTACCTGCCCATTGGTTGCAGGATTTCCATCCAGCAGCGCCTCCACCTCTTTGATCCCTGAAACGGTATCAGTTGCGCTGAAATCGAGGGTAAGCGAGTTGATTGGACCATAGATCTTGGCAATCGGGGCGTTGATGGTGATCAACGGGCCAGCTGTATCGGTTATGAAGCGCAGGCGGCCTTCAATGGCAGGTGAGACTGTACCCATGTAGGTGGTGTAGTCGATCACCGCATCGCGCACATAATACTGCGTATCTGCCACGATCTGGTTGAGAGGCCACAGGCTGACACCGCTGTTGTTGAAGTTGCAGGAGCCTGCTGCCAGGTAGTTGACCGTGGAGACATTGTAGTAAGGTGCTGGCATCAGTGAAATCAACATTCACACCTCCGATATTCAGCGCAACCACGTTATTGCCGTTTGGCAGGGCCGGAGACAGATCGTTGTAAGTGATCTGGTTGCCAGCGTTGGTGTCGAGCATGCAGGTGGTGTAGTAGGAATAGCCACCGTAGCCTGGCAACATACTTGTAGTAATAGTAGTTGCGGTAGGCGCGTTCCAGCACCGCCTTAAGTTGCGGGCCGTTCATGCTGATGACGACCAGCGAGTTCTCGTACGGCATGGCGGTGAACATATCCGAGATCTTCAAGCGTAACCGGTAAGGCTGGGGTGGCCGCGCTGGCGATCTTCGAGTTGGTCATCGCGCCGGAGAGATGGAAGTCCGACCGGGATTCTCGATGGTCATTGGCTTTCCAACTCATACACCGCGGCATCAGCCTGCAGGTTGGCACCGTTGGTTTCCTGCGTAAAGGCTTGCAGGGCGTCAATGGGTGCCGTGGTCTGGCCGACGGTCGTGTTGTTGTATGCAGTCAGCAAGGCGACATATGGATCCACGATGGCCTTGGTGGCCGCGTCTTCAGCTGTGGCTGTAACCACAGAGAGATAGCGCCCGGTCTGGCTGACGACTTCATAGTCGCCGCCACCCAGTGGTCGCAGACCGATGACCACTTCACCGAGGGTGTTGTTATAGCGGTAGGCCTGACCAACGATCACAGGTTTTCCATCCGGGTCTACAACGATGCTCGGCAGGTACTTGTACGCGCCGAAGCCGGTAGCCGGGTTGGTGTGGCTGTGCCCGCCGATGACGGCATCCAGGCCGGTGACATTCGCCACCAGGTTGGTGTCGACGTTGGCATCCACTTCCACACTGGCCGGGTTTTCAGTGAAGCCGATATGCGTCAGCGCGATGACCACATCATTGGTGGGGCGCAGGAGGGTGGAAAGTTCCTGTGCCTTGGCGATCGGGTCGCTGAAGGTCAGGCCGGGGATGTTGCTCGGCAGTTCGTAGTTGGGCACGCGGTGGTTGCCGATGCCCAGGATGGCAATATCGATATCACCGAGAGCTCTTTTCCACATAGGGCTGGACGTTCACTGCTGCCAGTCCATAGGGATGCGCAGGATCTTCAGTGACATTCGCCTGCAGGAGTGGGAAGGTGGCCTGCTCCAGCACGCTGGTGAAGACATCCGAGCCGAAGTTGAACTCATGGTTGCCCAGCGTCATGGCATCATAGCCCATGGAGTTGAAGAGCTTGATGATCGGGGCAATGTGCAAGGCAGCATCAGCGATGGGGGTACCATCAGAGGTGAATCCGGTGGGCGCGGTCTTGAAGTAATAGCTCATCGCGTCGCCCTGGATGTTATCGCCCGAGTCAAGGAGCAGGGTGCGGGTGGGGTTGTGCAGTCTTTCCTGCTTGATCAGCGTGGCAAGCTGGGTATAGCCAACGTAGGTTGCCTTTGGCCAGGTTGCCGTGCGAGTCGTTGTGGTGCAGGATCGTGAGCGGGACGATTTCGGTGCCGCCGTCATAAACGGTATCGCCATCTCCATTAAGGGTGATACGTCCATCGAGCGTACCATCACCATTCGGACCGGCGTAAGCAGTTTCAGGTGTGCCGTAATTTGCAGAAACATAGGCATTGACGGCGTTGAGCATATCACCCCAGTAGGTGATATTGGTCATGTACTTGAAGGCGCTGTAGCCGTCACCGCCTGCCGGAGCCAGGAATTCATTGGTGCCCACGTTGTAGGTCCTTGTCGAGATCCAGAGGTTCCCAGGTGCTGGACGCCTTGTTATAAACCGTGACATCGTAGGCGCCCCAGGCATAGGGTTGCGGACCAGTGATGCGCATCCGTATACTTGAAGTAACTGTATTTCAAGCCAGCCGGCTGGATGACACCTGCCACGTTGGGACCGTAGTTGAGCACTTCCAGGATCTTTGCACCGGTCATCTGGCCAACGACGGTTGCATTGCCGAAGGGCAGGACGGTGAACATGTGTCCATAGTTCAGTAGTCCGGCATCATGTGTACCGATCGCGCAACCAGTGTTGGCCCACAGCACCACCGACGTAACACCAATCTGTGCGGATACCGCCAGCATTGTTGAAGAAGATATCAACATCGTTGGACGATAATGCATCCGTGTTCAGGTAGTCGTAGATGGCATCGTCAATGAAGGTGCCCATCATGTTGTCGCTGTTTCCGCTGTTCCTGCGGGACAGGTCAACAGAAGAGTAACCTACGGGTTGGTTGACAATGACCAGGTAATCTGGATCGGTGGCATAACTCGTCACCAGGGCGTCGATAGTCAGGTCTTTGGCGCCGGTATTGAATCCGGTGATTCTCGACCAGGCGACGCTGACAGCACCTGTGGTGCTGACGGTCACATCGGCGCGACCAACCTTGCGACCGTTGTAATAGGCTTGTGCAATGGTCGTTGATCCCACTACGGTAGCTGCCGCCATATTGGTGTGGCTGTGACCACCGATGATCAGGTTGACGGGCTTGCCGGCCGCGTTCAGCTTTGCAGCCAATCCTGTGGAAGGATTGGCCGAAGTGCCCGCGTCGCCATAGACCGGGAGGCCATAACCATAACCGCCATCGTAGAGGCCGAGGTGACTGAGCACCACGATCACGTCCGCGCCATGCCGCTTTCATGGCATCGTAGTAATGGACGATCGAATCCGCCGGATCCTTGAAGCACAGGCCGGCCGTGGCGGTTGATACGGTGATGGTGGGGGTTTCGGTGGTGGTCACGCCAATGAAAGCCACTTTGACAGCGTTCGGGTCGGTGCCAACTGTCAGGATTTCATAAGGAGTATCCGCAAAATCCGGTTTCATCCAGCCGGCGGTGGCGCAGTTGCCGGTATCGTTTTGTACGATGTTGGCGGTGACATAGGGGTAGGTTGCCTCGTCGGTACGGTTCTCCAGGTTGACCTGACCCCAGTCAAATTCGTGGTTTCCGAATGTTGCCACGTTATAGCCCATGGCATTGTAAGCCGCGATGGTCGGTATCCCTTTACCGGTGGCTGTGCCGTCACCCAGGTTCGAAAGCAGGCTGCCCTGCATTTCATCGCCTGCATCCACCAGCAGGACATTATCAGCTCCCACTGCGGTGCGTACACCATTGACAACCGTAGCGATGCGAGCGCTGCCTGGGTTGCTGGCACTCAGGGAACTGTCCAACTGTCCGTGGAAGTCATTGGTATGAAGGATTGTGAATGTGACGGGGACCGCCGGGGCTGCGGGTGGTGCAGCCTGTACGGCCGTGGCAAACAGGGAAAACAGGGCAACGATTGAAACGAAAATCGAAATCACCCGCCGCGTTGATCGAAGTTTTTGCATTTGTCCCTTCCTTTAAGGTTGTTTGGATTGGAATAGGTTGAGAAAAAAGCTGAAAAAGAGCGCTCGAGTGGACCTGGTCCGGGGCGTTCACCTCCTTACCCAGATGGATTTTTTTATATGCAAGGTAATATCGGAGAGAAGCACCTAACACAGGTACGTTCGACCATGTTCCCTCCACCTTACAAATTTGTAAGGTAATAATATATTACAAAATTGTTCCACGAGAGTCAAGTGACAATGAAGTAATAATTGTCATGATTTGAGGATTGGGCAGGATTCTTGGAGCGTCTGTCCGAAAAAATTGCTCCAGGTTAATTATCAAACCTGGAGCAGCTGACCATAATTCAGGAAACGCTTATCGATCGGTAAATCATAATTATTCTTCGCTGGGTTTCCTCTTGCGGACATACAGGATTTTTTCAACGTGCGCAACCGTTTGACCCTGAGCATCAAGGAGATCCACTACAAACACCGGTTCGATTCTTTTACCTTCATCCACAGCCTGGCGGATCTCCTCGATCCGTTCCCCGGGGATGTGAAAGTCTGCTGTCACCTTGCCCCGCCCCGGATGCAGGAATTGGATGCTCGCCGCCTTGTCCCACACGACGTAATCTGTGCCAAGGATACCCATCAGGATCAGCGCGTACCAGGGATCGCACATTGCGTAGAGTGACCCGCCAAAATGGACTCCCATCAGATTCCGGTTCAAGGCTGTCAACTTCATCTCGACATGGATTGTATGTGAGTCAATTCTACGGGCGCGAATCCCTGCCCCGAGCAGGGGTGGGTAAAAATTGATCCAGCGTTCTCGAAATCGCCCTGCTTCCCCCTTTTGGTGTTCTTTCTGAAAATGCTTATCCTCCGAGCGCTGCACCCGGTTTTCCCTTTCTTGTTTTATTTTTTCGCAGCCTTACCGGCAACAAGCGCTTGCCGTTCTTCCACAGTAAGGAATGCTGTTTCCAGTGCATTCACCTGTGCTTTATGGATCTGGGCATCGCTCAAACCCGCCTTTGGGGCAGTGATGTTGTATTCATATAGCAGGTCGATCCCGCTGATCCCCGGATTATCTGTGTTGATGGAGGCAGGAATATCATGCTCAATGAAAATCTTGAGTGGATGGCTGGCAAAATCTGCCACGCATCTGGTCTGGATGTTACTCGTCATGCACGATTCAATCCCGATCCGGTGCTCTGCCATGTAATCCATCAACACCGGGTCTTCAGTCGCGCGGATGGCATGACCGATGCGTTCTGCCCCAAGTTCGCGGATTGCCTGCCAGACCGAATCAGGACCGGCAATTTCTCCGGCATGTGCGGTGATATGCCAGCCAGCGTCACGCGCCGTATGGAAATGCTCCCTGAACCATTCTGCCGGGTAATTCGCCTCGTCCCCGGCAAGATCCAGGGCGGTGATCGCCTTGGATTGGCTCAACAAGGCATCCAGTTCCTTGGCAGCAATATTCGGACCGTTGGTCCGGCTTAGTATACCAATGAGGTTGACTTTTAATTCCGAAGTCGGTCTCACCTGCTTTTATCCCCTCCACCACCGCTTCCACCACACCAGTCGGATCCAATCCGTTCGCTTCAGCCATAAACCAGGGGCTGAAGCGTAATTCAATATAATCTAGGTTGTCTCTCTTCGCATCTTCCACGTTTTCGTATGCCACCCGGTGACAGGCATCCAGGTCCACCAGTACTGCCAGCGGCCATTGGAATTTGGCAATGAACGACATCACTCCTGCCTGTGGGTCAGTCACCTGCACGTACGGACGCAGGCTTTCAATATCCCACGCTGGCAGGGCAATGTAGTGCTGACGGCTCAGATCAAGAATGGTCTGGAGGCGGATATTGCCGTCCAGGTGGCGGTGGAGTTCCACAAGGGGGAGCGAGGGGTCGATCACGGGCTTAGAAATTATGATCCGGTTCCTTGACGCTGTATTTATCCATGATTCGCTGCAAGATTGCCGAGTCGTGAGGAGTGATGATCACGATCTCAAAACCAATTTCATACAGCCCCGTTTGCAGCGGATCGGGTTTGCACCACCTGGTGAAAGCGGAAAACTCGATCGATTCCTTATCCGCTACATCTGCTGTTGTATTGATGCGCAGCCTGTATTCCTTTTTTATCAGAAGGGGTTTTTGGCTGTCCATCTTTAATCCCTTCAAAGTGATGTCAGCCATGTGACCAAGCATCAGATTCGTTCCGGCATCGATAATACGTAAATAATACGAGATGCTGCGTCGTTCAAATTTTCGTCGTTCAGCCATGGATTTCTCCTTTCTCACCCGGGATGGTATAGCCGATCAGAATTAAGTATACTGCTTTTTCATCCAGGAAATGCTCTTGCGCTTTAATATTTACTCAAGTTAATTATAGCCTCAAGGGAACAATTCCCGGGATTCCTGAACTTTGAAAAAGAGGAGGTGGTATAGTGATGATCACAGCACCTATTTCGAAGATGCTTTTCTTGAAGATTGGGGTATTAATAGTAAAAGACTGATGAGGAGAATTCTCTAATGTGCGAATTCTGTACCCAACACGGGGAAGGCAACAAATGGTATCTGAACAAGGAAAATTATTCCCGTGATCTCCTGGAGCAGGATGACCGGCGTGATTATATGGTCCAATTCCTAAATACATTCGAGGCAAGCACTCCAGCCAGTATCGCCAGCATCGACAATCTGTCCAGGTCACCCATTGCGCCGCTATCCAGGTGGCTCCTCTCCAGGAATGCGAAAAGAGATCACTTTGGTCAGGTGCTCCCAATCGAAGATGTGGAACAGGTTTTCAACCTAGTCACCGAGGTCGTTCGGTTGCCCTGCGTTTGCAGGAAAGTTACGACCGGGAACAGGAACGCGCGTTATTGCTATGGACTGACCCTTGATCAACGCTTGCGTGATTCCCTGGACGATTCAGCTAGCCTGGAAATACTATCCGCGGATCAAGCCTTAACCCATATCCGGGATCTTGATAAGGAAGGTTTGGTTCATTCTGTCTGGACCTTTAAGACCCCTTATATTGGCGGTTTATGTAATTGTGACCAGGATTGCATGGCATATCGGATCACGGCCGAACGAAAATACTTCAAGAACATGTTTCGCGCGGAATATGTGGCTAATGTCGAGTGGGAAGCCTGCAATGGATGCAAAGCCTGTATCCGCCAGTGCCAGTTCGGGGCCTTGCGATTTTCTTCCGTAAATAAAAAGGTCATCGTTGACCCCCACGCCTGTTTTGGCTGCGGTGTTTGCCGACCATCCTGTCATCATGATGCGATTAACATGCTCAACAGGAATACCCATCCTGTAGCAGTTAATATCTGGTGACTTGCATTTATTGCTGGGATGTGTTCTTTTGCCAGTCTAAAATTGGAAATGAAGCATTATAGGGAAGAATAAAGATCTCATCTTTTGATGATTGAACATCCCCGGGTGTTCCCTTGCTGCATTAATAAATATGAAACAAGCCTTCCGCGATCAAGGAAGGCTTTTCTGTAGTATCAACGAAGCAAGAAGCATCCAGAAGTTTCCAATCTAAGGGGAAAGCTGGATGAGATCATAATACAATGATTTGGGATGATTTTCCATAACTGTTTTTTTAGAAAGGAAGAAATATTCCTACCACAAAGCTGGCAACGTTTAAAGTTAAACTGACCCAAAGGGCTTCCTGGAAACTTATTGTATTTCGCTGCGATAGATACAGACCACCTGCCTCCACCAACCAAACAACACCTTCAGTTAAAAATATCAGATAAATCGGAGACATTCCACTAAAACCACTGAGGGTGATCCACAAAACAGGTTGGGTCACCAGATTGAGGAGCAGGATTACTGTCAGGATAATCGACGCAGACCTCTTCTTCCATAAAACATAAACCGTCCCCAATATCAACTCAACGACAAGTGTAGTGATCAGTCCCTGGGTCCACTGCATCCCGATCAGGATTGCAGGTATGGCCAGCAACCATCCTGCCTCCATCCATCCATAATAGGAAGCGGGTGTCGCTCCGACACGACCAGTTCTGACTGCCAATGCCACCACGATAATTATCAGGATGATCTCAAGGAATGGAAATGCCACCGTGGATAAGAAATCCAATAATGTGGGTGCTCCTGCTTTAAAGAAAGGGATGTTGGGACCCAGTGGTTTTTCTTCAACCTCCAGACTCTGTGCAAGAATGGTGACCTGGTAATTCGCCGCGAAGGCACGCTTGGTAAAGATGTTGCTCTGGCGGATCACACCGTCAGAAAACTCAATTTCCAGCCGGTAATAGGGGCTAATACTATAGGCAACCGAATAACAGGAATAGGGCTGGCATTCAAATCGTTGTGGTCCCAACGGCTGAAGAGGTTCAGGCTGAAGACAACCTTCATCCTTGCAATTGAGCAGCCTGCCTGAGACGATAGCTGGTATTGGATCTATCTGACTTACAAAAGCAAATTGCATTGAAGGATGGGGACCTGCATCAGCCTGAACTTTCTCAAATGGAATGGCCGCTATGAGGAGACTGAGGAGAATTATTGGGATAAAAAAATTCGGGCGAGTTGCTTTCATAATTACACCTTTTCCCTTTCCAGATCAACGATTCTTGATGGATTCACGAGATAAAAGTGTGAAATTTATTTTTATGTGGAAAAAATTGGAAATACCCACAATATCTAAACTGTCAATAACCTTTTCATATGGGTTTCCACTACCATCCAGTCTCCAAATTAAAAATGAATGCCTTGTTCTGGGGCGCTGCCTCCAGCCAAAGGAACACTTACTTATCCAAAGGATTAACAACCCGTCCCGCGAACAGTACCGTCCCGGTTGGAACGTCGCGGATGATGAAAATAAACGGACGGTCGATACGCAGGTATTGCGGAAGGGGGGATACAGGCACCGGGATCATAATGGAGGCAGCCGCGGCTTCCGTGCCTTCCTCATTGACCAGGATGTACGCTTTATGAAATGCCTGCTGCACAAATAACCGTTCCACTTTCGTGATATTACTGAAATCAGCTTTCGTGTAGTCAAAAGCCAATGGCATTCCCATTGCAGATAAAATGATCTTCAAGTCGAAATCAACGGAGAATTCAAATCTTGGCATGAAAAGAGTCAAATTGATAGGTCTCAATTCTTGCAGGATGGCTTCAAATAACTCGCTATCCATGGTGCTCTCCAGTGAATTAAATTCACCCAGGTCAGGAAGGATGATTACCATCTCTGCCAGGTCACCCTTGTAGGGAAGCGCCACCACCTGGTACCCAACCCCGGATCCAATACGAACCGGGATATCACCTTCAGTCTGCATGGTGGGAACATGCACCTGTGATCCATCCAATAAGGTAAACGGTGCATCATGGGTTAATTTTTCAACAAATGCTTCATCCCAGGCAGCCTTGAAGTAAACCGCGTTCGCCAGAACAAGACGTGTGTCCAGGTCAACTGCATCGGGTGGCAGGATATCCTTGATCTTTCCTTTCGTTTCGCGATCGACCCAATCATTGATCTGCTGCCTGGCGGAATCAGGTTCAGTTATGAAATCCACCAAGCGTACCCCACAGCCATAATTAACAGCCAACAGATCAAGATATGGCATCTCAAATGGATAATCACGCTGACCCCATACTGCATTGGCAATATTCAATTGCATGGGGTTTTTACGATCGATCCTTCTGGATTGAGCCGGGCGCTGGGCAAGATCGAGTGACAGGGCATTCATCGCTGGATGAAACTGGTTCGGAGGCAAGTTGAAATGAAGGGTGCTGGCTATTTGGGAAGCGGTTTCCCCACCGGCACCACCGTACAACATTGCTGAGGCTATTGAAATGCTGTAAGGAGAAAAGACCAAATTTCCGTTATCGCCATTCACCTGGTGATAAAAACCAAAGGCGAAGGCATTGATGCCTTCCAAAAGGGTCTGCCCATCCGTTGGGGGAACCGCAGGATCTGTATCCCGCCTTAGTTTCGATTTTGCCACTTCGCCTGTATCTGCTGATATGAATTCACAGGCTGAGAGCAACGTCACCAGGAGAATAATAAATAATCCATTTGGGAATCGCATGGAAGCCTCCATACGGTGAAAAACACATTCTCATTATAGATCTTGCGAAGGAAAATACAAGCATTGGCTATTGATGATGTCCCCAGCCGGACCTAACTAAAAAGAAGTCGGGACTCTCCTGTTTGACCGCCATGGGCGGGAAGCTATATCCTTTGGGATAAGAACCAACATCGGGGTGCCGACCATCCAATATCCCCGGGTGAATCCATCTTGGAAGCGACTGTTTCTGGACCGGGTTTTTATTATGCAGTACAGGGTTTATAAGAATATATACGATCAGTGAGCAGCATTGACTGAAACTGTAATTATCGGGCTCACATTTCCTTTTGCATTACCAATAACCCTGAGACCATTTCCATAGGATTCAATTGAAATTGACACCAACCTTTCAAGACAAAGAACTGCCATTGGGTCGTTGAAAATGGGATTTTTCTTCTCTGATTCAACGACGCGGCAAATTAATACCAAAACTGCTGTTTGTGATACTTTTGAAAGGTTTAAATGCTACCTCTTCTGAATTCAATAAACGATATTTCGTATTCCTGGTAGCCACTCAATTATGATTCAATAATATTATTTATATAATCCGTGAATTTTTAATGACATTTCCAGACATTCTAGATTACATCTCCAGGTGCGTGGGGAGCACTGCGTTTCGCCTGCACTCGGAGATCAGGCAGCCTGCGTACTTAGGAGCGTGTTACATTACCTGGATGCCCACCCGTTCCAGAAGACTACGGCTCAATTCAGCCCGGTATTTGATGGGTGGCTTATCCGGGCGATGCGAGTCTGAACCCGAACTAATCAGCAAGTGGTGTTGCTGGGCATATTCCAGATACATCGCCGTCTGGTCCGGCGTATGCTTCGGAGTGATAGACCTCCAGGCCGTCAATCGGAATATCCTGGCGGAGTTTATCCAACATTTGAACATCATAGGTCACAAACCCGTCTTTGTGTCCGGGGTGGGCGATGAGGCACACAGCCCCACTCTGGTGAGCGGCCTCCACCACCGCGGCCAAATCGTTCATCGCAAACGTACAGCCCGCCTCCAGAACGATTCTCCCCGCCGACGGTTGGCCTGTGCCATAGCCATGTCTTTTTAAGAGGGCGACCAGTGCATGGGGCTGCTGTGGGCTGGGTTGTTCAAGAGGGCCGCCAACGCGTCGGGTTCTTGAGGAAATGTGTACCCTTTCCGCTGCAGGTTCTCATAGACTTCCCGGGTGTTCTCCCGTTGGCGGCGCAACAGGTCCTGGGCTAAGTCGTTCAAGGCATTCGGGGGTGGATCAAACCCAAAGCAGAGGAGGTCCGTCATGTTGTCCTGCCCCGACATTTCGTCTTTCCCCGACAGTTCGTCTTTCCACAGCGTGGTCATTTCGACGGCGACGAGCACGGGCTGGTGTTTGTCCAGCGCCAGCTGTTGGAGCGCAGCGACGGTATCTGCCCGATCATGATCGGTGATGGCCGCCAGGCCAAACTGCTCTCGCACCAGGTAATCCAGTAACTGCTCAGGCGTCCAGGTGCCATCACTGTAGGTGGTATGCAGGTGGAGATCAATGGCAGCATCGGCAGCGAGACTGAGGTCTGTGGTGGATAAATTCACAAGCAAACTCCTTTCTGATGATCACAGCGATGTGCGTTGCTTTTAGCGAAATGCTCCCAACGGCTTGCGATATGCCCGTGGGGGGACAGGAGACCTGCGGGGACAATACTTGGGAGCAGGTAAAGCTCAAAGCCAGCCTGCCCTGGTCGTCAGGCCAGAGAAAAATACTCGAAAAGCCGCACCATACCCACCTATCCCGTGCATGCAATGGTAGACGGCGAAGTTAAGATTTTATTTATATACTTTTTTCCCTATTACGAACCTAATAGGGAAGATGAAAGGAGTATTTCTTTTATAGTCAAGGTATTCTTGTCCAAATCTTAACTCCAATTCCTTCTCCTCAACTAGCTTTAAATAGGTTAGAAGTATCAAGAAAAATATAACAACAAATAATAAAGCAGTATATGATCCAAGCATTACGACGATTCCAGAATACGCCATTATTGTTCCCAATGTCATTGGGTTTCTGCAATATTTAAAAGGTCCATTAACCAATAACTTCTTGGTTGGTATCATCGGAAATGGGGTTCCTGATGCAAATTTAACCTGAGCGATTATCGTCGAAAATGCAACAAAGCCACCCAAGATTATCGCTATCGTGCCAACAATAATATTTATTATTCCATTATAAAAAGATGCAATTCCAATTATTTTATCCACTCGCGGTAGAAGAATGACAAGAACCGTTGGAATCAATATTGGAAAAATTAATGCTCCTATAACCAGAAATAAAAAAAGTTTTCCCCTTGAGTTCTTATCATTCTGCCATTTCAGAAATATTCTCATATCATTTTCCCTGATTGTAGATTTCGCTACCCAACTATGATTCAACAAGAGTATTACCATAGCATACAAATTGGTATGATATTTATAACCAGTATAGCAAATATTCCTTTGCAAAACACATTTATTTTCTATAAGGGGAGGGCTGTTTACCCTATGTTTCGATGTTCCCTTTCGGGGATGATATTCGTATCCTGAAGATGTATAAAAAGGGATTTAAAAGAGATGCGGATAATAAAAGCGCATCGCCAAAGACTTTATTGCTCCTCGCTTAGGACAAGCAGAGGCGGCTTCAAGCTACCATACTATCACCACACGCACACCTGCCCTGGCTGGCAGCGCCACGGAGTGCCGGTGTCAGCTAGGGCAGGTGTCAAGAGGCACCGATGACTTGAACCTCGAACCAAATGATCAGAGGGTCATGTCCTGCATGATGAATTTTTCACTTGATGGATTTAAATTGGTAAGGAAAGGGCTCGGCGGCAGCACCGGGTTGGGCGAGACTCCTTCGCAATTCTCCAACATTTCTGGCACGACGCGGTAGTTTTTGAGCGACGAAGCTGTTGTCCGCTGGAGCCGGTACTGGATGGAAAGGCTTGTACGGATTGACGCGGATTGATTTCTCAGTAAGTAATTTTCTCATCGAAATTACTGATCATTTAATCCCTTTCCGTTGAGAATTTGTTGTATACATTTTTCAATCCTTGACTCCCGGGTTTTGGATTGTTTGGGTGAAGAAAAATAAAGAATGTATGCTCTTTGCCGTCCAGGTGTCAATCCATCGAAAGCGTCTTGCAGGCCAGGAACTTCCTCTACCTTATTGATAAATTCTTCAGGAATTATGAATTCTGTAGCCTTTTTATAATTTACTTTTAAACCGGCTTTTTCCACATCAATGGCTTCATGAATATACTCTTTCAAGATGTGTTCCATCTCAACTATTTCCCGAAGATTGGTAAAACGAATCTGGCGACCAGCCTGCACATTTTCCGTTTGTTGGATGAGAATCCCATTGGCATCCTTTAGCAAGGCACCTTTGAAAAACAAAAGCGCACAATATTCCTTAAATACATGTATTAAGACTATGTTACTTTCCTGAAATGTGTAACAAGGAACACCCCACTTCAATTCTTCTCTCAGCTGGCAGTCAAGAATGATCATTCTCAATTTCTTGATTTCTTCCTGCCACTTATCGGCTTTACTAAAATAGAAATCAACATTGGGATTCATGCCACTCATTTATTGATACTCCTTTGTATGAAATATTTGTTCCAATCCACCACCAGTAATTTGCAGCGAATGCAACCTAACGCAGCGGTTCAGCGGCGGTCGAGTGAGTTGAGGTCGCCTGCTGAAACCGCTTTTTAGGCGCCAGTGCGCGCTTCAGGTTGCCAGCCGACATTTCCGTAAAAGACCATTTCTTTTGCTAACCTCTCAGGTGCGTGATCTGTTCTCAAATTAAAATTCTTCTGTCTGTGCAATATTTAGACCCTCAGCGAACCACGGAACCCCCTGACGCCATAGTAAGAGTCTGCACCGTTGTGATACACGAAGACATGATCGTAGCGACGATCAGCAAAGATGGCGCCGCCGAGTTTTCTAATTTCAGAAGGAGTTTTCAACCAGTTCGACGTTTTCGTATCGAAATTTACCAAGTTTCTGCAACTCTCGATATTGTTCTTCCGATAAAATCTCGATGCCCATGGCTGCTGCCATATCCATAGCGGAATCTTTTGGTTTGAATTCCTTCCTTGATTCCAGAGCTTCACGGTCATAACAAACATTTCTGCGGCTTTTAGGACTTTCTTCCGAACAATCATAAAAAATGTATTCGCCCGTCTTTTTATCATAACCAACAACATCCGGTTCACCACCGGTTCTCTCCATTTCATTGAGAGACCACAGTTTTTCAGTATTAGCTTCCAACTTGGCTTGTACTTTTACCCATACGAGTCCTTTATGACGGTTCGTGTTTTTCTCAAAACGGGCTTTCAATGCTTTGAATAGTATTTCAGTTTGTTCAACTTTCATGTCTTTTACCTTTTGCCTTTCTGCTCTGTTTCTTTGGCTTTTGGTCGCCCGGCCTTCTTACGGCTTGTTCTTTCACTAAACGATCGGCATTAATATGACCCCTTTGCTCACAAACGAGGAGTTCAAATAACGCCTGCTGAAAATCCACGTCTCCGATTTAACGTCCACGGCAGATAAAGTCGCCACTCACAGTTTTCTCTGGCGCCCAATTCGCGTTTAAGCGGATCCGCTCAACTTCTTTTATCTTCCTGTCGTTCAATCTGCTTAAGTAATGTAGGTGATTATGTTGCAGAGAAATTACTACCAGTATTATAAAAATAAATGATGAGCAGGATATTAATCTGTGCATTAACGATATGTTTTAAGCTCCTCGCCTAGGACAAGCTGAGGCGGTTTCTAGCCGCTGTCAGTAGTTTCGGCGCCAGGAGGCGCTAATGATAAAAACCTCGATCCTAGCGGTTGTAGGTTCAAGTCCTAGACGAGGTAATTTTCACCAATGAACTTTTCTTGGTAATGGTATGCCTCACCTGCCGCAGGGATGGGCAAGGCGACAAAATCCTCATCGCACGAAACAATGCAAGGGGCGCCAGCGTACCCCCCCGTAGGCGGTCTGGTGGCCAGTTTTGGGAGGGCTTCCGTGAGAAAACGTTTCTTTAATTGTGGGCAAGGTAATTTTCTACCAGCCTGAAATATCGAGACATCCGTTCGAAAATCTCTCCTCGATCTTCTGGATGATACTGGACAGCGTCTGCAGCAAAGAGACTCCAATAGACAGCAAAGGCTGCTAAGAAAAGATCTATGTTTCCTATTTGATCTTCTGATAAAGGCCGGAGACGGGTATATCCATCAAGCAAGGCATCCCGAAACTGAGGTTGTATTTGATGATCCTGACTATCCTCCAAGACAGTGGACAAATCAAAAATGTAATACCCAAAGCCGGAATCATCAAAGTCGATGACGCGTACATCTCCATTCCAAAACAGCACGTTAGCCCCCATGCCAAGGTCGCCATGGATCAACCCATATACATCTGGACCTTTCCCCAGTTTATCCATGACTTGCTTCACTTTCGTAGAGATAATCTCAAAGGGTTCAATATAATCTGGTGGTAGCAGCGACCAGGCTTTGCTGGAGGGAATCCCGCCATCACCTTCTTTCCTGAATAACCCATCCCAATCATATTTTCGTTTTGAAAGGCCCATAGGCGGTTGCCAATGCGCAGCATGATGATGCAACCTTGCCATTAGTTCCCCAAGCGCTTTGTAGTGATGAGGTTGAATTTCCTCCCTTTTTAGTTCACGACCCTTCACCCAGCGGAGGAGCGAGCAGATGTGTTTCTCCGCCATGCCGGGAATAGCGATCTGTGTGTATAGTTTGCCATCCAACGTCAAAACTGGTTCTGGTACCGGTAGATCGGCATCCCGGCACATGGAAGAAAGCCATTCCAGTTCTAACTCTATAGCTGCGGGCGTTTGATAGCTAGGCTGGTGAATCCGGAGCAAATACTGGCCGGAGGCGTATAAATTATCTTTGGTAATTAGGGTTGGTTTGACTTCTTTGACCTTATAGAGAGTATTCCCGACCTGCCTGAGGAACCCGAGCTGAAAATCGGTCAAATCATAGGCATTTAAGGCAGGTCGAGCAAATTGCCTCATCCTTCGTACCCGACCAAGATAGGTAAGTTTTTCAAATGGTTTCATGTTATCTCAAGAACAAGATAGATGCTCTTCTACCCAACTATGATTCAACATAAGTATTTACATAACATACTAATTTGAATGATATATAAATACAGTATAGCAACTTTTTCCAAATACATTATGCCCATTTTCAAAAGCGGGTAGCTCTTAACCCAGTGGTTCGCGGCTCAAGTTCTACAGGAGGGAAAAATCGAATAAAAATGCGACGTATTGTCCAGGAATATGTCGCAAGAGGCTTAAAAGCTCCTCGCCTAGGATTTGATACCCAAAGAACGGGCACTTACCTCGAATCTAGCGGTTCGAGGTTCTAGTCCTACACAAGGTTATTTGTGGAGAATGAACTTATCATGGGAATGTTTTGTGTTACCGATAAGTGGGCGGGCGTGAACTCTGATTGGGAGCAGATAAAACACGAAGAAAGAAAAATGCTTGAAAAATTACACCGCACCTAACTGTCCAGTGCAAATTTTGTAGGTGGGGCTAAGAACGCCATGATTTCTTTTTTGCGTGAACCCATCTGATTGTTCCGACAACCAACCCAAGAACCAATAATGCAAAACTACCACCTACAAATACCCATTTTAACAGAGTGAGAATAGGCGCTAAGGAGGCAACGATTATTGTGTGGGTTGGATACCTGAACATCACTATTGAGGTGGCTATATTCTCAAGATAATCGAATAGCATTCCAAATACAGGTGCCAAATTGACCCTTTGAAAAAAACTGTCGGGCTTGAATGCCTGGTGATAACTCCAACTAAGGGTTGTTGTCAAGAAAGCCATGTATACCAGTGGCCAGATTAAATCAAATGTGAAACGCGCTTTGATATAGGCAGCTCGTCCTTGTTCACCATAATCTTGAGCTATATGATAAAGCTCATCAGCTGAATAATAAAACGACATATCGGGCGATCTATCACTCCCCGTGTTCACCTTCGCGCCAGACGCTTGACCAGGCAGGACAAAAGCAACAAACAGAATGAAGAGAACAAAGAAAGATAGAGTAACCCAACCGTTTGAAATTCGTCGAATCCAATTTGAGATTATCTTCAACATGACATTTTGTCCTCTGATTTGAAGTTATGCTGGAACCGCAGGCGATACTTTTGCTGGGGTAAATGGGGACAATGCTTGGTTGCAGGACAAACTTGAAACCAGCCTATCCTGACGGGCCAGGCCAGGGAAAAATGATTTGAAACGCAATAGAATTTCGAGCTTCCTGTACAAGCTTTGAAGGGCAACTTTACCATTTAACAGATCATCGTTTATTCACCATTATTCTAATTATTTTAACTAACTTTCACCGCTGTTTTACTCTTTCCCATGACTCTACTTTCCCACTCACAACTCGAAAGATTGGATGCGGCTGTGGGACTATTTCTTTCATTACTCTTTCATATTGCTCTTTGTCTCGCTTCTCAAGCTTATTCTTCAAAAGCCTCATTTCGTACTCAAGCTGACCATTGGTTACTATGATTTCTCGATCTGCAAATCTTGGTCCAATCTTCTCTCGATTAGAAGCAAATCCCCGTTTCGTCGCTTCCTCATATATCGCCAATAGGTACGAATCTATCAGCCATACTGAATCAGCATGACCTTTGAAACGTTCCAGTTGTGGATGATTTCGATACCCTTTGGTTTCCCCACAAAGAACTTTGCGAGCTAATAGCCCCTCACGCCAACACGCTACCAGACCTTTCGTATCAAGATAACAAGGGTGTATACACCACAATCGCATACTTTTTTCTATCCTCGTTAGTTGACTGGTTTTTCCAGTCAGCAAGAGATACAGTCCAGCGGATTGGCTTACGTACCACCGATTATAGCAAGAAAAGAAAGCCTGAAAACCACTTCTCCTGCCAAAATGCGCGCCTCATTCCCGCGCCAAAGGTGGTCAGGCGGAAGCGGTGGGCGCACATTTATTTACAGACCATTCAGCAATTGGATAATATGCTGAGTGTGATCGCGTTCATGCCACAGAGTTCTACGCATTACTTTGCGTGCAGACCATACTTCATTACAACTCTTTGCTATTTGTTCATTGCCAATCAACTTGACCAATTGCTCTCCTGTGTTGGTGCGCACTTGTGCGAGCTTTTCCAATGGGTCATCGGGAAGTTGCGCCTGTTCCAGGCCACAATCCAACTTGTTAAAATACCAATTTTCAGCAATGGCGACATGATTTAATATGCCAGCAATTGAACCGCGTGCCTCACCAGGAATTGCCTTTGTGAGTTGTTCTTGATTGGTTGACTGAATCGTGCTTAATAAATCCTGGCGAGTCCAACTCATGACTCGTAAGGAAATTTCAACATCCCAGTATCCCAAAGGGCGACGGTCATCCTCAAAGAATGCATTGACGATGTAGTCAGGTTCTTCGCTGCTCAAAAAAGATTGGAAAGTCTCCACAACCTCAGTTTCAATTGGCTCATTGACGATAGGCAATGAGCTATCATGTTGCGATAACCAAGAAAAGTATTCTGCGACTCTTTGGGGGGAATGTGCGATTGCATCTGCGGTTGTCGTTGCCGAGCTAAAACAAGCAGGCAAATTTAACACCCATGCAATCCAATGATTGGGTTCCATATCTTCTACTGCAAGATAAATATGCATTTTGTCTACCCTCCAGTGTGCCTAACTATGATTCAACAAGAGTATTTACATAACATACGAATTGGTATGATATATAAATCCAGTATAGCAAATTTACCCTGGACAGACACACCCATTTTCATTAAGCAGAGGGCTGTTAACCCAGGGATTCGAGGCTTGTATCCGATAGGAGAATAAAATAAGATAAAAAAGCGATGCTCTCTCTACAAGCGCATCGCAAAAAGCTAAAAAGCTCCTCGCCGAGGACTTGAACCTCGAACCTAGCGGTTCTGGGTTCATAACCTACACGAGGCAAATTTGGATCGATCTCACTAGATAACGGTGTGCGTTAGCCCGCATGATCTTTTTTTTAGACCCCGTAGCGCTTGAGAAACCCTTGAACAATAGGCATTGTTACTTCTCGATGTGTGACGCATGCAAAGTGCCCTCCATCTTCTAATCTAATAAATTGTGCATTCGGTATCGTTTGTGCCGAAAATTCTCCCGATTCAATAGGTATGATTGGGTCATTAACTGCATGGACGACAAGAGAAGGGACGGTGATAAGCTCGAGTGGATAAGATGGAAAAATTGTTAGTTGTTGCATGTCGTTTATCATGCCCTCCCGGCGCGGGGTTGTTGGAAAAGTAGTTTTGTAGAGTGCATCAAGGAGGTGCATTTTTTCCCGGTCAAATTTGATTTGGGCGAGCAAGCCACGACTAACACCATTTGCTTGAAAAACAGCATGAGGGGCTATAGCGTAGAATAACCAAGGGATGAAATCTGACTTTAGCATGAAAGGATAAATAGCCCGCAAGATAGTTGGTAAGGGGGGAACTGGGTGACTTGCGGCTGATAGCATAATGAGTCCGTGACAGCGCCCAGAATGACGTAACGCAAACTGCAGAGCAGAGGGTCCTCCAGCAGAGAGCCCGATGATGATGACAGAGTTAACATTGAGTGTGTCAAGCAATGCCGCATACACGTCTGCTTGAGCTTCTGGTGCAGGAATTCGATGGTATCGGTGAACGCAAGTATCCAAAGCGTGATGGTGCAACGTATTGAAATTGCCCACCAATTAATTGTGCTAACCAGAGGCCCATATCGTATCCACCGCCACTGCCATGAGATATTAGAACGGTGCTTCCATGGCCGATGAGCGCGGCTTCAACTACCCCCGCAGATGTTTTGTATAGTTGACTTCCTGTCAGTAGACGACTGCGGGCAGACAAGTTTTCTTTCTTATATCTATCAACGAACGGTAACATATTGTTTTCCTAATAGATGCACTGTAGTAAAGCGCATCGCAAAAGGCTCCTCGCCGAGGATTTGAACCTCGAACCTAGCGGTTATAGGCTCAAGTCCTGGCCGAGGCACGTTTGATCTCAAAGGGATAGCTGACATGCCGCCGGTTTGAACAAGACAAGACTGCAAAATAACACCATTGCTACCACTGGCTGCCGGAATCACGTGCTGAAGGCGGTCAGATAGAGTCGATGTTATGGGACCATTCGTTTCTCAAGTTGATAGATTATTTCTATTGAAGATGCTATTCCATCTTCAGATTGGATTTGTTTCCCTAATTTATCAGCGCGTCGACGCATATCTTCGTTTGTTATTACCTCTTGAATAGAATTAGCAAGACGTTCAATAGAAAGTTTTCTGCGTGGAATGGGATTTGGTCCAACACCTAATTCGGCAATGCGCTGACCCCAAAAGGATTGGTCTCCAAAAAAAGGAATGACAACAGAGGGAACACCAGCCTTAAGCCCAGCAGCAGTTGTGCTTGCGCCACCGTGATGAACAACAGCAGAGACACGAGGAAAGAGCCAGGAATGTGGAACAGAGTCAATCATATAAATTTTATCAGGTATATTCGCTCTTTGTAATCCTCCCCACCCAGAGAGTAATATGGCACGTTGATTAATCCGTTCCAATGCACTAATTATTAAATCTGCTGTTTGTTCAGGATTTCGATTGCTCATGCTGCCGAACCCAATATATACAGGAGGAGGACCAGATAGTAAAAAGTCAACTAGTGCAGAGGGCGGCTGCCAATCATCTGGTTGATCTAAAAACCAATATCCGGTGATATGAGCACTTTCGTTCCAGTCCGATGGAGCAGGTATCACGGAAGGACTAAATCCATAGAGAATAGGCATGCCATGTGTAGGCTTGGAATTGTAGGGTCCTGAAATCGGGGCGTGAGGAATTCCCAAAACTTTCTTTCGTGCTAGTGTGTCTGCTGATCGGAATCCCTGCCACAGGAGTTGACGAGTAACTTGATGTGACAAGCGATTAAGTGGAGCGGGTAGTTTTGGAGCAAGAACGCTGGAAAAGTCTTGCGTTGGAGAGAAAGGCACTACATAGGCTTGAAGAAGTGGAAGGTTCAATTTTTCGGCAATTGCCAAACCAATATATAACCCACCCATTCCGGCCAATATAATATCCATCCCTTGTGCCGCAGCTAAACCACTTTTGGCAAAAGAAAGTGCTTCACGTTGGGCTTCCTTTGCCATTTGCGCCATCAAGTAAAGGAAATTCCCTTTTTCGATCCGCTCCCGCATTTCTTTGTTCTCAACGATACCCTTAACATCACTGTCAACCGACCAGAATTCCAGACCGTATGACTTAACCAATGATTCGAAGTTTTGATGACTTACGAATCGAACGACATGCCCTCCATTTTTCAAGCCTGTTCCTAATGCAATATATGGCTGAACATCTCCGCGACTACCTGGAGCGATAATAACAATCCGCATAATTTCAAAATTCCTTTTTACGTTTTTCAAAACATGAGCAGGATTGCAAGCAGTGGCTAAACTATGATTTGAAAAGAGTATTCGCACAACAATCAAATTTCGAGGATATCGATCAGTATATCAGATGTCATTGGTAAACCATAGCCATGATTAAAAAGCGGGGAGCTGTTAACCCAGGGGTTCGCGGCTCATGTTCTACAGGAGGGAAAAATCGAATAAAAATGCGACGTATTGTCTACAAATACGTCGCAAAAGGCTTAAAAGCTCCTCGCCGACTGGCTGAGGTAACATCAGGTCGCCATCGGGCAGTAGGCGGCGTGAGTCGCCGAGATCGCCTGAGCATGTTTCCAGCGCGCCTGCCCCTTTTTTTTGGCACCCCGCTCGCCTGCCCAGGCTCTTTCGGAGCACCCCGAAGTGACCAAAGGGATGTCGTTCTGTAATCCTCTCACCAATGATCAAGGCAGCATGGCCTGTAATGCAGGTCCGCTCAGTGTAAGGTCTGTAAGCATGAGTTCACGCAGGAAACCATTGGTTTCCCAGGAATAAATCAAGATGGAGACACTCAGCCCATCGATGGTCATGACACCATTACCTGAATTGAGAGAAGGTTCTGATATGCCATCAGGGATTGCCGTCGCTCCCTCCTGGATGGACAAACGACTGAGGCTGTAGATGATCATGTGACCGGCCGGATCCCGCCATGTGAATTTCAGGTCTTCCCCGGCTGACTCACCTTGTGGATCCAGTTCGTACACGGTTGGAACGTTTGGCAGGATAAGGTCCGGATGGTTGCTGAGCAAATCGGTCACATTCACCAATTCAACAGCTTGCGCAACCGCAATTCCGGCACCGCCTTCTTCACCGTTTTCACCCATGATGGTCACAGAATGATCGGTTTGTTCAACCACTGCATCGAGATTCCCGCTGACGATCAATTGATTGGTGTCCATGTTTACACTGACATTCACACCATTAAAGGTAAAAATGGTTTCCAGTGCGGCGCGGGCGGCTGGCGAAAAGACGAAAACCAATATGGATGTTATGAGAAGCGACGCTGTAATATTAAGAAAAGATCGGTGTTTCCGAAAGAACATTCAAGCCTCCGATACAGATTCAATATTACTTGCTTTGTTCCCTGTCGTCAGATTTCTGAAATAGCGTAATTTGCATACCATCTGGGTCTTGGAAGCGCACATTATGGTCGCCCCAGGGGGTTATGACAGGGGGATGAATCAATGTCGCTCCATGGGCGAGTAATCGTTCCACCGCCGCTTTCAGGTCGGGCACTTGAAGTCCAATCCGAATTTGCCCACTAATTCGCCGCCCCGCTTCGATTTGATCAACAGTCTTCGCCTGGACTTCATCAAAAATCTCCAGGGTAGCGTTACCCATGTTGAGGACGAGCGCCTGCCCTTGCCCATTGTTCCAAATTGCAGAAGGTTCGATTCCGAGACCATTGCAATAGAATTTCACCAGTCGTTCATAGTCGCTTGTTGTAATTGCAATGCGCAATTCGAGGATTGGAGATTCCAGGCTTCGTTCGGTCATAATTTCAGGAAATCCTTTCAGGATTATTTTTCCGAAATCCTTTAGTACTCCGAAAAACTTTATGCCAGCGCTTTACAATGAGTATTAGGGGCGACGAGGCGGATTTGGAAATTGCTTTGCAAGCAAGAATATCCCGGAATCAGAGAAATGCTCGAAATTACCGCAGAATCCAACCTGTTCATTGCCCTCTGAGCAGAAGAATTCTTCCCAGCCAAATTGTCCAGATGGGATACATGATATAAGTTCCAAGCCACCCCAGAAACGCAACCTTGAGATACCATGGCAAGGATTTCATATCATCAATCCTCGCGATTATTCCTGGAATACCGAACAGACCAATTGCCATGAATGCTCCTGCGATAATCCCGAAAATGATCAAGTTGTGAGGCAAGGTCTCGCTGCGAAGTGCCGAATAACAAAATACCGCCAGCCATAAGCCGATGAGGGCATACCCTATGCCCGAATACCACCCTGCCAGCACAAAGTCCGTGTAGTTAAAAATGGCCAGGATCGATCCGATGATGGTAAAGATCGCGCCGACTAACATAAGAACGAGCGCAATTTGACTCATCAGTGGTGATTCGGCATGAAATTCGGAATATAACAGCCACGCAAGAATCACGCTTGAGATTCCAATAATACTGTTGAAATAGTCATTAACTCGACCGAAGGACCTTTTAACTGTATACATCAGGATGAGGAATACCACTGCAAGGATGGCTGAAACGCCCGTCGCCATTGCAATCCAGCCAGTTGTCGTGATTGAGAGGGTATTTGTTGTCATTGCTTTCTCCTTATGTTCTTCATGTTCGATTGAAAATGTCCCGAAATCCTAACGTGAAAATACCCTTATTGTGGATTCTCCGGCTTTGCAAAACTCTGGCTTTTCAGCAATTTGCGGTGTCAGGTGATGGGATTTCTCCACTCGGGCATCCCTTCGGGCATCCCTGGGGAAATATCCCTGATATCACTTCAGGTGGAAGCCTTTTATGTCTGCGGCGCTTATATTTGCAGGGTTACTTACCAAAATATTATGATAATAAATATCTATTATATCATAATATAAGGAATACTTATCTGCTCATCGAAAAAAAGGAAGGTCTGTTAACCCAGGGGACTGAGGTTCGTATCCTACGGAAAAACAAAAAGCCCTTAAAAAGGGCTTAAAAGCTCCTCGCCGAGGACTTGAACCTCGAACCTAGCGGTCACAGGTTCATATCCTAGCCGAGGAACATTCGATTTCAACGGTTTTGCGTTACTGGCGCTGGGGCGGGCGTGGACTCTGCTTGGGAGTAGAAAAAGCCCGAAGCCAGAAAAATGCTTGAAAATGGCGGAGAATCCCACCTGTCCAGTGTGCGCTTGGTTGGGCGGTTACATATCCACGGCATTGGCTTACACCAACCTGAACACCATTGGACTGAAATAAGGTATAAGCCAAATCACCCACACCACCACACTGAATTTGTGGAAACTGACGATGAGCTTCTCGTCTTTCCTGAGTAATACAACGGTAGCCCATACAGCGTGAATGAACATCAGGATAATGGCGAGCAACCCCGTCAAGCCGTGGAGATCATAGGTCAATCCACCGGCCATTTCGAACATTAACCCGGTGCCCCAGGTATCGCAAATGAGGCCGAACCAAAAGAAAACCAAATGCCATGCTTTGAGTCTGCCTGCATAACGTTCACTCCAAACACCAATCGAATAGAATACCAAAGCGAGGCTGATAATAATCATGGGAACAGTGATTGACATAAGCACCTTTCTGGTTAAGATAATCTGTATTATTTTAAACCTAAATCAAGGATTATTCGAAACCCACAATCGTTAAGTTGTCCGCGAGGGGGATGACATCCGCGATCATTTGCACGCAAATAATCTGGATTACTAATATTCCATGCCCCTCCTTTAATAACTCGATATGCATATCCACTGGTGTCAATGATTTCTTGATTCCAACCTGTCAAGCATCTTTCCCACAAGTTTCCGATCATATCCATGACACCATAAATACTTTTTCCCGCAGAATACTTGTCCACATTACTAGGTTGTCCAACATTATTACCATAGTTTCCACGTGTTTCATCTAATGCAGTGCCCCAAGGATAACACCACCCAGTATCACCAATCGCTGCACGTTGCCATTCTTGTTCTGTGGGGAGGCGAGTAATCCATGTAAAAACATCGCGAATGTTCAGTGGCTTATCATATTGCATTGAATTCTTCAGTTCTGCTGAAAGCCAAAAACAAAAAGCCATACTATCAAACCAACTGACACGTGTGCGAGGTAAATCAGAACCGTTAAATGCAGTTGGCTTTGGTTTTTTGTGATCCTTCCACCACTGCGCTGCTTCGGGAGAAAATTCCCACCATTGGGTATTGGAAAAGCCATTTGTAGGTTTGAGGAATGTTTCATATTGGGCATTTGTAATTGGGTATTTGGCAATTGCGAAGTCACTGACTTTAAAAACCCCACCTTTTGTGCCCCCCTCCTGTGTCGCGTCTTGAAGAACTACATTGCCGCCATCCACGTGACACCACTCAAATGGCGAGTGTAGTATAGACTCTGTAATTTTGGACAAAGGCTCGAGATGTGAAGAATTGGACATGGCTGATTATTTCTGCCGCCTAACGGAATGGCTTAGCTGCGGGGTGGTTCTCTTGCCAGGTGATTCTTTGATCGGATTATCTCAAAAAGCAAGATTATTCATTTTAGGCACTATTTAGCCCTGTCAGCCGGTGTTAGTCCGCTAAATATTCACATAAATCATTTCTTCTCTCGACAAATAAACAAGCATTACCCGCTGTCATTACAGCCACGAATCCCAGAATAAGGCGATCCGCAGAATATCACCTGTGTGTTCAGCTGTATGCTGAAATGTTTTGCTTACGACCCATCGCAATGTAACTACTCCCCAGATAGTGTCACGAGTCGAACTCCATGTAAGATCATCAAACCTTGCTAGCAATTGTATTTGTTCATCTCTGACTTTCGTAAACTCAGCAAGCAGGCTTTCGACGTTATCGCTTCCTTCACCCCAGGCAACATCCTCGGATACCCCTTCCAAGGGGAGTGGTTTACCAAGCCACTGGTATATAGTTGGTAAAGCAATATTTTCCTCGTAGAATACCATATGGAAAATGTGACGTGCTGCTGTCCACTCACCAAGAGCCTCAGGTGGTCGGACGTTTCGCCGTGCATTGGGTACTTGTTGTGCACCCCACACGAAACCATCGGCACAGGATTGAAGTTGGTCACGGAACCATCGGGATAAGTTCATTGGCATTTGGTCCTTTTAACAAGAGTATTATTAGAATAGCGGACTAAAAGAGAATAAACATAACATATGAAATTGAATGATATCTAAATCTAGTATATCAAATACCATTGGTAAAACTTAGCCATTTTTATTAAGCGGGGAGCTGTTAACCCAGGGGTTCGAGGTTCAATACCTATAGGAGGATAAAAGGGGAAAAAAAGCGACGTATTGTCTATGAATACGTCGCAGAAGGCTTAAAAGCTCCTCGCCAAGGAATTGAACCTCGAACCTAGCGGTCCGAGGTTCAATTCCTAGCCGAGGCGAATTTTGGATGGTTTCATTGAATAACGGTTTGGCTCAGCGGCGCAGAACGGCAGGCAGAATGTCCGGTGTAGGCGGTGTTGGGCAGCTTCCAATGTGCTTATGTTTGAGCAGCCAATGTCTTTGACCCCTTTGTGGGCCAATGTTCAACGATGTACTTTGTGAGCACCGCTCCAATAACGAGAGCAATCCAAAGAAATGCATATAAAAGTGCTGAAGCGAGTGTTTCATCTGCCCCTGGCGTGTTTTGCACCAACAGCACAAAAATGTCGTGGATATAGTGAAAAACGATAGCCGGCAAGAGAGAACCTGTTTTGAGTACAAGATAGGTGAAGAGCAACCCTATAAAGAAAATGCTGATCACATCCACAACCATGGGCAGGCTCAGATCCAGAGGGTTTAGATGTACCACGGCAAAAAGGAATGCCGCGAAGAACATGGCTTTGCGCTTTGAGAATATTCTCATGAACAACACCAAGATGATGCCGCGAAAGAAGACCTCTTCCCAGATACCCCGGGTGAGACCTTTCACCCACCGTAACGCAGGCACAAGGCTCCAGTCAAATACAAAGTGCCCTGTCAGCAGCGATGCCAGGAAAATGCTGGACAAGGTAAGCGCGGCCATCAACAATCCAAGCAAGATATTTCGACCCAGAGGCCTCATAGGTAGCAAACGAATGTCCTGGCAGTAGTCTCGGAGCGACTTGCGACCATTGGGTAGCCCCAAGACGAAGGGCATAAGAACCAGGGCTAAGACGCCCAAAGCAAGGAAATACAACAAGGGCGGAATGAAGGTTCCCGGCAAAGTCTCCAAGTAACCTAACAACAAGTAGGTTACAGCCGTAATAGCAATGGCTGGTCTTGGATAGTTGGCTAACTTTGAATTGTATTGGGTTTGATTTGTGCTCATCACTGCATTCCTCCATCATGAAAGATAGACTCTGGTCGATCTTGGCCGCCCAATTGTAGATTCTACAAACTCTTGAAATACAGCAAATCCAATATATAACACAAAATCGATAATCTCCATCACCTTTTTCGCATCATCGTTAAGCCACGGAGGTTGAAAAATATCGAGGCACTAAATATTGGTAACGAGAAGCCTGCTACAGCGCCCTGAATTGAAGCCAATAATGGTTGATCAGGTATCAAACTAATAATGAATGCACCGATGAGCCTGCCATCTGCTACCATTGAGGCGAATATCCCGATCAGGAAAAAGGCCATCCCAACCTGTATATATTCCTGAGGGGTGGAAATTCTTTTTTTGAGAGTCATCTTAACCTCCATTACCCATTTAAGAATTGCCAACAAATATATATGAACTGCAACCTGATTAATGGGTGAGGCGGTAGTAGATCATGACCGCTACCTTGGTGACAAGCATCGCTAGTAGAATAATGATCAGGTCAATTCGCAGTGTATCATTGATAATAAATTCATAATTTACCCAAATGGCCATTAATACCATCCCTACAATCACAGCCCAGCGGGTGGAAATATAGCGGTGCATGACAAAGCGTTCATCAACGACAAACCACTTGGAAAACAGGTTATTTATCATGTTGGTCCTCCTCATTGAGCTTAAAAAGTTCATCCGTTGAACATTGAAAATATTGTGCAAAACGCAGAGCCAGGTTCAGACTGGGAATATAACGACCATGTTCAATCGAGATGATACTCTGGCGTGATACTCCAACAGCCTGTGCAAGCTCATCCTGTGTCAGGCCATACTCCGCTCGGTAGTCTCGGATACGGTTTAATACTTCTTCGCCCATTAGCCCTCTTCAATGTAAAGTTTACTTTACATTATTATATATCAAATTACATAAATGTCAAGTAAGCTTTACATATAGACTATTTTCATAACATACGAATTTGAATGATATATAAATCAAGTACAGAAAATTATTAATAGTAATAAAGCATACCTTGCTTCCAAAAGCGGGGAGCTGTTAACCCAGGGGTTCGCGGCTCATGTTCTCCAGGAGGGAAAAATCGAATAAAAAAGCGACGTATTGTCTATGAATACGTCGCAAAAGGCTTAAAAGCTCCTCGCCGAGGATTTGAACCTCGAACCTAGCGGTTAACAGCCGCCCGCTCTGCCGTTGAGCTAGCGAGGAAAGACCCGAAAAAGCCGGGACAAGCAGGCGGGATTATATAAGGAACGAGGCACCCTGTCAAGACGCTTGTGGAAACGGGGCTCTTATTGTATAGTACTCTGGATGACACTTGGGAAAAGAAAGGTAAAGGAAACCTCACAACCGGTTTATCGCCTTGCAGACCTGGCAGTGGACGAGCGCCCACGCGAAAGATTGGAGCAACGCGGACCGCAAGCGCTCTCGGTTTCCGAATGCTTGCCATTCTGCTGCGCGTTGGTGTGCCTGGTGAAAATGCCATCCAGCTTGGGCAGCGCTTATTGAACAATTTCAAAGGACTCAACGGATTGCACCGTGCAACTTTCGAAGAATTGTGTAATCAGCATGGGGTTGGTAAAGCCAAGGCAGCCCAGATCATGGCAGCCATCGAACTGGGGGTCCGGTTGGCCCACGAATCCCCTGAGGAGCGCATAACCATAAGCAGTCCGGAAGATGCGGCTGCATTGGTATCCATCGAGATGTCAGCACTGGAGCAGGAGCACCTCAGACTGATCCTCCTGGATAGCCGCAACCGTGTATTGGATATTGTCGAAGCCTATAAAGGCTCGGTCAATTCGTCACAGGTGCAGGTGGGTGAACTTTTCAAGCCGGCCATCCGCCATAATGCTCCTGCGTTGATCGTGGTTCACAACCATCCCAGCGGCGATCCGACCCCCAGCCCGGATGACATTGCCGTGACGCGTGCCATTGTCCAGGCCGGCAAACTGCTGAACGTGGACGTGCTCGACCACCTGGTCATCGGTCAGGGGCGCGATAACTGGGTGTCGTTGAAGAAGAGGGGACTAGGGTTTTCCTGAAACGCACGTACAGGTTCTCGAGACTGCAACCCAAACAAGGGATCACTTATAATTCGCAGCCAGGTAATCAACCAGGGTCTGCTGTTCCTGCGTTGATAACTGCGCGCCTTTGCTGATCATTCGCTCCACAGTGGAGGTCCATTGATCAGCCGTTTTGTGTGCACCGGTGATACGCTCTGTGGAATGGCAAACCGAGCAGCGTTCTTGCAAGAGTGTTTGGCCATCCGAAGAACCTGCGGAGGAGGTGGTCTGGTTGGAATTTCCAGATCCGCAGGAAACCAGGAGCATCCCTGCCAGGATTGTAATAAGAAGGAGACTGAATACTGTAATTGTGCGCTTGTTCATTGTATCTATACTCCTTTGTCGGTCGTTTTTACAATTCATATCTCACAAACTATTTCTAACGCGAAAATCCTTGAATTCGCCTGTGGGATCTTCCCACTCGATCCTGGCATCATCCACGCGCCCGGCGCGCGGACCAGCCCGGACCAGTTCTGTAAACCTATTCAGCAATTCAGTAGAACCTTCCGCCATCGCCTCTACTGTCTGATGTCCCACGTTTCGCACCCAACCGGTGAGCGCGAATTGTTCCGCAACATCGATCACGAAGGCTCGAAAACCCACACCCTGCACCCGTCCTGTCACCCAGATGTGGAGGCGCGCCGATTCGGTCAAGATTGGAGTTGGCATAATTTATCTGCCTGAAAAGACTGGCTTCTCACCTGCCAAGCAGGTAAAGCAAAGGGGTGAGAGTCAACGGGCTCAGAATGGTGCTGACAAAGACAATGGCTGTCACCAGCGAGGCATCCAGTTTGTACTCGGATGCAAGTATCGTGTTCATGACTGCGGGCGGCATGGCGGCATCTGTAATGCCAACATTGCGGGTCATGGTGTTCAAGCCGTAAACCGCCGCTAACAACATCCCAACAACCGGGCCGATCAACAGGCGGCAGACCACCGGGATGCTGAGTGCCCGCAGGTTATGGGTCCATTCCACTTTCTGCAATTCCAACCCGAGCAGCACAAGCATCGCCGGTACCGCCCCGCTGGCGGTCAACGCGACCGTTTTCTGGAGCGGCGCGGGCAGGCTCCAGCCAGTGCGGATGAAGATTACCGCAAGCAGGACGGCATAGATGGCGGGTACTTTCAGCAGCCCAATCAATGCTGCTTTAAAATTCAGGTGACCAAGCGAAGCAATGATTACCCCGAAAGTATAGAGCAGCACGCAGTTGGTAACAAAATATATGCTCGCATAAGCGAGCGCGTCCTGGCCGAATGCAAAGGAGATGAGCGGCAGCCCGAAGTTTCCATTGTTGGCAAACATGGAAGTGACTACAACCACTGTCAGGATGGCGCGATCCAGACGGAGCAGCTTGCCGATCACAAAGGCAATCCCGGCAATGATGAACATGACGGAAGCCGAGTAAGCCATCATCGTGACAATATTACCCACAGCAAGTTTACTGGTGGTGAGCAGATTGAAAATCAGCACCGGGCTGAAGATATAGAAAATCACTTTCCCGACCGGGCGTGAATCGAGTTTGAAGGTTCTACCTAGGATAAAGCCTGCACCGCTCAGGAGAAGGATGGGGAGGATGTTGTTGACAAATACATTCAGCAATGCCATGAGGTTTATTCTTCCTGATCGCTATGTTGTCTAATAATATTAATCAGTATATGGGTGAATGGCCTTACTCTCTATCGTCGGGTTCTTCCTCGATGAAATCCACAGTTGGATCGAGGTCGATCAGCGAAAAGGAACCCATGTCTTCGGTGAAAGAAAGGGTATCAATAGCCTCTTCAATGAATTCAACTTCTTCATCATCTTCTTTGATTTCGAGAAGTTCTTCGAATTTAGCGCGGATGCCTTCACCGCCGATCCTGGAAAGTGCCCAGATAACTTCTCGGCGCATCTCCTGGTCTTCCTCATCTTCGAGCATATCGAGCAGCAAAGAACGGGCGGATGCCAGTTCCAATTCGCCGGCGGCATGAACAGCCTCGGCGCGGATATCCTCGTCGGGGGCCCGCAGCTGGGTGAGAACCTCCGGTTTCCAGCGTTCATCGTAAGAACGTCCCATTGCCCAAAGGGCACTTTTTACCCATTCGGGATCTTTTTCTCTGTAGGCGGATGCGATCAGCGGGATCACCTCAGACCGTCCCGAATATCCAAGCGACTCGAGTGCTCGGCGGCGGATCAGGCTTTCATTGGCAGGTTTGCTGGCTTCAATGAGTTTGTTTTCAATCTGATGGAGAAGGTCTGGAGGGATCTTCTCCAGTTCCCCGAGGTATTCAAATTGACCCAGGGCATTCGCGGCTGCCGCACGTACATCCACGGACTCGTCATTTTCCAACATATCCATGAAACTTACGGCGAGTTTCGCATCCTCGCACTCCCAAAGCAAGCGGATCGCCAAAGCGCGTACGAATGAATCGGGGTCGGTGAGCAAGGCGCGCGCCAATTCATCATAGGAGGTGATGGTGTCAGATTCCGACAGGCCTTCCAGGTCTTCAAGGAGGCTGTGTTTACGGCTGATTGTTACCTGGGACCAGGAAGCGAGCAGTGTTTTCAAGTCATCCGGTTGAAGGTCTGAAAAGCGGTGCAAGAACCTGGCAGGGAAAGGCTGGTCCGTATTAAGCAGCGCCTCCACCACCGATTGAATTGTAATATTTGCTGTCATGGTTTCAGAATTTCTTATCAAGGCAGGACGAAGTTCACCGGATTGATGATATCTTTAATATAGAAGAAACCGAGTAAAGTGACCAGGATGATGAATCCGATCCCGTTGATCATGGCAAGGTACTTCGCCGGGATGCGGCGGCGCAGGAAAATCTCGGGCAAAGTCATGAAGATATGCCCTCCATCCAGGGCAGGAAGGGGAAGCAGGTTTGCCACAGCGACTGTTACCGTCAGGGAAATGATCGTGAGCAGGGTATAGTTTGTTGGTTGTCTCGTTGCCGTATCACCGGAGGATTCCTGACGGCTGGTGACATCCCGCGACACTGCCTGCTGGAATAGGTTCCACACGCTGCGAGGACCTCCGATCTGGGCAGCCTGCGGAGAGATCGTCCCGGCTATCAAACGACCCGGCAGGGCCAGAAGACTGCTTACATCCCGACCCACTGCAGAGAAAGCCGCAGGGATGGTATCGAACCAGGACCTGGCAGGGAGCAATGGCTGACCGACACTGACTCCCATCGGTCCCTGATCAGAAGGAAAACTGGATCGCGGCGTGATCGTGACTTCGACGACCTGTCCATCCCGGAGGATAACCAGCGGGAGTGGTTTGTCCAGGTAATTGTGGGTGATCTCCGTCAACTTGTTGTATCCATTCACCTGTATACCCCCCGCAGCAAGGATTACATCCCCCACTTGTATCCCTGCATCCTCAGCAGGTGACGGTGAGTTAACAGCAGCAATTACCGCACTGTGACTGTCGGGAATGCCGATCTGGCTGAAAAAAACTGTATAAACTACCACAGCGGTCAGCAGGTTCATCGCTGCACCGGCAAGGAGTACAACGATGCGCTTCCAGGGTGCTGCCGAAGCCAACCCACCTGTTGTACCTGGATCGTCTTCGCCCCGAATCTTATTGAAACCACCCAACGGAATCCAGTTGAGGGTAAACTCCGTACCCGGTCTCACATCATGGAGAATTCCGCTGATGTGAATCTCAGCCGGTTCCTGTGATTTCTCAAGCAATTTCCCACCATCCTCCCCGGATGTTTTCATTGAGATTTCTGTAGATGGTTCTTTTTCCAGTGCCGGATCTGGTCTGGATGTATTCTCACTGGCATCTGATACTTCAATCGAGCGAAGGATCAACCTTCCAGAAATCCGCGCAGCAACGGCTCTCACGGGTCGAAGCGCGGACTGCCTGGGATCGAAAGGAAGGTCAAAGTTGAGGGGAATAATCAGGTTTTCCTTCCCGATCATGAGGGAACCTTTTCCACGCCATAAACGCAACAGGCGCGGGGGAAAACCCACAGCGAACTCCTCAACATCAATCTTGACAAGGCGGGAGGCAAAATAGTGTCCCAGTTCGTGAACCAGGATGATCCCGGCGAAGACCAGAACGAAAATGACCCCACCGAGCAGGCTAATATTCATGGAAGAACCTCAATTACAATAAATTGCGCCTCCTGCGAGGCGGTCAGGTGCATTATATCCTTATTTATACAACTTCCATCCATCCGCGGCAAAATTATTATTCAAATCTAATCTTTATTGGTGGAAGGATTTTCCACCAACCGCGCAGCCCCGCCAACTCTGGCTGAGCGTGTCTCCTGCACTCCGGGAATACCTGCCAGCAACCTGGAGGTTTCACCTACCGAGGCTGAAGTGCAGATCACATGAACATTCGGACCCGCGTCTATCGTGTAGCAGACCTGTAATCCCTGGACCCGGGCTTCACGCACTGCCAGCATCACCGCCAGGGTTGCCGGCTGCCAGTAGAATAATGGCGGATGTGAGGACATCATAACGGCATGCATCAGGTTGGAATCCTCTTCAATAATATCAGCCAGGATAGCGAAGTTGCGATCCAGGATGGCACGCCTGCAAGTATCCAACCGGCGTGGAGCGTCCTCCACCCGTGAAGCTTGAATCAAGGAAGTCCCAGCCAGGGCATGACCTTCACTGGAACCAGTGGTTTTTTGATCCGCGCTGATCATAGCGATGCAGTCTACCAGGTCCCAGTGCCCGGGTGGGGCGATCGAAGCAGCGAAGGAATCCCTGTCGTTTGTTCCTGCCACCCATTCGACAAACCCGCCCGGAATCGATCGGCAGGCGGAACCGGAGCCTCGACGCGCCAGGCGCGAAAGCGCCACCTGATCGAAGACCTGCTCGTTTTTTGCAGCCCTCTCTCCATCCGGGGAAATCTCCAAACCTGCTGCTCTGGTGGCAGCCAGGGCAAGTGCGGCAAAAGCGGATGCTGAGGAGGCAATCCCCGCCCCGGTGGGGAAGTTATTTTCACTTTTTACCCGGGCAAACTGACGGAGGCCTGCCAATTTGCGGACTTCGTCAAGGAAATTGCCGACGCGCTGAAGTTCGTCACCGCGGGATAATCTCCCATTAATGGTTACTTCGTCCACCGGTAACGAATCCTCGAACTGGACCGTGGTGCGCGTTTCCAACGCATCCAGGTTCATCGAAATTGAACCATTGGATGGCAAACGCAATCCTTCATTCTTGTTCCCCCAGTATTTTATAAAGGCAATGTTCGGGTGTGCCAGGGCAGTGAAAGCCAGCATTGGCAAAGTGTATCACAAATGCAATTGACGAAAAACTCTCCTGTCTATAAACCTGACAGGAGAGTCAAATGAGCCTTATTTCTTCGATTCCGATTTTATGGCTCTTTTTGCCGCGATGGCAGTTTCCACTGGTACTGGCTTCCTGGTTGCCTCCCGCCAGGTGATCCAGATGGCGCCCAATCCGACCACGGTTGCCAGCAGATTAATGATCCAACCTATATAGGGAATTACTCTCAGGAGAGAAAATATCAAGGTCCCTGCCAGCAACGCGATCAATTTCATCCAGGTTTCCTCACGATGGAATATCTTCTGAAAAAGTAGATTGGAAACCGTGAATATTGCTAAGATTTGGGTTGCATAGGATAGGAAGAACCAGAGAATCACAAGAGAAAATGCGAGGCAGGAATAGGCTGCGCCCCAGAATGCCAGGGAGATTTGCCATAATCCAAGATAATTTAATCCGAGCCCGACAGCGAAGATAATCACTGAGAGTAACAGGGCGACCCCTATCAGTGAAAGAGATATCACCAGGGCAATCATTCCGACGCCCAGCGACCGCCAAACCTGTCCATGCATTGTCTGTGAAGACCGCTCGAGCGGCTTGCGCGTCAACCATAATAGCAGGAAGCTGAAAGCGAGCAGGACCAACCAGTTGCGGAGCAGGGTCAGTGCCCATTTCCCCCAGTCGAAAGAGGTTGGTACAGACTCCAGGTTCCGTAATCGTGCCAGGTGGGGAGTGGAAATCCGGCTGCCGCTGGAACCGCTTGCTGGTTGGGGGATATCGAAATGAAGTTTGATGGTCAAGTTATCGTAGCCCAACAGGGTCATCAGACCGTTGTATAGCTGGATCGGACCTATGACTGTATGCAGGTTGCGCCCAACGCTGCCATTCAAGCCGGAATCCAGCCCGATCGCATACAGGTCGCGACCGATAATGGATTGATCCCCGCTGGTGAGGCTGATGGTGACCACGTACAGGTCTCTCTGGATAATGGATTGCGGGTCCAGCGCGAGGGTCATGGCTGCTGCATAGACTGCGCCACTCACTGTGCCGCCAATCCCGGCATTCTGACCGATCAAGACGATGCTGCCATCAACCGTGCCGTTTATTGTCACCTGGTTGCCAAGGATAAAAGCGTTTCCATTAACGACCCCATCGATCGTCACATTTTGACCGACGAGTATTACATCATGATCAATCTGGGAACCCGCCGGGATGGTATCGCCGGTGACCGGTCCTTGAGCACTGACCGGGGTGGTGATCATAAGCGCCAGGATAAAAGCCAGGATCAAAGAATAAGGCCTGATTCCAATGGTACTTTTCATCTGGTGTTCTCCTTTCCAATCAATCGGCTGCACAGCGATAGTGTAGGGTATATCGATAAAAAGGGCAAGGGGAGAATTTATGGGCTTTACGCTGCCTCCTTGAACAAAAAAAAGCCGCCTGATTCAGGCGGCTTTGCGAACAAAATGAACCTTTGAGGAATTACTTCGCGAAGAAGTGTTTCTTGATGAAGTAGATGACCAAGGTTGTTAGAAGAACTGGACCGAGGAAGGCTACCGCACCGCCGAATCCACCGGTGAGGAATTTACCAACGGCGGGGACACTATCCAGGGCACCGTAGACAGCGGCCAGCACCAGGTAGCGGATACCGCCATTGACAACATCGCTCGAGTCAACGAACAGGATCGCAGCCAGGACGCCCATGACCAACAGGATCAGGGACAGCCATAAATACGACAGGCTGAACATGCCAGCGATAACCGCGACGAGCAGACCAAGTAGATACAGCCACTTTCCGATTGTTTTTGCCATGTTATAAAATCTCCTTTGGTTGAATTGCTAGAATTGGATGGAGCTCCAACCTATATAACCTCCGCTACTACGGGAAGTTACGGGGCATTTGTCATAGTTATTGATCTTTAAGTGGGGAATCTTGGGAAATCTGGGAGAAAGAATTATTTTGAACTGTACCTCTGTACAAGTATAAATTACATTGATGAAATATTTATTACTGCCGCCCCAACGAATTGGCCATTGCGTAATTGATCAAAGGCTTCCTTGATCCTCTCCAATGGAAAGGTGGTCACCTCCGTCTGAACCGGCACCTTTGGAGCCAGGGCAAGAAACTCCTCACCATCCTGGCGGGTAAGGTTGGCGACCGACCGAATTATGCGTTCCTGCCAGAGGAATTTGTATTGAAAGGCGGGGATATCACTCATGTGTATGCCGCCGCATACAACGACACCACCTTTATTCGTAGATTTTAGGGCTGAAACCACCAACGAACCAACCGGTGCGAAGATCAATGCTGCATCCAGGCTCTCGGGAGAAAGCTGGGTCGAATCGCCCGCCCAGGCAGCGCCTTTGCTGAGGGCGAATTCCTGCGCTGCCTTATCACCGGGTCTGGTGAATGCAAACACCTTTCTGCCTTCATAAATAGCGATCTGGGCGACCAGGTGCGCAGCGGCGCCAAAACCGTATATACCCAGGTTTTTCACCGATTCCCCAGCCAGACGGTAAGCGCGGTACCCTATCAAACCTGCGCACAGGAGCGGTGCGGCTTCCAGGTCGGAGAAACTGTCAGGGAGGGGAAAGCAGAAGCGCTCGTCAGCGAGGCAATATTCAGCAAATCCTCCATCCCGGTTGTAGCCTGTAAATATTGGCTGGTCGCACAGATTTTCCCGCCCGCTTATACAATACCGACAAGTTCCATCTGTTCCGCCTAACCAGGGAATACCGATGCGTTCCCCGCCTTGAAATCGCATTGCACCCGGTCCTCCCCGAATGACTTTCCCGACGATCTGATGCCCCAAAATTATAGGTAATTTCGGTTCGCTCAATTCTCCATCAACGATATGCAGGTCTGTATGACAGACACCACAAGCATGGACTTTGACCAGCACCTGACCAGATCCCGGCTGCGGGATGGCAACTTCATCAAGTCGCAGAGGCAAGCCGGGGGCATCGAATAGAACTGCGCGCATCTTATCCATATCAGTCCTTTTCACGGAGATGGCAAGGGTGGGGTGACATTGTGACCATCCCGCCATGCCACCAGGAGCAGGAATGGATCCACCTCACCGCGGCGGGTTCGCCAGTCTTCCGGGTAGGTGGGATGGGAAATTCCAAAGTGGACATGGGAGAGCGTGTTGCGGGCATTTCCGGTGTGACCGATATAACCAAGTAACTGCCCGGTAACCACCTGATCGCCTGCTTTGATCCCGGATTCAATGGCTGAAAGGTGGGAACCGTAGTAACGCACACCATCCATACCGATGATTGCGATGCTGATCCCGCCGCGAAGAGCCTGGTCGTCAAGTGCGGGATCCCAACGATCTTCGTAAGATACAAAGTCAACCACTCCGCTCGTCACCGCGACAAACCTAGTCCCTTCAGGGGCGAAGATATCCGTGGCTGGGAACCCGTGACTGGAAACACCCTCAGCGAAACCTGCCAGGCTGGCAGGTTGGACGGGAAAAATATAGGACCACTCCATTGTTGGTTCTGGGACTACACTTGCAGGTACCTGGCTTGGAATTATGGGTGGGACCTCGGTCACTGTCACAATTGCAGAAGGGGATGGAATTTGAATGACTGTGGGAGATCTGGCAGTGGAAATTGCACACGTGCAGGTTGGCGAGGATATGGCAGGAGAAGGTTCTGGAGCCGGGCTGGCTTGCAGAGATGAACAACCGGTCAGAAACAACAAGAAAAGCAGATATGATGATTTCAAATCCATGATAGGTCAATTCTTTTGAAATGCTTTCGTATCCGGAAGGTCGTGGGCAGCCTGTTGGAGAATGTCGAAAGCCATGGCTGTGAGCAGATCTAGTCTTCCTGCTGGTATCAGGTTCCCCTTTTCCGCCTGCCCCAGAATTTTGAGGATATTGCCGCGCAGTCCCGCCGCGCGCCGCGACCAGCGCGAATCGACCGAGAGTCGTTCCAAACGAGCAGCGAGCAGCCGGAGCAGTTCGATGGACTGGTTGCCGGTCACGGGATGATTATAGCGCAAGGCGATCCATCATCCGGGAGGATCGCCAATTGAGAGTATTTCTAAGAATACCCTTGATAAGTCATGACTTTACAGCCGAGAGTAATTTCCCGGTGGTCTTGAAGAGTGCGTGGCGAGAAGGTCTTACATCCAACCCTGCCTGTTGCATTCCCAGGATTACACCTCCGACCACCGGGGGAACGGTCAGCCGGATCAATCTTGCTCCTGGCGCAACGCGATGGATCGTGGCACCCATGCTCTCGGTCATGAGAGGGTGCCCGTCAAAAATGCTTCCAATCAATACAACATCGAAACTATCCTCTTGAAAATTAAGCTGAGATATTACACTCACTGCCATCATGCCAAGCTCATCCCCCGCCCACTGCACCACTTCCAGCGCCTGTGGATCACCTTGCCGGGCAATTTCGAAAACCATCAGGATCAATCCAGGATCCATTTCATAACGCCCAAGGTAGATGCCCTCCACCAGGTCATCCAGGTTCACCGCTCCGGTGTGGTGCAGTAAAGCAGGCGTGAGCGCAGTCGCAGGTCCGCGCTTGACCCATTCAAAGACCACTGCGCGCACAGCCCGCGCCAGGATATCGAATCCCCCGGCAGCTTCTCCGGACCAGGGATTGCCGCCTCCGACGACTTTCCCTTCCTGCAGATGATCCCGACTCCAGCCGCGGCAGTTGCAGCCAGTTCCCGAAACGACAGAAATACCCCATCCTTCCTGCGAACCTGCCAGTATCCCCAACAATGCATCGTTGACGATAGCCAGAGGGCTTTTCAATTGAAGAGGTCTGAGAGCATCCAGATGTGCCTGTCGCTGGCTGGGCCAATCGTAACCTGCCAATCCCAGTCCAGAACCTGAAATTTGAGAGCGATCTATCTTGGCCATTTTCATGGCCTGTGAGGTGGCTTCGCTCAGACTTCGGGTGAGGCCATCGTAACCGACAACCTCCCAACTGCCAGGACCTGATTCGCTGAAGCCGACTGCCTTGCCGGTCTCATCTGCGATCAGGGCATGTGTTTTTGTTCCACCAGCGTCCACACCGAGGAAATATTTCAACGTTCATCCTTTAGTCAGGTTCTTGGCTTATCTCAATTCCAAAATTGTGGCAGGTATTGTCGGTAATCATCAAGATATGCATCAAGGATCTGCCTGGCTAATTCAAAATCGTTCACCACCGGGTCGAGCAGCAGGCACTGCAGGGCTTTCTCGCGTGAACCTTCCACAGCAGCGTCAACACTCAATCGGGCTACAGTAATTTCCCGACGCAGGATTTCAGCAACCGGCTCAGGGAATGACCCCACATGAACCGGATGGATGCCACCGCCATCCACCACAACAGGGGTCTCCACAACGGAATTTAATGGTAGATTGGCAATCTGACCTTCATTTCGTAAATTCGCCGCCAGATGATAGTGGGTCGTGCCACCGGCGATGTTTTCGATCATCTCCAGGGCACCCTCTGAATCGGTATCTTTAAGCCCGTCGATCGTTGCTTCGCCATTGGCCATGCTTTTATGGCGCTCATGCTGGTATTCACGTATCGAGGCGTTGAGATCCCAATCGTACAACGGGAGGTGATACTTCTCCCAGGGCTTTGTCACCGGATCCGAGACCCAGGGCAGGTATTCGCATAGATGCGAATCACCCGGGACAGGGAACAATCCGAAGGCTTCAAATACCCGGCGGGTCAGCGGTTCGAATGCCGGGCCTAATTCGAAGAAACGTTTCCGGAAGAGTGGATAGAGGTCTTCCCCGTTGGATCGATCGCGGATGGAAAGGATCCAGGAGAAGTGGTTCAGCCCGGCCGCCCGGATATCCACTCGCGGGACGATCTGTGTCTTTACCTGATTATGGAGGGGCGCCTGCATCGGGTCCGCATGCATCCCAATAATACCCTCAGGGACATTAATGCCCAGGTCTTTTGCCAGGGCGATGCCAACCATCGTGTAACCGATGTAAATCTGGTGGCAGAGGCCAACAGCCTTGATCTTCGAGTGCCGGTTGACCGCATCACAGATGCGGATCATCGGGTTCGTATAGTTTACGAACCAGGCATCCGGACAGGCTTTCTCCATATCATGAACAATTTCCATCACCGGACCGATGTTTCGCGCTGCATGGGCAAACCCACCCGGACCACCGTTTTCTGCATAGGGCTGGCGGACGCCAAAACGGAGCGGGATCTCGAAATCCTTTCTCCATAAGCCCTCCCGTGCGCCGACCTCGAGTGCTGAGACGACGAAATCCGTGTCAGCATCCAATGCATCCTTATGACTCGTGTGCGTGGTGATGGTGATGCCGGAATCCCACTCACGATTGAGCCGTTCAGCCAGGCGCTTGACGATATCGAGTGTCTGGGGGTTGCTGTCGACGAGCGCAAGCGTGCTTCCCTGCAGCTTTTTCGAACGCATTAAGGTGGCAACAGGCGCTTCCTCAAAACCAGCACCTGCATCCAGGCTCCTTGAGAATTGATCAATGGGAGCAGGTTTCTTCGAGCCCAGTCGTTTGGATCGCAACAGGGCGGAGAGGGTATTCTCTCCAAAGGAAGAGCTACCTGCACCGATGACAACAATCTTGGTTGGGAGTGTCATTATTGCCACCTATAGTTTTTCATGAAATTTCCCTGAGTTTTTGGCATACTTGCCCTATCCTTGAATGGTCTGGGGAGATTGCACAGTCAGGTTGTAGTAATTTTCGCCAATAATTTTTCCACCTGAGGTGATGGAAGCGAATAGTTTATATTTTCCCGGGATGAGCGAGGGCAGGGTCAATTTTGTCTCTGCTGAGACACCGTCTGCGGGAATCTGCACCGGGAAGGATGCCGCAGCGATATCTCCCATCCCGCTTTCCAGGCGCCAGTCGCATATGGCGGAAAGGAAGGCATGATCAAAATCGTTCACCACGCAAAATGAGATCAACGCGGCTTTGCTGGGCGCAATTTTTTCAGGCAACAGGAAGCAGGGCAGAACAGGTTGCATACTGCGCTGCAAGGCATCGAACGAGGCTTTGGGTTTCCGCCAGTAGTCAAGAACCGACCAGGTGATGGCCGGCCAGGGATCCGTGAAATCGAATTGGAAAAGTCCGGTAACCGTTGTGTACTTGGCGCGACGGTAGCATTCCGTCGCGAATTGGATTAACTGCTGCTGATAATCCTGGCTGTCGGATATGAATTGTCCCAGCGAAGAGCCCATGGCAATACCGTTATCAAAAGTCTCTGCAGGTTGAAAATCATGGAAGCGCCAGGTTTCCCAGACCTGACGGGCTTTGAGCAGGTCATCTGGAGTATGTTTTTCCGATGGAATGTTCCTGTAAGACGATCGCTCAATTTTGATGCCCCAGCCTTTCATCCAATTCTGGATGGTTTTCCAGCGTTTCCTTTCAGTCAACTTCCAAAGATTCGTTCCAAACCGTATCATAGTCCTGGTAAGCGGGCTGATTTTCACCTGAGAGGCAAGCCATTCCTTGAAGCGCTTCAATTCACCATATCCTGCATCTGGTCCAAATTGCGGGAACATGCGCAGGATGGTTTCCAGAGTTGGCAATCCTTGAGCGCCATACTCAGTGACGAAGGGAGCAGCCGGCAGATCCTGGTAATCACGCCAGTGACCCACATACCAACCAGGATATGTATGCCCATCTCCAGTACCGGAGTTGCGGTGGATATACCGCACAGGGTCCAATTCACGGGCGACGGTTTCCAGTTCCTCATCCAGCGAGCGATTTTGCTCCGGGTCGAATTGTCCACCTGCCTGACCTGCCATCCAGGAGGCATCCCATGGGCTTTCGTTATGACAACACCAGGCTACGATGGAAGGGTGATTGTAAAGCCCGTTAACCATCGCACGCATCTGGCGTTTGGCTTCGGTCTTGAATTCAACATCATCGGTATAACCCCATTGGAGCGGAAAATCCTGCCAGACAAGCACTCCTGCCCGGTCACATTCTGCATGGAATTCAGGAGGAAGCACATGGGCATGTACCCGCAGGAAGTTCAGGTTTGCCTGCTTGGCGAGATCAACATCCCTGTGGAATAAATCGATCCCTAGACCTCCGCCAAATGGATGTTCCTTGCAACCAGCTGCCTCCGGGGAAAGTGTTTCGGATAGCCATTGTGAAGGAATATAATTCGTACCGCGCGGAAAGTAGGATTGTTCGTTAATGAACCAACGGTAACCAGATTCAACCCGTATGGAACGAAATCCAAATATACTGGAGCGAACAACAGTCTCCTTGGGAAGGATCAACCTGGTCGAAATGTTGTACAAGGAGGGAAACCCCCGATCCCAGGGCTGCCATCGTTGAACATCATTGACAGGGATCTGCAAGGAATGGAGGCTGTCGCCTTCAGGGATATCCAGGGTGGACTTGGAAATTTGGACTTTGCCGACGAAATTTTCTGGAGCGATGCAGATCTCCAAACGGGCGTGGCGTTTCTTACTTCTGTTACTGACTGACAGCTCAAGATGCAAGATTTCGGGCTTAGGTTCTAAATTTGCGCGCAAGTAAAGATGATCGATTGTAATTGCCCCATGTTGTTCATATGAGACTCGGTTCCATACCCCGCCTGTGTTATACGATTGACCGGCGGGTTCCCAGCCACCTCCAGGCCGGCAATCATGATGATTGAGCACACCCTTGACGAGTCGCTTACGCAAATGCCAGCCATCCGGTCCGGGAGTTTCGTAAGGGCTTTCAACACGCACCGCAAGATTGTTCCTGCCAGGACGGAGAGTGCCAGTTACGTCGAATGAAAAAGGGTCAAAGTAACCGATGTGATGCCCAAGGTGGACTCCGTTGAGGTACACGTCAGAGAAATAATCGACACCTTCAAAATGGAGGGATGCAAATTCCCTGCGCTTTCGGAAAGTGAACTGACGCCGGAACCAGACTGCACCGTGATGATCGAGCCCGCCTAAAAACCAGTTGATTGGCAGCGTCATTGATTTCCAGGCTGAATCATCAAATTCAGGATTGCAAAATTGGGGATTGTCCTCGGTTGAATAATGCCAGAGACCATTCAGGTCAAGGCGGATGGTGTCTTCCATATTTGGCATGGTAGATTTAATATTATCCCTTGATACCAGAGATTACAACACCCTGGATAAAGAGTTTTTGAGCAAAGAAGAACATCAGGATCGGTGGGATCACCATCAGAGCTGAGGCTGCCATCAGAAGGTTACCCAGGTTTGTATAGACTGCATTGAAGGACTGCAGGCCGAGCGCCAAGGTCCAATGCTCCTGGTTTTGCAGATAAATCAGAGGGGCATAAAAATCATTCCAGGCGTAAATTACGGTAAAAATGGTGACTGTGGCGATCACCGGGTAGGATTGAGGGATGATGATGTGCCAGAGAATACCAAACGGTCCGCATCCATCGATCCTGGCGGCATCATCCAATTCCGTTGGCAATGTCATGAAGAACTGGCGCAGGAGGAATACATCCCAGGCATTGGCGAAGAAAGCCGGGATGATCAATGGCAGCAAAGTATCATACCAGCCGATCTTCTTAAAGACAATGAAAGTCGGTATCAGAGTCACCTGGGGTGGCAGCATGATCGTTGAGAGCAACAACAGGAACAGGATAGGCATGGCCTTGGAACGGAAGCGGGCAAAGCCGTATGCTACCAGGGTGCAGGAGGCAACCGTGCCTATGGTGCCAAACACGACTACCAGCATGGTGTTTAATAAATATCGCCCGAAGGGAACCTTAGTGACCGCCAGGATAAAATTTTCCCAATGGAGTTTGATCTGGGTAACGCGCTTTCCGGAAGCCACAGAAAGGTTATAGCTCTCATCGGGATTCTGGGGATTTACAAATTTCCCAATGGCACCATTTTTATCCAGCAACGCAAGCTGGCGCTGTTCTCCATTCACTGGTATATCGTACAGGAAATACTCTTTACCATTAATAGCCACTTTGACCTGATCAGTGGGGATCCACTGCGGGGGGAATGTATTGACCGCATCGCGAGGTTTTAATGCTGATACCAACATCCAGACCAGGGGTGTGATGACAACCAACATCCCAATCGAAAGAAGGATAGTCGAGAGAATCCGGACTATGCCTTCATTAATTCTTTTACTGGGTATCATCATCCGCCTCACTTGTTTTGTAACTCGCCTTCATAATATACCCAGGCGGCTGAACTTCGGAAGACAAGCAATGTCAATAATAAAACAATCACGAACAACACCCATGCCAGGGCGGAGGCGTATCCCATGTTCATATAACGAAACGCATTGGAATAGAGATAGACATTATAGAATAACGTTGACTTTGCCGGACCACCAGGTCCTCCAGTGAGCCCGCTTGTGAGCACATAGACTTCGGTGAAATATTGGAATGTGCCGATGATCCCGATGATCAGGTTGTAGAGGATGACGGGCGACATGAGCGGGATAGTGATGCGGAAGAATTGCTGCCAGCCGTTTGCCCCGTCGAGTTGGGCCGCTTCGTAGAATGTGGTGGGAATGCTCTGCAAGCCAGCCAGATAAATGATCATCCCGCCACCCACGCTCCAAAGACTCATCAATATCAGCGCAGGAACTGCCCAATCGGGGCTCGACAACCAGCCGGGACCATGAATTCCAAACAATCCCAGGAACCAATTCAAGATGCCGAATTTTGGATTGAAGATAAGACCCCATAAAATGGCCACTGCCACTCCGGCCAGGACTGATGGTATGTAGAAAATCGTCCGCCAGAAAGCCAGCCCGGGCACTTTTTGGTTGAGCAGATAAGCCAGTGCGAAACCAAAAACGAGATTAAGGGGGATCGCCAGCAATGCGTAGGAAGCGGTGATCCCGAGGGAGTGCCAAAAATCCGGATCATTAGTGAAGAGTTTTATATAATTTGAAAACCCGAAATTTGTTGGCGGGCTGATGATGTTATAGTCAGCAAATGAAAATACAAGCGAGGCGATCATCGGACCGATAGTGAAAAGGAGAAATCCAATGATCCAGGGGCTGATAAAAAGGTATCCCCATAGCGACTCACGCTTGCGCATGGATATTGTTTTAGAGAAAAGTTTCATGGCCGTAATCCAATTAACAATGAAAAGGTTGTTCCCTCCCCGATAAAGAGAGGGAACAACAATTCTCGTTCAGATTGATTTATGGGTGAGCGGCCCAGTATTCATCCAAGTAGCCTTGTACTTCACTTTGCAGGTCATTCATCACCTGCCCTACGTCACTACTTTCGCCACTAAGGATGCGGCTCATGGCATTTTCTGTTGCATCCCAGACCTTGGAGTAGTTTGGTACCCAAGACTCGTTATTTGGTGATGCATCCATATAATCGATCGAGTCGATGAAAACCTGGAAATCCACATTAGGATATTCGGCTGCCATTGAATCAATCCATCCACCAGCCAGCGATTTCCGGGAAGGGATGCAGCCAAAGATGCCGCACATGCGATTCTGCATCTCAGGTTCCATCAACCACTTGGCAACTTCCCAGGCCTGATCCGGGTGTGCGGAGTGTGCCGGGATTGCAAAAGTATCCGCATTTACTGGAGATACCACATCTCCATAAGGCCCGGCTGGAACAGAAGACACGTTCCAGTTTCCACCGGTCGTGAAGTTCGGGAAAGCATAACTTGCCCAACTGAAACACTCGAACATGGCCACCTTGCCACTCTCGAAAGTAAAATCCATGCCGGTGAAGGTGGAGCCTTCATCGATGCTGGAAGGGCGGACATGCCAGTTGTAAATGGAATCATAGAGGAATTGCATACCTTCGAGGTAACCTCCTGAATCCATTTCTGCAACCTTGAAATCTGACGACATTCCCAGAGGATTTCCTCCGAATTTACCTGGGACCGTGCGGAACGGCCCGCACCAACCACCCCATCCCCACTGAACGATCTTGGTCGCGTCGAAGCCTGCAGACGCAGCATTGTTACCATTTTCATCCAGGGTGAGTTGCTGGCCTATCTCAACCATTTTTTGAAGGGTCCAGGTGGAATCGCCATATTGTTGTGGGGGGTAGGCAACGCTGCCAGCATCGAAAAGATCTTCATTAAAAAAGGTCACCGATGGATAAACTCCCAATGGCAGACCGATGGTCTTGTCGTTGAAATTTAATAACTGCAGGGAGGGACCATAGAAGTCCGTAGTATCGTAGGATTCGCTCTGGATATATGGGCTGACATCGATCCACTCATCATAGAATTCTGCTATACCCTGGATACCAATCGGGAAAGCCAGATCAGGGACGAGGTCACCCGCGAGCAACGTGGAGAATTTCGTCGTGTGTTCTTCCCAGGTGGAATACATGAACTCAACCTGCAGATCTGTATGGCTGGCATTGAATTCCCCTGCGATTGCATTGAGAGCTTCCTGAGAGTCTGGGTCGGAACCGGCACCAAAACCAACGAAAATCGTGATCTTGACAGGTTCAGTCACCACAGGTTTGGGTGTACAGGCTGTGATCACCATTGAAATTGCCATGACCACTGCAAAAATCATGGAAATCCGTTTTCTTAGCATATTCTCCTCCAATCAAAAAAGTTAGTCAGGCTTGGGATATGTGTAGATTGGACAATTTTATTTATTATCCTCCTTGTTTTTATGGCACCCGCATGATTCACGAATGACCAGTTCAGTAGGCAGGGACATACGCGGTTCTGCGCGTTCCCCTTTTAAAAGTCGTGCCAGTAAACGGACTGCTTCTTTCCCCACCTGTTCAGTGGGAGCACGTACAGTTGTTAAGGCTGGGGTCAATGTATAGGCAAAAACCTGGTCATCAAAACCCGCCACGGAGATTTCCTCAGGGATTCGGCGACCTGCCTGTCTCAACGCCTGATAGACGCCAACTGCTGAATCATCATCACCCGCAAAGACTGCGTCAAATTCAACACCGTCTAAAAGCATCTGTTCCATCGTTGACCTGGCTTCATCCCGGTTGAATTCACCACGTGCAACCAGGCTTGGATCGAATTCAAGACCGTGCGCTTTCAAGGCGAGGTTGTATCCTTCTTCCCGCCAGGTGGAATCTTCTTGACCTTCAGGACCTTGCAGGAAAACGATCCGACGACGACCATGGGTCTCGATCAGATGCTCGACAATCTGTTGGGCACCAGTCTTATTTTCAATTGTAATAACGGGTATATCCAGGGAGTTGGGGGGAGTTTGGTGCAGCAAAACAACCGGAAATCCGATCGAATTCAGCCGGTTCAACTCTTTCGCATCCAGGCTTTCGGTGAACACCAGCAAACCATCTGTATTATGTTCCCCGAGCGGACGGCGATGGGTATTTTCAGAACGGGACTGGGTCGTATGGATCAACAGGTCAAACCCGGCCTCGCTGACACCGGCTTCCACACCGCGCACCATGGGTTGGAAAAAACCACCGCTAATTTCAGGGAGTAATAAACCGATCGTGTCTGTTCTATGGCTCGCCAATGTCCGTGCTGCAGGGTGGGGAATATAGTTTAATGAAATGATGGCATTCCGGACTCGCTCAGCAGTGACCTTGTCCACCGGACCGGTGGCATTGATGACACGGCTTACAGTGGCTGTGGAAACGCCTGCGGACTGGGCAACATCCGAAATTGTGGGACGAGAATGAGGCATGGTAGGGAAGTTTTGATGAAATAATGTAAGCGTTTACTGAAAGCGCTTACATAGTATAGCGAATTTTCTCATCAAAGTCAACTCGTCCCTGTGTATCGAAGGGTCTGGATTGAACAATATCTGGAAGAATTTACTCTGAACTCTTCCGGCTTTTCCTCTCATTCCGGTATTCCAGCAATCGTCGAATCCTTGCATGGCGCTTACGGGTGAGCGGATAGAACCAGGTAGTGAGAATTGCTGAAAACAAGAGTATGGCCCCCAAAGGACCAATCAAGAACCGGATCGCATTTAATGTCCTTGGAGACTGGACAAAGATATTCACGCCTTCAGGTGGGGTTTGATAACCAAACCACCCAAGGACTTGCAAGGCAATGAATACCGCCAACGCTCCAGTCAGTTTGCGGATGAAATTCTTGACACCATAATATATCCCTTCCTGACGGCGTCCTGTCCGGAGTTCATCCCATTCGATCACATCCGGGAACATGGCATCCGGCAGAATATGGGCTGCAGAGACGCTCAAACCAGCGAGGAAAGCCATAAACAGGACCAATCCAACCTGACCGGGTTTCACAGAAAAAATTGCCAGTTGAACCCCGGCCCAGAAGATCATCCCGATGATATAGGCGATGTGTTTTCCCAGGCGATGGGATAGCCACAACCAGAAGGGCAGGGCAATGGTCGCCGTAACAAGCAGGATGGCAAAGACCGAAGATTCAAGCGGGAGCGAAATCCCAAGAAATACAACCGAGGTCAGCATGTTGCCGCGTGCAATCCAGTAAAGCAGGTAAAAAGGCAGTGTAAGCGCAACAATATCAAAGGTGATCCAATTCAACATGTATATGAGGGATGCAAAACGAAAGGGAATATTTCTCCAGGCTGTGCGAACAGTCTCTAGGAAAGTCACTGTTTCCTGAGGTCGATCAGCGGCCCCATAGCGTTCACGTACCACTGTGAAGATGAGCAGAAATGGTATGGCAGCCAGTCCGCCAAAAATCCCCGCCACAATCAAGTAGCCCTGTTGCTGGGTGAGGCCAGCAGAGATGGCTGCATCCACGATGGCAGGAGCGGATACTGCAGTTACCAGGGAAGCCAGAAGGTTGAAGAAAATACGGAAGCTGGTGAGCGTGGTGCGCTCATCATAGTCAGGAGACAATTCAGGCAGTAGCGCGGCAAATGGAACACCACACAAAGTTTCGAGGGTATCGCTGATCATAAAAGCAAGTGTGATGGTTGCAGCCAGGGCGATCTGGTTATTCCAGGGTGGAGCCCACCATATAAGAAGAAAACTTGCCCCGAACGGGATGGCAAAGAAAAGCAGGAATGGTCGCCTGCGACCCCAGCGACTACGCATTCGGTCGGTTAGAATCCCAACCAGCGGGTCGTTGATTGCATCCCAGAGAATACCCACCAGGACCGCAAAGGATGCCAGGCGAGGTTCGAGCCCGACCACATCCGTAAGGAATATTGCATAGAAGATCTGGCGTAACGTACCATAGCTGGCTCCACTCCAGTCACCGCTGCCATAAGCGACCTTTACCCAGAATGAAAGAACTGTAGTTCCTAGTTCTTCTTTGAGTTTGCTCATCGATGCTCCTCGTTGGTTGCATTAATACCATTAACACCACTTTTACCAGATTTCCTCGAGGCAAGCCGGAACGTTAAGGATATAATCATTTCGATGACACGATCGATTAAGCCTTCCATCGCAGATAAGTTAAAGAGCATGGGCATCAAGATCGGGGTTGAGAATATCCAACCACCCGAATTAAAACCACATGCGAATACCCCCATCGAGGAGGTGATGGAAGGATCCTTCAGGTCAACGCGGCGAGGGGATACATTTGTCAGCGAACAGGATTTTCCTTCCACCTACCGGCATGGTCTTACTCCTTTGAACACCAGCGCACCTCTGCATGTGATTGCAGAATGGGCGCACGAACCGGATCTGGCAAGCCTGCCATTGGAATCATTTGCATTTATCGATACAGAGACATCCGGACTGGCAGGCGGGACGGGCACATATGCCTTCCTGGTGGGCGTGGGGAGATTCAAGGGTGATACTTTTACTCTGGCACAATACTTCATGCGGGAACCATCTGAAGAAGGAGCATTGCTGGAGGCGTTGTTGGAGTGCCTGGCACCCTGCAACGCCCTGGTCACTTTCAATGGCAAAGCCTTTGATGCGCCTCTTCTGGTCACAAGATACTCCCTGCACAGTATCCCGAATCCATTGAAAAACCTCGCCCACCTTGACCTGCTTCCATTAGCCCGACGCCTCTGGAGGGATCGTCTTCCAAGCCGCGCATTGAAATACCTTGAAGAGAATATCCTGGAAGCACCCCGGACAATCGATGAAGTGCCGGGATACGAAATCCCACACCTTTACTTTGATTATCTTCGCAGCGGGGACGCATCCCCCCTGAAGGGGGTGTTCTATCATAATGCCATGGACATCGTTGCCCTGGCTGCTTTAATGAACCACATGGCTTCCATCCTGCATGCCCCGTATGATGGAAAGATCCAGCATGGATTGGATTTCATCGCTTTGGCGAAACTATTCGAAGACATTGATCGATGGGAAGAAGCGGCTCTGCTTTATGAACGCGGTTTACAGGGAGATCTCAGCGAAGGAGATTTTGGCGCGGCAGTACAGAGGTTGTCAGCTTTACATCGCCGGAGAGGCGATCTTGAGTCAGCCGTGGCATTGTGGCAGAAAGCCGCATCCGAGGGACATGTGTATGCCCATATCGAACTGGCGAAATACCATGAGCACCGGCAGCGTGATTATCCTGAAGCGTTGAAATGGACTCTTGGCGCAGAAGACCTGGTCCGTTCGCTCGAACTGACCAAGTATGAACACCACTATTGGATGCAGGAAATCACCCACCGAAAAAAGAGGCTGCAGGAGCGATCACGGAAGTAAAAAATATTCAAATGAGAGAGTGTGATGACAATAAAAGGATATTCCCTCCAAGTTGTCAGCTGCATGATGATCCTGTGCATGCTGGTTACCAATACGGCTTGCAGTGGTGTTCCCACCAGGACCGGGATGAAAATATTGGTGCTAGCCACCACCAGCATCATCGGGGATGTGGTCAACCAGGTGGGTGGGGATTTCATCAATCTGTCGATCCTTATGCCGGTTGGAACCGATCCGCATGACTTTCAGTTAAAGCCACAGGATATGGCCAAGATCAATGAGGCCAAGATTATTTTCTCCAACGGAGGCGGATTGGAGGCTTTCTTGGGACCAATCCTGGAGAATACGGGCGCATCAGCCAAGAGGATTGAAGTCTCTTCAGGAGTTACTTACCGAACCTTATCGGAAGGTGGTCAATCCAATATTGATCCTCATACCTGGATGGACCCAAATAATGTCATTATCTGGACCCAGAACATCGCAACGGCTCTCTCCGATCTTGATCCAGACCACAGTTCAAATTTTCAAGCGAATGCAGAAATCTATCTTCAGTCATTAAGGGATCTGGATTCCTGGATCCGGTCGGAAGTGGCTCAAATCCCGATGCAAAACCGTTTGCTGGTGGCAGATCATGCCGTGTTTGGATATTTCGCAGCCCAATACGGTTTTACAGAGGGAGGCTCAATCACCAGTTCATTCAGTTCTGAAGCAGCCCCATCAGCGCGAGAGCTGGCTGCACTCGAAGATAAGATACGGCGGCAAGATGTGCGGGCAGTGTTCGTAAGTGAAGCCGTCAACCAGGCCATGGCTGACCAGATCGCCGCCGATACCGGGATAAGATCCGTCCGGATTTACCATGCCAGTCTGACGGCAGCCACCGGACCGGCAGCAAGCTACCTGGAGTTCATGCGCTATAATGTCAGAACCATTGTGGAAGCGCTGAAATAATGTATCCCCGAATTCGACATCAGCCAGATCAACCAATCCTGGATGTCTCCCACCTTTCTGTCAGGTTTGATGGTAATCAGGCATTGGAGGATATCTCATTTCATCTGCATGCTGGAGAACATGTGGCTGTCGTTGGTCCCAATGGGGCTGGGAAAAGCACGCTTTTCAAGGTGGTTTCGGGAGTATTGCCGCCAAGTGTTGGCGAGGTAAAAATCTCAGGGTATAGCCCACGCGGTCATATATGCATAGCGTATGTCCCCCAACGCAGCCAGGTGGACTGGCGTTTCCCTGCCAGCGTGGCTGATGTGGTCATGATGGGTCGTATTGGACAAATAGGTTTTTTCCGCTGGCCAACCCGCTCTGACTGGGCAGCAATACACACCGCCCTTGAGGTGGTGGATATGGTCCCATATGCGAATCGTCAGATCGGGGAACTCTCCGGCGGTCAGCAGCAAAGAACTTTCCTTGCTCGGGCTCTCGCGCAGGAAGCAGAGCTTGTACTAATGGATGAGCCGCTAAACGGTCTCGATACACCTTCGCAAGAGGCAATCCTCTCTCTTCTGGATAGACTTCACCAACAGAAGATCACCGTTATGGTTGCCACCCACGATTTAGGCCAGGCCGCCCGCCGGTTTGACCGTGTCATGCTGCTCAACCATCGGTTGGTCAGCTTTGGACCTCCCCAGGAAGTACTGACCAGCGAAAATCTGTTACGAGCTTATGGAGGTCACGCCCAGATGATCAGGGGCGCGGATGGCGAGACCACCTGGGCAGATTCATGCTGTGATGGGGAACAGAGGCATGAATAATCTTTTCAATATATTGTTGCAACCCTTTTCTTACGATTTCATGTTGCGCGGATTGGCAGCCTCGGTGATAGTGGGAATTGTTTGCGCGGTGGTTGGGGCGTACGTGGTGTTACGCGGCATGGCTTTTTTTGGGGATGCCCTGGCGCACGCTGTTTTACCGGGAGTGGCACTTGGCTACCTGCTCAGCGGTGGGAGCAGGGATTCCTTATTCTGGTGGGCGCTCGGAGCGGCAGTGCTCGTGGCACTAGCGGTCGGCCGAATCTCCAAACACTCGGAGATCCGTGAAGATACCGCCATAGGCATCCTTTTCGCTAGCATGTTCGCACTGGGTATTGCATTGATTTCCACGATGAGGAGTTACAGTGTCGACCTGAGTCATTTCTTATTCGGGAATGTTCTCGGTGTCTCCACCCGTGATTTGGTGATTACCAGCATTTTCGGTGGCGTAATTCTTCTTACTGTCTTCCTTTTTTATAAGGAATTTCTCGTATTGACTTTCGATCCGATTCTTGCCGCCACACTGCGCCTACCCTCGGGTTTGCTAAATAATATTCTCCTTATTTTGATGGCGCTTACCGTTTCGATTGCCATGCAGACGGTGGGTGTGGCACTGATGGTGGCAATGCTGGTCACTCCTCCGGCGACTGCATCGCTGCTCACACGGCGACTCTGGCAGGGTATGTTGGTCTCAGCGGTCATTGGGGCTTTCTCAGCGGTTACCGGCCTTTATATCAGTTATTATTTTAATATCGTATCTGGCTCAGCCATCGTCCTGACGGCTACCATCATATTCCTACTGGTGTTCCTGTTTCATCCGGGCAGGGGGCTGGTTAGAAGAATGGTAAAGTCTGACCAGCATTAACTCACCCACCAGAGGACTTATGATGGGAACCCCGATATCCTGTTGGAAAATGATAATAATTGATAATAATAGTGGAAATAATCCCACAGTGGTTTTGACTTCAGGTAGGAAGAAATGAAGGCAACTATGCACCCAGTAATGTTCATCGGACATGGCAGCCCGATGAATGCGATCGAAGATAATGAATTCAGTCGTGCCTGGATCGAGGCAGGGAAAATTCTACCAATCCCAAAAGCGATACTTTCCATTTCAGCCCACTGGGAAACGCAGGGAACCGTGGTGACAGCAATGGAGGAGCCACGAACCATCTATAATTTCTACCGGTTTCCTCCGGAACTGTACTCGCAAACCTATCCTGCTCCCGGTTCTCCGCAACTTGCGCGAGAGATTCGGGATTTGGTCGGCAAAGACGGAATATCTCTGGATTTATCCTGGGGCCTGGATCATGGTACCTGGTCTGTATTGAAACGCCTCTTCCCCAACGCGGATGTGCCGGTCCTGCAATTGAGCCTTGATGTGTTGAAGAGTGCTCAGGCGCACTACGATTTGGGGCGAAAACTAATACCCTTACGGGAAGAAGGGATTTTGATTATTGGCAGCGGCAATATCGTCCATAATTTAAGGACGGTCATTTTCGAAGATAAAGCCTACCAATGGGCACAGGAATTCGATGGGAAGGTAAAAAAGTGGATCATGGATGAAAATCATGAACCAATCATCCATTATGAGAAGCAGGGATGTTCATCAGAACTGGCGATCAATTCCGCTGAACACTACAAACCTTTACTGTATATTCTCGGGGCAAAGGTGGAAGGAGAACCAATAAGTTTCTTTGTTGAGAAGGTCTGGGGAGGTTCTATTTCGATGAGGGCGCTCAGGATCGGGTAACTCAATCTCTCGTGTTCTATTAATATCCAGCCTAATATTTTCCCAATCAAATATTGACCTTCAAAAACCAAGCACACCATGTTTTGGAATCCGACGTGGTAAGTTTTTTTTTTACAAGGGGGAAAATTACAAGCGCCTGTAAGGGTGCCTGACTACAAAAGAACAGAATGCGGTTATTTATTGATCATTTCCCGAGCCTTTTCAACATAGGCGAGGGATTGATGGCGGAAATAAGTATTGTAAAGCGTGGCATATTCACCGCCCTGATTAAGCAATTCGTTATGACTGCCCTGCTCAATAATTCTTCCTTTTTCCAGTACAATGATCCGGTCAGCGGCACGAACGGTCGAAAGCCTGTGGGCAATCAGGATGCTGGTGGATTCAGCCAATATCATGGTTAATGCCTGCTGGATCTGCCATTCCGTAAATGGATCAATACTTGCAGTGGCTTCGTCCAGGACGAAAATTGCCGGTTTTTGCATTAGTACGCGCATCAATGCCACCAATTGGCGTTGACCCATAGAAAGCATGGTTCCGCGTTCTCCAACAATGGTCTCGATACCGTTTGGAAGAGTATCAAGCCATTCGCCGTCGCCAATTCTACGCGCCATGGAAAGAATGTCTGCCGTGTTGATCAATTCCGGATCAGGGCAGGCATAGCGGATATTCTCTGCCACTGTACCGGAAAAAAGGAACGGAACCTGCGAAACGATGCCCAATTGCTTGCGATACTGCTGCAAGTTGAAGTTGCGTATATCCACACCGTCGATCAATATGCGTCCTGATTGATACTCATAAAAACGAGCGATCAACTTTGCCAGAGAAGATTTCCCTGCTCCAGTGTGTCCAACAATGGCAAGGTTCTCACCGGAATGGATGTCCAGGCTGAAATCGATCAGGACAGGTTCCTGGTCCACGTAGCGAAAGGAAAGATTTTCGAAACATATTTCCCCTTTCAGGCGTGTTACATCCTGATCTGCAGTCTGTACCACATTTGGCTCAGCGTCCATCAAGGCGAAGATTCGTTCTGCTGCGCTCAATCCGGATTGAATATTGGACCAGAATGCAGATAGATTCATCACCGGGTCAAAAAAGCGTCCCAGGCTGATGATGAACAAGTACCATGCACCGATGGTTACGGCGCCCTGCGCTGCAGTCAATCCCCCTGCATAGACCAGGGTTGCCGTCGCAACTCCAACCAATGCGTTAAGCGAAGGCCAGACCAGGGCAAGAATAAATCCGCGCCAGACATTAACCCGGTAAGAGGTACGGTTGGCGGTATTGAAGGTTCCGAAAATCCCTTCTTCCTGGCGGAAGTTCTTGGCGATGGCTATGCCGCTGACAGTTTCCTTTATCGCTGAATTCACATCTGCCATCGCCTGCATCCCGCTCTTTGTGACTTTGCGTGCCAGGCGCCGGAAAAGGAGTGCCATGAGGAAAATAAAAGGCAGGAAAGCAAAAAGGACTAGTGATAATCGCCATTCTGTGCGGACAATGATAATGCCGAGCAGAAACGCATTAAGAATCTGGGCAGATACATCGGTAATAATTATCACCAATTCGCCTAATGTACTCGTGTCAGCATTGATGCGTGAAACGATGCGTCCTGAGGAGAATTGATCGTAAAACGATAGGTCGTGCCCGACCGCGGCGCGGAAAGCCAGGAGACGCAGGTTCAGGACCACATCACCAACTGTTCGTACGGTCAATCTACGACGAATCCAATTCAACCCCCAATCAGCGACACCAATCATGAGGACGATTCCGCCAATGATCAAACTGGCGCCAATACTGGGTGCCCCTTTGAGCATGTCAAAACCCTTGCTGATGATGACTGGTTGGGAAGCGGTGATCACGGCAAGCAGGATGGTCAAAAACACAATCACCGTAACCTGTTTTCGCTGCATGGTGAAATAAACCAGGATGCGTTTTACCAGGTCGCGGTCCTTATACTGGCGATCGTATTTCTCTTCGTTCAGACCTTCGTAAAAACCCATAATATTTTTCTTTCAGACAAGGATGAATTGGAGATCAGGAGCAATGCTCACCCGATACCCTCTGTACTATTCTCTAAAGATACGGGCGTATGCTTCAGATGATTTCATCAGTTCATCGTGATTACCGATCGCTGCGATGCGACCATTGCGCAGGACGATGATCAGGTCAGCCCAGCGAATTTGCGATAATCGATGGGTAATGATGAGGGTGGTCCTGCCCCTGGCAGCCGCGGCGATGGCGCGCTGGATCATGTCCTCGGTAGCGGAGTCAATTGCACTTGTGGAGTCATCCAGGATCAGAATGCGGGGATCGGTCAGGAAGGCGCGTGCAATCGCCAGCCTCTGGCGTTGACCGCCAGAAAGGGTGACTCCCCGCTCGCCAATGACGGAATCGTAACCCTTCTCAAACTGTTTTATGAATTCTTCTGCCTGGGCAGATCTGGCTGAAGTCTCAATTTCCTGCCGTGAAGCCCCAGGTTTTCCAAAAGCGATATTTTCAGCCACCGAACGGGAGAACAGGAAGACATCCTGTTCGATGATGGAGATCTGCGATCGAAGCGAGGCAAGATTCCATTCGCGGACATCCACCCCATCCACGAATATCTGTCCGGCACTGGCATCGTAAGTGCGATTAACCAGTTTGGCGAGCGAGGTTTTCCCTGTGCCGGTCTGCCCTACGATCGCCACAGTCTGCCCGGGATTGATCGAAAATGAAATCTCGCGCAATACGGCTTCGCCAGTTGGGTAGGCAAAGGTCAGATTACGGAACTCAATCTTGCCTTGCATGGGCTGGGTATACCCTCGGGCATTCTGGTCCAGGTTTGTTTCGCGGTTGATCAGGTCCAGGATGCGGTGGGCGCCTGCCAGACCGGAAGAAATGAGCGAATATGCCCAGATCGATGTCCAGGTGGGGAATTCCAGCATCAGGAGTATGCCAAAATAAGCAATCACATCGCCGAAATTCAGAATACCTTGCTGATAAAGGAGCATGGCATGCAATAATCCAGCCGCCAAAGCGATAAAGAACAATAATAATGGCACAAATCGGGCTTCCACATCGCCTTGCCGGATATTGTTATCCCGTAACTTACGGGCATTAAGAGTAAAGCGTTTGATCTCCGCTTCTTCCTGCGCGGCACCCTTCATTGTCTCAATACCATCCAGGGCTTCTGAAAGATGGGTGTTCATGTGTCCGAATGATTCACGAACATCTTCCGTGATGGGATTGAGGGTACGCAAATACCAGCGAAGAGAAATGAAGTATGCAATTGTAAAAAGGATAGGAGTCAGCAACAAAGACCAATGGTAGCGCGGAGCAAAGAGCAGTGGCATGATAAGAAAGACGAGTGATCCCACCACCAGGTTAACACCGGGGCTGAAAAGATAATTTACTTCGCGCACGTCGTTCGTGGCACGCGCCATCGTATCGCCCACCGGCTGAAGATTGTGAAAAGTCATGCTTTTTCCCAGAAGGGAGACATACAATTCATCGCGAACATCCCGTTCGATGCGCTGAGCGATCAGTTCAGCGCCAAAATTTCGTCCCAATTGTAGAATGCCGCGTATCACCTGCGAACCGCCCATGATGAGAGCCAGCGGAAGCAATACTTTTATCTCTGGCGGTGTTTTAAGCATGGCATTAAAGGCGTCACCGGTGAGTATCGGGACATAGGCAGCCAGGGCGGCATTTCCGATTGCTCCAACAAGCATGATGAGAACCAGCCACCAGTAGCGCTTCGTATGCGAAATGATCCAGCGCACAGGATTGCGTCGGTCTGCAGTCAAATGATGAGCGAGCGTAAATTCTGAGATCTGAGCGGTGGCTGTCATCGGGATAAAAATGCCTCCGTTTCTTGAGCGGGGGCACTCAACAATCTGGAGAGGTTTATTATTCTACCATAATGCGTTAGTTGATAGAATTAAGCGAAAACCTCCCACACAAGGGGAGGTTATTCCAGTTGACTTTGAAATGTGACTACAGGTGTTTGGTGAAGATGACCAGGTCATCTCCTTCGTGGTAGAAATCCTTCAGGGTGGCTTCCAGCGTATAACCGGTGGCGAGGTAGAATTTTCGCGTTGGTTCGTAATTTGGCAAGCCGGATGTTTCGAGCACGATGAGTCGCCCACCGATGTTGCGAATCGCCTGCTCACAAGCATCCAGGAGTCTTCGACCAATCCCTCCCCGACGTATATTGGGATCCACAGCAATCCAGTACAGGTCGAATGTTCCGGATGTAAGTGAGCGAGGTCCGTAACATACATATCCTACGACCCGGTCTTCATCTTTTTCCACCAGGAAGTAATAACCGCTGCTTTCTGACCCCCGGGTCAGGTATTCCTCCCAAAGCTCATCCACGCATTGAACTTCTTCCAAACTGAAAACCGTGGTTCCACCCGTGATGGCATGAATTTGAGGGCCATCATCCTTATTTGGAATTGAAATCATTTAGATCCATCCTTCCCGCTTCAAGGCATAGGTAAGGATGCGCTCTACCATCTGAGGATACGTAATCCCGGTGGCACGAGCTGAATTCCAATAGCCTGCTTCGATCGAGAGATCTGGCAGTTCATTGATATCTATCACATAAGGGATGCCTTCGTTGAACCGGATATCCACCCGTCCCACATCGCGCAAGCCCATCGCTTTGAAAGAGTCTTCAGCAGCCTTCTTAATAGACTGTGTTTCTTTGCGGGTGAGCACAGCCGGGACTCGAGCAGGGATATTCTGATAATAAGGGGAATCGGTCTTCCATTTCGAATCATAGGTCAACAATCGTTCGAGAGGATTGGTGACAAAGGAAAAATCTTCTTCAGCGATGGGTAGTATCTCGATGTTTTCATTTCCCATCATTGCCACTGCCAATTCACGCCCGCAAACAAATTCTTCCACGATTGCCGGCTGCTCATACTTTTCAACGATGTAAGCAATCTTGTGGAACAGGCATTCGCGATTGCTTACCACAGAATCCAAGTCGATCCCCATGCTGGCATCTTCAACGGAAGGCTTGATGATAACCGGGAAGTCCAGGTGGAATTTTCCTTCTGCATGTTTGAAAACCTGAAACCGGGGCGTGGGCACTCCGAATTGTATCAACCGTTTTTTGGAGCGAGGTTTATCGATACACAATTCGATTGCATCTGAAAGTGCTCCGGTGTGTTTGAATCCCATCCGCTCGATGAGACGAATAACATCCACGGCACCCAGATTATTGCCATTGAAGCCGTCACAGTTATTGAAAATAAATGTGTTTTTGGGAGAGTAGGAACAAAGGAGATCTTCCAGTTCCTCAAGATTTCCCCTGACTGCAAGCTTGTTGACCGAATACCCCAAACTGGTCAAAGCCTCAAATAAGTTCTGTGTTGCGGTTACTGTATATTGGACTGCCAGTAAATCTTGCGGGTCACCTCTGCAAATCTGAACATCTTCATTGAAAAGGATTACAACTTGAAAACTCTTAACGTTCATCGAAACCTCGGATGAATTACTCCCTTTCTAAGGGAGAATGGTACGCAAACGTTTCAAGCGCGTTTGCGCAATTTTGAACAGCGGTCGAAAGGACAATAATCGTGCTTTCATGATAGAAGTAATCATACTCCGATATTAAATCTTAAATTATTACAGTTTTATCGATTTCAATTCTATCCAATTGAACTTCAAATCAATTATCCATTCTTATGAATATTAACCCCATCGAGGTATAAATCGTTATGACGTAGAGATTATTCAGACCTAGATGCATGTAAATAAGATTTTCGAGATTAGAAGGATTAGCAAGAGTTGATGACGCGAAAGCCGATTGACTCTCCCCAATTTCTAATGTACACTTTCTCAAACCATATCCCCGTTGAATGAGGTTATAGATATGAAAAGGAAGCGAAATTTTTACCCCGTTTTTGTTGTCATCGTGTTTTTCTTTTTCACGCTCCTTCACCAGACGGATAAATTGCTGATCGGATCGCTCCAGATCCCAGTGAGCACCACATTTCACCTAAATGATCTTCAATGGGGATTGGTCAATACCGGTGCCTTGATCGTCGGAACACTGTTTTACCCACTCTGGGGATACCTCTATGACCGATATGCACGCGCTAAATTACTTGCGCTGGCTTCTTTCATCTGGGGCGCTACCACCTGGTTGAGTTCAATAGTTCGCACTTACCCTGCGTTCCTGGCAACGCGAGCCTCAACCGGAATAGACGATTCTGCCTATCCGGGTATGTACAGTCTGATAGCCGACTATTTCAGTCCAAGGATTCGCGGCAAAATCTATGGGGTGCTGCAATTGGCGCAACCGATTGGATATTTAGTGGGCATGATCCTGGCGCTCATGGTCGCGCCGCTGCTGGAGGGAAAATTATTCCACCTTGAAGGCTGGCGTTCCATTTTCCTGATCACCGGATTCCTTGGGATCATCATGGCTGTCATCATCTTCTTTGGAATTAAGGATGTGCCCAGAGGGAAATCGGAACCGGAATTTGATGGATTGGAAGATATTGGACAGGTGCGTTTTAACTGGGCTGCTTTGAAGGATGCCCTGAAAAAGAAAACCATGTGGTTCATTTTTCTACAAGGTTTTGCGGGCGTTTTTCCGTGGAATGTTATTACTTTCTTCTTCTTTGGATATCTCATGTTGGAACGCGGTTACGACAATAATTCCGTATTATTAACGATGGGTCCGGTGATCATCATCCTGGCGGCCGGGTATTTTATTGGTGGGGCATTGGGCGATTGGTTGTTTCGGCGCACCCTGAAGGGACGCATCCTGATCTCCAGCATGGGAGTCATCCTGGGCGCCCTCTTCCTTTTCCTGGCATTGCGAACCCCGGTGGCAGACAAGACAACCTTTTTTATCCTGATGAGCCTTACTGCTGTCTTCATGCCTTTTTCAGCACCCAACGTGACTTCGACGGTATTCGACATCACCTTGCCAGAAGTGCGCAGCTCGGCACAAGCGGTTGAATATTTTGTCGAGAACAGCGGCGCAGCACTTGCGCCTACCTTGGCAGGTGCCATTGCGCTGGCAGCCCACAGCAAGCAATTTGCCATCATGACTGTCTGCATTTCTGCATGGGTATTGTGTTTCTTCCTTTACCTGGGTGCATTGTTCTTTGTGGATAAAGACATTAAATCATTGCGAGCACAACTTGCGATACGGGCAGCGAATAAAAAACAATTAACCACTCGATGAAACCCTAACGCAAGAGAAATTCAGCGCTCCCAAATAAAGCATGGCTACTCTTCAAATAGATCTCACCAATAAAAAACAGGTACGTGATTTTCTCAGCCTGCCTACCGAAATATACCGGAGCATACCGCAATGGGTTCCTCCGCTGGATGGGGAGGAGCGTGAGCGCTTGAATCCGAAACGCTACCCGTATTTCAGACATTCCAGGGCAGGTTTTTTCATTGTTTATCGGGATGGGATTCCGGTCGGGCGTCTGGCTGTACTGGACAACCGGCCCTACAATGATCACAATCGCGAACAGACTGCATTTTTCTACCTTTTTGAATGTGAGCTGGATCCGAATTCAGCCGGCAATCTCTTCGATATGGGTGTTGATTGGGCACAAAAGCGAGGATTGAAGAAGATCCTGGGCTCAAAAGGGTTTACGGCCCTGGATGGAATGGGTATCCTGGTCAAGGGTTTCGATCTGCGACCGGCGCTGGGATCTCCATATAATCCCCCCTATTATGTTGAGCTGGTTGAATCAACAGGGTTTATTAAAACGAATGAAATCGTTTCCGGATACCTTGGCGCGGATATCCATTTCCCGGAACGCATCCACGACCTTGCGGAACGCATCCGTGAACGGCGCGGCTTGTACATCAGAAGATTTCACTCGCGCTGGGAATTGCGATCCGCTCTTGGCAGCTTGAAGAGCCTTTATAACGGGGCTTTAGAAGGGACAGCCGGAGCTATACCCATCTCTGACGAGGAGATCAAGGCTCTTGCCAACCAGATCCTTTGGTTTGCTGACCCAAATTTGATCAAGATTGTGATGAAAGAGCAACAACCAGTCGGTTTTCTCCTGGCATACCCGGATATTTCTGCTGCCCTGCAACGAACTCGCGGGCGGCTTTTCCCCTTTGGTTGGATTACATTATTGAGGGAATTCCAGAAAACGGATCATATAAACATCAACGGAGCCGGGATGATCCAGGAATTCCGCGGTTCCGGAGGAACAGCCATACTATACAGCGAGATGTTTAAGAGCGTCATTGAAAACCCGAAATATCAACACGCAGAAGTAGTGCAGATCGGAATGGAAAATGAAAAAATGCAACGCGAGATGGAGAATTTTGGTGTAAATTTTTATAAGGTCCATGGAATGTACGAGAAGGTGATTTAAGAAACCTGCAACTCACATTAGCCTGGTGAATACTCCAAGGAGGCGAGAATGGTAAAAATCGTAGCCGATACCACCTCAGGGCTGCCACGCGAGTTATTAAAAGATCTCGGCATCCTGCTTGTCCCACAAATCGTTGTTTTCGGAGAGGAATCCTTCCGGGACGATACCGAGATAGATACGGCAACTTTCCTCGCCAAACTAAAAGAATCCAAGGAACTCCCCAAAACAGCCGCGCCGGCACCTGCCTTATATAATCCGATATATTCCCAGGCTAAACAACAAGGTGAAAGCCTGGTTGTAGTTGCTCCTTCTGCAAAGGTCAGCGGAACAGTCCGGGCAGCCACTGTCGCAGCGCAGGATTATCCAGGTCTGGATGTACGCGTGGTTGATTCACAGACTATCGCTGGAAACCTGGCAAGCCTGGTACTAATGGCGGATGGATGGGCGAAGGAAGGTCTTGGTACAGATGCGGTTGTAAACCGCCTTGCAAGCTGGATAGAACGCGGCAGGATCTTTTTCCTGGTCAATACGCTGGAATATCTTCAAAAAGGAGGGAGGATCGGGGGCGCGAAAGCCTTGATGGGCGAAATCCTGCAAATTAAACCCATCCTTTGTCTACGTGACGGTCAGGTGGAGCCTTTTGAGCAGCAAAGGACGAAAAAGCGGGCAGTGGCGCGTCTCCTGGAGATCGTCGAGGAACAATGTCCAAGGAGCCCGGAGGCTCATTTATGTGTCATGCAAGCAGACGCTGTATCGGAAGCTGAGCAGCTGGCATCCGACCTGAGAACCCGGATGCATATTTCATCCATCCCCATCTATGAACTCCCTCCCGCTATTGTTGTCCACGGCGGGCCGGGGGTGCTGGGTATTGGTTTCTTTGTGGCTTAAAAACCGCTATGGTATAATTCGCGGGCTATTGCGAAAATTCCCACGAGTTTGGAAATAGGAGAGTGCGGATATGTCAGGACACAGCCACTGGGCAACCATCCGCCGCAAGAAAGGTGCGGCAGACGCCAAGAAGGGTGCCATTTTTACACGCCTGGCACGAGAAATTGTCATGGCTGCACGCGAAGGCGGTGGTGACGCAGATAGCAACTTTAGATTGGCGCTGGCGATCGAAAAAGCACGGGCTGGAAACATGCCCAAGGAAAATATCGAGCGAGCAATAAAACGCGGTACCGGCGATGACAAGGATGGGGCAGTATTTGAAGAAGTCACCTATGAAGGATTTGGACCGCATGGCGTGGCATTTATACTGGATTGCGTCACTGATAATCGAAACCGTGCCGTGGCAGAGATCCGCCACCAACTCAGCCGAAGCGGCGGGAATATGGCCGAAGCAGGCGCGGTTGCCTGGCAATTCAGCCGCAACTCGTATTTTTCCTTTCCAGCCAGCCAACTGAGTTTTGACAAGTCTTTTGAACTTGCGGTGGAGGCGGGTGCTGACGATGTGGCAGAAGATGGAGAAAACATCGAAATCGTCGGCCCCGTGGAAGCATTTAAGAAGATCAGTGATTCACTGAAGAAAGCAGGCGTGACTCCTGATGAAGCCGGTCTGCGTATGATCGCCAAGCAGGATATGGAACTGCCAGTTGACCAGACACTATCCGTGCTGAGGGTGATCGAAACGCTTGAAGAATTGGACGACATTGCCAATGTTTTCCATAATCTCAGGATATCGGAAGAAGCCCTGGCAGCGCTTGAGGCGGAGTAAAACGAAAACCGTGTCCTTCCAAGCCACAGCCATTTAATAGGTTAAACATGACCCTTGTGCTGGGGATCGATCCGGGGACAGCGACCACCGGCTACGGTCTGGTGCGCAAACGGATGGATGGAACCCTGGAATCTGTCGCTTATGGTACCATCCAGACCCCGGCTGGAGTTGCGGCTCATAAACGTCTTTCATTGCTTTATCAACAGCTAAATCAAATCATTCTTCTTCACAAGCCGGATTCGTGCGTAGTGGAGAAGTTATTTTTTCAGCGGAATATTTCCACAGCCATTGCGGTCGGGCAAGCGCGGGGAGTGGTCATGCTGGCAATCAGCGAGGCGGGGTTGGAAATGGCTGAGTACACTCCCAATGAGGTCAAACAGGCGGTGGCAGGTTATGGGAATGCGGGGAAAAAACAGATACAGGAAATGGTGCGAGTCCTGCTGACCTTGTCGGAAATCCCCAAACCTGACGATGCTGCCGATGCCCTGGCTATTGCGATTACCCATCTGAATACACAAAAATATGGTGAGCCATGATAGCAACGATTCGCGGCGAAATTACGCAAGTTGAAGACAACGCTCTGATCATCGAATCTGGCGGAGTGGGATTGCGCGTATTCATTCCAAAACCGCTGCGCGAACGATCGAAAGCCGGAGAGAGAATTTTCCTTCATACACACCTTGTAATTCGCGAAGATGATTGGAAATTATTCGGTTTTGAATTCCAAGCTGATAGAGAACTATTCACCACGTTATTGGGAGTGGATGGGGTTGGAGCACGAACAGCACTGGCGGTAGTCTCGACTTTGAACATCGAAACAGTCCAAAGGGCGGTTTTTAATAATGAACCTGACCTGTTAAATCGGGTTCCGGGTGTTGGAAAAAAGACTGCCCAAAAAATTGTTCTTTACCTTCACGACAGGTTGAAACCTGCCAGCGGATTGGAAAAGATTGCTACGATGTCAGATGCGGATTCGGAAGTTTTAGCTGCGTTGACCGCTTTAGGCTACTCTGTTGTAGAAGCACAGACAGCCATACAATCCATCCCGAAAGATTCTGTCGACAACGTGGAAGAACGCCTGCGGCTCGCCTTGCAACAATTTTCAAGAAAATGATGTAAAATGAAACTGCCCCCGAGTACTCCAAAACGGGGGCGGTTCTCAAAATCAGGAGGCACGATGTTAAACAAAAAGGTCGCTTTTATCGGTTCAGGAGCCATGGCTGAAGCGATGATCGCCGGGCTGCTACTCAAGGGTCTGGCGAATCCAGGCGATTTGCTGGCTGCTGATACCCATGCAAGACGAGTGGATGACCTTCACAAGAAGTATGGCATTCAACCGTTTAATGACAATAAAATGGCTTCCGCGGATGCTGATGTGGTTGTGCTCTCCGTCAAGCCGCAAAGGTTGAAGGAGGTACTGACGGCGTTAAAAGGGGTCATCCCGAATGGCGCACTTGTCCTTTCCATCGTAGCCGGGGCGACCATCGACAAGATCAGCAAGGGGTTGAAACATGCTGCTATCGTCCGCTCGATGCCGAATACCCCGGCCCAAATCGGGAAGGGTATTACCGTTTGGATGGCTTCACCTGCCACGGATGATGAGCAAAAGGAGACTGCGCGCACCATCCTGGCCGCACTCGGAGGGGAAATTCAGGTGGACGACGAAAACTATCTCGATATGGCAACCGCCCTTTCCGGCACCGGACCGGCATATGTGTTCATGTTCATGGAAGCCATGATCGATGCAGGTGTCCATATGGGATTTTCCAGGGGTATCTCAGAACAACTGGTTGTGGAAACACTCAAAGGCTCGGTGGAATATTTCCAATCCATAAACGAACGGACCGGTATCCATGTAGCAGCATTACGCAACCAGGTCACTTCACCGGGGGGAACCTCCGCGGAGGCGTTATATTACCTTGAGAAGGCAGGTTTTCGGACTGCGATTTCCCGGGCGATCTGGGCGGCTTACCAGCGGACGATCGAACTGGGTATAGAGAAACCTGTTCACATACCTGAATCAAGCAACCATGAATGACAGCCGCTCACGGACGGGGTAAAATCCCATCCTTACTATTTTATAAATTGTCTAAGGTATAATTCTGCGGGTTTATCCTGGTTCAAGAATCCTCCGTGGTTAATACATGTCGCTCATTGCTGCCAAAGACCTCTCCAAATCCTTCGGTCCTATTGACCTGTTCTCAGGTGTTTCGTTTGACATCCCCAGGGGGTCGCGCCTAGCGCTGGTTGGAGCCAACGGTTGTGGGAAAACCACTCTCTTGCGCATGCTGGTCGGACTGGATGATCCCAGCAGTGGCAGGATTTCACGCGCCAAGTCGATTCGGACCGGGTACCTGCCACAGGAAGCTGAATTTGATATGGAGGGATCCGTCTGGGATGCATGTTTTCTTGTTTTTACGGACCTGATTTCCCGGCAGGGGGAACTTGAAAAACTTGAAGCAGAGATGTCGGTTGCCGAAACCCGCGAACAGGCACTGTTCCGTTATGGACCGTTACAACATGAATTCGAACGGCGGGGCGGATACAATTTCCACGCACGTATCAAGCAAGTGCTCACAGGATTGGGCTTTTCATCCGATGATTTTCACATGCCCCTTACTCACCTTTCCGGAGGACAACGCACACGTGCATTCCTGGCACGTCTGCTGCTTTCTGAACCCGACCTACTTTTGCTGGATGAACCCACCAACCACCTGGATATCACCGCAGTCGAATGGTTGGAAGGCTATTTATCAAAATGGGAAGGTGCGGTGGTCATCGTATCGCATGATCGTTATTTTCTTGACCAGGTGGTTAACGGGATTTTGGAAATGGCTTTTGGGACCATTGAACATTATTCCGGAAATTATTCTGCCTATCTTCATACCCGTGAGGAGCGCTGGGAGCACAGACAGGAAAGGTTTGAAGCAGAAAAAGCAAAATTATTAAAGGATGTCGAGTATATAAGAAAGAACATCTCGGGTCAGAATGTGAGCCAGGCCAAAGGCAAGTTACGCCGCTTGAGCCGCATCGTCCAGGCGATCGAGCAGGTTGGCATGGAAACAGTTCTAAATCAAAAATGGGCCGAGACTTCTGAAAATGTGACCATCGCGACCTCACCTTTTGGACCCGATGAAGCAGAACGGCGGGTGCGCGCATTACGCACGCCTGTTCGGACTCTGCCCCGGCTGCATCTGAACCTGAGATCGGCCGCCCGGTCCGGCGAACTCGTTCTCAGGTCTTCAAAACTTAGTATCGGGTATCCAGGGAGGCTGCTGTTCACTGCTCCGGATATCCTCCTGAGGCGCGGAGAATGCGCAGCCCTGATCGGCCCCAATGGTTCAGGAAAAACCACCTTTCTAAAAACAATTCTGGGTCAATTGGATCCGTTGGGAGGCGAGGTGATACTGGGGGCATCACTAAGAATTGGTTACTTTGCCCAGGCACACGAAGGATTGGACCCTGAGAATACCCTTGTCGGAGAAATCGAACTGGTAATGCCAGGCTGGTTGGAAGGACAGATCCGTGACTACCTGGGAAAATATTTATTTTCAGGTGATGATGCTTTCAAAAAGGTATCCGTGCTCTCCGGAGGAGAGCGAGGCAGGCTCGCCCTGGCAAAGCTGGCTTTGCAGGATACAAACCTGCTGTTATTGGATGAGCCTACCAACCATCTGGATATTCCCTCCCAGGAAGTACTTGAAGCGGTGCTGGATGACTACGGCGGAACGATCCTGTTGGTCACCCACGACCGTTATCTCATCGACGCCCTCGGAACTCAAATATGGGAAATCGAAACCGATGAGATGCAATTAGCGGTTTTCGAGGGCACCTATAGCCTGAGACGAGAGGAGCGGGAGAGACTGGATGTGTTGCGGATATAGGAGGAAGACCAGGGAAATAAGCAAAGACCAATTCGCAGATCCACAGATACCGAAGCGAGGGAAAAACGTCGCAAGATTGCGCGTCTCCAGGAAATGGAGAATAAGATCACGTTACTTGAGACTCAGATGGCAGAAATTGGGCGAAAATTGGAACGCCCACCCAAGGATACTGCCTTCGTCCGCAAGTGGGGAAACCAATATGCGGCTCTGCAGGTGGAAATGGACCAATTGCTTAACGATTGGGAAGGATTGCAGAGTTAATTCGCCTTGAGTAAATCAGACTTGTTTATTCCAGCGGGTTAACAGCATTTTCAATCTAATACGAACTTTTCTATCAGTGCCGGATCTTTCCCATGTTTCCCGAGTCGTTTTTTGGATTTCATCATCCATAGATAAATAATCCGCCCATTTTTCTGAAACATACCTGTATCATTTCATCGGGATCATCCCAATATATATTCAGGGAAAAAACAATTTCATTCGCTCGGCTGTACAAGCCCATTCGTGCGACAGTTTCAGCAGCGAGATTGGCAGCCTGGTCATCGCTCAGACCGAGGGGAAGATCATCCAGGCGACCGGTTTCAAGAATTAGATCTCCCGCCACTATCTCTACCGGCCAACGATCTGCCAGGGGTCGCAGATCCAGGAGAGCACCCGAGGGGGTCAGCACCCTGTGGATTTCTTCAAGGGCATGAACCATGCCCGCATGCTGAATTCATCAGAGGGACCAGGATAAAAGGGCGAGGTCGAATTTTTGGACAGGGAAGGGAAGATCAATTGCATTAGCGCAAATAAATGATGACATCGGTTTAAGATTGGCTGGAATGGTTGGAACTTGCCGCCAGCAACGCCGCAGCATCCGGGTCTATGGCAGTGACCCGAGCCGCGAGGGGTGCGTATCTCGAAGTCAGCCGTCCGTCCCCACAACCGATTTCCAGCACATGCTGATCTGAAAAATCAGCAATTTTATTAAGATTGAGGATTTCAATCCCTTCAGGATCTTTTTGAACGGACATGGTTGCTGGCTACTTCTTCCTGGTTTTCTTCTTTGGTGGAGGATTTACCAATACCGGCTCCACGTGGACAGTAATATCTGCCGGTGCGATGACGGCGTGAATGGCTTTCTCAATCTCCTCAGTGGCAGAATGCGCCTCGTTCAAGGTGCATTTTCCATTCATGGTGATATGTAAATCTATAAAGGTATGTGCACCGGATGGACGAATGCGAATGGCATGTGCATCCACCACCCCGCTTACGGAAGCGGCAATTTTCTCTACTGTATCGGCGAGACCTTTTGGAGCGGTATCCAGTAGCGCGGAGATGGTCCGCCAGCCCAACTCCCCGCTGATATATATAACAATGATCGCCACAATCAAGGCAGCAATTGCATCCGCCTTGTGCATCCAATCCAGGCCAGGGATGTACCGGGCGATTGTCAAAGCGATCAACCCGACAATCACTACCGAGGAGGACCAGATGTCGGTACTAAAATGCAGGGCATCTGCCTCGAGTGCCTGACTTTTGTATTTTCGGGCAGCCTTGTATAAAATACGCGAACGAGTGTAGTCTATGAATATTGAAGTTCCCATGACTATAAATGACCAGATGGAAGTCTCAACTTTAACTGTCACAAAAAACAAGCGTTGAATGGCCTCGTAAATGATCCATCCGGAAGTTGCGAGCAGCAGAAAGGTTTCGAAGAGTGCTGACAGGTTCTCAATTTTGCCATGACCAAAGGGGTGTTCCTGGTCGGCTGGTTTGTCCGAGACTCTCACAGCGAAGTAAGTCATGGCAGCAGCAACAAGGTCCAGACCGGAATGTGCTGCTTCTGCCAGGATGCCAAGCGAGTTGGTCAGCAGACCAACTACCAGTTTAAATCCGGTCAGGCCTATTGCGGCAACGACGGAACTGAGTGCAGCGGAGCGTTTATCTTTTCGAGCTTCCTGGTTAGTCATACGTCCTTTTCAAATAGGAGCGATTATAACTTAGGTTTGGAGATTCGATGCAGCTGGAAGAATCCGAACCATATTTAGATCGGATATCGGAAAAAGCGTTTTCCACTTCCTGGCTAGAAAGAGACACTGACCTGCGGAATATATACTCTTATGGCTGCATCCCCGCTGACCGGGCATTTGTATTCACAAATCCCGCAGCCGATGCAGAGTTCCCGTCGCACATGGGGGAGTTTCAGAACCATGTTTTCACCATCCGGACCCATCATGCTGGTTTCTTCCAACAGGATGGCCTTTTCCGGCACTGGACACATCTCCTCGCAAACAAAACAGGGCTTATGATCCGACCAGGGGATGCACCTGTTTTCATCGATGTATGCCAATCCGATCACCTGACTGCGTTTTGTTTCCAGATCAAGCGGTGGAATCGCCTGAACGGGGCAGACCTGCCCACAGGCATTGCAGGAATAATCGCAATAGCCAAGCCTCGGGACGAGGATGGGCGAACCCAGACCTGCTGCACCCACCTCCAGGACCGCTGGTTGCAGTCCTCCGGTTGGGCAAACGCGGATACAGTCGTTGCAGCGGGTACATTTCGTGAATGCCACCACATCTGAATTGGATTCCCGCACACCGGGAGGTCGAATCAGGTATGACGATTGCCGCTTGGCTGACTGTCCACTTTTTAATAATGCGATCGCCGTTACTGTCACGCCCAGAGCCAGCAATGCTTCCTTTGCATCTGGATTGTATCCTGTCCATCTTTCTGGTGAAAATACAGGCACGAACCTGGTCTGACCTCGAGGACAGACTTCCAGGCAATCCAGGCACATGGTGCATTCAGAAGGATCGCTGGCATAATTCCTTTGTGGATCGATTGTGCCAGTGGGGCAGATATCGGTGCAAAGGGTGCATCCCTTGCATTCGTTCCCGACCTGGCGGCGGAAGATGGTTACCTTGCTCAACCAGCCCAATGCCCCACCAAGCGGGCAGATGTACCGGCACCAGAACCTGGCGGCAAGCAGGTTTACCAGAATCACCCCCAGGAAAATCACCGCGAACAACAGACCATCCCGGTAATATACTGGTTGAACCGGCAGGATTGCCGGGCGAATCCAATTGTCCAGTGTTCCGAGAAGCCTGGAAAAAGCTGGCAGCCTGGCCAGGGCAAACTCCAGGGTAGTCACAATCCGGTCCAACGCCGGCCATACGCTGACTGTGAGTGTCCTTTGCAAAAGGGTCAATGGATCGAAGAATAATAGGGTCAGGTTTCCAAATAATGCTGCCACGAAGATGACGATCACAAAGTCGAATTTTATCCTTCGCAAACCATTGGATATGGCAGGGCGCTTGTTTCTCTGGCGATTGAACGGGATCAGGTCGAGAATGGTACCCAATGGACACAGCCATCCGCACCAGGCGCGACCGAAAACCACGGTCAATAGAATGATGATCAGCGCCAAGGCTGATCCTGCCAGGATGGTCCGGCTGGCAGCCAGATGCGCCAGGATCAGGAGTGGATCCATCCGCATCGGGATGTTGATCAGGTTTGCTGGTCCGCCATCCTGCCTTGACCAAATGAATAGCGCAATAAAGAGGAAGAGGGTTGTATATTGAACAGATTTTCGGAAGATTATCCAGCGACCAGACACCTGTCCACCCCTGAGTTTCTTCCTGTGGATTTTTTTAATAGGAATTAGATTCTGCATTTTGGCAAGGCGAGGTCAGGCATCGAGCTGAATGGAGCGTATGTTCAGGTTTTCCAGGTCGCTCCTTCCCAATCCCATAGATGTACCGATAACGACGTATGCCAGGTTTTCAGGTTTCAATCCAAATAAAGAGGCTGCAAAGGAATCTGCCGCGACTATGTCGCGACTGGCGATAATGGTATCAGTCTTGCGAACATCAGCAAGATTTCCTCCTGTGGGACCATTGGCGGTTAAGATTCGCACTGCATCCACAACGGTCAGTTGTGGTTTGATGAGGGCATTCAGGTCAGCGATGCTTTGACTGAGGCTGAAGTGCAACACATCCCGGTTTTGGATCACACCCATTAGATTCTTCATTCCCAAGGAGAGCCATGAAGAGCCATGTTGTTTGGCGATTGGAACATTGATCAAAACATCCGCATTAAGAATATCTTCATAAACGTCGGTATACTTCAAAATCTTTGCAGCCGGAATCTGGGTGCGGACATAATTGTAGGGACTCATGGTTGCCATCATCCCGCCTGCAGCCTCAACCTGTTCCTTGATGCCGCTGATTTCGTAAGCTTTCTGCTGGGTCCCCCCAAATGGCGAATCCATTACTTTTACACTCGCAGCACCCGCCTCAAAACACATTCTAACCAAGGTACCTACCACCCAGGGATTCGTCGTGGCAGCATACTCATACGTATGATAAGCCACGCAGATATTCGGTTTCACGATCACATTCGATCCGACCGGGACAAACTTCTCCATGCCTCCTAATGCCATAATTGCCTGTCGAACCAGCGATTCCGGTTCGCCGCCGCTGGTCACGACCAGGTCTGGCGGAGGAAGAGGAGTGTTCGTTGGAGAAGCGGTTTCGGTTGCAGGTTGGAGGGTTTCAGGAGGAAACGGAGATAAAGTTGCAGGATGTTCGAACGAGGTTGACGCCGCGTCGCTGGGAGAAATGGTCGTGGGAGTTGCCTGTCCGCAGGCATCCAGGACAGACCCTAGGGTCACAGCCCCCACCCCGACAGCAGCGACTTTGAGAAAGTTTCGTCTGGAGTATTTACCCATGATGATCTCCTTTCCAACAGTAAGGGAAACAACAACTTTGAATCAAGACGGTTTCTTCTTTTCCGAACCAGTCCTACGAGTCATCCCTGGTTTCGTCTTTCCACCACTCTTCCCGGTTGGTTTTTTCATTGTCTTGTTTTGAGAAATCTTCCTTCTTTCTGCAAGTTTCCTCGGCGGCTTTACATTGCCATCAACTGTGGATGCCACCAGTTGATCAAATTTTACCTGCAATGACGGGGTACCAACCCCCCGGAGGTCACGGTTGATATACCCCCATATTTCCCCACTGACAATGCGCCAATCCATGAATACATGACACTGGTAACTTCCCAGATCCAGGTAGATCCCTTTCTCCGCCACTTCCCGACAGTCACGGATGTATTCCAATCCGGTGACATGATCCTTCATTATTACAAAACCCCCATCAGGCAAGGAAAGGGAATCGGATATTGACCGTTGGATTAATTTTCCACAGCTTTTGTCCATAAATGCAGCTGACAATCTAATCCAGCCGCTTGTTTCTGCATGCTTATTATGATAGATCACCAGGCTGTGTTCATTCTCAAACTGGTTGGAATATGCAAATACATCCTCGTTCACTATTCCAGTCTTTTTGGTTGATGCACCATCCATTGTATAGAAGTCATACAAGCGATAATATTGTGCGCTTGAAAAGAGCGATCGCTTATGTAGCAACGGGAAGATGCGCCAATCGTGACCGCGCACCAGGCCCTCGTCGACAGGTTCATCCCACTTGGCTCGACGATATTCCATCCCATATTTCTCCCGGTAGCCTTCGATCTGACCGTGACCAAACATGGGCAGCCCGGGAAGGGTCACCATCATGGTTAATACGCCGAAATATTTCTCAGTGGTACCGAACTGTTCTGCAGCAGTCCTTTCGTCAGGATTGTTCATGAAATTTACATAACGCTTTAATATCTCCGGGTCAAATTCAAGAGTATTCTTGATTAACTGGCGGTACTTGGCATTTTCTTCGTCTCGCAACATATGCATAAATGCCGAGTTATAAACCCGGTGCATCCCGAGCGTGCGTACAAAATAACCTTCCATCATCCAGAAAGCTTCCGCCAGAAGCAATGTGTCTGGTACTTCTGTGTTGATCCGATCCACCACCTCGCGCCAGAATTCGTTTGGAAGAGCTGCTGCGAACTGCTGCTGGGTCAAGCCATGTTCTGAGCGGGTGGGGATCGCGCCTCCGTAACCAGGTTCAGGAAACCATAATCTCTGGATATGTTTTCGGGCGAGCGTCATGGCTGCATCAAATCGGATGATGGGAAAATTTTTAGCAACATGCAAGATCGTTTGAATAACCGCTTCCCGTACTTCCAGTTTTGTGTAGTCCAGTTGGGCTGTATCGTTCCAGGGCATGGAAGTACCATCATTACCATGGTAGATAAAGCGGGTATCACCTGTCTGGCGGTCGACTCTTTTGAAAACTACTGCCGCATCGGTCTTATTATAATAATGGTCTTCGATCTGAATCGTGACGCGGCTGTCGTTTGACAGGTCTGCGCCATTGTAGGAATATGCGGGGAATGGCGACGAAGGGAGTGAAATGAACCAGTCGGGATGCTCCGCCACCCAGCGCGAGTCAATGCCAACATGGTTTGGCACCATATCAGCAGAAAGGCGGATTCCATGCTGCCATGCCCGCCAGCGAAGATTCTGAAGAGCCTCCCAGCCACCCAGGTCGGCTGCGATTTCGTAATCCATCAAGGAATAAGCAGAAGCCACTGCATCTTCCTGACCCATCATCTGTTTGATCCGTCTGGAGGCAATGCTGCGCTCCCACAAGCCGATCAACCACAAGCCATTAATTCCGCGTTGTTGAAGTTGCAATAATTCTTCATCTGGAACCTCATCGAGGCGGAGAATGGGGCGCTGGTACTTCTTTGAAAGTTGGTCCAGCCAGACAAAGGAATTCTTGGCGATCAATACCAGGCGCGGCATCCAATCCTTGTCGGGACTGTAGCGTTCGTATTCGGTCAGGTCATGGTGCGAAAATCTCAAAGGGGAGATGTTTCCCGCAAAGCCTCCGGTGAAATTTCCACGGACAACGTCTTCTCTGATGTAATCCAGTCCTCTAAGGATCTTCTGCACGAATCCCTCGCCCAGGATTTCACCCCATGTGTTTAGCAGGTATTCCAATTGTGCAGAAAGAGAATGTGGCGCCACACGTGCAGGAGCCTGTAAAATTTCAAGTAAAGAAAGGCTTTGTTTGTTTTTTGATCCTGCCACCTGAAAACCAGGTTGTTGAGCAATGAATTGCACGAGTAGACGGATTGTTCTTTCATAATGCGAAGCTCGGATTAAAGGTTCCTCTTCGAACAGCTCCTTATAATTCCGAACAGCCGGATTCTGGTTTGTCAAATGGAGAAGAAGCATCTCCTCCAGAGTAACCACCCGGTTTGATACGCCTTCTTTTCCACCATCAAGGTAATTCTGGGGATTCGTTTCCAGGAGGTAAACCTCCCGGGGAGGGAAGAACTCGATAAATGTCCTCAGGCTCGCATCTGCCTCCGGTCCGACGACTTCCAGGGCTTGGTTCATCATTCCGGGAGTGTGAAGTTCTCGATGCCGGATGAGAAGATGCATGATTTCGTCGATCAACCCCATGGCGTAGATATCGCTCGCCGGGACTGTCTGACCTCGAACAATAGACATCTTCTCAGCGAATTGCCGTGCAGCGGAAAGATCTGCAAGAACTACATTCCCATTTAAACCAAATAATTGCTTATCAAACTGATATTTTTCCCTGGCTTGACGGGAAATGTGAAATTCATAACGCGCGACGATCATCGTAGTTTGAAATGAAATTCGCATAGGCAGAATTATTGAATGAAAACGGTCTGATCTACTGTTTCTTAATCATACCCGATAACCCGATTATGAGAATGAATACAAGGAATCGGGGAATTGCAGTTCCCGTCCAACAGGACGGGAACTGAAGAAAGGAGAAATAATTGTTTCCTTCTTGGAGACGAGTAATCGCTGACATTATTTCTTCATCGGTAGAATCCAGCCTGCCAATGCATACAATACTCCCAGGATGATGAATGCAAATTTAATAGTTGCGCACCAAAACGAGACCATAGGCCATAACTCCCCCGCATACCCAACTAGCGAATACATCAAACCGACGTTTTCGACTCCATCCAGGATGGCAGCCAAAACCACCCCCCAACCCAGCCAGATTCCAAAACGGGCAAACCATCCTTTCATCCGGTCAGCAGAGAGGAGGCATGCCAGCGAAATCGTAAACGCATAAGAGACCATGTAAAGGTAATCCAGACCCAGACCGAAAGCGGCGAATAATTGATCGCCCTTGTCCCAGGAGGTGATGATGTATTTTGCCGTCGCAGAAGTCCGTGCCAGTTCGAAGGAAACAATACCGGTCGGAGCTGCGCTCGTGCGAAGCGGGGAATTTATCAGTTGGGAAAGGATCGTCAGGAGGATTGTCCAGGCGAGCAAAGCTAAGAAAACTGATCGCCGGTTGGGTGCAGGTATGAATGAAAGTGGATGTCTCATGCGATCCTCTTCTGAAAAACGCGATGGTTCTTGTATTCCACACCGTTCAAGTTCTTCAAATCAGCGCGCATCTGCTTTGTAGTTTCAGCCACCTGTGTCATTTCAACGAATTCGAACTGTTTGAAATCCAGCATGGTCTTACCCATTTCATAATAAAGCAAAGCATTGCCGCCTGTTCCCTGAAATTCTGGCAGTACCCCCATCCCATTACCGGATACCGTCCTGGTACGTTTCATTTCCAGCAGGATATCCACGATGCCAAATGGAAACAATCGACCTTTGGCTCGTTGGATGGCAGCGGAAACATCGGGAAATGCGAAAAGGAAGCCTACGATTTCGTCCTCATGCATGATCAATTTGATCAACCGGTGGTCTGCTACCATGAAGACATTCTGAACTGCATAATCGATATCCCCTTGCGAAAAGGGATAATATTCCCAGTTGTTAATAAAAGTGCGATTATAGGTCTCACCGATGCGTTGTGCCCAGCTGACCAGTTCCTTCTTGCTCTTGAAATGCTTGACCCACAGGTTGCCTCGCTTCATCGCCCACAGGGCAATTTTCTCCACCCTTTCCGGGATTTTAAAAGCATCCGCAGGGAGATAGCAGGAAACAAAATCCACCTCTTTTTCGAAACCAAGGGATTCAACCAGTTTTTGATAATATGAATAGTTATAGTTCATCATGGTCATCATCTGACGGACTTCAAAACCCTCAACCTGGATGCCATATCCGTCGAAAGGTGAGAGTCCTTTTGGACCAATGAGTATATTGAGGCCGCGATCCTTTGCCCACTGGATGGCAGCGTCAAAGAGTGCCCTGGCAACCTCAAGATCATCCACGCAGTCGAAGAAATAAAATTGCGCTTTCTTAGTATGGTGATAATTGTTATATGGTTTATTTTCTCCGACACAGATTCGTCCAACCGTTCTTCCTTCCCGGACGGCTAGAAAGAAATCCGCCTCGGAAAATTCAAAAAAAGGATGTTTTTTACGGTTAAGAGGAAGGTAGGCGTCCATGAACAGTGGAGGCACCCATTGAGGGCAATCCTTATACAGATCGTAGTAGAACTCGACGAAACGTTTCACCTGGGATTTGTTTTCAGTATTTACCTTTTCGATGGTCAGCATGATGGGCTCCAAATTGACAGTATCTGAACTTGCCACAGTATATTCTATTAACCCCGATGATGAAATGGAGAGACGGGATAAACTAACGATTCCTGAATGACCAAGTCTATAAAAAATATGTGATAATAAGGTCACTACATCCAAAAACTAAATTCAGAGAGGTCCCATGAGTAATTTTCGAACGGAAGAATTCAAGGTTAATGGCGAGCAATTGCTTGCAAAAATAAAGCAACTGGTTCACGAAGGGAATATCCGCCGGATCATCATCAAGGATAAGGATGGAAAAGTGTTGATCGAGTTTCCACTGACACTTGGTGTCGTTGGATTGGTGCTAGTGCCAACTCTTGCAGCAGTGGGGGCGATCGCAGCCCTGGTCACTGAGGCAACAATCCTGGTGGAAAAAGAATCCATCCCGCCCTCTGAATGACACGCATTCGCCCGAGACTGCTTCTGCTGGTGGCTGCAGTTGCCATCCTGATCTCCTGGTACGCGGCATTGATGGTTTCTTATGTCCGTGTGCCGGGAAACTTGAAGGCGCAGATTTTCTGGCTTTCTATTCTGCCGGCCGTGTGGCTCGTGATTATGGAATTAATCAGGTATATAACCTGGAATTGCAGGGGATTGCACAGGCACACACGGCGGGTGTCCCGGTGGGATCCCAGCAAACCCTAACTGCAAACCATCCACCTTTTCTATTTCCATTTTTAAGCCTTATAGCAGGTTTGGATTACCGGATTGCATATTTTTGTTATGCAGTCCTGCTATTCTTGATTGTTGTGGCAGGCTTACCGCCAATCTACAAGTACCTAATACTGAATGGCTGGAAACCCACCCATGCACTGGTCTTGATGCTGGGGGTCCTGTTATTCGAGCCATTGTTCATGAGCGTGCTGAAGGGACAGGATTCTGCCCTCCTGCTGATCAGGTGGATTGCTCTGGTTCGCAGGTCTTAGAACCGGGAAGGATCGCCTGGCAGGTCTGGGACTTGCACTTACTCTCATCCGCCCGCAAATCGCGATCGTGCTGGCCGTGCCGTTCTTATTTTCGAAAGGCAGAATCATCCATTGGTTTGCGGTCGGAGCAGCAATACTCGGAATATTCAGTATCCTCCTGGTCGGCCGGACAGGGGTGCTTGATTATTTTCACCTTATCACGCTGTCTGCCGGCGGGGAAGGCTACGGGCTGGCTGAAACGGAAATGTTCAATTTGACCGGCATGATCCTGCGCTTATGGCCTCAATCGAACCTTGGGATCATTCATACGATCGGATGGGTTCTGTATGCATCAGCAATCTTTGGATTGTGTGTTCTTTGGCTCAAATCAAAGTCCATTAGTCTCTGGCACATAGCCTTGCTGATAACTGTTAGTCTGGTAACAGCCCCGCACCTGCACTATCACGATCTTTCCCTGCTGGTGATCCCGATTATTGGATTAGGGCTGACAGTTAAATCAACTGGTCGATGGACGACATGGATAGCGGCAAGTCTGCCATTGGCTGTGTCGGTTTTCCTTTTACTCAGCGAATTATGGGATCCGGTGCGATTCACAGTTCCATACTTGATAATGATCATTTTGCCTGTCCTGACCTGGTGGTATGAAACGCATTAACCCGGGACGAATATTCCTGATAGCGGGGATCTTTTCCCAGGTTATCATTTATTCCGCGCTCTGGGTGAGAATGATCACCAGCGCTGCCGAACGAACCGGAACAGATTTCATTGCCTTTTATTCTGCCGGTCGCATCGCGTTGACCGGGAGGGTTTACGAAGTCTACCTTCCACAGGTTCAACAAGCAGCGGAAGAAAAAGTGTTGGGATTTCCAATCGCCACTGAGGAGCTAAATCCATTCGTGCACCCCCCATTCATCATTCCATTTCTTGCCTTGATCGCCCTCTTACCTTATGTTAGTGCTTTCTACGCTTGGGCAATAATTCTTCTTGCAATATTTATTCATTGCTGTCAATCTCCTCTGCCGCATGATACCTCCTGGAAAAGATCGCAGAGTGCTAATAGCCAGCAGCCTGCTATTTTTCCCCGTATTCGTCAGCATTCTCAATGGACAGGATTCCGCTCTTCTCTTATTGGGCGCGTCTGCCTGGTTATATGGTCTGATGAAAGGAGATGATCGCCTTGCCGGGTTGGGCCTGGCGCTTACAACCATCCGACCCCATATCGCGCTCCTGATGGCCATACCTTTCTTGTTCAGGCGTAGAAAAGTCTGGTGGTGGTTCCTGGCGGGGGCAGCCGGATTAGCTGTGGTCAGTTTCCTGATGGTTGGATTACGCGGTACGGAAAATTTTCTGAGTATCTTAACCATAAGCGCCAGCGGGGAGGGGTATAAGATCAATGAAACCGCCATGGTCAACTTCCTTGGCCTGTTGCGACGCCTGGTTCCCTCGTTGGCACCTGAACCCACCCGGGTGATCAGCTGGATGACCTATTTCATAGGGATTGTATTTCTTTGCATCCTTTGGGTTCGTTCGGAACAGATCAGGGACAAACATGCCGGAGTAGCGATCCTGGTGGCAATTTTCGCTGCGCCGCACTTGCATTACCATGATCTGGTACTCCTGCTCATCCCTCTCTTTTCTGTGATCGTAATTATAAAGAATGGAAAATACCTGGATCAGGGTGTTGTCGAATATTTCCCTCTCATCACATCCTGGTTGCTGATCGTGAGCAATTTTCACCCTTTACTGAAGTATAGTATTCCATATCTAATCGGAATAACATTTGCTGTGGGCCTGTGGTATCCAGAACTTGTATTTAAAAGATTGATTAGGTCGGGGTGAATTCACTTATTTAACATCATAATTTTCGGGGGTGCATCGAGGAGAAACCGGATAAAGAAAAACTGATCATTGATGAGCAGGGATGGAAAGGATTTTCTCCACTTTTCCAACCAGACTGTTGACAATTCGATGATAGCAATCGACCAGCAGCGCCCAGATAAGAGAGAACACCCCGGCATGGGGTGTTCTTAATTCAGCACACATGGATTTCATGGCAAAGAGAGTTGAAATTCATTGATGGCAGTATCGAAATTGGAGAGTAAAATATCCAAGGAGGAGTTGATGAAAACTTTCCGACAGGAACTCTGGTTCAACATTCCCACTCGGGCTGGATTTGTCAATATCACCCGGGAGGTGGAATCCATCCTGAAAACAAGCGGGATTCGTGAAGGTTTATGCCTGGTGAATGCCATGCATATCACAGCCTCCGTATTTATTAATGATGATGAATCCGGCCTACATCATGATTACATGGAATGGCTGGAAGCGCTTGCTCCGCACGAACCAACTGACAGGTATTGGCACAATCGAACTGGCGAGGATAATGCGGATGCGCATCTCAAGAGGCAGGTTCTTGGGCGCGAAGTGGTGGTAGCCGTGACAGAGGGGAGGCTGGATTTCGGACCATGGGAACAGATATTTTATGGTGAGTTCGACGGTCGCCGCCGCAAGCGCGTTCTGGTAAAGATCATTGGTGAATAAACGCAACAATCTACCGGAAAGAGAGTTCAAATCAAGATAGCATCCCCATCTAAGGAGCAATCTGATGAAACGCTTACGCTGGTTTGACTACCTGACGATCAACTTGTTCTGGCTGGGATTGAATATCCGTAACACCGCCCTCGGTTCGATCTTTATGCCATACATGGTTGGAATTTTTGCACCAGAGGCGCTGAAGAATACAGCCCTGGGTGCGATGCGATCGGCAGGCCTGGTAATTGCCATGCTGGTCCAACCCGCCGCCGGGCTTTTGAGTGACCGCTCGACCTCACGATTTGGGCGGCGCAGGCCTTATATTCTGGTGGGAGCATTATTGGACTGTCTCTTCCTGGCAGCCATTGCTTTTTCCTGGAATTACTGGGCACTGTTGATCGCCATACTCCTGATCCAATTCTCCTCCAACATTTCACACGGACCACTGCAGGGATTAATCCCTGACCTGGTTCCGGAGGACCAGAGAGGGCGCGCTTCAGCAGTCAAGGCGATCATGGAATTGCTGCCTCTCATCCTGGTCGGACTGACAATTGCCAGGATTGTTGGTGCAGGCAAACTGGACCTGGCAATATTTATTACTGGAATATCCCTTTTGATCGTTACCCTGGTCACGATCCTTTTCGTGAAGGAAACACCCCTGCAGGAAAAACCCACCACACCATTCTGGCCACCGATGGTGCGCGTGCTGGGAATGCTGGCTGGAATTGCGATCGGTGCTGCTGCAGGCTTGATAGGAGGCGGCCTGGTGGGAGGATTGGCCGGACTGGCAGCCCTTCTTACCGGAAGTAAAACCACTGCCATTTCCGTGGGTGTTGGGGTAGGCGGAGCGGTAGCCATGATCGTGGCTGTGGTGACGGGGGTTTGGGCTGGCGCCTTAGGAACGCTGGGGAAGGAAGCACGCAAGAATTCATCCTTTGTCTGGTGGATTGTCAACCGGTTGATGTTCCTTGCAGCTGCCACCTCCATTCAGGGATCCATCTTCTACTTTGTAATGTACGCTTTTAAACTGAGTAACGAGGAAGCTTCCAACATGACCGGCAGCCTGACTTCGATCATTGGTATATTCATCGTCCTGACGGCTCTCGCCAGCGGCTGGATCTCGGATCGAATCGGGCGTACCAGGCTGGTCGCCCTGAGCGGAATTGTGGCAGCAGCCGGTAATGTCCTGTTGTTGATCACGATCTGGCTGCCCAACCTGGCGATTGTATATGTTTCCGGGACGATCATCGGCCTGGCGACAGGGTTGTTCATGACCGCCAACTGGGCCCTTGGCACGGACCTCGTGCCGGCGGATGAAGCGGGCCGCTACCTGGGAGTTTCTAACCTTGCCGGGGCCGGGGCGGGCATCATAGGTGCCGGCATTGGTGGACTGGTGGCTGATATGATCAATCATTACTACATGGGTTTGGGATATTTCGCTGTCTTTGCAGCGTATGCCGTCCTATTTGGATTGAGCACGGTCACCCTTCTGGGTATGCGTGAGAAAGGCAAATGAATTTTCTCCCCTGGTTGTTACTGCCGATCGGGTTGATCCTTTTAGTGGGGCTGGTTGCGTCATTCTATGTCACCAGGCGCATGCCGCGCACTGCTTTTCACACACCCGATGAATTTGGATTAAAGTATGAGGATGTTACATTTCCAGCCCTGGATGGTGTGCAAATCCATGGATGCTGGATCCCGTCGGAAAAGACTCTCAAGGATCAAGCGATCGAGAATGAACGTGCGGTGATCATCCTGCACGGTCATGGTGGCAGCCTGGATTGGGACATCCACCGCGCTCCGGCAATGCATGCCGCGGGTTTCAATGTCTTCCTGATCGACTTCCGCGCCCACGGGCAAAGCCAGGGACGCCTGGCGACCTTTGGTTACCTGGAAAGAAAGGACGTGGTGGGTGCGGTGAATTTTGTCCTGGGCAGGGGCGTGAAGAGGATCGGTCTGCTGGGCTTCTCTTATGGAGGGATTGCTTCCATGCTCACCGCCCCGATCTGCCCGGAGATTAAGGCGGTAGTGTCGGATGGAGGCCCCACCCGTATGAAGACTGCGCTCAGGGCGCGAGCAATTGAGCTGCATGTCCATCCGAGAATTGCAAGACCTTTGGCCTGGTTGACGTTTGCCATTACTTCTTTACGGCTGGGTACAAATATATTCCATTATGAAACCGTTCGCTGGGTGGCACAGATTGCCCCGCGACCGATCCTGTTCATCCACGGTGACCTTGATCAATACTGCCCGGATTTTGACGACCTGTTTACAGCCGCAGGTGAACCGAAAGAAATTTGGAGACTGCCCGGGGTGGGGCACTGCATGGCCAGCGAAGTCTATCCACAAGAGTTCCAGGCGCGGGTGCTTGAGTTTCTTCAACCGCACCCTTTGAACAATGACCTTGAAATTACGATTTACGGAAGATGATTGGCGGCGGACCAAGCGTGACTGGTCAGCCTGGTGGGCAGGGGATTTGGATCGTCCATTGGTGGTGATGGAGTGTCTCGAATTCCTTGACAGGTATGATCCCTATTGTGCCAGTGTTTTCCTGGGAAATTATCCATTGGATGCGCCGGCGGATAGAATTCTGGACGAATTCATTCCCCGACTTGAAAACACGCACTATCTCGGTGATTCCTTTCCGCGCTTCTGGCCAAATTTTGGACCGGGAATAGTGGCTGCCTTTGCCGGGGCTCAAGTCCATCCACAATGGGATACTACATGGTTCACACCCGGTATTAGCGGGGATATCCGTGACTTGCACGTTATTGGTAATTGGGAAAATCCATGGTGGAAACGCGTGGAGGAATTCACCACGGCTGCGGTATCCCGGTGGGGGCAGGATTTGGCGGTGGGGATCACCGACCTGGGAGGAAACCTTGATATCATCGCCTCCTTGCGGGACACACGCCAATTATTAATGGATATGGTCAAAGTTCCGCAGGAGGTCGATCGTTTGGTGAAAGAGACGACCATGCTCTGGCAGGCATGTTTCGACCGTCTCTACAATGTTATTTCCACAAGCGGACGCGGCATCACCTGCTGGGGGCCATGCTGGTCGGAAGGTCGCTGGTATATGCTGCAGAGCGATTTTTCCTACATGATTTCCCCGCAGATGTTCGAGAGATTTGTACTGCCGGATTTGGACTCATGCTGCGCGAAGATGGATTACGCTTTTTACCACCTGGATGGAAAAGGGCAGCTTGTTCACCTGGATTCCATCCTTTCGATTAAGAACCTCAGGGGGATTCAATGGGTGCCGGGCTACGGAAAACCACCCTGCGAAGAGTGGCTTCCTATACTGAAGAAGATCCGCTCGAGTGGAAAATTGTGCCAGGTGACGGTTTCACCGCAGGGCGCTTTAACCATCATCCGGGAATTGGGCGGGAAAGGTTTTACCTTTGTTATCGACGAGCCGCAATTGACACCCGCCCAGGGGGCGGCATTCCTGGAGGAATTGCGCACACTGGAAAGTTAACTATTATTTATCCCCGGTTCAGTTATTTTAAAGGGTATTTAATCACATCGTTGTCGGAAAGCAGTCGGACTTCATTGCTTTCACTCTTTGCCAGCATCCCACCTTCCTTTACAATCTTTCTGAATTGCAATAAATGCAGGGTTTTTAAGTGGGATTCTACGGGCATCCATATTTTTATAAACTTCCAGCAACGTGAAATGGGCGGTATTCTGTATATCCTGATAGACCTCAAAGCGAAGGATTCCATCTTCCAGAACGCTGTTACGGACATCCTCGCGGACTGCGAGTTGATAAGCATCGACAAATTCAGGTTTTACATGATGGTTAATCAAGAAAACTACCATAAGCCTGACCTTTCCTCGGGATTCTCCATCATTCGGATAGGATCATCACCTTGAATGCCTCTGCATATTGTAAACCATGATCCTTGCCTTCTTCTTCAGCCCATTCGCGGATCATTTTCTCTGGATCCCATTCACCCAACTGGCTGGTGTGTTTTTTCAAGGCATTGATCTTCAAATCTATTGTATCTGCAATATCCACCCAGAAATCGGGTTTTTCTGATCCGTGAATAAATAACCGTTTCACCTTATGAGGTTCGTACCCTTCGGCAAGCAAATCTGTAAAGATCAACCGCGTCTCCGCGGATGGGAAGACTGCGTACAATGCTGCCTGAGCGGTAGCCCTATGGTCAGGATGGTTGATATAACCATTCCCATAGAATACCCCTTGCGGGTCTCCGGTTACCACGGCTTCCGGTTTGAAGCGACGGATGAGACGCGTCAATTCGCGGCGAAGGTTTAACGAGGGTTCCAGCTCGCCATCCGGGAAATGTAGAAAGACGGTTTCATGGAGACCTAACAAGGCGTTGGCCTCCAATTGTTCTCTTTCACGCAACCGGGCAAGGATCGCTTTGTCATCCAGGCGGGTGTTGGAATCGTTCGATCCAGCCTCGCCGCTGGTGACGATGACGGATACAACTTCACACCCGGCTTGTACCCAGCGGGCAAGAGTTCCTGCGACCGTGAATTCCTGGTCATCAGGATGGGCGTGAATGGACATCGCCAATTTGGGGATGAATTCGGTTTCGCTCATGGTGTTGATTTTACCCGAACCGGGCTGGCGTTTCCAACCATGGTAGATTCTTTTCCGGCGAATAGATCAGGCGCTTAACGGCAGCCTCTTTGTGGTTGCGGACTACGGTCATGGTATTTTGTCTTTCCTGAATTTTATTATAGTTATTCTTCAAAACAGAGATTCTTCATATAAAGGGGAGCAAATTCCGGCTGCGAAGTAAGTTCCAGGTATTCGATATGCATTGCAAGCGATTCCGCCTCCTTGCGCTTTTTAACCGACACCAGCATCTGTTTGGCACCCACCCCTGCCGCGTTTCCCACCTGGTGGTATTGATCCAGGCGAAGAGGTGGAAACATCCCGATGCGCACGGCGGAGCGCAGGTCAAGATAGGTTCCGAATGCTCCCGCAACGATGAACTCATCGATATCGGCGAATGTTAATCCAGCGTTCTGTAATAGGATCTCCACACCAACCCGGATGGCAGATTTCGCCAGCTGGATCTCATGGATATCGCCCCGGGTCACAACCAGATCCCGGTTCAAGCCTGTCTGACCGGCAGGGACAATCACAATCCCTGTTTCGTTTGCATTTATTAAAACTCCGGTCGGCTTGATCCGCCCACCATCCTGCAACGCTGCAACCAGGTCAAGGATTCCCGATCCGCATATTCCCACCGGCGGTTGATCTCCGATGGATTGCCAGAGGATCTTCCCTTTGGACCAGCGGGCGCGCTCAATGGCTCCTGGCGCAGCCCGCATCCCTTCCCGGATGTGGGCGCCTTCGAAGGCAGGGCCTGAAGCGCACGAACATGAAGTGATCCTGCCACCTGCTATCAGGCTGATCTCGGTATTTGTCCCGATATCCATGGCTATAACCCGATGGGGAGATTTCCAGGCATCGGTCGCAAGCAACATGGCGATGTGATCTGCACCAACGTACCCGGCTATAAGCGGAGGAAGATATGCTTTGGCGCCAGCACCCAGTTCCAACCCCAGGTCGGTTACAGGAATGCTCATGGCACTGGTGATCGCCGGGGAGAAGGGAGCGCGACCGAGTTGTTCCACCGGGAGACCGGCAAACAGGTGATGCATGGCTGTATTTCCGACCAGCACGGCGTCCATGATCGATCCGGATGATATTCCTGCTTCCGTGCACATCCCCGCCAGCATTTTGTTCAGCGAGCCCACAAGCACTTCTTGAAGTTTCCTGGCCCCTCCAGGTTCGCTTCCGGCGAATGCAATGCGACTGATGACATCCTCTCCAAAAGCGATCTGAGGATTTATCATCCCGGATTTTGCTTTAACGATTCCTGAGTCGAGCTCGATGAGATAGGCAGCTAATTTTGTTGTACCGATGTCGACAGCCAGGCCATGAGCACCAGGGATGCGAATCGCGGGTTCAGGAAGGACGTGAACCTCCAGCCCTTCCACCTGCAGCCGTTGGGCACTCGTCAGTGATTCGGGTGGAATATCGAGTTTGATGTCGCTGAATGGTTGCGCCTGGCACGCCAGCCGGAAACCAGCAGACAAGTCCGCCTCGCTCAAGGCAGCCTGCTCCACCAGGGTGGGCGGCGATAACCTCCCAGCAGCCAGCCGGACACGGCATTCCTCACATGTCCCGGCTCCACCACAAACCGACGCCAGTCCTACACCAGCTTCCTGGGCCGCAGCCAGAATCGTCTGACCTGACCTGGCTTTCCCCCGTCGACCTAGAGGTTCGAAATCAATGTTGAAGGTTTCTTCCAATGTGACTCCGCAGCAACTGCCGAGATTTCTGTCAGGATGATTTTACACCATACCCCCCTCCACCCGGTGTGTGGATGGACAAGATATCACCCGGGTGAAGGTCAAAAGATCCTTTTCCTGGTAGAGGAATCTGCTCCCCGTTGCGGATCAGCAGGTTCATACCTGTTAGACCGGCATCACCGCCATTCAAACCATATGGGGGTATCTTACGCCTGTCGCTTAACAGGGTGACCTGGCATTCGCATAACACCTGAAAGGTGCGGATAATTCCATCCCCACCATGAAATTTTCCCGCCCCTCCAGAACCTGTGCGGATCTTATATTCAAGAAGGCGCAATGGATAGGCATACTCCAGTGCTTCGATCGGGGTATTGAGAGTGTTGGTCATGTGTGAATGGAGGGCAGATGGCCCGGTTGAGTTGTAGCGGGCGCCCATCCCGCCGCCAATTGTTTCGTAGTAGACAAAAGGCTTTGTATCCTCTCTATTTTGCCTTCTGGATGGCAGGATGAGAAGCTTGTCCACCGATCGTGACATTATTCATCGTTCCCTGGCTTGCTGCTGGGATCCTTGTAGGGCAGGCCTGGGCGAGTGCACCGAGCAGCACATCCACAATTCGTTGCGAAGTTTCAACATTCCCTCCCGCGACCGCGGCCGGGGGAGGGCATTGACCACCGTCCCGGGTGGCGCAATGATTTCGATTGGAATTAGACAACCCGAATTGTCCGGCAGATCCGGTCCGACCAGGCAGCGGAAGACATAATAGACGGCAGAAAGGGTGATAGCATATACCGCATTGATGCTCCCCGCCTGCTGAGGGGCGGAACCGGTGAAATCCACCCTGGCGGTATCCCCTTTTATGGTGATGGCAACGGAGATGGGAACATGCTGGTCGGTAACGCCATCGTCATCCAGAAAATCGGTGAAATGGTAGCTGCCTTCCGGCAGGGATTTGATCAATATGCGGGTCATCCTTTCTGCATATCCAAGCAGTTGTTCCTCGATAACGGTCACTTGTACCATCCCGTAACGATTGACCAGATCCAGAAAACGTTCCACGCCGCGCTGGTTGGAGGCGATCTGTGCCGACAGGTCACCGCGGCGTTCCTGGGGAGTGCGGACATTGGCGAGTATTATTTCCATGATCGATCTATCGATGCGACCTTCTTTGATTAATTTCACAGGAGGGAGGATCAAACCCTCCTGGAATATTTCCCGCCCGACAGGCATGGAACCGGGTGTCATGCCACCGACATCCGCATGGTGAGCCCGGTTGGCAACGTAACCGATCAAATTTACTCCTGTCTTTCTTTTACGGATGGCATGAGGCTCGCTGGACAACGAAGTGAGAAAGACAGGGGACACCAGGGTAATGTCCGGCAGATGCGTCCCCCCATGAAAGGGGTCATTCAGAATGACCATATCCCCGGGATAAAGGTCTCCATTGAAATGGTTAATTGCGGCTGTGACAGACAAGGGCATTGAACCCAGATGCACCGGGATATGGGCGGCCTGGGCGATTAATCGCCCCTTGTGATCGAAGATTGCGCAGGAATAATCACGCCTCTCCTTGATGTTGGGTGAATAACTGGCTTTTCGAAGCACCGTACCCATTTCTTCAGCGACTGCTGCGAAAAGGTTCTTGAATACCTCCACGCGGACCGGGTCGATTTTCACAGTCCCACCTCAATGAGCAAGTTTCCGTAAGTGTCAACCGCAGCCTGGTCGGCAGGAGGAATCAGGATGGTTGTGTCGGAGCGGACAATTACAGCAGGTCCGTGGATTTGATTCCCGGGTTCAAGTGCTTCTCCCTGGTAATAAGGAGTATCGATGGGATCAGAGGTGAAGACAACTGAAAGGGATCCGCGATAAGCGAGGCCTGGGTCTGTACCTTTTATCGATGACGGTAAAATAGCCGGCGGCGTGCCCAGGCCTATTGCCTGAACACGAAGATTGACGATTTCAATGGGCAATTCGACATTCGCGTAGCCATATTTCATCTTATGTAAACGATGAAAATCCGCATAGACATTTTCGCTGAACGGCACTATCAATTCGTAGGACTGACCGTTATAGCGCATATCAAGCGAGCGTTCTATACGAATATTTTGAAGGGGGGTGCCTTGAGCCTGAATTTCAATCAGCCCGCGTTTCGCAAGAGGGTCCAACAGGTCATCCAAGGCAGAAAGGAGGGTAGTTCCGGGAAGCATGACCGTGAGCGTGTAATCTTTAATCACATCAGCGACCAGCATTCCAAAAGCTGAAAGAGTGGATGCCAGAGGAGGAACGAGGACAGTCTGACAACCTACTGCTCTTGCCAGGTTGGCAGCATGTAAACCTCCTGCGCCGCCGAATGACAACAATGTAAAATCGCGCGGATCATGACCTCGCTCCATGGAAACCAGACGCAAGGCGCGTTCCATGTGAGCGTTTACAACTGCGACGATTCCGAGGGCTGTCTGGATGGGATCCAATTTCAATTCCTCTCCAAGTTTGGCAATTGCGGAATGACCGCGTTCAGAATCGAGCGGCATTTGCCCATCAAGGAAGTGTTTTCCAGTCAATCGACCCAAAACCAGGTTCGCATCAGTGACAGTCGGCAGGTCACTGTGACCGTAGCATGCCGGTCCCGGATCTGCGCCGGCGGATTCGGGTCCAACCTGCAAGGCTCCACCCGCATCCACCCGGGCGATGGAACCTCCTCCCGCACCAATGGTGTGGATATCAAGTAGCGGGATGTGAATAGGACAGCCACTGACCGCCGTTTCGGTCAGGAGTTCCGGTTTCCCATCAATCAAGCTCACGTCTGTGGAGGTACCCCCCATATCGAAACCGATCAGGCGATTTCCAGTTAAGTGTGACGCGAGCCTGCCAATATAATCGCATCCCACCACACCACCTGCAGGTCCTGAAAGGATACAGCGCACGCCATTCTTGCTTGCTTCATCGACGCTGATGCTTCCACCGTTTGATTGCATGACCTGCAATCGTATTTGAGGGTCTAGTGCATTTTCAAGGTGGGTGAGATAGGCATCCAATACAGGCGAAACGTATGCGTTAACAACCGTTGTACTGGTGCGTTCATATTCCCTGAATTCAGGAAGTATCTCGGATGAAAGTGAAACCAGGAAGCCTGCCGTTAGTAATTTCGCTGCAATAACCCGTTCATGCTCTGGATGCAGATAAGAAAATAACAAGCATACAGCCACCGAGGTTATACCGTTTGCGTGCAGGATAGGAATGAGAGCATCCACCTGGCCATGATCAAGTGGGATAAGGATTTCACCTGTGTGGGTGATGCGTTCGTCTACTTCGAAGCAAAGATTGGCCGGGATGGGAGGCTTCAAAGGTTCACAGGCGAGATCGTAGAGCGAAGGGCGATTCTGGCGTCCGATCTGGAGGATGTCGCGAAATCCTCTTGTAGTCACCAGGGCAACGCGCGCACCCTTTCGTTCCAAAAGGGCATTTGTGGCAACTGTTGAGCCATGGATGATTTCAGCAGATCGGGTTCCGTGCTGGGAAAATATCTTCTGCAAACCATGCAGGACCGCTTCAGCCGGCTCGACCGGAGTTGAAAGCAGTTTGAAGGTCTGGATATCCTGAGTGACCGGATCGTACACAACAAAATCGGTGAATGTTCCACCGATGTCAATACCGATGCGGAGTGGAGTTTCAATCATGAGGGGAGTTCCATAATAATAAAAAGATGCCTTAAATCTTTCCTGACATCATTATCATCCAATTGCCAGTCAGGGCAGATGGGCGGGAGTGTAATCCAGTTCAGTAATATAAAGGGTTCCATAACTTATGGAACCAGGACTGGAAGTTCCAACCCATACATCATATTGACCTGTGCCTGGATTTGAGATCTCCACCATCGGATCTTTTGTGCCCGACACGGGATCGTCATCGTTGCAATACCAGATGGCATTTACCCCGCTTATGATGAGCGTCGTATTTGTCCCATCATCGGCGATATAGAAAACGCGCAGACGATTGGCAGATCCAGCATAATTAAAGCGAAAATCAGGAGCATTTGCCGCAAAGCCTGCACAACCCTGCCCCAGGGAGAGAGAGGAGACATCGATTGTGCCACCGCTGATGACTTGAGTGGCATAAGGATCCACGGTGGAGCCATCACCGAAAATCACACTTCCGAATGTTGGTTCGAGGCCGTAGTCCAATGTACCGGAACCAGGCGGAGAGCTGCCACCATAGTCAGCGGGTGTCAGATCTAATCCGGTAATATACAAGGTTCCAGAAGAATGATCTCCAGGCAGGTAAGTGCCCACCCATAAATCGAATTGACCAGCCCCTGGACTTGATATATCTACCAGGGGATCACCACTGCCAGAGATGAAATCATCATTACAGAACCACTTTTCCGATGAATCCTTTACGATCAGGGTTGTATCCTTTCCCTGATCCGCAACAAAGAAAATTCGAAGTCTGGATGCATTCCCACTAAAGTTGATTTTAAAATCAGGAGCGCTGGCAGTGTAGCCCGCACAGTCTGGTCCGAGATTGGCAGAGGAAATATCGATCATACCGCCGACGGTGAAGGTTGTTTGATATGGATCGGGCTGGAAGTTGCCGGTGAGATCTACGGATCCATACGTGGGTTCGGCTGCAGGATCCAGCGAACCAGCTCCCTCGGACGCTGACCCCGTTGGATTCACCGGAGTGTAGTCCCTTTCTGTTATATAAAGCGTAGCGGAGACATTATCGCCGGAAGTCATACCACCCAGCCAGATAGCATAATGACCGGTTGCAGCGTTGGCAAGGTCGATCAACGGGTCCGAACCGCCATACCCGGAATCGTCGTTGCAGTACCAGTTACCTGCAGGATCGCGTATGATCAGGGACGTGTCCGCTCCGGATTGAGCTACGCTAAAAATTCTCAACAACGGCGATGGACCAATCCAATTCAAACTGAATGTTGGAGATCTTGTCACAAAACCTTTACAACCAGACGCAGAACCGAGGGATAATTTTGCCGCATCTATTGTTCCTCCCTCGTTTATGGTCTTTGTATAAGGGTCTGGCATGAAACCTGTTTCCAGGCTGACTTCTCCATTAAAAGCAACTGCATTCGGTTTCAGGTTTCCGATGAAGGGGAGTTTCAATCTTCCTTGCGTGTAGAGATAGACTCCAGCAATCAAACCAATGCAACATATCAGTATCAAACATACTGCAAGGATTCCCGCGACCCATCCAATCCATTTCCCGGATCCAGTTCTCCTGGCAGGGGAGGCTTCTTGCAGCCCCTGGCTGTCATTCGTGTTCATATTCGCTCCCAAGATATTGGGTCGTGTGCGGAACTATGTACTTTGCAGATAACATTATATAATCAATCAGGGATTTTTGAATTACCTAGGAAAAACCAGGGAATTAACCATGCAAACTGAAATCACCAAGCCAGGTCCATTATTGGACTCAACGGGGAGCCTTTCCCAGGTGGGCTGGGCACGCCGACCATTATGGGATTGTAACCTTGAAAATGTTCGAATCTACGCCCTGCGAGCTTTTCAACGGTTCCGGAAAAAACGGTGGGATTATTATGCGATCTTTACTCCGACACATTTCTTCTCCGCCACCATAGCCGATCTTGGATATGCAGGCAACATTTTTGTTTACTTCATGGATTTCGAGACTGGTGACCTTCACGAAGAAGGTTTGGTGGTACCCCTTGGGAAAGGTGTTGACTTGCCTAGAAACAGCACAGACGGTGACAGCCATTTCAATAATCAGAAATCTCAATTGAATTTCAGTCTACAAACAGGTGAGAGGCACCTGTCAGTCTCCTGGCCGGGGTTTCATCATGGTCGTGGTATCCATGCTGAAATCTCGCTGGCATGTCCTGAGGGGAACGAGTCGATGAATATCGTCATCCCGATCGGAAAGAAACGTTTTTACTATAATCGCAAGATCAATTGTTTACCAGCCAGTGGGACGATCAAATATGGAAATGATAGTTTTACTTTGAATCCGGCTGATTGCAGCGGCAGCCTGGATTGGGGACGGGGTGTCTGGGAATACCGTTCCAATTGGAATTGGGCCAGCGCTTCCGGTTTTCTTCCTGATGGAATCTCTGTTGGATTAAATCTCGGTTGTGGATTTGGAGACCTGTCTAAAGCTGGTGAAAACGCACTCATTCTTGATTACCGTGTTCATAAACTTGGACAGATCAATTTTAATTATACTTCCGGGGATTACATGAAACCATGGAAGTTTACAGATGTGGATGGTCGTCTGGATTTGGTCTTCACACCCTTCAAAGATCGGACTGCAATTACCAATCTCGGGATCATTTTTAGCGAGGTCCATCAGATGTTTGGACATTTCGATGGAAAAGCTATTACCGATGAGGGAGAAGTGATCCAAATAAACAACCTGATCGGATTTGCAGAAGAACACCATGCCCGCTGGTGATCTGGGATATTGAACCGGCGCTTCCTGACACTGCATTCCAGCGGGGGAAGACAATTCAATTCGCACGGTATAATTGCCAAATGTTAAAAAATAAACTTACTTATCCTGTCACTGCGACCGTTGACCAGGTGGATGATTATCATGGCACACTGGTTAAGGACCCGTATCGTTGGCTGGAGGATGTTGATTCTCCAGAGACGCTTGCCTGGATTCAATCCCAGAATGAACTGACATTTGGATACCTGGATAAAATCCCATTTCGTGACCGCCTGCGAAAAAAGCTGACAGGTCTTTGGGATTATGCCAGAGCATTAACGATTTACCGGCGAGGCGATTTCTTCTTTCAATTCCGCAATAGCGGTTTGCAAAACCAGGATGTCCTGTATGTCATGGAAACCCCAAGATCCAGCGGGCAGGTACTGCTTGATCCCAACACGCTCAGTGAAGATGGGACTGCTGCGCTAAATACCTGGTCGATCAGCAATGACGGCAAATGGCTGGCTTATGCAATCTCTTATTCCGGTTCCGATTGGGTGGAATGGCGCGTTAAAAATGTGGAATCAAAGAATGATCTGCCAGAATTCCTGAAATGGAGCAAATTCAGCGGTGCAGCCTGGGCCCATGATCAGAGTGGTTTTTATTATTGCCGATATGCTCCACCTGCGGATGGGGAAGTATATCAGCAGGCGAATTATGACCAGACTGTCTATTTCCACCGACTCCATACCTCTCAGGATGAGGATATTCTCATCTATGCCCGCCCCGATCAACCAGAATGGGGTTTCTCTCCCGAGGTGAGCAATGATGGGCATTACCTCCTAATGGCAGTTTCCCAGGGAACTGATACGCGCAACCGGTTCTTTTATAAAGACCTGCTTGCGAAAGGGGATGTAATTGAATTGATCCCTGACCTGGAATCTGCATATCTGTTTGTAGGTAACGACGGATCGATTTTTTATTTTCAAACTGACAGGGAAGCCCATCGGAACCGTTTGATCGCCATCGATAGCACACATCCTGAGCCCGAGCATTGGAAAACTGTCATCCCTGAAAACAATGACACTCTGGAAGCAGTGACGATCATTAATGAGAAATTTGTGACGATTTATCTGCATGATGCCCATGAAATACTCAAGGTTTTTTCACTGGATGGGACACCAATTGGTGACATTCCTTTACCCACCCTGGGTTCTGTGACTCTTGCCTATGTCCCCACGTTGGCTGGCAGGCGTGAGGATAAGGAGATGTTCTACCTGTTCCATTCCTTTGCCCACCCGGTAACTGTATTCCGATATGATTTTGAAACAGGCGAGAGCGAGGAAATTTTCAGACCTTCAATCCGATTCGATTTCAGTCCTTATATCACCCGGCAGGTGTTTGCCACCAGCAAGGATGGAACAAAGATCCCTCTCTTCCTTGTCCATCGCGCTGATCTGAAATTGGATGGGCATAATCCAACCCTGCTATATGGTTATGGAGGTTTCAATATATCCCAGACACCTGTATTTGCAGTCAGTCGGCTGGCATGGCTGGATCTGGGAGGTGTGTATGCAGTGTCCATACTGCGTGGGGGCGGCGAATACGGGGAGGAATGGCACAAAGGGGGGATGATCCACAACAAGCAAAATGTGTTCGATGATTTCATCGCCTGCGCAGAATGGTTGATCGCACAAAAGATCACATCCAAATCCAAATTGGCAATTGAAGGCCGATCCAACGGCGGGCTGCTTGTGGGTGCCTGCATGGTACAAAGGCCGGACCTGTTTGGAGCCTGCCTGCCAATTGTGGGTGTGATGGATATGTTGCGTTTCCATAAATTCACGATCGGATGGGCATGGGTAAGCGATTATGGAAGTGCTGAAAACCAGGATCAATTTAAGACTTCTCCGTGCCTACTCCCCCTATCACAACCTAAAAAACGGTGTTAAATATCCGCCGACCCTGATCACAACCGGAGATCACGATGATCGGGTGGTTCCCGGCCATTCGTTCAAGTTTGCAGCCCGCCTGCAAGCCTGCCAGGGAGGCGAAGCACCTGCCCTGATCCGTATCCAGACTCGTGCGGGTCATGGTGCCGGAAAACCAACTGCCATTTTGATCGAAGAATTGGCAGATATTTATTCTTTCCTGGCACACAATTTGCAGATGGATTAAACCGCATTTCAATACCATATATGGACTCTGAAATACGCCGGGCTAAACTTCACATTACAGGGATCGTGCAAGGTGTTGGCTTCCGGCCATTTGTTTATGCACTTGCCAACCGCTTTGCTCTTGCTGGTTGGGTGCGTAACACTTCTGCTGGTGTGGAAATAGAAGTAGACGGTACTTCAGAAGAATTGGAAGCATTTGTATCAGCATTAAAATCCGAGGTCCCTCCACTAGCACGCATCGATCGGTTGGACCTATCCTACGAGTCAGCAGGCTTGTTCTCCGGCTTTGAGATCATCCATTCTGACAAGGTGGAAGGCTCCTTCCTGCCTATTTCTCCGGATGTTGGAATATGCCCGGATTGCCTGTGTGAGCTTTTCGATCCTGCGGACCGGAGATATCGATACCCATTCATCAATTGCACCAATTGTGGCCCTCGCTTCACGATCATCACGGATATTCCTTACGACAGACCAAACACGACGATGGCTCCATTCACAATGTGCCCGGAATGTGAGGCGGATTACACGAACCCTCGTGACCGTCGTTTTCATGCTCAGCCGGTGGCATGTCCTGAATGCGGACCGAAAGTTTGGATCGAATGGAAACCGGATAGCGGTAGGGAAGCAGTGAACGAGGAAGAGGCCATAAAGGTTGCCCAGAAATTGCTTGCAGATGGAGGAATTCTGGCAGTGAAAGGATTGGGAGGATTTCACCTGGCCTGTGATGCCAGGAACACCGATGCCGTCACTGAACTTCGCAGCCGAAAATTGCGGGTTGATAAACCTTTTGCCCTAATGATGGCTGACATGACCACTATTCAAAATAATTGTGTGGTAAGTAATGCTGAAGGCAAATTATTGGAATCGCGCCAGCGACCGATTGTCGTTTTGGATCGAAAACCACGATCCAGAATCTCATCGGCAGTGGCACCAAAGCAGGATTCGCTGGGCGTGATGCTTCCCTATACCCCCTTGCATTACCTTTTGATGGAGCCAGGAGGCCCATTGGATGCATTGGTTATGACAAGTGGGAACCTAGCCGAAGAGCCAATTGCAACCAGAAACGACGAAGCGCGCGACCGGCTCGCCTCCCTAGCAGATGCATTCCTGATGCACAACCGGGAAATTCGCACTCGCTGCGACAACTCGGTGCTCAGGATAAATGGGGTATCCAGGACCAAAACACCCGAATTGTTTCCTTCCTACCTTTCATCTCCTTCCTACTTCCTCCGCCGATCCCGCGGTTATGCACCTGATCCATTGATTCTCCCATTTGAAATTCCTTCCGTTCTGGCCACTGGACCAGAACTCAAGAACACATTTTGCCTCACCCGCGAAAGATACGCCTTCCTAAGTCATCATATTGGCGATATGGAGAACTTTGAAACATTGCAATCCTTTGAGGATGGCATTTTGCATTACGAACGCATGTTTCGTATTCGACCCCAAGCAATTGCGTATGACCTGCATCCTGATTATCTATCCACCAGGTATGCTCTGGAACGTGGCGAGCGCGAGCATTTACCATTGGTTGGTGTTCAGCATCATCATGCGCATATCGCTTCCTGCATGGTAGATAACGGACTGGATGGTTCTCATCCTTTGATCGGAGTGGCATTCGATGGAACTGGTTATGGAGAAGATGGGGCGATTTGGGGCGGGGAATTTCTGGTGTGTGATTTTCAAAGTTGCACGCGAAAATTCCATATCGCTTATTTCCCATTACCTGGCGGTGACGCGAGTATTAACCAACCTGCTCGTATCGCGCTGGCATTGCTCTGGTCGATGGGAATGGATTGGGGTGGAAGGCTCCCACCGGTGAAAGAATTTAACTCCAAAGAGCTCACAGCCTTCAGAACTCAATTGGATAATGGCTTGAATACAGTTCAAACCTCCAGCATGGGTCGGATTTTTGATGCTTTCGCTTCCCTCGCAGGCGTGCGACAAAAAGTCAATTATGAGGCACAGGCAGCAATTGAGTTCGAGTCAGCATTGGAGGAAAATGAATCAGGGGAATACAGTTTCGAGATTCAAAATGAGCAAGTGAACCTCAAGCCAGCCCTGGAAAGCCTGCTGTCTGATATACATGACGACATTCCCATCCCGATATTGTCGGCGCGTTTCCACAACGGTATCGCGAGACTTGTTTTTCAAACCTGTAATTTAATCAGGGGCGATACAGGTCTGGATGAAATCGTTCTCAGTGGGGGGGTCTGGCAGAATATGGAACTATTCAAAAGGACTTTGCGTTTATTGAGGGATGATGATTTTAAAGTATACTTCCATCATCAGGTTCCCACAAATGATGGTGGCATTTCCGTGGGCCAGGCGCTTATCGGTGCTGCAAGATTGATGAAAACCTGAAGAGTGGTACAGCCATTACACTAAAGGTATATAATTAATCAATATTTACGTAGAATCAAGGAAAACACGGGATTAGAATGACAAAAATTCTCCTTGTGGAAGATGATGAGTTGCTACTGGATGTGATGCGCAATATCCTGGAAGCGGAGGGATTTGAGATCCATCCGGCTCGAAATGGGAAGCAGGCGCTTGACTCATTTGTCGGTGACAAACCAGACCTAATCCTTTCGGATATTATGATGCCTGAGATGGATGGGTATGAACTCCTGGAGTTGGTGCGAGTCATGCCCAATGGAGTGACAGTCCCATTTCTCTTCCTGACTGCCCGGACTGAACGGGCAGACCTCAGCCGGGCGCGTTCCTTGGGGGTTGATGATTACCTCTTTAAACCTTTTGAAGCGCAAGAACTTGTCAATGCAGTCCGTTCACGCCTTTTCAGAAGGCGGATGGTGGAACTCTTCGATACCCGTTCTGCACATCTGCAGACCGTGATAATGCTGGCGAATGTCATCGAAGCACGCGATCCCTATACCGCCGGTCACCTCGAACGGGTTCGCAACCTGGCGCTTCGACTGGCATACGCTCTTAGCTGGACAAATGAAGAGATCATCATTCTTGAATTCGGAGCTATCCTGCACGATGTTGGCAAGATCATTGTTCCCAGCCGGGTCCTGCAGAAATCGGGACCTCTGGATGAAGAAGAATGGAAATTAATGCGCCAACATCCAGAAGCCGGGGCGAAAATGTTGGATGGTGTCGATCACCTGAAAGCTGCCAGTCCCTACGTTCTTTACCACCACGAGTGGTGGAATGGCAGCGGTTACCCCCAAGGTCTAAGCAACGAAAATATCCCCCGTGAGGGTCGCCTTCTCGCAATCGTCGACGCCTTCGATGCCATGACAACAAACCGGCCGTATCATAACAGCATGATATCCAATGATGCCCTTGAGGAATTGAAGAGGAACAGGGGGATTTATTTCGACCCGGCGATGGTGGATGTTTTTCTAAAATCATACAAACCATGATTACCAGCCATGGGCTGTGAGAAGGTTTGTGGTTTTTTCTTTTAATAGGTGGTTCAGTACTTTCGATCGTGATTTTCCCTGCTTAATTCATGTTCGGCATCACGCCTGGCTATAGCCTCGCGTTTATCATGCAATTTCTTACCCTTGGCGATGGCTATTTCAATTTTCGCACGGCCGTTCTTGAGGTATATGCGAATAGGCACGATCGTTACCCCCTTTTGACGAACTGCATCCCACATTTCCCGAATCTCTCTTTTTTGAAGCAGTAAGCGGCGCGGTCGTTTCGGGTCATGATTGAAGCGGTTGGCCTGCACATAAGGGGCTATATGCGCTTCCATAAGAAAGGCTCCGCGAGCATCGTCCACACGAATATAGGCTTCCGAGAGGCTGATCTGTCCTGCACGGATGGATTTGATCTCGCTGCCTTTAAGAGCCAATCCAGCTTCGAAACGCTCCAGGAGAAAATATTCGAAACTTGCTTTCCTGTTGGTGGCAATTGATTTGACATGTTCAGACATTGCTTGCCAATCCGATTAATCCCATTAGCCTGTGCAAATACAGGATTTCTTCCGGGAATAAGATTCATTAAGAGACATATCGCATTAAGATTGTAACATGGGATTCATCCAGGTCTGCTCAGGTCTCTCCTGTCAACCCCATTTCAAGATGGCAATTCCTGCCAGCAGGCGCATTATTCCAAAGACAAACAAGGCAACACCAATCCCGATGAACCCTGCCAGCAATGGCCCGGCTAGTGAGCCCAGGAGCACGGCACCGTTCAGAATGATGTTATACCAGGCAAGATGTGACGGTCTGTCATCATCCGGAATCTTTTCCAGTAGGTAATTTGCATAGGCACCTGCAACCATCGCCCAGGCAAATCCTCCTGCAATCGAAAGCAGGTAATAATGCAAAGGGGTATGTGAAAATGACATGGCTAGAGGGTATATAGACATTCCAACCACTCCCCAGCCAGTTAATTTGTGGTGTCCTACCATGTGCTCCAGCCTGCTTAGCTGGGTTGAGCCGAGAAGAACAGTTAGATAAAAGAGAGCCGTCCCAAGACCAATATTGGCATCTGTCAGGTGAATAACATTGACAGTAAAAATGGAGAAAAGCGGAAAAACTATATACTGGGTGAGGTGAAACCCAAAAAGGACTAGAAGGATTTTCCGAAAGGGTGTGCGCCAGATGTCAAGGCGGAGGGAGCCCAACCAACCAAATGTGTCACGCGCTTGCTCCGGTTCCTGAATACTTCCCTGAACCGGGATTGCAGGGGTAGACGGGAGAATTTTAGGTCTGATGAAGTACAAATGAAGTGTGCTCATCGCTGCGCTGATGGCTCCGATGACAAAGATGACCTGGTAGCCGGATGGAAACGGCAGGTGATCGAGGAGGTAGCCGGTTCCGAGGGATGAGGCGATAAAGGTGAGGGCTTGAACAACATTCCTGATGCCCACAACGCTGGCTCGCCATTCCACCGGTACCGCGGCTGCAAACAAAGCATTGAAACCAACGCTCAGACCACACATCGGAATACCCATTACCAGAGTAATCAGGGTAAGAGCCCAGATCTGACCTTGATTCCCGAAGAGCCACGGCAGGGGGATCCAGAGGAAATAACCAAGGCGGGAGAGAACGGCCGTCCAGAAGACCGCCTTGCTCACAGGTTGTCTTTGCAGCCAATACCCAGCCGGCAGGGAAAGAAAGAGACTAACGACCGCGGGCATCGCTCCAAGCAGACCGATCTGAAAACCTGATGCTCCAATACGGGCAGCATAGATATTCAGGAAATTTATGGCGCTCCCGGTAAGGATTCCAAACCAGGCCATATCGAAATACAAATGGATGAAATTCCGCTGGTATTCACGGGGAACCATGGGTTTGTTGTAGGAACGGAAGAAGCCTGGCACAGGATTGATTATAATCAACCTCGATCATTCACACCTGGAGTAAATATGTATAGGCTTCGCCGCCAATTTCTGCTCGACCCGGCAATCACCTTCCTGAACCACGGATCTTTCGGAGCCACACCGCGCCCGGTGTTCCAAGCCTACCAGCACTGGCAGCGCGAGCTGGAAAACCAACCGGTTGAATTTCTCGGCCGGCGTTTTTCAAAACTCATGCTGACAGCACGCCAGTCGCTTGCAGAAATGCTGGCGACAGACGCCTGCAATCTTGTCTACACGAGGAATGTTACCGAAGCCATGAATATCGTTGCTCATTCTCTATGCCTGGGTAAGGGGGATGAAGTGTTGAGCACAAACCACGAGTATGGCGCGATTGACAGGATGTGGAGGTTTCTTTTAAAAGAGCGTGGTTTCAGATATATTAACCAGCCGATACCGACCACATTGACTTCTGCTCAGGCTTTCCTTGAGGCATTATGGCAGGGTGTTTCATCGCAAACCCGGGTCATCTCCTTAAGCCATATTACCAGCCCCACCTCGATAGTATTTCCGGTCAAGCAGGTGGCAGAGCGTGCCCGCCAGGCTGGGATAATCACTATAGTAGATGGAGCCCATGGACCGGGTCAGATACCCTTGAAATTGGATGATCTCGGCGTGGATTTCTATACTGGAAATCTCCATAAATGGCTTTGTGCTCCGAAGGGTGCTGGATTCCTTTTTGCCAGGGCAGATGTTCAGCATTTGCTGAAACCTTTGATCGTTTCGTGGGGTTTCGAAGCAGATACACCCGGGCCTTCCAGGTTTATCGACCATCATGAATGGACCGGCACTTGCGATATTGCTGCCTACCTATCCATTCCTGCCGCAATTAAATTCCAGAAAGACCATAACTGGGAGGAGGTCCAGCGCGAATGCAGTGAGATGGCGCATGAAATACTGATGAACATCTGTGCAATGACTGGTCTGGATCCGTTCGAACAACCCGGTCCGAAACATCCAGGAGGCTCCTTGCAGATGGTTTCAGCACCCCTGCCAGTAACAACCGATCTTTTTGCTCTGAAAATCCTCCTTTATGATAAATATGGAATAGAAGTACCCCTGATCCTTTGGAATGGTCGTAAACTAATTCGTATAAGCGTTCAAGGTTACAACACGCACAAGGATTTAAAAAGATTGATCACTGCATTAAGGGAAAATCTTTTTCCATAAAAAATGGAAAGGATTAATTCTCATTGGATTGGAATACACCTTATCAATTATAGGTATTCGCAATATGAGAACATCAGATTTCAACTATGATCTACCTCCCGAGTTAATTGCCCAAACTCCGGTCGAGCCGCGCAACTCTTCGCGCCTGCTCGTTCTCTTTAGGGATAGTGGAAAGATTGAACACCAAATCTTTCGAGAGATCGGGCAATTTCTCCATCCCAATGATCTACTGGTAGTCAACCGGACACGAGTGATCCCGGCGCGTATCCATGCACGCAAACCCTCCGGAGGACAGGTGGAGATTCTGCTTCTCAAACGCGAAGACCAGGTTACATGGGAATGTCTGGTTGGCGGGAAAGGTCTCTCAGCCGGAAGGCAGATCGCAATAGATAATGGTCCTTCCTTTGTGATAATTGAAGCTCTCGAAGGATCGCGTCGACGGATCCGGTTTTCTGAACCGGTGGAACCATTCCTTCCAAAAGTAGGCACGGTTCCCCTCCCGCCTTATATTCACGAGCCGATTAAAGATCCAGAGCGATACCAGACCGTGTATGCTCGTGATCCTGGTTCCGCAGCCGCTCCAACGGCTGGACTGCACTTTACGCCGCAACTAATCAGCGACCTAAAAGATCAAAATGTGAAGTTTGCGGAAATCACCTTGCATGTCGGATTGGATACTTTTGCCCCCGTCACCGAAGAAAATCCCGAAGAACACCTGATCCATACGGAGTGGTGCGAGATTCCTACTGCCACGGTCGAGGCAATCACTAAAGCACATCAGTCAGGTGGTCGGGTTATTGCCGTGGGAACGACTTCAGTGAGGACATTGGAGTCAGCCACAGGAGTAGGTAAATTTGGGATCATATCCTATAGCGGATCAACCAGCCTCTTTATTTTACCGGGATATAAATTCAAATGCGTGGATGGGTTGATCACCAATTTTCATTTACCAAAATCCTCCCTTATCATGCTGATCAGCGCTTTTGCTGGAAGCAGATTGATCAAGGATGTTTATGATGCCGCGATCCACGAAAAATACCGCTTTTATTCATTCGGGGATGCGATGATAATTCTATGACAATAGAAGAATTGAACGCAGAATTACTTTCCTGCAGGAAATGCCCTCGTCTGGTGGAATGGCGTGAACGGGTGGCAAGGGAAAAGCGGCGCGCATATCAGGATTGCGATTACTGGGGAAAACCTGTACCTGGTTTTGGAGATCCTCACGCCAGGGTTTTCCTGGTCGGCCTGGCTCCAGGAGCGCATGGTTCCAACCGGACAGGGAGACAATTTACCGGCGATGCTTCAGGCGATTTTCTCTATCCCGAATTATTTCGAGCGGGCTTCGCATCACAACCGACATCCACTTCCCGGCAAGATGGGCTATTTCTAATTGACTTATATACCGCTCCCATCTGTCGGTGCGCTCCTCCGGGGAATAAACCTACTCCTCAGGAAAAGAATAATTGCCAGCCATATTTAAGGGTTGAGCTGGATATTATCCAGCCTCGAGTAATCGTCGCGTTGGGGAGGATTGCCTTTGATGGTATCATGCCCCTTATTTCCCCGCCCGGATATCATTTTTCGTTTGCTCACAATGCCATCTATAGATTATCTTCCGGTGCCTGGCTGGTTTGTTCCTATCACCCCAGCCGACAAAACACCCAGACGGGCAGGTTGACCATTGAAATGTTTGACCAGGTGTGGAAGGCAGTCAGAGGATTGATTAATAAATGATCGTTTGGAGATTCATTTTCATGCGCATACGCAAGGTTGTTAGACAATTGTGAAGTACGATACAATAAGCCTAATGATAAGGAGCTGACTGTGCGCGCAGTTGATATCATTATAAAGAAACGTGAAAAAGAAGAACTTACCGGAGATGAAATCAAGTTTTTTATCGACGGTTTTACGCTTGGGGAAATCAGCGATTACCAGGTTTCAGCCTGGGCGATGGCAGTATTGCTTAATGGGATGACTCCCCGCGAGACTACTGATTTGACCATGGCGATGGTACATTCCGGTGAAATCCTGGACCTTTCTGGGATTGTAAAGATTGCTGTGGACAAGCATTCCTCTGGAGGCGTGGGAGATAAAACCAGCCTGGTGGTTCTGCCAATCGTGGCTGCGTGCGGATTGCCGGTAGGTAAAATGTCAGGTCGCGGCCTGGGATTCAGCGGAGGAACGCTTGATAAGTTGGAATCCATTCCCGGTTATCGGGTCAATCTTTCCACAGATGAATTTAAACAACAACTAAAAAAGGAAGGAATTGTACTTACCGGTCAATCCTTTGATCTCGCTCCAGCAGATGGAAAACTATATGCCTTGAGGGATGTGACTGGAACGGTTCAATCCATACCTTTGATCGCATCATCAATCATGAGTAAAAAGATAGCCAGCGGGGCACAAGCGATCGTATTGGACGTTAAGGTTGGTCTCGGTGCCTTTATGGAAACTCTTGAAGACGCGCGCAATCTTGCCAACCTGATGAAAGACATCGGTAAATTGGCTGGTCGCGAAGTGGTTACGTTGATATCCGACATGAACCAGCCACTCGGCTCTGCCGTTGGAAATTCCCTTGAAGTCATTGAGGCAATCAACACCCTTCATAATATGGGTCCAGTGGATTTCCATGAGCACTGTATTCATATCAGTGCCTTGATGCTTGTCCTTGGGCGCCTTGCCCCAAATAATGAATCAGGTCGGAAAATGGCTGAGGCTGCCCTCAGATCTGGTGAGGCTTTTAGTAAGTTTCGGATTTTGGTAAAAGCCCAGGGAGGGGATGTAACTTATGTGGATACTCCCGAAAATTTCCCGAAGGCGAAATTCTTTCAGACATTTAAATCAGATCGCAGCGGATACCTGTCCCTTGTCCATGCCCGCATGATCGGAGAAGCTGCCGTTATGCTTGGTGCTGGACGATCGAAAAAAGGTGACCCTGTGGATCACGCGGTTGGCTTGATTATCCACCACAAGGTCGGAGAAAAGGTGGAGAAAGGGGAACCGCTGTATACCATCCACGCGAATGATCTTACGAAACTGAATCAGGTCCACAAATTCCTGAATTCCGCTTTTGGTTGGAGTGACACACCTGTGGCTCCTCTGCCTCATTATTATGATTGAGATCGGGTATGCAGCATCATCTGATTTCGCGATAAAATCAATTGCATAATCATAAAAATTAGTGCATAATAGAGCCAGGAGCGCATCATGGCGAAAGTATCTCTCCGAGTCTATAATCGTGAAATCGAAGGCATGATTGAAGGTGGCCTTCTTGAAGAATCTGTGGCACATTGCCAGCATATTCTTAAGACCTTTCCAATGCACGTAGAGACATACCGGTTGTTGGGGAAAAGCTTTCTGGAAGCCCGAAGATATACAGATGCAGCGGATATTTTCCAACGGGTATTAATGGCTGTGCCGGATGATTTCGTTTCCCAGGTGGGTATGAGCATCATCCGGGATGACGAGGGTAAATTGGACGATGCCATCTGGCATATGGAGCGCGCTTTTGAGACCCAACCCTCCAATCCTGCCATCCAGGGCGAACTTCGCCGCCTGTATGGCCGCCGGGATGGTGTTGAACCCCCCAAGATCCGTTTAAGCCGGGATGCCCTTGCAAATATGTATTCCCAAGGCGAACTCTTCAACCAGGCGATCGCGGAGATCCGTGCCGTATTGGCAGAAGATGCGAACCGGCCAGATTTACAGGTGATGCTTGCGAGGGCATATTTCAGGGCAGGGCAGAGGGTTGAGGCTGCTGAAATGGCAGCCAATCTACTCAAGAAATACACCTATTGCCTGGACGCTTTGCGCATCCTTGTGGACGTCTTGCCGGGCACGGCACGGGCTGAAAACACGCAGGTCTATCGCCAGAGACTGGGTATGCTTGATCCCTATTCGGCTTTTATCACAGGGTCGGCGTTCAGTTCTGATCAAGTTGCAGATACTTCAATTAACCTGGAAAGACTGGAATTCAAAGTTGGCACACCATCCACGATGCCCCAACCCAATTGGGCATCTTCCCTGGGTATTAAACTGGCGGATGAAAAACGCATCGAACCAGCACCTGATTGGATGACCAGCAGTGTCCCAACAGAACAAACCCCATCACCAGCCCTGGAACCACCCGAGTCCAAACCAGCCCCTGCCAAGGAGGAAGTCTCCGTCCCTGATTGGATGAGTAATGTTGGCTGGCAGGAATCAAGCGGAAAGATGAAGAAAACCTGAAGATGTAAATATGCAACAGTCAGATGAACCTCTTGCCAAAGCTGAAATTCCAGAATGGCTAAAATCCATGGCGCCGCAAGATGTAACAGGTGAATTAGAGCCTGGCTCAAAACCCGATTCACAGGATACTCCTGCCTCAACTGAAGAAGAGGATGCTGAATGGCTTTCCAAATTAAGTGCAGCCGCAGCAAATGCCAAACAAGAGCCTTCACAATCTTTGGATTCCCCCCATGATGACGGTGGTTTACCCGATTGGCTAAAGGAAATCGGGGACAGGGCATCTCCTGGAGAGTCGGAATCTGTAACCGCCCAAAACGAACAACCGACCCTCGATGAGAGTATCCCTGAGGTAATCCAGTCTACTCCCGTGCAACCTGAGGTGGAAGTCGCAAGCGAGCCACCTGTTGACTTGCATCCTGTGGGTGATAGCGATAATAAACCCCCTGATAATGAATCCAAACCGCTCAATATCGAAGATGATGCCATGGCCTGGCTGGAGAGTTCTGGCTGCCAAACAAGGTGCAAAGGGTGAAGAATCCCTGACAAAACCTGAGGACGAGTCCACGGAAATTCCTGATTGGCTGCGGGAAGGCAAAGAACAATCACCCGGAGCAGTGGAAAAGGAACCATCCCTCGGAACGCAGGCATCCACGCCTTTGCCGCTGACTTCTGAAGTTGCAGAAAGAAAGGATATTCAGGTACCCAGCCTGCGGGATGAGATTCTGTCAACTCAAGAGCCATCCGAGGAGGCTGCCAAGTTGACCGGTACTGATAAGATCGATCAATCCATGCCTGATCACCTGGATACCGAACAAGGTCCTGAAGCGGTTGAAATCCCACTTACTCCCGCCCAGCAATCTGCGCCTTCACCTGAGTGGATGGAGCAGTCTCCCAAAGAATCTGCGTCTAAAGATGATACCTTAGGAGCTGGTCAAGCACAGGAAGATGCAACCATCACTTCCTGGTTGAAAAAACAGGATGTCTTAAAAGCACTGGGTAAGTCTCAACCCGGCTCAGAAAAAGAACAACCTGCACCATCTGCTCCAGAGCCTGCTGAAGAATTGCCTGATTGGTTGAAAGGCTTAAACAAGCCGGTGGGTCCGGTGGAAAAACCAAAACCTGCTGAAGAATTACCTGATTGGTTGCGAAAGACGGTTCAACCGGCAAGTCAGGATACTACTGTAGTAATTCCGAAAGAGAAACAACCGGAAACAGAAAATATCGCCTGGACAGATGATACTAAACCTATACCCGAGTCTCCGGCACCGACCAGCCCTGGAGAATGGATCCCTATAGGCGAAAAACCTGTTTCAAGCCCGCTACCAGAACAAGTCCCCGAAATACCCCCTCAAGCAGTTGAGACTCCTGTCACTTTACGCGTATTGGGAGGAACAGGAATGCTGGCAAGGATCCCCGCACAGGATAAAGACGGTGAATTCCTGGCTTCTGCGCAGACCTCACTTGATTCCCAAAAACTCAATGAAGCCATGCAGGCTTATGCCAAGCTGATCAAGAAGAACCGGTTATTGGACGAAGTCATTCATGATCTACGTGAGGCGATTTATCGCTTTCCAGTGGATATCATCGTCTGGCAAACTCTTGGTGATGCTTACATGCGTGCCAACCGATTGCAAGATGCCCTGGATGCATATACCAAGGCTGAGGAACTTCTTCGGTAGGAGCGGATATCTCTTCCATTGTGATGCCTTGCCCGGTATATGAAAACCCAACCTCGAGATAGGTAGAATCTCGAGGTTATTTTCCGAAGTGGAGAAAATCATGGAACATAGTCTTGTACTCGTCAAACCTGACGGAGTCCAACGCGGATTGGTAGGAGAAGTGATCAGTCGCCTTGAACGCCGAGGGTTGCGCTTAATCGCCGCGAAATTCCTGCAGGTCAGCCAGGAGCTAGCTGAAACACATTACGCCATCCATAAAGGAAAACCTTTTTACAACTCCTTGATCGACTACATTACTTCTGCTCCAGTTATGGCGATGGTCTGGGAAGGACCTAATGCCGTTGCTGCCATCCGCCAGACGATGGGCGCCACCCGCCCCACAGATGCCGCACCTGGATCGTTGCGTCACGATTTTTCGCTCGAAATCGGTCGAAATCTGACTCATGCATCGGACACTCTTGAGAATAGTGAAAAAGAAGTTGAATTGTGGTTTAAATCAAGTGAATTGATCGACTGGGAACGAGATACAGACCGGTGGATTTTTGAGAAGAGATGACCCATCCAGCGATTCACAGTTTATAGATAATAAACCTCTTGGAATAAAAAATATTTACTTATAGTCTTTTACCATGAATACACATAGAATTAATCACTACCCTATCTTGATTCATCAAAGCAAAAGGAGTAACCCATGACCGAAGAACTGTTCAATAAAATGTCGCAGAGTGTTCTAGACGGAGATACTGACGCAGCCATCGCGCTTGCCCAACAGGCAATCGCATCTGGGATAGATCCGCTCGAGGCAATAACCAATGGCTTTGTGAAAGGTGTAAACCAGGTAGGCGAGAATTTTTCCTGTGGGCAGGCATTTTTACCCGAACTGGTCATGGCTGGCGAAGCCATGAAAGCCGCAGTATCCACACTGGAACCAGAAATGCAGAAACGCGGCCTGGAACGCAAGATGCTGGGAAAAGTAGTCCTGGCAACGGTTGAAGGCGATATCCACGAAATCGGAAAGTCGCTGGTTGGCACAATGCTTTCCGCCTCGGGCTTTCAGGTTTTTGACCTGGGCGTGGATGTTCCAGCGGAAAAGATCATTGCGAAAATCCAGGAAGTGGATGCCGATCTTGTAGGGCTTAGCGCATTATTAACAACCACCATGGTCAAGCAAAAGGAAGTGATAGAGGAGTTGGATAAGCGGGGATTACGAAAGAAGGTCAAAGTGATGGTGGGCGGCGCGCCTGTTACCCGGGAATGGGTTCAGAAAATTGAAGCGGATGGATACTCTGAGGATGCAATCGGGGCAGTTGGATTGGCCAAGCAACTGGTTGGCGCTGCATAATCGAATCCGGAGCCAGACATGTCGAAATCAATCAAGTCAATTTCCAATCCGAAACTGCGATTGGAAATATTAACTCCTCAGGAAATCAGGAAGATCCATGCTGCCACATTATGGATCATCGAGAAAGTTGGCGTGCGTTTCCCCTCAAAACGCGCCTTGGAGATCTGGTCTGCTCACGGGGCTGAGGTGGATCGCGATAAAATGATCGTTCGAGCCAAGGCAGACCTGATCGAAAAAGCCCTTAAACATTGCCCACCGGCTTATCCTCTTGCGGCTCGCGATCCTCAACAAGATCTACCCCTGGACGGTAACCATGTCTTTGTAGGCACCGACGGCTGCGGCGTGGAAGTGATCGATATCAAATCCGGAGTACGACGGACTTCATGCCTGCAGGATGTGCGGGATATTTCCCGCATCGCCGATGCAACTGAGGAAGTAGCGTTTCATTGGGTACCTGTCTCGGCCCAGGATATGCCTCCAGCAACGCGCGGCCTTCATGAGATCAAGGCAATCTGGGAAAATTCAACCAAGCATGTGCAGACTGAATCGATCTATAACGAACGGGAAGCACGAGCGGCGATAGAAATGGCAGCATTGATCACAGGAGGATTTGACAAATTACGCGAGCGACCGGTCTTATCATTGATGCAATGCTCCGCTCCGCCTCTCGGACATGACGGAGGCAGCCTGGATGCAGCGCTTGTGGCTGCTGAATACGGTCTTCCAACCGGATTCATGACCATGGCAGCAAACCTCACCACTGGTCCTGCCACGCTGGCGGGAAACCTGGCGGTCGGAAATGCGGAAGTGATCGCAGGAACAGCCCTGATCCAACTTGCTTATCCCGGGAGCACCGGTGTTCTATGCGGCTGCTCAAACCGCCTCCGACCTGCGATCCGGTGCTTATACTGGTGGTGGTCCGGAGGATTTCCTTTATGGAGCAGCCACAAATGTACTATCCGATTTTTATAATATCCCGCTGTCGATGGGTTCCTTTGCCACGGGCGCGAAGGAGCCAAATTGGCAGGCCGGGATTGAAAACAGCCTGTCCACATTTATGGCCAGCATCGTCATGTCAGACATGCTCCTCGGAGTGGGTTTTTTGCACGGAAGCCGTATCTGGTCATTTGCCGAAATGATGATGGACTGCGAGATATTTTCCATCATCCGCAAGACCTTGCAGGGGATCGTCGTTGATGATGAAACCCTGGCTCTCGATACGATCGCGGCCGTAGGTCCGGGAGGCAATTTCCTTTCGCAAAAACACACTCTCAAGCATATGCGCGAGTTGTTTTTGCCGGAATTCATGGACCGTCGTCCATTTAATGAATGGGAAGAAAGGAAAGATGATGCCCGCGATTGGGCACTTGCAAAAGCACGCCGCAGGCTCGAGACTCACCAACCCGATCCTCTCGATGAAAATGTGAGCAATGAAATGGCGAAGATCATCGCCTCTCTGGAGAAGTAATGGCTGCAATCCAACCGAAACTTGAACTGCTATCATTAGACCTGATTGCGCGCATTCTCGATGAAGCATTCCAATTAATGCTTTCGCCGGGGATCAAAGTGCAATCCATCGAAGCGCGGAGCCTATTGACAAAGGCGGGAGCTACTGCTGAAGATGATGTGGTGAAAATCCCAGAAAAAATCATTCGAAAATGCCTCGATACTGTGCCAGCAGAATTCTTTCTCTACAACCGGCAAGGAGAGCCGCAAGTCCATTACGGGGGAAACTCTGTCCATTTCGATCCGGGTTCCTCGGGTGTACACATTCTTGACCCGGAAACACTGGAGCATAAGCCTTCTTATACCAAAGACCTGGTTCGGCTGGTGAAAGTTGTTGAGATGATCCCGCAGTACGATGCGCAGTCCACCGCCATCGTGTGTAACGAAGTCCCCAAGTCAATCGGTGATCTCTACCGACTGTATATCCTGCTCATGTTTTCTCAAAAACCAATCGTCACCGGTTCATTTTCACTGCAAACCCTCGGTACGATGATCGACATGCTGGCAATATTCTCAGGCGACCGAAAAGCGCTGGCAGAAAAACCCACGGCAGTCTTTGATGTATGTCCATCACCGCCACTCATCTGGAGTGAATTTGGAGGCGGCAACCTGATCGAACTGGCTCGCGCCAATATCCCGGCACAACTGATCTCGATGCCTTTGGCCGGGGCAGCCGCGCCGGTGACCCTGCTCGGTTCCGTTGTCCAGCATGCAGCGGAAAGTCTGAGTGGGATTGCCATCCACCAATTGTCCAATCCCGGAGCTCCCATTGTCTGGGGAGGTGCTCCTGCAATATTTGACATGCGCCGTGGTACAACTCCGATGGGCGCCATAGAGACCGCCATGATCGATGCGGCCTACGCCCAGGTTGGCAAATCGCTCAACCTGCCAACCCACGCCTACCTTGGTGCCTCAGACGCAAAAATTGTGGATGCCCAGGCCGGATTGGAAAGCGGTGTTACTGCAATTGTCGGCGCGCTGGCTGGCATTAACATGATCTCCGGGGCGGGAATGCTTGATTTCCTGGCTTGCCAAAGCCCGGAAAAACTGGTGGTGGATGCTGAAGGCATAGCCATGGCGCAACGACTACTGGCCGGGATAGAGGTCCGCACTGAAACATTGGCAACTGCAATGTTCGAAGGGATTAATTTTAAGGGGGACTTCCTCAAGCAGAAGATCACCCGTGAATTATTCTCAAAAGAACAATACCTGCCTTCTGCTGTAATCGACAGGGAATCCAACCGCGGCTGGCAAGCAGCAGGCAGCCTCAATACTTTTGACCGGGCGAAAATTCGTGTCCGAGAACTGCTCGCATCGTACAAGCGACCTGAAAATCCTGGCGACCAGGAACACAAACTCCAGGATTTGGTCGCGAACCTGGCAAAACAGGCAGGTATGGAGGCTCTACCAGAATTGGAATAAATATCATCCAACACAGGAACATAATACAGTTGTAAATGTGATAATTTCCCATTATTATGAAGTTGATACCAATTCGTATTCACACCAAGGAGGAAGGAATGTCAAGAAAACCAGTTTTCTATGCTCTTTTCGCCTTTCTGGTCATCGCCAGTCTCTTACTGAGTGGATGCGGGGGAGGGAAAGCGAATGTGGCAACATTGATTTTCACACAGGAATTCGACAACCTTGCACCACTGTACAGTTCCATGTGGTTTGTTTGGACAACCTGGCAGATGTTCGATCATTGGGCCTGGGAATTTAACCAGAACAATGAACCCTTTCCTCGCCTGGTGACAGAAATCCCCAGTGTTGAGAATGGGGGGGTGAGTGAGGATGGGCGCGTCATCACGATGCATTTGCGGGATGATATCAAGTGGTCGGATAATATCCAGATGACCGCGGAAGATTTCATATTCACCTGGGAAATGGCGGTCAGCCCTCAGAATACAGTCGCCACCACCTATCCGTACGATATGATCGAGACTGTGGAAGCTCCTGATCCCCAGACAGTGGTGGTCACCTTTACGGACCCCTTTGCACCCTGGCTGGCGAACCTGTGGCATGGAATCCTGCCAGCCCACATTCTTCGCCCGATCTATGATGCCGAAGGAACGATAAATAATGCTGATTGGCTGAAGAATCCCACTGTCGGTTGCGGACCATACAATTTTGTGGAATGGGAATCGGGTAGTTTTGCCCGTTTCGTGCGCAACGAGAACTACTGGGGTACTCCTGCCAAAATCGATGAAATCTTTATCCGCTTTGTGCCCGATGATGCTTCCCAGGTGGCAGCATTAAAAGCCGGTGATGCTGATATGGGCACTTTCATTGCGTATAGTGACGTTCCTGCGCTTCAGGATGCTGGTCTAAATATTGTCATCGAACCCAGCGGTTATAACGAGTTCATGTTCTTCCTGGTGAACGAAGAAAAAGGTCATCCGGCGTTGCTGGATGTCAGAGTGCGCAGAGCGATCGCTCTTGCCATCGACCGCGATGGCATCAATCGTGACCTGCACTTCGGACTTACCAAAACCCCGGCAAGTTTTTGGGATGCGTTACCCTATTATAACGATCCACCCTTGCAACCTTATCCTTATGATCCGCAGGAAGCCAATCGACTCCTGGATGAGGCGGGGTGGATCGATAGCAACGGCAACGGCATCCGGGATAAGGATGGTGTCGAATTAGAAATCTCACACGCCACCACCATCCGGGAAGACCGCCAGGATGTCCAGGCAGTGATAATGCAGGATCTGGAAGAAGTGGGCATCAAACTGGATGTGAATCCAGTGGATGATACCCTCTATTTTGCCAGTTATGCTGATAATGGCCCTGCTGCCCGGGGTGAGTATGATATCCAGGAATGGTCAGACGGACCTCTTTTCCCGGATCCGGACATCTATTACTGGCTTTGCGATCAAATTCCGACGGATGAAAACCCAACCGGGGAAAACTGGTTTTACATTTGCGATGAAGAACTGGATCGGTTGATCAAACTGCAATCTACCCAGGTCGATCCGGCGGAGCGAAGGGACACCATCTCCCAAATCAACCAGTTATTTTATGAGAAAGTTTACATTATCGGCATGTGGCAGGACCCGGATGTATACGCAGTTGGTTCTCGTCTGCAAAATGTCAAATTTTCCGGTGTCACCATGTTCTACAATATCGCTGAATGGGAATTAGTAAAGTAATGAGAGGAAGATAATCACGGTAGAGGGAGTCGGATAGGTCCGACTCCCTCTGTTATCACTATTGAAATAAATAAAGGCTCGGCGTGACTTCATATATAATCAGAAGGTTCCTCCAGGGAATTCCCCTTCTATTGATCATCAGTATTATCCTGTTCGCATTGATGATGAGCACTGGCGACCCGGTTGCCACAATGGGAGGCAGGCGCGTCACCCGTGCTTCGGATTATGAACGCCTTAAGAGGCAACTGGGTCTGGATAAACCACTTTATACTCAGTACTTTTACTGGCTGGTTGGGAACACGTGGACAAAGGTCGATCTGGATGGGGATGGCATAGCGGAGACTCCCGGTACACGATTGGGCATCCTGCGGGGGGACTTCGGAAATTCACTGGTAAATCGAAAACCTGTCATGCAGGTCATCGGCGAGCGTATACCGAACACCTTGATCCTCATGCTTTCGGGTGAGTTGATCGTCATCATTGGAGCACTGATCGTAGGAGTCTATTCTGCCTTGAGGCAGTATTCCCTTTTGGATCATACAGTGACCACCCTTTCTTTTATCGGTTATTCCATGCCAATCTTTTTTATTGCACTCCTGTTGATGTTCATTTTCGCGGTCCTTTTCAAGCGTTGGGGCTTACCATATTTACCGACTGTTGGGATGTTTGACCCTCAGGTCGGAAAAACAGTCGGACAGGTTCTTTACCATATGGTGTTACCCGTGATCAGCATGTCTGTTGTCAGCCTTGCCTCCTATAGCCGCTATATCCGCAGCACGATGCTGGATGTGCTGAACCAGGATTACATACGAACTGCGCGTTCCAAAGGCCTCTCAAACCGAACTGTGATCTTTGTTCATGCCCTCAAGAATGCTTCCTTACCCATTGCAACGATCGTGGGATTGGATCTTCCCTTCTTACTGGGAGGTGCGGTTGTAACCGAGCGCATCTTTGCCTGGCCCGGGATGGGACGCCTGTTCCTGGACCATGTTTCCCGGGCAGATACACCGGTGGTAATGGGCATCCTGATGCTGGTGGCCGTAGCCGTGGTTGTATTTCAGATCATCACAGATGTCATCTATGCATGGTTAGATCCTCGAATCCGTTATGATTGACAAGCAGAAGAGCAGGCCAGAAAAATCCAGGATAGCAATCCTGACCCCGGATGATCTGGAAACCCCACCCCTCAGCCTGACCCAGCTTGCGTGGCGGCGTTTTCAACGGCACAAACCGGCCATGATCGGCATGGTAGTACTCGGCTTGCTGGTCATGTATGCATTGGGCGGCTCGATCTTCTATTCGGAGAAATTTGCCAATTTTAATGACACCAGTCGGCGACTTCTTGCCCCTACATCAGAACACCCTTTTGGCACAGATTCAATCGGGAGGGATGTTCTCGCCCGAACAATATATGGTGGCCAGATATCATTATTGATTGGTTTGACAGCAGTAATAGTTGAAACGGTCCTGGGCATCCTGGTCGGTGCGCTGGCGGGTTATTATGGCGGCTTTATTGACAGCATCCTGATGCGCATCACGGAAGCCATGCTGAATATTCCCGAAATATTCCTATTAATTGTGATGGCTAAATATTTTGGTGGCAAGATCCCTGAGTTGGATATTTTCGGACGGACATTCAGTGGAAGCGTGGTGGTAATTGTATTAATTATCGGCCTTACCTCATGGATGTACCTGGCACGTATAGTACGTGCCCAGTTCTTATCTTTAAAGGAGAATGAATTTGTGCTAGCGGCACGGGCAACCGGCACTCCGAATATTGAGATCATTTTCCGTCACATTCTGCCTAACAGTGTGGCTCCCATCGTGGTTTCAGCCACGTTGGGAGTGGCTAATGCGATCCTGTCGGAAGCATATATCAGTTTCCTGGGACTGGGTGTCCAGCCGCCGACGGCAACCTGGGGCAATATGCTGGACGGGGCAAATAATTACCTCGAATCGGCGCCATGGTTATGGTTCTTTCCGGGATTATTGATCCTCCTGACCGTACTCAGCATTAATTTCCTGGGCGATGGCTTGCGTGATGCCCTTGACCCACGCAGCAGGACTGTGTGATGGAAACTGCCAGCGTGGACTACCTACTTGAAGTGAAAGACCTGCGCACCCTTTTCCATACCCCCGAAGGGACTGTCTTTGCAGTGAATGGGATTTCCTTCCATATTGATGAGGGAGAAACCCTGGCTGTTGTGGGGGAGAGTGGGTGTGGAAAATCAGTCAGCATGCTTTCCATCCTGCAATTGATCACCGTTCCACCCGGGGAGATTGCAGGGGGATCTGCGCTTTACCGTGGGCAGGATCTGCTTAAGAAAACCGAGAGGGAGATGGAAGAGATCCGCGGCCAGGAAATTGCCATGATCTTCCAGGATCCGATGACCTCATTAAATCCAGTTCTGACCATTGGCAGACAGATTACCGAAACATTGCTTACGCACAAAAAAATGGATCGACACGCCGCAGAGACGCGCGCAGTGGAGCTGCTCGACTTGGTGGGAATTTCGGATCCTGCTCATCGCCTGGGGGATTATCCGCATCAATTCTCTGGCGGCATGCGGCAACGGGTTATGATCGCCATGGCGCTGGCCTGCGGTCCGAGCCTTTTGATCGCCGATGAGCCGACCACTGCACTGGATGTTACCATCCAGGCACAGATCGTCGAACTTGTGACCAGGATTCGAAATCAAGTTCACATGGCTGTCATCTGGATCACCCATGACCTGGGTGTGGTCGCCGGGATTGCTGACCGTGTGCTTGTCATGTATGCTGGATTTATCGTCGAGACTGCGAAGGTGACCGACCTCTATGAAAACCCTTCCCATCCCTATACGATTGCGTTGCTGCAAGCACTTCCACGTGTGGATCGACGCCGGGATCGGCGGCTCAAATCCATACCGGGTGCGCCTCCCAGTTTGCTGATGGAACCGCTGGGATGTCCATTCGCCAATCGCTGTGAGCATGTGATCGAGCACTGCAGGGAATCAAATCCGCCTCTCGAGCCGGTGGATAAAAGAAACCACAGCATCGCTTGCTGGGTAAACGTTCGAACCGGGAATCCGAGATGACCGCGAACCAGACGCTTGTTCAGGTTGAAAACCTCACCAAGCATTTTCCGGTGACGCGTGGAATTGTTTTCCAGCGCAAGGTTGGTGCGGTGCGGGCCGTGGATGGGATTTCATTTTCCATCGACCAAGGCGAGACACTTGGGTTGGTAGGTGAGAGCGGCTGCGGAAAAACGACCGCTGGTAGAACCATGCTGGGACTGTATCCTGCGAGTTCGGGAAAGGTTACGATCGATGGGCACGATGTTCGTTCTGCCAGGGGCAGTGAGATGCTCGAAATTCGTCGCGATGCCCAGATGATCTTCCAGGATCCTTACGCTTCCCTTAATCCACGCTGGACTGTGCATTCAATCGTCAGCGAACCGCTGCGTGTCCATCATTTGTTCAAGAGCGAAAGCGAACGTGTTGATCGTGTCCAGGAGTTGATGGTATTGGTGGGATTGAGCGGACGGTTGATCAATCGCTTTCCGCATGAATTTTCAGGCGGACAGCGGCAACGCATTGGCGTGGCGCGCGCCCTGGCTTCAAATCCGAAGTTCATCGTCTGTGATGAACCAATTTCAGCGTTGGATGTATCCATCCAGGCGCAAGTGGTCAACTTGCTTGAAGACCTGCAAGACCGGCTTGGTTTGACGTACCTTTTCATCGCCCATGATCTCAGCATGGTGCGTCATATCTGCGATCGGGTGGCGGTGATGTACCTGGGTGTGATCGTTGAAATGGCGGACCGCAATGAGCTTTATGAACACCCGCTTCATCCATATACGAAAGCACTTCTATCTTCTGTCCCCATACCCGATCCGAAGAAAGACCGCGCCCGTAGACGAATTATCCTGGCAGGGGATGTCCCCAGCCCGATAAATCCTCCATCCGGATGCCGTTTTCATCCACGCTGCCCATTGGCAGACCTTACCTGCAGCCGCGACATTCCGCTCTGGCGTCTCGCCGCGCCCGGTCATTGGGTCGCCTGCCATAAAGCCTGATAAGAGAAAAAGAGATATGATTGATCTCGGGGTTCTTCTGCGCATTCCATGTGTGGAAGTGGAAATGGGTTTTGATGTTTCGCCGGACGGCAACCGGATCGCTTTTTCGTGGAATCCGGAAGGCAGTTGGGAAATTTACGAATTGCTTCTGACCGGAGATTACACCCCTCGACAAATTTCCCATGGACAAGGCAGCAAATTTCATCCTCGATATTCTCCGGATGGAAAAAGACTGGCTTATAGTGTGGATTTTGATGGCAGCGAAGCATATCACCTTTTCATCCATGATTTTCACAATCAGGAACAGCACGATATAACAGCAGACATGAATTGTTCACGGCATCCATATTATTCCTGGTCACCAGATGGCAGACAGATCGCCATTATTTCAGATAAAAACGGGCAATTCAATGTATACATAATTCCTTCCGTTGGAGGAGAAGCAAGGCTGGTGATGGATGCAGGTTACCCTGCCTGGAAGGTGCGCTGGTCCCCTGATGGAATATGGCTAGCTGTAACCGTTGAGGCGGGGGGAATTGATTACGGAACCTATATTGTCCCGTCGAAGGATGGAGGAATTGCGCACCAGATTGCTGAAGAGAGTGGACCTATCGATGCTGGGCAGGTTTGTTGGTCACCGGACGGCACCCGGCTGGCTTTTACGTCGGATGTACACGGATACAATAATATTGGAATTTACGAACTCAAAACACGCACTATTTCCTGGCTGACCAATGGCGATGGTGAAAAGCAGTTTCCAACCTGGTCGCCAGATGGGACGCAACTGGTTTATGTATTGAACCGCAGCACGGTGTCATGGCTGGTTGTCCAGGAACCAGGCGGGTCAGCACACATGTACCAGGTGGAGCCTGGCGTTCATTACCTGCCTCATTTTACTCAGGATGGGAGTGGCGTAATTTTTGCATTTGATAATCCACGCCATCCAACTGATCTCTGGCTGCTTTCCCTGGAGGATGGATCTTTTACCCAATTAACAAAATCCCTGCCGGACGAACTCACGGGTGCGGATTTTGTCATGCCGGAGGAAATCAGTTACCCAGGGATGGATGGAATTCCGGTTCCTGCCCTGCTGTTTACACCCAAGATTCCAGAGCCTGGTCCCGCCGTGCTCATGATCCATGGCGGTCCTGACTGGTTTTTTGAGATGACCTGGTATCCTTTAATGGCACACCTTGCCTCGCGAGGCTGGGTGGTACTGGCACCCAACTATCGCGGTTCAACGGGTTATGGGCGGGCATGGCAGGAAGCCAGTCGTTACGATTTTGGCGGCGTGGACAATGATGATGTCGCTGCAGGTGCTCAATTTCTCATCCAGACAGGGCTGGCAGACCCGAAAAAGATCGGGATCACCGGTCGCAGCCATGGTGGATATCTTACGATGACCTGTTTGACGAAATATCCTGACTTGTGGGCAGCCGGTTCTGCCGTGGTCCCTTTTATAAACTGGTTCACGAACCATAAATACATTCGCCCCGATCTGCAGCATTGGGATCTGGAAAATTTTGGCGATCCTGAAGAAAATTATGACCTCTGGTACGAAAGATCACCATATTACTTTCTTGACAGGATCAATGTTGCGGTTCAACTGATTGCGGGGCGGCTGGATCAACGTTGCCCGGTCACCGATTCAATTGAAGCACACCAGGCTTTACAGAGCATGGGAAAAACTGCAGAATTGATCATTTACGAAGATGAAGGGCATGCATTTCTCAAACTCGAGAATGTCCTGGATTCTGAAATACGCCGCGTGGAATTTCTTGCGAAATATCTCGAGATAAAGAGCGGAGAGAGCAAATGATAAGGTTTTCAATCCTTGACGGGGATGAAATTGAGGCAATACATTATGCATCCCTGCGAATCCTTGCCGAGACGGGAGTGGTACTCGGTGAACCAAACAGCCTCGCCTTGCTGACCGATGCCGGCGCCACCATTCATGAGAATCGTGTATTGATTCCACCTGGATTGGTGGAAAAATGTATAACCCTGGCAGGAAAGAAGACAACCATCCGCGGACGGGGCGGGAGAAGCAAGACACTTGGGGATGGGTCCTTATATTTCCACAACCTGGGCGGTGCGCCGCAGATCTTCGATTCTGCCTCGGGTACCCGGCGACTGGCTACTGTGAAAGATGTGGAAGATTGCACGCGGCTTCTGGATGCACTGGAATTTTGTCACACGATCACCCCATTCTTTACGCCCACTGAATTGCCAGGCGGTGTGATGTCGCTGGCGATGTACCGGCATGCATTGCCTTTTACCACAAAACCTTTGCAGGGTCCGGGAGTGCAGTATGCGGCTGAGGTCCGTTATGCTGTAAGAATGGCTGAAGTGATCGGTCCTCCTGCTGAAGTATTGACCCTGTCGCTTTCTCCGGTAAGCCCATTAACAATCCCAGACCACGAAGCCGAAGCGATCATCGAAATAGCCCGCCAGGGGATAGCATTTGGACCACTGCCTTGCCCAACCGCAGGAACAACCGCCCCGTTTTCAATAGCGGGCGCAATAGCACAGCAAAATGCAGAAGTGCTTGCTGCCCTCGTGCTGGCTGAACTGGTTCATCCAGGATTGCCGATCATATATTGTGGACGCCTGGCGATGATGGAACCCCGTACGGGACTCTCTGTTTGGGGAGGCGTGGAATTGGGTATGGCTTCCGCAGGGACCGTACAAGTGGGACATCGTTATGGGTTACCGGTGAATGTGTATGGGTTTTCAACGAATGCGCATGATCTAGATTCCCAGAATGGGTTTGAACGTGGGCTGAACGCAATCATCCCTGCCCTGGCAGGGGCGGACGAACTTTCAGGTATCGGTGAGATGGAAGCCGGGGTGATGGGATCGTATGCCCAGATGGTGGTGGATAATGAGTTTGCGGGGAGTATTGTCAGGGTCAGGAATGGGTATCGAGCTGATCAGGATGCCCTGGCAGTGGAAGTGGTTGCGGCAGTGATGGCTTCCACGCACAACTTCCTGGGGCAGAAACATACATTGAAGGCTCTTAAATCTGGTGAAGTATTCCTCACAAAACTGGCTGAGAGGGGATCCTGGGAAGGATGGGAGAGATCAGGCCGGGTTGGCATGGTTGAGAGGGCGCAGGCTGATGCCGAACGCATTTTACGCGAACACCTGGTACCTCCGCTGGATCCACACCAGGACCATGAGCTTGATGTGATCATGGCTGCTGCCGAAAACGATTTGGTGAAGTGATATATATTATTCTTTAGTAAATAGGAATCCTAAAAGAGGCATATGCTTGATAGAGCGAAGGCAATTCAGAAAAAAATTATCTCCTGGCGGCGGGATTTCCACCAGCACCCCGAATTAGGTTTCCAGGAGATTCGGACAGGGACGAAAGTTGCAGAAATTATGGAACATTGGGGATACCGTATTCGCCGGGGCGTCGGGCGAACCGGGATTCTCGCAGATCTCGGAAATGGAAATCCGATTGTGGCCATCCGCGCTGAAATGGATGCCCTGCCGATCCAGGAGACAAACCAGGTTGAGTACGCTTCCCAAAATGCCGGCGTGATGCACGCATGCGGTCATGACAGTCATGTTGCCATGGCCCTTGGCGCGGGAGAATTGCTTTCCACTGAACAATTCCCGGGGACGATACGGTTTCTATTCCAGCCTTCTGAGGAAGTATCCGATGGGGAAGGACTGAGCGGAGCCCCGCGCATGATCCAGGATGGCGCCATGGACGGGGTGGAACTGGTGATCGCCACCCACGTGGAGCCGACCACTCCTTGCGGATCCATCAGGATCGGATCCGGACCATCCTCGGGAGGCGTGGATTCCTGGTTTGGGGAGATCATTGGAAAAGGCGGGCACGGCGCCCACCCTCACCAAACCATTGATCCTTTCTATATCGCCGCGCATGTGATCCTGGCGATGAATGGGATCGTCTCCCGACGGCTTGATCCTTTTACCCCGGCTGTCATCAGTGTTGGTTCCTTGCATGGGGGTTCTACTGAAAATGTGATCCCTGACAGGGTAAAACTTACCGGAACACTGCGCTATACACGGGAGGATGTTCGGGAAAAAATTCATGCCGAGATCCGTCGGGCTTTTGAAATTTCCAAAACACTGGGTGGAAATTACGAGCTTAAAATCGAGACAGGCACACCTCCCATGGTCAACTCCCCGGAGGCTTCCGGGTTGATCGAAACCGTTGCCCGAGACCTAATCGGACAAGAGAACATTCTCCCCTGGAAAGATGAGTTGGGAGCAGAGGATTTTGGATGTTATATGGAACATGCCAGCGGAGCTATGTTTGCCCTGGGAACCTGGAGCGCAAGATATAATTGCCTCTTGCATAATCCTGATTTTGACCTGGATGAAAACAGCCTCGTAGTTGGAACGGCAATTCTAGCGGAAACCGCGTTGCGATTTTTACGCGGTGGTCTCGATAGAACAATGAAATAACACCGGAGATAGAACATGCATACGATTCTAAAAGGCAAGACAAAGGAAGTGGTCATTGGTCATGATCTGCCATTCGTTATGATCGGCGAGAAGATCAACCCCACTGGACGGAAGAAACTGGCTGCAGCCTTAACGGAAGGGAACCTGGATTACGCTCTTGAATTAGCGGTAAACCAGATTTCATGGGGCGCGGAAGTGCTTGATATCAATGTTGGCGTTCCAGGGTTGGACGAAGTGTCAGTGGTCACAAGACTTGTCCAGTTGATCTCTTCGACCGTGGATATTCCGTTGTGCCTGGATTCTGCCAATCCGCATGTGCTGGCTGCCGGGCTGGCTGCCGCGCCAGGAAAACCACTGGTGAACTCGGTCAGCGGCGAAGAGGCAAAACTTGAAACGATCCTCCCTTTGGTCAAGGAACGGGGTGCGGCTGTGATTGGTTTGACGATGGACGATAAGGGCATACCCAAAACTCCTGAGGAACGGGTTGCGGTGGCGGAAAAGATACTCGAACGCGCGGCAAAGGCAGGCATATCCATTGAGGATATAATCATCGATCCATTGGTTCTGACGGTTGGCTCGAATAGCAAGGCTGCCCTGGTAACACTTCAGACCGTGGATTTGCTGCGCAAGGAATTCGGAACAAACATAAACCTGGGAGCCAGTAATGTCTCCTTTGGTCTGCCTGAGCGTCCAACAATCAATCAGACCTTCCTGACCCTTGCCATTCAAATGGGTGCCACCTGCTCGATCACTGATCCATCCAAACTGGGCGCGACCGCCAAAGCAGCAGACATGCTCCTGGGTCGGGACGACAACTCCATCCGCTATTTAAAGTATTATCGCCTTGTTGAGAAATTGAGGGCGTCAGAGGCTGAAAAAGGGGGATAAGGGACAGGTATCCTACTAACCTTATAAGGAAATCCCAATTCCCTGGTATATTTCGTATAGTCCGAAGAATGTCAGGGCGATTGCAGAAAGCCCAATGAGTACGCGATTGACTCGCGGACCGAGAGGTCGGGCTGCTGTAAAAAGCAGCATGATCCCCAAGGTGACGAGAATCAGGGTGATATAAAATCCCATCAACAGGGAAATCCCATTCATGGGAGTCTCCCGCCATCCTTTCAACAGCAACGGTCCCATAACAAGGCTCCAGCCAAGGTAAGGAGCTGGATTAAGAAGATTCACCATGACAGCCTTAATTAATGTTTGTTGACCTGATCGGACCGTTGTTGGATTAGAAGAATTGTAATTTCTCCAGGTTTTCAATGCACCATAAGCAAGGATCAAGAGAAATACCCCTCCTGCGCTTTGCAGCAAGCGTACAAACCATCCCGGCATCTGGATTAAAACAATCAGCACAAGCAGGATGATAGGACCGTCACTGATCAAAGGTGCAAACGCAGCCGGGAGTGCGCGTCGCCAGCCAATTGTCAATGTCTGGGAGATAAGATAGGCCTGTAAAGGTCCGGGTTGGACGGCTGCCGCAAAAGCATAAGTCATTCCCAGGATAAAATAACCTATCACGTATGCGAATCCCATTTCTTGAATTTCTGATCAGGTGGCTCCGATTGTTTTTCTCATCCTTATGATTATGCAGACCGATAATATTATCGAGAATAGATATACCGCTCCATTGATTGTGTAATAGATCTTACCCAGGGTGAAAACCAGCACTGAGAGGACCACAAATAAAACTGCCTCGATCCCCATCCAAACGCGCAAGGTCTTCAGGAAACCTGCATCCGTTTTTCGCCTCCGTGCAGAAGCATCCAGCATGAAGAAAAACAGCGCCAGGCAAAGCATTTCTGCCGGGTCCATCAATTTCGTCCATAAATCCGGCGGGGTGATATTCATCCACAAGTTGATCCAGACTGGTAAAGGCCAAAACAATGCGACGCCATTAAACCAGAGCAGCAAGTCGAGCAGGATGTGCATCAGCACCCCCAGACCCAGCCCCATTCCCAAATTCTGCCAGTTCTTATTGCCGGTTGCTTTGCTGATCAAATAAAAGATTACGAGGATAGATACAACAAACACGAGACTGTGAGTAAGGGTGCGGTGCAGGCCATCTGTGGAGTGCCTGGTGATTGTCGCAACAGCCACTGCCAGGTTATCGAGATCGGGGACAAGACTGCCCAGCACAATACCCAGCATTAACCAGGTTCGCCCAGGCACCCACTTGCGCACAGCCACGCCAACCATTCCATGAATTCCTATTTGCGCCATATAACCTCCTTGGTTACTTGAGCAATTAACTTCAGTTGCAAGAATTAAACATGATTTAGTATACGAAAAATCGCAATGATTTTCAATTTAAGGATATATTTCACAAATAGGAAGAAATATCACATGGAGTGCAATTTAGGGTTTCACTACATCATCACCATTGGGATTGATTTCTGGATAGGGTTATCCCTTCAAATCCTTAGCCATATAGCATGATTCCAAAAGGAAGTAACGTGCATGTTACACCGATAAAAATACATGAAATATTTTCGAATAAGGTCTTGAAAAACACGGGCTTGCTATCAGTCTAAATAATGTATATAGTATAAGTAGCAATTCGGTCCGATGAATAACTAAAGGAAGGAAGGTGGATTATGTTTCTTGAACGGCAAGTACAACACATTCGTCCTGGCAAGTGGGAGGAATTGGAGGTCATGGACCAGAATTTCAACAAGGTTGAAAGCCGGAATGGTTTCCCTGCCAAACGTCGCCTGCGCTGTTACATTGGAGGCCTCACCAATAATACCCTTGTCATTGAGCGGGATTGGGAAAGCCTGGCAGCCATGGAAGCCGCTTATATGAAGGTATTCATGGATCCAGATTGGCATGCTCTGTCAGCGCCATTGGATGCTATAGTAGAGAGTAACCAGACAGAGGTCTACTTTGTATTATCTTGAAGATAGTCCCGTTTTGTCAGAAACACCACCCTTTTCATAGATTAATCGATTTAACTCTCTTTTTTCAATCCAGTTCATGATGATGAAATCCATAAAAGTTTGACTATGGATTTGAATTTTCGCGGCTAATCTTCCTGGACCAACTACTATGATATATTGACTATGCTAGCAACTATCAATGATTCTATGCATCTAATTATTAGAAATAATGGTGAGGAAATTAAATATGAATGACAATCTAAAGAACTTAGAGAACGAATCCAGACATACCAAAGTTCTCATCCTTGGCGCAGGACCTGCAGGTCTGTCTGCGGCATTATATGCAGCCCGGGCGGATCTAAAACCTGTTGTTCTTTCGGGTCTGCAGCTGGGAGGGCAGGCGTCGCTGACCAATACCATCGAAAACTTTCCCGGTTTCCCAAACGGTATTGGCGGGTTGGAACTTGGTGAACTTTTCCAAAAACAAGCCGAACGCTTTGGGGCACTGCTCGAATATGATTTTGCCCGTATCGTCGACCTGACATCACAACCGTTTAAAGTAACCAGCGATAACGGAAATTTTACTGCTGATACGCTAATTCTTGCCACTGGAGCCAACTCAAATCTACTCAATATCCCGGGTGAATCAAGATTAACCGGCAAAGGCGTTTCTTACTGTGCCACTTGTGACGGTTGGTTTTTCAAGGACAAGAATGTGGTCGTGGTTGGCGGCGGAGATTCGGCCATGGAAGAAAGCCTGTTTCTAACCCGATTCGCATCATCTGTGACAATCATTCACCGACGGGACACTTTGCGTGCAAGTGCCATCTTGCAAAAGCGCACCCTGGCTGAGCCAAAGATAAAATTCATCTGGAATACTGTGGTCACAGAAGCAATTGGCGAGGACAGGCTTGAATCCCTCAAGATCAAGCAACTTCAAACGAACGAGGAGAGCCTTCACCCAACCGATGGTCTTTTCATTTTCATCGGGCATACGCCAAATACTCAAATGTTCTCCGAACAATTGAAAATGAGCAAAGGCTATATCAAGGTTAACGGCAAAATGCACACCAGTGTGCCGGGTGTTTTCGCAGCGGGAGAAGTGGCTGATCCACATTTCAGACAGGTAGTCACCTCGGCGGGGATGGGCACCATGGCAGCCATGGAGGCAATCCGTTTCCTTGAACATACGGAAAAGTGACAATCAAATTACGAATCAGAGAGGGGGATTGATTATGGCAGCCTGGTTGATCGGAATTATTTCATACTCAATTCTTAAGATATTTATATGATAAGTGTGTGACAAAGAGTACTATCAGACACATGATAAATTTTGTAGTATAGGTTCAACAACCCAAGCCTAAGGAGGATCTATGACTGCTAAAATTTCCATCATCGGAGCCGGAATGACCGGCTCAACTACCGCGCACTGGCTGGCTGAACGGGAGATTGCCGATCTGGTGCTGGTGGATATCATCGAGGGTATGCCGCAAGGCAAGGCATTAGATTTGTTGGAATCCCTGCCTATCATCGGGAAAGACGTTTCGGTGGTGGGCAGCAACGATTTCGAAGCCACCAAGGGTTCGGATATTGTGGTAATCACAGCCGGCATCCCACGGAAACCCGGGATGAGTCGAGAAGACCTGTTAACCACAAATGCCAAAATCGTCGGCGATGCAACAACCAGCGCTCTCAAGTATTCACCGGATGCGATGTTCATTGTGTTGACCAATCCCCTGGATACGATGGCATACCTGGCCATGAAGGTTGGTAAACTGCCTCGCGAAAGAATCCTGGGACAGGCTGGGATCTTGGATTCAGCAAGGATGCGCGCTTTTGTTGCGCTTGAGACAGGCGTCAGCGTGGAGAATATCTCCTGTTTTGTGCTCGGCGGCCATGGAGATGAAATGGTTCCATTAACCGGACGCTCGAATATCGTCGGTGTCTCGTTGCGGGAATACCTGCCAGCAGAAAAATTGGAGGCAATCGTCACCCGGACGCGCAAGGGCGGCGGTGAAATCGTCAGCCTGCTAAAGACCGGTTCAGCATATTATGCCCCTTCGGTGGCCGTGGCACAGATGGCTGAGGCAATCCTGAAAGATAAGCATTTGATCGTCCCGGCTTCAGCATTCTTGAAGGGTGAATATGGATTGAAAGACCTGTTCTTTGGTGTACCCGTTCAATTGGGACGGAATGGATTGGAAAAGGTCATCGAATATAAACTTGATACCGAGGAAAAAGCTGCCTTGGAGAAATCTGCAGCTGCGGTGAAGGAAAGCATCGGCATCATGCAATCGCTGGTCAAATTCTAGTGTCATTCCGGGGCATCCCGTCGTGACAGCCATGAAATGGAGGCAAAAATGATTCTACAGGAAAAATTATCAGCCCAACTTCCCGCATGGCGGGAAAGAGTCAAGGCACTTGTCAAGGAGAATGGCGAAAAAGTAATTGATCAGGTGACCATCGGGCAAGTGTATGGTGGAATGCGCGACATAAAGTCGATGGTGACAGACATCTCTTTCGTGGACCCCGCGACAGGAATCAAATTCCGGGGCATGTCAATCCCAGAGGTGCTTGAAAAGCTTCCCAAGCCAGCGGGAGCAGCCATCCCCTATGTTGGCGGGCTTTTTTATCTGCTGATCATCGGTGAAATCCCCACCAAAGCCCAGGCTGAAGAAGTGGAGAGCGAGTGGGCAAAACGCGCATCCATCCCAGCCCATGTTCTGGCGATGCTGCGATCCATGCCCAATGATACCCACCCGATGGTGTTGCTCTCCCAGGCGGTGCTGGCATTACAGAGTGGCTCAAAATTCAACCATGCCTACCATGCAGGCGCCAAGAAGGATGCCTATTGGGAATCAACCCTTGAAGACGCCCTCGACCTGACTGCAAAACTACCAGTCATTGCAGCCTTTATTTACAGATTGAAATATGGTGATGGTACGGAACCGAAATTCGATCCCAAACTGGATTACGGGGCCAACTTCGCCAAAATGCTGGGAGTAAAAGATGAAAAGGGTTACGCGGAACTCTCCCGTCTTTACTTCATCCTTCATTCCGACCATGAGTCGGGAAACGTCAGCGCGCACACCACCCACCTGGTTGGTTCAGCCCTGTCAGATGCCTACTATGCCTTTTCAGCTGGTCTTAACGGATTGGCGGGGCCTTTGCATGGGCTTGCCAATCAGGAGTGCCTTGGCTGGCTGATCGATGTGCGGGACAAGTTTAATGGGGTCCCGCCTCGCGAGGATCTCTACAAGTTCGCCTGGGATACGCTTAATGGCGGCAAGGTCATTCCCGGTTATGGGCACGCGGTGCTACGGGTTACCGATCCCCGCTTTACTGCCCAACTCGAATTCGCAAAGGCCCGCTTCCCGGAAGATACACTCATCCGACTGGCTGAATTGGTCTATGATGTGGTTCCAGCAGTGCTTAAGGAACAGGGCAAAGCCAAGAATCCTGCCCCCAATGTGGATGCCATCTCCGGCACACTGCAATACTATTATGGTGTGCGCGAGTTCGACTTCTACACGGTTCTATTCGGAGTTGGACGTGCCCTGGGTGTGATGCCGAACCTGGTCTGGGCACGGGCGCTGGGTCAACCCATTGAACGACCCAAATCCCTGACCACAGCCATGCTGGAAGAATTGGCAAAAAAGTAAACCGCCCCCGAAAACAACCTGGCTGATTGTGCGAATCAAAAAGCCTCCGATGCGAAAAAGAATCGGAGGCTTTTCTATTTAAGGTTTAATAGCACGCGTTGCGAAGTAAGAGGGATGAAACTTGCTGAGGGGCGAATCAGGGCAAATGTCCTCATAAAAACCGGTAAGCACGAATCCAGCATCGGTCTGACCAGCAATCAGGTCGGTGAGGGTGTGGCCAAATTCAAGTGGAATTCCTTCTTCCATGCATATATCCAATTCCTCCGGCTCTAAATCCTTCAAGTCAGAATAAGGGATGGAGTATTTAACTTGAAGTGCATTCTGTTCGTCGGCATGGGTACCAAATAAATAATAGATGGGATTTGCACATCCGGACAGCAGCATACCTCCGTGGCGGAGAACTCGATATGCTTCCTGCCAGACCGCATGGACTTCTGGGCAGAAAACATTGGAGACTGGATGGAAAACCAAGTCGAATTCCATATCAGAAAATACAGACAGGTCGCGCATATCCCCTTCAATGGTTCGGATGATCAAACCCTCCCGTCGAGCCACCTGCTGATCTTGCTCCAATTGGGATGGGGAATTATCAAAAATGGTGACATTTGCTCCCAAGGCGGCAAACACCGGTCCCTGCTGGCCTCCACCACATGCCAACCCAAGCAAGTTAAGACCATGGAAAGGAGGGAACCAATCGCGCGGCACTGGTTTTGTCTCAGTAAGCAAAACTGAGAATTCTCCCCTTCTGGCTCCTGCGATAGTCTGCTGGTCCACCGGAATGGTGAATTTATTCCTGATATCCACCTGCCGGTTCCAAGCATAACGATTGTAGTCGCGGACTTTGAGATCTGGTTTTGACATATTTTCCCGCAAGTATTATACCCCTGTAAAAAAATCCCCGGCGAATGATGTCGCCGGGGATGGTCATTGGAATTCGAAAATATTACTGTGTTGGGGTCGCGATCGGTCCCGCACCGCTCCATCCGAAAACACGCATTTGGGAAGCGGTCCCCGCCGTGGACCAGATCGGATTTCCCTGGTCGTCGGTGCTTGTCTGGCGCACGGCTACCACCCACCAGCGCAAGATCTGTGTATTGTTCTCCTGAGGGCGGAAGGTGACGGGAACGATGAATTTGGTATCGGTCACATACTCGGTTAATTTCCGTCCTGTGCTGCCGGTGACCACTTCCACCACCACCTGATAACGCTCATTTTCCCTCAGAGCACCCACCGATGCCCATTGTAGGGTCACCGTGTCGGATGCAAGTGTAAATGAATCCCCGTCAGCGGGAAGAAGTAGATTCGGAGCTGGATAAGGAGGCGGTGTTGTTGGCGTTGGAGAAGGTCCCGGTGTGGCAGCGCGCATGCACAACGGGATGATCAAATTTGTATCGGTGAATACATTATCCGTGCTCAGACCGTTCCAATCCTTGATGGATTGCATCGATACACCGTAACTATTGGCAATCGTACTCAAAGTGTCATTTGCCTGAACTGTATAGGTCACAGTCTGACAGGCGGCACGAGTGGCAGCAGCAGGCTCAAGGGTAGCGGAGGGAGCGGGAGGCGGCGTTGGCGTGGGTCGAGGCACCTTGATGGTCTGCCCGATCTGGAGGTCCGTGCAATTACTATTCAGGCTATTAAGACTTACGATGGCTGCAACCGAGGAACCATATAAGCTTGCTATGGAAATGCACGAATCGCCGCTTTTTACGACATAATCAATCGGCGGCTCTGGAGTGAGCGTAGGGGTCTCCGTAGGGATAAGGGTTTCAGTTACAGTCGGGGTGGTGGTGACCGTCTGAGAGGGGCTGGGAACTGCTGTGACATCCGGTAGTTTCCCGGTACCTTTAAGTGTGAAATAGAGAGCCAGCGCGCCGACCAGCACGAAGATTGCCAGCAATCCCAATGCCACTGGCAAACTTAGTGTCACTTCAGGCATTCGCGCCCCCTGGACAGTTCTTTCAACTCGTGTTTTTGATTTGGGCGAGGTATTTAATTCACTGCCACACACTACACAGCGGGAGGCGTTTTCTGCCAGGCGTGTGCCACAGGTTGGGCAGAGTTTGGTTTTAGGAGATTCAGGACTCATAGTTCGGGGATTATACCATGAGGAGAAAATCTCAAAAAAGTACCCAAATCAGTACCAATCAGGGATACGTGCCAAAATAGTCCCGTTAACAATCAATTTTCAAATGGATCGTGTTACTCGTGCGTTATAATGTCTCCGTCATGGACGGAAACGGCTTATTGTACCGAAAGATGCTATTGATTCGTCGATTCGAAGAGCGCCTCCTTTCCGAATTCTCTTCAGGTAAATTGGTTGGGACTACCCATACCTATATTGGTCAGGAAGCAGATGCTGTAGGCGTTTTATCTGAGATCGATCCTGAGGATGTTATTTTCAGTAATCACCGCTGCCACGGTCATTATCTCGCTTATGGGGGAGATCCATATCCCCTGGCTGCTGAATTGATGGGAAAAGCAACCGGTCTGGTGGGTGGAAGGGGTGGCAGCCAGCATATCCACTGGCGAAATTTTTACTCAAACGGCATTCAGGGTGGAATAACGCCGGTGGCAACAGGCATGGCACTGGCTGAGAAGGTGCGTTCAAAGAGCAGGATTGTCATGGTTTTCATCGGTGATGGAACACTCGGAGAAGGGATTCTATACGAAAGTCTAAACATCGCAGCATTATGGAAACTACCGATCCTGTTTGTCCTGGAGGATAATCGCTATGCCCAAACAACACCGGTTGAAAAAGGTGTGAGCGGGTCCATGTCAGGACGATTTACCGCATTCGGGATTCCTGTAAGCGAATGTGATTCATCCGATGTTCTTGGTATTCAAGCAATCGCCAGAGATACAATCAGGGATGTTCGGATGGGGAAAGGACCTGCAAGCCTGATATTGCACACCCACCGATTTTCTGCCCACAGCAAGGGGGATGATACGCGATCGAAAAAAGAACTTGAGTCCATTCGCAGGTTTGATCCGTTGACAATCCATGAAACCCGCCTGACAAAAGTTGAGCGTGAAAAAGCAGAATCCAATGTTAAGGAAATCATCATGGATGCTTTTTCCCGTGCAGAGACTGACCCATTCCCCGTATTACAATCTGATCATCTATGACCACTGTCCTGGATCGATTAAACCTGGCGCTGCATCAATCCATGGAGAAGGATAACTCTGTCTTCATTCTCGGAGAAGACATTCTCGATCCTTACGGTGGAGCTTTCAAGGTGACACGTGGATTATCGACGAAATATCCAGAGCGAGTGCTTACCACACCAATTTCGGAGGGTGCAATCCTTGGTATAGCGTCCGGGATGGCTTTGAGGGGACTTCGACCGGTTGTGGAGATCATGTTCGGTGACTTTATAACGTTAACTTCGGACCAATTGATCAACCACGCCTCCAAGTTCCGCTGGATGTATAACGACCAGGTGAGGGTTCCACTGGTGGTGCGCACTCCGATGGGTGGCCGGCGTGGCTACGGTCCAACTCACAGCCAGTCATTGGAAAAATTGTTTCTGGGTATACCCGGCTTGACCGTGGTGGCTCCCAATACACTTGGTGATCCCGCAGCCCTCCTTGAGGCTGCCATTGCCGAAAACGATCCAGTGTTATTCGTTGAACACAAATTACTCTACACCCTATCATTGCTTGAAGCGGGAAAGGGTGAATTGGCTGATTTCACGATAGAAAAGATGGGCGATCCATACCCAACTTTCTTATTGCGGCAAGCAGGGACTCCCCGGCTTACAATGGCATGCTATGGTTATAATTTTGAACTTGCACGCGCCGCTTCACTCTCTCTCATAATGGAAAGGGAGATTTTTAGTGAAATTGTTCTGTTCTCAAAACTCAGTCCTTTTGAACTGGATCCACTCTATTCCTCCCTTCAGCGGACAAAAAACCTCCTGACCATCGAAGAAGGAACAATAACCCTTGGCTGGGGGGCGGAACTGGCTGCCCGGGCAGCGGAAAAAATAGAAGGATTGCATGTGAGGCGTGTGGCAGCGATGGACTTGCCGATTGCCAATGCCAGGACACTGGAGGATGCCATCCTTCCTTCTGTGACCGATGTGGTCAATGCGGCAATATCCCTGGTGCAAAATTAATGTTTTTCGAAACCCGTTAAGGTGAAATCAAAATGATCTTATCTGAAATAACTGTCCCGTTACTCAATGCAAATGAGCCTGAAGCGAAACTTGTCGAAATCCATGTATCTGAAGGGCAGCACATTGATAAGGGTGCCCTTCTATTTACTATCGAAACAACGAAAGCCACATCGGATATCGAGGCGCCTTTAGCAGGATTCGTACGCCTGCTTGTAAAAGAAGGAGAGACTTTGGCAGTTGGGTACACGATGGCAGTGCTCACCGAGACCGGTGACGAGACTGTTGCGATACTGCAAAAAAAAGAACAAAACATTCCTGTAAATGACACAGATCAGCCTGAGTTGCGTATAACCAAACCAGCCCGTGTACTTGCTCAAACACTCGGAATTGATCTGGCGAAATTACCAAAGGAAAAGCTCATAACCGAGGAAGTAATTCGCAGGATTACCGGTGAAAATGAAATTTTCTCCATGGAATTTTCCGTAAAGGATAAACCTTATATTTTGATTTATGGGGCAGGCGGGCATTCAAAATCGGTAATTGAAATAATTATTCAACAAAATAAATATATCATCGCTGGAATTTTGGATGACAACACTAACTTGATTGGCAGCAAAGTCTTTGACACCCCGGTCATTGGGACCCGGATATTGCTGACAAAATTGTTCGAGAAAGGTATTTCTGAGGTTGCTAACTGTGTTGGGGGAATTCTTGACATCAGTGTACGCGTACGCATCTATGAATTATTGAAGAACGCCGGATATTCATTTCCTGGAATTATCCATTCTCGGGCATGTATCGAACAAAGCGCAATAGTCCGGGAAGGTGTGCAGGTATTCGCCAACGCGTATGTCGGAGCAGAGGCAGTGCTCGGGGAAAAATGTATCGTGAACACCAATGCGGTAGTTTCGCATGATTGCATCATCGGCGCTTACACTCACATCGCTCCAGGCGCGCTGCTGGCAGGGCATGTCCATGTTGGCGAACAGACTCTGGTTGGTATGGGTGTGACAACCTCGATCGGAGTGAAAATTGGCTCCCGGGTACGCATCGGAAACGGAGCAATTATTCTAGCGGATGTCCCGGATAAAATGGTCATCCAGGCTGGCAGATTTTGGGTGGGAAAGACAGATTAACCTGAATAAGAAAACTCGCAGCGCGGTAGTGAATGCTGCGAGTTTTTTGCTTAATTTTGATTCTATTTATTACAGGTGGGCCTGAAGCCAGGTTTCCACATCCTTAAGGACCACTGTGCGTTCGGGTTCATTAAAGATCTCATGATATAACCCCGGGTAGATCTTGAGCGTCTTGTCTTGGGAAGAAGCGGAATCATAAAGGAACTTGGCGTCAGTAGGGGACACCAATCTATCTGCCGTACCCTGCATGGTGATAAAGGGAAGTGTGATCTTTCTTGCATCAGCAGAGATTCGTTGCATGGCTACCAGCAACTCAGCTGCCAACCGGGAGGGGGTTTTTCCATGAAAGACAAGTGGATCGTTGACATAAGCCTTTACAACCTCAGGATCTCGTGAAACGGCAGTTGCATCCAGCGCGAGGATCCCTGTTTTGGGTGCGATGGATGAGAGAAGTTTACCAAGGGTGACTGTGATAGGTTTAATATTCGCCGGGATACTCGCCATTGGAGCTGAAATGATTGCACCATGGATATTGGCAGGTTGATCCATGAGGTATATTGCTAAAATTGAGCCACCCAGACTATGCCCGAGAAGAAATAAAGGCTTATCGGGCTGCCATACTTTCACCATGTTATGGAAGATCGTGAGATTGTCGGTGAAATCATTAAAACGTTCAACGACTTCCCTTTCTCCATCCGATTTTCCATGTCCAAGGTGATCGAATCCATAAATTGCATAACCCAGTGGGACGAAATGATTAACCACATTTATATAACGTCCGCTATGCTCACCCAATCCATGGATTATAATAATTGTAGCTTTAACGGCTCCAGTGGGCAGCCATCCTTGATAATAAATATTGACTGACCGAACACCCTTAAAACTTCCTTCTATATGGTTCATAAAATCTCCTTTGGAATATTTGCACTTAGAAGCAGTATAGCACGGCTAAACAACAAATTAAGCTTGACATTGTGATTTACCTGGTTGCCTTACATCGAGGAATCTAATGAATCAATCTTTCTTGATACTGCGGAAGAGATATTGATTATTTGATGAAATATTCATGCGTTCGACGAATTAATATATTTACTGATGAAACCCCCAATTTCATTGATCGATTGGCGTGATTCGGGTAGAAATGGGACAAAAGCCTGAAAAACATGCCATAAGCCCTGCCAGATGTGGATTTGAACTTCCACATTTGCAGCCTTCATCTTGTCAAACAAGCTGGTTGAATCATTCAGAAGGATTTCATTATCCCCGACGTGGATGATCGAAGGTGGCAGACCGGTCAGATCGGCAAGAAGAGGTGAGATAAGAGGATTGGTAGGAGATTCCCTTCCAAGATAAGAAGGTGCGAAACTCGATTCACTATCATGGACCATATTCCCAAAGATCGGATCAACATCCTGGCGGGTACGATGTGACTCTCCCGAGAAGGTCAGGTCTGTCCAAGGCGAGATAAGAAACAGGGCAGCAGGGAGAAGTTCGCCTGAATCGCGCAGACTGATGGCAGTTGCGAGAGCCAATCCCCCACCAGCAGAGTCACCTCCCATCGCAATTTGATAAGGTGCAAATCCTTGAGATAGCAGCCACCGATATGATTTCAGTCCATCTTCAAGTGCTGCAGGAAAAGGGTGCTCGGGAGCCAGGCGATACTCTGGAACCAGAATGCGGGTTTTACACACCTCCGCAAAGGCTCCAGTAATCCCGCGGTGGGTGGCAGGGGAACATAACGTATAACCACCACCATGTAAATACAGAATGGCGCTGGTGGCATTGAGACTGACCGACGAAATCCATTCCGCTTTCACCTTGTGGATCAATATAGATTCCTTTTTAACGCCTATGGGAAGCCGGATCATCAATCGGGCAAGTGTCTCCATCCGGCGACGCTGCTCCTGGATGGATAAATGCGGATCAAGGAAAAAGCGGGCGTTCTTCATCACCTGCCGAATCAATCGAATCCTTTTATCATCCATAGGAATTATTCTTTTCGGTTGAACGGTTGAAAGGAGTCATTAATCTAACCGAAATGTAATTTCATTCCAATCCGAGATTGGTAATTCTCAGGGAAGTATCCATGAATTGAATAACGAAGATAGATCGCATCTACACTCCTGTTCAGCCAAATTCTTAAAGTCTGCAGTTGTAGCTATAGCCCATCGAAATTGTTCAGAGTAATTTTGTAAAAAGCGGTCAAAAGATTCAGTGCCCATTTTTTCACGAAGAGCAAGGATGAATAAGGGACCCCGACCGTAAACGATTGCAGAATATTCTTCACTTGAATAGCCTGAAACCGGTAGACCAATCGGGATGAGCTCATCATTGACCATATCCCAACTGGATTGCATTTCACCACGATATGCTTCTGCCACCTGAGACCCATACCTATCCAGGTAATATTGCCAGGTGAGAAACTCTGCCATGGATTCATCCAGCCAGGGCTGATTCTGGGTGGCGTTTCCAACCAGGTTATAGAACCATTGGTGTCCGACCTCGTGCACAACGACCACTTCAAGGAAATGCTCATCCGGATATACATACCTTGAGATCGAGGTCAAGCCGGGGAATTCCACACCACCTGCTGATGTGAGAATGGGAACGATATCGAATTCCGTATAGGGGTAAGGTGAGTATCGGTCGCTGAAATCAGCGATTGAAGTCCTTGCATAGTCAAGGGTGAGTAGTGCGGATTGGTTCATTCCAGAAAGGGTATAACTATTGATTGTGACTTCTCCGATGGTTTGGGAATTCTTAATAAGATTAGCACCAGCAGCGAGGTAGAAATCCCACGCTGGTCCATCGGCATACAGGATCCGCTGCCTGCCTTCAATTTCCGAGCGTGATACTTCTGAACCGGAGGCGACCAACACCAGGTCAGCGGGCGCATCGACCGTGACCAGGTAGAAACTTGCGTCTGAGAAGAGCGGATCGCCATCCAGGTCGGGAGTCTGGTTGTTCCAGCCTTGCCGGTCATAGACCAGGATGGTTGGAATGATATGTGCCAATGATAGAATTCCATCGTTATATCCAAATATTCCATAATAATAATCTCCACCCCGTTCTGGAATTGAGACTTCAAATTCCATATGAACGATGACCGAGTCGTCAGGTTGCATGGATGGAACGAGGGGAATACGCAATAATCCATTGTGATGGGTGGCAAGAACATGGCGTCCATCGACGGTTAGATTAGTGACCACGATGCTGCCGCCCAGGATCTCTGGAAAAACCGCAAAATCCACCTCGTTGAGGCTCAAATTTTCATCATTGATATAGCGAACATCCACCATGCCGCTTACCCGGGTTGGAGGGTCGCCAATTTTTATGGCGACGTGGTAGATACTGGCGTGTGGTAAACCCAAGAGGATGGACTGACCTGACCGGGTCAGATTTTTCCGGAACAGGGAGCGATCGTCCCAACCGACATTAAAAGGGGCTTCCTCCCGTGAGAATGACGAGAACAACGGAGAAGTGGTCGGAAGATTTTCAGGATTATTTTTTGGGGTGGATGTTGCCCTGGAGAAGGGGAAAACCAGGGATGAACATGCCATCAGCAGACTGGTCAACAGGAAACCGATAAGTGATTTCATTACTCCAGATCTTTTCCGATAAAAGCCGGTCTTTACAGGGAGATATACAGGAGACATATTATATATTTTAAATTTCAAGTGTAATCCTATTAATTTGAACCTCGAACTGAAGCCGCGTTTGAAATAAGCATTGGTGGTCACAATTTACCGATCAAGGAATGGAGGGTCTCCAGCAAAGACGGTAGGAGCCTGCGAAAACCAGGATCATCCTCAGAGACATCCAAATTAATAACCTGACCTGGTTTTGACTTGGATAACCAGTCGTGTAAATATGATTCGATAAAGGAATTATCTCCCAACCCAGCTACATTGATCCGCGAGCGGTATGCCAGTCGCCTGGCAATCACTTCCTGCGCAGCCGTCAGATGTATAACCAATTCTGGCGGTGGCTGGCAGGAACGGACATAGTTGTACAGTCGACGGCAAAGGTCAAATTCTTCATCATTCAACCAGGAACGAGAGTGGAAAAGCCGGGTGAAACCATGAAAGTCCATATCCAAACCGCCATCCATCACTCCGGATTGAGGGGATTGACGTAAAAGACGTTCCTGTTCAGCCCTATAGAGGAGGTAGTCCACCTGGTTGGCGAGGGCGTATTGTGGATCTTTTTTAAAGCTCCTTTGAAACGGTCGGCTGTTGTGATCCTCAAGACCGATTATAAAGGGACCATGGTTGGATAGAGCCCGCGACAATGCGGTCTTCCCAACTCCGATGCCACCAACGATGACAATAAGTTTTCCCATTTTCTCTGAAAAATATTATTTATGTTTTTCTCGTGCTGCTACCAGCGCAGATTTGATTTGATCAATATGCGAGACGGTATGCGAATCGTAATCCAGAACCAGGGAAGCGAACAGGAAGTAACTTGCTTTTCGTTCAACGAACGAAGCAGGCAGCGCTGCAAGAAAAGCGACGATTTCTATCGAGAGACGTTTCAGTTCTGCAAGCAATCCATTGACCGACCCATAGGCCGCGACAGTTGCATTGAGATGGGAAGGAATATTGCCGCCCCAGTCGTCTGCAAAGCGCTCATAACCTCCCACCGATTCATCAAGATTGGCGATCAACCCACGTTCCGTCTGGATAAGGTGGGCAAGGATTTGCCTGGCACTCCAATCCCCGGGAGCAGGCTCCTGGTCCGCTTCCGTTTCGCTGAAACCTTTGAAACAACTACGCAATTGCTTTAAATTAACATCATAACGAGAACGCACCTTATTTGATAGTTCCAATGGATCCCAAAAAACCTCTGGAACTGGACGTTTCGATAATTCCATGATGACCTTCATTTTCTGGGAACCGCGATAATATTCCACCTCGACTTTATCTCCCCCTTTCTTTCCCTGCATCGCCACTACCAAGGAGCCAAAGTCATTCGTGATGGCTCTTCCATTAAACTCAACGATCACATCATCTTTCTGTAATCCCGCAGCATGAGCGCCCATTCCCTCGCGTACATCACTCAAGCGAATCCCCTGGTCAACTGGAACACCGAGCGATCTGGCAATTTCAGGATTGAAATCATTAACGTTGATCCCCAGCATCGGGCGGTCAAATGTACGACGGTCGAGACCGGTTTCGATCACGGAAGCCAGGTTGGGAAGGGTGAAATCCCATTGAGCTTTGAAGCCTTTGGCGCGCTTATTCCAATCTTCACCGTCCGGGACAGTATGGGATAAGGTCACAAGTGTGCCATCAGGTGTTGGCTGAAGGACAATAGTCACTTCGCTTGCAGCCGGTTCAAACCGGCCGAGCCATTTAAATTTAATGGAGCGATTATCCTCCATGGAAATATATTCCCCAGAAGAATAGAAATCCCCATGCCACCATAGATACATCCGTCCACCCGGGCGTGGAGCGACGGTGACAAAATCACACAACCATTCATGCAAGGCGATCGAATGGGTCAGAGCATAGTAGATTTTTTCTGGAGTGGATTTAATGAATTGTTCCGAACAGACGGTTGTGGTCATTTTATATCCTTTCCTTTTTTATTCCTCTTGAATTCATTTGCACAAAGGTAATAACAGCAACCAATTCTAATTTTACATCATCACTAGTTCGGATGTAAAATTAGACATGATTGATATCTCCGATTTCGAATCCCGTCTTTCTCCAGTCCTCTTACAAACCTTCCATCGATTGTCCACCCCGGTTGAAATCCAGGCATACCTGGACGAACTTCCATATATCGCCGAAGAGCTTAATCGGTCGCCTCTCCGGGTCATGCAGGATAGGCAAGCGCACTGTCTGGATGGAGGAATATTTGCTTCACTGAGCCTCGCCAGGATTGGATTCCGTCCGGTCATCATGGATATCCTGCCAGAACCGGGTACAGATGATGATCATGTGCTGGCATTGTATCAATATCATGGATGCTGGGGCTGCATTGCAAAATCCAACTACGCGTTCCTGCGATTCCGGGAACCGGTTTATCGTAACCTGCGTGAATTAACGATGTCCTATTTTGAGAGTTTCACGAACACTGAAAAGGAAAAAACATTGCGGGCCTACACGCGTCCCATGGACCTTTCCGCATTCGATAACGATTGGATGTGGTGCGAGGAAGGGATTGAAAGGATCGAAAAGCGTTTATACCAACGGAAACCCATTCCTTTGATCGCTCCTGAAAATGCAGATTTCCTGTCCTTGAGCGATGATCGCTTTTACAGCGCAAATACATTGGGGACAAATTTTGATTGGGCTTTTGGGATTCGCGAAAACCGGTAAGCCTGGACAAATCAACGATGTACATCCCTGATGATCTTGTCGAATTGATGCGCAGTTCAGTCAGGTTGGTTGCATTGACCGGTGCTGGCATCTCTCAGGAATCAGGTTTGCGAACCTTTCGCGATAAATTGGAAGGCTTATGGGCGCAATACAAACCCGAGGACTTAGCCACTCCCGAGGCATTTGACCGGAATCCTGAATTAGTGTGGGAATTTTACAATATCCGCAGGTTGAAAGCCTGCGAGGTGGAGCCGAATCCCGGCCATTTTGCACTGGCTGAGATGGAAAAGTGTAAAGAGTGTTTCGTACTGATCACACAAAATGTGGATGGCCTGCATATGCGTGCTGGCAGTCGGAATGTGCTTGAATTACACGGCAACATCTCAAGGGTGAAATGCTCGCGAAATTGTGGAATTATCACAGAATGGGAGGAGAATCCAGGAAGCCCGCCTGCCTGTCCAAAATGCGGGGCAAAGATCCGCCCGGATGTTGTCTGGTTTGGAGAAATGCTTCCGCAGAAAATTCTCAAATCCGCGATGCAAGCTGCCCGAGAGAGTGATGTATTTATTTCGATTGGCACATCGGCTCTTGTACAACCTGCTGCCTCATTACCATTAATGGCAAAACAGAATGGAGCGGCGATCGTGGAGGTCAATCTCGAGGAGACACCGCTGACACCTCTGGTTGATCATTTTTTACGGGGGAAAGCAGGGGAGGTTCTTCCTGAGTTGGTGCGCGCTGCATGGTTTCGATGACTAATTCATTCGCCCAATCCAGGCACCACCCCAAGGATCGAGTTTTAAATATATTTGACCATGCATGACAGCATATCTCTCATTGTTGATGAGGTTATTTACTTCATGACCCTCGTCCCATCCAAGAGAGGCACACGAAACCTTTAGCTTACGCGCACGGGAGCATGTATTTAGCACCACTAGGACTCTTTCATCTCCCAGGGTACGTGAGAAAATTAACTGGTCATCCTCAGCCAGGATACTATGAAAATCACCCCTGCGCAGGGCGGGGATTCGTTTTCTCAGTGCGATCAAGATTTTAACCCATGCCCTGAGGTCGTTATCCCAGGAGGATTCTTTCCATGGGAAGGCTCGGCGTGAGTCAGGATCCTTGCCACCCTCCAAACCGATCTCATCGCCATAATATACCCCTGGCGCACCGGGGAAGGCCATCTGAAAGAGGAAAGCCAGTTTTAGTTTATCTACATTTCCGTTGACAACGGTTAAGAAGCGCTCAGTATCATGGCTGTCAAGCGGGATATACATTGCAGACATGGTTTCAGCAGAGTATGATTTGAACAGCCTGTCCATGCGGTTATTAAACTGGGTTGCGTTTTCACGACCCTGGAGCATGGCTATCAAAGCATCCCGAACCGGATAATTCAACAAACCATCGAAATGCTTTCCATCAACCCAGCGTGGATTTATATCCCAGATCTCCCCGAGCAGGTAGGCGTCCCGGTTTGCAGCCTTGACCACATGCTGGAACTCATCCCAAAAACCGTCATCATCAATCTCGTTGGGAACATCCAGGCGCCAGCCATCAATTCCCTGATCAACCCAATAACGAGCGACATCGAAAATATACTTTCGAACCTGTTTGTTGGATGTATTCAGTTTTGGAAGGGATTTGATATTCCACCAGGCAAGGTAATTCTTCAACTCTCCTGTTGAGTATGCGTCTACTGGAAATCCACGGATGTGAAACCAATCCTTATAGGGGGATTGGTCGCCATTTTCAAGGACATCCACAAATGCAAAAAAACCTCTCCCAACATGGTTGAACACACCATCAAGAACTACCCGTACATCATGCCGGTGTGCAGTCTCAAGCAGCAAGTGGAAATCAGACAGAGTGCCAAGTCTAGGGTCGATCTGATAGAAATCGGAGGTATTGTAGCGATGATTTGAGCTCGCTGCAAAAATGGGATTTAAATAGAGCGCATTAATTCCCAAGTCGAGCAAATAGTCAAAGTGACGGATGATCCCCTGAAGGTCACCTCCCTGGAATCCCCAGATGGTTGGTGCCGACCCCCATTTCTGCACATTGGGCGGATCATTCGTTGGATCGCCATTGGCGAAACGATCTGGAAAAATCTGGTAGAAAATTGAATCTTTTACCCAGAGGGGAGCAGTCATCTCTTAATCCATGGTTGAATTTTCAAAGGGAATCACTGCCTGGAAAATATCCAGATTACCTTTGAAGGAACAAAATAATGCTAATCGACTTTGAGACCGATGGTTCTTGCCTGGGAAAGTGTTCAACCACTCACGGTGACCCCGATCAGTTTCCCAATCCCGTAGGTGATAATAGCGGCAGCCAGTCCGATGATCACCTGCCTGAAACCAGAATAAAACACATTGCGTCCCGTCATCAAGGTTATCGCAGAACCTACGAGAAAAAGCGCAATCGCGCTGACACCCATGCTGATATAGACTGCAAAATTGCCACTTAAAAAGGCGAATGGCAGTAACGGGAAGAGCGCTCCAAGAGCAAATAAGAAGAACGAAGTAAAGGCAGCCACATAAGCAGATCCGCCCAACTCATGCGGGTCGATGCCAAGTTCTTCTCGTGCCAGTGTATCAAGAATGGAATCTTGTTCTGTTGTCATGATTGCGGCGGATAGTTCGCGGGCACGCGATTCGGGCAATCCCTTGGCTTGATAGATGAGCGCTAGTTCCTCCTGCTCTTCGGCAGGATTGCTTTCCAATTCCTCTTTCTCTATCTTGATCTGATGGGAATACAATTCGCGCGAACTTTGAACTGAAAGCCATTCGCCAAGTGCCATTGAGCCCGCACCTGCCAACAGCCCTGCCATTCCTGCAATAAATACATCGTGACTGCTCAGATTGGCGCCTGCCACTCCCATCACGAGACTCAAAATGGAGACCAATCCATCGTTTGCACCAAGGACTGCTGCCCGTAAGGCATTACCACCGCTGGCTTTATGCCGCCCTTCCATCTGGGCTACGATCCCACCTGAAAGACCACTGGTACTGCTTCCCACCATCGTGAGGAGACGGGCATGGGATCTTTCATCAGCGGACATCCTGCCAGTATCATTTTCCGGTTGATTGTCATAAGCACGGCTATCTGCCTGCTCGTTTCCCGTGATGGTGGGGAGAACGAATTGAGGTCCGAACCTCCGGGCGAGGAACGCCAGTATGCGGGCGCGCAGACTCGGCTTACGGGATGGAAATTTAATCCCGGCATCAATTATTCGCGTTTCCCATGCGGAGGCATGTTTTTCTTCACTGGACGCCAAGCGCCTATAAAGTTCAGATAACTTGGGTTGTTTTTCGGTATCAGCCAGGGCGGTATATAAGAACGCTCCATCGATTTCCTTTTGGAGGTTCGCCACGTAACGATTAAGATCTTTTGGGCGCGACATGGTCATCCTTTCTGCGTGAAATCACAAACGAATTGTACCTTAACTTCCATTGGAAGCGGTTCTGTGGGAATTAGAAAACGAATTCGATCTGGCACTGTGATCATCCAGACATATCGATGATTTCACTTATGTTTTTGATTTCACACCAATATGATCATTTATGTCACCGGACCCAATTCAACGCACAATTCACGAATCGAAAATTATATTTCCTTTCCTTCAAACTGGCTGTTGTAGAGCTCAGCGTAAAAACCATTCTTTGCCAGCAGTTTGGTGTGCTTGCCCTGTTCCACAATATCACCGTTGTTCATCACCAGGATCCAATCGGCATCACGGATCGTAGAAAGTCGATGGGCAATGATAAAACTCGTCCGGTCCTTCATCAGGGTATCCATTGCTTTCTGGATCAATACCTCGGTGTGTGTATCGACAGAACTTGTTGCCTCGTCCAGGATAAGGATCCTGGGATCAGCCAGGATGGCACGGGCGATGGTCATCAACTGCATCTGCCCTTGGGATATGTTACTGGTCTCTTCATTCAGGACCATCTTATAACCCTCCGGAAGGGTGCGGACAAAATGGTCCACATGTGCAGCCTTGGCAGCTTGCACAACCTCGTCATCGGTGGCATTCGAACGCCCATAGCGAATATTTTCCATGATGGTACCGTTATATAGCCATGTCTCCTGCAATACCATACCAAACATACAACGCAGGTCACCTCGTGTGAAATCCTTGATATTGTTCCCGTCCACAAGGATAGCCCCGCTATTGACATCGTAAAAGCGCATCAGCAATTTGACCATTGTGGTCTTTCCAGCCCCGGTGGGACCTACAATGGCTATTTTCTGCCCAGGATTTGCATAAAAGGAGAAATCATTAATAATAATTTTCTCTGGTGAATAGCCAAAGCGTACATTCTTAAATTCGACCAGGCCATTTACCTGGTCAATTTTTACCGGGGTGACCGAATCGGGCACTTCTTCATCCTCGGCAAGGAATTGGAAAACGCGCTCTGCTGCAGCAGCCGTCTGTTGAAGTACATTGGATACGTTTGCAAGTTGTGCAATGGGCTGGGTAAATGATCTTACATATTGAATAAATGCCTGGATATCGCCGATCGTGATTGCATTTCTGGTCGCAAGGTATCCACCAAGGATGGTCACGGCCACATATCCCAGGTTGCCTATGAAAGTCATGATCGGCATCATCAGACCGGAAAGGAATTGAGACTTCCACGCCGACCCATAGAGGGTGTCGTTTATCCGGTCAAAGATCTCAACGCTCTTTGCTTCGCCGTTGAAGGCTTTCATGACCACGTGCCCGCCATACATTTCTTCCACATGACCATTGACATGACCCAGGTAATCCTGCTGCTGTTTAAAATATTTCTGTGACTGTCGAACCACGAGACCAATGAAACCCATGGAAAGAGGAAGGATTAACAAGGAGACGAGAGTCATCATCCAACTTATGGAAAACATCATCACGAGAATACCGACAACCGTGATGATCGATGTGATGATCTGGGTAAGGCTCTGATTCAAAGTCTGGCTGACCGTATCCACATCATTCGTGACCCGGGAAAGCACCTCGCCATGGATCGTGCCGTCGAAATATTTTAGTGGCATCCGGTTGATCTTTTCAGCGATCTCCTTGCGGAAACGGTATGTGATGTTCATGGAGACATTCGACATGATCCAGCCCTGGATATAACTGAACATTGATGAGAGCAGGTACAACGATAATGTCAGGATGACAATTTGACCGATGTAGGTAAAATCAATCCCTGCGCCTGTCCCTGCGATCTGGCTCATCACCCCTTCGAATAGCTTTGTCGTGGCTTTCCCTAGAATCTTAGGTCCAACGATGGATGCAATTGTGGAAGCGATGGCAAATATCATCACTATAATAAAGGCGATCTTGTAAGAACTGAGATACCTAACCAGTTTCACCATTGTGCCTTTTAAATCACGCGGTTTTTCACCTTTCATCATCATCCCCATCGGACCACCGCGTCCCATCGGACCACCCCTGGCAGGACCACGACCCATCGGAGCGTTTGCGTGCATCATCCTAATTCCTCCTTGCTCAGCTGCGATAAGGCGATATCCCGATAAACTTCGCAACCATCCATCAATTCACGGTGATTACCCTTGCCAACAATTCGTCCCTCATGGAGGACGATTATCTGCTCAGCATTCTTGATGGTGGAAACGCGCTGCGTAACAATCAGAACAGTGCTGGAGGCTGTCTTTTCTTTGAGCGATCTTCTTAATGCCGCATCTGTTTTGAAATCCAGCGCTGAAAAACTATCATCAAATATATAGATCGGAGCCTTCTTTACCAATGCACGTGCGATTGAAAGCCGTTGCTTTTGACCTCCGGAGACATTGGCTCCGCCTTGGGCCACCTCTGCCAGGAATCCTTCCGGATTTGAAGAGATGAATTCCTGAGCTTGGGAAATTTCAGCCGCCATATTTAGGTCATCCTGACTGGCATTCTCATCAGCATATAAGAGGTTGCTTTCAATGGTGCCGGAGAATAGCATTCCTTTCTGGGGGATATAACCGATCTTGTCGCGCAGATCAGATTGCAATACATTGCGTATATCCGTTCCACTGACCAGGATCGCTCCATCAGTCACGTCGTGAAAACGGGGAATCAGATTTACAATAGTGGATTTCCCCGAACCGGTGGATCCCAGGAATGCAGTTGTTTGACCTGGAAGGGAGGTGAAAGAAATATTGTGCAGCACATCTTCAAGCGCGCCTGGATAACGGAAGCACACATTGCGAAACTCGACGGTCCCTACAAATGGTTGGCTGAATTTTTCAGGGCTTGTCGGATCAATAATCACCGGTTTGGTCTCCAGGACTTCGGCTATTCGTCCACCGGAGACGGAGGCGCGGGGGAGGATGATGAACATCATGGATAGCATTAAGAAAGCAAAAACGATCTGCATGGCATATTGCATGAAGGCCATCATATCGCCGACCTGCATCGTTGAATTGGCTACCTGATGCGCGCCAACCCAGATGATCAACAAGGTTACCCCATTCAGGATCAGCATCATCAACGGCATCATTATGACCATCACCCTCGTAATGAATAGACTGTTACCAGTCAAATCCTTGTTTGCTTTATCGAACCTTTCTTCTTCAAATGCCTGCATATTGAAAGCGCGAATGACCATCATTCCGGAAAGGTTTTCCCGAATCACAAGATTGAGACGGTCAATCAGGCTCTGAATGATCCTGAATTTTGGAAGTGCAATCGAGAAAACAACAAGGATAATGCCGAGCAAGACAACCACGGCAAGAGCTATGATCCACCACATGTCTGCGCTCTTGCCAATTGCCCGGATGACTCCTCCAACCCCGATGATTGGTGCGTAAAAGACCATGCGCATCATCATGATGATGACCATCTGGACCTGGGTGACATCGTTGGTCGAGCGGGTGATGAGGGAGGCAGTTGAAAATTTATCAAATTCAGTGTTGGAAAAACTTTCGACTTTTTGAAATACATGCTTACGAATATCGCGGGAGGCACCTGCAGCTGTTTTGGCAGAGAGATATCCAACAATCATCGTACAAGTGATGGAAAGAAGTGATAACAACAACATCAGGACACCAGCACGGATGATGTAATTGGTTTGAAGTTTTGCCGTATCCATGCCCAGGGCGGAATATTCAGCCTTCACCGATCCGACTGCTATCTGGGTGATCATTTTTTCACCCAGAGTGGCAAATTTCTGGTCGATCCCAGATACCAAGGTGTCTAATTGGGCGGCAGGAAGTTTGGACAATAAACCGAAGACATCCATTCCAGCAGGTATTTTAGACAAATCGAAGCCAAAACCCTGACCCATCGCAGAGGCTTTGGCAGGATCTGCCAGGATTTTCTGGATAGTATCAACAATCAAAAGAGCTTTGCCCATCACCGGGTTAAGAACGGCTATTTCGGCACTGTTGATATCGTTGAGCACGTACACAGGTTCATTGGCAAGGGCTGGATACTCATCGATATATCCAGGATAATCCGTGGAGGTTCTATCCACCAAGGAATATTTGGAGAGCACAAGTGTCTTGTTTGAGCTGCTCATGAATATTACGAGTTTATCCATCTGGCTCTTCCGAACGGCTTTCGGAACGGCATTCTCTACACCTCCTTGTTGGATTCCGTTATTGACAATTTTCGACATATAGTCGGGAAGTGCCAGGTCAGCATTTGCCTGAATAAACAACAAGGCGATGGTGAGCAAAATCAGTAATAAATAGGGTTTTAAATACTTGGCTAGCCGAAGCATGATTGTTATGACTCCTTGATGTTAATTTCGACCGGAAAAAGGTGACAAAAATTGAAGATATAGCATTTCGCGAGGATGGTACTCATAGCTTGTAATGAATTCGATTACTCGCCCGTTTTACGTGCCGCTTCCGTCAGCAAAGTGAGGGCGGAAATTATCATTTCTTGTTGATCCACTGAAAGGGCACTGGTGAGACCATTGACCCATCTACTGCGAGCCTTAATCCCTTTTTCGATCAATGCGCGGCCCTTCCGGCTAAGTTCAAGGCGCTTTGCCCGCCGGTCTTGCGGCAACTCCGTGCGTTCAATCAACCCAATCTGGACCAAGCGATCCACGGCCTGGCTGGCAGCTGCACTGGTTACCCCCAATTTATCTCCGATCTCTGAGATACCTGCACTTCTTCCGTAAAACAAGCGCATCAGAATGTTGATCTGAGAAAATGACAAACCAGTCTCATCCATGAAACTTTTAAAGTCGCGCATGGAGCGGTGCATAAACACCTGCGACCATTCACGAATCACTTCTATCAATAATATTTTAGAAGGTAACATAATAAACATCCTTGATTAGTTAAACGTTGTTGACTATATCTGTAAAGGTTTAACAAGTCAAGAGTTTCACATATAAGAATGTGATTAGAGAAATGAGATTATTTTGATGTTTTTTCGCTTGAGGTGATTATGGCAGGAAAAGAGCTTTGCTGCAGTAACAATTTCGTATCCGCATATTCAGGAGCAGGGACAGCCCTATTCAAAGAGAGGAATCAACAATAATGGAATCTCCGACATACGGGCAACGCTGGCGGCGACACTCCGGTTCCAGAATGCGTTGAGACCTGCTCGACCATGGGTGCCAAGGATGATGATGTCCGCCTGGATCTTCTCACCAGTCTTGGCGATCATTGGGGCAGGGTCGCCTCGGGTAATCGTGGCGGATGCAGGAATGTTCTTATTGGCAAATTCATCCAGATGAGATTGGAAGTGCTCACGAGCTGTCTCTTCTACAATATCCAGATAGGCAGTTGTAGTGGCGGGCATGAAATTCCCCGCAGCCGCCTGTTCGCCAGAAAGGGTTCCCAGGGTGGGGATAACACATAATAGGTCGAGCTGAGCATGGAAGGCTTTTGCCAGGGATTCAGCGATTGGAATCGCCTGGTCGTGAATGGATTTATCATCCAATGGGACGAGGATGCGTTCCAATTTAAATTTTACCAGGGCACCGGATGGTTTTATTAGCAGGACTGGAGATTCACCCATTGAAGCAACCTGCTGAGCGATATTTCCCATGAACAGGTCATGTATGCCGCTATTTCCGTGCGAGGTCAGGATGATTAAATCTTTCTGACCCTCACTAGTGGAATGCTCAGTGATACTGCGAGCAACATCGGTTACTTTGGCAGTATGGACATGCCAGTCCACCTTGACGCCGGTTGGAAAATTCTGCCCGGCAGTCGCTTCCAGGTAATTCAATGCTTCAACCGAATCCGTCAGGTGCCGATCACGGTGAATCTCCTCGGGAGCATCCTGCTCGATGACATGCAGAAGGTTTACATGTGCATTCAATGCCTGTGCCATTATGCCTGCTGCGGGTAGTGCCGCTTCAGCTAATTTTGAACCGTCCAGGGGAACAAGAATTTGATTAAACATAGGCTTATCTTCCAAAAAAGGTCATATACAACAAAAAGAAATTTAATGCAATGATCAATACTGTTGACAAGGAGGCGAAGATTGTGGTGATGGGTTTATTGACCATGGTCCCCATGAGATTCTTGTTGCTGGTAAATAGTACTAAGGGGATTACTGCGAAAGGCAGGCCAAACGAGAGTACAACCTGGCTGATCACCAGGGTTCGTGTTGGATCTGCACCCAGGAGAATCACGATCAACGAAGGTAGGATCGTTACGACCCTCCGAATCCAGGGTGGAATGTGAAAATTAAGGAAACCTTGCATGATAACCTGGCCAGCCATCGTCCCCACCGACGAAGAGGAAAGGCCAGATGCAAGTAATGCCACACCGAAGACCACACCAGCGGCACGACCAAGGAGTGGCTGAAGGGTTAGGTAGGCCTGCTCGAGACTGCCAACATTTGTTCCTGACTTGAAGAAAGTAGCCGCGGAAGTGATCAGCATGGCCGCGTTGACCGAACTGGCAATGACCATGGCGATGACGACATCAATGATCTCAAAATGGAAGAGCCGGCGTTGTTGTTCCGCTTTCTTTACAACCACGCGCCCCTGGGTCAGCGCGGAATGCAAGAAGATGGCATGCGGCATGACGGTAGCTCCCAGGATACCGGTTGCAAGAAGGATACTCTCGGAATTAGTAAAATGAGGGATGAAAGTGGAACGGGCAATGGATCCCCATGCCGGATTTACAAGGAAGATTTCAATCATATAACTGACAGCAATGATTGCCAGGAAGCCAGTGATTACTGCTTCCAAAGGCCGGAAGCCAAAGCGTTCCAGACCCAAAATCAGGAAAGTCACTATGGCGGTCAGCAATCCTGCGATCCATAGCGGGATACCGAAAAGCAAATTGATTGCGACTGCCGCACCAAGGAACTCAGCCAGGTCGGTAGCCATGGCTACCAATTCCATTAAAACCCACATCGTCCAAACGACAGGACGCGGAAAGCGTTCACGGCAATGTTCCGCGAGGTTTTTCCCGGTGGTGATGCCAAGTTTGGCGGATAATGCCTGCAGGAGCATGGCCATCAAATTGCTGCCAAGGATGACCCATAATAATTCATATCCAAATTGAGCACCCCCCTGGATATTGGTGGCGAAGTTACCCGGATCAACGTAGGCTATACTGGCGATGAATGCAGGTCCAAGGAACGGCAGCAAGCGTGCAAACCAGCCTTTCTTGCTCCTGCCAGAAAGAACTGCTTTTGCGCTCTTCCGGGTATCGTCAACCGGTAATTGGGACCTGGTTTTGGGAGATTGGGACAAATGCGACAATCCTTGGCAAGGACGAAATAGATAAAGTGATATGAATTATCTTAAATGTTTATATCCAAAAAATATCTTCCAGTCAAGGGCTGCATGGTGAGGCGGGACAAGTCCATGATAAAAAAGAATAATAAAATTCTGACTAATTCCATTCCCCCACAAGCCAGTATCTAATAAATTCGGCAACATGTCAGATAAGGTTACTTATGCCTGAAATTGAAATTATTGAAGATGGTTCATTTAAAATTGCAAGCATGGCTCTGGCTGCATGATTCGCAGCAATTCGAGAGTTCCTTATCACGTAAGAAACTTTAGATAAGACCTGAGGCTGTTTAAGAATCATGTAGAATAGTATCAAGAGGCGAAGATCATCCTTGTCGTTATAAATGTTTTCCAGATTGAAAGGAAGCGGCTGTAGAGGGCCATCACTGATCGAGCGCAACGAGAGAAGCGGAATTGCTGACTCTTCAGCAACCTGTGCAATACCAGATGTCTCCATCTCGAGAATTGGGTTATTAAACTGTTTAAATTTATCCAGATCCAATTGAGTAGTGCGGGTTGTTATGGCTGTTCCAAGGCTCAAGCTGGCGCCCGCTTGCCGGAGAATTTCTTCCGCAGCAATCCACCCCTTCCTGCTTAGACCAGCCAAGGGTTTCAATTCCCCAAGGTTTTCATTCTCCAACAAGCAGGTCTGCTGAGGGATCACGACATCCCCTATGGATAGGTCTTTCTTAATTGCACCTGCGATTCCAAACGAGATCAGTACTTGTGGACTGGTTGCATCCAGAAGGGAGGAGGCCGCATCCATCGCGCGCCTCCGACCTACACCGGAGGTGATCAGGAAGCAATCGCGATTAACTATACGAAAATGAGTTCCTTGATAATTGCCAATTTTTACCCGTCTCCAATTCCTGATCTCCTGGAGAAGTGCTTTACTTTCCAGAGGCATGGCAGCGATGAGTCCTATTCTTTCCATTTCACTCACCAAATTTATTTAAGGCGTCTAACAATCTTGTTTTACTTTTAAAATCCACACGCCTCGACTGTATCACGGAATGCTTCATCAAGGTCTTTGAATTCGTAACCAAGTCTATTCTGGGAAAGGCTTGGATCAATAAAGGTATTTGCTGTCTGCAGCGAAGTGAAATTACACAGATCGAGACCGCCTTCTTTCCCCCGGATGTAATGTAGAATCGATATGCTGAACAAGCATATTTTGATGATCCAATTTGGAAGGTAGATCACCTTCTTTTCCCGCCCCCTTACTCGAGCAAGGCGGTTCAAAAGCTGTCTCCAGGTTAGATTCTCCTGGCTGATAGGATAACAATTCCCGGCTCTTTTATTCACGATAGCCATGATTGCTGCAGCAGCTACCGTTCTGGCAGATACGCAGGCAGACCCGCCAGGCGTAAAGAGAATTAAAGGAGACTCGTACAGGTATTTGACAAGTGGCAACCATAAGGGTTTCCAATCATCCATCGGAATGCTGCCAAAAACATAGGGGAGTTCAAGGACATCCACATCTATACCAGTTAAGGATAAGACCGCCTTTTCTTGTTCCACACGACTGCGGATGTAAGGATGGTGTTGAGCCAATTTCATTTCAGGCCAGAGACGATCAAAATGGGCGAAGTAGGAGCCAAAGATCACCGCCCGCTTCACTCCTGCCTGTCGCGCCAATTCCAAAACCCGGATAGGGACTTCAACATTCGCATGGAAGAATTTCGGATAAGCAGGTTTTTTGGAAATTGTACGGTCGTCCATCCCAGTGGCATAGACCAGGGCTGTATGACCTCGAAGAAGGGCAAGGAGATCAAGATCATCGATGGTTACAATGTCTTTTAGAACAACTCGCACTTCAGGCGGAATATTCAATGTCTTTTCTGAGGAGGGTAAACCAATCACAGTGGCTTCCCAACCATGGTCAATGAATTCCATAAGGGCATGGTATCCCAAGAATCCGGTTCCTCCGATAATTAATACGCGATTAGTATTAAACACGTGATTACCTGTAATCCGGTTGATAAAATCATTAACCCGTCAACTTGAATTTCGGTACATAATTCCTTCACTCCCTAGTAAAATTGGATCATGGTCGCCTTTGCAGCCTCAATTTTCCTTTCAGCGTTCCTTCTCTTCCAAATCCAACCAATGATCGCCAGATATATCCTGCCCTGGTTTGGCGGGACACCAGCAGTCTGGTCGACCGTCCAGATGATATTTCAAGTGTTGTTGACCGGCGGTTATGCTTACACGAGCTGGCTCGCACAGAAATCACGCCGGCGCGAAATAGTTCACCTCGTCATGCTTGTTTCCACCCTGGTGATCATGATCATACTTGGGTTGGTCTGGAAATCACCAATCACGCCAAATGCAAGCTGGAAACCACACGGGGAGGTTGAACCGATTTTGGGGATAATAAAAATCCTGTTAATCTCTGTCAGCCTGCCTTATTTCATATTATCGACCAATAGCCCATTGATTCAATTCTGGTATAACAGACGATTTCCCGAGAAGACTGCCTATAGGCTTTACGCCCTGTCAAATCTGGGTTCTTTAATCGGACTGATTGCCTATCCGATTTTGGTGGAACCATATTTTTCCCTTGCCTGGCAGGGACGGTTGTGGTCCATCCTCTACGGTCTTTTTACCGCACTGACCATCTATAATGTAATGCGCTCTCTACGGAACCATTCTTCCACGAAGGCCTCCATGTCTGAAGGAGAGTCTGCCAAACCAGCTAGAATTCACCTCGGTCAGTACGCTTTATGGATCACGCTGGCAATGACAGCCTCCTTGTTGCTTCTGGCGACTACTTCACAGATCACCCAGGAAGTGGCGGTCATCCCATTTCTATGGGTGTTGCCCTTGATGATCTACCTGCTGTCATTTATTTTGGCTTTTTCCGGCGAACGATGGTATTCCAGGCGGTTATATCTTGTCTTATTATTTATATTTACAATCCTTGCCGGCTGGGTGCTGGGACGATTGGAATCGTTATCGATTTTATTCCAGTGTGTCATCTATTCAGGCGCACTGTTCTGTGTGTGCATGGTCTGCCACGGGGAACTATATCGTTTACGTCCGTCTGCAGACCGGCTTACGGTTTTTTATCTGATGGTATCTGTTGGGGGTGCGCTGGGAGGACTTTTTATAAACTTTGTGGCTCCGTACCTCTTCAAGGGATTCTGGGAACTACCTCTAGGATACATGCTTGCCTGGGCATTATTGGTGATCATTTCGATCAAAGACAGGCCGGTCTTGGAGAAAAAATTGATATTGATTATTGATAATGTGTTAATGATAAGTGCCCTGATTGTCGCGTTCGTAAGGTTGGGCCAACAGGTGCGTTCCGATATGACCAATTTCCTCTATATCGGGAGGAATTATTATGGTGTCGTTCGAGTGAAGTTACTCGGAGAACAAGGGGACCTCTCAAACAGGTATGCTTTGGTTCACGGAATCACAATTCACGGTATCCAGATGAACGACCCTTTGAAAAGAGACATTCCTACTGCTTATTTTGGCGAAACCAGCGGTGGAGGGCTCGCACTATTACACCATCCCGACCGGGGGAAAGGAATGCGGGTGGGAGTGTTGGGGCTGGGAATCGGGACATTGGCAACTTATGGACTACCAGGCGATCTCTATCGATTTTATGAGATCAATCCGCAAGTCGTGGACCTGGCAGAGGGCAAGGGAGGATATTTCAGTTTCCTTTCCGATAGTAAGGCAAACATTGAGGTCGTTTATGGGGATGCGCGTATCTCATTGGAAAACGAACTCGCCACGAGCGGACCGGATAATTATGATGTACTCATGCTGGATGTTTTTTCTAGCGATTCCATCCCGGTTCATTTGCTGGACAGGGAAGCTTTTGAATTGTATCTAAAGCATCTTCAGGCAGATGGAATACTGGCGGTCCATATTTCAAACCGTCACCTCGACCTGGTTCCAGTTGTCTGGATGTTGGCGGATTATTTTCACATGAATCGCGTGGTTATCGACGATCCTGGAAATTCAAGCGCTGTCTTTCGTTCCCTGTGGATGCTTCTCGCTCGCGATCCGGTTTTATTATCCTCCCCTTCGATCGCTTCCCGGGCAAAAGACCTCGGTGATTATTCCCCTTCGTTAAAATTATGGACTGACGATTATAGCAATCTACTCCAGATCTTGAGATAGAAATTTGTCTCCTGACCTGCGATGCTCCATAATCAGTTACCTGGAAAACTGATCGCTGGCATCGTCCAGAGCCTGCACATCTTCTGATGTCAGTCTCCAGCCCAATGCGCCCGCATTCTGACCGGCTTGTAAGGCGTTCTTTGCACCTGGGATTGGCAACGCACCCTTGCAAATAAGCCAGTTCAACGCCACCTGTGCGGGAGTTTTGCCGTTATGCCCTTGTCCAACTTCTTTCAAAATGTCTATTAGACGAGGAAGGGATAGCATCTTTCTCTTCGGTTGGCGGGAGCGCATACCCGGTGGGGGTGATGCCGGTGAATATTTTCCAGTTAACAATCCCTTAGCCAGCGGTGAATAGGCAATCAGGCGAATACCCATTTCCTTGCACCGGGAGAGCAAACCATTCTTTTCTACAGTCCGATTGAGCAGATGATACTCCACCTGATTGGATGCCAGGTGAATATCATGTTTCAGAAGGACGGAATATGCACGTTGCATTTGAGAGAGGTTAAAGTTCGAGACTCCTGCAGCCCGGACTTTTCCTGTCTTTACAGCCTTAGCCAGCGCCTCCACCCAAAATTCCACCGGCATCGGAGGGAAAGGCCAATGTATCTGGTAAAGGTCTACTCGATTCAATTCCAGTCTTTCGAGGCTGAGATCAAGCGAACGCATTAGCGATCTCTGGTTCAATAGCCATGGGAAAGGCATGAACTTGGTGGCGACAACAACGGGGGTTGTGGTATTCTTGAGAAATTGACCAAGGAATCGTTCTGAACGACCTGATCCATACACTTCTGCCGTATCCACCAGATTAATCCCGGCAGTTAATGAGGTTTGGAATGCCTGTTCGATATCGGTCTCAGTATACCCGAGACCAAATTTCCATAAGCTGCGGTCACCCCAAGCCCAGGTACCCAGACCCATTTCAATATTATCTAAGGACAGGGATTCATCACCAGAAGATTTGATCATTGTCACTCCTGCAAGAGAACCAGGAGATTCTAACACAGACGCTGGTCACGCTGGTTGAATCGGGTTACAATCGGTTGGTGAAAATTTAAGAATGAAGCGGCCGCGAGCCTCCGTATTTCGGTTTATTTTCTATAGAACAAATAAGGTTGAAGAATAGGAAGGCTGGCGCCCACTGAGTTCTGGGAGGTATAAATGAGCAACATCCCGGATGAATTTATTATTGAGTCTCCGGGCGCGTTGGTGGGACGATTGAGCCTTCCTTTTAAGAACTTGCTCCTATTGACGCGAGCCCTGACACATCGATCGTATATCAACGAGCACCAGGAAGCACTGGAGGATAATGAACGCCTGGAATTTTTAGGCGATGCTGTTCTTGACTTCATTGTTGGAGCGTGGTTATACAACCGTTTCCCGGAGCTGACCGAAGGCGAACTGACGCGTATGCGCTCCGCACTGGTTTGTACTGAACAACTTGCTGAGTTTGCACGCTCATTCGACCTGGGATCGGCAATGCGCCTGGGTCGCGGGGAGGATCAAGCAGCAGGTCGCCAGAAGGATGCGCTTCTCTGCGCCACCTTTGAGGCTGTAATTGGCGCTCTCTACCTGGAAAGCGATATAAATATCATCCAGGGAATTATCCATCCGCTGTTGGAACCAGTCAGCCTAAAGATTATCCTCCTTTCAGATTCGCGTGATCCCAAGAGCAGGTTGCAGGAATGGTCGCAGGGGAATAAGATGGGAATACCAAAATACATTACAACCTCCATGGATGGTCCCGACCACCAGCGAAAATTTGAAATTGAAGTGCATATCAATGGAAAAATCTTCGGCCACGGGAGCGGGCACAATAAACAGGTAGCCGAACGCGCAGCCGCCCTTTCTGCGCTTGACTTGATCGAAAAATCTTAATAAGAAATCCAGGATATATATGCCTTTACGTCTAAAGTCATTGGAATTACACGGGTACAAAACTTTCGCCGTGAAGACAAATTTTGAATTTGCCGAAGGGATTACAGCAATCGTTGGACCAAACGGCTCTGGAAAATCCAATATTGCCGATGCATTGAGGTGGGTGCTTGGGGAGCAGACTTATAGTCTGCTGCGGGCGAAGAAGACAGAGGATATGATTTTTGCCGGATCTGAACTAAGGCCAAGGTCAGGCATGGCCTCAGCGGGGATCACATTTGATAACGACGATGGCTGGCTTCCGGTAGATTTTTCCGAAGTCAGCCTGTCCAGGCGCGCATACAGGGATGGCAGAAATGAATACCTGTTGAATAGCCAACATGTTCGTTTGAAGGATATAAATGAACTTTTAGCCCAATCCGGTCTTTCTGAGCGGACCTATACCATACTTGGACAAGGTCTTGTAGATGCATCTTTATCCCTCAAGGCGGATGAACGCCGTCGATTATTTGAAGAGGCGGCGGGGATTGGGTTATATCGTACCCGGCGGGAAGAGGCGCTGCGCAGGCTGGAGAATTCAAGACGAAATCTTGATCGGGTTCTCGATATCCTTGCTGAACTCGAACCGCGTCTGAAAAGCCTTGAACGCCAGGCAGCCCGCGCCCAGGAATATTCCCAAGTTCAGGCTGATTTGCGAGTGCTATTGCATGAATGGTATGGATTTCACTGGCATCTCGCACAGCACAACCTGACAGAAGCGATCGATCTTACACGTTCACAAGAAACCAAATTATTACAGGCGCGTGAATCCTACCAGACGATTCGGGAGGAGTATTCGACATTTCGTGACAGGTTGAACGGCTTGCGGGCAAGGCTCAATTCTTGGCATCGTCAGTCTGCACAACTTCATGAGAATCGCGAATCCGTCAGTAAAGCGACCGCCATGCTCGAAGAACGGCAACGTGCCTTGATGGAAAATAGACAAGTTGCTTTTTGTGAACAATCCCGCCTGGGTGAAGACCTCAAGAATGCCTTGGAAAAATTAACTGCAATCGAAGAGGAGGTTAGACGGATTACTGAGGAAAATGACGAATCCCAGACTCTTGTCGAGGCAGCCCAGGACACATTGGAAAAGCAGCAAAAAGAAAAATCAATCCTTGAATCAGATCTTGTGCTAATAAGAGAAAAACTTGAGGGTTTCTCGAACCAGCATGCCAGCCTGGAGGCGCACCTTACTGAACTAACCGGGAGACTGGATGCTCAGAAAAAGGAATTGGAGACCATCACCCAGAATTCTATAGCGACAGATATGGAAGCCGCGCAAGCCGGGGAGGAATCTAAAAGGGCGACTGCGACCTATCGAAAAGCAGAAACAGCAATGCGCAAGGCGGATGCAGATTCTCAACTGGCGGAAAAGAAGTATCTGGATCTCGAATTACTGGGAAAAGAAAGTCAAGCTGGACGGGCGTCGATTGTTGCAGACCTTGCACGTGATAGAGCGCAATTGGAAGTCCTGGAACAGGCTGATCAATCCCTGGCGGGATATGCAGATGGTGCAAGGAAACTACTTGATGCCGCCCGCCAATCCAAACTCGGAAAAGCCAGCGGCGCTCTTTCTGCATCCCTGGATGTGCCACCTGAATTAGAAGTGGCGATATCTGCTGCCCTGGGTGAATTTACAGATGCCGTCTTGCTGCATTCCGGGCGGGATGCACAAAATGCCATGGAATTGCTTGACGATGAACAATCTGGTCGGGCATCAATATTGACCATGGATTGGCTCTCACCCATAGAACCATTAAAGACCCAAACAACAGATAAATGCCTTGGTGTGGCTTCGAGCTTGGTTCTAGCTCCGGCAGAATTGCAACCTGTGTTGGACTTATTGCTGGGTCAAGTATTAATTGTCAAAGATCGGTCAGTGGCGCGCAGAATCCTAGCAGGGCAGCCGATGACCGCTCGTGCAGTAACTTTACAAGGTGAGGTGTTTCACGCAAGTGGGCAAGTCCTTGCAGGAAAACCTGCCAAGGCTGCTGCTCTGGGCAGGTCGAGACAAAAGCGAACATTATTGGAGGCGATTTCCAAGTCTGAGGATAGAATCACTGAACTTGATCGGGAAATCCACAAGATTTTCATCCAGATCGAGTTGACACGTAAACGTGATACGGAAAGAAAGGAAAACCTGGCTTTAAGGCGTGCTGAATTGGAGAAAGTACGGGACGCGCAGCGGGAGGCGCATGTGCGTGTAGAGAAAGTCGAGCGGCAGCGAGAATGGCTGAACGGTCAGAAGAAGAGCATCGAATTGGCAATCCTTCAAGCAAGTCATGAACATCAGTTGTCAGTTGTAAGATTGTCTCAAAACAGGGAGGAAATTTCATTGGCGCAGGAAATGTTGAACAAGGCTTCTATAGCCCAGGCTGCCGTTTCCATGGATGAATTCCAGGCACAGGTCACATTCTGGACAACAAAGCTGGCAGTGGCAGAACGGGCTTTGAGCGATGCTCAACGGCGTCTGAATGAGCGAATACAAAGCGTAAATGCCTTACAGGAACAACAAGCCTTGGTGGAAAAGAGGCTGGAGGAAATAGAATCTGCACTTACAGATTTGGATGCTGAGCGGGGAAACAAACACGATCAGGCTACTGGGATGAATACGCAGTTGGAGGAATTGCGCAGCCTGATCTTATCAGCAGAACAAGAATTGGAAACCAGCGAAGCTCAAGAACAGGACCTTCAAAGAAAAGAGAATGAGGGGCAGGCTGCTCTTGCGCGCATCGAGAGAATGAATAATCAAATCCTCCTGGATCAGAGCCGCAAGCAGGAGATCCTTCAGACTTTACGCCAGCGGATTGAAGATGACTTTGGTCTGGTGGCATTTGATTACGCTGCAGATGTATCTGGACCTGTACCCCTGCCATTCGATGGTATGGTGGACCAGTTACCCGTGGTGACCAGACTTTCCCCGGATCTGGAAGAAAATATCAATCGCCAAAGAGCACAAATCCGCCGGATGGGGGCTGTAAACCTTGAAGCACAGGTGGAGTATAAATCGGTTAAGGAGCGACACGGCTTTCTTACAGTTCAAGTGGAGGATTTGCGAAAAGCAGAGGCTGACCTTCACAAGGTCATCGCAGAACTGGACGCGATTACACGTCATGAATTCCGAAAGACATTCGACGCTGTTGCCGGGGAGTTCCATGATATTTTCCACAGATTATTTGGAGGCGGATCTGCAAGATTGACTTTGACAGATCCTGAAAACTTGACAGAGACAGGCATAGATATCGAAGCGCGCCTGCCAGGGAGGAGAGAGCAGGGGCTATCATTGCTTTCGGGTGGAGAACGAAGCCTGACTGCCATTGCGCTTGTTTTTGCACTGCTTAAAGTTTCCCCAACCCCAGTATGTGTTTTGGACGAAGTGGATGCCATGCTTGACGAAGCTAATGTGGGCCGTTTCAGGGATCTGCTCCTTGAGCTGAGCAAGGATACTCAATTCATCATCATCACCCATAATCGAAATACCGTTCAGGCTGCGGATGTAATCTATGGCGTGACCATGGGGCGTGATTCAGCCAGTCAAATCATCAGTCTGAAATTGGATCAGGTCTCAGAGGAATTTCTAAAATAGGAAATCCATTCCTGTATTTTCTGAATAACAAAGCGGTTAGCAACACTGCTAACCGCTTTTGGTTCTTGATTAAGGGAGACAGGTATGTGTTATGGTGTGTTAGTAGGTTGCAATGGCTGGTTGGCGTATGCCGTTGCCGTTGCATACATGTCATTGAAAGCGCTTTGCAGACTGGGAAGATCAGGTGTGTTCGCCACCCATATATCGTCTATGACAATATTTGCACCTGATTGCTGGTCAAGGAGCCATTGGTTGAAAGCTGCATTTACCGCATCCTTATACTCAGCGTCCGTCAGTGGACGGATTTCATGTCCAAGTACCTGAATAATGTGCCAGCCGTTTGTACTTTTCACAGGCATACTGATCTCGCTAACTTGCAATGAGAAGGCGGCGGTTTCAAATTCAGCCACCATCTTGCCTCTTCCAAACCATCCCAGGTCGCCGCCTTTATCCTTGCTTCCCGTGTCGAGAGATGACTGGGAGGCCAGGGTGGCAAAATCAGTACCACTTAACAATTGATCACGAATATCTAATGCAGTTGTTTCATCTGCAACAAGGATGTGACGTGCCCATACCTGTTCTTGCTCGTGGGGTACATCTGTTGTGATGATGTCTGAGACTCGCTGCCTGAATAAACGGCTTTCAAAATAGATCTTTCGGAATTCGGAATCTGTCATCCCATATTTCCCATAGGTGCTCAGACTCTCCTGATAACGATTTTCGAACCCGGAGAGTGTATATGGCGTCGATGTTGGCGTGATGCTTGGGACAGGGGTTGAGGTTGCAGTATATTGGACTGTCTGAGTTGGGGCGAATGTTTGCGATGGGGCAATAGTAGGGCGAATGGTCGGAGTCATCAAAGCATACTGGGTTGCCGACCAGGTCGGGTAGGAAAGCGGTGTACTGCTGGGGGCCGATGTGGGAGTGCCTTCGGGGTAATATCCAAAACCATCGTGAATGGCTTTTTCCACATCTGCAGCAGTGACCTCGATTCCGTTTACCCTGGCATATTGCCTGATTAGCAAATCATTGGCAATCTCGTCAAGCACCTGCTGTCCGATCTGGGATGGATTGTCCAACAATTGTTGTATCTGGTTCAATGTTTGCGATAGACTTGAATCAGTTGAGGGATCGATCCCAAGCATTTGGGCAAATTGGTTGTATTGCATATACTGATCGACCAATTGCTTTCGGGCAAGTCTGACCCGCACCTGGAATTCATGCACCGAGACAGAGTCGCCATTTACCGTGATCACCGCCCGCCTGGCTTTCAGGAAGGTTTCGTTTAATATCCCATAACCGATCAAAGCCACGATGACGACCACAATCCCTATGGCGATCGAGGTGATCAGGAGGGTTTGGCGGCGTTCTCGCTCCAGGCGAGCCAGATGTTTCTTGGATGCGATCTTGGTAGGTTTATCTTTTGCCATAATACCTCATATATTGCGCTGCCAGTGACGGAGGCGAGCAACGCCATAGTCTGCCGGCATGGACATAGATTGAATCGCCTGAGGCATGGAATAGTTCCCATGCCCATTGTCGCTGACCAGTAAGGCTAACGATCTTCGCGATCGCTTCCTGAAAAAGGAAGCAAACCGATATGCCGTGCGCGTTTGATCGCGCCTGCCAATACACGCTGATGTTTGGCACAGGTGCCAGTCTGCCGGCGAGGGCGAATCTTTCCCTCTTCAGTGACCAGACGCCGGAGGACATCCGCTTGTTTATAGTCTATGGTCAAATGCTTGTCTGCACAAAATTGACATACTTTCGGTCGAGCAAAATACCGGCGTTCACCGCCCTGGTCCATATCATTTTCATTGCGTGATTCACGGTCCATATACTTAAGAACTCCATTCCATAATTTGTGATGACGATAGATACCGGATGGCAAGTATCGTCAGTAGAGAGGATTTGCTAGAAGGGAAATTCATCTTCCCCGGATTGGCTTTCTGGTTCATCTGAAACGACTGGTTCATCACCCGCATGGTTTTGATTGCTTCCCTCGCGGCGCTCACCGAGCATCATCATCTCATTAGCGACGATTTCGACAGTGGAATGCTTGACGCCTTCTTTATCTTCCCAGCGCCGGGTTTGCAGGCGACCTTCGATGTAGACCTGCTTTCCTTTGGTCAGGTATTGCTTACAAATTTCTGCCAGGTTGCCCCAGGAGACCACATTAAACCATTCGGTTTCAGAATGGCGTTCACCGTCAGCGGTATTCCAGGAACGACTTGTGGCAACCGTAAAGGTCGTTACCGGTCTTCCCGAAGGTGTATAGCGCATCTCTGGTTCTCGTCCCAAATGACCGATCACCATGACCTTGTTCAATCCACAACTCATCGCATCCTCCATTCTTTTGAAGAAAAAATCAAAAATCGGCGATGCTACTATTCAACGGAAGAGATCATATAGCGGATGACCGGTTCCATGAAACGTAAATTCTGGTCCATCGTGGTTATTGCGCTGGGTTCGAGACTGAGGTTGAACAGCACATATTGACCTTCGCGATGTTTCTTGATGACATACGCCAGGCGTTTACGACCCCAGATCTCGACTTTGTCCACAATACCACCGGTATCAACGACCCAGCCCTTGATCTTTTCGATGACTTCGTTAAACGCAGCCTCGTCCAGATCAGGATGGACAATACACACCAACTCATAATGACGCATAAGGAGAACCTCCTTTCCTCGGGATATGCTCCCAGACTATCACCGTAGGTGTGCCGGGGGCGGAAGGCAAACCGCTTTGCGGTTCGAACGGGCAATATTGTAAGCGATAAAAGCCATTTTGGGGAGGCCTTATCTCAGGTAAATTGGATTACTAAAAATCCAGCCTCGCCGTTTACCCAAATACCATCGATATGCCTCGATCCGGTATACACCTGGATCATCGGTAATATGAACCAGAGTCTCGCCTTTCAATTTCTTGATCGTTGCACCATTCCTGATCAGGTGGATTTCACCGGTAGAGGGGAGCCTGGCTTGCAAGGTTACCGTGCCATCCAGGGTGATTTCATCTCCCATGATTCCCATGCCATTTTTACTTTGAGCTGAAAATCGAAAATCTCGCGTTGGGGCGGGCAGATCGTTGCCAATAAAGCAATGACCTTCTGCCAATGCATCGAAAATCATTTTGCGATCCTGGACCATATCACCGCTAAGGGCCGAAGGCGTGAGGATGTGCGTATTTATGGTTGAAAAGTGGTATTCATAAGGAAAGATCACCCGATGCAATGGTCCCAGAGTCTTATATTGAGCATGGGCATCCGAGCCTCCAACAGCAACCACTCGACGCCCCTGTGCTGTCAGGTCATCCCATATTTTTATAGTCTCAGGCAACGGGCTATGAGGGATGAACTCAGGAAAATAAGCATAAGCTATTGCATCCAATTTTCCTTTTACCCGGGATTTCAGTTCACTGAATCCATTCCAGAGTTCAATCCCCGTATAACCAGTTACATTCCAATCCTCCCAGGAGATATCGGTTTCACCAAAGGACGGCAAAGCCGGGTCAACCGGATGAGCGATAAAGCTAATCCCGCCTGCTTCCCGAATAGAATTGATCAGATCCTGGGGATTACTAGCCAGAGAAGACATTTCCCGATCTGTATTGAAGACGAGCAGATGATTTTTCTGCGGATCGCGACCCTGGTCATGGATCTCTTCACAAGTGAGCAGGAGTGCCATCTTCTTCCTATCCCGATAATACTTGTTTACGCCCTGTACCAGAATATTATGGTCTGTTACGAGGAGAACATCCACACCTGTATTGATGGCAGCTTTCCCCAGGTCTGCATAAGTCCCGGAACCATCGGAGTAGGTTGTGTGAATATGTAAATTAATGACCAATTCGAACATAGTGATCCAATTTAGAGGGATGTGATAGGTTAATAAAGGTATTGGAGTGGACGGGATGGTAAGGAGTTGTTACCTTAAGAATCGGACCCAATCCAATAAATTTTTCCAGTGCCTGGTTTAACGAGCTGAATTATTATTCGTGTTTTCTGGTTTGACGGTTTACCTTAATAACAGGTATAATTTGGCGGCTAAAAATATTGGAGGCTAATTAATGCAGAAAATTCTGGATGTCTCTTTGATTTTAACATCGATTGCGCTTGTGATAAGCATCATTCTACAAAGTAAAGGTGCAGGTTTGGGCAGCCTTTCAGGTTCGGATGCAGGCGGCGTCTTCACTGCCCGGCGAGGAATTGAAAAAACCCTGTTCTGGGTGACTATCATTTTCAGCGTTCTTTTCTTTATCCTGGCCATTACCTCTGTGATCATCTCTGCACACTAATCTTATCTCTTCAGGAGAAAGGCCTTCGCATGATGCAACCCGCAATCGCGAGCGGCCTTTATTTTTTCCAATATGAAAAAATTACGCTGGCAAATAGTGGTTGTAACCTTGACCCTGATCATGGTTGCGGTACTATTATTATCCCAGCAGCCTGTCCAGAATCCAGTTCTTCCCGAACCTACCAGTGGGGGTATATTTACCGAGGCTTTGATTGGCTCTTTCGGACGTCTTAACCCGCTGCTCGATCTAGATAACCCTGCTGACCGGGAAATTGACCGATTGCTTTTCAGCAGCCTGATCAAGTTTGATTCAAGAGGAATCCCACTCCCTGACCTGGCTGAGTCCTGGGGTGTCTCCGCAGATGGGACGATCTATAATTTTACCTTGCGCAACAATGCGTCATGGCACGATGATGTCCCCGTCACCAGCGATGATATCCTTTTTACTATAAATTATCTACGTAGTGAATTTTCATCCTATCCACCAGACGTGCGCAACTTATGGGATCAGGTGGAAATCACCCGGCTGGACGATAAGAATATCAAATTCACACTCCCAGAACCATTTGCTCCATTTCTTGATTACCTTACTTTTGGCGTACTTCCGAAGCATCTGCTGGAAACAGTAGCCGCCGATCAGCTTGCAGCCGCAGATTACAACCTTGCGCCAATCGGGAGCGGACCTTACAGGTTCGATCATCTCACTATCGAAGAAGGAAAAATTACCGGAGTGGTGCTGACCGCTTCGAACAAATACTATGGTCAGATTCCATTCGTTGATCAAATTGTGTTTCGCTACTACACGAACGAACAATCTGCCGCTGCGGCTTACATACAGGGTGAAGTGCTTGGGATCAGTCAAATACTCCCCAGGGACATAACATCCACTTGTTCAGATCCCAACATCTCCTGTTATTCAAGCAGGATGCCGCGCGTGAGTATGATCTTATTAAATCTTGGAAATAACGAAGTGTCGTTTCTTCAGGATAAGAAAATTCGACGCGCATTGATGACTGGACTGAATCGCCAGTGGATCGCAGATACCCTGCTAGAAGGACAGGCGGTTGTTGCTGATAGCCCCATATTACCTCTGACATGGGCGTACTATGACGCAGTTGAACATATCGGTTATGATCCCGAGATCGCTGTGGCTGATCTCAAGAATTCAGGATATGTGCTTCCTGCAGACGGAGCAGTACGCTCCAAGGACAATGTACCATTAGCTTTCACTCTGGTTTATCCAGAAGATCCTCTTCACGCCCAAATAGCCCAGGCTATCCAACAAAACTGGAGTGAGATCGGTGTGGAAGTGAAACTGCAACCCGTGTCATATGAATCATTATTTACTGATTTCCTGACACCCCGGACATACCAAGCCGCCCTGGTGGACCTGGATCTAACCCGTTCATACGATCCGGATCCATATCCTTTCTGGCACCAGGCTGAAATTACCGGCGGTCAAAATTATTCACAATGGGATAACCGCACCGCAAGCGAATACCTGGAGCAAGCGCGTGTGATTGCAGATCCGAATATTCGAACCCGGCTGTATCGTAATTTCCAGGTCATTTTTGGGCGAGAATTACCGGCATTGCTTTTATATTACCCAATTTATACCTATGGTGTAGATCAGCGCGTACAGGGAGTCCAGGCTGTTCCGCTATTTGAACCTGCTGACCGCTATAATGGGATCAACTCCTGGTACCTGGTCACGAGGCGAGCACTCGAACAGACAATTCAACCCACCATAATCCCATAAGCAATTCAAGCACCAACCAATCCTTACTAAATGATTTTTAGAAACATTTTATTGGAGGAATCCATGGCTGATATCCGCGAATCTGCCTTGCTATATGCCAGGAACAACAAAGAGAAATTTCTCAAATCATTTAAAGAAATCCTGATGCTCCCCTCGGTTTCAACCGACCCGGTGCATGGAGCGGATATGCGTCTTGCCGCAGAATGGCTGGCATCAAAGTTGGAAAGCCTTGGGTTCGAAGAGGTAAATATTTTTCCTACTGACCGGCATCCAATTGTGTATGGAGAAAAGTTGACAGCCGAAGATGCACCTGTCGTATTGATTTATGGTCATTATGATGTCCAACCTGCTGACCCAGTAGATCTTTGGAAAACAAGCCCCTTCGACCCGGTTGTGCGCGGGGAGGATGTATTTGCCCGCGGCGCATCTGACATGAAGGGACAGGCGATGGTCGTGATTAGTGCAATAGAGTCCCTTATCAACTCCGGCGGATTGCCCGTGAATGTAAAATGGTTGCTGGAGGGGGAAGAAGAAATCGGTTCACCTAACTTGGGAGCCTTCATTTCGGGACATAAAGAACTCCTGGCATGTGATTTCGCTTTGAATCCAGATGCAGGTATGATCGGAAAAGATTACCCGACCATAACCTCTGCATTGCGCGGCTTGGCATATTTTGAATTAAAGGTGCAAGGTCCTGCCCATGACCTGCACTCAGGTGTTTATGGTGGGGTTGTTCGGAATCCGGCGATTGCCCTTGCGGAAATCATTTCCGGGATGCATGATGCTGAAGGACGAATAACATTACCTGGCTTTTACGATAAAGTTCATAAATTGACTGTCGAAGAAAAAAACGAACTTGCCCGTTTGCCAATAGATGATAAACATTTTCTCGATGTGACCGGAGCCCCTGCTTTATATGGAGAGTCCGGATTCACCGTGAACGAGCGCACCGGAGCCCGCCCAACATTAGATGTCAATGGTTTGCTCTCTGGATTCACTGAAGAAGGCTCCAAGACCGTCATCCCCGCCCGAGCAATGGCGAAAATATCCATGCGTCTTGTTCCTGATCAGGATCCAAAAGAGGTGCATCAGCAATTGATCTCGTATCTCGAGGAGCATGCTCCAAAAGATGTTCGCTGGGAATTGACGGCGATGGCGGGAAGCCCTGCCTCTGTTTCCAACATGAACAACATCGGTGTACATGCAATGGAGGACGCTCTCGAGAGAGTGTGGGGCAAGCGCGCATTTTACAGGCGAGAGGGTGGTTCGATTCCAGTGGTACGCGAAATGCAATCTTTACTGGGTATCGAGTCGGTTGTTTGTGGATTTGGGCTGCCTGATGACAATATCCATGCTCCGAATGAAAAGATGAACCTGCCTACCTGGTATCGGGGAATCGAGGCAGTGATCCATTTCTTCGTAAATCTGAAACCTGTTTAACCAGGGAAGATCTAAGAATAATACCTTCAATTTCGATTGGAGATTATTGGATTGGATGAAAAACTTGTAAATTATGGAGGACAGGCACTCATCGAAGGTGTCATGATGCGCGGCAAAAAATACTGCGCACTTGCCATGCGTGCCCCGGATGGCAAGATCACCACCAAAGTGGAGCCGTTGGGTGGTATATACAAATCGACTTTAATAAAGATCCCTTTCTTTCGTGGTCTTGTCCTACTATGGGATTCTTTGGGATTGGGAATGCGTGCCCTGACTGAATCGGCTAATCTTCAAACTGGTGAAGGCGAGAAACTTGAAGGGCCGATCCTATACCTGACACTCGGCCTGACATTCCTCGCAGCGATCGGGATTTTCTTCCTGGCACCGGCAGGTGTAGGCTGGTTGACTGAACACTACTTGCACTGGAACGCGTGGTGGAGTAATCTTCTGGAAGGCATTATCCGCCTGGTCTTATTGGTAGGTTATATATGGGGGATCGGCTTTATGCCAGATATAGCCCGCGTTTTTGCTTATCACGGGGCTGAGCATAAGACTATCAACGCATACGAAGCAGGCGCGGACCTGACACCGGGTACAGTAAAAAATTTCTCTTTGGAACACCCTCGCTGTGGTACGGCATTCCTTTTAACATTAATGGTGCTTTCATTATTTTTCTTTACCATCCTTGGACCGCTACCCATTGCCTGGCGGTTGGTGAGCAGGATCGTAATGATCCCTATCCTGGCTGGGGTGGCTTATGAGTACCTGCGCTGGACAGCCGCGCACCTCAACTACTCATTTGTACGTCTCATCGTTAGACCAAATCTGGCATTGCAGCATCTGACCACGCGCGAGCCGGATGAAAAGATGCTGGAGGTGGCCATATCCGCGTTTCAAACCATGCGCAAAGCGGAAGCGGATGCATGATTATGTAACCCTGACGCGCTTCATTAATGTAATAATAAAAAACAGACGCAGGTCTGCGTCTGTTTTTTAATTGATCCAGATTTACCTATCCTTGTAAATAACCTTTGGATTGATACTCAGAGAATAATCTCCCCCAGGTAGTGTTTACCTTCCAAGTTTGAGCAATACGTCGATATTTTAATGGCCAGTAGAAATAATCCTGTTCAGCCTCAGAGATGGCGATTGGCAAGAAGACCAAAGGCGTTCTGAATATTAGTTTTTGCAGGAATCTGGTTGGTCCATACCAAGCCAGCCAGGCAAGGAAGGTATGGGAATTCCTGCCAATTCTAAAATTCCAATTCTCCCTGGATATATCATCCCCGACCAGGTCAATTTGCCTGACATCACCGATCCCCAATCCCATCTCATGAGCAAGACGTATATATTTGATCGACAGTGGATCAAAACCCATGAGTTTCGCAGCCACAGCATCAATCGCCACCTGGTCCTGGGATGCCAGAATGATATTTTTGATTTCTGGATTCATCAAGCGTGGACCTTCCCCATTCCCTGCGGTAGTTCCATCCATGATTGCGAACAATCCGGGATGGATTTCTTTCTGGATACTCAGGAGGTCCACGAGAGTCTCATGGATCCAGGTATGCGTGTAATGCCGGTATTTACTTAGCAGACCTCCAAACGCATTTTTCATCGCGCCGGTGGTGGTTGTGTACATGTGCGTCTTGACGGTCGGCAGATGGACGATATTCTTCCCGATAAAATAATCTGGTATCAAGATGCCTTCCGGGTAGATATGATCCAGGGCAAGCATCCTTGCTTTCGGTTTGAACTGAATCCATTTCATCTCATTAGTTCGAAAATTATACAGGGCTGGCACCTGGTAATGCCTGAATATGGGAAGATAACCATTTAAATCCTCTCCTTTGAACGCATTGGTAAGGACTGTTTGATTCTGAACACACACCAAATCCTCGAATCCAGCATGACGCAGGGCCAGGATTGCTCCCTCCAATTGCCAGGGCGTTGTATTCGCGGCTGGCATAGGGAAATGCCAGGAAATATTATCTTTGAGAATTGTCGTCACACCTGGTTGCAGTGATGCTTTCCCTCCGGCAAGCTCGAAAAGTCGATCATAATCATGCAATATACTTTCTGGTTGGGTGCGCAAGACTGCAACACGCGATTTGACTGCCATAAAAGAATCCTTTTCTACAACCGATGATTTGAACCCATTCTATCCCCTTTACTGCTATTCTCATCAATGAGTCTTACAATTAATAATCAACTAGTAAATAGCCTCAGGACTTTCTGTTATTTATTATTTCCATCGATCAAAGCCCTGCGAATCCTTCGATATAACACGACAGGATTATCACCTTGTACCAGGATTTCACCAATATTCAGATCAGAACGATAAGGGCGCTGGGTGATGACCACCCGTCGATCCTGCCGTTCAATGACCAGATTACTCAGGCTGCCTAGCCAACCGACAATCTGTCGGATTCCAGGAAAACGCACTGTATGATAGAAACGAAGATACATGAGAGTATTCTCATTATCGATGGGCGCAAACGCAACCACAATACGAACATTATCGGAAATCCAGTTCTGCCAGATATTCCCAAAACGGAATTGCAGGAATGGACGGCGCTCTGGCTTGATCATCTCTGAGGATTTTTTTGGTTTTTGACCATGATCGAGTTCATTGGCAACCCAAATATTTAGAAGATGATCTCCTGCCCATTGGCTTTCCTCTGTCGATATAGGACCATTGACCAGCGTACGGTTTCCCCGTCCAATTGTGTTGTGGTGGATGAAAGGAAGATGCATCACATCCAGCTGGTTCTCTATCGCCCGGGAATAATGAGTCGCCCAATGGTCTTTCAGGGTTGAATAGAGCATTGTATCGGGTATTGACTCGAACCAGGGAATCGGAGGATATTCCTTGCGCAACTCGCCCCACCAGATGTAAACAAAGCCATGGGCTTCGGTGACGGGGTAGGTCTGTACGTGCAAGGCTTTGGGCGGTTCAGAACTTCTTCCATTTGCGGGCAGTAAAACACAGGAACCATCTGTTGCATATTGAAAGCCATGAAAGGGACATTGGAGATTATCTGCGAATAATTTTCCGCAGCTAAGTGCGACACCGCGATGAGGGCACTTGTCTGCCATGATACTGAGTACACCCCGTGAATTTCGCCAGGCAACCATCTTTTCGTTCAAACGGGAAAATCCAACAATTTTATTTTTCCTGATTTCGGTGGATTCAAGAATTGCATACCATTGATTGGGGATCAAGGAACCCTCCCTTGTAAATATGGTCATGAAACGGGAAATTCTTTGAGGTTCTTCTAGTATCGTGCAGAATAGATTAGATTGGTTCGAATTTTGCAGAAAAATGTCTCAGCAGGAGAGGTGCGTAAGTAAATTTATACCCACAGACAGAGACCGCGCGCTTCTTAATTCGACCAAATGCTTCTCCAACATAGTCGAGATGGGACTGGGTATAAGTGCGACGTGGGAGAGCGAGGCGCAACAGTTCCAATTTCGGATATACCGGTTTGCTTGTCTCTGCATCCAAATGCGAGAACATGACGGAGCCAATTTCAACTCCGCGAATTGCGCCCTCACGGTACGCCTCGATGCTTAGTGCCTGACCCGGGAATTGGGATTGCGGGATATGAGGGAGAGCTGCGGCAGCATCGATATAGACCGCATGACCACCAGTAGGTTGGATGGTCGAGAATCCTGCTTCGTTTATCCGATCAGCGAGATAGGAGGTTTGCGCAAGACGATAAGCCAGGTAGCTCTCGTCGAGTCCTTCATATAAACCCACTGCCATTGCATCCAGATCCCTTCCAGCAAGGCCTCCATAAGTTGGGAAACCCTCACGAAGAATTAATTCATTCTTCACGTTTTCAAATAGCCCTTCGTCATTCATACATAAGAGACCGCCAATATTAACAATCGCATCCTTTTTCGCAGACATGGTCATACCATCTGCAAGGGCGAACATTTCCATGGCGATCTCTTTAACAGCTTTATGCGCGTAGCCAGATTCGCGCATCTTGATGAAGTAGCAATTTTCCGCATATCGAGCCGCATCAATAAAGAAAGGGATGCCATGCTCATGGTAGATGGCAGCAACTGCTTTAATGTTTTCCATCGATACAGGTTGCCCACCACCTGCATTGTTGGTAACTGTCACCATGCCAAATGGAATCTTCGCAACCCCCGTTTTCTTAATAAACTCCCTAAGTCTAATGACATCCAAATTCCCCTTGAAAAAGTGCTGGGTGGTGGGATCGAAGGCTTCATCAATAACCAGGTTGGAAGGAAAACCTCCCCTGGCGCGGATATTGGCGTCCGTTGTATCGAAATGCATATTGGATGGGATGCAATCTCCAGGTTTAATGAGGCACGCACAAAGTATGTTTTCTGCAGCCCGCCCTTGGTGGGTGGGGACAAAATATCTGAATCCAAATACATCCTTGACTGCGGTTTCCAATCGTTGAAAAGACCTCGCCCCAGCATACGATTCGTCGCCGCGCATGATCCCAGCCCATTGCTCCTGGCTCATCGCACCTGTCCCAGAGTCGGTAAGGAGATCGATATAGATATCTTCTGACTTTACGGCGAAAAGGTTGTAGCCAGCCGACTTTAGCGCAACCTCACGCAATTCTGGGGATATGAGATGGATAGGTTCAGTAACTTTAATTCGAAAAGGTTCAGGAAGATAATTCGTCATGAGTCTCCGGAAGGCAGGAATGTTTCTAAAAACCTAAGGAACTTAATCATTCGTGAAGGGTTTCCTTTATGGTAAAATTCGCAGGTCAAAAATCCAAATGAGGTTATACCGCAAGTGGAGCACACATGCGAAACGAATGGTTGTATATCGGTATCTTCTTAGTGATTGGTATTATTGTCCCAATTGTACCTCTTGTCTTCTCCAGGCTGGTGGCCCCGCGTAAAACAAATCCCATCAAGCAAAGCACTTATGAATGCGGAATCGAAACAGTGGGGGATTCATGGGTCCAATTTAAAGCTCAATACTATATATTCGCACTGGTGTTTCTTGTTTTTGACGTTGAAACGGTTTTTTTGTTTCCCTGGGCGCTTTCAATTAAGCAATTTCCTCTTTTCGTAGTGATGGAAGGCATACTGTTCATTACCATCCTGGTTGCTGGATTGGTGTTTGCCTGGCGCAAGGGGATGCTCGAATGGGAATAGACAACCAAGGCTGGTAACAACAGGCTGACAGGAATGTCCCTTCAGCCTTTTCTTTTCATGCAAGGAGAGTTAAATGGTTTTTCTGAATGACCCGATCAAATATCTTGAGGCGGTGATTCGAGACCTTCTGACGGGTTGGGGTTTGTCAAATGGATTATCTACGGTGATAATTTATTTCATCGGCATCACTGTGTTGATCATATTTGCCATGGTGCTCGATATATTCCTGGTATGGGTGGAGAGGAAAGTTGTAGCCCGGTTTCAAGATCGCCTCGGACCCAACCGGATAGGTCCTTTCGGCATTATTCAACCTTTTGCTGACATCATAAAACTAATCATCAAGGAAGATATTACTCCAGGCGGGGCAGATAAATTCCTCTTTAACCTGGGACCCGTGCTGGCAATTTCTTCTGTCATCATTTTATGGGCTATTCTCCCAATCTCGTCAAAGATCTTTGGCGTGGATTTGAATGTGGCTGTATTGTACCTGGTTGCCGCAGGTGCACTGGGTACATTGTCGATCATCGTCGGTGGTTGGGCGTCCAATAATAAATATGCATTATTGGGGGCATTTCGGATGGTAGCCAACATGATATCTTATGAAATCCCGATGGTGATCGCTCTGCTCATCCCGACCATCCTTGCAGACTCGATGAGTGTGCAGGGGATAACACTGGCTCAAAGTGGAATGTGGTTTGCTTTCCTTTCACCATTGGCGTTGATCATCTTTCTTATCAGTGCAATCGCTGAATTGGGTCGTTCGCCTTTTGATCTGAATGAAGCCGAGTCGGAGATCGTTGCTGGATTTCATATCGAATATTCAGGCATGAAGTTTGGCCTTTTCTATGCCGGTGAATTGTTGCACGCCTTCACGTTTGGAGGATTTATTGCCGTGCTTTTCTTTGGCGGCTATGGCGGTTTCTTTGGATTGGAAGAAATAGGTTTCTTTTCCTGGTTGGGTAATCCTTTTGTGCAGGCGATCGTATTTCTTGCCAAAGCCATGTTCGGGTACTGGGTGATCATGTGGATTAAATATTCGATGCCAAGAATTCGCATCGATCATATGCTGGCTTTCAACTGGAAATTTTTGACACCCCTGGCACTGGTGGTTCTGGTCAATACAGCCATCCTGGGAAAAGTCCTCGCAGGACTTCCAAACTGGATCTATGTGCTGGGTATGTTTTCCTCGAATCTTGTGATCGGTTTCATCACCATCCAAATTCTCCGCGTCTACGGACGAAAGCAGCGCAATACCTTGCTGAAAACCTCATCCACAAGTGGAAAGAAACAGGAGCAAGTTGCATGACTGCTGATAAAGTCATCTTTCTATTAACCGCCGGGGTGATCCTGGGATCGGCAATTATGGTGGTGTTCACCCGGAAATTAATCCATGCTGCGCTCTGGCTTGTTGCTGCTCTCTTTGGAGTTGCAATCCTGTATGGAGTTCTTCAGGCAGGATTCCTGGCAGTTGTCCAGGTTGTCGTCTATATCGGCGCGATTGCAATCTTGTTCATTTTCGCAGTAATGCTTACCCGCAAAGAGATGCTGGAAAAAGGGACACAGACTCGCACAAACTGGTGGCTCCCAGGAATACTGGGTTTAATTATCCTGACCGGCCTCATCATTCTGATCACCGGGCATATTGATTTCAATAGGACTGCAGAACAAATTCCTGCCAACATTGATACATTACGACTCCTGGGAGTTGCGCTTGTGTCTCCAGACGCGTTTGTGCTGCCATTCGAAATTGCTTCTGTACTGTTACTCGCAGCTCTGGTTGGGGCAGTGTTTGTCGCCTCTGGAAAAAAGGAGTAGGTGGGCGATGAGTATCCCGCTTTCATGGTACCTGATCCTGGCAGCTGCGTTGTTCTGCATCGGTCTTTTTGGAGTGCTATCACGTAAAAATGCCATTGCCATTTTGCTCAGTATTGAACTGATGCTGAATGCCGTCAATATTAATCTGGTGGCATTCTGGCGCTACCAGGATCCCGTGAAGATGACCGGACAGGTATTTGCGATCATTGTTTTTGCCGTTGCGGCCGCGGAAGTTGCTGTGGGGTTAGCGCTGATCATCTCCGTTTATCGCCGTCGCAAGACAGTGATAGCTGACGAAATCGACCTCATGAAGTGGTAGGAGAGTAAAGAGTAAATGGAAAATCTCATTATCTGGTTAATTCCCCTGCCTCCGTTATTATCTTTCTTTGCAATCATCCTTTTCACGAATAAGAACAAAGCATTAAGCCACGGTATTGCAGTTGGTGCAGCGGTATTGTCCTGGTTGGGAAGCATGGTCATATTTATCCGTGCTCTCGGGGTGGAACAGTTTGGAAAACATGTTTTTGGATCATCAATCAATTGGCTGCCTACCGGTAATTCCTGGCTGCGAATTGGCGTTCTCATCGACCCCCTCTCAGCAGCAGTCATTTTCTTTGTCGCCTGGACAGTCCTTGCAATTTTTGTCTACAGCATTGGTTATCATAATTTCGGTCAGCCAAAAGGTGACCACGATGTAGCTGGACTTCCTCCTCATGGAGCGACAATAACCGAACACGGTCACAAGCACACTGTTCCATCCATCGAACCGATGTATTCTCGTTTCTTTGCATTCATCAGCCTGTTCGCATTTGGTATGTATACGCTGGTGGTCTCTGATAACCTGCTGACATTGTTCATCGGCTGGGAAATTATGGGTCTTTGCTCATACCTGCTGATTGGATTTTGGTTTGGGAAACCGTCTGCGCGCAATGCGGCAATAAAGGCGTTCATGACCACACGCATCGGGGATGTGTTCATGTTACTGGGGATCGCATTTGTTTATTCTTTCACCGGATCCCTGTCATTCAAAGAAATATTCAAACCGGAAATGCTGAACGCACTGGCATCCACGCCTGCGTTTTTCGGGCTTTCTGCTGCGGGAGTGATCGGGATTCTTTTATTCATAGGGACTGTCGGAAAATCTGCTCAATGGCCTCTGCACGTCTGGTTACCGGATGCAATGGAAGGGCCGACCCCGGTCAGTGCCATGATCCATGCCGCAACGATGGTTTCAGCAGGAGTGTTCATGGCAATCCGGATATTCCCGGTAATTTCAGCCGGATGGGTCGAGGGCATGCCGCTGAACACGACCATGAGCATCATAGCCTTTATCGGTTCATTTACCGCGCTTTTTGCAGCGACGATCGCCGTGGCGCAAAACGATATCAAGAGAGTACTTGCTTATTCAACCATTTCACAATTGGGATTCATGATTGCAGCACTGGGTATTGGAGCGTATGTGGCAGCAGCTTTTCACCTGGTGACACATGCATTCTTTAAAGCCCTTCTTTTCCTCGGCTCTGGCTCGGTCATTCACGGCATGGAACATGGTGTGCTTCATACCGGTGATCATGTGGATGCTCAAGATATGTTCAACATGGGTGGGCTGCGCAAGAAAATGCCGATCACCTTCTGGACTTTCCTGATAGGTGGATTTGCGCTGTCGGGATTCCCGGTGCTCACGGCTGGTTTTTGGTCAAAGGATGAGATCTTTGCCGAGGCATTTGGCAGCGGACATCTTGTAGTCTTTATTACCCTGGCAATTGCCGCGTTCCTGACTGCGTTCTATACCATGCGCCAGATCACGTTGACATTCTTCGGTCAGCCGCGCAGCAAGGCAGCAGAACACGCGCACGGAAACAAAGTGGACAATGACCCTGCCTTTGATTATCCTGGCAGTGTTTGCTGTTTCCTATGGATGGGTTGGGATACCGGAGCATTTCCCGGGTATTGGCGGATTGATTCCCAACTGGTTTCACGAGTTCGTCGGGGGAACTTTGGCTGAGGCACCAGGGGTAGTCGAATTCAGCTGGGTGCCGCTAATTACCTCACTGAGCGTGGCTCTGGGTGGATTATTTTTCGGTTGGCTGGCTTATCGAAAAGTGAACAAACCCTCGCAGGATTTTCTACAGATCCCGGTATTAATGAATAAATGGTATTTCGATCAAATATACCAGACTGTATTTATTAAACCCGCAAACTGGATTGCGGAAACATTCACTTCCCTGTACATGGACCAGAAAGTCATAGACGGTTTCCTGCATGGTGTGGCACGGTTTTCTCTCTTCCTCGGTCACGCTTTTCGTAACTACTTTGATAAACCCGTAATCAATGAATTTTTAGGGGATGGCACAGGCAGCGCTGTTAAGACTTCCGGTTCAGAATTACGAAAAATCCAGGCTGGCCGCATCCAGTATTACATGATTGCATCCATAACGATGCTGGTAATAATTTCCCTGCTTTATTATTTCATACTGACATGATCCGGAATAAAACACCTGTATTTTTAAGCAAGTGGAGTTAATGATGGAATTTCTTAGCAGTCATCTTTTGACCTTAATTTTATTCTTCCCAGTAGTTTCAGCCATCGTTGTATTTTGCCTGCCGAAGGAAAATTTGAAGGGCATCCACTGGACAGCCTTTTCTGCCAGTCTTGTTCCTTTTGTCTTAACCATTATCTTGTGGCTTCAGTTCAAACCTGGGCAGCCGGGTTTTCAATTTGAAAACCAATATACATGGTACGCAGCACTCAACTCAACCTACCATGTCGGTGTTGATGGGCTTTCGCTGACCATGGTGTTGTTGACGACACTGCTGACACCTCTTGCCCTCCTTGCCTCGTTTAATATCACAGAAAGATCCAAGGCATACTTCATGCTCTTTCTCTTCCTTGAAACCGGCATGTTGGGTGTCTTCATGTCCCTTGATCTCCTGCTATTCTTTGTCTTCTGGGAGATCGGTCTTGTGCCGATGTATTTTCTTATTAACCTGTGGGGTTCAGAAAAAGGAGAGCGTACAATCTGGAAAGGGATCAAGGTACAGTCTCGAAATTATGCCTCATTAAAATTCATCATTTACACCATGGCTGGCTCGCTGGGGCTTCTCCTGGCTATACAATTATTGGGTGTTTTATTCAATACTTACGACCTGCAGTCTTTATACACCAATTGGACAGCATTGGAACCGAGTGCCGGCTTGCTTCACTTCTTTGGACGGGTTCTGACGGTTTCCACTGTAAAAACAATAGCTTTTTGGGCTTTTGTGATTTCATTTGCGATCAAGGTCCCAATCTGGCCATTCCATACCTGGCTGCCAGATGCACATACCGAGGCGCCGACTGCAGGTTCGATGATCCTGGCGGGAGTGTTATTGAAACTTGGCGCGTACGGCTTCCTGAGGCTGGTATTGCCCCTGTATCCGGTGGAATCGGCGAAATTTGCAGGTTGGCTGGCATTCCTGGCGGTCATGGCGATTGTTTTTGGTGCATTTGCAGCATTTGGTCAGAAGGATTTCAAACGATTGGTGGCTTATTCATCGGTGAACCACATGGGTTTCGTTGTTTTGGGCATTGCCGCTGCAGCCAAAGCGGCGGGTACGCTTAATGCAACCATATGCTCTTAATGGGGCGGTGCTGCAGATGTTCAACCACGGTCTTATCCGCAGCAGGAATGTTCTTCCTGGTGGGAGTGCTCTACGAACGCACCCACACCCGTAACCTGGATGATTTTGGGGGTCTGTTTCCATTGATTCCAATCTATGGCGGCATTTTGATTTTTACCAGCATGGCATCGCTGGGCCTGCCTGGATTAAATGGGTTCATCTCTGAATTCCTTATCGTGCGAGGATCCTGGCCTGTTCTCACAATCTATACGGCCGTGGCTATGCTCGGTCTTCTCTTTACCGGGGCATATATTCTTAAAGGAATAAAATCCGTTCTTCATGGACCTATAAATGAACACTGGTCAAAAGGTGTTCATAGACTTTCTGAGATTAACTTGCGGGAAATCATTGTGATGGCGCCCTTGATGATACTCATCCTTGCTATCGGGATCTTTCCAGCATGGATGTTGGATGTCATTAATAAAGCCATGATGATGATCTATAAATAAGAGGTAACGATGCAATTTCCGTTCTTAAGTATCATAGTTTTCATCCCCATGGTTTCAGCGCTTATGCTGTTGCTGTTCAAACCTGAGCAAAAGAAAGCCATTCGCATTACCGCGCTGACCGCTGCGCTTTTTGCTTTAGCGCTGTCCATCTGGGTATATTTTGCTTACGATAAAGCCGCAGCTGGATACCAATTCATCGAGAAATACACTTGGATGCCATTGATGGGCATCAGCCTGCATTTTGGTGTGGACGGTCTGAGTGTGCCTCTTGTGCTTCTTACCGGTATTGTGATGGTTACAGGGGTAATGATTTCATGGGGAATTGAGGACCGGCCTCGCGAGTTCTTCGCCTTTCTATTTCTTCTGGCGAGCGGAGTATTTGGAGTATTTGTCTCGCTTGATCTCTTTATGCTTTTCTTTTTCTACGAAATCGCAGTTTTTCCGATGTTCTTATTAATAGCCATTTGGGGCTGGATCAAGACGCGCGAATATGCGGCAATGAAATTGACGCTTTATCTATTCATCGGTTCGGTGATCTCCTTGATAGGCGCACTGGTTATGTTCTGGACGAGCGGCGCGCATACATTTGACATGCTTGTTCTCGAGACGGTTAAATTCAGCCCGGTTTTTCAGAAGATCTGGTTTCTGCCTGTCTTCCTTGGGTTCGCAATCCTTGGTGGCATATTCCCATTTCATAACTGGTCCCCAGACGGACACGTAGCCGCTCCGACAGCGGTGTCCATGTTTCATGCAGGAGTGCTGATGAAACTGGGTGCGTTCGCTGCCCTGCGGGTGGGTATCATGCTTTTACCTGAAGGGGCCAGGTTTTGGGCACCGTTGATTATGGGTCTTGCCCTGGTTAATATCGTCTACGGTGCTTTCATCGCCAGTGTTCAAACCGATTTCAAATACGTTATTGGATTTTCATCTGTCTCCCATATGGGTCTTGTTATGATGGGGTTCGCAACTCTTAAACCCGAAGGACTAATCGGAGCAGGTGTGCAGATGTTTTCACACGGCGTAATGACGGCACTTTTCTTTGCTGCCGTCGGCATGGTATATGACCGGGCGCATACCCGCGATATTCCCAAACTGGGTGGCATGGTCAAACCCTTGCCGTTGGTGGCGATTGGGGGTCATTATTGGAAGCCTGGTCTCGATGGGGATGCCCGGTTTTTCCGGTTTTGTGGCAGAGTTCCCAATTTTCATGGGAATCTGGAAGACTCAGTGGATGGTAGCGGTCCTGGCAGCAATTTCGATCGTGGTAACTGCATCGTACGTGCTGCTGGTTGTCAGGAGGGTTTTCTTTGGAAAAATGCCTTCTGAGTTCGAAGGACACATTACCCCCATTAATGTACTTGATAAGATCTGCATTGATTCTTCTTATGGGACTTATGGTTGGCATTGGCGTATTTCCCGCTCTAATGGTGCCATGGGTTCAAACCGGCGTACAGCATGTGTTAACCCTACTGGGAGGTGCATAAGTGGCTGCGATCCTTCCAATCCTCCCTGAAATCCTTCTCCTCGCGCTGGCAGTAATCATCCTGGTAGTGGATCCATTCTTTACAAATAATGCAAATCGACGGTCTTTTCTTGGGATTTTAACCGGATGCGGATTATTAATCATTAATTCTTGCCAGTCTATGGTTTGCCCGCCCAGGAGAACCAGGCCTTGTCTTCGGAGGAATGCTGAGATTTGATTGGCTTGGTTTTCTTTTCAAGATGTTCTTTGTTTTTGCTGCAGTGGTGACAGCATGTTTCTTCGTTGACACGGAAAAGCTAAATCAGCGTGCCGAGGCCTATGTATTGCTTCTGGTTGCCACAATCGGTATGTGCCTGATGGCTTCTGCCTCTGATCTGGTGATGTTGTACCTGGCAATTGAGACTACTTCCATCCCTCTTTACATTCTGGCAGGGTTCTTAACCGGGGATGATAAATCCACCGAGTCTGGATTTCAAGTATTTACTTTTCGGGGCACTTACATCTGCGGTATTGCTATATGGTTTCAGCCTGAGCCTATGGCTTTGCAGGGACCACGAACTTCTATGAATTGGGCACTTCTTTTCATAAATTCAACTTGTTGACAGTCGGAATTTCTTTCCTTGTGCTTGCCGGTTTGGCTTTCAAGGTGTCGTTGTTTCCGTTCCATTTTTGGGCACCGGATGTATATGAAGGTGCACCAACCCCGGTGGCTGGATTTCTCTCGACGGCATCTAAAGCAGCGGGATTTGTTGTGATCATGCGGTTATTTACTGCCGTTCTCCCCATTGTATCTGCGGACATGGAGCACTGATCCTTGCAATTCTCGCCAGCCCTGACGATGACGGTAGGGAACCTGATTGCCCTTGCCCAAAGGAATATTAAACGCCTGCTTGCTTATTCTTCCATAGCGCATGCCGGGTATGCCATGATCGGAGTGGTGGCTTTTTCACAATTAGGATTTGCCAGTGTTGGTATTCTATTTGCTTGCCTATATAGTGACAAACCTGCTAGCCTTCGGAATTGTCAACATCGTCGGACGGGCAACGAACTCAGATGATCTTGGAGCCTATAACGGTCTCAGCCGGCGTAACCCTGCACTCGCATTGGCTGCATTGGTAGCGTTCCTCTCGCTCGCCGGGATGCCACCATTTGGTGGTTTTGTTGCCAAGTTTTTTGTATTCACTGCGGCTATTCAAAGCGGATGGATCTGGCTGGTTGTTGTGGGTGTATTGAATTCCATCTTTGGACTATACTACTACTTGAATATATTGAAATATATCTATCTGTACCGGATGGAGAACGAGGAAGAAGGAAAACACCCGATAAAGATCTCCAGATATGCAATCATCGGGCTTGTGGTCCTGGTGGTTGGAATTATTCTCCTGGGCACTTTGTTCGGCCCCTGGTTTGGTTTTGCCAATCAGGCTGCGCTTAACCTGTTCTAGACGGTATGAAAAACCACATGTTATAATTTCGCCGCCATGGGCAAGGTAAATAACAAAGGACAGGACGAATTCAGAACTGCTGTAACAATGACAGTGGTTTGGGTGGCGGGTCTGACGCTTATCGTTATCTTTTCTGCATTACTTGCCGGGATTTGGCTGGATAAGATTTTTGATAGCAAGCCGATCCTGACTTTAACATTCATCCTGATAAGCATACCAGTTACCCTGTTAATGACTTTTCGGGTTGTAAAAAAAGCAACTGCCCGAATACAACCGGAAAAGCAAAATGAAGTTAGCAAGGAGGAACCACATCTTGGAGAAGAACGTTGAGACGAATATGCCAAAAAAGAAATGGTGGCGATGGGGTATCAATCGTTGGATTGTACTGGCACTGATCATCCTGGGTTTTATCGGGGCGAAGTATATTTCTCCTGTGCGTCCCTTTGTCCAACTTCCGGCAGAACATTGGATGGAACATCCTTTATTTACCCTGCCGGTGATCGGTGATTTTTATTTTACCAACACGTTGTTTGCATTATTGATCGTGGATGTTCTCGTCATTCTGCTGGCCTTTTTCTTCAACCGGGCAGTTAAGAAAGGCAGTCTTGTTCTGAAAGGTATTCCAGGTGCTGTGGAAGCCCTGCTCGAAGCACTTTATAATATGACCGAAGGTACCGCCGGTAAGTGGGCGAAGACGATCTTTCCCTGGTTTGCGACCATTACTATTACTGGTACTGCTTGCCAACTGGATGGAACTCATCCCCGGCGTGGATAGCATCGGCATGATCGAAAAAGCCGAAGGCGCTGGTTACTCCGTCCAGATCGATAGCGGGTATATCTACAATAGCCAACCCGGCGGTAAAAGAGGGAGGCAGCAACCTGGTTCCGTTCGTGCGCGTGGTGTCGACCGACCTGAACTTTACCGTGGCATTGGCAATCATTGCAGTTATTGCTGTGCAGGTGGTCGGGATCCGTGCACAGGGAATGAAATACTTTACCAAATTCTGGAATGTAAAGACATTTTTCAGTAAGCCCATTTTCGGTGTGATCGATTGGGGTGTTGGCATGCTTGAATTGGTTTCAGAATTTTCGAAAGTGCTATCGTTTGCCTTCCGTCTTTTTGGAAATATTTTTGCCGGTTCGGTCTTGCTATTTGTGATGGGATCTCTCCTCGGAGCAATAGCCATATTCCCATCTGCATTCTACATGCTTGAATTTCTTGTGGGTGCCATCCAGGCGATTGTATTCGGTTTGCTTACAATGACTTTCATGGCACAGGCCACGCAGAGTCACGGTGGTCACGAAGAAGCACACGCATAGATTTGAGCGGGAGAAAGCCCGTATTTTCAAATCCTGGCGGCGATTATCCCGCCTGAATCCATAAACGGAGGAATTTCTAATGACTGGTGATATCATCATTGCAGCAAAATTAATCGGAGCAGGCCTGGCCATGATCGGCGCTATCGGTGCAGGGGCTGGAATCGGAATTGTGACCAGCGGCGCCGTGCAGGCGATGGGGCGCAATCCGGATGCAACCGGCACGATCCAGACCAATATGATCCTCGGTATCGCATTCGCTGAAGCCGTGGCCATTTATTGTCTGGTCGTTGCGCTGCTGATCCTGTTCGTGGTAGGCTGAAATCGTAGACTAGTGAGAATTATAGAGAAGGAGGTAGTCCCTTGGCTCAATTGGGTTTAAATTTAGGCTATTTACTTGTTCAGATCATCTGTTTCTTTATAATCTTTGTCGTCGTCAGGGCATGGATCGTGAAGCCTCTACTCGGGATGTTGGAGAAGCGGCGAGCGAAACTTGAACAAGGACTCGAAGATGCGCGTATTGCTGCAGAGGCACGCGCCAACGCAGAACAGGAAGCAGCCAAGGTCGTTACTGAAGCGCAGACCAAAGCCTCTCGAATTATCGCTGAAGCGACCGAGAGAGCTGAAGCAGTCATGGCAGAATTAAAAGTCGCTGAAGAAAAAGGGATTGCCAAAGAGCGCGAAAGTGCGGTTGCTGAGATTGCTGAAGAACGTAATCGCATGCTGGCGGATCTTCGCGGACAGGTGGCTGCCCTTTCCATTGCTGCTGCACAAAGGCTTATTGGTGAATCGATGGATGCCAAACGTCAGCACGCCTTATTGGATGAATTCTTTTCCGGAGTGAAATCCGGCAGATTGGTGATCCTGGACGGCAGTGAATTGACCGGGGACGGCGCAGAAGTGATTTCTGCTTTACCGTTGACTGATGAGGAACAGTCTGCGGTCAGGAAGAATGTATTGGAAAAGATGGGTACCAAGACGAAAGTCGAATTCCATATTGATCCGCAATTACTGGGTGGATTAGTCATCCGGGTGGGTGATAAAGTGTTGGATGGATCGGTTTCTGGCAAGCTCGAAGAAATGCGCAAGTCACTGAAATAAACTATTCCAGCCCATTGGAGGGTTTTGGCGTAAAATAGCGTCAGAACCCTCTTTTTCTTTAATCAACGCTACAATATTTTTCGCTATCAAAAATTTTACTAGTTCCGGTAAGTAATTCGTAGAAATCCATGATTCCCGAATCGATCGATTCTATTTCCCTCACTTCCTTATTTGACCAATTTCCGTTGCGAGTATTGGCGGGTAATTTGGTTGATGTTCAAATTTCCGGAATCGCCCTGGATAATCGCTTGGTTAAACAGGGAGATCTTTTTGTGGCGATGAAAGGAAGCAATGCGGATGGGCATGATTTCATCCTGGATGCTATACAGCGAGGCGCGGCTGCGGTTGTGGGTGATAAGGTTATGGCTACCTTGTCCGTGCCTTATGTGCAGGTTGAAAATTCCCGCCAATCCCTAACCTGGCTGGCTGCAAAATTCTTTAACAACCCTGCACGCAGGCTGACAGTGATCGGTGTTACAGGGACAGACGGCAAGACAACGACCTGTAACCTCATTTATCAGATTCTTCTTGCGGCTGGTTTGAAAGCAGGGCTGATCTCTACGGTCAATGTCGTCATCGGGGATGAACAGATTGACAGTGGCTTTCATGTTACAACACCAGATGCACCCGATGTGCAAAGGTACCTCTCCCGCATGGTGAACGCCGGTCTCACCCACGTCGTGCTGGAAACCACATCTCATGGTTGGGCGCAATATAGAGTGGATGCCTGTGAGTTCGATGTGGGCGTGGTCACAAATATCACCCATGAACATCTTGACCAGCATGGTTCCTTTGAAAATTATCGAGCGGCAAAAGCGCGTTTATTGCAATCCCTTCAGACGACCCTTCCCAAGCCACAGGGAAATCCCCGTTTGGCTGTTCTCAACCATAACGATTCATCTTACATATACCTTTCAAAAATTGCAGGGAGCCATCAGGCTTGTTATGGTTTTGACACGAAAGCAGATATTCAGGCAGTAAACATGGAGTATTCTACAGGGAGAACAAATTTTGAGGTAATCGGAAAGAATTTTCGTGTCCCGGTCACGAGCCAGTTGGTGGGGGAATACAACGTCGAGAACTGCCTGGCCGCGATGACGGCAGCAGTATGTGGATTGGGGATCGCTCCTGAAATCGCGGCAAGCGGCATCGCAGCCCTGGGTGGCATTCCAGGTCGTATGGAACGAATTGAATCAGGGCAGGCATTCTCAGCGATTGTAGATTTTGCCCATACGCCCAATGCATTGCGGGTAGCCATCGAAACAGCGAGAAAGATGACTGAAAAGAAAATCATCGTCATCCTTGGATCTGCAGGACTGCGCGACAAGGAAAAACGAACCCTGATGGCGGAAGTCGCCATCAAATTGGCTGATATCAGCATTTTCACTGCCGAAGACCCACGCACTGAAGCTGTGGGGGTGATCCTTGAAGAAATGGCCAGAGGTGCCAGTAACAAAGGTGGTAAGGAAGGAAAATCATTCTGGCGGGTACCAGATCGGCGTGAGGCCATCCGGCTGGGTGTCAGGTTAGCTCAAGCCGGAGATATTTTGATGGCGTGCGGAAAGGGACATGAACAATCAATGTGTTTTGGAACGACAGAATACCTCTGGGACGACAGGATTGCGATACGCGCGGCAATCGCTGAGTTGTTAGGTATCCCAGGACCTCAGATGCCATTTCTTCCAAGGCAGGTAAATCTTTGAAAACCAGGGATCTTTGGACTATGCCTGTAACCTTGACGGGCAAGATTGTTCAGCTTGTACCGTTGAGCGTGTCGCATATTCCTGCGCTCACCCAGGCCGGGCAGGATGAAAGCATATGGAAGTATATGCTATACGCCAACCTGACAACACCAGAAAGTATGACTTCCTGGGTTCAAGATATACTTCAGAGGCAACAAGAAGAAACAGATCTGGCTTTTACGGTCCTCCATTTGAAGACCGGGCAGGTTGCTGGAGCGACCCGCTATCTGGAAATGCGTCCATTACATCGCTCTTTGGAGGTTGGCGGAACCTGGTTTTCCCCCGAATTCCAAGGGACTTTGATAAATCCTGAATGCAAGTTTTTGATGTTGAACTATGCATTTGAAAAAATGAAATGTGTTCGAGTTCAATTTAAAGCGGATGCGCGCAATGAAAGGTCAATACGCGCCATTGAAAAGATAGGTGCGATTCGTGAGGGCGTATTGCGCAATCATTACATTTTACAGGATGAGACTTTTCGCGATTCGGTATTCTACAGCATACTCGACCGGGAATGGCCAGCCGCAAAGAGGTTGCTCAAAGAAAGACTATCCTCAGGTTATTAAAATCAAGGCTCTCTTAAGAAGTAACTTGTTGTTTTGGATTAGTTTTAAGTCGTGAAAAAATGGCCAAGCCAATAGTACTGACCAGTCCGATGGTCAGGCCACCCATCCAGATGGATCGCGGGCTGATGTTATCGTTCAAATAACCGCCAATTAAAGGCGCCGCGGCACGTGCAATCCCCCAGCCAAACCAGTAAAAACTCATATAACGGCCTCGCATATGGGCAGGGGCAAGGTCTGCGAGATATTTGCTGACAGTAGGGATAAGAGTTAGCTCGCCAAATGTCATCAGCACCATGCTGGTCCAAAATCCCCAGAAGTGTGTCATCAATGCGACACTACCCACGCCAAATGCGTAGATCAGCATCCCCGCCGCGATAACGGGGAGGGGTCGAAACCGGCGTGATATTTGCGTCACAGGGAACTGGACCAGGACACACATAAGCGCATTTGTTGTCGGCAACCAGCCATAAAGATTCTCAGGCAATCCAAAATTTTGTTTAGTGTAAACAGCAAGTAGGGTCCATAACATCGACGGCGCGATAAGGCCAAGCCCAACCAGGAGCGTGAATACAACATACCTGTGATCGCGAAATACTTGACCGTAGCCTGCAATTAAAGCGTTTCCATTTTCTTTTTCAGATAGACTTGCAGATTTCAATGTTTCACGCCCTCGGAAGAAAAGTAATAAACTATAGGAAAGCATTCCGATGGCAGCTCCAAGGAAGGCATAGGTGTAAGACCGGGTGGCGATAAAACCACCCAGAGCAGGACCGATGGCAATTCCAGCGTTATTGGCCATGCGGAGGATGGCGTAAGCATTGGTTCTCATTTCCGGAACGATCATATCAGCCAGCATTGCATCGGAACCAACCTGATAAAGGGGATTTGATATTCCCATCACCACCATGATGAAGGCAAATCCCAGGTAGGAATGAGCCTGACTCATCAACAGGTATCCAAACCCGTTGACGGTCAGGCTTATCACCATTACTAATTTTCTTCCCACTTTATCTGCCACTGTTCCTGCAATGAAAGAAGCAAACAAGCCCATGATCGCGTTGATCGTGATCAACGATGAAACAGTGCTGAGAGATAAACTTAGCTCTTCACTTACATAGATCATCAGGAACGGCCAGATCATGGACGCGCCGGCTGAACTGATGATCAGCCCAACGACCATCAACCAGAATTGCGAAGGGTAATCAAGTATAATTTTTCGGAGGCGGGTATACATCATTTAATCGAAAAGGGGCGCACTCTTCAGTGACGCCCCGTTCGGTATTATCGCCTGGGAGGGCGGCGATCATTACTGCGATCGCCTGAACGTTGGCGGGAACCGCCGGGGCGGCCTCCACCAGGACGCCCACCGCTACTCTTACGGGAGTCCCGTTCCTGGGCTTCTTCTACGGACCATCCTTCCAAAACAGCCTGTCGAGAAAGGCGGATCTTACCCATGGGATCGATACCGGTTACCATCACGGTGATCTCGTCGCCCATCTTGACCACATCTTCGACTTTTTCTACACGCTCGCTATCCAATTGCGAAATATGGACCATGCCATCCGTGCCGGGTAGAATCTCAACGAAGGCTCCAAAATCCGCTATTCGGACAACTTTGCCGGTATAAATGCGACCCAGTTGAGGAGTCTCGGTGATCGCCTCGATCCGTTCGCGGGCGAGTTGTGCTCCTTCACTGTTGGTGGATGCAATATATACTGTTCCATCTTCCTGGATGTCTATCTTGGTACCGGTCTCTTCCTGCAAGGCCCGGATGTTCTTGCCTCCTGGACCGATGATGGCACCAATCTTATCCGAAGGGATCTTGACGGTAGTAATGCGTGGAGTGTGCGGTTTTAATTCACTGCGCGGGGCAGGAATTGCTTCCAGTATTTTCCCCAGGATGAAGGTCCGTGCCTGACGGGCTTGTTCAAGCGCTTGTTTCATGATTTCAGTACTCAAACCAGATATCTTGATATCCATCTGGAGAGCAGTGATGCCTGCTGCGGTACCAGCAACTTTAAAATCCATATCCCCGAGATGATCTTCGGTACCCTGGATATCGGTCAGGATGACAAATTTATCGCCTTCCTTGACCAATCCCATGGCAACACCAGCCACAGGTGCCTTGATCGGAACACCGGTATCCATCAATGCCAGGGTCGAACCGCAAACGGAGGCCATTGAGGAGGAGCCATTGGAAGCCATTACTTCGGAAACCAGCCGCAAGGCATAGGGGAAGGACTCTTCAGCGGGAATGACAGGCAGAAGAGCGCGTTCTGCCAGCGCGCCGTGCCCAATCTCGCGGCGGGATTGACCACGCAGCATTTTCGCTTCGCCTGTAGAGAAGGGCGGAAAATTGTAATGGTGCATGTATCGCTTGGAGTCTATCGGGCGACAAGCGTATCCAATTCCTGGGCTTCTGAAAGGGTACCAAGGGTTGCCAGGGTCAAGACCTGGGTTTCGCCACGTGTGAACAAACCGGAACCATGCGCCCGGGGGCTAAAACCAACCTCGCACCAAATCGGACGGATCTCGGTGGGGGTGCGGCCATCCGGACGTTTGCCTTGATTCAGGATGCGCTCGCGGACAATCTTCTTCTCTGCTTCAGAAAATGCTTCTTTTAGAGCTTCCAGACTTGGGGTTTCAGGAAGGGCAAACTCGGGGAGAGTCTCCACATCAGTTTCGTCAGCAACCTTCACCTTGGCTCCTTCAGAAGGGATGAATTCAGCTACCAGTTCTTGCAGAAGCGCATCCATCCCGGAATAGAATTCAGCCTTCATCAATGGTTTGTCGAGCAGCGCATTCATCGGTCTCGCTGACTCGATCGAAAACTATTTTCCTGAAATTTCTGGTCAGGCAGAATAACAGCGATTTCACGCTTCGGTTTGCCGATTTCCTGACGCATCTGGAGTTGCAGATCAATCAAGAGGTTGGATGGACTTATGACCGAATTCAAGTGCTGCGACCATGACATCTTCGGGGATTTCATCCGCACCGGCTTCGACCATCAGGATGGCATCGCGTGTTCCTGCAATACGCAGGTCGAGATCGGATCTTGTCCATTTCTGCGAAGGTGGGATTAATGACAAATTCATCGTCCACGCGACCAACCCGCACTGCAGCCACCGGGCCATTCCATGGAATATCAGAAATCATGACTGCGGCTGAGGCGGCATTGATCGCCAGCACATCCAGTGGATTATCAGCATCAGCTGACAGCGAGTACATGATGATCTGAACTTCGTTACGCATGCCTTCGGGGAAGAGCGGGCGCAATGGCCGATCGGTGAGACGGGCCGTCAGGATGGCATCGGTGGAAGGACGTCCTTCACGGCGAAAGAAAGAGCCGGGGATCTTCCCGCCTGCATACATGCGTTCTTCATATTCAACGCTCAATGGAAAGAAATCGATCCCGGGCCGGATGCCACCCATGGTGGCAGCGGCAAAGATGATCGAATCATTCAGGTGAACGGTGACAGCTCCACCGGCTTGTGCAGCCAATCTTCCAGTTTCAATGGAAATTTGTTCGGCTGCCCACGGTGGTGGTGTAGCGTTTTACTTCTGGTTTCATATTAGTCTCCTTTTCCCGCCTGGTCAGGGACTGAAAGATGACGGTAACCCAAATGCCCCCTAATAGTTGTTACCAGCATGTTTCAATTCCTGACGGACAGGCCGATGATCCAGGTCCCAACCCTGCAATCGGAGAAGGGACGGGATAAAGAAAAAGAGTAGATGGGCACAGGCCCATCTACTCGGACGAACCCATTCTTATTTTCGGCGCAATTTCAATTGATCAGTCAGCGCCAGGTAACGCTGGTAATCACTCTTGCGCAAGTATGCCAGCAACCTGCGGCGCTGGCCTACCATCTGAAGAAGCCCTCTGCGACTGGCTTCATCGTGCTTGTGCGTTCGCAGGTGATCGGTCAATTGCAGAATCCGGATGGTCAGGATTGCCACCTGGACTTCCGGTGAACCGGTGTCTGTATCGTGGCGGTGGTAATCAGTAATTACCTTTGTTTTGACTTCCTTATTAAGCGGCATGACGTATGCAATTCCTTTCCTTCGATTTTGAGCAGGTCTCCGCACCGGCAGGTTTCGCCGCAGGTGGGACCAGTCAATGCGGACTGGATTATACCAGAATAGTCAAACGAATGCCCAGAACTTCTTATGCAATGCTCATTTTTAACTGATTTGATGGAAAACATGAGTCAGAAAACTTTCTCAACCTCTCTTTTTTTGAGGCGGGACTTTTTTCCCCCATCTTTCCAGCAAGACCTGCATTTCTTTCTCTTCACCATCCTGATTACTGAAGAAATCCACCATGAATTGGGACCGCCGTAAACGTAATGCCATGGGTGCGATGGTTTGCAGGTCTTCCAATGTGACCTTATTCCTCCCATCAGCAGCAGCGTAGGCACGTCCGGCTTCAAACCAGGAAATTTCTGCTCGCAAGCTGTTGATTCCCATTTTCTGGATCAGTTTTATTGCAGGTTTTGCGACATTGTCGGGGAGAATGACTTTCGACAAGCGTGTCCGGGCATTTTGAACTTCGCCGGCGGCAATTAATGTCTCTTCGTTGTAACTGCCAGCCATAGCGCGAGAATTGGCGAGGTATGCCTGAACACGGCGGTAGGCTTCAAGTCGTTCGGTGAGGTCGTTCAGACCGCGCACGATAACACGCAATCCAAAGCGGTCGAGGATTTGGGGGCGGAGACGGCCTTCCTCGGGATTCATCGAACCTACCAGGACAAAGCGTGAATGATAGGTAGCGGAAATTGGTTCGCGTCTCACTGTGTACGATCCCTGGGCAGCTGCATCAAGGATGGCGTCGATAATATCGTCATTTAGGAGGTTGATCTCGTCAATGTAGAGAAGGTTGCGATCTGCCTGGGCCAGGATACCGCGCCTTATGCGCAACCGTTCATGAGTTACGGCGATGCGCTCATCGATCCCGCCAATCACGTCATCAAGTCGGGAATTCAAGGGCAGCTCGATCAATCGGACCCGGTCGGGCGCAGAGAGAGGTTTCCCTTCAGCATACTTTTCAGCGCATGCCGGACATACTGCATCGATGCCCCCAGTCAGGATGTCTTCAGGTAAACAGCCATAATAGCAAAGGCTTCTTTCTACCTTGGGGAGTATTTCGAGCAATGAACGAACTGCAGTGGTCTTGGCTGTACCACGCGGGCCGACAAGTAATATTCCTCCCACAGACGGGTTGATCAAACCGAGCAATAGTGCAAGTTTCATCTCCTTCTGGCCGACGATGGCAAGGAAAGGAAATGGCAGGGTTTCGGTACGCACTCCCTCTTCAGGCTCTGAGGATGGCAAGGTCTTCCCGGAGACAAAGTCCAGCAATTCGCGCAGAGTACGGAATGGATGGGCAACCCGTTCTTTTGGTTCGCTCAGGTCGGAAGATAATTCGGGATTTGTCATGGCTTAATTTTCTTAGTTGCCAATATTAGATTATTCAGAATATTCCCGTTCAATATTAATCAAGGAGGAGAGGACAAGCTCCTGCCAAGACATACGCATAACCATGGTTCGGGGGAAATGGAATTATTTGATTTCAGCAAATCAATTCATGCTTTCCCTTTGAGACACTCTTCTTAAATGGCGTTCCACTGCTGCGTCCATCCGAGCCTGCTCCTCCGGTGTCTCTGCAATCAACGATGGTATCCGGGTCGGTCTGCCGTTGTCATCGATGGCAACGTAAACCAGGTAAGCAGCGTTGGTGTGTATTTGTTCACTTGAAATCGGGTTTTCTGCGATGACATTAACTTCCACTTCCATAGATGTTCGCCCGGCATAGGTTACTTCCGCATTGAAAAGGACGAGGTCGCCAATGTGGATGGGGTGGCGAAAGACCATCTGGTCAATTGCCACCGTAACTGTGCGGTGTGCAGCATGACGCGTTGAGGCCAGCGCGCCGGCCTCGTCCACGAGTTTCATGATCCAACCGCCATGAACATTTCCATGAGTGTTGGCATGCTCCGGCATCATCATCTGTGCCAGTTGAATGCGCGAAGCGCGCATCGGTTTTGGGCGATGGAAATGCTTCACATGCTCCTATGCAATATCCTGACGCAGATCACCCGAATCCATTGTATGCAACCGTTCTGGCTCCTCCAGCAGGACATCCAGCATCCCGAACCGGAGGTCACCCATTAATGGCGCGAGCGGAATGGTAGCCGGGACAGCCAGGTTGTTGGGAGGCGGTGCTGGCGGGGTTCGACGCTGCTTGAGTGTGGCAGTGATTCGCTTGCGGACGATGCGCGGTTCGGCGGTTAATTCACCCACATATAAACCCAGGACCGAATAAACCAACCGATTGAATGTAACCCAGCCTATCCATTCACCCAGCCGGTTAAACAGGTAGGGGTAGACAAGAAATGCTTCCGCATCACCGCGTGAAGTATAAATGGGGATAATTGAACGTTGAGCTTGATTATTCATGGTTTCACCTTGTCGACATCATTATAAGTCCAATAGCGGTTAACGTAAAAGTTCCAAAGCAACACAATACCAACAGCAACAGCCAAAGTGATGTTCTTGCCCAAGAAGGTGTAGGAAAAAGGACCTTTCCATCCTATTTGTTCGATGAGAGACTGCAATGGAGGTTCTAGGAATTGAAGTATTGGAAGACGTATGGCGAGTCCTGCGACATTTACGATGGAAAACATGGTTAATTGCCTTACGATGGGACGAGAACGGGAGTCGGGATATGTCCAAAAACGGTTCCAAAGAAAATTACTGATAATGGCACAGATAAAGGAGATAGTCCCGGCAAAAATTAGGCGCATATTGAATGCTTTGGTGAAAAGATTCATGATGCCAAAATCCACGACTGCGCCGATTACACCGACGGTAAGAAACTTCGCGAAACGTGTCCTTTCCATCGAGTTGGAGACGATGCTCATTAAGAATTCAACCTGCCTTATAGTATTCTATCGTTCGCTTCAGTCCTTCACTTAGATCAACCTTGGGTTCCCAACCTAGCAATGACCTGGCGCGGCTGATATCCGGGCAACGCCTTTGAGGGTCGTTATCATATCTCTTATCAGGAAGGAAATCCAGGCCTGCCGGGTTCCCTGTGAATTGATTGATCTTTTCCGCGAAATCCAGGATCGAAATTTCCATGGGATTCCCGATATTTACCGGCAGGTGCTCGTCAGACAGGAGCAGGCGGAATATTCCATCCACAAGATCATCAACATAACAAAAAGAGCGGGTTTGCTGACCATCACCAAAAATTGTCAAAGGCTCATGCCGCAGGGCTTGCTGGATGAAACTGGGTACAACCCTTCCATCGTCCACTCTCATGCGTGGGCCAAAGGTGTTGAATATCCGAACAATGCGCGTATCCGTTTTTTTTGAGCGATAATAAGCCATGATCAATGCTTCGGAAAAACGTTTGGCTTCATCGTACATGGAACGCAATCCAACCGGATCCACATGCCCCCAATAGGTCTCCTTTTGAGGGTGTTCCAGCGGATCACCATAAACTTCGGAAGTGGAGGCAAACAGATAACGAGCATTTTTCACCCGGGCCAGGTTTAGAGTGTTGAAAGTTCCGAGGGAACCCGCTGCGAGGGTCTCCACCGGAAGATTGGGATAACCAAAAGGCGATTCAGGATTCGGGCTGGCAGGAGAAGCAAAATGCAGCACTGCATCCAGCTTTCCAGGGATAGCGATTGTCTCGGTCACATCGTGCCTGTGGAAAGAAAAATCCTTATTCTTTACCAGGTGAACGAGATTCTCCCTTCTTCCTGTGACAAAATTATCCATCCCGACAACTTCATGACCTTCACCCAACAAACGGTCACAAAGGTGTGAGCCAAGAAAACCTGCAGCACCTGTGATGAAGATACGCATCTATCACTCCCTTAAATGATTCCTCTTGAAAGATTTAAATTACTTCCAATCAACCCGGTTGGTAAGGCCGTCACCTGTGATCTGTTGAGCCAGGCTGGAGACAGTATCGATGATCCAGAGATTACCTTCATAGATGATACTGATCAAGTACACTCCTGAATCAAGGGGTTCTGGTGACCATACCGGAGTTTGTGGTTGAAGACCAGTTTGGCCTTCAGCGGGAAACAAAACACGCTGATTCTCGCCATCACTATCCATAATTTCCAATTGATACCGGCTTGTCTTCGATTGAGTCGGAAAGATAGCTTGCAGATAAGCCACTTTGAAAGATGATCCGTTTTCGCCTTGTCCTGAAGAAGAAACCGATGGATTTGCAAACATGCCTGTTTGCTGGACAAGGGTTTTTTCCTGATCATTTGATTGCGATATTGTGGCAAGATTGAAATTTGGGGATTCTTCGGGGCTGACCAATCCTGAAGGCGCGGCGTGTGTAACATAATAAAGATCCTGGTTATCACTCGACCAAACTATCCCGGGGGTCCAGGCCCAATCACTATGAGTGTTCAGCGGAGTGATACCAACGAGGGTTGTCAGCTGTAATCCATTAATATCAACCAACCCAATCCCATCTGGACGGGAATATGCCAGGTTTTGACCGTCCGGCGACCAGGCGAAGGTCATTCCCCACCATCCGTAAATACCGCCAGCATTGGTATCCAAAATGTCCTTCGTCTTGCCAGGAATCCCATCCTTCAGGACAAGGAAATGGAGATCATTATTTGCCTGCCAACCTGGGGCCGTTGTTCTTGGCTCAACAGTGGAATAGGCGATCAGGTATTCTTCGCCTGGCTGCCAGTCAGCGAAATTGACTACATTCGATACCCCAAGGCTGACCGGTGTGGGTGTCTGGGAGGTAGTATTGACGACCCAGAGATTATTGATTTCCTGATCAGAAGGCAAATCCGATTTTCTGGAAAAAAGTAACAATTTTCCATCGGAGGACAGTGAAAAGACCTTGCTGTCCAGATCGCCTGTTGTGACCAAAGGCCGCCTGTTCGATGTTGAACCTTCCATTATCCAGGCATTACCTCCAGTGATATAGACCATTATCCCCTGGATTGGCACAGGCGCGAATGGCGATTGGACACCGATCATGACGATCTCAGGTATCGCAGCCTGGAGGATATTTTCAGAGACAACCGATCTGCCGGTTTCAATCTCATCTTCAAAAACATGGCGGATGGTGATTTCCTGAAGCCCATTCTGGCCGGCTTGTATCAGGCGGGTCTCACCTGATGGTAAAGACTCATTATGTAATTCCTGTCGTCCAAAGGGAATTATTACTTGCTGGGTTTCGAATTCTTCACGGACCCGGGTAACTGTGATTACCAGCCCCTCAGAAAGGAGAGTATATAAGGGAGGGATTACTCGATCTGTTTGATTGAGGTTGATTTGTGCGGTTGTGAGGGCTTGTTGAACAGTGCTGCCGGCCTGGAGAGTAATTCCCTGGCTTTTCCCATCAGCCACTACGCTGACTGAAACAACATCTTGCTGAACCGGTGGTGAACATGCTGCAAGCAGGAAAAAAATAGCGAAGGTTAGTAGAATGTTTCTGATCATTAATGGTTGCTGGTATAATCCAGTCGCTATTTTATCTGACCGACAATGGTCATTGCACCATCAGCGATAGTGACGCTCTGTATTCGAAACCCGGTGGCGACCGGGCCAAGAGCTCCGGTGTATGCTTCTTGGATGGTGGAGGAAATAATCTCTTTTAGCCCATTCGGGGCAGGCAGCGGACCAAGGTCAGCGGAAACCAATTCTATTTTCAATTTTCCCTGCTCATCCACGCCTGCGCTAAGGATTAACCTGGCGGTTGCAGTAAAGAATTTCTTTGTGAAGGTAGCATACATCATGATCTGGTTGTCACGCAGGTAAACTTGCGGATTTGTGACCAATGGATTTGGTTGTGCCTGGAGCCTGGTATTCAGATAAGAAGTTAACTGCAATTCGGTGAAAGTCAACGTGATCTGACCGGATGATTCGCCTGCTGCAACGGATGTCTCCATGAATGACTGCATCTCGCCGACCGCTTCCGTGGATACCTGGATGGCAGGTGCCGGATAATCTGGTCCGCCAATATTGATGGTGCAAGCCAAAACTGCCATGACCAGAAATACGGCAGCGATCATAAGCGCGAATTTTCGGTTATTCATTTTGCCTCTGATCAATTTAGCAGAATAGTCGCTATTCATTCTGTTTTCAAAGTCACGGCATTTATAGTTTCCGAGTATCAGGTCGGCACAGGCCAAATCAATGGGAGTTATTATAGCATGAGCGAATCCAAATATCTGGACCCGATCGAGATCTCTGCCAGACTTGAGGCATTGATTTATGTATCGGGACAACCTGTTGAACCAGCACAATTGGCGATGATCCTTGCGATCCCTACTTCAGCGGTTGAGCAGGGTCTCAAGCAACTCGACCTCGACCTTGCCCAACGCGGACTGCGCTTACAGCGTCATGATGGCAAAGTTCAATTGACCACTTCACCTCAAATGGCTGGCTTGATCGAACAATTCCTTGGCATTGAAGCCATCAGCAGGCTTAGCCGGGCAGCATTGGAGACGCTGGCGATCATCGCCTATCAGCAACCTGTCACGCGCCCTCAGATCGACGCGATCCGTGGTGTCAGCAGTGACGGAGTAATGAAGTCGCTGTTGGGTAAAGGTCTGATCGATGAAGCAGGACGAACTGAAGGACCGGGGCGCCCCATACTTTATAAAACTACTCCAGACTTTCTCCGGCATTTTGGAATGAATTCGCTATCGGATCTCCCTCTGCTGGATCTCCAGGAGGAGGCGATTGACGGGGAAAGCGAAGCAAGGAAAGGGCTTGAATGAAAGAACGCCTCCAAAAAATCCTTGCGCGGGCTGGATATGGTTCCAGGAGAAGTTGCGAGGAATTGATATCCTCCGGACGTGTGCGTGTATATGGTCAGGTGGTTGGGCTTGGTGATAAAGCTGACGCTGCCAAGAACTTCGATCACGGTGGATGGAAGACCCATCAAGAAGGCCGAGGAACTAGTATACGTTGCGCTCTATAAACCACGCGGAGTGATCTCCTCTGTAACCGATCCTGATCTACGCACCGCTGTTCGAGATTTGGTGCCCGTGGAAGGGACTCTCTACCCGGTGGGAAGACTGGATTTTGACTCTGAAGGCTTGATCTTAATGACCAATGATGGAGACCTGGCGAACAAATTAACCCATCCGCGTTATGAACACGAAAAGGAGTACCGTGTCCTGGTAGCAAGTCATCCAGATGGCGATCAATTGGCGCGCTGGAGGCGAGGTTTAGTGTTGGAGAGCGGTTTTAAGACTTCCCCCGCCAGAGTATCCGTGTCATCACGATTAGGCAAAGGCACCTGGCTTAATGTCATCCTGAAAGAGGGGACTAAGCGGCAGATCCGCGAGATGGGCAGGGTTACCGGCTTGCTGGTGGTGAGGATCATCAGGGTAAGAATCGGAACACTTTACCTGGGCAACCTTAAGCCCAAAGAATGGCGTTATTTGACAGCCGCAGAAGTAATCGCTTTGAAAAAACCAGCGAAATCGACACGCTTGGGATTGGGTCTGGGAAAGAATTCATCTAAGGAAGCAAAAGATTAATATTAAACACGGACTTATATAGGAGTAGTCAATGACAAAGAAGCATTCAACAAAAAGAGATGCGCGTCGGGTAGCTCGATCCAGGCAGAAACTGTATACCCGCATCATCGGAATAGGAATCGTAATTTTCTTAGCAGCGGTGATCACCTGGTTAGTTTTATTGGCTCAAAACCCAAAACCTGAGGGAGAACAGAATCCGACCGGTGGAGATTCAACTCCTGTATTGATTGGAACCAAACAATATTCCTCCGCACCACCCATGCAGATCGATACTTCCAAACAGTATTTTGCCCATATCAGGATGGAAAATGGTGGAGAGTTCGTCATTCAACTATATCCTGACAAAGCCCCTAACACAGTCAATAGTTTTATATTCCTTGCACGCCAGGGATATTTTGACGGTGTTCGATTCCATCGAGTTTTGGAAGGATTTATGGCTCAGACTGGTGATCCCACAGGCACCGGCAGTGGAGGACCGGGTTACTCATTTGCCAATGAGGCCAATGACCTGAAATTTGATCGAGCGGGAGTGGTGGCGATGGCGAACACCGGGCAGCCAAATTCCAACGGCAGTCAGTTCTTCATCATGTTCAGACCATACGGTCTCTCTGAGAGTGATTACACTATCTTTGGGCAGGTGATCAGCGGGATGAATGCAGTTAATGCTATTACGCTGCGCGATCCAACCCAGAATCCATCCTTTCCTGGAGATGCGATTGAAAGCATCTCAATAACAGAGGAATAGGAGATAAATTCTAGTCGAAGACCTGGATCATTTTCAGATCCAGGTTTTTTTATTTAATTTCTATTGTGGGGGTAAAGGGTCAACAGGCAACTTCGGGAAAGAGACCGAATTCTCTCATTTCACTTTCCAAGTTCAATCATCACTCTGACCATGTGCCTGGCATGTTTTTGATACAGGTCCAGACGAATATTTTCATTCGGGGCATGACCTCTTCCATCTGGATGACCAAGACCGGCAGTTGCGACTGGCAATCCAAGGTCATGGATGAAAGGCGCATTTGGTCCGGAACCTCCACCAATTGGTAGTATTCGCATAGGAGTACCATAAATTTCCACTGCTGTATCGCAGACCATTTTTACGAAGGGATCATCCGGATCGGTCCGTGCAGGTTCTTCACCCCCTAAAGATTCAACTTTCACATCCGAGAAACCATTAATATCCAAATGCTTGCGAAGTTGGTTCAAGACTTCAGAGGGCACCTGGTTCGGGACTAGACGGAAATCCAATTTGGCAGAGGCTTTTGATGGAAGAACAGTCTTCCCGCCTGGACCCTGGTAACCGGAGGTCAAGCCGCATATGGTACATGTGGGTGTGAACACTTCTTCCACGCGTAAATCCACTCCATCGGTAAGACCTTTGATGAATGATTTGACGCCGTATTGTTCCTTGTAGAAATCTGAGGTTTCAGGCAAGGCTTTCATCAGTTCAAGATCCCGGTTGGTCGGTTTTTGTACGCGGTCGTAAAAACCAGGCAGGAGAATGCGTTCATCTGGTCCTTTTAAAGAAGCGAGAGCCCAGACTAGGCGCCAGGCGGCATTGGGGAATATTGAGCCTCCCAAACCGGAATGGACATCGCTCACAGCGGTTTCCACAGAAAGTTCCACATAACAAATACCGCGCAATCCCAGGTATTGCACCGGTGTCTCGGTCTGGTCAACGCCACCGAATTCCCAGATACAACCATCCGCTTTCAGCCGATCCAAATTGCCACGCACGAATTCATGCAGGTGAAGGCTGGAGGTCTCCTCCTCTCCTTCAATGATGAATTTGACAGTACAGGGGAGTTCTCCCAAAGCAGAAAGCAGTGCATCCACGGCAAATAACCGGGCAACGATATGGCCTTTATCGTCGCCAACTCCCCGGCCGAAAAGTTTACCATTCCGCAAGGATGGTTCAAATGGAGGGGTTTCCCATAATTCAAGCGGTTCAGGAGGCTGTACATCATAATGGCAATAGAATAGTAAGGTTTTATCGCTTTTCCCTTTACGTTCTCCAAAAACAACAGGCGCACCTTCAGTCGGCATTATTTCAGTGGTAAATCCGCGTTTTCGAAGTAATCCAGCCACCATGTTGGCGCATTCCTGAATTCCTATATTCTGCGCGCCGACCGATGGTTGGGCGACAAGCATGGACAATTCAGAAATACTCTCTTCCAGGTGAGTCTGAATATAACTATCAAATATTTGATAGTCTGTCATACCACCACCTCACTTTCTTATAAGAAGATCGAACCAGGTAACAGAATAATAACCAGCATAAGCAAACAACAGCATTTTTAGAATCTTACCGATGGCACAAGCGAGCAAGAATTTCCATATAGGTAATTTAAGTGCTCCCGCAGCCATGCCGGCCATGTCAAAAAGGGGATTGGGAATGAAAGCCAGCAGCAGGATTGCTCCATAGGCAAGATTTTGATGAGCCTCCATCCAGCAAATCAAACGCTGATATTTTTCAGCCCGTTCAGCAACCCCCTGACCACTAAAACCAGCAAGGTATCCGGATAATTCACCCAGGGAAGCCCCCAAACCTGAAGCGAAGGCCACACCCAATGGATTAAATACTGCACCCATGGCAGTTGTAATTGCCACTCCTGGCAACGGGATGATGATCGTTGCATTGGCGGCAATTGAAATCAGAAAAATCCCTAAATAACCATATTCCTGAAGTTTCTGCAGTTGGTTTCGGAAGAAAAACAAGGTGATGATTAGCGCAATCACGCCTAAAAGCGTTATCCAGCGGATTAAAGCGAGACGGCGCTTGTCAGTCATACTTCCTGGATGGTGACTGAATTCAATTTGACTGCCGCAGAATTAATTTTGGCTGGATCCCGGTCCGGGATGGAGAGAAGAACATCCATGCCGCTGACAACCTGTCCGAATATTGAGTGTTTGTTGTTCAAATGGGGAGTGGGAACATGCGTAATGAAGAATTGAGAACCGTTAGTTCCAGGCCCAGCATTCGCCATGGAGAGAACACCGGCTTTATCATGTTTAAGCCCGGGAACGAATTCATCGGCGAAGCGGTATCCGGGTCCACCTGTACCTGTACCAGTTGGATCTCCTCCTTGAGCCATGAAATTTGATATTACACGGTGAAAAATGGTTCCATTATAAAAACCTTCACGCGCCAGAAAGATAAAGTTATTAACAGTAAGAGGTACCTGGGTTGCAAATAGCTCGATAACAATGTCACCTTTTTCGGTACTAAACATTGCGGAATATTTTTTTCTGAGGTCAAGGTTAAAATCCGGGGGTTTGTTCCACTGTTTCATCTTTCATCCTTTTTGAAATGAGATCCTGGGTCATGAATAACCAAATTGAAAAGCAGATCAACTTTCTTTATTTGAGCATCGCCTCAATTCGAGCCACAACCATATCGAGTGCGGCAGCGTTGAATCCTCCTTCTGGAATGATAATATCAGCATATCTCTTTGAAGGTTCAACAAACTCCAGGTGCATCGGGCGAACCGTGGAAAGATACTGTTTGACGACTGTATCGAGAGTCCGGCCGCGCTCAGAGATATCACGCTCCAGGCGACGGATAAATCGCAAATCTGGGTCAGTGTCAACAAAGATCTTGACATTAAAGAGATCCCGCAACGAAGCCTCAGTGAAAATCAGTATGCCCTCCACCAGGATCACACCACGCGGCTGGACGGTGTAAGTCTGTTCAGTGCGGCTATGAGTGGCGAAATTGTATATTGGAACTTCAACAGGCGAACCACTTTTGAGTTGGAGTATATGCCGGGTCAATAGTTCCGTTTCAAGGGAATTGGGGTGATCGAAGTTGACCTCCGCGCGCTGGACCGGAGGAAGCCCGCTCAAATCCTTGTAATACGCATCATGTTGTAGAAATGATATGTGCTCCGGACCCACCCGCTGGAGAATGGACTGGGCGACTGTCGTTTTCCCGGAACCCGATCCTCCAGCAATACCGATGACAAGAGAATTGAGGTTGTTCACAGGTAAATTATACCCTTTCCCATCCTGATGGAATTCTTGATTTCCAGAGGGCAATGAGGAGATATGACAAATATCACTTGAAAACCAGTCTAAAAATATGTACAGTAGTTTTACAAGTCGGAATAAGCCACAAAAACAAAAAATAATGTCAGAAATCGACGAGATTGACCGCCATATTGTCGAATTCCTAATGGAAGATGGCCGCATGGCCGCGGCTGATATTGCGCGTCGATTGGGAGGGGGAATTTCAGAGAGGGTGATTCGTTACCGGATTGCACGCATGGTCAAAGACAGCGTGATTCAAATCCGCCCTATTGTTAATCCGCAAGCATTTGGTTTAACAACACGCGCAGACGTGGTCATGGAAGTGGACTCTGGCTTGATCATGGATGTGGCCAAGAAAGCCATCGCCTATGATTGTGTTTCGTACGTTGCCTGTTCCATCGGTGAAACGGATGTTTCGATCCAGGTATTAGCAAAGGACACCATCGAGATATACAGGTTTGTCACTGAGGTGATCAGAAAAATGGAGGGCGTACGAAAGACAACGACTTCCATTGTTCCGATAGTACTAAAAGATGTTTACCAATGGCATATTCCCCGAAAGGTAAATTCAGAGGAACACTGAGTTTAAAAGATCATGAGGGCATCCTGATGCAGGTAAACTGGAAGAAAAGCAATACCTTGCAAAAAAGAGCACAGAAAATTCTACCGTTGGGTGTGAATTCGAATTTTCGTTATCTGGGGAGAAGGGATCACACCATATTTATCGAAAGCAAAGGGAGCGTACTTGTGGGATGTGGATGGGAATAAGTACATTGATTATCGCATGGCTTTTGGTCCAATAATCCTGGGACATGCCTATGACGCGGTCAATCAGAAAGTCAAGGAAGAGATAGAGCTGGGCACGCTGACCGCGATGACCTATGAACTGGAAATCGAGACAGCGGAAATGATCACCCGGATGTGCCCGGCTGTTGAAATGGTTCGGTTTGCCTGTTCGGGTACGGAAGCAACCATGCATGCCATCCGTGTGGCACGTGCATATACCGGCCGCGAAATAATCATAAAATTCGAAGGCATGTATCATGGTTTCCAGGATTACACCCTCTGGTCAACATATTCTCCGACAGAGGCGTATGGAAATCGGAGCAGTCCAATCCCGGTTCCATCCAGTTCAGGCATTCCCCGTTCATTGACCGAGCTGGTTATAACATTGCCTTTCAATGATCCCGATTTATTAGAGAAAATTCTACGATCCAATGGTGAGCGAGTGGCTGCGGTAATCGTTGAACCTTGCATGGGAAATTGTGGCGCCATCCTTCCTCGGCCGAATTTCCTGCAATTCATTCGCAAGCAATGTGACAAGTATGGGATTGTTATGATCCTCGATGAAGTGAAAACAGGTTTTCGAATCGCCAATGGAGGAGCGCAGGAGTATTATCACATCACCCCGGACCTGGCAACTTATGCGAAAGCCCTGGCAAACGGCTATCCCCTCGCGGCATTCGGCGGCAAGAAGGAAATCATGTCCATTATTGGACACGGAGTAGCCCAGGGTGGGACATATACAAACAACAAACCTGGTGTTGCAGCAGCCTGGGCGACATTGAAAGTACTGCAACAGGAACCCGTAATAAAAACCATTGAAAAACGAGGGAAACGATTAATGGATGGAATTCGGGATTTATTCACAGCTGTAGATATCCAAGTCTGTTTCAGTGGATACCCGGCCATGTTTTCATTCGCGGTCGGCGTTGATACCCTCACCGACCAACGCAGCTGGAATTTAAGTGACAAGGAGTATTATCTAGCACTGATTGAGGCGTTGATCGAACGGGGGGTTATGCCTGATCATGACCCACGTGAACCATGGTTTTTATGCTACTCCCATAGTGATAGTGATATTGATAATACATTAGAAGCAGTTCAGGAAGCGATCAAGGTGGTAAGAAGATAAATACATGATTGGTGTATAGTATGGTATGAACTGATCAATCCCAAGGAGGAACCTTTGTCCAAGCTTACTTCCAAAGAAATTGTTCAAATGAACCAGGAATATACTTTCTTTTCCTGGTCGATCCAGGGGCAGGTCAATCCGATCCCGGTTGAAAAAGCAGAAGGGATATATTTTTGGGATACGGATGGGAAAAAATATATCGATTTTTCTTCCCAGTTGATGAATACAAATATTGGGCATCAGCATCCAAAAGTGGTAAAGGCCATCCAGGAACAGGCGCAGAAACTATGCTTTGTCCACCCAGGGAATGCGACCGAAGCCCGAGGATTGCTTGGCAAGATGCTGGCAGAGGTCACTCCTGGAAATCTAAAGAAGACTTTTTTCACCCTGGGCGGTGCGGAAGCAAATGAGAACGCGATAAAAATTGCTCGATTCTATACCGGAAGACATAAGATCCTTGCACGCTACCGGTCTTATCATGGAGCCACCCACGGCTCGATCGCATTGACCGGTGATTACCGGCGCCTTGCAGTAGAACCTGCCATGCCGGGAGGCGTACATTTCCTGGATCCGTTCTGCTATCGCTGTCCGTTCGGACAAAAGGTTGAATCCTGCAAAAGGGAGTGCATCTCCCATGTTGAGGAAGTGATTCGCTATGAAGGACCTGACAAAATTGCGGCAGTGATCATGGAAGGAGTAGTTGGCTCTAACGGGATGATCATCCCGCCGGATGATTACTGGCCGCGCGTCCGTGAAATCTGCAATAAGTACGATATCCTGCTGATTTCTGATGAGGTGATGAGTGGATGGGGACGAACAGGAAAATGGTTCGCTGTGGACAATTGGGGCGTGGTACCGGATATGATCACCACTGCCAAGGGCATCACCAGCGGCTACGTTCCACTTGGGGCGGTCATTGTTTCAGAACCAATTGCCAGATTCTTTGATGATAAATACCTGTATGCTGGATTGACCTATAACGGGCATGCCCTGGCCTGTGCGGCAGCAATTGCAACGATCTCTGTTTACGACTGAAGATCATCTCATCGAAAATGCTGTCAATGTTGGAAAACACCTTGGTGAAGCTCTCGAGGGAATCAAAGACCCGACATCAGTCTGTTGGAGATGTTCGTTACATCGGATTATTTTCTGCAATTGAACTGGTCGCAAATCGTGAAACGAAGGAAATCTTTGCACCTTCCGTGATGGCTGAAATTGGCAAGGTTTTACGTCAGAATGGGTTATTTACGTTTATCATGGCGAATAACATGGGGAGCATAGTATTCGTCGTTCCACCGCTGTGCATCAGTAACACACAATTGGATGATGGCTTGGCGATCGTTGAAAAGGCCCTGGAAGTGACAGATAAGTTGGCGAAATAACGATGAAGATCCTGAATTATATAAATGGAAATTGGGTTGATCCGAAAAGCGCTGAAACCATTGATGTGATCAATCCTGCCACCGGAGAGTTGCTTGCCCAAACACCGGCCTGCGGAACGGTTGAGGTGGAATCAGCTGCGAAAGCGGCTGCGGATGCCCTCCCTGGATGGCGTGCGATCCCGGCGCAGGAACGGATCCAGTACCTCTTCCATCTGCGTGAGTTGCTTAAGGCAAATATTGACGAGATCAGCCGGACAATCACTAATGAGTGTGGTAAAACCTTCGAAGAGGCAAAGGCGGAGATGACGCGCGCCATCGAAAATGTCGAGATCGCCTGTGGCATCCCGATGATGGCGAAAGGAGAAATCTCGGAGGATATTGCCCCGGGCATCGATGAAATCATGCTTCGCCAACCCGTGGGGGTTTGCGCTACCATTTGCCCGTTCAACTTCCCGGGGATGATCCCTTTCTGGTACCTACCTTATGCGATTGCCTGTGGAAATACATACATAATCAAACCATCGGAAAAAGTACCGATGACAATGCAATTCATTTTCAAACTGATCGATCAAATTGGAATCCCAAAGGGCGTCATTAACCTTGTAAATGGTTCCAAAGAGGCTGTCGATGCCATACTAAACCACCCGGTCATTCGAGCCATCACTTTCGTAGGTTCAACCTCGGTGGCTCGCTATGTTTATCAACGTGCTGCAGAACACGGAAAACGTGTCCAGGCACAGGGTGGGGCGAAGAATCCAGTAGTCATCATGCCGGATGCAGACATGGAAATGGCTGTCAAGATTGTGGCGGATTCAGCTTTTGGATGTGCTGGTCAGCGCTGCCTGGCGGTTTCTTGGGCAGTGACTGTTGGCGAGGCGCGCAATGACTTTACCGAAATGATCTGCGATGCTGCCCAGTCGCGGGTGGTGGGTTATGGATTGGATGCGGGAGTTCAGATGGGACCTGTGATCAGCCAGGCGGCAAGGCAGAGGATTGAAGGTTTGATCAGTGCAGGTGGAATTGAAGGGGCGACTATTTGTGTAGACGGCAGGAATACCGTTATTAAGAATTATGAAAAAGGTACTTTTTTACGTCCAACCATTCTGGCTGACGTTCAACCGGGGAGCGAGGTCGCCAGAACGGAAATATTTGGTCCTGTGTTGAGCCTTATGCATGTAAATACCCTGGAGGAAGCACTAACATTGATCAATAAAAGTCATTATGGCAATCAAGCCAGCCTCTTCACCTCCAGCGGATCGGCAGCCCGCAAATTCAGGTATGAAGCAGATGCGGGAAATATTGGTATTAATATTGGAGTTGCCGCGCCTATGGCATATTATCCCTTCAGCGGTTGGAAGGAATCATTCTTCGGCGACCTGCATGGGCAAGGCATGGACGCAGTTGAATTTTTTACGCAGAAAAAGATTGTTGTTGAAAGATGGCCCAAAGAATGGTCTCGCAAATTCTAACTTGAAAGGAGGAGAATTTAAGGGAGAGAGATAAGAACTACAATCGCAAGACTTGGTAAGAACGGGTAGCATTTTTCAAACCATCCATTACTTGATAGGAGGATAGCACAATGCCTGAACAAATGGCTTTTGCTCGAAAGGCCAGTGGTCTCGTTAGAGGCCTGTCGTTCGTTGACGCTTTTGGCGTTGGTTTTATGAACCAGGGACTGACCCCCAGCATGTGGGTGATGATCAGCCTGGGATTGGGTGTTTACACTGGCGGGAACCTGATCATTGCAACGCTTCTTTCTGCATTTCTTTGCGGGATCGGATTCTCCCTGGTCTGGGGTATTCTGGGCGGATCAATGCCCCGATCCGGTGGTGAGTACATCTATAACTCGCGCATCATCCACCCACTGATCGGTATTGCCGAATTGTTCGGAAATGCCTTCGTGTGGATCATGTGGATCTACATCCTGGCACCATGGACGGTGGATCCTGGATTAACCATGATGTTCCAATTCCTGGGAAGGGCGGATATTGCAGATGCACTGGTCAGCACCGTCAAGACCCCATTTGGCGATTTTGCGATCTGGTTCTTCCTGATCGCAACCCTCGTCAACTTTATTGCATTTCTCTTTGTTGTCTTTGGGATCAAGATCTTCGCCCGGGTGCAAAAAGTGATCATGGTTTTGGGTATTGCAGGCTGCCTGGTCATCCTGCTGGTGTTCACCTTCACCAGCCGCGATGCCTTTATTGGTGCCTGGAATAACCTTGCCCAGCAATATGGATCACTTGATTACAACGGTTTCCTGGCAACTGCCAGGGCAACCATTGAGAGCGCGGGAGATGTATTGCCAAAGACCTGGAACTGGTTCGACACCCTGGGAGTGATGGTTGCCGGTTCCTGGCTTTTCGCATATTCATACTGCATCACCTTCATTGCCGGTGAAGTAAAACGCCCGGATAAGACCATCATCCTTGCAAACCTTTCAGCAGTTCTCATTCCTGCCGCTTTCATGCTGTGGCTGGCGATCGCCTTGTACCGGACGGTTGGCTTCGAGTTCCTGTCTGCAACTGCCTGGGTGGATAACCTGGGAGAAGGATTGGCAGGGTATACATTGCCATGGTCGCCACATTTCGTTGGACTGGCAGCTGTCATCAACCATAATTGGTTTGTAGTGTCTATGATGGCTTTGTCGTTTATCGTGTTCAACTTGTGGTGGGTGGCTCTCTCCTACCTGGCATTCCCCCGCATCCTCTTTGCCTGGGGGATGGACCGCATGGGTCCCAAGTGGTTCGCGGATATTGATTACCGCTGGGCGTCACCGGTTAAGAACCATATTCTGTGCTTCGTCTTGGGAGAGATCGGTATCTTGTTGTACACGATTTTCCAGGATCAGATGAGTGGTCTATCAGTGACTGGTTTGGAGATCGTTTCGGTGTTCGGCGTGACTGCCGTGGCAGCTGCGCTGTTCCCCTTCTCCAAAAAAGCCAAGAATATCTGGGATTCCTCACCATATAAGAAATGGAATATCCTGGGTATTCCTGTCGTAACCATCGGCGGTATCGTGAATCTGATCTACCTGGCCATTCTCTTCTACTTCTTCATTGTTATGCCTGACCTGGAAGGATTGGCAGTCGGTTCCTTGATCTTCTATGCAGTAATCTGGGTAATAGGGATCGGCTGGTACTTTTATTGGAAGAAACGCAATAAAAATGTCGGTGTAGATATCAGCATGACCTTTGGAGAGCTTCCACCCGACTAGGTTTTCAAATTTGGTCCAGGGGCGGAGGCAATCCACCTTCGCCCCACTATTGAAATTATCGCTATCTGATTTTAGGAGTATTGCATGGGTAAACAGACCAAGATATTCTTTGTGACCGATATTCATGGTTCCAATACTTGTTATAGGAAATTTTTAAATGCTCTGAAAGTCTACAATGTCGATGTAGGGATCCTTCTTGGCGACCTGACAGGCAAGGTCCTCGTTCCGCTGGTGGAAAAGGCATGGCGGAGGCTGGGAGACCACATTAATGGGCACCCATACCGAATGTGCCAATCAAGAGGAATTGGATAAATTAATCAAGACGATTGAAATGATGGGCTATTATTGGGTTCATCAAACCCCGGAAGAATTTCAATTATACAAATCTGATCCCAAAAAAGTGGATACGTTATTCAAGCAATTGATGCTCAGTCGACTTAAGGAATGGATCTCGCTCGCTGATGAGCGATTATCAGGAACACAATTTAAAGTGTACATGGCCGCAGGAAATGACGACCATTTTGAAGTGGATCAGGTCATTGAAGATTCAGCAGTCATTGTCAACTGCAACAATAAAAATGTTGAAGTGGGCGAGCATGAAATGGTCACTTTTTCATGGGCGAATCCGACACCCTGGAATACCCCACGTGAAAAGCCAGACGATGAATTGGAACCGATGCTGGAAGAGTTGATTGCAAAGGTGAAAGACAAATCAAGCGCCATCTTCAATTTCCATGCCCCGCCATACGGATTTGCCCTCGACCTTGCCCCCAAGTTGGACGAGAACCTGGTGCAGGCAGCTGACAATAAAATTCATGTTGGCAGCGTTGCGGTGGCGAATATGATCAAGAAGTACCAACCTTTGCTTGGATTGCACGGTCACATCCACGAATCACGCGGCGTTCAGAAAATTCAGAAGACCACCATCATTAATCCTGGAAGCGAGTATTCCGAGGGAATTCTTAAAGGTGCGATCGTTGTCCTTGAAAAGAATAAGGTAAAGGATTACGTGTTCACCTCTGGGTAGGAGCACCTTATGATGCCTCAAAAAGTCTTCAGACTTCCAAAAGATATCCCTCTGCATGAATATCCCAAACCAGAGGATTATTTGGAAGAGGCACACAATCTGACCGAAGCCGCGAAGAAACAAGGGATTACCTTGCGGGTGATGGGTCCGATCGCATTACATTTTCATTTTCCAGAATTTGTGGATCTCTACCGGAAAATGGAACGCCTTGGCGAACGTGTGTTTACCGATATTGATTATGCCAGTTATGGTAAATGCCGCGGCAAGATTGTCCCGTTCTTCGAAAGCCAGGGGTATGAACTTGAAAAGCGGGCAGCCATGCTGAGCGGGAATATGCGTCACATCTATTTTGGAGGACGCATTCCCATGATCGATGTATTCTTCGATAAATTGGATTACAACCACCCCATAGATTATCGAAACCGCCTGGATTTCCACCCTTATTGTGTATCGCTGGCAGATTTAATGCTGCAAAAGCTTCAGATTGTCCAGATCAATGACAAGGATTTGAAGGATGCCATGCTCCTGCTCCTGGCTGGTCAACTAGGCGACACTGATCTTGGCGCTTTGAATGCCAGGTATATCGCAAAATTATTTTCCGATGATTGGGGTTTTTATTTTACAGCGACCACCAACTTAAAGAATATCAAGGAGGCAATGGCTGGAGTGAAGGCATTGACTGATGAACAGCGGGGAGTAATTGAAAAGAACATCGATTTATTGCTTTCCATCATTGAAGATATGCCTAAAAGTGGGAAATGGAAGAACCGGGCCAAGGTAGGAACAAGCAAACCGTGGTACCAGGAAGTATCCGATTGGGTATGATTTATAGTGAGCATAGCCTAGGGCTGGTCGATGATGCCGATCTTGTAAAAAGAGTTGAAAATTATTAGCGGAGAGAACAATATGCCCCAATCTCTACAAGAAGCCTTGAATTATAGCAAGCAATGGCTGGAAATCATCAAGAAGAAAGAGGTGAACGAGGTCGAAGGAAAATGGATCATTGACGAATCCAAACATAATTTTGCGGAGCATTTCAACAAGAACTGGCTGGAATACCGGAAATCCGTCACAGAAGCTGGTGATTGGGCCTCGGTCGAATGGAGCGGATCAGGCGCAGTATTTCGGGATGTGCTCGGTCGTGAGTACCTGGATTGCCTGGGTGGTTACGGTATGATGGATCACGGATGGAGCCATCCGGATGTGATCGCGGCCGTGAGGGCACAATTAGGGCGATCACCGATGCCCAGCCAGGAACTGATCGATCCATTACGAGGAGTCCTGGCCAGGTTGATGGCGGAAATCACCCCCGGCAATCTTCAGTATAGTTTTTTTGCTGCCAGTGGTACGGAAGCGATCGAAGGGGCGATCAAATTGGCAAAAATGTATACTCAGAAACCCGCATTTATTGTTGCCGTGAAAGCATTTCATGGAAAAACCATGGGTTCCCTTTCGATGATCGGCAAGGCAGATTACCGGCAACCTGCTGGTGTGCTTTATGGAGGTCCTGTATATCATGTCCCATTTGGGGATGCCGCTGCGGTGGAAAAACAACTCGATATTTGTGACAAGATTGGTGTCGGGGTTGCCGGCGTGATCATGGAACCCATCCAGGGCGAAGCAGGTGCGCTTGTACCCCCTGATGATTTTTGGCCTCGCATCCGGGCTGCAACAATGCAATATAACACTTTGCTAATCGCTGACGAGGTTCAAACGGGCCTCGGTCGGACAGGAACATTATGGGGTGTAGACCACTGGAATGTTGTCCCAGACATTCTGGCAGTTGCCAAGTCCTTGGGTGGTGGAGTAATGCCGGTCAGTGCATTCTGCTCGACAGAGGAAATCTGGCAGTGCATGATGTATCCCAATCCGTTCATACACACGACAACAACAGGAGGCGGTGCGCTGGCTTGCTCCGCTGCGATCGCTTCCATTCATGTCGTTCTACGGGATGATTTTCCAAAGCAGGCTGCTGAGAAAGGGAAATACTTCATTTCTCACCTTCAGGCGTTGGCTGAACAATATCCAAATGTGTATAAAGAAATTACTGGAAGGGGATTACTCATCGGACAACATTTCCATACCCCTGAAATCGGTTATCAGGTTGCTGCGGGGCTGTTCAAACGAGGCGTATTGGTGGCAGGGACGTTGACCAGTGCTCATACAATCCGCATCGAACCACCGATAATCATTACTTACGAGCAAATTGATGAGGTTTTAAATCGGCTCGCTGACACTCTCAAAAATGTCGCGACAACCATCTAAATCAGATTTACCAACGTTAATTAAGAAAGGAGAATTGGATTATGAAAGTTTTACTAGTTGGAACCGGTGGGGTGGGAGAAGCGATCGCGCGCATCGCAAAGGATCAACCTTGGGTGGAACAGGTTATCCTGACAGATTATAACCGAGAACGAATCAAAGAAGTGCAAGGAAAACTGGGATCGGCAAAACGTTTCCCGATGGAATGGATTGATGCCAGCAAACAGGAAATGATCGAAAAGATTGCGACCCAATACAAAGTAGACCTCATCATGAATGCATGCGATCCAGTGTTTAATGAGCCGATCTTCGACGCTGCATATAAGGTCGGGACGATGTATATGGATATGGCGATGACCCTTTCCTCCCCGCATCCAAAAGATCCCTTTAACCAATGCGGCATAAAGCTTGGGGATTATCAGTTCGAACGTGCCAAGAAGTGGGAGCAGAAAGGCATCCTGGCCTGGTTGGCCTGGGAGTTGAACCCGGGATGGCAGATGTTTTTGCCAAATATGCTGAATTGCATCTTTTTGATGAGATCGAGGAAGTCGGTATCCGCGATGGCGCGAATATTGAGATCAAAGGTTACGAGTTTGCGCCTAATTTTTCCATATGGACAACCATTGAAGAATGTCTCAATCCGCCTGTCATCTGGGAGCAGGGGAAAGGCTGGTTTACCACGCCGCCGTTCTCGGAACCAGAGATTTTTGAATTCCCGGAGGGGATTGGTAAAGTCGAGGTCGTTAATGTGGAACATGAGGAAGTCTTGCTGGTCCCACGCTGGGTGAAAACGAAGCGTGTGACCTTTAAATACGGCCTCGGCGACCAGTTCATCGGGGTATTAAAAACCCTGCACATGCTAGGATTGGATAATAAGGAGAAGATTAAAGTTAAAGGGGTGTGAAGTTGCTCCGCGAGATGTTGTCGCTGCCTGCCTGCCCAGATCCGGCCCACCTGGGTGACCGCATGTTTGGGAAGACCTGCGCAGGTACCTGGGTGAAGGGAAAGAAGGATGGAAAGCCGCGCCAGGTGTATCTCTACCAGGTAGCAGATAATGTTGAGTGCATGAATAGATTGGGTTGCCAGTCGGTCGTTGCCCAGACTGCATTCAATGCAGTAATCGGTTGGGATTTACTCGAGCATGGCGAATGGAAGGGAAACGGCGTGATGGGACCGGAAGCATTTGACCCACTTCCATTCATGAACAAGATGAAAGCATATGGATTTCCCTATGGAATAAAGGAAATGTAATCGATCAAACCCTTCATGCAAATCATTTGCAGAAAGGGAATATTTCACAGGAGGAGGACTTGATGGCTGAAAAATTTGCACTTACCCAGGTGGAAAAGAGCAAACTCAAGAGGGAATTAACTCTATTGCCTCTCTTCGGGTTGATTTATTTTACAGTCTGCGGAGGCTCCTTTGGTGCAGAACCAATGGTCAGCCTTTCTGGACCAGGATTAACCCTGCTATTGTTCCTCGCCACGCCAATCCTTTTCAGCATCCCGAACATGCTGATGGTTCGCGAGATGCAATCCATGATGCCAGTAGAAGGCGGCTACTACCATTGGCTTAAGAAAGCCTTTGGTCCCTTTGTTGGATTCATGGGTGGCTGGATGAACTGGGTTGTTTCCTGGGTGGATGTTTCGATCTACCCGGTCTGGGCAGCCTATTATCTGGGCTATTTTATCCCCGCCTTGCGAAATGGGGCCACAATTGGCGGCGTGGATGTGCCTGCCTGGCTGCTCTCCTGGGGCGTGGCGATCATCTTGATCTGGGCAGTGTCAGCTTTGAATATCCGCGGTGCACGTTTATCGGGAATATTTACCAGCTGGCTTGGTGCGATCATGATGATTCCACTCATACTCCTGTCCATCGTCGGTATTGCCGCATGGATCAAGAGCGGTACGACTATACATCTTCCATTTTTGGCGAGTGGGGAAGCAGTCAGTTTCAAAACACTGATTCCAGCCCTGGGCACAGGTATCTATGTAGCCATGTGGAACTTCATGGGTTGGGAACTCCCTACAGCAGCCGGTGACGAGGTTGTGAATCCCAAGAGAACCTATCCTCTCGCGATGGCTCTCGTCCTTGTAGCAACAATTGCCACCTACTCCATTCCGACCGTAGCCGGCTTGTACGGCGGCGCTGGTGAGAATGGCAAATACCTTCTATGGGGCGCAGAGGCCTCGGATGAAGAAGTAGGGATCGTCGGCGATCTTGCCGGGCCGGATGCAACCCAAACTCAATTGGACGAGTGGACCGGGAAGCTTAATGCATGGGGTGTTGAACCGACCAGTTCCGTGGGTTGGGAATTCCCGGATATCGCCCATGCTGTCGCTGATAAATTAACCGGTCAAACGAACGGATTCTTAGCCAGGTTATTGGGAACCCTGGTATCTTTTGCGGCAGTGCTGAGCATGATCGGATTATTTATTGGAAATGGGTTGGGAGGAACCCGTTTGCCATTTGCACTGGCTGAAGATGGGATGATGCCCAAGTTCATGGTCAAAGTACACCCGAAGTATGGAACCCCCTGGGTGGCGATCCTGGTCTGCGGAGTGATATTTTCGATATTCTCCCTGCAGGCATTTGAAGCCCTGGTGGTGATAGACGTGTTTCTAAATATGCTTGTCTTGCTGGCATGTTTCTTTGCTCTCTGGGTGTTACGCTTCAAGGATCCCGATCGACCGCGCCAGAAAGTACCCGGAGGCTGGCTGGGCGTGGTGCTTATCACACTATCCATGACCGCGATTGTTACCATGGCGATCGTGTTCAATTACCTGGATTCAGGAATGGACTCGATTTCGTGGGCTCTTTACGCGATGGTGATCGGGGCTGTACTATATTTCCCGATCCGCATATGGATCAAACCTGGAATTCCGGATGTAGATCCTTACCGTGGTGACCCCGAAGAAGCGTAGCTTAGTGTCTTACTGTTGGATGTGTTCTATTAGATTTCAAGAATAGCGGCGAGAAATACCACTTGGACCGCACAACTCAAAGGCTGAATAAGCGAGTGTGCGGTCCAGCATGGATAATATATTCAAGGAGGCAAACATTTTACTTGTCATCCTTATATCGCTTTGCCGGGTACAGTCACATGGAATCGCACTTTGTTCTGAAATACAAATAATGGTATTGAATTTCATTTTCTGGAAGATCATCATCGAGCATTGTAAACACATACCGAACTTGTCGAGCAGTCGACATAACCTATCTGGATTTTCTCCCAACTCAGCTGACCACGCGATAGGCCTGTTACGAATGTCGTTGCGCTTTTCGTTATTCTAATCACCACACTTCCATTTCTGCTCGCTTACCGTTTGACCAGGCAGGATGAGGAATAATTTAGGAAGGAGAAGCATATGCCATACGGATATCATGGAAAGGTGCTGCATGTTGATCTGACCAAGGGCAAGTTCGAGGTTGAAACCCCTCCAGAAGCCTTTTACCGAAAATATATGGGGGGATCTGCCATGGCTTTATATTACATCCTGCGGGAGGTTCCTAAAGGGGCTGATCCCGTTGGTCCCGAGAATATATTGACCATATTTGACAGCGTGGTTACAGGCGCAAGCATTTCCGGTCAAAGCCGGATCAATGTAAATGCCAAGTCGCCAATGAGCGGTGGCATTGGTGACTCGCAAGCGGGAGGATTCTTCCCGGCAGAGTTTAAGTTCTCTGGATTTGATGGAGTAGTATTTCGGGGGAAAAGCCCGGACTGGGTTTATTTGACCATTATCGATGGCGCGGTGAAATTGCACAAGGCTTCCCACTTGCTTGGGAAGGCGACCGGCGAAGTGGACATGTTGCTTAAGGAAGAAGTCAAAGATCCTAAAGCACAGGTGATGCAGATTGGGCCTGCGGCTGAAAAAGGGGTTCGATTTTCCGGGATTGTCAACATGGCGAATCGCTTGAATGGCCGAACAGGAATGGGATTGGTCATGGCGAGCAAGAATTTAAAAGCCATAGTCGTGCGTGGAAAGCAAAAACCCGCAGTGGCTGATCAGAAAGCGCTTACTTCCTTAAATAGACAGGGTCCGCCCAGTATGAAAACAAATCCGGATATGAGCCTTGGTGCTCTTGGAACCGCAGGTGTGGTCATGTTCCAGAACATGCTGGGTACGCTGCCAACCCGGAATTACTCTGAAGGTCAATTTGAACAGGCGGAATCCATCAGCGGTGAAAAGATAGTGGAAACAATTTTAAAAGAACGTGATACTTGTTATGCTTGTATCGTCCGGTGCAAACGCGTGGTGGAAATCTCGAAAGGAAAATATACTGCAGATCCTCTTTATGGCGGTCCGGAATACGAAACACTGGCGACTTTTGGCTCCTACTGCGGTATAGGAGACCTGGCAGCAGTGTCTCATGCCCACCAGATTTGCGATATGTACGGGGTGGACACGATTTCATGCGGAGCGACAATTGCATTTGCGATGGAGTGCTACCAAAAAGGGATCATCACGAAAGAAGAAACCGGAGGAATCGATCTGCGGTTTGGAAATGCGGAAGCCATGATCGAGGTATTGAACCAGATCGTGACAAAATCAGGCAAGCTCGGTCCAATCCTGGCTGAAGGATCTGCGCGGGCGGCAGAAATCTGGGGAAAGGGTGCTGACGAATGCTTAATTACGTGCAAGCGGGAGGAAGCCCCGGCGCACATGCCCCAGGTTAAAAGGTCCCTTGCGTTGATCTATGCAGTAAATCCCTTTGGTGCAGATCACCAATCCAGTGAACACGACCCATATTATGAAGAAGGAGTTGCACAATTTAACCTGGACAGGCTCAAGGAAATGGGTCTTGGAGAACCGCAACAGGCTCGCAGCCTGACTCCGGAAAAGGTCCGTTTTGCATTTCTATCCCAATGCTTTTACAGCATGATGGATACACTTACGCTGTGTCAATTCGTTTACGGGCCTACCTGGTGTCTTTACGGACCGAATGATACAGTCAATATGGTGAAGGCGGTAACAGGCTGGGATGTCACTTTGGAAGAATTAATGCAACTCGGACACCGTCGAATTGCCTTGATGCGCACTTTCAATGCGCGTGAAGGTTTTGACCGTAAAGATGACAGCCTTCCGAAAAAATTCTACCAGCCACTGGTCGGAACAGGTCCGTCAGCAGGCGTGGCATTGGATGTTAAGGAAATTGAGATTGCGCTCGATGAGTACTATAAACTGGCTGGTTTCACAAATCAAGGCACTCCAACCTCCGAGACTCTCTCCCAACTTGGAATAGCATGGGCTGCAGATTATCTCCCTGGATAAAAAAATAATCATGAGAAGAAACTTTTCATTTCCTCAGATCAAAAGGTGAAAGCATGAGTAACATTTTCGAAGAAAACATCCCCCATATGTCCCCGGTATGGTCGCGTATATTTTCAATTGAGGCAGATCGGGCAGAAGGTTGTTACATATATGCAACGGATGGAAAAAAGTACCTTGATTTTACCTGTGGAATTGGTGTGATAAACACCGGTCATTGCCACCCGAAAGTGGTGGAAGCGATCCGTGAGCAGGCAGGATTATTCCTGCATGCCCAGGCGAATATTGTCGTCCATAAACCTATGTTGGAGTTGATAGATGAACTTCGCAAGATTTTACCGAAATCCATGGATGGATTCTTCTTCAGCAACTCTGGTGCTGAAGCACTGGAAGGCGCAGTAAAACTTGCTCGGGCAGCGACTGGTAAGCCAAATATCATCGTCTTTTCCGGCAGCTTTCATGGACGGACTGCCGGAACAATGGCTTTAACCACATCAAAAACCATTTATCGCTCGGGCTACCAACCTCTCCCGGCTGGTGTATTTGTGGCACCTTACCCGTATGCATACAGGCTTGGAATGACCGAGGAACGGGTGACAGATTATTGTTTGGCTGCCCTGGAGGAACTCCTGCTTTCCCAAACCTCGCCTGCGGAAACTGCTGCCATCCTGATCGAACCGGAATTAGGTGAAGGCGGGTATGTCGTCCCTCCCCAAGCATTTATGAAGGGATTAAGGGATTTATCCAGCAGGAATGGAATCTTGCTCATCCTTGATGAAGTCCAATCCGGTTTTGGCAGGACAGGAAAATGGTTTGCCCAGGAACATTTCGATGTTGTTCCGGATATCATGACAGTCGCCAAGGGGATTGCATCTGGATTACCGTTATCCGGTGTTTTTAGCAGTCTTGATCTGATGAAGAAATGGCAGACAGGTTCTCACGGTGGGACTTATGGAGGCAATGCAGTGGCGTGCGCCGCAGGTGTTGCCACTATTCGTGCCATGCGTGATGAAAAGATGCTCGAAAATGCCTCTCACCGCGGAGAACAACTTACGACAGGATTAAGAAAACTGCAGGAAGAATTCAGTATCATCGGTGATGTTCGCGGGCTTGGATTAATGATTGGCACCGAGTTTACAAGGAATGGAAAACCTGTAGACAAATCCGTCACAAAGGCTATCATCCATTCCTGTGAAAATCAGGGATTGCTCTTGCTATCCTGCGGAACCTACGATAATGTCATTCGCTGGATACCGCCTCTGGTGGTCAATGACGCACAAATCAATGAAGCCTTGACTATTTTCGGAGAGGCACTGAAGGAAACCATCTGAGAGACTCTCACAAAGTTATGTCCGTTGAATATATAACGATCTAAAAGTATTATTCTCAGTCCGGTATTGCATGAATTGGATTCAACTCATCGGCTACAAGGATAACCGTGTTCATCATTGGATTCCTGATATATATCACTATAAGAAATTCGCAAGCGACTCAAATAGGTTGCTGGAGTAAGTATGCGCAATGTGGACCATAAACGCCTGGAAAAATTACTAAAGGAAGAAGAGACCAAGTTTTTCGCAGAGCATCCGAAATCCTACCAACATTTCACACGTGCCCTCAAGTCCATGCAAGGCGGTGTGCCCATGCTGTGGATGATCCGGTGGGCAGGTACTTTTCCAGTATTCGTTCAAGAAGCCAAGGGCGCCCACTTCGTCGATGTTGATGGACGATCCTACATCGATTTCTGCCTGGGTGATACCGGAGCGATGACAGGGCATGCGCCCGAGGCAACTCTTCAAGCGATCAACAACCAGGCTGCAAAGGGTATCACGCTTATGTTGCCCACGGAAGATGCCATCTGGGTGGGCGAGGAACTTCAGCGCCGATTTGGTTTAAAGTACTGGCAATTCACCCTGTCTGCAACAGATGCCAACCGCTTTTCCATCCGAATGGCGAGACACATTACCGGACGACCGAAAATATTGGTTTTTAATTACTGCTATCATGGATCGGTGGACGAGACATTCATATCTCTTGATGATGAAGGTACACCCGTACCGCGGAAGGGTAATTTGGGTCCACCCGTCAATCCTGCTGAGACGACCAAAGTAATTGAATTTAATGATATTCCTGCTTTAGAGACAAGCCTGGCAGCCAAAGATGTTGCCGTGGTGCTGGCTGAACCGGTTATGACAAATATCGGCATCATCCACCCCGATCCGGGCTATCATGATGCTTTGCGCGAGATCACCCGCCGCACAGGAACAATGCTTATCATTGATGAAACGCACACTCTCTGCGCTGGTCCAGGCGGCTATACGGGGAAATATGGACTTGATCCCGATTTTCTCGTATGCGGAAAGTCGCTTGCGGGGGGAATCCCGGTGGGGGTGTATGGATTTACCCAAGAGGTTGCGGATGCCTTCTGGTCGAAAATCGACCTTGATCAATCGGATGTGGGTGGAATAGGCGGCACCCTGGCAGGGAATGCGTTGTCAATTGCAGCAATGCGTGCAACGTTGGAAAAAGTGCTGACGCTTGAAATGTACGCCCGCTGCGAAAAACTCGCTGACCAGTACGAGCAAGGTTTACTTCAAACGATCAATTCATTTGAACTTCCCTGGATTGTCAAACGGCTTGGATTTCGGGTGGAGTATTGGTTTCGCCAAACACCTCCTCGCAATGGAGGGGAAGCCAATGCGGCTGTGGATGGTGAACTTGACCGTTATATGCATTTATGGGCTCTAAACCGTGGAATCCTGATGACCCCGTTTCATAATATGGCACTTATTTCAGCAGATACCACAGAGGCTGATGTGAACTATCATACCGAAGTTTTCAAGGAAGGTATACAAGCCCTGTTTGGAAAGAATTAATGATGCTGGATTATTATGAGATAATCATTTAAATGGAGTACATTATGCCTGAACTCAAACCTTATACCTCGCAAATCTGGAGAGTCAATGTGCGAACCCGGACCCTGACCCTGGAACCGGTTCCCAATTCCTGGGAACGCCTGGGAGGGCGAGGCTTGATCGCACGAATATTATTGGACGAAGTGCCACCTGATTGCGAACCCCTGGGTCCGAAGAATAAATTGATTTTCTGCCCTGGTCTGCTCACAGGGCACATGCTCTCTTCTATCGACCGGCTTTCTGTGGGTGGAAAATCTCCACTGACCGGTGGAGTAAAAGAATCCAATTCGGGAGGAACAACCAGCCTCCAGATCGCCTCCATGGGAATTAAAGCGCTGATTATCGAAGACTGGCCTGTTGACCCCGGAATTTCGGTGATGGTCCTGAAGATGGGAACCATACGTTTTGATCCTGCAGATGACCTTGCCGGTCATGGTGTATATGATGCCGCGGAAGCATTGAAAGAACGCTATGGAAATAAAGTTGCCATTTCACTCATCGGTCCGGCAGGCGAACGGCGACTTGCATCAGCAGGGATATTAAATCTGGACAAGGATGGAACTCCGTCACGCATCAATGCCCGCGGCGGCCTGGGAGCATTGATGGGTTCTAAAGGTCTTAAGGCGATAGTATTTGATGCAGAAGGAGGAACGAAACCTCCCCTTGTCAACAAGGAGGCTTTCCAGGCGACGCAAAAGATCTACAACAAATTCTTGCTGGACCATCCCCAAACACACATCTATCGAGATTATGGGACTTCAGCCATGGTCCATATGGCAGATGGATTTGGAGGCTTGCCGACACGCAATTTTTCATCCGGAACATTTGAATTTGCAGATGATATCAGCGGAGAAAACTTGCGAGACCTTATCTTAAAGCGAGGCGGAGAAGGTGAAACCACACATGCATGCATGCCTGGCTGCATCATCCGCTGTTCTAATATTTTTGCGGGAGAAGATGGAAAGACAATTGTTATCTCCCATCGAGTACGAGACGATCGGCTTGATGGGATCCAACCTGGGTATACGCGAGTTGGACATGATCGGCCGGCTGAACTGGCAAGCCAATGACCTTGGGATCTGTTCCATCGAGTTAGGCGCAGCCTTGGGAGTTGCTGCTGAAGCCGGCTATATGGAATGGGGAGACGGCAAACGCGCCCTTGAATTATGCGATGAAATTCGGAAGAGACACTCCCTTAGGACGCATCCTTGGTGCGGGAGCCGGCATTACCGGTAAGATCCTCGGTATTGAACGCGTTCCGGTTGTAAAGAATCAGGCCATGTCAGCCTATGAACCACGCGCCATCAAAGGGATGGGCGTTACTTATGCCACCACTCCCCAGGGAGCAGATCATACCTGTGGTCAAACCATCCGGGATAAGGTGAACCATCTCGATCCGTCGGTGCAGGTGGAAGTATCCCGAAAGAAACAGATTGCAATGGCAGGGTATGATTGCCTGGGTGCTTGCATATTTTCCGCTTTTGGTTTCGCTGTGGCACCTGCAGAAACCATCCGTGATTTGATCAATGCACGTTATGGTTGGGGGGTGGATAATACAATTCTCTCGGAACTTGGAAAACGAACCATCGAAATGGAATTGGAATTCAATCGAGGAGCGGGATTTACAAAAGCCGATGACCGCCTCCCGGAGTGGATGACGCGGGAACCACTTCCTCCACATAATTCGGTTTTTGATGTACCGACTGAAGAAATGGATAAAATATTCGATTGGTAGGAATAAAACAAAGTCGAAGGTCAGTTGAATATACCTCCGACTGATGATTTATTGAGCCACCAAAGAGATTTGAACTCTTGACCTGGCGTTTACGAAACGTCTGCTCTACCGACTGAGCTATGGTGGCAGTCTCACGAGCGGCGGGATTATACTAGTAGGTATCCGTCACCTTCAAGGTGAGCGTGACACATGTTATACTCGATAATGTGAATATTGCCATGCTTTCCTATCATACCTGCCCTCTTGCAACTCTGGGCGGCAAGGATACCGGCGGGATGAATGTTTACGTGCGCGATCTGACCATGGAATTGGGTCGGATGGGGATCCATGTGGATGTTTTCACCACGCTCGCAGGATGAACATGTTCCGCATGTCCTGCATGACCTGGGATTTGGCAACCGTGTTGTCCATGTACCAGCCGGACCCGAGAATCCGATTACCCAAGCGGGAACTTGGCAGAACATATCCCACAGTTTGTTGAGGGTATAAGGTTGTTCGCACAGGAGAAGGGAATCCAGTACGACCTTCTCCACAGCCATTATTGGATGTCGGGACTTGCTGCGGAGCGCTTATCCGATACATGGGATGGATGCGCCAATCGTGCAGATGTTCCATACCTTGGGTGAAATGAAAAACCGAGTTGCTCGCACCGAAGCAGAACGGGAAGGATCTTACCGCTTGGATGGTGAGCGCGGGTACTATTGCAGCGAGCGGATCGGATTATTGCCGCCACTCCTGCAGAACAAGCTCAACTTGAATGGCTATATAAGGCTGATGCGCAAGAAGATCATAGTCATCCCACCCGGCGTGGATACCAGCCACTTTTATCCAATCCCTGCGGATGAAGCACGCCAATTCATTGGCCTGGCATCCGGATGCGCGTATGATCTTGTTCGTTGGACGCATCGAACCACTTAAAGGCGTGGAACATTGATCAGGGCAGTTGCATGTTTACGTCTAAAGGATCTGTCTGAACCCGTTCACCTGGCTGTCATTGGTGGTGATCCGGACGCTGCGCCGGAGACATCTCAGTGAAGAAATGGCCCGCTTCCAGAAATTGTGCGATGAACTGACTGTTGGGAAAATGGTGGTTTTTCTCGGAAAACGCAGCCAGGATACCCTGCCATATTATTATTCCGCTGCGGAAGTGGTGGTCATGCCTTCCCATTATGAATCCTTCGGAATGGTAGCGCTGGAAGCAATGGCTTGTGGTACACCGGTCATCGCTTCGCAGGTTGGTGGTCTTGCTTTTCTCGTGCAGGATGGGAAGACTGGCTATACAGTACCCGCAGAAGACGACAACGCTCTATGTGAAAAATTGACAGCAATTCTTGGTGATGATCTCATGCGTAAGAAACTTGGTCATAATGCTGCCGAATATGCCAGGAATTATGATTGGAAAAAGGTCGTAAAACAAATCATAGAGGTATATGAAGAATTAGTTTAATTAATCAAGAAAAACCCATTGGACTTGAAAGTAATAAATCAGGGTCAATATTTTATTGACCCTTTTAGTTATTTGTCGGATCGATAGAAATAAAAAAAGAAATTTCCATCTATAGGCAATCACCAACAGATGGAAATTTCCTCTAATTTCACAGACGAAAAAATTAAAGGGGTCTCCCTTATTCTTTCATCTTAATAAAGAACAAAGTCGAACCATCAATCTCCTGTGTACGCATCTGAAATAGATCCTTAAAACTGGCAATCATCCGCGAGAGCTGCCTGTGGCCGTAGGTGCGAGGGTCAAAACCAGGATCCAATTGGTAGAGGGCGTTACCCATATGATCCAATCGTGCCCAGCCATCCTCCTGTTGGGCAATTTCGTAGGCCTGGCGAATGATCGGTAAAGGATCGTTTTCACTGTCAGTTTCTTGCGCAGGCTGTGCGACTGCTGGTGAGGCAACAGTTACAGGCGCGGAGGTGGTAACGACCTTTTTCCTTCGTTGACTTTGCCTTGGGCTGGCGGGTCGTGAGACCTTATGTTCGGTCACTAGGTTGGAAGTGTATACGAATACGTCACACGCATTAACGAAAGGCTTGGGTGTTTTCTTTTCACCTATACCCATCACGAAAACACCGCTTTCGCGGATGCGAGTGGCAAGACGAGTATAATCGCTGTCGCTGGAAACCAGGCAGAAGCCGTCCACAACACCGGAGTGCAGCAAATCCATGGCATCAATGATCATGGCGCTGTCAGTAGCATTCTTGCCAATTGTGTAACGAAATTGTTGAATTGGCTGAACGGCATGGAAATTTAAAACATCTTTCCAAGAGTTCATGCTGGAGGTTGTCCAGTCACCATAAATGCGTCTTACTGTGACCAGACCATATTTCCCTGCCTCAACCAGTATTTGCGGAAGGAGGTTTGCCTGAGCATTATCGCCGTCAATAAGGATGGCAATTTTATGTCTGGATTGGGAAGTGAGTTGTTCTTCGGGCATATTAATTCTTTCTCTCTAATTTAAGATATTTATTTATCATGAATATATTATAAACGCTTTCCAGTCGGAAAAATCTACAACTGAAGAATATTTATAGATTAGAGTTAACTATTATCATGCTATACTTCATCAAGTTAATTCGATATCTCAAGATACGACCTTATGAATCCGGATTGAAAAGATTTTTTCAGCCCTTAAATTGAAAGAGATCCCTTGTCAGGAGATCGCTGATTCAGGCAATATGGAAAAGACCAGGTTTTCAGCAAGTTTTATTTTACAGGGAATGCGATTTGTTAATGTAGATCCTGACACCGAGAGACTTACTGGTTTTTCAGGGCATGAATTATTACGCATGAAATTTACTGATTTATTCCCTGAGGATGAGAAGAAACGCATGCAGAAATTTGGTATGCAGGTTCAAAGGGGTGATAGTCAAACTACCCATGGTGAATTCAGGATTATCAACAAGGATGGGCAGGAATGCTGGATAGACCTTTCCTTTTCTTTCCTAGAAATGGAGGGAAAGAAAGCCACACGTGGGACTGCTTTTGATATTCCAAAGATGAGTGTGAATACCGAAGAGAGGGTGGCGAATTCTCAGAATGAGGATAAGACAAACAAACAATTAATTGAACTGGAATTACTTAATCAGACCAGTAATATAATAACACAAACTCACAATCTGGCATTGGCAGCCCAACACTTCGTAGACTTGCTGAAACGAATGATGAAATGGGATGCCACCATCTGGCGGGTAGAAGAACAGATACCGGTCTTACAAGCCATTAGTTCGAAGGGAAGGACTGGGGAATCTTTCTCCAACGAATTCAGCCGTGTCGACGATCTGATCCCATCGCTTGATGACGGAATTATCGGCTGGGTTTGCAGTAATGGGAAATCAATCATTACTGGTGATGTCAGAAAAACATCCCAGTATTTCGGCTTGAATTCAAATACTCTCTCAGTTCTTTGTGTACCTTTGGGTGGTGCAGGAAGGCCTATAGGATGTATAAATGTAGAGAGTGTTCATTCAGATGCTTTTACCGACCAGGATGAGAAATTTCTCGCCACACTTGCCAATCAGTTCGTTATCTCGAGTGAAAACGCACGTTTAGAAAAGAACACTCAACAACGAGCAATCCATCAAGGTACTCTAAATTCAATAATTGCATTAACTACCCATAGCGGGACAAATCCATCTGAAATCCTCGACGGTGCCATAGATCAAGCGATGAAAGCGCTCGGATTGGATATGGGCGCTATTTGGTTATCGTGGTCTTCACGCGATACCCAAAGAATGGCATCAAGGAATATTCCTCAATCGATAATATATTCCATGATTTCTCTCACCGCCCAGAGTGGAGGCGGGTCCCAAAGGGATGCCATTACGGTAGATGATTGGAGGGTTGTTGATCGGAAAATCGCTGCGCCATTCCTTGCAATGGGAGTAATCACCTCGATAATAGTCCCAATATTTGTCAATGAAAAACGAATCGGGGGATTGGCAATAGCTTCATCCAATTCACATCGTTGGGTACAAGAAGAAATCTCATTAATGGAAGCTATAGGTCATGTAGTTGGCTCGGCGGCAGAACGGGCCAAGTTATTTGAAGAGACCACCATCAGACTGGATGAGTTGGAAGCAGTCAATAAAGTATTAACTTCCCTTCGGTTGACTCAATCGCTGCAAGAAATGTTGCCTCAAGTGATGGACGAGACTTTGAAGATTCTGGATGCAGAGGCAGGCGGGATCTGGTTATTCAACGCAGAACGCGAGAAATTATGCCAGGTAATTGGTCGAGGCTGGTGTGTCCAAACTGCTTCCATGGAATTGGATCGCGGTGAAAGTCTGCCTGGGAATGTGTTTGCCATTGGGGATATTTACTTTTCACGGGATGTGGCCCAGGATTCGCTGACATCTCCTGCGATGCGTGAACTCGTACCAAAGAATTATAGCGCGATTTGTCTACCCATCCACCGTGAACAGGAACCGATCGGGGTTTTGCTCGCTTCAGGTCCTTATCCAAGGGAATTCACAAGTGAAGATGCCCGCCTGTTGGTTACAATTACTGAATTTGCTGGGATCGCAATCCATCGCACGCGGCTCAATGAACAGATGGCGCAACATGCCGCTGAACTCGAAATACGTGTAGCCGAAAGGACTGCTGAACTCCAATCCGCCTTATTAAAAGCACAAGCAGCGGATCAATTAAAATCAGAGTTTGTTATCAACGTCAATCATGAACTACGAACTCCCCTTACCAACCTTATCCTCTATTATCAAATGCTCAAGACGCAACCTACAGTAAAGACTTTGGAGCGTCTGGATGTTATAGGACGGGAGCTTCAGCGGCTGCGAAATCTGATTGAGGAATTACTTAACCTATCCCGTTTTGACCTTGGCCAAATCTCCCTGCATCCTGTTCAGTGTGATCTGAACAATTTAGTGCTTACTCTCATTAATGATAGGAGATTGCTCGCTGAAGAGAGGGGCTTGGAGCTCTGTTTAAACTTGAAACCCGATCTCTTGCATGTATGGTTGGATGAAGCGACCATAGTACAGGCGATTTCCAACTTGCTGACAAATGCCATGAACTATACTCCTCGAGGGGGAAAGGTATTAGTAGAGACCTTGACCAAGGAAACAGACCAGAATACGAGTGTAGGCTTTCGCATACAGGATACCGGCCTGGGTATTGACGGTCATGACCTTCCTCACCTATTTGAACGATTCTATCGGGGCAAGGCTGGGCACGAATCAGGTGCCCCCGGAACAGGCCTCGGGCTTGCGATAGTAAAGCAAATAGTCGAACATCATGACGGTTCGATAGAGGTTGAAAATGGCCCTGGCGGACGAGGGGCCGTATTCACGATCTGGCTGCCAATAAAACGCGAGATGGATTGATCCATCTCGCGTTTTCGTGCGCCCCCGGCGAGATTCGAACTCGCAACCACTGGATTCGAAGTCCATTACTCTATCCATTGAGCTACGGGGGCTGGTCAGGAAATTATAATCGATATTGGGCTTGCTCCATTTCAGGACGCATGTTATAATCTCGCCCCGCAAGTCGAAAAAGAAATATTAATAACAAGGAAGAGACCAGATGATTGATCTTGAACAAGAACTTCAACACAGACGAAGAACCCAAATATCCCAGACTTGAAAGCCGGGGATCAGGTAAGCGTCCATGTACGTATTAAGGAAGGCGATCGAGAGCGCATACAGGAATTCAAAGGTACTGTCATCCGAATGCGCAAGGGTGGCAATAATGCAAATTTCACCGTTCGACGAACTGCGTCAAATGGTATCGGTGTGGAACGGACATTCCTGATGCTTTCACCGCGCATCGATAAAGTTGTCGTTGATCGGCACACCCACGTTCGCCGGGCTCAGTTGTATTTTCTCCGAGGATTGACTGGCAAAAAAGCCCATCTCAAACAGAAATTTGAATGAGCAACGAATACTAGTGATTAAAGGGTGCAGATGGGTGCTGCGCCCTTTTATATTACCTGCGAAGAGCACATGAAGAATCCTCTCATCGGAATTACCTCTTATCAAGGAAAAAATGAAAAAGGACTGCCCATTATTGCGTTATTACGGGCTTATGTGGATGCAATTGTAACCGCTGGGGGAATTCCAATTTTAATTCCATCGACGCTCAGCGACAAAACTATCAGTTCATTATATGATCGCCTGGATGGAATACTATTTTCAGGAGGAGGTGATATCTCTTTTGAAAGAACCAATAGTGTGCATCACCCCCAGATTACCGGTAAAGATATAGAAAGGGATTCGATCGAATTTCTTCTATTAGATAAATTAAAGAAAGATAGCAAACCTTTTTTAGGGATTTGCAGGGGGATTCAAGTGATCAATGTGGGTACCGGGGGATCGATATATACTCATATACAGGATCAGTTGCCAGGAGCATTGAAACATGATTATTACCCCGATTATCCTCGGACACACCTGGCTCATAATGTAAGAATTGAAAAGGGATCCCACCTGGAAAATATTCTGGATCTGGAAGAAATGTCGGTGAATAGCCTTCACCATCAAGGGATCAAGGATGTTTCGTCAGCACTCATACCAGCAGCATATTCTCCTGATGGGCTTGTAGAAGCGTTGGAATTACCAAATCATCCTTTTGGAATTGGTGTCCAATGGCATCCTGAATGGATGATAGATCAACCAGCCACCGGACGATTTTTTAAAGCGTTTATCAAGGCAGCAGGGGGGACTAAATGACCAGCGGGTCCCACGGTTCGTCCATCGGTGTTTTTGATTCCGGGGTGGGCGGATTATCAGTATTGAGATCCCTTGTTCAGGAATTACCTAAAGAAGAGATCCATTATTTTGGGGACCAAATTCACGTTCCGTATGGTATTCGTTCTTTGGAAGAGGTACGGGAGTATTCAATGGTAATTACCCGTTTTTTGATAGACCTGGGGGTAAAAATAATCGTGGTTGCCTGTAACACTGCTTCTGCGGCAGCTCTTCAATTTCTCCGCCAAAAATATCCCGACACCCCTTTCGTCGGCATGGAACCTGCCATCAAGCCGGCAGCGGAGACTACCCGCACGGGAATTGTCGGTGTCCTCGCCACCCCCGCAACATTCCAGGGGGCATTATACGCCTCCGTCGTTGAACGCTTCGCAAGTAACGTTATCCTGATCCAAAATACCTGCCCTGGATTGGTGCAACAAATCGAGCGCGGTGAAACAGAAAGCGAAGGAACTCGCACCATTCTTGAATCAGCACTGCTTCCAATGCTGGATCGGGGAATCGACACAATAGTATTGGGATGTACACATTATCCCTTTGTTATCCCCCTAATAAAGGAGATAGTCGGACCAGGGGTGCGAGTAATTGATCCAGCACCTGCTATTGCGCGACAGGTTGCGCGGTTGCTAAACTCCTCTGGAAAGTTGCGTAGTCATTCAAAAGCCGGAAGGTTGGTTTTTTATACCAGCGGGAAGACTGCTCGATTTCAAGAACTGCTTAAGAAATTGTTGAACTTAGCCGGAGAAATTCAAGAAGTAGCCTGGGAAAATAACATCCTGGTTAATAGACCTGCTGGATAATTTCAATGGATTTTCAAGCCAACGAGATTAGAATTAGCAAGATTTGTTTTTGTTGAACACTATCCCCGGCTTTTACCTTCAAGCGAACAATTTTTCCTGCAAAGGGGGCACGAAGTTCATTTTGCATTTTCATCGATTCCAGGATTAAGAGAATCTGCCCTTTTTCAACAATTTGGTCTTCATTCACCAGAACAGATACTGCCAGACCTGGCATGGGAGCTTTCATAATAAATTCCCGCCCCAAATCAGCTGAACCAGTATCTTTGGCACGAAGCCGTTTTTCCCGTTCATCTTCAATGATTATAGAATAAGCCCTTCCAAGCAATAACACCTGCCAGCCTCTTTCTTCGGGATAAACGTAACCCTCGAACGATTCACCATTCACGATCAGGGAATAAAGGGGTTGACCGCTGACTGCAGCCAAATCCACTTCAAGTATTTCCTTCCCAAAGCGAATATGATGTTCATCGAGAATTTCAGTGGCGAATTCCTGGCCGTCAACTTCAGCGATATATTTCATCTCGTCATCTTCGTCTCTCGACCAAAAAATTTCCAAAAAGAATTCTTCCCGGGTTGTTTATAAACCTGCGCATGGTGCTCCACCTGCGAATGTGCTACCAAGGTTGCCATCAAAGCGGCAATATCCAGGTAAGTTTCCCTATTTTCTGTCGCATCCAACATTGAAAATTGCTCTTCCACAAATCGAGTGTCGTATTTGCCTGTGAGAAAAGGATAGGTATCCATCATGGTTTGATGAAAGGGGATATTCGTTCTCACCCCAACTATTTTATACTCCTCCAAAGCGCGCCGCATCCGGACGACTGCTTGAGAACGCGTTTCTCCCCAGATGATTAATTTGGAAATCAAGGGATCGTAATAAGGTGTTACTTCGAAACCAGCATACACACCAGTGTCCAGGCGAACACCCGGCCCTGTAGGCGGTTGTGTGAGCGTGATTCGACCAGAGGATGGCAGAAACGAATTGTATGGGTCCTCAGAGTTTATTCGACATTCGATGGACGCGCCGTGCCACCTTATATCCTCTTGCTTCCGACTAAGCGGCAAGCCAAAGGCAACCCGGATCTGTTCAGCAACGATATCCATCCCGGTGACAGTTTCCGTCACAGGATGCTCCACCTGAAGACGGGTATTCATTTCGAGGAAATAATAATTCTTTTCCTTATCCACCAGGAATTCAACCGTACCGGCATTCGCATAGTCTACTGCGCGAGCAGCCTGTACAGCCACATCACCCATTCGAACACGGAGGTTCTCATTATCCGCCAGGAATGGGGAGGGGAATTCCTCGATTAATTTTTGGTGGCGCCTTTGGATCGAACATTCCCTTTCACCAAGGTGAATTACATTTCCAAACTGGTCTGCCATAATTTGGAATTCAATGTGCCGCGCCCCTTCAACAAGTTTCTCCAAATATACATTTCCATCACCGAAGGAAGATTCTGCTTCCCTGCGCGCAGAGTGAATCAATTCAAGCATTCCATTTTCGGAAGTGACATCCCTCATACCCTTCCCACCACCACCCGATACCGCCTTGATAATCAATGGGAAACCAATCTTTGGGGCCAAGGAAAGCAAATCTTCATCACTCAAGGGTCCTTCACTTTCTGTTCCAGGTACCACTGTCACGCCTGCCCTGGCAACAGTCGTGCGGGCAATTCCTTTATCGCCCATTGCCGCAATCGATGAAACCTTAGGACCAATGAAAACAAGACCAGCGTCTGCGCAAGCAGCAGCGAAGTCTGCACGTTCTGCCAGGAATCCATAACCTGGATGGATGGCATCCACAGAGGTCGAACGAGCGATGTCGATTATTTTATCCCCACGAAGATACGAATCTTTGGCGGGGGATGGTCCGAGATAGTAGGCTTCGTCGGCATAGCGGACATGCAATGATTGCCTGTCTGCATCGGAATAGACTGCTACCGTCTTGATACCAAGTTCCCGACATGCGCGCAAGATGCGGATAGCGATCTCCCCACGATTGGCTATCAGGATTTTCTTAAACATACTAAATTCTCGGCATCACGCTCAACTCTTTTTCACCAACAAATTCGCTAAAGAACCGGATCTGTAACGATAATTGTTCGATGAATAATTGCTGACCGGTGGAGGTAAAGAGCGGGTTCACCTCCCGATATTGCTCAAGACGCAGAATGCGCTCGCTAAGCTTCGCTGCCAGATGATCATAATTTTCAATATCAGCGAAGCACCATTGAAGAATGCGGTATGGTCCGAAGCGATCAACATTGTCAGCATCGCTGAGAATACGTGCTTCCAGGGTGTCAGGATTCTCTTCATCCACATGGCAGGCAATTGAATAGCATATATTTTTTATCTGTGCCTTGTCATACCCCAGACTCTCCAACAACGGACGAGCCGTTGTTGCGCCGGTGCGACCATGTTCACGACTGTTTTCTGCGTTCGTATCAAACCAGGCCACATCGTGGAGGAGACAGGCTGCAACGATCAACTCCACATCAGTGTCTTCATTTTCCGCAATCACTTTTCCGAATTGTGCTACTCGCAGGGTGTGTTTCCACCGGTACTCTGCGTTTGAAAGGTATCGATTTAAGTTCGCCTTGTCTTTTTTTGAACGACCCTGGAAACTTTCTTCCAGGTAGTTCTGGACAAATTCAGAAATCTTTTGAAGACGTAAATTATGTTCTTCAGCCATAATTCTTCTCTCTAAAGTGGGATATTCCCATGCTTTTTCGAAGGGCGAAAATCGCGTTTATTCTGAAGCATTTCGAGGGCGTTGATCAAACGCGGCCGCGTCTCGCTAGGCTCGATAATATCGTCCAAATATCCACGCTCCGCTGCGATGTAAGGATTGGCGAACTTCTCGCGATATTCTGCGACCAATTCTGATTTCCGACGACCAATGTCTTTGGATTTTGCCAATTCCTTTCGATTGATAATGCCAACGGCTCCATCCGGTCCCATGACAGCAATCTCAGCACTTGGCCAAGCAAAGTTGATGTCACTACGCAATCCTTTACTCGACATGACAATATAAGCACCTCCATAGGCCTTACGCAGAACAACAGTCAACTTCGGTACGGTGGCTTCACAATAGGCATAGAGCAATTTCGCGCCGGAACGAATAATACCACCTTGTTCCTGTATAGGCCCTGGCATAAAACCTGGCACATCCACTAGAGTGACAAGTGGAATATTAAAAGCGTCGCAGAAACGAACAAAGCGAGCCGCTTTTTCACTTGCGTCGATATCCAGCACACCTGCGAGAATTTGGGGTTGATTGGCGACAATTCCAACGGAGCGCCCACCAAGACGCGCAAATCCAACAATGATATTTTGAGCAAACGATTCGTGGATTTCAAAGAATTGCGCGCTGTCCACGAGCCGATAGATGATATCTTTCATATCATATGGTTTTCCTGGATCAGTTGGAATTATCGAATCAAGAGTATCATCCGTTCGTAGTGTGTCATCGCCATTTGGAACATAGGGAGGATCTTCAGTGAAATTTTGTGGCAGATAAGAAAGTAATTTTCGGATGAGAAATAAAGTATCTGCTTCACTCTCTGCAGCGACATGGCAGACGCCGGATTTTTCCGAATGCACTCCCGCACCGCCCAGTTCCTCGAAGGTCACCTCTTCATGTGTTACTGCCTTAACCACATCGGGACCTGTCACAAACATATTTGAAGTCCCACGGGTCATAAAAATGAAATCGGTCAGCGCAGGAGAATAAACAGCACCACCTGCGCAAGGTCCAAGAATGGCTGAAATCTGAGGAATCACACCTGATGCCAGGGTGTTCTGGAGGAAAATCTTCGCATATCCTTCAAGGGAAACAACACCCTCCTGGATGCGTGCCCCGCCTGAATCATTCAATCCGATGATTGGGGCGCCGTTCTTAAGAGCCTGATCATAGATCTTGCATATCTTTTCAGAATGGACTTCGCCAAGACTGCCACCTAAAACCGTAAAATCCTGTGAATATATGTAGACTAACCGACTATCCACTGTTCCCCAACCGGTCACCACGCTATCACCGGGATAATTGATTTCATCACTTCCCGGTTTGTTTGACCGATTGACCACGAATGCGTCAATTTCACGGAAAGAACCTTTATCAAGCAACAAGGCGAGGCGTTCACGAGCGGTCAGTTTTCCCTTTAAATGCTGGGCATCAATTCGTTCCAATCCACCTCCAAGACGTGTCCTGGTTTTTTGATCGCGTAGATCATTAATTTTCGATTTCTGACCCATGGGCATCCTTCCATTATCTAAACTGTGGAGATAACAAGGTATTAAAGATATCGAAACATCATAAAGGGAAAAAACCTGCAAAATATATCAAGTTGACTGGGAGGGGGTGAAAGATATCATTTTTTACCTGAAAAGAAAGAACAAAAAGGGGATGAGCGGTTAATGAAGAAGAAATCGATGAATTTCCGGTGAAGAAGAAAACCAATACTAAATACGAAGAAAAACGAGGTTACTATAGCAAACAACCAATTAGAGTGAGCTTGCTGCAATAAGATACGATCCAGCCAATACCATAGGACATAACCTGCGGCACTGAAAAGCCCACCATACCATGCCCATGGTTTTCCCAACCAGAACCCCCTAGCGAGACACACCCAAATTGAACACCAGATTGTTCCGCTAATACAAATATATAGCAAAACAAACACACCCAGGTAATTTATTAGTGTGGACCAAAAGAGAATTGCCTGGATAAAACGGAATCCATTCCATAATCCCAATCCTAGGAAGGAGATAGAGAACAGGGAAAGGAGAAAAGGTCTATTTTTCTTATGCATTTTCAAGGACGATGAGGAAATTATGGACTGATTGTAAATGAGGCAAATGGCATCTCAAGGCCACGCACGCCTCTGGAATCGACAAGAGAATCACCATCAAAAATTCTAACTCTCCACCGATAATCGCCCTGTGGGAGACCTTCATTAATTGAATATTCATGTGATGAAGATGGCACCTCGACCAGGTTCCGGGCACTCTCCCAAATATCGATCTGTTCAGGTTGAGTGGTGGAATCAGAAGTAATCAAAAGAGCATCTATAAATACGCTATATTCTTCATCTATTCCATATGTACGACTTAATATCAATGGCAACGGGCCTTTGGAAATGGAATAAGTACCAAGGTTTTCCCAAACCCACTCGTTAAGCGGATTTTGATCACCAGAAAATGGGACCAGGGTTCCATCGAGCGAAATAAAATTGTATTGATCATTAATGCGGCGTTTATAGGTGCGGATCCAGAATTGGTATTCTCCTGATTTGGAAACTTGAAGTGTATATTCCGCATTTCCGGCATCCCATTCATCCAAGAGAAAACCGTTATCACTGAAACCATTGGCGAATTCTGAAGAAGTAATCCAGTGGGGTCCAGAGAATGTATTTTCCGCTTCTATCCAATAATTACCCTCAATCTTTTTTTCAAGACTCAATAAATAACTGGTCGAACGAACGCCATGGTTATCCCAGGCAAGGATTAATGGAGTGGCGGAAGGGAGGATGGCATCATCCGGAGGATTGAGCAGCGATGGAGAAACTTCCTCATGACAGTAAGGCTGGACAAGAGATGATTTATCGAAATGATAAACATCATAGAACTGGCCTGATTCTTTATGGGAAACCCGAGGATAGCACTTCAGTATCAGACTCAACAGGGTGGTTCTCTGGCCTGTTGTGTTTACGAACTTTTCAATAATCAGGTCGAGAGAAGAAATATTCCGTTGTTCCCAGAGAGAATTAAGAATAGTATCAGCGGGTATCTGGTCGAAATGGTTTTCTGAGTCTAAGCCTATTTGCGCCTTTCCAGCCAATGATAGCGTGATAATTTTAGATTCGATGCTAAAAGAATCTGATGAAATATCCTCGTATGCATAGATGATCTTGGGTACAGAGTCTGCTGATTTTGAAGAAAAATCAGCCAGTTCACGAAATTTTTGCTGTTCACTTTGAACAGGGGATCTGGATACAAAGGTGTGATAATCGCTAATAATAATTGCACATAGGGTAATTATAAATAATGGAACCGCAAGATTGATTTTCAATTTTAAGAACCATGCCCGCATTACCCCGAGGGAAATCCACATCCCTAGTGCTCCCCAAATCATGAGAGGAACCAATGCCAAAACAAGTATATTCGGAGAAACCATATTCATTGCCACTGGACCAAGTGCAATAAAGGACAGGAACCAAATCGGAATTATTCCGTTGTAGTCCCGGGTAAAATTCTTTAGAGTATTAAATAATCCAATCATCACGAATGGGAGAAATATTGGGTTGATGAAAAGGCCATTCAAGGGGAGGAGTGAATCCGTTACAACAGCGTGGGAAAACAATGTCGTGAAAAGTAGAATGACATTGGTACCTATGAAATGGAAAAATCCTGAGATATCTATTCCATTATTGAAGAATTGTAATAGTGTTTCATAACCCAGGCTGCCCCTGATATTGGCTGGTCTTTGAGTATAAATAATCACAACCAGGATCGTTGGCCATACGACCGCAAATATATATTGAAGCCAAATTCGCATGGATGTTTTTTTTCTTACTGTCTCGAAAATGGCAATTCCTGACAAATATAGTATCACCAGAACTGGAGTTGGCAGGAAGAATCCAGAAGTCAACAATCCTAGCAATAGGAAAAAACCAGTAACCTGAAAGTGCCACCATCTTCGTTCGCGGAGGCCAAGAATTAGGAAATATAGAGTTAACAAAATCCACAATTCAGTAGAAGTCTCTCCAAGAGCTTGATGGGAGGCTCTAAGTACGACGAAGGAAAATGAATACATTGTGGTTGCAAGCAGTGCAACAGGTTTACTCCTCAATAATTTCCGAACCAGAAAATATATAAGAATTATGGTGACGATATTCAGCGTAGCAGACTCTATTCGGGCTGAAAGAAAATTTATCCCAAAGAATCTCAGGAAAACCGAGCGAATCCAGAAACCTACCGGAAATAATTGATAATTTGATAGCAATTCGCCTTTATCGACCATTAAGATAGTCGAATACCAGCTTTGCAACGTTAATTTGATCTCATTTAGATCAAGTCCATAAACCCTGCTGGAAAGATCGTAATAGCGGAAGAACGCTGATGCTGCGATTATTATGCTTAGAATAATCTTTTCTGCGAATGGCGAGATTTGTAATTGATTTTCAAATATGTGGGTCCATTTAGGATTGATGCGAATCCAAATGAAAAGCCCGATCAAACATAGAAAATAGAATAAAATACCCGCCAGGGCATTTCCACTTGAGATCATCATTTGGGCAAGAATTGCCGATAGTAATGACAGAGATAAAAGAAATGGATTGGGTATATTCAAGGCTGGCAGTGAAATTTTTACAGCATCAGGGATACGAACACCAGGGATCTTTATTGACGGAATGTGAATCCTGAGGTACATATCCTTTCCGCTTGCTTCGGTAACTTGTTTGAAATCAATCCGCACTCGCTGCGATCTCGAAACCCGATCGGCAGTAAAGATATTATCTGCCCATTCAGGTGGCTCGGAAGGAAGGGCTTCTACTGATCGTACGAATTTCGGCTCCTCGAATATAGTCTGTTCTTCTACTCCAGAAACCTGGTTAGGGGGACCTACGATCCAATCTGCCAGTCCAATAAAAATTTTCCTCACAGGATTAATCGAGATTCTTGGTAAAAAGATGAACAACACTAGTAGAGAAACAAGAATAGTAAATAAGATTAGCAATGGTGGATGAAGGAAAGAATCTTTAAGGATCAATAGGGGAGATTGGTCGCGCACAAATATAAATGGCGTGTTCATCCCTGCTGTAAGCACCGGAATCCCATCGGTACTATAGAATATCTTCTCGACATAATCATCCCCCCATTTTCCATTCAAGAAAGGTTCAACTCTCCCGGCAAGATCTGGCGTATAAAAAACTATACTATTCCGCGCCCAATTAATAACCGTTTGATCTTCATCCATTGTTTCAACAGAGATTGTACTGAATGGTATGTTCTTCCTGAATTCTGTTACAACATAAGGCTGGAAATTTTCTTGATTTGGATTGGAGTATATGTAGACAAATGACTCATCCTTGGCATACAGCGTAGCCCACGACATCACCTGATCTGGCTGGGGGTGATATTGATGTGGCGCCAGGTAGAAGAAATCAATTACTCCGCCGATTATCAAGAGAGCAACGCCGGCTCCCAGGATGGCGTTCTTATATACTGCAAGTCTTGAAAATAACGCCTTCAATGCACCTGTAATCGCATATAGACCCAATCCAGTAAAAATTGCCAATGCCGGGATGATCGAAACCATATGGGTGTGACGTGGAGGTACTGTATTCAGCGCACTGAGCCCAAAAAAAACGCCAAGAAACCACAGTAGCAGGAGCACGCTGCGTGGTTGTCTAAATTTCGCGATGATGATCCCCAAGCCGATGATGAAGAATATGACACCAACCGTCCCTGTTAACGACGAGGAAATGAAATGTTCAGTGATTAAACCGGGTTTTTGAAAGGCAAGCCAGGTACGCAAAACGCCACTTGCGATCAGGATAAGGTAAATCTTAGGATTGAAGAATAATGTATTTCCATTAAGCGTGAAGGGCTGCGCAATGGCATAAAGTTCATTTTCAGAAAAATACTGCTTACCGTAGAAAATATTAAAGAACAAACTTTCAAATATTTTATAACTCATTCCACTGGCATCATGGCTGGAACCATAAACGAAATAGGGTCCTGAGATCAGGAGAGCGCCAATCCCCACCAGGGCGATCGCAAACACTGCTTTTCGGAAATTAATTTTCTTCCCCAACCACATGAATCCAATAAACGAGAGCGCAATCAGGATACTGATACGTGCGGAAAAGAATGTATAAAAACCAAGTCCAGAGGCGCAACCAGCCAGGAACAGGTAGAGATGACTGTCTCGATTAAAACCTGTATAAAGCCAGTAAACAGCGAGAGTCGTTATGAATAACGATTGGATACTGATGTAGCCCAACCGGGTAAATGCAAGGAAGTAAGGACTAATGATGAGCGCAACGGAAGATACAATGGCAACCTTGCGGTTAAATCCATCCCGGGCAAGCAGGTAAAGCGGAGGGATTGTAACGATTCCTGACAGAACAGAACTTAAACGCCAGCCCCATAAGCTGATCCCAAAAACCTTAAGAATCCAGGCCTGAATAAACGTACTAAAAACCGGAAATGTGTAAACTCCTACTGCAAAAATTGGAGGTTTGAAGAGACCTTCCGCAATATCGCGCGCCGCTGTCCAGAAATAGCCCTCGTCACCCATCAAGGAATCGGGCATGGCTTGGAGGCGGTAGACACCAAGCACAAGTGCAAAAATCAATAATCCCAAAATCCATAGGATATCCTTGCGTGGTAATCCAGGAGACAGGTTTATACCGCGACGGTGGTCCCAAATCGCGATCGCAACAAGAATTATCAACACGCTTGCAAGCCATCCAACGATCATCCAATTTCGATATTCGAGATGGACCAAGGACCAGAGTGTAGTTCCAAATAATGCGACAGCAAAAAAAATACCCGGCACTGCAAAGGTGATCATGTTGAAGGCTACCGGTCTCCTATTCTCGAGTCCCTTTTCAATAGGCAATAGCCTGATTCCTCTTAGCGCAAGCGCGAGAAGGAAACACCCAATAATTAATATTGGAAATCCATTGATGATGTTATCAATGCTGGGGATACCCAAATGGAGGGTACCGTTCAACCACAGTCCTAATTGTGTAGGCTTGGTGGAAGGTGACACTGAACGGGAAATCACGACCTGACCAACCACCATCAGGATCATTCCGATAATGGCAATCAGCCAGCGGTATTGGTTCCACCCAATTCTCTTCCTGGTTGAATTATGCTGCATAGATTCCGATGCGAAAGAGGGATGCGGTCAGTGAGGTAGATTATAGCATGGCTGTTTATCCGCTTCAGCTGACTTGTTTTCTATAAGAATTCGTATATACTAATTGAATTGGAATCGTAACAACAAGATCCTGAGACAGGTCCGGTTTTTGGGAATCTCTCTTGGGAAAATATTCCTGGAGGAAGAATGAAAATTTTGGTCGCGGCTGATATGGAAGGTATATCGGGAATAACACGATGGGAAGAGACGGACCCAACCCATAGTGAGTACGCGCGTTTTCGAAAAATCATGACAGAGGAAGTCAATGAAGCAATCGCAGGGTCACGGGAAGCCGGAGCAGAGGATCTTGCCGTTGTTGACGGGCACGGTGATGGAACCAATATCCTTATTGAAGAATTAGATCCGCACGCTAAACTAAACTCGGGAGGTTCTTCCCCTCTGTCCATGATGCAAGGAGTGGATTCAAACACTTCAGGCATCATTTTCATTGGATATCACGCTCGAGGAGGTTCAGAGAATGCCGTCCTGGCACACACCTGGTCAAGTGGACGAATCGCGAATGTTTGGTTAAATGGTGTCCTTGTTGGGGAATATGGTTTAAATGCCGCTGTTGCGGGGCATTTTAATGTACCGGTGCTGATGATCTCGGGAGATCAAACTGCTTGCGCCCAGGCAGTTGAGCTGCTCGGATCATTGGAGACCGTTGTGGTGAAAAAGGCTTCGGGCTTCTATTCTGCTGAATGTCTTCCATTGAAAATTACATTAAAGATGATTCGCGAAGCATCAAAGAAAGCAGTACTGCGCCTGAAGGAAGGAACGGCTCCCAAGCCATTTATTGTGGAAAAACCAGTCATTCTTGCAATTGAATTTCGCCAGCCTGAATCCGCTGATCGAGCCGTACGTCTTCCAGGGACAAAACGGCTGGATGGATTGAGGATCGAGCTGAGCACACCGGATATGTTGAGTGCCCACATGGCCTTCCGGGCGGCTGTCAAGCAGTCATACGATTAGATGTTATATGAAGATTGAGAAAGATTGTGATATTCTGCAAGCCCGAATGACAATTATGGGCAGGAAAACGACTGTTTGAATAAGTTATGAAGAAAGGATCCATGAAACAGTTATTTGTAAAATACCTGGAGAGAATTAAAGGCAATTTTCCTGTTTTCATCTTTATTGTCGCGCTTGTCTTTCGACTGGTTCCTGTGATCGTTATGCGCGATATGGGGATTGGTCTAGATGACATGTTTCAGTATGATATGTTGGCGCGCTCCATAGCGTCTGGGGATGGCTATCGTTGGTATGCAGAGAAGGATCTACCCGTTGTTTTACCTTATTTACAACTTGATTTGACTTCAATAGATTACGATCCTCGAGGAGTACTGACATCTTTTCGCCCGCCACTTTACCCTGCTTTTCTAGCATTGATATATTTTATTTTTGGAATGGGAATTAAGCGTTTCTTTATTGCGAGGTTGATTCAAGCATTGCTCGCTGCTTCCATGGCTCCGCTGACTTACACCTTGGCGCTCCGTTTGTTTTCAGCAAGGAAACACGCTGCCCGGGTATCCGCCTGGGTCATTACTGTGTATCCGATGTTGGTTATTTACCCGCTTTCACTGGCGACTGAAAATTTGTTTTTTGTTCTTGTGCTATGTTCACTATTTGCGTTACTCAAAGCAAAAGAAAGTCTTCCAATTAATAATCCTGGAGTGGAACAACCAAGAAATTTGCTGGTCAGGAATCGCTGGTTTCTTCTTTCTGGCGTTCTAATTGGAATGACCTGCCTGACACGTTCGGTTGCGCAACTATTCGCCATTCTGGCAATATTCTGGGTATGGCATTTCTTAAAGGCACATAAACAAGCCTTAATTACCCTTCTGCTAATATTCCTGGTCGTTGCTCCCTGGATTGTCCGCAATTCACTATTATATGGAAGGATAACCGGAATCGAATCTGCCATCGGTTACGATCTCTATCTTGGTTACCACCCTTTGGGGACCGGGACATTTCAATACCCACAGTCACTGGATTTAATGACAATGATGAACGATGCAGAAAGAGATCAAATTGGCATACAAAAAACCTTTAAATTTATTAAAGCAGATCCGGGACGCATGCTTTATTTATTTTTTCGGAGGGCAGGATATTTCTTCGGTTTAGAAAGGCGAATCCTGACATATTTTTATTCCAATAATTATTTTGGGTATATTTCTTCTCCTGTACTAGGGTTAATCTTTATTCTCTTTTGCCTGCCGTTTGTAATTGTCAGCACATCAGGAGTAATGGGATTAGCGTTATTAAGATGGCACTCTGGAACATGGATTCTGGCATTATTTCTCATTGGCTATATTCTTCCCCACTTATTAATCATTGCGGAGGACCGTTTCCATTTGACCACTGTTCCTTTCCTGGCCATCCTCGCTTCACAATTTTGGGATGGAGGTTGGTCATCCTTGCGCACGAGATTTAATATGTCGCAGAATGGGAAGACAGTCCTGATTCTGGCATCGATTGCAATCTTCCTGCTGTTCGCCAACTGGAGTATGGAATTGTGGCGCGATTCAGACAAGATCGCGCTATTATTTGGTTCGAACGGAAACCAGGCGTATTTTTCATATTAATTGGAAAAAATGAGAAGATTATTCGGCGAGAAACTTCATCTGGATTGGAGGATTGCACTTCTTACCATCGCGAGCACACTGCTGCTGATAGCGGATGCTTACCATTACCCCTTGTTACCCTGGAATAGCTGGTTCCCTGACTGGGATTTCAGCAGTATCTCAATGAAAGTGCTCGACCGAACAATCCTGTATTTCATAATTCCCAATTTTTTCATTTTGGTGATTTTCAAAGAGAATCCGAAGAATTATGGTTTTACTTTTGGAGATTGGAAAGCGGGAATAATAATCACCCTCTGTGCTGTCACGCTTATCACGCCAATTTTGTGGCTTGTCGGGCGAGGCGCACCTTCCATGCAAGATTATTATAAACCGCTCGCCATTGGGTTACCCTGGAATACGCTCTTGGACCTTTTCGGTTGGGAATACTTTTTTCGCGGTTGGCTGTTATTTGGTTATGCAAGACGGTTTGGACCGGAAGCAATCTGGCTCCAGGCAGTCCCGTTTGCATTGGCCCATATTGGCAAACCAGAAGTGGAGACCCTATCGACAATTTTCGGTGGTTTTACTTTTGGCTGGGTAGCATGGCGGACAAGATCGTTTTTATACCCATTACTTATTCATTGGTTTGTTGCATCATTTACAATAATAGTCGCGGCAGGTTTCCTTGGATGAATTCATTGTGAGGCGAGCTCTCAATAAGGATTATCAGGCAATAAAACGGTTAATTCATCTTGTACATATTAATCCACTCGGTTTGGATTGGAGGAGGTTCATCATCGCGGAGACACCTCAAGGTGACCTCCTGGGATGCGGTCAGATCAAACAGCATGGGGATGGCTCCCGTGAGATGGCATCCATAGCCGTAGCGATAAAAAGCAGGGGTCGTGGAGTGGCGCGGGTGATTATTTCGAGACTGCTTGTCGAAGAATCCAGGCGTCCGTTATATCTCATGTGCCGGACTCGATTATCCAATCTCTATCAGAAGTTCGGATTTTATCCAATTCAGCCTGTCGAGATGCCAAAATACTTTAGCAGAATCCATAGTGCAGAACGGATATTTAACACGGATGCAAAACCGGAAAACCGCTTGATGATCATGCGCTTGGATTGAGGATTCAATCATGAAGAATATTCTGAACATCATATTGGGGATATTTATAGGCTTGTTGGCAGCTGGAATTATCTTGCTTGCAGCACGGCCGCGAGGACGGCCAGTGGTGTTATTGCCGACCTCAACACCAGGTCAGTTGACAGTTTATGTGAGTGGAGCAGTGGCATCCCCGGGAGTATATATCCTTGCGGAAGGCAGCCGGGTTCAGGATGCGATCCAGGCTGCAGGAGGTTTGGTATCTGGGGCAGAGGCGGAGCAAATAAACCTGGCAGCATTGGTAAAAGACGGGCAGCATATTGATGTACCCGGAATTGTCAATTCGAGCCATGTCAACGCAGGAAGGGTTAATATAAACACTGCTTCAATTTCTGAGTTTGAAGCCTTGCCAGGAATCGGTCCAACAATGGCGCAGGCGATTGTGGATTATCGTATTCAGAACGGTCTTTTCCAAAGCATTGAGGATATTCTTAATGTACCTGGATTAGGTCAAGCGACTTTTGATCGCATCAAGGACTACTTGACCCTTGAGCCATAGAATGTCCTTCGACCATTTTGGCATCATCTCCGGATTATATAATCGGATGCCGGCGTTCTCCCCTCCAGCTCGAATGCTAAACTTGCTTGGCCTGGAACCTCATATGAGCCTGCTTGATGCTGGCGGTGGCACCGGACGGGTGGCGGATTCGCTTCGTCAATATGTTCGGAATATAGTTGTTGACGATATTTCACATCCGATGTTGCGCTATGCAGTGGAAAAAGGGCTTTCAACGACCAGGGCTCCTGTTGAACGACTCCCATTTGCGTCTGAAATCTTCGACCGGATCATCATGGTCGACGCGCTTCACCATGTTTATAATTCGCAAACAGCCATCGATGAGTTATGGAGAGTACTTACCCCTACGGGGGTATTATTGATCATCGAACCAGATATCCGAAAATTGTCCGTAAAGATGATTGCCGTTGCTGAAAAATTACTGTTAATGCGCAGCCATTTTCTCGACCGGGAGAGAATCGAAGAATTGTTTTTAGAAAGGTCCCTCACTATTCAAGTTATCGAAGAAGGGGTCGATATCTGGATGAAAATTAATAAGTAAGGTAAATGTAAACATGGTTCAATTGAAAACATGATACAATTTTTCCATTGAATAAAATCTAAGGAGGTTTTCATGAATGATAATTCTAAGAGACTGAAGAGAATGGCAATATGGACTGTAGCAGTTTTTGCCACGATATTTGCAGTCGTCTTGTCAATCCTTTGGATACCTCTGTTCAATAGTGGTGCTTCTGCATTCGGCGCCATTGGGCAGGCATTTGTAGAGGGCTGGTTGATTTTCTTAATCACCCTGATATTGTGCGTTGGCACATATGTGGGGTATTCGTTTTATTTGAAAAGCAAGAAATAAGAACACTATTTTCAAACTAGCAAAAAAAAAGACCACAATCTGGTGCAGGGTTCCTGCACCTAATTGTGCATTTAGTATGTTAGGGAGCTTTATCCCACCTATTCCTCATCAACTCCTTTCCGGTAAGAAGCCAGCCATCCACGCGCCTCGGTAATCTTCTCCTTGGGGACAAATAATTGGACACGACCAAGCCCATCAACAGTAACCGGGTAAGCTGAATGTCCGACAGATTCCTGGACTAGTTCGACATCAATCCCTTGAGCCTCAAGGTAACTCTCAATCAACTCAGCTTCCAGCCGTCCAAAGACTTCGACAAGAATCTCATATTTTAGTTGGTCCATAGGGTCTCCAAGACTAGATATTTAACCATTTGGCTGCAGCCCGAGGCAGGTCTGCCAACGGGCCGACTTGAAGGGTGCATCGCGGCAGGGACTCGATGAATAGCTTTCCATATGTTTTTGTCAATACCCGCCGGTCGAGAATAGCGACCACACCACGATCCGATTGTGTGCGAATGAGCCGTCCAAATCCCTGGCGAAAGCGAAGAATTGCCTCAGGCAAATGATATTCATTGAAAGGATCTTCGAAGGTTTCCGATCGCGCTGCTATCAATGGATCAGTGGGTACTCCAAATGGTAATTTTACGATGACAAGAACGGAAAGCGCTTCGCCAGGGATATCCACTCCTTCCCAGAAAGAACGCGTTCCCAAGAGGACAGCGCGATCCGCGCTTTTAAAGGAATCGAGCAATGCGTTAGGCGAGGCGCCTTCCCCCTGTTCATATACAATGATATCGCTCAGAGACAGCGGTTGAGAAATATTCTTCGAGGTGCGTTTCAATTGAGCATAGGATGTAAACAGCACAAGTGTGCGACCGCCACTCGCTTTGCATAACGCGACAAGTGTTTTGTCAAGATGGCGTTGATAATCAGGAGAGTTCGGTTCAGCTATATCGTTAGCGATGAAAAGCAAGGCTGAGTTCTCGTAATCGAAGGGAGAACCAAGGGCTAATTCCTCAGCTTCATCAGCGGACAGAGTGTTGCGGAGGTAATTAAATTCTGAATGTGTGGTCAATGTGGCTGAAGTGAGGACCACACACCTCTTATCATGCCAGATGTATTTTTCCACCAAAGATCCGATCCGGATGGGTGCGGCATTCAGAGAAATCCGGTTGTTGAAGGGATTGACCTCTACCCAATAAACGTAATCAGCATCAGGATTGAAAATCATCGCGGCAATCGTGCTCTCCGACTCGTTCAGATTCCGATAAAGTGTCCCCAGATTGCCAACAACATCTTCCAAGGCTTCGTTACCTTCCGAATATAGTTCTGCAGCAATCTTCTGGATTTCCACCAGGATTGAAAGAAGCAAGCCGAGGGTCTCGTTTGCTGAGCCCCAGGCAATTTCTATTGCATCCCAACCAGGCTGCGTCCGGGTGGAAGGCAAAATGCGTTCCTGGTATGTATAGTTACTGGGAGGCTGTCCCTCACGTTGGAGGGATATAAATTCCGAAAGAGAATTGAAGAAGAGACGGTTTTGTTCTTGGAAACGAAAGCATAGATCAGTTGCCCGGCTTACCCTTAAGGTCAGTTCAGCCAGGTCAGACGGACGCATTTCATTGCGAGTACCAGCGATAAGCTGACCCAGGATACCGGAAGCAGAACCTCCCACTTCATGGATCAATCGATCCAAATCAAACTGGGTTAAGTGGAATGAAAGCGCGTCAGTGGTAGCCGATTCCAGGTGATGACCTTCATCTATAATTACATGTTCGTATTCCGGAAGGATACGATTGTTGGTGGCAACATCGATTAACAATAAAGCATGGTTGACGACCAGGATATGTGCATTCAGAGATGCCTGCTTGGCTCGGAAAAAGGGACAAGCACCGCCAGTGCGTTCAAGACAGGTCTCGCCGGTGCAGGAATCGTCCTCCGCGGATAAATGGATCCATATGTCGCGCTCGGATTGACCGGTGAGATTGATCTCGGTGCGGTCACCACTGGAATTGTTTCTCAACCATACCAATATTTTTGCCAGAACACGCAATTCATCAGGATTTGAGGGACCGCGCAATCGCATCAGATCCAGGCGGCGTGGGCAGAGGTAATTCGAACGTCCTTTTAGCACTGCAGCCCTGAGTTCCATCCCTAAGGCAGCGCACATATCAGGGATATCCTTCTTTATCAATTGATCTTGAAGATTGATCGTGTTGGTGGAGATGACAACCCGGGTGTTGTTTCTTAACGCGAAGAGTGCAGACGGCACAAGATAGGCAAATGACTTTCCAACACCGGTGCCAGCTTCAACCATTAGGTGATTTCCCGTATTTAGTGCGTTTGTAACCGCCCGAAGCATTTCTACTTGCTCCGGGCGATTTTCATAGGTCTCGAAGAATTTTGAAAAAGGACCACCCTGTTCAAGGACTGAGGCTGTATCATCGAGATCAATTGGGACAGGCTCTTTTGGAACCTCCAGAGGTGATGATGAAACCGATTTTTTATCTATGTGGAAAAGGGGTATCTTTCCAACCCGGCTCTTTTCAGGTTTAACTCGGGAAATCTTTACCCCCTTCATCTGCAATGCATGAGAAAATGCCCAGGCTCCATCCCAGGCGATTGGTTCGCCATACTTGACGATTTCAGTTAATAGATCAACGGGTAGATCGCATGCCTGGGCAAGTAAATTTTGGAAGGCTGCTGCAGTCAGGCGGGCGTCGTCCAGAGCACGGTGGGTTGCAGGCAACGGTATTCCGAGTTGTAAACCCAGCGCCCCCAGGTTATAGCGGCTGGCAGAAGGCATTAATACCGCTGCCAGTTCGTACGTGTCAACGGTTTCGTTCAATTCGAATAATTTATATTTCCGAAGAAATGATAAATCAAATTGGATATTATGACCTAATATGAGTGCTTCGCCTATGAAGGCAGCAAGTTCATCAAGAACATCCCGAATCAGAGGTGCCTGACGAACCATCTCGTCGCTGATACCGGTGAGACCTGTAATGAATTCCGGTATATGCCGGCCGGGGTTTATTAGGGTGGTGAATTCGTCTTCCGTTCGATTCCCAGAAAACCGGACAATACCAATCTCAATAATTGCATCCTTGTGAGGATCCAAACCGGTAGTTTCGAGATCCAAAGCAACTATGGGTATCATAGAACAAGTGTACCATAAACCACTTTTGACGGGTTTCCCCATAACCCGTCAAAAGTTGGTGTGTGTTCGTGTTATTCTTCCCTATCCGGTTTCGGAAGGGAACGGAGGAGCAGATCGAGGGAAGTGTCGCTGATCGAGCCTTCTTTACTTCTTTCCCTCATAAAGTCTTTTAGATCCTTGGGAGTTATCGCTGGTAATGGCGCATCATCAATTTTTAATTCCGCTTTTGGACTGGTGAAAAGCAACAAGGAGCGGATCTGCGGTATCTCGCTCCCATCAGGGAGCAAACGACCCAAATAACGCTTAACTGACTCTGCCTCGGCTGCAGATTCGATTTCAGGCCGGCCCATGTTTTCCTGACCAAACAACCTTAGGTAGGATTGGATAAATCCTCCACCTTTGGATTTCCAACGCTTTTTCTCATAAACGATCGTCCCGCTTTGATAATAGGGCATCAAAGTCCAGATGCCAGCCGGGCCAACAAGAAGATGTGGGACTGCAGTGACATAGTGATAGACAGTGTACTCACGCCCCAAACCTTTTAACCCTTTGTCGATCAATTCGTCTGGGCGGGGGCTGCGCCCCCAGCGGTTTCCATAGTACATCCCAATCTGGGACATGAAGAAACCGAGTAACAAGGCTGCCAGCGAGTAGATGAACTTATCTGGCATCTTGAAGGATATAAACAAACCGATCCCCAGTACAACCAGTGCCCCGATGCTGGTGAATTGCCCGATCTTGGCATTGCGTTTGATCAACTTGGAATTTGTGACTACTTTCATTATTGCCTCTGTTTCATAAGGGATTGTTCAATCGCTGAACGGATGGAATCCAACACAGCGGAATTGACAGCATTATTTGCGACACGAACGGCGTTCTTAATGGCAGTGGCATCTGAACGACCATGCCCGATAAAAACGAGACCATTTACACCAAGCAATGGAGCGGCTCCTTCCTCGGACGGGTCCATCAATTTCTTGATCCCCTTGAGGGCGGGTTTTACCAGCAAGCCGCCGAGTTTTGCAGACAGGTTGCCTGTCTGGATGGCTGTCTTGATTTTATCCATGAGCAGTTTGGCAACCGCTTCGGATGTTTTCAATAGAATATTACCAGTAAAGCCATCGGTCACTGCCACATCCACTTTTCCGCCAATAAGTTCCTTTCCTTCGATATTGCCATAGAAGTTCAGGTTGGAATTCTTTAGCAGTGGAAAAGTGTGTTTGACAAGATCATTGCCCTTTCCAGCCTCCTCTCCATTGGACAACAACCCAATTTTCGGATTATTTACACCACGAACTATTTCGTGCATAGATGCTACCCATGATTGCAAACTGGAGAAGGTTTTCCGGTTTACAATCAGGATTGGCTCCTACATCCACCACAACACAGGAACCGGTGGCGGTAGGGAAGACAGGCGCTAAACCCGGGCGGTCAACTCCGGGGATTGTGCCCAACCTGAAGTATGCTGTCACCGCCGCGGCGCCGGTATTACCGGCAGTGACGAAAGCATCCGCCTGGCCATTCTTTACCAAATCGATCCCTATAGCCATCGAATTCTTCGAATTTGGTCGGCGCGCTTTCAGCACAAGAGCCATACCTTTGTCTTCCATGGTCAACATTTCTGGGGCATGTACAACCCGAATGGGAAGATTACCTGGATCTTGAGCTGCAAGCACCGGTGCAATCTATCTTCTCATCACCGACAAGGATAATTTCCACACCATATTCTCGAGCCGCTTGGACCGCACCGATCACATCGGGAGTGGGAAATTCATCACTTCCCATGGCATCAACAACAATACGATTCATCCTTCATCTCCTTATCAGATGTTACCAGCGCGATTTTCCGATCCGGGGAAAGTCTTGCTTGACATCCATAGCTGAACCTGATTATAATACGACCTGCTCGCGCGCTGGTGCTGGAATTGGCAGACAGGCATGGTTGAGGGCCATGTGCCGCAAGGCGTGGGGGTTCAAGTCCCCCCCAGCGCATCAAAGAATAAGCCGCCCAAAGGCGGCTTATTCTTATTTGATTACTCTTCAATCTTCAATTTCTTTTCGAGCCAACGGACAATACTGGAGAGAAGCAGGGTCATCGACAGATATAGGAAGGCAATCACGTTGAATGTTTCCATGACTCGGAATGTGGTTGCGCGTCGTAATCGACCCATCTGGGTCAATTCAGGGACTGCCAACACCGTCGCAAGGGAGGAGTCTTTCAAACAGGCTATGAAATCATTTCCAAGAGGGGGAAGGACGCGACGAATGGCCTGGGGTAGGACTATGAAGCGCATGGCCTGGATATATGTCATGCCAAGTGATTTGGCTGCTTCCATCTGGCCCTTGCTGATCGATTGAATACCTGCACGGAAAACTTCGGCTTCGTAGGCGCCATATCCAAATCCAAGGGCGATAATTGCGCGACCTTCCATTGAAACAACGCGGATACTGAATGATGCCAGAGAGTTGAATAAACCAAGACCTGGAAAGTTAGACATTCCCCAAACGCCAATCGATTTAATCATTTCCACCAGAACAGGAACCAATGCAAAAGCGATATACAGCATGAGAACCACAAGGGGGATGCCTCTCACGATTTCAACATATAAGGTTGATATATTGTAAAGGAAGAGATTTTTCGAAACCCGGGCTAATCCTGTTATCAGGCCAAGGACTGTGGCCATCGTAAAAGAAAACAGAGTGATCCGCAAAGTAGACTTGACACCTATCGTCAAGTAAATAAAGGTGTCCATGTAGTTCTTTGAAGTCATTATAAGTATGGATAATGCAAGTCCAGCAAGGATGAGAACAACTGCCCACCAGGGCCATTTGGAAATATTTATATCAAAGGGAATTAGTCCATGGCGCTTTCTATCGATATTGGTTTGCATGTATGCCTCCGGATTGAAAATCAGGCAAGATGGGGACAGATGCCCCCATCTTGCCGGTGTTTCAGAAACGGCTTCTGAACGAGTTATTTGTAATCAGCAGCTCCGGGATCTGCGAGACCCCAGGTGGCATTCAATTCTGCCAGTTTCCCATCGGCATTCATGGCCCGTAGAGCAGCGTTGATCGGATTAATGAGATCGCTGCCTGGCGGGTATACAAAGGAAAGGAATTCCCCGGTCTCAAAGTACGAAATCACCTTCAATTGGTCGGGATTTGCCAGCATGAAACCGAAGGCAGCGACGTCGTCAATCACCACCCCGTCAATGTCACCGGAAAGCAGCGCGAGGACAGGGGCTCCGAAGTCCTCGAATGCTACAATTTCTTTTCCGGGGAATGTTGCCACCGCGGCATCATAATTGGTCGTCTGGATCTGAGTACCAACTTTTAGATTCGTATCAGCTTTGAATTCATCCAGCGTGTGTGTCTCATCTGCGCGAACCAATAATGCTTGTGCTACGGGAGTATAAGGGATTGAAAAATCAACGCCCCAGGCGCGTAGCCTCTTATAGGTGATCCCATCTGCAGCCATATCGTATTCCCCGGCATTCATGGCAGGGAAGAGACCATCCCAGGCGACTTCTTTGAACTCCGGTACACAATTAAGACGCCGGCAGATTTCTCGCACCGTATCATAGTCCCAGCCGACCCCTTGATTGGTGGCTTCATCAATGCTGTTGAATGGAGGGTATGCATTTTCCACCGCAACGGTGATTGTCCGCCCGCCAAGATCGGGCATACCGCTTGCAGCGCTACCGCCTCCGGTTCCGCCTGTGGTTTTTGGTGCACAAGCAGTTAATACAAGACCTGCAAGTGCCAGAATACTCAGTATGATCGTGGTTCTTTTCATCTCTTCTCTCTCCTTTTATTATGACATGGCCGTTTCTGATGATGGAGGTCAGGATTTAGTACCTGTCTCCTTTGGTAATATATAGCATAGACCATCTTTCGAATTATGGCAAGAGGAAAAAAGAAATTACTTTTCCTAGTCTTTTAATGGTTGTCAGAAGTGGAATGATATAATTACTAGGCTCGTTCTACAAAGGAGTATAAATGGCAGTGATATTCCCAAGCCCTGAGTGGCTGAAAATTCTTGAAAATAAATTGAATACTGACGGACAATACGCAGAAATTGCCAGGAATTGGGAAGGTGATATGTGCGTCGACATTGAACCTAGCGGCCCTATTACGCAAAGGATCATCTATTACCTGGATCTGTGGCATGGCAAGTGTCGAAAGACCGAAATATTTAATGACATACCTGTCAACAAACCCAAGTTCCTATTAAAAGCGACATACCAAGACATTGCTCGCATCATGAAGGGGGAACTTGATCCCATGCAGGCAATGATGACGCGCAAGTTGCATGTCCACGGGAGTCTGGCTTACATGATGCGTAATGTACCAACTGTTCTAGATTTTGTCCGTTGTTGTCGCGATATCACCACTGAAGTGATTTCCTGATCATGCAACCCATCCTGAAAATCAATCTATCAGATGGGGGCATATCGGAAGTTAAGATTCCAATAGAATGGGAGCGAGACTACCTGGGTGGTGCATCCCTGGCTGCTCGCATGCTTTATCCTTTCCTGACAAAAGAACTTGATCCCTTTTCCCCGGAATCGCCGCTGCTGATCTTGAACGGGCCTCTTACCGGGACTGCTGGACCAGCCGTTGGGCGTTTTGTGGTCTGCGGCAAATCCCCAGCGACAGGATTATGGGCAGAATCCAATTGTGGAGGCTTCTGGGGTCCGGAATTACGTTTCTGTGGATTTGATGGGATATGGATCGAGGGAAAGGCAGACCGACCTGTTTACTTATGGATTAACGACAATCACGTGGAGATCCGCGACGCAGGTAAAGTATGGGGCATGGACACGTATGAAACCCAGTCTTACATAAAGAATGAGAGCGGATCCACTGGCACACGCGTTCTTACCATCGGTCCTGCCGGCGAGAATCGCGTTTTGTTTGCAGGTTTTATTTGTGATCACGGACGGGCAGCAGGGCGCACAGGCTTGGGTGCTGTAGCGGGAGCGAAAAATTTGAAGGCTATCGCAGTTCGAGGGTCGAAGAAGATCCCCATTGCAGAACCGATCTTATTCGCTGCCTTGCGTTCGAATTCAAACCGGGCTCTTAAGAACGATAACATGAGTCGAGTTTTCCACGACCTGGGAACCGCCAGCGTAGCGGATTACGCTGATTATCTGGGTGCAATGCCAAAGAAATATTACTCCTCAGGCATTTTTGAAGGGGTTGATAAGGTTTCTGGTTCAACCATGTCTGAGACCATTCTTTCCGGGATGAGTGCTTGCCATGCTTGCGTGATCGCCTGTGGAAGAGTTGTCAGACTTGCAGATGGAGTAAAACGCAAGGGACCAGAATACGAAACGCTTGTAGGTTTTGGTCCAAATATTCTTAACAACGACCTGGATTCGATCACCCGCATGGGGGAATTGTGTGACCGGAACGGAATGGATACCATCAGTGCGGGTAATACACTTGGGCTTGCATTTCATTTATTTGATAAAGGAGTGATTTCAACAAAAGATACAGGTGGCGTTAACTTGAAGTGGGGTGATATGGAGATTGTAGAAAGATTACTTGGAATGATCGTCCGGCGGGAAGGAATTGGTAATTTACTTGCCATGGGATCAAAAGAATTCGGTCACCGATATGATGCGGAAGACGAGGCAGTTCAGGTGAATGGCCTTGAAGTACCTTACCACGATCCGAGAGGATTTTCTGGCATGGCGTTGGTGTATGCTACATCACCCAGAGGTGCATGTCACAACCAATCAGATTATTTTACAGTGGATATTGGTCAGGCTGATGCAAGCCTCGGGATGCAGTACTACCCAAGACATGCGGGCAAAGAAAAAGCCTATAATGTTGCCCGGCACCAGGATTGGCGAACGATATTCAATGCCATGGTGATGTGTATTTTTGCAAATGTACCTGTGAATGATGTTGTGGACCTGGTAAATACCGTATGTGGCTATTCCTGGAATACTGAAGATCTATTTCTAGCAGGCGAAAGAGCCTGGAATCTCAAAAGAGTGATTAATATCCGAATGGGATTGACACAAGCAAATGACAAATTACCGAAGGCGTTTCTGGAACCTTATCAGACAGGTGGTTCAGCTGGGTATGTACCCCCATTCTCAGAGATGCTTGCTGAATATTATGCAGTTCGAGGATGGGATTCTATTACTGGTAAACCCTCGAAAAAGATTCTTGCTAAATTAGGGCTTGAATGGATTGTGTTGGAATATTAAAGAGAAGATTTTTGTCGATTATTGATCCGGAGGGATACAAATGAAACTTGTTTCGATAGCAGAAATGCGCGCAATAGAAAATGAAGCCAATTCAACAGGCTTGACCTTTGAAATGATGATGGAAAATGCCGGCCATAATATATCCCGCGAGATTCTGCAATTATCCTATGCCCTGGATGAAGAAGAAGATATCCAGGTCTTAGGATTTGTGGGACCAGGCAACAACGGAGGAGATACTCTTGTTGCGCTTACGCATCTGGCAGAAAAAGGATGGAAAGCGCGAGCTTACCTGATAAAGCGTAAATCTTCAGGTGATCCACTCGTCAAGCGGCTCGAAAATGCAGATGGGGAAATCTACCATGCAGACAAGGACCAGGATTTTCAACAGCTGAACGCATTTCTGGAAACTGCCGACGTGGTGCTGGATGGCATTTTGGGAACAGGTTTCAAACTACCTTTAAAAAAAGATATTGCAGAAATACTCACAACGGTTAATTCCATTCTTGAATCGATCGAAGGACAACCGCTAATCGTTGCGGTTGATTGCCCATCGGGTGTGGATTGCGACACAGGCGAAGCTGCAGATGAATGCCTGGTTGCTGACGCAACCGTTACACTGGCTGCAGTTAAACAGGGTTTACTCAAACTACCCGCTTTTGATTTGATTGGCGAATTACGAGTGGTGGATATCGGTCCTTTGGATGGATTGAAATCCTGGTCGGCGATTAATAATGAAGTGGCAAGTGATTCAGCTTTTTCCAGCCTTTTTCCAGATCGCCCCACGGATGCCCATAAAGGATCTTTTGGGACAGCGTTAATTGTCGCTGGCTCAGTAAACTATACCGGTGCAGCCTTGCTGGCAGGTAAAGCTGCTTACCGCGTTGGCGCCGGGCTGGTCACCTTGGCGGTTCCAGCACCTTTACATCCAATCCTTGCTGGATCATTGGTCGAAGCGACATGGATTCTCCTGCCGCACGAAATGGGATCCATTGCTTCTGCAGCAGTTGAAGTACTTACAGATTCGCTAGCACATGTTTCCGCTTTACTGATTGGACCCGGTCTGGGATTGGAAAATGAAACCAAGGTATTTCTTGAAAAATTATTAAATGGAGCATCTGGACGAATTCCACAATCCAGGATGGGCTTCGTACAGGCAAACGGTGCAAAAAACCAAAAAACCACCGCACTTCCACCCTTGGTTGTCGATGCCGATGGATTGAAGTTGTTGGCAAGAATTAAGGATTGGTCAACATTACTACCTGCACAATCCATACTCACTCCTCATCCTGGGGAAATGTCGGTCTTGACCGGAATTGCTACAGAGAAGATCCAGCGGGATCGCATGAAAATTGCCAGCGATTATTCAGCGCAATGGGGGCATGTGGTTGTTCTAAAAGGTGCTTTCACCATCATTGCTGCTCCCGATGGACGGACAACAACCATACCCATCGCCACTCCTGCCCTGGCACGAGCCGGTACCGGAGACGTGCTTGCAGGCGTGATTACAGGTCTTCGAGCCCAGGGACTAAATACTTACGATTCCGCACGGCTCGGGGCGTTTATTCATGCACAGGCAGGGCTTGTTGCTGCTGAGATCCTCGGCAGCACGGCAGCAGTATTGGCTGGAGATGTATTAGATGCGGTGGCAGACGTGGTGGCAGAATTGGAATGGAATATTCCCGGATAAGGGAAAAGAAAAAAGAGTCCGGTTCTGAACTGACCCCCTGAAACGAGACACGAAAAGAAAGTACCCCCTGTGAGAAAATAGACCACAGGAGGTACTTTTATTATGTCAGGAAAAAAGGGAATGGTTCACCATCCAGTGGAAGTGAAGCTGGAGGCGGTTCGGTTGTTTTATGAGGAAGGGAAGACACGACAAGAGATCAGCGATGTATTGGGCCTCAGCAGCCGAGAATGTGTGGAAAGATGGATAAGGCGGTATCGGCGGGAAGGGGAAATGGGCTTCAATAAGCCAATTGGTCGTCCGCACAAGATTTGGGATGAAGCGGCACGCATCCGGCAGTTGGAGATGGAGAATGCGCTGCTAAAAAAATATCATACCGAGTTGCGAAAGAGTTTTCTCGCGAAACGCAATATCGGGCCATCTATCACCACCGAAGGGAATACGAAGTGAAAGCTATGTGCGCCTTCTTTGGTATTTCGCGAGCAGCTTATTATGCCTGGGCCAAGCGGGTCGAAGGGCCTGATCCGGACACAGACCGAAAGCAACTGGTTCAAAAAGCATATCAGGCTTCCCACCGCACCTATGGGTACCGGCGAGTAACCTGGTGGATCGCTCAGAATTGTGGCGTCACGATCAACCACAAGGCAGTTTTACGTCTGATGAACCAGCTGGGGATCCATTCTGTGGCCAGAAAACGTCGGATTTATAAGAATAGCCAACTTGAGACCTATCATTCCTATCCCAACCTGCTCAACCGGGATTTCACGGCCACCAAACCCAACCAGAAATGGGTTACGGATGTCACCTACATCTTGACCCAGGATGGCTGGGCTTACCTGTCCACGATCAAAGACCTTTACGACAACTTCATCGTTGCCCATCAGTTCGGACGGGAGAATTCGGTCGCCCTGGTCCGACAAACCCTGCGGCAAGCCAAACAAAAAGAGAAGGTCACTGATGGACTGGTACTCCACAGTGACCAAGGGCAGCAATACACTTCGCAGGCGTATTTTGTCCTCACTTCCGAGTATAACATCACTCCTTCCATGTCGCGCCGGGGTAATTGCTGGGACAATGCTCCCATGGAGAACTTCTTCGGTCACCTCAAAGAAGAAGCTCTCCGCCAGTACAAATTCCTTTCCTTCGAGGAGGCTCAACAGGTCATTGACGATTACATTTGCTTCTACAACTATGAGCGGATACAATTAAAAACAAGACAGACACCTTTTCAGATCAGGTGCCTGTCCAGTTAGCTCATCCGGGGTCTTTCTTTTTATGTCTTGCCAAAAGGGTTCAGTCTAGTCTGCCGGACTCTTTTTATATTAAAGGGTTCGAACTAGCTTTTCAAGAATTCTTCTAGAGCTTCCTTGCTGATACGGTATGCCTTGCCCAATTTCTTGGCTTTCAGGCTGCCATCTTTAATTGCAGCCAATACATCCTCTTCCGAGACTTTCAGAAAGCCAGCTGCATCGCTGGGTGTCATCACATCAGGCATGACCCCGCCACCAGGAGTTGTGGGTTGCTGTTGACCGGCTTGCATGCCACCCTGGAGGGCCTGACCCATCAAATTGCCAATACCCATTCCTGCGCCAATACCTGCAGTCAATCCAGCCCCGCCACTTGGATTGGATGCCGCATCACGCATGGCATCTGCAGCCTGCAACTGGGTATAGGTGGCCATGTCGAGCATACCCATTGCGCGCAATTCCTCAGCAGATTTGTCTGACGGTTTCAGGTTTCCGACGTAGAAGGATTTTAGCGTCAGACCAACCGCGTTGAAATCCTCCTCCCCGATCGAGCGGACATAACCACCCAATTCGATCGTCTTTCCAATCATCTCCGGGACCGCAAACTTTCCCGCCCATTCACCCAAAGTATCTTGCAGTTTCGAGAGTAGAATGCTGCGCAAGCGCTCTTCGATCTCGTCGATCCTGAATGTGGCTTGTTTACCCACGATTTGGACGACAAATTGTTGCGGATCTTTGACCTGGAAACTATAGGTACCAAAGCCCTGGAGTAACGCCACGCCCAGGCCCATCCCTGGATTTCTGACAATGATCGGTTGAGGAGTTCCCCATTTACGATTGGGGAATTCCTTCATTGATATGAAGTAGACTTCGCAAGGGAAAGGCGTGCGATCATTGAATGCTTTTCCAATGAAATCAATTAACTTGGGAATATTGGCTGTTGCGATGACATGGCGCCCAGGACCAAACATATCCAATGCTTGCCCGTCTCTGAAGAAGACCGCAGTCTGCCCATCGCGCACAATGACATTCGAGCCAATGCGGTAATCGCCAACGGCCGTATTATCCGGGAAGCGATGAACGATTTCATCAGTCATTTCGTTTGCATATTCAATAACATCAAAGATGCGAGCCATTTTTGTCTCTCCTTTTTAAATAGGCTAATTCATTATATTCTAAGCGGTCTTACGATACAAGCCTTATATCCAGATTAATCTACGCTGACCGTCCGGGAAAGTATCATCCTTTCACCAGGCACACCCTGCTCACTCTGCCAGGGAGTGTCAGCGAGGTTCCTGCATCTGTTTTCCAGATCCGCCTCGCAGCATGAGCACTTCAGCCATGATACTGACCGCGATCTCTTCGGGAGTCTCGGCTCCTATTCCCAGCCCGATTGGCGAATGGACGCGTTTCAACTGCTCATCGGAAATCCCAAGATCATTTAGTTTTTTGATTGTTTCAGACCAGCGTTTTCGTGATCCGATCACCCCGATATAACCAGCCTGGCTTTCGAGCAGCGCTGGTAATCCGGCGATATCGACATTATTCCCGCGTGTGGTTAGAATCAACGAGGTACTGGGTGTGATATTCAGGTTCAAAGGAATTTCGGTCATCGGGACTGGAAGGAATTCATCAGCATCCGGGTTGGCTTCCGGGGTACAAAACTCGGGACGGTCATCTGAGACAGCAACATAAAATCCCAGCCATTTGGCAAGGTGCACAACCGCCTTGCCCACATGACCACCTCCGATTACAACGACCATTGGGCTTGGAAGAACAGGTTCCACGAATACCTCCACCTGACCACCACATACGCCAGCATCACCGCGCGCCGGATCAGTCATTTTATATGTAAGGAAACGAGAAAGCCCATCTTTGAGGGAAGCCATCGCTTCCTTTCTAACGCGGTTTTCCAATTCCCCGCCACCTACCGTCCCAAAGATATGTCCATCGGGATAAACCAGCATTTTACTGGTGCTATGACGCGGTGCGGAGCCGCTTGTTTTCACAATAATACATAAAGCAGCAGGTTGATGAGACTTCTCAAGATCGGATAACTTTTGATAAACTGACATCCTGGTCGTATTATATCCCATGCATATGTGTAAGCTTTAATTTATCATTGAAGCGAAGATTTTCCAATCCAATTTTCCCACTTGGTATTTTATGCAGTGGAGCTTTCGAGACTGATTATTATAAGTTGATATTGGGGTTCGAATAAATGTCCCTGGGACACCCCCTAGTAAGGTCTTTCTTCAAGATTATTAATAAATATTATCTCTCATCATCTTTCCAATAATCCCAATACCACTGGCAATAACTGTTTTTTCCGTGACACGATCCCTTCAGCGAGGCGGGTATCATCGGGTTGAGGAGGGTATGGCAAATCTGAGAGTTGAGGTGGTTCCTCGGCAATAAGCAAGCGACTGGAGCCATTGACCACATCCGTGACCATGAGCATGGCGAAATCAAGCCCGCGCTTATCACGCAGAGCAGTCATTGCAATTCTTAATGTGCCGAGATATTCTGACAGTTGCATTAAGTCAGTTACTTCTACCTGCGAGATGAAAAAGCGATATCCACCTGCCTCGTAGAGTTTCATATCTGTGGTGATGATTTCCTCGGGTGAGCGGGTCCACAAACCAGCGCTGGCGCCCAGGATTTGGTTGCCAAACGTATGGATATCTTCTCCAATAAGTGGTCCGCCATGAGCAATTGCCCACCTGTGCAGGCGGTTAGCAGCTTTCTTATCCCGAGCGGTGGTGGTGGGAGAGGTAAGAATTAATGTATCAGCGAGCAGGCCGGCCAGAAGCAGTCCTGCAACCTGAGGGGAAGGGCTTAACCCTGATTCTTCAATCCTTTCAGAAACGAGAGTGCTGGTGCTGCCCACGATATCAACGCTGAACTTAATCGGTACATGCGTGGATAGATTTCCCAAACGATGATGATCCAGGATTTCCAGGAGTTCTGCCTCTTCCAGATTCGCAATTGCCTGTCGCGGTTCGTTATGATCCACCAAAATAACCTTCAGGCGAGGCGGATTGAGCAGGTCGCGCTGACGGCAGATACCCATGTACAATCCCTTTTCGTCCACTACGAAGAAATCATCACCTTCCTCGCGTAAAATCCGGTTTAGCGTGTCCCGTATACGAATAGATGCCAGGAATTTTAGTATTTTTGTATTGGCCGCCTCCTTGCAGGGGGTTTCCAAAATCTTTGTAAGACTGATATCCTGATGCTTCGGATTGGGACCAATTAATTGGTTAACGAACTTGAATAAAGATGATCCTGTCACCAGTCCGAAAGGAATACCTTCCACAGAGACTACTGGGGTGATGCCCCAGGTTTTGGAAGCGATCGCCCAGGCATCCCGAAGGGGGGCATCCGGTGTGGTACTGTCCAAACGGCGAACTACTGATTCAAAACGGGGGGAGGCATCATTCATTAAATAAGGAGCGTCAAGGTCGACTTTTTTCAAAACCCAGGCAGTCTGGGGGTTAATCACCCCGGCGCGTGCGGCAATTGCGTCCACACCATCCCGTTCTCGCAGCAACCAGGCATAACCTATTGCCGCAGCGATAGTGTCGGTGTCCGGATTGACATGACCTATGACATAAATTTGATCTGCCATTATCGAATTCGCTTAAGAGCCTTCCAGACCTTTTCCGGCGTCAACGGGATATCGTTGATATCCACTTGGATCGCATCCAATAGAGCATTTCCAACGGCAGGGGCGACGCCATCCATTGGGATTTCCGCCACCGCTTTTACTCCGAACGGGTGACTTGGTTCAAAGGTTTCAATGAAAAGGGTTTTCAACTCAGGCATCTCATCTGCCCGAAAGATATGGTAATCACCAAAATCATGTTCCCGTGGACGGCCTTCTTTATCAATTGACAATTCTTCACAGACCGCATAACCAAGAGCCTGTGTCATGCCGCCCTCAATTTGACCTGAGGCAGTCTGGGGATTAACAATTACACCTCCGTCCACAGCCATGACCAGTTTTTCCACTGCAATCATACCTGTCTCAGTGTCAACGGAAATTTCCGCAAACTGAGCAGCAAATGGGGGAGGGGAGGAAGGTGATACAAAGGAGGCTTCACCCATGATCTGTTCTTGTTCATTGTGGTGAAGGGAATCCAAGGCAATCTCCGCAAGCGTAACCGACTGTCCGCCAGGAGATATGGCACAGCCGTTTTTCAACTGAATTAATTCTGGTTCTACTGGGGCTATACCGGGATTTGAATTCCCTTTGTTCAATAACATTCGAGAAGCGCGTGTTCTTATGCGTGTGGCAGCCATCTGTGCCGCACGGGTTACTGCTGTCCCGGAAATATATGTTGTCGAAGAGGCATAGGCCCCTTTATCGAAGGGAGTGAAGTCGGTATCACTAGAGTAAACGAGGATATCCTCAGTGGGAACACCGAGTACTTCTGCAGCCATCTGGGCGAGCACCGTGTCGGAACCAGTGCCTAGGTCTGTGGCACCAACGAGCAAGTTAAAAGAGCCATCTTCGTTCATTTTTATTGAAGCGCCTCCCATGTCCAGGTAAGGGATGGCTGTCCCTTGCATGACAAGTGCCACACCGATACCTTTTCGCAGCGCAGAAGTGCCATTAGAGCCTTGATGCCATTTCCTGTTATTGTATTTCTCGTCCCAACCAATGGCTTCCTTTCCTTGTTGCACGCATTGATCCAATCCAACAGTATGGATGGTCTCCGGGTGGGGTTCCCGCCCTTCGTTCCAGGCAGTGCTGAATGGGTGAAACTCACCAGTGCGAATGGCATTTTTCATCCGAAACTCGAGTGGATCGAGCCGAAGGGCGCGGGAAATCAGTTCCATGTGCCGCTCAACAGCCCAGAAACCTTGAGGTACTCCATATCCCCGGTACGCCCCTGAAGGCATGGTATTGGTATAGACGACATCAGCATGGAAGCGAATGTTTGGAGATTTTCGATACTCGCCATCACCGACGTAGAGTGCCATGGATTTCTGCCCGGTATTACCAGTTACTGTGAGGGCATGGCAGCCATAGGCGCCAGTGTCGCTTAGAATGTACATTTCATTGGCGGTAATTGTCCCATCATGCTTGACCCCGGTTTTCATGTGGATATGCATCGGATGACGTGAACGGGATGCAGTAAATTCTTCTTCCCGGGTGTATTCATAAATAACAGGTCGCCCGGTGGCGATGGTTAAATGTGCGGCAACATCTTCGATTAATACATCCTGTTTACCACCAAAGCCTCCACCGATGCGCGGTTTAATTACCCTGATCCTTTTAATAGGCAGCCCGAGAACGGGGGAGAGAATCCTTCTCACATGGAAAGGTACTTGCGTGCTGGTACGGATTACCAGCCGATCATCTTCATCCCAGGAAGTAACCACAACATGGGGCTCGATGTGCGCCTGCTGAACTTTAGGAACAAAGTATTCAGCTTCGAATATTTCATCCGCTTCTGAAAAACCTTTTTCAACTTTGCCAATATCGATCCTGATCTTTGCAGCGAGATTCTTCTCCCGATCAGAATCAGCGAAATTTACATAATCGGATTCATCGTGAATGTGTACGGCGCCAGGATTCATGGAGTCCTCCGGATCGAGGATCGCTGGCAGAAGTTTATATTGAACCTTTATCAATTTTAGCGCCTGATCAGCAACTTCAGGAGTAACAGCAGCAACAAACGCCACACGATCACCAACAAAACGGACCTTGTTGTCCAAGGAGAACATATCAAGCGGACCAGGAATCGGATCTGATTGTCCAGCAGTAGAGTAAGCCACACGCGGGAGGTCCTGCCAGGTAAGAATTGCAATTACGCCCGGTAGTCTCTTCGCTTTCCTGGTGTCAATACTTTCTATGATCGCATGGGCATGTGGTGAGTGAAGCACCTTTGCATGCAGCATGTCCCGCTGGTTGAGGTCTGCTGTAAACACAGCTTTCCCTTGAGCAAGTTTGGACGCATCTACTTTTATAACGGGCTTCCCAACCTGCTGAAACTTTCCTGAAAATGGACGAGATTCATTATCTTCAATTGGGCCGCTTTTATCTCCACGCATGAGGGCTGCCGCCCGGAAAATAGCCTGGGTGGGTTTTAGATAACCCGTGCAACGACAAAGAACACCGGCGATTGCCTCCCGCACCTCAGCTTCGGTTGGTGTAGGATTATTATCCAGGAGTGCTTTGGCTGCCAGGATCTGCGCGGGAGTACAGTAACCGCATTGTATGGCACCTGTCTCAATAAAGGCTTGTTGTAAAGGGTGCAACCCTTCTGTTTTCTTCCAACCTTGATCGGGATTCTGGCCCAATCCTTCAATTGTTACAATGTTATGCCCTTCTGCTTGAGCAGCCAAAAGAACACCAGAATTTATTGGTTTTCCGTCCAATAATATGGTGTCAGCACCGCCCAACCCTTGCTCATCGCTGAATTTGACCCCGAAATACCCAAGATGACGCAAGATAGTGAATAATGTTTCTCCTGGAGAAATTTCCAGTGTGTGGTTTTTAGAGTTCACAGTCAGGGATATCTTCATAGCATCCTTATATCATCAATAAATTTTGATACAAAATCGATTCCTTTTATAGATCATTCCATGGAAAGTCGACGAGAATTTAATCTGCTGACAAACCAGGAAATCAAGGCCATGATTCCAGTCAATACCAGACCGACCAAAGAGATGATCATCATCTGGATCAATGACAGTAATCCAATATACATGGAATAAAACTCAGGCAAGGTCCACGTGACGGTAAGACCATTTATTGCAAAGCTAAGAAGAATAGGCAAGGAAAGAAAATAGATGGTTGACCAGATATAGGCGATGACAGTCTCCACAGATTTCCTTGGGCCTGCATGGATAACTTTGAGGGCGAACATCGGGATTAACCATCCAAGGATACCTGCTAACGCAGCCGTTGAGGCAGTATAGGTAATAAGCCAGGTGGCGCCTTCAACCGAAGCAAGTGAGTATGTACGTCCATCGATAACCGCATAACGAATATTGAACAGAAGTATATATAAGAGGGAGCCGGCGAATAACCAAATGGCTTTTCTATCCTTGCGAAGGTAGATGACATATGCCGGCAGTATTGCCATGAAAACAGCCAATACATTGCGCCATATTCTTTCCTTTGCCACACGGGCCAGGCGAGCCTGATACAAGGCTGATTGGGTGGTTGACATAGTCTCTCCGGCTCTAATAGTAGATGACGAACCTATGGCTGTCGTATAGGAGCTGAACAGTCGTGCTTGTTGGAGTTCAATTGCATCATTGATTGACGAATCCTTCCCTGGCAACAGGGAAAGCATATTCAACAGAGGGCTGCCCTGGCTGCTGGCCGGGATGTTTGTCCCCAGTAAGACTGCCAGGGTAGGTGCAACATCCACCATGTTAATATCGCCATAATTACCTGGAACAATCCCGGCACCAGTAAGGATGAAAGGTTCGATAAGTGTAATCGCCTCAGGACCGCCATGGCCACCCCGGTCAATCTGACCGTGATCAGATAGCACAAGTAACGTATCTTGTGAAAAATCCAGGATAGAAACAACCTTCTTGATTAAAGTGTCGACGCGGCTCGCTGCAGAATTCCAATTAGGGTCCTTGGGACCACCTTGCTCGTGCCCGGCAAAATCCACCTGATCCAGGTGAATGAGTATCAATTGATAATCATCACCAAACCAGGGCATGGCAGTATTAATCACTTCGATGTCTGCATCATTATCCTCACCGGAAGTATAAAATCCTTCATCTGTACCACTATTCGAAAGCATCTTTTCGAACCAAATGTATCCTGTGACAGCAGTCTTTAATCCAGCTCGTTGTGCAGCAGCGAAAATATTATCCTGGGTAAATGTGCGCGCGCTATTCTCGTCGGGGGGATTGAAGGGCTGACTATCGTTAATATCAGGCCACGCTCCTGTAAGGATGGTAGTCCACGCAGGTGCTGAAAACGATGGGGGCTGGCTGTGCATGGTTGCCGAAGCGCCTTGTGACCGAAGAAGGTTTAATGTTGGCATTACAGAGGTATTAATTGATGTATCGTATCGTAACGCATCGATAAGTACGATCACAACCTTGTGCGTGATCGGATTACCGAGAGGTTGACCAGGTAACGGAGGATTATTTGCCAACGGCGACCGATAAGATTGAGCTGAATCCATTAAGTTGGTTGTCCAGATATATGCACCAATGGCAATAAACACCAATCCAACAATTCCGATGATGAGCCAATATTTCCTGTTATTTTTCATTTGATCGTCCACCATTTTTCGCTGTCATATCCAATTGGAGGGTTTGACGCAGGTTGTTTATACTTTGCCTTTTTCCATGATCTTCGTATAGCCAGCAATTCCAGCCATTAACTGGTGCATCATTGGAAAGAAATTTAGCGATGGAGTGAATTGATCCAATTTGGTTACCGCATGCGATCTTTCCGTTCGATAAGATCATGACTGCAATCGAACTCATCTTTGCTAAAATATAACTTCTGCCCCGGTTTTAGAAGGCCGAGTTCTAGTAGTGTTCCGAAAGGAATCCTGGGAACGCGAAGATCATCCAACAAAGTTACCGCTACTTCTGGCATCGGTTCGACCGTAGCAATCCGGTCCATTGCCAGCTTAATATAACGTTCCTCGCGTTCGATCCCGATAAAATGACGACCTAATTTCCTGGCGACTGTACCGGTTGTCCCGGTTCCAAAGAAAGGATCGAGCACTACATCGCCGGGATTGGTTGTAGAGAGCAAGATGCGATAGAGAAGAGCCTCTGGTTTTTGTGTGGAGTGTGATTTCTCACCATTGAGACGGAGGCGTTCCTTCCCGGTGCAAAGAGGAAAGGTCCAATCTGATCGCATTTGAAGGTCATCGTTTAACGATTTAATTGCATGGTGGTTAAAAGTGTAGCTGGCACCTTTTTTCTTTTGCGCCCAAATGAGCGTCTCGTGAGCATTGGTAAAACGAACGCCGCGAAAATTGGGCATCGGATTTGTCTTAATCCAGACAATGTCGTTCAATATCCAGAAATCCAAATCTTGCAAGATTGCTCCAACGCGGTAAATATTGTGGTAAGTACCAATGGTCCATAAAGTGCCTGTCTTTTTCATTACCCGCTTGCAAGCGGTGAGCCAGCAGCGGGTGAAGTGGTCATAATCGGTGCGATCGGGAAATTTGTCCCAGTTATCATTAACACCCGCAACACGAGTCTGGTTGGGCCGCCATAAATCCTGCGACAGTTGTAGGTTGTAAGGAGGGTCCGCAAAGATTAAATCGATAGAGTTTTCAGGGATTTGAGTCAATACTTCAAGACAATCGCCAGGAAGGATGGTATCAAGAGGTAAGTTATTATCTTTTGTCATTCGGAAGCATCATGGATTTATCAAGAAAGAATCTAAGAACTCGAAGAAGATTGAGGATTTAGCTCTTCGATACATCTTTTTGCTAGGACTGCCGCAACTGAGCTGCGATATTCGCTGCTTCCCCAGGCATCCGTTGAATTTTGAGAGGCGTCCTTTGAAGCAGCCAGGATCCCCGATAAATCATTACCATCCATGGCCAAAGTGGGTATATCTCCCCATCCACCTAGGACTAACCTGGTCCGTCCAGAAGGCCACATTCCCAAGGCGGCACAAATGATCGGTCTATCTGCAGGACTGCGGGCAACAGATTTGAAAGCCAACTTGCATAACAAGGGAAATTCGATTTTTAGGATAAGTTTGCCAAGTAATGTTTCGTGCTTTAATATTAACATGTCCCCGAGATCAACCAGGGCTTTCCCCCCGTTCATAATAGTTATTTTGGCATCCAATGCTTGCATCACAACAGCAAAAGGAGATCGCCCATCGCACGTTACCAGTGCGCCTGCCACAGTTGCCATGTTTCGAATATTGAGAGGGGCTTCAAGCCTTATGGCTGATCTCAAGGCAACTGGAGAATGCGAATTATTAAGGAGATCCTGTAGAGTTGCTGTCGCGCCGATTTCCAGTTTATCACCAGATTTATGAAGTTTATTCAACCCCAGGGCTTGCAGATCCACTACTGCGAAGGTTTCGTCTCTTGGGAGTGTCAGAACAGTGCCACCACCAAGTGGGTACGTGTAAGGCATTGATAGTAATTCCAATGCCTTCTCCATGGTTTGAGGACGATGGTATTCAGTTATCATTTGAATTTCTCCAAGCGAATTCCAAATTGATTATACCCATTCTGGAGTGCAATCAGGAAGAAGAAGGATTTAAGAATATTAAGCATAAGCTTAAAATAAATATTCAGTTATGAGAATTCACAGATGGGATGATTTCTCTGGTTTTTAAGTAATTTGCGGAGGTAAAATTTCTATTCTCGGATAATTGGATCCTTCGGACCAAGCAGGATAGCCAGTCGCTCCAATTGGGAGGCATGTACAAGGGCGAGAACCTCATCTGCCGGTTGAAGCACAGTATCTCCATGAGGAATAAGTAAAAGATTCTTGCGAATGATCGCGACGATGACTGATTCACTGGGAAGATCGACTTCACGCAAGGACTTGTTGGCGCTTGGCGATAATGGATGCACTTTCTCTTCGATTAAGGAATATTCACCTTTTCGTAATTTAAGCAAGGTCATCATATCGCCAAGAGACATTTCTTCTGCCACCAAACGGGCCAGAATATCGGCTTGATTCAAGGCCACATCCACGCCCATCTCTGGAGTGAAAAGCCATGCATTTTTTGGATTATTCACACGGGCGATCACGCGTGGAACATTGAACTCAAAACGCGCCAGGGAGGTTACCACCAGGTTGGTCTCATCAGAACCCGTAACTGCAGCCAAGACATTTGCTTTTTGAATGCCAGCATTTTCAAGGGTAAGAGGAGAACTCCCGTCCCCGGCAATAACTACTTCCTGGGGAAGTTCTTGATTAAGTTTTTCAAGCAATACCTTCCGCTCTTCAATCACTTTAATTTTATGACCCCCCTCCAACAATAAGTTGGCAAGATGCGACCCGATATTTCCACCACCAACAATTATTACAAACATGGTTACCTCCCTTCCATTCCCAACAATTCTGTGAGTCGGTTCATGGCTGAAGAAATCACAACCAGGTGAACAAGATCGCCCTCTTTAAATTCTGTACCAGTAGTTGGCACAAAAGCATGATCATTGCGCGTGATTGTTAATACCATTATTTCACCCGGAACATTCAAATGAATTACATTACGCCCTGCAAGTTGGGGAGGAAGCTCCACATGAACGAGGGCAACTTCTCCACTGCCGAATGTATTCCATACATCAATTTCAGAATGGGTTAATACCTGGAAAATACGTTCAGCACCCCAGTTAGTTGATGAAATCGTAGTCAAGCCCAGCCTCTGGTAAATTTCTGCCCGGCGCGGGTCATAAAGCCGGGCAACCACACGCGGGACATGGAAAATATTTCTAGCAATACGAGCAGCCACAATATTAGCATTGTCTGACTGGCTGGCTGCAACAAACGCCTCGGCCTCTGAGATGCCCGCCAGGGTCAGGATCTGGCGATCAAAACCAAGACCTTTAATAATCTTCCCCTTAAAATTTGGATGAAGACGACCTTCACTGTTGGCGTCATGATCGATGATTGTCACCTCGTGACCGTTCATCGACAGTAGTTCGCTGACTTGAGATCCAATCCTTCCGCATCCCATAACTATTACTTTCATATGCCTGCCTCCTCTCGGGAACAGCAATCAAAGGATTAATCTAGCGGGACTTTTCAATCCAACGAACAAATCCTTTTCTCAGCCATTCAAAAGAATAAAGTACAAGTGAAAAGGACAAGAGAAACGGCCATAAAATTTCTGGAAATCTCTGAATATCGAATGCTCTAGCCAATGGCGGGAGATATATAAAACCAACCATTAACAGAAGGGAAATTGCGATCCCTCCCAGCAAGACCTTGTTACTACCCCATCCCATCTGGGTAATATGGGCTTTGGATGTCCGGCAAGCGAAGGCGTTGCCAATTTGAACGATCACAACTCCTGCCAGAAAGACAGTCCTGGCAACAGCATCCACATCCCCGGATATGGTAAATAGTAGTGGAAAATGAAAGCTATTCAAAAAGGGAAGATTAAGACCAATTAAATTTCCCGAAAAAATATAGGTTGAAAGGAATCCCAAATAACATAATGCAGCCTCGAGTAATCCCAACCAAAGGAAGGAGCGACTGAACAAGCCGCGATCCAGTAATGGCTGTGAGTTGGGGCGGGGAGGATAATTCATAATTCCTGGCTCGGGTTTTTCCGAACCCAATGCCAATGCTGGAAGAATATCAGTCCCCATGTCAATCGCCAAGATCTGTCGGACAGACAGGGCGGGGGGAATGCCCAAAACCCCTGTTAATATAAACGGCAAGAGTTCAGGAATATTACTGGCGAATATGTACGTGATGAATTTTCGAATATTGTCATAAACCGCACGACCTTCCTCGATGGCTGCAACTATGGAACCAAAATTATCAGTCGTTAAAATGATATCGGCGGCTTCTTTAGCTACATCGGTACCAATTACTCCCATTGCAATTCCCACATCGGCTTTACGAAGTGCTGGAGCATCATTCACACCATCGCCAGTAACAGCAACGACATCGCCACGTGCCTGGTAGGCGGACACAAGGCGTAGTTTATGGTCAGGCGCCATGCGGGCAAAAATTATCTCGTTATTAAGCATTTGTTGTAAGGCTGGTTCGCTGATCATATCCAACTCAGCACCGGTTAAAATCACAGGGTTGGCGGTTGAAATCATTCCAACCCGGCGGGCAAGGGATTCGGCAGTTAGTCCATAATCACCCGTGATCATAACAATGCGAATACCGGCCTGGTGGAAAATTTTAATAGCTTGTTCAACTTCAGGGCGGGGAGGGTCCATCATCGCCATAAGGCCAAGGAACGTAAGATCATGCTCGATGGCTTCAGCGGTGTAAGCGCCAGATCGAGGAGGGATATCACGACGGGCAAATGCTAGGACCCTTAGAGCCCTTCGTGCGTAATCATCATTGCAGGTAAGAATTTCCGCACACAGAACTGCATCCAGGGGTCGAATCTCACCATCGACCTGGATTTGAGAACAGAGTTGCAAGATTTCACGGGGTGCGCCTTTCGACATGGCAATTTCACGGTCCTGCTCACGGTGAATTGTTGTCATCAATTTTCGTCTGGCATCAAATGGAATTTCATGAACGCGTATCAAGCGCGATGTAGTGTCAGTTTCGTTCAATCCATATTTCAATCCTGCAACTTTGAGCGCGGCTTCTGTCTGGTCACCTAAACCAGTCCAAGTTGCACGTTCCTGGGTCGGTGGATTGATGCGGGCATTATTACAACAAAATGCAATTTCAAGGAGTACTTTCAAGTCATTTTCAAAGGGTAAACCGGAAGGATGTGGAGTAAATTGCCCCTTTGGCTCGTACCCTACACCAGAGACTTGAAGCCTGTGTCCGGCTATCCATACTTCACGGACGGTCATCTGGTTTTGAGTTAATGTGCCGCTTTTATCTGTGCAGATCACCGAGACATTGCCAAGAGTCTCGACAACATTAAGACGTTTGGCCATTACATTTCGTCCAGCCAGCCGTTGTACTGCAATCGCCAGGGAAAGCGTCAGTGTTGCAGGTAATCCTTCTGGTGTCAGGGCGACGATTGTGCCTAAAGCCAGGAGCAATGGATTCGTGTAATGGCTTCCAACATGAGGTTCGTATTTTGCAAGTACCCAGACAATCACACCGATGATCACAGCTCCCCAGGTGAGAGCCTTGCCAATCCGGCCAAGTTCCTTCTGGATTCTGGAAGGATCCTCGTGGATGGTCTGTGTAAGGTGAGCAATGCGACCAAACTGAGTAAGCATCCCTGTGGCATAGACAATCGCCTTACCAGTGCCAGAAGCGACAGATGTCCCGGCAAATATCAGATTGGGACGTTCCAGGTCGCTAATGTTTGGAAATATGGAGGCTTCTGAAGTTTTTCTTGAAGCGAGGGCCTCTCCTGTAAGAGATGCGTTATTTACACGTAAACCAAATTCCTCAACGACGCGCGCGTCTGCAGCGATGTTATCGCCTTCTGCGAGGATTAAAAGGTCACCAGGAACGAGTTCGCCTGCCGGGATATGGACTTCATCTCCGTTTCGAGCAACATGGGCAAATGCCGGGAGAAGGTGACGTAATTTCTCAATTGCTTGTTCGGCGCGATACTCGCGCCAATAAGAAAAAGCACTGTTGGTAAATGTCAGGAGCAAAATGACTATGGCAAGAATCCAATCCTTTTGCCAGAGACTGATTAGAACTGCCAGGAACATCAGGAGAATAAATGGGTGCTGGATTTGAGCTGTGAACTTCTGCCATTTAGGAATGTGAGGTTGTTCTGACAATACATTTTCCCCGTAAAGCGAGCAACGAGACTGGGCTTCCGTGGATGTCAGACCTGAGGGAGAAGTCTCCAAGAATTGGAAAACTTCTTGAACACGCATGGAGTGAATTGGAGTTGATCTCATTCGAGAAAACAAAATGCGAAATGGATAGCTTGTCTACAGGAGGTCATCCTAAGTTTTCATCTTCATCCGGGGGAGCAGTTTCCTTTGGAGCACCGCCAAGGTCGGGTTGTTTCTTTGATTTTCCGGTCAGGTACTGGTCAAGGAAAGAGTCACTTGAGTTGAATTCCATCGCACTTTCAAATTCACCAGCGGAAACTGGAGGTTCAAACCTTGATGGGCGGCGGACTCCGAACCATTCCCAAAATCTTGTAACCGCGAGGAGGATACGGTAACGATATTCCTGGACCTTAAGCGATTGCCATTCGACAATGTTACCCATCTGCCCTTGAACGCGGGATTTGTCCCGAATGATTCTGTGAATGTCCTGAGGGGTACGGTAGCCGATAGGGGATATCAAGATGGCATGTGCCATTAAAATCAAAATACTTAATGAGATCAATACAACCCATCCGCCCTCTCCCCATTTACCCACAATTTGACCAATGAAGATCACTCCGGCAAGTGTTGCAGAGATGGTTGCACCAAGGCTACCCCAAAACCGTTTACGACCAACCATTGTCTTCAGGATATGTTGACGAATTGCCAGACCCATTGCCATGATTGGCATAAAAACTCCGACGCCATAATAAGGAACCGCCAGGGTGGTTTCACCACGAACCAATAACTGGATCACGATTGCTGCAATGGCAGCAGCTGTGACAGGACGCGTAAAAGTCCCTTTAGGATTGCGATAAACCACCACTTCCGGGATCTCCCCAATGGCCACATTCCGCCACGCCATGGATTGCAGGTCCTGGTAGGCTGTCATGGAGGCTGAGGCAAGTAATGCAACTGCCAAAACCTGGTAAGACCAGTATAAAATCAATCCGCCGTTACCAAACTGGTTGAAGCCAATAAAAGCCAGGTTCCCGATTAACGATCTTCCTTCAACATTATCAAATACGTTGAAATGGATGGAAAAATATGCAAGAAATGCTGTGGTCAACCCACCATAAAAAAGGAAAGCAGTCTGTACCAGGCGGCCAATCCCTGAACTGCCACTGTAAAATTTCCAGAACCAATTCAAACGAGGTAAATGCTTCTTTCCCCAAACCACAGCTGGCATGTCCTCATGGATGATAAATTGGATCCCATTGGACATCGCCTCGAGACCACTTAGTGCCACGAGACCTTTCATTGAAGCGGTCAGCATATGATAAATCGCTTGCCAAACAGTCGGATGAATGATCGTTTCAGCGTAGGGAAGCGCTGCCACGCCTCGATCCCTGGCAATAAACAAACCGATGGACATTGTAATGGTCAACATTATAAAGATAGCCAGCATCATGAATACTACGCGAGCGGATTCCCCGCGACCACGAATAGTCAACCACCAGGTTACAGTAGCAAGGAAGGCGCCTATTAGAAATCGCCAAACCCATAAAGTATCCGCTAATTGGGCTATGGAAAGCAGTTGCTGGACACCGGAAAGTGTCGAGACTACTATCGTGAAAATGTAATCTTGAATAAGGACAACAGCCACTACAAGGCTGAGCGAGGGTCCCAGGTAGCGCATGGCAGCCGTGAAAGAACCACCACCTTCATTAAACACTCCAAGAGAATACATATATAACACACCAAAGATGAAATTTGCCAAGGCGATCACAGTAACTGCTATGAAGGCATATTTCTGCAATCCGAAGGGATGAAGGGCGCTCATCATCTCACCGGTGGCATAGAAATACGATGTAAAATAGTCCACTCCGAAGAGGGCCAGGGCTGCGAGGAAACCAACCTGCCCTGCACCATGGATGAGTGCGTGGTCTTTCTTTTCCACCGGCGCGGCTTTATAAGCCAAAAATACAATAATGATGAGCAATCCAATAGTGAAAAACATTTTCAATGATCCAGAAAATATTTATTTTGTAGGAGACTTGAAGGCATCGCTTAAAATTTGAAGTTCTGATAACAGGTGTCTGCGTGTAGATATACTAAAACGCGTATCCTGGGCGACTTTAGCCTGTTCCTCAAGGGAGGCCCGATCCACAAAAGCAGGAACAAACATGATCCTGCCAGCAGGAATGACAACAAAGTTATAGGTTTCAATGCGAAGGTCCTGATCGTCAAAATAGGGCAGACTCAAACTTAAACCTCGATTGAGATTTTGATCATCTGCACGCTGTTTGATGACTCTGATAATCTCAATTGTAAGATGAATTGCTAAAGCCCTACCCTGGTTGACCAATTGCCCCAGCATTCCATATCGCTTCATTTCAAATTCTTCATCCGCAACCATATAAGGGGCAAGCGAGCGCGCAGCGAACAATACCGATAAGAAATTCTGCATTGATGCTACGTGGGCTTCAGCTTCTTTGACTGAGTTGACCAACATCTCACCCTTCGAGCCAAAAGCCACCCATTGAGGCAAGTAAAATCGTCGCGCAGCAGGAACAAAGGGTACTTGAAGGCTGCCTCGAATCTGATCTTCGTTCCCCTCTTCTACGATCGCATCCGTGGAGGCGGTTATGGCAGATTCTGGCTCACTCCCATCGTCCACTGGAAGGGAAGGGATGTCATCTTCATCATTTGCTTTGTAAGTTACTATTCTCCCCGAAGGCAGCATATAACGGACCATATGGGTTGCAGACGCAAACCGAATCAAGCCTGCCGCTATAACAACTCCTTTATCATTGGATTGTTCTAGCTCAGTAAGTCTTTGCCGTACGGTTGTATGAACATCCCGATGTGCCAGCCTGTCTGCAAGGCTACCAACATGCTGTTCGCGTAAGGCCTGGATAATTTCTAATGGTTTGGAATCTTTTGTTTCTACAACCCGGTCGGGTAGCGAAAATCGGACGCGGTTTAATCTCGAAGAATATGCTTCGGCTACCTGTTGTGCCTGCGCTTCCAGAAAACGCTGGATGATGGGCAATTGTGCATCAAAGAGCATATTCTGCCGCTCGAATTCCAAACGGAGTTGATCTGCGTGGGTATAACCATTCTTGTGATTCGGATTATTTTCCATATTTACTCCATTAATTATCCATAGCAAGTACTGTGGTAATTGATCAATCCATTTATCAAATAAGAAAACAGGTTTGCCTTTGAGCAAGCCCGTTTTACTCGACAGGCAATTATTGCCATAGAATTATATTCTAATTATTCCGATTTATTCCTGGTGTTATCTAGGTAAAACGTAATGGATTTTTTCCTTTTTCATAACCAAGTGATTAACCCTTTTGATGGTTATTAAATTTATGAACTATCAAAAATCAGATTTCCTGCAGCCTTTTCCACATTTTCGGAGCTATTTCACGCGAACGAGCTGCAAGTCTTTCTTCATCCATGGAAATGATCTTCTTTCCTTTCATCAGGAATATTCCTCTACAGACAGTTGTATCGACCGTTGCGTCTACCAGCCCAAAGATGAGATGTCCAAGGAAGTTGGATTCGTTTAGCGGTGTGGGAGGCTGGTAATCAATAATTGCGAGATCAGCGGGTAAACCGACAGAGATTCTTCCCAATTTCACACCGAATTGACGCTCAGCGATGGCAGAATTATTTTGGAGAAGAAGTTGCGGTGCTTCCAGGAAAGCAACACGCGGGTCATTGTTTGCCATACGATGAAGCAGGTAAGCACAACGCATCTGAACGAGCATGTCGGAGCCCATTCCATCCGTGCCGAGACCGACCAGTACACCTTTCTTGAGGAGCTTGAAAAGGGGTGTTACGCCGACGGCATTGTTCATATTTGACTCAGGGTTATGCACGCTGATAGTGTTCGTTCCTGCGAGTATATCCATCTCAGAATCATCGATATGGACACAGTGAACAAAGATGGATTTTTCCCCGGTCAGACCCATTTTATCCAAGCGTTTGACCGTTGGTAGTTTATATTTCATCATGGAGTCGTCGCGGTCAGCGGCATCTTCTGCAACATGAATATGGCAACCAACATTCGCATCCCTGGCGATTCCAACACATTGTTCAAGGGTAGCATCGGATAGGGTGAATGAAGCATGTAGCCCCATCATTGCCGCCACCTGACCGTCACCCTTCCCATTTTTTTTGATAAAACGTAAGTTCTCAGCGATCCCGCCACCTGGAATGTTCCGATCCGATACTTCGTAACAAAGTGAAGCCCGGATACCCGCTTTGCGAACTGCAGCTTCGATAAGATCCAGCGAGCCGTCTCGCATCGATGGAGAAGCGTGATGATCAATGACTGTTGTTGTCCCATTGCGAATACAATCGACCAGTGGTAGTTCAGCGGAAAGGAGAATATCCTCTTCACTTAATGCTCTGTCGACCTTCCACCAAAGGCGTTCGAGAATTTGAACGAAATTAGCCGCTGGTTCACCGGGAATGGCCATACCACGAGCCATTGTGGAATAAAAATGGTGATGGGCGCAGATGAAACCAGGCAGAATAACCTGACCTGAACAGTCGATTGATACAGCATCAGGATACTGGCGCTTCATATCAACAGAATTTCCGACCGCTATGACTAATTCACCTTCGATGACAACCGTAGCATCCCAGAGAACGCGATTTTCCTCTTCCAATGTGATAACAATTCCGTTCTCAAAGCGAGTAGGCATATTACTCTCCTAGTATTCCTTTAGAAGAGAGATTTCTTCATCATTACGTGCTCGCATGATAATGGCTCCAGTGAAACATTTCTTCGCGCAAATTGAACAACCGATGCAGCGAACGGGATCCGTATGAGGCAATCCTTCATTATCTAGAGTGATTGCCAGATAGGGGCAACGTGCGCAATTTCCACATGAAACACACAGGAAATTATTGGCTTCCGAGATCTTCTTGATGGGTGTCAACGCCATGAAGTCAATGATGGGATGAGGCTGAGCGATGCCAATAAGCTCTCTCATCGAATGGATGCCACGTTCCTGCATCAGGAAGGAAGTACCCGATTCCAGGTCATTAATGATCCCGTAACCATGCTTCATGACAAGAGTGCAAAACTGGACGGTCTTAACGCCCAATGCAAGAAAATCCATTGCAGCCTTGTAATTCATCGGACCCCCATTGCCCGATATCTCGATGCCCTCCGGAACCGCTTGCGCCAGGCTTAAATAGGAGATAGGAGTGACACCTTCTCCACTCATGCCGACAATAACCCCCTCTTCCCAGGATCGTCTTTCAGCAGGACGGAATGCCAAGCTAGGGAAGGAATTCGCCAGGGTAACCCCCGCCTTCTTATTTGGGTATTTCTCGAGTGTTTTTCGAATCGCGCGCAAGATCGGTACTATAGAGGTAACAGCTGCGGATAACTTGAATAATTTTGGAACATCCGGATCACTGACCTGCATAATCCAATCAATTATCTTGGAAGTAAGTGCTGCATTTTGCGAGACAATCGCACCTTCGGTCCCATCTCCACCTTGCGGACAAGAGAGCGAATACTCTACCGCCATGGCTCCCGCGGCTTCCAATTTTTTCGTGTTGGATTGCCAGCCCGCAATATCGCTTTCATCATCACCCGTTACCGGTCCTCCGGTCGAGGCCATTGTCAACCGGTCAGGCCAGATTTTGATTAATTGTTCAACTTCGGAACAAACCCTGTCCAGTGGATGACCTGACACATTATCTGAATTTCCATAGGTCAGAGGACTGAATGTGAACATATACTCGCCCGGAATGTGGATCGGGACATTGTCGAAGGCTGTTTTTAACACACAACCCGCCCAACCGGCTTCGTACGCCCGGGTCACCTGTTCCAGTCCATCGGTAGACGGGGAAGCAGATATGAGGTAAGGGGATTTGATTGGCCGGGAAAAGAATTCCGTTTCCAGTGGGACAGGCACAGGATTGTAGCCAGGCAAGATGTAGTAAGACTTGAGTGGATTATCGATGATCGGTTTCTTCTCATTATTAAGAAAAGCATCAATTTCACGGGCTGCATTCTTACCGGAGGCCACTGCCTGGACCACCGTCTTGGGACCTGTCAGTAGGTCACCTGCATAGAATAGACCTTCAGTTTGTTCTCTTTTTAGGTAAGAACGCATTCCAATGGATACAACGACCGCGGTGAAACCATCCCAGGAATATTCGGAACCATCAACATCATGTACTTCTACAGGACTGAATTTCTTCCCTTCCGGTAGTTCCACTTTTGTAATTTTCACTCCTGTAATAGTGCTTTTATTTTTAAGAATCTTGGTAACCCGGACGCGTCCATTTACATTAATATTGAAATCCAGTAAATCTTTACGTTCTCGGGAAGTTAATGGCATTTCCGACAATCTTTCCAACATGAAAAGATCCACCTGCTTGGCTCCACGCAGTTTTGCAGTGATGGCGCAGTCAACAGCAGTTGCCCCACCACCGATGACAGCCACATTTCCGTTGAAATTAAATGCAGAAGGTTGGGCCAGCAGGTCGATCATTTTAATTGCCCGGTCTTCATTTTCTATACCAAGTTCAATGGGCTTCCATAGACCGGTTGTCACGCAGACGGCAGAATATCCTTTCCCCAGTAATTCCTTTGGATCATCGATTTTGGTTCCGGTGAATACTTTGATTTTTCCGAGAGACAGAAGAAACTCAATATCAGTATCGAGAACATGTCGATCCAGGCGATTTTCGGGGATTAGATTGACCATCCCACCGAGTTTGTGAGATGATTCGAAGATATCGATTGAATATCCCATCTGCGCAAGTGCAGCAGCCGATCCAAGACCAGCAGGTCCGCCACCGATGACAGCCACCTTCTTTCCGTTCAATTTTTGGCTGGAGAATTGGGGAAGAGAGCCATTAATTTTTGCCAATTCCACCAAAGTTGCCTGGACAAGGGGAATATTAATTGGACCGTCGAATTTCACACGCGTACATGCAGCCATGCACAATGAGTCAGGACACACCATCCCGCAAACACCCCCCAGGGGATTTGCCTGCATGACCTCCGCCGCTGCCCGACATAGATCCGAAGTATTCCCAACTCTTGCTGCCATGATGAATTCCGCCGGCGAGCAGTGAGCGGGACACGCCTCCTTACAAGGTTTCTCTTCGCAATATTCACATCGCAATAATTCCGTTTGTAATTGGGCTCGTGTCATTATTAAAGGATTTACGGATACCATATGAACACCTCGAAAATTATTATCTCTAAAAGGCGAACGATGTCTGACAAGGTGTCAATATTATAGCAGTGTCTGTACCCCATGGGATTCAACGTTTAAATTTCCATGATATTAGGTTTTCGAAACTATCACAGATCCAGCGAAATGAACGCTGTTTTGTTTATTATTTTTGAGCGGATTGTGGACATAAAGTATTCTTCAAATAATGCCCAATTTTGCTATTCCACCCACGGCTTGTAAATCTTCCGGTAAATCCAGGTCAAGAGCGATGTTGGGCGAGTTTATGATCTTCAGACGAGAACCTGATTCAATAGCCCGTTCGCTGTGGCGATGGAAAGAGCCGGGTCCATAACCGTATTCAATAATTCCTGCGGGATTGACCAGCAAACCATTTGTACCATCCTTGCGCCTATCGGGCGCAAGAACAACCACCGGTGGTTTTGTACCGCTTTTTAATAATAATCTGATATCGGCGGGCTGTATGAGTGGCAGATCAGCGGGCAGGATCAGCACCGCATGAGCCCCCTGTGCCTGCGCAACAATGGTAGCGCGTTTGATGGCAGTATTAAATTGAGGTGCCCCATCTTCCAATACAGTCCGTCCGCCCATTTCACGAGTCAAGGCAAGAGCTGCAGGATCACGACTGACAACCAGTGTGTGATCAATTTCTGTCACTTCTTTAAGTATCGTTAAAACATGTTCAAGCAAAAAACGATTTAGAAGAGTACGCTGATCTTCTGTTAACATACTCGCCAACCGAGATTTCCCGCGTCGCAAGGGTTTTACCGGAACAATAGCCCAGATTGTCATATGATTTGAATGAAGTTTAGCACATCTTGGGCGAGATGCAGCCGTTCTTCATGGCTATTCATGATGATATTGGACGCCAATACTGGAACTGCAATTTGGGAGGAAAGACTTTCATCCAACCTATCCAAGATGAATCCGGAAATTAGGTCTCCATAGTGGTGGACAATCGCCAGTGCTGATGGGCGGATACCCATTTCCATGAACATTTTTGCAGCAGGACCCTTGATTGTTTTTCCTGCAATTATTGGAGAGACTGCTATTACAATTTTCTGAGAGAGGATACTTCGTACCCCACTCACCGTTAAAATTGGGTCAATACTCACCCATGGATTGGATGGGCAAATTACAACTGCGTCTGCCTGTGACAGAACTTCAAGAACTCCGGGAGCTGGTTGTGCAGTTCTTCTTCCATCAAATCGGAATCCTTTTACTTCGGGTTCACATTTTCGGTGGACAAAATACTCCTGGAAAGGGAGAGTACCATCATTTTTAGTAATCACCATCGTCCGTAATGGATCATTACTCATGGGGAGAACCGTTTGCTGAACACCCCAGGAACGACAGAAATCGATTGTAATTTGATGAAGGAGTTGACCTTCGCGCAAACGTTTTGTACGTTCTATGTGTGTGGCTAGATCCCGATCGCCCAGTATGAACCAATTAGGACCGCCAATTTTCTCATGGCATTCTAGGAAATTATAGGTTTCTTCGCGACGCCCCCATCCCTTCACCGGGTTTTCTATTCCTGCGAGCGTGTAACAGACCGTATCGAGGTCAGGTGAAATATGGAGACCTAAATGTTCGAAATCATCCCCTGTGTTTACTATGATAGCCAGATCTTCGACAGGCAGTAGGCGGGCGAGTCCATCAGCAAGTTTAGATCCACCCACGCCTCCAGCCAGGGCAGCAATTTTCATCCGTGGGCATCTACTTTGTCGATTTGTATCTTGTATTTGACCCGCTGCTCTCCCGGTTGACGATAAGGATAAACCGGCAAACCCCGATATTTCATTGTCAGGCTATTAATGTGATCATCTGCACCATCAGTAGTGATTTCGATCACTCTTCCCCTGATCTGCAGGTAACGATAAGGATTGGAAGGGTCGGGAATGCAAAGTGCAACCTGGGGACGAGCGCGCATGTTACGGTCCTTAATTCGACCTGCGGCTGAATTAATTAGAATATAGCCATTCCCGACATTGAACCAAATCGGGGTCAACTGTGGCGAACCTGAGGGCATGATTGTTGCAAGGAAAAGAAAAGCTTTCTTATCATCCGTTAAAAGATCCAGGTGGGTTTGAGGAATTTTATTCATAAAGCTCCACTACTCCTTGGTAATTTCCTTTATGGATAATTACCTCTACTACCGAAACAGGTCATCCTTCTTATTTCGGATCAATTCTTTTAATGAACTTTCTCGAAGTTGATATGGGAATCCGCGGACATGTACAGCTGGAGTGCCTTCAGCGGCTTCACCCATCACAAGCGAGGCTGCTGCAGCCAATTCGTCTGCCGCAGCCACAATGGTAATCTTGAGACGATAGCCGAACAAATCTTTCCAACCGCGTTTATCCACTATACCCGGCATACCAGATAGGCCAATTGCCATGCCAATCGTCCCGATCCGCCAGGCGCGCCCATGTGAATTGATGATACATACACCGATGCGATTTCCGGTGAGTATCTTGATGTTGCGGCGAATTTCCATAGCGGATCGATCCGGGTCTTCTGGTAGAAGTAATACCCAATCATCAGGATTGCCTTCCGTTCCCTGGACATTGGAATGGTCAATTCCAGCACTGGCACAAATAAAACCCAGGTTATGCTCAACGATAATTGTTCCCGGACGAACACGCAGCACCTCACGGCTTTCCCGCAAGATCAATTCAACCAGACGGGGATCCTTTTCGCTACGTTTTGCAAGATCGAAGGCTTCTTTGGAAGGTAAGACGGTACACAGGTTTACCAACCTGTTTTCCGCTTTGCTGACAATTTTTTGGGCGATAACGAGAATATCCCCATCTTCAAGATTAATCCTGGCAACTTGCAATGAGGTAAGAAGAAGACTCGCCAGGTTATCACCTGGGCAGACTAGGGGCATTTGCTGAAGAGGCGTAAAGGTTAATGTCATTTCCTGGCTGTAAATTCATTTACTCCGCTGATTCTGATACCCGCGGATGTACTCTTATATTTCTTATTAATTCCTATTAATACACTTGTTAAACCCTCAACAACAGCAGAGTTTTCGATGGGACCGGCATCCCAACCAGTGAATCCGATGGTCGAAACCAGTTTTATTGTCTCTGACCTCGCGGCCTCGCTTGTTCCGCATACCAATACATCGCAATCGACAGGTCCTTCATCCAACAAGTTGGCATAGGATATATTTTGAAAGGCTGTGGTTACATGAACGCCATCGCCCAGTATTTCATGGGCTTCCTGTGCAGCACTTCCAGCTGGTGGCATTTGGACCTTGCTTACATTGGAAAGGGTTAAAGGGACGGTCACATCAATTAATAGTTTTCCCTTCATGGCTTTCTTGATCTTTTCGAGGATTTCTTTATGAGCGGAGTAAGGTATGGCAAGGATGACTATATCCGCTTTCCTGGCAGCGGAGATATTTGTGTAACCATAAATGACTGCGTAACCACCAAGGCTCTGTGTAAATTCTGCCGCAACTGAACGTGCTTTCTTAAGAGAACGTGATCCAATTAAAACCTTATATCCAGCCCTAGCCAATCGAAAAACTAGACCCTTCCCTTCTTTTCCCGTTCCACCGATGACGGCGACTGTAAATAATAAATGGGATGTTTTCAAATTCTACTCTTCCTGAATATCCGGGAGGATTTTACCTGGCATGGGTAGAAATAATAAAGAATGCTCTTCTTTAATTGCAAAGCATATTTATTACGCGTCGTGCAATTTTCATCCAGTTCCTATGGATTATTGGGGCGAGATAATCCATTGGAGACTAATCACCCACTCCATATTGGATCGGATCAGGAACATTAACGCCGCGCGCGGCCATTTCTGCCAGGGTTAAGAAGACTGATTCGCGCAGAGATGTCTCGCCGCTGTACATAGCCTGGAACAATGCTCCAAAAACTCCTTCTACAGGCAGAATTCGCAGATACGCCAGTGAGGCGAGGCGTTCTTCCTCAGTCCCTGATTTCAAGGCCAGCAGGAGGAGGTCGACAGGTGGTTTATCCGGGGAGACACCCACTCCTTGCTTCCCGGCAAGAGCAATAATCCAGGGTGATTCAGAGGGTGGGGGAAGGCGAATGGGAATATGGGGATTGAGCCTCAAGCGGTTTTCGTTTACTTCTATTGCGGCGTTACGTACCGCCCATTGATCGTCATCTGTCTGCATATGATCAACCAAATCTTCAGCCCATTTTTCATTTATTCGTCCGAGACCATAAGCAGCGGAGCGACGGACCAGCAAATCGTTCTTCATCCCGGCACCCTCTCTTAACATTGCATAACCTTCTGTGGGATGGTTAGCCAAAGATTCTGCCGCAGCACGGCGCAGATTTTCGTCGCCGTGCAGAAGGGCAGAGGCAACAATATCCATTGCAGGAGTGGTACCTATTTTTACGAGAGCAAGGCAGGCTGCGCGACGAATATTAGGTATCTGGGTATTAAGCAGCGATGATAAAAGTTCAATAGCTTTTCCGTCTTCAAGCACACCAATACCAAGGGCTGCCAGCTGAAGGAGGTCACCTTCCGATCCTGCAAGGCTTTGACGGAGAATTTCCGCCGTGTTAAGGTTTCCACTCTGAAGAAGCGCACACAGAGCCTGTCCTCGTAAACAAAGCGGTTGCCCGGTCTGCTTAAGGAGACCTATCAATCTGTCAATAATTAATCCCCGCCATGCCAATTGAGATGGAGCGTCTCGCAGCCAACGAGCAGGCATTAACAGGTTTCGAGAAAGTGGACGGTCAAGGTAAGAAAGCAACTTGTCGACTATTGGTGAGGCATCACCACAAACAGCCAGAAACTGGAGGGCGAGGAATTTTCCTATCCAGGGCGGCTGATCTAGGAGGGTTTCTGAATTTAGAGTTGACAAAGCCTGACCAGCAAGGTATCCGCCAAGAACCGGGTGCATGAAGCGTACACGATTGTTGCGATGCTGGGTTAATAATCCACTTTCTACTAATTTTGCGATTAAACCAAGTGAAGGAGCCTGATTTTTTTCTTGTTTCTTGTTGTTGACCTCATTTTCTGAAGATAAGGCTAATTCGGGTGGTTCGAACGACCGTATCCATTCACGCGCTTTACGAGGATCAAATATGGGTACCATCCCAAGGTTCACTTGTAAACCAAGCATCTGGATCGCTTCCCTAGGAGCAACCGGCGGGGAAAGTCTGCGCAAGTGGCTTTCAATGATATCCAGCACGCCTGGTCCAGCCAGATCACCTGCATACGCTCCCCAGGCTTTAAGTGTCAATTCCAACGGGGTTAAATACTCACCATCGGCAAGTAGCCAGTTATTAAGCAGCAGCGGATCCAGGTTTTCATAGATTTGGGCCCAGGTCTCAATGGACACATAATGTTTCCATAGATCCCCCCATTTTTCAAGAAAGGATTTCCGTTGATTCTTATTCCAGGCAGCCAGTGTAAAAGGTATGAAATTTAAAGAAACCAAGCCATCCAGATATTCGCTGGAAGCTGTGGTTACCATGCGAGTTTTTGGATAAGAGCGTTTGATTCCCTTAATAAATTCGACAACTATTTTCAAGCCATCCGGAGTCAATTCATCCGTTCCGTCAAGAAGTAACAAGACACGACCTTCGGCAAAGACGTGTTTTACAAAATCTGGTATACGGGCGAGGTCTCGTATTGGGGCTTTTGAGGCAATAAAATCAACAATTGGTCTTAATGGATCATCTTTCTTTACAGGAAGATCAAGGTCCGCAACATGCAACAAGAAGGGAACAGTGTTTTCTGGCAAGCCCGGTTCTGTGTCACGCCTCGCCAAGCGTGAAGCAAGGTACGCCAGGGTTACAGTTTTTCCCATCCCTGTCTGACCCGTGAGTACAATATCAGAGTTTCCTGAAAGTGCCTGTGCAAGAGATAGAGTAGGTGCTTGATATGCCGCTGCTAATTCCGGCCAAGAGGGGAGATAGGGAATTGTTGCTGCAACAATATCCTCGCTCATGATCGGCATATTTGGTTCTACGCGGGGTGGTGGAGCCAGAAGCAAAGGTGGTTCAATAATCTCATCAAGAGAGAACAGCGGAGCGGAAAGATGAAGGCCTTGAGCCTGAATTAGAACGCTATGACGATAGCGTTCTTCGTAACTGCTCGAACTGGGGGATGCAGCTTCCTTTTTCCTTGCCTTGCGAGTTTGTGCCGAAGTGCGCAGCTGTTGGAATGCTGGTCTAAGCAAGGAAAGAAGCCACCAAATTAATGATGTTAGGATTACACCTAATAAAAAAGAGAAAGAATCGATGTTAGGTAAACGGAACCGCATAATTCACCTGAATGCTAACTAACTTCCGTAAAGGATACGACCGCACGATGGGCAATGGGCAATGGACCTGGAATCGCGTGCGGATTGGATATCTGCCGCCGTCAACCTGGACCCACAGGCCGAACAGGAGCCTTCGCTGATGACAACAACTGCCAGGCCGCGTTTCTGCAGGCGTAAAAGATCATATCGGCTGATAATATCTGGGGAAATGGCTCCTGCCACTGCCGACCTTTCAGCTTGCAGTTTCTGTAATTCCTTTAGGAGTGTATTGTTTTCGACCTGAAGAGAGGCATTTTGTTTCTCTTTATTGTCTTTTACCGCCCCCAATTCAACCTGAGACTGATTGTATGCTGCTGTGATTTCCTCAGCCACTTCCATGGCATCCAACTGAATATTTTCAAGGGAGGTCAAGTGACGCTTTAGAGCGCCTACGTCATTTTCCAAGTCCAATAATTCTTTCGGCGTATGACCTTTACCGCTATACAAACTGGCTTCCGTTTGTTCAAGTTTTATCCGCTGGTTTTGAGTATCTGCTTCTGCCTGTTCTAAAGTCGCATTAGCAGATATGAATTTCGCTTTACTTAGCTCTGTGTGCTCAATTGCTGTACTTAATTCATTGTCATCAGCAAGGATTTTCTTGATCGCCAGCAGCCGGGCTTCAGCACGGTCAATCTGGGAATCAGTTTGCTGGAGGCGATATAGGGTAAGAGTTTAACTCATGAACTGATTATATACTGATTACCGATGGATATGAAACAATCCGAGATATACAATTTAATTATGAAGAATCAGAGGAAATGTTGTCGGTATATTTTCTCGACCTGTATTAAGATGATATTTCTTATGCCTATTTTTCAAACCGGATTTATTGAGAAGGCAAGTTGAAATAGTTGTAAATGGCACGCGAAAGTTGAGCATACATTGGCGAGACGATATCCCATAAAGCCTGGACTGGATGGTACACATAAAGAGAAAGGATGTAATTCCCTCCCGGGGTGAAGATGATTCCTGCATCGCTGAACTGGTTCATGCTGATATCCCAACCGTGCTTGTGGGCAACGATCGTTCCTTCGGGAACGCCTCCCTGGATAAGAGCTCCAAGTTTATCCTCCTCCAAGTAGCGGATCATTTGTTGACATGCAGTCTGGTCAATCTGCCCAGGGAACGCAGCAACCAATGAACCTCCGCCTGTTTGGGCGCACAAGTAGATATCTTCTAGTAAAGCTCCCATATCCGAAGGAGACGTCTGACTAAATGTATCAGGATTGGTGTTTACATCAAGTCGTGAATTCGCTGGCGTGATGAAATGCTGTAAAGGGTAAGAACCAGGAGCAAAATACATGGCGATGAATGTATCCATGAGACCAAGTTGTTGCATCGTTTCAGTGACTACCAAAGGTCCCCTCACTTCATCGATTTCTGCCATAAGACTGTCAGAGGCAATATTATCTGATCTCGCTATCATATCCTTTAATTGTGAATCAAGCTCGGGGCTGATTTGACCTTTAAATTGCCGATAGACAGAGACCATGATAGGAATCTTTATCGTACTTGCGGCTGTAAAAGCAATATCCGGAGATACTGAAATTTCCTGACCTGCTTCATAGGCAAAATGAATAGTCTCCTGTGTTTGTAGGTTAAGAAAGTACAGATCTGTCAAACCTTCAAAACCACTTTGATCGAGCAATTGCTTGAGCAAGGTATGAAGTACATCAATTGACGGCCTCGTGGCAGGGACGCTCACTGTGGTGAGCTGTACTGAGCGCTTGTCGGGCGATTGCAGCGCATTCTCTACAAGCACCACAGCGCGATCAATGTCCATCACCTGGCCAGGAGTTCCCGGAGTGAAATTTGTCGTACCAGGGATAGGCTGGGCGGGAGTTGGTGGTTGATCATAGCGTGAGGAAATTTCATTTAAAAGATAAGCGCGTAAGCGGGCTTCTGAGTAAGTTGAGACCAGCGGTATCTGCCGTGCGGGGGAACGACGATTCCAAAGAAAGTCCCAGAACCCTCCCCAAAAGGACGCTCCAGTCCGCTGTAAATCAGCAGCCGCCAGCATACTCTCGATATCCAGTTGAAAACCGATTAGATTTGGGTCCAGATCAATTATTGACTCACCATAATGAAGTTCAACCGGTAAAGCATAAACCTGTAAGAGCCGCTGGGCAGTTGCCTGGGGATCGAGATTTCCAATAGGAATTGACCCAATCGTCATGTCCGGTGGGTAATTCGCGCGCGAAATGCTGTACTGCACCAGTTGGGTTACAGTTATTATTGCGGTTAGAAGAATGAAGATTAGAGAAATTCCCCTCAAGTAGATAGATGTACCTCGTAATCTCACTTAACCTCCATTCTATTTCTCCAAGAAGTGATATTCATCATGAGGTGCGAGCAAAAAGTATAACACACTCGTAAAGTACAGTTGTGCTACAATCCAGGAAGAAAAAAATAATAATTTGGTGAGGATTTCATGTTAAGGGCATTATTTATCTACCTTTCCAAAGCCGAGTGGGCTCGACGATTGATTACCAACTGGAAAATCGCCAGGATGGCAGCAAGTCGATTTGTTGCAGGGAATTCAATTGAAGATGCGATCAGGGTGGTTCGAGAACTCAATCAAAAAGGAATTAATACCACATTGGATCATCTGGGCGAGAGTACGGAGACGAGCGGAGAAGCCATCCGCGCTGCAGATGATATCTTGAAATTACTTGATCAAATTCTTACCAGTCTAATTCGCGCCAATGTATCGATTAAACTGACGCAAATCGGCTTATCTCTAGATCCTGGCTTATGCGAAGAAAACCTGGCGAGGATTCTTGAGCATGCCCGGGAAAATGCAAATTTTATTCGCATTGACATGGAGGATACGCCTTATACCGATCAGACATTGCAGCTGTATCGAACGATGCGCAGTAAAGGTTTTATGAATACTGGAATTGTGATTCAATCCTATCTTTATCGGACAGAAAAAGATACCCGCCAACTTCTCAGTGAGGACTGTCGAATTCGGTTGGTCAAAGGTGCTTATAAGGAACCACCCGAATTGGCATTTTTAAGAAAGTGGAAGGTTGATGAAAATTTTGATACGTTGACAGCGATAATTATCGATGCAATAAAGCAGGTTGGATCGCCAATAATAAGCGAAGATGGTCTTCTGCCACCCATTCTGGCAGTAGGATCTCACGATCCAAAGAGAATTGAATTCACGAAAAATTATGCCAGCAAGTTGGGAATTCCAAAGAAAGCAATTGAATTTCAGATGCTTTATGGTATACGGCGCGATCTTCAAGAGCAGTGTCTCAAGGAAGGATATCCGGTACGGGTTTATGTACCATATGGAACTCATTGGTACCCCTACTTTATGCGCCGTTTAGCTGAACGACCTGCTAATTTGTGGTTTTTTATTTCAAATATCTTTCGAAAATGAGAATTACATGTTTTAATTTAGAACCGATTCATAACTGACATTACATTGAACATCATGAAAAAATTACCACTGGCACTTGTCACTGGAGCGGCTCATCGACTCGGAAGAATATTTGCCATGACACTCGCTCAGAGAGGTTATGCTATTCTATTACATTACTTTCAAGCGACAGGTGTAGAGAAAACAACCCGGGAAATTAAAGCTTTCGGAGTTCCAGTGTTCCTATTGCAAACTGATTTAAGCGATGACTCGGGCATTTCTTCTTTGATTTCATATCTTGATTCAATTCCACACCAGATGGAAGTCCTCGTGAATTCTGCCTCTATCATGATGAGGAAAGACCTTCGCACGACCAGTGCGGCAGCGTGGGATGCCACCTTAGCGCTCAACCTGCGTGCTCCATTTTTATTGGCACGGCAATTGGCCAGGAGAATGGATGAGGGAGGCCTGATCGTCAATATTAGCGATTGTGGTGCAAGGAAAATTTGGAAGAAATACGCAGCCTACGTGGTCAGCAAGTCAGCGTTGGAGACGCTCACCCGCCTGCAGGCAAAGGAATACGCGCCAAGAATACGGGTCAACGCGATCGCACCGGGATTAGTAATTCCTTCAAATGGAATCCCCAAGGATGAATGGGAAAGCTTAGTGAAGCGCACGCCTCTCAATCGTAGTGTAAGGCAGGAAGATGTCGCCAGGGCTCTGGAATTTTTAATCGATAATCCATCAATCACTGGACAGATACTCACGGTGGATGGCGGGTATTCATTAATATAATTATTACGATATAAAAGGTTTCCCATAAAAAGGAGATGATATGTCAAATGGTTAAATTGATTCTTAAATTACTCCATCCTGTTGATATGTTTCTCGAAGTATTGACTTATTCCATTGGGGCTGGTATTGCCAAATACCTCGGCTATCAGATTAATTTAGTTTCCTTCTGGTTGGGCTTGTTGGCAGTTCTCGCGTTATTTGCGGCAGTCTCATTATTAGATGAATATTTTCGTTTTCCAATAATGGGTGCGACGGATCGAGAGCAGGAACGATTTAGATTCACACTTCTCCTGGTCTCATATGCTATTCTGGCAATTTCAGCTGTATGCTTTCTTATTATTGGAATTAGATTTTATTATTCGATTTCATCAATGCTTTTGATCGTTATTTCTATTCTCTTTTTATTGGCTTGCGCGCTACCGCCATTCCGGTTATCAAAATCCGGCTTTGGTGAACTGATTATGGCGATTTTTTTAGGGACAGTGCAGCCAATATTATCTTTTCAACTCCAAACCGGTGAATTCCATCGTTTGTTATTTTTTGTGACTTTCCCACTCACTTTACTAGCACTGGCATATCTTCTAATCAAAAATTTCTCTTCATTCGCATCTGACTTGAAGAGCGGTTACCATACATTGCTTCATCGATTGACATGGCAATGGGCGGTTCCGATTCATCACATCCTGATTTTGGTAGCGTTCCTGATATTCGCGATTGGTCCATTGGTAGATATCCCATGGGGCGTAATCTGGCCGGTCTTTATGGTATTACCTTTTGGTGTTTTTCAGATAATCTGGCTTCAAAGGATAGCCTCTGGCGCACATCCTATTTGGAAATTTATCATATATTTATCAGCAGCAACCTTTGGGCTGACAAGTTATTTGCTAAGCCTTACTTTTTGGACGAGATGAGTTATGCCTGAATTCTTACATCTTACTCCTCCACAAGAAGCTTTGCATATTCTTCTTTCAAACCTGGATATTCAAAAACCCAAAACAGTAATACTTGAAACGAGGCGTTCATTGGGGCGGGTGACTGGCGAGGATATCATAGCAGGGCATCCTTTGCCAGAATTCCCAAGGTCCACGGTAGATGGGTATGCAGTCCGTGCCCAGGATACCCATGGAAGTTCCGAGTTCGATCCCGGGCTATTTGACTTTGGTTGGCGAAATTCTTATGGGAACCAGTGCCTCCATAAAATTAACACCAGGCGCTTGTACTTTGATCCATACTGGTGGAATGTTACCTGATGGTGCAGATTCGGTGGTAATGCTCGAGGATACGCAAACAGTCCAAAGCCGTAGACCACAGAAGTCCAATATAAACGAAATCGAGATTACTCGCGCAGTCGCAGCAGGGGAAAATGTGTTGCAGGTCGGTGAAGATGTAAAGATGGGCGATGTTGTTATCAATTGTGGAACGATGATCAGACCGGCAGAGGTTGGCGGCTGCATGGCTCTTGGAATTGTTAATATGCGCGTAGCCATTAAACCTAAAATAGGAATTATTTCAACAGGAGATGAAGTAATTCATCCAGAAAAACAAACCGCAGCAGGTCAGGTTCGGGATATCAATTCCTATACATTGGCTGCTCTTATTGAATCTGCCGGAGGAGAACCTGCTCACTATGGAATTATTAAAGACGATTTTGAGTTATTGACTTCTGTAGCAAGGAAAGCGATAAAAGAAAGTGACGCTATTGTAATCACGGCAGGATCCTCGGCCAGCAGTAAAGATACAACTGTCGAGGCTATAAGACGACTTGGAAAACCAGGGGTATTAGTTCATGGAATAAACATCCGCCCTGGTAAACCAACCATCCTTTCTGTTTGTAATGGTAAAGCGGTGATCGGTTTACCCGGAAATCCAGTAAGCGCGCTTGTTATTGCTGGAATTATTATCGTCCCTTTAATTAAATCATTGCTAGGACTGACAGCTACCCATCCACAATCGACTGTGCTTGCAAGATTGACGATCAATATTGCCAGCCAGGCAGGAAGGGAGGATTGGGTCGCGGTGAAGCTGATACCTAATTCGAAGATACTTTCATCAAATAACCACAAGCAGTCTGATGAAGATATTAAATGGGGTGCTGAACCGATTTTTGGAAAATCAAATCTCATATTTTTACTTGTGTCGGCTGATGGCTTGATTCGCATCCCAATGGAAAGGACAGGGATAAGCGCCGGAGAAATTGTGGAAGTAATTCCCATGTGACATGGGAGTGGAATAGATGGCAAAATATTTCGAGACAAGGAAATAAAGAATCTCATGTCGGTTTATCTTCACGATATTCCAATAACAGAAGCACAGGACCGGTTTCAGTCTGAATTGGAGCAGGCGGGTCTTTGGAAAGTGCTTTCTAAAGAAAATATTTTGTTAGATGAGGACGCAGCTGGCCGCGTTTTGGCAGAATCGGTATGGGCTAAGATCTCGTCCCCCCACTACCATGCATCAGCCATGGACGGGTATGCCGTTCTTGCTTCATCAACTTTAGGTGCGCAACCGTCCAATCCAATAACATTGCAGGTAAGACGTGGACCAGATTCTATCGAACGGGATATTGCTTGTTATCTTGACACAGGCGAGGCGCTTCCACTGGGGTTCGACGCTGTCATCCCGATCGAAAATGTTGAAACACTCGATGATAAGGGAAAGATTACAGATAGTATTCTTAAGACCAAAGCCATTCGGATACGGGCAGGGGTGACTCCCTGGAGCCATGTTCGATCAATGGGAGAAGACATTGTCCAGACACAGCTGGTGATACCCGCAGGCCAGGTATTAAGACCTGCTGACCTGGGTGCGATTGCAGCAGCGGGTCATGAATCAGTGATCGTTGCCGTTAAACCACGAGTCGCTATTCTTCCTACTGGAAACGAATTAGTCCAACTCGGCTATGACCTCAAACCAGGAGAAATATTGGAGTTCAATTCCATTATGCTGGCTGCCCAAATAAAAAACTGGGGAGGTGTTCCGAGTCGGTTCCCAATTACTAAGGACAATTTTAAATTAATTTGTAACCGGGTGGCCAGAGCAGCAAAAAATTACGATCTGATACTATTAAATGCAGGCTCATCCGCTGGGTCAGAAGACTTTTCTGCTAAAGTTGTGAAAGAACTTGGTGTACTACTTGTACATGGCGTGGCGGTGAGACCCGGACACCCGGTGATACTTGGTATGATAAATTTCGAAGGAAAGACCGCAGAGGACCAGAAGCAACCCATATCCACAAGATGCGTGCCTATCATTGGAGTTCCAGGTTACCCAGTTTCAACAGTGTTGACATCCGAATTATTCATCGAGCCGCTGATTGCCAGATGGACAGGTCGCAAGTCGTACGCATTACCTGTGACACAGGCAATTCTTACAAGAAAAATTACATCCCCGGGAGGTGATGATGATTATGTTCGTGTAGTGGTTGGAAAAGTTGGAGAAAGAATGCTTGCTGCGCCACTTGGTCGCGGAGCAGGGGCGATTTCATCCCTGGCCCATGCGGATGGTATTATGGTGCTTCCTCGAGGAATACAAGGCGTTGAAGCAGGAGATACGGTTACAGTTTCTCTCTATCGAACGGAATCTGAGCTAGAACAAACCATATTTTGCATTGGCTCTCATGATATGACACTTGATCTCCTGGCACAGTTCCTGGCAGGACGAAATCGTAGATTTTCATCAGCAAATGTAGGGTCGCTGGGTGGGTTGATTGCATTGAATCGAGGTGAGGCACATCTCGCCGGATCACATTTACTGGATCCTGAAACAGGCGAATACAACCTGGCTTATATCCGGCAATATATCAACAAAATTCCCGTGAATCTTTATGGCTTTGTTGAACGTGAGCAAGGCTTGATGGTGGAAAAGGGAAACCCCAAGGGTATTAAAAGCTTAAAGGACTTATGCAAGCCTGGAATTATATTTATAAATCGGCAGCGAGGGGCTGGAACGCGTGTTTTATTGGATTACCACTTATCGAAAAACGAAATCCCTGTGAGCTCCATCCTGGGCTATCAACAGGAAGAATATACCCACCTGGGTGTTGCAGCAGCGGTCGCATCGGGGCGTGCTGATTGCGGGTTGGGAATCCCTGCTGCAGCCCTCTCGTTGAAACTAAATTTCATTCCTCTTTTTCATGAAACCTATCAATTAGTTATTCCCAAGGTTAATGCAGAAAGTGACCTACTTGAACCTTTATTTGAGGTTTTGAACGACGGTGAATTCCACAGAATGGTGCTGAAGATGCCCGGGTATGACGTAAATCAGATGGGTACACTTAAGGCAGAGTTATAAGTGTATCGATATTTAGATACCCAATTATTTTTGAAGTTAATGCAATCATCAGAACCTGTAATAACTTAAAATTGTTGATAATGTCCACGATGGAATAAGCGAAAGAAGATATTTTCCCACTAGAGGAGGTTGTATGCCGATCAATCCCGGTGTTAAAGCACCCGATTTCGAGTTAGAGGATGAAAGCAATACCATTCGCAGGCTCTCTGACTTTCGAGGCAGACCGGTAGTGTTATATTTCTATCCGAAGGATGATACACCCGGCTGCACAACAGAGGCATGTAATTTTCGTGACGATTATAGTGCTTATATCGATGCTGATGTAATAATTCTAGGAGTGAGCCCAGACGATCCAAAGTCTCACACAAGGTTTAAGAACAAATACACCCTTCAATTTCCATTATTGGCCGATAAGAATCATGAAGTCTGCAATTTGTATGGCGTCTGGGGAGAGAAGAAATTCATGGGGCGCGTCTATGATGGTGTATTCAGAACAACATTCCTGATTGACGCAAATGGGAATATTGTAAAAGTATTTGAAAATGTAAAACCAGCAGGACATAGCCTTGAAGTCCTGTCAGTAATTAAAGCACTGAAGTAAAGGTGGTTGTTTTTTCACTTTCTGGAAAACAGAGTGCTGATGCGATCTTCAAAAACAATCTTCCAGGATGAAGATTGGCTAAGCCCTGCAGCCAATCCTGATCCTGGCTCGACCAGTACTAAATTAATAGCATAGTCATCCAGAGATTTTTCCCAACCTGGCTCGCCACGGTAAATATCCTGGTAAGTATAGATGAATTCATCCCCATAGACATCCGCACGGCCATCAATGAAGACGAGGTAATCCGGATATTGCCTCCAAATGATGTACCCCCCCCAATTATAGGAATTAAAAAGCGCACCTTCAGGGCGATTTGTTGAAATCCAATCCAATGCTTTTCGTGGAAAGGTCTCGCTCTCTGATTCAGCCTGCCCCCTTACAACTTGGACAAAGCGAAATTCGGTAAGCAAGAGAGCAAAAAGTGGAATGAGAGGTAGCAGCCACTTTAGAAAACCGACCGAAGTAGTTCGCTTGGTAAGGACTTTTACCAAATTGTCCATCATTTCTACGAGGATTGGAAAAGTTACGATAATAAAGAGTGGGACATGCCGCATCGATTGCAAAGCAGCATAACCAAAGAAAAGTGTTAATATTATCCTGGTTGGGGCAAGAGGTTTTTTTCCAAGCATTCCAGCGCCAATCAAGACAAGTAAAAACCAAACCAGAGGTTGCCATTCCAGCAGGTGGAAATCCGGCGAAAACCATTCATATATAAACTGCTGCATCGCCTGGCTAGTTATTGTCTGGAAAGGGTAGAGAAGAATGCGAAATCCGTTGGGATTGAGGATGGTTGATAAAATACTGATAAGTAACACTACACATAAAATTAGAACTCTGTGCAAATCAGAATTCTCAAGAAATTTCGTTTTATGGACTTTTGCAATAATAAATTCAATCAAATCCCCGGTGAGATAGATACCAATAATGGCAAGTCCCAGGAAATAACCGGCGTGCAGATTTACCCAGAACAATGTGATGATAGGAATTGGGATTAACCAATTAATTCGCCTAGTCTTGTGGTAACCGTCCAGAAGAAACATGAAAATGCTCGTAAGGAGTAACGACAACATTTGCGGTCTAACACCCCATGCAGGCGCTGTAGCAAGAGCTCCCAATAGAAGGATAAAACCGGCAATATAGGGTTTAGATTCTTGGGGACAGCGCAAATAGGCAATGAAAAAGGACCCGGTGATTATTAACGAGAAAACGAAGATCAGCAGCCCATAACCTCCAAGCTGAAAGAGTCCATAGAGAAGTAACTCAGAAAGCCACTCATGGGCTATCCAGGGTTCACCTAATTTTGTAAAGGAAAATGGATCTTGATGGGGGATTATGTGATCCTGTGCAATCAGCTGTCCGGTACGCAAGTGCCACCAGAAATCCGGATCTGAAATAGGACGCAAGGTCATTAAAAATAAACCGAGAAATAAGAGAATTAGAAACAGCTGACGTAATGACAACCGCATGGGTACCATTTTAACATAGACAGGGGCAGACGACAGTCTGCCCCTGTTAATGGGAGGGAGGGATTATTCGCCCAAGTATTCACGAAGTTTACGGCGAATGGAGGGATGCCTTAAGCGACTTAACGCTTGAGCTTCTATCTGGCGGACACGTTCCCGGGTGACTCCCATTTTACGTCCAACTTCCTCGAGGGTGTATGCCTGACCATCCAAGAGACCATAGCGTAATTGAAGAATGCGAACCTCGCGAGGTGGGAGACCGTTTAATACCTCGGATAAATGTTCACGCAGCAAATTATAGGTAGCAGTATCGTCAGGAGGAGCGGCTTCATCATCCTCGATAAAATCACCCAAGACTGAATCTTCTTCATCGTCCGTGGGCGTCTCCAAGGAAAGTGGACGCCGAGCCACCTGGATCATATTTTCGACCTTTTTTGGAGGTACTTCAAGAGCAGTGGCTAATTCATCAACCGAGGGTTCGCGGCCCAGACGCTGGGTCAATTGATGTTGGACGCGAAGCAATTTGTTGATCTGATCACCCATATGGACAGGAACACGAATAGTCCGTCCCTGGTCTGCGATCGCGCGAGTGACTGCCTGACGGATCCACCAGGTGGCATACGTGCTGAATTTATGACCACGACGATAATCAAACTTCTTCGTGGCACGAATCAAGCCAATATTGCCTTCCTGGATCAGATCCAGAAATGGTACGCCTCGTCCCATATATTTCTTGGCAACGCTAATCACAAGCCGCGAGTTGGCAGTTATTAAATGCTCGCGGGCCGCCCAGCCATCCTCGATCAACTTGCGAAGTTCGATCCGACGTCGGGCGCTTACATTCCCGCGTGCCAATTCCTCGCGTGCCATACGGCCACGTTCGATTCGCTGGGCGAGGTCTACTTCCTCGGTGGCAGTGAGCAGAGGAACACGGCTGACTTCCTTTAGATACAGTCCGATCGTATCATCTGTATCGATATTCGCAAGGTAATCGTCAAGGGATAATTCAGCTTCGGCCTCAGGTTTCTCAGCCGCGATCAACTCGTCATCTGCAGGTTCGCCTGTAGGTGTATCTTCGACAAAGGCAACACCAGCGCTTAATAGGGCAGCAAAGGCTTCTTCCAACTTTTCAACATCCTGCTCTGCTTCAGGGAAGAAATGCAGGATATCGTCAATCGTGACATAGGATTTCTGCCGGCCAAGTTCTATCAAGCGGGCGATGGCAGAATATTCTTCGTCTTCTTCAAGCAATAAAGGGTTTTCCATTACTTTTCCTTACCTGACTTTACTTTAATCAGAATACTCTTTTTCTTCAAAAATTACAATACCCCTGGTTTTCGATCGAGTTTAAGGGTGGAATTTACTTCCAAAAACATATATATAGTTAGTATAGAAGTCTTCAGATACTCACCTTATGGAGTGGGGGAAACCTGCAGGGAAGGAATTTCTGTGACTTCAACTGTAGGAACCGATGTCTCGGTGGGTAGAAAAGGAGGGGAGACCAATAGTCTCAACAAGGCATCTATCCCTGACCTGCTGACAACCAGGAGATTTTCCTTATCATCGAGGAGGTAATAGCCACTGTTGGTAGGGGTTAATGATCCCACTCGGAAGACTCTTTGCGCTCCACTGCTGAACGCAAATTCGAGGGTGTCCGCTGGTTCTGCTAACCCAAAATCTTTCAGGTTGTTTTGATTTTCAATCCTTGAAATTATACGGAGCGCTCCAACCTGGGTCTCTGCGGCTCCGGCCAAAGACTGGTCTGCGATGCCAGTGGAAGGCAGGGTAATAATCCATGCGCCGCTTGTATCCCTCTGCATTTGAAAATATTGGTCATTGCTGCTACTGATATGGATACTTTGCAATGAGCCTTCCTCTTCAGTGATAAGCAAATCGTTACCTTGGACCGTGGGCGTGATCTCTTCTTTTGATAATGATGCTTGTCTGTTGATCAAGAGGTAAGCAACTATGATCAAACCAAGAATAAGCAGCAGAAAGATTGTTGGCTTCTTAACCATTAGCTTAGCCTCTTGAACGCCGGATCAACCAGGATATCACTCCTCCAGCGATGACCAACCCAGGGAGAAGGCAAAGGAGCGAAATGGCGATGATCAGCAACCAGGTGCTGCTGGGAAGGGACATTGTCCGGCTGATAGCGGCTGGTGTATTTAAGTTTATTAATTGTGCTTGTCCAGCGGACCAATCTATCGCATTGATGAACATATCCCCATTGGCATATTGTTTAAAGAATATATTCGAAGCGAAGTCAGCATCACCAAAAATCACCAGGTGACTTTTGACAGTGGTATCTTCAACTGCCGCTGCAATTGTGAGTGGACCAGAGAGATCTATGCCCTGATCGAAGGCTGCTTGACCGTTTGCCAGTGAAGCATAATCAGTCTCTCCCCAGGCAAAATCGCTAGTCAAGACCAAGCTTGTGGGTTCAATCGAGAGATCAGATGCGATGGAAATACTACGTGCGGTTGGATAGAAGGTGCCTTGAGCCAAGATATTTTCAGTTATAGGGTGGTTCGCATAGGACGCAGCCCCAGCAAAGTTTGCTGGATTGATATTGGGGTCAATGATGAGATCATTATCGAGCGAAATTCCCCAAGTCGTTGCCAGGTAATCCAGAAGGGGATCGGGAGATGACCCGGATTGTGTCAGAGGAGCTGGTTCCTCCAATATCACCAGACTTCCACCGCTGGAAATATAAGTTTGTAGAAGGGACATTTCAGCAGGTGAAATCGGTTGGATAGGTCCTGCAATCACGATAACAGATGCATTTTCAGGAATTTTATTCTCAGCGATCAGGTTCAAAGAATCAACCGTATAATTCTTTGCGACCAAAGCCGTTTTTACTGACGTATAGGCATCATCAGCCGCATCCAGGATATTCCGCTCTCCATGACCAGTAAGGAAGTAGATTGTTCGTTCCCCCGGATTCAATAAACGGATCAACGCTGAGGTGATCTCCTGTTCGGATGCCTGGGAGACAATTTCATGCCTATCCCCCATTTGTAGATATATTTTCGCATCCCCGGTTATACCTGCCTGTTGAGCAGCGAGAGGATTCTGGTCCGGATCAATCAATGAATAAGTGAATTTACCATTCGAGTGATTTTTATAATTCTCAAGCAATTTTAGAGCAGTGTCACTGGGGGTATTCGAAGTATAGAAAGCTGTAGCCTGGAGTGGATTTGGTAAGGCTTTGAGCGTATCCAATGTTTCGGCAGAGAGGCTGTTCTGCTTGTCTTCGGTAAGATCAAAGGGCTTACCCGGATTCTGAAAGACAAATATATTCAGGACAAGTAGAATTCCGAAAAAAGCCAACAACATGATGAGTGCGTTACTGCCATAGCGGGCTTGCCTTCCTGTTAGAAATATGCGGACCCGTTGGGGGTCCAACAAGGAAAATATTGCCAATCCCAATAAGACCAGGGCTGCTGAGATCCCAAGAATCCAATTAAAGACGGTCGTATTTGGAATAGTGTAAATTTTTGCAAGAGCAAGGAGCTTGGTGATTAACAACAGGATCGTCGCAACCAATGCAATCCCAGAAACCCATAGTCCGATACTCGCGAGTCTTTTTGGATTACTTTTCTTTTGATTACTCTTCACCTTGGACATTATTTCCACCTTCTAATTTCTACTGCAACTGAGCTGATGAACAAGCCTAATGCAGTCAGGCTGATCGGATAAACGATATCTGAAATGGACAATCTTCCAGAAAGCATGGAATTGAAACGCCCATTCATATCCAGGTAATTTAGTACATTGTTAAACGCATCGTTCTGCACAATGAAAGTTGGCAAACGGAGCAGCCACCAGAATACCAGGAGTATTGCCAGGGTAGCAAAAAAGGCTGCGAATTGATTATTAAAGAAAGAGGAGATCGCAGTACCAATTGATAGAAACACTGCAGCGAGCAGAATGATGGCGATATAAGCGGAGACCATTACTCCCTGATCGATTCCCGGGTTGGTGAGTTTGTTCAAAATCACCGGATACACCAAGGTAATTAAGATAATCGTCAGCATAAATAGAAACGCTCCCAGCCATTTTCCTACGACTAATTCACCTTCTTTTATCGGTGTTGTTAGCAGCAGTTCAAGAGTCCCCATGCGTTGCTCATCAGCCAACAAGCGCATTGTTAGAGCAGGAGCTGCAAAAAGGAATACGGTTGCCAGGGGGCCTATGATGATATTGATGCCAGGTGCCGTATTTCCATAATATGACTGGTTAGCCATATTTGATAAGTAATACATCATCACCACGAAGTAAATGCCAATTGTGAGAAGAGTCAAAATCGCCGCAATATAGGCAATAGGGCTGGTGAAGTAATGACGATATTCGCGTCTGGCAATGGTCCAGATGTTACGCATGGCTTACCTCTCGATCCTTGAATTATCTTGAGTAAGTTGAAGGAAAATTTCCTCCAGGCTTAATCCAACCGGATGGAACTCGAGCATGTCATAACCTGCTTTAATTGTTGCTTTTGCGACAGCCGGTCGTACATCTTTACCGGGTGAAAATTGGAACTCTATTGCCCCATCTGTTTGAAGCCTGGCGTTTTTAACGCCATCGATTTTTGACAAAATGGGGAGCAAATCATCGGCTTCACCTTTTACCTTCAGGATCACACTCTCAGCACCCACCAGGCGGGATTGCAGATTCTCAGGAGTATCTTCCGCTACGATTCGACCTTTATTTATGATTAATACCCTATCACATAGTTGCTGGGCTTCCGAGAGGATGTGGGTGGAGAGGAGCACCGTGCGTTCCTTGCCAACCTCTCGGATTGTGTTTCTGAATTCAACAACCTGGGCTGGATCAAGACCAATGGTGGGTTCGTCAAGAATTAGTACTTCAGGTCGGTGAAGCATTGCCTGGGCAAGCCCCACGCGCTGGCGCATTCCTTTTGAAAGGTTGGATATATATCCATTCGCCCGGTTCTCCATTTGAACCATTTCCAACGCGGTATCTACCATGTCATCGCTGTCAGGTAGATGACGGAGATCCGCCATGAATTTCAGGTACTCATACACGGTCATTTCCGGGTAAAGGGGAACAGTCTCGGGCAGGTATCCCACACGACGGCGGACTTCAAGCGATTCACTAATAATGTCAAAACCTGCAACCTGGGCTTTACCATATGTTGGCGGCATGTAACCGGTGAGGATGCGCATTGTAGTGGTTTTACCTGCGCCATTGGGTCCTAGAAAACCGACTACTTCCCCCTGCCTGGCTTCGAAGGTGAGATTTTCAATTGCTCTCCTTGAGCCAAAATCCTTTGTGAGACCAGTTGCTTGGATCATAAATTCTCCTTGATCGGCAGAATATATTCGCGGGCGAAATAAACGGCACAGCAGCCTAAGGGCAGCGGTGCCGAGATTGGCATCACTCAATCGCTTAGTACTATACAATTAATAAATGGACTGTGTCAAGTGGTTTTGTCGTTTCTAATCAAACCCTAATCTGGGATGGTGCAACCAGAAAATTTACACTTAGAGGTAACGACATGCCTGAAAAATACTTTTGATGACTTTGGCGGATGAATTGACGAATTATGTTATGTTGGATAGAATAGGGCGACATTGAGACGGGATAGAGGTTGTCTCTTTGATTCTATAAGCGATGGAGCAGATTGATGAATATTTTATGGCTTGGTAGCCGACATGGATTGAATGATTTCGAACAGGTGGCGGTGATTTTCGTCCTGACGGCTGCTTTCATCAGCCTGGCATACGCCTGGTGGTTGCGGGGAATTGTGCTCAAGAAGGACAAGGGCACAGAAAAGATGCAAGAAGTATGGAATGCCATCCGGATTGGAGCAAATTCATATCTCGGACAACAGTTACGTACCATCCTGCCTCTGATCGGTATTCTTACTCTGGTGATGTTCTTCAGTGTTTATGTTGTTCCTCCCAGCCTGGAGGCCCAGGAGGAATTTAAAACCTTTGGTGATCAAGGCATTAAATTAATTATTGCCTTTGGTCGCACGATAGCATTTATTATGGGGGCATCATTTTCCCTGATGGTTGGGCAATGGGGGATGCGGATAGCTGTCCAGGCAAATATCCGGGTAGCAGCAGCCTCTCGAAGAGGGTTTAACGAAGCGCTTTCCATCGCCTACTATGCAGGGACGATTACAGGCATGCTGACAGATGGACTTGGTTTACTCGGTGGAACATTGATTTTTATCGTTTTCGGAAAAGCTGCGCCTGATGCGCTTCTTGGTTTCGGATTTGGAGGAACCCTTTTGGCGTTATTTATGCGTGTAGGTGGAGGAATTTTTACCAAAGCAGCGGATGTGGGTGCTGACCTGGTTGGGAAAGTTGAAAAAGATATACCTGAGGATGATCCCCGTAATGCCGCCGTGATTGCTGACCTGGTCGGGGATAATGTAGGCGATTGTGCGGGCATGGCAGCAGATATTTTTGAATCATACGAAACAACAATTGTATCGGGCTTGATTCTCGGTCTGGCTCTTGTGGCTATAACCGGTGATCTGAAGTGGATTGTGTATCCATTAATCATTCGTGCTATTGGTGTCATCAGTTCCATGTTGGGGACATTTACAGTACCTATCTGGGAAAAATTTCCAATCAAATTCCTGCGTGCACACGACGCTGAAGAAGCGATGTTCCGGTCCTATGAAGTTTCAAGTGTCTTTACAGTTACTTTATCAATTTTCCTGGCATTTTTATATGCCCATGACTGGCGTCTTGCTGCGCTGACTGCCGTTGGTGTTGGATTGGCTGTTGCATTTAATCCACTAACTTCTTATTTCACCTCAACGAGAAAAGCACCTGTAAAGGAAATTGTAAAATCAACTGATACAGGAGCCGCGACCACCATCCTATCCGGTCTTTCAGTTGGAATGGAATCTAGCGTTTGGGCGGTGGTTGTCATTGCGATTAGTTTTATCATTGGTTTATTACTGTACAGCGGTGATGGCGCCAGATATGTTTTGTATGCGGTGGCAATGATCGGAATTGGGATGCTCAGTCACACTGGCAACAATGTGGCAATGGACTCATATGGCCCGATATCCGATAATGCCAACGGTATTGGTGAGATGGCGTGGCACGGGCTTGAGGACGAAGAAACAAAGAAAGCGCGACAAATCATGGCTGACCTGGATGCAGTTGGAAACACTACCAAAGCCATCACAAAGGGTGTTGCCATTGCTTCGGCGGTAATCGCAGCGGTAAGCCTGTTTGGTGCTTACATCGCGGACGTAAGCCGGGTGCAGACTCAACTCGGCCAGGTTGTGATGGAGTCAATCCGCCTTTCAGAAACCAAGGTATTCATTGGATTACTCCTGGGTGGTGCATTACCCTGGTTGTTTTCCTCACTTTCCATCCGGGCTGTGAGTCGGGCTGCAGGCAAGATTGTCGAAGAGGTCAGGCGTCAATTCAAGATCCCTGGAATTATGGAAGGCACCAAACAACCTGATTATGCGGAAGTAGTTGGCATTTCCACTGCATCTGCGCAAAAAGAATTAATACCACTCGCGACAATTTCAGTCCTGATGCCGTTGGTAATTGGGCTTGTTTTGCAAGTGGAAGCGCTGGGTGGATTCCTGGCTGGAATAATCCTTTCGGGACAATTGCTGGCAGTATTCATGTCGAACGCTGGAGGCGCATGGGATAATGCCAAGAAATCTATCGAAGACGAACCTCGCAATCTCAAAGAAAATACGGGTAAAGGTTCAGATCGTCATAAGGCTGGGGTTGTTGGCGATACCGTCGGCGACCCGCTAAAAGATACTGCCGGACCTGCTCTCAATCCAATGATCAAGGTGGCGAATCTGGTAAGCCTTCTAGCGGCACCGATCATTGTAAAATATCCAATAGTGAATGCTAATGGTTCGATTAATTTTGTAGTCGCAGGAATTGCAGCAATCCTGCTTATGGCTACTGTGTGGGCCATATCCCGATCAAAAGCTCCGATACCTGTGTTTATTAAAAAGGGATAGACACGTATAACGAATTGGAGAAAGCCTCCCGTAGATCGAAAACGGGAGGCTTTTGAGTCTTGTTTGGATATTGTCATGACTTGGTGTGTGTACCCTGGGAATACTTATTCTGCCACTCGTAGAGTTTATTAAGAGCCTCGATGGGGGAAAGCGAATTCACATCCAGATTGCCAAGTTCATCAAGCCAGGGATTTGTTTCCGGGAACAGCGCTACTTGCTTTGCTGCCTGGGGACTATTCTGGATCACTCGACCGGATGAATTTTCAAGTTCAGTTAGAATCTCCGTTGCTCGCGAGATAACCGGGCGGGGCAATCCTGCCAGTTGAGCCACATGAATACCATAAGAACGGTCTGCGCTACCGGGAATGATTTTATGGAGGAACACAACCTTTCCACCCGCCTCTGTAACGGCAACGTTGTAATTCTTAACCCCGGGCAGCAGATCTGCAAGTTGCGCAAGCTCGTGATAATGAGTAGCAAAAAGAGTTTTCGCCCGCAGGGTTGGATGATTGTGAATGTACTCGACTACTGCCCACGCTATCGCAACGCCATCATAAGTGCTTGTTCCACGTCCAATCTCATCAAGAATGAGAAGTGACCGTTGGGTGGCATGATGGAGGATATTTGCCGCTTCAACCATTTCGACCATAAAGGTGGACTGACCGGAATGAATTTCGTCCTGGGCACCTATTCGAGTGAAGATACGATCAACCAGACCAATCGTTGCAGAGGAGGCAGGAACAAAAGACCCGATTTGAGCCATCAGCACAATTAAGGCAGCCTGCCTCAAGTATGTTGATTTACCTGACATATTGGGTCCGGTGATCAACCTGATGATCTCGCCTTTTTCGATGATTAGGTCGTTGGGCACAAAGCGGTCACTCTGCAAACTAAGTTCGACCACTGGATGGCGACCATCCTGAATGGAAAGAATGTCATCTTCCCTGATTTCTGGACGAATATAATTTCCGATGACGGCTGCTTCTGCAAGCGAGGTATAAACATCTAATTCTGCCAAAGCCTGCGCTGTACCAAGCATCCGGTCGGCAGACTTGATCAAAATTGCGCAAATTTCCCTGAAGAGTCGTTGTTCAATCTCGTGCAGTTGCTCTTCTGCATTGAGGACAAGCGTTTCATATTCTTTCATCTCAGGCGTAATAAAGCGCTCACCGTTGACCAGAGTCTGCTTGCGAATATAGTCTGCTGGAGCCTTTGCAGCTTGCCCCTGGGAAATTTCAATGTAATACCCGAAAACCTTGTTGAAACCAACTTTAAGTGTTTTTATTCCCGTGCGTTGTCGTTCGATGTTTTCGAGATTGTTGATCCACTCCCGAGCATGACGGGAGGATTCGAAGACTCCATCCAATTCAGAAGAGTAACCGGCACGAATGATGCCTGTATTTTGAAGAGTTGCTGGAGGCGCGGCACTGATCGCGGATAATAATAATGTGTGTTCATCTCCACACGGATCCAGGAATAATTTAGCAGTCTCAGGCAATGCATTTTCAGAAGAAAACAATAGAGTAATCGTCGGAAGCAGGGATAAGGTTGTTCGTAAAGTAACCAGGTCGCGCGGGATGGCGTGACCAGATAAGATACGATTTACCACTCGTTCCAGGTCGGCGATTTGTTTCGCTGCAGAACGGAACTCAGCTCGTAACATGGAATTGGTTACAAAGAAGTCAACGCAAGCCTGCCGGATTTTGATCTGATCTATGTCAAGCAAAGGCTGGCTTACCCATCGCCTTAGTAATCTCTTTCCCATGGGAGTGACTGTTTGATCAAGAACTTTTAACAAGGATCCCTTGGTTTCGCCGTGTAAATTTTCAAGGATTTCCAAGTTTCGACGAGTGGAAGCATCCAATGTCATGAACTCGGTAAGGTTGTAAACTCGCAGGTTTTTGAGAAGAGCAAGAGTGCTTCGAGCTGTCTCTTTGAGATAATGTACAAGACCTCCTGCAGAGCGAATGGCAAGGGATCGTGACTTGAGACCAAAACCATCCAATGTTGACGTTTCAAAATGGGCGAGCAAGGTCTCCTGGCATTTTCCCAACTCGAAATGCCAGTCCTGGCATGCAGTCAAATGCCCCGGGATACCTTCTGGGATAATGAGATTGACTGGATAGATTACTTCTGCGGGGTGAAGGCGAACCAATTCTGTGCGGAAGGAGATCCCAGGTCTGAATCATTTCATTACCAATTTGTTTGTCTGCTGGAATGAATTCGGTGACTGCGAATTCTCCGGTGGTTATATCTACATAGGCAATTCCAGCGCTTCTTTCCTCGACCACAATTGAAGCAAGATAGTTATTGGCATCTCCATGCAAGAGCCCGGGTTCAATAAGTGTTCCAGGGCTGATGACCCGTACAACCTCACGCGGAAATATGCCCTTCGCGGGCTGATTCCCGAGTTGTTCACAGATTGCAACGTGATATCCTTTATCAATTAATCGGGAGAGATAATTCTCGATCGCATGGTATGGTATGCCAGCCAACGGGGCTCTCAACCCTTTGCCAATCGGACGCGAGGTCAGCACTATATCAAGTTCGCGGGAAACAGTTTCCGCATCAGTGTCAAAGGTCTCATAAAAATCGCCGAGACGGAAAAAAAGGATGTCATCGGGGTGTTTGCGTTTAATTTCGAGATATTGTTGCCGTATTGGCGTAAGATCGTTCGACATGTGACCATTTTACTGCTTCTTGGACAAATATATACCCTGATTAATCAGAGTGCATTTAATAATTTTTGATTTTCGAGGTCACAGAAAGAAAGACTAATAATATATTTGCGCTATAATTAAGTCACTATACTCAAACGAAACGGAGGCTCAAATGGCTAGTGTTACTTACGATCATGTTACAAAGGAATTTGGCAGTGTAATTGCAGTGAATGATCTTGATTTGAAGGTTGCAGATAAGGAATTTCTTGTTTTCGTCGGACCTTCGGGATGCGGGAAGACTACTGCCTTGCGAATGCTCGCTGGCCTTGAGGAAATTACAAAAGGGCAGATCAAGATCGATGATCGAATTGTTAATGATATTCCGCCTAAAGACCGTGATATTGCGATGGTATTCCAGTCCTATGCACTTTACCCTCACATGTCCGTCTACGACAACCTTGCCTTTGGACTAAAACTACGCAAGAAACCAAAAGAAGAAATCAAGCGCAGGGTGCAGGAGGCTGCTGATATTTTGGGGATTGGGGATCTTCTTGCACGAAAACCACGGCAGTTATCAGGTGGGCAACGCCAACGTGTGGCAGTGGGGAGAGCGATTGTCCGCGAACCGAAAGTATTCCTATTCGATGAGCCTCTTTCAAACCTGGACGCAAAATTACGTATTGCAATGCGTTCAGAAATCACCAAGTTGCACCATCGACTGGAAACAACCTTTATCTATGTAACGCACGATCAAACTGAAGCCATGACCATGGCATCACGGATTGCTGTAATCAATAAAGGTACTTTACAGCAGCTGGACACACCACAAACCCTTTATGATCACCCGGATAATATGTTCGTGGCAGGTTTTATTGGCGCACCGGCGATGAACTTTTTCAAAGCCAAATTACGCAAAGATGGAAAAACACTAATATTGGAGGCGGGAGCTTTTACAATTCCGCTCCCGGCTGAAAGCATTGATCCTTATCAAGGCTTTATTGACAAGCCGGTAGTTTTTGGAATCCGCCCGGAAGATATATTCAACCCGGCTTTTGTCCCCCCAGGTATCCATGTGGCTGCTGTCGAGACCAAGGTGGATGTGACAGAACTGATGGGGAATGAAATCTTTCTTTATCTACTTGCCGGATCGAATAATATTGTTGCACGCGTGGACCCGCGGACCGATTTTCGGATCGGTGACAAGGTACAGGTTTCCTTCAACCTGGATAAGTGCCACCTGTTCAATCCTGAAACTGAAAAAGCGATTCATTAATATCGCATCATGCAAGGATCTCTGGAAGCGAAAAACCTGGAGGTTTATTTAACGAGGAGATTATGGCAGAGAATCGCAGACTTGTTTTTGTGCGTCACGGTCAGAGCACATGGAACCTTGAAAACCGGTTCACCGGCTGGACGGATGTTGATCTGACTGACCAGGGTCGTCAGGAAGCCCTCAGAGGAGGAAAATTTCTCAAAGAAAACGGATTCCAATTTGATATTGCTTTCACCTCTGTCTTAAAAAGAGCGATTCATACGTTGAACATCATTCAGGAAGTGATGGACTTGGATTGGATTCCAGTGGAACGAGCCTGGCAGTTGAATGAACGCCATTATGGTGCGCTGCAGGGTCTAAATAAGGCAGAAATGGCTGCGAAATTTGGAGAGGAGCAGATAAAAATCTGGCGGCGAAGTTATGATGTCCCACCTCCTGCGCTGGAATACAATGACGAGCGACATCCAAGATTTGACCATAGGTATGCGGAATTACTTCCCAACCAGATCCCGGCGACAGAATCCCTTAAGATTACACTCGAGCGCGTGATGCCATATTGGTCGAATCGCCTGGCTCCGATCATCCAATCTGGGAAGCAAGTCCTAATCGTCGCTCATGGAAATAGTATACGGGCGATGGTTAAATACCTGGATAATATATCTGATGCAGAAATCCCAGAATTGAATATCCCAACCGGAATTCCATTGGTTTACGAATTGACCCCTGATCTTAAACCCCTCAAACATTATTACCTGGCTGATGACGAGACAGTTCGGAAAGCCGCAGAGGCTGTGGCTGCTCAAGGAAAGGCAAAGTAAATTAGAAGAAGTAAAATATTCATCCGAATAGCAGTATACCTATCCTGAATCATTTCTGCTTGCGACCGAGCAAGATCAAAAGGCCGGCCAAGAGAAGCGCAGATACAATTATTACGACCACTGATCCTTGTGCTGTTGATGCAGGAATAACAACCGATTTTTTTGGAGTGGCTGACACGATCGTTATAGTCGCTATTTGAGAAGAAGTGGGCCAGGTGGTTATGGTGAATCTCTCTGTCGGCGTGGCGGTGGGCAAGGTGGGCGTGGGTGTAAAACCAGGACGGATTATTAATTGTTGATCCGAATATATTATTGAATCCTTGGTTAAACCATTCAAAGCGTAGAGTTCATCGAGAGAGATGCCATAAGCCAGAGCAATTCCAAGAGGGGTATCGCTCGGTTGTACGATATACACAATCGAGCCATCTGCATTCGGGGTATTTGGGATTAATGGAGGGACGGGGGTGCTGTAAGACGCTGGAGGCGTGAATGCTCGAGGAGCCCCACCAGTGGACAATCCCGCATCCAGGCAATAGTAATTTGTGTTCCCGACAACGGCAACACCTGCGCCAACATCTTGCAGGTTGGTTGAAAGCATTGTGCCGCGGTGGGGTGCATCTCCCATCCATTCATTTACTGCTTGCTGGGCTGTTTTACCTGGTCCTCCGGTCACATTTTCAGAAAAGAACCCGACATTCGTATAGATATCCCCTGCAACTGAATAGCCGGCTTCAAGCGCACGCTGGAATGGTTTAAATCCACGCGCATCTGTATGGATTGTGGACATACCGATGGATGCCATGTAATCTGCATGTTCTTGGGCAAGCCTCATCAATATTGAATTTTGCTGGTAGGGAGGCAACCCCTGTGAAATCCGCAATGCATTTACCGCCTCAACGAGTTCTGCGGAAGTGGAAGACTGTGGGGTGTAAGAAGAATCTGCACCAACGGTAAGAGGTGAAAACAATATTGGTAGAAATAGTAAGATGTATAAGGGGAATAGGATCTTTCTTAACATAGTGCAATTATATCTTCTGGGTGATTTTGGAGCAAACTTGAATATTGTTAGTTATGGATCATTATGCATCAGTGTATAGAAATAAATCGGGCAAAGTACATAAGGTGATCTATGGATGGGGGGATTATCATCCTGCTTCAATATGACATTGTTCATGAACTGGATCCAGAAGTAAGATGTAAAATACAACACAGGAGATTAATATGCCCATTCTTACTCCAGGACGTCGTTGGCAACCGGCATTTTCGCCTTTCAAACGGGAGACACTTGGGAATCGAATCCTGGTGTCGATAGAAAAAATGATAAAAGGACCCCTGTGGGGCTGTCGTATGTGTGGCAACTGCCTGTTACAGGAGACAGCATTTATCTGCCCGATGGAATGCCCAAAGGGGATGAGGAATGGTCCTTGTGGCGGATCAACACCTGATTATTGCTATATAGATAAAACACGACCCTGTATCTGGTATGAAATATATCAGCGTTCGTTCAAGATGGGTCGACAGGAAATGCTCATGGAAGTCCTGCCTCCCTTGGACTGGGATAAAGTTGGTGGAGAAACCTGGGGAGATGTAATCAGACAAATAAGGAAAATAGGTGCATGGACGGTAATAAAAGGCATGCTTGCCAAGTCTAAAGAAATACGCTCAAAAACATGGGATGGAATCTTTTGTCCTGTACGTCAACCATTATGGTGGCAGGGAGATAAGGAATACCATAAGCCTCAAACGGTCGAACCAGTTTCGGAATTGGAACGGCGGTTGAAAGCAGGGGAATTTGTTGTGGCTTGTGAATTAACGCCGCCCCTTTCGACATCAACGCAAAAATTGACCAGCAACATTGAGTTGGTCAAAGGATATGTCACTGCAATAAACTTCACTGATAACGCCTCTGCCACTCCACGAATGTCCTCCTGGGCATGCTCCAAAATTGCAATTGAGCATGGTGCTGAACCGGTTATGCAAATAGCTGCTCGAGACAGAACGCGCTCCGGTTTGCAGGCAGAAATACTGGGCGCTTCTGCGCTGGGTGTTCGAAATATGCTCTGTGTAACTGGCGACTCGGCCATCCTGGCTCCTGATCCAAGAGGGCGAATGGATATCAACGACCTGGATGCCATCCAGATGCTATGGATTCTAAGGCGCATGCGGGATGAAGGAAGATATCTTGATGGACGTGAAATAAAATTCCCTCCAAAATTATTTCTAGGGGCAGCTGCATCTCCTCACGCATCGGATATAAAGTTTCAAGCCTTGCGCGAACACAAGAAAGTGAACGCCGGGGCACAATTCTTCCAAACCAACCTGATTTATGATATTGCCCACCTTGAGAACTGGCTGAACGAACTTGCGAAGCGTAATATTCTTGATAAAGTATTCATTCTGGTAGGAATCACACCATTAAAGAGTTTAAAGATGGCTATCTACATGCAGAACGTTCCGGGAGTTTACATTCCAGCGGAGATTATGAAACGTATGGAGAGGGCTGAAGCGGCCGGGAATCCACAGGAAGAGGGAGCACAGATTGCAATCGAAATCGTTTCAAAAGTAAAATCATTTGAAAAACAGGGTATCCATGGTCTACACATCATGCCCGTAGGGTGGGAAGATATTATTGGAAGAATCGTCACAGAAGCCAACCTGTAAGAACAAGAGCGGACGGCATCCCGAAAAGTGTATAATTTCATTATGCTTACCATCGCAATATTGGCTGGTGGAAGGTCGCAGCGTATGGGGAAAGACAAAGCTTATATGCTTTTCCACGGAAGAACCCTTGTTAGTCGACTAATGGAGAGGCTGGCAGGATTACAGGGGGAGATGATAATCGTCGGGTCTCTACTCAAAGAGGTTATTGATCCTGGTATCAGAATGTTGACAGATTTGTATCCAAACCATGGACCGTTGGGAGGGCTGCACACTGCTCTCGTGGCGGCATCGAATCCAATAGTAGCTTGCGTAGCCTGCGATATGCCATTTGCCAATCCTGATCTCATTTCTTTTCAATGCGACCTGCTCTTATCAGAGGACCTGGATGTGGTTGCACCTTCCACAGAGAATGGGATCGAACCCCTTCATGGGGTTTATCGACGACAAACATGCCTGCCTGCAGTGACGAAAGCTTTAAAAGTCGGGGAAAAACGACTTGTCTCATGGTTCCCAAATGTGAGATCGAGAATCCTTGTTCCAAAGGAAATGAGTAGGTTTGATTTGAAAGGTCTGACATTTATGAACATCAACACACCGGAAGAGCTTGGGCAGGCAGAAGCCTTCGAAGAAGAATTAATAAAGCAGGAAATGGATGACGAGCGATGACCAATAGAAACATTCAATATAAACGCGTGTCTCCGAAAATTGAAAAGTTGGTCAAGAATCAACGAAAAGGCACCACGGATATATTGAATTTGCTATTAAAAGTGCAGGATGAATTTGGTGCAATAACCCGGGAAATGCTAGAAGATGTGGCTCGTCTGTTGGACAGGCCAGCGTCGCAGGTATATGGGATTGCTTCTTTTTATTCCATGCTGGAAGTAGCCGATCAGGTTCCAAATGAAAAATCTCCGAAAATTCGTATCTGTGATGGTCCTGTCTGCTGGTTATGCGGCGGAAGCCTCAATGGTAGTAGAAGCGTTCTAATAAATAATTATCCATATGGGAGATTTGAAAAATCCAGCTGCCTTGGATTATGTGATCGCGCGCCAGCGGCTTTGATTGAGAAGGAACAGTCAGGACCTATTGGAGTAATGGAAGATACTACTCGAAATTACAAGACAATTAAGAATTCAATACATTATAAGATTCCTCGTGCCGGCGAAGAGCGCTTATTATTGGAACACAGCGACGCGATAGATCCGGATTCGATCGAGTCAGCCCTGGAAAAAGGTGCGTATCAAGGACTTCTTGCAGCAGTAAATTGCAACTCTGAAATGGTGGTCGACGAGGTGGAAAAAGCAAACCTATACGGAAGAGGGGGAGCAGGATTTCCAACCGGAAGAAAGTGGCGCTTTGTTGCAGAACAAATGTCCTCCACAAAATATGTGATCTGTAACGCCGACGAATCCGAGCCATTATGTTTCAAGGATAGGATATTAATTGATACAAATCCTCATCAAATTTTGGAGGGCATGGCTATTGCTGCTTATGCAGTTGGAGCAGATCACGGTTACATTTATATTAGAGGGGAATATGCAGACCAGAAAAAGCGCCTTGAACGGGCGATCGAACAAGCAGTTGAATTCGGATGGCTTGGAAAAACTATTGCAAAGACGAAGTTTTCATTTTCTATTGAAGTACATCAAGGTGCGGGGGCATATATTTGTGGAGAAGAAACTGCATTAATAGAATCGCTTGAAGGGAAAAGAGGAGAACCACGAAAACGACCACCATATCCTCCAGTTTGTGGATACCAAAACCAGCCCACATTGGTAAATAATGTTGAGACTTTTGCTGCTGTTCCACATATTTTAAGAAATGGCGCTGATTGGTTCAAGAATATCAGTTCCAACCAGGCCGGCGGCACAAAACTATACACATTGTTGGGGCATATCAATAACCCCGGTTTATTTGAAGCAAAAATTGGACTTACCCTCAGGCAGATTATCAACGATTATGGAAGCGGGATGCTACATGGATCGAATTTCAAGTTTGCATTATGTGGCGGGGCAGCCGGGACGATCGTGGGCGAGAACATGCTTGATCAGCCAATTGATTATAGATCTGCACAAAAAGGAATATCTCTGGGAGCAGGTGCGTTTCTCGTTTGTGATAATAACGTATCAACCGTAGCCATGTTACGGGAACTTATGAAGTTCTTTTTATTTGAATCATGCGGGAAATGCACTCCTTGCCGGGCTGGAACACAAAGAGCACATGCATTACTTACCCGCCTGGCAGAGGGTGATGGTCAGCCTGGCGATATTGAAGAATTGATGCACCTAGCTGACTTGATGGAAGCCACTTCATTTTGCGGATTGGGTCAATCTGTAAAGATGCCTGTTGCATCCGCATTGCGGAACTTTCCAGGCGAGTTTATGGCTGGGATACGGAGATAGGAATGCAAGTCTCATTGCGAATCAACGACCGACAAATAACTGCAGATGAAGATCAAACTGTCCTTGAAGCAGCTCAAGCGCATGGCATAGTAATACCTACATTGTGCCACCACAGGGATTTGACACCGGTCGGATCCTGCCGGCTCTGCATTGTGGAAATTGAAAACTTTCGAGGGCAGGTTCCAGCGTGTAACTTGAATGTGACTGAAGGCATGAAAATCCAAACCGAGACGCCAACTTTGGTTGAATCACGCCGCAGCATTCTGGGGCTTTTCCTGCAAAATTACTATGACGCTGGATATATATCTCACCCTGATCATGCTACCGAGTTTGAATATTGGGTGCGATTTTATGGAGCCCGGCCTTTGAATGGAGAAATTACAACACCCAGATATCGAATCAATGGAGATTCAAATCCTTTTATCTGGGTTGATATGAACAAATGTATCCTATGCAATCGCTGTGTTCGAGCGTGTGAAGAAATTCAAGGTCGTTATGTCTGGGGAGTGGCTAATCGCGGGAGCGAGACTCGGATTATTGCAGGAGCAGATTCACCATTGCTCGAAGCGCGTTGCGAATCATGCGGGGCATGTGCCGCTTATTGTCCAACAGGCGCATTGGATCACAAACTTTCTATTGATCTTGGTCCTGCTGACCGAAAAGTAACAACAACTTGCACCTATTGTGGAGTTGGCTGCCAATTCGATTTAAATATCAAAGGCGAAAAGGTGGTTCGCGTTACCTCGAATGAGACCGCACCTGTAAATGGCAGACACCTCTGTGTCAAGGGACGCTATGGTTATGACTTTATTCACCATCCAGAGCGACTACTCAGACCACGGGTGAGAAGATACCTCTTGGCAGATGGAAATAAAACTCTTCACGGCAAACAATGGGATTGGGTGGAGACGAGTTGGGATATTGCGATGGAAATAAGCGCCAGGAAACTTGTCGAAATTCATAGGCACTATGGGCCGTCAAAAATAGGGATTCTGACCTCTGCGAAATGCCTGAATGAAGAAAACTATCTGATGAATAAACTCGCACGACAGGTACTAGGAACCAATAATATCGATCATTGTGCGCGCCTTTGCCATTCATCGACAGTGGTTGGATTAGCCACATCATTTGGCTCAGGCGCCATGTCCAACTCGATGGATGATGTAGCTGAAAACGCGGCATCGTTTTTTGTTATTGGATCCAACACAACCGAACAACACCCCGTGTTTGGATCGCGGCTGCGCCAGGCGGTGATGAAACGTGGTGCAAAATTAATTGTGGCAGATCCACGAAGGATTGATTTGACAGATTTTGCAAAACCTGCTTTTGGTGGCATGCACCTTCAGCATAAACCTGGAACAGATATTGCATTATTAAATGGGTTAATGAATATCATTCTTGCAAACGGCTGGGAAGATAAGGATTTTATTTCAGCCAGGACGGAGGGTTTTGAGGAGTTTACAGCAATTATCAATAAATATTCTCTGAAATATGTAAGCAAGATCACGGGTGTACCCGGTGATCAGTTATATCAAGCGTCTGAGATTCTTGCGAAGAATAAACCAACGGCAGTGATATGGGCAATGGGGATCACGCAGCATATTGTTGGTGTAAGGAATGTGATGAGCCTGGCTAATCTACAGATGATCCTCGGAAATATGGGTATTCCAGGTGGCGGAGTAAATCCTTTAAGAGGGCAAAACAATGTTCAGGGTGCCTGTGATATGGGTGGATTACCGAATGTATATCCAGGCTATCAAAATGTTACAAACATTGACGCCAGGTTGAAATTTGAAGCTGCTTGGGGCGTTCCCCTGCCCGATCAGGTGGGTTTGAGTCTGACCGAGATGATCCCCGGGTGCGAGGATGGAGGCGTGCGCGCCCTTTATATCCTGGGAGAAGACCCCATCATGAGCGATCCTAACACAAGTCATATTCGAAAGTGTCTTGAAGAATGTGAATTTCTGGTTCTTCAAGAAATATTCCCTTCAGAGACTTCAGAGTATGCTGACATCCTGTTGCCGGGGGCATCTTTCGCAGAGAAGACGGGCACTTTCACCAACACAGAAAGACGTGTACAAATGTGCAGAAAAGCAATCGAGCCGCCGGGGGAAAGCAGGGAAGATTGGAAAATAATAATCGACCTGGCAAAACGGATTATCGACTTCAACCAGTTGAAGATCAAAGAAACCAGTCATTCCCGCTGGGATTATGGGGGCACCAATGAAATTATGGACGAGGTCTCACAATTAACACCATCATATGCGGGGATATCCCATTCCAGGCTTGAGGCTGGAGAACATCTTCAATGGCCTGTTACAGGTCCGGACCATCCCGGAACCCGGATCTTGCATGTAGGAACATTTACCCGCGGAAAGGGTAAATTTGTGCCCATTGACCATGTCCCTCCGGCAGAGTTACCAGATGAAAAATTTCCGATGTTGCTGTCAACAGGCCGCGTTCTTTATCACTGGCACGGAGGAGAAATGACGCGTCGAGCCAAGGGTCTTTTAGCTGTATATGACCGAGCGCTAGTGGAGGTCAATCCTGAAGATGCAGACAGGCTGCATTTATCGAATGGTTCCAGAATACGAGTGACTTCACGGCGAGGTAGTATTGAAGCGGAAAGCTGGATTACTGACCGCGTGCCACCGGGGATGGTGTATGCAAATTTCCATTTTCCTGATACTTCAGCCAATATATTAACCCATGACTTTCTTGATCCTGATGCAAAAATTCCAGAATATAAAATCGTTGCAGTGCGTGTAGAAGCAAGTTAAGACATACATGAATTTATAATCGGAATATATATATTAAAGATAGATCAGGAACGATTGTTGGATATATTAAGTTTTACCTATTTACTAAATGGCTTGTTGATGGTTGCCCTGCCTATTGGGTTAACGATATATTTAACGAGAAAGTTTTCACTCGGTTGGCGTTATTTTTGGATTGGTGCAGGCACGATGATATTTTCACAGGTGCTGCATATTCCCTTCAATATGATTGTGAATCCAATTTTTATTCATCCATTCTTTATTTCCTTGCCTATAATTTGGCAGAATATATCTATCGCAATCTTCCTTGGATTCAGTGCTGGAATATTTGAAGAACTATCAAGATATACAATGTATCGCTGGTGGGCGAAGGACGCTCGCTCCTGGAGCAAGGGTTTGTTGGCGGGGGCGGGTCACGGTGGTATTGAGGCAATTATCCTTGGAATACTCGTTTTATATGGATATATTCAAATGATGATATTGCGTGGAGTAGATATTGCAACGATTACATCTCCCGATAAGGTTGAAATGGTCAAAATCCAGGTCCAGGCTTATTGGTCGGCACCTTGGTATGCGACGATACTTGGAGCAGTCGAACGTTTTTTTACCATTCCTTTACATTTAGCCTGCTCGGTTCTTGTTTTACAAACCTTCCTCCGAAAGAATTCATGGTGGATAGTTTTCGCAATTATCTATCATGCGCTCGTGGATGGCTTGGCAGTATATATGGTGAGGAGTGAATTTTCAGCGTATTCAATCGAAGGAATTATTGGTGTCTTCGCAGTTTTCAGTGTAGGAATAATTCTATTGCTGAAAGAGCGTAGGCTAGATACAGATCTTCCAACAGTGACAATAAACAAAACCGAAGTTAAAATAAAACCACTAGAGGATACACCTGAGAACCTGGATAGAACGCGATTTCAATAGTGAGGCAAAATGATCCGTTCGGAAAACCTGACGAAAGAATTTGGGAAAATCACTGCAGTTGAAGGTTTAGACCTGGATGTTGCCGAGGGGGAAGTGTTTGGTTTTCTTGGTCCTAATGGCGCCGGTAAGACAACCACAGTTCGTATGCTAACCTGCTTGATCGGTCCTACTCGAGGGAAGGCGTCGGTAGCAGGCTTTCAGGTTGGTCAGCAGGATATTGATATCCGCAGACGGGTCGGCGTCCTGACCGAAACGCCAGGAATGTATGATAATTTGTCCGCAGAAAAAAATCTGCAGATTTATGCAAAATTATACGAAGTAAAGGATGTAAAAGGCCAGGTAGAAAAATATCTGAAAATGCTGGGTCTTTACGAGAGACGCCTGGATGCTGCGGGAACTTTCTCGAAAGGTATGAAACAGAAATTGGCAATCGCGCGTGCCTTGTTGCACGAACCGAGGGTCCTTTTCCTTGATGAGCCGACAGCCGGGCTCGATCCTGAAGCATCCCACCTTGTGAGAGAGTTTATTGAAGAATTGAAAAAGGAAGGGCGAACTATTTTCCTTTGCACACATAATTTAGACGAAGCCGATCGATTATGCGACCGTATCGGAGTGTTCAAATCCCGGCTGCTGGTTGTTGATACTCCTGCAAAATTACGCGCTTCTACATTTGGAAGAAAAGTAGTATTTCATCTGGCAAGAACGGATGATAGCATGGTGACAACGGTGCGGAAGTTCGGATTTGTACAAGATGTAAAGAAAGTTGAAAATAAAATCCTTGTCACACTTGACAATCCTGAAACCCAGAATCCAGAAATTATCCGGGAATTAGTTCAATCAGGAGCGGAAATTCAGTTTGTTGGAGAATTGCGTCACTCTTTGGAAGAGGTGTACCTGCAATTGGTCAAACAAGAATAGAGAAATTGGAGTGCATGAAATATGGATAAAATAAGAACAATCATCGGGAAAGAATGGGCGGAAGTATTCAAGAATCGAATGGTCATTTTCACCGTCGCATTCCTGCCCCTCATAATGACCGCCATCCCATTGGGAATTATTTATGGAACACGGGATATTGCAGGATCAGCCACTGGCAAGAATTCAACAAGTGGATTACCAGCCGAAATGACACAGTCAATGTGTCCAAGCGGGCTTTCCGGTCAGGATTGCTTCCAGGTGTTTATGGTGAGCGAATTCATGATGCTTTTCATGATCGTTCCCGTTGCTATACCGGTTACCATCGCGGCATACTCGATTGTCGGGGAAAAAACTACACATAGCCTTGAGCCGTTATTGGCCACACCGATTACCACGGTGGAGCTATTGGTTGGAAAGTGCCTGGCAGCTGTAATCCCGGCAATCGTGGCAACCTACGCCGCATTTGGAATATTTGCATTAGGTTCCTGGATTATTGTGGAAAATAAAGCATTATTGATGGCTTTGCTGGACGCACGCTGGTTGATAGCGATATTTCTGGTTGGGCCTTTATTAGCGATCATGTCCGTATCGTTTGCTGTGATGATATCTTCACGAGTAAATGACCCTCGTGTAGCAGAACAGGTATCAATGATCGTGATCGTGCCGGTATTGGGAGGATTTTTTGGTCAAATTGCAGGCTTATTTGTGTTAAATCGACAAATAATAACAGTAGTTGCCTTCGTTATGGTATTACTTGATGCAATCCTGTTATTTCTCGCAACACGAATATTTCAACGGGAACAAATACTAACCAGGTGGAAGTGAGAAAATGAAGAAGAAGCTAAACACATTATTATTTATTGTGATCCTTAGTCTATTATTCGCACAGTCTGTTACGGCTCAAAATGAAGAATTAGCACTCAGGCTTTCACGCGATTTTGGATACGGAGGCTTTAACAATGATATTCAGGGTCTTTTTTCTATGAAAGTAAGTGGACCCGAAGACCTGGAGAGGGTGGTATTCTATATTGATACGATTATCATAGGAGAAGTTACTTCATCTCCTTTCAACCTTCAATTCACCACGGACGATTACCCCTTAGGACAACACAATCTTCACGCTGTTGGGTATTCTTCCAATGGTAAGGAATATACTTCAAACGTGATCAACAGCAATTTTGTTTCAGCCTCCACCGGGACAAAAGCAGGTTTAAAAATTGCAGTTCCGATGCTGGCAATTGTTTTCGGTGCAATACTTATATCGTTTGTTGTACCGCTGTTGATGGGTCGGGGAAGAAAGAAGGATTTTCCGCTGGGGGGAGAACGAAATTACCGTTTTGGTGGTGGAATTTGCCCAAAATGCAAGCGGCCATTTGCTCTTCCGTTATTTAGCATGAATTTAGGCTTAGCAAAACTCGGTATTTGCCCGTACTGTGGAAAATGGAGTGTTGTAAGAATTCAATCCATTCAAAACCTTCGAGCAGCAGAGCAAGCAGAACTTGAATGGGGAAGGGCGGAGATTCCAGAACAAACAAGTGAAGAAAAACTTAGAAAAGAATTGGAAAATTCAAAATTTCAAGATCCATGAGGACAAGACAGTGGAAGAATAAGAAAAGGTCGACAAACATATAATATGCGCATAGCCATTATTATAATCCCTTAATTTTTTATTTCTTCTTATACAAAAAAAAACCGAGTTAGAAATTTTTTTTATTTATACTTGTGTATATTTTGCGCAGCAATAAAAGATATACCATTCTCTGTCAAAGCCCAGGCAGTCTTATTGCAGGCTTCCACTTTATCCAGAAAGTTTATTTGAAGATTCTCCCAATCACCTGATTCTATAACCTCCTTTTTTTCTCTAAAATAATCCAATATATCAGATGGGTGAGATCTGGATGCATCTATCTCCGGATCCCCACCTTCGTGCTTGGCTGATATGTTTGCAACATGGTCAGCAATCTTGATTAATTCATCGCGTCGATTATAAGGTTGGCGGACGATGGATTTCTGTGTTTCTGTGATGTGATGCTCAAACCGCACGACATCTTCGAACCCCAAGGTCTTACGAAATTGAGAACTTATTTCCATAGTTTCATTATTAATTGAATTCGACCAGTTAAATCCTATCAATGGGCTGGAACCATCGTCACGACTGAATAATTTTGCTGCAAACATGATCCATAAAGCATGATATGGATTATCTGCACCAAAAAAGACGGAAATTTTAAATTGAATGTCTACTCCAATGCGATAAAGGAGGAATCCAAGAAGAATGGTACCAGCATTGAAATTCAACACATGTTGAACACCATAATTGGTATAGTAGTACAGGAACTCGTCCAGCCATTTGAGTGCGTATTCATTTGGCTGGCCAATTCCTCCAAAGTATCCAGTTATCGTCTCTGGACCATTTAAGTGAATATTTGACCCGTCTGCTCCCTTCGTATCGAGTGTTTCGACAAAGGAGGCGCCGATAATATCAAGTGCAGCAACAATGGAGGGCAAGTCACCATCGGACTCTGATTCCTTCATCTTCCGAACTGCAATAAACCGTCCAGGGACCAGACTGCGATCCTTGATTGCGCGTTCAATCATAGGACGCAACCACGCGAAATATTGAAGGGCGGAAACTTCAAGAGTGACTGCGGATCTCTCTGCGAATTTCATACTCTTCACTCGATCACCCAGGACCTGGGAGCGATATTCGTTTATGGTCACGAAATTAGCGTTGTCCCGCAAAGCGATCAGCCATTCGATATCTTTTAGGTGGTCAGGCGCGCGCTCACCAATTTTCTTTTTCAAATAATTGAGTTGACGAGATTCGCGGTGCTTTTTATTGATTTCAACGGGAGAACCATATTTGTCCACTACAGATAAGAAATCGTTGATAACTCTTTCGTTGTAGTCGAGCAGGACAGCATTGATGGAACTGAGCCTATCAACTGGAATGACGAGTTTTGACCGTAGATCCTTATTCATTCATTCTCCTCGAAGGTGTCAAATATAGGATAGATAATAAACTATTTATTTGAGCATCTTTTTTAATTCGTTATATTCATCATCTTGCATTCCAAACCAATTGTCAGAAGACGGGAATTTTCTAGAAATAACTTCATCATGATAAGCTTTCAATCCGGTTAGAATCACTTCACCGGCGTTCGCATAGACTTTGGCCATCTTTGGTTTAAATTTGGGATATAGCCCAAACATATCATGATAAATCAGCAATTGTCCGTGGGCATCCGGACCTGATCCAAGCGACATAATAATGCAATTTTCCGCACGCTCTGTAATCAGCTGACATAATCTATCGGGTACCATTTCAAGGAGAATACAGAAGGCGCCTGCCAATTCAAGCGCTTTTGCGTCGTCAAGGATCTTCTTCGCCAAAGAAGCCGACTTACCCTGAACTCGAAAACCGCCAAGAGAACTGACAGATTGAGGGGTGAGCCCAAGGTGCCCGATCGCAGGAATTCCGGCATTTACGATACCCCTGATACGATCAGCCATCGCGGCACCACCTTCCAATTTTATTGCATCACAGCCACATTCCGACATAAACCGACCTGCATTGCGGATAGCCGTTTCAACGGAAGGTTGATATGTCATATAGGGCATATCACCAACAACAAAGGCTGTTGGCGCTCCCCGGCGGACTGCCTGTGCGTGGCGTATCATATCCTCCATAGTAACCGGCAATGTACTGTCATATCCAAGCATGGTCATCCCCAGGCTATCGCCAACCAGGATCATCTCGATCCCAGCCTGTTCCTGAAGATATGCAGTGGGGAAATCGTAACAGGTCAGCCAGGTAATGGGTTCGCCGTCAGAGACTTTCTTGAAGAGATAGGGAAGGGTGATCTTCTTGCGGGTAGCAGTTTGAACTTCAGACATTTTTCCTCCTTTTCAAAATAACCCTATTTCAAAATAGTAATTTATTGGAAAAATATTGAATGGTTGTTCAGAGGTGGCTGGCAGATGAATAATTTGATCGATTGTTCCTTAAATTTTATATCACAGTATGCTAAAAATCTACAAGGCGAATGCAGGGATTAACACTGTTTCAAATAATCTAAAGTACGTTATATACTATTGCATACCAAGGCTCAATGAGGTGATTGATATGAAGATCGGACGCCGTAGTTTTAATTTCTTCAATAAGGTATTCATGGTTCCGCTGTTCCGGCTAGGTTTGGGTGGTATTGCAGGGAATAATATCACTGGTTATATCATGATTATAAAATCAATAGGCAGAAAGACCGGCAAGATTCATTATACGCCAGTCAACTACGCCATATTCAAGGGCGATATCTATTGCCTCTCAGGTTGGGGAACGCTTTCAGACTGGTATAAAAACCTAAGCCATGTGAATGAGGCCGAAGTCATCTTGCCAGGAGGATCAATATTTGGCAAGGTGGAGGAAGTCAGCAATCCTGAAACAAGGAGGATAATCTTGCGAAAAATCCTGCAAAATGCAGGTTTTGCAGGATTTTTGGATAAACTTAACCCCTTCAAGACGACAGATGGCGAATTGCTTAGAAAGACCTCTGGAATGAACCTCGTACAAATCCGCCCATATGGTGTCGGGAATGGGGCTTTTGATCCAGGCGGCCTAACATGGATTTGGACTCCTGTCAGCATCTTCCTGATAATCCTGTTCATATTATTAGTCGCGAGATGAATTGGATATCTTAATCCATCAAACGATATCAGGCGGGTCAAAGAAGGACCCTATATCGGATCGGGATCTTCTTGCCAAATTTTGGTTCTGGAAAGAAAAAATAAATCTTTATTATCAGTCGATCGCCGGAACCGGATTTGGGAGACTGACTCCGTAGGCCTGTTCTTTCTCAAATTTAAATTGCTGAGTGTAAAGACGGTAGTAATTTCCGTGCAATTTTAGCAATTCAGCATGGGTGCCCATTTCAGAAATACAACCGTCTTCAACAACCACGATCCTGTCAGCACGACGGATTGTACTCAGGCGATGGGCGATAATAAAGGATGTGCAACCAGCCATAAGGGCTTCCATGCCATGTTGTATCAAACCTTCGGTCAGGGTGTCCACACTGGAAGTAGCTTCATCCATGATGAATATCTCTGGTTTGGATAATACTGCACGTGCAATACTGATCAGTTGTTTCTGACCCACAGAAAGAAGATTTCCACCTTCACCAACATTCTGATCGTAGCCTTTTTCAAAGGTCTGGATGAAGTCATGTGCACCAGCTAATTTAGCTGCCAGTTCGATTTCACCATCGCTGGCGCTCAACTTGCCATAACGAATATTCTCCCTGATCGAACCGGAAAACAAATGCGGAGTCTGGAGAACAATGCCGATGCGGGAATGGATGGACTGCAGCGTATACTCGCGGTAATCATGCCCGTTAATCCGGATTGAGCCTTCTTTGGGTTCGTAAAACCTGCACAGGAGATTAACAATGGTAGTTTTCCCTCCACCAGTCGGCCCTACCAAGGCTATTGTTTCACCCGGGTTGACTACCAGAGAAAAATCTTTCAAGATCGTTTTGCGGTCCTCGTAGTAGAAATGGACATGATCAAATTGAATAATCCCGTGCAAGGTTGTTGCTGGAATCGCATCCGGAAGGTTGCGAACATCAGGTTCAGTATCGAGTAATTTAAATATTCTCTCCGCAGACGCAATAGAATGCTGCATCTCGGCATAGACACGTGCTAAATCCTGGACAGGCCAGATCATGAAGGTCAAGTAGGAGATAAAAGCATGGATGCTGCCCACACTAAATCCGCCAATTTGACTCTGGATACCGCCGTACCATACAATGGCTCCCAGCGCAAAAGCAGAAATGATCTGTACAGATGGCAGGAAAAGCGCGGAAAGCCAGGCGGCCCGATAAGATGCCTTATACATCTTGTCGGTAAGGACTGAAAATTCCTTCAAATTTTCATCTTCTCGCCCTAGCGCTTTAACAACTCTCACTCCCTGAATGTTCTGGTTGTATTCACCGGTGATCTTTGAATTAGCCCTGCGCGAATTACGAAATTCCACCAATATTTTCTTGCGAAAATTGATCCCTATCAGCATTAACACCGGGATGATACTGAATACCAGCAACCCTAATTTCCAATTGATTATCAACATAAAGACTGTCGACGAAATGACACTGACGATTGCCCAGGTAACATCCAGCATTCCCCAGGTCATAAGACTTGAGACTCTACCGGTATCAGATGTCACTCGCGCCATCAGACGCCCGACAGCATTCTGACTGTAATACGATAGTGATAGGTCCTGAAGGTGGTTAAAGAGGGCCTTACGAATATCGTACTGTATCCGTTCTCCCAGGATGCCTGCCAGGAAAATAAATCCAAACACCAATCCGGCTTGAATAAACTGCAGACCACCGTAGAGGGTAGCATAATGTATCAGCGCAGGGATATCCTTTTTTACAATGCCATTATCAATCATGGATTTATTTATGAATGTAAAGAGGGCATCTGACCCGGCTGTCAGCATGATCAGCACAAGGAAACCCGCCATCCAACGCCAATGCGGGCGAAGCAAACCAAGGATCCGCCGTAAAGTCGGGGTGGTCAGTTGACTGGTGTGTTCTTCTTCCTCGAGTTCAATAATTTCTTCAGTCATTTATCCATACTCCATCACGAGCACCATGAAAAGGTGCATCCAATCAGTTTTCTGAAGACACAATCTCTTCTTCCAATTCCTCATCTATTCGGGTTTGGATATCATAGATTTTTCGGTACATTCCATCCTGTTCAACAAGATCCTTGTGCTGACCCATTTGCACAACCTCGCCTTTATCCATTACCAGGATCAAGTTGGCTTTCATCACTGATTGAATGCGGTGGGCAATGATAAAAGTCGTTCGGTTTTCCATTAATTTCATTAATGCGTACCGGATTTCGGACTCTGTCTCTGTATCCACGCTGGACGTAGAGTCGTCAAGGATCAGTATGCGTGGATTCTTGAGGAGAGTACGGGCAATCGCGACTCGCTGCTTTTGTCCCCCGGATAATGTCACTCCCTTCTCTCCAACAAGCGTTCGATACCCGTCGGGGAAAGCCAGGATGACATCATGCACCGCTGCTGCCCTCGCTGCATCCTCGATCTCTCTTTGGGAGATACCCCGATCGACCCCATAGGCGATATTTTCTCCAATGGAACGGCTGAATAAAAAAGGTTCCTGTTCCACAATCCCAATTTGCTTCCGGAGCACTTCACGCGAATAATCTGTTAATTCCACATTATCGAGAAGAATTCGCCCATCCGTGTATTCATGAAACCTTGGTAAAAGATTGACCAGGGTGGTTTTTCCTGAGCCTGTTGATCCAAGCAGCGCAACCGATTGTCCGGAATCAATGGAAAATGAGACTCCTTTGAGAACCTCGCTATTCCCATCTTCATATTGAAAAGAGACCTTATCAAAGACAATATTTCCCTGAATCTGATTGTCTGATCGAATCTTTCCAACATCCAGTAATTCGCGTTCCTGTTTTACAATTTCCATTAAACGTTCATAAGAAACCAAACCAGTAGAGGTGTTGACAATGATGCGGCCAAGGTTGCGCATGGGCCAGATCAACAAGACAACGAGACCTACATAAGCAGGATACGTACCAACGGAGATCTCTCCTCGGATTGCCAGAATTCCTGCAAAGATGAAACCAGCCAGCATTTGCAAGCCACAGGCAATATCAGAAAGTGGCCAGAAAAGGGAATGCATACGCATTAATTTTCTTCCACGCAAGTACTTTTCCCAATTATCATTCTCGAACTTGCCAATCTCGTAATCCTGCCGGGCAAATGCTTTTACCACTCGCACACCGGTCAGGTTTTCCTGCAAGGTTGTGGAAAGGGCAGCTTCCTGTTCCTGGTATTTTTCATATGCTTTGGTTACCTTATGGAAGAACCAAACTGAGACTAAAAGGATGAACGGAATGATCAGGATTGATGCCAGTGCTAATTTCCAATGCAGCTGAAAGATGGCAATGAAATTGATCGCGAATAATAGTACGATACGCCCTACACCAATTGCCTGTTCATTAAAAAAATTCCGAACAGAATCAACATCTGAGGTAACCCGCTCGATCAGATCACCTGTGGGGGTTTTACTGTGATAAGTAAAACTCAGGCGTTGGATGTGGTCAAAAAGGAAGTTGCGTAAACGACGCGTGATACCTTCTGCTGAATATGCAGCCAGCCGACCGGAAAGGTATGAAAAACCGCCTTCAAAACAGGCAAGACCAATAAAGCCAAGCGAAATCAGAATTAATGTGTTTTCAAGTGTGCCTGCAAAAGGAGTTGTATTTCCAAGTATCGTATCAGCAAAATTCCGAAGGAGAAGATAGGTTGTAGTCTTCGCAAGCGCGGAAATGGCAAGAGCCAGGTTTGCCGTAAAATAAGCCGACCTGTAACCGGCCATCATTTTCAGCATCCCGAGCAACTTCTTCTTGCTCATGGCTTTTCGAAAATCAAAATAGGCAGAGGGTGTTGAGATTACAGTCATAGAGTTTATCCTGATAAGTAGATGTATTATCAAAAAAAATCCACGGTGCTGGAGGCACCGTGGTATTATGACCAATTAGATTGACCGTTACCGGTCAACAGGCGCACTCCGACAAGGGATTATTTCACTCTTCACAAAGTGATCATTCCCATTTGTGTAACGAAAATTGATCATGAAGTACGCCTCCTTTCATTAAAATTAGATTAACGGGAAGAGTTTATCATTCGGATTATAGAATTGTCAAGAGGATGATGTAAGTGTGTAAGCGTTTAATAGTAATGTCCCCTTTGCGATCAAGTTAGAATGTCCCCTGTGAAAGGGACATAGAAATGGACCTGGTAACCATGAGCAAAGAGGAACTGAGTCGTGTGGAAGTGATAGAGCAACTGCAAGAGAAACGGATGCGACAAAGGACAGCAGCAGAGGTTCTGGAGGTGAGTATCCGGCATATCAAGAGGCTGTTGCGAGCCTATCGGAGGGAGGGAGCGGCGGGGCTGGTATCGAAGCAGCGCGGGAAACCGAGCCATCATCAGTTGGCAGGGGAGGTCATGCAGAGGGTGATCGATCTGGTCATGGAGCGTTATCGTGATTTTGGGCCGACGCTGGCGCACGAGAAGCTGGTCGAGTGGGATGGGATCCAGATCAGCCTGGGGAGTGTGCGCAAGGTCATGATCGAGGAGGGGATATGGAAAGCGAAGAGAGCCCGCAGGGAGGGGGTCCATCCGCTGCGGGAACGGCGGGCGTGTTTCGGGGAACTGGAGCAGATGGACGGTGCAGACCATGATTGGTTCGAGGGGCGATCGGAACGTTGGACACTGCTGGTGATGGTCGATGATGCCACGGGGCAGTTAGGAGCATTGTTATTTGTTCCGGAGGAGAGTTTCTTTGGCTACTGTACCCTGCTGAGGCAGTATTTGGCAGCCCAGGGCCGTCCAGGCGGGCTCTATACCGATAAACACGGCATATTCCGGGTCAATATCCCCAATGCAGGCTTGGGAGACAACCTGACCCAGTTTGGGCGGGCCATGCGAAGTCTGGAGATTCCGATCCTGTGCGCCAACACGCCCCAGGCGAAAGGCCGGGTGGAACGGGTTAACCTGACCTTGCAGGATCGCCTGGTGAAGGAGATGCGCTTGAGGGGGATCAATACCATGCAGCAAGGGAATGCCTATCTCCCCGAGTTCATGGTGGATTTCAATGCCCGCTTTGCAGTCGAGCCGCGTAGCACTCAGGATGCTCACCGCCCTCTGCTGATCCACCAAAACCTTGACCAGATCCTGGCCTGGCAGGAGACCCGCACCATATCCAAGAACCTGACCGTCCAATTCAAGAACGTGGTCTACCAGATCCAGGCAGACCGTCCGGCGTATGCGCTGCACAACGTCCAAGTCGCCATCTGTCAGGATGCGCAAGGGAAGGTCACAATACTTGATAAAGGGATCCCCGTAAACTACACGATCTTTCACAAGCAGAAACGCCAGGCCGAGGTGGTTTCAGCTAAACAGATCGATCGCGTCTTATTGAACCAGAGCAAGGCCCACAAGCCTGCTCGCAATCATCCTTGGAATGTCACACCGATCTCCCCCAGATAGGGGACATTCTAATTTGTGCGCGAACAGGGGACATTCTTATTAATCCTTGACAAGAGGATGATGTAAGTAAATTGAATATTCTCTTAAATAATTTAATTATGTTACGGTCGATCTATGATCGCCAAATTTTTCAAAAATTCCCTTTTCTATAACCTTATAAATCCGGTCGACCGCTTCCCAAATTTCAGTAAAAGTGGTGTAGAGGGGGGAAAGACCAAGGCGAATATTATCAGGCTCGCGAAAATCGGGGATGACATTCATCACTTCAATCAATGCTTGATTGATTCGATATCCTTCCCTGTGACGAATGCTGACATGGGAACCCCGAATGGTTGCATCTCGCGGTGAACCCAGTAAAAAACCTGATGGAAGCAGGAGTTTATCAGTTAGAAAAATAAAATATTCGCTCATTAGAATCGATTTTTTCCTGAGATTATTCATCCCGGCAAGCAACAAGGGTTCAATTGCAGCTTCCATGGATAACATTGAGATGATCGGCGGAGTGCCAGCCAGGAAACGCATGATATCTGGAGAAGATTCATAATCCATAGAAAATGTAAAGGGATCTTTCTGTCCCCACCAGCCCCAGATGGGTGAAGAAACCCTGTCTTGAAGATCTTTTCGGACATAAAGGAAAGCCGGCGATCCCGGCCCACCATTCAGATATTTGTATGTACAGCCGACTGCAAGATCAACGCAGCAAGAGTCCAACTCAATAGGCACGGCTCCGACAGAATGACTTAGATCCCACAAGACCAAAGCACCATGTCGATGAGCGACCTCGGTAATGGCTGCCATATCATACAGGTAACCAGATTTAAATGTGACATGCGAGAGTGTAATCAGCGCTGTGTTTTCATCAATCGAGCCGAGCAACTCATCGATGTCGGGGGTAATCCCGTTATCCTTGGAGCCAATCCTTATAATTGGATGCTTATCACCAAGTAAATGTGCTAAACCTTGTAGAATATAGAGATCGGATGGAAAGTTGAGTGAGTCGGTCAATATCTTCTTCCGTGTAACTTTATATGTCAAGGCTGCGGATGCCAGTTTAAAGAGATTGACGGAGACTGAATCGGTAACTACGATTTGTCCCGGTCCAGCTCCAACCAATTGCGCGATTTTCTCCCCAACGCGCACAGGCGCCTGCCACCAATCCTTGTTGAAACCTCGGACTAAATTCATACCCCATTCTTCGATCAATCGCTGGACTCGTTCAATAGAGGCATTCGAGAGGCGTCCCAGTGAATTTCCGTCCATATAAATCAGGTTGGGATCCGGAATCACGAAGTATTTCCGAAAGGAAGCAAGTGGATCTTGCCCATCAAGGTATTTTGCATAAGAGAGGGTTGTATTCAAATTCATAAGAAATCACTCCAGTCTGCAAAATGGTCTAAATTCACTCAGTGATATTTGTTGTCAGATCGTTGATCCACTTCTTTGAGAAATAGCGAACCAAACCTACGATGAACTTGGTGATCTCCTCGCTCAGTGTCAGGGCATAAACGAAGTGGATGGGAAGATGGAATAGGAACGCGCCTGCAGCGGTAACCGGGACACCTACTATCCAGATGACGAATCCATCCAGGATTAGAGAGTACCGTGTGTCGCCTCCCGAACGCAATATCCCTATAATAATTACATGATTAGCCGCTCGCACTGCCATACCTAAAGCAAGGACGATCAGGAGATTGCGGGCATCACTAATCACTTCAGGAGATACCTTGTAGAATTGAAATATCGAACCTGCGTATTGAACAACCAAGAAGCCCATCACGATCGCTCCAAGGATTTGCAGTCCCAGCGATCGGCCGGCATATTGGTAAGCTTTCGCTTTCTCGCCCTCACCAATCAAGTTACCTACAAGAATCGCAGTGGCACTACCTATTCCAAAGAATACGACAAATGCCAATTGGTCAATTGTTGCAACGATGTTTATGGCCGCAATCGCATCCGTACCGATATGAGCGTAGATCGCACTGTATGCGGTTATGCCCATCGACCATAGAAACTCATTGGCAATAACCGGCAAAACCGGTTTTATTATTGACAATATGAACTTAAAATCGAACTCCAAGATGTCATGGATTGTTGCAGCTGAGGGATTAAGTCTGCTCAGATAAACCACAGCCAGTAGTACCACGCATTCCAGGATGCGGGCGATCAACCCTGCTATCGCCGCGCCGTTCACACCGAGAGCTGGTAATCCTATGGCTTTCCATCCAAAAATGAACGGATAGGCGATGATGATGTTCAGTCCCAAAGCAGCCGTAGAGACTACCAGGGGGATACGCAAATAACCCGTTGACCGCAGACTCACGCTGTATGCAGCGGATATGGCATAGAAACCATAAGACCAACCAAAAATCCGTAGATATTGAGCTCCAAGGACAACAACATTTGCGTCAGGGGTGTAAAAACGTAAAACACTGGCAGGAAAGAAAATCGCCAGTATCCAAAATATCAGTGCTGCCAGCAGTCCAAGCTTTATGGCCAGCCCTAATACTCGGCGGATAGTAGAGATGTCCTTCTTTCCCCATAACTGCGCACTAAACATGGCGCAACCACTGACAATTCCAAATAACAGTAAATTGAGCAGGAACCAAACCTGGTTCGCCAATCCCACCGCGGCAACAGCCGTTTCGCCCAATTGTCCGATCATGATCACCGCTACCATATTCAGGGAGGATGTGATCAGGCTCTGCAAGGCAATCGGCAAAGCATATTTCATGAGCACGCGGAAATATTCCCGGTCTCTATAATAATTTATTAGGCGTGGAAATAGGGATGGCAAACAATCCTCCAGTAATAATGATAGCCGCCCCATTATACAGGTTATATTGTTTGCAAGGAAATTATTAAATTATAAAAACAAAACAGTCCCGTCAACCTACAGGAAAGTTTCCAGTAATCCCCCTACTTCTTCCATGTTGAACACAGGACCATCAACACAGATGAGCTTTTCCCCCAGGTTGCACCGACCGCATTTTCCCAAACCACAATGCATCCGCGCTTCAAGTGTTACATAGTTATTCTTAGGAGCAAACCCCATCTTTTCCTGGAGCATTTTCGTCACAAAGTGGATCATGATCGGCGGGCCACACGTGATAGTGATTGTGTTCGCGGGCGATGGGGATATTTTCTCAAGCAATTGAGTGATCAATCCCACCTCATGGTTCCATTTGTCATCAGGATTATCCACGGTAAGGTGAAGATCGGTGTCAGGCGCAGAGCGCCATTCATCATATTCATCCGTGAACACCAATAGGGATGGATGCCGCGCTGCCCACAAGATTGTCAGGTGTTGAAAATCAGCCCGATGATCGAGGACATACTGGATGACTGGACGAAGGGGAGCGCCGCCAATTCCTCCGCCCAGGACAATTAGATTCTTGCCTTTAAATTTCTTCATCGGAAACCAGTTTCCCAACGGTCCCCGCACGCCTAAGGTGTCCCCTTCGCCAAGTTCATGCAATCCGGTGGTTACATTTCCAAGACGTGCAATTGCAAAATCGATTGCTGATCCGCGTCCAGAATCATTGGCGATCCCAAAGGGTGCTTCACCCAATCCAAATGCTGACAGAAAAGCAAATTGACCCGGTTGAAAGTTTCGGAAAGCTTCGCTGCCTCCATTCAGAAGCTCAACGCGAAGTAGTTTAATCTCAGTGGCAAGATCCCGCACTTCAACGATTTTGGCGAGGTATGGAAGCATGAGATTCTCGCTCATTCCATTTTCTCCAGATCCAGCAACAATTCCGTAATGTCAACTCCTGCATGACAGACTTCAATGCATCTTCCGCAGCCAGTGCAAGCTGAAGATCCACTCAGGCCGTATTGTTCAGGATAATAATAGAACTTACAGAAAATACGGTTACGCATGCGTTCATTCTTTTCTGCGCGAGGTCGGTGACCACCCGCAAGCCGACGATAATTCTTTCCAGAACAGCTATCCCAACAACGGATACGTTCAAATTCGTTTGAGTTGATCATCTCATCTCGAACAATAAAACACCTGCAAGTCGGGCAAACATATGCACATGCGCGGCAAGAGAGGCAGCGTTCGGAAATATTTATCCAATAGGGGTCATTAAAATGCTCGATCAATTTCCCCTTTTTTGTCACTGTAAATTCTGCATTGAATTGTTGGCGTGGATAATTATTAGTGGTTTCCTCCCATTCGCCTCCTGGGATAAGGAATCGACCTTTTTCAGTGACTGCTCTAACGAGATAACCACCATCGACTTCAGAAAGCATGATATCCACATCATGAGCATCGTCAGGTGCACCTCCTACAGAGGTGCAAAAACAGCTGGGACGAAGGGATTGGCAAGCCAATCCGATAAGAGTGGTATTACTTCGCCGGCGGGAATAAAATATATCTATCGGATTTGTGTCCAGGAAGAGTGCGTCCAGAATTTTGACGCCGCGTGCATCACAAGGGCGGACACCGAAAACTACGGTTTCCCAGTCTGGAAACGTTTCCTTGAGGATAATATCCTGACCGTTCTTATCAATCGTAAAAAGACGTTCGGTAGATGGAAAATAAATATCTTTTACCGATAATATGGGGCGTATAGGAGGGGCTGTTTTTGGAAATTGTGATTGCCAGGCAATTTCCTTGCTATTCGCGACGGGGTGATAGAGAATACTCTTGGAGACCTGCCGCGGGGCGACCAGGGTTCGGGCTTCTGCAATGCCATCCAGCCAGGCGTCCAATTCGGTCTGTGAGATGAGCCACTGTTTTTTATCGATATGGGATTCGCTCATCTCAACCTTCCTTGTATTCGCCCGATAGAACAGTCACAATAGGGGAGGGGGTTATCGCAAGGCCGGCACGGAAATCGAAAGCAGATTCGATTTCTTCGGCTATCAACTGGTTCAATAGGCTGATCGGAATTCCCATAGGGCAGGCGCGTTCACACTCATTGCACCCTACACACCTGCCTGCAAGGTGGTAAGCCCGCCCAAGATGGAAGGTTCGTTTCTCATTCAACCCGATACCTGTGCCAACAAATACCGAATTGTCTTGTTCATACAAACACACCGGGCAATTGCACATGGGACAGGCTTGCCGGCAGGCATAACAGCGGATGCAGCGATCAAATTGTTCCAGCCAGAAATCGAAACGCTTGGCAGAAGTGATACTATTAAGTGAAGAGATTCCTTCCTTCAAATCAGACGATAGGCGCGGAATAAATGATGAAGTGGTTCCGCTGATCAACGCATCACAGACAATCGGTGCAGCCTCCTGGCAAGTTATGCACCTCACCTGTAAATCATTATTTTCATCCCGCATACCCTCACAGGCTACACCGATCGAAACTACTTGATCCCGTCGATATAGGTTCTCAGCAACCATGACATTAATCGCCTTACTGTCGCAAGGTTTTACCACAACGCCAACTGGTTTTTCAGGTTCTTTACCTCTTACAGGGCGAAGCATACCAGGGAGGTAACCGGTAAGATTGTTGGAACAATCTGCATTCCATACCAATCGCGCAGCGTCGTCAGCAGAATGGATGAAAACTGGTCGCGTCCGACCGCGCCTGCTGGTTTCATATCCAATCACGCAACTAACCTGGTTGTTTTCCAGCAATTCTCTTGCCTTTTGTCGAATGGCATCTGTTTTTTCAGATGTGTCTGTCTTTGGATAGGGGATTCTTTCGGGCGAGATTTGTACTGGCTTTGATTTGGGAATAATCCCCTCAGGTTTTATACGCCAGTGGACGGGACCAAGGGATCGTACAACTCCCGTAAACTCCTCTGCAATCTTTGAAAACCGTTCACCTTCTGACGCTGAAACCCAGTCCAGGCGAAGTCGTTCGGGTTCCAATCCGGCAAATGCTAGCAATTTCTGAAGTATTGGGATCCTTTTTGCAGCCCGGTGATTACCGGTATCATAATGGCACTCCCCAATATGGCAGCCCAAAATGAGAACGCCATCCGCGCCCTGGTCAAAAGTGCGCATGACCAGTTCAGGTGAAACGCGCCCCGAACATGGTACCCGTACCGCGCGGATATTTGCAGGTGACTTCAGGCGGGCGATTCCTGCCGTATCCGCTCCTGTGTAACTACACCATGAACATAAAAAAGCCACTATCCGAGGTTCGAACATCAATTCTCCGCTTTCAATCAATAACTTTGAACAACCCGTAATTTATACCCTTATTGTTTATTCCTCTATCCATCTAAGACAAGGGATTTTTTATCCGCAAGCAGACCGATGATCTCTGCAACCAACTCACGGTCGTTGAAGTGGATTAGGGTGATGGCTTTGCTGGCGCAGGCTGCCGCGCAGGTTCCACATCCTTTGCAAAGGTAACCATTGACATTAGCCACATTATTCTCAAGATGGATTGCGTTGTAAGGGCAGGCAGATGAACACTGACCACATCCTGCGCAAGAATTAATATTCACCTCTGCGATTGCAGGATCCAAAGCGATCACACCCTGGTCCATGTATGAAAGGGCGACAGCAGCGGCAGCTCCTGCTTGTGCAACACTATCTGGGATGTCTTTGGGTGACTGGCAGGCACCCGCCAGATAAATACCTTCACTAGTGGTTTCAACGGGCGCCAGTTTTGGATGGCGCTCTAGGAAGAAACCATCTTTGCTTCGGCTGATCCCAAATTGAGCCGCAACCTGCCCGGCATCTTTTTGCGGTTCTAGACCGGTTGCCAGTACAACCATGTCCACTTCAATGTGGTTGGGTTGATTGTGATATGCCTCGTCCCAATTCACACACAACCCGCCATTGCTCTTTTCGATGTTCTTTACTTTCCCATGGTAAAAATGCACTCCCATCTGTTGAGTCCGGTTGTAGAACTCCTCGTAACCCTTTCCGAACGAACGAATATCACGGTAGATTTCATGCACCTCTGCACCGCAATATTCATGCACCAATTGGGAAAGTTTCAGGGAATACATGCAGCAGGCACGGGAACAGTATTCGTTGTTTCTTGCATCACGTGATCCTACACAATGTACGATTGCGACACTTTTCGGGGGCTGTCCGTTCTTAAGCAAAACCTTTCCATTGGTCGGACCGCTAGCGTTGATAAATCGTTCGAATTCGAGCGCTGTAATTATATTAGGCAGCTTGCTGTAATTTAAATCCGGCAGGCGCAACGGATCAAAGTCCCGGAACCCTGTGGCAAGGATTATTGTCCCGACGGTCAACTCTTCATGAGTTTCTTTCATATCGTGGTCGATTGCCCCCCGATCACAGGCAGCGACGCACTCCAGGCATTCTGCACAGGTTCCGCAACGGACACACCGCTCGGCTTCTTGAATTGCTTCGTCTTCGGTGAGGGTCAGGTCAACTTCACGGAAATTATTTAATCGTTCTTCGAGAGGGATGGTTCTGATCTTGACCCGTTTCGCCTGGGAGGCTTCACCCCTGGCTATGCGAGCACGGACTTCAACATCGCTTAATTCAACTTTTGGTGGGAGGCTTGGTTCCCGGATACCATCTTCTCCACGAAGGTAGCGATCCATACTTCGTGCAGCATGATGTCCTTCGCCAATGGCGTCAACCACATAAAATGTGGAACCTCGGCGCACGTCTCCAGCCACGAAAATACCCCGCATACTGGTCATCATATCATCATCAGAATCTATGCCCGATTTAATAGGTTTTATTGAACCATCCTCTGGAAGGAATGAAAGATCGCATCCTTGTCCAGTTGCCCAGATGACAATATCTGCGGGTAGGATGTGCTCAGTCCCGGGTAATTCATCGATCAGGATGCGACCATTGGCGTCATAACCGCGATATTCAGTACGGATACATTTCACGCCGGTAACCTGGTGACCATCGTTGATTATCTCTTTAAACATGGTCGCCCCGCACATCGTCACTCCTTCCTCTTCTGCAATTTCCACCTCCCATTCAAATCCGGTCATTTCCCCTTTCGGCTTGCGAAATATCATTCGACATTCGCTGGCTCCAATCCTGACGGCTGAACGGGCACAGTCAAGGGCCACGTTCCCACCGCCGATGACTGCAATGCGTTTTCCGGTGAGGTCGGGTGGAGTGCCCAGGCAGACCTGTTTGAGAAACGGTAAACTAAGCCAATTGTCTGGGTGGTCCTTTCCCGGGATGTCCACTTTTTTTGCAATATGTGCTCCCGTAGCGATCATGACTGCATCGAACGGGTCACCCAGTTTACTTTTCTTAAGCAAGCCAGGAATATCGTCTATCCAGGTATTAAGCTGTAGTTCAACACCTTCCTCCAGAATCTGTTGCACCTCCCATTCCAACATTTCGTAAGGTAGGCGATGAGGGGGAATTCCAACCCGGATCATTCCTCCTGCTTCTGGTTGGGCATCGAACACTTTTACATAATGACCAAGACGAACCAGGTCAAGCGCCACGGTCAAGCCGGCTGGACCTGCACCGATGACGGCAACCCGTTTCCCGGTGGGCTTGGGCGTATGTTGGAAAGGAGTGCCGACGATGGATTTATTGCGGAAATTTGGCAGTTCGTCACGATGGTGGAATGCCCAGTCAGCTACAAAACGTTTGATACCCATCACGTTGATCGGTTCATCAACCTTCGCACGGGAACAAGCCAATTCGCAATTTCGATTGCAGACTCGCCCACAGACTGAAGGGAATGGGTGCTCACGACGAATTGCCCAATAGGCATCCGCAAAGCGCTTCTGCTTGACCAAGGCGATATATCCTTGTGCGCGTTGGTCTGTTGGGCAGGCTGCGCGGCATGGCGCAATTCCTTTTTTATCAATGGTATAAGCACCGGGAACAGCCTGAGCTGAGAAACGGTAGGCAGCTTTCCGGGTACTCACTCCATGGTCGAATTCGTTGCTCACTTCGATAGGGCAGACGGAGGCACAGTTTCCGCATCCTGTGCACTTGGCTTCATCCACATATCGCGGTTTGTGACGGATTCGTACCTGGTAATTTCCCACGTATCCGGTTACTGATTCCACCTCGCTGTATGCGAGAAGTTTTATTTTCGGATGGCGTCCCACGGACACCATTTTCGGTGTGAGTATTCAGGCTGCACAGTCAAGTGTTGGAAAGGTCTTATACAGCTGGGCCATGTGCCCGCCGATGGCAGATTCCCGTTCAACAAGATAGACTTGCTTATCAGCATTTGCGAGTTTTAACGCCGCTTCAATACCGGCAATACCGCCGCCCACGACCAGTGCTGCGGGTGTCATCTCGACTTTGCGCATTTCCAATGGATTATGAAAATGAACTCGCGTTACTGCTGCCGATACAAGCGCTTTTGCCTTGGATGTGGCTTGCTCCCGATCGCTGACAACCCATGAACAATGTTCACGGATATTTGCCATCTGGAAGAAGAAAGGATTGAGTCCTGCTTCAGAACATGCTCTCCGGAACGTTGGCTCATGCATTAATGGGGTGCAGGAGGCTACAACCACCCGATTCAATTGCAAGTCTGAAATATCTTTCTTGATCAAATCCTGCCCGGGATCTGAACACATATAGGTGTAATCGCGCGCCAGCACCACTCCTTCCAAGTGGCGGGCGAACTCTGTAACCGCTGCCACATCGACTACGCCCGCGATATTGGTCCCACAATGGCATATATACACACCGGTCCTGATCTTGGAAAGATTCATTGGATCTCCTGGATGGGCATGGTGTTTATTTCACCGATCTTGACCAACATCCCTTCGATTTCCGCCAACACTTGATCATTTGAAAAGCCATATTGAGTCACCGCACCCGCCGGGCAGGCTGCAGCGCATACCCCGCAGCCTTTACAAAGAACCTCATTAACTTGAGCCACCTTTCTTCCGTCCCACTCAACCATTGCGATCGCGCTGTAAGGACATAATCCTTCACAGGTGTGACAGGCTCCACATTTCTCAGCGCTGACAAATGCCGTGAATGGTTCCAATTCCACTGACCCGTGGTCAAGCAAAGAAAGCGCTGAAGCAGCTGCTGCTGCTCCTTGGGCAACACTATCCGGGATATCCTTTGGTCCTTGGCAAGCCCCCGCCAGGAAGACACCATCTGTGCTGGTCTCAACTGGAGCAAGTTTAGGGTGCTTTTCAAGGAAGAAACCATCCGCGCTGCGGCTGACTCCAAAAGTCGAACCAACCTGGTGTTGATCCGATTGAGCTTCCATGCCAGTCGCCAGAACTACCATGTCGACGCTGGTTTCAACAATTTTCCCAGAAAACACCTCGGTTGTTATTACCACCAATTGACCATCCCGTTGTTCAACGCGAATGTCATCGGTAAATCGAACGAACTGCACCCCATGGGATTCGGTACGATGAAAAAAACCCTCGTAATCTTTACCAAATGCTCGCATGTCCCGGTAAAACTCAACCACTTCAGCGCCTACATATTCACGCGTTAAGGTTGCGAGTTTCAATGAGTACATGCAGCAGACCCGTGAACAATATTCGTGTTCCTTGCCTCTGCTTCCTACACAGTGCAAGATGGCAACACGGCCTGGTTTTTCGCCGTTCTTCATCACCACTTTTCCGATTGTCGGTCCGCCGGAATTGATCAACCTCTCCAGTTCCATTCCAGTTACGACATTCGGAAACAATTTATAACCATATTGAGGGGCTTGAGCGGGATCGAAATCTCTAAATCCGGTAGCAAGAATAATGGCTCCAATCTCAAGTTCCACCCGCGATTCCTGCTGCTCAAAATCAATCGCTTCCAGGGGGCAGAACTTTTTACATGCACCGCATTTTCCGTTCTTGAAATATGCACAATTATCTGTATCAATTACAGGAATGCGTGGCACGGCCTGTGGAAATGGATAATAAATGGCTGCCCGGTTTCCTAAACCAAGATCGAATTCGGAGGGTATCTTCTTCCAGGGGCACTTTTCGATGCAGGTGCCACAACCTGTACACAATTCCTCCTTTACATAGCGAGGTTTGCGTCTTACAGTGACAGTGAAATTACCCACGTACCCGGTTACCTTTTCGACCTCGCTATAACTCAGGAGGGTGATGTTGGGGTGGCGTCCAACGGACACCATTTTTGGTGTGAGTATTCAGGCTGCACAATCGAGAGTCGGGAATGTTTTATATAAGCGGGCCATATGCCCGCCTATGGAAGGTTCCCGCTCTATAAGATAGACACGCTTTCCCGAATCGGCCAGGCGGAGTGCTGCTTCTATTCCAGCAATACCACCCCCGAGGACCAATGCTGATTGCTTCACTGTCACTCGGCGCATTTCCAAAGGGATCTGCCAACCAACACGATGTACTGCTGCTGCAACCAACGCTTCAGCTTTTTTAGTCGCAGCCACCGGGTCATCAGTTACCCATGAACAGTGTTCGCGAATGTTCGTCATCTGGAACAGGAAGGGATTGAGTCCCGCCTCGGAGCATGCTTTCCGAAAAGTCCCTTCATGCATGTTGGGGGTGCAGGATGCAACTATGATGCGATTTAACCCTTCGGTTTTAATATCGTCTTGGATCAGTGCCTGGCCAGGGTCTGAACACATGTAGGAATAGTGCCGGGCAATTGCAACATTGGGAAGGGAGGCAGCAAATTGTGTGACTCCTTCAACATCCACGATTCCAGCAATATTAGTCCCGCAATGACAGATATATACGCCAATGCGGATCTTCTCTTCTTCGAAACCGGGAATAGATGATGTCATCCTGGCGCCTCACTTCTTCTCTAACAATATCTAGTGGTCACCTTTATTGGCATGTCAGCATATAGAAACCATCTATTTTAGATTGTGCTGTTATGCACAATCGAATACAAGTGATATTAATCCTGAATTGAGTGGAAATAATACGGGCTGAGATTATGCACCAGCAAGTGTCAGACCAGACATCATTGCTTGATTAATTGTCTTGATAAAATCTTTATGTGATGCGATTCATTAGATAGGATTTTATAAATGCAAACGAAATATAATTAGAATTTCCCCAGAAAGAAAAATATTTATTATTATAGAACGTGTACTTAACGTAATAGCAGGGCAGGGAGGGGGTTCTCAAGAAATTTTTCAGAATACTTGATGCTAAGAATAGTGAAACAAAATTACAGGTTTAATTTCTCTCCGGGAATATTTGATGGTACTCATGAAGATCATTTCTCGAAAACATCATGGTACCCTCGATCAAGTTCATCATTTGATAGGTGGGCATACCGCTGCGTCACCTGGATGCTGGCGTGCCGGGCGAGTTCCTGGGCAAGTTTGAGATTTCCTGAAGCGCGTAGGACTGTTGTGACAAAGTAATGACGGAACGAATGAGGCGTAATACGTCCTTGAGACTTGTCCCCGAGTGCTTGTCGAACACGCTCACTGACAATGTTGCGACCGGTGGTTGTTGTAATTGGTTTCACTTTTTTCCCAGCACCTTTATCATGGCGGGCAAAGAGGGGCAGGGAGGACAAAGGGCGCCCAGATGCTCCGTCAAGATCAGATCGGATGGAAAGGTAATCATTTAGGGCATCCAGTGACCGCCTGGAAAAACGTACTACAGACTGTTTATTGCCTTTACCAATAATAATGGCTCGTCCTTCGTTCCTGTCAATATCGCCTCGTCGTAAATTACAGGCTTCATGAACACGTAATCCAGTATCTGCAAGAGTAATAAGAAAGGCACGATCCCTTAATGCGCGTAACCGTTCGGTAGTGTTGTCATACATTTGACTTACTAATCCGTTTACAGACGCAATAACCAGTTCGATTTCATCGCGCGGAAATTGGGGCAGGCGTTGACCAGGTCGCCTGGTATGCTGACGAAGAAGGAGTTTTAATCTTGGCAGGTTGACATCAGCGATCCGTTCTGCCGCGATGTATTCGAAGAGACGCATTGTAGCGGCAATATATAGTTGTTCCGTTGCGGGAGAATATTTCTTGCAGGCATCAGCCATCCATGAGACCGCTTCTTCTTTCAATGTTGTTGCGGGAAAATGGTCAGGATCTACTTGGTTTGCCTTTACTACTTCCAGGAATATATGCATTCCATTTGAATAGGCAAGATAAGTGTTCTTGCTGCGAGCCAATTTGACTGTATCCAGAAAACTACTAATTGCTTGAAAGATTGTGAGATTTTCCATTTTCGACCATCCTGACGATTTAAGACAATTATTAATGTTTATGATAATATTACTTATCGAAAGCATTAGCATAATATTCTAAATTGATAAATTTGTCAATCCCCCATACTTTAATACCTTTCACATTAATAATTATTTAGCAATAAGATTTAACATTACTCGATGATTTTTACTAATAAGCATGTCACAAGATATGCACAGAATTTCAATACCCTCCCCTCCCCCATAACTCACACCGGTCAACTATATGTCATACATATTTACTCATTTCAAGGATTAGTCCTCTCCTTGAAATTTCTTTTTCCCCCATTGACCTATGCAATTAATATTGCTAAACTATACACATACGAAAGGAGAACACAATGAAGAATTTGTCCTCTATGATTGCATTGCTATTAGCCTTCTTTCTTGCAGGTTGTAATATGCCCCAAACGATCATAGTACAGCCTCAAGTCCCCGGTGCACTTGATACTCAAGCCGCTCAAACAGTAGCTGCAGAATTGACTCAGGTTGCCCAAGTCGCATCACCAACCACAAATGTACCGATTGTTCCAACAGCCACTGATACACCTATCCCCACGAATACCACGATTTTCCCTCCAACAAATACTACCATACCGTGTAATTTGGCAACCTGGGATCCAGCCACGATTGATGTAACTGTTACAGATTACACCAACATGGTACCCAACCAGGTATTCTTAAAGACCTGGCGTATTCGCAATATAGGGACCTGTTCCTGGAATTCCAGTTACTTGATGATATTTGACCATGGTGACGGGATGGGTGTGACTTCAGGTTATACGCAACAATTAACAACCGGAGTGGTCAATCCTGGCCAGGAAGTGGATCTGTCCGTAAATTTAACTGCACCTGCAACCAATGGAACCTACTCCGGCTTCTGGCGCCTGCGGGACCCGGGTGGTGTAGTTTTTGGAATCACTCCTTCAGGTGGAACATTTGCGGTAAGAATCGTCGTAGTAAATCCTCCGACCACGGTTAATCTCGATCCAGTGGTCGGTGAAAGCGGAACACTAAGATCGGACGGGGGTCCATGGCCTGATTACACTGTGGGAGAGGCAAATGCTGATATAACCCGTACAGTCGAAGCGTTCCTGAGTTACGATATTTCCGGTATTCCTGCTGGGGCGACTATAATCGAAGTGAAGCCTGATTTCACTGTATATACAATTCTTGGCAATCCTTTTGGAAGCCTGGGAGTGTTGAATGCTTATGCTACAAATTATGGACCAACGCTTGAACCCGGGGATTTCGTTATGGGTTTTCCTCCAGGAAAGATCGCAGATTGGGGATCAGCTGCGGCTTTGAATACCATTGCAGCCTCTGCTGACCTCAAGACCAACCTGCAATCAAAATTAGGAACAAGCCGTTTCCAATTGCGCCTGCAATTTGCTGGTTCGAACCTTGATGCAGTTAAGGATAGGATCACCTTCACGAATCCCCGCTTGATTGTCAAATATTCTACACCGTAAAATTTATTGATCGAAGACCCCGGTGAGTAATCTCGCCGGGGTTATTTATTTTCTTTGGACAATTTTCTCCATGCCCCCGTCCAAGGTTCGCCTAACCTGTTTCCATTCGAGACGGTAACCTTACTTAGCTTGATTGCAGTCTTCGCCGCCACTTCTGCGATGGCATCCCAATCACCTTCCAGAACAGCGAGCTGCATTTTTTCAGCATAAGTACCAGCCCAAATCCAATCCATGCGAAACTTATCTGCCTTGACCCAGTAACCACGTTTCTCCCAAGGGCCAACCGTGGAATCGATCGTCTTTGCAATAGCATTCAAAGCCAGGGCAATATAAGCAGCCATATCGCGGGATTCAATACCGGGTCCGGTTTGATTCGCAAGACTACGAATCGTTAAGACAACAGTTTTTGCAAGGCGGACTCGGTTCTTGCTCGAACTATCAGGATTGATGATGCGGCTCAATGATTTCTCCAAAGGATTGTATCTTCCTACGATTATACAATAATGTCACCATGACGATTAGATATCAAAATTCTAGTCATGTTAGCATTTGGTTAATATAGGGAAGCCCTTTATTGACGCATGCCTGCCTTACGCTTATAATCTTGCAGTTCCGGGGAAGTGGCGGAATTGGCAGACGCGCAAGACTTAGGATTTTGTGCCGCAAGGCGTACGGGTTCAAGTCCCGTCTTCCCCACACTTCGCCAATAATCACATTCATAGAAGGAATTGTCATTGAAAATGAAACCCAACCCCGCGATGACCATCAGGTCACATTGATTGTCGAAATTGAATCCGAGCAAATGGATGCCGCCAAGCACCGGGCCGCGCGTAAAATTTCTGAACGCAAATCGATCCCTGGTTTTCGACCTGGAAAAGCCCCCTACGATGTGGTGGTTCGCAATTTCGGTGATGCAGTAATCTCGAAGAAGCAGTAGATATACTACTGGATGAAGTATATCCTACAGCTCTTGAATGATGCAAAATTGGAACCGGCAGCAGCTGGATCGCTTGAAAAGGTCGAAAATCTAGAGAAGAAACCAAAATTTACCTTCACCGTCCCGCTTACACCGTCTGTAAGTCTTGGTAAATATCGGTCGATTCGTCTGACATATGATTGGCAGGCACCCGGTGATGAAAAGGTCGAAGAGGCTCTTGAAGACCTGCGGCGGATGTATGCCAAAACAGAAACTGTCGACCGTCCCATACAGGTTGGCGACTTTGTAATGCTTGATCTCAAAGGAAATAAAGCGAAAACCCAAGAAGTTGAAGCACCAATCATCGACCGCCCCAATCTCCCCGTCTTTATACGCGCCGAAGTGAAAGATGATGAGTATCCTTATGCAGGATTCTCATCAGGTTTGGTTGGATTGCAGAAGGATGAGAGCAAGTCCTTTACCCATCGTTATGGATCCGATTATAAAGATCAAAAGCTACAAGGGACATCAATCACTTTTGATGTAAAGATCAATATGGTCCGCGGAAGTATTCTTCCAGAATTAAATGATGATTTCGCAAAACAGGTAGGTCCCTTTGAAAATATATCTGCTCTTCGTGATGCTGTCAAAGCCAACCTGTCAACACAATCAAAATCTGAGTACGAGGACGATTATTTTTCTTCCCTTATCGATAAAATCAAAGTATCCGCGACCTTGAAATATCCTCCCCAGGTTGTTGAACATGAACTTAATCATGTAATGGAAGATCTTAAGTCGCGCCTAGCTCAACAGAACCTCGATATGGTGGCATATCTAAAATCTCGAGAAATGGATGAAAATAAATTCATTTCTGAGGAAGCGAGACCGATTGCAGTAAAACGATTGGAACGTTCCTTGATTATGGATGAAATTGCCAGGGTGGAGAAAATCGAAGTCGACCGTGATCTGCTTCAATCGTCGTTCGAACAAACGATGGGCGAATATAGTGGTGATGCACGGTTTCAGAAAACGATGCGAGGGAAATCCCAACCGCCCAAGCAGTTGATGAATGCAGTGGCGATGGAATCAGCCAACCGGGCCTATATACAACAGACATTAAATCGCCTGAAAGAAATTGCAAATGGTCAGGCTCCGAATCTTTCGGAAGAAAAAGAAAAATCAGCAGTAAAAGGTAAAACATCTGCCAAATCGGGCAAGAAAACAATCCCAGAGAAGGAAGTCTCTGCTACTGGTGCGCCTCCTCGCGAACGTATGAGGAATGACAAGAAGAAACCGCGCGGTTCAACTGCGGTGAAAAAAGTAGTTGCCCCTCAAAAGAATTCAAATTCCAAGAAAACCAAGAAATCAGTTTCAAAAAAGTAAGCCGAATTCGTAAAATATGAAATGGAGTGAAAATGAATCCAGATATTAACAACGTCATCCCAATGGTAATTGAGTCAACTGGTCGCGGTGAACGAGCATATGATATTTACTCACTGCTCCTCAAAGAGCGAATCATCTTTGTTGGCACCGCAATTGATGATCAGGTGGCGAATGTCATCGTAGCCCAGTTATTGTTTCTTAGCCGGGAAGATTCTGAAAAAGAGATCCAGATGTATATTAATTCGCCCGGCGGAGTAATCTATTCCGGTTTGGCCATTTACGATACCATGCAGATGATATCCAATCCCATCAGTACTGTAGCTGTTGGGGTAACCGCTTCTTTTGGTACTGTGCTGCTCACTGCCGGCACAAAAGGACGCCGGTACGCTCTTCCAAACGCGACAATCCATTTACACCAACCGCTTGGAGGAGCTCAAGGTCAGGCGACCGATATTGAGATCCAAACCAAGCAAATATTGCGACTGCGCACCTTGCTCAACGATATCATGTCCAGGCACACCGGGAAACCGGTCGATGTCATCAAACAGGATACCGAACGAGATTTCTATCTGGACGCGAAACAGGCTGTTGAATATGGCCTCGTAGACCAGGTCCTCGAAATCCCAGTCAAGAAATAATCCAATGGGCGGACTTATATGTCCGCCCTTCCCTTTATTTCTCATGCTCCCAACAAGAATAAAATCACTCATCCTGGATATGGACGGGGTACTGTGGAAAGCCGATGCACCGATCGGTGATCTTCCTGAAATATTTGATTTGATCGAAAATAAAGGGTTAAAAGTTGCCTTCGCCACCAACAATGGGACGCGAACACCGGAGCAATATGTGGAACGCATGCAAGGCTATGGGGTGACCATCGAGCCATGGCAGGTCGTGACTTCATCTCAAGGTGTGGCACATATGCTTGCCCAAAGGTTTCCTGAAGGAGGCAAAGTCTACGTGATCGGTGAGGTGGGCCTTGAACGGGCTTTACAGGCAAAAGGTTTTGAACTCTTATCGGTTCAAGTCGAACCAAATGTCCTGGCGGTTGTGATGGGCATAGATCGGAGTATTAGTTTCACTAAAGTTAGCGAGGCTGCTTTGCTTATCCGTTCTGGTGTCCCATTCTATGCCACCAATCCTGATAAGACCTTCCCCACCCCACGAGGCGAAATACCGGGCGCCGGTGCATGGATTTCAGTGCTTATCACTGCCACAGGGATCGACCCTATCTATGCAGGGAAACCATCCCCTTACTTGCTCGATTTGGCTCGCCAAAGATTGGGTACTGAAAAAGAGGAGACGCTCGTTGTCGGAGATCGCCTGGAGACGGATATCGCCGGCGGCCAGGCAGCCGGATGCCCGGTGGCATTGGTTCTCAGCGGCGTCAGCGGACAGGAACAAGGTAAAAAGTGGATGCCAGCCATAGACATTATCGCACCAGATTTGTCTGCGCTGCTCAGGTAGGGGGAGGAGATCAATTATGCTTAAAGTCATTTTTCCAAGATGAGTCTCCCCCTAATTTATGACCTGTCCCATTCTCAACTAAAATCTCTTTTGGTTGGATTGGGCGAACCCGAGTACCGTATTCATCAACTCTGGGAGGGGCTTTATCGAAATTACTGGAATTCAATCGATGAATTCAGTTCCCTTCCCAGACGTGTCCATCAGGCTTTGCCTGAATTGATCAACTTCCATGTCCTTGACTCGAAATTAACCCTCCGTTCTTCCGACGGGGAGACAATAAAAACTGCATTCAACCTCCATGACGATTCAATTATCGAGACTGTGCTGATGAAATATGATCCGGCTGAAATTTCAGAACAACCGGAACAAAAACATCATGGCAAACGTCGTCGGACGATTTGCTTATCTACTCAGGTCGGATGTGCGATGGGTTGTGTTTTTTGTGCAACCGGTCAGATGGGATTTAAACGAAATCTTTCCAGCGGTGAAATCATTGCCCAATTGATGTACTTTGCTCGCGAGTTGGATAAAAAAGGCGAATCGGTTACCAATGTCGTATTAATGGGTATGGGCGAGCCTTTCCATAATTATAAAAATACCATGGAAGCTATCGATCGCCTGAATGACCCATCTGGATATAATTTTGGTGCTCGACGGTTTACAATATCAACTGTGGGAGTTGTACCTGGCATTAAAAGGTTCGCTTCAGAAAAACGTCAGGTTAATCTTGCAATTTCGCTTCATGCAGCGGATGATTCATTGCGAAGTTCGATGCTACCAATAAACAGGAAATACGGGATCGCTTCTTTGTTGAAAGCATGTCGTGATTACACGTTAGAATCAGGGAGGCGAATTACTTTCGAATGGGCTTTGATAAATGGCGTGAATGATACTGCAGACCAGGCACATTTATTGGCACGTAAACTAAAGGGTCTATTGTGTCATGTCAACGCCATCCCCCTCAATCCGATCAAAGGGTATCAAGGTGAAGCAACCACCAAACAAAGAGCCACAATATTTAAGGATATTTTAGACAATGCAGGAATCCCGTGTACGATTCGCATTAGGCGCGGTATAGACATTCAAGCTGGTTGTGGACAGCTTGCAGGAAGTTTATAATTGTATATAGAATATATTATTATGGCTATGCGCATAATACTAAATACAACTCTTTCTATGTTATATTCACTGTTTCCTAATTAAGAAACATTTTTCAGGAAATATATATAATGTCTTCAAAACCTGATAAGGTTTCGTGGCTTGAACGCCCCATCTTCCCCGCTCTCCCCTTTTTCACATGCGAATTGTGTATTTTCGCAATCATTCTAATCCTTACGACCGTAAGCAGGCTATACAATCTGGGGGCACGAGTCATAAGTCACGATGAAAGTCTGCATGTGTATTATTCATGGCTTTTTTCCAACGGATTTGGGTATCAACACACCCCCACCACCCATGGACCCCTGCAATTCCACTTGATTTCGTTGATCTTCACATTATTTGGGGATAATGATTTTACCGCTCGCTTGCCACATGCACTCGCAAGTATTCTGACGGTATTCATGATTTGGAAGTGGCGGCGCTACCTTGGGCGCGCAGGATCATTACTTACCGCCGGCCTTTTACTCCTTTCCCCTTTCATGCTGTATTACGGTCGTTATGCCCGCAACGAGTCTTTTGTCGCCTTGTTGGGTGTGATGACACTATATGCGATCCTTCGCTACTTGGAGACTGGAAAACATAAGTATTTGCTACTTCTTACAGTTGTGACTTCACTTCACTTTGCCACCAAGGAAACAGCCTTCATTTACACTGCCCAGGCAATGTTATTCCTCGCTTTTTGCATCATCAGACGTGTGAGTCGCTCCCCCTGGCAGAAAGCCAGTTTACAGAATGTGTTCGTGTTGTTATTGGTATTGAGTATATTGTTATTGAGTCTCGCTTTCGGTGTAAATAAGTATACAGGTATCAAAATCTCTGAGACCGATATTGTAAACACTTCCCCTCAAATTCCGGGATCTTCTTTACCAGTTACAGGCCTTACGCCTAAAATTTCCTCAGTAACAAGCCTATTTATATTTGCATGTATAGGCTTACTGATTTGCGGCGATCTTATTGGTCATAGGGTATGGTTGGAGAAACCTTCGCCGCGAGCGCTCCTTCGACATGCTAGTCATCCTTGGAACATTTGTCCTGCCTTTATTAACCGCCATCCCAGTGAAAGCATTGGGATGGAATCCCCTCGATTATTCATTTACCTGGCCCGGCTGGAATCTTCAGGCCCTCTGGAGTCAGGGACCCTTCAAAACCGCAACAATTTTATTTTTGCTGATCATCATATCAATTGTCATCGGTCTTCTTTGGGACTGGAAACGCTGGCTGAAAAACGCGGCTGCATTCTGGGGAATCTATATATTCTTATTCAGCAGCGTTTTTTCCAATTGGTCTGGGCTTGCGACAGGTACGGTAGGATCACTGGGTTATTGGCTGGTCCAACAAGGTGTCAATAGAGGCAGCCAGCCCTGGTATTACTATTTATTGATACAGCTTCCTCTTTACGAATATCTACCTGCTCTCGGACTGATTCTAGCCTTCTATTTTGGCTTACGAAAAAGAACGCCGACCCCGCTGAACCCCAATAGCCCTTCCAACGAAACAGTTCAGAACGACACTCAACTTCAGGCACCTTTATTTCCAATTCTCGCATGGTGGGCTTTATCCAGCTTGGTAGCATATTCGATCGCTGGCGAAAAAATGCCGTGGTTGACCGTTCACATCACACTGCCAATGATTTTATTGTCTGGTTGGGCTTTAGGAATTGTGGTCGAACAAATCAACTGGCCAAAGTTCACGGGAAAAGGTTTGTTGACAATAATTTTACTTATCCTATTTCTACTCTCCTTAAGCGGGATGGTGATATCAGGAACCGGGGCTACTCCACCTTTCCAGGGAAAGACACTGGCAGACTTGTACGCGACCGGGATATTCCTGATGTATAGCATCATCGCCATCGGGTGTGGTATTGGTCTGGTTTACATAGCTAGATTTCACCATTTATTACATCCCATCCTGCGACTGGCAGTGCTGGTGACATTTAGTTTGCTTGCCGTTTTAACTGCACGAACCGCGGTTCGAGCTGCATTCCTTCATCCAAATGATGCCTCCGAATACCTTGTCTATGCACATGGCGCAACCGGCATCAAAGATGTGATGTCTCAAATAGAAATGATCTCCAATCGGATTGCCGGAGGAAAAAATATAAATCTGGCATTCGATAATAGCGCTCCAGATAGCGGTGTGGCATGGCCGTTTACTTGGTATGTTCGAAATTATCCAAACAAGACAACCTTTGATCAACCAACCTCAGATTTAGCTACCTCTGAGGTAATTATTGTCGACCAAAAGAATTTTGAGACTATAAAATCGGTGGTAGGTGATGAATATTACGTTCTAAATTATATGCGCATGGTCTGGCCTAATCAGGATTATTTCAATCTTACCTGGACACGAATCAAAGATTCAATAACCAATCCCTCCATGAGACAGGCGCTGTGGAATATCTGGATTTCCAGGGATTATTCTTTATATTCAGTAATCACTGAAAATAGCAAGTTGACCGAATCCGATTGGAGTCCGAGTGACAGAATGCGTTTATATATCCGCAAGGATGCCGCAGCTAAGATTTGGGATTATGGCATTCTTCAGACTGCTTCCATACAAGCCGATCCTTATGAACACGGCAGGCAGGTCATTCCAGCACAACTGATTTTTGGCCAGGGCGGTTCCGATGCCGGACAATTAAGTAGTCCTCATGGTATTGCCATTGCTCCAGATGGATCTCTCTATGTTGCTGATACAAACAATAATCGCATTCAGCAATTTTCTGCTGATGGGCAGATCATTAAAGAGTGGGGAATATTTGAAGACATCAACGTAGGTGAAGCGCCAATCGGCACTTTCAACCAACCCTGGGCATTGGCACTTTCACCAGACGGAAAATTCCTATATGTGGCAGATACTTGGAATCACCGCATTCAGAAGTTCACCAGAGAAGGATCGCCAATCAAGATGTGGGGTACTCCTCTGTATGACCCAACAACTACTGATCCTGATGTATTCTGGGGACCACGCGGTATTGCTGTAGATAATCACGGTCGTGTTTTTGTATCAGATACAGGAAACAAACGGATTCTTGTATACGATTCGGATGGGAATTTCATTATGCAAATTGGAAACGAGGGATTATCTGCAGGACAATTCGAAGAACCCGTAGGAATTGCTTTCGAATTCTCATGAAAACCTGTTTGTTGCCGATACCTGGAATCAGCGCATTCAGGTTTTTGAACCCAGCCAGGATGGTTCTTCCTATTCTGCTCTTCGTCAATGGGATGTAGTGGGCTGGTATGGTGAATCGCTGGAAAATAAACCTTTTCTCGCAATTGATCAGCAGGATCATGTTTTCGCCACAGACCCGGAAGCATTTCGGGTGCTTGAATTCTCAAACTATGGAGAGTTTATTCGAACCTGGGGTGAATATGGGATCGGCTCTGAAAATTTTGGGCTTGCATCTGGGATTGCAGCCGATGCATCAGGGCGAGTTTGGGTGAGCGATACTGCAAATAATCGTTTGATGCAGTTTACGTTGCCATAATCAGACCAAATGTCATTCAGTCTGATTATCAAATACAGGTGAGGTTTTTGTAATATCTTGCTATAATGCACGCGTTTGACAATCTACAGGGAGAAATCTTGCATGAAACTTCACGAATATCAATCCAAGCAAATATTTGCCAGGTACGGCATTCCAATCCCAAAAGGACGGGTGGCAGCAACCGCGAGTGAAGCAAAGCAAATTGCTGAAGAATTGGGTGGCATGGTTGTTGTTAAATCCCAGGTTCTTGTTGGAGGGCGCGGAAAAGCCGGGGGTATCAGGTTGGCAAAGACATCAAAAGAGGCTGAAGAGGTAGCCACCCAGATTCTGGGGATGGAAATTAAAGGCTTGCCGGTCCGCAAGGTTCTGGTAGATCCGGCAGCCAATATTGACCAGGAAATTTACCTGGGGATCACCAATGACCGCGCAGCACGACGCCCGGTCTTTATGGCTTCCGCAGCGGGTGGAGTTGAGATCGAAGAAGTGGCCCGGCTCACTCCCGAAAAGATTATTAAAGTTCATATCGATCCTTTGCTCGGTCTGCGCGATTACCAGGCACGGGACATCGCCATCGGTATTGATCTGCCCAAGGAATATTGGAAGCAATTCGCTGATATTTGCCGGGGTCTCTGGCGCGCTTACGTGGAATGCGATGCGACCCTTGCAGAGATCAACCCCCTGGTGATTTTGAAAGAGAAATCTCTGATAGCGCTGGATGGCAAGATGCTTCTGGATGATAATGCCCTGTTTCGGCACCCCGATCTATCCGAAATGCGCGATGTTGATGAGGAAGCAAGTGCTGAGACCGAGGCGCGAAAGTACGGACTTTCCTTTATCAAATTGGACGGGAATATCGGCTGCATGGTCAATGGCGCCGGCTTGGCGATGACAACCATGGATATTGTCAAATTATTCGGTGGTGAGCCAGCCAACTTCCTGGATATCGGCGGAGGCGCGGGAGCAGATAAAGTCGCAGCAGCCATGCGAATCATTCTCACAGATAAGAATGTGAAGGCGATCCTTTTCAATGTCTTTGGCGGGATCACCCGCTGTGATGAAGTTGCCAAAGGTATTCTTGCTGCCCTCAAGGATGTAAAACCGAACATTCCAATGGTGGTCCGTCTGGTAGGTACAAATGCAGAAGAAGGTCGAAAACTCCTGGCGGATGCTAAGATGATCACGGCAGACACTCTGGCCGACGCAGCCCGGAAGTCCGTTGCTGCAGCAAAAGCATAGGAAACCGATATGAGCATATTAGTTGATAAGAATACCCGCCTGCTGGTGCAGGGCATTACTGGAAATGAAGGTTTGTTTCATACCCAACAAATGCTTGATTATGGAACCAAGGTGGTAGCTGGAACCCGCCCAGGTAAAGGTGGCGAATGGGTATTGGAAGGAAAAGTACCAGTATTCGATTCCTGCAAAGCAGCCGTTGAAGCCACTGGTGCAAATGTCAGCATCATTTTCGTTGCAGCGATCTTCGCTCCGGATGCGATTTTTGAAGCAGCAGACGCAGGAATTCCTTTCATCGTTTGCATCACCGAGGGCGTTCCCGTCCAGGATATGATGCGGGTCCGTGAATACCTTGACCAAAAACAAGTCCGCCTTCTGGGCCCGAACTGCCCGGGATTATTGACTCCGGGGGAGGCTAAAGTTGGAATAATCCCTGGTAATATCGCTATCCCAGGCAACATCGGTGTTGTCTCCAGATCGGGAACATTGACCTACGAAGTCCTATATGCTTTAAAATTGGATGGTATGGGTGCTACCACTTGCGTGGGTATCGGAGGAGATCCGATCAACGGGACGAATTTCATCGATTGCCTGTCCTTGTTTGAGGATGATCCTCACACTGAAAAAGTGGTTATGATCGGTGAAATCGGCGGCACCGACGAGGAGAAGGCTGCCCAATTCATCGCTTCCAAGATGACTAAACCGGTCGTCTCATTCATTGCCGGGCAAACGGCCCCCCCGGGAAAACGCATGGGCCATGCTGGAGCGATCATTGAAGGTGGTTCAGGGACAGCAGCAGAAAAAATCAAAGCCCTTGAGACTGCAGGAGTGAAAGTGGCAAAACATCCTGAAGAGATCCCAAGCCTATTGAAATAGAATGGCATCGTAAGCGATCTCGCTTACGGATCTGTAGAAATAATAGAATTAAATAATAAATAGAAACCGCTCCCGGGAGCGGTTTCTATAATATTAATGTGCAGATCTTAAGATCACTTCTTCGTTTTTTGCAAGTCGACAAACTTGACTGCTTCACCAACAGTTGTGATTTTCTGGGCATCCTCGTCAGAGATCTCGGCGCCAAAAACATCCTCGAATTTCATGATTAGTTCTACAAGGTCTAGAGAATCAGCCTCGAGGTCTTCGCGGAAGCGTGCGTCAAGTTTTACCTTTCCTTCTTCCACACCCAACAAATCCACGATTATAGCTTTCACTTCATCAAAAGTGCTGGCCATCTTTGCCTCCTGTAGGAATTAACTGTCACAATTGTAATCGTTTCACCGTTATAATTCAATACAAGGAACACAACTTTATGAATAAAGTTACGCCCATCCGCAGGAGGAAGGCTGACCATATCAGGATTAACCTTGAAAATGAGGTTCATTCTGGGTTGCTGAATGGATTGGAAAATTACCATTTTATCCACGAGGCTCTTCCTGAACTTAACCTGGCAACTATTGATACAACGATAACCTTATTTGGTAGAAAATTGACGGTTCCTATTCTGATTTCGTCAATGACTGGGGGGACAAAGGAAGGAGAATTAATTAACCGGCATCTCGCTGAAGCCGCTCAGGCGGTTGGAGTGGCAATGGGAATCGGCAGCCAAAGGGCTGCAATCGAAGATCCTTCGCTGTCCGGGACCTTTTCTATATCGCGTTCTGTTGCTCCGGATATTTTCCTTATAGCCAACCTGGGTGCTGTACAATTAAATTACAACTTCAGCCTTGATCAGTGCCGTCGCGCCGTTGATATGCTGGAAGCGGATGCGCTTTGCCTGCATCTTAACCCCCTTCAAGAGGCCGTTCAAAAGGATGGTGACACAGATTTTTCGGGTTTACTGCACAAGATCGAGGGTATTTGTAATACTATCGGGGTGCCGGTCATTGTCAAGGAAGTTGGTTTTGGCATCTCGGAGAGAACAGCAGAGTTGCTCGCCGGATGTGGCGTTTCTGCCATTGATGTTGCCGGAGCGGGTGGAACAAGTTGGACTCAAGTGGAAATGCACCGCGCCCCTGATGATTTTTCCCGTCAGGTGGCAGCTACATTTTCTGATTGGGGGATCCCCACCGCTGAATCGATTTTGAATGTCAAGAAAGTCGCACCAGGAATGATAATATTCGCCAGCGGCGGTCTTACTTCTGGTTTGGAAATTGCCAAATGCATTGCCCTGGGTGCGAAATTGGGCGGAATGGCAGGACCCTTCCTCAGAGAGGCTGTTGTATCAACAGAAAATATTATAGAACTGCTGATGCTGGTAAGGAAACAAATAGAAGTGACCATGTTTGCTATTGGTGCTGGAAATATTGATTCGCTTCGTAATAGCAAATTAATTAGGCGCTAATATCTTTCATGTTCTAAAATTTCTGATCTTTCAATACCTTTTCTGAACCATGGATTATCTTCCGGAAATTGAAAAAGAGTTACAACGTCAGATTGCACGCCTGGACGAACCGCTTACATCCCAGTTGTATGAAATGCTAACCTATCACCTGGGCTGGTCGGGAGAAAATGCTGATTCCAAAACACGGGGTAAACGCATTCGTCCTCTATTCTTATTGCTCACCTGCTCAGCGTGTGATGGCGATTGGAGAACTGCCCTTCCGGCAGCTGCGGCCGTGGAATTGGTGCATAATTTTTCGCTCATTCATGATGACATTCAGGATAACTCGGATAAACGCCGCGGACGTGATACGGTCTGGGCAAAATGGGGAATTCCCCAGGCCATCAACGCAGGAGATGCTTTGTTTATATTATCCTCCCAGGCAATCTTAGACCTTGTTCCTGGTTACTCCCATGAGGTCGTCGCCAGGGCGGCAATTATATTAAACAACGCCTGCCTAAATTTAACTCGTGGTCAATTCCTCGATATCTATTATGAAAAACGGATGGACCTAAGCATTGAAAGTTATTGGTCAATGGTCAGTGGGAAGACTGCGGCATTACTTTCAGCCTGTATTGGTATTGGTTCACTATTGGGGAGTTGCGATCAAGCAACCCAGGATGCATATAGTTCCTTCGGTCATTACCTCGGTCTCGCCTACCAGGTGCATGATGATTTTCTGGGTATCTGGGGTGATTCAGCGTTAACGGGGAAATCTTCTCAGTCGGACCTGGTCTCAGGAAAAAATTCCTTGCCTGTATTATTTGGCCTGGGCAAAAGCGGTTTATTCGCCAAACGCTGGTCTGAAGGCTCAATTCATCCCGACGAAGTTGCTGATTTGGCAGACCAGTTGGCAACAGAAGGAGCCCGTCTTTTTACTCAGGAAACCGCCGACCAGATGACCGACATGGCGATGCAATCATTACGTATTGCGGATCCAAAGGGTCAGGCAGGGGAACAGTTGATCGAAATGGCCAGGAATCTCGTCACCCGCGATTCTTGATCACCGGCTTTAGGTTGATGGATGAAATTCTGGTATAATTTTTCCACCGCGCGGGTGTAGTTCAGTGGTAGAACGCTTGCTTCCCAAGCAAGATATCGTGGGTTCGAGTCCCATCACCCGCTCTACAAAGGGGTCGACTTAAAAGCAGTCGACTCCTTTTTCTTTTCACATGTTCAAATCAAATTTAATATTTTTTTAAACCGTGACTAACATTTTTATGGAAATTTTAGATAGCTCTGCAAAATGAATTATTTATAATATGTCATGGGTTGGCAAATTCGATCATGGAGACATAATCGATGGCGCCACGGCAGGAAGGTGTAAGATGGGATGAAAGAGATGCCCAGTCTAATTTCTCGTTTCGCCTTTTCGTCTCCCATATCGCCAATGTCAAACAACCCGGTCCGGCATTGTAATTCACCAACGTGAACCGCCATAGATCTTCATAGGAAGCCCAATCCCCCGCTGTCCTGCCATAGGTGTTTTGAACGATCATACCAGTCTGGTCACAGTTTGCCAGGATTGTTTCAGCGAAAGTGGCGACGCTATTCTCGGCACGATCTAAATCAATCCCAATCTCACAATCCGGGCAGTAAGCATTCACACTCTGGACGAGGGAAACCTGCAGTAATTCCTGTTGGACATTCTGGAGGTGCGGGTATCCTTTGCCACAGGAAGCCTCATCCAGGACAGACGAACAAAATTGTTCATAGAATGGTCGATTCCATAATAATATTGTATCTGCGCCTCCCTTTGTTAACTGACCCAATCCCACCTCTTTATCCTCATTCATCGCACCGGGCCAGAATTGGCTTTCCTGGGCGAATATTCTCTTGAGTAATTGTGAAGGAATTCCAGTCTCCAGGGTGGCATCAAAGATCATGAAGTCAAATCTATTCTGCCAATCAACTACATCGTTTCCCGCGGCTTCCAATCCACAGGTGTTTGGAAGACCACCTTCAGTTAGTCCACCGTCGATGCATGCAGATGCATCCACCAATCCCTGCATGATCAGATTTCCCGCCAAATATTCATATGGGATCTTTGTTGCCAATTCTTCAACCCTTTGAGGGGTTGATAACCAGAAAGGAACCCCCCCGACTGGTGGAAAAACATTCCAGGTTTCTGAACATCCTGCAATATTTCCTCCGCGCCATTTAGAAGTCAGGATATCTGCAAACCAACCATGATCGTTCCCATCGTCAGAGGCAGCTACCCGAATCCGCGCCTGGAATAATTCGCTGCTATCTCCGTAACTTGAGTTGGCCCAAAACTCCATTTGTAGTCCATCCTCATCTGTTGGCGCAAGGTCGACCTGGCAGATTGGATCACAAATGAAATATTTACCATCTATCCGTCCTTCCAGGTATTGTATTTCCTCTCCCTCCAATGGTTCTTCACCTGTCAATACAAGTGTAGGTAAATTGTCGCAAAGAAATGATGAATTGAAGGATGTGCATCCATCCAGAGAGACCCAGACTACTGGTGGAGGTAATTCTACGCTCACATCACGTTGAGCCTGCTTGGAATTTATATATTGTAAATAATAACCCTTGCAACCCTCGTCTGGATTGCAGACACCTGTACCAGTCCACTGAGTGTATAAAGTCTTTCCACAGGATGAAAATATTTCCGCTCCTGTTGGCAGACCTTCGTGGTCCACCGCTAATGAGCAGACGACCATGTTGTTGTCATAATTGGTCATCCACCATTCGTATGAAATATAATCCTGGGTTATTACCGCAAATCGATCCGGCCCCAGAGGCTGTTCCCCCTCAGCAGACACATTTCGAGTGCCCCTTGCTTCCACTAAAGGCAGGATGAATACTAGTGCTACGAATGCCCCGTATGCTTTATGGATTAATTTCATGAGTATTGGATCAGCAATAGTTAAACCAGTTGAGAAGACAATACCATCTTGATTTTGATTACATGTGTCTGTTGATGTAAGTGAATTCTACTACGATTGCCATGAACTATACCGGTGTGTAAGGCATTTGGAATAAATAATGTCAATCATCTTCTTCCTGCCAACCTCAGCCCTTCCTTGACGATATTTCCTACTGTCAGACCAAATTCTCGGTAAATCACCTCAAAAGGTGCAGAGGCGCCAAAGCGATCAATCCCAATGATCATACCTCTATCACCCACCCAGCGTTCCCAGCCCATCGAAATACCAGCTTCAACAGCCAGCTTGGCATGCACCTTTCCTGGAAGAACTTTTTCCCTGTATTCTGGTCCCTGGGCGGTAAACAAGTCCCATGAAGGGAAGGAAACAAGCCTCACGGCTACAGCCTCTGCAGCAATCAGCATCCCTGCTTCGACAATCAACTGTACTTCCGAACCGGATGCCATCAATATCAATTCTGGATCACCTTCTCCGATGTCTGCAAGTACATAAGCACCTTGTTTAAGGCCTTCTGCTGAAGTGAATATATTTCTATCCAGGGTAGGAACATTTTGTCGTGTAAACAGTAATGCAGTGGGACCATGACGACGTTCGATGGCTACTCTCCATGCTACCGCAGTCTCATTTGCATCCGCAGGACGGATGACAGTCAACCCGGGTATGGCCCGCAGGGTAGACAGTTGTTCGACTGGTTGATGGGTAGGTCCATCTTCACCAACTCCAATACTATCATGGGTGAAAACCCAAATACTTGGATAATGGGAAAATGCGGAAATCCGGATGGGTTCACGCATATAATCAGCAAAGGCTAGGAAAGTTGCTCCAAATGGTATTAGTCCCCCGTGGACTGACATGCCATTCACTACTGCGCCCATTGCGTGTTCCCGTACACCAAAATGCATATTTCTACCGCCAGGAGTATCGGACTCAAATGCAGGGATGCCATCCATCCAGGTCTTATTTGATGGAGCAAGGTCCGCAGAACCGCCTATAAGTTCAGGGAGAATTGCTGCCATCGCATTGATTACTTTCCCAGATGCCACTCTGGTACCCATCCCCTTCTCGTCAGAGGGGAAAACAGGGATGCTTTTGGACCAGTCAGTAGGAAGTCCAGACCGTATACAACGATCCAATTCAGCGGCTTTTTTTGGTTCTTTGGCTTGGAATCTACCGAATTCGATTGTCCAGTTCTCCTCGAATAGTCTGCCATTTTCAATTGCAGTACGGAAATGGGCGAGTACACTATTAGGAATATAAAAATGCGGTTCCAACGGCCAGCCCAGTTTTTCCTTTGCGGCATTTAATTCATCTTCACCGGGAGGTTCGCCGTGTGCCTTGCTGGTACCTTGCCGGGTTGGTAAGCCAAACCCGATCGTAGTTCGGCAAATAATCAGTGACGGGCGCGAATCCTCTTTAGCTTGGTGGATGGCCGAATCAATTTCCTCCACATCATTGCCATCGGAAACCTTTAATACCTGCCACTTATAAGAAGAAAATCTATTCGCACAGTCTTCGGTAAAGGCGAGGGCTGTTGAACCATCAATAGTGATGTGATTATCGTCGTAAAGGTAAATAATCTTCCCAAGACGTAAATGTCCGGCTAGTGATGCTGCTTCTGATGAAATACCTTCCATCAAGTCGCCGTCTGTTACGATTCCATAAATATGGTGATCAATCAGCGTTAGATCTTGTTGGTTATATTCCGCAGCTAAGTGAGCCTCTGCAATTGCCATTCCCACCCCATTGGCAAATCCTTGTCCCAGTGGGCCGGTGGTCACTTCCACACCGGGTGTTAATCCATATTCCGGATGACCAGGTGTCTTGCTGCCCCATTGTCTGAAGTTCCTTATTTCGTCCATTGATAAATTGTATCCAGTTAGATGCAGAAGGGAATATAACAAAGCACTTCCATGACCCCCTGATAGAATAAATCGATCCCGGTTGAACCAACCAGGATTAATGGGATTATGACGAAGATGGCGCATCCAAATAGTATACGCAATCGCGGCACAACCCATCGGCAGCCCTGGATGCCCGGAATTCGCTTTTTGAACCATATCTGCAGATAGAAATCTTAGTGTGTTCACGGCTTGAGAAGTTAAATTATCCTTGTTCATCAATGTTCTCCGCATAGGTTTTTTCATTCAACACAAGGAAGAAAAATCCATATCTACAAATATTCCATTTCAAACAAACAACAACATCGGGGATTTCTTCTTCCCATGAAACCAGACTGCTACCGTAAATGATTATATAACACATCGCTTGAATTCCAAAATGGTACAATTGTTCATTCTGTTTCGATGTCAAACCAACCATTTATTTAATATATTATTATCTAAAGATCTTATATAATGGCTACGCGCAAATCATTAATCTTAGTATTCTTTATCCTTTTGATCGGTCTGGTTTTATTATTTCTTTGGGTCAAGATAGAAATGAAACGAATTCCTGCAAGCTTTAATAGCCAGCGCGCTTACAATGATCTGCTGGCCCAGGTGTCATATGGTCCCCGCACACCTGGGAGCATCGCCCACGCCAGAACCATAGAATATATTCAGGGGGAACTTGAAACCGCAGGCTGGAAATCGTCAATTCAAGAAACAAAGTGGGATGGGTTTTCCATTCGTAACATCATCGCTTTTCAGTCAACTGAACCGCCACTTCTGCTCATCGGCGCGCATTATGACAGCCGCCTGCAGGCTGACCGGGATCCAGGAGCCGGAATAGACAACCCCGTCCCTGGAGCCAACGATGGAGCATCAGGTGTCGCGGTTTTACTTGAAATTGCCCGCACTCTCCCCGAGGAAAGTATTTCTACATGGCTGGTTTTCTTCGATGCGGAGGATAATGGTGGTTTGGATAATCGCGATTGGATAATGGGTTCACGCGCCTTTGTTCATGAATTAACCGATCGACCAAAAGCCGTGGTTATTGTGGACATGATCGGAGACGCTGACCTGAATATCTATATCGAACATACGTCCGACCTGACCCTGGTGTCGGATATCTGGGCACAGGCTGAAATATTAGGGTATGGGAAATATTTCATCTCCACTCCAAAATATGAAATTATTGATGATCATACCCCCTTCCTTGATGCAGGGATCCCGGCTGTCGATATCATCGACTTCGATTACCCGTACTGGCATACATCTGCAGATACTGCAGATAAGACCTCAGCCAGGAGCTTGCAGGTTGTCGGTGATACATTGTTATCCTGGATTGCTTCTATCAAATAAATAAATCACCAGTACTTTCGTGCCTTCATCTGTTACTCTACCAATACTGAGAATTGGAGATGGGTATGGCTAAGAAACATCTTTTTCCCACCGCTGCTCCCCGTGAACTTGCATACCTGGTCGGCGTAGAAGTTCGCGGTTCGGAACAAATATTATCATTGGAGGATTCACTCAAAGAACTTGCGCTCCTATGCGAGACCGCGGGTTTGGAGGTGGTTGGTGAGCTTACCCAAAAATTGGATCATCCTAATTCGGAGACCTTCATCGGTTCAGGAAAAGTGGAAGAACTCAAGGCGCTTGCTGAAGATGCCCTTGCACAGGTAGTTGTTTTTGATAATGAATTATCTCCTCGACACCAGCGTGAACTGGAAAAACATCTTGGAGAGCATGTTCGCATCCTCGACCGCACGGCTGTCATTCTGGATATATTTGCCCAGCATGCCCACTCGAGCGAGGGTCAATTGCAGGTCAAATTGGCGCAATATGAGTACTACCTCCCCCGCCTTACAGGTCGATGGACTCACCTCGCCAGACAGGCTGGAGGAGGTGCGGGGCGTTCCGGTTCCGTGGGAGGCGTTGGACTACGCGGTCCCGGGGAGACTCAGCTCGAAGTCGACAGACGATCTGTCAGGCATGAAATCGCTCACATTAAGGAAGAACTGGAAAAAGTACGGACACGCCGCCTTCAACATCGAATCCAGCGTAAGAAGACTCAGACACCGATCGTTGCGCTTGTTGGTTATACGAATGCTGGAAAGTCCACCTTGTTAAATAGACTAGCCCGCTCAGATATTTATGTGGCAGACCAATTATTTGCCACATTGGATCCCACCACGCGGCAAGTCATTCTTTCCCGCGGCTATCAGGCACTGGTTACTGACACAGTCGGTTTTATTCAGAAACTCCCCACTACATTGGTCGCAGCCTTTCGGGCTACTTTGGAAGAGATCGCGGAATCAGACCTGCTCATTCACGTGGTCGATATTTCTCACCTTAACGCGATCAATCAGGCTGAAGCAGTTTTTGAAACCTTGGAAAAAATTGAAGCCAGGGATATTCCAATAATTACTGTTCTGAATAAAATCGATCGTCTTTCAAATCCCGCTGCAGCCAGAGACATAATGGAGCATTTCCCCAATGCTGTTGCGTTGTCAGCATTAACAGGAGAAGGAATTGAAGACCTGCTAAAAGTCTTAAAAAACACTCTGTTTGAATCCTTCACCACCGTAAAAGTGCGGTTGCCTTACAAACAAGGTCAACTTATTGCACTTTTTCATGAAGTAGGTCAGGTTGACCGGTTGGAACATGGGAGGAAAGGAGTATTAATTCAGGGACGTATCCCGGGGCGCTTGTTGGCTCAATATAAACCATGGACAGCCAAACCGGGAGATACTGAAACAGACGAAGAATAATCAGCGAACCATGAGGACGCCATTGAAGGGAAAATATCAAACCATACTATCAATACTATCCCTGAAAAATTAAATTTTTGGACCAGCATTAATAATTTCTTTTGGTAAATCGCTTTCAAATTTCTTCATGTTATCAATAAAACGGGAGGCCAGTTGCTTATATTTCTTCCAATAGTCTGCCTCCTTATGCCATGATCGGGACGGAAACATGACTTCTGGCGGTACATCCGGGCAGGCATTCGGGACCTCAAAGCCGAAAATTGGATCTGTATAAAATTCAGCACCATCCAGCGTGCCAGATAATACTGCTGTTAGTAATTTGCGGGTGTGTTGAATGCTTATTCTCTTGCCAATCCCATAAGGTCCTCCTACCCAGCCTGTATTTACAAGCCAGCATTTCACCTGGTAACGTTCAATCTTTCTACGCAATAGATCAGCGTAAAAGATCGGCTTATGGACCATAAAGGGACCGCCGAAACATGCACTAAACGTAATTTCCGGTTCATCTCGCAAACCGACCTCTGTACCCGCTATCTTGGATGTATACCCTGAAATGAAATGATACATTGCCTGTTCAACGGTCAAACGCGCGAGGGGAGGCATTACCCCTGATGCATCACAGGTCAGAAAGATGATGTTCTTCGGATGCCCTCCGCGCCTATCCTGGATGGAGTTTTCGATGAACGACAACGGATAGGCAGCGCGGGTATTCTCGGTAAGGGAGGAATCGTTCAGGTCGATGTAACGGGTTATGGGATCATAAACCACATTCTCGAGTATTGTTCCGAATTTCTGCGTGCAGGAATAAATATGTGGTTCAGCAGTTGGGGAAAGTTCGATCACCTTGGCATAACAACCGTCCTCAAAATTGAAAACCCCATTATCGGACCAGCCATGTTCATCATCGCCAATGAGATACCGGCTGGGATCTGCTGATAGTGTTGTCTTACCAGTACCTGAAAGTCCAAAGAATAATGCCACATCCCCATCTTTTCCCATATTGGCTGAACAATGCATGGTCATTACACCGTCTTTCAATGGGAGAAGATAATTTAGCAGTGTAAAGACTGATTTCTTAATCTCCCCTCCATATCCGGTGTTGCCTATAATGCATAATTTCTTGGCAAAATTGAGCACAATAAACGTTTCAGTAGGAGTCTGGTCAATTTGAGGAAAGGCTTTAAAACCAGGTGCGGAAATAACGGTAAACTCCGGTGTAAACCTTCGGTACTCCTCTGCAGAATCTGGTTTAATGAACATATTCCGCGCAAAAAGACTGTGCCAGGCTGCTTCTGTGATGACGCGAACAGGTAATCGATAATCAGGATCCGCGCCTCCATAACAATCCTGAACAAACACATCACGACCCTGCAGGTACCCTTGCAATCGAGCAAATAAATCATCAAACATTGCCGCGCTAAATGGACGATTATATTGCCCCCACCAGATGTGCTGCTCTGTTGTCGATTCACGAACGACGAACTTATCACTTGCTGCCCGGGCAGTATGCTTGCCAGTGTTTACTATGATTGGTCCTTGATGCGAAATAGACGCCTCACTGCGAAATATCACTTCCTCGTAGAGTGCTTCTCTTGGGAGGTTCCAGTAAATTTTCCGTAAATTGCTTAAGCCAAGGTATTCTAATCCATAATCAGCCCGGATTGCTGCAGCCTGTCCTTCGGAAGGTGTCTTAATATTAAGGATATTATTCATCGTCGGTACTCCATTGATCATGGATTACGGGTATCATAACCAGTCTCTCACAAGTTTTCGGTCACCAATATAGATCTCGCTGGGAGCATTCGGATCAAGTGCCCATTTCATGCGGTCAATCCCTTCGATTAATTCCTTTACGGATCCCGCGTAACTTATCCGCAAATGGTTTTCCATCCCAAACTCTTTTCCCGGCACGGTTACCACCAACGCCTTTTTAAGCAGGAATTGACATAGTTCGACGGAATTCTTGGCGATACTGTTGCGACAATACGCAGAGAAATCAGGCAGCGCATAAAATGTACCCTGCGGTTTTCTACAATTAATATCAGTGAAGGAATGTAGTTCTTGCATCAGTACATCCCGGTTATTTTGAATGGAAAGCCGGAGTGACTCGACCATGGACTGCATCCCTGTCAATGCACCCTCCGCTGCAGCCTGTAATACTGGTGAGACACAGGTGGTTGTTTGCGACTGTACATTGGTCATGATCGCGACCAATTTCCTGGGCGCGATCGCCCATCCAACCCTGAATCCTGTCATTCCATATAACTTTGCCACCCCATTGACCAGGATAATCATGGAGTTTTCAACATCCCTTTTGGTGTACTTGCAGGCGGGAATTGCTTCCAAACCATCAAAAACCAGTTTATGATAAATATCGTCGCAAATCATGTAGATGCCTTTGCGTTCGCATACATCCACGATCTTTTTGATTATTTCCTCTGGATATACCATGCCTGATGGATTGTTCGGGCTGTTTACGATGATCGCCTTGGTGTATGACCCAATCACCCGTTCAATTTCTTCAAAACTCGGGATAAAACCACCATCTTCAGGTGTCACGATGATCGGGATAGCCCCCATCATTCGGATCATCTCAGGGTAACTCACCCAATAAGGAGCCAGGACAATCACCTCATCTTGAGGATTGCAAATTGTGAAAAGAATATTGAACAAGGATTGCTTGGCGCCATCGGAGACAATGATATTCTGAGGGGCAACAACCAGGTCATAATTTTCTTCACTGTATCGAACAATTGCTTTTTTTAGGGAGGGCGTTCCGTCCGTCGGAACATATTTTACATCCCCGCCTGCCAATTTAGCCGCAGAACTCAGAATGGCGGTTATTGGAGTTTTGTTCTTTGGTTCACCGATACCCAGGTGAATTACAGCTTCCCCTTTTTCCTTTAACAGGCGTGCTTCTTCGTTCAGCGCGATTGTGGGTGAGGCTGGAATTGCATTGGCAATTTGACTGAGGCTCATGGATCACACCTGCCTTTTATAAATTTCAGGATAAGACGTTTTCTGAAGGAAATTAATAGATAGTCCAATTATAAATTATATGTCCATTCAACTGTGTGGATATGTGTCACTCGTTTACCGATTTTCAGCATACTTTCCGCTCAGAAAGGTATGGACAAGATTTTCCACAAGTTGTGTTGTGTCAAATGTTTTTATAGTGGTTTTACTTTAGAATGAAAAAAGGGCCGTGAATTCCACAGCCCATTTTCTGTAATCCAATTATCCTATTTCTTCTTTTCTTTCTTCTTGATCTCAACTACTTCACGACCTTTATAAAATCCGCAATTAGGACAGACTTTATGAGACAAGATCATGGATCCGCAATTAGTACAGGCGATCAGATTGGGTGGTGTCACTGCATCATGAGCGCGTCGTCTATCCCGACGGCCTTTTGATAGTTTTCGTTTTGGTTGTGGGGGCATGCTTTACTCCTTTATATGATTCCGATTTAGCGGGCTGATTATATCGACGAAGTATACGAGCGTCAAGCCCGTCTTTCTTCAAACTGGTTACTGTCGTTTAAGATACGCCTCCATGAAACCATCCAGGTCACCATCCAGGACTGCTTGAGTGTTGCCTGTCTCATATTCAGTACGGTGATCTTTCACCATCTGATAAGGATGAATGACATACGAGCGTATCTGGCTGCCCCATTCCGCCTTGGTATATTCCCCTCTTAAAATCGCAACTTCTTCGGCTTTCTCGGCTTTTCTGATTTCAAATAATCGAGCCAGTAATATCCTCATGGCAAATTCTCGATTCTGTGATTGTGAGCGTTCATTCTGACATGTGACAACAATTCCAGTAGGGAGATGGGTGATGCGAATGGCAGTGGCATTTTTTTGAACATTTTGTCCACCTGCCCCGGAAGAGCGGAAAACGTCGATTTTCAAATCGGCTGGATCAATTTGAACTTCCGGGTTGTCAAATGCCACCTGTGGTAATACCTCTACCAAGGAAAATGATGTGTGTCGCCGATGAGCAGCATCGAATGGTGAAAGGCGCACCAGGCGGTGGACACCTTTCTCGGAACGCAAATAGCCATAGGCATAATCTCCGCTGACACTGATGGTTGTGGATTTAATCCCCGCCTCCTCACCTTCACTTGTTTCGAGAATTTCAGTTTTGAATCCCCTCTTTTCTGCCCAGCGAAGGTACATCCTCATGAGCATGGCAGCCCAATCCTGAGAATCGGTACCTCCAGCACCAGCGTGAATAGCCAACAGGGCATCATCGGCATCATAAGGTCCCGAAAGCATTGCAGTAAAGGACCGTCTTTGTAATTCAAATTCAATTTCAGATATTTCTGAATCCAGATCAATTCGTAGGGCTTCATCATCAAGAGCGGCTAATTCCAGTGAATCCTGCAACCGCTGTTCGAATCCCTTCCATCCACTAATAATTCCACGCAGACTTGCAGCATTCTTACTGACCTGCTGTGCATGTACAGGATCTTCCCAGAATTTCCCTGAATTTATCTCTTTGTCGAGTTCTGCAAGCAGGGATTCTTTAGCTGGCAAGTCAAAGACGCACCATTAATTGATGAAGTATTTCCAACGAGGTCTGTAATCTATTGATCAGATCTTGCATGGTTATATCCTTTCAGTTTAATCTCAAGTATTAAGAACTCAAGATCCCTTTAATGAAGGAATCTGGGCTAAATGGGATCAGGTCATCTGCTCCTTCACCTAGGCCGGCATACAGGATTGGCAGGTCAAGTTTACCCTGAATTGCAAATACCATCCCTCCGCGTGCTGAGGAATCCAGTTTGGCGAGTATCACACCGGTTACATTCACAGATTCCTTGAATGCCCTTGCCTGTATCAATGCGTTCTGACCTGTGGTTGCATCCAGGACCAACCATACATGATGAGGAGCACCGATTAATACTTTCCCTGCCACGCGCTGAATTTTCTTTAGTTCTTCCATCAGGTTATAACGTGTGTGCAACCGCCCGGCTGTATCGATCAATACAATGTCAAATTCCTTGGAAATGGCTGACTTGATGCCATCATAAACTACAGCCCCTGGATCGGAATCGACTTGTCCTGTGATGATCGGAAGTTCCAATCTTTCCGCCCATACTTTCAATTGATCAATTGCAGCTGCCCGGAATGTATCAGCCGCGACGAGCAGTACACGCTTGCCCTCCTTAGCCATTCGATTTCCAAGTTTGGCAACAGTACTGGTTTTTCCAGAACCATTCACACCCACCAATAGGATTACAGTTGGTAGAAAGGAATAATTCAATTCCATTGGTGATTCGATGCGATTGCGCAACTCGTTTTCCAGGATGGATTGTAGATCAGCCGAGCGAGTCAAACCCTGATCTCGCACCTGGGAGCGTAGAGAATCGAGTACCACAGTTGTCGTCTCAATTCCCATATCTGCTTTTAACAATAACTCTTCCAACTCATCCCATGTCCCTGCATTGATCTCTGTCGCGCCGAACAGATCAGCAAGCCGCCCAAAGGCGGCTTTGCTGGTCCGAGATAGTCCGGACTTCCATTTCGAGAAGAGGTCTGACATATAATCAAATTATACTTCAGGAAATGTCCATATGATTTCAAACAGGTTTATTATTATTTTATCAACTAATCTCTTTTGGTCTTCATCCCGTTCTCACTATCTGCATCTTTTTCTATTTTGATGCATCCAAGTTTTCGAGGTCAAATTTCTTTCTATGATATACTCTCGAAAAAAGGATACAAAGGTTTTTAATGTCCGATAAGCTGACTGAAATCATAACAAATTGGAAAGGCGAATTATCTTTTATCGGTAATAATTCAACGGGTGGATCTGTCCAGATGGGCAGTCTTGATGGAAAACCAGGCACGAGCCCGATGCAATTATTACTAATCGCCCTTGCCGGTTGTACTGGAATGGATATCGTCTCCATCCTTCAGAAGAAACGGGTATTGGTGTCAGATTTTCAGGTTAAGGTTACTGGAAAACGCGAGCTTGATTTTCCTATGATCTGGTCTCAGATTCACATTAATTATTTACTCTGGGGTAATAATCTCCGGGCAAAGGATGTTGAAAAGGCGATTGAACTTTCAGAACAGAAATATTGCTCAGTTGGAATAATGCTTGGAAAATCCGCCAAGATAACATCCGAGTATCATATTCATAAACCAGGTAATAGAATTTTGAATTCAGGAGAGGCAGAATGAGTGAACCGATTCATGTGACAGATGATGCTTTTGAAAAAGCAGTTCTTAAGAACAACCGACCTGTGATCGTGGATTTTTGGGCACCCTGGTGTGGTCCGTGCAAAATGGTTGATCCCATGTTGAAGAAGATATCTCATGAAATGGGCGATAAACTTGTTATAGCCAAAGTTAATACGGATGAGAATCCCAAGTGGGCGCAGCAGTATGGGGTACAAGGGATTCCTAACTTACTATTTTTCTATAAGGGAAAGCTCATCCACCAACAAGTCGGCGCACTACCTGAGCGTATGTTACGGGAAGCAGTCACACAATTCCTTGAAGTTACTTCCAAGTAATACCTGGAAATCGGGTAATTTTTAAGAAGAGGCGCTTGAACAAATCCAAGATCGGGGAGAAATAGAGCTTCTGGCCGTTCACCTTGAATTCGGTGATGTCCGTGGTCCATTTCGTGTTCGGCTGCAGCGCCTTGAAACGGCGGTTCAACCGGTTTGGAGCCACTCTCCCGATCTCTCCCCGGTAGGAGCGATACTTTTTGGGCCGCAGCGCACAGCTGAGATGCTCTTCCCGCATGAGTATCATGACCAACTTGTGGTTGGTCTGGTACCCCTGTTGATGCAGCGTCAGGGTGACCCGCCGGTACCCATAGCGCCCTTTATGCTCTGCGCAGATCTTGCGGATCGCCTCCCTCTCCGCAACGTGTTTTTCGGGCCGGGGAAGACGGGCAACATGGTAATAATAGCTGCTGCGGGGAAGATGTGCGATTTGGAGCAGCGTTGCCAAAGGATAGGTTTGCCTTAGTTCCGAGAGGATCGCTACTCGGTCGCTTCGTCGTGCTTTTCCCGAGCTTCCCGCTCTGCCACTAAGGCGTTCAGTTTTTTTAGGTATTCATTCTCGGCGCGCAGATATTCATTCTCGGCCAGCAGCTGCTCATTTGGCGTTGGCGGTGCTTTCGGCTTTCGAACTCTTGGCCGCCTGCCTTTTTTCTTCGGCTTGAGACCCTCGATCCCATCATCCATGTATCTGCGCTCCCATGCCCAGATCGTCGCAGATCCGGTTATCCCGAATTTTACCGCCGCTTCCTCACGGGACAGCCCCTGGGAGTGCATGGTTTCCAGTACCAAGAGCTTTTGTGCGACTGTATAGCTAGCCTTCTTCGCCTGGAAGCCTGCTTCTCCTTGTCCCCGATAGAGATTCACACTCCTTCTGACAACTTGCTCCGACATTCCAAATCGCCTGCCTACACTGGTCAGGCTATCCCCAGCCTCCACAGCTAGGGCTGCTGCTAACTTGTCCGATCGCGTAAACTTGGTCATAATAACTGCACCTCCTCAGTTGGTTGTGTCCAACTTTGGGGGTGCAGTACAATTTACGCGCCTCTTCTTTTGTGTTTCCGTCTCTATTATTGCCTATCAGTTATATTTCATTCTTCTGAGGATCTAATAATCTTTGCGCCCAGGGAACGTAACTTTTCATCGACTCGCTCGTAACCCCTGTCAATTTGACCAACATTTCGAATTGTAGATTTTCCTTCAGCAGCCAGGGCTGCGATAATCATTGCCATTCCGGCGCGAATGTCAGGGCTCTCAAGTTTTTCACCAAATAATTTTGTTGGCCCATGAACGATACAGCGATGCGGATCGCAGAGAATAATCTGGGCACCCATCCCTTTAAGTTTATCAGTGAAATACATTCGTCCTTCGAACATCCAGTTGTGGAAGAGAATATTGCCACGCGATTGTGTCGCGACTACGATCGCGATGCTCATCAAATCGGTCGGAAAAGCAGGCCAAATATTCGCCTTGATCTCTGGGATGGCACCACCCAGATCTGCCTCCACCTTTAATCGCTGCCTTGCAGAAACAACGATATCTTCTCCATCCACACTCCAATCCACTCCCAGACGACGAAAAACCATGTTGATCATATCAAGATATTGCGGGCAGGCATTACGAATTCGAACTTCCCCGCGCGTCACTGTTGCTGCTCCGACAAAACTCATAACCTCAAGATAATCCGGTCCAATCGAAAACTCGCCCCCGTGCAATTCCCCCACACCTTCAATTTGAAGGGTATTGGAACCAATTCCGGAAATGTGCGCCCCAAGGTTGTTCAACATCTGGCAAAGTTCTTGAACATGAGGCTCCGATGCAGCATTTCGGATAACAGTGGTTCCTTTTGCGGTGACCGCAGCCATGATGACATTTTCAGTCCCCGTTACAGACGCCTCGTCCAACAGGATGTTGGCACCTTTTAACTGCTTGGCTTTAAAATCGAAAGAACGACGATAATGGATTTGAGCACCCAGGGCTTTAAAAGCCATGAGATGGGTGTCAACTCGTCTGCGCCCTATTACATCCCCGCCTGGTGGCGGCAGATGAACTTCGCCAGCCCTGGCCAGCATGGGACCCGCAAGAAGGATGGATGCGCGGATACGGGCACACAGATCTGGATCGAGGTCCGCAGGTCGGACGGTTTGGGCAGCGATTCTCCAGGAGTTGTTCCCAAGGTCATCCATTTTTACGCCCAATCGGCAAATTAACTGACGCATATCGCGAACATCGCGGATATCTGGCAAATTATGCAGGATCACCGGTTCTCCAGTTAATAAGGTTGCGGCGAGAATAGGAAGCGCTGCATTTTTATTACCAGAAGGTGTAATTTCACCTTTTAATGGAATCCCCCCTTCGATGATAAATTTTTCCACTTGAGCCTCCAATCCTTCTCTGCTATCGGGGATGAGTAACTGTATTGATTAATTTCTAAACCGTTAAAATAATTGATGAATACAAATCATCGTAATTAAATTGTAATCCTAATTAAAATATTCCAGACTATAATCAATTGATGGACTTCTCACTTCTAATTCCCTTATTTCTTGGCTGGCTTTCTGGTTTACTCGTGAATTACCTGTCTGATGTTCTGCCTGCAACTCACGCACTCAGCCATCCACTATGCCCGGATTGTCAAAATCCATTCATGTGGTCTGATTACCTCCTGTTACGCAATTGCAGAAATTGCGGAAAGTCTCGTAGACTTCGTACTTTCTTGATTCAAGGGGAAATGACCATAATACCAGTATTGCTGTGGCTCTTTCCGGGTCAAAACCTTACCTTCCCATTTGCATTTCTACTGCTAGTATACCTGACTGTCGTCCTTGTGATAGATATTGAACACCGTTTAATCTTGCATCCTGTGAGTATCATTGGAGCGGTGATTGGATTCGGAATTGGTATCATCCTGCGAGGCAAGCAATCCATTTTTTATGGAATAACCTCTTCTTTACTGGGAGGAATTGCAGGATTTGGAGTAATGTTGGTAATTTATTATTTGGGTGAATTATTCATTAAGCAGATATCAAAAAAGCGCGGTGTCTCGTCGGATGAAGTTGCGCTCGGCTTTGGTGACGTCAATCTCGCCGGTATCTTGGGATTGCTTTTGGGTTGGCGGGCTATTTTTGCCTGCCTGTTCTTTGCAATAATTATTGGAGGATTGGTCAGTCTGGTGATCATAATCCGCATGTTGATTCTCAAGAAATACAAATCCTTTACCGCTATCCCTTACGCTCCATTCTTGATCCTGAGCGCATGTTATTTTCTCTTTCTTTGATTCCTCATTTGGATGGAATTCTTCAACAGTTATTCTTTTTCCAGGATCGTTGAATAAAATTATTTATTTTCTTTCTTCTCAGGTGGTTTCAGTGGGGCTGTACCGAGTCGATATCCAAATCCCCGTACAGTTCGAATCCAAACTGGATTAGTGGGATCAGGTTCCAGTTTTTTCCGAAGAATGAGTATATAACGACGTACCAAAGCAGGATCATTTCGATAGTCGCCCCAAACTTCACGCATCAAGTCCTCATCCGACGCTACTTTTCCCTTACGCCTCACCAGGGTCTCAAGCAAGCGGAATTCCGTGGGCGTTAAAACAAGCGTTCGACCACCCAAGGATGCCTGATATTTTTCAAGATCCAGAAGGATTTCTCCATGGGCTATGTATCCGGTTTCCTTCCGATTGATCTTTGCTCGTCCCATGACCGCTTGTATGCGCGCAACCAATTCTGCAAAACTAAACGGTTTGGTGACATAGTCATCCACGCCAAGTCGAAAACCGCGAAGTTTATCAGCTTCCGTTGTTTTTGCTGTCAGCATGATGATAGGCAAATCTGTCAATTCGCGCAAGCGGGCGCAGACCTCCCAACCGTCCATGCCCGGGAGCATGACATCCAATAAAACCAGGTCTGGCTTCTCGCTGTATGCCAATCTCAACCCAATCTGGCCGTTGGCTGCTTCAACAACGTTGAAACCCAACTCGTGTAAATATTGACTCAATAAGTGCAGTAGGGTCGGGTCGTCATCAATGAGTAATATCTTGGTATTCATTGGACCGCCTGTAAATTAAAATAAAAGCATGCACCTTTTTTATACGATTTATCAAGAGCCAGGTCGCTTCCCATGGCACGTAGCATCCGTTGCGAGAGGTAAAGCCCCAGTCCATAACCATAAACTGACTGCGAATCCCTGGCATCAAGACGTTGGAATCGCTTAAACAGTAAGGGACGCTTATCCAAAGGGATACCCGGTCCAAGATCAGCAACCCGAATCTGTATTTTGCCACGTTTGAGTACTGTTTTGATTGTAACCGTTCCACTGGGAGTATATTTCAAAGCATTGTCTATCAGGTGGTTGAACACGCTCCGGAGGAAGCCTGGATCAACAAGAACTTGCGGTAAATCCTCGCTAATAAAGAATTTAAGTCGCTCTGCTCCGGGGGTTGCGCTCAGGTTCTTTTGAATATCTACCATCAGGGAGGATATGTCCACCGGGATCGGCTGGACTTCCAAGCGGCCGGCTTCCATTGCAGATAAGTTTAGTATATTTTCAACAAATCGGGTTAACCGTTGGATTTCATTCTTCATCAGCACAAGGGGTTCCCGGTCAGATATGGAACGACCTTTGCGATTAAGCATGAGTTCCAATCCTCCATTCAAACTGGTTAGCGGAGTGCGCAACTCATGCGATACCATGGAAACGAAATCGCTCTTTAATTGGTCAAGTTCCTGTAACATTTTATTCTGGGCTTCCAGTCGACTTAATGCTGCTTGCAGCGTAATAGTTCGTTGTTCTACCTTCTGTTCAAGTTGGTCGTTTAGATCCTCCAGTTGATGATATACCACTTGTAATTCATTATAGGCCTTTCGGATAGCTTTGTTTTGACGTTTCTGTTCCCTTAGATCATGCGCGGCACCAGCAATTAGCACTTTTCGACCTTCAGAAAAGATGGGGCTCAGCGATAACAGGAAAGGAATTCTATCCGGTTGCAGGGTGACTTCAAAAGTACATTCCTGCAATGTTGCCCGATCTAATAGACCATCCGGCAATTTCTGGTCAGAAAAGATTGTCGTAAGCGCCTTGCCAATCAATAGATTATCATCTTTTTTATCCATAACTTTCATTAAAGCGGGATTTGCGAGTAATATCTTCCCACCCTGATCGCAAATAAATATGGGTTCTGAAAGGAACCGGAATAATTGCCAGTATTTATACAGTTCGGCTTCACCTGTGCGGATACCTACACGCACGATCAAAGCAAGGGCCAGCACTAAACTCATCAGTAGCCCGAGAATCGATACCTCGCCTTTTATCTGCCAATTCACAATAACAAACCAGAAAAGAGCCAGAACCAGCGATACTGGGAGAATATTCTAAATCCTTACTCCAAGGTCGAATTGAACGCTATCTACTTGTTTCTTTTCTGGAATTGTTCCTGCTTCAACCACAATACTTATGCAAAAAATCAAGCCACCAACCACCCAACCCAGATTCCCCCAACCGCCTGCCTGATAATAGCCGAATTGAGAAAGCATGTAATATGCGTAGTCCGATATAAAGAAAGCTAGCAGGCTAATCCCCCAAAAAATAATTGTCCGGCGAGCCTTGCTGTTCGCTAAAATCATGTTTAGCAAGATCATCAAAAGGATAAGATCAACAATCGGGTAAATCTGGGTAACAGGGATTCCTCGACCGATTGTTATATTCGATTGAGTCAAGGCCATCCAGCCAAACACAGCAACCACACCGGATGCAATAGTTGCATCAAGCAAGAATCGGAATCGAGAAGGTGCGTACCTGTTCTCGAATGGATAGACAACCATGGCGTAAAAAAAGAATGGAATCGCAATTAAATTAAAGATATCTGCAATGGAAAAGGCGGGGAGCGATATCCCTTGAATTCCTTCATAAAATGTGCGGATGCCGTTACCAATCGTCAAGTTGATTAGCGCAAATCCAATAAACCGCCAGGTTCGTTGAGAGACAGGGTTGATTCTTGGAAGCAACGAGAAAATCAATAACACCGATGTGGCCAGAGGTGCAAGGACTGCTAAATTTCCAATAAGTTGACGGGTATTTGATACAGGTTTCCGCAGTAATAACCAGAGAATATAACAGGCGAGGAATATCAATGCCTCTACCAGCATCCTCTTCCATCTGACTTGAAGAGCCAGAAACTCGAACAGGCGCTTCTTCAATACATCCTCCAGGCAAATTATAACAATTTTCTTCTACGGAATGGACTTTGTTGGTCCTTTTTACGCAACTAAGTGAATATACGACTGTCCTTCTTCTCCCATTTACTGATATAAACGGAGAGGCCTGGCCATCAAATGGGCACAGGCCTCTTGCTAATATATTGATGTCCTGATCTAAACTACATAACCCTTTGTAGGAACTCAGTAAATATGCATCCCAAGCAACGCAAATGGATATCGAATCAATCGAAGGAAATCCAACGCTCGCGAGAGTTCAGCTTGACCCGGCGCATCCAACAAGCCATAACAGGTAGGACATTTGGTAGCAGTTGGCGGTGTGGTCGGAGTGCGAGTCGCCGTAGGAGTGATGGGAGTCGGGCTGTTCGTCGCAGTACGTGTGTTGGTACGGGTTGCGGTGTTCGATGCTGTAGGCGTATTTGTACGCGTGTCAGATGCCGTTGGTGTATTGGATGGAGTGTAAGTATTCGTTGGTGTCCGGGTTGCTGTACGGGTATTGGTGGGAACAGTGTTCGTTGGAGTAAAGGTATTCGACGATGTGTTGGTAGGAGTATAGGTGCGTGTAAACGTCCGCGTGAAGGTATTGGTGGGTGTATTCGTTATTGTGGGTGTAAAGGTACGTGTCGGGCTAAGGGTTGCAGTGAACGTATTCGTTGGAGTACGCGTATTCGACGGTGTAAAGGTGTTGGAGGGTGTATAGGTATTGGGTGGAGTGTTGGTGCGCGTCGGTGTATTAGTTGGTGTATAGGTATTTGTCGCAGTCCGCGTGCTCGTACGGGTTGAAGTGTCGGTCCTTGTCGGGCTATTGGAAGGAGTAAATGTATTTGTACCCGTCAGGGTGATCGTCGGTGTGTTGGTATGCGAGGGGGTTAATGTCCGCGTCGGGGTATGCGTTGGCGATCCTGTATTGGTAGGGGTCGGTGTGAGGGTGGAAGTCCCTGTAGCGGTGAACGTTGGGGTGGGCTGAGCATCAATGCTTACATCGCAATTATTACCAAGATGCACCGCTAAACCGAAGGAATTGTTATAAGGTCCACCTGGCCAGGTGGGATCAGCGATCAAGAAATCAAAATCGAATGTTATTGATGTCCCTGCTGCCAGGGTGTGAATAGATGTAGGCAGACCAACGAGTGCCCATGTTGCCGGTGAGATGGGTTGGTTAAAGGGAGTGATGACTGATCCACCGAACCGGATTCGATTCACTTTTTGAGATGGAAAACTAGCATCATATGCCGCCCAGTTAAACACGAGGCTTTGGATATAGGTATCCTCAGAGCTTTGACTGCGAATTGTAATACTTGCGCGAGGAAGCGTTCCACCACTGTATTTTGTCAATGAAAAGTTGTTCGAGGTATAGTCATATAATCCGCAATCAGGAGTAGCGGTAGTTGTAGGAGTATTCGTTAATGTGTCGGTTGGCGTTAAGGACGCCGTTGAACTCGGTGTAAATGTACTCGTTCTTGTGTACGTATTGGTCAGAGTAAATGTACTGCTTTGCGTGAAGGTATTCGAAGGTGTCGGTGATCCCATGAATATGGGTGGCGGTAGGCTCTGAGCGTGGGATACGCGGAATTTTTCAACGATACCGCTTTGAGCGGAAACAAGATGGATCATTGGCCATACTTGATTAAGGAATGGAGTGATATATGGATGGTTGAAATCGATCATGACGATAACATAGTCGTTCGGGCCCCCCGGGTCTTGAATAAGAGCATCGTCAGCCAATCTCTTGCACTCACTATATCTTGTTGCTGATCCCATGACTCCATAGTTGACCTGAAAATCGGACACGCCATTTCCATCAGAGTCACGGTTGGAGCAAACTGTAACTTCTAGAAATCCAGGTTCCGTTATCAAGGTGGACGTATCGTCCACCAACAATCCGGCAATAAAATTCTCTGCCCGGTCCCTGATAGATTGCAGTCGAGCTATATCCTGGTCAGCGGTTGTCACGCAGCCGGCTGTACAGTATGCAGGATTATATTCACCAGTCACTGCATAACGAACCGCCTGGCGGGACATATTTTGGATGAGTAGCCAGGCTGAAAACAACAGCGAGAAATCAATGATCGCGAATAACAACATTAAAAGAATGGGCAGTGCCAGGGCAAACTCCACCACTCCCTGGGAACGGCTGGCATGAACCGGATGTTTCCGGGAACTGGAGTAAGGTAGTTGAGTATCCATCATTTTCTACTTCCTTAGTGTGTCAGCCTGGTGGCAATATTCTTGGCGATATTTTGAAAGATTTCTTCAAGTTGGGCACTGGATGGCGCTGGGGTATAGGTGCCGTGACCTACATCTGCTGCATATTGTAGCAAGAGTTCACCTAGCGGTGTTCCATCCACTGTGCTATTCTGGGTTACTTTGGGTCCCAAGCCGATCGAGAAGATCAGGGCACTCTGTGAATCAGCAACGAAATCTGCAGCATCATAGGCATAATCCTCGGCGTCATAATCAGCACTGCCAGCCGCGTGACGGGTGGTACTAATGCCATCATTGCATTTTGGTGGGATATCTGAATTCCCCCAGGTTCCTATCGGGCAGAAATAGACGGAATTTTCGCCATACCCTGCATTTGCAACACCATCGGTTAATAATATTACCACCCACAGGGAGTTTTTTCGAACTGGTGGTAGGTTATATTCAACGCCTGCAGTGTAAAGTCCCGCCCCAATGTTGGTTGTGGTGCATGGAGCCGGGCTGGGGAAATTTGGATAAAAGGCTTGCAGAATCGGATCGGTCTGCGGGCAGTCTAATCCGTAATAAATACCGCCCGGATCATACCAGCGGGAAGGCATCCCAGCCGGGTAGATAGCATTGATGCCTGATGGATCGGCTCCTGTTTCTTCACCCTGGAACACTGTCATTCCTTTAATAAAATTGACGATATCATTCTCAACATTCGAAAAGTGTAGAACCTTAAGTGGGTTGACAGTCTTATCAAAGGTCATTACTGCCACACGGTCGTAAGGGAAATACAATTGATCGACAAAACTGATCGCAGCCCTTTTAACATCATCGAAAGGTCGGCAATAACCCTGATAACTGGCGTCGATCGGGTTGGCTGTATAATTACAGATACTTGGATCCCTCATGGGGTCACCTACCGGCAGGAGTGGATCCCCCCAGGTCATGGAATCAGAGCGGTCCAGAACCAGCACCACATCCACTGAGGCGGTCTCTGAGGTGGCTTCAGCGGCGATTGGCGCAGTATCGATCCCGATCACAGGCAGGAATGCCAGCGGAGCGATTCCCCTCGCAACCACCCGCACCAATTTCCTGGCCATTTCTCCCGATTGCGGACAAAGGTCGGCGTTATGATGAGCAGGATAATCCGGATCAAGCGGATTCTGGCATACCTGTACAAGCGCTGCCGGGTCATTAATACCATTCAATTGTAAGAATTCTCTGGCAGATTTATCCAGATAACTCATTTGATAACCTTCCCGGTATTGCAGCGCTGCTGCCAGTGCAGCTGCGTCCACAGCGCGGCGCAATCGGGCATTTTCGATGAACAAGACCCCCACATCCAGGGAAAGTCCCACAACCGCTACGATACCGACAATGGCAAATGCAACCACGATAAGCACTTGGCCCCGTTCTTTAAGTGAGATTTTCTTTTTTGAATGGTCTGGTATGGTTGACATAGGATCTATGGGATGGGAGTCGGAGTTGGTTCAGCTGATGTCAGCGGCATGACTGAATAGGTATACACAGGGATGGGATCTGGGATCACTTGGGCAAAAACGGGTAGTTTTAAAATCTGTGGATAATTGTAATAAGCCTCAACCAGTAATACTCCGCTGGCAGGTGCGCTGGCATCCATCAATGCTTGAATTTGTGCGTCGGTAAAATGCGAGCGCTTGGGCGTACAAGTATTCCAATTTGCTATTTGAAAGATGTTCGTTTCACTCTGCACTACAGGATCCAGGCGGTTCTCACACAGGTTCCATCCGTAGGCGTAACCCAGCGGCCAACGTACGATGGATGAACCGGATATGGTAAACACTGAGATCACGATGTCGTCCCCGCGGTTTCCATTAAGGACTATGGGGGACATCACGCGCATTGCCTGGATGGCTGTATTGACATAAAAGGATTGGACGCTGACATAACCCGGTAGGGTATCATCATAAACGAATGCAACATCCATATTGGAATAGCGGGCGCCCTCCCGGGTTCCGTCCAGGACTTTCAAGTAGCTATTAAGCAAATAACCAAATTCCACCACTCCCGATACCATCAGGGCAAGGATCAGAACAACAAGCATGAGTTCCACAAAACTCTGCCCACGCTGTTTAATTCGAGAAGTGATTACGGTTTGTTTGCTCATCCCAATGTATTTCAAACCTCAACGAGAAAATATCTATATTCCCGGTTTCAGAATTGAATGCTGAACCCAGTAACACCACAATAATCATATCAGGATAGGGGGTGGTAGTCAACAAAATGGAGGGATATTGTAAAGTATTCTCAACGTGGTATTCACAAAATACCGACAATTCGGTCTTTTCAAAGCGCGATATAATCTACCGCACCCCTTTTGAAGGAGATCGTAGATACTATATTGCTCGGGAAAGATAGCGCATGATCCAGGATTATTTATTGTGAAAAATAGAAATCCTGGATGACGAGGATGAGGGTACCCAGCCGCAAGGCTGGGTTAATCCCGGAAGATTGTCCGGGAGAAAATCGAATGTTCAGCGGAAGCCCTCCGGGAATGCCAATAAACCCGATACCTTTCCCTCCATAATATAATCCCGTAAACAATGCTTTCTGGGTAACCTGGAAGACAATATACGGGAATTGGCAATTATATAATTTTGGTTGAAGCGCATGATCCGATTTTTGGGCTGATATGAAATATCATGCCCGAGATAATTTGATTGCGCAATTGCATCATATCCGGAGGGATCCCATGTGTGGAATTGTAGGCTATATCGGTCCGCGGGATGCGACACCGATTGTATTGAATGGATTAAAGAAACTTGAATACCGTGGATACGATTCCGCAGGATTGGCTGTGATCCAGGATGGCAGGATAGAGATTCGCCGGGATGCCGGAAAATTATCCCGCCTGACAGACCTGTTGAATGGTTCGCCAATTCATGGGACACCGGGTGTAGGTCATACCCGCTGGGCTACACATGGGGCGCCTTCCGCGCGTAACGCACACCCCCATCTGGGCGCAACAGGCAGGGTGGTAGTCGTCCATAATGGAATCATCGAAAACTATCTCGAACTACGAAACGAACTGACTGCTGAAGGCGTCGAATTCAACTCGGATACCGACACAGAAGTGATCGTCCATCTCGTGGAACATCACTTATCTTCAGGGCTCAACCTGACTGAATCGGCACGGCAAACCTTCAAGGAGATCGCCGGTGCGCATGCCATCGTATTGATGTCGGCAGATGAGCCCGATAAAATTGTTTGTGCTCGCATAGGAAACGCGGGCGGGGTTGTCATCGGAATTGGTGATGGGGAGAATTTTATAGCCTCGGATATTCCCGCCATACTCGAACACACTCGCCGGGTGATCTTCCTTGAGTCTCACCAGATCGCAGTCGTCTCGTCATCGGATATCGAATTGGAGACAATCGCGGGTACGAAGGTTCCGATTAAAGTAAACAACATCTCCTGGGATGCAGCCTCTGCAGAAAAAGGTGAGTACCGCCATTTTATGCAAAAGGAAATCCATGAACAGGTTCGCTCGCTTACCGAGACTCTTGCCGGCCGTGTTGACTTCGCCGAAGGAACGATTCACCTCCCGGAGTTGGCTCTTTCCGCAGATATTGTTAACTCGATAAAGAACATTACCATCACTGCCTGCGGTACTGCTGCCTATGCAGGAATGGTTGGGAAACTATTGATTGAAAATATCGCCAGGATCCCTTGCCAGATGGAGATCGCTTCTGAATTCCGCTATGTTGATCCGATCATCGATGAACATAGTGTGGTTCTCGCCATCAGCCAATCAGGTGAGACTGCAGACACTCTGGCAGCGATGGAAGAAGGTCGGCGAAAAGGTGCCATCCTTTGGAGCATTGTCAATGCTGTAGGCTCGCAGGCCATGCGAATTGCTGATGGTTCTATATCAATGCAGGCTGGTCCGGAAATTGGTGTGGCCTCGACGAAAGCCTTCACAGCCCCGCTTGTGGACCAGTATATGTTGGCAATTCTATTGGCTGACTTCCGCGGAATCTTGAGTATTGAAAAACGCAAATCCTTGGTTTCTGACCTGCGTTTTATCCCAGATGCTGTGAGCCGGGCACTTGCAAGTGAAACAGAAATTGAGCACCTGGCTTACATTTTGAAAGATATGCGAAATTGCCTTTATTTAGGGCGCGGTATAAACATGCCAATTGCTTACGAAGGAGCATTAAAACTTAAGGAAATTTCTTATGTCCACGCTGAGGCATATCCGGCTGGGGAAATGAAACATGGACCAATAGCCCTTATTGATGAAAATATGCCGGTAATTTGTATCATCCCACAAGACCCCTGGCATGACAAAATGGTCAACCAGATCCAGCAAGTGAAGGCGCGCGGTGGTACCGTGATTGCAGTAGCCACGGAAGGTGATGAACTGGTCGCTTCCCTGGCAGATCATGTTCTATGGGTGCCAGAATGTCCCTGGATGCTCTCACCGGTCGTTACAGTAATCCCCCTGCAATTACTCGCATATCATATTGCTGTCCTCCGCGGTTTGGATGTTGACCAACCAAGAAATCTGGCGAAAAGTGTTACGGTTGAGTAATGATCCATCTATTGACGTAATCCCCCGGTCATGATATATTAGATCCTTAGGATACCAGTAAATCGCTTTAGGATCGCAACTAATCGGCTCATGGGTTCCAATCCGTGAGCCGTTCGTTTTTGAACTCTTGGCGAGAAAACCGGGTCCACCAATTTTCTCTATTGCCTAAGGAGGCAAACAATGTCAGACCGTATCGTCGGCACAGTCAAATGGTTCAATGGTAGTAAAGGCTATGGCTTTCTCACTCGCGAAGGTGGCCCGGATGTCTTCGTACATTTCTCGGCCATCCAAGTTGAAGGTTTCAAGAACCTCGAAGAAGGTCAGAAAGTCGAATTCACTGTTGAACAGGGACCCAAGGGTCCCCAGGCTAGCAACGTGACTTTGATCACTGGCTAATTTAACTGCATGCCAAAATGAGAATCCTGAGATTAATTTCTCAGGATTTCTCTTTTAAAGAATAAGGATCAAATTTCGAGGAAGCTTTAATCAACTCTGTCAGTGTTTCCCAGGGGGCCTTTTCGTATGATTCTATGCAAACAAATCTTTTGGCCTTTAGATTACCTTGCAGGAGATGGCTTGGATCTGGCAGGAATGCACCATGGATGAACGCCAAATGGACATTACTCTCATGAATCCCAATCTGGCAAATCCCTGCGCTTACGATACCCCCACGACCATAATGAAAGTAACTTAATCCTCCCCAGCGAATGACTTCTGTTGCATCAGGCGCAATTGAAATTATTATATTTCTAAGTTCCAGAACGATCTCCTGGATTTGCAGGGGTACATTTACAAGGAATAATTCAATCTCGCGTAATGGTAGCATTTGAATACTAGTCCTTATTTTTGAATATTATTCCAGAAGATGCAACCAGTAACGAGATAATCCATATCAATATCCAGACACTGAGATATCCCGGCATGGTCATAACCATCACAGGTTTCCTCAACCCGCTCATACCGAGAATATTATTGCTGGTGACTGAATTCGCTCCCTGAATCCACAGTCTTGAATACTGCCATACTTCATCCACGGTCCATAAATTTACCCATAATCCAGAATTACGGTATGTTTGGATCATTCTGTCTGAAATCCCATACTCGCTGTTCACCAACTTATATCCGGCGGAAACGAGTTCATCGGGACCAGGCGGCTACTTGTAGTCTATTCCGGCAGCAAGGATGGCTTGAGGAAATTCAGCCTGGATTTGTTGTATTTCCTCAAAATCAGCGAGAAACCATGTTTTCGCTTCAGCGCCGGATGCAAGAATCTCTGCCAGGAAACGATCAAGTGGTGTCCCTGAATACTCATGTGCACCATCCGATACTCGCAAGTCATAGATCAGCCATAAATTGTTAGATTGGACTACTTCCAACATTTTTCTCAAGGTCGGTATTTTTTCTTTTCGATAGGTCTCGATCTCCTCCGCCGAGACCTCACCAGCTGCGATCGTTCCAAATGGATCTTGTTCCACGAACCATTTCCCGGCGTTAAGTCGATCCAATTCATCCCAGGTAAAATTAGCAGCTGGCTCTTCCACCTTCATCGGAAATATCTCTGCCACATTTGTCGTCCGAGCCAGCGAGGAATCATGCATCAGGAATGGTACTCCATCCCTGCTAATCACGATATCAGTTTCCACCCCGTACACGCCCAATTGGGCTGCTTTTTTCATCGCCGCTATCGTATTTTCAGGTGCCAAAAATGAAGCTCCTCGGTGGGCGATCAGTAATGGTTTATCCGGTAACGGACCTCGCAAAACAGCACCTGGTGTGTTGAAGAACGGAAATATGCCTAGAAAAATTAGAAGAAAAATCGACACCCATTTCTTCCACGGTCTTGACTGGTGACTTATCAACTTACGTATCCCCAATGCAATGACAAGCAATACCGCTGCATCAAAAATGATCCGGAAGTATTGCGTGAGCTGGACCAATCGGTCTACTTGGACCGGATTCTTTAGAAATATGAGGAAGAAGCTTCCATAAAAAAACAACGCATATATTACACCCAGAGTGAATACTATCCTGTCCAGGAGGATTTTATTATCATGTTTCTTCAAAATCAAAAGGCTAATATTTATTAAGCCAATGGTAGAAGAAAAGCAAATAAAAATCGTTACAAAAGAAAGATACAGGCCGGTTGCATCCGCAAGAAATGCATTCACCGTTGGATGAAAGCCCGGGTTAGTCAGCCAGAATACTATAAACGCCAGGCAGTGAAGAATAACTATCCAGCCTATGACAAATCCTGATACTCGGTCTTTTCTGTCAAACTTTATGTTTTTCATTATTATTTATTCTAGGTTTATCTCATAAGCAAATAATAGCATGGACCTTCCCGGCTGATAGGGATTGTTTATTAAATGCATGTCAATATCTGGAATGTATTTCCATATAACGACGAAGATTAATTCTCGATTTTTACAAATGCGCAAAATGGTAATCCTTTATCATTTAATTGTAACTTAACTGATTGCACAATATGTGGGCCAAGCATCGATTCCAGAAGGAAGGAATCCATTTTACAAATTTCAGGGTGACCAGTCACGACTGCAGCGTATGGGCAGTGTCCAAGGATTATTCGTGAACCTGTAGGACTCGCTTCCCAACGAGCTTGATAATGCATTTCATTCAATCTCTCGGTTGTTTTCACTAAATTCTTAATGATCGAATTCCCGGCATCAAATCCTCCTGCCAGGCTCTCTGCCAGCAATTTCAATTCCATCTCCCGCCTTTCATCTGGCACCCCACCCAACCAGATATCCAGGAGAGCACCTGACAATCTATCCAAGCCATCCCCCTGCACCCTTCGCGATAGTCCGTAGATATTTTGCGGTCTTCCTCGACTTTCCTTTCGTAATCCGATAACCTCAATCAGGTCATTGGATTCCAAAATCCCCAAATGATGGCGAATATTCGCCCCGGTCATACCAAAGAAACGACTCAATTCATTTGCTGATCCCGTCTGGTGTTTTCTAAAATGGTCAAGTATCCGTAAGCGGGTGGATTGTTTCATTATTTTATTGTACCATTTATGCTAATATATATTTGCATAAATAAATTGACTTGCCATCTTCTTTCAGATATAATCCACCCGTTTTGTACCTATTATTTATTTCCCAGGAGTATATTTATGGAATCGGACGAGATAAATTCCAACGAAAATCCTGTGCCCCCGGAATTACAACAACAAGTGGTACTTACCAGCCTGGATAAAATTTATAATTGGGGTCGCAGTGCATCAGTGTGGCCGTTGATGTTCGGCCTGGCATGTTGCGCAATAGAAATGATATGCACAGCAGCGAGTCGGTTTGACCTGGCCCGCTTTGGTATGGAAATCATGCGCCCATCCCCACGGCAGAGCGACCTGATGATCATCTCGGGTACCGTCACCAAGAAAATGATCCCGGTCATTGTGCGCCTCTACAACCAGATGCCGGAACCAAAGTATGTGCTGGCCATGGGGGCTTGCGCTTCCGGAGGAGGACCTTTCAAGGAAGGCTACAATGTTGTCTCTGGAGTTGATAAATTCATACCTGTGGATGTATATGTACCGGGCTGCCCGCCAACACCGCAAGCCTTGTTGAATGGTTTGATGAAAATTCAAGAAAAGATCAAGAAGGAACCCATCAAAACCTCCCGTTGGTATCAAAAGGGAGCTGATCTTGCGGAAATTCCTGTCCCGATGTTGGGTCCAGATCTGATAGATCCGCGCAAGATTCCTTTAATCGTCAATGGGGATCAGGAATAGGCGGCGATGATGGATACCACGGCAATTTCTACGGTTCAGGATTTATCAATCCGTTTTCCAGATGTTCTTACCCCTGACATCCGTCCCGGCTATTCCGGCTGGCTGATTGATTGTTCCAATTTATTGACATTTGCTCGTGACCTGCGGGATTCCTTGGGCTATGATTATTTATCCTCCATCACAGCCGTGGATTATCTCCCGGAAGGCAAAATGGAGGTTGTTTATCATGTCTACAAAACCACAGGTGGTCCGGGATTAACTTTTAAAGTTCAAGTCCCCCGTGCTGACCCGATGGAAATTCCTTCCCTTGTTCCAATCTATCCTGGAGCGGAATTGCAGGAACGCGAGGCGTGGGATCTATTTGGGATTATATTCACAGGTCATCCCGACCTCCGCCGGATCTTGATGTGGGAAGGTTTTGCCGGTCACCCGATGCGCAAGGATTGGCATGAGCCTTATTTTGAGGAGGAAGCCAAGCCGTTAAAATCCCGCTGGCCGGAGGGTAAGATGCTTCCGGCTGAAAGTAAGAATAAATATAACGACAATATTGCCTTTCCAAAAGGTTTTAACCCAGAAAGCCAGACTTTTGATCCTGAGAAAGCCCTCTATGAATCCCTGCGCAATTACCAGAAGGACGAAATTGGTCTATCGACCGACCATGTGATCGTCAATCTGGGTCCGCAACATCCATCCACGCACGGCGTCTTTCGCGTTGCGGTCGTTCTTGATGGTGAGAAAATCGTCAACCTAAAACCTGTCATGGGGTACCTGCATCGAAATCATGAGAAGATTGGCGAGAGAAATACTTTCATAATGAATATCCCGTACACCGATCGCCTTGACTATCTCTCATCAATGAGTAATAACTTCGGCTATGCGCTGGCGGTCGAGAAACTAATGAATGTGAAGCCCACAGAACGCGCGGAATATATTCGTGTGATGATGGCTGAAATGACGCGAATCGCCAATCACCTGATGGCGATTGGTGCGTTACTGAATGACCTAGGAGCATACTTTACACCAATGCTTTATGCCCTGGAAGAACGCGAACTACTCCTGGATATATTCGAAGCTGTCTCCGGTTCACGCATGATGTGCAATTACTTCCGCTTTGGCGGTGTTGCCCGCGACATCCCTGACTCCGCGTTACAAAAAATCAAGGGATTGTTTTTCGAGCGGCTGCCGCGAAAGATAGAAGAATTGGATAGGTTCTTAAGTGAAAATGAAATCATCCGCTCCCGGGGAATAGGTCAGGGTGTCTTGACGGCTGAAGACGCGATCAAATATTCAGCGGCTGGACCTTTATTGCGCGCCTCCGGGATCCCATATGATGTTCGTCGCGCCGATCCCTATTCAATTTATGATCGCTTGGAATTTGATGTGGTCACCCGCACGAATGGGGATATCTATGATCGGCTGATGGTTCGATTTGACGAGATATTGCAAAGCATACGGATTGTTCAGCAAGTAATTAAGCAATTACCGAATGGACCGGTGATGGCTTTAAAACCAATGTATCAAGTTCGTGTCCCGCCCGGCGAGGCTTATGGACGAGTGGAAGGACCAAAGGGAGAACTCGGTTTTTATGTGATCTCGAACGGTAAACCTTCACCCTGGCGGTACCATGTGCGGGCTCCATCCTTCATCAATCTGACTTCTTTTGGTCCGATATGCATCGGGCAGAAAGTTGCTGATGTGGTAGCGGTCCTTGGATCAATCGATATCGTCCTTGGCGAAGTCGATCGATAGGAGGAAACTATGAACGATATGTATGGAAAAGGAATAATCAAAGGTCTCGGTGTCAGTCTTAAGAGGTTTTTGGAAACATATTTTGATGATCTGATCTGGTTGGGAAAACGATACCGCACTGATAAGGGTATTGCCCACCGGGCAAGCAAGAATGCGCGCGGAATTTTTACCGTGCAATATCCAGAGGAGAAGATTCCTGTACCTGAGGAATTCCGATTTGTGCCCTTCCTGGTTTATGACGAAGGTCCCGGGGGTGAAAAACCTTTACGCTGCACATCCTGCGGGATCTGTGCAAAAGTATGTCCTCCCCAGTGCATTTGGATTGTTCGTTCCACCGATCCCATCACTGGACGCCCAATTCCGGATCCTGCCGAATTTGTAATAGATGCAGATATTTGCATGAATTGCGGTCTGTGTGCAGAGTTCTGCCCGTTCGATGCCATTAAAATGGATCACGACTATGAATTGGCATCCTTCCATCGCAATGTATTCGACGAAACCATTTTGTCAAAACCAGCCCGGTATTACCAAAGCATTCGTCCGATCAATGCTGTTCGAGAAGATACTGCCCGCGCTGCCAAAGCGGCCTCGCGTGTTGACCAGGGCGAATAGAAAATGACATGCATACTCCAGTGACAGACCTTCTATTCCCTTCCCGGGAAATCAAATCGCTTGTCGCTGAGCGAGACAAAGCCTGGCAGGAACTCGTTTGCAAGGTGGAAACCACTGATGCAGAGAGTAAAGAACGGATGGCGTTCATCTTGATGATGGCACGTTTGAATAATTGCGCAGGCTGCAACACTGATTCCTACCGCGCAACACAAGGTTGTTTATCATGTGCAAAACAGACATTAAAACGATTTCATGGCTCAGATGAAGAATTAATCGGTCTCTACAAGGTAGCAAAAAACGATCTGACTTTCTACATGGACACCATGAGCGCGAAGAATAAGTAGAATAAATCATCTATATCAAGGAAACTATGCCCTCAAAAATCACATCGAAATCAATCTTATCCGCCTTGAGTAAAGTTCAGGAACCGGAATTGCACAAGGACCTGGTATCCCTAAATATGATCCGTGACCTTGAGATCAAGGGAGATGCAGTTGGTTTTACTATTTTGCTTACCACCCCTGCCTGCCCTCTTAAAGCAAATATTGAAATGGCTGCTCGTGAAGCTGCCATGTCTGTTCACGGCGTTAAATCAGTTGTCATAAAAATGGATGCGAATGTCCCTGCCGACAGCAGGATCAGGGGACAACTTCAAATTCCCGCCCGCACCGTCATCGCAGTCGCTTCTGGCAAGGGTGGCGTAGGCAAGAGTACCATCAGTGTAAACCTTGCCGTGGCACTTGCTCAAGCCGGAGGTCGGGTTGGTCTATTGGATGCAGATATCTATGGACCAAATATCCCAACAATGATGGGGGTGCATGATATTCCCGGATCCGTTGAGAACAAGCTGATTCCTGCTGTCGCCTACGGTGTTAAATTGATGTCCATGGGATTTTTGGTGAAACCTGGGCAGCCTCTTATCTGGCGCGGTCCAATGCTCAATTCTGCCATCCGTCAGTTCCTCACGGATGTGGATTGGGGTGATCTGGATTACCTCGTTATTGATCTTCCTCCCGGTACAGGTGATGTGCCCCTTTCTTTGGTGCAAGCCCTGCCTCTTTCTGGAGTAATAATTGTCACCTTGCCCCAGGCTGTTTCGCTTGAAGATGCCAGCCGCGGTCTGGAAATGTTTAACACGCTTGAGGTGCCGATTCTGGGTGTCATCGAAAACATGCGGGGTGAATTCTTTGGTTCAGGTGGCGGCGAAGAACTTGCAAAAATTGCCAAGGTCCCATTTCTTGGTGCAGTGCCCATGGAACAATCTGTCAGGATCAGCAGTGATACTGGCAAGCCTATCGTCATTTCAGCGGCTGAATTCCCAGCCGGGAAAGCATTGATATCCATATCGGAAAAAGTCGCTGCCAGGATCAGCGTGATCACCTTGGAGAGAAATAAACTCCCCACAAAGATTCCCGATACAGCGCCCACCAATACTCCTTCCTGAAATCTCTACGGTATAATCCAAATCATGCCTCCTTTCATCGTTGGCGTTCGTTTTTCACAACTCGGTAAGGCTTATCACTTCGATGCATCCTCCACTCCTCAAATTAAAGTGGGAGACCATGTTATCGTTGAGACCTCGCGCGGCAGACAATTGGGTGAAGTGACTCAACTCGTGGAGCATCCTGCCTCGCCTTCCGATGGAAATTGGAAACCCATCGATCGTATCGCCACCCCGCGCGATTTGATGCTTCGCCGGATATGGGGGCAAAAAGAACTCGAGGCAATGATCGCTTGCCGAGAAAGGGCCTCGCATCTTAAACTTTCCGGAATTAAGATTGTTGCGGCAGAATTCTCATTCGACGGATCGCGGCTAAGCATAATGTTTAGTACCGAGACTGAAGAAAAAGCGGATTTAAAATCGCTTCGCCATGACATGCAGAAACTCTACCAGCAGCCCCAGGTGGAATTACGACAGGTTGGTCCTCGTGATGTGGCTAAGATGTTAGGCGGTATGGGTGCTTGCGGAATGGAAACACGTTGTTGTTCCAAGTTCCTGACCGAATTCAGCCCGATATCCATAAAAATGGCAAAAGAACAAGGAATATCGCTGACGCCTACTGAAATCACAGGTATGTGCGGACGTCTACGATGTTGCTTAGTATATGAATATGAACAGTATGCCGCCGCGCGTAAGGAGCTCCCCAAACGGAACAAGCGCGTTGTTACTCCACTCGGAGAGGGCAAGGTACATGATGTTAATCCATTGCAGATGACCATCCGCGTGGATATTTCTGATGTAGGTTTACGTGAATTTGCCAGGGAAGATGTTGAACCCTGGGATGAACTGGAGGCTCTCCGCCGCAAGACGCTCGAGCCTTGCGAAAATTGCTCCAAGTCAGTTAATGAAAAGAATGAACATCGATAAAAATGATCCTTCCAGTTCCTGGGAAAAATCCCAAAATATCCTGGTCATCCTTGCACATCCGGATGACCCGGAATTTTTCTGTGGTGCCACGCTCGCTCGTTGGGCTCTGGCTGGCCATTTGATCAACTATGTCTTACTTACCAACGGGAATAAAGGTGGAGGATCCAATATTTCGCCGGAAACACTATGCGAAATTCGTAGAAAAGAACAGCAAAATGCAGCTGCCGTCATCGGGGTTCAGTCGGTAAAAATCCTTCATCATGAGGATGGCTATTTAATACCGAGTATGGAACTGCGCAGCGAAATTGTCCGCCTCATCCGTCAAGAAAAACCCGACATCCTCGTTACCTGCGATCCTACTTTGCTGTACTCCTGGAATAACCGGGTGAACCATCCAGACCACCGTGCAGCCGGACAGGCCGTGCTCGATGCCGTTTTCCCGGCTGCCGGTAATAGTCACTTCTTTCCCGATTTGATTACACAAGAAGGCTTGCTGCCTCACACGCCACGCGAAGTATGGGTCTCCCTGGCTGTGCAGCCATCGGTAATACTTGATGTAAGTTCCACCTGGGAGATCAAGATAAATGCATTAAAGATGCACAAATCCCAAATTGGCGACCCCTTACTCTTCGAAAAGAGAATGCGCGCCCGTCATACAGAAGATTCATCCGATGATTTGCCACGGTACGAAGAGAAGTTCCGCGTGTTGAATTTCGCTTAGTGGATTTCAAGTTCCACAAGACCAGAGAGGTGATTATGCCTGAATTTCTCACAGCTGCGGAAGCTCTGTTCAAATACACGCAAGATCTGCGCAGGGATTTCCATGCCCACCCAGAGCTTGGTTTTCATGAAATTCGCACATCGGGAATTGTAGCCAGAGAATTGACTTCGTTTGGCCTGGATGTGCAAACTGGTGTTGGAGGAACGGGTGTAGTCGCCCAATTGAAAGGACCAAAACCTGGAAAGGTGGTGCTCGCCCGGGCTGACATGGATGCTCTGCCAATACACGAAGAAACCGGAGCCATTTATACTTCTAAAAATGCAGGCATCATGCATGCTTGCGGGCATGATGCTCATACTGCCATTTTATTGACGGTTGCCAAATTACTGACCGCACAACGCGATCACCTCTCTGGAACGGTAAAATTCATGTTCCAACCCGCAGAAGAAGGTATGGGTGGAGCGGAAAAAATGATCGAGGCTGGTGTTTTACAGAAACCCAAGGTGGATGTCGCTCTGGCTTTGCATGTTTGGAACGAAAAACCACTAGGCTGGATTGGCATCACCAGCGGACCTGTGATGGCCAGTGCGGAAATCTTTAAAATCAAAATCCATGGTAAAGGCGGACATGGTGCGTTGCCTCATCTGGCAGTGGATCCATTACTTGCTGCAGCACAAATTATCTCAGCGTTGCAAGGGATCGTATCACGGAAAATATCTCCATTGCAGACCGCGGTCGTAAGCGTCTGTACAATTCACGGCGGGGATGCATTCAATGTAATCCCTGCGGAGGTCGAAATGACCGGGACAATCCGGACTTTTGAGACTGATGTTCGGACACTGGTCCTCGAAAATTTTGAAAGGATTGTTCATTCTGTTGCGAATGGTATGGGTTGCCAGGTGGATGTTCAAGTGGATAAGTTAACCCTTGCTGCCATTAATCACCCGGCTGTTACCGCACGTGTTCAGGATGTGGCTCGGAATCTTTTCAATTCCTACGAAATAGAAACCAATTTTCGAACAATGGGTTCAGAAGATTTTTCCTATATCCAGGAAAAAGTGCCCGGATGCTTTATCTTCATCGGCTCAGCAAATCATGAAAAAGGATTGGATGCCGGGCATCACCATCCCAAATTTGATATCGACGAAGCTGTGCTGCCGCAAGGAGCTGCCTTTATGGCAGCCGCGATAATGGATCTACTAAAGGATTAATATCCGGGTCTCAATGACACCTTTTCCGAACCCACAACTAATTTCTTTTATAAATTTCAGTGATAATCACACTTCTCTGTATCTAAATAATACCTGCAGGAGTACTCATGTCAAAACAGGTTGTCAATAATTTCTCAATAACCATCGCCACTGTCAACGGGTCAGGTTCGCAGACTGCCAATGTTACCTTGCTGAGAGCATTGTTTAAAATGGGAATCCCTGTGTCCGGTAAGAACCTATTCCCATCTAATATTCAAGGTCTTCCCACCTGGTACACGATCCGTGTCAGCAAGGAAGGTTTCATCGCCCGATGTGATGAACAGGAAATCGTCATCTCCATCAACCCGGCATCTTTTATCCAGGACCTCGCGACAGTAAAACCTGGTGGGGCATTCTTCTATTCTGACGATATTAAGCTACCTCTGGATCGCAACGATATCTCCATTTATCCTATGCCGGTCAAGGATATTGCTCGCAAAGCGAATGTCTCGCCGGCATTGCGAGATTACATCGCGAATATGGTTTATGTCGGCATCCTGGCACAACTGCTGAAGATTGACTTGTTATTGATCAAGCAGGCTTTGGATTTTCATTTCAAAGGGAAAAAACAGGCGATAGATTCCAATTTTGAGACAGTCAAAAATGCGGCAGATTGGGCCGCTCAAAACCTGCCCAAGACTGATCCATTTTCAGTCGAAAAAATGGATTCCACCAAGGGCTATATCATGGCGGATGGAAACACTGCCGCCGCGCTGGGCGCAATTTACGGGGGTCTGCAATTCGCAGCTTGGTATCCAATCACCCCTGCCTCCACCCTTGCTGAATCACTTAATGTGTTCCTCCCCCAATTACGAAAGAAACCCGATGGGAAACAGACCTATGCCGTATTGCAAGCCGAGGATGAGTTGGCAGCGATAGGCATGGCAATAGGTGCTGGTTGGGGTGGATTGCGTTCAATGACCTCCACCTCGGGTCCGGGTATCAGCCTGATGGCTGAATATGCAGGGTTGGCTTATTATGCAGAGGTTCCAGTGGTTATCTGGGACGTGCAGCGTCTCGGTCCCAGTACTGGCCTCCCCACCCGCACTGCCCAGGGAGATTTGACTGAAACGTTCTTCTTCAGCCACGGTGATGTCCAAAATGTCATCCTTCTGCCAGGTTCAGTTAGCGAATGTTTTGAATTTGGCTGGAAAGCCTTCGACCTGGCTGAACACCTTCAAACACCTGTGTTCGTGTTGAGCGATCTCGATCTTGGAATGAACCAATGGATGACCAAGCCTTTCGAATATCCCGATACCCCTCTCGATCGTGGGAAGGTCTTATGGGAAGCGGATCTGGAGAAATTGAAAGGATCGTGGAAGCGTTACCAGGATGTTGATGGTGACGGGATACCCTACCGTACAGTTCCTGGGAACAGGCATCCATCTGCAGCATGGTTTGGTCGCGGCACGGGACATGACGAGGATGCGAAATACACTGAGGACGCCAGGACCTGGGAACATAATATGGCCCGGTTAAAAAAGAAATATCTGACCGCAAAAAAGCTTGTTCCAAAACCAATTATTAGAAACGTCAGTGGTGCCGTAGAAGGTATTATCGCCTATGGATCCACTGATCCGGCTGTTGAAGAGGCGATCACCTCCTTGAAAAGAGATAATAAGTTGAAAATTTCTTACCTCCGATTACGTGCCCTGCCTATTACTTCAGAAACAAAGGCCTTTATTAAGAAATGTGAACGCATCTATATTGTTGAAGCCAATCGGGATGGTCAATTATGCCAGATCCTTAGTGCAGAATTACCCGATCAGGCTCCTAAGTTCCACTCGATCTGCCACTCTGATGGCCTGCCATTGACTGCCAATTGGGTCAGACAAGAAATCCTGGCCCGGGAGGAGAATAAATGACCACACCTGCCTCTTCGCAAACGAATAAGGTTGGTATGTCAAAAAATGATTATCGTGGCCTGCCCACAACCTTATGCCAGGGCTGTGGTCATAATTCGATTGCCAATCAGATCATCTCTGCCTGTTTCGAGCTGGATATTGTTCCTGAAACAATTATGAAATTCAGCGGCATTGGCTGCTCATCGAAAAGCCCGGCATATTTCCTTAATCGTTCCTTTGGCTTTAACGGCTTGCATGGACGCATGTCTTCTCTAGCCACAGGAGCTCTTTTTGCTGATACAACCCTGCAAGCTATAGGTGTGTCAGGTGATGGTGATACTGCTTCCATCGGGATGGGCGGTTTCAAGCATATGGTGCGCCGGAATGCATCCATCGTTTACATTGTCGAAAACAACGGTGTGTATGGTCTCACTAAGGGTCAATTTTCAGCCACTGCGGAAGTTGGTCTCGATCTGAAACACCAGGGGATCAATCAATACATGCCGGTGGATATCTGCATGGAGGCACTTGCTTCCAATGCCACCTTTGTTGCACGATCATTTGCTGGTGATGCAAAGCAAGTTAAGGAATTGCTGAAGGCTGCATTTAGTCATCACGGCGTGGCAGTTCTCGACATCATCAGTCCCTGTGTGACTTTCAATAATCAGGAGAATGCTCTTCATTCCTACACATGGGGAAAAGATCATGAGGCTCCCTTGCACGAGATTTCCTTTGTTCCTGCGTTGGATGAAATCGAACTGGCTGGTGAATTTGTTGAAGGCACCGTTCGTGAAGTCAGCATGCATGACGGCTCAACAGTGCTGCTAAAGAAATTGGAAAAGGACTATGATCCCACCAATCGTGCTAATGCCTTCCAAATGCTGGAAACAGCCCAATTAAATAACTGGCTAATTACAGGATTACTCTATATCGATGAGTCAAAACTGTCATTGACGGAAAACTTTAACCTGGTTGAGACCCCTCTCAATCGCTTGTCTGATCCTGATTTACGTCCAGCCCGTGACACTATAGATAAAGTAAATTCGCTTATGTTCTAGAAATTTATATCACGCCTCCCGTTCATGATTAAAACGGGAGGCGTTTCATGAATGGAATTTACGATCCGGGACAAATACCTCCATGCTCAAAATAACTCCCTCAATATCCATTTCCAGGAATGAACTGTCTTTTCAATTTATTCGCGCTTCGGGACCGGGTGGTCAGAACGTGAATAAAGTTGCCACAGCTGCCGTGCTTCATTTCGACGTGAATAATTCCCCGTCTTTGTCTGAGGAAGTCAAATCCCGGCTTGTCAAACTAGCCGGGAAAAAGGTCTCACGAAACGGTATCCTGATTATCGAAGCGAAGCGTTATCGGTTACAGGAACGAAATCGAGCAGATGCTGAAAATAGGTTGGTTGCGCTAATCCATAAGGCATTAATGAGGCCGCAGGAACGTCTCTCAACGGAACCCACGTATTCCTCTCAACAAGAGAGAGTGGCAATAAAAATGAAACGTTCTGCGATCAAGCGTCAGCGACAGATGATCAGAAACGATGACTAGGGGGGAATAGGTTATTTTACAGTATGTAATAGTGCAAGATTGGATTGCACGCTGCCGCTCACAGGGTATCCGGAGACAATTACCACCTGTCCACCCGATCGCACAAGTCCCCTCTCCCTGATTACTGCTTCAACATGAGCAATCATTTCTTCCATCGAATTGGCCCAGGGTACCCGGTATGGCGTTACACCCCAGACAAGGGTCAACAGACGGTAGGTTTCCTCGATTGGCGTGAAAGCAAGCAACGGTACTCCCGGATGGGTTTTTGACATCAAGATGGCTGTTCGACCTGTACGTGTAAAGACAGCAATCGCCTCCACATCGCGGTCACTCGCAAGTTCCCGGGCTGCGCGCGAAATTGCTATGGCATCATCGTGCTCCCCAAATTCGCAAACCTTTCCATGCCCCCATTGGTCATAGTTCACTTCCGCCTGGCGGATTATCCGATCCATCATAATGATACTGTCAACGGGGTACTCACCTACAGCGGTTTCGCCTGATAACATGACTGCATCAGTCCCATCATAAATGGCATTGGCAACATCAGAAACCTCTGCGCGCGTCGGAAGGGGGTTATGGGTCATCGAATCAAGCATCTGCGTTGCTGTGATGACAATCTTGCCTTTTCTATTGGCAGCCTGGATGATTTGCTTTTGCGCACCCGGGACATCCTCCGGTGCCATCTCGATGCCGAGATCTCCGCGGGCCACCATCACGCCATCCGCAGCGTCTAAAATATCCTCCAGGGCAACCAACGCTTGAGGACGTTCCACTTTGGCTATCAACAAAGGATTTCCTTTTCCGAAATCCTTGATTACTTTACGTATGGTTTGAATATCAGATGCACTTTGAACAAACGAAATCGCGATAACATCCACTTCCAATTGAAGCCCAAATACCATATCGATTTTATCTTTTTGGGTGAAGGCAGGGATGGCGAGCGCGACTCCCGGTAAATTTATTCCCTTATGGGCGGTCACCTCGCCGCCTATTTTCACGGTCGCAAGAGCCTGGTCTTTTTCAACTGACTGGACGGTAAGGGCTAACCGCCCATCGTCGATCAGGACAACATCACCGGGGTGAACAGCTTTAAACAATTCGGGAACTTCAACGGGAATGGAAACACCAGCAGGCTTCTTGGCTTCTTCAGAGTAAAGCCATATCTGATCACCTTCCTTGAGCAGCAAAGGTTTGTCCATCATGCCGAGACGGATCTTTGGCCCTTGCAGATCCTGGAGGATTGCCAATGGCAATCCGTGGCGCGATGAAATCTCTCTCAACGCTGCCAACCGGGCAGCATGTTCTTCTTGTGTTCCATGAGAAAAGTTTAACCTGGCAACATTCATACCTGCCAGGAATAATTTCTCCAGCACCTTCTCGTCCTGGCAGGCAGGTCCAATCGTGGCAATGATCTTCGCTCTTCTTTCCATACCTATATTATATGCGCAAGGGCGGCTCGAAAGCCGCCCGTTTACTTCAGTATCTATTGTTGGATATTTCTAGCACTATATCCAGTTTAACTCTTTTGCCTGCTTTTCCAGGTCAGCACGAAAATCGGGATGCGCAATCCCTACCAGCGCTTTGACACGCTGGCGAATGGATTTTCCATATAAATCAGCCACACCATATTCGGTCACGATGTAATGGACATGATTTCGACCTGTGACAACCCCGGCTCCAAGCTTGAGCATAGGAACAATTTTACTGACAGGTGTGCCATCCTTCATGACATTGGTACTCGGCATGGCAATAATCGGGATGCCGCCTTTCGAACGGGAAGCACCGTAGATAAAATCGAGTTGACCTCCGATGCCGCTGAAAAATTTTGGACCAATGCTGTCAGCGCATACCTGACCGGTCAGGTCTATCTCGATGGCTGAATTGATTGCCACCATGCGGTCGTTTTGAGCGATGACAAATGGGTCGTTGACATACTCAGACCGTCGGAACTCGCACAACGGGTTGTCATTGATCCAATCATATAAACGTTTGGATCCAAGCACAAAACCAAGAACAATCTTTCCTGGGTGCAGTGTTTTGCGCGCACTCGTCAGCACGCCGGCTTCAACAAGGTCGATAACACCATCAGAAATCAATTCACTATGAACACCCAGGTCTTTCTTATGAAACAGGAATTTCAAAACTGCATCCGGAATTGCTCCAATTCCCATCTGCATGGTGGCTCCATCCGGGATGAGATCAGCCACATACCCAGCCAAACGCTCGGTCACCGGATCGGTCACGTCCTCAGACATCGGCATTTCGAAAATCGGGTAATTAACCGGCACAATATGCGTCAGACGACTTACATGAATAAATGAATCACCCAGCGTGCGAGGCATCTGGCTGTTAACTTCAGCGATAATGATTTTTGCTGCTTCAGCAGGGGATTTTGTCAGGCCCACTTCCACGCCCAAAGAACAAAAACCATGCTCATCTGGAGGGGAGACATGAACAAAAGCAACATCTACAGGAAGGAGATTATCCTTGAATAAAAGAGGAAATTCCGACAACAGTACAGGAGTAAAATCAGCACGGCCCTCCTGCACCGCTTTGCGGATATTCGCACACACAAACATCGAATTGACCCGTAAATGACCTTCCATTTCGGGCTTCACATAGTCAGCCGGTCCTACTGATAGTGCCTGGCAAATCTGCACATCCTTTAGGTTTGGCGCGTAATCCACCAGGGCAGAAAGTAATTTCTGCGGCACTGATACATTGCCGGTCATGAATATGCGGTCCCCAGATTTGATTGCTTTGATCGCCTCCTCAGCAGTCTTCACCCGCGATTGATAGATGCTATTCCAATCCATGTCTTACTCCTTAATCAGTTGTTTTCAGGCGGGACAGGTGGCGCAACTCACCCTTATGAGTGTTTACGCCGGCTTCGATGACAGGATTTTCGATCGCCTTATCCACGCCAAGGTTTGCTATCTCTAGAATATATTCGATGGCCGCATTTACAAAACCATAAGTTGCAGTCCGAGCCACCACACCGGGCATATTAGGTACGCAATAATGGATCACATTCTCTTCGACATAAGACGGTTGCTCATGTGTGGTTGGGCGGGAAGTTTCACTGCAACCGCCCTGGTCGATACTGATATCGATAAAGACCGAGCGGTGTCGCATTTTCTTTACCATTTCCCTTGTAATAACGATTGGAGACCGCGCACCAGGGACAAGGACGGCACCTACCAGCACGTCGGCGTATTCACACGCCCGGGAGATGTTACGAGCCGTCGATAGTACGGTGGTTATATTCGTTTCATACTGGCTGATGCGTTGTAATGCACTAATATCCTTGTCCAGCATGGTCACATGAGCGCCTAAACCCTTGAATGCTCGCGCAGCCCAAGTTCCTGAAGTCCCAGCTCCAATAATTACCACCTCTGCAGGCGGAACCCCCGGTAGACCACCCAGAAGCACACCTCTCCCACCATGATCGCTTTGCATGAGCCGGGATGCCACTTCTGCTGCCATGGCACCTCCAATTTGACTGAATGGACGCAGCACAGGAAGCGATCCGTCTTTTTCTTCAATTTGTTCGTAGGCAATTGCAGTGATCTTATCTTTCAATAATGCATCTATCTTGTTTTGATGGGCTGATGCTAAATGCAGGAACCCGGCAATGGTCGTTCCGGGTTGAAGCATATCAAGTTCATCATCGAGAGGGCGTGCAATCTTGAGGAGCAGTTGTGCCCGTCCATATATTTCATCCGCGGAATAAGCGATTTTTGCACCCACCTTGTCATATTCTTTATCCGAGAATCCAGCCCCCATGCCAGCGTCATGCTCAATGAACACGGTATGACCATGCTGAATTAACATCTCCACCCCCATGGGAGATAAACCTACACGAAATTCGTAGGGCCGACGTTCTTTCGGGATACATATATTCATATCATGCCTCCAATTTTTACAGGTGCCATTCAGACAACCAGTGTAGATTCAAATTTCCATCCTTACATATTTAGCACATCACGAATGATTGGTAAAGTCCAATCGATGGTCTCTTTTTCAATCACCAAAGGTGGCGCAAACCGGATCACGCGATCGTGAGTCTCTTTTGCCAATATACCTTTTTCTTGTAGGCTTTCACAGAACCGCCTTGCACCACCAGCTTTTTCGTTCAATTCTATCCCGATGAGCAGACCTTTTCCTCGTACTTCTTTTACATGAGGGCTGGGTATTTCGCTCAATTGTTCAATAAAATAATTGCCCAATTCCTCAGAACGTTGGATCAATCCCTCTTCCACTATTACTTTTATTGCCGCTCGCGCAACAGCTGCTCCCAACGGGTTGCCGCCAAATGTTGAGCCATGTTCACCCGGTGTGAATAATCCTAGAATTTCCTTGTCTGATAAGACCGCAGATACAGGATAAAAACCTCCCGCCAGCGCTTTACCAATCACCGTGATATCGGGACGCACCTGCTCATGCTGCGCCGCAAACAATTTGCCGGTCCTTCCCAAGCCCGTTTGAATTTCATCAGCAATAAAAAGAACTTCGTTTACTTTACAGATTTCAGCAACCGCCTTTAGGTAACCTGCTGGCGGAACAATCACGCCACCCTCACCCTGGATGGGTTCAAGCATGACAGCGGCTGTATTTCTTGTAATCGCGGCGGCAATGGCCTCCGCATCCCCATAGGGCACGTTGACAAAACCAGGTGTAAATGGACCGAAATCCTGTCTGTAAAGCGGTTCAGTTGAAAAGGAAATTGCCGTGATGGTGCGCCCATGGAAATTACCCGCGCAGGTGATTATTTCTGCCTGATAACGAGGAACCTTCTTTACCAGGTATGCCCATTTTCGGGCAATTTTAAGTGCTGATTCGACGGCTTCCGCACCGGAATTCATCAATAGGGACATCTCATATCCGGTCAAATCGGATAATTCCCGATATAACATGGGTAATTGGTCGTTTCGAAATGCTCGCGAGGTAAGGGTGATTTTTCCAGCCTGATCAACTAGCGCAGATAGGATTTTAGGGTGAACATGCCCCTGGTTTACAGCAGAATAGGCAGATAGACAATCCAGGTATTTTCTTCCTTCAACATCGAAAACCCAGACACCTTCACCCCGTTCTATGACAACATCCAGGGGAAGGTAGTTGCGAGCGCCATATTGTTCTTCAAGGCGGATATATTCCTTCGAATTCATGAATTCACCTTTTTAATTTTATGCGGTTGAAAAAATAATGATAATAGTTACAATACAGTATAAATGAAAAGAAATTTTTTATCACGACTGATCAAACAATCTCTCGAGGATCGCTTTTTGAGCGTGAAGGCGATTATGCGCCTGCGGGAAGATCACCGAGTGCGATCCATCTGCCACTTCATCGGTCAACTCGTGGTTGCGGTGGGCAGGCAGGCAGTGCATGACAATCACATCTTTATCTGCTTGACTGACAAGCGCTGCATTTACCTGGTATGGAGGGAACACTTTTTCCCGGATTTCGGTCTCCTCTTCCTGACCCATACTTGTCCAGGTATCAGTATAGATCACCTGGGCGTTCACAACCGCTTGATGTGGATCATTCAAGAAAGTTATTTTTGATCCTGTCTGCCCGGCGATCTGTTTTGCCTGGTCAATACTTTCCACGGGCAGTCCATATCCATCCGGGTTGGCAATTGTGAAATTCCAACCAAGCTTTACACAAATTTGCATTAAAGAAACAGCGACATTGTTTCCATCACCAAGGAAAGCAACTTGCAGACCTTTCCCCTTGCCGAATTTCTCTTCGATCGTGAGGGCATCTGCCATTGCCTGGCAGGGATGACTGTGATCGCTTAATCCATTAATAACCGGCACATTGGACCACTTGGCCAATTCCAGCACATGCTCATGCTCAAAGACGCGCGCCATGATTGCGTGAACATATCCCGACAACACGCGCGCAACATCTGCGATTGATTCTCTTTTTCCCAAACCGATTTCGTTGGGAGACAAATACAAAGCATCTCCACCCATGTGGCGCATCGCCATATCAAAGGATACCCGGGTTCGCAGGCTCGGTTTTTGGAAGATCATCCCCAGGACTTTTCCTTTAAAAAGCGGTTGATTTCCTTTTACGAAATATTCCTTTTTTAATCGAATCGCTAGATCGAGAATATCCTGCAATTCATCAGGTGAGTGGTCGAAAATATCCAGAAAATTCCTCATTTCATACTCCTCTTGCAGCCCGACAAGTATCAAGGTCTTGGAACAAGCCGTCAAGTGCCAAGTGTTTGGGAAATTCGTGAATTAAATCACATATCCTGTTGGCTTAGACCCTGGTTTCAAAATATGCACGGGGCATATAAAAGTGTTGATAATAAACTACTGGCATTGCCAACCGCTCTGAAACATCCTCGCCAAATCCTATTGAGCAAACCGGTACATTACGCTTGGTTAATTTTGCGACCATCAATTCTGAATCGCCTGCTCCACCAAATGATTCGATCTTAATTAATACCACCACAGGTCTGAGATTGCGTCGTTGTAAATCTTCTACAGCCAGCAACAATTCGGGATTAGTTGAGGGAGTAATCAGAATAACCCCTGTTCCAATGGGCAGCAATTTTGCCCTGATATTGACCAGGCTTAATATGGGCATCACTCCGTCAGGCTGCAGGAATGCGAATGTTTCCATGACCTTGCCCAATTGTCGCTCCCCCCGTTCTGCAGGTACAACGGTGGAAATCCCTGATGAACATGCCAGGCCAACGGCTCTTCGATCCATCAGGAAATAACTTGCGAGAGAAGCGGCTGAACTGATTCCATATTCAAAAGAATCCTGGGGTAGAGCCACTTTTGGGCGATGTAACATCCAGGTACTTTCGCTGATTTCCATTAATTGCGAGGGTACTGAAGAATGCACTTGTTTCTGGGCGTCTAAAAACAACCAGATATCTGCCTGAGGATCCTGTTCAAATTCCTTAACCATAAATTTTCCTCGGTGTGCCGTGGATGCCCAGTGAATTCGTTTCATTGGATCACCGGGAACATACTCACGAACTCCTGCAGCATGCGGGGTCACATCAGACGATCGCTGACGAACGGCCTTACCCCCCGGTAAGAGCCCGGGAGGGGGTGGGAAATTTTGTATCGGAACAACCATTGGCAAGACAATAAGTGTATCCTTTGCGGGAATCGTTTTGCGAATTGAAAATAAGCCAAATGGATCTCCTGACACAAGAGTGGTGGGACCCAATGTGAATGCACCGCGACGATACAGTAAGGTCCTTGATGTATAGAACCTGCGCTGGTGGGAACCAATGCCTGTAAGCAATCGGGAACCCCCAGCCAACGGTAAATTTGATTGGTTAAGTATCTCCAGCCAAAGGCATGCTGGCCAGGCTGTATTTCGGATTTCGTAGTGCTCTTCAAAAACACCCCCCATGGCGGCTCGCAAGATGCGCGCTTGCCTGGTCATACGAATTCCGCGCATCGAAATTATTGCCCATACTCCAGAACCAATTACTATTAGCAAACCCAGGTATGCTATACGAGTGTATATCTGGAGACCTGTGACCGCCCATCCTGTCAACCCAAAAAGGATGATTACAATCAACAACCAGCGCAATGCTGTGTTTGATCTCATTTTTTCTAGTCAGCCTCAAAATCTCCACCGGGCACAACAGTATTATCCAGGATTTCCGAAACGATTTTTTCAGCACTTAATTCCCTCAAGCGAGCCGCCGGACCTACAATTACCCGGTGTGCAAGAACTGGTACCGCCAGTCGCTTGATATCATCCGGCAGGACAAAGTCTCGACCTTCCAGAGCCGCAGAAACCTGCCCGGTTCGGAAAAGGGCAAGGCTTCCTCGCGGGCTTGCCCCCAGATACACATCCGGATGCTGCCGCGTTCGGTTGGTTAGATCCACAATATATCGTTTTATCGCCTCGGATACAAATACCTTCTTCACTTGTGCCATCGTTTGAAGTAATTCGGTTAATTTGAGGACGGGTTTCAGTGTTTCAATAGGATGTTGATATTGCTGGCGGGTAAGGACTTCAACTTCATCGATCGAATTTGGATACCCAAGTCTTATTCTAAGTAGAAATCGATCCAATTGTGCTTCCGGTAAGGGAAAGGTTCCTTCATATTCAATCGGATTCTGGGTTGCCAGAACCATAGAAGGAGTAGGCAATGGATGTGTTTTGCCGTCCACGGTCACCTGGCGCTCCTCCATCGCTTCAAGCAGGGCCGCCTGTGTTTTTGGTGTGGCGCGGTTTATTTCGTCCACCAGCACTACTTGTGCGAAGATGGGACCTTGACGGAACTCAAATGTCCGCTTTGATTGATTAAATATCGATACACCTGTCACATCGCTTGGGAGCATATCTGGCGTGAACTGTAATCTATTAAATGAGCATCCTATAGATTTCGCCAGACTGCGCGCTAATACTGTTTTTCCTACACCTGGTACATCCTCAATAAGCACATGACCCTGACAGAATAGTCCAATGACAGTCATTTCAATCGATTGGCGTTTTCCAACTATGATCTTTTCCAGGTTGGAGATTATTTTCTTTCCTAGCAATTGTGTATCGATCATTTCTCTATCCTTCGAACTAAATTTTTTCAATTCTTATATCCCGAACCGGTTAACAACACAACAACCGGGTCATAAAGATCCGTAATATTATTTTCCAGCGCAGACCATACCACGGCAGAGGTTGGCTCAACAAAAAAACCCAATCTTGCGAGTGCGTTGCGTCCCATCATGATCTGTTCTTCTTGTACAACATCCACAAAACCACCGCTTTCTTTTATTGCCGTCAGTACCATATTTGCTCGCAATGGCTCGCTCACCAGTATCCCTTCGGCAGTGGATCGATTGTTGCGAGCCTGTTTTTCTAGTTGCTTCCCGGATATCTTTTCCCATAACGGTGCACAAGCATGTGTTTGTACCCCAATCATTCTAGGTATGCTCATGTTTTTAGTATCGGCTATGCGCAATGTTTCAAATCCTCTCGCAAGCCCAAGTAGCAAGCCGCCCTGCCCTGCTGGAACAATAACTCCTGCCGGCATCCTGTTCCCAAGTTGTTCATAGATTTCGAATGCCGCGGTGCCATAACCCAGAAGGTTTACTGGCAGGTAGGCGTGACTTGCATAGACCGCGCCTCCTTCTACCACTTTCAGGATCTTCTCAGTTACATCCGCTCTGCTGCCAGAGACTCGGTGAATTTCTGCACCAAAAGTCTCGATCTGCTTGATTTTACTTCCTGAAGCAGATTCGGGTACATAAATTTTTGATTTGATCCCCACGCTGGCTGTATATGCCGCTAATGATGCCCCGGCATTTCCTGAAGAATCCTCAACTACTTCCTGTATCCCTCGTGCCTGGAGCCAGGATGTAATCACGGACGAACCACGATCTTTAAAGGATCCTGTAGGATTGCAATATTCACACTTGAAAGCAATTCGACGTCCAAATGCTTCCGCCCAAACAAGTGGCGTATTGCCCTCGCCAAGAGATACCGGGGTCACGCTTTCTGAAAGACCAAAAGTATGACGATAACGCCAGATTCCAGGTTGGGACCGATCCACCAGTTTTTTAATAAATGGCTGATCACTTAAGATGTCAAATAATCCACCGCAGGTACTACATCTAAATGGTAGACCTGATGAAGGGTAATCTCTTCCACAATTCGTACAGAAGACTGCCATCACTCTCCTGGTTTTGGGTGATAACCACCTTCAATCCACTCTTCTCCATTCGATCCAATTGTCTTCTTCCAAATGGGTACAATCTCTTTTAGGCGATCAATCCCGTATTTTGCAGCCTCAAAAACACCAGTATTCCGGTGTGCGGAAGAACACGCAATTACCGTGGTGGCTTCACCAGGAGATAGATGTCCCAGCCTTTGGACGATGGCAATACCTTCCACCGCCTGCCACTTCTCTCGAATTTCATCCGCAACTTGTTGCATCTTGGATAAAGCCATGGGCGGATAGGCTTCATATTCCAGGAATTCAGTTGTCTGACCTGTGAGCACCGTTTGTTCGCGGACTGCACCTGTAAAGAAAACAACGGCACCTGTAGTTGGAAGGGTGATTTGCGCAAACAAGCCTTTCAAATCTATTTCTGATTCAACCAGGGAAATGATCGTTGGGAATTCCATTGATCTCTTACCCTCCAGAGACCGGTGGAAATAGTGCGATTTCAGCCCCTTGTGGAATCACCTGCGAACCAGATGCATATTCACGATCTACTGCAGCCATCATTAATTCCCTTACTTTTTCCAATTTGGGATAAGCAATCACAAGTAGCTCCACTAATCCCTCAATGGTACAACCAATGGGTATTTCCATTTCCACGGATTTTGAACCAACATAATCGCGCAGTGTAGCGAAAAACAAGATCTTTATTTTATGCATTCACTCTCCCGATTTGGAACCATGGGAAAAGAATTAATTCCTTCACTTATTAACGATATCTCCGCTGGTTCCGCCATGCTTTTCTACCAATCTAATATTTTGTAATTTCATCGTTTTTTCCACCGCTTTGGCCATATCATAGATAGTTAAGGCCGCCACTGTCACCGCAGTCAATGCTTCCATTTCACAACCGGTCTTGCCGGTCGTTTTGACAGTCGCCCTAATGGCAACGCCAGGCAAGTCTTCATCAAGCACAAGGGATAAGTCGATGTGGGTAATGGGGATGGGATGGCATAATGGAATTAAGGCAGATGTTTGTTTACATGCAGATATGCCTGCTATTTGAGCAACCGTTAATACATCCCCTTTAATCAATGAACCCTTACGAATGAGGTGAAGTGTTTCCATTTTCATCAACACTTCTCCGCTCGCGATCGCAATCCGCTCGCTCTCGATCTTGTCACCAATGTCCACCATGCGTGCATTCCCAGAATCATCCAGATGTGTTAGTTTGGGAGTCATGGTCAGATTATACCGTAGGGAGAACAGTGGGAAAACATTTTTTTGGTTATAATGGCTGCATGGGTTCCATATCTACAAATTTCATCTTTTCCGGGGGATTATTTCCACTCCAAACCATTCTTTCATCCCCTGCTCGGGGTAAGATTGAAAGCTGCAGGCATCCTAATTGAATAATTACCTTCAAAGATACATCATGCCATATAAATCTCGCTCGGTTCTAAAAATCCTGTTAATCTTTCCTTTCTTAATAGTGCTTCTCCCAGCATGTGGTCCTGCGCCTACACCTCTTCCAACTGATACACGCACTCCAACCAACACGCAGACACCCCTCCAACCGACCGTCGAACTTCCTACCCAGACACCTTATGTCATCACCGCCACTGACGAGCTGATAGTAACCACTCCGACACCAGAGGGGATGCTCTTCATTTCATTGATGGAAGGCACCTTTTCTCATCTATTTGCATATTCTGCTCAAGGTATGCAACTCACCCGCCTTACCTCGGACGCTTGGAACGATATAACCCCTGCCCTCAGCCCTGGCGGTGATACACTGGCTTTTTCATCCCGGCGTAACGGTTATTGGGATTTATATCTCCTCGACCTGGTTGATGGAAGTCTTGCCAGGTTGACTGATTCGCTTGAATATGATGCTGCTCCTTCCTGGTCGCCGGACAGCGAATATATTGCTTACGATAGTTATAGTAAAGGCAACCTTGATATCCTAATTCGCTCTGTAACTAATCCTGAACAAGCGCCATTGCAATTGACTCAGGATCCCGCAATCAACTCCTCCCCCGCCTGGTCTCCGCTGCCTGGGCGACAAATCGCCTTCATTTCAAACCGTTCTGGCGAGCCTGAAGTCTGGATAGCGGATCTAAATCAAGCAGGAAAATTTTCTAATGTTAGTAACAATCCAAATAGCGTTGAATCCCACCCGGCTTGGTCTCCGGATGGCACAAAACTTGCTTGGGCTTCATCAGATCCCACGACTGGCTTGACCGGTATATTTGTCTGGGATTCAAGAAGTCCCAATTCCCCTGCAGTATGGTCGGGTTCCGGCGACTGGCCGATCTGGCAAAATAATACTGATGTCATCAGCCGTCTTCTAACTCCCAACTCTACCTACATCACCGGATACACGATTTCAGGCGAAATCAGCCTCCCGCCAGTTTTATTATCTGGTGATATCTATGGAATTTCGTATGGGATCACAAGTGCCGGTCTCCCAGGTCCTTTCACTGGTTCGGCACAGGTCACCCCAACCGACTGGTTTGAGGGAAGCAGCAACTCCCGGTCACAAATTTCCCCGGAACAGGGGGTTCTTGTTGATCTTCCGGATGTAACTGCCCTTTACCCCCAATTGATAGAACAGGCCGGTAACTCCTTCTTTGCCTTACGCTCCCGTGTTGCTGCATTGACTGGCTGGGATGCACTTGGCAACCTGGAAAATGCCTTCGTGCCTCTTACTACTCCTCTAGATCCAGGGATGGGAGGTGATTGGCTTCATACAGGTCGCGCGTTTACATTAAATCCTGTTCTTGTACTAGCCAATTGGATGGCGGTCGTCCGGGAAGATTTCGGACAACAGATTTACTGGCGTATTTACCTTCACACTGCCGCCCAGGATGGCTCACAGGGAATGCCTCTTACTCAAACACCGTGGGATTTCTCTGCACGAAAAACAAGTTCTGCGGCCTTTGAAAATGGAGGGCAGTTGATGAAATCCATTCCTTCCGGATATTGGTTTGATCTGACTGGATTGGCTGCCCAATTTGGATGGGAACGACTTCCCGCGTTGACGAATTGGCAAACTTATTACGCCGGTGCCAGGTTTAATGAACTCGTTTTTTCCGAGGGGTTGGATTGGCGTTCAGCCATGGTGCAACTGTATCCGCCAGAAGCACTAACCACTCCGACGTATGTCATACCTCCCACCCGTACCGCAACCCGTACGCCACTCTGGTTTCGTTCACCCACACCCACGCGAACTTCAACACTTCATCCTACTTACACACCTTAATCATGAAATCCGTTTCCTGTGTATGCATCCTCCTCGTTGCGTTATTCATTGCGTCTTGTACCCCAAGCCTGACACCTATTGCGCCTGCTGTTATTCCTCATACTCTCCCTGCGCCCCTTTCAACCGCGACTCCGATTCCCACTTCAACACAAGACATTGTTGAAGCCCTCCCGTCCATTACCGCGACAATTCCTGAAGTAAACGACACGCCAACCCCGGTTTCCACAGCAACGATAGGCCCTTTGGAATTATTTTTTCCCACGGTCATTCCCGCTGAAGGAGCTGAGTATCGTCCCCCGCTTTATCCAGCTCCCTGGGCTCTCGCCCCATTCGACCATTTCTACCTGTCTGCTCCCATAGCGGCCACTTACCCGGGAGATCCCGTCTGGGATTATCGCTACGGCGGAATATATTTTGGTCCAGATGTCATCCATTCAGGGATTGATTTACCCGCACCACGAGGGGCTGAAGTTCTCGCAGCCGGTCCGGGAACGGTTGTCTGGGCAGGGATCGGGCTATACTCTGGCTCTAGTTACAATCTGACAGATCCATTTGGACTTGCAGTCGCCATCCGTCATGATTTCGGTTATAAGAACCAGCCTCTTTTCACGGTTTACGCCCACATGGAAGAAGTGGATGTTGTCGTTGGACAATGGGTAAACACAGGTGATGTAATAGGTAATGTCGGCAGTACCGGGATGACTACCGGACCACATCTCCATTTTGAGGTCCGCCTTGGAGAAAATGATTTCTGGAAGACACGTAATCCAGAATTATGGCTTTCCCCACCTCAAGGATATGGTGTTTTGGTCGGTACTGTAATGGGCACGTACGGAACCCGGCTAGATTCGTTCCTCATCCTGGTTAAAAACATCGAAACTGACAAACAATACTCGGTCAGGACGTATGGACCGATGACAGTAAACATTGATGAATACTATAGGGAAAATGTCGTGCTTGGCGACCTGCCTGCTGGCATCTACGAACTAAATATCCCCTTTGGTACGCTGAATAGAAAAGTAAATTTCCAGATCCTGCCCGGGCAAATTACCTACTTCTCATTCCAGGGTTATAAATCATTCGATTTCTCCTTGCCTTCCGTATCCGCACCAGGTATACCGTAAACTCTTGACTTATCGAACATCTGTGCTATACTCGAATCAACACATTTGCAGAGAGGATTCCTATGGCTCGAAAATCTGATCCAACCGGAGATTCAATCGTGGATGACGGTCGTCGTGGGATGCTAGACAAAGCCCTCGGGGACATCGTGAAACGATATGGCGATGGCTCCATCATGCGCCTGGGGGAAGCGCACAAAATGAAGATCGACGCCATCCCTACTGGTTCGCTATCCCTCGACCTGGCACTGGGTATCGGTGGCATTCCCAGGGGTCGGATCACTGAAATCTATGGTCCGGAATCCTCTGGAAAAACCACCCTTTGCCAGCACATTGTCGCTGAAGTACAGAAGATGGGCGGTACAGCGGCTTATGTGGACATGGAACATGCCCTGGACCCGGCATATGCAGCCAAATGCGGGGTTGACATTGATAACTTGCTCGTTTCACAGCCTGATACAGGTGAACAGGCTCTTGAAATCACGGAAACACTCGTGCGTTCTGGAGCAGTCGACCTGGTGGTGATCGACTCGGTCGCTGCACTGGTTCCCAGGTCTGAGATCGAAGGAGATATGGGTGACGCTCAGATGGGGGCGATGGCCCGGTTGATGTCCCAGGCCTTGCGTAAACTATCGGGTGCGATCAACCAGACCAAGACCTCGGTGGTTTTCACGAACCAATTACGCATGAAGATCGGGGTGATGTTCGGAAATCCGGAAACAACCACCGGTGGCAATGCTCTCAAGTTTTATGCATCAGTTCGGCTTGATGTCCGCCGCATCCAATCAATAAAGATCGGAGCAGAAATCGTCGGAAACCGGACACGCGTACGTGTTGTTAAGAATAAAGTTGCCCCACCATTCCGAACTGCGGAGTTCGATATCATGTACAACGAAGGCATCTCCAAGGTCGGCGACTTGATAGACCTTGCCACCCAATTGGAAATTGTGGATAAACGAGGAGCATTCTTCTCCTATGGTGACACCCGTATCGGCCAGGGGCGCGAAAATTCGAAAGAATTTCTACGACAGAATCCGGAACTGGTCAACGAAATTGAAATGGTCATCCGCCAGCGTGCCAGTGGTGGAGAGGTGGCAATCCCACTTGTAAACCCTGGAACTGATGAAACCGTTGGCGAAACACCCGAAGAAGGCTGAGTCCCAAGATTAACGAGAGATTTATGATGGGCACAGAAACGCATAATTCGCAACTCTCTGTGCCCATTTGTTTATCTATATGCTTTTTTTTGACTGCCTGTGCTGCGAGTGTTCAGAGTACCGTGACCCCTTCACCTCAAGTGTCAATTCCAACGGAGACTCAAAATCCCACTCAGCCTCCTGCCTCGACACCAACCCCAACATGCATGGATAACCTGACTTTCGTGGAGGATGTGACCATCCCCGATTTCTCGATTGTTACACCAGGCAGCTCCCTGGATAAACAGTGGCGAGTTCAAAACTCAGGTTCCTGCAATTGGGATAGCCATTATCGTCTTCGTCTCGTGGGAGGGAATCCGCTGGGCGCATCCACCGAACAGGCACTGTTTCCAGCCCGCGCAGGGTTGCAGGCTATCCTGCAGATCCTTTTTATTGCCCCCACGGAACCTGGAGAATACCTTAGCGAGTGGCAGGTTTTTGACGCAAAGGGCATTCCATTTGGTGAGATGTTTTTCATTAAGGTGATCGTACAATAATTGTATTCTTTTCCTGGGATTTGATCTGTGTCTGTAAAAACTGTTGGAAAACGAAATCGAAGACGCGTGGAACTCCGCCTGGGATGTTCCGCAATTTTGTTTGATGATGCACGTGAGAAAATCCTGCTCACTCGCCGTTCTGACAACGGTTTATGGTGCCTGCCTGGTGGAATGATTGAAGCAGGCGAATCGGTATCTAAAGGTTGTGCACGAGAAGTATTGGAAGAAACCGGCTTACATGTTCGGGTCACCCGTCTTACGGGTGTTTATTCAGATCCGCGCCACCTGATTGATTATCCAGATGGGAATCGCGTTCATGTTGTTGTCCTTAATTTTGAGGTTGAGCATCTCGGTGGAGCGCCTGGATTAAGCACAGAAACCACTGAAATCGCCTGGTTTCCAGTAAAGGAAGCGATGGACCTTCCGTTGTTCCATTATCACTCAGAACATATTCGCGACGCACTTGCAAGAGATAGTGCGGTATCCATCAAATGACTCATGATGTGGTTCGCAACAACTATAACCGCCTAAGCCCGTTCTATGACCTTTTCACCGGGAGTGAATCCAGGTTTTCCGAGAAATGCTTGCAGATGCTTGACGTCCGCAGAGGGGAGAAGATTCTGGAAATCGGCTTTGGTTCAGGCAAAGGTTTGATTTCCCTGGCTCATTCAATTGGTGAATCATGGAAAGTGTTCGGTATCGATCTTTCTGAAGGGATGCTCAAGGCTGCCAGGAAAAAGGTTTCCAGTGCCGGTCTCTCAACCAGAATTGAAATTCAGCAAGGTGATGCACTCGCACTCCCATACGGCAAGGGCACATTCCATGCCCTCTTCATGAGTTTTTCCCTTGAACTCTTCAACTCGGTGGAAATTCCGATGGTTCTGGGCGAATGTCGAAGGGTGCTTCAAAACGGTGGGAGATTGGGTGTAACATCCTTGGCGGATGGAAATCGCCTGGCTACAAAGATCTACAAATGGTTCCATGCAAAATTTCCTGCCGTATTTGATTGCCAGCCGATCAATATATGCGAAACAATCAAAACAGCAGGATTTGCTGATATTAACTACTGTGAGGAATCTATGTTTGGCTTGATTGTAGGGATGATTACCGCGAGGAAGCGCTGACGGGAATAATTAGGTCATTCTTCCAATGCTTCTTTTGCCTTCTTTTCCTGCTTTCCCCGCTCATCAGTTGTAAGGATGCGTTTTCGGATTCGATACGATAGGGGGGTTACCTCGAGTAGTTCGTCATCCGCCAGGTATTCTATCGCTTCATCGATGCTCATCGGTCGTGGGGTCGTCAGGCGGATCTCCATGTCCCCGTGGGATGAACGCATATTTGTCAAATGCTTCTTGCGGCACACATTGATCGGAATATCGCCGGGTCGGGCGTTTTCACCGATCACCATGCCTTCATATACGTATACACCCGGTCCATAGAACAGGGTTCCACGATCCTCAGCGCTCTTCAGTGCATAAGCGGTTGTTTCCCCTATTTCCCATGCTACAAGTGAACCGGTTGAACGTGTTGCCATGGGGCCGGCCATTTCTTCATAGCCATGGAATAAAGTGTTCATCACGCCCATACCGCGCGTGGCAGTAAGGAATTGATACCTGAAATCCGAGCAGCCCGCGGGTGGGAACGAGATACACCAGGCGAGTGCTCCCTTGATTGGTATCCTGCATATCCATCATTTTTCCCCGCCGGCCTCCCAACATTTCCACAACAACACCCACGGTTTCCGGGCTGGTTTCTACATGTACTTCCTCAAAGGGTTCAAGCTGGGTACCATCTTCAGCCTTCCTGAAAATCACTTCAGGTCGGGACACCTGGAATTCATATCCTTCACGCCTCATTGTCTCGATTAAGATCGCCAGGTGCAATTCTCCACGACCTGAAACCAGGAACGATTCTGCTGTCCCGGTTTCCTGGACGCGCAAAGACACATTCGTTCTCAATTCGTCGAATAAGCGTTCACGCAATTTGCGTGAGGTGCTCCAGCGACCTTCCTTTCCCGAAAATGGAGAGGTATTCACACCAAATGTCATCCTGACGGTCGGTTCTTCTACTTTGATGGTCGGTAATGCTATCGGATTCTCTGCATCAGCCAGGGTTTCACCAATGGCAATTCCCTCCAATCCAGCCAATGCGATAATCTCTCCGGCTTCTGCCTGATCCACTTCAATCTTGTTCAAACCCTGGTGAACATACAAATACCTGACACGCTCAGGCAATAACGTGCCATCAATTCTTATACGTGCCATGGGCTGTCCGACCTTGATCTTTCCGGCATGGATACGCCCTACTGCGGTCACACCACGATAATCATCATAACCCAGGGTAGTTACAAGCAATTGTAATGGTGCATCTGTATCCACCTTGGGGGCAGGAATATGCCGTAAAATCGCCTGGAATAATGGCTGCAGATCAGGACCCAAGGTCTGGAGTTAATCCTGCCTGGGCGCTGGTCGCCTGGGAATATATGATTGGGAAATCGGCCTGTTCATCAGTCGCCCCCAATTCAATGAAAAGGTCGAAGGTCTGGTTGACTACACGCTCCGGCTCGGCATCTTTTCGGTCGACTTTGTTAATGACCACAACCGCTTTGTGACCCATCTCGAGGGCTTTTTTTAGCACAAAACGTGTCTGCGGCATGGGTCCCTCTGCTGCATCGACCAGGAGCAGGACACCATCCACCATATTCATGACTCGTTCCACCTCGCCGCCAAAATCCGCATGCCCGGGGGTGTCAACGATATTGATCTTCACCACCTGGCCCGTTTCGGGATCAGGGATGGTGATGGCAGTGTTTTTCGCTAAAATCGTGATGCCGCGCTCACGTTCCAGGTCATTCGAGTCCATCACCCGTTCAACCACCTGTTGATTGTCGCGGAATGTATGCGACTGGCGCAAGAGACCGTCAACCAGCGTGGTCTTTCCGTGGTCCACATGAGCGATGATGGCAATATTGCGAAGGTTAGTTCTATCCTGAAGCATACTTATTTCACCAGTTATTCTTTACATGTTTATGGAAAAGCGATAAAAAACCCCGACCATTAGGGCCGAGGCTCGACCAGAGCATGAATGATACTTATCGGCGTGCGATCAGTATCTTATCAGATTCCGGGTATTTTGGAAAGAGGAAGCTTTTGTTTCTGAAAATATTCCAAATTTCCAGGTTTTGTATTTTGTCCTGATTCTACTTACAGGTCCTCAAAAATCGTTCCCAGGATTATCTTCAAATATAATGACAGCAGCGTTTTGTTCTTGTTGATCTACCTTTTCACATATTTATCCGCGTCATATCAAATGAAAATAATTATGTTCCTTCTTCCCAGGAATTCAAATACTTGACCTGCTCTGCGGTCAGAGTATCGATTTTTATACCCATGGCGGAAAGTTTCATGCGCGCGATCTCTGCATCAACTTCTGCCGGTACTGAGTAAACTCGCTTTTCCAGTTTCTCAGCATTCTTGACCATGAATTCCGCTGCCAGCGCCTGATTGGCAAAAGACATATCCATCACGGAAGCCGGGTGTCCTTCTGCAGAAGCCAGGTTGATAAGTCGGCCTTCGCCCAGTATGTTGATCTTGCGCCCATCTTTCATTTCGTATTGGTCCACAAACGGGCGGACTAGTTTAGGATCCCCGCTCGCTAGTTTTTGTAATGCGGGGATATTGATTTCCACATTGAAATGACCCGAGTTGGCCACAATGGCACCATCTTTCATTGCTTTGAAATGATGGCTGTCAACCACATTGATATCTCCGGTTACAGTGCAGAAGATATCGCCTATCCTTGCCGCCTCGATCATTGGCATTACCTGGAATCCATCCATGACGGCTTCCAGTGCTTTGAGAGGATCAATTTCCGTGACAATGACCAGCGCCCCCATCCCTCGTGCCCTTGAAGCGAGACCACGTCCACACCATCCATAACCTGCCACCACAAAATTCTTGCCCGCCAATAAAACATTGGTTGCCCGAATGATACCGTCCAATGTGGATTGCCCTGTTCCATAGCGGTTATCAAAGAAATGCTTTGTCATGGCATCGTTTACCGCGATAACAGGAAATTGAAGCATGCCATCTGCCGCCATGGCTCTTAAGCGGATGACTCCTGTGGTGGTTTCTTCAGTTCCGCCAATGATGCCTGGAAGCAATTCCCTTCGGCTTTTATGGATGGTTGAAACAAGGTCTGCACCATCATCCATCGTCATGCTCGGTTTATGATCAAGAGCCGCGCTGATGTGTTTGTAATACGTCACATTATCCTCGCCCTTGATGGCGAAGGTGGGTACTTCGTATCTGTTGACCAGAGCCGCGGCAACATCGTCCTGGGTGGAGAGCGGGTTGGAGGCTGTTAATACAAGATCAGCACCACCTGCCACCAGGGTCCGTGCCAGGCTGGCAGTTTCGCTGGTTACATGCAGGCACGCTGATAACCTGACCCCTTTCAATGGTTTTTCTTTATTAAAGCGCTCACGGATCAATCGTAGTACAGGCATCTCCCGTTCTGCCCATTCAATTTTTCGATGGCCGCCTTCTGCAAGGTTAATATCCTTAATATCAAAGTTGTTCATAATTCTCCTTTTGATCATGCCACCATTTTTCTTTCATGGAATTTAATTTTTCACCAACTGATTCAATAAACCATGATCGTCGAAATGTTCACGAAAACGCTGAATGAATTCATTGCGAGTGTAAGTATGGTTCTGGGAACCTTTTACTTCCAGGCAATACACAGCCGCCAAAGACCCCACTTGCCCGCATAATGCCCAGTCCCACCCGTGTGAATACGCTGCCAAAAATCCTCCACGGAAGGCGTCACCGACACCGGTTGGATCAACAATTTTTCGTTCAGGTACGGTTGGGATGTACACCTGCTCGCTCTTATTATACAAATCTGCGCCATCTTTGCCGCGTGTGACTACTACTATCTGAACATGTTCCAGGATTTGTTTTAGCTCCCACCCGGTCTTTTTTACGATCAAACCAAACTCATAATCATTGACAAAAAGGAATTGAGCGCCTTCCATGTCCCGGGCAAGTTCAAGACCTTCCAATCGCAATATTTGTTGTGATGGATCATAAAGGTAGGGAATATTCGCTTTCCGGCATTCTCCCGCAAACTTGGTCATCGCCTCTGGAGAATTTGGTGACACGATCACCAGGTCAGGAGGTTGGGATACCTTTAATATGCTTTGCCTCGCTGCCTCTCCCATTGCTCCAGGATAGAACGAGGCCAGTTGGGCATTGGATTGGTCGGTGGTCGCGAAGAAGGAGGCGGTGAATAAACCAGGCACCACCTCCATCAGGGATGTGTCGACCCCTGCTCCTTCAAGGAATATGCGGAAATCTTCAAAATCCTCGCCTACCGTCGCCATCACGCGCGGGTGTTCCCCCAGCAGCGCCATGTTATACGCAATGTTGGGTGCCACGCCTCCTCGCTGGCGAGACATGGAATCGACTAGGAATGACAAGCTTATCTTCTCCAACCGCTCGGGGAGGATCTGCTCCTTGAATAAACCAGGAAATGTCATTAAATAGTCAAATGCTACAGAACCTGTTAATAGAATATCCATCGTCTTTTACCTTTTCGACAAATCCATGAGTTTCAAGGAGAGAGATATCCTTACATTCTCCACGTAGCTTTCAGCTGATATTTTCTTTAATGTGTGTTTTGAAAGGAGGGTAAATTATACCGTTCTCTGTTACGATGGCATTGATCAATCGATTGGGGGTGATGTCAAAAGCCGGATTGCGAGCCCTGGCATCCTGGGGAAATACACTTTCACCATGGAATTGTATCCCTAATACTTCCTCCGGATCGCGTTCTTCTATCGGGATCAGATGCCCATTGGCGATAGTCAGATCGATGGATGAAGTTGGTGCCATGGCATAAACAGGAATATTATTATCCCCGGCTGCCAGTGCAAGCATATAGGTACCAATCTTATTCGCCACATCACCGTTGGCGGCGATCCTATCGGCTCCAAACAACACTTTTTGCACTTGACCGATGGAAAGGAAGTATCCGGCCATATTATCGGAAATGACCTCGTACGGGATGCCGTATTGTCCCAATTCCCAGGCAGTTAATCGGGCTCCTTGCAGGCGTGGTCTGGTCTCGTCCACGAGCACATGGATCTTTTTTCCTTGTCCGTGGGCGGTACGGATAGCGCCAAGCGCAGTTCCCCAATCAACAACAGCCAGCGCCCCGGTATTACAATGATGCAGGATGGTATCGCCATCTTCTATCAACGTCGCGCCATGCTCACTCAGACGCTTGTTGATGGCGATATCTTCATCAGCAATTAGTTGCGCTTCTTTCAGAATATCAGATCGAATTTCCTCTAATGAACCAGTCGAATTATGTGCAACCTGTAGAACACGATCAACCGCCCATTTCAGGTTGTTAGCAGTCGGACGGGAGGCTTTCAGGAATTGGGCTGATGAGTCAAATTCTTCGAAGAATTGATCGATCGATTGGGCTTTTAATTCAATCGCTGCAAGTGCCATCCCAAAAGCTGCTGCAGCTCCGATGGCTGGCGCACCCCTGACGGTCATATTGCGAATGGCATCGACAACTTCATTGAATGTAGATAGTGTTATATATTCCAGTACTGCCGGTAGCCGGCGTTGGTCTATCATCTTGATCGAATTGTTTACCCAGAATATTGTTCGCATCTCACGCCAAACGACGCCCGTACAAGGGGGGCGTCGTTACCACCCGCAAAGTTTATCATGCTGGAGGTCGTTTGTCAAAGTTTATGAGGAATATACCACTCGTGGCGATATATTTAGTATCTAATCACCACTTATTGAATGCGGTTGAAAATTATGGCGCATTGACACCCCTCTCATCTCGCGATATAAGCATTCTCATGAAAAATAAGATCATCATACTTGCGCTGGGAATTGTTGTCATACTTGCAGGCTGTGTTGGACCCGCTCTTTCCATTCCAACATTGACACCCATTCCAATTCCACAACAAGGTACCACTCCATCCGTAACAGTCTTGGTTGAATACACCCCCTCACCGTCATTGATTCCTGAGTTGCGGATAGAGTCTGGCGAACAGGCCTTCTTTAACGGAGACTATGACCAGGCTTATTACGAATTTCAAACCGCATTGGATACTACAAATGAACCGGGTGTGAAAGCTGCTGCCTTGTGGGGGCTGGGACGTGTGTATTTTTCCCTTAAAAACTACAGTCATGCTTTGGACAATTTTCTACAACTGACTGATAACTATCCAGCTTCTCCTAATACCAACCGGGCTTATTTCTTTTTGGGTGAAATATTAACGGAGCTTGAAAGATTTGGAGAAGCTGCCCAGGCGTATTCAGTCTATCTGGCACTTCGCCCAGGAATTATTGATGATTATGTTCAAAATAAACGTGGAGATGCGTTTGCAGCAGCAGGGAATGATACAGATGCCATTGCAGCCTACCAGGCTGCCGTGGCTTCATCACCTGAGAAGGATGACACTGCTGCTCAGATAAAAATCGCCCAATCCTTATTCAACCTGGGTGATCTGAACACTGCCCTGGGGATATACGATTCAATACTCACGACCACAACAAACGACTATATCAAAGCACAAATGGATCTGCTATCCGGTCGGATATACCTTGCCCTTGGTCAGCCCGAACAGGCGTACCAACGGTTTCTTCATACCGTTAATAATTATCCGTTATCTCCCGATTCTTATAGTGCACTGGTGGCATTGGTCAACGACGGAGTTCCGGTGGATGAACTAAACCGCGGCCTGGTCGATTATTATGCCGGTCAGTATGGATATGCGCATGACGCCTTTCAGCGTTTCATTGACTTAACTCCCCAAAACGATGGTACTGCCCTCTACTATAAGGCGCTGACCTTATATGGATTAGGTCAATACGAGGCTGCGATCCTGGCATGGGATGAGTTCATTCAACGCTATCCGGAAAATCCTCATTGGGCTGCAGCCTGGAATGGAAATAGTTCCCTTCCGGGGCGTGCCTTTACCCAGTGGTACTTCCTCGGGCAAAGCGCTGTCGCCGCCCAGACTTTGCTCACCTTTGTCCAGCAGGCACCCGCTGATCCGAATGCGCCAATTTTTCTTCAGGAAGCCGGTCGCTTGCAGGAACGCGATGGGAATTTGGAGGTAGCAGCACAGACATGGGAAAGGATTGCAGTCGAATATCCCGGAAGTGAACTCGTTCCTCAGGCTCTTTTCCTGGCCGGGATCGCGCGCTACCGATTGGGAGACTATGGTTCTGCCTTGGTCTCCTTCCAGCGCGACTTCATCCTGGCGACTCTCCTCGAAGACCAGACACGGGCCCAGTTTTGGATCGGCAAGACCCAACAAGCCCTGGGAGATTCAGCGTCTGCCCAATCCACCTGGCAGCAAACCGCAGCCCTCGACGCAACAGATTATTACAGCTTGCGTGCCCAGGATGCTCTTTTTTCCCGACCTGCCTTCGATTTTTTGGCCGAAATCAACATAAACATTGATCTCGCTTCTGAACGTGCGGAAGCAGATGCCTGGCTTCGTGTCACTTTTAACCTTCCTCTGGACACAGATTTAACCAATCCCGGCGCTCTATCCTTAGACCCACGCCTGATCCGGGGGACTGAATTCTGGCTGCTCGGATTACCCGAGAACTCCCGCTTTGAATTTGACGATCTCCGGTCCTCCGTTGAATCAAATCCTGCGGATAGTTATCGGCTGGCTAATTATCTTCTGGACCTGGGATTCTATTACCCGGCTATTTTCACAATCCGCCAGGTCCTTACATTGGCTGGAATAATCTCCCAGACACAGACCCTTGCAGCGCCGATCTATTTCAATCACTTCCGTTATGGGATTTATTACAAGGAATTGGTCGCTGAATTCTCGCAAAGGGTGGGTTTCGATCCCCTGTTTCTATTATCAGTCATGCGGCAAGAAAGTCTTTTTAATAAGTATGCCAACTCCGGGTATGCGATTGGCTTGATGCAAATAGCACCGGAGACGGGTCAATTAATTGTCGACAACCACGGCTGGCCTCCAAACTATTCCACCGCAGACCTGTTTCGACCGATGATTAGCATAGGTCTGGGAGCCTCCTACCTGATGGATCAGCGAAATCGTTTCGATGGCGATCTGTTCACTACACTGGCAGCGTATAATGCTGGTCCCGAGGCAGCTGCCATATGGCGCGACCTGTCTGGACCTGACCCGGATCTTTTCGTTGAAGTGATTCGTTACCAGGAAACACGGAATTATATTAGAAGCATTTATGAGATATTTGCGATGTACCGCAGGTTATATGCTACAGAATAATGATCAGCTGGAAATAAATCTCCCGAAGATTTTCTTCGGGAGATTTTTATTTTCCAAGGTTGTCCTGGATTTTTTGATGAAGCTGATTCGCGTCCAGGTCTATTACCGATATCAACTTATCCCTTCTCCCAGTACCGGCGACGATTTCTATGTGTTTTATTGGAACATCCAAGACTTTAGCGAGAAATTTTATTAATTCGGAATTTGCTTTTCCCTCGACAGGCGGGGCAGTCAGGTGTATCTTTACTGTCCCATCGTCCATGATCGCATAGATTTCGTTTCTGCTGGCTCGCGGTGTTATTCTAACAGCCAGGGCTGCCCCTTTCTTTCCGTCGTGTAAATGATAAGATCTTAATCCCATATCTACCTCATAACACCTGGAGAAAACTCACCAAGGCAAATGCCAGGATTTCCACTAAAATGATCAATATTAAAGGGCTTAGATCGAACATACCTACCATGGGCACAATCCTGCGAATAGGCGCAAGAAATGGCTGCAGGATGCGATCCAGCGCATTTCGAACCGGATGGTAGGGATTGAGAAAATAGGAAAGAGCTGAATTGACAATCACAAGCAAAACGATCAGGTTCGCGAGTGTGTTGATGATCTTGGAAATGATATCTATCATAAAGCCTCAATTAACTCGCGGTCCAAACAACACCTGACCTAAACGTACAGTTGTAGCCCCTTCTTCGATCGCGGGGATATAATCCGCACTTGTTCCCATTGATAATTCCTTCCATTCAGCTTGAGGATGATGTGCTCTGAGATAGGCCTGTAAGGAAATCAATCGCTTGAAAAATGGGCGCGTCTTTTCCGGGTCGTCGAAATAAGGTGGCATGGTCATTAGACCGCCAATTCGTAGATTCGAAAAAGAAATAATCTGTTCGACTGCCAGATTCAAATCCGGCCAATTTTTTTCATTCCACACCGGAAATCCATACTTGGATTCCTCTCCACTGACATTGACCTCTAAAAGGACTGGTAACTTCCGATTCAATTCTCCACAAAACCTGTCCAACCGCGCGGCCAATCTGACACTATCCAGCGAATGCACCATCGTGAAGTATTGCGCCACTGTCTCAGCTTTACGACCCTGTACATGCCCGATCATGTGCCATTCTACACCAGTTATTCCACCGGTAGAAATTTTATCGATCGCTTCCTCGGCATAATTCTCCCCCAGGGTTGTCAATCCTGCAGAGATCGCTGCCAGAACCACTGCCAGCGGTTGGGATTTCGTGACTGCAACCAGGTGGACCGATCCTACCTCTCTGCCGGAGCGCAAAGTTGCAGAATTAATCTGCTCGAGTACATGCCGGTGATGTTCTTGAATCTTCAACACAAGTGGATCATCCATGTGCAGATCACTTCAAACCTATGATTGCTCCAAAACGCCCGGTCCGCCCTTTCTCAGCCCGGTGGGAAAACCAGTCCTCGGTGTGACAGGCTGTACATAACCCTGCCACTTCAATATGCTTTACTCCTGATTGTTCCATTAGCAGGCGATTAGCCTCCCATAGATTTAACCTAATTATTTCATTATCATCTGATAGTATCTTCGAAGCCTCTCGTCCAAAGGCTTGCTTCACCTGCGAAACTACATCAGAACCAACTTCGTAATGGTCCGGGCCGATGGAAGGTCCTATCGCCGCTAGCATGTCAGCGGGATCTGATTGGAAATGTTTCCGCATCGCACCCACCGCGATACTGACAATGCCTCGTACTGTGCCCATCCAGCCTGCATGGACAATGCCCACCACATTTCGAATTGGGTCATGAATTAAAATCGGGACGCAATCTGCGAAACGCATCATCAAGACAAGCCGCGGCTGGTTTGTTATTATGGCATCGGCCTGTATATGCGGTGTTTCCGGTGACCGAGGTGCAGTGGCAACGACAACATCGACGCCGTGCACTTGCCAGACATCAAAAACAGATGAAGGATCGCATTCCTGTGTTGCCAGCGCAAGTCTGCGGTTTTCTCGCACCCGGTCTGGTTCATCGCCAACCGTGCTGCCCATATTCAATGACGACCAGGGCTCAGGGCTCACCCCTCCTCTTCGAGTGAAGATCGCATGACCGATAGCCTGATTAAAAATATCAAATTGAAAGTAAGAGATGCTGCCGTTCGTATGAAAAGGCATACACGAATCTATTTCTTGAGGATTGCAAATTTCTTGGCAAACAGGAGTCGAGTGTCTTCCATACTCTCTTCGATGAGAGGGAACATGAACCAGGCGGTGGTCAAGCCAAACAGGAAACCAGTCAACGTGCGCAATAAAGGCGTACTCTCTCTATAGGGAAGAATGGAGTGAATGAATGTGCTGGGGATCTGGCTGAGCAACTGGGAGAAACCGTCCAGCCCAATTGGACCCAAACCAACCAGGATCCAGATGATCCAATGCAATTTGGGTAATTTTCTACCTGTTATTGCATATACCAGCCCAAAAAGAGCCATTGCACCCCAAATCGCCACATCCCGCTCGCATAATGCGATTTTAAAACCCAATTGCGGATTCCCCTCGAACACACGCGCCTGAAGCCGGCTGGGATCCGTCAGATCGCTGATGCCGCTGACCTGTTCAAATGTGAGTACACCGGGAATATTTGCCTCGGCGTGAGGATAATATGGTTGTTCCCCAAATAGAAAGAATGAGCGGAAAGCCCATTGGTGGCAAAGAGGGCGATAAATTTTATAGATCACTTCCGCAGGCAAATTCCATCCGGTTTTTTTGAAAATTGGAGCCAGGAATGGGATTCCTATATACAGGACAAGGAAAGTAGTAATAATGGCCAGGTAATGCTTGGATAACCAGAAAGAAAATCTGTCGGCACGGGTGATATTTTTGTAACCTTTCGTGTTCGCCTGGAATGTCACATCATTGATGCTCTCCAGTTGTGACCTCCGGTCTACCGCCGCTCCGAGCGTCATGATCAATTCCTTTTTTGTGAAGGGAGCTTTTAGCCTGAATGGTCCGGTTTCCACTACAGGGATCTCAAGCGCAAGATTGTCCCGTAGGCGATCATCAGAGTCGATGTCAAGAATTGCAAGTTGATGAGGAATCGTCTCCTGAAGGGATTTTAAATCGTCCTCTGCCTGCTTGCAGAGTTCGCAATCTTTACGGATATATAGAGTTACTGTGATCATGTATTCTCGAATTTATAAACCGAAATTAATGACCGGCATGTAACCGGCGAGGATATTGAAAGAACCCAATATTAGCAAAATACCCACAACGATCAACAGCACGCCCATAATTATTTCAACTACCCGCATTACCCTGCTGTATCTTCGCAGGATGGTGCTAACCCAGCCAATTCCCAGGGCTGCCAGCAGAAAAGGAATGGCAAGGCCGGCGGAATAGGCAACTCCCAGGGCTGTCCCTTTTACTATGGAACCTCCGTTGATTGAAAAGGTCATGATCCATCCCAAAACGGGTCCGATGCAAGGAGACCAGCCTGCAGAGAAGAAAATTCCCAACAAGGCTGAGGAGAAATATCCCCAGCGTCGATCCACCTTGGTATGGATGCGGACATCGTACTCAAGGAAAGGGATCCTGAATACGCCGATCATATGTAAGCCAAAAATTATGATGATTACTCCGCCAATTTTCGCCAACCAGGTCCGCACATCATTAAGAATCAAGCCCAGGGCAGCAGCTAGAATGTTGAATAAAATGAACACCACGCTGAAACCGAGGACAAAAGCGATCCCATGGGTAAAAGTCACCCAGCGATCTTTTCCGGATGTTTCTCCCCCGGCGGCACGCCCTCCCAAGTAACCGATGTAGGCAGGTACGAGAGAAAGTACACAGGGAGACAGGAATGATGCCAGGCCGGCAATGAAAGCCAGACCAATCGTAACGTTAAAATTATTCATTTAACCTCAAACTAGAAAGAATTTTCAACTATGATATGTGTACTTCCGCTCTTCCAATCACTCCATGTTTTTTCGCCAGTTTCCAGACCAACTTCCGGTTGCGTCCACCTGAAGACCCATTTTGCGTCCTCGGGTTTGCAGTTCACACATCCGTGTGAGCGCACTGTTCCAAAATCGTTATGCGACGTTGCACCGTGGATCGCAACGCCATCGCCGACAAATAGGGTCGTCCAGGAAATCCCGGGAAGATCATAACTAGACGCAACAGTATTGGCAGCCATTCGAACAGACAATAGTTTTCGCCATATGGCAAATTCGCCCACCGGTGTAGAACCTTCCTGCATGCCTGTCGAGACCCGGCAAAAGTATACTTCCCTATCGCCTTCCTTGCAGGTCAAGGTCTGGTAGGTCAGGTTGATTACAACCTTCTTGGTGGCAGGATCGACCTCTGGATTGATCGGGGATACCTCATCCCTAGTCAATGGTCGAAAAGCTGAACCTTCTGCCCAAAATAGATCTCCGGGATTCCCATACCTCTCATTTACATGATAGATTATCCTGCCCGAATTCCCTGTCCGGATCTGATCGATCCACATGACTTGTGAGAAATATAAACGTGGTTGAAGTTGATAAGAAACATGATCGCGCATCCAACCTGATACGGGGGCAGCGTTGTCCATGATCAGGTCCACATAGGGGATTGTGACTTCAGCCCAAAAACCTTTTCCTTCCGGTAAGGAAATCAATGGCTCGTTTGGTAAATTTCTACAAGTTTGCAAGTACAGGGAATGGATATAACCTTCCGGAGTTTCCACCCAGCGCTGGTTTGGCAGGTTATAGTCAATATTATCTGTGCTCACTTCCTTTAACCAGGGAAAAACCTCATCTCGAAATACGTCGCGGACTTTCCCGCTATTCACATCCGGGTGGGTTTTAATTTCAATTTTTCCCCCGCTCAGGTTGGTATCCGCGGTGCAATTTCGTCCTAACCTATCAGCCTGAGGAAATTCCAGATAATTTAATGGATTATTGAAAAGTCGAGATTCAGCTTTTCTTGTAATGTTTTGTACGGAAAGTGCACCCATGCCAATACCGGCAAGTTTCAAGAAATCCCGCCTGGACACCTTCTGGTTGGATGAAGTCATGCCGCCAAGGATAACCGTAAAAGGAAAGGAAGTCAACCAGTTGATTAATTGCTGATTAATGGACGCTCTAGGCAGAGATTTCAATTATTTTATGACTATGCGCTATTCTTATAAAAACACCCGCCAACTGAATTTCAGTGGCGGGTGCTGAGGTGAAACGAAGTAATCTATTTCAGGTAACCAATCACCCTGACCTGCGAAGTGTAACCTGTGGAGTCCGCTGAAGGATCAATATTAATGGTGATCGAATAGGAGTTAGACTCACCTGTGGAAATGGCCTCACCGGTTGGAATAATCGAGGTATAGCCCATCGCGACAAGCTTGTTCTGTGAATCCATTACCATTGCAGTCACAGTGATGCCGCTTAGATTACTGCTGCTTGAATTGGTGACACTGCCTGAAAATATCCATGTCGAACTATCTTGTTGAATGGCATCGGGGACTGCTGTCAGATCTATGGATTCAAATGAAGATGGAAATGTGAAATAGGGGTCATATTGGGCTGAACAGGTTTGCACGAGTGCAATCTGGTTTTGATCGTGGTTGACAAGCCCAAACTCTGAAATGCTGAAGGGAGCCGATTCGCCTGGCCGCACAGGAGAAGGAACGACAGAATTTCCAGAATCCAGGACTGTCCCATCCCCGGCATAGAGACCGGCGACCATATGGGAAACCATCAGTGTCTGAGGTGAATTATTCGTCACCCAGCCGACAATATTAGCTGAACCATCCTGGTCGAAATAGGTATTGGTGATTTTCACATCCAGGGGGTAACTTGTCACAGTATCGGTCGCATCCGCATCCCAATATAATTGCCATTTGGTTGAACCTCCCGGAATGGGGAAAGTGATCGCAAATGGAGTCCGATCATAACCATTTGGGTCCCCTGCAGGAGCAAGTTCGGTTGTATAGGATGTGGCTAGATTTGCTGAAAGTAAGTTATTGGAATCATCCAATACGCCACCGGCAAGTCCCTGTATGTGAGCCCAGCGGCTGCCCGTATTGACGATCTTTCCAGTGAGAAAATATATCCCCGTACCATTATCCACCAGTTGAACATTTTCCCACTGCAAAGTGGTTCGGTCAGCATTACCAGCTCCTTGACCAGAAATCGCCACGGTATAAGCTGCAGGCGTTCCAATTGAGGTATCGTAGGTAAACTCAAACGGGGAGGCTTCCCCCGGTGCAAGCGTATAGAGCATCGGGTAAAAAATAGATGCAGGTGCACTGACACCACTATCATTTGTCAATAATGAATTTCCAGCGGCATCTTTGATTTCGATTGTCAGTTCGATGGAGTTGATTACCTTGCTGCTGTTATTCTGGACCAGACCCGTAACCCGATAGGTGCCAAGATTATCCACAAATGCAGAAGTATTGCTTACTACCAGGTCACCGGGAGGGGTTGCCGTGGTTTCAACTACGGGAGGTTGCATTGTCTGAGTTGCTGTTGTTGGTTTCACACAAGCAGGCAATGTTAAGATGAAGAAAATTGCAATTAGTAAATAGGCAAGCCTCGATTTCATCTTCCGCTCCTTTCATGATTGAAACGCCCAACAATTCATTTTAGCACACCTGAGACCAGGATGAGCAGTTATATATCTCCTCGTAGGAATTTCTTTAACCCTGAAAAACAGACGATACTCACCTTGTGATCCCCATCCGTCTCACAAAAAACGACTTTCGCTCCTCCACTCTCAAGCAATTTTACTGCTTTTCGTGCATGTTCAATTGGAACTATTTCATCCTGCCGCCCGTGGGCAATAAAAACAAATTTTCCAGCCAGCAGTTGCTCGGCGATCAATTTCTCACCACCGGCAGGTATGAAACCCGAAAGGGCTGCCACTGACCGTAAACGCGCAGGATATAGCAAGGCCATTGTATAGGAGAGGGCTGCACCCTGGCTGAATCCGATCAAATCGATTTGAGGAAAATTCATTCCTTTTGCTTCACACCATTCGTCAATAAAATTTATCAACGATTTGGAAGAAGCGCGGAAATCATCGAAATTTGGCAGTCCTTCTAATCCAGATTGAATGGCACGCCAGGAATAACCAGTTTCAGCAATCTTGAATGGACCGCGGGGGGATATTACGGCTGTTCCTGGTGGGACTTTACGAGCAAACACCCACATGGAATCTTCATCACCGCCCCAGCCATGAATTAATACCAGCAGACGGGATGAATCTCCTTTTGCTGGAAGAAAACGAAAATTCCATTGGTTAAATATTCCAGATTCTGTATCAGTAGTGATTGCCATGGGAATTACTAAAATCCTTGTTTTGTATCAATATATTCTTCCATGCAGCCTGATTCCAACTGACAGAAGGAAGTTGACTTGATAGGCCCATCAAACGTAATGTTTCAATAGAAATTATCTATGAGGGGAGGGAAAGATTTTTCGACGAATTCGAGTCGTCCATGAAGTTGCACGTTTAAGATCCGGGAGAATTGAGTCCACTGCCTCTTCCCCAAGGCGGACAACTTGATGCAGATTAACTGTATCCAGTATACCAATATCCCCCACTTCAGGACGAATTATCGCTTCCGGATCATCATCGCGAAGCCGCAGTTCAGCCAGTTTCCGGCTTCCAATATCAACAGATTGCAGGAAAATGCCAAAGGCTTGTGCAATACGGGTGTGGACCAGGCGCTCAATGATCGGAGAAGGGACCGGTAAAGGTAAAGGTATTTGCAGCAAGTCGGTGCGCACCTGTGCAGGTGAATTCAAGATGACCGCCACAACGGGTAAATTTGGTGCAAGCATGCGCGCAACGGAAACTGGTACTGGATCCAGCACAGCGCCATCCACCAACTGGTACCCCTTGAATTCTTTTGGCGGGAAAATTCCAGGAAGTGCGATCGTCGCTAATACGGCATCGACCACACGTCCTTCACACAGGACTACCTCCTTGGCAGATCGAATGTCTACAGCAGTAAGAGCGCAAGGGATGCGAAGGTCTTTAAAAGTGCGGTCTCCCAGTACTTCTTCCAATACTCTAACTGCACCGGAAAGACCAAGCAGCCCGGGACCATCTTTCGCTGAACGACCAAAGAGTCTGGATTGGTCGATCTTTTCAAAACGGGCTTCCATTTCATCTGGTGAGAATCCAGCTGCATAGAAAGCGGCGATGATACCTCCGGCACTGGTCCCTGCAACAGCCTGGATTTTATAGCCTTCCTGTTCAAGCCGGCGGAGTACTCCAATATGAGAGTAACCGCGTGCGCCACCACCACCGAGAGCAAGAGCGATTTCCATGGTCACCTTCTTCAATTCATGATGTAGAATATTATACTCGTCCAAGGAGATTTTATGACCCCGATTGAATCCAATGAAAGTTCCTCGCCAATCGTAACTCGCTCAGTGGCTGCAGGTTTGCGAGGAGAATTCTGCAACAATTACGAATTTCCTGGTTGGCAAAAATCTTTGTTAACTCTCCTGGGTTCGTTACCCCAGAAGGCAGCGAGTTTTGCCATCAGCCATTTTGAAACTCTCAACGGCCTGAATCCTGATGTATTAATGAATTTTTCCCTTGATGACCTTCTCCGACAAAGGCTTAACGATTATTCGCATCTCGATGGACAATTTCCATCATTATCCATAGGGGCTGCGCTCGGCGGGGCAACGGCATACCTTTCACTTGCCCTGGGGGGACCTTTCCTGCCTGAGGCATTCGTTACCACCCTTAGAGGTGGAGCCAAAACGGGGGATGTAAAGGAGTACTTGAATCGTTCCTTGAAAATGGCTATGCGTATCGCGGACGATAACCCGGGTCTAATGACAATTCAACACTATGATCCGATACATGATGGTTGGATGACACGCTTCGTAAATCACTTGCGCTTCAAACTGCTGGAACTCCCTCCCGCCTATGAGGATTTCATTCGTCGCAGACTGATGCCAGGTGGTTCATTGGTATACCTTCACGGAGGGGCATCCTGGCTTCGTTATCGTCTAGGACCACGAAGTGTATTTCAAGTGGGTGGTTGGGGAGGAATATCTGCGAAAGAATTTCTGGAAAATAGTGATCGCATCCAGAGATATGCCCTCAAAGCTGGATTAACATATTCGGATTGGAGATTGCCAGATTACCCACTGGAACAAGGTCCAGAATCGGAATGGGGTTCCGAGCCTGGTTTGGAGTTAGCTCTTAAAGCATTCTGCGAACGATGCGGATTTCATTTTGTCCCGATTCATCTGCCCCATCCGAACGACTTCTCACGGCTTGCCTTCGCAGCAGCGTACCTGTTGCTCAAGAAAGAAGGTCGCCCACCCGCAGGAGTCCTGGTGGAAATGTTCAGCCAGTTTGATGCCACTTCAGCAATGCAGGCTGGGTTACTCCCATTATGGCTGGTTTTCAATACTAAAGATAGTTTGCATTTTTTACAAGAAATGCGACAGCAATTCCCCGCAGACAAACCAGTATTTTTCTCACCCCTTGCCACTTTTTCTTACACTCCTGATATGACGCCATGGGCGGACTGGGAAAATGTGCTGAAGGAAAGCAAGTGGATCAATATCGGCACAAGACCCAGCCACTACCCTGCTGATGCAAGGACACTCGTAAAATGGGCTGAGCCTCTTCGAAAATGGGTACTTTTAAACCTCCAACCAATCAACTCCAGGCTGGATGCAAAGGAATTGGAAAGTCTGGTCTCAGTAATTGATGGCCCAGCATGAAATTTTCAGTAAGGGAATTTTTTTACAGGGATTATTTGGTCTTGAATCCCCACCCAATAAAGTAAAATTTTTGAATCGTAGCTCACAAGAGTACAGGCTGTGCTGTTGCGTTATATTCCTCGCCCAGATGCTCATAAGCAGCCTTTGTTGCTATTCGTCCTTGTGGAGTCCGATCGAGGAAACCAAGTTGAAGCATGTACGGCTCTACAACATCCATAATCGTTTCCGGTTCCTCACTGATCGCGGCTGCAATGGTATTTAATCCTACGGGTCCGCCATTGTATTTTTGAATGATGATTTTCAATACCCGCCTGTCGAGGTCGTCCAATCCAAGTGGATCCACCTGCAGCAGGTCGAGAGCATCCATGGCTACCTCGCGGGTGACCTTTCCCTCAGCCCGCACCTGGGCATAATCGCGCACCCGCCGGAGGAGTCGCAAGGCTACACGAGGAGTGCCGCGCGCCCGGCGGGCTATCTCCTCAATACCTCCATCATCTGTTTCCACATGGATTTTGGTTGTAGCACGAAGAACTATGGCCTGTATCGCCTTCTGTCCATAATAATCCAGCCGGTAAATGGCTCCGAAGCGGGTTCTCAGCGGAGCAGTCAACAAAGCCAGGCGGGTTGTGGCACCTACAACGGTGAACCGTGGAAGTTTCAACCGGATCGAACGCGCGGAAGGTCCTTTTCCGATGATGATATCCAGGGCATATTCTTCCATGGCCGGGTAAAGGATTTCTTCGATGGGTTTTCCCAATCGATGGACTTCATCGATGAAGAGCACATCTCCAGCCCGTAGATTGGTCAGGATGGCTGCCAGATCCCCTGCCCGTTCTATAGCAGGTCCTGAGGTGATCTTGATATTTACTTTCATTTCATTTGCCACCACGTGCGCAAGGGTGGTCTTGCCAAGACCCGGGGGTCCGTAGAATAGGATATGATCGAGGGACTCGCCCCTCTGGCGGGCAGCCGCGATGAGAATTGCCAGGTTTTCTTTCACCTGCTCCTGACCAATCATTTCGGAGAGGGACTGCGGTCGCAGAGTGGTATCCAACCGATCGTCCGGTCTGCGGTCCGGATCAAGAACTCGTTCCGGAGATTTGACTTCCTTCGGTTGTTGCGTTGATTCTGCCATGGATAGATTATAACCAGAAAGTAGTGTTTCTTGACGCTTGTCTGGAACGCGATTCTCCTGTATCCTTGTCCCATCCATGGTCGAAGCAATTCAATCACAAAATTATTCCACCGGAGCAAACAGTGAGAAATTTTCATCCCTTCCCGAAAGAATTTATTTGGGGTTGCGCTTCGTCAGCGTATCAAATTGAAGGTGCCTGGAATGAAGACGGCAAGGGTCAATCCATTTGGGACACCTTTGTTCATGCGCCTGACCATGTGGTGAATAATGAGACAGGGGATATCGCTGTGGATCATTATCACCTTTTCAAAGAAGATGTCTCCCTGATGAAGGATTTAAACCTGGCTGCATACCGGTTTTCAGTCGCCTGGCCACGAATACAGCCTTCAGGGAAAGGGAAAGTCAATCAGGCCGGATTGGGTTTTTATGACCGGTTGGTCGACGAATTGCTCAAGAATAAAATTGAACCTTACGTTTGCTTGTTCCACTGGGACTTGCCTCAAGCACTTCAAGATCAGGGGGGATGGCCTAACCGTGATACTGCTTATGCGTTTGCAGATTATTCGCGAATTGTGGCTGAACGGTTAAGCGACCGGGTCAATGTCTGGTTTACCCATAACGAACCCTGGGTGGCTGCCATGGCTGGATATTATGCCGGGCAACATGCCCCCGGCATCAAAGATGGAAAAAAGGCTTTTCAAGCCCTGCATCATCTATTGCTATCACATGGCCTCAGCGCAGAAGCAATTCGTGCTGCTGCGAAACAACCTGTCAGGATTGGCATCACCTTGAATTTGAATCCGGTCCACCCCGCTACTGGATCCGCGAACGACTGCGCTGCTGCTGCCCGTATGGACACCGTAATCAACCGGTCCACACTCGACCCGTTGCTGAAAGGTACTTCTCCAATCCAGGAATTTTCCATCGGAAAACTGCTATCTGGTTCCCTGATCAAGTCAACAGATCTGGAAAAGATTCGCACCTTGGATATTTTAGGGGTGAATTACTATACCCGTACAGTGGTAAAGAACGATCGAAAATTTCCGGTTGTCGCCGCTTCTCAAATTCAACCGGAAGGGAATGAGTATTCTGGCATGTGGGAAATCTATCCCGAAGGGATCTACGAAATTTTGGCCCGAATTTGGCAGGATTATCAACCAAAGTGCGACTTGATGGTGACGGAGAACGGCATCCCTGTTCCAGATGGGCTGGATTTCGATGGACGGGTACGCGATGAGCGTCGAATCCGCTACCTGCGGAACCATCTCCATCAGGTTCATCGTGCCATTTCTGACGGGATTCCTGTGAAAGGGTATTTTCATTGGTCATTAATGGATAATTTTGAATGGGCACATGGCTTCGGTCAGAGGTTTGGATTGGTCCATGTGGACTTCAAAACGCAGGAAAGAACAATAAAGGACAGTGGCAGATGGTTTGCTGATGTCATCCGTGAGAACGGCATCCAGGTTGACGGAGATTAATCCATGCGAAAATTGTCTGTCCTTGTTCTTGTCGTGGTTCTTCTGATTGTTGGTGTCGCTCCTGTACATGCGAGCAATTCCGTTCAGGTCTATTATGCAGGGGAGGATGGCAGCGTCCTGACTGCGCTGGAATTGGCAAAATTTCAGTTGGTTGATGACATTGCCAAGGCTGATGTTTTCGTATTAAACGGTATCATCCCTGATCCGTATGCCCTTGCCACCCAGGTTCAGCGTGGAGCGGGTCTGGTATTAATTCTCGGTCCGAATATTATCGCTGCTGATGTTGAAACCATAAGCGGAATTCCTCTCGAATTGGTCGAAAAGAACAATCCGGTCAGCCTGACGGAAATCAAGATTGATGATCCCCTGGTTAAGGAAATCATCTGGAATGGAGCACCACAGGTAAGAGAAAGATTTCAAACCTTCACTCCACTATCATCGGTGCAGCCTCTGGTAACCGCTTATGAGGACGGTGAATGGGTGTTGTGGGCAGGTAATCGACCTACTATCTATTTTATTAATGCCTTTCTGACCAACTTCACTGATCCGCAAAATCAGAAAACTCTCCCTTTCAATCCCCAGATTCAGGAATGGGCTTATTTCAATTATTTAATCTACCATCTCGTTGAAAGGGCGGCCGGGCAAATCCCGCTTTCATTTGCGGAATATCCCGGATCGCCTGTCCCTCATGCAGCAGAAAGAAATATCATTTTGATCATCATGGGATTGATGATCTGTACTACTGCGGGCGTATTCGTTGTAGTCCGTCGTTATAGTAAAAAACATCCGGAACTATTAGACAGGATCGTTTTCGATCGCACCCGGTTCGAAGTGCGGGAAGAAAAGACCGAATGGGAAGAGGTCGGTTTTCACCGCCCCCTGGGAGGCTTCCTGGTCGCGTTGAGCATAGGGCTGGTGTTGTTCATTCCCCTCATCATTTACCAGAACTTGATCCTACCATCCTATATTTTGCCCTCTGCTCAGGCGTTGGGTATTTGGGGACGCGTTACACAATTCTTCAATCTCGCCTGGACATTCTTTGATATGGGGACAAGTATTGCGTTTATAAAATATCTATCCCAATATCGCGTGCACGACCCGCGGAAGGGCATCCTCTTTGGGCAGGTGTTTGTCTGGTGGCAGGCACTTTCTGGAGCAATTCAAGTGGCGTTGGTGATATCCCTCGCCACTACCCTTGCACCGAGGTCAGCCTACGCACTCTATGCCTGGAGTGTGATCGTACACTCGTTCATCCAACTCCCTGGTTTCTACCAGGTGATGCGCCACGCACTGACCGGCTTCCAACGTCTTGACTACGGTCGTCTGCTGGATATAGGGCTAAATGTTCTTTTTCCAATGCTGGTTCAACCTGTGTTCGTGACCATCATGTTCGCCTGGGGTCGCAGCCATCCCGTGTTTGGCGGGGCGATGGGCGGCTTGCTCGGAATGGGTATTGCAGCGTATGCCGCAGAATTGCTGACATTTCTTTTTGGCCTGTGGTTATATCGAAGGGTTGGTTACAACTCGAGTATTCTGTTTATGGCTCATTTTGATTGGGAAATTATTAAAACCAGTTTCAAATTTGGTGTGTTTGAAATGCTTGGCTCTGCTGCTTGGTCGTTCGGACAGGCAATGGAAATCGCCATTACACAGGCTCGCTTAATAAATTATGCAGAAATTTGGGGGAACTGGGTATTGGCGCAGAACTTCATTTTTGCATTCAATGTAACCCAAACTCTCAATGATGGGGTTATGCCAGCCATTTCTGAAGCGATTTCCAATGGGAAACGGATATTAAGCCAATATTACAGTGTGATGGCATATAAATATAATGGCATGACGAGCGCTTTCATCGGTGCAGTATTGCTGGCTGTAGCGCCTAAATTTATCATTGGCTCAACCGGGATCGAATTTCAACGCGCCTCTCTTTATGTGATCCCTCTAACGATCTGGGGTGCGGTCCAATTTCCCTCCTGGGTGGGTGATAACGTCCAATTGGGCGCCAACAAACCTTATTTAAAATCCATTCTAGTCTTCTCGGAACAGGTAATCCGCGTGGTACTGGCATGGATTTTACTTGCACGATTCCAGGTTGCAGGGTTGATCATTGCATATTTTGTGGGTCTTTTCTCAAAGGGGATTGTCGCCTATATTATTAATAACAAAGTATGCTTCCCCCAGAAATTCTATAGTTGGCAGTCCCTGGTGGCTCCTTTGCTTGCCGGTGGAGTCCATTACTTCATATTAGCAGGCATGAACCATTTCCTATGGAAAGGTGATCAGATTACGAGTGTCTTGATCTTCTTTCTTGGAATCCTGCCCAGTTTTCCCTTGTTCATGTTTCTTTATGGCTTGTTTGGAGGCTGGGACAAGGAAACCCTTAATGAACTCAAGGAGGCTGTCACACTGACCGGCAGAACCCGCTGGTTGACCAATTGGGGTATTTATCAGCCAACAGCATTGGGGGCACGAATAAGCCCATTGAATAATAGATTCCCGATCACCAACCGACCCGAAGCAATGGAAGAAGCCAGGTTGCTGACAAAGGAAAAAGTAAAATTGTAATATCTTGTCAAAAGGTTGCGTTGAGCGCAATTCAATTACCTCATTGGGATCATAATATTAACAATTTACTTATGGAGTGACTATGCGCAATTTGCATGTGGTTTCACATACCCATTGGGATCGCGAATGGTATCAACCTTTTCAAGTGTTCCGGTTGAGACTTGTTCATCTCGTGGATGGTTTGCTTGACCTCCTCGACATGGACAAGGATTTCAAGTATTTCATGCTTGATGGACAGACCATTGTGCTCGATGATTACCTGCTTATGCGCCCTGAGAAGGAATCCATTCTTCGGGATCATATTCGCAAAGGACGCATCCTTATCGGTCCCTGGCATATCCTTCCCGACATGTTCCTGGTTGGACCGGAAGCCCATATCCGCAATCTCCAGCAGGGCGAACGTACAGCCCGTAGATTTGGTCAGAAAATGATGGTCGGGTATATGCCCGAACTCATTCGGTCACATCGGACAGGTGCCGCAAATCCTATGTGGATTTGGAATTAACGTTGCTTCCGTATGGCGGGGTGTCCTGGATGGTCCTGCGGAATTCTGGTGGCAGTCGCCCGACGGTTCCAGAGTGTTGATGGCATATTTACGGAACTCCTATGGCAATGGTGCCGACCTGCCTGCTGACAACCTGGAACAGTTTGCGAATTTTCTGGGGGAAAAAGGGGATGCCCTTGCCGAAAAATCAGCAACATCCGACCTGTTGATCATGTACGGCACTGATCACATGGAACCGCCGAAAAATACTTCTGAAGCCATCACCTATGCCGACGAGATGCTCCGAAATACGCATGTGCTCCATTCGTCATTTCCTCAATACATTAAAGCAATTGAGGCTTCCATAATCAAAGAGATTATTGAACTTCCTGTTTTTGTTGGAGAATTGAGATCGTGTAAAAGGATGCATCTCCTCCCCGGTGTGCTCTCCACCCGCATGTGGATAAAACAACGCAACCATGCCAGCGAGGTATTGCTTGAAAAATGGGTGGAACCTTTCAATACTTTTGCTTCCCTTGCCCTGGCAGATAAAAAACCTCATAACCCGGTCCTCAATTCAGATACGATAATTGCCCAAGCGTGGCATATCTTGATGGAAAATCATCCTCACGATTCAATCTGTGGTTGTTCGATCGACCAGGTGCATGATGAAATGAAGGTCCGTTTTGACCAGGTTGATCAGATAGGCGAAACAGTTTTGAATCAATGTCTCGAGGTTATCGCCAATTCCATAGATACGGATTCTGGACCGGCTGCTTCGAATACGAATGTTCCTAAAGATTTTCTATCTTCCTTGGTGGTATTTAATCCATCCAATTTTCTGCGCACTGATCTGGTGCATGCCACAGTTGAACTCCCACATGACATTACGGGATACGAATTGGTGGATGAGAATGGAAAATCCTTGCCCTTTCAGGAATCCGGGGTTGGAAATCGCGCCATCATCAATACGATCCTGGATCCCAAGATGCTGCGTTCGATGTTTGGGAATATTAATGATGGGCGAGCTGCCGGTATGACCATCCAGGAGATAAAGGTTCATCGCACTGATGCAGAGGTTTTTATTGAAGCCACCATGGCTGATGGTGGAGATCCCAATATTTCTGCGTGGAACGCAGGACGGGAAGCAATAGAAGCTTTTTTGAGCGATCCATCTGTGACAACCTATCATCTTAATGCCCATTCCGTATCTACCCGGCAGATCACATTCGTTGTTCCGGATGTTCCCGGTCTTGGATACCGGACTATTTGGATCCGGGCTCTTTCCCGCGCTGAAAAGGTGCCTTTCCATCTTAATCCGCTATTCAAAATCCTTCTACCATTGTCCCGACTGCCGATATTCAAGAACATTGTTCATTCTCCCAATGATTTAAGACCGGGAAACCGGATTGAGAATGAATATTTCATCGTTAATATTGAAAATGGAACGATCACCCTCTTAGACAAATCAACAGGTGTTATCTCGCATGGTCTGAACAATTTCATAGATGGAGGCGATTGCGGTGATGAATATAATTACTCCCCACCCGATGATGACCGGTTGATCATACCAAAATGCAAGCGCGTTCGACTAACCGATGGTGTTGTACTGCAATCGCTACTGGCTGAATTGGATCTCTCCATCCCTGCCTCTCTCTCACCGAACCGAAAGACTCGTTCAAAAAAACATGTTTCTGTTCCGATAACAACTACCATCACCCTGGTGAAAGGGGTCCCCCGGATTGATATTCATACAATGATCGACAATCATGCCTGCGATCATCGCTTGCGGGTTCACTTCCCTGCTTCATTTACTGCTGAAAATGGTTCGCATGATGGTCATTTCGAGGTTGTGGACCGACCGGTAGGGATTCCGGATTTTGACGAGACCTGGGTGGAGCAGCCCAGGCCCGAGGTTCCTCAGCAGGCATTTACCAGTATCACGAATGGTAAAACGGGATTGACTATTGCCAACCGGGGATTGCCTGAGGTTGAAGTTCTGAAAAATTCCAGCGGTAACGCCGAGATTGCCATCACCCTCTTGAGGTGTGTCGGCTGGCTTTCACGTGACGATTTCTCCACCCGCAAAGGCCATGCCGGTCCTTTCCTGGAGACTCCAGGTGCCCAGATGCCTGGAATTTGGAACTTTGATTATTCGATTCTTTCGCATACAGGCGATTGGCAGAAAGCGTTCCCCGATGCATATAGTTTTATAGCCCCACTAAAAGTAATAAACGCATCCTTACATAAAGGTATTCTTCCAATTCTCTGTTCGTTTGTTCAGGCAGATCCGGCAGCATTCGTAATCAGCGCCATCAAACACGCTGATGATGGAAATAGTATGCTGGTGCGCGGTTACAACATTACAGGTGAGACAATAAAAGTTGATATTCGACCGTGGAGAGGATTTAAAAAGGTTGACCGAGTAAATTTAGCAGAGAATATTTCAAAACCATTAAGACCCGGAAAAGATGGTTATCTGACCTTCCTTGCCCGTGGACATGAAATTGTAAGTCTTCGGTTTCGAGATTGAATTTGTGAGATCGACCCCCTGAAATTGGAATAATAATGTTGCGAATAATTATAAGGAATTCAGGTATCGGATGGAGGCTGCCAGCGCAATTGCAAATAGTACCGCCCATATCCCTAGAATGGAATACGAGTAGACGATTAATGAGAATCCCGGGATGAAGTAAAGGACAATTGAAACGATCGACAGGATGATCCCAACGATCAGCAGCCATTTTCCAGAGTAGGCATTTACCAGGTACCAGATTTCAGGATTTTCCATGGACTTCTTTACTCGAAATCCATATAATCCGTTGGGAGGGATCTTTCGTAGAATGAGGGGGATGGAAATTCCCGCAAGAAATAGTCCACTAAAGAGAAATAAGAGCAACAGGGGTAACATATATTCCCAGACCTGATTGGCTAATTTACATGCATCAAGCAGATAATCACGAGGAGGACTGCCCTTTCTTTAATAGTTCCCCAATTCGCTGCCGGAAAATGTTCATATCAAATGGTTTCGACCAGATATCGTTCGCCCCGGCCTTCAGCGCTTGTGAACGCTCGGATTCACTGTTCATGGCTGTCAGCATCACAATAGGCATCTTGGAATTGATGGGTGCTTGTCGAATTTTTCGACAGAGCTCATAACCGTTCATTTCCGGCATCATTACATCCAGGAGTGCAAGATCAGGAGACTCTTTGGAAAGCACTTTTATTGCTTCCGTACCATTGTGAGCGGTAGTCACCCGGTAATTTTCAAGTTCCAGGATCTTGGCCAGGAGGACCAGGTTGAGGTCATTATCGTCAACAACAAGGATATGGTTTGGCATAAGGATCGGACCTTTCCTTGTAGAATACTCCATAAACTATTAAATCGTCAAGTCTCTCAGCATGGTTTGGGTAGAACTGACAGGTAATCCCGACGCAATCCAATATTCAAGCCCTCGGCTATAATGGGATTATTCGGAGGTGATATGTCAAACGTCTTTGCGTCCAAGCATCCCCTTGTTGCTCATAAATTATCCAGGTTGCGCGATAAGCATACCGATCCGAAGAAATTTCGGGAACTTGTACGCGAGATATCCGCCCTGCTTGCTTATGAAGCCACTGCTGACCTAGCAACGGTTGTGCGAAGTATCGAAACACCCCTTTCTTCGTTGGAAGGATTAGAATTGAGAGAGAAGATCGGCCTTGTCCCAATCTTGCGTGCCGGCCTGGGAATGGTGGATGGATTCTGGGAATTAATGCCCACTGCAGAGGTATGGCACATCGGCCTTTACCGGGATGAGAAAACGCTCAAACCAGTTCAATATTACAATAAACTCCCGGTTGAACCAACAGTATCGGTTTGTATCATTCTTGATCCGATGCTGGCAACAGGTGGTTCTGCAGTTGCCACTACTGACATAGTAAAGAATTGGGGGGTTAAGAAAATAAAATTTGTCGGGTTAATCGGTGCCCCTGAAGGTATTACTGCACTGCAAGAGAAGCATCCTGATGTGTCAATCTATCTCGCGGCAATTGATGACTGTCTTAACAAGAATGGCTATATATTGCCGGGGCTTGGAGATGCGGGGGATCGTCAATTTGGGACCGCATAAATAGCACTTTGGCAATATCTCGATCTGCATATAAGTTATTTAACATCCATACCTGTGACTTGCGATAAAATCCGATGAAAAAAAAATAACGGTAAGGTCATCACGATATGCAGGACCCCGCTCATTACGAAAATTAGGGCAAGGGCTTGCAGGAAATTATTCACAGGCGGTGCCAGTTTTTCCATCATCCAGGCTCCTGCACCCGCCAGAATCGCAAGGATTATCAATCCAACAATCAGGAAACCAAGGGGAAGCCATGCATGCCTATCTGATTGAGAAGGCATCATCGTACTGGATACTGCAAAGGCCAAATAGAACCATAACCAGAAATCGGGGGTACTAAATACTGAGGAAAGGTTGTTCCAGAACATTCCCCAATCACCATTACGGATTAAATCCCACAAAGGTACAATATTCATTTGGCTGCTCGCCACATAGCCAACAAAAACACAGCCGGTCACAAGTGGAGCAATCCCGATCAACGAATCACGGATAAAACCACCTGGCGCTGTTTCAACATAACCAAGCCTTAGGGTGCCGTCAGGTCGCGCCTGCGGAATGAGAGAAAACTTCCCTGTCGGTACAGCGAGAATTTTTGCCATTAGAAAATGGCTGATTTCATGCAAAAAGACTCCCGGTAAAAATACCAGGGAGAAAATTATCTGTGTTATTCTCGGGTTTCTTGTCAGAATGAGTAAGAAAGCCTGAAATTCCCGATGGAGAATACGCTGGAGAAATATAAATCCAGTCAGGGCAACCAATAACCAGAAAAGTCCATCAAATGCTATTAAGTAGTTCAGATGAACTCCCGCGATGCTGCCGGGGGAAATATTAAGAAAGGATTTAATTTACCACTGGGATTCAAATCCACACTGGTTTTTATTTCGCATTTGCGGCTGCCTGGACTATCGTCAAAAACTCATCGACTTTTATACTCGCTCCCCCGACCAATGCACCATCGATTTCAGGTTTGGTAAAGAATTCATTCGCATTGGCTGAGGTGACAGATCCTCCATATAAAACGCGAATTCCATTTGCCACCCCCTCTCCATACATTTCAGCCAATGGATTGCGAATATACTTGCGTATGACCAAATCAGCATTATCGCCGGAGGAAGCACGACCGGTTCCTATCGCCCACACTGGTTCATAAGCAATCACAATTCGGGCTGCAAAGCCAGCATCTAACCCATTAAGTCCCTCTCTTACCTGTCGACCGACGACATCTTCTGTTCGTCCTGCTTCGTACTCCACCAGCGTCTCACCCACACAGACGATGGGTATCAGGTTTAGAGCCTGCGCCGCGCCTGTTTTCTTCTTCACAATCTCATCAGTTTCAAAGAAATATGTCCTCCTTTCGGAGTGCCCAATAATGACATACTTGCAGAATTCAGCCACCATGCCGGGTGCAACTTCACCGGTGAATGCTCCCTTCTGCTCCCAGTGCATATCTTGTGCCCCCAAACCAATATCTGTTCCCTGAAGGAGCGCTCCAACCGGGAATAGCGCCATGAAAGCAGGACAGACTACCTTTTCCACCCCCTTTATTAATCCGAGCGCCGGGCTGATCTCTGCGATAAATGCCCTTGCTTCTGCGATGGTCTTATTCATTTTCCAGTTACCGGCAACGAATGGTGTTCTCATGAATCCATCTCCCTTGTCAGGCGATATATTTAATTGTCTTCTTTAATAGATAGATAACTTGGATCTTGATCTTGTGGCTTGTAGCCTGTTCATGATCGAAACACAAGACGAAAATAATCCTATATTGGATCGTCAGCAGGACAACCCGGGAGAATCCACTTGGCTGCTTGCCATTTTAGGACAGGACGGGCATGATGCCCGTCCTGTATGTCTATACTATTTATCGAGCAATGCTGCCACACCCGGCAGAACTTTCCCCTCCAGGAATTCCAGCGAGGCACCACCACCGGTGGAAACATGGGTCATTTGCTTGGCCACACCTGCTCTCTTTACCGCACTGGCACTGTCGCCGCCTCCAATTACTGTGGTGGCACCGGATTCTGCCAGTATCCTTGCGAGGGCGAATGTCCCTTCAGCAAATTTGGGCATCTCGAAAACACCTACTGGTCCATTCCATACAATCAACTTTGCTCCGCTCAGTGTTTCTTTATATCGCTTCAGCGTTGCTGGACCAACATCCATCATGCGCCAGCCTGCAGGTATTTGATCTACAGCCACAACTTTCGAAGTGGCTTCCGGTTCAAATTTATCAGCGATTACCGCGTCTTCAGGAAGCACAATGCGATCACTTGACTTTGCCAGGATGGATTTCGCAGTATCAATGGAACCGCTTTCCACCAGGCTGTCTTGCATTTGATTTCCTTTTGCCGCAAGGAAAGTATTCGCCATTCCTCCACCGATGATCAGCTTGTCGCATTTTGAAAGCAGGTTCTCTACAACCAGGATCTTATCGCTGATCTTGGCGCCTCCCAGGATGGCAATATAGGGATGTGGTGGATTGGCAGTGGCTTTGCCGAGGTACTCAAGTTCCTGTTCCATTAAGAAACCGGATACTGCAGGGAGAAAATGTGCCACACCTTCGGTTGACGAGTGTGCACGGTGGGCTGAGCCGAATGCGTCATTCACATAGATATCACCCAGCGCGGCCATCTTCCTGGCTAATTCCATGTCATTCTTTTCTTCTTCCGCATGAAAGCGCGTGTTTTCAAGCATCAGGATTCCACCTGGTTTCAGAGCTTTTGCCATCTTCTCTACTTCAGGACCGATGCAGTCGGGAGCCATGAGGACCGGTTTTCCGAGATGCCCTGCGAGCACATCTGCTGCTGCCTTAAGACTGAACTCTGGATCAAATCCACCCTTCGGCCGTCCCAAATGGCTCATCAGCAGCAATGAGGCTGCACCTTCTTTTAGTATGTATTCAATGGTGGGAAGAGATGCCTTGATTCGTTTGTCGTCTGTCACTTTCCCGGTTTCCATGGGAACATTGAAATCCACACGCATAAGGACGCGCTTGTCCTTCAAATTGATGTCTCTGACGGACTTTTTGTTCATAGAGTCTCCATACAATGCTCTAAAGGTTGTTCGTGAGGGTGAAGACCAATAACCGTGTTACACGAAAATAGTTATAGTGAGCGTGCCATCAATGCAGCCAGGTCCGCTGTCCTCACGGAGTAACCCCATTCGTTATCGTACCAGGCCACAACCTTTACAAAGTTGTTTTCAGCCTTGCCTAGAACACTCGTAAACGGCAGGTCTACTGAAGCGCTGTGTGGATCACCCTTGAAATCTATGCTAACCAGGGGTTCGTCCACAGCCTGAAGGATACCCTTATTTCGTGGCAACTTGGCGGCATCCCGAAATGCCTGTCGCAATTCATCGGTGGTGGTGGATTTTTCAAGTTCAGCCGTAAAATCTACAACGGATACCGTCGATGTTGGAACGCGTAATGCGTAACCATCGAACTTTCCTTTTAGGTCGGGAATCACCAGGGAAATCGCTTTGGCAGCACCTGTGGTTGTTGGAATGATGTTCATGGCGGCAGCGCGTGCTCGGCGTGGATCCGAGTGAGGCATATCGAGTATCTTCTGATCATTGGTATATGCGTGGATGGTGGTCATGAACGCCCTTTTGATGGTGTACTTGTCGTGTACAACCTTTGCTGCAGGTGCGAGGCAGTTCGTTGTGCATGAGGCATTCGAAACCACGTGATGCGTCTTGGGATCGTATTTATCATCGTTAACACCCATCACGATGGTGATGTCTTCGCCTTCAGCAGGTGCGGAGATGATCACTTTCTTGGCACCTCCAGCGGTGATGTGATTGACTGCACCCTTTACCGTCTTGCCTTTCTTATTGACACCATCTTCCTTGATTGTGAAAAGGCCAGTGGATTCAATAACGATATCCACCCCCAGATCTTTCCATGGGATTGCAGCCGGATCTGTCTCTTTGAACGCTGTCACTTTCTTTCCATCGATCAGGAGATGATCCTCAGCAAACTCGACCGTTCCTTCATAACGACCATAATTTGAGTCGTACTTGAGCAGGTGGGCCATCGTTTTCATATCTCCGATGTCATTGAAGGCAACCACCTCCAGGGCATCTGAGTGATAATCCCTAATGGCCTTGAGCACCTGACGGCCTACTCGGCCAAAACCATTGATTCCTACTTTGATTTTCATGTCTGTTCTCCTTACATTTGAAATATTTCAACGCTAGTGCGTTGTTTGTCCCTTCGAAATTGGCCCAGTACGTTCATTGTAAATATCCATTAATACCTGGGCCAGTTTTTCTGCATCGTGATGCTCCGGCTGCTGGTGGTCCGCAAGATCAGCGAGATACAAACGGGAATCACCTTCAAGCTCCTTATCCACCCTCACCCACTGGACACCTTGATTTAATTTTTCATCATACCATGAATTGCATACGATTACATCAACAAGTTCTGATCCGACTAATCCTTCGAGGGAACGGATGTGATCACCCGATGTGTACATGTCAGTTTCCCCTTGTTGAGTTGTCACGTTGGAGATAAAGAATTTTATCCCCCGGCTTGATTTGATCGCCTCGAGAAGATCGCGCACGAGAATATTGGGCAGGATACTTGTATAAAGGCTTCCCGGTCCAATAATGATCATATCAGCAGCCAGAACAGCCTGGATGACTGGAGGAAATGCTGATACACCATCTGGTTCAAGCCACACCCGGCACACTTTCCCCGCCATCTGGGGGATCTTGCTTTCGCCCTCCACCCTTACCTCGGTTTGTGCATTTGGAAGTTGAACATCCGCCACTAATCGAACATTATGCAAGGTGGTCGGGAGAACCCTTCCATGAACGGATAGGGCATGACCTGATTCAGATATGGCTTTCTCAAAACTGCCAGTGATATCAGAGAGGGCTGATATGAACAGGTTCCCAAAGGAATGCCCGCCCAGACCGGTATCTTCTCCAAACCGGTACTGGAAGAGTTGCGTCAACAGGGCTTCATCGTCAGATAATGCCGCCAGGCAGTTACGAATGTCTCCTGGCGGAAGGATGCCCAGGCTGCGCCGTAGTTCACCGGAGGATCCACCATCATCGGCGACCGATACCACTGCAGTTAGGTTATTGGTAAAGCTTTTCAAGCCGCGCAGAACAGTGGCAATACCATGGCCCCCTCCGATGACGACGATTAGTGGTCCGCGCTCTTTTCGCCTATAATCAGCCACCTGGTCCACCAGCCTTTGACCGGGTCGAATAAAGGGGACCAACAGGGCTCGGTTGAGCCGGAAAAATCCAATAGAGACTAACCCAAATCCGATCGCAATGAATATGATTATTCGCCAGGGACGGGTAAGAAATCGTAAAGAGATTACCGAGACAACAGGCAACCACCAGGTGTCAGGAGCTGATCGGTATGCATCCAGAACCAGGATTGCCAGACCGACACCAATAAAAGTAATTCCAGCCAGCAGGACCAGAAACCAGCGTTTTACACCAATTCCAGGAACAAACCAGCGAAGAAAACGGGAAATCAACTTTTTTGTCGACACGTGCCAGGGTTCACGATGTTTGAACATCTCAAAGATGATAGCAGTCTTTCTGTGAATAGTCAACAATAGTGAATTATTCTACAATAAATTGGATATGCGCATATCTCCCAGAAGCATAAATACCCATGTTCTCCACATGTTATAATTTCCTTTATGGGTTGTATTGTGGCTGTAGACATCGGTGGGACTCAATTGCGGATTGCTGTCTATCCGCACGTAGGAATGGATCCACTGACCATTCAACACGCTCCTTCCCGAGGATTGGAAGCTGGAATTCTAGAGCGCTTGATTGCCCTGATCGACAGTGCGTGGCCTAAGGAACCGGTGGATGCAATTGCTGTCGCAGTACCGGGTCCGATAAATCCACACACTGGCATAATCATTTCCACCCCGAATATCCCTGCCTGGATACAATTTCCTCTGGCTGAATTGCTGACAAAGAAATATAACGTTCCGGTATATCTGGGAAATGATGCCAACCTGGCTGCACTGGGTGAATGGAAGTATGGCGCCGGTCAGGGGCACCATGACCTTGTGTATATAACAATTAGCACCGGGATCGGTGGGGGTGTCATCAGTAATGATAGGCTTATTGAGGGATGGAATGGCATGGCCTCGGAACTGGGTCATGTTACAGTCATCCCTGATGGTCCAATTTGTTCCTGTGGCGTACCCGGGCATCTGGAGGCTGTCGCTTCAGGTCCTGCCATTGCCAGGTATGTCGGTTCACAAATTGCCGGTGGCAGGCAATCCAGTCTAAGTTCCAGGACGGAATACGACGCCCAGGATATCTATGCTGCTGCCAGGCTGGGTGACCAGCTCGCTGAGGAAGCCTTTATTTGTGCGGGTAACTTCATCGGTCAGGCTATGGCTGGCTTCTTACATATGTACAATCCATCGATTCTCATTTTCGGTGGCGGTGTTTCACAGAGTGGCAGGTTAATTCTTGATCCAATCAACAAGTCCATGCGATTGAACATCATGAACAAAGCGTACCTGGATGGGTTGGAAATCGCGATCGCTAAACTGGGGGACGAGGCTGGACTGCTCGGTGCGCTCGCATACGCACATATTCGAATGGGAACGATCTGATATTTTTCTTAGGAGATATTCATGGAACCATACAAGCTGCCCGGACCAAAGGCTAGAGCACTCATCAAGCGTGATTCTGCGGTGATATCACCATCCTACCCACGCGGGGTGCCTCTCGTGATCGATCACGGGAAGGGCACCGAAATTTGGGATGTGGATGGGAATCGATTCCTGGATTTTGCAGCTGGGATTGCAGTTGTTTCCACCGGACACAGTCACCCAAAATTGGTTAAGGCTATCCAGGAACAGGCTGAACAATTCATTCATATCTCATCCGATTTCTATCACGAGAAATGGATCACTCTTGGCGAAAAACTCGATGAGATCGCGCCTTTTGGTGAAGCAGCCTCTTCTTTCATGACCAATTCAGGGACTGAAGCGGTCGAGACTGCGATTAAATTGGCAAGATACCATAGCGGACGGACCAATTTCATCGGCTTCACCGGAGCCTTTCACGGACGAACGATGGGTGCAGTGACCTTCACTGCCAGTAAGACAAATTACCATCGCGGCTTCTATCCATTGATGAATGGTGTTGTGCATGCTCCCTATCCCAACCCATACCGCCCCATCCTAGACCGGCAGACTGGAGAGGATTATGGGGAGACTGTTGTTCGGTATATCGAAGATGAAATTCTAGGTCATATTCTTCCACCTGATGAAGTGGCTGGAATCCTGGTCGAATCGATCCAGGGAGAAGGCGGCTATATCCTGCCACCCCCCGGTTTCTTCCCGGCGCTGCGTGATCTGTGTGATAAATATAATATTTTGTTGATTGCGGATGAGGTACAGAGCGGCATGGGGCGTACCGGCAATTGGTGGGCAATCGAACACTTTGAGGTGGAACCAGATATCATCACAGCCGCAAAGGGAATAGCCTCGGGTATGCCTCTCGGTGCTTGCATTGCCCGAAAATCTGTGATGACCTGGCCGCGTGGCTCGCACGGTAATACCTTCGGTGGAAATCCGATATCCTGCGCCGCAGCCCTGGCGACCATCGATTTGATCGAAAATGAGTATATGGAAAATGCAGCCACGGTCGGTCAGTATACCCTTGATGCATTGCATGAGATCATGGCACGGCATTCCTCGATCGGTGATGTGCGCGGGCTTGGATTGATGATAGGGGTTGAATTTGTCAAGGATCGCAAGAGCAAGATCCCGGCTGAAGACCTTTGCGCAAAAGTAGTGGACTTGGCTTTCGAACGCGGGCTTGTTTTACTCAGTTGCGGTAAGAGCGTGATGCGCATCGCCCCGCCGTTATGCATTACCAAGGCTGAGGTGGACGAAGGATTGGAAATCTTTGATGAGGCGATCATGTTGGCAGAAAAAGATGTAAAGTAAAAACAAGATATGAATTCAAATCACCCCTCCTCTTCATTGGTAGCAAGATGCGGGGTGATTTTTTTTATATATGAATCCTATAGTACTATAGGAAATTTCTTACATAAGAGCCATGTGCAGGTGATAAAATTCAATAAATATCAACAGGGATACTTCCATGCTTCCCGATTTTCGTGTTCGTCAACGCGACTACTTGCTTGAAATTGCACGTGCTCTCACCCAGGAACTCGACCTGGATAAACTTTTAGCGCGCATCCTTCGAATTTCCATTGAAATGTTGGCCGGGCAGGCTGGAATCCTGGCTCTTAAAGAAACCGAAGGCTGGCGGGTAGCGTCTGCTCACGGGATTCCACCAGCCTTTTTGAGTTATTTGGAGCCGTTGTTGGCCGAAGAAAAAGCCTCCGAATTAAACCTGGTGGAACTCAACCGTATGTTAAAGGAATTAACATACACTGCCAGTATGGGGTTGTTAAATGGCGTGGGGATTCCTCTGGGAACACACGGAAAGATCATCGGTGTAATATTCATCTTCCGTAGTTACCCGGATTTGTTTTCAGCCAACGATAAATTATTACTGCAATCTTTCGCAGATCAGGCTGCCATCGCGGTCTTTAATGCTCAACTGTATAGCCAGATCCGGTATGAAAAAGGGCGTCTTGATGCGCTGGTAGATTCAGCGGCGGATGGGATCCTCATCCTCAATGCTGATCACACGATCGAACGGTGTAATATTGCCTTCGAAAAACTCTACGGGCATCCCCGCAAAGAGATCCAATCCAAAGCACATTCTGAAGTGATCCGCTTGGCTCACCGACCGGAAGGAATGACGCTCGAAGAGGCTGAAGCGAGTGGCTGGCCCCTCACCACGAATGCATACCTGTATGTTGAAGGCGACCTCCAGAGACCGGAGCCTCCTTCCTTGGCGGTGGGGATCACCTACGCACCTCTCCTGGCTCCGGATGGAACAATCCGGAATGTCATTGCCACGGTTCGTGATATCACCAAGTTCCGCAATGCTGAACAGATCAAGAATACATTTGTATCCATCGTAAGTCATGAATTAAAAACTCCCGTTGCCCTCATCAAGGGTTATGTCAGCACTCTGCGCAGGGAAGATGCCAAGTGGGATAAGAACATAATAAAGGATAGCCTGGCGGTGATCGAAGAAGAAGCCGACCACCTGGCTGCAATGATCGAGGATTTACTTGATGCTTCCCGTTTGCAGGCTGGAGGCTTGTCCCCGAATCTCTCGGATTTATCCATCTCCTCCCTTGTGGAAAGACTTGCAGAGCGTTTCCGTACCCAGACTGATAAACACACCATAGTAGTTGATTTTCCAAAGAATTTCCCGGTAATTCTGTCCGATGAATATCGTATCTCCCAGGTTATTTCCAATCTGGTATCGAACGCGATTAAATATTCACCTGGTGGGGAAATTCGTATTAGCGGAAAGGTCCGGCAAGATCAAGTGATTATCACGGTTGGAGATGAAGGGCCCGGAATTGACCAGGCTGATATCCCGTATATCTTCGACCGGTTTTATCGATCCGATCAAGCAGTTCGCAAGACCAAAGGGGCTGGTCTGGGTCTTTATTTGGCAAAAGCGATTGTTGAAGCCCATGGTGGGCGTATGTGGGTAGATTCACCACCTGATTCGGGGGCTCGTATTTGCTTCTCCCTGCCCCGTTCCCGCAAATTGGGGTAAGATAGGCCGTTTGAACAGCAAGAAAATATTTATTTAAGAATTGAGATCATCCATGCCTCCTCAAAAGACCCAGATTTCATGTCCGCGTTGCCGCAAGCCGGTGGTTGCTCAAATTGAACAACTCTTTGACATTACCAGCGACCCGGGTGCGAAACAACGATTATTGGGAAATATCTCAAATTTTGCCGTTTGTCAATCGTGCGGTTATAACGGTCCTCTTGCTACACCCATTGTCTACCATGATGCGGGTAAAGAACTCCTGCTTACCTATTTTCCGGGGGAACTGGGAATGGCTGTCAACGACCAGGAAAAACTTATCGGTCCGCTCATCTCCCAGGTCACGAGCCGTTTACCGCCAGAAAAACGTAAAGCCTACCTTTTGCAACCTCAGAGTTTCCTGACCTATCAGAGTCTTATCGAACGAATTCTGGGAGCCGATGGAATCACTCCAGAAATGATTCGGGCCCAACAAAAACGAGTGTCGTTGGTCGAACAACTACTCGCCGCAACCTCCCCGGAACTCAGAACAGAGATCATAAAGCAAAATTCCTCCTTGCTGGACGCAACATTCTTCTCAATTTTCAGCCGACTGATGGAAGGAGCACTCGCTTCTAACCAGAAAATGGCTGTTACCGCCATGGAGGCTATTCAAAAGCAACTTCTGGAGGAGACTGAATACGGACGAAAGGTCGCCTCTCAATCCAATGAAATCCAGGAAGCCATTAAAACATTACAGGCTGCCGGGAAAGAACTCGACCGTGCCAGGCTTCTCGAAATCTTGATTGAGGCTCCAAGCAATGACCGTCTTAACGCTCTGGTTAGTTTTACCCGCCCGGGTTTGGATTACCTCTTCTTCCAGAGCCTCACAGAACAGATCGAAAAATGTTCGGGAGAAGAACGCAAGAAGCTGGAAACATTGCGCACAAATTTACTTGAGATCACCCGCAAGATCGATCTTCAAGCTGAGAAGGAATATAAACACGCAGAGGCATTGCTTGAAGAGCTCATTTTAGCTGAAAATCCTGAACAGGCCACTTCCAATCATCTGGATGAAATCAATGACATTTTTATCCAGGTTCTCAATCGATCCCTCCAAGAGGCAAATAAAAAGAATGATGTGGCCAGGATGCCCAAACTTCAACTGATCGCCTCCGTGGTGCAAAAGGCAAGTGCTCCACCTCCAGAATTGGCCTTGTTGGAGGAAATGTTGGCATCCACGGATGAAGTTGCTTTAAATCAGTTGATCGAACAACATGCTGCGGAAATCACCCAGGAATTTCATTCCATGGTAGCAAGTGTTGTCGCTCGGACCGAGGAAAAAGCCGGCGAAAAACCCACTGGAGAGGAGGCTCAGATGCTCGAACGTCTCCAGTTGATTTACCGGGCAACCCTCAAATTATCCATGAAGAAGAATCTGGGATGAGCTGAAGTTTTTCCCGGTCCTTAATATTCATTTATTTCTGTTCATTTAGGGATGGATTATCCAGTCGAATGCCGTGACCACGTAAGGTAATAATATAATTATGCGCGTGGTCAATCGAGGCAATACGATCGCGCAAGCGACGAAGGAGTGCATCCAGCGCCTGGTCTGAAACTCCCGCCGCTTCCTCTTCACCCCACACTTCGCTAACCAATTGATGACGGTCCACCACCTGCCCATGATGGTCGGAAAGCACCTTCAGCACGTGAAATTGCAGGGCAGAGAGAGGGGGATCGATTAATTGTTCGTCTACCCATACTCTGCGGGATCGCAGATCCAAACGCAACCGCCCGGTAGTTTCATCGGATTCGGGTAAAGGGACTGTCGCATCTGATGTTAAATATAGGAATTGTTGTGCCAGGGCAATTTGAACCGTATCCCCATCCTGTAAAGTTACCTGCCCTACTACAGGAGTTCCATTTCGATGGACACCATTCTTGCTGCCTAAATCCTCCAGGATGATCCCTTCCTCTGTGGGTGTCAGGCGGGCATGGAAATGCGAGACCTGCCTATCAGGGATTACCACTTCACAAGTGGCTTCGCGCCCAATCGTGATGGGTTTATTGAGGGTCCAGCGGACTCCTTTTAGAGGGCCTGTTTGTCCGATCAATAACGGCGCATCATCCAAGGTAGTGTCCATGGAACATTGCTCCTGGGAAAGTGATTATACTTCAGGATTCTAAAAGACGCTTATAATAGGAAAGGTTGAGATTGGAGATGCAGCGTTGATCAAACTACGCCGAAATAATATTCAGCGTTGCATTACCATCATCTGCATTCATTCCAAATAGGATCGCCATGCCTATCGCTCTCAAAACCGGCGAGGTACTGCGCGGCCGTTATCGAATCTGCGAGCGCATTGGTCAGGGAGGTATGGGAAATATTTACCTCGCTGACGATCTGCGGCTGGAAGGACGCCGTTGTGCTCTCAAAGAAGTCGAACACGACCGAACTGTCCCTGCCAATTTGATCAAGGAGGCTCGTAAGCAATTTCTACAGGAAGCCACTGTACTCGCACGCCTCGATCATCCTAACCTGCCTAAAGTCTCGGATTTCTTCTCAATAGGACCGCGAGATTACCTTGTGATGGATTACATACCAGGAAAAGATTTGCGTCTGCGCATGTTGGATGCCAAGCAAAAGGGAGCTTCCCTTTCGGAAGAAGATGTGATCATTTGGGCCAATCAACTGGCCGATGCTCTATCCTACCTTCATAACCAGAACCCGCCACTCGTCCACCGGGATGTTAAACCATCCAATTTAAAGATCACTCCCAACGGGCTTCTCAAACTCGTGGACTTTGGCTTGGTTAAAGCGCTTGTCCCCGATGAAATGACAATTACAGTTATCCAAGGGCGAGGGACTGCACTCTATACGCCGCTCGAACAATATGGTGGGGATGGTCTGCACACTGATATCCGTAGTGATATCTACGCATTTGGATGCACACTTTACCACCTGATGACCAATACCCCTCCAACAGATGCCCGGGACCGCTTCTTACACCCCTCTAGTTTACCAAGACCCAGAAAACTTAACCCATCCATAAGCCTTCGTTCTGAACGTGCCATCCTGTGGGCCATGGAATTGCACCCCGATGATCGCCCTGTTTCAGTTGAAGACCTCCGTCAATTATTAAATGGAAACCGCGATATACCACTTCCTCCCCAGGGAAAAGACACCTACCGGAATTCTATTCTGCATATCTTAAGAGGCAGTCCAGAGCAAGTTTTGCTATGGATTTCTGGCAGCCTGTTGGTTATCAGTCTGATAGCTTCGTTGATCCCGTAAAATATTTCTGCCAGATCATTGCAGTTCCAAGACCTATCATCCCCCCGATAATTTCCAGAGAAATCAATCCTATCCATTCAAATTTCTGTAGGAAGATTGACGAACCGGGTAGGTGAACAGCAAGATAAGTATATGCGATCAATCCTCCCATTATGATGGAAAAACCCCAGCGAACTCCCCAGCGAGTCGAATAATAACGCTGTCCCAACCAGAAGCCGAGGAAACCCAACACGCCAAGGAGGAGTACCGTCCCCACCCAGCCGGCTGCACCGGGATTCCCTTCTGCGATTGGGGAAATAATATCAACACCTGGGGTAACGACGACCTCGGGTGTCGAAGTCTCATTGACCAGTGGTGTCGGAGCAACCACTGTCACACTATATCCTTCTCCGGTGACATCCAATTGAAGAACGACTGAGGTTAAAGCAGGATCACTCTCTGCACGGATCTCAACCAGTCCGGGTCGGTTGATGCTGAACGAAGCACTTGCCGATCCCGATTGAGTAACTGCGTCGAGCTGTTGGACTACCCCCCCTTCTCCACTCAAATTAATATTAAAACGTACTCCAGTTCCATCCGGGACAGGATGACCATTATGATCATTAATAATCCCCGTCCGAACCGTCACCGTGTCACCGGTGCGGAAAGAAGGCGTTGAGGTTGCTTCTGGTGCCGCAGGGACAGTCGCTATTGGCACACTGATGGGTTCCATGGATAGATTAATAATCTGGTTTGGATCTGGAGTGGTGGCAGTAAACAGGTCGTATCCAATTCCAGCCACAGAGACAGGTAATGATCCAATGGGGGCGATCTCACGAAAGAGAAGTCTTGCAGCCACTTCTATAAAAGGAGCTGTTTTGCTGTAGAGGCAATAGTAAGCGGTCAATTTGGAAATGTCGGTTGCATCCAGATAATAAGGGGCGTTGAAGGCAAAAACAACAATTCGTTTATCGCGTAATAGATCCTGACGTTCGGAAAGGAATCTGCGTAATCGAGTTGTCTGGTCCTTACCAGGTTCAGCATCCAACATATTTATGACCACCCATTCTGCCTGGCGGATGGAATTTTCTAGATCCGGGTCCCCCAGTCCTCCATTCAGAATGGAATCCAAGCTTGAAAATGAATACGAGATCAGGCGGCTTGATCTGACCTGACCACCAGCCTGTGGTCCGTATAAGCGCAGGATCACATTCTGCAAAGCATCCACACCAAGCATGGAATTCTCCACGCACGTGCTGCATTGCTTTCCCATGCGGGTATCTGTCAGAAAAACGATCTGGTCACTCATCACGGGGGGCGATGGGAGGATCGTATCCAGATCAGGAATATTCGGGCTTACAAGGGTGGCAGACTCTCTGGCGACTTCGAAGGTCACTGCCTGAGATTGCCCAATGGATGATAATTTTTCAATTGATGGGCTTACTGAAGATGGCTCAAAAATATTGAATTTTCGAAATTTTATTGTCAGGATGCGCATGACAGAATCATCCACGCGCTGTGCAAAAGCTGGATCTTCCCGATATTTCTGTACGAAGAAATCGATCGCCCTGACAACCGTCGTGTAATTATCAGGCGCGTCACTTGAAATAATATTTCCCATGAATAGGAGATCATTTCCAGCAAGAAAAGCATCCCGCGCCACCAGCCTGGCAAAGAAAGACTGCCCGCCGGGATCATAAAAGCGATGGACGGTCTGACTGCCGAGGTCGTCACTCACCATTAATCCGCCAGCAGTACGCCAGGAAGCGAATTGCGGGAGGGAGAGGATCTCCGTAAGGGCTTGAGCGTCAAAGCTTACCGGACGTGTAATGGAGCGGATGTTTCCTTGAATTCCCTGGTAACGAATATGAGATACCAGCAGCCCATCTGCAGTGCTCTCCGGGGAGGTTGCGCTTCCGGTAACTGAAAAGAATGGAGCCAATTCGATTTGTTTCAATTGTTCAAGAGATTTTCGAACTGTTGCCGGTTCTTCTCCCGAGGGACGATCAGCGCTGCCCCTCCCGGGGAAATGATCCGCGATCACGGTTAAACTGCCATTACTTCCTGCGTGTAAACCAGAAATGTACGCACTCCCCATCGCCCCTACCCAGTATGGATCTCCACCGAATGTGCTCGCTCCCAGGCCATTCCCCAGAGTCGCGACCGGTGATTCGAGCACATCCAACGAAGGACCAAAATACAGGTTAAATCCAATATCGGAAAGTTCCTGGCCGGCGACTGTCCCGACTTGTTCAGCCAGCCCTGGATTCCATGTGGCGCCAAGTGCCATCAGATCAGGCAAGGGAGTCAAACCACTGAGGATCTGGTCATCAGGATATCCATCCCCATCCTGGGATATGCCAATAAACAACGGTATGTAATTTAATGATGTGGAAGCGATCGTGGAAGTAGGTTTTGGTGTACCCGGCTCTGTCTCCGTAGGCAGGGGGTGGGTAGTCTGCCATCCCGCAGATTGAAGTTGGGCGATCAACTGGTAAGCACTTGGTACCGTGTCTGGGGCTGCCACGAAATTATCGTTGCCAGCCAATAAAACCACTCCCCCCACATGATAATTTGCAATCAGATCAAATATCTGGGAATTCTGTTCTGCATTGGAACCATTAAATGTCACCAGGAATAATTGCCCCACTCGTTCTTCAGGTGTCATCTCAGCTATAAATTGGCTTGCTTTCCCGACAGGATCCCCGTTCTGGGTTGATCCTTGACTATGAATTGAAGACAGCGGGCTGATCAATAATGCTGCTGTCACCAGGGAGAGAATTGAAAATAATCGGCGAATATCCATGATTTCTAGCCGTTAACCACTTCCTAAACTCGAAGATTGATTTGGAAAATGTTCCGATCGTCCTTATTCTTGTATGCGAAAGTCATTAGGCCCGACCTAGAATTTTTAGTACCGATTGTGGATCATCAGTGATGATTCCATCAACAGACAGGCCGATCATGCGTCTGACATCTGCCTCTTTGTTAACAGTCCACACAATGACTCTTTTCCCTGCCAAATGGATTTTAGTAATTAATTTTTTATATATCTCGGAATAATACGGATTCAGAGCATAATAATCCCCTCGCCAGCCAAAGGTTCGACCCCATAATCCAAGTAAGCCTGGTAATGTCAGCAGACCACGCGGCACCTCGGGAAGCAATCTTTGAGCAAGTAACAAATTACGGGTGGAAAATGATGAAAAGAATACCTTTTCCATCATTTTATGGTTCTTGACCAATTCCACCACCTTTTCCACCAGATTATCGTTCAGGGTGGAGTAGTTGGTCAACTCGATATTCAAATGTAATCGTTCGCCAACCGATTCAAAAACCTCTTCGAGTGTTGGAATTTTCTCGCCAGGGAATTGCGAGGGAAATAGAACACCAGCGTCCAGCGTGCTTAGCTCTGCCAGCGAAAGGTTGGCTGCCTTCCCGGTTCCGTTTGTGGTACGGTCCACACTCTTGTCATGCAGAACAATGACTTTTCCGTCAGCAGACAATTTAACATCAAATTCAATGGCATCGGCTCCCTTGTCCGCAGCCTGCCTGAAGGCTGAAAGCGTATTCTCCGGTGCAAACCGTTTATCACCCCGATGGGCAATTACGATGGGGGCTTTCAGATCACGCCACATTCTAAATATCCACAAAATACGCCTGTGAAGCCCGGTCGATCATTTCCTTGGACATTGACGGTTCAGAGGAAAGATAGCGCGCAATATCGAGGATCTGGTCGCATAGGTCTCTTGGATGGGAGGCGCGCATTTTCCGATTGCATCGGATGTAATAGACTTCCAGGAGATACGCCAGTCCCTGGTCGTTGTAAGGGATGCCTTTTTGTTGGGAGACCCGTTTGAATATTTCGCGGTAATCCTCAAAGGAAGGATCGGAAATTTCAATTTTGTGCCGTAAACGGCGAAGAAAGGCTTCATCGACAAGGTCTCGAGGGGGCAGGTTCGTTGAAAACACCACCAATACATCGAATGGGATCTCGATTTTGCGACCGGTATGTAAAGTCAGGTAATCAACCCGGTTCTCGAGCGGGACGATCCAGCGGTTTAACAGATCGCGTGGCCTTACTTGCTGCCTACCAAAATCGTCAATCAGGAGAATCCCACCGTTTGCCTTCACCTGGAAAGGAGCCTCATAGAATTTATTCGTATCGTCAAAAACCAGGTCCAATCCCTCCAGGGTCAGTTCGCCGCCTACCATGATGAATGGGCGGCGTATCTTTACCCAGCGGGGGTCGCGCCGAACGGTCGTGCGCAGACCACCTGTCCCGGGAGTTTGAGGATCAGATTCAGGTGCTAATTGGTGATTAACAGAATCGTATAATTTTACGATCTGTCCATCCAGATAGAGTGCATAAGGAATGTACATCACCTGGCTCAGCACCAGGTTCCCAAACGCCTTTGCAACACTAGTCTTGCCATTCCCGGGTGGACCATATAAGAAGATTGAAGTACCTGAGTTCATAGCCGGTCCAAGCCGCTGGAAAGTGGTTTCGGATAAGACCAGTTGCGAAAGAATCTGGCGCATCGTTCTGCTATTTATTGCCACACGCCCGCGGCTCTGGTGGCGGATGGATTCGTTGTACGCTTCAATCGGGACGGGTGCTGGGCCTGCATACTGACTGCGATCCAAGGCCTCCCGGGCTCGCACAATCCCCGCTCCGGTGATCGCATATTGGTAGGATCCTTCACCCAACCCCATTTGTGAAGATTTGACCTCGATAAGTTTTTCCCGCTTGAGCGTTTCGAGAATTTGATCCACAATCCCCGCAAAAGGAAGGGAGATTTCTTCTGCAGCTTTGAATCCGGTCAGGTAACCCTGAAAATAAAAAATCTTTAATACCAGGTCCTGCAACCAGAGTAATGACAGGCCGGTATCCTCCAGCTTTGTCATTGGCGGAGGAACAAATGATGATCCTTGAAAAACCGGTTCATTTCTTGAGATGGTAGTCATAATTGCCTCCGGAATAAATATCAACTCATGAATTATAGCACGCCAATATTTTCCAAGGAGTTAATTCGTTTATAATCGCCCCATGACCTTATCTGTAATCATCCCTGTTTATAATGAAATTAACACTCTGAAGACAGTCCTGGAACGTGTTCAGGCTATTGGACTGGCAGATGAGATCCTGATCGTGGATGATGGCTCTACCGATGGGTCACGTGAACTGATGGACTCGATGGCAGGTCATAATGGGATTCGTGTGATCCATTTGGCGAAGAATCTTGGGAAGGGTGGCGCGGTCCGGGAAGGGATTCAGGCTGCCACCTGTGATGTTGTGTTGATCCAGGACGCTGATCTGGAGTACGATCCCCGTGATTACCCTGCCCTGCTGAAACCCATTGAAGAGGGGAAGGCTGATGTTGTGTATGGGTCGAGGTTCCTGGGAGGCCCTCATAGGGTGACGATGTTCTGGCACATGCTTGCCAACAGGCTTCTTACCCTGTGGACTAATATTCTTTACGATACCATTCTGAGCGATATGGAAACGGGATATAAAGTATTTCGTCGTGAAATCTTGCACGGCATCAAATTGCGGGCAAATCGTTTTGATTTCGAACCAGAATTCACTGCCAAGATTTTAAAACGAAAAGCACATGTCTTCGAAGTGCCAATTTCCTTCAATCCTCGCAGTTATGCAGAGGGTAAGAAAATTGGGCTAAGAGATGCTTTCGAAGCTTTTTGGGCTTTGTTCAAGTATAGATTCGTAGATTGAGTCTGTCTGAAAACCTGACTGGGAATGTGCAGGGGGAAAAGAACCATTATCTCCCCAACAGCAATTCAAACATTTTCTATCTTATTAATTAATGGTTACGATTCCAGGCAAACACTATTTATATGTGTATATTTTTTGCAGGGAATCTCGTCAGCTATGATGATTTCGATGGATGCAAGTCTTTCAGATTTAATTGCAGTGATGTTCTTCCATTAAATTCGTTGATTTCAAAAGTATAGACAATATCCACCCGCAGTGGCATCTCACCTTTGAGATGACCGAGGCGAAATCCTATGGCGTCAAAAGTAACGTTTCCATCCGTCAGCACCAACTTTAAATGACTGTTTTCTGCGCCTACAGTGCGAGCATTCGTAACTCGTACATTACGGCTAACAAATACGGCTTCAGGATTTCCATATCCGGTTGGCTGAAGGGATTCGAGTTGATTTAGTAATCCTGGTCGTAAATCTGAAAGCGGGACTTCGATGTCAGCAGTCAACGTATGCCGAAGATCCCGTCCCTGCAGCTTCTGTCTTGCCAGCTCTTTCAGCCGTCGCTTCAATTCATCTAAATTTGAATTCATGACAGTAAATCCTGCTGCCGCAGCATGACCGCCATGCCTGACGAGCAGATCCCTGCATTGGTCCAGCGCTTCGGTGATATGAAATTCTGGGATGGAGCGACAGGAACAGCGGGTGGTCTCTGTAGAAACCTGTCCCACCACGGTGGGGCGGTAATAGGTTTCGACCATGCGTGATGCCGCCAGGCCGACGACACCAGGATTGAAATCCGGGTGGACGACGAAAAACAAATCCGCGGTTGGATCTTCTGCCAGGGCGATCGCCTCGGCTTCAGCCTGGATCTTGCGGGTGATCTCCTGTCGTTGACGATTCTGAATATTCAGTTGTTGCGCCAGGTCTCCTGCCGATCTCACATCCTTGGTGGTGAGTAGTTCGAATGCCGCCAGCGCCGATTCCAGCCTGCCGGCTGCGTTCAATCGGGGTCCAAGCGTAAAACCAATGCTTGTCGCGGTTACACGGGATAATGGCAGATCAGAAACCGCTGCCAGGGAGAATAAACCCTGTCGCTTGGTTTCACGGATTTTTTGTAAGCCTTGTCTAACCAGCATTCGATTTTCACCAACAAGCGGCGCGAGATCTGCAACTGTACCCAATGCCACCAGGTCAAGGAGATCACCTAATAGGAAATCTCCCCAGGTTGCTTTACCGGAATCCAGCAGTGCTTGCACGATCTTATACGCCACTCCTACACCCGCCAGATCCTTATCAGGGTAGGTATCGCCTGCTTGCTTGGGATTTATTATCGCGTTCGCGCTTGGAAGGTCCCCCTCCGCTGGCTGGTGATGATCAGTGATAATGATGTCAAGACCAAGAGATCTGGCATAACGCGTTTCTTCCGGGGACCGGATTCCGCAATCCACGCTGATAACCAGTTTGACGCCATCGGAATATAGGTTTGAGAGGGCTTCTTTATTTAAACCATATCCTTCTTCAAAACGATTGGGGATATAACCGCGCACATTTCCGCCCATCAAACGCAGCGCTTGAACGAGCAATGCGGTGGCAGTAACGCCATCTACATCGTAATCACCGTAAATGGCAATCTCTTCTTTCTTTTCAAGCGAATAACAGATTCGATCCACGCAATCATGCATACCCGTCATTTGCATGGGAGAAGAATCATAGTTCGTTTCAGCTTGAAGATAGGCCTGGGCCGTCTCATGAGTTGCATACCCGCGGTTAAATAATATCTGCCTCATGATCGGTGAATATGCAACCAGAGCTTCATTGGCTTGTGGTGTTATGACAGGCAAAACAAGCCAGCGTTTTTCTTGAATTATTGTCATTTGGATTTTATAAGGTGATTCTTTATGAGAGATTCGTGCCCTAATTAAAAATTTTCTTTACTTGGTATATCCCTGCCACAAGCTTTTCCACTTCTTCCTTAACATTATAAATATAAAAACTGGCCCGTGTACTTGCAGTGATTCCAAATTTCTCGTGCAAAGGCTGAGCGCAATGATGACCGGCCCGCACTGCCACGCCATAATGGTCGAGGATTTGAGCCACATCATGGGGATGGACTCCCTCGAGGGTGAACGCTGCGACACCTCCCTTCTTTTCCGCGGCAGGGCCCAGCACCTTCACCCCGGGAATTTCAACCAGCCTTTCCAAAGCATAGCTAATGATCTCTTGTTCATGTGCCGCCACGGATTCCATACCCAATAGCTCCAAATAATCCAAGGCTGCATTGTAACCAACCGCTTCCGCAATAGCCGGGGTTCCCGCTTCAAACTTATGCGGGATATCATTCGGAAGGAATGAACGCAGGTGGACCGTTTTGATCATGTCACCGCCCCCTAGAAACGCGGGCATGGATTCAAGTATGTGTGATTTGGCAAATAAAACTCCAATACCGGTTGGGCCAAGCATCTTATGCGCTGAAAACACCAGGAAATCTACGTCCAATGCCTGAACATCCACCGGGAGGTGAGGTACCGACTGCGCGCCGTCCATAAGCACCAGGGCACCTGCCTGATGAGCAAGGCGGATGATCTCCCCCGCTGGGTTTATTGTACCCAAAACATTGGACATGCCACAAAAAGAGACCAGCTTGGGTTCCTTCTTAAGGATCTCTTGGAAAACCTCCAGGTCGAGCACGCCCTCATTGGTCACCGGGATGAATTCCAACTCAATCCCTCGCTCTGCAGCAAGCTGCTGCCAGGGAACAAGATTGGAGTGGTGTTCCATTTCTGTCAATAGGATCACATCCCCGGATTGCAGATTTGCTCTCGCCCAGGTGTGCGCCACAAGATTGATGGATTCAGTTGCGTTGCGGGTGAATACGATCTCGCTTGAAGATGTTGCGTGAATGAAATTTGCCACCCGTTGACGGGCTTGTTCGTACAACCTGGTTGATTCTTCTGCCAGCGTATGAACGCCGCGATGGATATTTGCGTTGTTGTTCTTGTAGAACTCGTCCATCGCCGTAAGAATTGAGACCGGCTTTTGGGTTGTCGCCGTGGAATCAAGGTAGACCAACGGTATACCGGGGCGAATTTCACGTCCCAGGATTGGAAAATCCTTACGGATTTTGGTTGCGTCGAAGGCCATTTGATTCTGTGGAGTTAATACTCGAGGATTTCTTTACTGCCAAGTTTTTTTTGCGTTCCGGAGGGACGAATATGTTCGGATGTCCGCGGATACCAGAGGATTTTATCTGGAACCATCCATCCATCTGTGAGGAATACATTGGAGCGAAATTGCACAGCAACCATTTTGTTATCCACCTGCACAACTATTCCCTTGAGCCAACCGCGTACACGCTCGCTGCTCTTTTCATGGTCGCAGTAGACTTCCACAGTATCCCCAACTTCAAAACTGTGTTCATTAACAGGTGAACGCATAAATGCAAATTGTGCCATCAGGGCTCCCCGTGAATCATTCTTTTGTTTCATATTGTAGTTATTTCCACTTTCCTAGGCAAGTACTTTGGATATCATCAGACTGCCACTTTTTCATGGATCGCCTTTTGAAAACGGGCACGGATGTCGTTAATCGGGATGCGCTGCATGATGGGATCAAAGAATCCTTCCACGAGTAATTGTTCTGCATCCTTTTCAGGAATTCCGCGAGTTTTTAGATAGAACATGGGCTCCTGTTCGAGTTTTCCCACTGTCGCGCCGTGCGTACAACGGACATCGTCTGCAAGGATTTCGAGGCCGGGAATGGAATCGGCTCGCGCGTTGGGACTGAGTACAAGATTTCGATTGGCTTGATAACCGTCTGTTTTAGCCGCGCCTGGAGCAACATAAATCATCCCCTGCCAGACCGATCGGCTGGATCCCTTCAACGCACCCTTGAAAAGAAGATCGCTTGTTGTATGCGGTGCCATATGGTTTTGCTGGGTATCATGGTCGAGATGCTGGTTGCCATCGGTAAAATAAAAACCAGACATTCGACCTGTCGCACCCTGTCCTGTCAGGTCCAGCTCTGAAAAGTTCTTCGTTACATGGGAACCTATTGCTCCAAAAATCCAGTCGAGGTTACCATCTCTGCCCACGTTGACGCGCTCATGGGAGAAATTCCAGATATGCCGCCCCCATGATTGCAATTCAACAAAACGGAGTGAGGCACCATCGCTGACCAGGATCTCTACGATCCCGGCATGAATGGATGGCCTTATCTCCTCAGGTGAGGCTGCCTCATGAACATACGTGACGGAGGCGCCTTCATCCACCCAAACCAGGATATGCGAAAGATAAGCCAGATCAGCACCCGGTCCCCATAAGAGACTGTTCAACGGCTTTTCAACATTCACCCCTTTTGGCACGTAAAGGATGATACCGTTTTGTGATAATGCTGCAGCCAATGCAGCAAATTTCCCTTCTTCTGGGTTGACGGTCTGTCCTGCCATCTTTGAGACCAGGTCAGGATATTCCTTCTCGGCGGTCTGCAGATCAGTAAAAATTACCCCTTGCTCTGCCAGGGATGGATGGAGATTGGTTTTCACTCCACCCGGAAGTTGAATCACCTGACCTCCAAGTTTATCCGCTGTCAGTGGCTTGAGCAAATGGGCAGGGATCGGAGCAAGGGTTTTATAGGCATTTTCCTGAGGCTGATGAACCACATCCGCAGGCAGTTCTCGTAAATCTGTGCGACGCCAGGCTTCATCCGCCATGGTCGGCATCGCCAGGCGGTTGAATGTCGACCAGGCTTTCTCACGGTAATCAGCCAAAGCACCTGACCTCACGACCTCCCTGGAATCAAAAATGAATTCCTTAGCGGAGGGTTGGGTACGACGCGAACGGCTGACGACTACTTTTGGTTTCTCTTCCATAATTTTTCTTGAATAATTCAAATCTCAATTTCTAATAACATAAAACCATTGTTATGATTTTTCACCAATGATCGTTTGATGAAATATCAAATTAACCAACTGAACCTTCCATTTGAAGTTGGATCAACCGGTTCATTTCCACTGCGTATTCCATGGGCAGTTCTTTCACCAGAGGCTCGATGAAACCTGAGACGACCATGGTTGTGGCATCTTCCTTGTTCAAACCGCGGCTCATCAGGTAAAAAAGTTGCTCCTCGCCCACTCTCGATACCGAGGCCTCGTGTCCGATGGTGACATCCTTCTCGTCGATTTCGATGTAAGGATACGTGTCTGAACGGGATTGAGGATCGAGGATAAGCGCGTCGCATGTGGCATTGGATCGCGTACCGGTTGCTCCTTTGTAAACTTTCAACAAACCACGGTACGAGGACCTTCCACCGCCACGGGATATTGACTTGGATGTAATCTTGCTGGTCGTGTTCGGGGCAAAATGAACCATTTTTGAGCCTGAATCCTGGTGCTGGCCGGGTCCTGCAAAAGCCATCGAAAGCATTTCTCCATGGGCGCCGGGCTCCATTAAATAACAGGACGGGTATTTCATGGTCACCTTGGACCCGAGGTTGGCATCCACCCATTCGTGCGTGGCATTAGCATACACTTTGGCCCTTTGTGTCACCAGGTTGTACACGTTCGTGGACCAATTCTGGATGGTGCTGTAGCGAGAGCGCGCGCCTTTCTTAACGATGATCTCTATCACACCGCTATGGAAGGAATCGGTCGTGTACTGGGGTGCCGTGCACCCTTCCACATAATGTACCTGTGCCCCTTCGTCTACGATGATGAGTGACCGCTCAAATTGTCCGACATTTGCAATGTTCAACCGGAAGTACGCCTGCAATGGCAGATCCACCTTGACGCCCTTTGGGACATAGACGAACGAACCGCCAGACCAGACAGCCGAGTTGAGGGCTGCAAACTTGTTGTCTTCAATCGGGATGACTGTCCCGAAATATTCCCGGAATAATTCCGGATGCTGGCGCAACCCATCTTCGATGGAAAGGAAAATTACACCTTGCTTTTCAAGGTGCTCGAGGATCGAGTGATACACCATCTCGGATTCGTATTGCGCACCCACTCCCGCCAGGAATTTGCGTTCTGCTTCAGGGATGCCTAACTTCTCAAATGTGTTTTTTATCGTATCCGGAACATCATCCCAGGAACCTTTGGAGCCTTCGGTCGGTTTGACATAATAAAAAATATTATCCAGATCGAGCCCCGAGATGTCTGCGCCCCATGATGGCATGGGTCTGGCTTTGAAGTGTTCCAGCCCCCTCAAACGGAAATCGAGCATCCACTGCGGCTCCTGTTTCATGCGGGATATATTTTCTACAACCTCCCTGCTCAAGCCGCGTTGTGATTTAAATACGTAATTCTCAGCATCGTGGAATCCGTATTTATATTGCCCGATCCCTTCCAGCACCCTGGTTTCTTCACTCATAACATCTCGCTATTACCCTTTTACCGTTTTACCGATAAATCAGGCCGGTGTTTCCTCATACTTTTCACGAATCCAATCGTAGCCTCGTTCTTCCAGTTGCATCGCCAGGTTCGGGCCTCCGGATTCGACAATTCTGCCGCCCAGCATGATATGGACGAATTGTGGTTTTATATAGTTCAATAACCTTTGATAATGGGTGATCACCAGCACTCCGAGATCTGGACCCGAAAGGGCGTTTACGCCTTCAGCCACAATTCGCAACGCATCAATATCCAGGCCTGAATCAGTTTCATCCAGGATCGCGATTTCTGGCTTGAGGGTTGCCAGCTGAAGGATCTCGGCACGTTTCTTCTCTCCACCGGAGAATCCATCATTCAGGTATCGCCCGGCAAAAGATGAATCCATTTTAAGCAGGTCCATCTTCTCCTTTAGCATTTTGCGGAATTCCAGAATGGGTATCCCTTTATCTTCCCGATTCACCAAACGCCGGCGTGAATTGACCGCTGTGCGAAGGAAATTTGCCACCGTTACACCCGGGATGGCAACCGGGTACTGAAAAGCCAGGAAGATTCCCAACCGGGAGCGTTCATCTGTCTCCAGATTCAGGATGTTCTTATCGTGGAATTGGATATCTCCTTCGGTGACAATATAGGAAGGGTGCCCCATCAGAGTATATGCCAGGGTTGATTTTCCCGTTCCATTTGGTCCCATGATCGCATGGATTTCACCCTGCCTCACCACCAGGTTTACCCCTTTGAGGATTTCCTTATCTTCTATGCTGACATGCAGGTTCTTAATGACTAGTTCTGACATCCAACACTCCTGGTCCATCCTTGAGGAGGGACGGCGAGATTATAGCACTTTGGAAGGGATATGTCAATATTTATTATAATTATCTAATATATTGACTTAATAGGTTTGGGCTGATATACTTCGCCCAATTGCTGGAGAAATAAATGAATAGCACCCGTGACCGAATCTTGCAAACCCTTCTTCGCAATCCGCGAACCACGATTAACTTCCTTGCGGATTCTGTGGGGATTAATCCCATCTCTGTACGCCACCATTTGAACAATTTAATGGTTGAAGGCCTGGTTGCTTATGAAGAAGAACGCCACGGGGTCGGCCGGCCGCGCCTGATCTATTTTCTATCCGAAGCCGGAAATGAGCGTTTTCCCACCCGTTACCTGCGGCTCACCTCACGCCTGCTTGATCAGTTGAAATCCTCCATGCCGGAACCTATGGTGGGAAAATTATTCTCTCAAATGGCAAGCGTTATGGCGGATGATTATGCAGAACAGATGAGGGGGTTAAGCATGGAGGAACGGCTTGACCTCACGAAAACCCTGCTGGCCGAAGAAGGTTTTAATGTCGAGTGGGAAAGAACCGGTAACGATTATCAGATCCATGAAATTACCTGCCCGTATTTAAAAATCGGCCAAAACCATCCTGAAGTATGTACTGTCGATCAGACTCTTATCTCCAGGTTGCTGGCTGTTCCAGCCGAGAAAGTACATTGCATCTTGAGTGGTGATACACGCTGCACTTATATTGTCCATGCGGAGACTGTCACTGGATGAGCGACGAAGCCCAGGGAAATCCCATCCATTGGGATCTTCATGACACACATCCTCAACTGGTACCAGCATTACGCACCAGTCTATCTGAGGTTGTAGATCCCGAGATCCAGTTAAATGTGCTGCAGCTGGGCCTTATACGAAAAGTCTGGATCGAAAATGATAATGCGAAAATGTATGTTCTGTTGACGACACCTTTTTGTCCTTATGGCCCAGCGATGCTTGAAATGATCAGGCAAAAAGCCTCTGAAGGCTTGGGAATGCCTGTCACCATAGAACTGGGGGTTGAGCCGTGGGATTTTTCCTTGATGGAAGATCCTTCAGCGCTGGATTGGGGGATGTACACCTGAAATACCAGTACAGTTTTTCCACCAAACCGCCTGTCTGTTGCAAGTGGATTTCAAAATTCTATTTATGCTATAATGACCCAGTATGGCTGAAAATAATTCCGATCCATCAAATGATGTCGAGCAGGATTCCGTTCCATCGGATCGCAAACGACCCTGGGTGATTGCGGGGGCAATCTTATTGGTGTTGGTTCTTTTGGCCGGCATGGTAGCCGCCATCATCGCTCTGACAAGGAATCCAGGTGCAGCCACCAATGTTCGGGATATATTTATCATATTCATGGCAGTAGAGTCACTGATCATAGGCGCTGCCCTGGTTGTCCTGGTGATCCAGATCGCTGGATTGATCAACCTTCTTCAAAATGAAGTAAAACCCATTCTTCAATCCACCAGCGATACAGTCAACACGTTGCGAGGCACCACCGAGTTCTTAAGTGAGAATCTGGTTGAGCCCGTTATCAAGCTCAATTCCTATCTTGCCGGACTTCGCAAGTTCTTTGATCTGTTTGGTCGAAAATCCTAGGTCTCTTAGAAAAGCACCTGATAAAAAGGAGAAATAAAATGTCTGATCATGATGATTTTGGAGCATTTCTGATTGGTTTTGTTGTCGGTGGTGTAGCCGGCGCAGTTGCCGCGCTGCTCCTCGCACCTCAGTCCGGAGAAGAAACGCGTGCCCTGATAAAAGACAAGAGCATTGAACTCCGAGACAAAGCCGCCGAGCAGGCTGATCTTGTAGCCACCAGGGCCAACGAATTTGCCGGGCAAGCCAAATTCCGCGGGAAGGAAGCCTTCGAGAACCGTCAAGAAGTCTGTCTCACGCAAGCACCCGGCCAGTTCAACCGGCGAATAATTACTTTTTGAAACCACAAGGGTTTGACCTTGTCTGGTCAAACCCTTGTTTTTGTTTCTGAAATCGGGGGATTAGGATCCAGTGAAATCCATGGAAACTCATTTTGATATTGACATTTACACTTTCTTTTGCTAAACTCATAACCGTTAAGGAAATATTTAACGGCTATGTCTTCCATCCAGCCCATTCACTCTTTTGATCAATTAAAACTTCTAGCAGACCCTCGGCGTCTTGCCATTTTGCGGCAATTGATGTCTGCCCCTGCCACCCTGACTTCCATTGGAAATGTCATTGGTGAACACCCGGCCTGGGTGAGGCACCATCTTAAGAAATTGGAAGATGTTGGCTTGGTCAAATTGGTTGAGACTCGGATCCAATCGGGTGTGGTGGAAAAATACTACCAGGCTTGCTCCAATGGTCTCCTTCTTCAGGAATTGATCCTTCCGCAGGACGCTACCAAGCCGGTTATCGTTTTTTCGGGCAGTCACGACCTGGTGATCGAGCTTCTCGCCAGGAAACTCTCAAAGTATTTGCTCCTGCTCACCCTCCCCGTCGGTTCGTTGGATGGGCTGGTCACGTTGCGACAGAATCTCGCCACTCTATCCGGTACCCACTTGCTGGATGAAAGTGGTGAATACAACCTGCCATTCATCCGCCATTTCTTCCCCGACAGGAATATGATCGTGATCACCCTTGCTAACCGCGAGCAAGGATTGATGGTTGCGCCCGGAAATCCCAAATCGATTCATTCGCTGAATGACCTTGCCCGTCCAGATGTAACTTTCATCAACCGCAATCCCGGTTCGGGAACTCGTCTCTGGTTTGACCGTCAATTAACATCCCTCGGCATACCCACAGCGGTTATCCAGGGATATGGGACTTCTATTGTTACACACACCGAATGCGCTTCTTCTATCCAGGCAGGCAAAGCTGATGTTGCTCTGGGGTTGCAAGCTGCTGCCCACCAGCATGGGTTGGACTTCCTGCCTTTGTTTGTAGAACGCTATGATATTGTCTTCAATCAAGAACAAGCGTCGAGGCTGACTCCACTTCTTGATCGATTGCAAACCCTTTCCTTCCGCCGCCAGGTTGAAGCACTGACAGGTTACGAAACTGTGCACACTGGCGAGCAAATCCCACTATAGGAGAAATGTCTTATGAAACACCGCTTTCCAATTGCAGTATCCGCCATGCTCCTCTTTTTCGTCCTTACCCTTTCGGCTTGCGGACCGGTGACAACCCCAACATCCGCACCTGTTGTAACTGAACCGCCCCTCCCCACGTCGACGACCATCCCGACTGACCGCTCCAACAACCGTTCCAACTACAGCCGTCCCCGCCAACCCAAACTTGATCCTGGCAACCACCACCAGCACGCAGGATTCAGGTCTGCTGGATGTGTTGATCCCTGCTTTCCAGGAAGAAACCGGATATATAGTACAGGTGGTGGCAGTGGGTTCAGGTGCTGCACTTAAAATGGGTGAAGAAGGGAATGCGGATGTTCTGCTTGTCCATTCCCCGAAAGCAGAAAAGAAATTCATGGATGATGCCTTCGGAACAGATCGCCGCCTTGTAATGCATAATTACTACATAATCGTCGGTCCGCTTGACGACCCGGCAGGAATTAAAACTGCTGAAACTGCCGCACAAGCCTTTCAAAAAATATCAGAATCCGGTGCTAAGTTTATATCGAGGAGCGATCAATCCGGTACGAATGTAATGGAATTGGCGATCTGGGCAACAGCAAATATCGATCCAGTTGGTCAAACCTGGTATGTTGAGACAGGGCAGGGTATGGGTGCCACTCTGACCATTGCCTCAGAATTGAATGGCTATACCCTCACCGATCGCGCCACTTTCCTTGCAAACAAGGCTACATTACAACTTTCAATGTTGTATGAGAATGATAGCGCCCTTCTCAACGCATATCATGTCATCGTGGTCAGCCATGAGAAATGGCCATCCACCAACCTGGATGGGGCATTAGCCTTTGCTGATTTTATTACGTCACCAGAAGGTCAGGCCATCATCAATACCTACGGTGTGGAAAAATACCACCAACCTCTTTTCATTCCTGATGCTGGCAAAACGGATGCCGAGTTGGGTTTACCGTAAATCCAACCTTTTGATAAAATAAACCGCGAACCTCTTCAAGTTCGCGGCTTATTCTTCTCTTGGAGCAATCGATGTTATTTAATAATCCGGATGTATGGGAAATCACCCTGCTTTCCATCAAGGTCTCCGGCATTGCCACCTTGATCAGCCTGTTGATCGGATTTCCCTTTGGAACACTCCTGGCATTGAACAAATTCCCGGGTCGCGCCGTATTGCTTACACTGATTAATACTGGAATGGCGCTTCCGCCGGTGGTCGTCGGCCTGGCTGTTGCTATGACCCTATGGCGCTCAGGTCCACTCGGAAGTCTCCATTTGATTTACACTCCTTCCGCGATCATCATCGCCCAGGTCATCATATCCGCTCCGGTCGTGACAGGTCTAACTACAGCCTCCATGCAGGCTCTTGATCCTCGATTACGATTACAGCTTCAAGGTCTGGGTGCTTCCCGGTCGCAAATGGTTTTTACGATTTGGCGTGAAGCCCGTCTCTCATTATTCGCGGCATTAATGGCTGGTTTTGGAAGTGTAATCTCCGAAGTGGGAGCGTCGATGATGGTGGGAGGGAATATCCGCCATCAAACGCGCGTCCTGACAACTGCCATCGTCCTCGAAACCAACAAGGGTGAATTTAACAGCGCGATCGCCCTTGGTATCCTGCTTCTCCTGATCACCTTCCTGATCAATTTTGCCCTGACCTGGATCCAGCAGCGTGGAGTCAAACGATGAGCATGAGAATTGAACTCCGGAATATCATCGTCCATCGCTCAAGCCTACCAGTGCTGGAAATTATGAATTTAATTCTTGATGCAGGAAAAATCCATGCATTGGTGGGACCCAATGGAGCTGGAAAAAGCACTTTATTAATGGTGCTGACGGGTTTGATCGTTCCGGAACAGGGAGATATCCTGATAAACGGTCAACCTGTTAAAGGATCTGCGTGACTTAAAATATCGCCGTCGTGTTGGCCTGGTCATGCAGGATCCACTCTTGCTGAACTTGTCAGTATATGAAAACATCGCGATTGGATTGCACTTTCGTCATGTCCCTGGAAGAGAAATTGCCAGGCAGGTGGAAGATTGGGGGACGAGACTTGGAATCCGGCAATTATTGGCACGCAAAGCCTCCACACTTTCCGGTGGCGAGGCACAGCGAGTGGCGCTCGCCAGGGTGTTTGTGCTACAGCCTGAGTTATTATTGCTGGATGAACCTTTCGGTGCTTTGGATAGAAAGACCCGCATTGTGCTCTTGAATGAGTTAAAAATACTCCTTCCAACCACTTCTGCTACGACCATCTTCAGTACCCATGACGAACGCGAGGTGGATGTACTGGCTGATAATAGGATCGAACTTGCAAGTGGAAAAATTTCAGCGACAAATGATGTATGATCGTGAAATGCGGTTTCCAATAATTCTCTTACAACGCTTGTATTCCCTTCTTTATCATCAATTTGCCTGGGCTTACGATTTTATTGCAGCCGTTGTATCTCTCGGAAATTGGAATAATTGGGTCCGGACAACTCTGCCTTTCTCCAAAGGGTGTGTTTTGGAATTGGGGTTTGGGACAGGTCGTCTACAACGATTATTTTTCGAAAATGGAATTTTTACCTTCGGTGTGGACGAATCTCGTGAGATGATCAATAGGTCCCGCCGGTTCCTTCGCAATAATTCCGCTCCTCTGCGATTAATTCGTGGCTACGCGCAATCTCTTCCTTTTAGAAGTGAAAACTTTGACACCGTTGTCTCAACCTTCCCTGCAGAGTATATTTTCGACCCAGCGACAATCCTGGAAATAAGACGCGTTCTCCTGCCGACTGGAAAATTTATCCTGTTACCAACAGCCTGGATCACAGGAACGAGTTTACCGGAACAATTGCTGGCGTGGTTGCTTCGGGTTCTCGGTTATTCACGAGGAGGACCGGGATCCATTTCAAAGACTTTCAAAGACCAATTTCTCCACGCGGGATTCGAAATGCACAGCGAGATCATTGGCTGCAAAGGAAGCCAGGTACTGATCATAAAGGCTCAAAAGCAGCCTGGATTCTGAATTGGAGTAAAATGGGGGCATGGAAATCCAGATTGCCGCGGCAAAAACAAATAAGTACGGTGTTACCGAGAGCGGTGACACTCTCGAGGTGGTTGAACGACCCAATGGCGGTCTTTCTGTAGTCCTGGCCGATGGTCAGACATCTGGGCGCGGCGCCAAAGCAGTTTCCATGATGGTCGTTCGCAAGGTAATCAGCCTCCTTGCTGAAGGGGTGCGTGATGGCGCAGCCGCACGCGCGGCTTCGGATTTACTTTATACCGAGAAACGCGGCAAGGTTACTTCAACCCTGAACATCGTCTCAGTTGACTTGCACACCGGGACTGTCGTGATCACCCGCAATAATCCAGTACCATTTTTCATCGCTCGCGGCGAGGAGATCGACTGCCTTGGATCGGCTTCCAACTCGATTGGCACAAAGCGCAATGTCCGACCTGTTATTACAGAAATTCCAGTGGAATCAGGTCTGGTGATCGTCATCTATACCGATGGTCTTGTTCATGCCGGAGAGCGTGTCGGGCGCCCAATGGATGTCTGCACTTCGTTGAAAGCCATGCTTGAGGAACAGGACCCTTACCCACAGGCGATCGCGGATGCACTGCTGGCTGAAGCGGTTAACCTGGATGAGGGTCGTCCCGCGGATGATATCAGCGTCATGGTTCTAAAGGTATCAAAACACGAGGGTGACGATATCCGCCGTATGACGGTCAGATTGCCGATTACCATTGAACGATAACTTAATTACTCAACTACCTGCCGCTTGCATCAATATCCTATTGATCCAAGATGTCTCTGGAAGGACCCAAACCTTTGATTGGCATCGTCGGTCCATGCGGTGCAGGAAAATCCACTTTGGTTGAAGGTCTGCACCGTAAGGGTTATTCCGCTCGCGCCATCGCGCAGGAGCATTCTTTTGTCAAGGACATGTGGCAACGGATGACCCATCCGGATTTGCTGATCTTCCTGCAGTGTTCTTGCGCTGTGGGTGCAGAACGACGCCATATGAAGTGGACCGAATCGGAATGGAAGGAACAGCAAAGAAGATTGATCCATGCTCGGGAACATGCGGATTTTTACCTGGACACCGATTCCCTGGGAATTGGTGCGGTGTTGGATCAAGTATTGCTGTTTCTAAAACAACGAGGCATCTTAGAGTTTATTGCGTTATATGGGAAATTTTCCAATCATTATTTGAGATTTATCATCACTTTTATTTTTACCCTTATCATCCCCGGTAATGTGCCCTACCCATGAGTTCTCAATCGGAGTATAATCACCCCCGCCGCCAGCCAAAGGCTGGCATTTTCGTGAATGGAGAAGATTTTTATGAATCGTCGCCAATATAACTGGCTCATTCTCATCATCCCTTTAATTGCGGTGGCAATCTGGGTGGACTCGAGCAAGCAGATCACCATCCCGAATCCTTTCAATACCCAAAAGAACCTGGTGGATCGAAATGTGGAGATCAGGCTCGGGCTGGACTTGCGTGGCGGTCTTCAAACCCTCCTGGAGGCTGACCTGCCCGCTGATACGACCATAAGTGCGGATGATTTAAAAGTAACCAGGCAGATCCTGGAAAGCCGCGCAAACGCCCTGGGCGTAAGTGAAGTGGTCATGCAGGTTGCTCCACCCCGGCGTATCGTGGCTGAGTTTCCCGGTCTGAGTGACCCGGGACAGGTAATTTCATCCTTGCAACAAACCGGTTTGCTTGAATTCGTGGACATTGGGTGCCCAGCCAATCGCTGAAGGTACCATCATCCAGACCGATTATGGCACATCAGCAACCAGTCCGATCCACAACCGAAACTCCAACAATCACTTCCACAATCGACGCTGCTGCAACTCCTTCTCCAGTCGAAACCCCTGCAGCCGCACCAACAATATATCATACCGTGTTGACTGGCGCCGCACTTAGTGCCGTCAGTGTACAGGCCGGTCAACTCGGTGGATTTGACATTGCCACCACCTTTAAACAGGATGCCGCCGCCATTTTCGCTGACTATACCGGCAGTCATGTGAATCAATACATGGCGATTGTTTTGGATAAGCGCGTCATCTCCTCCCTGATAATAAAAACCAAGATTCCAAATGGACAGGGTGTCATCCAGGGAAAGTTTACCCAGGATACTGCCAATACCCTCGCCATCCAATTGAGATATGGTTCTTTGCCTGTCCCCATTAAGGTGGTCCAGAGCCGGTCCGTTGGTCCAACTCTTGGAGAGGAATCGGTCCGCCGGAGTGTGATTGCCGGTATCATCGGCCTTTCCATTGTCATCCTCTTTATGATCCTGTATTACCGTCTGCCGGGTTTCATCGCTGACCTGGCATTGGTCTTGTTTGCCCTGACAAGTCTGATGCTCTACAAGTTGATCCCGGTCGTTCTGACCTTGTCCGGAATTGCCGGGTTCATATTGAGCATCGGCATGGCGGTCGATGCGAACATCCTGATATTCGAGCGCCTCAAGGAAGAGCTCCGCGCAGGTCGCACATTGCGCCAGGCCATCGACCTGGGTTGGAAACGAGCCTGGCCTTCCATTCGCGATTCCAACTTCTCAACCCTTATCACCTGCGTCATCCTTTTTTGGTTCGGGAGTGCGTTCGGTGCGAGCGTGGTTAAAGGCTTTGCTCTCACCCTTGCTTTGGGTGTCGGTGTAAGCCTGTTCACCGCGATCATCGTGACCCGCACCTTCCTCCACCTTGTGCTGGATAATATCAAATCCGCCGAACATCCCCGCTGGTTCGGTATCTAGGAGAACCTGCGATGAATATCATCAAATATCGTTACCTTTATTTCGCGATCTCTCTGCTTGTGATCATTCCCGGGATCATCGCCTTAATTCTTTGGAAACTCCCTTTGGGAATTGATTTCACCGGTGGCAGCCTGCTCGAAGTGCAGTTTTCTTCGGGAAAACCTCCCTCCATTGGAGATGTCGCCGCCCTGTATAACGAAATGTCCACAACGCAGACGGATATTTCGAATCCGGTGGTTCAACCCGTCGGCACCGATTCACTTTCGATCCGTTCCAAAGAAATGAGCGATGCGCTCAAAAGCCAGATCGTTGCCGCGCTCAAGGATCGCTACGGGGATGGCAAGGATGTCGTCATCATGAATTTCACCCAGGTCAGTGCAGTGATCGGAAAGGAAATTGCCGTTCGCGCTGCAGGTGCCGTGGCGCTGGCAGCCATTGCGATTCTCCTGTATATCACCTATGCCTTTCGCGGTGTTCAACACGCATTTCGCTACGGGACTGCAGCGATCATCGCCATGCTTCATGATGTGTTGGTCGTTGTCGGCATGGAAGCCATCCTCGGTCATTTCCTGGGATGGCAGGCTGATTCCCTCTTTCTGACTGCCCTGCTGACCGTGATCGGTTTTTCTGTTCACGATACGATCGTGGTCTTTGACCGCATTCGTGAGAATTCAAACATCTACCGGCGCGTGGGGTATGAAACGATAGTCAATCATTCCATTGTCCAGACGTTGGACCGCTCGATCAATACCCAGTTAACGGTCATGCTCACCCTTCTGGCGCTGGCCCTCTTTGGCGGTGGGAGCATCCGCCATTTTGTGGTAATTTTGCTCGTTGGCGTTTTCAGCGGTACTTATTCGTCGATCTTCAACGCTTCCCCTATTTTGGTGGTATGGGAAAACAAGGAATGGCGCAATTGGTTCCGTCGCAAGCAAATTTCCAATCCTTCCTGAAGAGAAGATTTCCGAGGTCAGGCCTCGGAAATCTTTTTTTCACCCGGGAATCCGGCTCTCATCTTTAATACTTTTCCACGGAGATCACGGTCTCTCAACCGCTTCCATTGACAAAATTATTCACATTAGATATACTGGTTTTGTCGAGTTGTTGGGTGCCCCCCTCACCCAGCGGCTCGGCATTTTTAACCGGGAATAGAGTACCGCGATTATCAGTATTACCTCCATTCACGCTTTGGCTGATGGACTCAAGCACCGTCTCCACCGCCCGTGTGAGCAGGGTTTGATAACGCTTCACATCCAGGCTGCGTGTGTCTGGAGGTTCCGGCACATCCCAGGCTCGCACCCCGGGTTTACCGCGCGTGTAGAGGAAGCGCACTCGCTGCCCGGGCCGCACCACTTTTCCGGCTGACTGAAGCTGGCGCACCGCCCGTGCCGCAGGCGAGGGGGAGGAATACTCCCCCAATTCCCGGCTCAATTTTTGCGACACCAATAGCTTTTCAGCAGGCACACGACCCGCGCGCAAGGTTTCCATTCGCTTGCGGGCGTAGACCTGTGCCTTGAGAAAAGCAGCCTCCAGGTGGTCAGCATCCGGTGCCTGGGCGAGGATCTCCAAAATAGCCAATTGCGTCTCCGCGATGAATGGCGCCGTGTCCCTGCGGCGGGCTTCAATGCCGCGCACCTTGATGGATCCATCTTGAAAGACACCAAAATAGCGGTTCGCAACCGGCACCCGTTCATCCAGGCGCGACGGCAGGAACACCACCCACCGGTATACCCCATCCATAGAAATGGGCAGCCCGGTCCGCTCGGAGATATCAGCCAGCAGGGTTTCGAAATCAGCCGGCTTCTTGCAGCCCTCCTTGTGCACCCACAAACCATCCACGTACATGTGCAGGATCTCAAAATCCAGGTCTTCTGCGGCTTCCTTGGCGCGCAGCAACGCTTCACGGCCGTAGGCGGTGACAGCCTCGTGGGCTTCGATGCGGCCAAATCTTGCATTCTTATATCCCAGGTAGCCGAAGCAGGTGACCAGCAGCCATTTATGTGCGCTTGCCAGCGCTTGAAAGCCCGGCCTCCGGCAATCCCAGCGCTGGAGGGTCAGGAGAGCCGACTTGAGCGCCAGGCGTTTGTTCAAAAGCGGGGCCAGCGTTACTGGAACGATCCCCGGCTCACCCTCGGCAGGCTCCAGGTCTGATCCCGCCCTCGGCACTTCCGGGGAAATATTGAACCGCACCATGATGCCCGGGTACATCGAAACGAAATCGATCCCCCCCACATCCCGGTGCAGCCCCACCGTGGGCTGGTACACCATCCCACCCATATCCGACCGCATTAGCTCCATGGCTGTTTTTGGCATCTCGGCTTGATTCTTGTGCCAGGGAATCAGGATGCTCTTCTGCAGGGCGGTGACGAATTGCATGGACGAGATCCCGGTGCCCGGAGAGAGCCTGGCGGCATCCTGCACCGGTTGCCGGGTGACGCGCGCCATCTCAAGCACTCCTTCCATGCCATAGTCATTCCACAGCGTGGCGTTGTGCCGGTCGAGGTGCCAGCGGCCGCGCAACTGCACCTGGCGGCCGCGGAAGACGATCTGGCCGTAAGAAAAATAGGTGTGCTCCTTCCGCTCCACAACCTCCTGGCTTTCATCCCGGTTCAAGGGAAGCGCAGTCCCGCTCGTTTTGCAGATCTCCATCAGGGCTGGTAGCAACCAGGTATCGCCCCAGGAAGTCAGGATCACATCCGGGTCATAGCGCACCAGGTCGGCGCGCAAGACGGCCAGCAGCGGTACTTTTTTCTCCAGGGGCAGGGTATACCGGACGCGCCCATACGAGACAGTGATCGCCGTGGGGTTTCTGCGCGCCGGGTCGCAGTCGGGTTCAAGTGACAGGATACGCAGCGGGGCTGCGGCCGGTTCAAGATCCCAGGGAGTATCCAGAGGAGTGATGCTGATGACCGTCTCATCCTGAACCTCCAGCCGGCAGCGCGCCAGGGGAAAGACGCCGAAGACCGCCGCATGGCGCAGGGGTATGGAAATATCAGCATCGTAATAGGTGAGGTCGGGAAAAGCATTTACCATGCTCCGGAATAATCCGTCCAGCTTGCTGGGTTGCAGGACTTCCATTGCCAAAACGACCACCAGCCGGGACGGCGTCCGGCAGTCAGCGGGCGCTTCGGTGCCACTGCCAAGCATCCGCGCGGGGCGAATTGCCGGAGTTTCCGCGAACACATCCGTGCGCTCCAGACGCGACAGGTGCACGCGAACCGATTGCGCCTGGAGCCACCTCCAGAGTGCCCGCAGGCGCGCAGATGGACCGGCGGCGTAAATCGTCGCCGTAAAATCCTGAACGAAGCGGTGCCGCTTCCCATCCTCTCCGATCAACCAGAGGGTCAGGTTTGTTTCGTTCGGGTACACATCAAACAACCATCCGGTAACAGTCTGCATCATAGTATGGGGCGCCCGGTCAATGTTCGTTATTTTTTTCCGGGTAGCAGGTTTTCCACCCGCTCCCTCAATTTCATCACCTCTTTATGCTCTTCCAGCAACATCGCCAGCAGGAAGACTTCAAAAGGCAGCGCGTGCGAAGCATATTGCGCCGCGGCCAGGTGCCGCCGGGCCGACACGAACAGGTCGTCCAGCGCCAGTTGGTCTGCCCTCCGCAGTACGCGCCGGAAGCGGGCAAAGGCCGCCTCTTCTTGCTGGAATACCACCGCCGCAGAAGGCAGGGTGCGGCCCATTAAAATAACCTCATCGGTTCAGGAGCCGCCGCAGCGGGTTGGATAAAGTAGGTGTCTGAGGCGGAAGCCTGGAGCTGGCATAACAACTCCACGGCCGTCTGGCTGGGGACAGCCGGCGGATGTACACTCACCACCCCGCCGGCTGCATGTTCAAGGCGCTTCAAATGAGCAATGCATGCGCGCAGCAACCGTTTGCGTTCCCCTCCCTGGACAGACTCATCGTAGAATGTGCTGAGCAGGTCCAGGACAACAAACGGGACCGGGATCGACGGCGTGCTTTCCAGAAGGGAGAGCACCTGGTAGCACGTGAATGCCCGCGAAACCGTAATGCGGTTCAGCACCTCCGGCCGTCCGCGCGCTGCTCGGGCAACCTTGTAGGCGTTGAAGCGGTTGCCGCCGTCCAAAACGCGCAGAGACCCTCCCTCCCCAAAGTGGGCGATGGCATCGAGCATGGTGGCATTCAGGTTGCGCGGGCCAACCAGGAGGACCCAGCTCCCGGCCTTGGGTTCGATGGCAGTGATCATGCACACAGGGTATCCTTCCCGCTTTAAAATAACAACCCCCTGCCGGGGGAGAAGCAAGGGGTTAATGGAGGTAACCTATCAGGGGAACGAGCACTGGGGGTGCGTGAGATGGCGTGCCTGCAGGTGGTCAGGGTTCAGGAATCATTCCGTTGGTATTTTGTTCACCAAAAATGGCGAGTATCTCGCCATAATAAATGCGGTGATAATCCTTGCGCGGGTAATGTGCTTCGATTTCCGGATTCAGAAAGTGTTGAGGATCAATATCATCCCAGTAAATTTTTTGACATTCGATGATCAGGCTTGCCTCGGCAAAACCCGGCGCGGCGATCCTCGTGGAGGCAGCCGGGTGCAGACCGGCCTCAGAAATCTTGTCCCCATCCCGGCCAGACTTGGTGCCCAGCAATTGCAGGGCGGCTTGATATCGCTTGGGAAATCCGCACAGGGTGAAAGTATCATATTTCTCGATGAACTCGTAGGTATACCGCACTGGTCGTACCACCACCTGGACAAATGGACGCCGCCAAATGTAACCAAGGCTGCCCCAGCCAACTGTCATGGCGTTGAACTGCTGCCGGGCGAAGTCTCCGCAGGTTAATACTAATGATTGGATATCCCAGAGATGCATGGGCCTGGTAATGAAATCAGTTGCAGCGATGGATTCAAGTGGCATGGGGTCACTCCGGGCAGGATGGTATTAGCATAGAATTTTCCAGTGATTGTACTCCCAACTTCCAGTCCCCGGTTAATATTTCTTGAATGAATAATTGCAGGTTAATAGATGGGCTCAAGGGATGAAGTTACCTCTTGATAAATGCCTCAAAGCCTGGTCAGAAATTCAAATGATCGAAAATATTGTTGTGGCTTTTGTTTCGGAATGTTATACTCAATTGGTTGTTCTTGTTGATAAATAAATTCCTATCGGTAACCTCAAGGGTAGAATACGCGAATTCTATTTCCAATACTTTTCACCTTTTTGAGGAAGTGCGAAGATGGCCGATCGATCCACAAAATCGAAAAATGAGAATGCGAGACTGAAACAGGAAATTGTCAAGCGTGAAGCAGAACTGGCGATTATTAATAGTATTCAACAGGGACTGGCCTCGCACCTTGAAGTACAGGCGATCTACGATCTCGTCGGGGATAAAATCTGTGATATTTTCAATGCCCAGGTCGTGATGATCTCTACCTATGATGCTTTCACCGAGACGATCGAGCACCGGTATGCCATTGAACAAGGGAAACGGGTTTACGCAGAGGGTCATTTTCCTATCCGCGGCTTTCGTACGCAGATAGCGCAAACGAAGAAACCGGTGCTTGTTGGCAAAGAGGTTGCTGAAAAAGCCGCCCAACTTGGGCAGCCCACCCTGCCCGGAACCATCACCCCGAAAACCTGGCTCGGAGTGCCCATGCTGGTCGGAGACCAGGTGACCGGCATTCTAAGCCTTCAAAATGTTGAAGAAGAAAATGCGTTTTCCAGTGCCGATGTTCAACTTCTTCAAACCCTTGCCGCATCGATGAGCGTCGCTCTCGAGAATGCACGCCTCTGGGAACAGGAAAAGAAATACCTCCGTGCACTCGAGCATGAATTTGAGGTCGGGCGGGATATCCAGGCTGGATTCCTGCCCAATGTCCTGCCCCAACCAGAAGGATGGGAGATCGCGGCATCCCTCCTCCCTGCCCGTGAGGTTGCGGGTGATTTCTACGATGTGTTCGAGTTGCCTGACCAGACGGTAGGGATCGTGATTGCAGATGTATGTGACAAAGGCCTTGGCGCTGCCTTGTTTATGACCCTGTTCCGCAGTTTTATTCGCGCCGTCTCGAATATTAATTTTTATACGAGAGCAGCACCAGGTGGGATCACCTCCACCTCCGATAGACTTAAGTACACGATTTCCCTGACGAATAACTACATTGCAGAAACCCACGGCGATACTGGCATGTTCGCAACCGTCTTCTTTGGGATTTTTGAACCGCACACTGGCAAGTTGACCTATATTAATTGCGGTCATCTGCCGCCCATGCTGATCAGGGATGGTCGCTTGATGGACAGGCTTACACTGACTGGCACACCCTTGGGTGCAATTTCTGATACAAAATTCGCGCTCCGGGAATTAACCCTTGCGCCGGGAGATTTGTTGTTTGCCTTTACCGATGGCTTGACAGACAATACCAATCCAGCCGGAGTAAATTTTGGCGAGGATCGACTGGTCCCGTGGCTGTCAAAGGATCAGCCATTAACCACCTTGCTGGAACGGATTCAGAAGGGGATAGAGGAATATTCGGCTGGTTCAGCCCGATTTGACGACATTACTTTGCTGGCTGTGAAACGCAGAAACAATTGAGTTCGTTTTCCAATGGAATGATGAAGAAGAATAACCCTATTGACCTTCCATTTATATCCCCTCTATACTGGATCAATGCATCGGAGATAAAAGGAGATACTGATAAAATATCGAACTGCTCTCGTTCTTGCAGGAATTATTCTACTGCTGCCCATCATCGCTGGCTGTACTCCATCAGGAGGAAAACCGACCTGCCCGACTGGAAGCCTGATGGCACCCATCCAGACAGATCCTCCCATGTGGTCAGTGGTTGATTCTCTGTCACCTACTCTGCACTGGTTGTACCCGGATGAGAGCTGTAATCCCCAGGGCTATGCCATTCGTCTGAAAACAGGCCCATTTTTCACAGATAGTCTCGGTGGCGGCACGGGAAATCCATCCACTTCATGGAGCCCGGGTAGTCCTTTGTTACCCGGAAAGGAATATTCATGGGGTGTTCAGGCAATAAATGGCACTTCCCTCGGTCCGTATGCAGGATCCAGGTATTTCTTCACCGGTCCCATGTGTGAAACCGCTGCACTCGTGGCTCCGGTCCTGCTTCAACCCGCCTATAATTCTGAAATCACGGATCTGAATCCATCCCTTATCTGGGAATATCCGAATCCCTGCCTGCCGCATGGGTATCGGGTTGATCTTTCAAAGGACATCACCTTTGCAGATACCAGTTTGAGCGGTGGTACCGGCAATCCATCCACTCGCTGGGGTCCCGGGGACCCTTTGGAGGATTGTACAGTTTACTTCTGGAAGATCTCGCCGATCAACGATACCACCCTGGGTCCGGCTTCGGAAATCTTCGCATTCAGGACCAATACCACCGGTTCCTGCCCCACTCCCACACCGGTAGGTCCCACGGCAACCCCGGTGAATCCGACCTTTACACCGACTTCCGTGGAACCGACCTTCACGCCCACACCCGTGCCGGCATTTTTCTACCCGAACTTTAATGCTTACTGTCGACAAGGCGATGACACTTCTTTCCCCTGGTTCGACATTGCCATGAAAGGATCATCTTATCCGCTTGACGGGCGCGACTTCGACAACACATGGCTCAGGATCATGATCTCCAACGACCGTGGTTGCTGGGTGCTGGCCAGTTCAGGATCGGCATCCCTGGATACATTCAAACTGCGGGTGCTGGCACGCGTGCCAACCCCCACCCCCACGCCGGTTGTTAATTGCAGATCTTTTACTGCTCCGAGTAGTTGCGAATTACACCCGACCTGTAAATGGTATTCACAATCTACAGCTGCTCCTTATTGCGGAAATAGATAGATACCTGCATTCTGCGTCAAGTATTCAAGAAACACACAAAAACAACCTTTTCAGCCTGAAAACATACGGGTTTTTTCAAGTTTGGTTTTCACCCAATGGGTGAAAGAAAAAAGCGGGAATCAGCTGACTTTCTCCCTCCTCGCTTGTTAAAGCCGTGCTGTTGATCCTGGGTTACAGGCTCTTCTGTTCGAGAAAATCCGCGTTCCTCAGCGTCTTTCTGAGTCCGCTTTACAAGTGTCAGGTCGCTGATCGATCTTCAACAGCGGGTGTTCCATCTTGCCTGTTCGGCAGGTAAATCTCTATGTTCGACCTGGAGGTGAGTTAAATGTCAAAGAAAATCGGATCGATCCTCGTTCTGGTCATTTTGCTGGTCTCTGCCTGTTCGCCGGCCGGCACGTCCACGCCGACCGCCGGTCCTGCCGGTACCAAGACACTGCCGCCCTCGGCCACCCCCGGTCCATCCACGACGCTGAAACAGGACGCCTTGCTCTACAGTGGTCCCGGCAACGCAGACTTCGATACCGCCGCGTCCCTGAACGCTGGCGCGACGGTCACTCCTCTGGCGATGTACGGGGACTTCGTGCAGGTAAAGGCCATGATCGACGGCCAGGAAAACACCGGTTACATCTGGAAAGAGGCGCTTTCTTTGCTTCCCTCCGGCCTCCCCGAATTGACCGCAGACCAGGTGCCATTGGCTTTGCTCTACCAGCCGCAATGTTCGCCCGGCTCGTACGACTCTGCCCAGGATGCTGTTACCTATTCGAATACCAGCAATAATTATCATGATACCGAGAGCGGCTCTATTTCGCTGGTGGCGCCGTTGAAAATTGAGATGACCAGCATGCAGGTCTCCGGGGGCAACAGCGCGGCCATCAAGGTACTTGGTATCCCGGAGCCAACTACTGGCGATTGGTGGCAAGGTATCACCCGCATGGATGTGGGATATAACCAGGGCCATTATTCCATCGGCATCCGCGATGGTAGGACAGCAGCCACCGCATTATTTATTAACCTCCCTCTGACGACCGACCAGGGTATACAGATTGTCTTCGATCAGCCGGAAGGGAGGAGTATCCACATTCTGGATGGAGCCGGGAACGAGGTCCAGACCGTGGACCTGACCACCAGGCCCGAGCTGAGTTTGCCCGACGGTCTCTTCCCGAACGGGGTGGTGTATATCGGCACGGCCCTCTCGCCGCAAACGTCCTTCACGGTTAAAGGACTGCGCATCGGGGAGGCCCCCGCCGGCGCCTGGTCAGAGGCCCAGGATGGTTACTATACCCAACCCGGGCTGGCAGAACTGGCTGCCCAACGCAACCTGACGATCGGCACGGAATTTCTGAACGATGGGACCGCCGACCCGCGCTATTGCCGGATCATGAACCGCGATTTCAACCTGGCTGTACTGAGTGAATTTTCCTCGCCAGACTTCTGGCTCGGTCCGGGGCAGTATGATTTCAGCGCTCTCGACAGGGCCGTGAATTACGCTTCACAGCACGGCTGGCGCATCCGCGCTTCCCACCTGCTTTGGGGTGCCCCCGAATACCTCCCCACCTGGCTGAAGAACAGCAATTACTCGCAGGATGAATATATCCAGATCATGGAACAGTACATCCGGGATATTGTTGGTCGTTACAAAGGCCGCGTCCAGGAATGGAGCATTGCAAACGAGGCTACCATCCGCTCCTGGACGCCGGGAATGGATTTCTGGAATGACAAGATCGGACCGGAGTACATTGCCCTGGCATTCCAAACGGCCAGGCAAGCCGACCCGAACGGCGTCCTGATCTTCAACGACGTTAACAACCAGTCGTCTCAGGATCCGGGTGCTTCCGGGGTGGTGAACAAGATGTATGCCACCGTCAAGCAGCTCAAATCGCAAGGTGTGCCGATCGACGTGGTCGGCATGCAGATGCACCTGCTCCTGCCGTTCGAAACCGCCGTCCCGCCGCAGAAGGCAGACGTGATCGCTACCATGCAAAAATTCGCCGACCTGGGTGTACGGATCTATATCACCGAGTTCGATGTGTATACGGTACGGCTGCCCGGTACGCAAGCCGAACAGCTGAACAAAGGAACCGAGATCTACCTTGACATGATGGAGGCCTGTCTTGAATCGGGAGTCTGCGACAGTTTCTCCACCTGGGGCATATCCGATTTAACATCATGTCAGACTAGCATGGATGAAGCAGTGTGTCCATTTGGAGACCCAAACGCAAGCCCGTTAATGTTTGATACAGAATACAATCCAAAACCTGCTTATTTTGCCGTACGCGATGCGCTGCTGAACGATTTTACGATCGTTCCGACCCCAACGCCGTAGTTTTAGGCCTGCTCACCATCACCCTGCATTTGCCTGGAGCGTGTTATGGACTTTTATAGGACATGAGCCATAAGGTGAATGAAGTTCTTGGCAGATATATATTTATTAGAGAGGTGAGCCTGAATTTTCTCATAAACAAGAAACCCTCATCGCTGAGGGTTTCTTGTTGTCTTCCATTTCGAACGATCAGGCTGGGGGCAATGGATTCGAACCATTACTAACTGTTCCAGAGACAGTCGTCCTGCCATTAGACGAGCCCCCAATTCCAGCGGGCGGTATTCTACCATGCGAGGTATATTCCGTCTAGGTTTCGGGAAAATAATTCTACTTATGGTCGATTTTGTTGTGTAAATATTTCTTTCAATGCCTTTTCTGCACTCTCGAACTTGAAAGGATATCCGAATTCCTGCAACCTTTTTGGAACCATGAATTGTCCATCTACCACCAGGGTGGACATTTCTCCCAGGATGAGCCGCAACGCAAATACCGGTACCGGCAGCCAATAGGGGCGCCAGGTGACTTTCGCCAGTAAACGCCCAAAATCAGCATTAGAAAGCAGTCCCGGTGCAGACAGGTTGAATACTCCCTTTGCACCATTGGTCTGAAGCAGGAACTGGATTGCTGCCACTTCGTCTGCCAGGTGGATCCACGGGATACCCTGCTGCCCGTTTCCAATAGGACCGCCAGCATAGAACCTGAATGGCAGTGTCATGCGCGGAAGCGCGCCTAGCGTTCTTCGTCAACACCACCCCGGTTCGGATGACAACTCTCCGCACGCCCATCTCTTCAACCGGTTGGCTGGAAGCCTCCCATGCCTGGCAGACCTCAGCCAGGAAGCCTTGCCCGGGAGCTGTCTCCTCGGTCACCGGTTCGCTGCCGCGTGGACCGTAGAATCCAACCGCAGATGCCTGGATGAGAACGCCTGGTCTTGGATTGGCTCGATGGATGGCTTCGCTGATCGCCTTTCCAGCGTTTGTGCGGCTGGTCAGGATTTGTTCCTTTCTCTTCCTCGTCCAATAGCCCGAGCCAAGGTTTTCTCCAGCCAGGTTGATAATTGCATCAGCCTGCGAAACCAATGACTCCCAACCGTTCGTTGAATAGCCATCCCATCGAACAGGGTGCGCCCCCTCGGCCACCTCAGTTCGTTCCGCATTCCGGGTCAATACCCATACCTGATGACCTGATGCAACCAAAAGGTTTGCCAGTGCTGATCCTATCAATCCACTTCCACCCGCTATGATTATACGCATCTTAATTTCCTTTCATCAATTCCATCTGGTGTGGAGTATAATTCACGCCAATGTGGAGGCGCTATGAATGCGCCAGTACTGGTCCTAAACGCAAATTTTGAACCTATTAACGTCTGCAACACTCGCCGCGCAGTAGGCCTGATCCTTGTGGGAAAAGCGGATCTGGTCATGAATGGCCGCGGCTATATTCAGACTGTTCGACAGGCCATTCCAATACCTTCTGTCATCCGGCTTGAAGTAATGGTTCACAGACCTCGCCTGCAGGTAAAACTGACACGCCGCGAAGTCTTTCGCCGTGACAAGTACGTCTGTCAGTATTGCGGACGTCATTCCAGCGAGTTGACCGTGGACCATGTCTGGCCAAAACACCTTGGCGGCGAGCACATCTGGACAAACGTGGTCGCCGCCTGTCCTGCCTGTAATCATCGCAAGGGTGGACGGCAACTCAAAGAAGTCCATATGTCGCTTCTCCATGCTCCTCACGAACCTCCGGCCGATGCTTGTTATCTCTTCGGGAGGCATCTGGAGGAAAACGGCGAGTGGATTCAATTCATACAAGGGTGGTAAAGAGGGGATTTTTTCTTTAATATACATTCCAGAGATAAATCGGCCTGTTGGTTCGTTATCGCTCATTCCCATGATTTCAAAAAGACATCAAAGATCATTTAATAACGGACAACAATAGCCCGGGGGTGATCCATGTTTCTATGATCGCCGCAATCGTTAATAAAGGTAACACCAATCCAATTGCAATTTTCATCCAATCCGCGATCGACTCTATCAAGATCTCGCCAAGCGTCCGCTGAGGTCGCGGTGTTACCAGCATGATACCAATATATAAGATCGAAGCGCTCGCCAGGATCAGTGCGGTGATTTCAAAAACCCCATGCGGGAGAATTCCATAAAGGCCAATGGTCACTGGAGACTGTCCCATCGCTTTGATAAGCGCCAGCACCATCCCAATGATTCCCATGTTTAGAACGTATACCAGCGCGCCCAGCACGCCAAAAGAGAAGAGACCTGCCAGGAGGATGACTGCGATCGCCCGAATGTTATGTCCCCAGATGATCGGGAAGGAAAGGCCAATTTCCGTGATTGGTGAACCCATTCCTGCAGGCAGCAAGTTGGACAACTCGCCGGTTCCCATTTGACCCAGGAATTTGGAGGAATTCAAAGTCACCCATTGGTAACCAGCCCAGATTGAAATTAATCCGATGGCAATTGTTATAAGGATGATCGGGAATTGCCTGCGGACCGTTCCAAACACTTCAAACCTCAGCCAGCTCCACACTGATCTTGAATTTCCTTTAAACGCGTTCCAAAAAGTCCTTCCAATCCATCGCAGGTTGAGTACATCGATTTCACGCCCCAGCAAGGCTTCACGTTGAAAATGCGCTATTCCAACCCGAGCCAGCAATGCGGTTAATACCGCCACCCCCACCACCGCAAGCCAGAGAACCATGTCATTGCCCCAGAACAACATGATGCTCTCGCCCTGGATTAACAATGCCATCGGAATGACGATGAACGAAGCCATGAGATTGGCAGCCCGGACCGATGTGGCTTGTGTGGAGATCAGGATCGCCCCGCTTACCATGAGCATCGCCTGTATGGTTGTCAGTATCAATGTCTGCGCCATACGATTCAGGTCGGGGATCGGGATATGTTGATATTTGAGGCCGATCAAGTAGACGGTGATACCAATATAGGAAGTCACCAGGGGGGCAACGGTCCCGGCGATCAATTTTCCTGAAAATATCTGCCTGTCCTTCAATGGCGTGACCAGCAGCGGTTCGATCGTGCCGCGCTCCTTCTCACCAACGAATGATTCCAGGGCGATCACGAGAGAAACAGTGATAGGAAAGTAGCCCACCACCAATAAGAGGAATGGCACCAGCCTCTCGGCGATTAACGGAGTGCCGTAAGTGCTTGTAAAGTTCATCGCGGCCTGGGCACCCAGATTGGCCAGGAAAGGCAGAATCAGTGTCAGGACGATCATCGGAAAGATGATGCGCCAATCTCGCAGCTGGTCACGAAGTTCACGCCAAGCCACCAGCCAGGCGAATCGCAGGTCCTGCCTCCATTGTTTAAACACGATTTACCCGCTCCATGGCAGCCAGATATACCTGCTCGAGTGTGCGCGGTAATTCCTGCAGGGCTACCACCTTGGCCTTTCTCTTCGCCAATTCCTTCAGTAAGAGTGGATTGGACATTTGAGGATCTTCGATTCTAAAACGGGACGAGGTTTCACCTTTTTCAAGCGGGGTAACCCCGGGAGGTAGATTTATTAGCCCGCGCGGCCATTTTCCCTGCAATTGCACTTCGTACTCTGCTGGTCCCAGAAGGGTCCTTTTTAATTCTTCAACGGTCCCACTGGTGAGAATTTCCCCTTTATAAATGATGGCAATTTTATCTGCCAGCATTTCTGCTTCAACGAGATTGTGTGTACAGATGATGATCGTACGATCCTTATTTCGCAAACTGGCAATTGCAGTCCGCACAAGTTGCGCGGATTCAGGATCCATCGCAGAGGTCGGTTCATCCAGCAGGAGAACAGGCGGCTCGTGGATCAAAGTACGCGCAAGAGCCAGCTTCTGGCGCATACCTTTCGAATACTGTCCGATCGGTTGGCTGGCGACCTCTGCCAATCCAAAGTATTCCAGCCATTCCAGGTTCCGTTTCTTTCGCGTTGCTGCATCAAGTTGATATACCTTGCCGAAGAAATCAAGGTATTCTGATGCTGTCATCCGCAGGTAAAGACCATGCTGCTCGGTAAGCACACCAACCAATGCGCGTACCTGTTCTGAACACTTAACGACATCGAAACCTGCAACGCGTGCCGAACCGCGAGTAGGGTTAAGAACCGATGTCAATAACCTGACGGTAGTGGTCTTGCCGGATCCATTCTGACCCAGGAGCGCGAGCACTTGTCCCGGGTTTACTTCAAGATTGACCCCGTTAACAGCCCAGAAGTCGCCGAATTGTTTGCTCAGATCTTCGGTCTGGATCATCGCATCCTAAGCCCATCGACGGCGGTGGTTGATGAATATGATCGCTCCCGCTATCAGGGCTACGAAAACAACAAAGGTCTGGTTGAAATTTATCCCACCCACTTGAGCTGCATCCAGGCGAAGGAAATCGAGACCAAAACGACCGATGGAATACATGACCATATAGATCAGGAAAATATCGCCGGGTTTGAGCCACTCTTTGAACCGGCGTGCCAGCCAAAGCAACACAGCCATATTGACAACGTTCCAAAGTGATTCATAAAAGAACAGCGGGTGGAAGTAGTCAACATTCTGAAATCCCTCCACACGGTGGAGTGGGTCAATGTAAATTTTCCAGGGCAGGTTCGTAGGCATGCCATATACTTCTTGATTGAAGAAATTTCCCCACCGGCCAATGGCCTGGGCTAATGCAACTCCTGGCGCAACCACGTCCGCCCAGGTCATAAAGGATACATGCTTTCTGCGGCAATAAATCCATAATGCCAGGGCACCACCGATCACTGCCCCGGGAATTCCCAGTCCGCCATTGCGGATGTTCAACATATCCAGGGGATGCATCAAGTACCATTTGGTGGTTATCCCTTGTGCCACCATCGATGGAGGCGGGGTTAAGATGTGCCAGATTCGAGCCCCAATGATCCCGGCGAGAACCACCCAGAACAATGCATCCCAGATGACCTCTGTATTCATACCTCGTCGTTTGGCTTCGGCGTGACCGATCAAAGCAGCCGCGATCACGCCCAGAGTGATCAGGATCCCGTAAAAGTAAATGTGAAATGTCTGATGAAGAAAAGGAATGGGAATATCAAAACCATTGGGTAAGGTTGGCATAGTTTACTCCTGGGATTGGGATAATTGACGATAAGCGTCGCGCCGTACACGCATAATCCTTTGCAGAGCAGTGAAATTTGCCAGGACTGCGATGATAATCAGGACATATAAAGGCAGGTTGAAGACCAAACCGGGGATAAGGACAATATACCTCTCAACGCGCGTCAACAAGCCGACATTGGCATTTAATTTTGATGCATCCGCACGTGCTTTTATATACGACACCAGCACGGATCCGGCTGCTGCCAGGTAGGAGAGAATCACTCCAGTCACATTCGCCTGGAGCAAATAATAGATCATGAAACCAAGAAACAGGAAGAGTTCTGAATACCTGTCGGTTACTGCATCCACGAACGCCCCCCAGTCGCTGGCTTCATTGCGCAGGCGCGCCAGCGCCCCATCCATCGCATCCACCGGTCCCATGATTAAAAGCAAGATGCCAGCCCAGGTCATTTTTCCAAATGCAATCAACACTGCACAACCAATCGTTCCTGTAAGCCCGATCAAGGTAACTGTATTGGGTCGGATACCAAGACGGTTAAAGAAACCTGCAATCGGGTTTAAATACCATCGGAACCAGACCCGCATCTTATCGGCAAATGTCATTTTCTGAGGTTCAGTAGGTTGGGTCAATAGAAATCCTTTTTATTAGCCAATTTTCAAAACTGGGCTATCATACCATACTAAGTTTTTTCATCTTCGAGGTCTTCCTCGGTCTCCCCCTCCGGGGCAAGCAGGACCTCCCTGTCTCGTCCCCCGCCCAACGAAGGGCCTACCACTCCCGCCTCCTCCAGTTTATCCAGCAGACGCGCCGCGCGCGGATAACCTATACGCAATCGTCGTTGGAGCATGGATGCGCTGGCGCGATTCTCTTTCTTTAATACAGTGATTGCCTTCTCGATCAGCACATCGTCTCCACCTTCACTGGAGGCTTCACTCAGCATTGACTCCCATGGCGGTCGAACATCTTTCTGTGGAATAGTCTTCTGCCAATGAGCGATAACGCGCTCAATTTCCTGGTCGGTCACCATCACCCCTTGGGCACGCACTGGATTGCCTACCTCCGGGTTTAAGAAGAGCATATCCCCGCGCCCCAGCAATGTTTCAGCTCCAGGCATATCCAGGATCACGCGCGAATCCACTCCGGAAGCAACAGAGAAGGCAAGCCGTGCCGGGAAATTGGCTTTAATTAGCCCTGTCACCACGTCAGTGCTGGGTCGCTGCGTGGCCACCACCAGGTGGATTCCTGTTGCCCGCGCCATTTGAGCCAGCCTTACAAGATTGTGCTCTGTCTGATCAGGTGCAGACATCATCAGGTCTGCCATTTCATCTATAAGGACAACAATGCGCGGTAATGTCTGGGCATCCTTCCTGCGTTGAAGCTTGTGGTTGTACGAATCAATATCACGCGCCTTTGCGGCTTCCAGTAATTTGTAACGGTGTTCCATTTCCACTACCACCCAGCGTAGAACCCCCAGGATCCTTTGTACATCTGTCTCAACCTTTCCGTAAAGATGGGGCAGGCCATTAAACCGGATCAGTTCGACCATCTTGGAATCTATCATTACCATTCTTAAATCTTCAGGGGCATTGTTCATGGCAAGGCATATCGCCAGTGCCGCAATGCAGACCGATTTACCTGACCCGGTTGTTCCTGCTATAAGCAAGTGTGGCATTCGGGCAAGATCTGCCACGAGCGGATTACCTGAGACATCCCTGCCCAGCGCAATGGTCAGGGGTGAGCCACCTTTATAGAATGATTCGGTCTCCAACAGCGGGCGGAGGCGCACCTGGGAGGACCTTGGATTTGGCACCTCGATGCCTACATACCCTCTTCCGGGAACCGGCGCTTCAATCCTCAGCCGTTCAGCAGAAAGAGAAAGTGCCAGGTCTTTTTGCAGGCCTGCGATCTGGGCCACCCGGACCTTCATCTGCTGGGCATCTTCTTCCACTCCCTTCTTAATAAATCCTGGTTGAACAGCAAATTGAGTCACGGTCGGACCAATGCGAAAACCAACAACTTTTGCAGGTATTCCAAATTCTGACAAAGACTTCTCTATCTGACCTGCTGTCTGGTTGATCGTGCGTTCATCCGGCCTGATAGCTTGTTCACCCAACAGGATACTTAAAGGAGGCAGTCGTTCTCCTCGTGGTGGAGGGGCTACTGCTCGACCGGTGTCCTTTTCGGGAATTTTGAAAGACTTGCGAAATTCCGGTGGAAGTTTTTGAGTGGTCTTCCGGTTGGTTTTAGAAGATCCCTCGGTGGTTTTCTCTTTTGGGAGCGAGGAGACGATGGGGATTTCCGATGTTGAGGATGCCTGGATGAGGACAGGAGATTCGCCAGCCTTTTTTAGCAGCCAGGCCTCAAAGGGATGCCAGAGACGAAATGCTGCAATAAGCCCCAATCCCCAAAGGAAGAAAATAACCACCCCTCCCCAGACCGGTCCCAGGAGGCGTGCGACCAGCATGGAAAGACCCCAACCTAATTTCCCTCCCCACATATTTCCTTCGGACAATTGGTTTCCATTGATCACGGATAACACCGCCAGGGTGAGAAAACCGGTGACTTCAAGGGCAATCACCTGTCCCCATCGGATTTTTATCCCTTGGTGGCTGCGGCGAATTGCAAAAAAACCTGTGCCAACAATTGCCAGAATGAAAAGAATGCTTCCCCATCCCAGCCAGTTACCCAGGAAGGAAGACCAAGTTTCCAGCAGTGTTCCTTTAGATAATCCAAGAATGCCGAGTAGAGTCATCAACGCAAGCGCCAGCAGCATGATGCCAAGAATATCCCAAAGGAAACGCCCAAAGTGTGTTTCAAACCGGGCTAACCGGTTGACCCAACCCTCTGGCTCCGTGGATGAGGTTTGAGGTTTCTCTTCCTTCGATTTCGGGATGCGTGGAGATATTGTCATTTCAATTCATCTTCATGCTAAGACCAAGACGCTGGCGGGAAGCCTCGACCTGAAGAATTCTCACTTGCACAACCTGCCCGGGACTGAGTGTATCCTTGAGGGATTTGTCTCCTGGCAGGTCGATTTCAGATGCGTGAATCAGACCTTCCAAACCCTCCTCAAGCCGGGCAAAAGCCCCAAAAGGGGCAATTGCAGTCACAATGGCTGGAACAATGGAGTTTATTGGGTATCGCACTTGCGCATATTCCCAAGGGTTTGGTAATAACCGTTTCATACTCAGTGCAATCCGGCATCGTTCTGGTGTAACTTCCATCACCAGGACATCAACAAATTGCCCAACCTGGCACACCTGGTCTGGGTGGGTTACCCTTCCCCAGGAAAGCTCGGAAATGTGGATTAAACCTTCCACACCTCCAAGATCTACAAACACCCCAAAATCAGTGACATTGGTTACTTCACCTTTTATATTTTGGCCAGGTTGGATGGAATTGAACAGCTCTGGTCTTTTCCCTGCCTCTGCACGGGCTGCGCGTTCGGAAAAAACCATCCGTCCTTCCTCGGGTACGCATTCGATTATCTTCAACCGCATGGTCCGGCCAACATACATGGAAAGGCATTCTTCCCGCCGGTCTTCATTTAGCTGTAATGGCATGTCGAGCAGGTGTGAACAAGGGACAAATCCATTTAAACCGCTGCCTTCAACCAGCAAGCCGCCCTTATTGTTGCCTATGACTGTCATCTCAATGATGTCATCCTGCTGGAATAAGGTTTTCGCTCTCTCCCAATCAGAATACGCTCTTGAATTGATTTCGTTCTTCAGGATCTTACCGGAGGCAGGTATCGCACGGGTCTCTTCTTCTGCCAATACTGATGCCCACCAGCCGTCATCAAGGATCAGATCTTCCTTTTCCGAAATGTGATCATGCGCCATTGAGTTGTCCGACCTCCTTCCCCTCTATCCCTCCCTGTGTGTGGCGCTCCATCTCAAGCATCACACGCGCCACCTCTTCGATTGCCACTCTTTGCTTGCGATATAGATCCGCTTCCGACATCGCAAGGCGGGTGGCGACTTCACGAACTTTTCTGCCTTCAACGAATTTCATTTCCAGGATGTTGTATAAGATCCATTCCCCGGTAAACCGCCGTTCACCTTCCGGCCGGACATTGTCCATCGCCTGTCGCAGGATCGAACGCAAGGCATTGGCTGAATTGTCATTATGCTCCTGGAGAGCATTTTGCACGATTTGCAGGTTTAACAAGGGGTTGAGGGTTAATTTCGGGCCACCCCAGTAATGTGTCAGCGCGTCGCGCACCCAATCGGTCATGTCCGATTCTGGAGGTAATGAAACCTCGAGCAGGCTGGTCTTGCTGTTATAACGCCCAACGGCTCGCAATCGCTGGAACATTTCCACCTGTGGACGCAGATCCTCCAGTGATCGAAAAACGCTTTTCTGCAAACGACGATCCTGCAAAGCAAGCGAAGCTCTTTGTAGGAGGAGTTTTAATGCCTGTCGTTGCTCGCTATGCAGGATGTGGTCTGGTCGGCGTACGGCACCCAACAATCCAAGTAGAACTGGTTCACTCTCCACAGTCTCCGCTGGTTGGTGAAGTGGGAATAACCAGTAATCACCCCAAATGTAATCATCTCCATTCCCGTTATTTTCATTTGCGACCACCTGCAATGCTTCGGAAAGGTTGGATTCCTTCAATAACGGAAGATTCTTCGTTGAAACGACCATCGATAGAGATGTCCCATCCAAAGCGGCAACAAATGCTGCCGGGGATTGAAGATGGTCTCTCACTGCTGCGAGAACAGATTCCAGGAATTGTCGCAAGTCATTTTGCGTGATGAGCCGTTCTTCCAGATTCTGGAGCAAGGCAAGATCGGCCCGATCTCGTCCAAAAAAGAAAAGCCGTTCCCATAAGGGTGCGACAAGGGTGATCGTATGCTCCATTAACAGCACTGTCGTAACCATCGCGGCCGGGACTGCACCAGAATAGATCGTCCCAAAGACCTCCCCCACGCGCCGGACAATGGTCATTACACCCAGAGCGGCAGAGGCGGTGACGGGTCCTCTCATGATCCATTTAAATAATCGGCTTTTAACCACCCTGTCTGGCCAGGATACCCCAAAGAATGCCACCGCATACGCCATGACAACGATCAACCCACCCACCAGTAAATTGCTGAATAACGCCATACCCCAAAATAAGTAAGGGTGATTTTCTGCCAGCGCAGATCCATAAAGAAGGTAAGGAAATGAACCGAGCGCTGGGGCTGTGGCACCTGCCAATAGGTAAAGCATGCGCCTGCGTCCCGAACGCGTCAACGTATGCCGGTAGGCGCGGCTGAAATTTATCCATGCCAGGATCATGGTAATGGCATAATACGCTGTAAAGATTTCTGTTACGATGGTGCGTTGAAGGTGAGGTGCAGGCTGACCTGTCATCTCGATGGGACCCAGGAGGATCCCGTAACCCAGCAACAACAGGAAGATCGCTGAGACGAAGTACATCGCCCGAACCACAATCCGTCTTCGTCCACGCGAAGGGCGTCCTGTAGTGATCAGGATGCCATCAGATAAATGCAGATATGCAGGGGGAAGAAATATGATCCCCAGCCATTCGAGCCGCAGGAAAAGAGCAATCGTATCCTGAGAAGCTGCCGAACTCTCCAATGCCTCGGATGTGAATACTACAACCACGCACAGAAGGATGATGGCGAACGAGCGCGCCACCCTATCTCTTAAATTGAAAGACAATGAATAAAGAAACAGCGAAAAAGCCGTAATGGCAATCCCGGCAGTGAGAATATCATTGATCGTTCTTATCCCCACTAATAGATCATGCAACCAACCATTAAGCATTCAAACCTTCCGCACATCTACCGAATGAATCGCGCAAAAAAAAGGGCTATATCTTGAGTCAGGTAATATTGGTCATTATACCCGCAGAAATCATAACCGAGGTTTTTTGCAAAGCGAATGGCAGGATTGTTCTTGGATGTCATCTCAAGCAACGCTCGCTGATTGTCCCTTTCTATGGCCCAGGATTGTACTGCCATCACCAAAGATCTTGCAATTCCCTGCCGGCGAAATTGGGGGGCAACCACCAGGTCCAGTATCCAGGCTGTGCGCGGAAAGATGCCATCATTGGCACGAATATAACCAACCGCTCTTCCACCCAGAACCGCAACCAGCACGCCTGACCTGCGACTCCAGTTTTCAGCCAATGAACTCACCGGACGAGGATAGGCAACCGTCACAGAACGCGGCAACCGAATTTCCCGGAATATTGCCCCGATCTGGTTCTCTTCAATTTGGGTTTCCAATTGCCAGACATAATCGGTCTGGCAGGAGTGGTCAATCGCCATCAAGGTGGATAAATCTGTCGCAACAGCGGTCCTTACCTGGATATCTGGCATGTCTCTCCTTATGGAGCAGCAACCCGTAATGGGACAACGCACGGGGGAAACTCTTGCCCTTGATTATCAATGACAACCAGGCGAAGGTCGTAATCACCTGGAGGAACCTCGCTGGTATCCCAGGAACCCAGTTCGGTGTCATTCTTAATCTCCCGATTGGCTTGTATTGTTATCCAGTGATCCGTGTTAATCGGAGCAAACTCGTATTTGAAAAAACCAAAGTTCGGAATGTTGGCTGTACCAACAACAATGATCTTTCCTTGAATCAATTCACCGGGTTTGGGTGAAGAGATCATGATTTGATTGGAGGTACAGCCGGTCACATATGCCGTCGGAAATTGAGTTATTGTTTGCGCGCCAATGGGAATAGTCAAATCCTGGGAAATTGTGCCTGTCTGTGTCGTTAGAGCATTCATGGTCGGAGTGGCAAGCGAGGCAAATGCCGGTAAATTTGGTACCAGGAATATTTTTATAGCCATTTCGGTCAAGGCCAGAAGAACTAGTAAGATCAGCGCGGTCACTGCCTGGCTGGTGTGGCGATGAGCTGTCTCTCTCTCTAATCCATAGATGGATTCACGCATTTCTTGCCGGGCTCGCAGGAGGCTCCGACAGGAAAAAAAAACCCCGATGGCAAGGAGAAGGTAGATTGGAATTTCATATTTGGAGAAGAAATGTAAAATGAATTCCATCTTACTGGTTATAAAGACCTCAGGACGCCTCGGATGAGAATTTCCAACTTGGGAGCAATAATATTGCCTGATTCCAGGACTTCCTCATGAGAGGTGACAGTGTTCCCATCCAGGTTGGCTTTATTACTGATCCCAGAAAATCCCAATACCCGCATCCCTCCGTGACGAGCCACGATCACCTCAGAGACAGTGGACATCCCCACTGCATCTGCTCCAGCCGCGCGAAGGAACCGCAGATCCGCTGGGGACTCAAATGATGGTCCGCTCAATCCAGCGTATACGCCTTCGCGTAGAACCAATTTTTCCTGGATGGCCACCTTGCGAGCCTGGCCGCACAGCTCGCGGTCATAGGATTGACTCATATCGGGAAAGCGAGGTCCAAATGCATCCAGGTTGGGTCCGATCAAAGGATTTAATCCAGTCATTCCAGCCAGGTTCAGGTTATCAGTGATTAACATCACATCACCAGGAATAAAATCTGGATGAATTGCTCCCGCGGCATTCGTGACGATCAGGATGTCAATTCCAAGTCTCTGCATAACCCTCACCGGTAATGTGACTTGTTGCATGGAGTAGCCTTCATAATAATGAATTCGCCCTTGCATTACCAGGACTGCTTGATTTTCTAATTTTCCTATCACGAGTTGACCGGTATGGCCCAAAACTGTGGATACAGGCCAATCGGGTAGATCCTGGTATTGAATGTTTGTTGGCTCTTGAATTGCCTGGGCTATCTTTCCCAATCCAGTGCCCAAGATTATTCCTATGCGCATTTCGGATCGGTTTTTGGATCGAATTGCCTGGGTTAATCGATCGATGGTTTCCAATGAAATTTGCATACAATGTCTCCGGAGTCTACTAATCCCATAATCCGAGGGAATTATATCTTAACTACTCAATGGAATTATTATTCAGGCCCCGTCTTGAGAATGGAATCGGTATGAGGCAGAAAATCTTGAGTAAGAAACCCTATTCTACTTCTAGAAGCCCTGAGACACATACAAGAATCAACAATCGCTTCCATTATGAAACGATTGTTTTTGATACACAATTTATTTTAATAATAAATATTGTCTCTTCAGTCTTTATGCGTTCACATTAAAGCAGCCCTAAAGGCGGTAACGGTGCTTTCAACGCCGGCATCATCAATCCAATAATGCAAAACAAGCCGGAAACTGCGTTTCCCTGTTAGGTCAACCAGGACACCCTTATGCTTTAAAATTTTGGCAAATTCCGTCGCTTCCTCTTTCACATCTTCCGCTAGCGATAGAAACACCATATTCGTCGCCGGAATGTCGCTATCGAGTATGATACCGGGGATCTTTTTAAGTCCTTGGGCGAGTTTTTTCGCTCGCTGGTGATCCTCCAATAGTCTTGCAGTCATAGTCTCCAGGGCGATGATCCCGGCAGCCGCAAGGATACCTACCTGGCGCATCCCTCCACCCAGCAATTTTCGCACCCGGTGAGCTTTTCGGATCAATTCATTCGAACCGCATAATATCGATCCCACAGGCGCACAGAGACCCTTACTTAAACAAAAGGTGACTGAATCCACAGGCTCGGTGAGAGATCTGACATTTATTCCCTGGGCAACTGCAGCGTTAAATATTCGCGCCCCGTCGAGGTGAACTTTCAAGCCATGGCTGCCGGCAAGTTCGCGAACCTGTTTCATATACCCAGGGGTCTGGTATGTGCCTCCGCACCGATTGTGGGTGTTCTCCAGGCAGATCAGCCTCGTGATCGGCTCATGCGGATCATCAGTACGGATGGCAGCCTCAATATCTCCTAACCCAAGTGATCCATCGGGTTGATTGGGTAGTTGATGGGAATGTACTCCACCCAGAACTGAAATTCCACCTGCTTCATTGAGAAATATATGTGTTTTATTACCAACAATCGCCTCGTCCCCGCGCTGACAGTGGGCCAAAATTCCTGCCAGGTTTCCCATCGTCCCTGAAGCCACGAACAGGCCGGCTTCTTTTCCCATCATATCTGCCGCAATCTCTTGAAGCCTGTTAACGGTAGGGTCCTCACCATAGACATCGTCGCCCACCTCCGCTTTCGCCATCGCCTCACGCATTTCAGGTGTCGGTTTTGTCACGGTATCCGACCGGAGGTCAATCATATCCATGGATTAATCCTTTCTTTTTCTCAATTGCTCGAGCGCCTCTTGCAAATCCTGCGGCAGTGGAGCCTCAAATTTCCTGGCTCGCTCCTCCCCTGGAAGGACGATCTTTAGACTGCTGGCGTGCAGAAAATGTCTCCCTAATTCAACTGTTGGTTTATGCTTTCCATAAACCGTATCCGCTGTCACCGGACATTTCAAGAAAGCAAGGTGAACCCTGATTTGATGGGTCCTTCCCGTCAATGGATGGACGCTGAGCAAAGTATGTTCTGGGAATTCTTCCAGCGTGCTGTATTCGGTGATGGCTTCGCGGCCTTTGTCTAACGGTACGACTGCCATTAGTTTTCGATGGGTGGTATTCCTCCCAATTGGAGCTTCTACCCGTCCTGTTGGCGTGGGTGGCTTCCCATCGACCAATGCAATATATCTCTTTTCAACCTGACGAGATTTGAATTGCTCCTGAAGCCAGCGGTGTGCACGCTCATTCTTTGCGATGACAATCAATCCGGAGGTATCTTTATCGAGTCTGTGGACTATCCCGGGGCGTTCCTCGCCTCCAATTCCCTCCAGATCTGGGATATGACCCAGGGCAGCATGGACGAGAGTGCCGTTGTTATGCCCGGGTGAAGGGTGGACAACCATCCCAGCTGGTTTATTCACAACAACCAGGTCGCTATTTTCATAAACGATTTCAAGGGGAATATTCTCAGCCACCAGTTTACTCGAGATTCTTGGAGGGATGGATATTTCTATCTTCTCGCCGATCTCAAGATACCGTCCGCCTTTGGTGGCGGCTTGATCATCCACCCGCACACGCCCGTCCTTGATCAACCTTTGAATTCGCGCCCTGGAAAATTCAGGCAGACAGGTTGTCAGGAATATGTCCAGCCTTTCGTTGCTGCTTTTTGAAAATATAAATTTTTCAATTCGATCACCCACCCTGCGCCTCATCTTTAGCGATCTTTTCTACTTGCGCTTGCTTCTTATCAGCCCGTTCTTTAAGCCAGACACCCAGAATGAGCACTGCAACCCCAACAGAAATACTCGCATCTGCCACATTGAAAATCGCAAACCTTCCAACAGAAAGGAAATCGGTGACATGCGCAAACATCAGGCGGTCGATTAAATTTCCAGCCGCTCCTGAGAATTGCAATATCATCGCTATGCGCAACCACCAATCATTCCTTTGGGTACGAGGAAAATAATACAGAATCAGAAGGATGACGACGATGGCAAGAATGGTAAAAACCAGGTTTCCATTCTGGAAGATGCCAAAGGCAGCCCCAGTGTTATACCAGTGGCGGATACGGGCATACGGCATTAACCAGCTTAAATCATTTGGCAGCCAATCTGTACCCAGCGGGATTTTTGCCCGCACAAGCGCTTTTGTCCACTGGTCCAAACCTATGATAGCCGATCCGCCCAGCAACAGTAAAAGGTAATCCATGAAATGATTTCTTAGATAAAAAAATAGATTTACCGGGTTATAACGATTTGCCCGGTTTGTTGATTCAGGTGATTCCATATATCAGTTTTCCTCCTCTATATATATACGCGGAACCCGCGTATTGATATTCGTCAAGATTTCGTATGGTATTGTACCAGCCCATTCAGCCAGGTCCTGGGCGGTGATCAATTCACGATCAGATTCGCCTATCAGGATCACCTCATCCCCGTTATAGGCAGAATCCAATTCGATATTGACCATCATTTGATCCATGCACACAATTCCCACCTGGGGATATTTCTTTCCGCGAATGATCACCTGGCCCTTATTGGAAAGACTGCGAAAATAACCATCACCGTAACCAACCGGGAGCGTTACGATACGAACCGGGTGGTCAGTTTGCCAGGTGGAGTTGTAACTTACCGCATGCCCTGCTTTGACTATTTTGAAATAAACGACCCTTGATTTCCAGGTGAGTGCAGGGCGCACGGGAATAGGATGGTTTATTTCAGGATTAGGATACACCCCGTAAAGCATTATCCCCGGGCGTACCATGTCAAGATGACTTTCCGGCAGTTGTACGATCGCGGCTGAATTTGCAATGTGGCGGATGGGTGTCGGAAGGCTGTGTTTTTCGTAGAAACGAACGACTTCATTAAACCTTTCCAATTGCAGTCGGGCATGTGTCAAATCAGTAGAATCGGCATTGGCAAAATGCGAAAAAATACCTTCCACCTCCACATTTTTACAGGACAATGCTGCCTCTTGAATTGTCTCAGCACTGTAATAATGAACCCCAATTCGTTCCATACCTGTGTCAATTTTCAGGTGGACTTTCGCTTTCACACCCATTTGTCTGGCGACATTATTTATTTGCTCCAACCTCTCCACCGACGAAGCGGTCAACGTCAGGTTGTTTTGAAGGTAACCAGGGATCTGATCACCCCAAATACCACCCAGGACAAGAATGGGGGCCAGGATCCCCAGTTCTCGCAGCAGAATCCCTTCTTCAAGCACTGCCACGCCGATATAGTCAACTTGAGGGGAGAGATGTTTTGCCACTTCAGCCAATCCGTGTCCATAGGCATTTGCTTTTACAACGATCATCACTTTTACCGGGGCAACATGTGTCCGAATGGCTGATAAATTCTGATTTAGACGTGTCAGGTTGATCTCAGCCCAAGTGGCACGTATTCCACCATTTTTGGTAATGACCGGTTGATTGATTGGCATGGAAGCGATTGTACTGCGTCTTTTACTTTTGTGTGGAATTAGCGGAAGAAGAATATTACCTTCAACATGCCGTTAGATGGACCAGCAGCCAGTGCAGAGGTTGTATGGTACATAAAGAGGTGATTATACAGGATTCATGATTACCATTTGTTAGACGATTGATATGTTTACAAGCCAGCGAATTTACATTCCTGGGTTAGAATCTTAAGAGCACGACTGAAAATTAGGAGCAAATTAAAATCCTACGATTTCCTCCTATATCAGATTATAATAATCTAAATTAATGAAAGTGAGACCAAATGAAAATTGTTACCGATTGCGCTGCTGATCTGCCAAACGAAGAACTCGAATCAATGGGGATCATTCAGGCTCCCCTCTATATTCAATTCCCGGAAGGAGAGGTCAATTCCGCAGACATCACTGCAGATGAATTCTACAACCGCCTGGAAGCCATGCGTCCTGCAATTCCCTCCACCGCACAACCATCCAGTGGTGTTTTTAATGAAATCTATCAGAAATTGGCTCAGTCGAGCAAGAATATTCTTTCCATCCATGTGTCTTCCGGTTTGAGCGGAACGATCAACTCAGCCCGTGTTGGCGCCGAACACATTAAAGAAGCTATGGTAAATGTAATTGATTCGATGACTCTCTCCGGTGGCGAACGTTTCCAGGTGCTTGCGGCAGCCAGGGCGGCAAAATCTGGTTGGAGTTTGAAAGCCATTTTGGAACGGCTGGAACGAATCCGGGATACCACGGAGGTCATCTACACCCTGGATACTCTCGAATACCTGGCCCGTGGAGGGCGTATTGGACGCGTTCAGGCATTAATGGGTTCTGTACTCAAGATCAAACCAGTGATCCGGGTCGATCATAATGATGGTAAATACAGCACCGTATCCAAAGGTCGTACGATTACCCAAAACCTGGGCGTGATCGTTGACCACATCGCAGAGATGTATGGATCGATCCCCCTGTGGGCCACGGTTCTGCACGGACGTTTTGCTGAGAGTGCTGACGCGCTGGCAGAATCGATGCGTGCTAAGTTAAATATCAAGAAAATGGAAATACTGCGTATTTCCCCCGTACTGGGTGTTCATACCGGTCCTGGGATTGTTGGAACGGCTGTCGTACCATCAGATTTGATCGAAGGATTATAAAGGTTCTTAAAGGTATCTTCTACAAGGGGTTGAAAAGGATCGAAAACTAAAGATCGAAAGTAAAAGTTACATGGTATGAATTTTCTCCCCAGGGTGATGTCCCTGGGGAGATTTTCTTACTTGATAGCATATCGCATTATTGGTCGCTTTTCCGACCTGCGCCCTGCTTCAGTAAAACCTGCTTGTATGAATGCTGACATCAATCCCGTGTACACGAAGGCTGGCGGCATCTTGCTGTCGGAGAGAGGATCGACCGGATAGCCTTCGATCACCTTCCCACCTTGTTCTGCGACAAATCCAATTGATGCTTTCAACAATGCCACGGTGAGACCTGAGTTGCGGAATTTTCTGGCCACAAAGAAACAGGTCACCGACCAGACCGGGAGCTCATCAATTCTTTTCAGTATGCGGGAATTATTCAACACCGGGTAATTTTCCCGTGGTTCCACAGCCAACCAACCGGCCGGGAATCCATCCAGGTAAGCAATCAAGCCTGGAACCTTGCCGGATGTGACTATTTCCTTTTGAGCCAATCGGTTCAAATCTCCCTGACCGGCAGTAAAATCCTTGCGCGGCAGTTTCCAATACATGCACCAGCAGCCTGCGCATGCTCCACGCGGACTGAAGAGTTGCTCGAAATCATTCCAGCGGTCGATCGTCAGGGGATGTATATTCGTGGTCATTTTCTCACCTTAACTTTAATTAACGATATGAGAGCGCCTTCCAATCCGCAGGAAAGGTTCATTTAATTTCTGGAACGGATCCATTATGCGACAATAATTTGTGAATAGATTGCATAATCATTCTAATCGAGAATGCCGGTAAATCCAACTTATCCTTTCTGAATGGGTAGGGAGTGGAACAATATTTCTGGACGCCAGGAAAGCAACACCAACGAAAAAATGACCAGGTAGACTACAAAAATCCATGTTCCTATATCCCCAATGATGAGAAGAACTGAGACAGCCAATGGAATGAGATTGGCATACTTCATCTCCAGGATGTTTTTTTGAGACAATATATAGGCAACACCGATGGATGGAACCAGTAGAATTAGTAAATCATGTCCATGAAAATGAGGCGAGAACAGGATGGAAACAAGGATGGCAATATTTATTTGTAAAAATCCAATCTTGGTACTCCTAACCCAAAGGATGCATAAGCATAGAATCGCCAGGAAATATCCCAGATAACCTACGAAATGAAGCAAGCTCGGAGTAATCCCGGGGAACCATCGCAAGACGGCTCCCATCAATGTAGCCATTTTCGCGACATCAAAACCAAGTCCCTGTCCGCTTACTATTAATACTTGTACAAACGCAGATAATCCTGTCCACCCAATAAATAAATAGCAATAGACGAGCAGGATCAGGCTCCAGATAAGAAACCATAACAGGATGCGTTGTTTTTTGAAAAGGAACAAGAAAGCCAATACCAATGCAATCTGAGGTCGGATCAGAGTCATTGCCAATCCAAGACCTGCGACCTTATCATTGGAATTCAATAATCCGAGCACCCATAGGCAAATTCCTAACAAAAAGAAAGAGGAATCCTGTCCCCGGATAAAAGCCACAATGGCTGGATAGAAGAACAGCCCAAAGAGAATTACCAAGAACAGGTCCTTTCCCTTCCACTTGAAAACATGGATCATTAATCTAAGGAGTACCCCCATTCCGATCAGTTGAAATATTACTAGAATAATCACCCACCTCAGGTAAGATGCCAGGTAATTATCGGACACCACCCAGCCCATCAATGGAGCAAGAATCGGTGGGTGGTTAAAAGGGTAGAAATGTTCCTGGTTCTTTTCCGGGACAATGGTAGCCTGTACCTGCCTCTGCAAAGACAGGTCATAGAACTGCTCCGGTGATTCATATCGAAAAATATACCCTGCTGAATAATACAGTAAATAATCCAGGCCCACTTCTTTTTTTTCAACCAGTGAGCTATATTTCGCCAGGATGAGACTGAATATCCAGACGAATTGGAAGGAAAATAGGATAACCAGCAGGATATTGTGAAGGCTCACTATTCGTTTCTTTGACATTCATCCTCTGAAATCCAACATTAAACCATTTCTAGATTGTATCGGGATAAAATTCGTTTGGATAAATTACTTGCGAGAATTTGAAGGTTTGTGAGATGTGGTCTAAGCTTTCATTTTTCTTTTATATAGGATATTCCTCGTGAGTTTTTCCAAGTTTCCACAAGTGTCTGGATTCGCATTCCAATATCATTTTTCTGTTTTCCGGGCAGTAAAGTCCATAAATGAATGGCGCTTCCTGATAAACAAATTTCAGCTTGAAGGCTTTTCTGTTTAACTCCATAGGAATTCGACATCCAGCTCTGCGATATTTCTAGTTTTTCTCCTTGCAGAAAGCACACCCAGAACGATGTCCCGTTTTTGTTGCTGAGGTGAATACTTGGCACGGGATTTTCAATTGCTTTGGCAGATATTCCAGATGGAAAACTCAAGTGAATTCTAGCATCCAATCCATCAGGGGAAATCCAATCAGCAACAAGCCAGGCATGCGCTTCTGGTGAATACAGTACGGCCCTCCGGTGAGTGATTACTGGTGAGCAAGCGTATTGTACTTCAGCAACAATTATATTAAAGTTGCCTTTGGATTCCGAGTACATGATTCTGGTCTTAGATGGGACATCAACACGGAAAGGTGATTTTATATCTATCTGGCTTTGTTCATATCCAGGAATATACACCGTGTTATGTGCTCTTGTTCGACGGAACAAATTTCGGGATTCAAAATCTGCTGTGTATTCATATGTGCCAGGGTCTGCAATCCAAGTCTGACCGTCAGCAAAAACATCAAGACTCAATGAGTCGTTATGCGAATGACCGCCCTGGCTGTTTTGCCCGACAGGACCGGTTTTGAAAAATAAATAATCATCATCAGAGCGAAGGACAGCCCAACCACCATCTGGGAAAAGAATAGAACTGGTTGGATTCAGTTTTAAATTGCGCTGCATAGTGCTGAAGCTGACGAACTGCTTCAGGGCCAACGAGCCAAAACGCTTCTGTCCAATCCTCAGAGTTGAAATTTACGCCCAATGGCTTTCGCTTCCAGGCTGAATATGCAGCCAGCAGAGGGCGGAATTTTACCCATTCCTGGCTCTCGTTCTCCCAAACTTTCAAACGGTATAAGCGGCCATTATCCTGATCACCAATTATTGGAGTAGTACCATCTGGGCGCATGATCGAGGCAATTACAAAAATCATTCGATCCAGACTTGCTAAATATTCAGGAGAAAAGCTCCTGCCGTTGATGCTGGCTAACATGGTAGCGGAAAGGAATAATTCAGTGACCAGCCGGTGATAATTTGTTGAGGCTTCAAAATTTGTGCCATCAGGATAAACCTGTTTAAACATTTCCGATTCCAACTCGCGTAGCCCAAAGTTGCACCAGTTTTGAGCTTCTATAAACTCTGGCAAAAGAAAGCCCAAGTAAACTAACCCGACCAAATTGGATATGTAGTGATTGCTGGTCAGGATTTCGGAATACTCCAGGTTGTGCACGATATGCCTTCCATGCTCCAGCATCGAGCGGTAAAAATGAATATGAAATTCATCAGAAAGCGATGCTGAATGACGGAAGAAAGCATATCCCCACAGCCAATTTACAGCACGAATACCTACATCCATCGTACAAACCCAATTTACACCCAATTGAGGTGGATTGTTGAGGATCCATTGCTCCACCTGTGAACAGAATTCGCGTGCATACGCCTCGTCAGAACTCAGCCAGTAAGCCTGACCCAACCAAGTGAAATGCTGGCAGCGGCTCAATTCCCAGGGTACTTTAATATCATAACCGCCTGGGTAAGGTGCTGGATGAAGACCCTTGTAAAAGGCCTTTTCATTCCACCGGTATCCAGTTTTGAAATCCAATTGCCAATCGATACTATTGCCTAAGGAACATGGGCCTGAACCCAGCAGGTCAAATACATGCCGTACAGCCAGGTTGGCTGCGTTTATTACCTTTTCTTCTTCACCTGAACATAGATCCCTGAACTGCTCAGCTATCCTTTCTTTCTTTCCCACATCTATAAAGAAAGGAGGGTATGGTCCAGCCTTGATGCGCTGAAGCAGAGAAATCTCATCTGGGATTTCCGAAATCATTGCCCGTCGAAAACCAAGTTTTTCTAAGTTGGGAATATTAATTCTTACTTTGATACGCTTTTCGAGTTGCCAGGCGAGTTTAATAAATTTCCGCCAGATATCCCCTGGTGGAATTGCTAGAAGAAGATGTAAAAGATGCTTATTTCTCATGTTCTCGTAATAACCAATCTTTAATTTGTTAATTTTTTATTTTATTAAATATTTTTTTCCTGGGTAGCCAAATTCCTTGGTTTGACCTTGAAATAAAAACCAACACTCATTATCAATATGACCGTGTAGGAAAGGCTGGATGAAACCGCTGCGCCCATAACGCCAAACCTTGGTATCATAATTAAATCACCCGCGATGGTCACTGCCAATCCCAGTCCTGAAATTAAAGAATTATATTGCGGATAACCTCGACCAAGTATTTCCGCTGTCAATACCTTTGCAGCCCCAAGTAGAATAACTCCCGGTAACAAGGCCAGAAGAGGATAATAAGCCTCTTGAAATGCGTTACCATAGAGAAAGGAAATTAAGAATTGTCCGATGAGCGCTAAAATTAATGCACCGATTGATGTTAATATTACTGAGAGGATGAGAATTTGAACGGTCAGGCTGTTCTTATTTTGGCCTTTCTCAGAGGCAATTCGAGGGAAAAGAACAAAATTTATTGCATTGGGGAAATTCCAGATTAATTCAGCAATTCCATAAGAAACAGCATATATTCCTACAGCCGCTGGACCAAGAAAGAAATTCACAATAAAGACATCCAAACGATAATTGAAAAATTGAAGAATATTCGCGACATAACCTCTCAACCCGAAGGAAAGGAATGGTTTGATTACTTCGGGGTGCCAGCGAGGCAAAAAATGATTCCATCTCATTTTTAATATTATTGTGAATCCAACCAGACCTGAAACACTCGCGAGAACAGCTGCTGCGATCGCTCCGATGAGATCTAATCGAAAGATGATTACAAATAACAATGTGAGAAAGAAAGCGATTCCTGCCTGTATTGATTGGATACGATTCAACTCAACTATTCGTTCTAATCCTTGTAATAATCCACCAAAAAAAGTTACTCAACAGACCAAAAGGGAAAATTATCAAGGCAGTCAATATTGCCCAATGAGGAACACTGGGTAATATGATATTCACCAGACCTGTTGAGAATAAAATCGTCACAATAAAAATACCTATTACCGAGGAGAACAAAAAGACAGTAATCGAGGTTCCTAATAGTCTCTCAACATCATATCGACCAGACCCAGCGAAATATGTGTTTGAGATGTTAAAGCCTCCATTAAGAAAAAGAACAAGCATATTCGGCAATAGGATTACTAAAGCCAAAATACCTCTTTTTTCTGGCCCCAAAATACGCGAGACAATTATTGAAGTTGCAAATGATAAAAACAAGATTAATACCATCGTGGAGAAGTTTGATGCCACGTTTCTAAAAAACAAACTGCGAAGCATGTTTATAAAGGATGACCAAATTTTTCTCGCATTAGGAGTAGACATGCATCATCCCTTGTCCGATCTAAAGTGTCTACTTTCACCGAGTAAAAACATCGCTCCCCCGAATAACCAGGTGGATATGTATTCGCCAAGGTATTTGCTTATCCAATTTTGTCTTTTCCCTCCATAAAAATGGACCACATCTGATACTTGCTTATCCAGAGTTATAAAATCTCTCTGAACAACCATAAGGGCTTCATGGATTGAATATCCAGCATTATTTCCATTAAAGTACTGTGGACCAGATTCGAAGAGAATTCACCAGGTTGATCTTTCATTTCTTTGTTCTCAAATTCTTATCAATATAAATACTTCTATATATATTCAATAGGTCATGTAGATTCTTTAATTCAAGGAGTTGTCGTTGTCCTTCCTTAGTCCTATCGACGGATGAACTAACAGCAGGATTAAGGTGGTTAAGAACAGCGTTATTGAAATCATCTTCGTTCCTATTCTGAAAAAGGGATGATCCATACGGTCTTTCACATACATCACTTGCTACAGCAGGAATACCCAGAAAAAGGGATTCTGCAACGGAAATCCCATAACTATCAGTATTTGTCGGGCGGAGGAACAGATTCGATCGTGACAAGATGGGATAAAGTTCAATATTCTCAACAACAAAAAGGAAGTTATTACCTATGTCTAGCTCCTGGATCAAATCCATCATTCGATTAAAATACTTCACATTATTCTTATCTGGCAGGCAAAACACTAAGCCAATGTTAGGAAATTGTTTTTTTAATTTAGAACACAATCGTACACACATATCTATTCCGTACAAATCCTCTTCATGAAATAAAATGATCCGAAATGCATTGGCAGTTAAAATTGGATGATGGGAATTAATAAAACTCCACACATAATTAGGGATCGCGGCAAAATCTTGTTCATCTATTTTCGGAGGTAAAAAAGGTGGAATGACCGAAATTTTTCCAGTCGGGAATCCGAAACTAATAAGCGTATCTTTAACACCTGTTCCTGAGGCAATAAAATGATCTCCACACTTGGCTACCAGTTTAACGAAAAGGCGTTTATATATCACCATTGAAGATATTTCTTCCCTAAGGCTATGGAATGTATATATGATTCGTTTTGAACGCAACTTCACTAATAACAGCAGAGAACGAGTCAGCCAACTTTCACCATGATAATGAATAATATCGTCCATTTTCCCAACAAGATATCGGAGAAGCCAGAAAAAGAATCTTCTTATTGGGATGATATTCTCCTCTATTGATAATTTTCCTCCAAGATTAAACACTTTGGAACTTATTCCATTACTTAATAAAGCCCGATGAAGCCTCTTTAAGTGTATCGATACGCCACCTATCGGAGGAGGATAAGGTCCTATTAGCGCTATAGAAAATTTATTATCATTGGCTGAGGGGGTTATCATTTTCTTTTTAAGTCTCAATTAATCATCTTCAATTGATGCAGGTTTACTTTCATTCAGTCCTCGAAGCCAACGAACCACAACACGCCGGGGATCTAGAAACCCTGCTATCAGCAACCCTAACCATCTGTGTGTCTTCAAATGGTTTCGCCAAAATTTTAATAAATATTCTTCTCGCCGAATTCGGAATTTTATTGTTCGTGACATTGATTGAGTAAATTCGTCAAAACCTCTTTCTTGTCTTTCAATGTGCCGCTGTCTTGCACAATCCAGGGCATAGAACTGGTATAAGATATTCTGATGCACATTCCTTATAGACAGGCTGTTGGGTCGAATCCGTATTTTGCATAGAAAATCTCTACAGTTTCGAAGCTCAAATTTCTCGGCCAACCGCAGAAATAAATCTACTTCTTCAGCGAGTATGAATTGTATTCGATAGCCGCCGATTGCAGCCAGCGCGCTAGTTCTAAAAGTGCAAACTGGTTGAATAAGACCGCGCATCCCATGGGTAATTTCCCACTTAATCAAACTGGGTGATATGGAAACCGTGGATGAGCCGATAACTCGCTCCGATTCAGCATCGATATAATGGCAATTGGCGCTGCAGGCTGCCGCAGCAGGATATTTTTCGAGCAGCAGGATTTGTGTTTCGAGACGGTTGGGTAAAGATATATCATCTGAATCCATTCGAGCGAGATAGGGGATCTTTTGATCTAGTGCATACTGTATAGCGCGGTTCATGGCAGCTCCTGGTCCCTGGTTTTCCTGATGCCAGAGGATCACACGACTATCATTAATCGAGGCTGCTACCTGTTCGCTACCGTCGTCGATCCATCATTGATTACAAGGAGATGGAAATTCGAATAAGTTTGGGAAAGGATCGATTCAATTGCTGACCGTAACATAAGGGAATGCATTGAATAGTGGCATGACTACTAAAACTGGGGGATATTCCACTCATCGCCTCCCATTTAATGCATCTTCCCAGATTATCAGCATTTGGTGCGCCAATTCTCTGCGGTCATACATTTCTACACCAGATCGATCGATCCAAATAGGCTGGTGTTCACAAAAAGCCTGATATACCTGTTCGATATACCGAGAAGCTTCTTCTATCTGGTCGAATTGGAAATGTGCCCCTAGGTGGTTGTCGACGACAAGGCTGCTGGAAGCTCCCTTTTCAGAAAACAGCAGCACTGGCGCTTTACCAACTGCCCAATATTCATAGAGAGTCGCGGAGATCGCGGTGAAGTTTTGTTGAGGTTGAATTAGGAAAAATAAATCAGCTTGCCATAAATGTTCCATCAGCGCTCGCCGGTTAAGAACGCCAGAATATTTTACAGACTCCTTAGGCATATGGCGCTTAAACCAGGTCTTATATCGATCGTCTGGTTCTTCACCAATTATTTTAATATCCACAAGGTCTCGCGCAAGAGGAACATGTTCAAAAAAATGTTCGAGCGCTTCTAAGAAAAAAGATAGATCACGATAACCCGGGCGGTATCCAGCCGCAGCGGTAAGGAGCAGGAATCTATCACTTTCTGGTTTTCGTGTACGATTCCAAAGGATCCGATACTCATCCAAATCTCCCCCATTGGGGATAAAGGAAATTTTCCTGGCCAGCGCTGGCGATGAATATCGTCGTTTCCAGGTATCGTAACTGGAACGTGTGACAGTGATTGCCGCATACACTTTCCGAATCACCTGCTTCTCAACCAGGTTTTCAATCATCCGGCGAAGAAACCCTTTTTTCCAATAAGCAGGTGAATCGACCCAATCATCTTTTATATCCACTACCAGCGGAATTGAAAATAATGCGGCCAGGACCATACCAGCCATAATATTGGTGAATGGAGGTGTATTAACAAAAATAATATCGGGTTTGGATCGATGTAATCTTTTCCAGCCCTTCCAGACAACCGAAAAGCCCCAAGGAAGGGATGAAATCCCTGCCAACTTTTGACCCAGCCGTGCGATTATCCCTTCTCCAAAAAAAGGATTTCCAATCCGCAGGATATCTGTTTGCGCAGGGATTTCAGCCAATAAGAATTCACTAAGTCGTTTTTCTTGGATGACCGGTCGCTCGGGATCCTGTGTCAAGACAATAAAAGACCAGTTATTTTCCGAGGCATATTTCATCAGCTTCACCAAACGGATGGAAGCTCCTGCAGAACTAAGAGGAGGGAAATACCGGGAAATTACAAGAACCACGGGCATAGGCATATTATACAAGTAGATACTTGTTCGCGTTGAAAGGGGTAGAATAGGGAAGAAATGAAATATCTATCATAGTTGAGAAATTAATAGGATTTTTTCGAAATAAGAAATTTCTTTTTCTATATACTGAGAGGACAATTTACCTTCCTAGACTGAAATCTGGGAAAATCAGTAGGGTTGAATGGAATCAATATAGTGAATATCCCCATATTGGGAACACATCTAGATAGTACGAGCTATCAAGAGAGTACAACGGAAATTATTGGATGGGCTAAGGAGTGCCAAAGCCGCTATATCTGTATTGCAAATGTTCACATTCTCATGGAAGCCTATGATTCCGCTGCCTACAAAAAGGTGATTAATCATGCTGACCTGACAACACCGGATGGCATGCCTTTGGTATGGATGCTGCGCATGAAAGGTGTCAAGAACCAGACACGCGTATATGGACCGCAGCTTATGCTGTATGTGCTGGAGAGGGCGGAACAGGAACAAATCCCTGTTGGTTTTTATGGTTCGGATGAGACCACCCTGAAAAAACTTGTCTCGAATATGCGTGAACGGTTCCCCTCTTTATCGGTGAAGTATACATTCAGCCCGCCATTTCGAGAATTGGATAACCAGGAAGACACAGAAGTAATCAAGGCGATTAATGACTCCAATACACGCATCCTGTTTGTTGGGCTTGGTTGTCCGAAACAGGAATTATGGATGGCTGAACACAAAGAAAAAATATCCGCAGTCATGCTGGGAGTGGGTGCTGCATTTGATTTTCATGCAGGGAACAAGCCGCAAGCTCCAACCTGGATGCAGACGATCGGAATGGAATGGTTATTCCGTCTTCTTCACGAACCCCGTCGATTGGCTAAGCGTTACCTTTATCATAACCCCCGTTTTATGATGTTGGCTCTTCTGGAATTATTGGGTATACTGAACCTGGATAAAGAAGAGGCATAAGTATGCTGCGGCGATTTTCGATCAACTTTGCAATCTTTTCCATGCTTTTGGATGCCCTGTGGGTTGTAGTTGGATTGAAAGTTGCGGTGGTAATACGACCTTTCCTGGACAGGATCCCCTATATAAAACCAATCCCGGAACAAGTCAATCTTCCCGCGGGTATTTTCATTGGTTTTCCACTCATATGGGTAGGAATCTTTTCTGCGTTTGCAATCTATGATGGTCGAAAATATCTACGCGCTGCAGATGAGTATGCCATGCTCACCCTGGCAAGTGTGATCGCATCGATCTCCATGGCAGGAATTCTTTATTTATCCTACCGTCAGATTTCCAGGGCATTATTCTTCACATTTGTGTTCTTCGTGTACTTATTGTTTCTGTCCTGGCGAGGTATTGCCAGGCTCGGTTTTCGCTTGCGGAAAAATTGGCCGGATGTTCCGCGAAGGGTATTGATCGTAGGCGCCGGTCCGTTGGGAATGCGTATTCGTGAACAAGTCCAGAAAGCTCGGATAAGTAATCTGCAATGTATCGGTTACGTTGATGATGATACTGGATTGGAGAAAACCCATCCGGAACTCCTTGGAAAATTCGCGGATATTCGACAAATCGTGAACGAATCCGCCATCACCGACATAATTATCGCCCTGCCATATTCCATCTATCAACGGATGAACGAAGTTGTGAATGTCACCACTGACCTCCCCGTAAAGGTGTGGGTGGCATTGGGCTTTTTTGACCTGGCATTGTATAAGACTGATATCGAGGATTTCGCCGGAGTCCCGATGGTGGATCTCCGTGCTCCGGCTCTGAGCGAGTTCCAGCGATTGGTCAAACGTGGCTTTGATCTATTCCTCGGATTGCTGTGTTTGATCCTGGCTTTTCCCTTTATTATCGTTATATCCCTTGTAATCTTGATAGTGGATGGAAGGCCGGTCTTCTTCCTTCAGAAGCGTGTTGGAGAAAATGGGCGCCTCTTTGAAATGTTCAAGTTCAGGACGATGGTAAGGAATGCTGATCAAATAAAGGATCAAGTTGAACAGAATGACCTCGCCGGGAACGTGATCCATAAGAACGAGGAGGATCCGCGCATTACTGTTTTCGGACGTTTTCTGCGCAGGTTCAGCCTGGATGAGCTGCCGCAATTCCTCAATGTCGTGATCGGAACGATGAGCCTGGTGGGACCACGCCCGGAATTACCGTACCTCGTTGAAAGATATCAACCCTGGCAGCGAAAGCGTTTCGCGGTGCCGCCGGGTATCACAGGATGGTGGCAGGTAAATGGAAGAAGTGAACGCACGATGCACCTGCATACCGAAGATGACCTCTATTACATTAATAACTATTCTCTTTGGTTGGATATTCAGATCCTGATCCGAACCATCTGGACCGTCATCCTTGGCAAGGGGGCATATTAAAGAACCAGTGAGGAGCCTATGCTAAGAAAAGGATTCCTGGTTGCAGCAGAAACAATCACGTATTTTATTCTTCTCTTCCTGACCGTTCGAAGGATTATCGGGGATGGATTGTTATCCCTGGAAACGCAAGCCTTCGGGAAGACGGTTCATGAGATGGTATTATGGCTGCTATTGATCCTGGTTTTTGCCTTTTTCGCCTACAAGAATTCAGCGATTCAACGATATGTCAGTTTTTGGAAAAGGAATTGGATTCTGCTGATATTTGTCGCTTTCGCTTTGGTCTCCATTGGTTGGAGCACCAATGTGGTTGCAACGATTTATAAGGGGATCGTTCTTGTGGGTTGCACATCAATCGCCGCTTATACCGGGTTGGTTCATAAGGATACCTTCTTATATAAGGAATTGAAATGGTTTCTTTTTAGCCTCGCAATCGTTACATTTGTTTTTGCCTTGGTAAATCCATTGTCAGGAACTCATATAGGCTACCCATATTACGGCGCATGGCGGGGTATATTCTGGTCAAAGAATTATATGGGACCGATGATGGCATTCGGAAACCTGGTGGCGGTTTTTAATCTCGCCAAATCACAGAAGAATATATTTCCCATCCTGGGAAATATTCTGTTTTATTTGCTTACTGCATTACTGGTTTTCTTCAGTAAATGTGCGACTGCCGTTATTTTATTTGTTGTTTTGAACCTCGGGTTTCTGCTTTCCGTTGCCTGGGTAAAAGTGAAAAATCACCTAAAGAAAATTCATTACATTGTGCTTGCACTGGCATGTATTGTGATTCTGGTATTAGGATCCTTGAATCTGAATTTCCTTTTCGGTCTATTAAATAGAAACGCCTCTCTCACCGGTCGGCTCCCCTTTTGGTCATTCCTGCTTGAAACGGGTTTAAAAAATGCTCCGATTATTGGAAATGGATTGGGGGCTACATGGGAGAGCAACAATTTCCGATTCGCTTCGATGAGTAAGATAAACTGGGATCTTCCGCCCCTGGTATCCGACAATGGTTATATAGATATTTTCCTCCATTTAGGATTAATCGGTGTTTCCTTATTGATCATTTCAGTTTTATTCTGTCTTTACAGGTCTATACGTCATGCCATCAGTGTTCAAAGTATCGCTGGTTTCTTTCCTGTTTTGCTGCTGTTAATAATCATCATTGTAAATTCCAGCCTTAGTTTCTTTCTGGAATTGGAGTCCTTTGCCTGGTTTCTAATGATTTTTGCTTTGTTTTCCACGACCCCGCTATCGACCAGACTTAATGGTATGAACAAATTTAAGAAATCCCCTACAAATGAATTAACCCCCGGTTAAATATCACTGGTTTTGAAGAATTTTCTTGTCAGTCATCAATTCCAAGTGAATCAAAAGCGATGGACGTTTAGTCCATCGCTTCATAGTTGTTGACGAACTTAACCGGATTTTTCCAACATGATGGTCATTTTTTCCCCATCGAATTCCTCCATCGCTTCTGCAGACTTTGGGTCCAGGTCAGCAAGACTCAATTCCACCGTCAGTGTTTCAGCTGTGACATAATCCCGGTTGGTTTCAATGGCCTCTTTCAGACGCAAGGTCGCATTGACTTTGACTCTGATTCGGTCTGCCACATTAAGATCTGATGTCTTGCGTAGGTCTTGCAGCCTGCGGACAAATTCACGTGCCAATCCATCCAGTTCTAATTCGGGGGTTAGTTCTGTAACAAGTGCGGTCAGGTAGGCTCCATCACTGGCGACCGTGAATCCTTCTCTTGCCTGTGCGCGTACTTCGACTTCGTCAGGCTGAATCTCATACTCTTGCCCGTCCAATGTCACCGATATGGGTCGACCAGCGAGGAGACCGGGGGCGAGAGTGTCAGCGTCCAATGCTGAGATAGCCTTTGCCAGTGCCGGGAATTTACTACCGTATTTCATTCCCAATTGCTTGGGCAGGGGCTTGACCACAAAGGATGCAACTTCGCCACTGGCATCTAATAACCGGACTTTCTTTACATTCAACTCGTCCGTGATCAGCTCTGCATAGGTTTCCACAGCATGACGTTCTTCTTTCCGGGCCAGAGCAAAAACAGCCTCAGCAAGCGGCTGACGGACTTTGCGGTTTGCTTTTTGCCGGGCATTGTGCCCTAGGGAGACCAATTTCATGACCAGAGTCATCTCACGATTAAGGGTCTCATCTATCATGGTCTCATCGGTTTTGGGCCATTTTGCAAGGTGGACGGATTCAGGTGCTTTTTCGTCGATGGAACAGACCAGGTTTCGGTACAATTCATCTGCCAAAAATGGCATCGCAGGAGCCAGCAATTTTGCCAGGGTCACCAGGGCGTTATACAGTGTAGAGTAGGCAGCTTGCTTGTCCTTGTCCGATTCGGATTTCCAGAAACGTCTGCGGGAGCGGCGCAGGTACCAGGTTGAAAGAGTTTCGACGAAGGCTTCGATCGGTCTCGTGGCTCCCTGCACATCATAAGTCTCATAGGCTTTGGTCACATCCCTGAGAAGAGTGTGTAATGAAGAGAGCAGCCAGCGGTCTAGGTCATTTCCGCTCTTCTTCCCTTTTAAATCTTTCATTGAAGCGGATTCTCTTGCATTTAGGACTGGTTTGTCGAGATTGGCATAGGTGACAAAGAAGGAATATACATTCCACAGCGTGAGGGTAAAATTCTTAACAACCTCAGACACCATCGTCGGTGCGAACCGTTTTTCTGCATTGGGCGGACCAGAGGTGTAGAAATACCACCGGAACGCGTCTGCTCCGGATTCGTCCAGCACATCCCAGGGCTCGATAAAGTTTCCACGGCTTTTCGACATTTTCTGACCATTGGCATCCACCACCAGGCCAAGGCAGATGACGTTCTTGAAACTAGGTTCATCGAAGAGCAGGGTGCTGATGGCATGCAAGGTATAGAACCAGCCGCGTGTCTGGTCAACTGCTTCGCAGATATAGTCAGCCGGGAACTGGCTCTCGAACTTTTCTTTGTTCTCGAAAGGATAATGCCATTGAGCCACTGGCATCGATCCTGAGTCGAACCAGACATCGATCAGGTCGGGGACGCGAGTCATCTTCCCACCGCACTTGGCACATTCCCATTTCACTTCATCCACATGCGGACGGTGCAGATCAAGAGTTGACAGGTCCGCGCCAGCTTTCTTTGACAGTTCTTTCACCGAACCGATGCATTCTTGTTGGTGGCAATCGGGACATTCCCACATCGGCAGGGGCGTTCCCCAGTAGCGTTCGCGACTGAGCGACCAATCAATATTGTTGGAGAGCCAGTTGCCAAATCGGCCTTCCTTGATATGATCCGGCACCCAGTTTATTTGCCGATTTAATTCCACCAATCGATCCTTGAATTTACTGGTGCGAATATACCAGGAGGAGCGGGCGTAATAAAGCAAAGGAGTATCGCAGCGCCAGCAAAATGGATAGGTGTGGGTATATTTTTCGCTTCTGAATAGCAATCCACGCTTGTCCAGGTCAGCGATGATGTCTGGGTCCGCATCCTTGACAAATACGCCTCGCCAGGGTGTTATCTGTGGTAAAAATCCGCCGTCCGGACCTACGGTCATCAAAACAGGCAAATCACATGTTTTTGAGATTTCCATGTCGTCCGCACCAAATGCGGGCGCGATATGAACCAGACCTGTTCCATCCTCGGTGGTGACAAAATCACCCAGTACCACGTAATGCGCAGGCTTATCCAAAGGCATGAAGGTGAACAATGGGTGGTATTTCGTTCCTTTCAATTTCTTGCCCTTGAAATGTTCAAGGACTTTCACCTTTTCGTCTATAAATATCTTCTCAACCAGTGATTCTGCCAGGATAAGCTGTTCAACTCCACCCTCGGGGAGAGGACGTTCCACCTTTACATAATCGACTTCGGGTCCAGCAGCCACAGCCACGTTCGCCGGCAGTGTCCATGGTGTGGTCGTCCATACGAGCAGTGAGGTGCCAGGTTTATCAACCAGCGGCAAGCGGATGAAAACTGACGGATCGGTTGTCTCGGCATAACCCTGGGCTACTTCATGGTCGGAAAGGGGTGTCCCGCAGCGAGGGCAATAAGGGACAACCTTGTATCCCTTAAACAACAGGTCGCGTTCCCAGAAGGTTTTAAGGATCCACCATACCGATTCGATGTATTCGTTAGTATAAGTAACATAAGCATCCCCGAGATCCACCCAAAACGCAATGCGGTCGGTTAATCGCTCCCAATCCTGGATGTAGTCGAAAACCGATTTTCTGCATAAGGCATTAAATTTTTCTATACCATATTCTTCGATTTGGCGTTTGTTCGTAAACCCGAGGGCTTTCTCCACGGCAATCTCCACTGGTAAGCCATGTGTGTCCCAACCGCCGCGCCGTGAGACATGGAAGCCGTTCATTATTTTATAGCGCGGGAACATATCCTTGAAGGCTCGCGCTTCCACGTGATGGACATATGGCTTGCCATTGGCGGTCGGAGGTCCTTCGTAGAATACGAACTCTTTGGCACCTTTGCGCTGCTCGATGGTTTTCTCAAAAATCTTATGAGATTTCCAGAATTTTAATACTCCTTCTTCCATGGCAGTCACATCAAGTTTTGGAGATACTGGTTTGAACATTCGACCTCCTAATTAAATAAAGAGCACTCGTCTCATCACAGAGACGAGAGCCAATAGCTCACGCGGTACCACTCTGCTTCCTGCACGCAGGCGCTCACGGGTACGGCTTTTCAGCGTATACCCTGCCGTTATAACGGTCGGCATCCGGCTTTCTTACTCGCACGAGACTTTCAGATCGCGGCTCCGGGAGGATTTTCTGCATATCCTGCTGACCCGGCTTTCACCTTTTCCGGGTTCGCTGCCAGCATGATCGGGCATACTCGTTCCCATCATCGCCAGTAGGTTGGTGATGGTCAGATTATGCCATAGAAACAACAGGCAGACAAGGTCTGCACCCTTTGGTATACTCAAGCGTCTCGAATTAATCCAACATTTCACTAAAGCTTCAAATGGTCTTTCATGCAAGGTTGATTTTTGGCAATTATCATCCTCCCAAATATGTTCCTGTTGGATATTTGTTCTAATCCAAATCTTCAAATCTAGGATTTTTTTATGCCCGACATCTCATCAGATAATATAATCATCCATGCTGAAAGGACTAGCGAAACTGAGGGAGGAAAAATTATCTCAGGTTCCCATGTCTCGCTACTATTGCCATCTGTTCCTTTACGATACCTGTATTCAGGCTGGCAATCCTGGTCTCTCACTTCCTGGGTCGACATTTCCCGCCCAGTTCGTCCGCTTCGACCAAAAAGTCAGCGTCCCAGGGTGGCTGACCCGGATTATGTGAACGAATCCCGCCCAAACGGATCCTGGTACGGGGCTGTTGAAATAGGTGATGGCAGGGTGATCTTCCTTGGCTCCTTGGGATTGGAGAGTCACGTCCTGCTGGAAGAGATGTCACTTGTTGGTCGGTACGAGACCGGGTCAGGTGATTGGTTTTTCGCCATCGACGATGAGATCAATATCATGACAAGGTATGCAGAATTACTTGGAGAACGATTCACTTCTGCAAAAAAGAATAATAGTTCGTCTCCGATCACGGTTGGTGGAAATATTACTTCACCATATTCGTGTTTGGTGCTCATGGTATTCACTTGACACCTTAATTTCCGAAATCAACTTGCTGAAGATCCTGTCTGACCTTGATTCTACGATCAGCGGTCAAAGTCTTCCTTTTGATGTCTTCCAGATCGACGATGGATGGCAGGTCGGCATTGGAAATTGGGAGCCCAACTAATAAATTTCCTGCCGGCATGGAAAGTATGGCTTCATATATTCATGCTTCAGGGCGTAAGGCCGGGCTGTGGCTTGCACCCCTGCTCATCGTCCCTTCTTCGAGCGTTTACCGGGAACACCGGGATTGGCTCCTTCATAACGGAAAACGGCGAGTTGGTATCAGCAGGTTTCAACTGGGGTGAACCGTTATTTGCACTCGATACCACTCATCCAGGTGCTCTTGATTGGCTTGCAGCTCTGATGACTAGAATTCGAACCTGGGGATTCGAATATGCCAAACTCGATTTTCTCTATGCCGGAGCCTTGCCAGGGAAAAGGCATGTGGATACGCCGCGGGAGACTGCCTTCCGAAATGGGCTGCAAACCATTCGCGAAGCCCTGGGAGATGCGTATCTGCTGACCTGCGGTACTCCAATCCTGCCTTCGCTGGGACTCTGCGACGGTATTCGCATCGGTCCGGACGTTGCCGGGTATTACACTTCCCGCCTTGGTGATAACCTTGCTTATGAACTTACGCCTTTCCGGGAGCGCGTAACGTAATTCGAACTACACTGAATCGTCTCTGGCTTAAACAACTTGTTCACATTGATCCGGATGTGGTCTATTTCACATCCCGGAAAAACAGTCTATCCGCTGAGCACAAATCCTTGCTCCAGCACCTGGCGCAGATATGTAATTTCAAAGCCCCTTCCGACATCCCCTCCTGGTTGACAGAGTCGGAAAGACAATCCTTGCGCGAATTCCTGGAAACATCTCCTGAAATTCATAGGGTCGGGCGAACCACATTCCAGATTGACAATCTTCTGGTGGATTATGAGCCTTATATGGGCATGCCTGCATTGCCGGATTCATTCACAAATACTCTTGGAGAAATTATAAGCAGGCTTGCAGATATACCCTTAGTTATGAGGTTATTCGAATATATCTCAAAATTAACTGTGGAGAAGAAACTCAAACAAAACCCGGTTTAACAAGAGAGACTTCTATTAGATTTCCTGAAAACTAACCCCTCCTTGAGATAATGAACTCACCCCCTTTTTGAAATTTTGGTTATGCCAAATGCTTAAGGGGGGATTTTCTATTTTCAATATAGGTGAATTGGTTTTAAAACGATTAATATCGCCCCTTGGATTTCATCATGGTTGGGCAAAATTCGCGGTCCAATATTTTTGATAGGGAGCGGTACTCACATAGACATACCCTACCCCAATGGATGTATAGTTGATATTTAGAATGTTGGCCCGGTGAGGTGCACTGTTCATCCACCAGGTGACTACCACCGATGGACTGCTCATCGTTCCGCCGTAAATATTTTCCCCCACCCATGAGGCACTGTATCCCTGCCGGGCGATCCGGTCTCGAGCTGTCGAACCGTCGCTGCCTGTATGGCTGAAGAAACCGTTGCAGGCCATATCCTGGCTGTGACCTCTTGCAGCCGCGGTAAGTCTAGATTGAACTGTCAACGCAGGCAGACCGTTGTTGATCCGTTCCTGGTTGATCAGACCAACCACCTGGTCTTCTAGGCTGGGGCCATATCCAGGCGAACATCCCGGAATAGGTGTAAAGGAAGGGGTTGAAGTGCGGGTCGTGGTGTATGTCGGTGTAATCGAAGGTATGCTCGTCGAAGTCCGAGTTGAGGAGGGTGTTGATGTCAGGGAATTTGTCGGAGTGGCCGAAGGCGGGCTGGTTTGGGTGATGGTCCACGTCATCGATGGAGTCCACAATTCGAGCAGCGTGGCTGTTGAAGAAGGGGAAGCAGTGGGAGAGGAAGTTCCCGTGGCAATGACCGCATTGGTTTCCGTGGATGTTGCTGTCACCGTGAACGAGGAAGTCGGTGTCCAATTATTGTAGATGAACGTACTTGTTGAAGTACCCGTCAAAGAAGCTGTCGAAGAGGCAGTTGGCGACCCGGTAGCGGTTCTTGTCCGGGTGATGGTCCTTGTTTTGGTTGGCGTGCGGGAAATCACGGGTGTTTTCGTACTGGTTTGAAGCAAAGGGGTTGTGGATGTGAACGAAATCGTCGGTGTTAACGAGAATGTGGCAGTATTGGTGAAAATTTCCGTCCAGGTTGGAGTAGAAGTATCCGTTGGAGTGTGTGTAAGGGTCACAGTACCGGTCGATGAAGGGGTAAACGTAGCCGTATTCTCTACAGGTTGAAAAGGTGTTGATGATTCCTTTTCTTGGATAGGTACTTCAATCACAATATAAGCTAAATCGGGAGATGAAACAGGGGTGAATCCAAAATCGATACGAATCTCCTGAGGGAATTCGCAGCCCGTTATCAGTATGCAGGCTGTAACAAGGATCAACAAGAATCGATTCTTCATGGATATGAACCTATCATACATGAATGCCTGGAAAACCTTCTTTACAATTTTGATAGGGGAATAATTCAATAAATCCAGTATCTCAAATTAGAATCAATTACAAGCGCGCGACCTGTCTTAAAACTGGTTCATGCTTACTGTTCTTTGAAATATCAATTGTTTGTTCCATTAAATTTTGCATTTTTCCAGGATCTGCAACAGGGTGGATACATCCTTTCTCGTTGGAAAATTCACACGCATTATTCGCCGCCCACGCGCCAGCAGGGCTTGATAATCCCCCAGAGATTGCGCCCTTTCTAATTTCCCAAAACTAATTCCCTTTCCCGGAATTTCCAGGTCTTTTTCAGGTTCAGCTGTAATTTGAAGGAATAATCCTGAGCCTGGACCCCCTTTGTGAAGTTGACCGGTCGAATGAAGAAATCGCGGACCAAATCCGATAGTGGTTGCGCATCCCGTCATTTCTCGAATCGAATTGCGAATTGCATCCAGAATAGCCATTGATTCATCGTTGCGAGGAAGGAAAGCATTGATCGCAATGTAGTCACCTTTGTTGGCGCATTTAAGAAAAGTCTCCATGCTTGAAACCAACGATTTTCCTGACTGCGGTATGGGTGAAAAAACCTGCCGATTGTTCTCGGTCAAGTTGGGTATACCTTCATCAAACCTGTTGTTTTGACTATACGAAAGTATATTCTTCTTTGTACGATCCTTTGCATCCTGCACATCCGGCTGGTCAAAAGCATTGACGCCTAGAATTGCACACGCGAACGCTGTGGCAACTTCCCAACGGTAAAATTCTGCACCCAGGTCGTATGGATCGGACTGGGTGAAGACAAGCGCAGGATGACCGGCAGCTTGCAGGATTTTCACGGTTTCGTCCAATTTCCCATCCTGCCGGAGGTACACGAACAGCCGGTCTGAGCCATATTTTCCTGGCTGCCCGGCTGGTTCGCCCACCAGGGGGATTATCCCCTTTCCAAGTTTGCCGCTTGATTCTGCAATCAATTGCTCGAGCCAGTTACCAAATGGTGTTATGAGGTCATCAGCCAGAATTGTTAGTTTGTCTCGCCCTTCCAGCACCGATTGAGCCAGGATGGCACCGAGTACCAGCCCAGGATTTCGTTCCCCCGGCATGCCAGGATTGCATTGTTGCCTCATCCAGCCAGCACGGTCAAGCAGGATGGAAGGGTTGATTCCAACCATAGCGGCTGGAACCAGACCAAAGTGGGTCAATGCAGAATACCGTCCACCGACAAATGGATCAGCACGGAATATCTTGCGAAAACTCTTTTCGCGAGCCAGGGCTTCCAATGAGGTACCTGGGTCTGTGATGGCCACAAAATGGGATCCCTCGTGGTTGAAGAGTTCCCAAAAATAACTGAATAATGCATCCACCTCTGCTGTCCCGCCGGATTTCGAGGAGACTATAACGATGGTTTTACCAGTCTGCAGATTTCTACTGTATTCAAGCACCTGCTCTGGATCTGTAGAATCGATTATGGTTAATGGTATTCCATTCAAAGGTGGCGATGAGAAAACGAGTGCGAGGACTTCCGCTGCCAGCGAGGATCCACCCATCCCAAGCAGGATGATCCTGTCAATTCCTTCCCCCTTGATCTGCCTGATAAAATTCCCAATTTCTTCAAGAGTGCTTGCGGAACTGGTTGGCAGGTCCAGCCAACCCAGCCGATGCTGGATCTCATCTGCTTCGTCCGTTGAGGATGTCCAAAGAGTCGCATCATGCGACCAGAGACGAGCCGGGGCATCATCCTTAATCATTCTTTTGATGCGTTTCTTCACTGAACCTGCGATGGGTCCGAGGGATTTGACCGCAGCAAAACGCCGTTCCTCGATTGTTCCTATCATCGCCTCGAAGGCATCGGCGAACAACTTCACTCCCTCTTCTTCAAGGGCGGCTGTCACCTCTTTCATGGAAATATTCATCTGCTCCAGATCCGTAATGACTCTACGTGCAGCCTCCATGTTTTGATTAAGGGTGGGCTCAGCCTTGCCTTGATCCTTGAAGGCCTCGAGTGTCTGCGGCGGGAGTGTGTTGACTGTGTCAGGACCAATAAGGTTATTCACATAGAGAGTATCAGGATACGCAGCGTTCTTGGTGCTTGTGGAAGCCCACAATGGTCTTTGAAGCCGGCAGCCTGCTGAGCGGAATCTGGCAAACTTTTCGCTATGGAAGGTTAGCAAGAATTGTTCATAGGCTAATTTGGAGTATGCAATGGCAACTTTTCCCCGCAATGGAGAATCCGCAGGTAGAAGGCTATCCACCTTCGTGTCAATTCGGGAAACAAAAAATGAAGCCACCGAGGCAACATGGTCCACGGGAAATCCTGCGGTCATTCGCTTTTCCAAACCTTCCATGTATGCTTTCATCACCTGGTGATATCGGTCGATGGAAAAGATAAGGGTTACATTGACATTTATTCCTGCTGCAATCGCCTCCCTGATGACAGGCAGCCCCTCAAGCGTGGCAGGTATTTTTACCATCAGGTTGGGTCGGTCCACCAGGTTCCAGATCTTCTTTGCTTCTGAAAGGCTGGTCTCGGTATCATGCGCCAAGGTTGGGTTGACTTCTAGGGAGACATACCCATCTGCCTTATTCGTCTCCTTGTAAAGGTTCTGGAATAGGTCGCAGGCTTCACGAATATCTTCAATCGCAAGTTGCCAGAATATTGGTTCAGCTTTCCATCCTGACCAGGCCAGTGGCATTAGTGCCGAATCATAATCATGTGTCTTGGAAATAGCATTATTAAATATTGACGGATTGGAGGTCACTCCCCGGATATCGCCTCGGCTGATCATGGCGGCAAATTCGCTGTCTGCCCCGCCTGCTGATCTCCCCAGCAGGCTTCGTTGGATATTATCATACCAGATCGACTGCCCAAGGTCATGTAGCCTCTTAATGGATGATTCCATAGGATTTCCTCAAGTCGAAGAAGGTCGGGGCTCTCCCCAACCTTTCCAATGGTGTTTAATTGTGTCCTTGTTTTTCCAGCTTCTTGATCTTCGCCACCCTCCTGGCATGCCGTTCCTGCCCGGGATCCTCGCCTGAAAAACGGGCTGCAAGAAATGCGTTGACGATCTCTTTTGCCAGTTCGGGACCGATCACGCGTGTGCCAATACATAATACATTCATGTCATCGTGTTCGACCCCCTGATGTGCAGAATAAGTGTCATGGCAGACGCTGGCATAGACACCCAGAATTTTATTAGCCGAAATACACGCACCTACACCTGAACCACACAACAGGATCCCGCGATCCGCCTGACCGGAATTGATCGCCTGTCCGATCTTCTCGGCATAATCGGGATAATCAACGGGCTCAGGACTATCCGTTCCCAAATCCAGCGGTGCGTTTCCAGAGGCAAGGACAGTATCCACTACGATCTGTTTTAATGGAAACCCTCCATGGTCACAGGCGATGGCTATTTTCATTGCTCTTCCTCCGATTACTCCAAAGAGTGATTTTACCATGCGCCAAGAAAAGAATATTGGTTGCCATTACATGGCAAGTATGCCATAATACACGCGCACATTAAAACTAATCCAAGAATTGGAGGCATTATGACCACTCCCAGCCCAATCCAGCAATTGTCAGAAGAAATTCGCAGCCTGCAATCCAAGGTTGGAGACATGCAGACAAGTGTCCGCCTTACAAAAGCACGCGATAACATCGAGGATGTTCAATCAGTTATTAATGGATTGGTCCAGCGGATTGCAACCTCCCGAACTCGTGGCTATGTCTTTGAGAAGAACCTCGAGAACCAGGCACAGGAACTGTCAAAGTCATGGGCTCTGCTGTATCCAAACCTTCAATCTCAATTGAATATTCAATCTGCTGGTCTGCAAAATTCATTGCGCCCCATCGAATCACAACTCCAACAACTTGCTGCGGCTGCCAATAATCCAGCTGTTGCGCGCGGGTTGCTTGGTCCTCTTCAAAACAATACAAAAATATTGGAAGATAAAGTATCGGCTGCCGAGAAAACGATTGATGGCATGTACGACCAGGTCAGCAACCGGATCTCCCAATTTACCAGGCATCTGGATGAAATCGAATATTTATTATCCCAGCTTGCGGAGGCTGCTTTCCAGCTTCTTCCAACAGAAGCGGGAATCGCCGCTGTAAAAGCGATCTGGTGCAAAACGGGGAAAGAACAAAAGGGTGATCCTGAAGGTATTTTATACTTGACCGATCAGCGAATTATTTTCGAGCAGAAAGAAGAAATAGTGACCAAGAAAGTATTATTCGTGGCTACAGAAAAACAGAAAGTCCAACAACTTCAGATGGAATGCCCAATAGTAATAGTCGAAAAGGTTGATACAAGCAAGCAGGGATTTTTAAAGAACGAGGATCATATCGAGATCCGTTTTTCCAGTGGAGCTCCATATGAAGTTACCCATTTTCACATATGGCAGGAGAATTCAGCCTGGCAGCAACTGATCAGCCGTGCCAAGAGTAAGGATTTTGATAAAGATCGGGTCATCAGGATTGATCAATCCGCCCTGGATAAGGTGAAGGCTGCTCCCAGTCAATGTCCAAGTTGTGGTGGAAATATCACCCAGGTGCTGTTACGTGGAATGGACAGCCTCACCTGTGAGTACTGCGGTTTCGTGATCCGCTTGTGATTGAGAATCGACAACTGGATCAAAAAAGGGATAAAGAAGCGATATCTACCTAACCCTCAGGAACCGGATTTCGAAATTTCGTGCTTGATTTCTGAAACCGGCAAGAAAATTCGCCCCTCTTGAATATCCCCCACCCAATTCACTTCTCCCGGATGATTGGATGCCAGGTAAGCCGTGAACGCAGCAACCAGGGCATCCAATTCCTCTGCTGAATAAATTGCTTCTGTTGGTAATATTCCTTTTAATAAACGGTGGCGGGTAATTTCCTCAAAATAACTCATTGGATCATTAATACTGATACCCCGCTCATATAAAGCCAGTTGCCGTTGCAACCGCCCTTCCAGGGTGGGTTTGGGCAGCAGATTTTGCCCAACAAGCGCACAATAGGCAGCATGCGGATGCGTTTCCATCCACTGATTTGCAGCATCTTCTGACGGATAAGGTTGATACCCTGCATCTTCCAACAGTTTATACAAGGCGAAACCGGTCTGCATCCATGCTGCACATGCCTCCGTTCGGGAGGGTGTAGGGGAGACGGAGATACCGCGCTCCCGTAATTTATACTCAGCCATCCGTAAATCAGATCCCCGCAGGTGACCCGGGGTCGAGTCCTTTTCTTCCATCATACGGCGAACCAAGCCCTGGTTTGTGGAATGTGGGGCATTAACCGCAGTCACACCTGCCTTGAGTCCGCCCAGGAATGCAAGGAGTTCCTCCAACTCGCCTGATGCCAAAGTTGCCAATTGACAATCTTCATCCAGCGCCGCGAAGGTAAATGTGTGACGACCGCCAGATGGATCAATGCCAACAAAAGTTTTATTTAATAAGGGCATGAGCAATCGCTGCCTTGTTTATGGTAAACTGAATGCTCATAGTTTAGAATAAAAAGGGAATAAATGCAATATGGATAAGGTCTTCATACAGAACCTACACGTAGAGGGGATTCTTGGTGTGTATGAACGCGAACGGACAACTCCACGAAAAATATTGATCAATGTAACGTTATTTACAGATACACGCAGTTGTGCGCAGACAGATAATTTAAGCAATGGTGTGGATTATTCACTGGTTGTCAAGGAAATCCGTGACCATGTAAAAAAGAGTCAGCGATATACAGTGGAGGCATTGGCCGAGGATATTGCCAACATATGCCTCGGCCATGCTGGAGTTCAAAATGTGAAGGTCAGGGTGGACAAGCCGGAAGCGGTCAAGGATGTTGAGACCGTGGGAGTGGAAATAGAGCGTTGAATCTATATTTGTAGAGGGGACGCGCCCCGGCTGATGTTATCGAGAAATTCCTGCCGCGTTGCAAGATTGGCCCTGAATGCCCCGTGCATGGCAGAGGTGGTCAGGCGGGCATTGTGTTTTTCAACCCCTCGCATGCTCATGCACAGGTGCAATGCTTCTACAACAACCGCCACGCCCTGCGGGTGAAGCAGATCGCGGATGAAGTCAGCGATCTGACGGGTCATCCGCTCCTGGACCTGCAGCCGCCGTGCATACAGGTCTACGATACGGGGGATTTTTGACAGGCCAAGTACCTTTCCGTCAGGAATATAAGCCACGTGCACACGCCCCATGAAAGGCAGCATATGGTGTTCGCACAGGCTGTAAAATTCAATATCACGTATGATCACCATCTCATCATACTTGACTTCGAAGATTGCATCATTCACCACCTGTGCCGGGTCCATTTGATATCCGGAAAACAATTCAATATACATGCGGGCAATTCGTTCAGGAGTGCGTTTAAGACCGGGGCGATCGGGATCTTCGCCTACCGCCTCTAATATCTTATGGATTGCCTTTTGAATTTCCTTGATATCTATATTACTATTGGCAACCAGGCCATCAGGAGCATTATCGTCAAAATCATTTGTTTCCATGGGTCACTCACACGATTTGTTCATCAAATATTATGAAGAGCAACAAAATTCTTGGTCAACCAATTTTCGGCTCGATCAGACCGTAGGTTCCATCACGTCGATGGTAGAGAACATTGATTGAATTGGTCTCGATGTTGAAAAAGATGAAGAAATTATCATGACCAAGCAATTTCATTTGCTCCAGAGCCTCTGCCTCGTTCATGGGTATCAGGTCGAAGGTCTTATGCCGGGCTACCACCTGCTCTCGTTCAGCAATTGTCTCAGCCGGTACTGGGATGACATCAGATGCCGAACGACCGTCACCTCGACCATGGAAACGCTTGCCCTTGAAATGCTCCAATTGGCGCTGCATCTTGTCGATGGATGAGTCGAATGCCGCGGTAATATCATCGCTGCGTTCCTCCACTCGTAATAATGCCCGATGCCCGCGTACAGTGATTTGAGCCACATTCCGGTCTTTGGTATTGCGCGCAGTCTTGTTGTAACTGAGATCCACTCTTACATGTTCAATCTCGCTTAGGTATCGATCCAACTTGGAAGCCTTTTTCGTAACGTAGTCTTTCAATTGGTCGTTAATATCAAGGTTCTTCGCATATACTTCAACTTCGACTGCCATTAGTTCCTCCTTAATAATTTGAAATTTAATAATCAGATGATGTTTGTCCCGTGATGAGGTAATGCGCGAGCCAGGGTAAGAGCGTATACAACCTTTGTGTTTGCCTGCAATAATGCAGATGCACATTCGGAAATAGTTGCTCCCGTGGTGGCAACATCATCCATAAGCAACACTCTCTTCCCGAAGACAATCTCTTTTTCTGCCTTGAATGCTCCCTGTACATTTGCCTTGCGTTCCACGGCGGTTAAACCAACTTGCGATCTGGTTTCCCGGTACGGGTCAGTCCGCTGGGAGCATACTGCCAGTGCCTGATGGCAGCAACCGGTTTGGCCACGATCCCTATCTGATTATAGCCGCGCTCCCTGGCACGTTCCTTCCCCAATGGCACCGGGATGACCAGATCCACTTGCCAGTCAAGTGTTCTGACGTACTCTGCCAGAGGTTGCGCAAGTACTTCCCCAAGAGCAGAATTTCGATGGTATTTAAGATTCAGCACAGCTGATCGTACCGGACCCTCAAATATCGACCAGGAACGCAACATTTCATAAGCGGGGATTGTTGTCTTACAGGCATTACATTGACCGGGACGCGTTGTGGGTAAACCGCATATTCGACACACAGGTTCCTTGACTTTCTGAACCTGTTCCTGACAATCCGGACACCAGTGGAAACCCACCCGGTTGCACCCCCCGCACACTGGTGGAAAAAGCAAGTCTAGACTTCCCCGTAGAAATTGGGAAAACCAGGATGTCGAAGACACTACCTTCCAGCCACCTATACGAAGTACTTTAATGATCCGTATAACCGCAGACCAGCAGGAGTTAATAGCACGATCATCAAGGCGGGGAAAATAAAGAGTCCCATTGGGAAGATCATTTTAATGGGTGCTTTATGAGCTTCTTCTTCAGCATGTTGGCGGCGCTTGATACGCATCTGGTCAGATTGGATGCGCAGCACCTTTGCCATGCTCACACCCAGCATCTCAGATTGGATGACCGCAGCGACAAAACTTGTCATTTCCGCCAGGCCCAGCCGATCGGACATATCCCTTAGTGCATCCCGACGTAATTTACCCAGCTGGATCTCGCGAATCACCCGGCCGAATGCCAGGGATAGTTCATTGTCCCATTTTTCATTAACTTTCGACATGGCTGCATCAAAACCCAGCCCCGCTTCTACACAAATGGTTAATAAATCCAGAGCATCCGGCATCGCTTTCCGCACCTGCTTCTGCCGGCTGTTGATCTTGGTCCGGATCCACAGGTCGGGGAAAAAGTAACCCAATAAAGTAAAAGCCAATACAATGACCAACTTAATGGGTAGAGAAAAGGTTTTCGAAAATAGGGATAGCAGGAAGACTATGCCACCGAATAATCCAGCGGCAACAAAATGAAGGACCAGGAATGTGGAAGCATCAATCCTGCCGGGGTTGCCTGCAAGTTCCAGGCGGATGCGGGTCTGCTCTACGACATGCTGGGGGGTAAAGCGGGAGGATATCTCTCCCAGGCGTCGCATAATTGGCATAATAACGCGTTGGGAAAATGGTTGCGAAAGTTCAATTTCCTCCAACGAGACTGCTTCACCTCTCTGGCTGTATTCAGCCAGGCGGGCAGCAAGGGGATCTTCCTCTTGTTCTCTCGATTTACGTATGCCAACCACAACCAGTGCGACTGCACCAATCAACACGATGGCAAGAACCAGAAGGATAATGATCGTCGTAAGCATATTACACCTCTACATTGGCAATACGAGTCATCACAAAATAACCAATGGTGATCAATACCCCGGCTGCACCGAGGGCAATCCCACCGCATAATATTGTACTTTTGTTGAAAAATTCCATCACATAACTACGGTTCAAGAACCATAAAATGCATAACAAACCAATGGGCATGAGCGCAAGGGCGCGGCCGGAATACATGGCCTGGGCGGTTAATGAACGGATATCGCCCTTGATGCGAATGCGTTCACGGATGGTATACGAGATGATGTCCATGATTTCTGCCAGGTTACCACCAACTTCCCGTTGCACGTTGATGGCGGTCACCAGAAAATCAAGGTCCTGGCTGGGGATGCGGCGGAGCAGATTGGCGAGTGCTTTTTCCATCGGAATGCCAAGTTGCATTTCCTGCACCACCCGTTTGAATTCATCGCAGATGGGAGGCGGCAATTCCTTGCTTACGGCTTCCATCGCCTGTAATGTTGAAAAACCTGCCCGGAGACCGTTTACCATCAAGTTCAGCATGTCAGGCAGTTGATCATTAAAACGGGTCAGGCGCTTCCCTTGCTGGTTCTTGACATACATCCCGGGTAAGAATGCGCCAATCACAGCACCAATAAGCGCGGAGATTAGAAGCCTTCCGCCGAGGAAGAATGCGACCAGTCCCACGCCTATCACCGCAATAACGAAGAGGGCCATGTACTCGCCTGGTTTGAACTTCAGGTCCGCGCGTGCCAGGTCGCGGGAAATTCGATCACCGATGGACGATTTCTCCACCCGTTTATTTACCCAATCGGTTAATGCCCCCTTGGTCTCTTTATCTTCGTCTTTCTTATCTTCCTCCAGGTACTTGTTAATGCGGTCGTCCATTGAAGTCTTGTCGCTGGTCGTGGAAACAATGACCCCGATGACAAGTAACACCAATGCAAGCACACCGCCGCCGATCAGCAAAAGGTTAGTCATTTAGCACCTGTGAAAATATTGCTGGCTCCTGATTTTAGTAGCGCTGTCTGCTTCCGACACCAAATATCGAGGGAGGCAGGTGAATACCGGTTGCTTCGATCTTTTCCATGAATTTGGGGCGTAATCCAGTCGGATGCATCCTTCCAAGAACTCTCCCGTTTTCAATTCCAGTCTGTTCGAAGATGAAAAGGTCCGTGGTTGTGATGATATCACCTTCCATACCGACTACCTCGGTGATACAAGTCACTTTACGTGAACCATCGCGCATACGTTCTTCGTGGACGATCAGGTCAATCGCCGATGACACCTGTTCACGGATGGCGCGCACGGGCAGGTCCATTCCTGCCATCAAAGTCATTGTCTCCAGACGTGACAGTGTATCCCGGGGGGAGTTTGAGTGCAGGGTTGTCATTGAGCCATCGTGACCGGTGTTCATCGCTTGGAGCATGTCCAGGGCGGCATCATCACGGATTTCTCCAACGATGATACGGTCCGGGCGCATTCTTAGGGAATTGATAACCAGGGCCCGGATGGTGATTTCTCCACGACCTTCAATGTTTGCCGGGCGGGATTCCAGCGTGATCACATGTTCCTGCCGAAGCTGCAATTCCGCAGCGTTTTCGATGGTGATAATTCGTTCATCACTCGGGATGAAGCCTGAAAGAATATTCAAGAAAGTGGTCTTTCCTGAACCAGTACCTCCGGAAATGATAATGTTCAATCTTGACTCAACACAAGCTTTGAGAAATTGAAGTGATTCAGGAGTAAGAGTTCCAAACTGGACCAACTGTTCCAGTGTGATGGGAACTTTGGAAAATTTACGGATGGTCAATGTTGGACCAATAAGGGAAATGGGTGGAATGACTGCATTGACGCGCGAGCCGTCCGAAAGCCTTGCATCCACATACGGGCTGGATTCGTCGATTCGACGTCCCAGCGGTGCAACAATACGGTCAATGATGCGCATTACATGATCGTTGCTTTCAAAGGTCACTGGCACCCGATGAATTTTACCTTTCCGTTCTACATAGATATTCTTAGCTCCGTTCACCATCACTTCTGTAACGGTCTCATCTTCAAGCAAGGTTTGCAGCGGTCCAAGGCCCAGGATCTCTGCTGTGATCTGTTCGAAAAGACGTGCCCGCTCCGGTCTGGAAAGAACAATGTTTTCCTCGCTCAGAATCTGTTCAAACAAACCCTGGATTGTTTTTCTGACATCCTCGGTTTTGTTGATGTCCATGGATGGGTCGAGTTCAGCAAGAAGTCGATTCTGTACCCGGGTTTTCAAATCAAAATAAGTACCTGCCTGAGGCGTGGTACTCGGAGCGCTAACCCTGCGTGCTTGCAAGGATGACAATCGGGAGGAATCTCCACCCGAAGATGAAGAGGTTCCAATCGCCTGGTCGGATGGTTTTCCTTGCCCTTGTTCGATCCGTTTAAGTAACGACATTAATGCCTCCTGAAATCCTTCTACCGTTTAACCAACGAGTCAAATTCTTCCGTATCCCGTTTTAATAATTTCGCGCGTAATGCTTCTGCAAGCGTATAGATCCCTCGAGCCGCAGGCTGGGTCTTATTATCGAGCATGAAGGGAACTCCTCGGTTTACTGCCGGGATCACCGTGCGTTCGTCGAGCGGGATGACCGCTACCACCTCCTGCTTGAGATTTTCTCCAACCTTTTCCGCAGAAATCGCGATCCGTTTATCGAACTTGTTCATCACAAAAGCGATTTTTTCCGATGGGATGTTCAATGTCATCAAGAGATCGAGGAACAAGCGATCATTCTTAATCGATGGGATATCCTGAGTAGTCACCAATACAATCGAATCTGCAACATCCAGGACTGCAAGTGTGACCTCTGTCAGATAGGCACTGCTATCCACGATTACGTAGGCGTAGAGCTGGCGCAAATAACGCAACAACTTCGCAAACTGGTCGGCATTTACCTTTTCGGCGTTTTCCGGGCGAGATGGGGAAGCCATGATATGCACACCAGATGCGGCATTTTTGATCATGACGCTGTCCACGATCTCAGGATCCATTTCGTCCACCCGAGGCGCAAGGTCCAGGATCGAATTCTTGACCTGCTCATTGAGGAAGATGGCTACATCTCCAAACTGAAGGTTCGCGTCAACGAGAACAACACGTGTTTCCTCGTTGTGAAGTGAAACAGCCAGGTTGACAGCAATTGTAGTGCAACCCGTGCCTCCCTTTGGGCTATAGATCTGGATGATCTTCCCGCGTGCCAACCGGCTCGATTTCATCGCCAGGTTTGGAATCCCTTGAGGAGATACGAACACCTGGCTGGATTTGGCGCGTTCCTCTCGTGCCACTTTTCCCGCCCGGCGAATGGCTGCAACCAATTCATCCGGATTTGGCGGTTTGGTGAGAAAATCCCGTGCCCCTACAACCATCGCCTTGCGCATGTAGTTCTGATCATTTTGTATGGAAAGGATCACCACCTGAACGGATGGCAATTTTTGCCGGATCTGTTCGGTCGCAGCGATGCCATCCATATCAGGCATATTGATGTCCATCAGAACCACATCAGGATTAGACTCTTGTGCTAACTGGATTGCCTCCTTGCCCGTTCGGGCAGCAGCAACTACTTCAATATCTGACTCGAACGTCAATAACTTGCGTACGTTTTCGCGTGTATCTGATACATCGTCTACTATTAAGACGCGAATCTTATCGCCATCAGCCATTAAATCTCTCCATAGCCTTGATTGGAGATTTAATATTATCTATCAAGGTGTGGAAGTCTTATCGTTTGTCAATACAGGATCCAATAGATCGTCAAGACGAGGTTCCAGTCCATAAGGTAATTTTGCCGGAACCGGGATATTGTACTGGGTTAAGAGATATTCCAGCATCGCTGCATCTGTCTGGACTGCAGGACCGGGATTGTTGGGGTTGCGTAGGGTTAATGTGATTTTTGCACCACTGTAGACAAGGAATACGAGAGTATTGGCATCTTCTGGTGAAACCATCAAGGTAACGATATCCGGCTGCTGGGTTACCACGGGCTGTTGCTGTTCGGCTGGCCCAGGCGTGGGTGTGGCTACTGCTTCAGATCCAGCCAGGATATCCGCATTGGAAATGGTCTCGTAAAATGGAGGAAAAGAGCCCACATGGAGTACCTGGACATTCTGGACGATCATCTGGGTAACCAGTCGTGGACGCTGACCTTCCGACGGCACAAGATATACAGGCTGGTTTAATGTCTGGTCCAAAAAGGTCGTTCCCTGCCGGGATGCTTCCCCACCCGATGCGATCACTGCAGTTAATTGAATGCCATCCTGAGTTAATCCAGGTGACAAAACACTGGCAGTGTAATTGGGAAGTTTGCTTTGATTTGCAGGGTCCACGTCCACAAGCAGCATCGTCACAATGACATTGACATAATCGCCATCCCGAATTCCATATGCCACGCTGGATAATCGCGAGATGGGGATGGATACTGCGGTTAACCCCTGTGGAATGAAAGGAGCCCAGGTAGAGCCCGGCAGGTAGACGTTCCCGGCAGCTTCGGATACCATTCTATCCGTTATGGGAACACCCTGGCCGATGATCATGGTTGCATACTTGCCAACCACTTCTCCTTTGTCTGTAAATTCACCTTGTACAAGGGAAGTGTCGGGAATTTGAATGGAACTCAACATCGCTTCCGTGATCTGGGTTCCTGGAGAGATGTTCTGACCTGCAGAAACAATTTCGACTATGGTTGTTTGCTGTGTCGCCTGGCCTTCAGGAGGTTGAGTAGTTGGTGGAGTGCGGTTCAGCCAGAGGTAGATTCCACCACCACCCACAGCAATGAGAATTATCAACGCCAAGTAAATGAATAATCGTCCTCGCTTCATGTGAGACTCCTTCCAGACTTGGTTTGTGAATGCATTATACAGTAAAAATATATACTTTAATATTCCACCAACATTATTGTGAAGTGGCAGGTGGACAGTGGGGGGAAGAATGAATCCCTATCAGACCATCGTTTGTATATAAGATGGGGCTCAAATCTTGCTAGTATTGCAAGAAATTATTTAGTTTCCTCTACAGATAATCCCCTGGCTACATCATCCATGGTCCCCCCTTCCTTGCGCATCCCTGGAGCAGGTGTGCCGCAATAGGGGCAGATATTCCAGGGAATTTCCATCAATCGTTTGCAGGAGTGGCAGGGTTTGCGTAGTTTTGTCTGACAGGATGGGCAAACCATCCAATCATCCCGGACATGACGCTCACAACCAGGACAAATGAACTGGTCTTCGATGGTCTGCAACAGGGCTTCCTCTTCAAGGGTCTGCTGGTATTCTTCTTCAAGTGTGCGTGCTGGCCGGAGAACAAGGTAGACTAAAACACCTGGAAGATTCATTAATGCCACCAAGGCTGCCGCCAGGACATGCACTAACCTGTCGCGGTGGCGAGCTCGGATGTCCCGATATGTCCAGATCACCAGAGCCACCCACAACGCAACCAGGAACGCTCCTGCGAAACCGGTGAGAACCTGGGCAAAACCGCTTATGAATATGGGATCTAGAACCATAATAACTCCTCGGCAAGCCAGTGGCAGATTTATTTGACTGCCTAGAAGTTTATCACAAGCATTGCCCAAGGAAAAGGTGGTTGGATTCTATGAGAAATACCCTTCATTACATGTAAGATTTTCATCGATAGATAGGGGGAATCAAAACCCGGTTTTAATAAACCGGGTTTATTTGTAATACCAACTTTCTCTTCTATCTAGTTCACATTCCTTTGTCCTCGTCCTTTGCGGCATATCCCGGACCAGTCTTAAAGAATTCGTAGTTTGGCTGGATATCATCGCGCAAATTAACTTCCTCCCCCGCAGTTAACTGTTTGACGGTATCCAAAACAACCTGGGTGCCAGAATGATTGGCGCCCTCGTAATGACCGGTCAGGCCAACCTTGCTTATGTATTCGCCACCTTTTGCAATGAACGCAGCCGGAACTTCATCTTCAGTGAAGATGGCACCGAACGGACACTCAGGAATGCAGGCTCCACAATCTATGCAGGTTTCCGGATCAATATACATCCAGGGAAATTTTTCAACTGGTTCGCCAGGGACAATGCATTCTACTGGGCAAACGTCGATACAGCCTCGATCGCGCAGACATAGGCTGGTAATAATATGAGTCATGTTAGTCCTCCTATTGGAAAAATAAGGTAAAGATAGACTTATTATATCTGCCCTGGTAAAAATGTGCAATAAAAAGCCCGGAATGAATTCCGGGCTCTGGTACTTTAGGATCAGGATTCTGGCGTATCAAACCTGCGTGCAACCTCGGTCCAGTTGACTACATGCCACCAATTTTCGATATAGTCAGCTCTGCGATTCTGATATTTCAAATAATAGGCATGTTCCCACACATCAATTCCCAGCAGAGGTAACAGTCCCTCTGAAATTGGGTTATCCTGGTTTGCTGTGGATATTATCGCCAAGCCATTTCCTTTTTTTACTAGCCAGACCCATCCGGAGCCAAACCTTCCCAGGGCAGCCTTTGAAAATTCAGTCTTAAAGTTGGAAAAATTTCCAAAGGAAGAATCAATGCCTTTTACCAAACCTCCCTTTGGATCCCCTCCTGCCTGGGGAGCCATCACCTGCCAGAAGAGGTCATGGTTCCATGTTCCCCCACCATTATTCCTGACTGCCGTGCGGATATCTTCAGGGATTGCATTCAGATCTGACAGGATTGATTCGATCGATTTTCCCGTCAATTCCGGATGCTTTTCCAGCGCATTATTGTAATTGGTGATGTAAGCTGCATGATGCTTATCATGATGGATCTTCATTGTCTCAGTGTCGATATATGGCTCTAAAGCGTCATAATTGTAGGGAAGAGGCTTCAATTGGATGGACATGGCTGATCTCCTGTATTCGATATAATATATGATAAATATTATAATTATTGTACTATTATTGCCTTTAGTGTCAAGACATGTCCGGGGATTTCAAATATAATATTAACAAATCGCAACTTAGGACAATCTCTTCGAATTCACACTTATCCCGTGACCTCTTCCCCTCCCCTCGCTATATCACCCTGATGGTCAGCCTCCTGGCTGGGGTTTCTGCCGTCTCGACTGCAGCCATTTTCATCCGTTTTGCGCAAAATGGTGGCGCGCCCTCAATCGTGATTGCTGCGGCGCGCCTCACCTTTGCCAGTCTGATTCTTGCTCCTGTAGTCGTACTCCGATATCGTTCCGATATTCAGCGGTTAAACCGCAAGGATCTGATGTTGGCTCTCCTTTCAGGATTCTTCCTGGCACTTCACTTCGCCACCTGGATCACTTCCCTTGAATTTACCACGGTTGCCAGTTCAGTCGTCTTGGTGACCACCACACCCCTCTGGGTGGCAATAATCGCTCCCCTTGTTCTGCATGAACGCCTCGAAAGGACTGCAGTTCTCGGTTTGACCTTTGCCTTGATAGGTGGAATCATTGTTGGACTGAGTGATGCCTGTACTTGGCAGGTGCATCAACTGTCATGTCCGCCAATAAAAACGTTTTTTAATGGAACTGCTTTCTTTGGGAATGCGCTTGCCTTGATCGGAGCCTGGATGGCTGCAGGTTATCTGCTGGTGGGGAAAAAAATCCGTGCAAGAATGAAACTGGTCCCATACCTTTTTATTGTCTACAGTATGGCGGCATTGGTTCTCCTGGTGATCATGGTGGGGATGGGAAAGAGATTTCTCGGTTTGCCCTCTTTGGATTATCTCTGGTTCCTGTTACTGGCATTGATTCCACAGTTATTTGGACATTCGATTTTCAATTGGTCTTTGAAGTTTCTTCCCGCATCCATTGTCGCCCTCACCCTCCTTGGAGAACCAGTTGGATCCACGATCCTGGCATTTTTTATATTTAATGAAAAACCTGGCTGGGAAAAGATATTCGGCGCATTATTTATCCTGGGAGGAATATGGTTGGCTGCTCAGCAGGGGAGAAAAAAAGCTGCCTACTAACCATCTTTTAGAAATCAGTTCTTTATAAGTGATTCGTGCGAACTCCCGTTTGAAACCTGAAAAGGATGATGGTTTAACTACGCTCACCAGCGGTTGCCAGTCTCTGGAAAAGCCAGTTCAAATCCTTTATTTTCATCTGCAACTCTTCGCTCAAAGCGGATTCCGAAATTCGCCATTCCCAATTTCCGTCTGGTCTCGATGGGAAATTGAAGCGTGCTTCATTGCCCAGATTCAAGAAATCCTGCATAGGTGCGATTGCCAATTTTGCTCCAGATTTCCATGCAGCCCTGATCATTTCCCAGACAATTGAGGCGGGGTCAGCGCCCAGGTATCTTTGCGCAAAATCCCTCTCACTTTTCTTGGCAGAGGAAAACCATCCAAGGGTCGTATCATTATCGTGTGTTCCGGTATAGACAACACAATTCTGAAGATAGGAATGGGGTAAAAAAGGATTTTCCGGCCCACTGAATGCAAATTGCAAAACCTTCATCCCGGGTAATGAAAATTGGTCACGCAAAGCAGTCACATCAGGAGTGATCTCTCCCAGATCTTCTGCAATGATGGGAAGTTCTTTGCCAAAATTGGTTTTAATGGCGTTAAATAGATCCGCCCCCGGACCTTTCACCCAGCGTCCGATTTCAGCAGTCTTTTTATCTGCAGGGATCTCCCAATATCCCGCAAAACCCCGGAAATGATCGATGCGTAGGAAATCGAAGAGTTTGAAGGAAGCACGCAGCCGCTCCAACCACCAGCAGTAACCGGTTCGATTGTGTTCTTCCCATCGATATAGCGGGTTTCCCCATAACTGTCCCGTCGGGGAAAAGTAATCTGGAGGAACCCCTGCCACTACGGTCGGTTTCCTCGCCTTGTTTAGGTGGAATAGTTCAGGATTTGACCATACATCCGCGGAGTCATAAGCAACAAATATTGGGATGTCACCAATAATGCACACACCCTTGGAATGGGCATAATCGCACAGGGCCTTCCATTGACGGAAGAAAATGAACTGGAAATACGAAAACCGGGCTCTCGAAGATGCCAGGCTTTCCCGAATCTGATCCAAAGTTGCTGGGACGCGAAGCCGGATCGGCTCTGGCCAGCCATCCCATGCTCCCCCTCCCTGCGATTCTTTGATCGCCATGAAACAGGCATAATCTTCCAGCCAGGAAGCATTTTCAGCGCAAAATATTTCATACTCCTCCCGAATAGGTCCGCGGCAGGAAGAGAAATACGAAAATGATTTCCCAAGCAGATCAAGCTTCCATGGGATAAGGCTTCCGAAATTAACTTTCGTTGGATCGAATTCGGGTTGGCTCTTGAAATCTTCGGGAAATAAGAGGTTTTCCCGGGAAAGCAATTCAGGGCTGATGAGATAGGGATTGCCAGCAAATGCTGAAAAACTCTGGTAAGGGGAATTTCCGTAGCCTGTGGGACCTAAAGGCAGCACCTGCCAGAGTTTACAACCAGCACCTGCAAGCCAATCCACCCAGGCATAGGCGGTCGGACCGAAATCACCGATCCCGTAAGGGCCTGCTAGGGAAGATGGGTGAAGTAATATTCCTGAAGCACGGTCAAATTTCATATGGCTGTCTCTTGGTTTCCAGTACCTCTCCCGATTTGACCAAAAGGTTGGAGTAGTCAGAAGCGATCACATCAGTCCCGATGGTTGCCCCCGGTTCAACAATTGCTCCAGCCGGAACTACGCTTTTCTTTCCTACCACTGCCAGCTGAATATTCGGATTAGCAATCCCGCCTCCAACACGGGCATTTTTTTCTACATGGACTCGTTTATCGAGGATGGCGCGCTCTACGATCGCCCCGCTCTCGATGATCGTGTCTGTCAGCAGGATGGATTCACGCACTACGGCTCCGCTGCCCACGATCACGCCTGGCGAAAGCACGCTGCTCTCAACCCGGGCATTTTCCTGGATGTTACAACCGTCCGAGATCATACTGGCGAAAATATTTGCGCTTTGAGGAATTCGGACCGGTGGTCGTTCTTCTGTGCGCGTGTGAATCACCCAGCTGCGATCATATAATTTCAAAGGCGGATTCGGGGAAAGCATATCCATATGTGCCTGCCAGTAAGAAAGGATGGTACCAACATCCATCCAATAACCTGTAAATGGGAATGCAATGATTCGACGCTTGCTGTTGACCAGGCGTGGAAGAATGTCCTTTCCAAAATCATGGGATGAATCAGTACGTAAATGATCCTCCCATAGCACCTGGTCGAGGAGTTCACGATTAAATAGGTAGACGCCCATGTTGATCAAGTTGGAGGTAGGCGTTTTGGGTTTCTCGATGAACGATTTAACCTTGTATTTCTTATCCACAGTCAGGACACCAAATCGCGAAGCCTCTTCTAAAGGGACGCGAATCGCACCGATTGTCAGGTCAGCTTGATAGTCCATGTGGAAAGAGATCATCATGTCGTAATCCATGGAATAGATATGATCGCCTGACAGGATGAGAATTAAGTCCGGTGAGCCCTGTTTAATAAATGTGAAATTTTGTTGGACGGCATCCGCATTGCCTTCATACCAATCGGATTCATTGCGGGCTTTAAAAGGGGTCAGGATTCGAACACCTCCCGTAAAATCGCGATTCAGATCCCACGGCGTCCCTGCCCCAATATGCTCGATCAACGATTGCGGCCGATATTGGGCGAGCACCATGATATCAAATATATTTGAATTGACACAATTCGATAGAGCAAAATCGATGATACGGTATTTCCCTGCGAAAGGTACCGCAGGTTTGGTGCGCTTGGCGGTCAGGGCACTCAGGCGGGCTCCTTCCCCACCTGCCAGGATTATTGCGCGTGTTTTCATAGTTCACCTCTTCAGGCAATGATCGTCATGGCTCGAATTTCAGAGAACGGTAAATTCTTGCATACTTACGCGCAGATTGTTGCCAGGAAAAATCCATCTGCATCCCGCGGGATTGTAGTTTTTTCCAGATCTCCGGTCGGGCATAACTTGATAAAGCCCGCAAAATTCCTTCTTCCATCGAAGTCGCGGTCGCTTCTCTGAAAGTGAAACCGGTCTCATCATCCCGGACGGTATCTCTTAATCCTCCCGTCGCATGCACTACCGGAACGCAACCATATCGCATGGCAATCATCTGGGCTAGGCCGCATGGTTCGTATCGTGACGGCATTAAAAATATATCTGCACCCCCATACATTAAGCGCCCTAAAGCCTCATCATAACGGATTACTGCTCTAATCCGTTCTGGAAATTCAGCCTGCAGTTGACGAGCTGCATTTTCCAGGGTCGGATCGCCCGATCCAAGTATGATGAATTGCCATTCCCTTTCAGAGATCCTTTTCAAGGTTTCGAATGTAATATCAATACCTTTTTGATGGTCGATCCGTCCAATCATCACAAGAAGCGGGATGTTTGCATCCTCTTTGAGATCAAGGCCATTTTGAAGTGTGATCTTATTGGTTGTTCGGATATCGAGATGATCACTTGAGAAGGGTGCTGCCAAATATTTATCCTTTTCAGGATTCCAGGCATTCAGATCAAGGCCGTTCAGGATGCCAGTCAGACAACTCAAACGGGTTTTCAGAAACGATTCCAGGCCGCAGCCAAACCCAGGTGAGAGGATTTCCCGAGTATAGGTCGGGGAAACCGGAACTATTGAATCCGCGGACCATAGTCCCATTGGCAGGAATTGGTTCTTTGCCCATCCTGGAAGGGTTTCATCTTCGATAGATGCTAATCCATAGGATGATAGTACATCCGACCCATCTCCTCCCATGTAAGGTAGATTATGAACAGTAAGAACCGTTCGTATTCGAGTTGAGGCAACCTCGCTTTCCCTTGACCGCAAGGCAAAGGATGCCAGGGAAGTGTGCCAGTCATTGACATGGATGATATCGGGCTTCCATTCGCTATGATGAACAAACTCCAGGGCGGCAAGAGAAAAGAATGCATATTTCTCACGATCCTGTGCCTGGTTGGAAGAATAGACCGTTGATGCGCTCGAGATCGGCTCGCCGTCGATAAAGTAAACTGGCATCTCTTTCGTTTTTGTTTCGAATACTTGAACAGGGGTGCCCTTTCCATCTCGAGTTAATGAATATTCCACCACAGGTTGATGATCGCTAGCCATCTCTCGAATGACACGGTGGCGCGGCAGCATCAGCCGGACATCCAACGTGATCTCACGCGAATCCAGCGAGGAAAGTCTGCGGAGCGCTAGAGGCAGCGAACCGGCAACATCCGCCAGGCCGCCAATTTTGACAAAAGGTTCCGCCTCTGCAGCGAGGAATAGTATGTTGATCTTTTCAGGCATTATATTGATTTTACAATACAATCCGGAATCAGAATTCCCCTTGGTTCATCCGGTGAAATTAAAAAGAATCCGTTTTCTTATCGATCAAGATAAAGAAAACCTTCTCAACCCATACAATATGACGTTCTTGTTGAAATACAATAGGCGTCAGTCCAGAGATTGAGGGATTTCCCAATCATTTGAAAACGAATCGGCTTCAGTTGGTCAATTTTCCTCATTAATGGATCCAGATTCCAAAATTGTATTCATTTACACCAGTATCGATTGGACTGCTGGCGCTTCCAAGGGTGCTGATCCGAAGTTCAGTCCCGTTTATGAAAATGAAGCGCGAACTATCGATCCATTTAACTTTGGAAACAATGGGAGTATCTCCAAGGACTAGATCTTCTCCAACAGCCATAATATTGATTTGTGTCGGAAGGTGGTGGACCATAAAATGAACTGAGTCAAGTGTCCAACCTTCAATTTCTATCGTCCCGCTCGGATAAGAGGTATAGAGTGTATCTGTGCCATCGCTTCTGATGGAGTGGATTTCCACCCCGCTTGGATTTTCCGCTGTGTACAGGACGGCGCTCGCGTCTGGAGAAATATATGGAAAACTTGCGAACGCGGGCGCGGCAATGAATGTCGTTAGAATGGACGGGGATCCTGAGACCGGTACATTCCAAAAAGTGGATGGCTGCGATGGATCGCCGAGTGGGTCGGCTGCGGGAATTGCTACCCTCACCCCGCTCGAATCAGGCAGCCAGACGATCTCCGGATAATAACTCCACTCGCTGTAAGTCAATACATTCGGAAAAGTCAAAGCGACATTCCAAAAACCGCCACTTACTTCCATAAATATGATCTTATCAGGTTGGGATAATGCAACGATGGTGCCATCAGGGGAGAAATAAGGATCGCCCCCCGAGCCTGCAGATTCCAGATAGGTGACCACGTCCACACTGCCATCGGCTTCGATACTTTGCAGGTCAGCCTGCGGAATGCGATAACCTGCGATGGCAGCCACAACCACAGTATTAAAATAGATCGTGTGGGTGCCAGGCCTCCAAAGTATATCTTTTACTTCCGCCGTATCCCCCCCTGAAACCAGCCCTGTAAGGTAGGCTGTGCTCACGAGTTGATGCTCATTGGTTCCGTCAGCATTGACCGCCCATAGCTCCCCATTTCGATTGAAAGCGACCACCTGCCCGTCACCAGAAAGCACCGGATTTCGCGCACCGCCTGCAAAGGTCAATTGTAGAATACCGGTTCCTTCTGTCCATAACCATACATTATCCGCTTTGATATAGACCACCCGCAGTGTTGCCATGGCCGGAGGCGGCAGCACAGGTGGTTCTGTGGCTGTTACCCCTTCCGGTTCGACTGTTGTGCCGGGTGGTGCAGATGTTACCGTGGGGATTGGAGTGTTGCATGCCAGGATGGAGACAACCAGTACAAGAATGCTGATTATGAGAAGGGAAGACCGGGTTTTCATTGATATTCCTCCAATTCAAGATCGCATAAAAAAGAAAGGAACCTTCCAATGGTTCAATTTTAAGGTGTTTAATAAGTCAAACCAAGATGAAAAAGATAAAACTTGCTAAATATTGTAATTGTATTCATCGAATAATGAAAGTGTAATAATCGATCTGCAATTTAGGAAGTTAAGATCAAACTGATAGGGATTATAAATTTCCAGTTAATGTTTTTTTCGCAGGATCGCTTACCGAAAATCTCAAACTATGTCATAATTGATAAAGTTGAAAATAATTAATACTTAAGGGGACCTGGACGATCCATTGCTTTTCGTTCCGAAGGATGACGATAGTTAGTGCGAGGGAACTGATATGATCACTCATTCGCATCCAACACTTCCCGAGTTTGACTATATTCGACCGGAAACGCTGGTCGAAGCCAGTGAATTCCTTGCACAGCACCCTGATGATGCTCGTCCATTTATGGGAGGCACAGATATCTTTGTCCGTATGCGGGATGGATTCCTCGAACCCAAATTTCTCGTGGATGTAAAAAACCTGGACGGAACAAACAGCTTGAGTTATGACCCGAAAGCAGGCCTCACCCTCGGGGCAGCGGTCAACATGAATCGGGTGATTGCATCCCCCGATGTACAGGCATCCTACCCCTTGTTGGTGGAAGCCTGCCGGTCGGTTGCCAGCTACCAATTGCGCACGCGCGCTACCATCGCCGGCAATATATGCAATGCTTCGCCGGCTGGTGACACCATCGGAGCCTGCCTGGTGCTGGATGGGATGCTGCAAATTCATGGGACAAGCGGTCTGCGCCACGAATCGCTCGCCACATTCTTCCTCGCCCCCGGTAAAACCATATTAAAACCCGGCGATATCGTAACTGCAATTAGTATTCCCCGTCCCACCCAAGGGATGCGCCGGTACCTATCTCAAACTTGGAAGAAATAAACTTAGTGATCTTTCGATTGTAGGCGTAACCGTTTTGGGCAGTCCTGATCCCGACTTGGCGTCGGGATTTCGTTTTCGCATCGTGCTGGCTTCCGTCGCACCTGTGCCCCTTGTAGCCATGGAGGCTGAAAAGCACCTCGCAGAAAGGGCTGTCACTTCCGAATCTCTTCACCAGGCAGCAAATTTGGCCAGTGAGGCGAGCGTACCGATCGATGATGTTCGCGGCAGCGCCCATTATCGCAAGCTGATGGTCAGAAACCTGACAGAAATGGCACTCATCGAAGTGTGGAAAAAATTGCAGAAGTAAATCCTCCGGAGGAGCAAATGGGCTTCCACGTGATCAACCTTACTGTCAATGGAGGACTCGAACAAGTCAGGGTTCCTTCCAACATGACCCTCATGCGCATGCTGCGTGAAACCCTTGCATTAACCGGCACGAAAAACGGCTGCTCAGCCGGTGAATGCGGCGCCTGTACTGTCATGTTGAACAGAGAACCGGTGAATAGTTGCATGGTTCTTGCAGTTGAATGTGACGGAGCAGAAATTATCACGGTGGAAGGCCTGGCAGGTGATCAACGGCTCGACCCAATCCAGCAAGCCATGATCAGCACCGGTGGCGTCCAATGCGGCTTTTGTACTCCGGGTGTACTGATCTCCTCCCGGGCGTTGCTCGATCGAAATCCGAATCCAAGTGAAGGTGAAATCAGTGAAGCATTGGTCGGCAATCTTTGCCGCTGCACCGGATATATCCGTATCATCGAAAGTATCAAGGAAGCCGCAAAGATACAAGCGGCGACAACTTAACCAGAGCCAGCCAATAGAACTTTATTCCAAGGTATTGAACCCGGATATCACGCCTCCATAAGGAAGCACTATGGAAAAGCTGAACACAAAGAAGACATCTGGTCCCGTGGGTGAGAGCAAGCCTCGCATTGACGCACGGGAAAAGGTCACCGGCGCAGCACTTTATGCAGATGATATCCAATTCGGTAATAAACTGTTGCATGCACGTATTAAACGCAGTCCACACCCGCACGCGCTCATAAGAAAGATCGACATTAGTAAGGCACTTGCCTTGCCGGGTGTAAAAGCGGTCGTCACGGGCGAGGATTTTCCTGGTTACATCGGATTGTATCTGAAGGACCGCCACATTTTCTGTCGCGAACGGGTGCGCTTTGTGGGTGATCCGGTGGCGGGTGTGGCAGCGATCAATCTGGAAATCGCCGAAAAAGCAGTGAATCTCATTGAAGTTGAGTATGAAATCCTGGAGCCGGTTTTCGATCCTGAGTTTGGTGCCAATCTCCAGGCTCCCCTGCTCCATCCGGACCTCGGTGAGTACGTGGTCGCAAGTTTCATCCTGCCGCAACCAGGCTCGAATATCTCCAATCACTTTAAGGTCCGCAAAGGGGATGTTGGCTCTGCATGGAAAAAGTGCAAGGCGGTCATTGAACGCAAGTACCGCATTCCCCATATCCAACACGTGCCAATAGAACCGCATGTGGCTATTGCCAAAGTTGAAGAATCGGGTGATGCCACCCTGTGGGACAGTTCGCAATCCCCGTTCGCCCAGCGCGACCTCATAGCTGAAACATTGGGTATTAACCAGAGCAAAATGCGGGTTATCGCGCCGTTGGTGGGGGGCGGCTTCGGAGGCAAGGCTGGAGTAAGCATGGAATCCCTGGCGGTAGCGATCGCCACCAAAATCAAGGGGTATCCGGTGAAGTTGCTCCTTACCCGAGAAGAGGAATTCTCAACAGCCTTTGTGCGCCAGGGATTGGTTGCCTGCTTTAAAATGGGTTGCGATAAGAACGGCAAGCTTCTGGCAATGGAGAACACCTTCTATTGGGATGGTGGGGCTTACACGGAATACGGTGTGAACATCACGCGCGCAGCGGGGTACAGCAGCACCGGCCCTTACGAAGTGCCAAATGTCAAAACAGACAGCTATTGTGTCTACACGAACCACCCGGTTGGCGGACCAATGCGCGGCTTCGGTATGCCTGAGATGCATGCCGGCCTGGAGCAGTGTATCGACGAACTTGCGCTTGAGATCGGGATGGACGCCGTGGAGTTCCGCCGACGCAATTGTGTGAAAGCGGACAGCGTCCTGGCAACAGGCGGCAAGATGCACCCTACGGGCCTTACTGAATGCCTTGAGAAAGCTGCTGAGGCGATCGATTGGGGTCGGAAAACTCCCCCCAGTGCGCCTAATAAGCGTCGAGGCAAGGGGTTGGCCTTGATGTGGAAAGCCCCAGCCATGCCCGGGAATGCAGGTTCAAGTGCCTGGATTGAGTTGGCCGAGGACGGGATGCTAACCCTGGGCGTCGGTTGCCAGGACATGGGTCAGGGTGCATTCACCGTGGCAGCCCAGATGGCTGCGGCGGCATTCGGTGTACCCTATGAAAGCGTACGCCTGGCAACACCTGTGGACACGCGCTACAGCCCCTACGAATGGCAGACGGTGGCAAGCCGTATCACCTGGAGCACTGGCAATGCCATCATTCGCGCGGCACAGGATGCCCGCCGACAGGTCCTGGACCTGGTGGCAAAAGCCTGGGACGAGACCCCCGAAGACCTGGATATTGTCAACGGTATGGTGGTTTCATTTAAGAGCGAGCGGGAGATCCCGGTCAAGAATTTAGCGGTCACTGGTCTGCCGAAAGCGGATGGCAAAGGCTGGATGGGCGGACCCATCATCGGTCGCGGAAATTTCATGCCAGCTTATGTGACCGGTCTGGACCCGGAAACCGGACAGGGAGAGCACGCGGTCGTCCACTTTACGACCGGCGCCCAGGCGATCGAACTGGAAGTGGATTTGGATACCGGTAGAATCGATATCCTCAAGGGTGTAGCCGCCTTCGACGTCGGCAAGGCCATCAATCCGGATTTGGTCAAAGCCCAGATGGAAGGCGGTCTTATCCAGGGAATCAGTTCAGCGCTTTTCGAATGCCTCCAGCTAAAGAACGGCATCGTGCAAAATCCAAGTTTTATCGATTACCGCATCGCCACCTCCGCAGACATTCCAAAATCCGTCCAATCCTTCATCGTCGAAGTACCGCAGGATGATGGTCCCTGGGGGGCACGCGGGATAGGAGAACACTCGATGGTGCCAACCATCCCGGCAATTGCGAATGCCATCTACGATGCCATCGGGATTCGTTTTGAAGGTCCGCCTTTCACGGCAGAGAAAGTCTACCTGGCCATGCTGGAGGCAGGGATTGTGAAAGGATGACAATGACAGTCCGGGCATTGGTCAAGCCAGGTGAGTACCATGATTCTGTCAGCCTGATGCTGGTTGCGCGCGAGCTCGCCAGCATGGAAGGCGTGACCGATGCGGCTGTGGTGATGGCGACGGAGGCAAATAAAGCCATTTTAGCCAGTGCAGGCTTGCTCAATACTGAGATCGAAGCAGCCAGCCCCAATGATTTGGTCCTGGCAGTCAGCGCGGTTGACGCTTCCAAAGCCGAGAGCGCCCTGAAAAAAGCTGGAGTATTGTTGAAGCAGAAGGCTGCACCGGAGGCAGCGGGCGAGTCCAGGCCGAAGACCATCCGGAGTGCGCTGTCCCTCCACCCGGGAATCAATGTGGCGGTCATTTCGGTGGCCGGCCGCTACGCAGCTGACGAAGCCTGGGAGGCTCTACACCACGGTTTGCACGTACTGCTTTTCAGCGATAACGTCTCCCTGGAAGATGAGATCGCCTTGAAGAAATATGCTCTCGACCACGGCCTGTTAACTGATGGGACCGGGAGCCGGAACGGCGATACTCAATGGAGTTGCTCTGGGTTTTGCGAACGTTTTACCTCCCGGACCTGTCGGAATTGTGTCTGCTGCCGGAACCGGTCTGCAGGAAGTAAGTACAATGCTTGCCCGAAACGGTATAGGGATCAGCCAGGGCATTGGAACGGGAGGCCGCGACCTTAATAAGGAGGTCGGCGGGACCATGATGTTGCAGGCTCTTCAAGCACTCCAGCAGGATCCGGCAACAGTCGTGCTCGTCCTGATCAGCAAACCGCCCGCCATCGAGGTAGCCCGAACTGTTTTCGAACAGGCCTCCGCCAGCAGCAAACCGACAGTAGTCTGCTTTTTGGGCGGTGAGATGGGATCACTGGCAAAGGTCCCAAATGTGATCACTGCACGGACTTTACAGGAATGCAGCCTGCTGGCTGCCAGTATTGTCCGACCTGAATTCGGCGACACTCAGGCGCTATTCAAGGTGGAAAAAGGGCGGTTGGCAAGGAAGGCTAAAGCCTTTAGAGCCAAACTAGGTAACTCGCAGCGCTATTTGCGCGGCCTATTCTCGGGCGGGACATTATGCTACGAGGCCCAGGTGATCTGGAAGGACATGCTGTTGAGTTCCATTCATTCGAATGCCCCTCTGCCGGGAGGGCTGGCTTTACTCGATTCAACCAAAAGTATCGGTCACACCGTCGTCGACCTCGGTGAGGAGGAGTTCACCGTCGGCCGTCCCCACCCCATGATCGACAACGATCTGCGCATCCGGCGATTGCTGCAGGAGGCGCGCGACCCCGAAGTAGCCGTCATCATGCTGGATGTGGTGCTTGGCTACGGCGCCCACCCCGACCCGGCATCAGAACTTGCCCCGGCAATCCATCAGGCACGCGGTCTTGCAAAAGAAGCCAACCGCGCGCTGCATATTGTAGCCTCCATCACCGGCACAGAAGGCGATCCACAGGACCTTCACCGCACAGCCTCAATTTTGAAAGCGGCCGGGGCGATTATTTGTGACAGCAACGCAGCTGCTGCCCGGCTCACGGGAATGATCGTTTCCCCTTGATGGAATAGGATGGTAATGAGCAAAGTCAACGAAATTTTCGGAAAAGAGCTTATCGTCCTCAACGTTGGGCTGGCTGGCATGGCTAGGTCGGTCAGCGACCAGGAAGTCAAGGTCGTTGACCTGGATTGGAGCCCTCCCAGGGAGGGTGTACCGCATTTACGCCAGACAAATACCGGCATCCGGATTGATGCTGCCAACCAGGAAGTCGTTGAGCGCATCCAACTCGGGCATGCCGTACTGGTTGGGATGGGAATTGCCAGGGATGTTATCCCCGGTATGCACGACCGCATGATCCTGCACGCCGGCCCACCGGTTACCTGGGAACGCATGTGCGGTCCGCAGCGCGGAGCTGTGATGGGGGCGCTGATCTACGAAGGTCTCGCCAGCAACGAGGTTGAAGCTGCCCGGTTGGCCGCCTCGGGTGGTATCGAGTTTGCCCCCTGCCACCACCATCACGCTGTCGGACCGATGGCCGGTGTCATCTCCCCCTCCATGCCGGTGTTCATTATTGAGAACAAGACCTTTGGCAATCGGGCATACTGCACCCAGAACGAAGGACTGGGGAAGGTGCTGCGCTATGGCGGGATGGGTCCGGAGGTGATCACCCGCTTGAAATGGATGGAGACCGACCTCTACCCTGCCCTCGACCGTTCCCTGAAGTCCCTGCCGAATGGGATCGATATCAAGAGCATGATCGCCCAGGCTTTGCACATGGGCGACGAATGCCACAACCGCAACCGCGCCGCCACCTCGTTGTTCCTGCGGGCGATCGGACCAGCGCTTGCCCGCACCAGCCGTGATAACGAAGTTCTGGCCAGAGTGATCGAATTCATCGACCGAAATGATCACTTTTTCCTGAACCTGAGCATGCCTGCCGGAAAAGCCCTGCTCGAACCAGCAGAAGGTGTGGCGGGCAGCACTATCGTAACCGTGATGGCACGCAACGGTACCGATTTCGGTATTCGTCTGGGCTGCATGCCAGATCGCTGGTTCACCGCCCCGGCCGGGAAGGTCCAGGGGCTTTATTTCCCACAGTTTAGCGAGAAGGACGCAAATCCCGATATCGGCGACAGCACCATCACCGAGACCGCCGGTTACGGCGGGATGGCCATGGCCGCTGCGCCTGCCATTGTCCAATTTGTCGGGGGCAGCCCGCAGTTGGCGGTCCAGACCACACTCGAGATGTATGAGATCACTTTTTGCGAGCATGAACACTTCACCATTCCAGCCCTGAATTTCCGCGGCACACCTCTCGGTATCGACGTTCGTAAAGTGGCAGAGACCGGCATCCTGCCGCAAATCAACACCGGCATCGCCCACAAGGACCCCGGTGTTGGCATGGTCGGTGCGGGAATCCTACGCGCTCCGGAGAAATGCTTTATGGATGCCTTTGATTACTTGAAGGGCTTGTAACTCATGCTAGCAAACCATCTGGAAAACTCTGACCGAAAGAGAATCCCTTATTGAAAGGAGAATCCGAAATGAAATTCCTCGATTTAACCATCCCACTGGGAATCGCCACCCCGCCCTGGCCGACCTATGAGCCGCTGCAGATCAAGTATTTCAAACGCCTTGCTCCCAACGGTGCCAACGGACAGGTTGTCACCCATTCCAATCATCTCGGCACCCACCTGGATGGCGAGATCCACTTCCACACTCCCGGCAAGGATATCGCCTCCCTGGACATGGATTACCTGGTTCACGAGGCTGCCGTTGTCGACTTGAGCGATGTATGCGGTGACTATGACATCTACACAAGCAAGATGGTCGAGGAGCGGGTCGAGGTACGCGAGGGCGACATCCTTATCATCCACACCGGCTATCACCACTTCGGCTGGGACATGCCCACCGCCGACGAAGTGCGCTATATGGTCATGCATCCCGGCCCCGATCGTGAGTTTGCCGATTGGGCCAAGAAAAAGAAATTGCGCTGGATTGGGGTGGACTGCGGCAGCGCCGACCATCCGATGAACACGATCATCCGCGACTGGATGCCGCGGCAAGCCCGACAGGCTGACCGGGTGTTCAAGAAAAAGTATGGCAAGCCATTGGCTGAATACTTCGATGACAGCAAATACCAGCTCATGCACCTGGAGATGTTCCCCTTTGGCATCATCCACGCCGAGTGTATTGGTGGCGAGATCGACTTGATCCTTAACCGCCGCGTGCAGATAGGTTTCTTCCCCTGGCGCTTCGTGGATGGTGAATCATGCATCGGACGCTGTGTTGCGATGCTGGAGGATCAGGAGTATGCTGGTCTGATGAAGAAAAAAGCCGGTATGCAGAAAACGAAATTCGGAGATGCCTTTAATGCACGACATGTCGAAAGCATCAAACAGCTCAGCCAGGCAAATCTAAAACAGGAGTGATGAATATGCCATTAGATATGGAACTGGAAGCGGTTTTACGACCAATGCAGCTCCCAATGCCCCCCTACCCGCCCAAGGTCATCATCCTGGCGAATGGGAAGAAAATGGTCATACGCCAGGCAATCCGTGAGGATGTGCCAGCCATCCTGAAATCCGTACACCCCTGCCTATTCATCGAGCGGGACTATTATGACATCGTCAGCGCACGGCTGTACGGTGAATTGCTGGCCTGGTATCGCTACCGGGTGAAAAGCGAGTACTGTCTGATGGGCCAGGTGGATGGTTACCTGGTGGGTGTGGTCAATGGCCGCCTGGAGACCGAAAAGGTGGGTATGAGCTACCACACTCTGGCTATTGACCGCGGGCTTCGAATCGGCTCCCACCTGTTCGCGGCCAAGATGGAGTACCACATGGATTATCTGGGGCAGGAGGATGTTCTCATCGTGGCAGAAAGTCCGATCGGATTTCGGCGCTGGATGATCGAATATCCGCTTGAAAAGACCAGTATCCCCCACGAATTAGGAGGCTGCGAATTCGTACCGCCTGACGCGGGAAATCTACCTGGCTGCTAAACCACGCTTGGTCGTTGGCGAGCGGCCTGTGCCGCAAGATTTGCTCGAAGAGGCTGAGGTGGAGATCAAGTTCGCTGACGACGATACCATCCGTGAGCGTATTGCCGGGCTGAAAGGGAGATGAGACAATGAGAGACGTTGCGATCATTGGCGCTGGTATGATCCCCTTCGGGCGCCGCGACGAAGACAGCTTGATGGACATGCTCGCGTATGCCTCCTTAAAAGCACTTGACGATGCTGCTCTGGGGGACAAATCCGTCAATGCGGTTTATGTAGGGAACATGGGTGCCGGAATCATCCAGCACCAGACATCCATTGCCAGTTCGCTGGTGGACCGTCTCAGCCTGCTGCCCGCAGCCGCTGATGTTGTGGAAAATGGCCCGGCTTCGGGTGGATCCGCTGTGAAGAACGGGCTCCTGGCCGTGGCTTCGGGTTATTACGACATCGTGCTGGTGGTCGGCGGCGAGAAGATGCGTGAGGTCACAGGCTGGCGGGCCACCGATTTCGTTGCCACCATGACCCATCCCCAGGCTGAGTATCCGTATGGCATCACCCTGCCCGGTATGGGTGGCATGTTCACACGGTTGTACATGGAAAAGTATGGTGTAACTCGTGAGCACCTGCTCGCCGTATCCCTGAAAAACCAGGAAATGGGTGCACTTAACCCCTTCGCTCATGTCGAGATGACTCTTGACCGGGAAGGAATCTTCGACAGTCCGGATGCCATCGTCAATAATCCCACTGCGGCCGATCCGCTGCACCTGTACGATCTCTGCCCGGTGAGCGATGGAGCTGCCGCGCTTGTCTTGTGCCCGCTGGAGATGGCCAGGAAGCTGGCCAGGTCGCCTGTCCTGATCGCCGGCTTCGGTCAAGCCACTGATACTCACACCCTCCAGGAACGCGATGACCCGACCGATCTCAAGGCGGTCACGCTGGCTGCCAAGCAGGCTTTCGAGATGGCCAAGCTCAAACCGGGGGATATTGATGTGGCCGAGTTGCATGATGCCTTCACGATTTTGGAGATTGCCGAGAGCGAGCATGTTGGCTTCTTCAAAAAGGGCGAAGGCGGGAAGGCAGCCGCGGCCGGAAAGACCCGCTTCGGAGGCCAGATCCCGATCAATGTGTCCGGCGGATTGAAGGCACGCGGTCACCCGGTGGGGGCAACAGGTGTGGCTCAAATTGTGGATATCGTCTTCCAGCTGCGGCATGAACTGCCCAAGAACCGCCAGGTGAAAAATGCCCGGTATGGGCTGACAGTCAACTTCGGTGGATTTGGCAATAACGTCACTTCCTTCGTGCTGAAGAGGGTAGAGCCATGAAAAAAGAAATTGCAATTACAGCTTTCCAATGCAAGAAATGCGGCCGGATCCATTATCCATTCCATGACCGCTGTCTAGATTGTAAGAACCGCGAGTTCGAGCAAATCAAACCCCGGGGCAATGCCAGACTGCTTACCTACACGATGATCTTCAACCTGCCATGGGGTTTTGACCAGCGCTACCTGATCATTGGGATTGCTGAATTTGAGAACAAGGTTAGAGCAATGGGGCAGATCAACGCTGATTCGATCGATCGTCTGAAGTTAGGGATGAAGGTGCGTCCCAGTTGGGAGCCGGTCCGGGTGCAGTTTGGAGAAGATGTCTATGGACTGAAATTCGAGCCGATTTATTAATACAATTACTTATTAATCAAAGACACGGTCTGGGCTAGTAAGCAGCGCCCGGGCCGTGTTTTCGAATATATTTGGAACGATGAATTTAGAGGCAGTACATAAGGTTATACAGTGACGCACAGCGGTATCAACCCTGAGGTTTCTGGGTAATCCTCCGGAAAAATGTCTATAATGATTATCTGTGGGGCGGGAGGGGGTCGAACCCTCACAGTATCACCACCGGTGGATATCAAATCCAAGTCTTTCCCCCTCTTTTTCATGACCTTAAATAAAAGATCCTGTCAATCATGAATAATGCGGCATTAATACTTGATTTCCTTCTCGGCAGCATTTAAAATGTCGTCCAATTTTTGGAGTATTCTCTCGGGTATTGGATCCATCAGCGGGGAATTCAGGATTTCGTTAACTTTCTCGCGGGCTTTTGAATACATGGACGGTTTTCCCAGTTCGATCCAGGCATCCCGGGTATGACGATCTACCAGGCTGGCCAGGTAAAACTCGTCGCTGCGCGCCACGCTGCGAGTGCTACGTAGAGCAAGAAAATTACCACCAGGACCGACTTTAATCACGTCATTGGTCAACACATTACCTTCACCTGTGTTGACACCTTGTGCGACCCGTTCGCAGTAGTGAGCGATCTCATTGTCAACGACAATCTGCTCGAGGACAAGAAGTTGGTCGCTCTCGATCTCTCCGAAGCCGACAATGACATTCGAACCAGCCAGGACAGGTGGAATGGTAGTGAAAATCTTTTCCATGATAGCTTCTGGTCCTGGCTGTTTGGCGTCGGACGTGCAGCCTGCTGAGGAAGACGGCAGGCCGTAATAATGTGCCATCTCAGTCAGCGCGGCGGACATCAGTCCCATTTCCGGTGTGCCTCCCAGGTAAGCACCATTGCGGAAGTCCATTGTCCCTGTAGCGCTGCTGTAAATCAGCGGTCGTCCGGGATGAGCCAGTTGATATATGACAATCGAGGAAAGCACCTCAGCATTGGCGACAAAAATATTCGAAAATAGAGTAGCAGGGCCAGTCGTACCAGTGACAGGCATTGGCATAATCATTACCGGTAAATCCATTTCTCCGAGAGCGATATATGCGTCCAGCATGGCGCCGTCGTGCATGAGCGGCGCGACCGGACAGTAAATGAGCGAATAGGCGTGGCGTTTTTTGACCTCGTCCTCGCTTCCCATGATGGCTATTAATCCTTCAATGAGATATGGAACCTGCTCGACGCGATGTAATTCATGCTGCCCATGTTTGGAACAGAATTTGGCCATGGTGAAAAATTCATGCAAGGGGCGTATATTGGCCGGCGTATCTGCAGCGCAGACCGGCGCCCAGGCCATAATGCCCATTTCCATTTTTTGGAAGACGCGTAGACCATTTTCGATATCTTTGCGTGTGCCGTAGTGCCGTTCGCCGGTAGCAAAGTCCAGGGCGAAAGCAGCGGTGCCGTCTATGCAATAGCGAGAAACCGGAGAAGGTATGGGATAATCGTAAATAGGGTTGCGGGCACCTAGGATAAAGTTCTTAGGCGCAGTTTTTAGCGCCTGCATAACTAGTTCTTGGGGGATGTAAGCGATCTTAGTTTCCCTATTAATTTTTGCTCCGGATTGTGAGAGGAGCTTGAGCGCTTGTTCACCACGATAACAGATCCCAGTTTCGGTCAGGATGCGCAAACTTTCCGCGTGGACTCTTTCTCGTTCATTTTCCGATAGCAATTGGCACTGATATTTCATCGACAATAATCTCCCTATTTATCTTTATCCAAGTTCACCTGTGACCTGTTTCCTTACGTGCATGTTTTTCAATCTTATCTAACTCGCGCTCAACCTCTTTGCTGAGCGGTAGGGGTGGATTCTCCAGGAGCGCCTTTTCAGCCTGTTCGCGGACCTGGGATAGGATCTCCGGTCTTCCGGCTGCCTCCCAGGCGTCAAAGGTCTCGTGGACGCCCATCCGCTCGATGTACCACTCACCGCTACGTACAGCGTCTCGCGTGGAGGGCTTGGCAAGAAAGTTGCCTCCAGGAGCAACTTCGTTGATGACTGACTCAAGCCATTGACTTTCGCGGTCCACAATCCCCTGGTGCAGGCGTCGACAGCGACGATATACTTCCACATCCAACATTAATTGCTCAATGCTGAGGGTCATCGCCCCGGCAAGCAGACCGGGACCGATCAGCATATCAGGCCAGGAAAGGATCGGCAGACACCAGTTGAGCGACCGTTCATAACTAGCTTGGATGCCAGGTACATGATGGCTGCAACTGCCGGTGGTGCTTTCAGCAGGAAGATCGTAATAACGGGCCATCTCAGTTACTGCAGCCCCCAGGAGGGCATTCTCGATCTCACCACCTGCAAACCGCCCCGAGCGCGGGTCCATCACTGTTGGCGCGGCTGCGTATATAAATGGAGTCCCTGGTGCAGCAGCCTGGATCAGACATAGCATGGCCAGCACTTCGCAGTTGGCAAGCGTGATGGTTGCAACCAAGCTGCCGGGAGCGGTCGCGCCCATCATTGGCATGGGCATTACCGCCACCGGAATATCCCAGCCTATGGTTTCCAGGTAAGCATCGGTGTATTCTGCTTCGATGACCAGAGGTGAGAGCGGGCAAAGCAGGAAGGAGAGAGGTCGTAAGCGATGGACTTCCTCCCTGCTCCCAAAGGTGACTTGCAGAACTTCCAACATCCATCTGCTCTGCGCAGCGGTCACCGTGCAGTCCTGAACATGTTTGGTAAAGTTGCGGAAAATATCATGCCAGTAACAGACAAAATCTCCTGGCGAACCCTCTGAGAATGTTGGCTCGACCATTGCCCAGTACACGCCGACTTCATCCAAGGCTTCGATCAGGCGCGTGGAATATAGCCAGTCGTCGTAGGTTGCCGGCTTGCGTAAACCGGTCAGGGTGTCATAAACGTAGACCGCAGCTCCATCTGCCTGGAGAGTGCATTTCCCGGCGTTGAGGGGAAAAGTCCAGCCCGGCCTTCGTCCGCCAAGCGTGACCTGGCTTGGAACGGCTTTCAAGGCGCTCTCAACCAGTGAGGACGGAAAATACACCAGGTGTGTATCTTCGTTCACCTCTGCCCCAGCTTCCCGAAGGAAGGCGCGTCCTCGCTTGGTATCTACACGCACCCCTTTCTTAGCGAGCAAGCTCAAGGTTTGCTCATGGATGCGGGCGCGTTCCTCATCCGAAAGAACTTGCAGAAATGTTTTCATCTCCGGTTTTTCCCTTTAGCAGAGATTATTTCCTCTGTTAAAATTCGTCGAGTTTGTGGTTTTGACAATTGTCCGAATTAACATTACATCTCGACCAATCCGTAAGGGAAGTCGAATTCCGGCATTAAAGCCAGAAATGGGTCGGGGTCGAAGGCTTCGGGACTGAGTACGCCTTTCCCCTTCCAAATTCCTTTCTCCAGCAGTTCCATAACGATAACCGGCCCAATACCCGTTTGCAGGGCAACTGCCTGGCAGCCGGTTTTTGCCATGCTCGCGGCGTTATCGGTGGCCTGGTATATATAGATCTGGCGCGGTTTACCGTCCTTGGTACCTTTAACCCAGGTGCCGACACAGGTCTTGCCGGTCATTCGATCCCCAAGATAGGCTGGGTCAGGTAGGCAGGCAACAAGCACATCCCTCGGTGCAATCTGGATACCCTTGACATTGACCGGATCCGGGCTGTGCAGGCCAAGCATTTTGATGACCTTGATAATATTGATGAATTTCTCACCCAGACCATATTTGAAGGTGACGCGGTTGCACTTGATCCAGCGCGGGATGAGAATCACTTCCTCGTGTTCGATGTTTACGCACTCGATGGGACCGACGCCTTCAGGGAAATTGAAGACTTCCGGTTCGGAAAACGGATCGGCTTCGTACCAGCCTCGCCCGCGTTCCCAGACGATGGGCAGGTCAGTACATTCTTCGATCGTATCAATCAGTGAAAAGGCTGGCGCGAACTCATATCCTTCTATCTCGAGTGCTGCGCCATCACGGATGCCGATTTCGTCAATTTCATCAAACAGATGCTTTGCAGCATAATTGGCAAAGACATTCGAAACACCCGGATCCATGCCCGTGCAAAGGATTGCCAGGCAACCTTTCTCCTCCCATTGGGCGGCTCGGGAAAACTGGTAACTGCCCATATTCGCACCGGTATCCTGCATGGCCATATCGAGGTAGGTACAGCCGGTTTCGTATGCCGCGTCGAAGATGAAGCGGTTGTAGATGTTGGAGACTGCGTTCATGATCAGATTCGTGCCGTGCTTGCTGGCCAGAGCGATAATCTGCGCTGTATCGCCGGCATCCACTTTTTCAGCAGGAAATTTATCCGTGCCTCCCAGCCTATTCGCCACCAATTGTGCACGGTTGAGATTGTAGTCTGCCAGGACCAATTTCTCCAGCCATGGACGTTTCGCAGCGGTGATGGCAATCGCCTCGCCAACAGCCCCTACCCCGATCAATAGGACTTTCATGATTTGCCTCCTTACTGATGATTAGCCGCTTCCAAGATGCGGCTGAGTTCGTGACGCTGGGCAGTCTCCAATGGTTGAGGCTGATGGTTCTGCAAAATCCAGTTGACTTTCTCGCGCGCCACTTCGACCACATCCCGAAAACCGCCACGAGCGGCAGGCACGCCAGTCAGATCAGAATACAGACGGCGGTGCAAGGTGTCCCTTGTGTGGCGATGTTTGAGGAATGAGCCGCGCGGTCCTACATTTTTGATAACATCCAATGACAGTAATTCGGGATCGACCTCCAGGCCTGCAATTTCCACGCGGACGCGCTGGTAGAGATCGTCATCAAGCAGGATGGACTCCGGGTAGAGAAGCATGCAGGATTCGAGCAGACCCAGTCCGCTGCCGGTCTCCGCGCCGGTCAGAGCGCATAACATCAGGGACGAGGCTGCCTCGCTCGCGGATTCCCAGCCAGGAATTTGAGCATCCGTGCCGAAAACGCCCGCCAGCGTGGGCACGCCCCAGCGATGTGCCATTTCTGCACCGATAGGGTAGAATAGGCTCCCCTCGCGACTGGAACTGAGATAACCACCGGTACGCGGGTGCATGACTCCGGGCATGAAGGAGTGAAATACTGGCGCGCCTGGAACTGCCATCTGGATCAAGACCAGAGCAGAGACAATTTCCGCGTCACCAATGACGACTGTCCCGGCAAGTGTGGCGGGAGCAGTGGAGCCTGTGGTTGCCATGGACATGAAGCCAACTGGCAAATCCGCCTTGGCAAAATACAACGCCGATTCCATGCCGTCTTTGTCCTGTGCCAGCGGCGAGATACAGCAGACCAGCAATGAAAGCGGCGGACGGGCACGCATGGTCGCATTGTCTCCAGCAATGACGCGCGCCATCTCCACAGCATAACGGGCGGTCTCTTCGCCCATCACCGTCTCGGTTTGAATGTGCTTGACTGTATTATTGAACGCCGCGTCCAATTCATGAAGCGGCGCAGTCTCCGGAAAATCCTGGGCGCTGACGATCGGCCAGTAGAAGCCGATAGAAGAAAGATAATCAGCCACCCGCGCCATTTTGGCAACATCATCCTTCGTCGAGTTGCGACGCTGGTACGTAGTGAAGTCGATTGTTTCGATACCGCAGCCATCCGTTGCACAGAAGAGGGCTTTGCCATCCAGCTGGATATCATGTGCAGCAGAGCGTGCGCCCATTTTATAAAAACGTGGTGCATAACTCATGGCTTTCTTCACAACATCAGGGGGGATGCAGACGATCTGCTTTTTAAAATCCACGCGTGCCCCGTGCTCGGCGTATATATTTTGCGCTATCTCAGATGGACAGTGCACACCGACTTCATCCAAAACCTCCAGCACCCCGTCCGTGAGTTGATCCAATTGTTCATCGCCCAGGATGCGCAAGTGATAAGCCGGGCGGATAGGCTGAAGGGGCGGAGTTTCACTTACCATTGCCCAATTCCTTCTCTGCCGCAGACAGGATGCGGGTCAGTTCCCGTTGCTTGGCTTCTTCCAGCGGTTCCGGATGGTGGTTCTCGAGGATCCAACGCACACGCTCTCGAGCCAACTCGTGCGGTTCGCGGTAATGATTGCTGGCGTCCAGTTCTTGTGTAATGCTGCGCACCATGGACTCGCGCATATGCTGGCGGGTATGTTTCTGGCCCAGGAAGTTCCCACCCGGACCAACCGCTTGGATGGCATTCATGGCGAGGGTTTCATCGTTGATGTCGAGTGCCATCAGGTAGAAGCGTGCCCGGTGGTACAAGTCGCTATCCAAGAGGAGTTGTTCGGGATACAGCAACGTGTACGTCTCAGACAACCCCATCCCCGTGACTATTTCGGGGCTCGCCAATCCGGCTAAGTAGGTATCCAGCGCAGGCTCTGCTGCAGACTGCCATGTGCCGGGAGCGTGCGCATCGGTTCCGAAGCAGGCAGCGAGTGATGGCATACCCCAGTGGTGCGCCATCTCAACCACACTATAGCGACCGCGGCTGTCAAGCGGGTAACTGACGTAGGAACCAGTCCGTGGATCCGCCCAGGCCTGCATCAGGGAGTGGAAGACCGGACAGCCCGGCGCGGCAAGTTGCATTAGCACAGCAGCGCTGATGATCTCGGCATCCGCCATTGCCAATGCGCCTGCCGTGGTGGCTGGAGCGGTTGTCCCAAGTGTTGGCATGGCCAGAAAACCGACCGGTACGCCCGCCTCGGCCAGAACCAGGGCACCCTCGATCCCCTCCTTGTCTTGTCCGAGCGGGGCGATGGTGCAGACGACCAGCGAAAAGTTTGGGCAGCGGCGCAGTTCCTCCTTACTCCCGGCAATGATGGTCGCCATCTCGACCGCGTAGCGCGCCGGGACCTCGCCCATGATAGTCTCACTCTGAATGTGCTTGATGGTGTTGTTCCAGGAGGCGTCCATCTCGTGCAGTGGTGCGGCCGGACCGAAATCCTGAGCACTGACCATTGGCCAGTAGAATGCCACCGACGAAAGGTAGTCTGCAACGCGCGCCATCATGCCTACATCCGCTTTGCGGGAAGGTCGCCGCTGACCGGTATCCAGTTCCACAGTCTCGATGCCGCAGCCGTCGGTGGTGAAGTAAGTGATATTTTCCTGCAGATGTAGGTCATAGTCTGGCATACGTGCACCCATAATGAAATAACGCGGCATGGTGCTCAGCGCTGTAAAAACCAGATTCCGTGGGAATTTGACGATCTGTGAAGTTTTATCCACCTTTGCACCATGCGCGTCGAGGATCCCCACCGCTTTTTCCGAGGGGAAACGCACACCGACATTTTCGAGGATAGTGAGTGTGGCTTCCTGAAGCAGGTCTAGTTGGGCATCGGTCAGGTAACTCAGCCGGTAGGCAGTGCGAAGTGGTTCAAGGGCAGGGCGTTGAATAACCATGAGAATTCTCCTTTATCGGATTTCACCGCTCGCTTCTTTAGACTTCACCGATTTTTTTCAGCACTTTGTAAGGATCAAACGCATCACGCAAGCCATCGCCGATGTAGTTGAAGGATATAATAACGAAAAAAATCATCATGCCGGGGAAGATTGCCAACCAGGGATACTTGGTGAAATTCTCCTGGGCGTTACTGAGCAAGTTGCCCCAACTGGGCGTTGGCGGCTGGATGCCAAACCCCAGGAAACTCAATCCAGATTCTTCGATGATGGCATAACCAAGTTCGAGCGTGGACTCGACGATTATGGGACCGATGGCATTGGGGATGATGTGGGTGGTAATGATCTTGAAATCCGATGCACCCAGGCAGCGGGCGGCAGTGACATAGTCCAGATCGCGGATAGTGAGGAATGCCGCCCGCACCAGCCGTGCGAAGGTCATCCACATCAGAATACCGATGACAAAGGCAATGACAAGGACATTGTTTCTTTCCAGGAACGGGATCTGGACTTCGCGCAAGATGGCACCCAGCAGAATTAGAACCAGGAATGACGGGAGAGACAGGAAGGCATCGGTGATGCGCATCAAGATCGATTCCAGCCAGCCGCCATAATATCCTGCCAGAGCGCCGACTGGGACGCCAATGGAGAGCGAGATGGCCACCACAAACAAGCCTACTGAAAGCGACACGCGCCCTCCGTAAAGGACGCGCGTCAGCAGATCTCTGCCCAGCGCATCGGTGCCCATCATGTGCCGCAGCGAAGGGGGTTGCAACCGTTCTGCCATACTGGAGGCTTCCGGGTTAAATGGGGATAGCGGCGCAGCAAGGATCAGGATCAAGATCAGGAGAAAGACAACCGAGCCGCCAATCGCACCCGGGTGTTTGCAGAAATGGCGCCAGATGGTGGCTGCCATGCTGGTGGAAGGAGGCACACCCTTGGCTACCATCTGCTCTACAGGTTTGAGGTCGGGGATGGTCTTCTGGTTCATAAATAGTGATGGAATTAACTGTACCGCACTCGTGGATCCAGGTAAGCGTACAGGATATCCGCCAGTAGGTTGGAGAGGATGATGATGGCCGCGCTGATAATCAGAACGGCCATCAGAAGCGGGTAATCGCGTTGCAGGGCAGCCTGGTAATAGAGCCGGCCCATCCCCGGCCATGAAAACAACATTTCGACGAATACCGCGCCGGTGAAAATGTATGGAAGGTCCAAGGCCAGCAGGGTGATAAGCGGGATGAGCGCATTTCGCAGGGCATGCTTGAAAATAACCGCCCTCTCAGGTAATCCTTTGGCGCGGGCGGTGCGCAGATAATCCTGGTGGTTGATGTCCAGCATGCTGGAGCGGAGGAAACGCGAGTACCAGGCGATCCAGCCCACTGCGCCTGTGGTGACGGGCAGAATGAGGTGCACGATGCGGTCGCCCAGCAAGAAACCGCTGATGTCGACCGAGGTCATGCCTCCGGCTGGCAGCAAAGGCTCTCCGGTGAACGGATTCTTCAGCCAGGCGTAGAAGACCAGGATCAGGAGCAATCCGAGCCAGAATTCGGGGATGGCCTGCCCGGCGAAAGAAAAGGTGGTAACGGTGATATCGAAAAACGAGTATTGGCGGACCGCTGAGAGGATGCCGATGGGTATGGCAATCAACAATGCCAGGAGCATGGTGATCACCATCAGGTAGATGGTATTCGGCAGGCGTTGTCCAATCTCAATCAGGACCGGTTGCCGGGTCCGGAAAGAAAAGCCGAAATCGCCCCGCAAAATTCCGTGGCGCGTACCATAACTGTCGGGGATGCCGTCACCGTTTGCATCCACCCGCATCCAGTCATTGCCAACCAGCCAAATCACGTATTGGATTGGGAGAGCTTTATCCAGCCCGAACTGTCGTTTCAGGATGGCAGCCTTTTCCGGATTGATATGACGGCTCTGTCCTTGTCCGGCGAGGGGACCGCCCGGCGCTAGGTTGACCAACGCAAACAGCACGATGCTGAGAAGGAAAAGTAATGCGATGGTCTGCAGCAAGCGTCGGGCGATGTAGGTCGTCATTTAACGATTTGCCAGTCTGCAATGTTCCAGGTGACGAGGTCGTTGGTGGAAGATTGGACTCCTTGGAGACGCAACGAGTATGCATCTGCATTGACGGCTGAGAACATAAGGATGATCGGAACCTGCTCGTCAAGGATTTGGGCCATCTGGCAGAAAGCTTCCTTGCGGTAGCCTTCATCCAGATTGTATGTCTCATTCAGCAAGTTGTTAAATTCTTCGTTCTGCCAGCGTACGATATTCCAGCCGTAATCGGGTGTGGCCGATGCGCTCGAATAAAGTTCCCAAATGAAGTCGGTGGGATCAAATCCACTATAGCCGTCATCCCAGAGATCGATGTCAAAGTTTCCGGTCTGTTCGATACCACCGCTCTGTGAGTCAGCCCACAGGACACTTCCTTGGACAACAGACAGATTTAGCTTAATTCCAATTTTGCCCAGCCCCTCGGCAATGAATTGGTGTGTCAATGTCATCGGTTCGCCGAATTCAGCATAGGTGATGAACTCCATCTCCATCTTGTAACCTTCTGGAGCATTCAGGCAACTGTGGCATTCACGGATGCCATCACCGTCGGTATCCGTCCAGCCGGCCTGTTCTAGCAGGGTTTTAGCAGCCTCGACGTCGAACTTGGGCCGCGGGATGTCGCAGGCATAAGGCGGGCGGAAGAATTCGGTCCAAACCGGGACGCCATATCCGTAGAAGATCTGGTGGGAGATGGTATCCACGTCAATCGCCATGCGGATGGCTTGGCGGACGAGCACGTCGGAGAGGATGGGGTGGGGAGAGACGAACGGGTCCACGGTGCCTTTCGCGGCCTCGTTCAAAAACAGACGCACGACCCAGCGATTGTTTGGACTGATACTGACCCCAACCTTATCGGAATTCTTCAAATCGGCGATAACCTGCTCGGTGGTCCACATGTCAATATCCGCATCGCCGTTGATCATCATAGTCTTGCGTACTGTGGCGTCTGGCACAACGCGGACGACGACATTATTAATCGCCGGTTTCCCCTGCTGATAGTATTTGGGATTACGCTCGAAGGAAAGATGGTCGCCGGTGACCCACTCTTTCAGGATATACGGACCATCGCTCAATGGCTGGCGGCCGCAATCCCAGGAAGAAAAGCCCTGTTCTGGATTGCAGTAATGAGCCGGCCAGATAACCAGTTGCTCCCCACCCAATTGGGTAAGGTAGCCGGGATAAATAGTGTTGTACTCGACCACGAAGGTGTAATCATCCACTTTTTCCAGGTTGTCGATGTAGTCAATGCCTGGGATCCAGGTGCCTGTTTCCGGGTTCTTGATCGCATTCCATGTGAAGATTACGTCGTCTGCGGTAACAGGTTTGCTGTCCGCCCATTGGATGTCCTGGCGCATTTTCCAGGTCACTTCCATTGTACCGGCGTTTTCATCTACCGTTACGCCGTCGTTTTCAACAGTCGGAAGCTCAGCTGCCAGTTCTGGGAATACATTTCCCTGCGGATCGATGTCGGTCATGCCAAGCATCACAAGTTCCATCACCAGCGAGTCGTAGCCGGTATCAGAGATAATAGCATTGAACGATGGCGGGTCTTCCGCAATGAGGATGGTGATGGTGGACCCGCCTGCCCCCGTTTTGGCTGTCCCACAGCCAGAGACAGAGACGATCATTACAGCAGACACCAGAACCCCAACGACATATAAAAACATTTTGTTTGACATTTTCTCCTCCTGAAAACACCTTCCTATGGAAGAATCTGAATAAGTCGTTTAAAATTATGGCATAAACAATTGCTTATGTCACGTACATATTGTCACTTTCTGACAGCTTTACTTGCGCTTTTCGAATTATCTACCGGGCCGGCTCTGCGATGGATTGTTTCGGTATCCTGATAAGTCTGTTTAAGATACTGCTGAAGAACCGTTATTCCTTCATGCCCTTTCATTTTTGCTAAATCATTGGATTTGCCTTTTCCAGGAGGCATGATTGGATAATTGAAAGAAGAGGGTGGAATCTAATTGGATTTCTTAAAAGATGAATGAATAATCCCCTAAAGGTAATGATCATTCTTGTTGTATAAAAATAAAGAAATCCTGAGTGTGTTTTAAAGAAATTCGACACACAGAGGACTCTCTAATATATTAATGTGCAGAAAACCCTATACATAGGTTTTTCTGCCGGAAAATGCCTTAATAAGATATTTATGGGGCGAGAGGGGGTCGAACCCTCACGGTGTCACCACCGGCGGATTTTAAGTCCAGATCCTTATCTCCCGTTTTCATGACCCTATATATGGCATTGTGTAGTAATTTTCGGCCTTTTTTCCTATTTATATGGTGCGCTCGGCGTTAGAATAATATGGATTTTGATATAGTCCTCTGTGTGTCGATCTTGAATAAATACACTCATCGGACCTTTGTTTTAGTCTACAATAATAATTCACTACACGCTTAGGATAACTTGCATAGTCACTTTTATTCTGTTCAAATCAGCCGATGATTAAATTTAGATAGAGGAAAAATACAAATGTTGGGCTCTCGGTTAGCCTGGCTCTGGTCAATAAAGGAGATGAATATGTCTAATTAAAGACATTTAAGAAGATTGTCCATACTCATCGAGATAGCGGTGGTGACCACGGGTGACTTCATCAGCAGGAATCTCGTCCGGTTGGCCGAGAAGAAAGGCATAGAAAACGGTCCGGGCCACATCTTCAACCATGACCGCTGCTTTGACAGCCGCTTCCGGGTTTTTTCCAATCGTAAACACGCCGTGGTTCTTCATCAATATCGCGGGACTTTCCCCGATCGAACTGACGATCTCCTGCCCGATCTCATTCCCGCCAATTTTTGCATACGCACCGACTGGGATCGAGCCCCCGAACTCATCGCAGATGGCGGTCAGCACCGGCGGGATGGGCTTGCCGGCCGCGGCCCAGGCGGTGGCAAAAGGGGAATGAGTGTGCACAACGCCATTCACGTCAGAACGGTGACGGTAAATATAAACGTGAGCAAGGGTATCGGAGGATGGTTTGTACTTTCCCTCCACAACCTTGCCCTCCAGATCCACCACAACCATATTCTCTGGGGTCAGGTCCTCGTAGCGGATGCCACTTGGTTTAATGACTACAAGGCCTGTCTTCGGGTCCCGGCCTGAGACATTACCGGAAGTCCAGGCAACGAGATTGTTGCGAGGCAGTTCGGCGTGCAGACGGCAGATTTCCGTGCGTAATTCATCCAGCATGTTTAACCTCGCTTTTGATTTGTTTCAAGGTTTTCATCACATTGTTCTGACCGCGGCCAAAATAATCGTGCAGCCGCAAATATTCATCAAAGAGCTTTTCGTAGGCTTTTTGGTTTTCGGGGATAGGCTTGAAAGATTCGGCTTTGAGATGCGCCATGGTCTGGGCGGCAGCGTAGATCGAGTCATAACCACCGACGGCTCCGCCAGCTGCCACCGCCCCGAACATGGCTGACCCGAGGGCAGGCGTCTGTTTCGAGGCGCTGACTTTGATCTCACGTCCGGTTACATCAGCGTAGATCTGCATCAGCAGTTTGTTTTTATCGGGCAGACCGCCGCAGGCAACAAGTTCATGGATTGGTACCCCGTGCTGCTGGAAAGTGTCCACGATAACCCGCGTCCCGTAAGCAGTGGCCTCGATCAAGGCGCGGTAGATCTCCTCAGCCCTGGTTGCCAGTGTGGCACCTATCAGCAAGCCGGTCAGATCCACGTCCACCAGCACGCTGCGGTTACCATTCCACCAATCGAGTGCCAAAAGACCAAATTCACCGGGCTTCATCCGGGCGGCTTTTTCCTCCAACAGCTGATGGATGTCCAAGCCACGTTCTTTGGCCTCGCGTTCATAGGCAGCGGGGATGCAGTTCTCCACGAACCAGGCGAAATGGTCGCCCACGCAAGATTGCCCGGCTTCGTAGCCAAAGAAGCCAGGGATGATACCGTCTTCCACGTAACCGCACATGCCGGGAACGACATGCTCCTCGTCGCCGAGCACCATGTGGCAGATGCTGGTGCCCATGATCATGACCATGCTGCCCGGTTTGGTAACTCCAACTGCCGGAACAGCTACATGAGCGTCCACGTTGGCAATGGCAACCGCTGTTCCAGGTTTGAGACCGGTCCATCCGGCGGCCTGTTCGGTCAATCCGCCGGCGCGGTTGCCAATGGGCTGGATGACCCGGGTCATTTTTTCGTCGACCACGTTTTCGAGCCTTGGGTCAAGCATCTTGAAGTAGGATTTATCCGGGAAGCCCTCACGCTTGGACCACAGGGCCTTGTAGCCGGCAGTGCAGGAATTGCGCGTCTCCACGCCAGTCAGTTGCCAAACGACCCAGTCGGTGGCTTCCAGCATCCGGTCAGCAGCCGCGTAGATCTCAGGTGCTTCATCCAGGATCTGCAGGACCTTGGAGAAGAACCACTCAGATGAAATCTTGCCACCATAGCGGTCCAACCAACCCAACTTCATCCGGCGGGCGGTGGCGTTGATCTTGTCTGCTTCGGGCTGGGCGGCGTGGTGCTTCCAGAGTTTGACCCAAGCGTGCGGCTTGGCTCGAAACTCGGGCAGGACGCACAGCGGCGTGCCATCCGCCTTGACCGGCAGCATGGTGCAGGCGGTGAAATCCACGCCCATACCAATCACGTCAGCTGGCTTCACTCCTGACTCTTTCAAAACTGCCGGGATGGCGGTCTGAAAAGTGCGCAGGTAATCTTCAGGATCCTGCAATGCCCAGTCCTGCTCGAGGCGGACACCGCTCTCGGGCAGTGTTTCGTCAATCACACCGTGCGAGTATATATAAACGGAGGTAGCCACCTCCCTGCCGTTGGCCACGTCCACCAGTGCGGCACGGCCGGATTCAGTACCAAAGTCAACACCAATTGCATACTTCGTCATAGGAACCTCGAGTCAAATATCAATTATGATTTTTAGACCATCCCGGCGCAGGGCGACCGCGAAGGCTTCCTGAGCGTCATCGAGAGGAAAGTGGTGCGTAACAAGGGAGCGAACGTTCACCTGCCCACTTTCTACGAGTTGGATGGCGCGCGGATAGGTGAACTTCATGCGCCGCACCAGTTTGATAGTCAAACCTTTACGACGGGCCATGGAAGTCGAAAAGGATGTACGATCATCCGCCGGGATTCCAGCCAGGACCACATGTCCGCCCGGCTTGACTGTAGCTACTGCTGCCTCAACTGCTTCGTTCTCTCCAGCGACCTCGAAGGCTACATCCAAACCGCGACCGCAGGTGATAGACATGATTTCGGTGATTTCGCTTCCATTTCCCACAAGGATGGCTTTGGTCGCTCCCAAAGCATAGGCGGTATCCAGCCGGTGAGGGAGAATGTCAGTCACATAGATAGCCTGTGCTCCCGAGAGACGCGCCAGTTGCGTAATCAGCAAGCCAATTGGACCGGCGCCAAAAATCCCCACGCTCATCCCAGCTTTGATCTTGCCCAGGTCGACGGCGTGGAGCGCCACACCAAGCGGTTCGAGCATGGCACCATCCGAGGCTGAAAGGGAATCTGGCAGCGGGAATAAGCATTCATCTGGCCAGGATAAGTATTCACATAAAGCACCGTCTTGCATTCCATGACCAGCGAAACGGAGATTGATGCACAGGTTGGGATTCCCCTGACAGCAGAATTCACAAACTTTACAAGGAATGGCGGGGTCAACCGCCACCCGTTCGCCCTGGCGTTTGCCTTCAGCGATCACCCCCGCGAATTCGTGACCGAGAACGAGCGGCTGGTTCAATTTCGCATCGCCGATTCCAGCCTCGCCAAACCAGAGCAGGTCCGAACCGCAGATACCGACAGCCGATACGCGCACCAATATTTCACCTTGACCGGGTTTCGGCCTTGGTTCCTCATGCTGGCGCAAATCGCTTGGACCGTGCAGTCGGATGGTTTTAATAATAATCAATCCAAAATGAGAATGGCAGGACGTTCTATGGAAATCCCGTCAATATCCACTGAAATTACCGGTCCGCTGCGGGCAGTATTGACGTAGACTGCAGCCCCGGCGGTAGCCCAGGCAACGCTGCTCACGTGTTGAAGCAGGAGCGCATCCACGCCTTGGCTGGCTGCCAGGTTGCGCAGGAGGCTGAGTTTTCCGGATATTTCGTTCAAACCTTCCACCATCCTGGTTAGAATCCTTTCGCTAACAGGTAGTACATTTCGTTCCACTTGATTTCTTTCTTCAAGTCGACCAGCCTGGTCTCGTTGTCGATTACCAGGAATTCCAATCCGGCCATGGACGCATAATCTTCCAGGTGGTCGCGAGTGACCGACTGGCTGAAACCGGTATGATGGGCACCGCCTGCCAGAATCCACGCTCCCGCGGCGACCTTGAGGTTGGGCCGTGGCACCCAAACCGCGCTAGCCACCGGCAGCTTCGAAAGCGGCTTCTCGGGTTGGATCACATCCACTTCGTTCACCAGCATGCGGAAGCGGTTACCCATATCGAGCAGTGTGGCGTTGACCGCCGGTCCGCTGGACACAGTGAATACCAGCCGGACCGGATCATCCTTGCCTCCGATTGAAAGTGGGTGGATCTCCAGGCTGGGTTTTGACCCAGCGATCGAGGCGCAGACCTCGAGCATGTGCGCGCCAAGTACCTTCGGGTTTTCCTTTTCCAGGTGGTAAGTGTAATCTTCCATGAAGGAGGTGCCACCCTTCAAGCCAGCGCCCATGACTTTCATGGCGCGCACCAGGGCAGCCGTTTTCCAGTCACCTTCTGCTCCAAAGCCATAGCCATCTGCCATCAGGCGCTGGACGGCCAGGCCAGGCAATTGGGCCAGCCCGTTCAGGTCTTCGAAAGTGGTAGTGAAAGCTTTGAAACCACCCTTTTCGAGGAAAGACCGCATGCCGAGTTCAATGCGGGCCGCTTCGCGCAATGACTGGCGCCGGCTGCCTTTGGGTTGTAATTCTTTGGAGACAGCGTAACTGTCGTCATATTCGGCAACCAGGCGGTCAATCTCATTATCGCTGACAGTGTTGACAACCTTGACCAGGTCGCCGACGCCGTAGCCATTAACCGAATACCCAAGCCGGAGCTGTGCCTCCACCTTGTCGCCCTCGGTAACGGCCACTTCGCGCATATTGTCGCCGAAGCGGACGACACGAGCCCCCTGAGAGTCGTGCCAGGCCACGGCTGCTCTCATCCAGGTGGCAATGCCAGATAGAACATCATCGTCTTGCCAGAAACCGACGACAATTTTCCGTTCCAGGCGCATACGGCTGCCAATGAAGCCAAACTCCCGGTCGCCATGAGCCGATTGGTTGAGATTCATGAAGTCCATGTCGATGCTCTGACCATGGCAGGTCGCGGTTGAATTGCGTGTGCAAATGTAGTAATGGTTTTTGTAAGGCTTTCAACCCGGCAATCCACATCTTTGCCGGCGAAAATGTATGCATCCACGTAATGAGGCCAACGCAGTTTTCTGCGTAGTTCGCTTCCATACAAAGTGCATAAATCGCCTCCGGCGAAGTGACCACTGGCTGGAAAACCACCCGCACGGGCAGATTCCCGGATTGGGTCATGCCGGAGGCTATTTTTTGGGAGTCTTCGGCCACCTTTTTGAGGGTCGGTTCGCCGTATAATTCTTGGCTTCCGGTGACAAACCAGACTTCATAGTCCTTTAGCTCGATCATTGTTATACCTCCTAAAAAACATCAGAACAACTTTATGAAATTCAATCCACCTGGTAAAGACTACGGGCAATGATGTGATCCTGGTATTCAGGAGCCAGCTCGCAGAAATAACCACTCCATCCCCAGCACGCGCACGATCAGGTTCTTATGCTTCTCGGGGTGAGCCTTGGCATCCAGCAAGGTCTCCACGTTCAGGCTGTTGAGCTGCAGCTGCTGGCAGCCAAGCTGGGCAAATATGCGCACCAGCATGGCGACCTTGCGGATCGATTCGGGATCGCGGAAGACAGAATCGGACAGCTCCATGGTGATCGGCCCTCCATTGCAAACGCGATGGAAGTCGATCTTGGAAAATGACTGCAGGGTGCTGATCGGACCCCGGACTCGCACTCCGGGCGAGGGGGCCAGGTTGGCACTGAAAGGTTCGCCGCTCACCCGTCCATCGGCGGTCGCCCCAACAACCGGCTCACGCATCCCCTCATGCCCGCTGGCCAGCCAGATGTAGTACATGGCCGAGCCGGTCCCCGGTCTTAGAATCCCGCCCCTTGGCGTACGGCCGTAATCTTCACAGGCGGTCGCAAAATCTTCAAACAAATTCACCAGCAACGTATCTGCCCGGTCATCATTGGACCCAACCTTGGGCCCATCCTCGTCCAGCTTGCGGCGCAAGGATTCGTACCCTTCGAAATTCGCTTGAAGGGCAGCCAGGAGTTCCTCCGCGGTCAGGCTGTGCTCGTCAAAGACGAATTGCTTGACCGCCGCCAGGGCGTCAGCGGCATTGGCAGAACAGGCTCCATGGATGCCGAGGTTATTATATTTCAGTCCTTCCGAGAGGTCGTGCCCCTGCTCAAGGCAGCCGCGCATGAAAACCGAATAGTACGGCGCGGGCGGCAACAGCAGACGGGAATAGGCTTCTGCCAGATGATTCACCTGGGTGCGAATATTTTCAGCTGTGCGGCTAAGAATACCGTCAAATTCCATACCATCGGCAAGACCGACCCGGATCGCCTGGTCAACAGCAGCCGGGAAGGAAACCGCCCCAATATTGACGATCTCCATGCCGCGCCCGGGGATGATGAATTCCCAGCAGGCTGCGACGACATAATCACGCGCATCCTCCAGGTCATATCCATGTGCAACCAGCGCCGGGATGACGATATCGTCGTTGCTGTATTGGGGGAAACCCAGCCCTTTGCGCGTCAACTCGCTTGCCAGGCATAGAAGCTCCAGATCGGTCTGAGGCGAGATGCGCAGGTTGATTTTAGGGTCGATCAGCTCCAGGTCGCAAGCAACCCGCAGGACCATCTGGGTAAGCTCGTTGATCGCCGGTGAGCCATCGGGTTTGACCCCGCCCAGGGTCAGTCGACTGACCGTTGTCCCCCTGCTGGACGCCCGGGTATAAATCGCTGTCTTTGTTCAACGAGATAAAAAATTCCGCCAGAAGTTCTTCCGCATCCGGGATCGTAAGAAAGCCCGCTTGCAGGTCGGACTGGAGGAAAGGCCACATGTACTGGTCGAAGCGCCCCAGGCCAACATGGTAATTGCCTCCAAGCCAAACCACTGCCTGGCACATACGCAGCGACTGCAGAGCCTCACGAAAAGAGCGGGCCGGGTGCGCCGGAACCGATTCAAGCACGGCCGCCAGGTCATCCCTGCCAAGTAAACTGGCTTGGTTCGCATATCGTGAGGCTAGTTCCAGCACGGCGTCGATGGTTTCGATAGTGCTGTCCAGGAACTCAACCGCACTCGCGTCATCTGCCAGTCGGGAACGTGTATTTACTGCCACTTCCCGCCTTCCCAGCAGCCCTTGCGAGAGCAGCAAATCCCAGTCCGCACAGATGTTGCTGACCGGTCCAAGCTCGTGCAGAGTCCGCCCGGCAGCTAGGCGCGACCAATCAGCCGCTGAGTAAACCGGCGGGACACCCGGGACCGTGCGTGTGAAGACGATTCTTTCTTCAGGCTCAAGGACAACACATTCGGCTTCACACTGCCTGTGCACCAGCCGGGAGACGCGCCGGGTCCAGGAAAGGCCTTCTTTTTCGCATTCATCAAGAAGGTCAATCGACTTTCCCTGGCGGAGAACCTTATGTTCACCGGTTCTTATTCGATGTTTTAATAATTCCACCCGTTCGTTCATTTGCTCTTAACCTTAAGCCCGGCTTGTTCGAAGATTTTCGTGTTGATATTCACTGGACGCTTTTCATCATAATCTGGTTTAAACTCCATCCCGGCATATTGATATTTTGAACCAGCGGCCCGATTATACGGCAATAAATTCACCTCGACCAGACCGGGCAATTTTCCAACGGTTTTGACAATACCTGCTCAGGTTTTCATCCGTATCCGTAACGCCAGGTATTAGGGGCACCCGGATAATAAAAGGCTTGCCCGATTCGCTCAGCAGTTGCAGGTTATTCAGGATCAAATCATTATCGAAACCGGTGTAGTATAAATGCAATTCCCTGTCGATCAATTTCAAATCGTAGAAGACAAGGTCCGATCGGGCCAGGAGGAGGTGAAAATCCTGTTGCGGACCATAACCACAGGTATCCAGGACAACATGCAAGCTATCCAGGAGTTCGATCACTTCAGCAACAAAGTTTGCCTGGAAAAGTGGTTCACCACCCGAAAAGGTAATGCCGCCATCATTTGCCCGCAGGATCGCGGCTTGTTGGTTTAATTGTGTCGCTAATTCCCTGGCTGAATATTCAATGCCCGCGACCCGATCACTCGACAAGCTTCGAATAACTTGAGGCTGTGTGGATTGGCCTTCGGGGTTATGGCACCACATACAGGCGAGAGGGCACCCTTTTAGAAAGACAGTGGTACGGACTCCCGGGCCATCGTGTAATGTGAATTCCTTGATGTCAAATACGATACCAGATGTCATTACCGATCATTTCACTCCAATGCTAAATCGAAAGTGCAAACCTCTCATTCTTGCATCAATTGCCGGGCGCGCTGGGCCGCTGAGGCCGCATCCTGGGCATAAATGTCCGCGCTGATATCCGCTGCATATTGTTCCGTCACCGGTGCGCCACCGATCATCACCTTGACCTTATCCCGCAGGTCGGCTGCCCGCAAGGCCAACACGACATCCTTCATGCGCGGCATGGTAGTGGTCAGAAGGGCAGATAAACCGATCAGATCGGGGGTATGCTCCTTCACCGCCGCCACGTATTTTTCCGACGAAACGTCCGAGCCGAGATCGATGACCTCGAACCCGGCACCCTCTAGCATCATCCCGACCAGGTTTTTTCCGATATCATGCAAATCACCCTGGACAGTGCCGATGACAACCTTTCCAATTGCCTGTATATTGGCAGCTGCCAGTTGGGGGCGCAGGATCGCCAGTCCGCCTTTCATCGCCCGGGCGGAAATGAGCATCTCGGGGATATAAAATTCACCATTTTCGAACATCCGACCAACCTCAGTCATAGCTGCGATCAACCCATCCGTGAGAATTTTCTCGGGAGGGACATTTTCCGACAGGGCTGTTTGCACCAGGTTCTGAGTGGCATTCAAATCGCCATTTATCACAGTCATGCATAGATCATCCAGAATACTCATAGGCTTACTCCTCTCAATGATCCTGGTAACCGGGTTGGTTTTGAACAAGTTCAATAAATGCCAGCATATTCTCAAGGGGTACATCCCCCTCGATGTCATGAGCCGGTGAAAATATATAACCTCCGCGCGCACCCATGTTTAACAATCGTTTAGTTTCCATCCGGACATCTTCAACCGTACCGAATGGTAATGTCCGCTGGGTGGATAAACCGCCATGAAATGTTAAACGCCCACGATAATGCTCCATACATGCCTCAACCTCCATCACTTCGGGTTGGAAAGGATTGAAGCAATTCAGCCCGATCCCAATCAAATCTTCGAAAACCTCATCAACATCGCCGCAGGAGTGAATGAAAACATACTTACCGGCTGCATGGACGACCGCATACATCCGCTTGAGCACTGGATAAATAAACTGATGCCACAACTTAGGACCCATTTGCAGTCCGCGCTGTTGCCCCCAATCATCCCCAAAATAAATAGCATCGATCTCGTACTTCAACGCTTCCCGGATTTGAGTAATGTTGTAATCAGCAATCGATTCCAGCAATGTATGGACAAAATCGGGATGGTCGTAAAAATCCATCAATAGGTTCTGCATCCCGCGCAAAGTCCAGGCACGTTCGTAAAGGGAAAAGCCGATCTGGAAAACCCGGAAGCGGTCCCCATACCGGGCAATGCGAGTGGGAATCTCACTAAAAAACCGACGGTCAAGAGGGTCGGGCAAGGAATAGTGCTTTAGAGTCGGTCCTGGTAAGACGCACCCGGCTACATTGCCGATATCTTTATCGATGCTGCGGTCCCAAACGACGCCGAAAACATCTTGAACGTGGTTGTCTCCCAGATCGGTAAAAAGGCCAATATCGCTGCCCAGCTTTAGGATGTGATTCTGAAGAACTTCTTCGACATCCAGCGGTTTGAAATGCTCTTCCAGCTTAGCCCCGGCTTCCTTTGTGAATCCAAATGACCAGGGCACGTATGGTGGTGTACGCCCTTCGAGCACGGTGTGAACGACTTTCCGTTTTGTCATAGCAAAAAATAAATTTCCTTTGTTATAAATTCCAGCGTTTATATAAGCATCTTATATGGCGTCTGACGGATGGTCTCGAGCATGGACCAGAAATTTTCGAGTGGAGTATCGAGTTGTAAATTGTGAGTAGGTCCGATCAACAGCCCGCCGCCCCGTCCGATCGTCTTCAAGCGGGTAATTACTTCCGCTTTAACCTGCTCCGGTGTACCAAAGGGAAGTGTCTGCTGGATATCGATTGATCCCCAAAAGCATAAATTCTTTCCGTATTCATTTTTCAATCTCACCGGATCCATGGCCATCGGTTGAATTGGATTCAACACATCCAGGCCGATTTCGATCAAATCCGGGATGATCGGATAAACCACTCCATCGGTATGGTAGGCGATCTTGATGTGCGGATTTATGGCACGCAGCGAGGCGATCAGATTGGCCATGCGGGGTTTGAAGTATTGACGCCACATCCTGGGAGACATCAACATGGCGTTCTGCCCGCCGACATCATCGCCGAGCCAGATCATATCCACTCCCAACCTCACCAGATGTTGCGTAACCAGCTTGTGATAGGAATAAGGGATATCCAGCACCCGGTTGGCTTTATCCGGGTTTGTGGCCATATCGATCATTAATTGCTCATAACCGCGCAAGGCCCAGGCAGATTCGAAAATGGTCGTCGGAGTGACTCCGACAATCCAGTACTCATTCTTGAATTCCTCCAGGACACGTTGGGCTTCCTGATAGAGCTCCGGCCGATTAGGATCGGGAGAAAGATATGTCTCCAGTGCTCGATCCTCAGCCAGCGGATGACCAAATGGCTCGGTATACTTTCCCTTTCCGTACGGGGTTTCATATTCGATTGTCTTCCAGGTCACGCCCCATTCATCCTGATAGCTGTCTACATCCTGGTAGCCTTCCTGATAATATCCATTGACCCATCCAACAGAAGTCAGGAGCATATCCTCATCCAGGGCACGCTCCAACTCGTAGGTGTTACCGCCCCCATGCGGATTGTGCAATCCTCGTCCCTTTAAGCGCAGATCGACTTCCAGGCGGGCGGCAAACTCAGGGGTGAAGCTGATCTGCATCGGGCAACGATCGGGTTCTTCATGGTTGAGTGCAGTCAACACACGGTCACGGTGCTTTATCAAGTTTATTCCTCGAAGGGAAGATATTCTTCATTCAACAAGTGGATTAACGGTGACTCTTACCATATTGCAGCGCTGTATCAAAAGCCACAACGATATTCTCCGGCGGAACGAATGCCTGGATGTTGTGAACCGCTGCAAATATAAAACCTCCACCTGGTGCGAGGTCATCGATGCGGCGTTTCACCTCGTCGACGACTTCTTGTGGTTTGCCGAATGGCAACACTTGCTGGGTATCCACACCGCCACCCCAAAAAACGATATCCTGTCCGAATTCCTTTTTTAGTTCGCGGGTGTTCATGCCTTTTGCCGAAACCTGGACTGGATTCAGGATATCAAACCCGATATCGATCAGGTCAGGGATTAAACCACGCGTTGCCCCGCAGCTGTGGTAGAACAACTTCGCCTCTGTCTTCTTCTTGATGGCTTCAACCAGGCGTTTTTGTTTGGGTTTGATCATCTTTCGATACATCTCGGGATTGATAATCCAGCCATTTTGCCCGGCTAAATCATCCCAATAGGTAAAAACTTGAATATAGGGGCCAACATGCTCCAGGTAATTGTTGCAGGATTCAATATAGATATCGGTGATACTCTCCATCAAACGATCGGCAAAAGTCGGCGCTGTAACCAGGGCCATTAGGAAGCTCTGCAAGCCAATCACCCGGGCAGGCTGTTCAAAGATGCCCCCACCGATCACCGCGCTACCCACGAGAGCGTAATCAGTGGTATCGTACAGGCTTTTCGCCAGCACACCCATTTGCGCGTTGACTTCTGCTGGATCAGGCTGAGGCCAGCGATAGGCATCCAGTGCAGCCATCGTTGTTTCCTTGATCGGGAAATCGACCCAATCAAAATACAATCCGTCCTTTTTAGGCATGTGCAATTTTGCGCCCCAGCGATCGATTAAGGCATCATACGCGCCTTCCTCGAAAATATCCACCCCGGCAGTCGTCGCAGCAGGCAATTGCACCATGCGGAAATCAACCCCGAACCGCTCCATTAATGCATCATCGACATAGGGCAGCTGCTGCACATAATCCAGCATCTTGATCTCCCCGACGGGCATACCTAGATACTGTCTGAGTTCAATGTAAGCCTTCAAAGTGATCGAACTGACGATCGTCGCACCCAGATCGATCGGGACGCGATCGGGCTCTTTATGATTGAGGGATTGAATAACCCTTACGCGGGATGTCATCTCGCCCTCATCCATCTATATAGCCCATCTTCGCAGGACAGCCTGCAAGGCAACGGTTTGGATGATGATAACACCACAGATTACGTGAGTCCAGAAAGCCATCCACCCTGAGGGTGCGATTCCCAGGTTTGTCAAAGAAATGTGTAAAGAATTTGCTGTACCGCTCGATTTTTCCGCTATTGGTCATTATGTTATACAATTGGACTGAATAGAGGCAGCATAAAAAGCTTTTCCAGAATATTGTTTAGGTTCACCATATTAATCTTCTTGCTGGGATGTCAGCCACAGGCGGGTTCTTTGATCCCTGCAAGTACAACCCCTGGCCCTCTTGTGACTATCCTGGATCAACGTGAATATGTTGTCCACCAGCAATTGGCGCTCGTCAATGAGGGATCGGGTCAGCCGGAGAAGCAAAATATTTGGGTAGCATTGATCCGAGACTTTCCTCCTTATCAAGAGGTGCGGTCAATGGAGATTTCTCCCAGAGATTATGAGTTGGTGGTTGACGAATATGGCAACCATTATGCTGAGTTTGATTTTTCCAGACAGCCCGCTGGCACAACCCAAACGGTAAAGATCGATTATCGGGTAGCCGTCAACGAATTGGCGTACGATTTGTCAGTATGCCAAGGGGACCTTCCGAATGATTTCATCCAGCCTGAGCTGCATATCGAATCCGCCAATCCTCAAATAGTGGCTCTCGCGAGCGAACTGTCGCAAGGTAAAAGAAATGTGTGCCAGCAGGTGCGGGCGTTTTATGATTACATCGGCAATGAGCTGGTTTATACCTCCAATGGAAGGAATTGGGGAGCGCAAGCGGCACTGGGACCCATGGGGGCTGACTGCACCGAATACACCTCTTTGTTGGTAGCACTTAGCCGGGCACAAGGCATTCCGGCGCGCTATTTCGAAGGATTGCTGTATCTGGATAAGGGAACGAATGCCCTCGCTAAAATTGAGCACGCATGGCCTGATGTGTACATGCCCGGCGTCGGCTGGGTCGCATTGGATCCCACCTTGGGACGGCCACCGGTCAACCGCGAAACTTATTTTGCCCACTATACGCCGGATCATATTATCGTCACAATGGGGACGAACCCATCCGTGTTGCGGGGTGGCAGCTACTGGACACATCTCTATTGGCCGGGGAACAGCACCAAGATACGGGTGACTGGAGAGTGGAAGATCGAACTCGTTGACGAAGAGGGGCATTAGTCCTAATCTCCCTTCACCTAATTATTCCTGTCCCGTCGATACAGAAACATCAATGAGGGGAGATAGATATACAAAGATAGATGGTGGATGAATGAAAGCGGGGTCAGATCACTCTGTCCGCTTGCGCAGATAAGTGTGCATGATCACCGAGAGCACGATGATCAAACCGTAGATCAACTGGGTCCAGAATCCCGTCAGGCCGACGGCTACGGTCGCGGCTTCGATGGCGCCAATGATGAACGCCCCAAGGAACGTTCCCAGTATCGTGCCGACGCCACCGAAGACGGATGTGCCACCCAGGAAGACGGAAGCCAGGGTGCTCAGCAAGTATCCATCGCCCAGGCTGGGCCAAAAATAGGCGACATAAAAACTGGCGATCACGCCGGCAAAGGCTGAGACCAGGCCTATCAGCATGAAAGCCTGGATGCGGGTACGCCCGGTGTTGACGCCCATCAGTTCGGCGCTCTTGACATTGTCACCAATCAGGTAGATGTGTGCGCCAAATTTATGGCGGTTTAACAGCACCCACCCAAGGATCGCGATCACGATCAACCAGACCATCTGCATGGGGAAATATCCGCCGATTTTGCCGACCAGTAGCGGGTAAAAAATAGTTTCTTTGATATAACTCAAAGTGAAATTCGCACCTTGCGTGAGCACCAGCACTGCTCCCCGCCAGAAGAATTGCGTACCGATGGTGGCAACCAGCGAAGGAATGCCAAACTTAACAATGATCATACCGTTGATCCAGCCAATAATGGTTCCGGTCAGCAGGGCAGCGATGATTGCCAGGAATACCTGTATGGTCGCATTATCAATGAATGGCTGTTGCATTGTATATAAAAGAAAACGCCACCATGCCCATGGCCATGATGGATGGAAACGAAAGGTCCATCTCGCCGGCGATGACCACTATGGTCAGGGGAATGGCCATGATGGCAAAGAAGGGGATGGAGGCCATGAAGGCAGAAGTAAATTCGGGAGGCTAGAAAGGTTTCGGGGGCTGAGATGATAAAGATTATCCACAAGGCGATAAAGACACCAAGAATACCGAGTTGGGCGCCGTAGGTGCGGGCAAATCTTCGCGAGGCTGAAAGTCTCTTTATAATGCTGGTTGACTGCAGAAGAGTTTCCTTCAGTTTGAGAACTCATTACATCCATCCTTGTATGTTAGTCGAGGTTGCCAATTTCTGCAACTCGAACCATTTTTTCCATTAACTTGTCCAGGGTGATATCCTTGGTCATGAACTGACCAGCGATCCTGCCGCGGTCGATCACCACTACGCGGTCGGCGACGTTGTAGACATGCAAGATATTGTGGTCGATAAAAATGGCGGATTTACCCGCTTGCTTGATGCCATTCACGAAGTTGACCAGTTTGGCGGTCTCTTTGAGCGAGAGACCCATGGTTGGTTCGTCGAGAATGATGATTTCAGCGTCGAAGTAAAGTGCGCGTACGATGGCGACTCCCTGCTTCTCACCACCGGAATACTTACCGACCCGTGGAATCCGGACTGACAGCATGGGAGGTAAAACCCATGGATTGGGTCATCAGTCGGTGGGTTTCATCCCTCATCCGTTGAATATCAAGGAAACCCATGGAGTTGCAGAGTTCGCGTCCCAGAAAGATATTGCGCCAAAGGGTTTGCAATTCGGCCAGTGCGCGTTCCTGATACACGGTTTCCACACCCAATTCTCTGGCTTTGGGAACCGAGAGGTGATCCACCTTCCTGCCATTGAAAAAAATCTCACCAGATGTGGGCTGGTAGTAACCGGTGATGATCTTGATCAAGGTGGATTTTCCGGCGCCATTATCACCCAGCAGACCAACAATTTCGTTCTGGCCCAACTGAAAGTTGATATTCTCAAGCGCCTGGACTTCTCCAAAGGATTTGGATACATTCCTGAGTTCTAGGCGATATTCCATAAATTATCTCCGTTCGCAGAGTTTGATAGATCATTTACGGCAGTATCCCGTAATTTTACAACAATGGCAAGGGCTAAATGAGCAAGGAATTCATTGCGAGCCACTTAGCCCTTGCTTGTTTATTCTATCGCTGATCCGTCAGAGAGGAAAAGCGTTAGAAAGAGAGAGCGGTTCTGCTTTAGCGAATCTCCTTCGCTACCAACGCAGCCAGTGCATCGACGTTGTCTTTGTTGACAAAACCCGCACCGGTGTCGATCTGCAGACCGGCAAAACCATAGTTATGCGTGAGACAAATCTGCAGGACACCGAAGTAGCCTTGCAGGTATTGCTGCTGGTCGATCACCAACTGGAGCCAGCCCGCTTTGATGGCTTCTACGGCGTTACCGGACGCATCGAAACCTGCAGCAAAGACATCGCCCGGTTGCTTGCCTGCGGCTTCCAGGAAGGTCTGCACGGTGCCGGTCAGGTTGCCGTGATCGGTGATGACCAACTTAATATCCGGGTTGGCTGACATGATGCCGGTAAAGATCGGAACGCCAGCGGCAGCGCTCGCATTGGTGGCGTCGTCGATCTCCTGGTAGATCACTGTCAGTCCAGCTGCTTCAAGGGCATCCTTTACACCTTTGGTGCGCTCACCGCGGCCTGCTTGTGATAATAAACCCCACAGGAAGGCCTTGTCACCCGTTCCTCAAACCTGATTCGCTTAACAGCTTCCTGACCCAGGGCGTAGCCTGCTGTGTAGAGAATGGCTCCAGCGTAGCCGAAACCATTGGCACTGTACTGGGCTTGCGCGAGCGGCAATTGCGTGTTCATGCTGGTTACGATAATGCCCTGTGCCTCAGCTTCATCAATGAGGGGATCAAAAGCTTCATCACCGGGATGACCCATGATGGCAATGCCGTCGGGATTGGTGGCTACGGCTTGCGTGAACTGGGTGATCATCTTCGCAGGATCCCAGTCGGACCACACGTATTGCACATCCGCGCCCGTATCGGCGGCAGCAGCGAGAGCACCGTTATAGACCACGGTCTCAAAGCCACCACCTGCTGTTCCGCCAGGGAAGAAGACGATTTTAGTGCCGGAGCACCACTTGGCTTCAGCAGCAGGAGCGCCGCCTTCAGTAGCGGCTGGGCCAGCCGGGACCTGGGTCACCGGGCCAGCTGGGGCCTGGGTCGGTGTTGCCGCCGAGCCACAGGCAGCTAGAACGATGGTTAGTAAGGCGATCACGGATACAATCCGTGAGACATTCTTGAACATTTAAGCCTCCTTATAGCATATTTGAAAGTTTTTTAGAAATCTCTTGTGAATCGTGCAATTCATGTAAATTACTGGATGGCATTTTCTCTGTTTTGGGATACCTCCTTTATTTCCTAACCGAGAGAAGTAAAATCCAAAATGGCACCAAGAAATGATCTCGCGGTCTCAAATCGAAGAGCTGGCGCGGACGACCAACTCAGGCTTCAGCATGGTGAATGATGGCGGCAGTGGTTCGCTTTGCGACTGGCGCGATACGATCATTTCATGCAGATTTTTTACAGCAACACGGCCTAAGTCAACCAGGTGCTGATAGATTGTCGTCAACGGAGGCCACAAGAAGGCCGCCTCCGGGATGTTGTCGAAACCCACGATGGCCAGTTCCTGAGGCACACGCCTGCCCAATTGATGGGTGGTACTCAATGCGCCCAAGGCAATCTGATCGTTACATGCAAAGACGGCATCAATGTCCGGCACCTGCGCTAAGAGAGTGCGCATCCCCCGCTCGCCGTTCACCGCTGACCAGTCGTCACTATTAACCACCAGGGAAAGAGAGGCCTCCAGGCCCGCCTCTCCCAACGCTTCCTGCCAGCCTGCATATCGTTCGCGTGCCTCCCACCAGGTCATTGGGCCGGTGATAATGCCAATCTTCCGTCTACCCTGCTCCAGCAGATGCTGCACAGCCTGTTTGGCACCATTACGATTATCGACCGACACCATGGAAATTCCCGGGCGGGATTCCATGCTTAGGAAAACGACGGGAGGAAGCTGATCCAGGCGACTGGTCTGAATCCAGTCCCGGTTGCCCCCCACTTCGGGTATAGCCCAGATGATGCCTTCAACACGACGGGAAATCAACGTGTCCAAAATCGGCTCGTGATCATCATCTGGATGACTTATCAAGTTTAAAAACAAGGAATAACCCAATTCATTCGCTTCTTGCTCGATCCCCAATACGGTGCGCGAAGGTCCAAAATAATCAATTCCCCAGGCGATCACTCCCAGAGTATTCGAACGTTGGCGGATTAGACTACGCGCCAAGACGTTCGGCCGGTACTCGAGCTGGTCTATGGTGGCCTGAACACGCTGGCGCGTAGCCTCGCTGATTTCACCCTGGTGATTTACGACACGTGAGACAGTTTTGGCCGATACACCTGCTAAATTAGCCACATCCCGTAGGGTGGCATGCAGGTGATTATTCAACTTACGAACGAGCTGTTTCTTGGGTGGATCGTTGTTCATTAGCTAAGCGCTTTTTCTGAACCAAGAAAAATGATCCAAGAATTGTTTCCTTCATCTGACATCGTTGTCGACAACGATGTCAGTAATATATTACAACATTTACCTCCCCTTTGTCAATATGCAATCTCTGTAGTGTCCGTAAATTGCAAGCTAAATAATGAAAAGAAGATAGAGAAGCTTTTACCAGATCATCTTTACACCATCTGAAGCATGGCAAATGTAGATTTCGGATTTTGAGCCAGTACAGGATCGGAAGGGCGAAGACAATTGTGAATCGGAGAACTAAAGGCGGATTTTTCCACCAGATTCCCCGTGCAACGTGAAAACCAGCGCCTGAAGAATATTTGCTGCTCGAGGCAGTATGAATCAGGCGGGCTTGGCAGGATTCGAAATTACGGCCAGGTGATTTTGAGGTAAATTGCTAAAACTAAAAATGGTCCTTAATGAAAGTACCTTAATCCCCTTCTACCTCATCAACCTTGCGATAATACATTATCAGAACCACCCAAACTGATCTCAATTTCTCCACTCCCCCCATTCCTCCAAGCCTTTGACAAACCAAGATGATTTTCTAATCTTTCTTATCTTGTCAATTTAAAATATCGTCAGGATTTCAGAATTATCTACTGGGCCGGCTCGGCGATGGGCTGTTTCAGTATCTTGATTAGTTTGTTTGAGATATCGCTGAAGCACCGAGATCCCCTCATGCCCCATCAATTTCGCTAAAGTATAGATATCGGTCCCATTCCGGAGCATAGAGAGAGCAAATGCTCGTCTAAAATCGTGCAGGGATGTCTTTTCCACATTCGCATCCGCCACCCTGCGGGTGAGCACTTCCCGTAAGCCATCATAACTCAATCGCCCATGACAGAAACGTGGATGAGTTACCCATAAAGCCGGATCATCATCTTCACGGAGCCTCAAGTATTTCCGGATATATTTCCTGGATTTTTTCCCTAGGTAAACCATGCGTGGTTTACTTCCCTTTCCTTTTCGGATGAGAATGGTTCCCCGCGCCTGGTTAAAGTCGTCCAGATCCATTGCCAGGAACTCACTAGCTCGTGCTCCGGTATCCAGCAGGCAGAGAAACATGGCTGCATCCCGGTCCCTCGTAAAGGTCCCCTCTTTACATATATTGACTATACGAAATACTGTTTCAATGGGCACAGGGTCCAACGGTTCTGTGGGCACTTTGGGAGCTTTCACCTTTCGAATGGGGTTTGATCACCCGTCCGGTTCCACCTCATTTTCATACCACAGGAAGAAAGCCCTTATCGTTCTGAAAGCAGCGTGTCTTCCGCCGGCATTATGACCCCCCTCTTCCAGGTAGAGTAAATACTGACGGAGGAAAGATGGATTGATCTGACCGGTCTGCCAGACTGCCAGGGCATCGCAGTAATCCAAAAACAGCTTGATTTTTTGGCGGTAGAAATCCAACGTGCCATCTGCAACCTCCGCGACTTTACGGTCAATGAGGAAGGCTTCAAGCCAGGTTATCAGGTAATCATCGAAAGTGGAAACTTGAAGAGTCCTCTGGGTCTCAACTATTAAAGATTTACGGCACACTCCTATTGTGTGTGCCGAGTGTCCCCATATACAGGGTTTTTAGCTTGATTTTCCCCTAATGAGCGATATCTGTGGGGCGAGAGGGGGTCGAACCCTCACGGTGTCACCACCGGCGGATTTTAAGTCCGCAGCGTCTGCCAATTCCGCCATCGCCCCATCGGGCGTATTATACAACCTTTTTATAGAGGTAGGCAAAGCGCGAGAAGAAATGCACCCATAAGGGGGAAAGATGACCTTGAACTATTCCTTGCCCGATAACCCCCCTCAGTGAATCCGCATCCGAAAAGAAAGGCAGCTGCAACCAGGCTGTGCCAATTTCACCCGCATAATGGGCATCGGACCCGACCGTACCGGCAAGTTGATGTTGACCAGCAAATTCCCGGGCAAGTCGGTTGGATCCCAATTTTAAACTACGCGCATTATATATCTCAATTGCATCCACCAACGGTGCAATTTCCAGCAGATCATCCCTTTCCCAGGCTCCACTTCGATTGGAATCGAATGGATGGGAAATGCTGATGAATGCGCCCTGATCCCGTAGACATTTGACCGTTTCATTTGCCGTGAGTCCGGGGGTGATTTCCGCAGTCATATAGGCAGCCAGGATTTCTCCGCTTCTGGTCATAATCTCTTCACCAACGATGACCAGATCGGGATCCAGGTTTTGTGCAGCGACTGCCCCGGCGATGGTGTTGTGATCGGTAATCACCACATGGTCAAGCCCCCGTTTGTGTGCAGATTTGATCAGGTTTTCAGGTCGGGTGAGGGAATCGATTGAAAATATTGTATGACAGTGGAAATCAACATTGACCAGTCTGGCTTCCATAATTATTCCCTGGGAAATACCTTCAGGCTATCATCTCGCAGGTTTTCAGTATACCTTCGCAATAATGGTGTTTAATTTCAAAGGAACTCACCCTCCAACGCAATTATAGTTGACCTTGATTCTATCTTCAAACTATCAATATCAAGGATTTGTTGGATTCTCAGTTGGAGGAGAAGGTGGAGTTGAGGCTGGTGCTGTATCCGGCACTGTTGTCGTTTCACCCCCCTGCTTTATTTCTTCTGGATCAGTTTCTACTGCATTAATGGAATCAACCTGGGAAGGATTTTCACCTGAATATCCAGGTACCACTAGTTCTTTCAGAGGCAGAGGCGGCTGATTGACTTGAGCATCAGGTTCCTTCCCTTTCAAATATTTCTCCGCCAATTCCACCACCGATTTTCGGTGCTCCATCGAAAGATTGGGCCAGATCTCGCTTATTTGTTGAAAATAGGTGTCTGGACGGGGGACACCGAGAATGTCATAGACTTCCAAATCCAGTAGTTCGACCAGTTTTGGAATCATGCGTTCCACATTGTTCTCTGATGGAAGACGACTGCCATTCAACCATTGGTTTACGATGGGAGGGCTGAAATCCAGGAAACTGGCAAAACTATTAAGGGAGACTGACAAACGCGAACGCGTTTGTTTGATTCGAAATTCAAGGAATGCTCTGTCCATCAAGTCGGTAAATCGGGATAAGTCCATTTTCGGAATTTTCCAATGAATTCTAGAAGTGAATAATTTATCAGTTTTTCATGACTGGTGCCTGAAGTGGTATTGGAAATCCCTTATGAATAAGAAAGCTCTTAATTTTTATTCAATTGAAAAATGCATTTATAAAATATCACATAATATTCTAACACAAATGGTATATATAAAATCATTATGTTGTGTTATAAATTATTTTTAATGATATACTGTGTTTTATAAGTGTTACTTTACAATATGTTTACGATATTTATTCTATAGTTGCAATTTGATTTATAATATGTTAACCTATTATTCAGTTTATATATAGTAACAATTTATGTACTTCTTATTCTGATTTATGAATTGTTAACTGTATTGTATAATTACAAGATATATGCTAATATATATGCTATGTTGTAATATTGTTTATAACAAGAACAAATTTGCATAGATGAATATTATTTTACGATTATAAAAAAATACCTGTGTGTAAGTGTGACCCGGATTTTTTGGAGGCAACCATGACCACAAATAATGAAGGTTCCTTGCAAATTTCGAAGGTTCCATTGAACAAATCCTCTATCCTCGTGGTTACACCCCTATCCGATCTGGGGGAATTGATCAGCGATAGTCTTAAAGAATATTCGAATTGCGAGCATTTCTCCAATGCTTCAAGGACAATTACATACCTGAAACAACATGAGGATTGCAAGCAAGCCATTCTCGACATGGAAATGGGGGAGATGCGGGTGTTGGATCTCGGTCGTGCCTTACGCAAGTTGAATCCAACTGTAGAAATTGTGATCATCTCCAAAGGTGAGCCTCCGACTGATCTTGAGGCAATTCAACCCTGGAAATTCCTTCGTAAACCATTGCTTCTGAACAACCTGCTGACCGCGCTCGGTTTTGAATCCGGTAATGAAGGTCAATCATCAAATAGAATCGATCTCACCGAGGATTGTGAAGAAAATGCATCTCGCCATTGGACCAGGAATGCGGCCCTTGCAACCCGGCAGCTTGCCGGGTTAATTGAAAAATCCTCAGCCCAGGAAGTCCTTCTTATTCAAAATCAAACCCTCTGGTCCTATTCAGGTCAGCTGTCGAAAGTATCTGTTCAGGAAGTGGATCGGGTCATCTCCAAAGTATGGGACACGAAGAACCAGGCAGATCTCATGCGATATATTAAATTGGAGTCCACGCAGACAGAGCATGCACTCTATGCGACAGTTGTCGCTGTGGGAGTGATACTTGCGCTGGTCTTCGATTCAAAAATCCCATTTTCCATCGTTCGCAAACAAACCAGTGACCTGGCCAGCACCCTCCTTCTTCCGGGTGGAAACGAGCATCGGATCAAGGCTTTATCTTCGGGAGAATCGAGCCGTGATGGAAGCGTGACTTGTAAATCCACAACCTGGAAACGGTTTGAAACTTCCAAATGCGATGATGAGATTGACGGCATGGAAATTGGATCTTCCAGTTATACATTCAACCAATATGTTAACGCCCATTTGAATGGTAAATCATTAATAGAAAATATCGAACAACCTCCGTTGGCAGGACTTTTTAGCGATATAGAGACATATCAGGCATCCGAAGAAAACTTGCATACTATAGCCGGAATGGAAAAGAAAGATTTCAAGCGTGCTGCCGTCCATTTTGAATCCGTATCAGATGGTTTGTATAACCTTTCCTACTCCTGCCTGCTGGTCCCTCGATTTGGTTCACATCACCTGACCACTGATCGAGTGAGACTCGTGACTGACTGCATGAAGGAAATCTACACTTCCTACGGATGGCGGCTGGAATATCTGGATGTAAAACCGGATTATCTCCAATGGGTGGCAAGCATCCCACCAACGATCCCTTTGATTGACCATATTTCCATCGTTCGAAAAGAGACTTCCAAACGGCTGTTTGAAGATTTTCCTCCTTACAAGCAGGAGAATCTTTCCAACGATTACTGGGCTCCGGGTTATCTGATCATGGGGGGTAAGAATTCGATCACGGAGGCACTTGTCAGGGATTACACCCGACAAACCCGGGAGAAATATGGGTTTCTGCAAAATTGATCTGCGTGTCTTCGAAAACCAGGATTAATCCCTCGCCCACCCCGCTGGTCAATTATCTCCCAAAAGCATATGGTATTCGATATAATATTTGTCTCGCCAAATAATGAGTATCCCAGGAGATTTATTCCGTTCTAAGTTATAGGATTTGGATCATGCCTGATATCACAACACAAAGAATGGGAGAAATCTTACGACGGGTTTTTGAATTGTTGTGGTTCGAGCCCGATGGTCTGCCTGTTCATGAAATTTTTGAACATGTAAGAAATTCCTCACAATTATCTGAATACGAACGGGGTTATTTTCCTTTTGCGATCACATCACCTCGATATGAGGTTTTGATCCGGGTTGCCACCATTCCCCTAGTTAAAGCCGGCTGGCTGGTGAAAACGCGAAAAGGTCGTTGGTATATCACCGATAAAGGTCGTAAGGCAAGCAAGGAGTTTCTTGATGCAGAGCAATTTTTCGAAGAGGCAATCCGGCAATATCGGGATTGGAAAGAGAATGAAGAAAAGCGGTTGCGTTATATCAATTCAATAACCAAATATGAGGCTGAAGAAAATTCGTGGGAGCAAATTTATCAATATATTCAAGGCATGCCTGCATTGGAATTTAGAACCTTAACCTGTGACCTCCTGCAGGCGATTGGTTATCATGTCGTGTGGGTTGCCCCTCCCCAAAAAGAGAAAGGGCAAATCGATATTCTTGCTTTCTCCGATCCACTCGGGGCGAAAGAACCGCGGATCATCGTGCATGTGAGTCATAAGGGTCAGGTAATGACCCAGGAAGGCCTGGGAGCGTTAGTAGCGGTTCTCGGTCCGGATGATTACGGGATCCTGGTTTCATCAAGCGGTTTTACAAATCAGGTCAAGGAAGAAGCGATAGCACATTCGCATCCCTATATCCGCCTGATCGACCTTGAGTCCTTTGTCGATCTCTGGGTGAGAAATTATGATAAATTAAGCCTTGAAGCCCGACAGCGTCTGCCTCTTAAACCGGTATATTTCTTATCGCTGCCAGATTGACAAAATGTAATCGCTTTCATATCAGCTAATTGTTATATCAAAATTCCTGGCAATTTCAGCCAGGGATTTTTTCAATTCCAAGATTAATGGTGATCAATATTGAAAATGAAAAGGATTTTTATACAATATCCTGAAATGAGTTTATACTTGAAAAACAAAATTCTGCGAGAGTACCCTCCCCCGCCCTGAGTTCCCAAACCCTCGAGTAATTGTTTATAATGAAATTATCTACATGATTTTAAACATTCTTGCCCATTCAATAATAGTTACGGAGTGATCTTCCTCATGACCAATTCTCCTCTCCCCCACCGTGGTTTTGAGATTGTTTCGGAATTGGATCCTTCTTCCCCTGTGGTCGCCCTCGAATCCACGGTCATTACCCACGGTCTGCCGCGCCCCATAAACCTGACCCTGGCACGAGACATGGAACGTATCATTCGTGAAAATGGTGCCATCCCGGCCACAGTTGCTGTGCTGGATGGAAAGATACGAGTAGGTCTTTCTGACGCAGAATTGGAGCGACTGGCATCTGAGAAAAATCCCCGCAAGATCAGCCGGCGTGATTTTGCAACAGCAATAATCAGGAATGAATGTGGAGGCACCACTGTTGCTGGGACATTGTTTGCCGCCCGGCATGCTGGTGTGAAGGTCTTTGCCACGGGTGGGATCGGCGGCGTCCACGAAGTGGGAACGATGGACATCTCCGCTGATTTACAAGCCCTGTCGGACACAGCACTGATCGTTGTGTGCGCGGGAGCAAAAGCCATCCTGGATCTGCCGGCAACCCTGGAATATCTGGAAACAACGGGGGTACCTGTAATCGGTTATGGGACCGATGAGTTCCCTGCCTTCTACTCGAGGCAGAGCGGATTGCCTGTCAGCGTCAGGTTGGATTCTGCGATTGAGGTTGTTAAATTCGCCAGAGCTCATTGGGGGCTCGGGATGAAGAGTGCTGTGCTTGTCTGCCAGCCCCTCTCTCAGGAAGAAGCTCTTCCACGTGAGGAGGTGGACAGTGCGATTCAACAATCACGTTTGGAGGCTAAGAAGAAAGGCATAGTTGGTCAGGCACTTACACCCTTCCTCCTCTCGAGGATGGCAGATTTTACTCAAAATAAAACCCTGGTCGCCAACCTGGCACTCCTGCATAATAATGCTCGCCTGGCAGCATTGATCGCCAGAGAACTATCACTTTCTGATAAGAACATATTCTGAAATCTTTATCTAAGGTTTCGGGATGGGCCAGCGGGTGTCGCTTGGATGCCTCGTGAAGGAGGGGAACGGGGTTCTCGTTAGGCTGGGGGTCAGCGTGGGGGATTTCGTTAACGAGGCGGTTTGTGTGACCGTAGGAGTGGAAGGTTCTCCAAGTACACGAAACTCTCCGACAACCTTCCAGTCCACTCCTACAAAGAAAAGCAGCTGGTAGATCCCGGGCAGCCATTGCTCTGCTGGCAGGATCAGATCATATTGTCCTAATCCCCCTGTACCCCCTTCCCAGGGGCCTGTATCATATTTTATCAATTGATCGTTCAAGTACAATATCGCGGTCCATTGCACTCCATCGATCATGCCATCGTAGGAATAGGTCACATAAATTCGTTTAACCGGATTTTCAAAAACTGTCTGGGGATTGATCCCTCTGAAATTAATAACATTAGAAGAAAATAGCAACGGGCTGAATATTGCCGCAGGGTCGGGAGTGATTATGCTCTCGAATTGGGCCTCTATCGCCATAGGGAGAAATGGAGTTGTGGTGACTGTTGGCGTGTAACTGTATTCGGGTGTTGGTGAAATGCTGGGTGTTATTGAAATCGTCGGTGTTTGGCTTATGGTGGGAGTTAACGAAATAGTCGCTGTCGGGGATAATGATGGGCTGGGTTGAAAAAATCGAAAGGAAACCGGCTCTCCAAAACGTTCCAATAGGAAGGCAAAACCGACCAATCCGAGTGCAAGAACGATTGTCCACCATCCAACTGCCACCTGCCTGCGGCTCAAGCGGTAATAAGTAATCTTCCGCCCTTTTCGGATGTCGCGTAGTCCACTCCAGGCACTGAGCAATGCAGCCAACAGCGTCAGGATTACTGCCATAACCACCGCTGAATGGATATCCAGTTTCATCTGACTCGATTATACCTTCTTGACGTCCGTCGCGAACCGTGCTACATTTTTTCCATGTTGGTATTTCTCAAACTTGGCGGGTCCCTTATCACTGACAAGGATCGCCCCTACACCCCCCGTCTTGATCTATTGAATGATCTAGCGCACGAGATTTTCAGTACATTACAGGATATTCCTGACTTGCGCATCCTCCTGGGTCATGGGTCTGGCTCATTTGGACATCAACCTGCTAGTAAGTATGCAACGCGCCATGGTGTATCAGGTCAAAAAGCTTGGCGCGGCTTTACGGAGGTCTGGTACCAGGCCTCCATGCTCAATCGCCTCGTCGTGGATGCTTTAAGCAACGCTGGGCTTCCGATTATCACCATTTCCCCTGCATCTGCAGTCCGCACCCGGGATCGGCAGGTTGTTCATTGGGATATAACTCCAATTGAAGCTTCGCTTGACAACGGCCTGCTTCCGGTGATCTATGGAGATGTGGTTTTCGACGAAATCCTTGGAGGAACAATTCTTTCCACCGAGGAATTATTCGCCCATCTTGCCCTATCCCTCCGACCCCACCGGATCCTATTGGCTGGTTTGGAGGCCGGAGTGTGGGAAGATTTTCCAGCCAGGACGCGCCTCGTCCCTGAAATCACACCCGGTGTTCTTTCCAGGTATACCTCAGTGCTCGGCAAGAGCAGCGGCGCGGATGCCACCGGCGGCATGTTGACGAAAATCACCAGCATGCTGTCTTTGGCAAAACAGATGGATGGACTCGAAATTCTGATCTTCTCCGGGCAGGAACCTGGTGCCTTGCGTAATGCGCTGCAAGGTGAAAATCCCGGCACCCTCGTGCATTGTTGACAGTCAAACAATCCTGCGATAAACTCATTTTTCCACTGATGGAGAGATAATGATGTATTCCCGGCAGGAACTGGAAGAAATTGAAGATCGTAGTCTGGCATTGTACGGCGCCCGCAGCAAGAACAGCAAAGGCCGCGCCTACGAAGAAAAGGAAACAGACTACCGCACTGCTTTTCAGCGGGATCGCGACCGTGTGCTGCATACCACCTCCTTCCGACGGCTGGAATATAAAACCCAGGTATTTTTTAATTTTGAAGGTGATTACTTCCGCACTCGCCTGACCCATACTCTTGAAGTAGCCCAGATCGGTCGTACCATTGCGCGGGCCTTGGGAGCAAATGAGGACCTGGTCGAGAGCATTTGCCTTGCCCACGACCTGGGTCATTCCCCTTTCGGGCATGCTGGGGAATATACTCTAAGCATCTTGATGAAAGATTATGGTGGTTTCGACCATAACCGGCAATCCCTCAGAATCGTCACCGAACTCGAAAAGCGTTACCCGGAATTTCCCGGCCTGAATTTAACCTGGGAGACTCGAGAAGGTATGGTCAAACACGAGTCTGAATACGACCTCGCGGATGCACGCTCATTTGACCCTACCCTGCGAGGCAATCTCGAGACCCAGATATGCAATCTCGCAGATGAATTGGCATTTACCACTCATGACCTCGATGACGGGCTGCGCTCGGGTATGATCACGCCACAAATGCTTGACGGTGTTGCATTATGGGAGATTCTGACCGAGGCAGATCAGTGGACAGGTCCCCTCCTGGAAGACTTGGAACGCCACCGCATGATCCGCAACCTGGTTGGTTTGCTCGTGACTGACATTATCCGTGCTACCGACGCCCGCTTGAAGAAAAGCAAGGTTAAGTCTGCTATCGGCATCCAGAAGTTGAAACACAATGTGGTCGGGTATGGGGATGAACTGTGGCATCACAATCTTGAATTAAAGGACTTTCTCTTTACCAATCTCTACCGTCATTACCGCGTGGTGCGAATGCAGGTTAAAGCGGAACGAATAATCACTGACCTGTTCAATGCTTACCTGGAGGAACCTCTCATCCTCCCTGACCATGTCCAACAGTGGATTCCGGAGCGCGGCCTGGAACGCACCATCTGCGATCATATTGCAGGGATGACCGACCGGTATGCCATCGATGAACATGCCCGGCTTCATGATCCTTATCTCAAACCCTAGCCCCACCCAAGAACCCAAATGGCAAAATCTCGAATCATCTACCTTACCGCAGAGGGTGCTGCAAAGATCGAGATTGAACTTCGTGAATTAAGAGGTCCTCAACGCGAAGCCCTCGCCCGTCGCTTGCGTGATGCCATTCAAATGGGCGATCTTTCGGAAAATGCTGACTACCATAAAGCAAAAGAAGACCAGGGTTTTCTCGAAGGGCGAATCCAGGAGCTCGAATTTACTTTACGAAATGCGATCATCGTTGAAGATGCCAATACCCCAAAAGATACAGTGGGAGTGGGTGTCCATGTCACTGTTCAGGAGGATGGCTTTGATCCGGAGGTTTTTTATATCGTGGGGGCGCAGGAAGCTTCTCCCCGCGATGGGAAAATTTCACATGAATCCCCCATTGGAAGCGCGTTGATGGGTCATAAGGTTGGCGAATTGGTTGAGGCAGAAACCCCGAATGGAAAAATAAGGTTTAAGATCATAGGGATTAAATAAAAATCGGGCGACCTGATCAGGTCGCCCGATTTGTTTATGCGGGGGGGACGGCCTTGGGCCAAACCGCGATTTCAAGGGTCAGGCGTTCGAAATAACTCTCCTCAGGCAGGGCTCCCTGTCCATATTCCATGTCGGAAGCAGTTGCCACCAGTTGCAGCGCGGCTGTTTCCAGTACGATTTGTTTGCCGCGTTCGACCATGAATGGTTCCCCTTTGGCCTGTAACCGTTGGAAAGTGGCAACATCGTTGAAAGCACGTGAGCTCATAAGGACCTTTGTCACTGTCTGGATATCATTCTTGTCGAACAACCAGACTTCAAATGCGGTCACCTTTTTGGGTTCACCTACGCCGATGGTCTCTGAGATGCCAATACCGCATTCGCCTAAAAACTCACCAGATGGTGAGTCAATGCTGAACGAATCATCGAATAGATCGTCGCCCAGCACGTAAGTAGTCATGAATTGTGCTATCGGTTGATCCTCGCCTTTCGATGAATAACCAGCTGCGTCTGCCTGATTTGAGATTGCGTGTGCCCGGTTTATCTGCTTAAAGGATGATGAATGCCGGATGAGGGGTAACAAGTATTTATAAATGGCAAAACCCAGTATGGCAAACAGGATCAACGCGCCAGCGATGATCAGAAAACTTGAGAAACCACCCCGCTTGGCAGGAGCGGTTCCACTGACCGGGGTGGCGGTAGCAGTGCTTGGTGTTATTTGAACCACCTTGGAAAAACTAAGGATGGCATTCTGGTCGGGATAAGTCGCTTTAATTCTTTCGAGCACCACTGGTCCAGCCGCGCCGAGGGCTTCAAAACGCTGGATGGCAAGGTCGTTAACAGGATTACTGACGAATGAATCGATCGTCATGCGCAGATAATCATCCTGCAGGTCGGGTCGCAGGGAAGAAGGATCGGCACTCGTCCATTGCACCGGCCATACCCCCCAGCCCAGTATGACCAGGCCGATGAACAAGCCTAAAATAAAACCAAGCCCGGCTGCCACAAACGGTTTCTTCAATAGGTCAAGGATTTTCATTGAAAACTCCTTTGATTCCTTCGAGTAACACACTGATTATACAAAACCTTATCAATTAAGCCTATTCCTATTTTCATGGTGTTTCTATGCACGAAAATTGGTACAAAAATGGGTGCCAATACCCAACCAGGGCTCCTTATGCACTCATTTCCCAGGAAACATATCAATATCGGATCCGGTGATCATCATTTCCGTTTCATCAGATAAAGCCAGCGATTCGAATCCCGGATTGCACTCGACGACAGGATTGCATACTTTTCCCCAAACGCCTTCTCGAAACCCTCTCTTGTGTAATCGTCAAAGATATCTTTTCTATTTCGCAACAACTTCGCCACCTGGGAATCATCCTTTGGCACAAATTCCACGATCAACCATTCCCCGCAACTCGTGAAGAAATCTGCAACCCGGTTCAAGGGGACATTATTTGAAATAGCCAGGTGGTGGACTAAAGCGAGGGCAAGGACGGTATCGACCGGACCACGCTGAAGAAAGGAATCGCGCTCCCGGTTCATCCAGCCGATGGACGGGCTCGGATTGGTGAGATCGAGAACCAATGGGAGCATGTTCTGTTCGTTGTTTTCTTTAACCTTTTGATAATTCATTTCCACTGCCGCAGGATCGATATCCGCAGAGATTACGTAGGCCCCGGTTTGCGCGGCAACCCGACTGAAGAATCCGGTATTTGCTCCCAGATCCCAGATGGTCCTGGGATTGATCTTCTTCAACCAATCCCCCACCAGGATTTCCTTGTGCTCGAATGCGTTATCGTTGTAATTATTGGCTTCATAATAATCCGCCCATTCTGTTCCTGAAGGTTTCCATTTCATCTTGCGGATTGTGGATCGGAGGTTATCTATCAGGTTGAGAAAAACCTCTTTGCTCATCTTATGTGCGTTGCGCACTTCTTTCAGGTCGGAATTCGCATGCCGCTTCTGAAGACTGGCATGCAAATGGATATGAGTTGCCAGACCCAGGTTCCAGCGGGTGCTCCTGGGGAGCAATCGGCTGGCAAGGTCAAGAGGAACTCCATCAATGTATATGCGCAACAATTGATTTAGTCGCACATCCTTGTAGGCCATCAGTGCCAGGGGTGCAAGGAAATGCTGGCAGTACTGCTGGTAGGCTACCCACGGTTCACCCTCCTGATATTGTTCGAAAGAAAGCGAATCGATCAACATCGCCTTTCCTTTTGAGAATTGGATGTTGTATGCACTGGCATCCTTGAGCGACATTCCCAGTTTTAATGCCCGCCTCTGAATGGAAAGGGTTGCCAGCGCCGCATCCTGCAACTGACCAAAGGACCATTCGTATGGATAGGATATAAAAGGTACTCGTTCCGGATAAATCACCTTGTAACATAAGGCTGCATCTGCAGGTTGGATATCAGTTTCAGTGTGTGCTATAAGCAGACCGTTCTTAACCAGTTTCTCGTATAAACCAGAGTCCATCAAGAGGGAATAGTCCTCCCGGTAGACCTGGTTCACCTGCCGGTACAGGATCCCTTCACGGATGAAGAGAAATCCGCTTGGATCACGAAAGGAAGAGCCGAGATTAGTCGTTTGAGTCTTCATCGTCAATGGATTCTTCTTCACTCTTCTTTTTCCTAAACCATCTGGCGATCTTGCGCCAGCTTGCACCAATAAAAATGACCACACCGGCTGCGCTGGCGATCAGCAGCTGGACAAGAAAACTTCCTGAACCAGGATCCAGGTATAACCAGACCATTTCATCCTCCTAGGCATTTTCCGGGACAACATCATCCAGTAAGAATGTTTCTTCACAGGCCAGACATTGGGTTTCGCGTTTATTGGCTACCACCAGCATCCCTTTACATTTCGGGCAGGGTTGGGCAAGCGGTCGTTTCCAGGATGTGAAATCGCAATTGGGATAGTTGGCACAGCCAAAGAAAATGCGGCCTTTGCGGGTTTTTCGGGAAACGATATCACCGCCGTCCTTCGGGCAGATCACACCAATTTTCTCCAACCAGGCTTCCGTATGCCGGCATTCCGGGAAACCGGAACAGGAAATAAATTTCCCGTAGCGACCATAACGGATCACCAGGTCCTTGCCGCAATCCGGACAAGCCCTCCCGATCGGTTCTGGGCCTGTCTTGATCACGGGCATTTCAGCTTGAGCCTTGGCGACTGTGACGGAAAAAGGCTTGTAGAATGCGGCGATGATCTTAACCCAATCCGCCTGACCTTCAGCAATCTTATCCAGATCCTCTTCCATGCGGGCTGTGAAATCCAAATCGATGATCGCGGGGAAATATTGAACCATCAGGTCATTGACCGTAAATCCAGTTTCGGTTGGGATTAGTCGTCGATCCACACGTTCTACATACCCGCGCGCTTGAATGGTAGAAAGAGTGGGAGCGTAAGTGGAGGGACGCCCAATGCCGTATTCTTCCAGAATTGCCACAAGCGAGGCTTCCGAATAACGCGGCGGTGGCTGGGTAAAATGCTGCTCCGGGATGAGCCTCACCAACTCCTGGTTCTGACCTTCTGCAATGGACGCCGGGATGCGGACATTCATTTCATCTTCTTCCTCTGATTTCTTGTCTTCGTCTTTCGCTTCCTCGTATACGATAAGAAATCCGGGGAATTTGACTGCAGAGCCTGCCGCCCGAAGCGTGTACTCGTGATCAGAACCTTTGCCTGTTACATCGACCGAAAGGGTATCGTACACTGCGGCTTCCATCTGCGAAGCAACGAACCGCTGCCAGATAAGCTGATATAACTTGAACATGGCCGGATCCAGGAAAGGTTTCACCTTGTCAGGATCACGCAGCGCGGAGGTTGGGCGGATGGCTTCATGAGCCTCCTGTGCGCCAGCCACTTTCTTCTTATATTCTGGTGCAATTGCTGGTAGAAAATCATTCCCAAATCGTTGGGCGATATACGCGCGCACCTCTTCCCGTGCCTGGTCAGCGATATTAGTCGAGTCCGTGCGCATGTAGGTGATCAGACCAGTCGTGCCATCCTCGCCAACATCCTGACCTTCGTAAAGCCCTTGCGCCAGACCCATCGTCCGTTTGGCTGTAAATCCCAATTTGCGCGAGGCTTCTTGTTGAAGGGAGGATGTAATAAAAGGTGCAGATGGTTTTCTTCTCCTTTCACCACGTTTGACCCGGGTTACGGTATAAGGTGCCGTTTCCATGTCGATTAAAAGAGGTTTAACAATTTCTTCACTGCCTAATACAGGGTCATTGTTATCTATTTTTGCAAGTTTGGTTATGAAAGTCTGTTTTTGGCCCTGCGGGCGCAATTCTGCTCCAATGGACCAATATTCCACCGGGTTGAAAGCATCGATCTCCCGTTCCCGTTCCACGATCAATCGCAAGGCTACCGATTGAACCCGCCCTGCAGATAGACGGCTGCGAACCTTCTCCCATAATATCGGGCTGATGCTATACCCGACCAGGCGGTCCAGTATTCGCCGGGCTTGCTGGGCATTGACCAGTTCCATGTTGATCGCCCGAGGGTTTGAGAAGGCTTCATTGATGGCATGCTCGGTAATCTCATGAAAGACGACCCTCTTGGCCAGTTTCGGATTGATGGCTGCGGCTTCCATCAGATGCCAGGAAATGGCTTCCCCTTCCCGGTCTGGATCGGTTGCCAGGTAGATCTCTGCTGCCCCCTTAGCCAATTGCTTGAGTTCTTTAACGACCACTTTCTTCTCATTCGGAACCCGGTATTTCGGGGTGAAGTTGTTCTCCACATCCACTGATAAAGTTGATCGCAACAGGTCGCGCACATGCCCCACCGAGGCTCGCACCGTGTAACCCTTTCCGAGAAATCTTCCCACGGTTTTGGCTTTCGCCGGGGATTCGACGATGACGAATTTACCGCTTCGCTTCTCCACTCTTTCAGGTTTGACCATTCCTTCATGAGCTTCGGTCTTGCCGATACGATAAAGTGTGGTTCCGCACACACCGCACGTACCACGCGTGACTGGCGCACCCGCAGAGTTAAATGCCGCTTGAGGGTCGATTATTTCCCGTTTTGTCTTGCACTTCATGCAAAATGCTTCCAATCAACACCTCCTTACAGATATTCCTCTCGTTTTATATCCTTCAAATGGGCGATCACTTCACGTACTTTCTGAGCCTGGTTGCGATGACAGATTAACAGCGCGTCATCTGAATCGATCACGATCAAATCATCTACACCGATCACGGCGATAAGTTTCTTCCTGTTGGTTGAGTCAAACAGGGAACGATGTGTGTCGAGGAAAATAGTTTCACCATTAATTACAACATTTCCATTTGCATCGGGGGTGATCACTTCAAAAAGTGAATCCCAGGAACCAACATCCGTCCATCCCATTCCTTCCACCAGCACCACAGCAACATTAACCGCATTTTCCATGATCCCGTAATCTATCGTTTCTGGTTTCAGATTAAGCCATTGGGATCTGAGGGTTGTTCCCTGCCTTGCACTTCCCCAGGTCGTGCCGATGCTGTCAAGGGCTTTCTTCAGAACAGGCATTTGACGTGAGAATTCTTCCAGGATGTTTTTCGCACGCCAGATGAACATGCCAGAATTCCACGAATAATCTCCAGTTCCAAGCATGCGGCTGGCTTCTTTTTCGTCAGGTTTTTCTGTAAATTTCGATACAATATGGACAGGTAGAACCAAATTAAGTGAAAGGTTGGTGCCCTTCAGGATATATCCAAATCCTGTCGCTGGGAAAGTTGGCTTGATACCCAGGGTGACAAGATAATCCTTGCGTGCAGTTTCATAACCCACGCTTATTGCTTGTTGGAATTTACCCCGATCATGGATGAAATGGTCAGAAGGCAGAACAACCATTACGGCCTCTGGATCGAGTTTTGAGATCACCTCAGCAGCCAGCCCGATGACCGAAGCAGTCCCGCGTGGCATGGGTTCAACAATAAAATTATCGACCGGCAGGCGAGGAGCCTGGGCTTTAAGTATTTCAACCTGGTCTACTGTGGTCACGATGAAAACATGTTCATTAGGGATGATCCCATCCAGACGGTCCAGAGTGTTTTGAAAAAGTGTTCTCTCCCCCAACAGCGGCAGAACATGCTTGGGGTGGTCTTTTCGTGAGATAGGCCAAAGGCGGGTTCCCCCTCCTCCAGCCATGACAACCGCATAGGCGTGATCCATGGAATTAAACCTCGTACCCGCTCCGTTCCTCTTTGACGGCGACATAATTCAACCCACCCTCCTGCCTGACCATGCCCTTCAGCTCCATCATGACAAGTGCAGCGGAAACCCGCTCGATCGGAAGCCCGGTCTGGTTGCGGATTTCATCCATATGCAGGGGTTCATGGGTCAAGACGCCCATTAATTTGGATTCAGTCTCATCGGCAGGAAGTACTTTCCTAACCACGCGCTGCTCAGTTACCGAGGTCAGTTTCAAGACATCCAGCAGATCACTGGCGGATATCATCGGGTGAGCGCCCTGGGCTATCAGCCGGTTCGTACCTTTGCTCTGGGGTGCCAGGATATTTCCAGGTACGGCAAACACCTCACGACCCTGATCAACCGCAAATTGTGCGGTGATCAATGCTCCACTGGTCTCTCCCGCTTCAACGACAACCGTCGCGATCGATAAACCCGAGATGATCCGGTTGCGTGGCGGGAAATTGGATGCGTCTGGAGGAGTACCCACCGGATAATCGCTGATGAGCGCACCGTTTGCCACAATCCTGGCAGCCAGCTGGGTATGCTCAGGCGGATAAACCCTGTCAACACCACAGCCCATGACAGCAATGGTCCGGCCTCCGGCTTTTAAGGCAGATTGGTGGGAGATCGCGTCCACCCCTCGCGCCAATCCGGAGACCACGGTAATGCCATTTACAGCCAGGAAAGAAGCGAGTTCTTCAGTCACCTGCCTCCCGTACGCGCTGACCCGCCGGGTTCCAACGACCGCTACAGCCCAGGAGTCTTCCTGGGTCAATTCACCCCGGATATACAGGACAGGCGGAGGCTGGTCAATCTCCTTCAAACGTTGGGGGTAGCCTTCATCATCCCAGGCAAGGATCTGGATGCCCTGGGCATTGATCTTGGAGATGTATTGGTCCAGGTCGACCGCTGACCGCACCAGTTGAACGCGTTCAGCCAGCTTCATACTGAGCCCGGCCTCCATCAGTGCCTCCATGGGGGCTTGCCATGCAATGGCCAAATCACCAAAATGGGCATAGAGGGCTTGCAGGCGAACTGCCCCAATGCCTTTCACAAGATTAAAACCAACCCAGTAGCGAATATCTCTAACAGTACCCATTTTGTGAGAGTATATTGTTCACAAACAAAGAAGTATTCTAAATATTACGCAACGACTTCAAGGTGGTAACACCATTCTTGTTCTTTCCGAACAGAATGCTTTTTGACTGGGTGTCTACTTCTTGGTATCAACCAAGCCGGGAATTAACTTTACGATCATTTTCCTCGCTTCCAAGTCGATTTTTTGAATGACCTCAGGGATGGCAGGAAGCAACAGCTCGCCTCCATTTTCATCGGTCACTACGTACACATCGTTCGCACCCGTCACCAGTATTTCGGTCAAATTACCAAGTGGCTTACCATCTGGATCGATCACCTCCAGGCCAAGCAGCTCGAAATGATGGTACTCACCTTCCGGAAGAACCGGTGCCTGAGATACTGTAATTGAAAGAATTTGGTTCCGAAATTTACCCGCCTCTTCGGGAGTATTTATTCCTTCAAAACCAAGAAGCATTCCTTCATTATGGAAACGCTGGCTGGTCAGGATAACCTTGGAATGTTTTCCGCCAACGTAAAGGACGTGCTCCGGTTTGAAGTGATCGGAATAATCTGAATAGACTTCCGCTACCACTTCTCCATGGACACCATGGGGTCGGCGCACCTTACCTACTACCAAGAAAGCAGACCCGCCAGCAGATGGCGGGCCTGCCGGTCGATCTTTGGCACCGGACATAAGATTACGGTTCCACCACGTCGAGCGTCACCTGACATCCTTCACGCTCGGCGGCAACCCGCAAAATAGTGCGGATGGCATTGGCTACTCGCCCACCCTTCCCAATAACCCTGCCCATATCATCCTTGGCAACGCTTAATTCCACCGTCACCCGGTTGCCGTGGCGAATTTCGCTTACGGCCACTTCATCGGGGTGATCTACGAGGGATCTGGCGATAAATTCGGTTAATTCCTTCATGCTGACTCTCGGGGTGGATCCTGATCTCTATAAATGGAACTTTCCAGGATATGTGACGAATTGATTTTTGATTTCATCGTCACAATCACTTGCCGGTTTTGGTAGCGGGAGTGCGTGCAAGCCTGGCGGTTTCCGCTTCAGCCAGCAGCGTCTCAATGGATTCGCCTGCTTTGAATCGCTCGAAGCGTTCAAGTGTTCCAGCGGTCTTGAACAACTGTGCCACTGATTCACTTGGCTGGGCACCTTTTGTCATCCATTCGAAAACGCGATCTTCCTTGATTTTCAGCGTTGCTGGTTCAGTGCGAGGATTATAGGAACCCACAATTTCCAGGAAGCGCCCATCGCGAGGGCTTTCCTTGTCTGCAATCACCAGTCGATAGGACGGCTGGCCTTTTAACCCAGTACGGCGAAGACGAATTCGAACCATCAGAAGTTTCTCCTTAAATTATTATTTTCAACTGTCAAATTCAGCATCCGCATTTTGAGGGGCCGAAAGGATGGCTAATGCAGGGCTGAATTTGCTTATTTTATGGCAACAACCTGCTGATCACTCTAGCAGCGAGGCATCCTTGCCACATCTACATTTTACCTCATCCGAACAAACGCGACAGGCCGCGTCCGCCTGTCTTTTGTATCATTTTGAACATTTTTTGCATTTCACGATACTGCTTCATCAGCCGGTTCACATCCTGAACCTCAAGCCCGCAACCTCTGGCAATTCGCCTGCGACGGCTGGCATTCAGTAAATCCGGGTCGCGCCGCTCTGAGCGGGTCATCGAATTGATGATCGCTTCCGTGCGCTGGGTGGAACGATCCATCTCCTCAGGCGGGATATTGCGGGCGGCTCGTCCCATATCGCCGGGGAGCATTTCAGCCATCTGGCTCATCGAGCCCATTTTCTTTGATGAGTGTAACATTTCAACCAGGTCTTCCAAACTGAACTCACCCTTGGCCAGATGCTCCGATTGTTGCCTGACTTGAGCTTCATCGAAAGCGGTTTCTGCTTTCTCGATCAAACCCAGCATATCGCCCATGCCAAGGATGCGTGAAGCCAGCCGTTCAGCCTGGAAAGCTTCCAAAGCCTCCATCTTTTCCCCTGTCCCGATGAACTTGATCGGGAGACCTGTCACAGAACGAAAGGAGATTGCTGCACCGCCGCGTGCATCACCGTCCATTTTTGATAATATCAAACCGGTCAGGGGAACTGCGCCTCTGAAACCTTCCGCCACATGCAAGGCCTCCTGACCGATCATCGCATCGATTACCAGGAGAGCCTCAGCGGGTGGCACTTTCTTTGTAATGTCCCGAAGTTCAGTCATCAAGGCTTCATCCAACTGGGAGCGACCGGCAGTATCCACGATGAGGACAGAAAAGCCGCCATTTTTCGCTTTCTGGTACGCATGAAAAGCCAATTCGATTGGATCTGCAGTTGCCTCGACGAATACAGGAACATCGATTTGCTTCCCGAGGGTGATCAATTGCTCGGTGGCTGCCGGGCGGTACGGATCACCTGGTACCAGCATCACCCGTTCTCCACGATCGCGCAGGAATTTCGCCAGTTTTCCTGCCGTGGTCGTTTTACCTGAACCCTGCAATCCAACCAGCATCAACATGCGTGGTTTGTCGCCGGAAAGGTTGAGGGCGGCAGGCTCGCCCAACGTAGTAACCAGTTCATCGTTGACGATTTTCAGGACCTGCTGACCCGGATTTAGCGCTTTTGAAACCTCCAAGCCAATTGCGCGCGTACGAATTCTGGCTATGAAATCCTTTACCACGCTGTAATGCACATCTGCTTCTAGGAGCGCGAGGCGGATTTCTCTCAGGCTGGCATCTACATCCGCCTCGGATAATTTACCGCGTTTGCGCAGCTGGTCAAAAAGATGCGAAAGTCTTCCAGATAAGGTCTCAAACATGTGTTCACTTCATTAAAAAAGCAATTGCCCGAAGGCGCAAAGATTTTAGCCGATAACAGCCAGATGGTCAAGGAAAAGCGCGTCCAAATGCAATTACAGGGTTATACTAGTATAATCTTAGACTTCCTGAAACCCCCTTTATTAGGAGAGACTATGACAAAAGTAGCAGTTATGACTGACAGCACCGCATATTTACCGGATAACCTGGTGAAATCACTTTCCATCACCGTCGCTCCCCAGGTCTTGATCTGGGGAGAAGAAACCTTCCGCGATGGTGTGGATATCATGCCGGATGAATTCTACAAGCGGTTGAAGACAGCCAAAGTGATGCCGACCACTTCACAGGTATCGATCGGCGACATGAAGACTACATTTGAGAAATTATTGGAAAGCGGTTACGATGTACTGGGTATCTTTATTTCGTCCAAACTTTCCGGCACGATACAATCTGCCACCCAGGCACGGGAATTGCTGCCAAAAGCGGCTGATCGAATTTCCATCGTAGATTCCAATTCCACGGCGATGGCGATGGGATTTCATGTGTTGACAGCCGCTCGGGCAGCCCAGGCGGGAGCCAGTCTTGCTGAATGCCAGCAGCTGGCTGAAAAAAGTCGCACCCATACCGGCGTCTATTTCGTGGTGGATACATTGGAATTCCTCCGTCGCGGAGGCCGGATTGGAGGCGCGCAGGCTCTACTGGGTTCCGCATTGAATATCAAGCCGATCCTGGAACTTCGCAATGGCCGGATCGAGTCAATTGAAAAAGTCCGAACCAAGGGCAAGGCCATCGAGCGGATGATCGACCTGGTGTTACAACGTGTCGGTGACCAGAAACCCGTGCGCCTGGCAACATTACACGCAAATGCCGAAGCGGAAGCCCGCCAGGCTCTTGAAAAGGCGACGCTCCAATTGCATCCGGATGAAACTGTCTTCGCATCTGTTTCACCGGTGATCGGGACTCATGCCGGACCTGGAACCATAGGCTTGGCCTTTATGGCAGGGATGTGAAAATACTATCTGCTGGTCAATTTTCCAAGGGTTTGGCTGCAGCCAAACCCTTTTCTTGTGAAAATGAATATTTGTGATTGACGGTTATCCCCGAAGCAGGTATAATCCGCCCTCGGCTCAAATATAAAGATACTGGAGTAACCTATGGAAACAACGAACGCGGCGTTGGAAAACGCGCTGCAACCAAAGACACATCTCACAGGCAAAGTGATCAAGACAACCATTGCGGGGGCGATTGTTGACATCGGACAAAAAGTACCGGGGGTCATCCACATTTCGCAATTACAGAAAAATACTGTCAACCGGGTTGAAGAGATTGTACAAGTTGGTCAGGAAGTGAGTGTCTGGGTCCGTCGCGTGCACGACGACCGGATTGAATTAACCATGGTCGAGCCGCTAAGCCTGGAATGGCGTGAATTGAAGCCTGATATGATAGTCAAAGGCAAGGTTTCCCGGTTGGAGCCGTATGGGGTGTTTCTCGAAATCGGTTCCGAACGCCCTGGCCTGGTGCATGTCAGCGAGATTTCACACGATTATGTAAAGAATCCTTCTGACATCCTAAAAGAAGGCGACGAAGTGGAAGCCAAGATTCTGGAAGTTGACCGCCGCAAGAAGCAGATAAGGCTGAGTATCAAGGCTGCCACCCCAAAACCAGAAGAAGTGGTTGTGGAAGAAAAGAACACCGAAACACATAAAAGCCGCCCAGGTAAAAAGAGCAAGAAACAGGAAGATTCGGTTGCAGAGCAAGTAATAGCAGCACCCGAGTTGACTGCATTCCAGATTGCATTCCAGAAAGCCCAGGATCGCGCCGGGGGTAAGAAAAGTCCAACCAAGGTCAAGAAATCAAAAGCTGATCTCAAGGAAGAGCAGGAAGAGATATTCAACCGCACGCTCGGGAATCGGATCACTACTGGATAACTAAAAATTAAAGAATAGAAAATCCTGGCATGTATCTAATCTGCCAGGATTTTTTTATTCTCCTAATAAATTGTACACGGGGTGAAGTCTAAAAAGCAGATCCGTTCGATTGCATTTCTTTGAGAAATTTTTCCCGGTTGGCGGTGCGGGCCGTCTTCCCACTGGAGGTTTTCACCAACCAGGGATGTCCGACCAGGTGAACATGGCGCAGAGCCACGGCGGAACTGCGGGTTACCACCGCGCGGATCCCATCCGCGATCTTCTGCCGTTCGCCAGGATCGTCCACATCGACTTCCGCTACCATGACCACATCCTCCGTCCCGGTCGTCTCATTGAACACACCAAAGGCGGAGGCTCGCCCGGCATGAACTCCGGGCACTTCGTAAGCCAGCAGTTCCAGATCCTGTGGGTAAATGTTTTTGCCGCCCACAATGATCAGATCCTTCTTGCGACCTGCAATGAATATCTCAGCGTTATAAAGATAACCATAATCCCCCGACATGTACCAACCATCCTCGAGGAAAGCCTTCTTGGTGATATCCGGACGGTTGTAGTAATTGGTCAGCATACAGTTACTTTTCAGAACGATTTCACCGATATGGCGTTCTGGCAGATCGCGACCCTTCTTATCCACTACACGAATGTTTGTGTTTGGAATGGCTTTACCGCAGGACATCATTTGTATGGAAGGTCTGCCATCGAAAGCAGGCCGCGCGATGAGATCGGTGGTAAATGACTCGCGATCGACATCCTCGACATATGGCAGAGTGCTAAGGTCGTTTTGCGTGACCGCGAAGACGTTTTCTGCCATGCCGTATGAAGTCTGCAGCGTCTCCAGGCGCAAACCATAGGATTTGAAACGCTCGTAGAACATTTGATGGCTCTTGTATTTTACCGGCTCGGCAGTGTTGATGCTGGCGCGCCAGGAGGAAAGATCAACACCCTCCATGTCCCGGTCACGAATCTTCTGGGCGCAGAAGTTATAGGCAAAATTTGGCAGCCAGGTGAGGGTGCCCTTGTAATTCGATATGGACTGAAGCAACCGATAAGGTGCACGCACCCAGTCAAAGGGAGACATTTGGACAACAGGGATGCCTCGTAAGATCGGCATCAGGAAACAGGCGATCAATCCCATGTCATGGTAAAGCGGCAGCCAGGATACGATGATATCCTTATCGGTGAGACGGATGGATTCAGCATACGCATCCAGGTGGTTGTAAATAGAGCGGTGTGAGAGCGCAACCCCCTTCTGTAAACCTGTGGATCCAGAAGAATGTTGCAGTAATACAACATCCTCTTCCTTACTGAGAAGTCCTTTGAAAGAATCATAATCAGGGGGGCATGGCTTATTGGCAGCGCTGCCATTCTTTTCACTGATGATTACCGCTTTCACAGAGGACTCGCCGGGTTTTAAAGCCGCTCGGACTTCTGACTCGAATTCTCGATAGGTGACAATCGCTGAAGGCTTTGTGTGCGATACCAGTTCAGCCAGGTCGATGCGGTACCGGTCAGGAAGGAGTTTTTCAGTAAGAAATGGCATGATGGAAGGGATTGCCCCAAGAAGCACGGCTCCAAAGTAGGAGTAGATCAAATCCACATCATGCTGCAGGATCAGGAGAACCACGTCGCCAGGTTGTACACCATTCCTGGTATAGGTATTAACATAACCCGCAGAACCATGAATGAGATCGTGGTAAGTGATCGGTTGGTCAGGTTGCCCCGCAAATTGCATAACCACGCTGACCTTGTCCGGGGTTTGTTCGTAATGTCTTTGAAGAAGCTGCGAGAAATTAGGCATATTACTGGCGTCCCTTGATGAATGCTGTTAGTTGATCCAGGGTGTCGAATGTGGAGGCATTGAGTTCGGCATCATCGATCCGAACGCCAAAGCTCTTCTCAACAAAAAGGGAGAGATCCACAAGGTGGAATGAATCAACAAGACCGCTGGAAAGCAGCGGTTCATCCGGCTTGATGATCCGGTCAGGTTGTTGCAAAATATCCGCGGCGATATATCTTGCCAGGGTGGTGGAGATTGTGTCGTTCATGAATTACTCCTCAGGAAGTTTTATGTCGTGACGACCTATTGTAATCGAAAAATTTCAGGGTTGCGCCAGCCAGGCCGCGTTGTTCACAAAAAGGAAATCACTGCGCTCCAACCCGAGGGCAGCGCTGAGATCTGCTCCCTGTCCGCTAATTGCATCAATGATCCAAAGGTGGATTGAATAAGTGGTTTCAGACCATACAGTCCCGATCCATGCCAGCCGGTCTCCCTTCGGATCCCAGACTGTGTTTGGATTTAAGAAGTTTATGGATGGCAGTTGCTTTGAACTAAAATCCAGTGGATTGATCAGGTAATTGTTGCTGCCTGTCACAAGCCCCGAGGAATCGCTGCGTATGTCCATAGTGACTGCCAGCCATTCACCATTGGGTTGCCAGGCCATTTCTGCGAGGATATCCCCGGCAAGGGGATATTCCCTGGTTCGGTTTTCATTAAGATAAGCAATGGCCAGGTTGCTCTTATTCTCAGCGGGGATGAAAGTATAGGCCATCTCCCCCCCATCCGGTGAGACGATCGGGCTGCCCATTCCGCTCAAGACATTACTCACCCTGGACGACAGGTCTGTCATCCATGAATCTCCCGGTGTACATTGACCGGAGGAATCACAGGTTCCATCCGCCCAGGTAATATAAGTGCCATCGGTGGAAGGATAGATCTCGATCGGATAAGCATCGACTGGAAGCTCACTCCACCCGGACCCATCGTCGTTGATCATCACTAACGAATTGTCGCCACCACGATGCGCGAGCAAGACAATGCGACCATTCGGGAGCCAGAGGGCATTCTTCAAGTTCGTTGAAACGAATTGGTTCGTGAGCAATGTAAGGGTTGAACCATCGGTACGGTAAAGCGAATTGACCTGGCTGACCAGCAGGTATCTACCATCCGGGGACGCAGATTGAAAGGTAAAACCAGGACCGAGCAGTTGAGCGATGGTCCTTTTTGATGGATCGAACAAGTAGACTCCTTGAGGATCGTACCTGCCTTCATGGCGGGAAACCAGGCTGAAAACGATCCGCTCGCTGCTCGTCGCAAGGCCGGGACCTGAGGGCGGGGTCGGGATCAGGATGGCACTGCGGGTGGGTTCTGGTGTGGTAGTCGGGATGATCGCACCAGTCGAATCCGCATTCAATACGCCATGCCAGATGCTGTCCAATGCCTGGAGGCCGGTGAAACTACGCGTATTCCAGCCGGCGGTGGAGATGTGAAAACCGTCGTTTCTTGCAGGATCCATGCCATGGTAAGGCAGCGGCTGGACAGCCAACCAGAAATTCCAGAGCGGTAGATCATACTCATAAGCGAGCCGCGTGGTGGTCAGATTGATATCATGATCACCTTCCACATTGTCAGCCTTGGTGGCAAGTATGGGAACTGCGCCGTGCGCAATCACAGTTTGAATGATCTGGCGCATGTATTTTTCATAAGTCTCCGAAGTGCGTCCTTCCCACCATACCTCAAAACTGATGAAAACTATACTCGGTTTGGTGATGCGCAGTTCGCATTCGAGTGGACTTTCCCCCGGCAGGCAGGCATCCGGATTGGCCCACAACGGGGAAAGGACGGTTGCAGCGTTGAACCCTCCTTTCACAGCCTGTCCGTCAGTGTTGAAATAACCGGCAAAATTATCGATGGTTTCCTGGAGATATTGAAAATCTGTTCCGAGGTTGTAACGGTCGGGAAGGTCGAAGAAACCCATGAAAGCTGCCTTAACATTCTGACAGTCGCCAATTTTCGAGAAGGCGCGTGGATTATTACCCATCAGCATTCCAGAGTTGTAAATCTCCACAGCCCGCCCTGTTACAGATGGCACAACCGGCCATTGCTGCCATTGGTCGGGTAGCAGCCGTGTATCGTTCGTAGCCGTGGGGTCGGGCGCCAGGGTTGGCGCAATGATGGCAGTCGGCGGCGGAGCAAGTTCTGCGGTTGGCGAGGCGGTGACAGTCGGTGTGACTGGAGCGGATGTCGGCTTGCTGCTGCAGGAGGTCAATAAAAGAACGAATAAAGCAACTGTAATGGAAGGTTTCATGGTTGTTCACTAACGCTGCAATTAATAAAATCCAACACCTGAAGGGTAGTTAAATTGCGCCAGGGCCAACCATTCGCCATCCGTGCAGGATCATCAAAAAATGGTCCCGCCCAGGTAAGGTGCTCCAGGTCCGCTAGCAGACCATGGTTGGGTAAGGGTTGCACAGCCTTCCAGAAATTCCACAAGGGAAGATCATACTCATATGCCAGGCTGGCGATAATCTGGTTGATGCGCTGGTTGCCTTCACGGTTGTCAGCCTTGGTTGAAAGTATTGGGATCACCCCGCGCTCCAGCAGACGCTCAATGATGATGCGAAGTTCCGAGGCAAACAAATCTGCATACCAGGCCTGGTTGGTTCCGAGGGAAAAAAATGCAAAGGATGGGTGTTGCTGTTGAAGTTCGCATTCCAATGGGGATTCAGTCGCCTCACATAGGTTATTGTCAGCAAAGGCGGGATCCAGGAGGATGGTAGTGTTGAAACCACGACCTGCAGCCACACTCGTCCGTCCAAAAGAACCTTTAAAATAATCGATCACCCCTTGAAGGCTTGAATAGGTTCCCAGGTTGTAAAATTCACTGCCGAGATCAAAATCAGCTAGGAACCAGACGGTGGCAGCCCCCCCATCTCCGATCTTTGAGAAGGCATGCGGATTGTTGCCAAGATCCAATCCTCGCCTGTAGATCTCCTTTGTCCGCTGGCTGACCGTTGCAGGGATAACTGGCCACTCCTGCCAGCGGTCCGGAGGAAGACGCAGCTCTACGCTGGCCGAAGCCTGCGGGGAGGAGGTTGATGTGGTGGAAAAAGATATTTGCGTGATGGTGGAAGACGTTTCCGGAAATACCATTTGGGGAGTCAAGGTGTCAGGGAAGGTTTCGAAGCTGGGTGGAGTAGGCTTTATCCCACTGCACGCTCCCAGTAGAAGGATTTGTAAAAGGAGATAAATGATTCTTTTCAAGGCTTTTCGGTAAGAGCGTGGAAAACAGCATCGATGGATTGCAGGGCGGTGAGGTTGCGCCAGGGCCAGGCATTCTGCATTCTTTCCGGGTCATCAAAGAAATCCCGGGCAAAAGTCAGGTGGAAACCATCTTCGGAAACACCGTGATTTGGCAAGGGGTAAGTAGCAGCCCAAAAATTCCACAGCGGAACCTGAAAATCGTAAGCCACATGGGCAATAGCAGCGTTGATGCTATTGTCGCCTTCGATATTGTCAGCCTTGGTGGCAAGGATCGGGACCACATCCTGGGAAAGGACATACTCAACCACCGAACGCAGGCGCCGTTCATAATCCGAGGCTGGTTTATCTGCCCACCAGGTCTCAAAACTGATGAGGACAATGCTCGGATTATTTTTCCGGATCTCACACACCATCGGCGACTCATCCCGGTTACAGTTCTTTGGGTCGGTAAAATAAAGCGTCTGTACGGCAGCCACATTCAAACCCCCTTTGACTGCAAGGCTTTCCCGCTCCCAGGAACCGGCAAAATGGTCGATCGTTGACTGCAGGTAGGCATATTGATCGCCCAGGCGGAAATCGCCGCTGTCGAACATGGCCAGGAAATAGGATGGCACGTTCTGACAGTCACCCAGTTTGGAGAAGCGGTTCGGGTCGCGACCCCGCTCGAGACCGCGCTGGTAGACCTCGAGCATACTCGCGGACACCCCACTCGGAACGATTGGCATGAGTTTCCAGTCATCCACTCCATAAGTGGGAGTCGCAGATGCAGAAGGGGAATAGGTTTCTATGGGCGGCTGGGTCTGAACCGGTGAGGCTGTTGAACTCTTGACCCTGGGGGGTGTTCTCTGGTTCAGTTGCTGGAAGATTCGGGGTACTGCTGCATGCGACAAGCAAGATAAGCGATATAACGATAAAAAATATTCTTTTCATGGGCAACTCTGCTGTAAGATTTTTTGCTCCACCCGTTTGACCAATACCGACTCGCCTGCCGGCGTCGGGTGGATGGCACTATTGGTAAACTGGTCAGGCGTGATGATATTCCACAAGTCGAGATAATTCCAGCCACTTTCATCAGCCCGGGCTGCCATCATCTCCCGCCACTGATCGTATGCCCAGCGTGGGTAAAGAAAATTGTACCGCAGTTCGCTGTTTTCACCAACGCTGACCAGCATCGGTTCATTGACCAGGATCATTGGTGTATGACCAGCTATATGCATACCGGTTTCCAGCACACCAAAAGCCAATTGCGATTCATCCAATACTGGACCCGTCATGTTATGGAACGAAATGTCAGTAGAAAAATTGGTCTGGGCATGCTGATAATCTTCTGGATAGGATTGGTCGATGCCGGTTGCAGTCCACATTACTCCATACATTTGGAGCCGGAAGAGGTCTGCCAGCGGGCGTCGTTGACCGATGAGCGTCCTGTCCCAAAAATCTGGTTCAGCCAATGCCGGGTCATTTGAATCCAATGGCAGGTTATAACGCGCGATCAGGTCCTGCACACGGTCCGAATTATTTGCCACGATGGGAGAGGAGAGTTGTTTTTCCAGAGGGAAGGCTTCCAGGGATACCAGCCAGATGACCATATCCGGGTCATAGCGCATGGCATAATCCAGCACCATGACATCCTTTGTCAGGGAAATGGTCGGATAACCCAGGTTGTAGACATGGATGCTCCTTCCACAAATTGACAGTTTGGCTTCATTCAATTGACCGGCGAGAGTTTCAGCAGGATGCAGGAGAGTCCCCCAGGTGGAGGAATCGCCGATGGTGATGATCCGGTACTCACCCTTTGGCTTTATTCCGTTCGCGATTTCATGCGAGGCAAACATGGCATCCAGGTTGAAAAGGCTGAGGTTATAAGATTGTGCTGAATCCTCGCCAAATGGGAACCGTTCGCGCCCGTTAAAGAGATGGTTGTAGAGAGATAGTTTCCCCAATGTTGCTGGATCGATAACAGGAAACATCAGATCGATCAGCAGGAAGAGAGCCAATCCTTTTAGCAGCACATTGCGGAGGAAGCGAATAGTCATATCATGCAAGACCAAATAATACTTTAAAAAAGTGGATGGAGCTGGTTGGTTCGGGCAGGGCAAAAAATACCCAACCAAGGGCGATGAAATTAAAGGTCAAAATTACTCCACCAACATTCAAAACAGTCTGTAGTCGTGAGGATAACGCCGCCATGCGGATCCGGGTCATTTCAGACCAGCGGTTATGGATAAAAAGCCCCAATCCATGCCAAAGACCCCAGATTACAAAATTCAGCGTTACACCATGCCAGAGACCGATAAGCACCATCGTAGCCAGCTGGGTGAAAAGAATGATGACGGGAATGGGCAGGGCCTTCTTTCCGGACCTCAACGCCCGGGTCACCGGGTTAAAGAAATATGCCCGGAACCATTGGGTCAATGTGATGTGCCAGTTGTTCCAGAATTGGGTCAGATTCGGTTTCAGGTATGGCGAGTTGAAATTTTCAGGCAGTTTTATGCCAAGAAGCCTCCCCATCCCGATAGCAATATCGGTGTAGCCGCTGAAATCGTAGTAAAGCTGGAAGGCATAGGCATAAAGCAGCAGCCATGCCCATCCAGATGAAGAAACCTGGGAAGCGTTGCGAAAATTCAAGGCGATCATTGCCAGTGTATCAGCAATCACAAATTTCTTGAATAATCCCAGAACCACACGCTTGGACGCTTCTCCCAGATCGTCGGAAGTTAACTCCTGCGGATTGCGTAGATTCGTAATAAATCGTTCGATCCTGTCGATGGGACCTGCCGAGAGGGCTGGAAAGAAGATTACATAAGCCACATATTCCCCCAAAGAGACAAATGGCAGCCTCCCGCTCTGGCGATCGCGGATAGTATGCATCAGGCGAAAAGCAATGTAAGAAAATCCCAACCAGCGCAGGTCCTGAGCCGTTGCCAGGTTGGCAGCTTGGTGGTTTAAGACACGCAACCCTTTGCTGGCAAGTTCAGCAAGAAATGGAACCTTGAGCAGCACGAACACGAGGATAATAAAGATGAACGCACCGGTCAGCATCCCTCCGCTGGTCTTTAAAAAGCGTGCCTGCAGGAAGATAACCAGTGCTGCCAGAGCCAGGGTAAGAACGATCTTGATAGTCTGCGGAGGGAGTGAGGCGGTCAGATGGAGCTGCAAACCCAGGAATCGAGTCAGACCAAGTGCCAGTACGATGCCGCCGACAATAGCCAGGGCTGACCAATTTTCCCGCCAAGGTCGGTGGTCAGCCGGTGTGGTCAGGATCCACATCAGGATGGTGATTGCCAATGTGGCGGTAGGCAGCCAGAAGTCCAGACCACGGATCGGCAGGGCAGGCTGGAATGCAAAAACTGCAATGGTGCTGCTTCCCAGTATGAGCGGGATACGCCAGCGGTTTCGCGCCACCCTCCCCAATAATACCGCTGCACCGATGGAAACCAGGACAAGGGCAAGTGTCATCAGAAACCCTGGTAGATCCAGATTGGCGCGCTGCTAACCGTCAAAATCACCAGGGCTATTAGAATTAAACATAAGATCACTGCCCAAATATTTTCTTTTGAAAATGGATGAAATTTCATTTATAACCGCAGAAAAGATATTCGCTTCCCTGCTGGACAACTTTATAGGTACGTACAGAGAGATCGAGTTCCTGGTTTTCGTCATTATACGTGACAAGAATTTTTCCCTGGCAATTCACCTCCGAGGTGCTGCCATCCGAGGAACCGGTGACGCAGGACAGGTTATCCAGCTTGGTTGATACGGCTTGAAGGGAATCTAATTCCATCAAAGCATCCGGTTCCCATTCTGAACAGGAGATGGCAGATAATGCGCTGGCATCCTTATTGACCAATGCATTGAAGTAGCCTTCAACTGCCCTGGCTGCCGGGTCAGAGGCCTGTCCACAGGCCGAAATGATCAAAGCGACTGTGAACAGTAATAATAGTTTTGAATAGAACTTACGCATGACGATCTCCTTATCGTGGGTAATGGAATGACCAGAAATATTGCTGTTTGCATGTCTTTCGATAGCCGATTTCGTTCCCTGAAAATATCAAATCACGTCAGAATGGATTCGTGCTGGCGGGATTATACCTGCTTCTTGATTGATTTGACAAAACCTCCCTATCCTGATAGGATGGGCCATATTAAATTTTGAGAGGTTGGTATGGCTACCCCTGTAACTACTGAAACTGTTCTCCTCACCCCTGCTGCCGCGGAGGTTGTGCGCGGTCTCCGAAAAGAGCAAAAACTGGACGAAAGTTATGCCCTGAGAGTTTATATCAACGGGCAAACATGTTCCGGATTTCAATATGGTATGGCACTCGACAACAAACCGCGTGAGACTGATTCCTCTTTTGAGAGTGAAGGGCTTACCGTCCTGGTGGATGAATCATCCATACAATTCATGGCTGGAGCCCGGGTTGATTTTATTGACGATGCACGCGGCAAAGGTTTCCTGGTGGATAATCCCAACGCGCCACCCTCCTGTTCCTGCGAAAGCGGAACTTGCGGATCGAGTGATAATTAGTAATAAACAGAGACCGGGAATTTAATCCCGGTCTCTTTGTTTTAATTTTCTTTCACCTGCCTCGTACGAACGAAATGAGCGAACCCAGGATTCCGATCAAAGCCAGGCCAAGAATTATAAAGCCCCTGGGAATCCTTGATGTCGAACTGGTTTCCGGCTCAAAATTAATGGTTGCCAGGGGTGGGGGCGCAGTGAATGTCGGTAAGCGCGTGGGTGTGGTCTGGGGGAGGAAAGCAGCTGCAAAGGTCGGATTGATGGTCGGTGTGGTGCGCGGCGTAGCCGTTGGTGGTGGTTCCAGGATGGGGAGAAATCCCGGTGAGAGTGATACCAGAGGCGCATAGACCCATCCTTCACCCCCCGGTGCACCCAGGTAGGTGATCTTGATCCATTCCTGGGCAGGTGACCTGCCGAGAGCCGGGGCTGTCTCGCCGGGAACTAGATAACCTATCGCAGCATAATCGAAAGAACTGGGACCGGCGCGCACATTGGCGCCATCTGGAGCGATAACGGTGATATATGGTCCGGTTATTGTTCCTGTGACTGTTGGAACGTTCCCAGTCGGCTGTTGAGCAGCTCCAGGATTCCACGCAGGCGTGAGCCAGATCATACCCGCAAATAGCAGCACACAGAGAAAACGAAGTCCGATCCTTATCCAGGTTCGCATGATTAGCAACTTACCAGGGTTGTTTCCGTAAATGGATGTGGAGCATTGCCTTTGAAGACAAAACGATTATAATCGAAAACTATGGACAGACGCGTTTTTCACGGGAATATCAGTCCTTTAGACGTTGCCCAGGCATTGACTTCAGAATTCAACCAGGGCAATACACAGACTCAGATCCTGGGTGAAGAAGATAATCTGACGGTCCAGATCGCCTCTTCCCAATTTTCCCGCTCCGGGGGTAAGACAGCGATCAGTGTCAATATCCAAAGAATTGAAGATGGGGTCATGATACAGGTCGGTCAGCAACAATGGTTGGGGGTGGCTGCCAGCCTTGGGCAGACGGCAATATCAGCGCTGCTAAATCCTTTAAACCTTCTGGGGCGCCTTGATGACATTGCTCAGGATGTGAGCAGTCTGCAGATGACCGAAAGGATCTGGCAGATCGTCGCCAATATCGTCCGCACGACCGGTGCAAAACAGGAACTCTCCGATCGACTTTCCAGTGTAACCTGCGAATACTGCACTTCAGCCAATCCTGTGGGTGCCTCCACATGTATCGCTTGCGGAGCGCCTCTTGGAAAGAGTCAACCGACATCCTGTCCCAAGTGTGGTTATGTGCTGACATACGATCAGAGATTCTGTCCCAACTGCGGACTGGCAATTACTTCCTAGTTAATTCCAGCTTGTTCCTTGTTCCAAAGCCCGGCTGGATGACCGGGTCGTTTGTTTTTATAGCCCACCCTTCCAATCTTGCATAATCGCGATCAGGCTTCTATAATCAATCATTATGCCATCATTAGAGCATCTGGAATCCCGCCTTCAATCCCTGCTTGAAAACAGCCTGTTGAAGTATCTGCCGGGTTATCGGATCGAAGACAGGATCTTTCAGAATCTTGCCAGCGCTTTGCAGAACAACTTGAAGGAAGTGGATGGAACCACTTTCGCTCCAGATGGGTATGTGATCCTCGCCCACCCATCGACCCTAGAACGCTGGCAAACAAAGCCGCCCCTGGTCAGGAGACTTGCAGAGGCCCTTAGAATCGCTGGAGAGGAAGCCGGATACCTATTCAATTCCAATCCTTCCGTATCAACAGCCGCGGACCTGGATATTGGTGAAAATGAAACCAGGATCATTGCCACATTTAGAAGCGAGGTCGTTGCTGAGACCAGGGGGATGCCAGCCAATTTTCAGGGTGAGGATGTGGTAAATTCCATTCCTGTCAACGCATTCCTAATCCTTCACGGAAAGGAAGTTATTCCCCTTGATGCTCCGGTGATAAATATTGGTCGTCGAATGGATAACCAGATTGTCATTGACGACCTGCGTGTCTCCAGGCAGCACGCGCAGTTGAGAGTAGCCAAAGGACAATATGCAATTTTTGATCTGAATTCCTCCGGAGGTACTTTCGTCAATGGCAAGTCTAGTAACATGACCATGCTTTCGCCAGGGGATGTGATCTCACTTGCCGGCGTGACCCTCGTTTTCGGTCAGGACTTGCAGGATGGGATGGAGATGGATAAGGCACCCACAGAACCTAAACCAACCTTCCTATCTGACACTGCGAAAAAACATCGCTCCAGGACCGTGAAACCAAAGGGTGATCGGAAATGAGCGGCCTGGTCGTACTGCTTTTGAGACTCATGCTGGCAATCAGCCTGTACGCATTCCTGATCCTGGGATTTATCACCCTCTGGCGCGACATCAAGCAGCAAGGAGTGCTCCTGGTTACCCGCAGAGTTCCTCCTATCAGCCTTCACATCCAGAGTGGAGAAACTACCCCACAGGTGAGATATTTCCTTCTCCCTGAAATCACTATTGGTCGAGATCCCGCCTGTGAATGTCCTTTGGATAACGAGACTGTCTCCGCCCGTCATGCCCGCTTGAGTTATCATCATAACCAATGGTGGCTTGAAGATCTCAATTCCTCCAACGGGACCATACTTAACCAGGTAAGACTCACCCTTCCGACTGTTGTCATTTCCGAGGACAAATTCACATGTGGTGATGCCATCATCATCATTTCACTTGCAGGGGCATCATGACTCTACACCATGTAATGGAGGTTTTCCATGAATAAAAGACCTTTCCTGGCAATAATCGGTGGCTCTGGACTGTACAGCATGGCAGGTTTAACTGATACCCGCGAGCAATCTCTCAACACTCCTTTCGGAAAGCCTTCCGCACCCATTGTGATAGGAAACCTGGAAGGGAAACCTATAGCCTTCCTGGCCCGGCATGGTATTGGTCATACCATTATGCCAACAGAAGTCCCCTATCAAGCCAACATTTATGCTCTAAAGGAGTTGGGTGCTGAACGCGTCGTCAGCATCAATGCCTGCGGTTCGCTGCGTGAGGATTTCGCTCCGGGTGACATCGTCATACCTGATCAAATCTATGATAATACCCGCAAGCGAGCACATACCTTTTTTGGAGAAGGCCTGGTTGCGCATGCCGGAGTTGCTGATCCGTTCTGCTCAGCCTTATCCGATGAATTGTTAAAAGCAGTCAAAGGAACGGGAGCGAAAGTCCATCAAGGCGGTTCCTTCATTATCATCGAAGGGCCTCGTTTCTCCACCAGGGCTGAATCCAATGTATATCGCTCATGGGGGATGTCACTTGTCGGTATGACCGCCGTGCCCGAGGCATTCCTGGCACGCGAGGCTGAATTATGTTATGCAGTGATGGCCCATGTCACCGATTACGATGTCTGGCATGTCAGTGAAGAACCTGTGACGGTCGAAATGGTCATCCGAACACTCAACAAGAACACCCAGGCTGCCCAGGAGGCAATCCGCCTGTTGGTGAAGAGCATGCCTGAGGAACGTTCTTGCACCTGTAGTTCTGCATTGGCAACTGCCATGATCACCCACCCTCCCCACATTCAGCCCGCAACACGCCAGAAACTGGATTTGCTGGTAAGGAAATACTTGAAGTAAGGTCATAATCCTTCTTACCTGCAGCTAAATTGATGAAACATTTTATTTCTACAGGATCCCCCGGTCAAATTCAATCCCGTCTGCTCCGGCTGGCGGGTGTTTTTCTTTTACTCTATACAATTATCCTGACCCTTGCACCCGCGGCACGAAACCGCACCTGGGCAGCCGAGTATCCATGGATTTACTGGGTAGGATTCATCACCTGGGTTGTCATTTTTACACTGATCGACAATCTTTCTCAGAAATGGCTGCCTGGTGCAGATCCGTTCCTAATTCCCATCGCAGCCGTCCTCACTGGCTGGGGTATGCTCACAATCTACCGCCTGGTTCCCGGTTTTGGATTGCGGCAGACAGCCTGGTTGATCGTGTGTGGGATTTTGTTCATCCTAGGCATGCGTCTTTCCCCGCAGCTGCGTTTCCTACGCCGATATAAATACATCCTTCTAACCGGTGGCTTGTTGCTCACCGCCCTGACACTCATCTTTGGAAAAAATCCTGCCGGTGATGGTCTGCGCCTCTGGTTGGGCTGCTGTGGAATATACCTTCAGCCTTCTGAGCCGCTGAAACTGTTGCTGATAATCTTCCTGGCTGCTTACCTGGCAGATCATCTCCCTTTGAACCTTCGCCCGCTTGCCCTGCTTGCACCCACTGTTGTATTGGTAGGATTGGCAATGCTGCTGCTGATCATTCAGAGAGATCTGGGAACAGCGTCGATTTTTATCTTCCTATATGCGATCATCTTCTTCATCGCAACTGGAAAAAAACGCATCCTTCTTTTCAGCTTTTTTGGACTGGTAATTGCAGGCGTGGCGGGTTATTTCCTTTTTGACCTGATCCGTTTGCGGGTGGATGCCTGGTTCAATCCCTGGCTCGACCCGTCCGGTCGTTCTTTCCAGATTGTCCAGTCTTTAATGGCTGTAGCGAATGGAGGCGTTATCGGCCGGGGACCCGGATTGGGAAGCCCCGGTCTTGTACCGGTGGCTATTTCGGATTTTGTTTTCACTGCGATTGCCGAAGAAACCGGGCTTGCGGGGACATTGGCGCTGTTAGGACTGATAGGATTCTATTCATTCCGTGGTATACGGATCGCCTTGCGCACCCAGGATACCTACCGCCGTTTTCTTGCTGCAGGCTTGATCGCTTACCTGGGTGCACAATCCATTCTCATCATAGGAGGTAATATTCGCCTGCTACCTCTTACAGGGGTAACGTTACCTTTCATATCCTACGGTGGTTCCTCTTTGCTCACCTCTTACATCGCGCTGCTCTTCCTAATGCTTGTCTCAAGCCAGCCTGAAGAGGAGCCTGCTCCACTCACAAACCCCCAACCCTACTTGATACTGGCAGGTTTGATTGGTATAGGCTTGTGTGCTCTGGCATTAGTGGACGCGTGGTGGGCCACCTGGCGCAGCTCGATAATTCTCGACCGCACTGACAACGTTCGTCTCTCCATCTCCGATCGGTATATCAAGCGCGGCAGTCTTCTCGACCGTCACGAAAATCCCATCAATCTTACACAAGGCGAGCCGGGGACATTCGAACGCACCTATCTCTATCCACCTTTAGGGTCTATCACTGGCTATACGAATATCAATTATGGGCAATCTGGCCTGGAAGCCAGCCTCGATCCTTATCTACGCGGCCTGCAGGGAAATCCAGCCAGCAGTATCTGGTGGGACCACATCCTTTATGGTCAGCCGCCGCCGGGTTTGGATGTGCGTTTGAGCCTTGATCTGAGGCTGCAAAGACAGGCAGACCTCTTGCTCGGAGACCTCCAGGGTGCAATTGTGCTGGTCAATGCCGTCAGTGGCGAGATCCTTGTAATGGTTTCCCACCCAACCTTTGACCCAAACAAACTGGATGTTCAGGCTTCTACCCTGTTCCAGGACCCGCATTCTCCCTTCCTGGATCGCGCTGCCCAGGGTTTGTATCCGCCCGGAGATGCCATGCAACCTTTCATCCTGGCATCAGGATATGACCATTGGCGAACACAGAGTCTCTTCGCAGAGTGGTCAGCTGTCCTTGGTTTCTATAATTCGCCCGAATTGAGGCTACCGGTTGCCATTCCTTCGAAACCAGAAGACGATCTACGGATCAGCCCCTTACAACTGGTTTTGGCAGCCTCCGCCTTGAGCAATCATGGCATACGCCCGGCGCCGATTCTGGCAGTCGCTGTTAATTCACCTATTGAGGGTTGGATCATTCTACCCGCCCTCAGCGAGGCCGTGAATGTCTTTTCTTCCGACCGGGCGGCGGAAGTCACGGAAGGGTTGATCATGAAAGGGCTTCCCATTTGGCAATGGAATATTCTGGTATCCAAAGATGACCAGGTTTATTCCTGGTCTCTTGGAGGGACATTATCCAGTGAGCAGTCAACCCCACTGGCTGTAGTGGTACTATTGGAAATAGGTGATCCAGACCTTGCAGGCGCGATCGGAAAAGCCTTGCTGGAAACCTCTTTAAATCCTTAAACCCTCATTTCACCCTGATAAATCGCCGCTTGCCGACCTGAAGGACTCCCGGATGCGGAAATGAGGCGTTGAAATCCTCCAATACCTCACCATCCAACCTGACACCCTTCTGTTCAATCATGCGCCGGCCTTCAGAATTGCTTGTCACCAGCCCCGCAGCTGTCAGCACTTCCAGGACAGTCTGTCCATGCTTGAGTGGAAAATCTGGCATATTGTCAGGAATATCCTTTTGTTGAAAAACCTTCTGGAAGTTTTCTTCTGCTGAAAGAGCCTTTTTCTCCCCGTGGAAAATGGACACGATCTCGCGCGCCAGGCTCATCTTTGCATCCCGCGGGTGCAGGAGGCCGGATTTCAGATTGGCTTCCATTTCAGCGATCTTGATAGGAGTCCAGCGCGTCACCAGGCGCATGAATGATCCCATCGCCTTGTCAGGCACTGACATTAATTTTCCATACATATCTTCCGGGGTTGAAAGCAGGGGGATATGGTTGCCCAGCGACTTGCTCATCTTCACTTCACCATCGGTGCCGGGCAGGATGCCCAGGATGATGGCAATATTCGGCTTGTCGCCCAGCGAGGTCATGATCTTTCGGGCCGCGGTGACGATATTGAATAACTGGTCCGTGCCGCCCACCTGGATGTCCGTCTGCAGGTTGTGTGCGTCATAGCCTTGCATGATGGCGTAAAAAGTCTCATGCAGGTAGATTGGGTCACCGTTATCCCAGCGTTTACGGAAGTTATCGCGGGTGATAAACTGCTGAACGGTGAAATTGGATGCCAGTTCGATCAATTCTGCAAAGGTCAATTCTGATAACCATTCGGAATTGAACCGTATTTTGGTCTTCTTGCGGTCGAGGATTATATAAGCCTGCTCGGCATACGTACGGGCGTTGGCCTCCACCTGCTTCTCGGAAAGGCGCGGGCGCAGCTTGTCCCTATCTGACGGATCACCGATCAGTGAGGTGAATGATCCAACCACGAATGTGACCTCGTGCCCCAGTTCTTGGAATTGGCGTAATTTGCGCATCGGCACGGTGTGACCAAGATGCAGGTCCGAGGTGGAGGGGTCAAAACCGCAATACACGCGCAGTGGGCGTTTTTCCTTCTCAGCCTCGATCAGCCGCTGGCGGAGTTCGCCAGCCATGTTCTTCTTTAATTCATCATCACCATATTCGGTGCCTTGCATCAACAGGGCGACTTGTTCATCAATGTTCATGGGTGCGAGACTCCATTATTCAATTCATGTTCAAGATTTCATTTTTGTATTTCCGGGTAAATGAAACGCGCCTGCCGCGGCAGGCGCGTTCTCCCCACCTGCAACGGCGTTTAAGGGTGGGAATAATAGTAGTAGAGCGCAATTCGAATTTGCATGACTTCGTAATTATACAACATTTCATGAATGCAATATTTCGGTCATTTTATACATTGGTATTATTTGCCTCCGCGAGCAGCACGGCGGGTATTTTCTTCCATATCCATGAATATCAACAAAGCTTGCGCCATGCCCTGCAGAACCGCGAAATACACCAGCCCGCGCAGCGGCTGCTCGAACAGCCATAGAATGTTCTGGGCGATATCCGTAAAACCCATCCCCATCCAGAAGCCGCGGCTCACCTGCAGGAGGGTGGTCCCTACCTGAAGAAACCATTGGGTGAAATAAAATACTGCTACGATCCAGGAGAACACCTTTGCAGTTGAGGCGAGCCTTAGGACGATATTCTTATTGAAATAGGTTCCAAGATATTCCGAGATCCCTTTTTCCATGACATCCTTCCTTTCCATTCATAATGCACTGAATTAAGAAATCTCCAGTTTCAGCACAGGCAGGTAACTTGTAACGTTAACAACATTAGATAAGAGACCAATATCTAATTGATGTTTATACCAATGCGATCTGCAATAAAAGAAAATTTCATCAGGTGGATCACCCATTTGGGATCTCCGGTAAAGGTATTACAATCAAGGCTCCCCCTTCTCGAGGGCAGGACCTGCCTGCCCCAGGAATCGTGTGCCAGGAATCGATTCCTTAAGGGATCTATTGTCAAATTTACGGATGAGGGATCGATTTACATCAAATTCCTTAATCAAATCGGGCGATGGAACAGTATCCATGAAAGATTTGGCAGATAATACTTGCTGCGTTGGTGAGGCTTCTCCCCAAACCTGGAGAGTATCGTCCTTCGGCTTTGTTATAATTATACAATCTACTTACCGTCATTTGTTGATTGAATCGAAAAAAGGTTGCTGAATGAATAATAACGACTCCCCAAAAATCGCTAATTTCATCCTTGAAGCAGTCGCAGAGGATTTAAAGAGCGGGCGCTTTGACTACGTTCGCACCCGCCTGCCTCCCGAGCCAAACGGCTACCTTCACATCGGGCATGTCAAGGCATTCCTGATCGACTATAACACCGCCAGGGAATTCAACGGTGAGCTGGTCCTGCGTTTCGATGATACCAATCCGACCAAGGAAGAGACCGAGTTTGTGGAGGCCATCGAAGATGACGCCCGCTGGCTGGGCATCCACTGGGTGAAAGTGACCTTCGCCTCGGATTACTTTGACCGGCTCTACGAATGGGCTGTCCGGTTGGTGAAAAAAGGGCTGGCCTATGTGGACGACCAGACGGCCGAGGAGATGAGCACCAGCCGGGGCACACTGCCGCGCGGCACAAAGTGGAGTGAGACCGAATCAGCATTAAAACCCGGCATCGAGTCCCCCTTTCGCTCTCGACCGGTGGCGGAAAACCTCGATCTCCTCGAACGCATGAAAAATGGTGAATTTCCTGATGGCAGCCGCGTTCTGCGCGCAAAGATCGATATGTCGCATCCAAACCTTGTCATGCGCGACCCGGTCATGTACCGCATTATGCATGCTACCCACCACCGCACAGGTGATAAATGGTGCATTTACCCGATGTACGACTGGTCGCACGGTCAGAATGACTCCATGGAAGGCATAACGCATTCCCTGTGCTCACAGGAATACATGATCCACCGTCCCCTCTATGAATGGTTCCTCGAGCAATTGGGTGAGTTTAAGACACGCCAGATCGAATTTACACGCCTGAATCTGACCTATGCCATGATGAGCAAGCGAAAACTTCGCAAACTCGTCGAGACTGGTATCGTAAACGGTTGGGACGATCCCCGCCTCACCACCTTGCGTGGTCTGCGCCGCCGGGGAGTGACCCCTGAAGCCATCCAAACCTTCATCGCGGCAACTGGAGAAACGAATAACGATAGCTGGGTGGATATGGCTCAACTGGAGGCCTGCATCCGTGACGACCTGAACCGGCATTCGGTCCGCCGTATGGCCGTTCTCCACCCCATTAAACTGATCATCGACAATTATCCCGATGATCAGACCGAGGAAATGACCGCCATCAATAATCCGGAAGATGAGACCGCAGGAACTCGCAAAGTCCCGTTCTCGAAAATTTTATACATTGAACAGGATGATTTCCGCGAAGAACCACCGCCAAAATTTCATCGTCTCTATCCGGGGAACGAGGTGCGGTTGCGGTATGCCTACCTGGTAAAATGCACCGGTGTTACACTCGATCCGGTCAACGGCGCGGTGACCGAGGTGCATTGCACCTACGATCCCGCCACGCGTGGCGGCGACACTCCTGATGGACGTAAGGTTAAATCCACCATCCACTGGGTATCTGCAAATCATGCCGTGAGTGGCGATCTGCGTCTCTATGAGCAATTGTTCACGGTCGAGAATCCGGATATCGGTGATGATGTCAATTCGATCCTCAATCCGCACTCGCTGGAAGAATTGAAAGGATGCTTCCTTGAGCCATCCCTGGCACAGGCGCAGTCTGGAGATAAATTTCAATTCGAGCGGAATGGCTATTTCTGTGCTGATCCGGATTCAATTCCCGGAAAGCCTGTGTTCAATCGCACCGTGACACTCAAGGATACCTGGGCTAAAATCGCAAAATCCACAGGATGAATTCATGACAATCACTGGTTTCATTATTGCTGGCCTGGCTGCCATTGCAGCAGGTCTGGTCAATGCATTGGCTGGTGGCGGGACTTTGATCACCTTCCCCGTTCTGATGGCGATCGGCCTTCCAGCAGTCTCAGCCAATGTTACCAACACGGTCGCCCTCTGCCCTGGTTATATCGGTGGAACACTGGCGCAAGGTAATGAACTCAAAGGCCAGAAGCATCGTTTGTGGATGCTCATCCCGGCTGGAGCGCTTGGCGGTCTGCTTGGAGGTATCCTGCTCCTGCACACAGGTGAAAAACTCTTTACCCAGTTGGTACCATTTCTCATCCTTCTGGCCTCAACCCTGTTGGCAGTTCAGAATCCCGTGCGCGCCTGGCTTTCCCGCCGCCAGGAACAGGGTTCAACCAGGGTACTGAGGGAAGGGTGGGTATTCTTCCCGGTTTTTCTGGCAGCTATTTACGGCGGTTATTTCGGTGCAGGCCTGAGTGTCATCGTGCTGGCAGTGCTGGGATTGGTGATGAATGATTCACTGACCCGGTTGAATGCATTCAAGCAGGGCATCGCATTTGCAGCCAATCTTACCGCGGCAGTGTTCTTCGTCTTTTCAGGGAAAGTTGCCTGGAGTGTGGCACTTGTCATGGCTGTGGGAGCCTTGTTCGGAGGCGTGCTGGGAGGAAAACTCGCCGGCAAAGTGAAACCCGCCACCCTGCGATGGATCGTGGTGCTGATAGGTTTCGTTGTTGGTGCGATCTACCTGGTGCGGTTATTCCTGACCTGAGTTCAGGAGTGGTTTTACTCCCCTTCCAGCATCGCGATCGCTTTTTTCAACCTGACCAGCACTTTATCCTTCCCTACAATTTCCATGCTCTCAAATAATGGCGGGCTGACAGTCTGTCCGGTTACTGCCGCGCGTAAAATGCCAAACACCTGCCCGGGGCTCATTCCAAGTTGTTCGATTAAAAGACGCAAGGGTGGTTCTGCGCTCGCAGGAGTTATCTCTGGCAGGGAAGCCAGGATTTGATATGCCTTTTGGGCAATTTCTGCTGATTGCGCAGAGGTAAGATTCCTGGCAATTAGATCCTCTTTTTTTGGTTCGACAGTCTCCTTGAAGAACCAGGCTGCAAACGGCAGGCAGTCGTCCAGTGTTACCAGACGCTCGCGAATGAGCGGGATGATCTTCAAGAGCCTGGCATCATCCACTTCCAGTCCTTCCTTCAGGAAGAAAGGCTTGATCCGCGCAGCGAGTTCCTCGTTTGGAAGCAGACGGATGTGGGTCGCATTGAAATGGTCGAGTTTGGCAAAATTGATTGCCGCCGGAGAGGGGGTGAGATTGTGAATATCGAATCGGGCGATCATGTCATCCAGGGTGAGAATGTCATCTTCCGGCACACCCCAGCCCATCAAGGCGATCCAATTTAACACACCTTCAGGGATGTATCCCAATCCCTGCAGATCGCCGACAAAGATAGAGTGACCATCCTTGATGGCATCTGTCGCTTCACGTTTGCTCATCTTGCCCTTGCCGCTTGGCTTAAGAAAGACCGATAGATGTACAAAGAGCGGTTCTTCCCATCCGAAGGCGCGGATGATATGGACATGCAATGGCAGGGACGGCAGCCATTCCGAACCGCGAATGACATGGCTGATCCCCATCAGGTGATCATCCACCATGGCGGCAAAATGATAAGTGGGCAGACCATCGGATTTAAGCAGAACGGAATCATCCAGTGCGGAATTCTCAGTGCTGGTGGAACCGCGCAGGAGATCCGTTGTGATAATGCTCCCTTCCTTGGGCATTCTGAAACGAATGACAAACTTCTCGCCTGCGGCTGCCCGGCGGCGCCCCTCGCCCGGATCCAGGTTGCGGCAGGTTCCATCATAACGAGGGTTTTGTTTCTTCTTTATTTGCTCTTGGCGGATTTTGTTCAGCCGCGCCGGCGTCACAGAAGCAAGGGAAAGCATTCCCAAGATCCACCAGTTTCCAGGCCAGGTCGGTATATAGTTCACGACGTTCGGTTTGACGGTAGGGACCACATGGACCACCAATATCAGGACCTTCGTCGAAATTGATCCCCAGCCAGTGCAATCCATCGATCAGTTCCTTTTCAGCTTGCGGTACAAACCTTTTTTGATCGGTGTCTTCGATTCTCAGGATAATAGTCCCGCCGCTGCGCCGGGCCAACAGGAATGGAAACAGCGCAGAACGGGCGCTTCCGAGGTGCATTCGACCAGTCGGTGAAGGAGCAAATCGTGTGCGAACAGGTTTCAGATCCAAGCGATTCTCCATTAGAAGTCCAGTGGTTTGTGCCGGATGATCACACTTTCCACCAGGCCTATGCCAAGCATCAATGAGATCAAGCCGCTGCCGCCATAACTGATAAACGGCAGAGGTATCCCGGTCACCGGGATCAGGTTCAGGTTGACGGCTATATTGACCGCAGCCTGGAAGAAAATGAGTATCGCCACACCGTAGGCGATCATCGATCCAAATGGATCCCGGGCAAGTCTTGCGGCTCTCAGGCAACGATAAACTATGAAACCAATAAGCAAGAGAACAAAGATCGTCCCAAACAAGCCCAGTTCCTCACCAATCACTGAAAAAATAAAATCATTATGCCGTACTTTCATGAAGCGCAGCTGGGTCTGGGTCCCATGACCATACCCCTTGCCTGCGATTCCTCCAGAGCCAAGGGCGATCAAAGCCTGGATCACGTTGTAAGTTGCGCCATTCCGGGCGCTCAGGTCGGGACGGAAGAAATTAACGATCCGCTGCTGCTGGTATGGTTGGATGAAGTTGAAAGCGACTACAGTCAGTATCAGACCCCCCAGCACCATGATCCCGAGTTGCTTCATTTGCAGCCCGCTGTCCCAGGTCATGGCTGCCCATAACACCATGATGACTATAACATTACTTAGATTTGGTTGAATGAAGATCAAACCGGCAACGATCAATACGATGATGAGCCCCTTGAATAACCAGGTCCAATTCCGGGGAGCTTCATTATTTTTCCAGAAGTAATTTGCCAGCGCCAGGATTATCACGATCTTAGCCAATTCCGTGGGTTGTATGGATACAAGCCCGGTCTCGATCCAGCGTGTGGCTCCAAACCTGGCTCCCCCGATAACAAACAACAACAGCAGGAATACTACGATGACAATATACATGGGGACAATTGCGCCAGACCAGAAGCGATAGTCAATGGCAGCTGCCAGTATAATGACCACGAATCCAATCCCGCCAAAAATGATCTGGCGAGGCACCAGGGTCGCCAGGTTCTCATTGCCCGCGATCGCAGAGAGAATCATGGTAACCCCAAATACCAGGGCCACGATGACTGCCCCCAGCAGCCAGAAATCAAAATGTCGCCAGAAACCGCTTCGGAACATGGTCGATTATCTAAGGACTAGAATCGTCCCCTTCTTCGGTTTACACTTCGCAGCGGGATATCAGCCACCAGTCGTTGGGATCTTCCATCATGGGCAACATTGATTGTCACTGCGGAAGGATCGATCTCAATATGGCGTGAAATGGTCGCGATCAAATCATCTTTCAGCGAATCCAATTCTGCCGGGGTTAGATCGGTGCGATCATGGATCAATACCAATTGCAGTCTTTCCTTGGCGCTGTTTGCACTCTTCCTGCGTCCGAATAACCAAGCCATGATCACTTCCTCCCCAGGAGACGTTGAAATATATTCTGTCCTTCAAGGTCCATCAAGGGCACCTGTTCGCCCATTAACCGGCGGGCAATGTTCTGGAATGCCTGCCCGGCCTTGCTTTTTCCATCAAGCGCCAGGGGTTGGCCTCGATTGGAAGCGACAATGACATTTCCGTCCTCCGGTATCACGCCGATCAATTCAACTGCCAGAAGATCAAGCACATCCGCAACAGATAACATGTCCCCGCGTTTTACCATCACCGGGTCCAGCCTGTTAATCACCAGCGCGGCGGGACCTTTCATTTCAGCATCCAGTATCCCAATCACCCGGTCTGCATCACGTACCGCCGAGACTTCGGGATTGGTCATCACCACCACCCGGTCTGCTGCAGCAATGGCATTCTTGAAACCTCGTTCAATGCCGGCCGGGGAATCGATGAGGATCCAGTCCACCTCCTGCCTTAATTCATTACATAGAGTAACCATGTCACTTGGTGAGACCGAGGTTTTATCTCGTGTTTGCGCGGCAGGGATGAGATACAACTCGGGCAAGCGTTTATCCCGGATCATCGCCTGACGCAGTCTGCAGCGCCCTTCGATCACATCCACAAGGTCGTAGACGATGCGATTCTCCAGCCCCAGGACCACATCCAGGTTTCTCAAACCGATATCGCCATCGATACAGGTTACTTTCTGCCCACGCGAGGCAAGTGCAACGGCGATATTCGCCACCGAAGTGGTTTTCCCAACCCCTCCCTTTCCGGAGGCAATCGTCACTACTTTAGCTGTCATGTCACCTTCCTGTAGATACTTGCCAGGGTTCTGCAACCAGTATACCGTCTTTCAAACCGGCCACCTCCGGCTGGCTCTTTCCTTGTTTTTTCGGCGAGACAGCAATCTCGCCCGCAATCCGTAGCTGCGTGGGTGCCAGTTCCAATGCGCACACAACCGCGCTCATGTCCCCCTGTGCACCTGCATGGACCACGCCGCGCAGCCGCCCCCAGACGATCACGCTCCCTCCGGCAACAATTTCTGCCCCAGGGTTGACATCCCCCATCACGACCACATTTCCTTCAAAAAGGACCTTGCCACCGGAACGGAGCGGACCTTTGATCCATTTGGCTGCACCTTCGGGCAGTTGCCCGGCTGCCTCCCTGTCGTTAATTGGCGAGGGCTTCGAGATCCGGGTTGCCATCCCAAGATTCTGCGCGGTGGTCTCGGTTATCGGTGATTCGCTCAAAACCGCCCACAAGGTTATTCCACGCTCAGATAGTTGATCGCGTAATATGGATAATTCGGCTACCCGCAACTCGTTTTCTCCAACATCCAGGGCAACTCGCGCTCCTTGAAAGAACGAAGCCCGGGCGTCGACATTTTCTATGAAAGCAGGAGCCAACTCTGACCAATCGCTCCCTTCGAACGTGATCAGCAAACCGTCCCGGATACCTTTGATCTGAAATTTTGGAGGTGTTTTGTCCATGATTCCCGAAATTATACTGCCTTTTGTGAATCACCAATAGCGATGAAGGATCGCAGGAAGGTCCTTGAGACCTCCTTGGTTGATTTTCTGCTCCCATATCGGGAAAGTCCGCCCTCAAACCATAGACGAGGTATTCGTGAATGCAATTGTTACCAAATTCGCAATTGGATTCATTTTCACATTAGGCCTTCCCATCGGTGCTAGCCTCTGGTAAAATCAGCCCCCGGAGCGTTGTACCCTTCGCTCCACCATCCTATTGATCGAAAGGGCTTGAAAATGAAAGTATTACTTATCAAGGACGTTTATAAACTGGGACGTGCGGGCGATGTGAAGAAGGTCGCCGATGGTTACGGGCGCAATTTTCTCCTCCCGCAGAAGATGGCAGTCCTGGCTACCCCGGGTGCAACAAAAACTGCTGAAAAGATCCGCATCAAGGCCGCTGAAAAGCGTGTCATCCTGAACGATGAAATGAGCCAGGTCGCCAAGGCGTTGGAAAATGTCCAGTTGACCTTTGGAGCCCGGGCTGGTGAGACAGGCAAGTTGTACGGATCGATCACTTCTCAGGAAGTGGCTGATGCCATTCAAAAGAAGACTGGTTACAGCCTTAAACGCCAACAACTGGATATGCAGCCGTTACGGGTATTAGGTGAACATACCGTTCGCATCCGGTTGACGATGGATCTGATCCCTGAAATAAAAGTCACTGTCTTCCGCGAAGGCGAAGCGGAACCAAGTCTGCCCATCGAAGAACCAGCACCCGCGGCTGAAGAAATTCCTCCGGTTGACACCTCTGCAGATACAGAACTAACCGCGTAAATTCCTTAACCAGGTCCCCTTGAAGCATCACCGGTACATCCATCCAGGGAAACCGGTGATGTTTTCTTAACCCTTATGCAAGAGACGATCGGAACGCAACTCAAACATGCGCGTGAAGCAAAAAACCTGACCATCAAGAAGGTGGAGCAAGCCACGCGCATCCGCGCCCATCAAATTGAAGCCATCGAAGCCGATGATTTTGAATCGCTGCCTTCGCTGGTCCAGGCTCGAGCCTTCATCCGCCTGTATGCAGATTTTCTTGGGGTTCCAATCGAAGAGATAATGGCACCCTTGCAGAGCACAGCAAGTGGACCGCAAGACCAAATATCTGGTCCTGAGATGGTTCAGGAACAGGCATCAGAACAATTCTCCGGGAAGGATTCGGAACCTCCCCCACCGGAATCCTGGAAAGGCAGACAACAACTACATAACCTGCTGTCGCGTCTGGCGATAATTATATCAAACCAAAAGAATCGTTCCAAACAGGGTGAAACGGTCGATTCGAGCCTGATTATCGAAGAAAATGCTGGAAAGGTTGAATTCGACAACACCATCGAGGGCTCCCCTCTTCCCCTCTCGGAACCTCTTCAGTCTCAAGTGAAGTTCATATCCATTGGCAAGACACTACAATTGCGCCGGGAAGCAATCAGTCTTAGCCTGGCTGAAGTGGAACGGCACATCCACGTTGGCAGGCATTATCTCCAGGCTTTGGAAGCCGGGGATTTAGATCACTTACCCTCCTCAGTTCAAGCCAGAGGCATGCTGGTAAACTACGCCCATTTCCTCGATCTGGATGTGGATGCGCTCCTGCTCGTTTTCGCAGAAGGATTACAGACTCAGCGTCTAGAGAAGATTTCGATTCAGGCTTCAGCCACCAATAGGCCTGGGACGAAATTTCCCTTCTTGGGAAAGATTACTGGAAAAATAATCATCCCGGCTGCCATCAAGCGATTTTTTTCAGTGGACATTTTCGTGGGTGGAGGATTAATTCTTCTCTTGCTCGTATTTGCCGTCTGGGGTACAAGCCGTATCATCAACTTGCGCGCGGGAACCACCCCACAACCGACAGCTCTCTCCATATTAAATATTCTGGAAAGTTCACCGGAAGCAGTGACTGCTTCCATCACACCGACCTTGCAGTCGAATGGAGATAGTACCATCCAACCGGTGCCAAGTGAGTCTCTTGTCCTCACGATGCCGGTGGCTGGAAAAGGTCCGATACAGGTTGTGGTCATCGCCCAGGAACAGGCATGGGTGCGCGTGACTGTGGATTTTAAGATCCAATTCGAAGGGAGGGTTACTCCCGGCACTGCCTATCCCTATGATGGCAACATCCAGATTGAGGTTCTGACAGGAAATGGGCGTGTCATCAGTATCCTTTACAACCAGAATAATCTTGGACCCATGGGAAACCTGGGCGAGGTTGTGGATCGAATATATACTGCAGATGCAATTCTCAATCCCACCTCAACCTTTACACCCACACCTACTACTACCCCTACCCCCACGGCAACCCTGCGTCCATCTGCCACTCTACGCCCGAGCAAGACCCCTCGCATCACTTCGACGCCTGGCCCGTGATAGAGATTGTTTTTGATTATTCCTTTATTTCTAAACCAAACTCGGAAAGAACCTTTGATTTAATATGAAACTGAAGACATTCCATATGACCTCCCTGGGGTGTGCCAAGAACGATGTGGATTCCGATTCGATGACACGGTTGCTTGAACGCGATGGTTATCGATCTGTCTCCAACCCTCGGCAAGCCAGCATCCTTATCGTTAATACCTGCGGTTTTATTGGTCCGGCGCGTGAAGAATCTTATTCGATGCTGCACAATCTGGTCACGAACAAGCAGCCGCATCAACTCGTCATCGCAGCCGGATGCCTCACCCAAAGGTACGGTGCTGAAGTAGCCCGACAGGTGCCCGGCGTGGATGGGATTCTTGGGACTCGACGTTGGATGGATATTGTCGATTTGGTATTGAAGTTGCGAACCAGATCCGATTCTTTATCCAAATCAGAAATTCGTCCTGAACCTCTCTACCACCTGCCTGAAACACCTGCCATTAATTCGGATGATGCCGGAGTGCTGCGTGCGAGCGTTTCGGGAGCCAGCGCTTACCTGAAAATCGCGGATGGCTGCCGCCGACCTTGTGCTTTCTGTGCCATTCCCCTTATCAAAGGTACTGCAGTAAGCCGTCCCATGGAGAGGATACTCGATGAAGCGCGCTACCTAATGGACCACGGTGTGCACGAAATTGTTCTGATCGCCCAGGATACCACTGATTACGGGTATGACCTTGGTATGAAAGACGGGCTTGCCATTCTACTGGAACAAATGACCGCGAAAGTCCCGCAAATCGAGTGGATCCGGCTCATGTACAGTTTCCCCGGTTATGTCACGGACAGGTTGATCGATGTCATGGTCAACCGTCCACAAATTTTGCCCTATCTTGATATCCCCCTACAACATGCGGCGCCAGCCACGCTGACTCGCATGCGCCGCCCCGCCAATGTCGACTGGGTCCGGACCACTCTCGCAAAATTGCGCCGCAGACTTCCCCGCCTGGCCATCCGTTCCACATTCATCGTTGGTTATCCCGGAGAAACGGATGAAGAATTCCAAGTCTTGATGGATTTTCTCGAGGAAATGCGCTTCGACCGTGTGGGTGCTTTCAAATTCTCCTTTGAAACAGGGACTCCTTCCGAACCGCTTGGAGATCCGGTACCTGCTTCAGTTAAAGAAACCCGCTATCAAAGATTGATGGAACTCCAGCAAGGTATCTCCCTGCAGATCAACCAGTCCTGGGTGGGGCAGAAACTTGACGTATTGATTGAAGGTCGGCAAAAGGGGATTTCCGTTGGCAGGTCTTACCGTGATGCTCCCGAAATAGACGGGATGGTATTCGTGGAAGGGAAAGCAGCGATTGGAACCATCATCCCGGTGATTATTACCGGAGCAATGGTCTACGATCTGACAGGTATTCCAACCACCTAGGATATTCCTGTCCCCGCTTCTTTATTATTCAATCCGGGGGGGGAATTGTCTTTACCTTTGAGACGCGGAGGTGGAATGAATATCAGCATGAATAGGACCAATCCGACGGTTGCAGCAATGACAGAATAAGTTGCATCCAACTCTTTGACCGTGAACATCGAGGGTGTGGGCAAAACTGTCACGCTGTAATTGGCTACCAGTGCTGAAAATAAATTGTTGGCTATGTGCAATCCAATCGCAAGCTCCAACCTCCCATCCCGTAGTGTGACAAAGGCCATCACAGCCCCTATGAAAAAGTAATAAAATCCCATCAATACAAAATTGATGCGTGCCTCCGGGTTCAACAAATGCGGAAGCATAAAAACCAACCCGGATAGGGCACTCAGGGTCCAGATATTCCGTAAACGAAGACCAATACTCTGCAGCAGATACCCGCGGAAGAACAGTTCTTCTGCCGATGCCTGGATGGGGATCAGGAGTAGAGCCAGGATTGAAAAGGGCAGGAATTGGCGGAAATTCAACGTCCAGATGTAGCGCCCGGGGTATAAGAAAACCTCCACCAGCGACATGACGCCAAGAAGCATCACCCAGACAATGAATCCCTGGAAGATCCGTCCCCATGAAATTCTTCGTTCGGGAGTGATCAAAGTTCGAAATGGACGCAAGTGGATGAAACGGATCGCCAGATAGATGCCGATCAGGAATAGAACCGATGCAGATAGGATTATTGCGAGGCTTACAACTGGTTCCACCCCGCTAAATTGACCTGTCGCTGAAACGGTTGTTTTTGGATTGCCATCCGTTGAAACGAGAAAAATCAGGATGACGCTGGGCAAGGCACCGATCACCTGCCATAAGAAGAGGATCAAGCCAATTGCCAGAATATGGCGCAACCATCCGATTCTCCCCAACCGCGCCAGGTCAAGATAAGTATTCACTTTACTCTTTTCCAAATTGGCAGGGGAGGCAATGGTTTTTCATTTCATTCCGCAAATAGGCGCTTTGATTGAATCAGGAACTATCTCGGGGCTGAAGAGTGATTATCACCTATGTTGTGAGCTGCCAGCTTCCCGGGAGGATCCTTAACACAAGGACACCGTGATGTTACGGATTCGGGGTTGCTGTTTCTATAGGAGTTTCAGTGGGAGTTTCCGTAGGTGTTTCCGTGGGGGTGCCGAGGGAAGTCGGGGTTTCTCCCGCCGCGGGTCCATGGCAATTGTTCGAAACTTCTGTGGCTGTAGGGTATGCAGTCGCATTTGATGGATCGTTCACAGAGAACGCAGCAGAAAATTGTTCTTCCGCCCGGCATGGATCCCCTGCAGCGATGTATTGGTCAGCGATCTTAAGGGTGGCTTCCACCCATCGCCGTGTAGCATTCTTGCAGGATGAATCGGACATATTCGGATACCCTGCCATCACCTGGGCAAAGAAATTCTGTGCCTGGAACCAATCCTGGTCCCAATAACTGGCTGCAATGATATAAAGGCGGGAATAGGTTCGCAGACTCTCAGCAAATGCGTCCAGGTTTCCATCGCCGACGAAATGTTCAGCCAGGGTCAAATCGTAGATCCCGCCTTCCAGGTTGATATCCTGGCAGGCAGCGGTGATCTTTTCCACGCCGCGTTCGCGCAAAGCCATATAATACATCCCGTCCACTTGTGCTGTCCGGTAGGAAGGAGAAACCTTTCGGAGTGAATCCAGGTTGGAAATTGCGCCATTCCAATCTTTGGTATTGAGCAATTGAAGAGCAGTTGTAAAGATCTCCTCTGCCCCGCGCATATCGGGTGTTGGAGTTACGAGCGGAGTGGGAGAAAATAAAGGTGTGGGAGAAATCTGCATTTTGAGGATCAGGTCTGTATAGGCAGCCTGGATCCCGGGAAAATTCGGATCGGTGCGCATGATGAAATCGAAATACTGCAAGGCAAGTTCATAATTGCCGGAGTTCATTGCCTCGGTTCCCAGTTGGTACTGCTCTTCGAGTTGCTCGGTTAATACAGTTTTTTGGGCAGCATAGCGCTGACCCATGCCGGAACCATATCCTCCCAACAAACCAATGCTGATCAAGGTAACCACGGACAGGATCACCAACCAGGTTGGGAATTTCTTTCCTGAAGAGGGTATCGGCTTTCCACCCCTGGGTACATTTGGCAGCGTTTCCCCCTGGACCAGGTTGGGTTGAGTCTCAGACAACGGGTTGTTCGGTTGCGTATCCTTCAATTCTGCATCAGGCATGGCGGCGATTATACTCCAAGATTACAGGTGAACCATAAGCCGGACTTCTTTCCAAATAAATGGGAGAACAGAAGCAGCCCCGCCAACCATTGCGACCAGGGCGGTAAATATCGATGGAAGTGGCAGGTACTTCATAATGGCATAAGCCACAACCCCTCCGGTAATGGCTGCAAGCATCGCCCGAATTAAGGTACCTTCCATTTTTAACAAACCGGGGAATAAACGATTCTGGATGGATAGCAGTACGATAGCCTGAATGGTAAATGTGATCGCTGCCGCGATGGGAATTCCTGGCAGACCAACCCGGTTGGATAACAACCATGCTAAAAGAACGAACAGCACCGCTTGAATGATCGCCGCCAGCATGGGTGTTCTCGTATTCTGGTTGGCATAGAATGACCTGACGGCTGTCTCCAGCCAGGCATCACCCAGCAGACCTGCCAGAAAAGCCCATGTGCACCAGGTGACCAGGTTGAGTCTGGCTGGTTCAAAGCCAAAGAAACCTTCCACCAATGGGCGAACGCCAACAGCCAGTAAAGCCGCTCCCGGGAGGCTGATCGCCAGCATCACGCGCAGGGCACGGTTGACGGTCGATCGAAAGGCATCTTTATCACCTCGGTTGATGAACTCAGCAAGTGTGGGCAGCAGGCTGATCGCGATGGATGTCCCGATGATGGTCTCGGGAACTTGCTGAATGGTCCATCCCAAATTAAGCGCTCCAATGCCTGCTTCACCAAAACGGGATGCCAGGCTGTCGCGGGCGACAAAATAAGCCTGGATGCTTGCCATCGTCAGCACCCGCGGCCAGAGCAGGATCAGCACTCGCAGAACACCGGGGGATCTAATTCCAATGACCGGCCTCCAACGGAATTGGAAGCGGATCAAACCAGGCACCTGGATCAGCAGATGCAGACCGGCTCCCAGGATGACGCCATATACCATCCCGTAGAGTCCCAATCCGAAAGCTGGGAGAGTGATCGGACCCAGTTGGAAACCGTGAGCCGGAGTGAGGATGGTCACTCCGAAGATCTGCCCAAGGTTGTAGAAAATTGGAGCCAGGGCAGGGAGCAGGAAATGCTTGTTTGCCTGAAGTCCCGACATGATCAGACCGCTGATCGAAAAAAGCAGAATGGCAAGCAGGTCGAGGCGCATCAATGATGCCGTTAATAACTGCTTTCCAATACTGAAGTGCGGAACGATGATATAGCGAACCAAAGGCTCTGAGAAGGCGATAATGATCGCGGATACCACAGCGGTGAGCAGGAAAGCCAGGTTGATCACCCGCGCAAAGAGATCCCAGGCAGCAGACCGCCCTTTTTGATCCAGGTATTCACGCAATACCGGAATGAAAGCCATTCCCAGCGCACCCCCCGATAACAGGGCGGAAAGATAGTCCGGGATATTATTGGATGCTCCAAAAATCCCCATTCCTTCCAACCCGACGATCTTGTTAAAGAGCAGTGATTTAATGAACGCCAGTACTTTGTCAAATGAAAACAGGAATGCCAGCATGAACGAGGTGCGGGTGAGTTGCGAAAATTTATGCATGGATGATTTTTTTTCGACGTTAAAAGTCCAGACAGTTTTACTATTATCCTGCCAAATCCCCGATTTCCTTCTCCACTTCCTCCAGGATCAAACCTGATTGAACAACCGCTTTCATTTTATTATGGTCAGGGAAGAGAGGCCGGTCCTCCTCGAGGTGGTTCACATGCTTCCGGATGACCTCCCGCGCCTTCTGGGTTCCCTTTCCGGGATTGAAATCGCGAAAATCCAGAGCCTGGGCAGCTGCCATGAACTCGATTCCCAGCACTCCGAATGCATTATCGAGGATCTGACCATTCTTTAGCGCGGTATTCATGCCCATCGATACGAAATCCTCCTGGTCCGCAGCTGCCGGGATCGACTGGATGCTGGCAGGAGCAGAGAGGATCCGCTGTTCCACAATGAGATGGTCGGCAGTGTACTGGCTGAGCATCAAGCCCGAAAAGAATCCAGGATTGTGTGCCAGGAAATCAGGCAAGCCCTGCGAAAGGGCGGGGTTGGTAAGTCGGTTCAGCCGGCGTTCAGCCATCACGCACACCATGGTGATGGCGATACCGGCCATATCCATGGGCAAAGCCACCGGGGACCCCTGGAAGTTCGCACCGGTCAGGGTCAATTTCATTTCCGGTATGAAAATTGGGTTGTCACCCACGCCATTTAATTCGATTTCAACCTGGCTCCTGGCATAGGCTATCGCATCACGCGCCGCGCCGATGACCTGCGGAGTGGAGCGCATGGAATAGGCATCCTGCACCTTGGTTTTCATTTTTCCGGTGGCGAGATCCGACCCGGCAATGATTTTCATCAAATTACCAGCTGAAGTCACAGCCCCTTTAAAACCGCGCAGTTCGTGGAGCAGGGAATTATAAGGTTTCAAATTTCCCAGAAGAGCCTCGATCGACATCGCTGCGGCTATCTCAGCCTGCTTGAGCAAGCGTTCCATTTCGTAAATGTGGATGGCTGACATGGCTGTCAGCAGGTTGGAACCGTTGATGGCTGCCAATCCATCCCGGGCGTGGAGACCCGGCACAGCGATACCGGCACGAGCCATCGCTTCTTTACCCGGGATTCGCTTGCCTTTATAGAAGGCTTCCCCCTCCCCCAGCAGGAGCAGCATGGCCTGTGCCATGGGAGCCAGGTCACCACTGGCACCGACCGAGCCCTTGTTGCAGACAACCGGTGTGACACCTTTATTAAGCATTTCAACCAGGGTCAGCGTGATTTCCGGGCGGCAGCCGGAATTCCCGTGGGCATGGACATTGATCCGTCCAGCCAGTGCGGCGCGCACCTGTTCAGCTGGAACCGGGTCACCGATCCCGGCGGCATGGTTGTAGATTAGATATTTCTGAAATTCCTTTACCTGATCATCCGAAAGGATCTTCTCTGAAAATTCACCTATTCCGGTGTTGGTACCATACATGACCTCATGGGCAGCCAGTTTCTCCTCCAGCATGTTCCGACATACGCGGATACGCTCCAGGGCAGCCGGGGAGATTTCCACCTTTTCACCGTGCAGTGCAACCGCGACAAGGTTTTCGATCGTCAATGAAGTGCCGTCAAGGATGATTGTCATGAAATTCTCCTATTGAAATCATGTGCCTTGATTTTACTCCCATATCCTGTCCTGGATATTTGTTCCTGAACAGCAAGTGGAGATTTGCCTGCCAGGCAACCATTGTATAATAAATCTGATTTTGCACTGGATATGAGAAATGGGCGGCCCCTGATCGTTCCACCTGCCGTGTGCAGGATTAGCAGGTAGTCAGGTTCTTGTATTTTTTTCTTATTGGTTTTCACGATGATCAATGGAGTTGAGAATGACCACATTTTTCGCCTTGCTAAGGGGAATCAATGTAAGCGGGAAAAACCGCATTCGCATGCCAGAACTAAAAAACACATTTGAATCGTTAAAATTATCCAGGGTGGAGACATATATTCAAAGCGGCAATGTGATCTTCGATTGCGAAGGAATTGATCCTGAGAATCTCACCAGGTTAATCGAGTTGAGGATTGTTGAATCCTTTGGTTCTTCCGTGCAAGTGCTGTTACGAGATGCAGACAACCTTCAAAGAATCGTTGAAAACAATCCCTTTCGCCCTGAGGTGAAATTCAGTCCTGAAAAACTTCACATTACCTTCCTGTCCGAAGAAGCTCGATCGCAGGAATCGACGGTATCAGGAAAACAGAACGACGATGAATTTCAACGAAAGGATTGTGAGGTTTATCTTTATTGTCCCAATGGATACGGCAGGACAAAATTCACCAATGCCTATTTTGAAAAGGTGATGGGGGTTCCTGCCACGACCAGGAACTGGAAGACTGTGAACACCCTTATCGAGATCGCAAATAAGAGGTTGTCATGACAAAAAAAATGATCAAGACCAGGACCGAATCGGATTCTCTTGGCACAATCAATGTTCCCGAGGATAATTTATGGGGCGCACAAACCCAGCGTGCCTTGCAAAACTTTGAAATTGGGGACGAACGCCTGCCTCGACCTTTTATCAGGGCATTGGGTATCGTGAAGCGCTGTGCTGCGTTGACAAATATCGCCATGCATTCTCTCGATAAAAGGATAGGCGCTGCGATCGTGGAGGCATCCCGGGATGTGATCGAAGGCAGGATGGACGATCAATTTCCACTGGTCATATGGCAGACCGGTTCTGGAACACAATCGAACATGAATGCCAACGAAGTAATCGCCAATCTCGCCATTCAGCAGTTGGGTGGAAAACTTGGTTCCAGGAAACCGGTCCATCCGAACGATCACGTGAACCTGAGCCAATCGTCAAATGATGTTTTCCCGACCGCTATGCATATCGCCACGGTGGAGCAATTGGTTCACTGCCTGATCCCGGCGCTCGAGTACCTGCTCCAGGCCTTGATCAATAAAACACAGGCATGGTCCGACATCGTCAAGATCGGACGGACTCATTTACAGGATGCCACACCGATCACGCTGGGCCAGGAATTTTCTGGTTTTGCAGCCCAGGTAGGACTTGGGATTGACCGCGTAAATGACAGCCTGAAACGATTGTATCCTCTCGCCCAGGGTGGCACAGCCGTCGGCACAGGATTGAACTCAAAGCCTGGTTTTGGTGAGCAGTTCGCCCTCGAAGTGGCGAATTTTACTAATTTACCTTTCAACTCTGCCCCAAACAAATTCGAAGCCCAATCTGCCCACGATGCAATGGTGGAAATATCAGGGGTGCTCAACACCCTGGCGGTGAGCCTGAATAAAATCTGCAATGATATTCGCCTGCTCGCTTCCGGTCCTCGTTCCGGATTGGGTGAACTGAAATTACCCGAAAATGAGCCGGGTTCTTCCATCATGCCGGGCAAAGTAAATCCGACGCAGTGTGAAGCCATGAGCATGGTTTGCGCACAGGTCATGGGTAATCACACCACGGTCACTTTTGCAGGTGCCCAGGGACAATTGGAACTCAATGTCTATAAACCGGTAATAATTTTTAATGTTTTGCAGTCCATCCGCCTGCTCAGTGATGCCGCGCGTAGCCTGACCGATCATTGCATCCTGGGGATCGAACCAAATCTCGACCGGATCACGGCATTTGTGGAACAATCGCTCATGCTTGTCACGGCGCTTACCCCTCATATCGGTCACGACAAGGCAGCAATGATCGCGAGAAAGGCGCTGAAAAATGGAAGTACCTTGAGGGAAGAGGCGGTTGCCAGTGGTTACTTATCTGCTGAGGAATATGACAGGTATATCCGCCCTGAAGAAATGATCCATCCGAAATGATCCCTGAAACTCCATTGATTATTGATGAGGTCGCAAGTTATTGCTTGGAAATTGATGATTAGTTTTTGGATCTGGATCAGGTGGTTGCTTTATCCGTGATTTCTAACGCCTTGTCCAGTACTTGAAATCCTTCCTTTAACTGTTCCTCGGTTATGATCAGGGGTGGAATGATCAAAACGGTATGCCAATGAGTATATAAGAATAATCCATTTTCGATGCACGCCTTGCGGAATGCCGCCATCTCGGCGCTTGATCCATTCCAGGGAGCCAGCGGTTCCTTGGTTTTTCTATTCTTCACCAGTTCGAGAATGCCGAACAATCCAATATTCCGGGCATCCCCCACGGAAGGGTGATTTTCACCCAGCTCAGTCAGCAATTTATGCAGGATTAAACCCATCCTGGCGGAATTTTCCACCACCCCGTCATCCTTCATCACCTGGATGTTGGCAATCGCTGCCGCCAGGGAGACCGGGTGGGAGGTGTAGGTCAACCCGCTCTCGAATACGTGGTCGTTAAACGCTGCGGCGATCTCCGGTTTCATCGCCACGGCTCCCAGGGGGGCATAGGCAGATGTCAATCCTTTCGCCATGGTGATGATGTCGGGGACAACCCCCCAGTGATCCACTGCGAACCATTCCCCGGTTCGACCGAATCCACTCATCACCTCATCCGCGATCATAACGATCCCATATTTATCGCACAGGGCGCGCACACCCTGCATGTACCCGGCAGGAGGGATGATAATCCCGTTGGTCCCGGTCACCGATTCAATCAGAACCGCAGCGATTGTCTCGGGACCCTCGTAGTGGATGATCTCTTCCAGGTGATTCAGGTAATCCTGGCAGAACTCTTCCTCCTGGATATCAGGGTTGGTGCGGTGAAAAGTGGACCGGTACCGGTATGGATCGAGGAAATGAACCACCCCTGGCATCAATCCCGGTTCCCAGGCATTCCTGCGAGGGTCACCTGTGAGCGCCATCGCTCCTGCGGTTGCACCGTGGTAGGAGCGATAACGGCTGAGTATCTTGAATCGACCTGTATAACCGCGTGCCAATTTCACCGCATTCTCGTTGGCATCTGCACCGCCAAGGGTGAAGAGCACTTTCGTCAACCTGCCCCCGGGAGTTACATCTGCGACCATTTTGCTGGCAATCGCTCGAACCCTGGTCGCCATTCCTGGGGCGGCATAAGGAAGCTCCCGCGCCTGGTCCACCATCGCCTCGATTACCCGCTTGTTGCCATGGCCAATATTGGCACACATGGTCATGGAATTAAAATCCAGGTACCGTTTGCCGGAAGTATCCCAGAAATACACCCCCTCTGCATGCTTTACCGGGATGGGGTTCACTTTGGCCTGTGCAGACCAGGTCCAAAAAACATGTTCTTTTGACAGGGAAAGGATTTTGTCATCGGGCAAGTCAAACATGGTATCCTCGTTGGATTAATTGGGGAGATATTTACTTCAATTTCCAATTGATTCTTTCCTGATTATAAACCCCATACCTGGCAATGGAACGGTGCAATCGCTAGTTTTCTTTTTGCAGCCAGGTAACCATCCGGCTGATCCCCCAGACTGCAAAAATCATCAGTATCATGATCCATTCGAAGGATGATTTTATGTGCAGGGTCAACACAACGATGCTTAAAATGGCACCACCCATGAATATGCTGAGCAGCCTCAACAGGTGCCTTTGTTCGAGCGCGTGGACGTTATCATCCTTCGAAGCAAGGACCAGGCGAAATTGAAATTCCGACAGATCCCATGAAACCAGGGAAAATAATGCGCCCAGCAGGAAAACGACCTCTGAAATACCAGGTCTTCCCTGCCCTGAAACTATCGATGTCCCATTCGGGAGATTTGATCCGAGCCCGCTGACAGGTATTTGCAGTAGGGCAAAGGCAGCCACTCCATAACCAATAACCAGACTAATGGACGGGATCCATTTCCACGCAAGCACCAATCCTGCAATCCAAAGAATTCCAAAACATATCACTCCCGCGCCAAACCAGGGAAGACTGTTTGCAAATAATCCCGAGGCGAGAAAACCGGTGGATAGTACTGGAAAGATGAATTGGAGCCACCGGGTCATTCTAATCCTCCGCGCGGCAGTACCAGACGTTGTTCCAGTTCCCGCTTGGCAATCTTCTCGAAAGGTTGGGAAGTATCCCAATTCACGACATGTATTCCTGAACCTCTTAACCGGCGCAGGAGTAGAGCGCGTTGTATATGGACGATGCGGCTTGCCAGATTGTTGACGGGGGTTTTTGCCATTCCGGCCAATTCAAAAGCCACAGGATCGGGGCTGATGACAAGCAGGTTATAACCTCTCAGCCGCAGGGCTGTCAGAATATCAAAATCCTCCAGGATCAGCGGGCTGAAAACCACCAACTGCGAACGTGAAGGGAACAGGTGGCGCGGCACATAGAGTTCATTGAAATTCAGGGTATCGCCCGGCGTGATCATCGCTAATTCGTGCAAAATTCGTTCGGATTGGATCTTTCCGTAACCTGGAGCGGTCCAGGTCACCTGGCGTCCGTAGAAAAGCAATCCAACCCGGTTTCCGGCATTCAAGAAAGTGTCGGCCATGGCAGCCGCGGCCATCACTGAATGCTCGAAAATGGATCGATCCCCAAACAGATTCGTCCGCTGACGCCCGTCCAGGATGAGACCGACATCAGCCGCGCGTTCCTGTTCAAATTCATTGGTATAGATATTCTGAACATGTCGGGCTGTTGCGCGCCAGTTGATCCAGCGCGGGGAATCGCCCGGTTGATATTCACGCACATTAAAAAATTCCACTCCCGAGCCGCCTTGTTTTGCCGGGATGTTGCCCGAAAAAATGCGAGTGCGTCGTGGTTGGATCGCCACCCGGCGCAGCCTTAAAACGGATGGGAGGATGAATAATTGACCGTCAGTAGGTAGATCAACTACTCTCTCCGCCAGGCCCAGGTGTTCCCTGACAGTAGCCTTGACCTTTCTCATCCCGTAATAGCCCCGCCTGCCTTTCAATGAATAGGTCCATTTCACTGATCCTCCGGCAGCTAAGGTTACCAGCCGCCGGGAGGATCCCTGAGTGACCTCCAGACCATCCGGGATCTGGTCCTCCAGATACACTTCTTCCAATGTTGAACCCAGGTTGGTCACACCAAGGCTGACCACAACCTCGTCGCCAGTTTTGAGCCGTTCCGCGCTGAGCGATCGTTCCGCCCGGATTTTCACCTCCTCGGGTGAATAGATCAATCCCGCCAGCAGGTAGAACAGCAGAGGCAAGGTCAGCGCCACGACAGCCGGTCGGATGGCGGCGAATCCGACGATAAACAGCAGGAAGATCAAGGCAGCGAGGATAAATAGTCGGTTCATGGCTCTCTTGGAATTACTTGATTCAATAATCAGAGCGCAGGCAACCAGGTTAGAAATAACAATCGCATTTCATCTCAAGCAACCGGTACGGGGATCTTGGCGAAGATATCCGCGATCACCCTTTCCGCCACCTGGCGTGTCAACCAATACTCTGGCTGCAGGATAAGCCGGTGACTCAGTACTGGGTTGGCAAAACGCTTGATATCATCGGGCAGGATGTAATCCCGCCCTTGAAGGGCTGCAAAGGCACGTGACAATTTCAGGAAAGCCAGGGATCCGCGTGGGCTGGATCCTACCGCCACGTGCCGGTCGTGACGTGTCTCCTCGATGATGGTGGCAATATAGGTTTCCAGGTCTTCATTCACATGGACGGTTTCCACTGTAGTGCGCATGGCAAGGATGTCTTTGGCATTTGTCACCTTCTTCAAGGAGACCTGCTCCTGCTGGCGAAGGTGACGGCGATGCAGGATTTCTTTTTCGCCTGCAACGTCTTGATAACCAACATTCAGTTTGATCATGAAACGGTCCAGTTGGGCTTCAGGGAGCGGGAAGGTCCCTTCATATTCGATCGGATTCTGGGTGGCCAGAACCACGAATGGATCCGGCAACTGGAATGATTCTCCTTCCAGGGTCACCTGTCCTTCCTGCATGGCTTCCAGCAAAGCGGACTGGGTTTTCGGGGAGGCACGGTTGATTTCGTCTGCAAGGATGATATTGGCAAAGATGGGTCCCTGGCGCAGGTCAAACCGGTTTTCAGTTCGGTTGTAGACATACCCTCCGGTGATGTCACCCGGCAGTAAGTCTGGGGTGAATTGCAATCGCTTGAAATCCAATCCAAGCACCGCGGCGAAGGATTTTGCGATTAATGTTTTTCCAAGCCCGGGATAATCTTCGATCAGAACATGTCCGCCGGCCAGAACGGAAGTCATGATATTCTCAAGCACATCCCGCCTGCCAACGATGGCTTTTTCCACTTCAGAGATCACCCCCTGGCAAATTTTGGATATTTCAGGAATTGTGGTCATTTTCATTCTCCAGTAGAGATTCCAGATAATCAATCACCGGGTCGAGGTCTTGATCGAAAGGCGTTGGTTGGTTAGGTCTGAATGGACCTGGCTTCGGAAGATCTGAATAATTAGTTGTCAGGGCTGATTCAAGATATTTCTTCACTTCTTCAGGAGGAGTCCAGTTTTGTCCTTTCAAGGACCGGATTGGAGCCTGCTTTCCCCTGCGACCGTCAAGGATCTCAAGCGCGAGGCCAGCCAATACCTGAGCAATATGCCACTTGGGGAAAAGATTTCTCTTGCTGCGCCGTATCCAGAAGGACATCTCGCTGACTGATCCGGGTTTTAAGCCAACTCGAGTAGGCTGACCGCGCGTTTCCCACCCTGGAATGTGGACAGAAAGGATTACGATCAAAAAGGCGATGCCCAATGCAGCAATCCAATAGGCGAACTGTGGAAGAGCTCCGTAATAGCCTCTCACCAACCAGAAGAATCTCGCTAATGGAAGCAGGATCCAATCATGCACCACTCCGCGGAGAGGTATCGCCAGAACCGCGATCACAAGCAATACCGCTGTGATGTAAATTGGAAGCCGTTTCTTCATTTGGTTTCCTGGCAGTGGTTCATGATGGCGGTCAGGCATTCGACAGCCTCTTTAATATCCGCCTGGGTTGATGATTTACTACCATATCGCACCTGCTCAAACAATAATGTCAATCGTCTAACCGCTTCACCGGGAAGTTGTGCAGAGGTTAGAAAATCCGCAAATTCCGCCGGGGTCATAGCTGCCTGGCGGTGGATTCCGCGCCAATGGGCAACCGCATCGTTCATCCGGTGATACGCATTCAGGATGGCATCCCCCCAATCCTTCCCTTCATCGATTTCACTTAAGGCTGACCGGGCAATTTCCGCAAGGGCTTGATAGGGTGCTTTTTTCTTACTGGCACGCCATGCCACCCAGCCCCATCCACCTGCAACAACCAGCAAGATTAGCAACCCCGCCAGATAAGAGGTCCAGGGTGGGATACCAGGAGGTGTATATACTGCTGGAGTGACACCGGGAGCGGGTGTTATGGTTGGACCGGGCGTCCTGATCCTGTAGAATTGATCTGTAGGCGCTGGTCGAGGTCCCGGTGTTTCACCAGAACCCAGTTGCGAGAATAATAAATAAATAATGAGCCCGATGATGGCAAAACGCGCCAATCCTATTAATAATTTCTTTCTTTGGTCAGGTGGTAGTAAAAAAAACAGGACAACCAGCAAGGCAACTGCAAAATAAATAATATATATCAACCCATTCCAATTCGGGTGCAGTGCAATTGAAATATCTTTGCTATTTTCAATATAGGCAAATGGTTTTGCAGGTTGCAGGGTGAGCCCACCCAGGCTGGTTATCAAATAGATGAGAACCAGTAACGAAATTCCTCCCATGATCACAACAAAAATTTTTATGCGAAATGGATTCTTCATCGCCGCCACATAATAGCTTTAATTATACAAGAGTTGCCGCCAGATACATTTCATCCCTGGAAAGTCCCTTTCCTCTTGTTATAGACATTGACCTGTGGATTACACCTTTTCTTGATAAGTTTACTCGGCATGTTATACTCAGATTTGGTTTATGAGAAAGGATCAGGCATGTCAGATAACCGGCTTTTCGAGAATAAGGTCGCGCTTGTCACCGGTTCCGGTCGTGGGATCGGTCGCACCATCGCCCTGCATTTTGCGAACCAGGGAGCGGATGTCATTGTAAACTACTTTCGCAACCGCGTTCCGGCAGAAGGAACCGCCAGGGAGATTGAAGCCCTTGGCAGACATGCCCTGGTTGTGAAAGCGGACATGGGCGACCTGGACGATCTGAACAGGCTCTTCGACCTGGTTGAACAGACTTTTAGCGGGTTAAATTACTACATCCACAATGCGGCCTCCGGATATAACCGCCCGGTGCTGGAGCAAAAACCCAAAGGCTGGGATTGGACAATGAATATCAATGCCCGCTCCCTGTTATTTGCAGCTCAACGCTGTGTACCGATGATGGAAAAGTCTGGTGGCGGTAAAATTATCAGCATTTCCAGCCCAGGGTCTGCCCGGGTCCTGCAGGATTATGTCGTCGTGGGAGCAAGCAAGGCTGCCATCGAAAGTCTTACGCGCTACCTGGCCGTGGAGCTAGCCTCCCGGAATATCAGCGTCAATGCCGTGTCACCCGGGATTGTCGAGACAGATGCACTCAAACATTTCAACGGGATGGCAGATGGAAGTGTCATTAGAAATGCAATCGCTGCCACACCCGCCGGTCGTCTCGTCACACCCGCAGATGTGGCTGAAGTGGTGGCATTCCTGTGCACTCCCGCGGCCGATATGATCCGTGGACAGGTCATTGTTGTCGATGGGGGTTATACCCTCCCTGCTCATTAATACTAATTGGTCTTCAATAATTAGTGTCACTATTAAAAAACCGGGACAGTAATTAACCATGGGATAACTTCGAGCTTTCTTAAAATCGCTGCCTGGAAGCATGTAAATACTGCGCCTGTGGGTCGCTTTTGTGCTAAAATAGGTTCACTTGCAGAAGGATCTGTGTGTGGATCGGCCGCCAACCTGTACAAGGCTGGCGGTTTTTCATAGCCTGCAAGTCAATTCAGAAGGAGAAGAGAGAAGAATGGAAACGAAAATCTATGTTGGCAACCTTTCCTATAACACCAAGGAGGAAGAATTGCGTGAGCTCTTCGCCCAGGCTGGAACGGTTGCATCTGTGGCTCTGATCAAGGATCGCGACACAGGCCAATCCAAAGGCTTCGCGTTCATCGAAATGAGCAATCAGAGTGAGGCTGAAAAAGCCATCCAGATGTTCAATGAACACCTTATGGATAATCGCCCACTAAAGGTCAACCTTGCCCGTCCAAAGGAAGATCGCGGTTCTGGTGGCGGGTATGGTGACAGGCGTGGCGGTTATGGTGGCGGTTATGGCCGTGGCGGACCCGGTGGCGGAAAAAGCCGCCGCGGACCCGGTACTGGTGGTGGTCAACGCAGATACTAAAACATCAATCCCCCGCTGGAATATTCCACGGGGGTTCTTTTATCCGATCAATACAACCCGCGCAGGTGCACCATCTGAGTTGGTCAGTTTCAAAGGCAGGCAATATAACACGTAGGTACCCGGGGGGACTGCGCTTAGGTCCGTACCTTCAAGGATGATGATCCCCGGTTTGAGCAAGATCTGATGGGTCAGGACGCTCTGCTTGTAGGGTGCGATTGAAAGGTAATCAATCCCGACCAGTTTCACCCCAAAACGAACAAGCCACTCAGCTCCATCCGGTGATACACCTACAAAATCCTTTTTGAACTCCTTTTCGCCGCCTCCCCAGAGAAGGGAATTTCGGGTTTTAAGCAGCAGGCGTTCAGTCCCGGGGGGGATTTGAGATTTCTCCAGGATATCAGCATTTATCAATCCAACGTCCGCGGGAATTTGTACCACACGCGCCTGCCCGATGAGCACATCCAACGACAGGTGATCTACTGTCCGATGATCGTTCAGGAAATGATGGGGAGCATCCACGTGAGTACCTGTGTGCACACTGCATCCCAAACGGGAGACATTGTCGTGTGCGCCTGCATCCATTGAAGAAACCAATTCCAAAGTTACTGCTGGATCACTGGGCCATACGGGGATCGAGGGAGAAATGGCAAGCGTAATATCATATAGTTTCATCCAGGCCTCCGAATTCGTAGAAAATCACCAGCCGCCAGCCCTGAATATCTCTTGTAGAAACTCATAGCGTTCCAACTCAGTCATGGGGCGCGGTCGGGCATAATCTTCAATTATATAGGTTAATAGTTCGGTGCCGATGTAGCGACCAGCGTAAAACACATGCAGGTCCACAAAAACATTGCGGGTATCATAGATCAATGATCCGTCCGGCATCTCGTGAGACATTTGGTCGAAGAAAAGATTTCCCAGGCCGTAATGTACAAAAGAGCCTCCGGAGAACTCCATCGTTGCCGGCATGTGGGCCTGGCTGCCGCTGACAATCACTGCACCTGCTGAAGCCATCCTGAGAAAATCGCTTTGCTCATAATCTGTGGGGAAGGATTGGTAATATTCATAATACTGCAGGGTCATGATCGGTAGATAACCGGAAGAGCGTAAATTGCTGATTTCTTCAATCAACTGATCAAAATCGCAGGGCGTTGAACCCGGGCGAGTCTCCGTTGCCCAATCGTTGAGCGGACCAGCATAATTGCAGCCGATGAACGCCAGTTTATTTCCGTTGTGTTCCATAAGCGCGGGTTGGAGTGAATCCTGTAAATTGCGACCGCCCCCAAAATAACGCCAGCCGCGAGCATCATACATTTCCAGCGTGGCGAGGGTGGCGTCTGGACCGTAATCAAGCAAGTGGTTGCCGGTCAGTTCCACGATATCGGTGCCAACATCTTCCAGCAGGGCAATGTAGGATGGATCGCTGCAAAATTGATAGCTGCTTGTCCACTGATCGGGTGTTGGACAACCCTCCACGAACGATATTTCATTGCTGATGTGAGTGAGGTCTGCCGCGCGTAAATCCGTGCGGATCTCTTCGCCCGGGTAGAGCACTCCGTACCGTTCCATGCGGTCAGCCGTGGCACGCACCAGCGCAGTAACGCCTGTCATCGCCAGGACGGTCAACTTGTTGGGATCGCGATTTGTGGGAACCAGAGGGAATAAGGCGGGTTGCAGGCTGAAACCGAACTTAAGTGGATAACTTGCAGGATCGAAGTCATTACGAACTGGAGATTGACCATCCACGCTGAGCACCTTCCAGCGTGGTTCAAGTTCCTCGAAAGGAACTATCGCCCCCCCCTGAGGATCCGCCCAAACCGAGTCAACCAATTCGTTTTCAGCAGCCACGCGAACTGTCCCGGCAGCCGGGGCTCCCCAGGATTCGCTGAAAGCCGCGAGTGTTGATTCACTCATCCATAACGACTTTCCAATAAATGGTCCTGAAGGCAAGCCTGCCCATGCATTCATAATATCCACTAAAGTCACACGGTCGATCAAGGTAGGGAAAGGAACTACGAAAGCATAGATCCAGGAACTGATTTGGGAATCGGTGGGATGAGAAATATCCAGGCGAATGTTTGCATTTTCAGCATCGTTCACCGTGGTTAGACCAGAGGCAAGTGCCACTTGACGTAGATACTTCGGGGCCGACGGCGAGATCCATAATAAACTTGGTTCAGATGTCTGTGGGGATACAGCAGAGGTCTGGGTTGCTGCACTGGATGAACCAGGTGTGTATCCTTCGGGCAGGAAGGGTGTGAGACTGGAGATGCTCTCATAATTCGAAGGAAATGAGCCTGTGGATATTGAATCCGGATTCCCCCATAAAGGTCCGCAGGCACCTAAAAACAATAACAAGAAAACAGTCACCAATGGTGATGGATATAAACCCTTACCCAATCGAATGCCTCCGCCTTAATCCTTCTTCAGGCATGTTTCAGCCAGAATGTATTTCTTGAGTGTCTTTGAATCCACCTCCACGCCCAGGCCTGGACCAGTGGGTACGTCTATGGTACTGTCCGGATTCAACAGGAAGCGCTCGACCGTAATGTCTTCTTTATAATAGCGGTTGGAGGCAGAGATGTCACCCGGTAGCACGAAACCGGGTAAGGAAGCCAACGCAAGGTTGGATGCCCGACCCAGGCCTGTCTCCAGCATACCCCCGCACCACACTGGTACTCCCTGTGTTAGGCACAAATCATGGATGGCAACTGCCTGGCTCAGGCCCCCCACCCGTCCGGCTTTGATGTTGATGATCTTGCAGGCATTCATTTCCAACGCATATCTTGCATGCCTCGGTGTGATAACGCTTTCATCCAGGCAAATCGGAGTCTGTAACTTGCTTTGCAGGATTCGATGGTCCCAGATATCATCTTCATAAAGCGGTTGTTCGATGAGCAATAAATTCATCCTGTCTAAAGGGAGCAAGTCTTGCGCTGTTTCCAGCGTGTAGGCTGAGTTCGCGTCCACCTGGAGCCTTATGTTTGGAAATGCTTTTCGAACCGCCTCTGTATCGCCAACATCCCTCCCGGGTTTGATCTTGATCTTGATGCGCCCGTATCCAGCATGGATGTATTCCTGAACCTTTCTGACCAGTTCCTGGGGGGAACTTTGTAATCCCACCGACACCCCGACTTGGACCCGATCCACTACCCCTCCCAACATCTCCCGCAACGACCTGTTATTGCGTTTACCATGCAAATCCCAGAGAGCCATCTCCACCCCTGCTTTCGCCAGGTGATGACCACGGATCTGTTCCACCAGTTGCTGAAATTCATCCACACTGGGCACATCCTTACCGAGAAGGAGCGGGGAAATGAAATCTTTCAGGATGTGCCATGCTGTACCGGTTGTCTCATAAGAATAACCTGGATCCCTGTCGGCAACACATTCGCCAGTTCCAGACAAATCATCAGCCTGTATCGAGATCAGGATGCATTCCCGGTCTGTTGTCCGGCCGAAGGATGTCTCAAAAGGGGCCACAAGCGGCATGCGCACATGTTGGAGGGTGATCGATTCGAGTTTCATTCCTTGTTTTCCTGGAAATTCCTGAGTTCGCGCCATTGCAGCAGAGATCACGGCAGGCACATGCAATTATAGTGTAATGTGGTTGTTCTTGTGCTGGTGGATCTGGAGGATAGTATTGGGGGCTGCATCCCATGGAGGAAGGAATATTACTGTTCATGACCTGAAATTTTCTTCTTCTTACCTGGGAAAATAAAAAAAATGGTACCCTGTTTTCACAAGAGTACCATTTTATTGGTAAGCCACGGCAATTACACGGTAGTCAGTCTTGAGTTGATCTTGCTGAAAACGTTGCCGATGACGGGGCCGAGGATCAACAAAACAGCAATCACAACGACAGCAACCAAAACAAGGATCAACGCATACTCGACCAAGCCCTGGCCTCTTTCTTTTGGGGCGAATAACATGGGATTTCACCTCCTTTCGTTTGTTAATTTCCCTGATAGCCAAATCAGAGATGTTTGTATTATATACCAGTTCGTTTCGGATAATCGATTTTGAACTTTGCAGATACTTAACAGTTATTTGCCGGTCACAGGGATGGAAAGTGTGACTCGAGCCCCTTTTCCTGGAGAACTGTTGATTTCATAAGTACCCCCAAGCATTTCTGTTCGCTCTTTAATTAATTTTAAGCCAAGATTTGCTTCTTTACCCAAAGCATCGGTATCAAATCCCTTGCCATTATCATCCATCGCCAATTTGACCATTGTGTCGCCCATGTCCAATTGGATCTTTACAAGGTTGGCCTGGTTCTGATGAACGGCATTGCTCAATAATTCCTGCATTGCTCGGAAGACCATCACCTCGATATATGGTTCCATCCTGCGTTCGCTTCCGGTGATGGTGACACTCAATTCGATTCCCGCCTGTTCTTTGAACATATCAGAATATCGAATGATCGTAGGTGCCAACCCGAGATCATCAAGCATCATCGGGCGCAACTCGAAAATAAAATTACGCACTTTTTGGAATGTGCTCATGGCTGCGACTTTGAGATTGCCCAGTTCGTTGCGCGCTTGTGCAGCATCCACGTCGAACAACCTCATTGCGATTTCAGTTTGAAGTATGAAATTTGAAAGGGCTTGTGCAGGACCATCGTGCATCTGTCTGGAAAGCCTCTGCCGTTCTGCCTCCTGAACATTCACCAGCATTTCTACGCTGGATGTACCTCCCCGCTCACCTTTTCCCGAATTGGTTCCTCCGGTGCTGACTGCATTCTTCAGCCTGTCAAGCATACCCGTGTATCGTTCCAGATGCGCCTGGTCTCCCTGCAATTTCTCCAATTGTCCCCGCATCACAAATAACCGTTGCTGTGCATCCATGACATTGTCGTAGATGCTGCGGACTTCTTCACTTGGGATTTTATCTATCTGGCCTTGAATTTGCTGCAAGTGTGCTGTCACTGCAGTGTTCCGTGAGGTCAGTTTCCCCACCTCGCCCCGGCTTTGTTCCAGCATCAGGGTGATTTCTTTCAAGGCGCGGGTGGTCTCATCTAATTCTGATTGGATCAAAGTCTGTGGATCTTCGATTGAAGATGACACTTGTTTATCTTCTGGCGATGGCATGGTTCACTCCTGACCTGTGACACCTTCCTGGAAATCTTTTCCCAGCCTTAATAGAGATATCGTTATGCTTGTCTGGTATGCGGTCCTCCAACCGGATGATCGCGATATTTTCACTCGGCAGCCTTCGCTCCAGTAACCTTTTAGAGTATAGCACAGGTCGGCTGCGGCGACAATTTTCAGGATCATCCCACACCGGATGATACATCCTGTTCGATTTTCCAAACACTGGTCGGCGCCCCGGCCAGCGAAAAACGGTCATATTCACTCCGCCTGCCTCCTGGGAGTAAGGAGAGCCGGTTGAATACACAGGTTCAAGACCATTGGTGAGCTGATGATACCAGTCGGGAAAAACGACCAGGTAGGTCACGCCGCGCCTGGTCAAGTACTCCGAGAGCCATTCTTCATTTCGGAGGTAAGGGATCAGTTCAGGTGAAGCAAGCCCCGCCAGATCGACCAGGTCGTGCCCGCCAAAATATCCCATTGCACCAATATCATGAGCAGCGACCAGCTCATTCGCAGGCACATTTACAGATACCCATTTCGCAGTGGCGACCATTTCACTTTCGATGAAAGCCACGTCCCTGGCATAGCGGAACGCGCCGAGTATCCAGAATGCTGCCAGGATTCCGCCAGCAACCAGCCTCCATGATGTTGAAAGCATCCATCGCCAACGCGAATCCTGGCGGGATGTCAAATTGATCAGTCCAGTCAGTCCAAGAAGGAAGAAAATGGGCATCGCGGGCATGATATAACGACCATACTGATAAGTGACCGGTAACCGCCAGGCATAAAGGATGATGAATCCAAACAACCAGATGACACCCGCGAGAGACCCCCAATCCCTATTCCGGATGATACGAAGGATCGAAAAAACAAATCCCGGCAGCAGAATGAGCCCGATGCCTTTGACCATCGGGAACAGTTCACTTCCCAATCTCAAGGCAAATGGTGCCTTCAAAAGATCCGCATATTCCGCCTGCTTTGCATAAAAAGTGTTCGGGAAAGGAGTTCCAGAGATGGCTAAATTAAAGAGTAGATAGAAGGCAAACAAGGCTCCAAAACCCAATCCCACTTTAAAAAGAGCACGAATGCAGATCGACCATGTTGAACGCCTTAATATAATTGCCATCACCAACGGACCCAGGAGGGTAAGACCTTCTGGGCGCACCCAGATCGAGAGTCCGATCAACAATCCGATTCTGAAATAATAAGTCGATCCCAAAATGATTTGTAACAAGGATATCGTTACCAGGAAGGTGAACAGGATTGTTTCCATCCCGGAGGCAGAACTCCACACCAGATGCCATTCCAATGCCAGTACAACCCCCACCCATGGGAATTGCGGACGGTAAGACGGTTCCCATTGTCGCATCGCCAATTCGCTGACCAGCGCCAGTCCAAATAATGCTGCGGCGCCGAGGATAAACGTCCAGAGGTAAGGCATCAGCCCGAGGCGAAAACCAATAGCCAGTAAGATTGACCAGAGTGGAGAGGTGGAGCCTCCGGATATTTTTCCGGGCAGTAAGGACCATTCACCATGGATTCCAAGATTTCGGGCATAGGTCTGGTGTATCCAGGCGTCATCCAGGGGAAAACCAAACCTGTAATAGATTCCACTGAACACCAGGTACCCTCCAACAGAAAGCAGTGTGATTCCAACGATCCATAAGAGGGTGCGCCGAGAAACGCGCTTTTCAGGGGCGGATGGCATAAATATGCGCTCCCTCTACTGCTCCTAGGTAATCAATCCCTGCCTGTTCCTCTGGGTGGTCATAGATCGGTAATAATCCACCTGGGACGCTTCCCCGCTCCAAAACTACATACCCCGCTCGATATTTTTTCGCCGCTGCCAGGAGAGTATCCAGGTTGCCGTTTGGAACAGCAATTGCCGGGTTGTTGGAAGCCAGATAAAACCCCGGTGGATTGGCGACCATGACGACTGCATCGTCTTCCATACCATATTGCTCCAGATACTCATTGATCTGACTATACGCAACCTGTTCCTGACCCCATGAGTTGCTCCTAATTTCACCAATTCCCCTGCTGTACGCCACGACCGCTGTTAATAACGCTGCCAGCGTCACAAACCCCGTTCGAAATATCCTCCCGGCTTGGGCGATATCCCAACCTCGCTTTCTGCCTGCCCATTCGATCACCTGCTCAAGACCCAACGGAGCAACCGCCCACCAGATCGGCTGCAGAGCAGCACCCGAATGAAAGAAACCACCGCGTGCTCCGGCAAATGGAAAAGCAAAGGTCATCGCGGCGAAAGTCAACAGCCAGGCAAGCCCTGCCAGTTGCAAACGCCGATCTTTTCGCATGTTCCAGAGTCCTATTCCCACCAGCGGGACCAGGAATATTTCTCCTTGTTCAGCCATGGTTCTCTCAAGGTTGATTCCCAGTGCCCAGAGGCGATTTCTTGCTATGGCCTGGATTCCTGATTGCCACCATCTCGCCAGGGTCAACTGGCTGGCAGGGAAGCTAAACATCTCATCATAGGAGAGCAACCAAAGCATTTTTGATCCCCCCGGGGATAGGATGGTTCCAAAGGCTGCCTGGTTCCGGATGAACCAGGGGACCATGATGAGAAGGTAGCCGAGCACTGTAAACAGTATAGAAATAATTGTATAAACAAATCGTTTCCCGGTCGGCTTCTTTATGACGAATAGATCTCCCATGGCTGCAATCCCCAGCCAAAGCAATCCGTCCGCACGGGTAAGATGCATCAGCCCTGCCAACAAACCAAGGAGAAAAGGATTCAGAAGGGAAGACTTTCGATTCAGGCTAAGGAAGAATAATCCTCCAAAAAGCATGTATAAGCCAAAGGTGTCTGTCACTGGTAAGAAGACCAGGTAAAAAACCGGGAAAACTGCCAGAAAACCGGAGGTGAGTGCAAGGTCGCGTCGGGCGGTGAAAGACCATGCCACGGCAGCAGTCAACGGAGGAATCAAAGCAGCGATCATCATGAAGCCGATCCGGGCGGCCAGCCAGGAAGCGGGACCGAACAGCCACGCGCTTGCAGCCGCCAACATTGAAGCCAATGGCATCCAGTAGGCATGCGAGGGGTATGGCAATCCGGCAGGATTACCCAGGTAATTCCATAGGTAAGGTTCTTGGAAGCCATGCCCGGTAACAAGCTGCAATCCACCTGTATAATAATAATCCGCATCCATATAACCAGGAGAAGGTTGGAATGCAGCCACAAGGATCACGGTCCCCAGGCCAAGCAATCCGAGTAGCAGGTAAAGACGCCAGTTCATGGCAGGCTTTCCCTCCAGGTGCGCGGGAGGGAGATCGCCCACCAGCGCATCCAATACAGCCCTATTACGAGCATGATAGGAAAAAGAAATGCAAAAATTGCCAACCAGTTGCTGGTGGAAATTCCGGATAGGAATAAACCACCGGCGATCAACCAGGGACCAAAAAAGATCCCCAGCAGGACAAATCCTGCCACTCCCCAGCCACCGGGAGAGGACCACCTTTCTGCCATAATGGAAAGGACGAGCACCAGGGGAATGAAAAGAACCTCATAGTCACTGATGCTGGTGGGAATTCCAAGCAAGGGTGTGGCTGCTATGACTAGGCTCGCAGTCCAGAAAAAATGTCGGAATTCCTTGCGGCGGACTTTTCGCCATTCAATGAAAAGCAGTATCCCCGTGAGACCTGTCAATACCAATCCAATGCGCGGACCAACCGTCGGCCACCAGGAAGCCAGGATGCCGCCCGGGGTCAGAGTTCCGCGATGTTGGAGGTGCGATAACAAACCGCTAATAAAAGGCATGAACCAGGAAGGATACAAGAAAAAGGAGATTACCAGCAGGAAAACCAAAAACATCACGAAACCTGCCAGGATCCTACCCCGGCGGTGGTAGATCGCCCACCAGAGAATGAATAATACAAGCAGACCCCCGATATCAGGCTTAAATAGGGGAAAAATGAGCAATGCACCGGCAAGTTCATCCTGCCCATCGCGCAGCGCAAGCAGCAGACCGGCTATCGCAGCTGCAACGAAAATGATTCCACTATTGCCGGCAAGAGCGTACCACCCAAAAACCCACAACACTGCAAAGATCAGGATGACCGGAAAGAGCGTCCTGGCGGGTTTCCACCCTGTCAACCTCAGGGAAAAGAATGCCAGGATGATCAGGCAAATTTCTAGACAGGTCATCCATAAACCACTGGCGAGATGATACTCTGAGATGATTGCGAATGGAAAATAAAAGAGCTCGACCGGGAATGGAAGGCTGAGCAAGAGTGGGTCCTCATCCTGCAAGGCGAGGCGACCATAATAAATGAATTGGGCAGGTTGTGCCGCTTCAGCACTGTAGGGATTGCCGCCATTCGTGAAAAATGTACGGGCTGAAAGCCAGGGAACCAGGAAATCCTTTTGAACCGGTTGGAAGCGGGTAAAAATGGTATTTGCCCAGGTCAATCCAGCGAGCAAGGAAAGGGCAAGCAAGACCAGGAAAATGGTGGTTATGACCCTGTAAGTGCGTGACATGTCGTTGAAATTCTACCCTACAATCACAACCGGGGCAACCAGCACTGGTTATGCTATAATTCCGCCACCTTGAGGCAGGAATGGCTTCTATATGCATCACCAATCTTCAAATGTATTTAACTAATCACCCATTGATCATTGGGCGAAGCCTGCAAGGATAACCTGCTCTCACGAGTTTCTAATCGCCCAACGCATTTGCAGAGGGCGATTTTATTTATTTTGAGGTGAATAACTACAATGGAAAATCTACTTATCCCTGCCAATTACCACCCCGATCTTGATGTAAAACAGACCGAAAAAGCGATCAAGTTGATCAAGGATTTCTTCGAAGTCAACCTGGCTGCAGAATTACGGTTATCTCGTGTAACTGCCCCTTTGTTCGTCCTGCAAGGGACGGGGATCAATGACGACCTTAATGGTGTTGAAAAACCAGTCTCATTTCCGATCGCAGACTTGAATGGACAGACGGCCGAAATCGTACAGTCCCTTGCTAAATGGAAGCGGATGATGCTTGCCGATTATGACATCCAACATGGGTATGGGCTTTACACCGATATGAACGCCATCCGCCCGAGCGAAAAATTGGACAATCTGCATTCACTCTATGTAGATCAATGGGACTGGGAAAGGGTCATCGATCCGGGAGAACGATCGATCACATTTCTACAGGAAATCGTTCGCAAGATCTATGCTGTCATCAAGCGGACCGAATTCTACCTCTGCGACCATTATCCTTTCATCAAGGCGGAATTGCCTGATGAGATCAAATTTGTTCATGCAGAAGACCTCCAGCGGATGTACCCCAACCTGAGTCCCCGTCAGCGTGAGGAAGAGATTGTCAGAAAATTTCAAGCAGTATTTATCATCGGGATCGGTGCTCCATTGGCGGATGGAATTCCTCATGACGGCAGGGCGCCTGATTATGATGACTGGATAACGAAAACCAGCAATGGCTACCGGGGTCTAAACGGAGACATCCTCGTCTGGAACCCGGTTCTGAATTGCGCCTATGAACTTTCCTCCATGGGAATTCGTGTCGATCCCCAAGCATTATTGGAGCAAATGAAATCAACAGACACAATGGAGCGCAAGGGATTGCTCTTTCACAGGCGCCTGCTGAATAATGAATTGCCCCTTTCCATAGGTGGTGGGATCGGGCAATCACGCCTGTGCATGTATTTTCTGCGCAAGGCTCACATCGGGGAGGTCCAGGTGGGTATCTGGCCGGAGGAAATGGTCGCATTGTGCAGGAACAACAACATTGATCTACTCTGACCTTGAAAGTAGATTATGCTATAATACCGCCAACCCGAGGCAGGTATGACAACCATTCGCTTTACCAATAACCAGAACGCTAATGATGATCGGCCTCCAGCCGTTGGGCGAAGCATGCAAGGATAAGGTCTTCCGGAAACCTGGCCGTCGCCCAACGCAATTGCGGAGGGCTTTTTATTTTATACAGGCGGTAAATTTCCAGGGTGATGCATCCTATGTCAGATAGAATCGTCATTTCAACTCAATTTTCCATGTATACTTCGGGTATGATCCTTTGGAGGATGTGATGTACAAGACTCATACTTGTGGTGAATTACGCGCCCAGCATGCCGGGGAGAAGGTTACCCTGGCTGGTTGGGTGCATAACTTCCGCACTTTTGGAGGCGTGGTCTTCCTGGTGCTGCGCGACCGTTATGGGATCTCGCAGATCGTAACCAATCCGGATAAATTTCCCGAGGCAGCGAAAGCGATCGAATTGTTGAAGAACGAATGGGTTGTGCAGGTCACAGGGATTGTGCGCATGCGCCCCACAGACCAGTTCAACCCCAGGATGCCTACAGGTGAGGTGGAACTGGAAGCGCACGATGTGACCGTGCTGAACCCTGCCAAACCCCTGCCCTTTGTCGTCAGCCGGGATGATGAGGATATTGACGAGAATATGCGTCTCAAGTATCGCTACCTCGACTTGCGCCGTGAACGCATGAGACGAAACCTGGTACTTCGGCATGAGGTGGTCCTGTTCATGCGAAAATACTTGTCCGAACGCGGTTTCATCGAAGTGGAAACTCCGATGATGTTCAAGACCACTCCCGAAGGTGCGCGTGACTATCTGGTGCCTTCCCGCATTTATCCCGGGCAATTTTATGCTCTCCCGCAGAGCCCGCAGCAACTAAAGCAATTGCTCATGGTGGCTGGATTGGACCGCTATTTCCAGATCGCGCGCTGCTTCCGTGATGAAGACTCTGCGCGGCGACCGCCAGCCCGAGTTCACCCAGCTTGACCTGGAAATGTCCTTCGTGCACCGTGATGATGTCCTGGAAATGATCGAAGGTCTCTTTACGGCCATGCTGCCGCAGGTGGCTCCGCAAAAGAGATTTTTATCTTCCCCATGGCCGCGCCTCACCCATAAGGAGGCGCTGGAACGCTTTGGTACCGATAAACCCGACCTGCGCTTCGGAATGGAATTGGTGGATGTAAGCAACCTTTTTAAGGATAGCGAGTTCGTCATATTCAAATCCGCGCTGCAAGCCGGTGGTTCGATCAAATGCCTCGTAGCTCCCGGGTGTGCTGAATACACCCGCAAACAGCTCGACGACCTGACAGTGATCGCCCGGGACCTGGGGGCTAAGGGTTTGGTTTCCCTGGCATTGACCTCTGAGGGCCAAAAAGGCTCCGCTGCCAAGTTCATAAATGAGAGCGAAGTCGCAACCCTCACCAAAGCCTGCAACGCAAAGCTGGGAGACCTGATCCTCTTCGTAGCGGACAGGCTGGCTGTTGTCAATAAGGTACTCGGTGCATTGCGGCTCTGGTTCCGCGATAAGTTGAACCTTGCCGATCCATCCGTGATGGCATTTACCTATATTCTTGATTTCCCCATGTTCGAATGGAATGAGGAATATCAAGAAATGGGATGCCGCCCACCACCCATTCACCATGCCGCGCCTTGAGCATCTCGATCGTTTTGAGACCGATCCGTCCACGATCTTGTCCGACGCCTACGACATGGTCTGTAATGGTTACGAAATGGCTTCCGGATCGATCCGCATCCACCGGCGGGACATCCAATCCAAGGTATTCAAACTCCTGGGGATCGAGGAAGAGGAGGCGCAATTCAAATTCGGGCATATGCTGGAAGCTTTTGAATACGGCGCGCCTCCGCACGGCGGCATGGCCCCGGGGATCGACCGGCTGGTGATGCTGCTCGCCGACGAGCCCAATATCCGTGAAGTGATCGCCTTCCCAAAGAACCAGGCAGCCCGCGATGTAATGGCTGATGCTCCATCGTTCCCGGATGAGAAGCAATTGAAGGAATTACATTTAAGAATCACTGATTAGAGGTACCCATGCAGGCACCTCGGTAGTTATTGGAGGGTTTTATGCCCATCGTTCGCGTTGAAGAGATTGCCAAGTTTTCCGACCAGCAAGTGACCATTCAAGGCTGGGTCTACAACCGTACGGATAAAGGCAAACTGGTCTTTCTGCTTGTCAGGGATGGATCCGGATTTATCCAGTGCGTGGCCTTCAAAGACGACCTACCCGAGACCGTTTTTGACCAGCTCGTCCGCCTGCCGCAGGAATCCTCGGTCATCATTTCCGGTAAGGTTCGCCCGGACAAGCGTGCGCCCGGTATCCCCGGAGGATACGAAATCGGGGTTGAAGAGATAACCATCGTCCAGGCAGCCGCTGAGGATTACCCGATGGCCTGAAAGAGCACGGGGTGGATTTTGCCCTCGATAACCGCCATCTATGGATTCGCATGCCCAGCCAATGGGCCATCCTGCGCATCCGCGGCACGGTCATTGCTGCGATTCGTGAATGGTTGGACACGAATGGTTTCATCAACATGGATACCCCCATCCTGACCCCGGCAGCGGTGGAAGGTACCACCACCCTGTTTGAAACGGATTACTTTGACGAGGGCAAAGCTTACCTGAGTCAATCGGGCCAACTATATAACGAAGCCAACATTATGGCATTCGGCAAAGTTTACTGCTTCGGTCCGACATTCCGCGCTGAGAAATCCAAAACCCGCCGACACCTGACCGAATTCTGGATGGTGGAACCGGAAGCTGCCTTCTGCGACCTGGATGGTCTGATGGAGATCGAAGAGCAGTTTATCATCCATTATCGTCAAACGCGTCCTGCGCGACCGGATTCCAGAATTGAAGTCCCTGGGTCGCGACCTTTCCAAGCTGGAGAAGATCATTAGCACCCTTCCCGCGTATATCCTACGATGAGGCTTGCAAAGTCATTCAAGGATTGTACGAAAAAGAAACAGATCCGGAAAAGAAGGAATTGCTCAAATTCGACTGGGGTATGGACTTTGGCGCGCCGCACGAGGCCGCCATCACCAGTCCCTACGAGAAACCGGTCTTCGTTTACGGATACCCGACGCAGTCAAGGCATTCTACATGGAACCATGGCCCGGGCGACCTGAGGTCTGCAAATCGGTGGACCTGCTTGCCCCCGATGGATATGGCGAGATCATCGGTGGATCAGAGCGGATGTCCAGACCCCGACTTGCTGTTGCAGCGCATCCATGAGCATGGATTGCCGGAAGCATCCTATACCTGGTATCTGGACCTGCGCAGGTATGGTTCGGTCCCTCACTCTGGTTTCGGGATGGGTGTGGAACGGACCGTTGCATGGATTTGCGGGATCGAACACATCCGTGAAGCAATTGCCTTCCCTCGGATGATAAAAAGAGTGTATCCATAACTCCCTCCAGATAAGGCAATTACTCATCCCGGCAGGATTCTGGCACACCCTTAATCTTTCCCTACCCACCCCTCTGACTTTATGGTATAAAACATGTGCCCTGCTTTGCTCGCGATGCTGTACCTCCGTTCTGAGCCAACACCCACTTATTGGGTTCCAATCTCGCGACAAGGATGCGATAGGCTTCGGCCAAGGCTGACTTGCCGGGTAGGGACCCGACCTGCGAAAGCAGGTTCAGAACCTTGCAGCACACGGCACGAGCGGGGTTTTCTTTTTACCTGTCACTCGAATTCCTATAGTTTATCTCGCAACCAGCCAGGTTAATTTGGTTGAAAATTTTTTTACCCCTTTCATTAAAATAACTTCGAGGAAAAATGGAACCAAAAGATATTCTCTCCCTGGTAAAAACTGACCATGTAAAATTTATCTCCTACCAGTTCACCGATGTGACCGGGACAGTAAAAAGTGTCGATGCTCCGGTCAAACAATTGGAATCCGCTTTCGAGGATGGTGTCTGGTTTGATGGTTCATCCGTGGAGGGATTCGCTCGAATCCAGGAAAGCGATATGCGCCTGGTGATCGATCCCGACACCTACGCGGTTTTACCCTGGAGCCAGCCGGAAGCGCGCCGGGCACGCCTCTTTTGTGACATATACACACCCGACGGGCAACCCTTCGATGGTGATCCGCGCGGAACATTAAAAAAGATCCTTGCCAAAATCGCAGACCGCGGCTGGACCTATAACGTTGGTCCTGAGCCCGAATTCTTCCTTTTCCGTCGCAACGGGGGGGAGGGTATCCACCCTGTTCCCCATGATGTGGGCAGTTACTTCGATTTCTCCGCTGATGACGAGGCCGCCCGTGTGCGCACGGAATTGATGGATGCATTAAGCAGCATGGGTCTGGAAGTGGAGGTGGGACATCACGAAGTTGCCATCGGTCAGCACGAAATTGATTTCCGCTTCGCGGATGCCCTGCGCACGGCTGACAATGTATTGACCCTCAAATATACCGTCAAAGCCATTGCAGCAAAACATGACCTGATCGCATCATTCATGCCCAAGCCGGTTTTTGGGATTAATGGTTCCGGGATGCATTGCCATCAATCCATTTTCGACGGGGACGGCAATAACCTCTTCTACGATGCAAAGAATGAATATCATTTGTCACCGCTGGCTATGGGATTCATAGCCGGTCAGTTGAAGCATGCTCGTGCCCTCGCTGCGATCGTCGCTCCGACCGTTAATTCCTACAAGCGGCTTGTTCCAGGGTACGAGGCTCCCGTCTATATCGGCTGGGCGCAGATCAACCGGTCAGCGCTGATCCGCATCCCGAGGTTCACAGAAGGCCGGATCAAGGCGATGCGCGCAGAACTTCGGTTCCCGGATCCCTCCTCCAATCCCTACCTGGCTTTCACAACCATTCTCGCGGCTGCCCTGGATGGAGTGGATAACAAGATGGACTTGCCCGCGCCTCTCAACAATATAAATGTCTACCAACTTGACGAGACCGAACGCGCCCGTCTCGGGATCGCCTCCTTGCCTGGATCCCTCGCCGAAGCCCTGGGCGAATTGGAGAAAGATTCGGTCGTTCGTTCCGCATTGGGAGAGAATATCTACGATGCATTCTCCCGCGCGAAGTGGAATGAGTGGGATGCCTTCCGTATCAATGTGACCGATTGGGAAGTGGAACGGTATCTCGAATTAGCCTGAGCGTAACAGTCTATAGAATATTATTACAGGTCTGGCACTCTTCTTGCCAGACCTGTTTGCTCTATTTATGTTATTTCCATCAGAATTGAAATGGATTGAAATTGGTTTGCCGGTCGTAGAAATCCTCGTTTTCCACTTTCTTTAATTTGGTTACAGCAATATAGGTGAAAGGGGTCATCAAGATTTCAACAGATACCTTGAAAATATAATTGGTTAATACTAATGAAAGGAAAAGACCCCACGGAAAAACATGGAAAAGGCTGGCTATGGTAACGAACACGAGTGTATCCACCAGTTCGCCCAGGATCGTGCTGCCGATCGTTCGAGTCCAGAGCCAGCGCCCGCGGGTAAGAATCTTCATCTTCGCCAGCAGGAACGAATTCGTGAATTCCCCCGACCAATATCCCGCCAGGCTTGCAAAGACAATTCCACCACTGGAAATCCCGCCCAGGATGATCTTATAAGCCGTATCCCCTGCATATTGTTGCCATTGCGCTTCACCCGGTAAGACACCTACTACCCAGAAAATTATCGCACTCACTGCCAGGCAGGCAAAACCCGTCCAGATCACCCGTCGGGAACGTTTATAGCCATATACTTCCGTGAGGATATCCCCAAAGATATAACTGATCGGAAAAAGAAGGGTGCCCGCATCAAAGGCAAGACGGATATGAAAAATACTGACACCCCAATCCACGATCTTGGCTGACGAGGCGATATTGCTGACTACAAGAACCGTCACGAAAGCTGCCATGATCAGGTCGAAAAAACGGTAACGTCTTTCCATGTTCTCCTGGATCTTTGTTAAATCGCTACGGAAATATTCCCAACCTGTGATTGAAGACTTTATAGTGACGCTAGTTACTGATAGGTGCTGGCCTGCCATGCTTTTTATTATAGAGAATCTAGAAATAGTGGAGTGCATAGAGACAGGTGTAATTTTACCGTCCAAATTATACTCTTTCAAAATGACCGCCGCTGGATTCAGCGGCGGTTTTATCAATCCATAAGATTCAGGAATTCTGGCGGGGTGTTGCATGCAGAATATTCCCCGCGATATTTCTCAGGCATCAGGCAGGCGATCTGCATCATGATCTCGTCAGCCATCTTCTGGCGAATTTCGCTGTCAACCCTTTTACCTTTCGCATCCAGAATGAATTGCCTGCCCACGTGGATGTTAAACTCAGTTCGTTTCAATTTCTTCAGATTCCCATTAAACCCCTCCCCGCCCCAGTGAGCCATGGGAATTATTGGCGCTCCGGAGTGGAGAGCGATCAACACAATTCCGGGCTGCGCCTTCAACAGGTGTCCGGAATAGGAGCGTGTGCCTTCGGGGGCAATGGCAAGGATGTTCCCTTCCCGAAGCACATTAAGACACGCACGAATGGCATCCAGGTCCGCCTCCCCACGGCGGACAGGGATGGCGTCCCACAGGTTAAAGAGCCAGCCCATGAATTTGTTGTTCCAGGTCTCAATTTTTGCCAGCCCGATCATCTTGCGAGGCTGAAGATGAACAAAAAGCAGAGGCACTTCGAGTGAACTGATGTGGTTTGTAACCAGGATCAACGGACCCTGCTTTGGGATCTTTACCAGATCGCGCTTGTCGATCCGGCACAGGATATCGGTTCCCAGGTGGAGACCCGAGTTCATGATCCAGCGAAAGACGGATTTCATGCAGGTTTCTGGGTAATGAACTCGATCTGCGATGGAAGCAGGTCGATGGTCAAATCCTTGCCTTCAAAACATACTGTCTCACCATCGCAATGCACCGGGAGGCTGCCTTGTAACGCCTCCACTTTCACCCTCCGGGCATGATCCATGATCACTTCCTTCTGCGTCGCCTGGGTTCCCTTCATAAAGTAGGGAATGAGACCAAATATTCGTAGCTGGCTGACCGCACGGGCTATACAAAGATTAAAGATACCATCACCGGGATCTCCATCGGGGGCAAAGAAGAAACCGCCCCCCATGCGCCGTCCGTTCATGATCGAAATCATCAAAGGTGAAATATTAATTTCCTTGCTGTCATAAGTCAGCCTTACATTAGGTGCCTTGTAATACACAAAGATTGTTTCGATGGCGGCAATCAGATATAAGAGCAGACCGCGTGTCCAGCGAATCCTGGCTGCGACAAAGCCAGTTGCTGCATCGAATCCGATGCCCACACCGTTTCCGAAATACCGGCCTTCGGGATAATCACCTCCCTTGACGATGCCCACATCCACCCTCCGGCGATAATTCTCCCCGAGAATTTTACAGCCGTTTTCCACGCCACCCGGGATGCCCATTCCATAAGCAAAATCGTTTCCGGTGCCTACGGCTATCTGGCCCATGGCGGTCTTATCAAAGCCCGCCTTCCGGGCGCGCATCAAACCATTAAGCACCTCATTGGCGGTCCCATCTCCGCTCGCAATGATCACGGTCTCATAACCATCACGGGCACCTTGTTCAGCTAAATCGGCAGCGTGCCAGGGACGCTCGGTGAGCAGCATTTTGTAGTCGATATTGGCTTTCTTCAATTCCTGTTCGATCAATGGCAGGGAACGCCCTGCAAATCCACGACCTGAGATAGGATTGACAATGAGCAGGTTTCGCGACATTTCACACTCTCCTGAAATTAGGTATGTTGTATTTTACTTGAGAACCCCATGGAAAGGGCGACGTTTCTGATACAATACCCCCGAATTATGTTCATCCTTTTTCCACTGATTTTGCTAAACCTGACCGCACTTGTATTGATCTGCTTGCGTATTTTGCGGGTAAATTATAGATATTCCTGGATTCTGGCAGGCGGCGGTGCCACCCTGGCACTCATCGGAATATTCCTTTGGCATTTCCGTATTCCCGAAACCTTTTCCCTCCACCCATGGCTACCATTAACACGTTTCCCTCATATGCTGTCGTGGTTGATAAACGAAAAGACCTGGCCATATGCCATCTCCATGGTCGCTTTAGCCGTGGCGGTGATCTTTACCTCGGTCGTGCGTGCTGAAAACCATCCAACTGCCTGGGTTGGAACATTCCTGGTTACTTTTCTTGGAATTTTGGCGGTAACTGCTGATAATCCCCTTACACTTATTCTCGCCTGGACTGCAATTGACCTGGTTGAGTTGATAGGTTTGCTCTGGTCAACAGATGGTGGTCAGCATGTTCGAGGAGTGGTGGGTGGATTTGCCGCCCGGACGGTTGGGTCTGGGCTGGTTCTTTGGGCTGTACTGGTCAGTCAAGCGAATGGAACCCAGTTCACCTTCCAGGATCCTTCATATAAAGTAGGAATCTTATTATTGTTTGCAGTGGGATTGCGTCTTGGTTCACGCGTTCAAGAACTGCCACTTCCCGAGGATAATGTTGCTCTACGCAGATTCGGAATTCATCTACAACTGGTTTCTGCCGCTGCAACTTTGAGCCTGCTTGGCAAAATTTCAATCGTTGCTCCTAATTCTGCCTTATCGATCTTATTAATCATCCTGGTGGCAATTACAGCTTTATATTCTGCCTGGAGGTGGATGCGGTCTTCTGATGGAGTCCATGGACAGTCATTTTGGTTGCTGGCACTTGCTTCGTTGTCACTGGCTGCCAGCCTGATTGGAAATCCCACAGGAAGTATAGGTTGGGGGGTGATGCTTGTCCTTGCTGGTGGTCTGTTATTCTTCTACTCCGCACGCCAGAAGTCTACCATCTGGTTGCCCTTTCTTGGACTAATAGGATTTTCCGCCTTGCCTTTTACTGTTTCTGCAACCGCCTGGCAAGCAGGCAATCCAATTCCCTGGTATATTGCCGCTTTTTTTATACCCGCGCAAACCTTTTTGATGGCTGGATTCATCCGTCATGCCCTCCAACGCGGTGAAGAATATCTTGAATCTCAGGAACGTTGGGTAAAGGTACTATACCCGATCGGCCTTTTCCTGCTTGCAGCGTTGACCATCCTTCTTGGGCTATGGGGCTGGGATGGGGCATTCCAAATAAATCAATGGTGGTCCGCGGCCATTTCATTCGCCCTGGCCATAAGCTTTGCTCTGCTGCCAGCTCGATACTTTTTACGGATACCTTATCCCGGGAGCACAGATCGATGGAGGCAACTCATCCGTGGTGAATGGTTTTCCTGGATTTTCGCAATGACTTATGCCTTCTTCGACCAGATAACGAATATCATTACATCCTCGCTGGAAGGGGATGGCGGCGTGCTCTGGTCATTGTTATTAATGACGCTGATCCTCTCAGTACTTTCTGCCCGGGGATGGTGACATGGAATCAATTCTGAATTGGATAGCATTATCCATAGCCCTGGTCACCTCCGTAGCCCTGCTTCTCCATCGCAACTGGCGTTGGGGTATCGGACTTCTTGCAATTCAATATTTAGCAGTTTTCTGGCTGGTCCAGGTCAGCTTGCCGGTTTCCATGTCAACAGCCAAATTGGTTTCAGGATGGATGGCCTGCGTGGTTCTGGGCATGGCTCACCTGACAACAATTCCAAAATCAGATAATGTAGATTCCTGGCCTCAGGGACGAATCTTTCGGATCTTTACAGCTGGCATCATCATTGCTGCTACATTCGCTCTTGCTCTGCGCACCTCAGCCTGGTTGGGAATTGTCCTTCCAGCAGCCTGGGGCAGCCTGCTTCTGGTTGGGATGGGTCTATTGAATTTGGGAATCAATTCACAACCCTTTCGTGTGATCCTCGGGCTCTTAACGCTCCTTGCTGGATTTGAAATCCTCTACGCGGCTGTGGAAAGTTCCACCCTGGTAGCCGCCTTATTGTCAGCGGTCACTCTGGGTCTGGCACTTGCCGGCGCATACTTCATGGTTTTACCCGGGGAGGAAAAACAATGAGCGCTCCAGCCTTGTGGATATTCCTCCCAATCTTTACGGCAGGAATTTTGTTTCTGGTACGGAATCAGAAAGTGATTGCGCTAATCGCCTCCATATTAACATTCATCCTGACATTGGCTGGCTGGTTTCTACCAATCGACACTGCAATCAAGATTGGCTCTCTCGATTTTAAAGTGGCTTCCTCTGTGGATATTCTCGGAAGGCATCTCATCTTGAATTCCACCAACAACTCCCTTTTGACTCTCCTGTTTGGTTCAGCCACTATCTGGTTTGCCATTACTCCAGCTTTGAAGACCCCCAGGCGCATGGTACCTCTGGGGTTGGCTATCCTCGCATTAATGATAGCAGCCTTGGCTGTTGAACCTTTCTTATATGCAGCCCTATTGATAGAAATGTCTGTATTAATTTCAATCCCGTTGCTTGGAGTACCTTCGCAGAAACCAGCTAAAGGGTTGCTCCGTTTCCTGATCTTTCAGACTCTTGCCATGCCGTTTATTCTCTTCTCAGGATGGCTGCTGGTCGGTATTGAGGCCAATCCAGGTGGAATTGGATTGGTTCAGCCAGCAGCCCTCCTGATAGGTTTTGGCTTTGCTTTTCTCCTCGCAGTTTTTCCTTTTCACAGCTGGATCCCTTTATTGGCTGAGGAGTCATCTCCATACACCGTAGGATACATATTCTGGATATTCCCAACCGTAACACTGTTCTTTGGGCTGGGATTCCTGGACCACTATACCTGGTTGCGAGAAGCACCTGCACTGGGAATCATTTTTAAGACAGTGGGGTTGATCATGATCGTCAGCGGTGGTTTTCTGGCAGCATTTCAAAACCACCTGGGTCGTATCATGGGTTATGCTGTCATAATGGAAACCGGGGCATCCATCCTGACTCTCAGCCTGGGTGGAAATGCGGGGATGCATATCTTCTTGATGTTGTTTATTCCCAGATTAATTTGTCTGGTTATCTTGACAATGTCTTTGACCATTCTTAAAGGGTACTCCTCAACGCTACTCATGGGAGATGTAAGAAGCTTGGGGCGTCTCTACCCTTATGCTACAACCGGGATTGCACTCGCAATTCTGTCATTGGCAGGAATGCCTCTACTGGCAGGATTTCCTCCACACTTCGCCTTATGGGAGGGACTGGCCTCAACATCGCTGACGGTTGTATTCTGGGTGTTACTTGGAAATCTCGGCTTGATCTTCTGCAGCCTGCGTATCTTGATCACATTTGCAACCGCCCCCATGGGAACCAGGTGGGAATCCCGGGAGAGTCCGATGCAAAGAATCGTGCTGGCGATGGGTTTCGTGACGCTCATCCTAATTGGATTGTTTCCCCAATGGGCACAATCCTTATGGACGAGACTTCCAGGGATCTTTTCTCATATCGGAAATTAAACCGAATTTCACATCCCGGTTTTTTCCAAATCCGGGAAAATCAACCGTTGGTCTTGGGGGTTACCGCGTCAGGGATAATTCGAGACGATGTATAATAAAATATTCAAACCATTAGTAATACTCCCCCGGTTCCGGAGGTCGACCCATGGAATTTGAACAGATCATCAAACGTCTGGACTGGCTTGATGAGGAGCATCGTAAAGATAAGAATACTATCGATGCGCTCACCCAACGCGCTGTCAATCTGGAGGGTGAACTTAAGGCTGCCAACAAGAAGATAAAAGATCTCAGCGCACAGATGTCAAAACTGTCAACAACTGCTGCCCGCATCGAACAATTCGATTCAGCTCTTGCTCAGCATCGGAGTGACATCGTTAATTACGTAAACAGTGTTGAGGAAAAACACCAGGCTCAACTCCCAGAGATCGACAAGCGGTATCAGGTCCAATTTGACGGTATTAATAAGTCGCTTTCTGAAATACGCAAGGTAAAGGAACAGGTTGCTGAGATTCGGCGCGACCAGAAAATTCGCAGCGTTGAAGAGACGCGCCTCAGTAAAAATACCTCCGAATTGGATGTTCGCTTGCAGGCTCTTGTTAAATCAATTGAGGTTATTCAACATACCCAGAAAGCCACCGAGGAACCCAGACGCCAGGATGGTAAAAAGTTGGCTGATCTTCAAGGTGAAATAATTGCCTCCCGTAAACACCTGGATGAAGGGCGAGAAAAAGATGATCTCCTTTCTGATAGCATCCGTCGAATTGAGACCCGTGTTAATGAAATCCTGGCCAATGAGGCTGAACGTCGCCACGCTCAGACAAATTTTATAGAAGCACAGGCCCTTTCGCAGGTGGAACATGAGCGAACCTGGAAGGGATGGGAAGAAAGTCTTACTGCTATGCGCAAGCAGTCGGAGACCATGGACCGAAATCTTCAGGATTGGGAGATCACACAACATTCGCTCAAACGCAGTCAGGATGCTTACGATGAGATCGTACAGAAATTCGAACGGCGGATAAACGAAATCACTGAGATGCAAAGGCTTTCTGAAGATCGTTTTCGTCAGGAGTGGGCCACATTCCAGGCGGACGATTTGAAACGCTGGACAAGTTTCAATCTCGCACAGGAAGAAGTCCATAAAGAATATCGCAGTGGAGACCTAAAAATCGGAGAGCGACTGACTTCCCTGGAAGACCTGACCCAGACCCAACAGGATGTGCTGCAACAAACCAATGATGCCAATGAGCAGTTATTGCAGGGTATGCTCGCCCAGTTTCATGAACTACTTTCCGCTTACGAACGAATACAAAGCACCAAATGAAGAATAACTAGATTATAGTGAGGAATCTGTCACACCAATCTGAGGCCATATGCGTGTGATCGGCACTGCAGGTCATGTGGACCATGGGAAATCCACCCTGGTTGCCGCGCTGACCGGCATCCACCCGGATCGATTGAAGGAAGAACAGGCTCGCGGGATGACAATCGATCTCGGTTTTGCCTGGATGATTTTACCGGATGGCAACGAGATCGGTATCGTGGATGTACCGGGTCACCGGGACTTCATCGGTAATATGCTCGCAGGAGTTGGCGGCATAGACGCTGTGTTGCTGGTGATTGCTGCTGATGAAGGGATCATGCCCCAAACCCGGGAACATCTCGACATCCTCGACCTGCTGCATATCCAAAATGGGATCGTCGTGCTGACAAAGATTGACCTCGTGGATGATCCCGCCTGGTTGGACCTGGTGGAAGGAGAAATTCAAACTCTCCTGCAGGGTACGGTGCTGCAGACTGCTCCCATCCTGAAGGTTTCTGCGAGCACACAGGAAGGAATGCCCGGCCTTGTCGAGGCTTTAAGCCACCTGGTAAAGAACACACCTGCCCGACTCGATCTGGGTAGCCCGCGCCTGCCCATCGACCGCATTTTTTCGATCGCCGGGTTTGGTACCGTAGTTACCGGAACTCTGATTAACGGGTGTCTGGGAACGGGAGAAGAGGTGGAAATTCTGCCTTCTGGTCACCAGGGACGCATCCGCAGCCTCCAGACTCACAAGAAAAAGGAGACAATTGCGCATCCTGGCAGCCGAACCGCGGTGAATATCACCGGTCTGAACGTGGGACAAATCCAGCGCGGCGAGGTGGTCTCGCATCCTGGGAAATTCCAACCAACTCAACGCATCGATCTAAGCTTCCGCCTGCTCCCCACTGCTTCCGATTCTATCCACCATCACACTGAAGTGAAATTCTTTATCGGCACCTCCGAGACCGTTGCAGATCTGCGCCTGCTTGGAGCGGATATGTTGAGTCCGGGCGAATCCGGCTGGCTGCAACTTGAACTTCACTCCCCTATCGTAGCAATGCGAGGTGACCGGTACATCCTGCGCCGCCCATCACCCGAAGAAACACTCGGTGGTGGAATGGTGGTAGACCCCCATCCAAAAGGGCGGCATAAGCGTTTCGACAAGGGAGTTTTGCAGGGATTAACAGCCTTGGAGAAGGGCTCGCCCGATGAAGTCCTTTATCAAGCAGTGCTCATGCTGGGTTTGACACAAGTTAAAGATGCAATAACCCGTTCCGGGCTGGAAAGGCAGGCGGCCGAATCGACCCTGAGCGGTCTTCTCAACAATGGTCAAATAATCAGGTTGGGAGTTGGGCCGCAATCGATGGACGATCTCATTATGGCGGATTCACTTTGGAAGGAACTAAAAGACTCCATCACTTCAGCACTGACTGTTTTCCATGAGACATACCCTTTGCGGCGTGGTATACCTCGCGAAGAACTTAAGAGCCGGCTCAAACTTCCATTGCCGTCTTTCAACTTGGTCATTACAAAGATGGCTGTCGAGGGGGATCTAAAGGAGGGTCACAACTGGGTCTCCCTTCCAGCGTATACTGTACAGTTTTCACCCGTCCAGAGGGAGAAAGTGGATCAATTGATGGCACGCTTCGAGGCTGCACCTTTTGGCCCACCATCGATAAAAGAATGCCAGGCTGAGGTGGGCGAGGATGTATTGAATGCCATGAAGGAGAACGAGCTCCTGGTCTTTGTTTCTGACGAAGTGGCATTCAGAAAAAAAGACTATGAAACCATGATTGAGAAAATTCACCATTCCCTAACACAAAAAGAGCAGGTTTCACTCGCTGAAATTCGTGATATGCTGGGCACAAGCAGGAAGTATGTGCAAGCGCTGCTTGAGCATTTGGATGTGATTGGTCTGACAGTCCGCTCTGGAGATTTCAGGCGTCTGAAAAATGGAGATAGATGATGTGTGGACGATTTACACTGACCGTTGATCCCGCTGATTTACAGGAAGCATTCCCTGAATTCATTTTTCAGGTTCAATTTAACCAGCGCTATAACATCGCACCCAGCCAGCCCATCCTGTGCATTCCCAATGACGGGGGGAAAAAAGCGACCTACTTTTCCTGGGGTCTTATTCCCTCCTGGGCAAAACCTTCCCAGGCAGGAAATGGCAAGGAAGGCACGCTCCAAATAAATCGGATGATCAATGCACGCGCCGATACCCTGGCTGAGAAACCATTCTTCCGGTCTGCTTACAAAAATCACCGTTGCTTGATCCCCGCTGATGGTTTCTATGAATGGCAGGCGCGCCCAGGGATGAAGTCCAAGGCTCCATACTACATCCGGATGAAATCACGAACACCCTTCGCTTTTGCCGGACTATGGGATCGCTGGCAGTCTTCAGATGGTTCAGAAATCTTATCTGCAGCGATCATTACCACTGATCCTAATGAAGTGGTTGAAAAGATCCATAACCGGATGCCCGTCATCTTGCCCAGGGATGCATACTCACAATGGCTTGATCCAGCGCCGCAGATTCCCAATCGCCTCCAGGGTCTGCTCATCCCTTACCCGGCTTCAGAAATGGAAGCGTTCGCTGTATCTCCCATGGTAAACAGCCCTGGCACCGACCAGCCAGATTGTATAACGCCTGCCTGAAATAGCCTCCTCCCTCTTCTAACATGGTTTTAATGCGTTGCTTGACTGCCAATATACGGCATGATATGATGGCGCCCTATGGATAACAAGCCTCTGCAGGAATTTCCCCAGCAAAAAGGCGATGAAAAACCCGGTCTATTATCCAGGTGGATGGAACGACTCGCTCACCTTGGCCTGGGAGGGATGTCTATACGCATCGGAACAAATCTCCTGGCAGTTCTCGTGGTCATTTCTGTTGTCTGGTTGCTTCAGCAGGCGAAACTCGGCAGAGCCTCTAGTTTGCCAGTTCCCACGTTATCCAGTCCCCAACCTGTCGTACCTGTCACCCAAATCCCGGTGAAAGTGGCGTATTCCCTGGATGGGATTCCCCGTCAGGCAGATTTGCATACCACCATCCCCAGCCGTCCACGCCAGGAGGTGGTCGTATACACCGTCGAAGCGGGGGATTCCATCTTTGTCATCGCGGATAAATTCGGATTAAGGCCAACGACGATACTGTTTGGAAATTACGAGATACTAAAAGATTCACCAGATTTACTAAAGGTCGGTCAGAAACTTAAAATCCTCCCTGTGGACGGGACGTATTATCAGTGGCAGGGAACAGAAAACCTTGTTAAAGTCGCTGAAGTGTTCGGAGTGGATCCTGAAACCATCATAAATTATCCAGGCAACCACCTGGACCCTGACGCGATCGGTGACCTGAACAACCCGAATATCCCGGCTTCCACCTGGTTGATCGTTCCCGGTGGGAGGCGTGAATTTACTTCATGGACCGCTCCCGCCCAACTCGTGCTCTCAAATCCATCGGTGCATGTCTGGGGACAGGGTGTTTGTACAGGGATATCGTATGTCCAGGTGGGTTACGGTACATTCGTCTACCCGACGATAGAGCATTGGTTATCTGGAACGCCATTCCTACCTGAGATCAAGCATTTCGCAGTGGATTTTGCCGGCAGCCTTGGCAATGCCATCTATGCTTCAGATGCAGGCACGGTGGTATACGCTGGCTGGAATGATTATGGCTATGGAAATTTGATCATCCTTGATCATGGAAATGGCTGGGAATCGCGTTATGCCCATTTGAGCCAGGTCAATGTATCCTGCGGACAAAATGTCGGGCAGGGAGATGTGATCGGGTTAATGGGCAGCACCGGCAATTCCACTGGCCCTCACCTGCATTTTGAGTTGATGAATTCCACCCTCGGAAAAGTAAATCCGCTGGATTTCCTGCCCGCGCCGTAAGTTCCTTGCAAAAGCCTGAGAACTCGGCTATAATCCCGCTCACCTCGGGCGCGTAGCTCAGTTGGTTAGAGCGCATCACTCACATTGATGAGGTCGGGAGTTCAAGTCTCTTCGCGCCCACTTCAACGAGACTGATATGTCTCGTTTTTCATATCAATTCCATTAATCTGATCTTTGATCTTTTTCAAGCAATAAATTCAGGTTTTATTTTCAAAAAGCACCTCCCATGGGGAGGCGCTTTTCTTCAGAAAATTACGGCAATATAATCTTCAATCGACCAGGAAAAATGCGATAATCCAGATCCTGCACTCCAGTGGAAAAGAGTTCGCCATCTGTATGGGCAGGAGAAGGATTTTCGAGGTGGATCTTTATCCAGGTGGCGTTTTTTTCAAAGATGCCTTCCGACTCCACGTAACTGCCAGCATCCGGTTTCATCGCCTTGGGGAGCGTCGCCAGCATCGATAGGCGGGTTGAGCGATATCCATAAACGAAGGTCAATTTTCCATCAAAAGGATCGGCATGCGGGATCATATAGAAAACGCCGCCCGATCTCGAACCGTTCCCAATGGTCACTAGCGAGACAGGTCCTTCGTAGTGACCATCATCCCATTGGATGGTTGCCATCCATTTTGGACGTTCCATGATCGCCCATACCGCCGCAACCAGGTAACGAAGAATGCCGCTAATCCAGGTGATCCGAACCTGCTTGGTGGTGACATAGGGTTCAAGACCCGCGGCAGAATTATTGGCAAAGTAATGTTCGTTCACCTTACCTATGTCCATCTGCCTGGTATTTCCCTGCTTAATAATTTTGGATGCTGTTTTTAGGTCTGTGGGCAGGTGCAGGTTATAAGCCAGATCATTGGCTGTACCCAGCGGAAGCAAGCCAAGAGGCCCGAGCAGATCCTTTTCGCTCTTTGCGGCGCGTGCCAGACCATTGACAACATCGCCCACCGTCCCGTCTCCTCCGGCAGCAATAATCGGCGAAAAACCCTCCCGAACGGCTTTTTCAGCCAGGTCAATCGTGTGGCCGGGGCGTTCAGAAATGGCAAGTTCGAAATCCACTCCTGCCTCCTTGAGGGCTGCCTCGGCTTCAGGCCAACGGGCTTTTGCATTCCAGCGGTTTGAATACGGATTAAGAACTACTTTTGCAGTCATAGGAACCTCGTATTTTCATCCTAAAAATGGCAAATCAACCAGCGACAGGAACCAGGTGAACCCTGCTTCCTTAATGACTTCCAGCAAGCCGCTGCAATTATTCCCCATCATCCTTCCAGGTAGAGGCTTTATCCAGGGCGGTCTTCTCCGCCGGGGTGAGATGAATGTTTGCCGCGCCGAGGTTGTCCTTTAATTGTTCGATGGAATTTGCCCCGATGATCGGACTTGTGATCACCGGTTCAGCCAGAAGCCAGGCAAGGGCAATTTGAGAAATACTGGCTCCTTTCTCCTTCGCCAGCCCATCCATTTGATCGAGTAAAACCCAGTTTCGCTCATTAAAGTAGCGTTTTGCGCCTCCGGCGCGGGCGGAATTTGGAAGAAGGTTGCGTCTATATTTACCGGTCAGAAAACCTCCTGCCAGAGGGCTGTATGGAATGACCCCGATATGATAGGTCTTACAGACCACCCCCATTTCGCGCTCGAACTCATCACGATGGACCAGGTTATAGTGTGGCTGCAGGCTGTCGTAGCGGATCATACCATTTCGGTCAGAAGTCCAGAGCGCTTGCATGAGTTCCCAGGCAGGATAATTTGAGGCTCCTATATAGCGGACTTTCCCTTGCTTGACCAATTCGTCAAATGCTCTTAACGTCTCCTCAATTGGCGTTTTCTCGTCAGGCCAATGAGCTTGATAAATGTCGATGTGGTCCGTCTGCAGCCGGCGGAGAGAATTTTCCACTGCCTGAAGTATGTGTTTGCGCGAAAGACCTTCATTCTCTGCTCCCCCACCCATGTTCCCGCGGACTTTGGTCGCCAGGATGACCTTATCGCGCGGAATTTTATTTTGTTTCATCCAACGACCGATGATTTGTTCAGCCACTCCGCCAGGATTTCCATCCGCCCACCTGGAATAGATATCTGCTGTATCGATGAAATTGATCCCCGCCTCGAATGCCACCGATAATACGCGCAGCGACATCGCCTCATCCGCCGTCCAGCCGAATTGCATCGTCCCCAGGCACAACGAAGAGACATTCAACCCGGTTAGACCAAGAACCCGATATTCCATAAGATTTCTCCTCAAATTGAAAACTGTGTCGGCGGAAATAAAGGCTGGAATATACCTGGATAGGATTTTATTATTTCACCTCTATTTCGAAGTTCCGAAACTCAATAATATTAATTTTACTCTAATTATCCGGATATTGCTCCCCAAGTGACTCCGCGCTATAATCACTTCATAAAGAAGGAGTTATAAGATGGCTGAAAAGCGTTCCTACCCACAAAAACCATTTGAATTCAAGATCTCAGACGAAACCCGCCAGCATTTCCGCGCTGCCCATGAAGAATTTCACAAGAGTATTGAAGGGTTGCTGCCTGCGGGTTTTTCCGAGCATCATCGCAATGCCCGAAAAGAGATGCTACTTGCCTGGCGCAGCCTGATCGATTCCTCGCTCGAACATATGGAGGAGAAAAAGAGTAAAGCCTAGAGTATATTCTGGTGGAATTTCATAGCCTCTCCGTACCATGGAGAGGCTTTTTTTATGGGTGGAACCGCCCCGAGCCCGACCGCCCGGAAAGGAGGATCCATATCAGGGTCAATCCCGAACATCCAAACAGGATTTCTGCAGGAAGCGCCTTTCCATTATTGAGGAGAACGATACCCCCAACCATGAATGAGGTAAAAATTACGCTCCCGGTCAAACGGTTGACCGCTTTTTCGAGTGATCTCATCTGCCTGCTCACTTCAGGCGCTTGAACGGTCAAATCTCCGCGTTCCATCCGGCTCAATACTCGACTGGAAAGAGATGGCAGCGCGATCAATTCTTTGACCACATTTCCCAATTCATCCAGCCAGACCTTCCAATTGGATCCATTCTCCGCTGAGATCAATTTCGTGGCATAAGGTGCCAATTGTGTCCACAGGTTGAAATTCGGGTCGAGTCCGGTGCACATGCCGGATAAGATCGCCACTGTTCGTACGAGCATAAGAAGATTCTGGGGGAGTTGAAAAGGCAGATCGTACATTAACTCTCGAAACTGATCGGCAAACCGGAACATCTCTGCATGGCTGATGCCGCGTAATTCGCTCATGGACTTTCCCCAGAAGATATCAAAGAGCTGTGATTCAGCCCGTTCAATCAACTTCAGGTCCGCGCCGGGCAGCAAAATATTCAGCGTCTGGTAGGCACGGACCAGGCGGGCTGCATCGCGTGTACCAACGCTGACCAGCATTTCCTTGAGTCCCAGGCGCAGGTTTTCAGGCACCCGTCCCACCATCCCAAAATCCACGAAAGTCAACTGCCAGGCAGGTTTTCCATTCTCTGGAATGCCTGATGACGGTGTCACGAACAGGTTACCGGGATGCGGATCGGCGTGAAAGTAACCATCGCTGAATATCTGTTTCAGATAGATGTCGAGCAGTTCATTGGCCACCTCAGACCTGTCGATTCCTGCCGCCGTGATGGCGTTATAATCTGTGATTTTGATGGCAAACACATCTTCCAGGGTCAGCACACGCTGCGTGGTGTGGCTCCAGACCACCCTCGGCACATGTACGCGGGGAGCATCTTTAAAGTTTTCAGCAAAAATCCCTGCATTTTTTCCTTCAGCGATGTAGTCCACTTCCTCCCGGATGGTCGTTGAGAATTCCCCCACCAGGGCTGAGACATCAACGCGTCTGGCGATAGGAGGATACCTCTCCAGCCATCGACCCACCTGCCGCAAAGCTGTTAGATCAACCTCGATTAATTCGGCAATATGAGGCCGCTGGATCTTCACGACCACATCACAAAAATCGCCCTTTGCATCCTCCACGCACAGGCGGGCGCGGTGAACCTGTCCAAGCGAAGCTGCTGCCAGGGGTGTTTCTTCGAATAATTCGAATTTCTTTTCTAATGGCTCCCCGAGCTCTTTTTCCGCTTCACGACGGATATCTTCAAATCGCTCCGCAGGCACTTCGTCCTGTAAACCTGATAACTCTTGAATGATTTCCGGGGGAAGGACATCCAGCCGCGCGGAAAGGAATTGCCCGACTTTGATCATCACCCCACCCATTCGAATTGCAAGGTTCCGGAATTGTGACGCCACCCGCCTGTAACGATTGGACCGGGTCCGCCTGGAAAGTCGGCGGAGACCAATTCGTGAAAGAATTATTTCCCAAAAAATGAAACTCAGGGCTGCTTGAGCAAAAAAAGTCATGATCCGCCAATAGCGGGCACTTAGTTGTGATGCTTTCATCCGACCTCCATGTCACCCATTCGATTGTATCATCAAGGCGGTAACGCTTCCTTTCTTACTAATAAAATGACGGACTTCTCTCAAACAAGGCATTCTATCGTCTCTTGAAATTTGTTTCATTCCAGCATATACTCTTAAGTAGGTTCAATGGTATTATTTCTTGATTAACTATCAGATAATGGATAATGGAGGAAACCATGGCAAACCAACCGAATCAAATCAATCTTGCAGATCTATTCCAGACCGTCGCGGGTACATTGACTGCTCAAAAAGACCAGCTCAATAATGCCGATTCTCTCAATCATGACCATGGCGACAATATGGTCGAAGTCTTTAATCTGATCTCTCAAGCCATGCAGACAAGGAAAGGTGCCGATCCGGCGGATCAACTTAAATATGCAAGCCAACTTTTGCGTCAACGCAAGAGCGGTTCTGCTAAAGTATATGCAAAGGGACTTTCTCAAGCCTCTAAGGAATATAAGGGTAAACCCCAGGTTACCACCGACAGCGCCATCAATCTCGTCCAGGCTTTGCTCGGTGGTGGGCAGGCGTCGACAATGCAATCTCAGAGCGGTATTGGCGATCTGCTCAGTGGATTGCAGGGCGGCGGGGGCAGCACGTCACAACCAGCATCAGGTACAGCAGGCGATCTGCTCGGAATGCTGCTGGGAGGGGCAAGCAGTCAGCAGAACCAGCCGCAAGGTCAGCAGGCTTCCTCCGGGCTTGATATGGGAGATCTATTGAACGCCGGGATGGCTTTTATGAACACAAAGTCTCAGGGGGGAAATAACATGGAAGCGATCGTGAATGCCCTGGTTTCCGGCAGCGCGATGGGTAATTCCCAGCATCGTGCACAATCCGGGGCTCTGGTGGTGAATTCGATATTGCAGGCGATCAGCGGAATGTCGGGTAAGAAATAGATCGATCTCGCAGAAATTGTTACTCAATTTTCAGATGTTTGCTTCCACCTGGACATGATGAATAATCGCTCCCATGTATTTCCTTTACGATTCTGAATGCGACCCTTATCCATCATCATGATCCCGGGAGCCATGGCATCAAGAGAAGATTAGATTACTCATTCTTCGATATTTTTTCTAGAGTTAAGATTTATAGATCAATTTTCAAGGAGGAACACGCGCGATGGAAGACTATGAAAAACTGGGAACCTTCTATCTGGGCAAAGTTTATGACCAGGAAGCGAAGAAACTGAAGGATGACCTACTCCTTTATGATTCCAAGGACCTGGTGACGCATGCAGTATGCGTGGGTATGACAGGCAGCGGTAAAACCGGTCTTTGCATCTCCCTGATTGAGGAAGCAGCCATCGACGGTGTCCCATCGATCCTGATCGATCCAAAGGGTGACCTCGCCAACCTGCTGCTCACCTTCCCCAACCTCTCTGGTCAGGATTTCCTTCCCTGGATCAACCTGGATGATGCTGAACAGAAGGGTATGACAGCGGTAGATTATGCCAACAAGCAGGCGGAAACCTGGAAGAATGGTCTGGCAAGCTGGGGAGAGGATGGTACCCGGATCCAGCGCCTGCGGGATGCCGTAGATATTTTGATCTACACACCCGGCAGCAATGCTGGATTCCCGGTTTCAATTCTGAAATCCTTTGCCGTGCCGCCGACAGCGATCCTGCAAGATGAAGATCTCTTTCGTGAACGAATTGGCACCACGGTGACGAGCCTGCTCGGGTTGATTGGGATTCAAGCAGACCCGGTTCAAAGCAGGGAGCATATCCTGCTTGCGACGATCTTCGAATCCTCCTGGAGGCAGGGACAGGATCTTGACCTTGCCGGGATCATCCAGCAGGTTCAGAAACCTCCCATAAGCAAGATCGGTGTGCTTGATTTGGAATCCTTCTATTCATCGAAAGATCGATTTTCCCTGGTCATTGCTTTGAACAATCTGCTTGCCTCACCGGGTTTCAACGCCTGGTTGCAGGGCACACCGATGGATATCGACCAGATCCTTTTCACGCCGCAGGGAAAACCGCGTATCGCCATTTTCTCCATCAGTCATTTAAGCGATCCCGAGCGCATGTTCTTTGTTTCGCTGCTCATGAACCAGATATTAGGATGGATGCGAGGACAATCGGGAACCACCAGCCTGCGCGCGATCGTATACATGGATGAGATTTTTGGTTTCCTGCCGCCAATTGCGAATCCCCCGTCGAAACTGCCCATGCTGACCTTATTAAAACAAGCCCGTGCCTTTGGGGTTGGAATGTTATTAGCCACCCAAAACCCGGTGGACCTCGATTATAAAGCTCTTGGAAATGCAGGCACCTGGTTTATCGGTCGCTTGCAGACGGAAAGGGACAAAGGACGCCTCCTGGATGGGCTTGACAGCGTGGCTGCCAGTTCTGGCGTCCAATTTAACCGCTCACAAATTGAGAGTATCCTTTCCAGCCTCGGCAGCCGCGTATTCCTGATGAACAATACTCACGAGGATGCTCCGGAAATCTTTCAATCCCGCTGGGCATTATCCTACCTGCGAGGGCCTCTCACCAGGGACCAGATCAAGACATTAATGGATCCCATAAAGGCAGTTACACCATCAGCACCGTCTGTAACTACATCGCCAGGACCAGTCCCTGTTGCTCAAGCTCCTATAGTTGCAGCCCCGGTGCAAAACACCTCTTTGCCCCCTGAAATTCCCAGTTTTTACATCCCGGTCCGGGGCAATCCTTCCACAGGTAATAAATTACTATATCTACCCAGGATCCTGGGTGCAGCAAAAATCAATTACTCCGATTCGAAAGCAAAAGTGGAATTCAGCGAATCGAGGGTGTTTATTACTCCTGCCACTGACGATGCGATACCGGTCTTGTGGGAAAATGCAGATGAGATCGATATCCCTGCAACCGATCTCGAGAAATCGCCTCAAATGAATGCTATTTTTGGTGAACTTGCCTCCAGTGCCGCGCAGACGAAAAATTATGCTCTTTGGACTCGTGATTTTACCAACTGGATTTACGGATCCAGCAAGTTGGAATTATTCCAGAGTCCCAGTCTGAAAGAGAATTCCATGCCGGGAGAAGGAGAGCGCGAGTTCCGGGTCCGGTTGCAGCAGACCGCCCGTGAACAACGCGACTTGATGATCGATCAACTCCGCAAGAAATATGCTCCACGCATGGCCATGCTCCAGGAGCGGCTGCGGCGTTCGCAGCAGGCTGTCGATAAGCAGGCCGAACAGGCAAAACAAGCCAAATTCCAGACGGCCATCTCCTTTGGAAGCACCCTTTTAAGTGCATTCACAGGCAGGAAAGTCAGCAGTTCAACAATCAGCAGAGCCTCCTCTGCGATGCGGGGCGTCAGCAGGTCGATCGATGAAAGCAAGGATGTCGCCCGGGCTGGAGATACCGTCGCATCGATCCAGAAGCAAATCTCTGACCTGCAGAATGAGTTTGACATTGAGACAGCCAACCTGGAAACCAGGATCGATCCTAGTACTGAACCCCTGGTTACGCTCTCGATCAAACCGAATAAATCAAATATTCTCGTTCAACTTGTGTCACTGGTTTGGCTGCCTCATTGGCAGGATTCACAGGGAACCACCACGCCGGCTTGGTAGATCTGCCGGGGTAGCAAGAATTTTTTTCTTGTAGAGTTCTGATTTTAGCCGCAATCCTGGTCGAGAGAACACATGATCATGGCACAGGCTAACATGCCAAAATTGCCTTCAGCAATCATGCTGAAGGCAATTCTTATATCCCGCTACCTGCCTTTCGGCCAGGTTTGAAAATATGAATTTTAAGGGTGGTTTTAGCGGCGTTCTCTTAACAGGGTTAGTGCAGTAGCTTTTCCGGGATATTTCCACCGTTCTCGGCAATCCTCTTAAGCAATTCCTTGTGCGACCAGACATTTCTTTTGTAAGAATCGCCCATTTCGGACTCGGGGCATCCGAGTTCAACTGCCAGTTCCTTGATGCCAGCCGAGCTGTGGTCGAGTCCCAGCAGCGCCAGCAGGTCATGGATGGACATTCTCCAGTTGAGCCCTTGTATAGGACCTTCTTTGGCGAGCCGGTCGAGTTTGGCAACGACATCAACCATAGGGATCTCAACCGACCTGGTAGTGATTGGTGTTTCCATGGGAACTCTGGGTGTGGGACGAGGTCCAGTTCCTCTCGAAATATCCTGTGCAGGTCGGGCGGGGGCCATGGTTTTTTCAGGTGGAACGGTTTTTTGGGGTGTTTCTGGTTTTTGGATACCAAGTTTCTCAAGGATGGTACTGAATATACTCATATGACTCCTTTCTGATAAGGTGAGGGAAATCGTTGCAGTCGATCAAATACTTCGATTCGCTGTATTTTTATTATATATCAAATCCATCCCCTGGAATCATTCATTTTTCTGCAGGGTGTATCCCTCACATTCTTTGTGAAGTTTTCTTTCGTTGATGTACTATAAGATTAGGAATTGGAGAACCTTAACCAGAAAGTGGGAGATCTTTTAACCTTTTTTAGAAGCAAGATAATCCATACCACCAGTACTCCTGCAATTAATTCCATCTACAATTATTCTTTAAGGCTGAAACCTCCTAATTAATGTTATTATCAGTAGGAAACCTTTTCCATCAGGAGAGAAATATGAACGAACTTGTAAATCTAATTGTCAAGAAGACCGGCATCCCGGTTGCAACCGCCCAGACTATCGTCAAGCTTGTCATTAATTACCTGAAGAAGAAATTACCTGCCCCCATCGGAGCGAAAATCGATCTAATCCTTGCCAATGATGCTGCTGTAAAAAAAGCAGAAAACGTTCTTGGCAGCCTGGCCTCAAACCTAAAGAAAAAGAATAAATAATTGGCATACATTTTGATCACTAATTTATAGATGCCTAATTAGTATTGATTCCACCCTGTAAAATTCTGTAACCAATCCAAAAAAGGAGAAGACAATGAAAATAATTGATATCGAAGGAATTGGTCCATCTTTTGCAACCAAATTGACCAAGGCTGGCATCCGCTCAGTGGAAGCGCTCTTGAAAAAAGGCGCAACGGAGAAAGGTCGCAAGGAGATCGCGACTACAACCGGAATCACCCATACATTGGTACTGGAGTGGGTGAATCGGGCTGACCTGTATCGAATTAAAGGGGTCAGCAGACAGTATTCCGACCTGCTCGAAAAAGCGGGCGTGGATACCGTGGTGGAACTCTCCAAGCGCGTGGCTGACAACCTCTACAGCAAGATGACCGAGGTGAACAAATCGAAGAACCTTGTCAATAAGATGCCGGGGATCAAGCAGGTCAAGAAGTGGATCGACCAGGCCAAGAAACTGCCCCGGGTTGTTAGTTATTAGCATACGTTTGCACGCTTTGAGGTTTTGGCGGCAAACCCCCCTGATAAAAACTGGCGTGCAATTTACCGCCAGTTTTTCCTGAAGTAAAGTGAAAGGTGATGAAAATGAATAGAAAACTGAAACCGAATCCCATACCCGCTCAACGCTATGTTCACTTCTCCGATAAAATGACCGAATCTTTGATGAACATCAACAAGGTAATCAATGATAATCGAAGCACCCTTGACTCGATCCAGGATATGGCCGTGGAGTTGACCCGCGCCATCCGCTCGCTCCAGGTTGTGGTGATGAAATATATCAGCATGGCTGATCGAATCCTCGATACAATAGTCCCGATCATGGAAGGGTTGCCGATCATCCCTGAAAAGGTCAAGGAATTTGCCAAGGATGCGCAGGCTTTATCACAGAAGATCACCTCGGCCAGCGAATTGGCAGCCAGGGTTCTCCCGGGTGTGGAAGCGGGTCTGACAACTGCGGATATGAGTAAACTGCAGGCATCCACAGGGCAGGTTGCCAGCCTCACTAAGGCTCTGCAGGCGATGGTGCCGGCGGGAGCGAAATAATCTCCCCCGCCGCCATCGTTCTTTGACAAAAGTCTATCCACCTGCTATACTGCTTCCGCTGAATGGAATGCGGAATTATTGTGTAAGGAACCTATTATAAAATTTTGCTGCCCTTTGGCAGTTAGTACCCTCAATTTACAGGTTTCATCTACCCCTGCACTGCAAGGGGGATTTTGTGCTATTTATAAACAACTCTCAGGATTTAGATAAATAACAATGAACGAGTTCTCCGGAAATAGTATTGCCCGAGGATATTTTTCGAGGTCCCGATTATTTAAGACAGATGATGTTCAAAGGATGAACCATGAGTAAAGATCAAAAACTAAGAATCATTCCCATCGGTGGGCTGGGTGAGGTTGGCAAGAACATGATGGCCTACGAATTTAACAGCCGCATCCTGGTGGTTGATGCCGGGTTGATGTTCCCGGATAACGATATGCTCGGGGTGGATTACATCATCCCGGATTTCCAATACTTGCGTGACAATGCCCGCCGCGTCGAAGGCATTATCATCACTCACGGTCATGAGGATCATATCGGTGCCATCCAGCACCTCCTGGCAGCGGCAGCGGTGCCTGTCTACGCCACCCCCCTCACCCGGGGTTTGATCGAGGTCAAACTCGCACGGAATGGGCTCGCCAATAGTGAGTTGCATACGATCCAGGCTGCTGAAGTGGTCCAGATCGGACCATTCCAGATCGAAACCTTCCATGTCTGCCATTCCATCCCGGATGCGGTGGGACTTGGGATCACCACCCCCGCTGGTCTGGTGGTTCACACCGGCGATTACAAGTTTGACCAGACCCCGGTGGATAACTGGCCAACGGATTTCGCAAAATTGGCGGAATTCTCCTCAAGAGGAGTTGCGGTCCTGCTGGGGGATTCAACCAATTCAGAACGTCCCGGCTGGACACCCTCCGAACGAGTAATTGGTCCGGCTTTTGACGAGGTTTTCCGCACCGCCCCCAGCCGCATCATCATCGCGACATTTGCCTCCCTCATAGCCCGGATGCAGCAAGTGACTGACGCGGCTGTCCGCCACCACAGGAAGATCGCGTTCGTGGGCACCAGCATGGTCGATAACAGCAAGATTGCCCAAAAGATGGGTTATCTGGAAATTCCTGAAGATACGCTTGTCAGCCTTGAGGAAGCCCTGCACCTGCCAGGCAGGGATGTGGTCCTCATGTGTACGGGCTCGCAGGGAGAGCCTTCTTCCATTATCGGTCGGCTGGCAACCGGTACCAATCGTCAATTCGACGTGGAAGCAAGTGATACCATCGTGCTTTCCTCCCACCCCATCCCCGGCAATGAAGAGGCGATCAGCAAAACGATCAACCGGTTGATGCGGCGCGGCGCAGAAGTGGTTCATGAGGCAATTTCACCGGTGCATGTTTCAGGTCATGCCAGTTCGGAGGAACAGAAACTCCTGCTCAACCTGGTGAGACCAAAATTCTTCATGCCCATCCATGGCGAGTTGCATCAGTTACGGCGCCACGCCACTCTGGCAAGGCAGGTAGGCATTCCCACTGAGAATATTGTCGTTGTCGAAAACGGCCAGGTGGTGGAACTTTCCGACGGCAAAATCTCCCTGGCTGAACGCATGCCCGGAGGTTATGTCTTTGTGGAAGGCGAAAGCGTGGGCGAAATTGACCGGGATGTCATGCGTGAACGCGAGCAGCTTGCCCGTTCCGGGATTGTTCTAATCTCTGCCGCATTGGATAAATACTCCAGTCGCCTATTAAAAGATCCGGAAGTGATCACGCGCGGCTTCATATCCCCTGAGGATGCCGAGAACTCTCGTTCCCGCAGTTCGAAAGAAGGTCACTGACCTGATTAATGGCGGCGGCTTCGATGATGAAAAGACCATTGCGGACGCGGTGAGAAGCTTGCTCCGCAGCCAGACCGGACGCCGACCGATGATCTTTGTCGCGGTGACCAAAGCCTGACCTGGCGATCAGGGGGGTAAAATAAAAAAACCGCGCACCAGCCGGTACGCGGTGTGAGAAAGTTCGCCTCTATTCTACAGGTTGAGGGCAGCCCATCCGGCATACTTCGCAGTTTCAGCCAGCTCGGTCTCGATTCTTAGCAACTGGTTATATTTCGCCACCCGATCCGACCGAGCTGGTGCGCCAGTCTTGATCTGACCCATATTCAAGGCTACAGCCAGGTCTGCGATGGTGCTGTCTTCGGTTTCCCCGGAGCGGTGGGAGGTGACTGCCCGCCAGCCGGCCCGGTGGCAGGTCTCCACCGCTTCGATCGTCTCGCTCAGGGTGCCGATCTGGTTGAGTTTCACCAGCAGGGCATTGCAGGCTTTTTCCCGAATGCCGCGTCGTACGCGTTCCGGGTTGGTCACCAGCAGGTCGTCGCCGACGATCTGGATCTTGCTACCCAATTCCTTCGTCATCAGGATCCATGATTCCCAATCATCCTGTGCCAGGCCATCTTCAATGGAAACGAATGGGGTAATCCTTCACCCACTTGGACCAGAATTCAACCATTTGCGGACCGGTCAGTTTCTTGCCTTCCTTGCGCAGGTTATAGGTTTTTGACTGCTCATCATATAGTTCGGAAGCGGCGGGGTCGAGGGCAATCGCCACCTGTTCGCCCCGTCCGGCTTTAAAACCCGCCTTCGCAATGGCTTCCAGGATCACTTCCACAGCCTCGTTATTCGCCTTGAGTGCCGGGGCATACCCGCCTTCATCTCCCACCAGGGTGATATATCCTTTCTCCTTGAGTACGGATTTCAGGGCGTGGTAGATTTCCGCCCCCCAGCGTAAACCCTCGCTGAATGTCGGTGCGCCGAGAGGCATCACCATGAATTCCTGGGCGTCGGTGGATTGCCAGGAGGTGTGTGCCCCGCCATTGAGAATATTCATCATCGGCACCGGCAGCACATGGGCAAACACTCCACCAATGTAGCGGTAGAGCGGGAGACCCAGCGAGGCTGCGGCGGCTTTTGCCACAGCCAGGGAAACGCCCAGGATTGCGTTGGCTCCGAATTTCGACTTGTTGGGTGTTCCATCCAGCGCCAGTAGTTCCATGTCGATGGCTTTCTGGTCGGTGGCATCCCAGCCGAAAAGGTCATCAGCAATTTCGTCGTTGACAGCCGCCACTGCTTTGAGCACACCCTTGCCGTTGTAGCGCTTCTTGTCGCCGTCACGCAATTCGAGTGCTTCATGGATTCCGGTGGAAGCCCCTGAAGGAACAGCGGCTCGACCCCAGGAGCCATCTGCCAGGATCACTTCGACTTCCACGGTTGGATTGCCGCGCGAGTCGAGAATCTCCTGTCCGGTGATGAGTTCGATTGTTGAGTCCATATTTTTACTCCATTCGTTTGATATCAGACAGATCGTCTGTTGTTCTCCGCATTTTTGAGAGCAATTCAAAACCTGCTATTGCTGCCACCACAGTGGTAATGATGCCGCCTCAAGCCAGGTCATTCAGAGGCGCCTAGAGTATAACTCACTTCCCTTTCTTGAAGCCCGCTTTGCCGCGTGCAGCCTTTATCAGCCCGACAAACAAGGGATGCGGGCGCATCGGACGGGAGAGGAATTCCGGATGGAACTGGCTGCCGACCATGTAGGGATGGTCTTTGAGTTCGGCAATTTCCACCAGCATGCCATCTGGGGATATTCCTGAGAAGACCATCCCTGCTTTTTCAAATTCATCCCGATAGGCATTATTGAACTCCCAGCGATGACGGTGGCGTTCCTCCACCTGCTATTCGCCATAGGCTTCAGCTGCCTTCGTCCCCGGTTTTAGCACACATGGATACAATCCCAGGCGCATGGTGCCGCCCATCTCGGTGATGGCGCGCTGTTCCAGCATCAGGTCGATCACCGGGTGGGTGGTGCTGCGATCAAATTCGGTCGAGTTGGCGTCTTCGTATCCAAGTACATCACGGGCGAACTCAACACACATCACCTGCATGCCCAGGCAAAGCCCCAGGTAAGGGATCTCATTCTCGCGTGCATATTTGGCTGCCTGGATTTTCCCTTCGATGCCTCGCGAACCAAATCCACCCGGGACAATGATGGCGTCCGCCGCTTTGACCTGGTCCCAACCTTTCCCTTTTTCCAGATCACTGGAAAGCACCCACTGGATATCTGCCTCCAGTCCCAGGGAAAGGGCTGCATGTTTGACAGCTTCCCGCACCGACATGTAAGCATCTTTCAACTCGACATATTTCCCCACCAGTGCAATTTTCACCACCGGTTTGCGCTTGCGAACTTTTTCCACCAGCTTCTTCCAGGGACCCCAATCCGGTTTTTCGCTGGCTTTAAGGCCCAACCGCTCCACCAGGTAATCCCCCACCCCTGCTTCTTCGAGCAGGAGCGGTACTTCATATAATACCTGTGAGGTGACCATCGGAACGACTGCCCGTTTATCCACGTCGCAGAAAAGGGCAATTTTCTCGCACAAGCCCTCCTCCACCGGGTGATCGGAACGGGCGATGATCATGTTTGGGGAAATACCGATGGATCGCAAAGCAGCGACCGAGTGCTGGGTCGGCTTGGTTTTGAGTTCCTGGGTGGCGCCAATGAATGGCAGCCAGGTGACATGCACAAAAAAGGTATTCTCGCGGCCAACTTCATTGCGCAACTGGCGCAACGCTTCCAGGAAAGGTTGTGACTCAATGTCGCCAACTGTCCCGCCTATCTCGAGGATGACGATTTCCGCCCCGGTTTCCTTGGCAACCAGACCGATCCTGCGCTTGATCTCGTTGGTGATATGCGGTATCACCTGGATGGTCCCGCCCAGGTAATCACCGTGGCGCTCTTTACCGATCACCTCCGCATAGACCTGCCCGGTGGTGAAGTTGCTGAAGCGACCCAGGCGAATGTCGACGAAACGTTCATAATGACCCAGATCCAGGTCTGTCTCAGCCCCGTCATCCAGCACATACACTTCCCCATGCTGGTAAGGAGACATTGTGCCGGGGTCCACATTAATATACGGATCGAGTTTCTGGACTGTAACCTTGAAGCCTCGTGATTTGAGCAGTAAACCGGTCGCGGCAGCAGTGACCCCTTTGCCAACCGAACTGACGACCCCACCTGTAAAGAATATATATTTTGTAGGCATGATCACCTCTCAACTACAAAAAAAGAGGGAGGGCCATTTAGCGGCGTCCTCCCGGTGGGACAGACGTGATATGTCAGGATTGATTGCAATTCTTGATTTCATCCAACCAGTTTCACCAGGTCTTCTGCAGCCCGCCGCATTTCCAGGAAAATGAGACCCAGCTTGCCATCCTGGCGGGCCAGGGCAGTCAGCACTGCTTCTGAACCTACAGAGGTCAGCACGATAAAACCGTTACTACCCTTGATATACACCTGGGTCAGGTTGCCCCGCCCAAGTTCGTCAGCGATCCGTTCGCCCAGACTAAGCATGGCTGCCGACATGGCTGAGACGCGATCTTCCTCCACTTCAGCCGGGAGTGCTGAAGCCATGATCAAACCGTCAACGGAAACAACCGCCGAGGCTTCTATATCCGGCGCGGCAGCCTGCATGGAACGCAGGCGGTTGACCATCTGTTCGTTGCGATTCTGGCTCATTCAGGCAACTCCGGAGATCAATCTCAACAATGTCTTCATTATACGATACTTTGATATTTTTCAAGCGGTCCTGGAAGCGATTACTTCTTGTATCGTTTAACCAGCAATTTCCAGAATGCCCGCCTGAGGAAATTCCCTGCCAGTTCACCGACAAAAAGCATCACCACCAGGCCGCCGAAAAAAACGATGCAGGTCAGGTTGGTGAAGACATTTCCAGAATGAACCTCTACGAATAATTCATCCTTTAACAACAGGAAACCTGTGATCCAAACACCCAGGCAGAAAATAACCACGATGAATGTCAGTGCGCTGACCACCCGTCCGGCACAGGTGTGCTCCAGCGCTCTGTCAGCCTGGCTGATGGCAGTTTCTTTGCCAGATTTCCACAGCCTGCCAAACAAGTTCTTCAAATCAATCTTGCGTAATCTGGTAATTGGGGGCTTCCTTTGTGATGATGACATCGTGCGGATGACTCTCAATAAGCCCGGCGTTGGTGATGCGTGCCAGCCTGGCATTCTCATGCAGGTCACTTATTGACCTGCAACCTGCGTAACCCATCCCGGCGCGAATCCCGCCAACAAGTTGATAGACGTAATCGTGCAGAGGACCCTTATACGGTACCCGCCCTTCGATCCCTTCCGGGACAAGTTTTCCACTTCCGGAACTACTGGGGGCGGCAAGACTCCCCTGCCCGCTCGGGTATCGGTCCTTTCCATAACCCTGCATGGCACCCATGCTGCCCATGCCGCGATATTCCTTGAACTGGCGTCCATCAAGTAAAACCACCTCCCCCGGGGACTCTTCCAGGCCGGCCAGCAAACTACCCAGCATGACAGTATCCGCCCCGGCAACGATGGCTTTGACAAGATCTCCGCTGTATTTGATCCCACCATCCGCGATGATCGGGATATTGAATGGGCGCGCCGCCAGGGAACAAGCGTGGATGGCTGACAATTGCGGCATCCCAACCCCGGCAATCACCCGGGTGGTGCAGATCGAACCTGCGCCAACCCCCACCTTGACCGACGCCGCCCCGGCCTCGATCAAGGCGACTGTACCTTCCGGGGTGACAACATTCCCTGCGATGATTGGCAGGGCAGGCCATTGGTTATGGATTCGCTCGATTCCCTGGAGCACTCCCCTGGAATGACCATGGGCTGTGTCGATGACAACAATGTCAACCCCGGCATCCACGAGATTTCCCGCACGTGACTCGAGGTCAGCACCCACGCCAACTGCCGCTCCAACCAGCAGGCGGCCTCGTTCGTCGTGAGCGGCGCATGGATAATCGCGTTCCTTCTGGATATCCTTTACGGTCAGAAGCCCTTTTAGCCGACCTACCTCATCCACCAAAGGCAGTTTTTCAATCCGGTGTTTCTGAAGAAGGATTTTTGCGTCCTGTCGAGAAATCCCAACCTTTGCTGTCACCAGTGGCTGGGGGGTCATAAATTTACTCACCGGTTGATCAAAATCAGATGGTTCCACAAATCGGATATCGCGGTTGGTAAGTATCCCCACCAATTTCTGCTCCTGGTCCACAATGGGGACACCGCTGATCTTATAGACGGACATGATGTCTTCCGCCTGCTGCAGGGTCGCCTGCGGCGGCAGGGTGATCGGGTCGGAAATCATTCCGGACTGCGATCGTTTGACTTTATCCACTTCCCCAGCCTGCTTTTCCGGGGACAGGTTGCGGTGAATGATGCCAATGCCACCCTCGCGCGCCAGGGCAATCGCCAACGGGGCTTCGCTGACAGTATCCATCGCGGCTGAGAGCAGGGGAATGTTAAGTCGGAGTTCTTTCGTGAGCTGTGCGCTCACATCCGCCTCGGAGGGAAGGATCTCGCTGAACGCAGGTACGATCAGCACATCATCGAAGGTCAGTGCCTCGAATGAATCAAACAGATCTTTATTGATATCCATATTTCTCCGCAAGAGTCAATACCAGGGTTTGAACGATTCTACATCAAAAGTTGGCCAAGCGGTGTGGGTGGTCGGTAGAAATATCCAGACCTTGATGCAGGTGGATTTAAGTTGACCCGAGATTGCCTTCGTGTTAGACTCAATCCTTGACTTTTCATGCGTAATCTTGCTTTTCTCATCCTGATCTCATCGATACTGGCTTCGCCCGTTCTGGCGCGAATTGCCCAGTTTGGCGATCCTGCCATCATCGAGCCGCGCACCGGGGATGTTTTGCAGGGCGTTGTCTCAATTACCGGAACCACTGATATTAGTGGTTTTGCAGGCTCGGAGATCTCATTCGCCTATACCGATGATACAACCGGTACCTGGTTCTTAATCGGCAGGCAAGACCAGCCTGCTTTCAACGATACCCTGGCAACCTGGGATACAACAGTCATCACGGATGGAAATTATGTCCTGCGCTTGCGTGTACAGATAACCGATGGAAGTACCCGCGAGACGGTGGTGCCAGGCCTGCGTGTGCGCAATTATTCTTCCGTTGAAACTCCCACATCGATCCCCCTGGCACCCGAATCCACTCAACTGCCGACAGTCACACCAACCTCCACTCCCCTGCCCACACCGACCAGCCTGCCGGTCAATCCAGCCAGGCTGGCTCCAAAAGAGGTTTCTGCAAGTATTCTCTATGGTGGTCTGTTGGTAATTCTGGTTTTCGCAATAATCGGTTTACTTTTCTGGATGCGACGAAAGATACTATGACAGAAACATTCTTGATCATCGGACTTGGCAATCCCGGCCGCGTCTACCGCGAGACACGTCATAACATTGGTTTTATGCTGGTGGACAGGGTATCCTCCCGATTAAAAACACGGTTCCTGCGGCTGCAATCCAAAGCGCTGATAGCCAGTATCATTTTCCAGGAGCGCAAGATTATTCTCGCCAAACCGCAGACTTTCATGAACCTGTCCGGGCAATCGGTTCAAGGGTTGATGCACTTTTATAAACTTCCATTGGAGAATATGCTGATCGCGCACGATGACCTGGATCTGCCTGTGGGGACTATACGCCTCCGCCCGGATGGAAGGTCCGCGGGGCAGAGGGGAATGAAGTCGGCTATTGAAAGGTTGGGGACGGATGAGTTTCCCCGCCTGCGGTTGGGAATTGGGCGTCCTCCCGGGCAGATGAATGCACCAGATTACGTCCTGCAGAATTTCTCAATCAGCGACTTGACGATCATCAATGAGACCCTCGATCGCGCTGTGGAGGCTGCCCTCTTGTGGGTTACGGAAGGCTTGGAAAAAGCAATGACTAAATATAATGGAACACTTCCTTCGGAGAAAGGTTAAGCCTCTCCCCGGAGATATCACTTTACCTCCAATAGGATATGGAATTCCTTCTCAAGCAGATAAGTTCCCTGCCTGCATATCGCAGGCTCCTGGAAGGTGTCAGGGCTGGCAGGCAAATTCCAGGCCTTGCCCTGCCGCGGTCGGCCAGGCTGCCAGTTCTGGCTGCATTGTATGCAGATTTGAACCAGCCTGTTGTCCTTTTGACCGATCGACCTGATCATGCCCTTCAATTACACGATGAACTGGCGTTCTGGATGCCGGATGGAACCCGTTTCCTCTTTTCGGAACCAAATCCACTGTTCTATGAAAATGCAACCTGGGGAAGCACGACGCGGCGCGAACGCCTGCAAACACTTTCCACGCTTTCCACTTTCCACCTGCCCAAGGTGGAAAAACCTTCCTCCCCCCCGGTGATCATTACGACCATTCGTGCCCTGATGACGCGCACGCTGCCCAGGCGCGATTTTCTCAAAGCCTGCCGGCTCCTGTCAACCGGCGTCAGCATCTCCCCCGGATCATTGGTGGATAATTGGGTCAGCATCGGCTACCTCCCAGCAGACACTGTCCTCGAACCGGGCCAGTTCTCCCTGCGCGGCGGCTTGCTGGATGTGTGGCCTCAATCCGAACAATCCCCCATCCGCATCGAGTTCTTCGGGGATGAGATCGACACGCTGCGTCGTTTCGATCCGGCCTCGCAGAGGACCATACAAGTCTTGGAGTCCTTTCTCATTACACCAGCCCGGGAGTACATCCTTACCGGTGATTTTGATGAGGTTGGCGGATCTGGATCTTCAGAAATTTTAAATCTGTCGAACCGTGTATCCGAATTCCACATACCATTGCTTCACCAATTCACCTCCAGTTTGCTGGATTACCTGCCTTCGAAAGCATTGGTCGTTATGGATGACCTGAGTGTCATCGAATCCGCCGCTCTCGAGATTGAAGAGCAGGCGGTGAAACTTCGCAGCGAGTCCATCGCTGAAGGGACACTTTCAGAAAGTTTCCCGATCCCTTACTATTCCTGGTCCGAATTGGCAGACGATCTGCAAAGCCTTTCGCATCTGGAAATGGGGCATTCGACTGCCGGGGAAAATACCAGCGATCTGGCTGCACAATTCCAGCCGATCGAGCGATTTGCTGGCCGCTTGAAACCTTTCTCAGAATACTTGCTCAGGATCGTCAGCGAAGAGAATTTCGTCGTAGTTGTATCTCGTCAATCCTCCCGCCTGGAGGAACTCTGGGCTGAGCAGCAGCGCGGTGGGAAAGAGGCGTCTCAAATTCCCGTTTTTCTTGAGGATTCTCTGTCCGCAGGCTGGGCGCTGACATCAGGAGAGCGGATCGTCTATCTGATCACTGATTCAGAGATCTTCGGTTGGGAACGTCCGCAGCCACGCCAGCGCCCCCGGCCTGGCGCTGAGACTCCCGAAGCATTCTATGCGGATCTTAATCCAGGCGACTGGGTGGTGCATATCGATTACGGTATCGGGCGATTCAGCGGGTTGGTCCAACGCACACTGGAAGGATTGGATCGCGAATTCCTTTGCATTGAATATAAGCATGGCGACCAGGTATTTGTACCCATCCACCAGGCTGACCGCCTGACCCGTTACATCGGTCCTAACGGCTCCCCGCCCTCATCCGGAAGCCTCGGTAGCCAGGAATGGCCGGAAACCAAGCGGAAAGTACGCGCAGCTGTTCAGGAAGTGGCCCAGGACCTGCTCAATTTATACGCCCAACGCCAGCTGGCTCAAGGTTATGCTTTCAGCCCCGATACCACCTGGCAGGCAGAATTGGAGTCCAGTTTTCCCTATATCGAGACTGATGATCAGGGGAAGGCTTTAATTGATATCAAGAAAGACATGGAAGCTTCACGCCCAATGGACCGCCTGCTATGCGGGGATGTCGGTTACGGCAAGACAGAGGTGGCATTGAGGGCTGCTTTCAAAGCCGTGATGGATGGACGGCAGGTGGCGGTCCTTGTTCCAACGACCGTTCTGGCACAGCAGCATTATGATACTTTCCGGCAGCGGCTTTCCGCTTTTCCGGTGAATGTCGAGATGCTTTCGCGCTTCCGAACGCCGCGCGAGCAGAGCCAGATCCTGACTGCCCTTTCCCAGGGAGCGATCGATATTGTCATCGGCACTCACCGGCTCATCTCCTCCGATGTCGTTTTCAAGGACCTGGGTCTGGCAATCATTGACGAAGAGCAACGATTTGGGGTCACCCACAAGGAGCATTTAAAGGAACTCCGCACCGAAGTGGATGTGCTCACCCTCACCGCCACCCCCATCCCGCGAACACTGTACATGGCGCTCACCGGTGTGCGTGATATCTCCAATCTGAACACTCCCCCCGAGGAACGCCTGCCCATTATCACCCACATCGGGCCTTATTCGCCAAAATTGGTCCGGCAATCCATCCTGCGCGAACTGGAACGCGGCGGGCAGATCTTTTTCGTCCATAATCGGGTGCAGACTATCGATGCCATGCGGATGCATCTGGAGAAACTGGTTCCTGAGGCGCGTATTTCCATCGGTCACGGTCAGATGCATGAGACCGATCTGGCAAGGGTGATGCATCAATTCACCGCGGGAGAAATTGATATCCTGCTTTCGACCTCGATCATCGAATCCGGTCTCGACATACCCAATGCCAATACCCTCATCGTGGACCGGGCGGATGCATTCGGTCTGGCTCAGTTGTACCAGTTGCGCGGCAGGGTCGGTCGCGGCGCGGCACGAGCCTACGCCTACTTCTTCCGGCATAATAAATTATCTCCCACTCCCGAAGGGCAGGAACGGCTGGAGATCATTGCGGAGAATACACAATTGGGAGCCGGCTACTCGATCGCGATGCGCGACCTGGAAATGCGTGGAGCCGGGGAATTGCTGGGAACCCGTCAATCCGGTCTTATCGCCTCGGTGGGATTTCACCTGTACACCCGCTTGCTGGCTGCCGCCGTCAGGCAGGTGCGTCTCTCGGGCAAGGTTGACGCTGCGATTGTGGATCTGAAAACAACCAGCCTTGAATCGATCCAACCGATGGGCTTGCCGGTCAATGTGGATCTGCCTCTGGCGATCGGGATCCCCGAAAACTATGTACCGGATACCAGTCTGCGCCTGCGTCTCTATCGGCGTCTGGCAGATTTGACCGACAAGTCTGCCCTGGATGCACTCGCAGCGGAATTTAACGATCGCTTTGGTCCGCTACCGGAAATGATTTCCAACCTGTTCTATCAAATGCAGGTCAAGCTGCTGGCTGAAGCAGCAGGACTGGTTTCGGTGGGTATGGAAAGCGGTCAGATCGTATTGCGTTATCCACCTACTCCTGAAGGCAAAGAAGGTAAACACCTCCCTGACCTGGGTCCGGGTATACGCGGCGGAAAAAATGCCTATTGGTGCCAGTTTGGTGAGGCAACAGATTGGCAGGGCAGATTGTTGGAAGTGCTCGCAAGATTGGAACCGTGAATAAAAAGGGCTGGATGATCATCCAGCCCTTTTTTCTACCGGGTTGTTGCTTTCCATGGGGTCATGCCATTTTTCGAATCCTGATTTCGATTGCCTTCTCTTGCGCCAATAGATCCCCAAGGACAGCCAGATTGGTGTCACCATAATGGTACGGATACAGGATGCGCGGATGGAAGGCTTTGGCTGCATCCGCCACCATTTCCGGAGTCATCGTATACGGCAGGTTCATTGGCAGAAAAGCAATGTCAATATCTTTCAAGGACTTCATTTCCGGGATGTTTTCAGTATCTCCGGCGATATAGATCCGTTTCCCGCCAAAGGTCAGGATGTATCCATTCCCGCTGCCCTTCGGATGGAATGGGTCCCCGCTTGGACGCTTGTGCACCACGTTGTAGGCTGGCACCGCCTCCACAGGTATGCCCGCCAGGGTTTGTTTATCCCCGTTGTGCATTACGATCCCACCCTGCAACTGCTGTTTGCAGGCTTCCGTGCAAACCAGCACGGTTTTGTCAGTCCGGATGGCAGCGAGCGCTTTGGGATCGAGGTGATCGAAATGTTCGTGGGTAAGCAGGATGAAGTCAGCTTTTGGTAATTTGGAATAATCAGCCACTTCGCCATATACATCAACGTAAACGTTCATCCCATTGATGCCCATCAACAGGCTTCCGTGTCCCAGAAATGTGATCGACAGGTTGCCTGCAGGGGTGGAGATCAGATCGGTTTCGAATTGTTCAAGGTAGTTCATGATCATATCCTTTCATTGATTCGATTCTGCGTTCTCGTGTTTGCCATCGCAGAAAGGTTTAATCGCTGACTTTCCGCAGCGACAAAGCGTGACCCGGTTTCGAATCTCATAGAGAGTCCCATCCGCTGCTTCGATCGGGATGCCTCCGCGCACCCAGAGCGGACCAGGTATCGGGATGACCGGATCGAACACTACACCGATGGAAGGTTCGAACTCAGGTTCGAGCAATTTTCCCTTCCTGTCATGCAATACCAGCCGGCCTGCCGGGCAATCCCAGACTTCCTGAATGGCAATCGCCTTTGCCTGTGGATCATCAGAGGCGCGCGTGTTATCCCATGTGCCTCCAGCCCGATCGCAAAAACGTGCGGAAGCGCAAAGTGCCAGCACGTCTTTTAATACCAATTCCGGTCCAACCGTCTCCGGTTCGATCTGTTCGAGAAAAGGCTTGCGGCTGGCAGTTTCTGTCCCATCGAAAAACGTTTCTCCATGCGTCCCGTCGCAAAACGGCTTGTTCCGTGACTGCCCGCACCGGCAAAGGTCGTATTCTTCTTCGATCGGATATTGCTTTCCCTGGTGCCATCCAATGGACAAACCTTCAGCATCGGGGATCAGGATCTGATCGCTGAGCGGAATCCCTCCTGTTACTGTATAAGGTCCGTCTTCGATTATTTTTATCTTCATTTTTTCTTTCTTGCCAGCCATTTGACGCTCCTTCAGTATACTTAAATATTCTTAATCTCCAAATTTATTATAAAACCAGGTTTTGATCACCTGGGTCAGCAAGGTATACGCGATTAACATGACCAGGAGCAGCAGCCAGTATAAGGGAGGCAAAGGGACAAAGCCGAGCGTGCCTGCCAGCGGCGAATAAGGCAGGTAGGCTCCGATTGCCACGATGAGCAGCGAAGTTAGTAGTAAAGGGCGGCTTGCCCGGCTTTGCAGGAAAGGGATTTTTTTTGTACGAATGACATGGATTATGAGAGTCTGTGTAAAGAGAGATTCCACGAACCAGCCTGTATGGAACAGACTGGCATTCGTCAAGGAATGAAATACATACAACATGATGAAGAAGGTGGCATAATCAAAAACCGAGCTGATCGGACCGATAAAGAGGATGAATTTCCTCAACTCGCTGATGGCCCACTTGCGAGGTCTTGTCAGCCATTCCGCATCCACTTCATCGGTTGGGATGGTAGTTTGCGAGAAATCGTAGAGCAGGTTGTTGGTCAGCACCTGGATCGGCAGCATGGGCAGGAAAGGCAGAAATATACTGGCACCCAGCATGCTGAACATATTGCCAAAGTTGGAACTGGCAGCCATCTTGATGTACTTGAGAATGTTTCCGAACACCCGGCGCCCTTCCTGCACGCCATCCTTCAATACCAGCAGGCTATTTTCCAGCAGAATGATATCCGAGGATTCCTTGGCTATATCGACTGCGCTGTCCACGGAGATGCCCACATCCGCCGCCTTGAGAGCCGGGGCATCGTTGATTCCATCGCCCAGAAAACCAACCACGTGACCTTTGCTCTGCAAGGCACGGATGATTCGTTCCTTGTGGGAGGGTGATAGCTTGGCAAAGATAGTTGTCTTTTCTGCAGCCCCACCTAATTGTAGATCACTCATTGCCTCGATCTCAGACCCCAGCAGGATGTTATCCACAGGCATTCCCACCTGCTTGCAAATGCTGCCAGTAACGATCTCATTGTCTCCGGTCAGGATCTTCGTCGAAACATGAAACTCGAGCAATTTACCCAAAGCCTCCGAAGCGGATTCTTTTGGCGGATCCAGGAAGGCCATATATCCGAGCAGGATCAGGTTGGATTCATCCTCTATCGTGTAGTGAGGTTCATCATTATCCCCTGGAAATGTGCGATACGCCACCGCAATCACGCGGAATCCCTCAGAATTCAATTCCCTCACCCGCAGCTTGCGGTGTTCATCATGCTCCGAGGTAACCGGCAAGACTTCCCCATTTATTTCTACCCGGGTGGAAAGTTGCATAATCTCTTCCACTGCCCCTTTGCAGATCAGCATCTGTTGATCGAGATTATTCTCCAGAATGACCGACATGCGCCGACGCTGGAAATCGAATGGCAATTCGTCGATCTTGCGAAAGTTTTCATCCACCTGGAGGCTGTCATTCAGGTCGCCATGATTTAAGATGGCCACATCCATCAGGTTCTTCAATCCGGTCTGATAGTAACTGTTCATGTACCCGTAGTGCAATACACGCGCACTCGGATTGCCTCTCACATCCAGGTGTTTTTCAAGCACGATCCTGCCCTGTGTGATGGTGCCGGTTTTATCGGTGCAGAGAATATCCATCGCCCCAAAATTCTGGATCGAGTTCAAACGCTTGACGATGACTTTCTTTTTTGACATCGCCAGCGCACCCTTCGACAGGTTGACCGTCACGATCATCGGCAGCATTTCAGGAGTCAAACCGACCGCGACTGCAAGCGCAAATAGGAAAGCCTCCAGCCAGTTGTGCTTGCTGATCCCATTGAACAGGAATACCAGCGGGACCAGGATCGCCATGAACGAGATCATCAACCAGGTGAACTGGTTGATGCCTTTATCAAAACTGGTCAGCACCCGCTGCCCAACAATGCTGCCGGCCAGTGCGCCGAAGTACGTACCACCACCGGTCGCGGCAACCACTGCAGTCGCGGAACCACTTTCAACGTCCGAGCCAAGAAAGCAAATATCCGCCATTTCCAGTGGGTTCTGCGCTTCCCTGGAAGCAACCAGGGTCGTTTTCTCCACTGGGAGCGATTCCCCTGTCAGGGCCGCCTGGTTGAGGAAAAGGTCCTTGGCGGTCAACAATCTCACGTCTGCAGGAACCATATCGCCAGCAGCAAGGAAGACGATGTCACCGGGGACCAATTCCTTCAGGGGGATCTCGACCCGGCTGCCGCCCCTCAGTACTGAAGCAGTGGTGCTGACCATGGCTTCGAGTTCTGCCGCGGCATGGTCAGCCCGCTGTTCCTGGAAGAACCGCAGGATGATGCCCAGGAGCACCATCAGCAGGATGATCGCCGCAGCACGGATATCCCCTGTTGCATACGAGACGATCCCCAGGATGATTAACAGAATTACGAGAGGATTCTTGACATTGTCCCACAGGCGCATCAGCCAGGTCCGGTGTTTCTCTTTCATGACCACATTCGGCCCGTGCGATTCAAGCCGCGCCTTAGCCTCCTCCTGGCTCAAACCATTTTGGGATGTGTTGAGCAATGAAAGGGAACCCGGGATATCGTATGGGCACATTCTGCCAGCAAGCTGGAAAAATGTGTCTGGTTCCCATGCGACCGGATCGGCAATCGTGTGTGAGGTTATCTTTGGAAGGCAGGATCGGCATTGAAAGTTCTCATGGGGCGAAAAGGATCAATTTGTTCTATAATAAGCTCTATTCTGATTTTTTGGAAGATATTCCTCAGGTTCGTGCACATAATCCCTGGAAAATGAAAATTCACCCTGAAGACCCGTGTGGCTCAAAGGAATCGTGAATGTTTTCCAAATTAAAAGATCTGTTGATTGGCCCCTCGCTCCCCACTCAAACCCTGGGTCATAAACAATTAAATAAAGTACGAGCACTGGCGGCTTTTTCACCAGATGCGCTGGCTTCGATCGCTTACGCCAACCAGGAAATTTACCTGGGCTTGGTGGTTGCCGGCAGCCTGGGTCTCTCCTACGCCTGGCCGATTGGATTGGGGATCACCAGCCTGCTCGTCATCGTGGCACTATCTTATTTTCAGACCATCCATGCCTACCCATCCGGAGGAGGTTCCTACATTGTCGCCCGTTCGAACCTCGGCACACTTCCTGGATTGTTGGCTGCGGCTGCCTTGCTTGTGGACTACCTGTTGAACGCGGCTGTGAGCCTCACCGCCGGAGTGGCAGCCCTCGCCTCCGCATTCCCGGAGCTCTGGCCTCACCGCATACTAATAGCATTAGCCTTGCTCCTGGTGATCACCCTGGTCAATCTACGGGGGCTCCAGGAGACCGGTACGGTTATGGCGATCCCCGTTTATATATTCCTGGGTGCTTACCTGTCCATGCTGGTATATGGCTTGATCCGGCTGGCCATCGAGGGTCCAACCTCGCTGGCGGTCACCGCTCCTCCTGCCATCCAGCCTCTCACATTATTCCTTGTCCTGCACACCTTCTCCACCGGCAGCACGGCTTTGACCGGAGTGGAAGCCATCAGCAACGGCGTTCCTGCCTTTCAAATCCCTCAGGCAAAAAACGCCGGTCGGACCTTGATGGTCATGGCAGTCTTGATGGGGATCCTCTTTGCCGGGAGCATCGGGTTGACTCAATTCCTGGGTGTTGTCGCCGGCCCGCAGGAGACGATCCTATCCGCGCTGGCGCGGCGCTTGTTCTCCAATGGATTCCTCTACTACCTAATTCAATTTGCCACCCTGGGGATACTTACGGTGGCCGCGAATACCAGTTTTGCCGGATTCCCCCGCCTGGCTGCGATCCTGGCACGAGATGGTTTTCTGCCGCGCCAGTTCAGCAGCCTCGGTGACCGGCTGGCATTCACCAACGGAATCATCCTCCTGGGAATTGCCACTGCTGTATTAATTATCATCTTCGGAGGGAACACCCATGCTCTCATCCCCTTGTTCGCCATCGGCGCATTCCTGGCATTTACCATGTCTCAAGCAGGGATGGTGGTCCACTGGTGGAAAGATCGCGGCAGGCAATGGGCTCTGAAATCATTCATCAATGGGATAGGAGCCCTGGCAACCCTGACCACCCTGGTGGTGGTCATCATCAGCAAGTTCATTGACGGCGCCTGGGTGACCATCCTGCTCATCCCATTGATCGTATTCGGGTTTTACCAGATCTATACGCATTATGAGCGGGTTCGAAATGAACTTTCATTGAAAGGGCTGCCTCCCTCATTGAAACCGATTGAGGCTACCCGTGTGGTCATCCCAATTTCTGGAATCCATCGCGGCATGGTCGGGGCGGTCAACTTCGCCCGATCGATTTCTGAAGATGTGACCGCCGTCTATATCGAATTGGAACCCGGGACCGGCGAGAAGGCGAAGGTTGAATGGGAAGCCTGGTGGCCCGATGTGCCCATGGTGGTGATCCCTTCGCCGTTCCGGTCGATCGTTGGTCCGCTCCTACAGTTCCTCGATGAGACGGATGCCCGGCATAACGATGGTCAACTGGCTGCGGTGGTTCTGCCTGAATTCATCCCCGGCAAGTGGTGGCAGACACTCATGCACAACCAGACCGCCTGGTTGATCAAGGCGGCTCTCTTATACCGGCGCCGAAAACCTGGAATGGAGCGCGTGGTCATCGATGTACCATTCCATTTGCATTCGTGAGTTGTGATTGGTAATCAGCAGATAATTGTTCTATAATTCAGGCAACTTAAACTTGGGAGACCATCATGGCTGATCTCATATCACTGCTCTGCCCTTCCTGTGGTGGCAAATTACAGGTATCGCCCAAGGCATCCACGATGACCTGCCAGCACTGCGGGAATGAGCATCTGGTCAGGCATGAGGCCGGGGCGATCACGCTCGAAGCCTATGCCCGCTGCCCGCAATGCGGTCGCAATGATAAGTCTGAGAAAGTGACTGCGGTGATCGCCAGCCAGTCCCAGGAAATATCGGGCATGGAACATAAGAACGAGGTCGTGATTGACGGACAGGGCAGGCAGCAGGTGATCGCCAGTTCAGTTCCGTTTACTCGCAAACAGGTATCCATCCTCGGTCAGCAGCTCGCTCCCCCCGAACAGCCAATTATTAATCCAAATCTGCAATCACAGGGAGTTCCATCCACTTCGCCTGGCTACCTCCACATGGGGAATACTGGTCATCCTAGGGGGAGTAGCCCTGTTGATTGTTACTTTGGTTATCGGATTGATGATGCTGGGAGGCATCCTCTTCTTGTTCAATTCTGCGGGGGATCTTACCCAGGATACAGTGGTTTATGGCCTGCTTGGGCTGGTCGGTGGTGGTATTTCGTTTCTGGGCGGGATTGCTTTGATCGCCCTGGGTATCTTCCTGGTGAGACGGTCAGTTAAAGAAGAAACGCTTACAAAAAGAGGAAATCCAGCGGCAATATCAGGAGGAAGCGGATAGGTCGGAACGCATCCAATCTGCCTGGAGGAATGCCCTGGATCGCTGGAATCAACTTTATTATTGTGGACGTGACGATTGCGTTTTTATTCCCAATGAAAATTCATCCGCCCCGTTGTCAAAAATGAAGGAGTACCTGTTCAAATGAAACCAAACCTGCCTCGCCTCATCGTATCCTTTCTTATCGTTATTATACTTGCCTCCTGCAACCTGCCCAAGGTGGAGATTGTCACCCAGGAACCCGGAATCCTTGCCACCAGCGTGGAATTGACCCTGGTGGCGATGACCCAGGAGGCTTTGCAAACCCCGGTCACCTCCCCGGAGACACCTTCAGGTGACGAGACTGCGACTACCTCCTTCCCCACTTCCAGCGAGACAACCGCCCCAACAAATACCCCCTTCCCCACCGAAACAACCGGTCCCACCGAGACACCCCTTTCCTCTCCTGGTTCGATCGGGGGAAGCATTGCCGGGTATCCATACGGCTCGCTGCCGAGCCTGGCAATCGTTGCTTACCTCCAGGAACCACCTTACAATTATTCGTACATGATCTCGGCTCCCGGACAGGTCTATTTTGAGATGAGCAGCAGCTATTTGATCCCCGGGCATTATCAGGTGATCGCTTATGACTCCTCCGGTCACAAAGGTGCTTGTTCCTTTAACGTTCTCGTCATTAGCAATGAAACCGTGAATTGCGAAATCAATTCCTGGGGAGGAGGCTACCGGGACAAACCTTCCGGTGTTCCCAATCCGTAATCAGAAAACAATACTTACTTTAGAATATAGGTACCCCCGCCAGCAGTCAGGCGGGGGTTGATTTTAATTGGGATTCTATGAATTAGTGATAGCCTTCATTGTCATGTTTCATCTTAACATGACACTCAACAGGTAGTATATACCGCTCAAGATCAGGAATGCCCCACATAGAAGCATTATCCCCTGACTCCCTTTCAGCTTTTCTTTCACCTTGGGAATAAAGGAGAGAATAACAAGGGGCAATCCTAATAAGATATAGATGATTGCGTAGGGAATGGTTTTTGGCATGGATTGTCTCCGTGAACTCGATCCTGGATTTCTAGAATATTAATCCTTAGCATTATACTTTTTTCTGCTGCCATAAATTAACTTTGATATAAAAGTCTTCCGCCCTAACCTGTATTGTGTGTTGATCATTGGTGATCAGTATATTAACGGTTATAAGCTGCAAATATGCACTTTCTTCTTACAATTCTATGATAAAATAGAACCCATGTTCTACAATCTATACGCGACGGATTCCTCATGGACTTCAAACTAAATGCCCCCTTCCAACCCACCGGTGACCAGCCGGAAGCGATCCGCCAGCTCGTGGACGGGCTCAAACGCGGGCTCAAGCACCAGGTATTGCTCGGCGCGACCGGCACCGGGAAGACCTTTACCATCGCCTCGGTCATCCAGCAGGTGCAGAAACCGGCACTAATCATGGCTCATAACAAGACCCTGGCGGCTCAATTGTATGCCGAGTTCCGCGAGTTCTTCCCGGAGAATGCAGTCTCCTACTTCGTATCCTACTACGATTACTACCAGCCGGAAGCCTATGTACCGCGCCACGATTTGTTCATTGAAAAAGAGACCGAGATCAACGAGGAGATTGAACGACTGCGGCTGGCAGCGACGACGGCTTTAATGTCCCGCCGGGATGTCATCATCGTCGCCTCCGTATCCTGTATCTACGGCCTGGGCAATCCGGAAGAGTACGGCAAGGGCGTCGTGGGGCTGCATGTCGGTGAGATCACCCGCCGCAATGCCCTGATCCGTCAACTTGTGGATGGCCAGTACCAACGGAATGACATCGACCTGCATCCTGGAACATTCCGGGTGCGAGGCGATACCCTGGAGATTATCCCGGCTTACGAGAACAAACGCGGCTATCGGGTCACTTTCTTCGGGGACGAAGTGGAACGCATCACTGAGGTGAATCCCTTAACCGGCGAGATCCTTTCCGAGCCGGAAAAGGTGGATATCTACCCCGCAAAGCATTACCTGGCAGGCGATGAACGGCTAAAGGTATCGATCACCAATATCGAGAGGGAATTGGAAGAGCGGGTTACATTCTTCAAGTCCACCGAAAAATTGATCGAAGCCCAGCGGATCGAACAGCGGACACGCTATGACCTTGAAATGCTCAGGGAAGTGGGTACCTGCGCGGGGATTGAGAATTATTCGCGCCAGCTGGACCAGCGCCCCGCTGGCACGCACCCCTGGACTTTGATGGATTTCATGCCCAGCGACTACTTGCTGATAATCGATGAGTCCCACATGAGCATCCCGCAGATTCGCGGCATGTACAACGGTGACCGTTCCCGTAAAGAAACCCTGGTTGAATACGGCTTCCGCCTGCCTTCTGCCCTTGATAACCGCCCGCTCAAGTTCGACGAGTTCGAGAAGGTGATGGGGAACACCATCTACACGTCTGCCACGCCAGGTCCGTATGAAATGAGCCGCGCAGACCAGGTGGTGGAACAGATCATCCGCCCGACAGGCCTGGTGGATCCTGAAGTGGAGATCCGACCGACGAAAGGTCAGGTGGACGACCTGGTGAAGGAGATCCGGGCGCGGGTGGAGAACGGGCAGCGGGTTCTTGTCACCACCTTAACAAAACGCATGGCAGAAGATCTGGCTGATTATTTGATGGAACTCGGTATCAAGGTGCACTACTTGCATTCAGAAGTGGAGACCCTGGAACGGGTCGGTATTTTGCGCGATCTGCGCCTGGGTGTGTTTGATGTGGTTGTGGGGATCAACCTGCTGCGCGAAGGTCTCGACTTGCCGGAGGTGTCGCTGGTAGCCATCCTGGATGCAGATAAGGAAGGTTTCCTGCGCTCGGATACAGCCCTCATCCAGACCACCGGACGTGCAGCCCGTCATATTGATGGCAGGGTGATCATGTACGCTGACCGTATCACCGACTCTATGCGCCGGGCGATCGACGAAACCAGCCGGCGGCGCGCCAAGCAGGTCAAATTCAACCAGGAACATGGGATCACTCCGGTCAGCATCCACAAAGCCATCCGCGATCTGACCGATCAATTGACGCCGAAGGCTGTTTCAGAAATGAGGGGAGAGTACAAAACCGGAAAACACAAGGACGTTACTTCACGCAGCGAGCTGCAGAAGGTCATTGCCGAGATGGAAAAACAGATGAAAGAGGCTGCCAGGAACCTGGAGTTCGAACGGGCTGCCGCCCTGCGCGACGAGATGTATGAGTTGAAAACCATCCTGGCGGATGATGCGAATTTGAAACCCTGGGAGCGTTTAAAATTGCTGACCGGGGAAGAATGACCTGGATATGCAATAATAATAAATCTGCCTGAGTCTCCTGAGTAAACGTCTTGCACCCTGGCTAATTAATAATGAAAAACATAGAGGGTGAATCCAGGTGCAGAATTAAATCTGAAATGATTGAAATATCGGGGAATTGATCTACTCACAAACATTAGATGAGAAGAATAGTAAGTAGTAGTTCACCATTCGGATTACGATGTTCCTGGAATTTGGAAAGGTTTCTCCGCGACCATCGGGCTAAACCAGACCACCAGGATCACAAGGAGATCCGCTGCAATGATTGCCCCTGCCTTGATCGTGAACGAGGTCGGTTTCAGGGAATCGATATAGGCGGAATCTTCGGGGAGGAATTCACCCGGTGTAGCTGCCACGTGCGCCTCAAGTGCATTCCACAACTTGATCTCCCGGGTCTGGTGCGCGCCGAGGGAAAAGACACTGAAAATGGCAATGGAAATGAAAACCAGCGAGATCATCAGGCGGACGCTTATCCTGGAAACGATCTTCTGGTTCGCAATGCAAAACCCTATCACTCCCAGCGCGATCACCAGTTGCAGATTCCAGAAATCAAGGAACCGCTGGGAATGCTCAAGCAGGACGCTGATGAGTTGACCATAATTTGCCATAATGTATACTCCTTTATTCTGATCATTTCGCTTTACGAATAAGTTTTCTGAAACCAGGTCGATTATTTCCAGATTATCAGCTATAAATAGATCGATCTACCAGCCAGGAAAATCACCGAATCTTCCAGCCATATTTGCCGCGTAAAGGCACAAATGCCACTGCCAGGTTCACCTGGCGCTCGAATTCCTCACCTGTTCGCTGCCAGACTTCAAGTTGCTGGTATCCGCGATCCCCCACAGGGATCACCAGGCGGCCGCCATCCTTTAATTGGTCAAGCAATGGTTTCGGGGCGGAGGGGGCGGCTGCTGCCACCAAGATGCCATCATAAGGACTGGCTTCTGGCCAACCAATTGACCCATCCCCGCAATGAACATGGATATTGGTGTACCCAAGCTCAGCGAGAGTGCCCGCAGCGCTAGCAGCCAGGTCGGGGATCACTTCGATGGTTTCCACTTCATTTGCCAGTCTACCAAGGATAGCAGCCTGGTAACCGGAGCCTGTCCCTACTTCCAGGATATGATGGGAGCTCTTCACCTGCAGTAATTCGGTCATCAAGGCAACGATGTAGGGTTGGGAGATCGTCTGTCCATGCCCGATCGGTAGCGGACCATCGGCATACGCCCAGGCGAGTTCGTCAGCGGGAACAAATCGATGGCGCGGCACCGACTCGAAGACAGCCAGTAAAGATGGATCCAGCACGCCTCGGGCTGCGATCTGCTTTTGAACCATGTACGTTCTTGCAACGCGGTACTCTTCCTTTTTCATTGCAGTCGCTTTGCGATCAGCCGATCCACTTTTCCCATCGGGTAGTTGCTCAATTCATCCGGTATGACCCATGCCAATTCAGCCGCTTTGATTGGCTTCGGTTCGCCAGCCTTCACGCTGCATAAAAATGCGTGCAGGGTGATACGAAAGTGGGAGTAGGCATGCCGGTAAATTCCAAATGCCTTACCAATGATGATTCTAATGCCGAGTTCCTCCCTGATCTCGCGGATAAGACAGGTTTCAAGTGTTTCACCTTTTTCGACCTTGCCTCCCGGGAATTCCCACATGCCTCCCAGCAAGCCATTTGCTGGACGTTTCGCCAGTAATATCCTTCCCTTCCTTCTCAACACGGCCGCCGTAACAGTGTGATGCGGCACAATTGCCTTTCGCCGTAGCACTGGGAGTTGTTCCTGTAATCCCAGGGCTCGTGCCTTACATAATTCTTTAAGCGGGCAGAGCAAGCACAATGGTTTGCGCGGCAGGCAGATCATCGCACCTAGGTCCATCATGGCTTGGTTAAAATCCCCGGCTCGTCCCTTGGGAAGAATTCGTTCTATGATCCCCCACAAAGTCCTCTCTCCCTTCGCTTCGTTCACAGCCTCATCTACGTTATATACACGGGCAAGGATCCTTTTCTGGTTCCCATCCAGAGTAGGGGTATCCATTCCAAAGGCAATCGAAGCGATCGCTCCAGCCGTGTATCGACCGATTCCTGGTAGGTTACGCAGACTAGACAGGTCATGCGGGAGTTCACCCCCGTAATCCCTGATCACAATTCCAGCTGCATGATACAGTCTGCGTGCCCGGCTGTAATAGCCCAGGCCCTCCCAGAGGGAAAGGACATTCTGCTCGCTGGAGGCAGCCAGCTTCCGAATTGTTGGGAACTGCTTCATCCATCGTTTGAAATACGGAATGACAGCCTCAACGCGTGTCTGCTGGAGCATGATCTCGGAAATCCATACGGCATACGGATCCGTATTGCTGCGCCAGGGTAATTTCCGCCCATTGCATGCATACCATTCAAGGATTCGGTCTGAAAAGCGAGCCATTTCTACTATTAGTTTGCTGACCAGGGATAATTATTCTCAAGGGATTTTGAATCTTATGATTTGAAAAACTACCAGGCGGCAGATTTCATCGCCTCTTTGCGACCTTCATCGAACAATCAATGGGGGAAATTAAAATTGGAATCCGTTGCGCGCCGGGATGATCTTGTATGAATAATTCTTCACCAGCGCAAACAATTTGTCCTGCAACTGGCTCCAACTCTCTGAATTTATAGCCCGCTGCACTTCCGGCAGGTCTTCTGCCAGGATGCTCACCTGGATCTGTGGATAATTTCCAAAAACAGTCGCCCAGGCTTCTGCTGGCTGCAATCCCAATCGTTGCACGCCGGGGACAAATTCATTAATGACGAACTCAAAATAGTCCTGTTCGTGGTCAGGAGCGATATCCCAGGTTAACACCAGTTTGACAGCCATCAAGTGTTCTCTTCGCTTAGTAAGTTTATTCCCTGAGGTAATCCAATACGATGACCTTCGTCTCATCCGGAAGCGACGACTTGGAGACTTTCAGCGTGGGCATGGTTTCAGCCTCGTGCAGCCCCATCTCCTTCATGAACTTGTCCAGCCTGTCGAGCTGCACCTTAGCTTCCTGGGAATAATAATGCATTGGAATGACGATGTTCGGTTCCAGCAGGCTGACCACCTCCGCAGCCTTGGCTGCATTCAAGCCGGTCCCACCTCCAACCGGCACGAGTGCCACATGCACCGTCCCAAGCGCCTCGATCTCAGTTTGGGTGGGTACAGAACGCAGGTCTCCCAGGTGTGCCACAGTGATACCCATGTAATCGAAAACAAATAATGTATTGCGTGGTTTATCTGCTGCCGCCTTGCGCCCCGAAGCATCGGTTTGAACGCCGGTAATGAATACCCCCCCGATTTCGAATTCACCCGGGCCTGTGAGCGCGTGGCTGTAGCCTTTCACCGTGCTCAAACAGTTGTGCCCCGGTGAATCATGGCTGGAAGTGACAATATCCGCTTTCAATTTTAATGGCTCGTATCCAACCGTGTCCGCATCGAATGGGTCGGTGACAACCGTTGCCATGCTTCTCTCTGTCAGTCTAAAACAGGAATGCCCGTACCAGGTGATCTCCATAAAGTTCTCCGTGCGTGCAATTATACTCGTATAATATTAGCCATGGAAATTAACCTGATTCCGCGCTGCTCTCCCCATTCATCGGTGGAAAGGATGGCGAAAGGCTGGAGGTTGGAGATCCCCTCCGGCAATTCGGGAACCTACCGCCTTGCCCAGCTGGATGACTACGCCAGGTTGCCTCGTGCCCATTTCCGCCATGTGCCCCCGGTAACCATCAACCTGATAGCTCGCGTTTCTGCTGTGGAATTGTCGGGAACCTGGGGATTTGGGTTTTGGAACGATCCTTTGAGTCTTTCTTTCGGTCTCGGGAAATCTGCAGGTCGCTTGCCGGTCCTGCCGAACACTGCCTGGTTTTTTCATGCCAGCCATCAGAATTGGCTTTCTATTCACGATGGTATTCCAGGAAATGGCTTCTTTGCCGGTACTTTTCAATCACCCCGCAAACCATCCTGGCTACTTGCCCTGGTGGCACCTGCGATCCCGCTGATGGCATTCAGACCCATTTCCCGAATGATTCGGAAATGGGCTGGTCGGATGATTCATCAGGATGCGGCAGCCGTACCTGTAGATGTGACGGAACGACACAAATATTCATTGCAGTGGCTGCAAGAATCCTGTCTGTTCAAGATCGACGGTGAAACCATCCTGCAAACTTCCACCTCCCCCATACCGCCATTGGGACTGGTTCTCTGGATCGATAACCAGTTCGCCGCCTGGACACAGGATGGCAAGGTGCGTCTTGGCACCCTTGACAATCCGCAGGCATGGTTGGAAATTGAAGATTTAGAAGTCCAAGCTTGATATCCCCAGTTTCTATTCCGGCGAGAACTCTAAGTGATGGATTTCAATGTTGGCTGTCTTTAAGAAATTCATCGCATGCTCGTCTGTCCGGTAAGCCACATTGTAGACCAGTCGGACGATGCCGGCATTGATCAACGCCTTGGTGCAACTGATGCAGGGTAGATGCGTCACATAACATGTAGAACCTTTTGTCGAAACCCCGTGCAAGGCTCCCTGGATGATCGCATTCGTCTCGGCGTGGATCGTGCGGATGCAGTGACCATCAACCATTAAATGACCTGCCTCGTCGCAGTGCGGCTGTCCAACCGGGGAGCCATTGAACCCGGTGGTCAGGATGCGCTTATCGAGAACCAGGACGCAGCCCACAAATGCCCGGTCGCAGGTGCTACGCTCGGATACGGCATACGCGATCTTCATGAAGTAAGAATCCCATTCTGGACGCATTTTTTCCTATCCTTTTAAGATGTCAGTGTGTTGATTTAGATTCCCGCGGTTTCACTCGTAACAACCAGGATATTTAGATCTCCATTCTTTCCCTCAACCTGCCGATGAAATCCCGCCGTAATACCCCCGCGAGGATGGCTTGATGCAATAATTCCAGCAATCCAGCCTCAGATAGTGTTGGTGGCTCGATGGGCTGCCCTTCTCTGCTCCTGGAAAAAAGATGGATTGCTTCCTCGCCGCCCTTTTTTACCGATCTCTCGATACTGATCTGATTATTATCGATAATCATGGAAGCAGAAGCCAATACCTTGACTGTACCCATAGTATCTACGGCACCTTCCCATTTCCGTTTACGGAAAATGAAAAATTTGGATATAGTTTACCATAACGATTGAATTGAAAAGATAATGGGAATGGAAAGAAGAACGATAATAAGAGAGACTTCAGTTGATGAAGCGAAAAATGTGATCTGCCAGATCAAAATTCAAGAAAGACGGAATCGATGATGCCGACAATCACCGAGATCACACAACCATCCGGATTCCTGAGCACCTGGCGGGCGCCATTTCCCTCCCGGTTGACGAGGACAGTGTCCCCTATCCCTGCATGGGAGGTATCCAGGGCGATGAAATCCTCGTCCGCCTGTTCCCCCTCCAGAACACACGGTTGCACGATCAGCAGCTTGCGCTGCTTATAATCCTTGTGACTGATCGTGGTCACCACCGTCCCAACTACTTTTCCCAGGATCATCCACACCTCTCAGGAAAAGAGATTCCTGCCCTGTTTAAGAGTAAAGTCAAATTCCCCGTCTGGGCGAAGTTCCATCTCGTCCACAATACCAACCAGAGCCAGATCCACCGGTACGAACTTCACTTCCGGCATGGCCAGCGCAGCCTCACGAGATCTTACCATTACGCACAGGTCGCCTGCACCGGCATCGACAACATCCGCTGCGACCTGTAGAACACCGGTCGGCTCGAGGCGCTTGTTCAACGGCTGGACAACGAGCAATTTCAGACCGTGCGTGCCGGTATATTTTAGAGTACAGACGGCGCTACCTTTGACTCTACCGAAAAGCATGGGCTTATTTCACTCCTGTGCTGGCCAGCACCCTCTGAATGATCACATTCAGCAGATCTGGATCGACAGTGTTTCCCATGCGGGCAAGCACCGCTTCACGAATGCGTGTCTGCAGGTCGCTGCTGGTGCTTTCCTTCGGGTTGCTGTCTACTATTGGCTGCGCAGCCAGGCTTGTTTTCTGCGCGATATAAGGTCTAACCGGCGCGCAAGGAGGATTATCAGGCTGGCTCCTCACCAGTTGCATTCCCAGCCGGTTGGCTTTTTCATACGCCAATTCAGTAAGGACAACGTTCTCGGTTACATTCAACGACATGATCCCACGCTTGAACATATCCTCGATGTCCCGTTCTGTATAGAACTCTTTTGGCATAACTGCTCCTTTCAAACCACAGCCAGGAGGAACTCAGGCCCCTTCCCTGCCCTCCAGGCTTTCCAGGGTATGCACTGCTGCATTCCTGGCGGTCAGGATTTCCGCTTCTGAACCGCACAGCCACATGCGGCCGAACCTGCCAACGGAAGAAACATGGACGATCTTGATGCTGGCAGTCTTTTCGGCTTCATTGCAGGCTATGTTGATGTAAGCCGCGGGCGCACACTCCAAAACCAGCATGGTCTCCCCTGCAACCAGCATGCTTCCGCGCCTGAACCGATTGATGAGTTGAGCCTGGTAGGGATCCACTCGCGTGATGACCTGGATGGAGACAACCTGAGGCTTGATCCGGTCTGCAATTCCCAGACCGAGGCGGCTCAAGACCACGTCACCGGCTTCCAGGACGGCAGCCTGGTTGGGTGAATGCACCTCGAACATCCCGAATTCGCGCTCAACGATCTGCGCGCCCGGCCGCGCTTCGGTGGCTTTCACGGCAATATCCACCACCCGGAATACTTCGTTCCCGGGGGACATTTCCACATATAATGCCGCCATTCCTTCGGTCGGGAGGTCACCCTGCGTGATCGTTCCAACGAAGGCGGCGTATTGTGGCTGCATCTTATCCAGGTAACAATAGCAGCGCAGCGAGAATTGTTCAGCCATGTTTCTTTCTCCTGATCCCCGTTCTCCCTGCCCGGAATCGCCAGGCAATCCCGGGCGTCCGCACAGCCAACATGGCGCGGATGGAGTTCGGAGAGATTAACAGTTGCTGGTGAGATCTATGCGCAATCACCAGCCGGAGACCCGAAATTTACTTGGTCTTGGGTTCGGCAGACCTGCCGCCAATGCTGCCCTTGCTGGTCTTCGGCAGGATCATTTCCACATCCAGGTGAGGGCGTGGAATGACATGGACCGAGACCAGTTCGCCGACGCGTTTGGCGGCTGCTGCACCGGCATCCGTGGCAGCCTTTACAGCGCCCACGTCGCCGCGCACCATCACGGTCACGAATCCGCCGCCAACGTATTCTGAACCGATCAGGTTCACATTGGCAGCCTTGACCATCGCATCTGCGGCTTCCACCGCGCCGACCAGGCCTTTCGTTTCAACCATGCCGAGGGCGATCAAAGAGGGATCTAAAGCCATTTTGTACCTTCCTTTCGAATAGAGAAATTTGAAATCCTCAGGCTTGCTTGTTCTCAAGAATTACATTAACAACCTGCCGGACGATCGTTTCCAGCTCCAACGGCAAAGGGATGGCAGGTTTCTCACCGGGCAATAATGCCTCCACAGGCGGCGGATTGGTTTCATAAGCCAGTCTCTTGATATTGATCAAATGATAGGCAGTGACATTATCTCCGGTGATCGCACCTCCCAGGCCGCCTGAGCCGAGGGTCAAGGACGGCATCACACCGGCTGTCATGCCAATGGCTCCCAGCGTTCCCATGGTATTGACCAGGATGCGAAAGACGGGTTTCTCCAGGCCGAAAGCCATGATGACCCGTTCGTCTTCCGCATGGATGATTTGTGTATGACCGAGTCCGCCAGTCTCGATGATCGCGATCGACCTTTCACAGCCCAGTTCCCAGCCATCCTCCTGGTACCACGCCAGCACGGTGGTCATCTTTTCATGGGACAGGGGTTCCTCCTTGCCGGTTTTGGAGAGAGGTGTGACCAGGATGCGTGTGTCCGAAGGGACATGAAAACCGGCTGCCTCGGCCACAAAGGGGGCGGATTTACCCACCACCGCGGTGTTGATGCTTCCATCGGGGTGAAACAGGGTCCTGCGCAGAGCCTCGGTTTCATGCGCCTCGGTGAAATGAGCCCCTTCCTGGCGCATCAGATCCGACAGCCGGCTGGCTATGGGCGCATCCGCCACAACAGCCTGTTCGGTGGCACAGATGGTGGAGTAGTCGAAAGCCTTGGATGCGACGATGTAACGGGCAGCCTTTTCCAGGTTCGCACTCCTATCAACATACACCGGCACATTCCCGGGTCCCACCCCGTATGCCGGTTTCCCGGTGGAGTGTGCCGCCCTGACCATGGGTGTCCCACCGGTCGCCAGGATGACCGCAGTATGGCGGTGTGTCATCAATTCCTGGGTTCCCGGAAGGGAAACCTGCTGGAGGCAGGAGATCAGGCCTCCTGGAGCGCCTGCATTCTCAGCCGCCAACCGCATGGTTTGTGCCGCCTCGTAAGTGCAGCGCCGGGCTGAAGGGTGAGGTGAAAATACGATCGCATTGCGTGCTTTCACGGCGATCAACGACTTGAAGAAAGTTGTCGAGGTGGGATTCGTGGAAGGTACCAGCGCAGCAACCACGCCCATCGGCCAGGCGATCTCGTATAACCGCCGGGCGGGATCGTGCCGGATCACACCCACCGTTTTCAGATCCCGGATGCTCTCCCAGACAATGCGTGACCCGAATTCGTTCTTGATTTTCTTATGGGCAGCAACTCCAAATCCGGTTTCCTCCTGCGCCAATCGTCCGAGCCTCTCCGCGGCCTGCACACCCGCAGCAGCCATCGCCTCGCAGACCCTGTCCACTTCTGCCTGCGATGCCCTGCTCCAGGTCTTCCATGCTTCGTGAGCCGCGTGAACCAGGTCGCGGGATTCTTGAATGGAGGCCAGATCGTTATCAACAGTCATGCGTTCTATCCTTCTTTACGAGGCCAGGCTTCATTCCTTGCGAAAAGACACTTTCCCGTCCACTTCGAGTGAATCGATGACCGCCATGATCACCGCATCCACCGGGGAGTCCTTGGTGATGTTTGTCTGCCGGGCGGACGAACCGGCACAGGTGAGCACCAGTTCTCCTACGCCCGCATCGACAGTGTCAACGGCTACATAGGGTTTTCCGACCGGGTTTCCGCTTTCATCCGTCTGCCGGACGATGAGCAGTTTTCGGGAATGGAGTTTTTCATCCTTAATGGTTGCAACGGTTGTTCCGATCACTCTGGCGATCAGCATTACGTTTCTCCTGAAATCAATACTTCCCGGCAGGTGAACCAGCCGGGGCTGCACTTGTCGATTCGGTACTCGGACCCTGGATGATCTTCACCCCTGCGCTGGCTCCGATACGGGTGGCTCCAGCCTTGATCATGTTCTCAGCATCTTCATATGTCCGCACACCACCTGCGGCTTTCACACCCATCTCCGGTCCCACCACCCGCCGCATCAGGGCAACATCATGGACGGTTGCTCCCCCGCTGGCAAAGCCGGTGGAGGTCTTAACATAATCTGCTCCTGCCTCTTTCGAAAGCAGGCAGGCGGTGGTTTTTTCCTCGTCAGTAAGCAGGATGGCTTCGATGATCACTTTGACGATTGCGCCGGAGCCATGCGCCGCCTTCACCACCCCGCGGATGTCCTTTGCCACCAGCTCGAGGTCGCGCGCTTTGAGGGCGCCGACGTTGATGACCATATCGATCTCGGATGCGCCGTGTTCCAATGCCACCCTGGTTTCGAATTCCTTGACCTCCGGCGACGTGGCGCCCAGCGGGAAGCCGATCACCGTGCACACTTTTACGCCTGAACCTTGCAGTAATTTTGCGCAAAGGTCCACCCAGGTGGGATTGATACACACGGACGCAAATCCGTGCTTGCGAGCCTCAAAACATAATTGGGCGATCTGCTCCTGGGTGGCATCCGGCTTGAGCAGGGTGTGATCGATCATTTTGGCCAGATTCAGGTCTTGAGGGATGACCCCGATCGTGGAGGACAGCCGTTCTGCTCCCGCGCTGACAACATTCCCTGCCCTATCAAAACAGGTGCGCACACACTGTGACTCTGCACAGGTGAATTTGCAGTGGCCTCCTTCAGGTGCCATGCTTTTTTCCTTCTGTTCCAGCATGGAAGCGATCACCTCGTGAGTGATGATTTCCACCAATCGCTCAACTTCTTTGGGTTCTGTTAGCATGGATTTGCCTCTATTTCAGGTATAACTTTTCAACCGCAGAGATCTTCTCGATGCGTCGGGTGTGGCGCTCTCCGCCAAATTCCGTTGTCAGCCAGGTCTTAACGATCAATTTTGCCAGGTTGATGCCGATCAATCCGGCACCCAGGGTGAGGACATTCGTATCGTTATGTTCGCGGCTGTTCACGGCAGATGAGTAATCATAGGCCATCCCCGCCCTCACCCCGGGGATCTTGTTGGCGACCACGCAACTCCCGATGCCTGCCCCGTCGATCATGATCCCCCTCCAGGCTTTTCCCGAACCCACCATTTTTGCCACTTCGTGGGCATAATCCGGATAATCCACTGAAGCCTTGCTGAATGTGCCCAGATCGCGTACATCCAGGCCCAGCGAACCCAGATCTGTCTTAATAATTTCTTTTAACTCGAAACCACCATGGTCAGCTCCGATTACGACCACTTTGCGAATTTCCGGCTTCTCAACCGTTGCGGGGGTTTTTTGATCCGAGGAGGATGGCTGCTGTTGGATGGATGCAGGCGCGGCAGATCCCATCACCCGTTTTATTACCTGCTCAACAATCTGATGAATTTGATTGTCATCAATGGTGTTCATGGAGTTGATCCATTCATTTTGTAAGTGGTAATGACCACATGACCACATTACATCATTATAATAGCACGCTGCCGGGAAAAAGTCAAGCCTTCCATAAGCCATGGAAGGCTATCTACCCCCCTCTTTCCATATCACTACCGTTCCCGATTAACGGGTCAGTTTGGCAAGGTAGCGGTAACGATCCCCCCGGTACAGGATCTTGACAAATTCGATCACCCGGCGTGACTGGGAGTAAGTGGTGCGCTCGCTTAGCAGCATGGGGCTGCCCGGTTCGATCTGTAACAGCGCGGCCTCACGCGGCGTCGCCAGGGTCACTTCCAGGGTTTCATCTGCCTCGGTTGGAATAATATGCAACTTCTCCTGCAGGATCCTGTAAATGGATCCATATTCCTCAAGTTCTTCCTGGGTGATCGTCCCCCCGGCTGGCAAATTATAAAAGGAGGTCTGCAAACCCATCGGAACACCATCGCCCAGGCGGATCCTTTCGATGCGCAGCACACTATCCAATCCTTCGGGCAGTTCAAGCTGTTGGCGAACCTTGTCTGAAGGCTGAACATATCCGATCTCGAGGATCTTCTGACCTGGAACCAATCCGCGCTGCTTCATATCTTCGGTGAAACTGGTCAGTTCGGAAATCCCTTTTTGCAGTTTCTGGGGCGATACAAATGTACCCCGCCCATGCTCTCGATATAAAAATCCCTGGTGGACAAGGAGATCGATCGCCTGGCGGATGGTGGTCCGGCTGACCGAATAGATCGTTTCCAGCTGGCGTTCGGAAGGTATGGGCTGGTGTGCTTCCAATTTACCATTCGAGATCTGCTCACGCAGGATATTCGCCAGTTGATAATAGCGGGGGAGGAAATCATTGGGATCGATGGTTTCAGGCATAATTCATTACTCCCTTGAGTATGATACTCTTGGAAAGGATTCTCTTTTTCGACGAAATCATTCCAATTTTCCCGTGGAGTTGACTACCACCATGGTGTCTGCCAGTCTCGGCTGCCGGAGCAACAGGGCGTCAAAGTCAGCGCCGTTCGAGCATCCTGGTTGCTAACCACCTGTTATTCCATTTTGGCTCGCACCGGGCGTAAAAGCAGCGATAAAATAATCACCCCGCCAACGATCACCACAGCCAGGAATATCGATCCTCCTCCCAGCAAAATAAAAATGGCCAGGGCAAAGGAGGCACCCTGAAATAACATCAATCCCCAGCGCTTCCATTGCCAGATTGCCAGTGCTCCCAGGTAGCACAGGAAACCGAGTGCGGCGATGGCTTCCACCGCCCAGGCGGCAGGTGCATTGGCAACCCCGGGGGCTGGGTAACCCAGTAAACCATACACCATGACCAGCAGGCTGTCGAACATCAGGAGCAGAAGGAATACGCTCAACATTCCTGCGCGGCGGCTCCTGACCCTGGGCTGTTTCATCAGCCAGTAGGCAGAGAAAAGGATGATACCTGGAATGAAGAGAACCAGGAAATCAAAGAATTGAGTGGTTAAGGGGGAATCAAGCCTGCAGATATCGCGGAACCCTCGCACGTATTCCGGGCTGAATTGTGCCACGGTGTCCGTGGATGGGTAACAAGAAGCGATCCTGGCTGCGTACACTCCAAATGCCGCCAGGAGTAATAATATGGAAAGGATAAGCAGGATGATCTTCCAGTTCTTCATCAGGGTCTCCCGAACCAGGTGAATATCACTTGCCGCGCAGGTCGATCTCTTCCTTGCCGCCCAGCCGCTCCTGGATGCGGTCCACCACCACTTCCAATGCCATGGGTTGATTGACAAAATCGAGGTCATCGGTGCGGATGGTGAGAACGGGGCACATATCGAAGTCTCGCAGCCATTCCTCGTAGAATGAATCGAGCAGGGAAAGATAACTTGAAGAAATGCCGGTTTCCATATTGCGGGCTCGGCGCTGGATGCGCGCCATCAGCACTTCCACCGGGCATTTTAGATAGATGAGCAGGTTTGGAGTCGGCAGACTCCCCACCACCAGGTCGAACAGTTTGCGATAAGCCAGGTAATCACGCTCGGCCAGGTTGCCCATGTGGTGCAATGCTCGCGAGAATATATAGGCATCCTCGTAGATGCTTCGATCGAGGATGGCTGGACGGGGATCGCGCGTTGCCTCCAGGTACTGGTCGGCACGGTGTCCGAGGAAATAGATCTGCAGGTGGAAGGACCAGGCGCGCATGTCTGCGTAGAAATCGGGCAAATAAGGGTTGTTGGCAACAGATTCGAAATCAGTACGCCAGCCCAATCGCGAGCCGATGCGCTCGGTGAGTGATGTTTTCCCCGCACCAATATTTCCGGCCACAACCACCATTCTCTTGGACATTTGGCCTCCTGTCTTTGCCCTATTGTACACGAACTTGAAACTTCCTCCTCTACCATTTCATCCCGAGCAGTGATATAGTCGGGGGAAGCCAGTGTCAGGATATTGAGAATAAATAATTCCTGCATCCCAATTTCGGTTGGTGGTCACTCGCGGGTGGATGTTCTGGCTCAAAAAGGTAAAAATTCATTTCGAGGATTGAATTATGAAACGACCTATGGTTACTTTCTTCACCATCCTGACGATCGTGTTTTGCGGATTGCCTGGGTTGGGATTGGCATGTTTTGGGCTGATCGGCTTGATCGGAACGCAAGTGCCGGGTGCACAGGCTCAGACATCGAAAAGCATGCAAGATGCCCTTATCGGTGGGGCATTATTCATCGGCGGCGGCATCTTTCTCTTGCTCATTCCAATTATTACGATGATCATCTTCCGGCGGAAAAAAAGCGCTGTTCCCGCATCGGATTACACTCCTGCTCCCACGCAACAGCCTTATTCGCCTCCACCCCAACCATACCAACAGGCGCCCCAACCTGCCAATCAGGGCATTAATCCAGTCCAGGATCTTTATAACCGTCTGATGGCACTTAACCGTCCGACCGCCCCCTATCGTATTGTGGACGGTCGATCGGAAAATGTGGATCTTATCGCAGAATGGAAAATTGTCGATGCCCAGTGGTATGAGATCTTTGCCAAGGCCAACCTGACCAAGGTTTTCCGCATTTACCTGAAATTTGATCCTGCCCGCCGGGAAGTGCGCGCCATGGACCGCGAATTTACCGTCTCATGGAGAGCAGGCATTCCATCCCTGTCCGGGCAGGCAGGTTTCTTTAAAGGGCAAAAATCCTCGGTATCCTTTGGGATTGGGACTGGTTTCACGGAGAATCTCGCGCCGGGTGTGGTATACAAATATAAATTCAATACCAAGGAACTAAAAGAGCCAATACAGCAAGTCATCGCCTCCTGTGGATGGAACTATAAAGGCATTGCATTTGGCAGCCTTTAGTTGGTATTTCACAGGAATCAATCTGATCTAAAGGCTCCTCACCTCGCCCGAGGCACCATTAAGCCAGAGCGGCATCAAGTCGCTTCTGGCAATCTCGGCGCCAAGAGGCGCCGGGACAAGCTGCCATCGGGCAGTAGGCGACGTGAGTCGCCGGGAGGACAAGCTGAGGCGGCTTCAAGCCGCCGTCAGTAGTATCGGCGCCAGGAGGCGCCGATGAGAAGAACCTCGAACCTGGCGGTTCGAGGTTCAAGTTCTTCAGGAGGCGAATTTGTTCATATATCTGTCAAATTAGTGGGATATGTTACGAGGTGCTCTTTTCGGGGCGATTTACTTTTCTGGTCTCTGTCATACCAACTGTTCTAAGTACTACTTTTTCTTTTCCAATTTTCTTACCACTCCCAACAGAACCACCGAAGCCATCACCAATAATACCGAGAGAGCCAGCGCCACACCCAAGCTGCGTTCCAGGCCGAGGTAAATGACCAGCGGCATAGTCTGGGTTTTTCCTTCAAGGTTCCCGGCAAACATGATCGTGGCCCCAAATTCACCCAGGGCACGTGTCCAGGTCAGGACAATCCCGGTCAGCAGGGAGCGCCATGCCAGCGGAAGCATGATAAAGCGGAATAATTGCAGTTCACCGGCACCCTCCACAATGGCTGCCTCTTCCATTTGAGGGTCGATCTCGGCAAACCCAACCTTCGCAGAGCGAACGAACAACGGCGCAGCAACGAAGGTTTGCGCAATTACCACAGCCATAGTGGTGAACGGCAGGCTGATCCCCAACGGGAATAGCCACTGTCCGAAGACCCCCTGCCTCCCGAAAGCGATCAGCAGCGCCAGACCTGCCACTGAGGGCGGCAGCACCACCGGCAGGTCGACCAGCAGTTCGATAGCGGTCTTGCCATGGAATTTCCAGCGCGCCAACATATACGCCAGCGGCATCCCGGTCGCCACCGCCAGTAGGGCGGACAGGCTGCTGGTGAGCAGGCTCAGGCGCAGGGCTGAAAGAGCCGTCGGAGCGAGGGCATATTTGAAAAAGCCATCACCGACAGATTTCCAAAAGACGGCAAAGATGGGCAGCCCAAGTAAAGCCAATAGCATCAGGCTGGGGAGTATGAAAACCCAGCTTGGTGTTGATAGCCAGTGTCTGAAACGATTTATCGAATTCAAATCTTAGGGAGCAATGGGGGTAAAACCCCATTTCTGCATAATAGATTGGCCATCGGATGAAAGGACATACGCGATGAATTCGGCTGCCAGATCTTGTTGAGGTGAACCGATTAACGCGGCGATGGGATACTTGGCAACCACATTGAAGTCTGTCGGAATTTCGATGGTCTTCAACTCCGGGGCTGCGGATGCATCCGAGATATAGACGATGCCGGCGTCCGCCTCGCCCAACTGAACCTTGGCAACCACCTGCTTGACATCGGTCTCGTTCGAGACTACGTTGGCCAACACCTTGGCCGTGAAATTTGAACCGTAGGTCGCTTCCTGGCTCATTTTGTTCAGGATCTGGCGGGCGTACTTACCCGCCGGGACAGTTGCATCAGCCAAGACCAATTTCAGACCGGGACGGGTCAGATCTTGCAAGGTCTGAACATTGGCCGGGTTGTTCGTGGGAAGAATGATCAGAAGTTTATTGGTCACGAAATCTATGGGAGATTCCTGCGGGATCAAATTGGCAGCGACCACCTTATCCATTTCGGTGTGGTTGGCGGAAGCGAAAACATCTGCTACCGCACCCTGGGTGAGCTGGGTACTCAGGGTTTGAGATCCGGCGAAGTTCAGCGTCACCGTGACACCTGGATGAGACTTCTCGAATTTATTTCCGATCTCGGTGAATGCATCGGTCAGGGAGGCAGCCGCAAAGACTGTCAGAGTACGAGGTTCGGGCGTCGGCGTCGCAGCCTGTCCGCAGGCGGCGAACAAGCCCATAACCAACAGCAAGGTAAACGCTAAGCGTTTCATGTATCTAATCCGTGAAGAGTATTAGAATCCCTTGCGGCATTCGTCCAACCAATCGACGATGGATTTCAACTGCCGGATGCGTAGTCGAAGGCTCAGGTGGTTAAACGTTTGCTCGTCTGGGAGAAATACTTGACTCGCTTCAAGCCGGGCTAGCACATTCTGAATTTCAGCGGTTTGAGAATCGATCATGGGCAGGGTTCTCTCCGGGAAAAGTTTTTGAGTGAAATATAAGCGGGTAATGAATTCCAGCCGGATGGTGCGCACACTGCTTCCGGAGGGAGTATCCAGCCAGGTTTCGAAGCGGGTTCGGCCTGCTTTAGTGATTTTTAGATATTGGATTGAAGGAAGTTTTTCCTGCTCCACGATAGTCGAGGAAATGTAGCCTTGTGATTCCAGCCTCTTCAGGATGTTATAAGTCTGGCTCTGGCTGATGTGCCAGGTCTGGCCAAGTTCGGTAATAAGAAGGCGGTGGAGATCATAGCCATGATTGGCCTGTATATAGAGAAACCCAAGAAGAGCATACTCTGGTGAACGTGAGCGGTGGGATGTGGGTGAATTAGGCATATATACTCACTTAGTAAGTATATATGGTTTATATAAAACAAGCAAGGGATTTTCTTTCACTTTACAATGAGCAGATAGTCAGTACCGAGCAGTTGAAGAAGTAAATCGATATTTCTATATAAAGAGATCCGCACATTTATAAGTGCACATCGTGGATGGCTTAAAAGCTCCTCGCCGACTAGCCGAGGCGACCACAAGTCGCCATCGGCTGTATTGGTGACCTGAGTCACCAATAGGCGAATTAAAAGAAGCCTTTTTTTGGGCTTCTTTAGCTCCTCGCCTCGCCCGAGGCAGCTTCGGGCTGCCATCGGGCAGTAGGCGACGTGAGTCGCCGCGAGGACAAGCTGAGGCGGCTTCAAGCCGCCGTCAGTAGTATCAGCGCCAGGAGGCGCCGATGATAAGAACCTCGAACCTGGCGGTTCGAGGTTCGAGGTTTTAACCGAGGTACATTTACCATGTTGAACCTTGTCTTGTTAACGGATTGCATTACCGGCGCTGGGGCGAGCGTGGATTCTGTTTGGCGCAGGAAAAACTCAAACCCAGCCTGTCCTGGCTGACAGGCCAGGGAGAATTGCTTGAAAATGGCGATGAATCCCACCTTTCCAGTGCACACCTTGTAGGGCGGCAGCAAATTAGGCGCGCGGAGGTTCTTTACTCAAGTTTTGGCTCGTAATTAAGAACAACAATCCCACAGCCAAATGATGTAGATTTTATTAAAGTCAGATTTTGCTTGATATCAAGTTCTTTGAAAATTGACATTCCGCTGCCAATTGTAGTTGGATTAATGAATAAGTGATACTCGTCAATCAATCTGTGTTTGATTAGAGCCGATACAAATGTCGCACCGCCATAAGCAATGATGTCTTTACCGCCTTGTTTTTTTAATCTGGCGATTTCGTCAACCAAGTCGCCCTTTGCTAAAACGGTATTGTCCCATTCTGACTTTTCAAGCGTTTTGGTGAATATAATTTTTTTAGTACTATTAAATATATCAGCGCCCTCTTCTTCTGGATGAGAAGCCCAATATGGAATAAATCCTTGTGCAAGTTTTCGTCCAAGAATGATGCAGTCAACAATTTCTGTAATTCCTCCTACATATTTTTTAAGTTCATCGTCCCAATCCTGCGCTGTCCAATCCATTTCTCCGTTTATTCCTGCGATGTAACCATCAACGGTCATTTGCACTTGGAGTTTTAATTTTCTCATTGTCATTTTCCCTTTGTGAAATTATCTAACCTTTGCTAAATTGCTCAGTGAAGCCGCCCAACAGCTTGGGTTAGCGGTGTCTAGGGAGAGCAAGGCTCGAAAACGGAAAACTGCCATAGTCACGAAAAATGCTCTAAAACACGCAGACTCCCACCAGTCGGGTGCACGCTGTGTTGGGGAGGCAGCCTTTAATTGAAACCAATAATGGATTACTCCTCGGAACCGTTGCGGGCTACTTCATCAACGAATTTCGGTGCGATTAGCCTTAACCATAATCCAAGTTTGCCTAGAAATGTCATCACAACTTCTCGCTTGCGCTTAGCGACAGCGTCAAGAATCATTCGAGCACATACATCAACTGGCATCGCGTTCTTTTCATGTTTCGATAGTATGCCCGTTAGAGTGCCATCTGCCCACAGTGCGCGGCTGCTTATACCTGTGCTTACCCATCCTGGATATATCATTGTCACACTGACTCCACAATTGGCTAATTCAATCCGAAGGGAGTTGAAGAAACCAGCCATAGCATGCTTGCTGGGTGAATAAGCATCTGCTGTGGCCGATGGGTATTTCCCTTTGAGGCTGGAAATACCTACCACTCTCCCACGAGTTTTCTTCAAGTAGGGTAATGCATAATGCGTGCAATAGACACTGCCGAAAAAATTTACTCGGAATACTTTTTCAAATAAAGCGAGATCCTGCAACTCGTCAAATCTTGATGCCATACCGATCCCTGCGTTGTTGATCACTGTATCAATCCGTCCATACTCTCCAGCGGTACGCTCGATCAAGTTCTGACACTGTGTTGGGTCGGCAACATCCGTAGGTAAAACAATAACCCTGCCTCCCTGCTGGTCACATTGCTTTGATACATCTTCTAATTTCTCGACGTTACGCGCTGCAAGGACAAGCCACGCCCCATAGCCTGCAAGCTGCAATGCCAATTGCTGGCCAATTCCAAAGGATGCACCTGTAATGATCACAACATTTTCACGAAAAGTTGTATCCTTCATCTCTTGACCTCCTTACTTTGCCTGCCCATCTATGATTCGATAAGATTATTTATATAACATATGAATTTGAATGATATACAAATATTGTATAGCAAATTTGTCTTAATATAACACGCCCATTTTCAAAAAGCGGGATGCTGTTAACCCAGGGGTTCGAGGTTCGTATCGTACAGGAGGAGAAAAGGGGATAATAAAAGCGACATATTGTCTATGAATACGTCGCAGAAGGCTAAAAAGCTCCTCGCCGAGGATTTGAACCTCGAACCTAGCGGTTGGAGGTTCAAGTCCTATACGAGGCACATTATGATTGATCTCACTGAATAACGGTTTGGCTCAGCGGCGGGTGGACTTGGCGAGACTCGCCGGGCTGGGAACCGTGAAATTCGGGTGCAGACCCGCCCGTCCGCTAGCCGATGTCAGGAGGCGTTTCATAAAACAAACTCCTCTTCTCCAAATTATGGAAAAGCTGTCTTGTTTGAGACCGGATCAATCATTTGAGCTTGTCCAAGTCCCAAACCTTGAGATTATCATACTCAGCAGTGCAAAAAGCAGGATACCACAGGCCGAAATGAAAACCAGGGTCGGGAGGGCGGACGATATCCATGACATATGTAATGGGTTCACCGTTCAGGTATACTGCAATTTCAGGTTCCCTGGAAATGAGGGTGATGGAATAGACACCACTGGCGCTCATCGGGAGAGTCCCATGCGTGGGCATGCCCGCCGGGAAGGGGAGGTCATCCTGACTCTGGTAAATGGAATAAAGACCCCATATACCATTCTGCAATCCGAATATCCTGCCTGGTCCGTCCGCGCCACCTCGCCACTGTATCGTTGCCTCGCACCCGCTGATCAATTTTTGGGTGTTCAACTCAACCTGCACAACAAAGTTGGTGAAATTGGATCCCGGAACCAATACATTATCCACACCCTGACCAGCCCCCCCACTCAGTGCAAGGACACCATTGGATATATCCACAGAAGCGCCTGGACTTGAAATCCATCCCGACGACCCCTGTGAGAAATCATCCTGATAATCGGGGAGGCGATCCCGGATGGCAAGCAGGAGCGGGTCACCAAAGTTTGCCACCAACGGATGAGGCGTAGCAGTGGGCAGCGGAGTAGCAACAGGTGGGGGTAAAAGGGAGTCCAAGTTCCAAACTCTGAGATTGTCGAACGCCACTGCAGAGTTAATCCTTTGATCCGCATGGTTAAAAATACCCAATTGGATACCTTTGGCAGGAGGTCGACCGATGTCGTTGTGATAGGCTAAAGGAATGCTGTTCATGTAGGCAGCGAATTCCGTTCCCCTGGAAATAATCGTGATCGTCACCGGCCTCGATAAATCAACCGATTCTGATCCAGACGCATATTGCGGGTATTCCGGACGGTCGTTTCGCATAAGAGCCCAGCTACCATCATTATATAAGTTGAATATTTCACCCACATGACCATATTGACGCCACCATATACTTGCCATTATCCGATGTTCAAATTCCAAAATATTCATATCCACCTGTAATATAAAGTTATCAAAAGCCATTTCCTTATGGCTGGCATTGGCGTTTTGCCCCGCAACAGCGCCCATGGTCATAACACCATTAGCGATCTCGACCGTCCCATCACCATTTCCGGTAATAAAGACCCACCCGGTATCTGATCGAGAGAAGTCATCCTGAAAGTCTGGGGGGCGATCCTGGATCGCAACCAAGAGAGGGGTGCCAAAGTCAGCTATCCATGGGGCAGGAGTAGGAGAAGCGGTGGGCAGCGGCGTCTCGATGGGCGGGGCAAAAAGGGTGTCCAGGTTCCAAACGCTGAGATTATCATACGAAATTGATTGGCTTTCAGCATTAGTTGGAGGAGCCCACAGACCCAAATGAATTGGGCATGAGGGCCTTTGAATATCTTTGTTGTAAGTAAGTGGCATACTGTTGAGATAGACTGCACTCTCGGTTCCGCGAAAGATAATGGTGATTTTAACCGGCTTGGATAGATCGACCGGCGCAGTTCCAGAGGAAAAGATTATTGGTTCCTGCAATCCAAAATAAATCAATTGCCAGCCCTCAAAAGGACGGAGCTGAAAATGGCCACCCCTTCCCAGAATGATATCCACTATTTTATCTTCATCCAATTGGTGCAGATCTACATCGAATTGCAGAACAAAGTTCTCATATCCCCAAAGTTGGGCACTCACGGAAAATTGGCCCGCCTCCAAGTTCATTGTCATCACACCATCGGCAATTACGATTGTTCCGCAAGGCTCCTGGTCTTCGCCACACGAAGCAGAAACCCATTCACTTGGTTGCGAGAAGTCATCCTGGAAATCGGGCGGGCGATCCCGGGTTGCAAGCAGGATAGGGTCACTAAATTCTGTTACCCAAGCAGGTAAGGGTATCCCGGTTGGTTGTGCCGGAGAAGATTCAAGGGTAAGAGTGGGTGCAGAAGTACTTGCAGGAGTACAAGCCGTGAAGATGGCAATGATCAACAATCCGGATGAAACTAAACGGATCTTGCGAGGAGTTGTAGTCATCATTAACCCTCCTTTTGCTTTCGATCCAGATGCGACCAACTGTGGTCCAATTACAGAATATCCATACTTACGAATTGACACGAAGTATATAAACAGTATAGCAAATTTACCTCAGTAAAACACACCCATTTTCAATAAGCGAGGTGCTGTTGACCCAGGGATTCGAGATTCAATACCTGCAGGAGGTGAAAAGGGGATAAAAAATGCGACGTATTGTCCAGGAATACGTCGCAAAAGGCTTAAAAGCTCCTCGCCGAGGATTTGAACCTCGAACCTAGCGGTTATGGGCTCAAATCCTACCCGAGGTACATTTGATCTCAACGGATTGGCTTAGCAACAGCGGCGGGACTGGTAAGATGCCTGTGCAATATAACGCTATTTATGGAAAATCGCGTCTGCACGCGAGCAGCAGAGCTGTTGTCCGTTAGCCGATATTGGGCTGCTTCAATGTTCGGAAGTCCTGCTAGCCACCGAAACCAGATCCTATACATTCGCACAATCCGTGCTATCTGCGATGGGCAATGGCAAGATACTCATTCGCATGGTCGCACGTCGAGAGATCCGGGCAGGCCTCGCACAAAAAGACTTCATCCTCCACCGCAAAGCCAGCTCCTTCGACCAGGGTCCGTAACGATTTCTGCGTAAACCCCCAGAGAAAATCATCGTCATACCGCCTGGCAAAGCCCAGGACTCGCAGCCCTCTCCAGATTAGATATTTTCGTCCTATCCTACTGGCTGTATACCACACGAATAACTTCCCTTTCGGCTTGAGGACATCATGTACGCGCCTCAGCGACCGCCGGGGATCCAGCAGATGAAAGATCGTCCCGGCATAGAGTGCACCGTCGAACACATCATGCAGGAAGGGAATATATTCACCCAGACCCTGCACAAAAGGGAATTGCCTGGCGATGTCCCCAAGAAAGGGATCAACGCCGATCCACTCCACGCGCCCGCTCGATGCCATCATGTACGCGGGTTTTGCGAGAACCCCGCATCCCACATCGAGATAGCGCCCTCCCCCCGACCGGGCGATGATCTCGCCCACCTGGCGGCCCATGGTATGGCTTTCAGACGTAAAGATGCTTTCGGACCCATCCTGGTATTCCTGCCACATCTTCTTCTGGCGCCCCTGCCACAGCGGTAAATCACCCCGAATGCCCTCTTCCAGTTTCGGGACGAGGCAAGGCACATTCTGGACAACCGGATACTCGGTATCCCTCGACCTCAAGGCTACTACCTCGCCCGCGGCATTCCGCACCGCCGACAGCGGGACCGAGTTGTCCAGCGGGCAAGCAAGGCAATCCAGCAATGATTCCAGATACTCAGCAGGCTGGCTAGTCATAGTTGTGTTTTCCACCCTCTCACCTCCACAAATCCGGCACGAATCTATATATTCTTGTTCTAGGTTTCATATGTCACATCTCTTGGACGATGAAGTAGCCCAACAATGCTTCAATAAGAGTATTACAAAACATACGAATTGGTATGATATATAAATCCAGTATAGCAAATATTCCTTTGTAAAACACGCCCATTTTCATAAAGCGGGGAGCTGTTAACCCAGGGGTTCGAGGTTCAATACCTACAGGAGGTGAAAAGGGGATATAAAATGCGACGTATTGTCTACAAATACGTCGCAAAAGATTAAAAAGCTCCTCGCCGAGGACTTGAACCGCGAACCGCTAGGTTCGAGGTTCAAGTCCTGGCTGAGGCACATTTGATCTCAACGGTTTGCGTTACCTGTGTGTGGGTGGGACGTGATGAAGCTGATTTGATGGAACATGCTCAAGTACAGAATCAACTCCTTGTAGCGGGGCGAATCCCACCTTTCGGGTGCACGTGGGGTTAGGCCGATGAATGCAGTCTTGCTTCATGAATGCCAGTGCCAAGTAAGTGTTGCTCAAGCTATGTGAGACCCAGCTTTGGAAACCCCTCATTCGGTTCTAAAGCTGGCTTTTTACGCGACTGACTTCGCTGTGGAACAGGTCAGCTTTCGCGGGGGTGGGTTGGTTACTGTTTTTTTTGTTCTATCTTCCAAGCGATCTACAGAGCCATAAATACCCATGTCAAGAAAATCAACAGTAAGCCCCATATATAGGATAGCTTTGGTAGTTGTTCCTGTTTCATTTTGCGTAAAAGCATGTTGGCAAACATCATGGAAAGTGGCAACCCTATCAAAGCCATCCCGATCCCAGCAAGGACATCACTTACATAATGAGCACCAAGCACAATCCGGCTGAAACAAACACCGACTGCTATCAACCCGATCACGATTTTAATCCCCTTGTGAAGATTTTTCGAATGACTCACCAGCAAGATGAATGGCAGGACCAAAGCAATGCTCTTGGTGGCATGCCCGGATGGAATCGCAGATGTTAACGATTGGCTCAATGCCAGGATTTCACTACCGTATGTGGCTGCTGGTCTTGGACGCGCAAAAACCTCTTTCAATAGATCACCTGCGATCCCACTCAATCCAAACGAGCATATCGTATAGAAATACACCGTTAAGGGTGCATCAAAAGATTTGAGCTTTTTAGAAACGAGCAGATAAACCACAAAGAGGACCGTGATGGCAGCCATGCCATTGGATGAGAGCCATTTCGACAAGACGACAATTGGATCCATCGCGATTCGCATTGGGTTGTAATAGAACAGGACAGCTTCATCAATCCCCCCCTGTGCCCATAAAATCAACCCAATGATCCAAAACACAGCTCCTAAAACAAAGCAAGCAATCCAGATTCTTTTTGTATCGGGCAAAAGGATCGGTGTTCCTTTATCCTTATTGGCATCTTTGAAGATTTTCATTTTCGCTCTCCTTGGTGTTTAAGGTATTTTATCTTTACGGATATTCTTTAGAGCTCGCCTGCCCTTATTCGTAATTATGAATTCTATACTTTATGCAATCGGCCCAACTATGATTCAACAAGAGTATTTACCTAACATACGAATTAGGATGGTATATAAATCCAGTATAGCAAATTATTCTTGATGGAACACGCCTCTCTAGGAGGATTGCTGTTAACCCTGGAGTACGGGATTCGTATCCTACAGACGTACAGATTTGAATAATAAAATGCGATGTACTAATAAAAGTACATCGCAGAAGGCTTAAAAGCTCCTTGCCTCGCCCGAGGCGGCACCAAGCCGCTATTGGGCATTAGGAGACATGAGTCGCCGGGAGGATTTGAACCTCGAACCTAGCGGTCACAGGTTCATATCCTAGCCGAGGCACATTCGATTTCAACGGTTGTGCGTTACTGGCGCTGGGTCGGGCGTGGACTCTGCTTGGGAGCAGAGAAAACTCGAAGTGAGGAAAATGCCTGAAAATACCGCAGAATCCTGAGCGTCCAGTGCACGCTTTGTTGGGCAAACACTAGCCTGCCAGAACGCTGGCTTATAAAAAGGTACAAAGCCTTACTGACAAACTCGCACCGTGACGACTTCGCGAACGATAAGCATGATGTCATCTCCTTATTATTTGTGAATATTTTTATAGTGCAATTCTACAACGCCTGAGCGAAACGTTTTTGATCCGATAAGTTCCAATGTAAGATTCTTGCCCGATTCGAACAAGCGGGGACCTTTTCCTGCAATGATCGGCTGAATGAGAAAACGATACTCATCGATCAGACCAGACTGAGCGAGTTGCGATGCAATGTTCAACCCGCCGACGGAAATATTTTTGCCCGGCTGTTGTTTCAGTTTCACGATCTCTTCTTGAAGGTTTGAGCGCAGAAGCGTTGTGTTGTTCCACTCCACGCTCTTCAATGTTGTTGAAAAGACGATCTTCGGTATCGAATCGAACGTGCGGGCAAATTCGTTGGTCGCTTTTGATTCCGATTGATTCATTGCGACATCGTGCCAGTACGGATACATCAGATGATATGTGTTGCGCCCGAAAATTTCAATGTCTGAATCCCGCAGGAGCCCGGTAAAGTACTCGTGCAGTTCGTCGTCGGCGATTACCGATTCATGTCCGCAGCAGCCGTCAATGGTGATATTGATGGCAAAGACAACGTTTCTCATTTTTTGTTTTCTCCTTGTTATGGCATATCCAGAAATTCCTCAATCATCGCAACAGTCATTTCGGGAAGAATTCTCGGAGCGAAACAACAATAGCCATAAAGAGATTATGGCTATTGAAATTCATGAAGTGGGTGCCCAACTATGATTCGACAAGAGTATTTGCATAACATACAAACAGGGATGATATATAAATCCAGTATATCAAATGTCATTGGTAAAACATAGCAAATTTTAAAAAGCGGGGAGCTGTTAACCCAGGGGTTCGCGGCTCAAATCCTACACGAGGTACTTTTTCAATATTTGTGTGATTACTGAATGGCTCGGCGGCTTGGCAGTCCCAGGATCCGAGATTGTTCGGTATCATCAAACAGAACATGGAATCCGCAGATTCCACTAGTGAGACATCGAGGAGGTCAATTTGAATGGGGAATGGTGGTTGTTTCTAATAATATGCGTATGAATTGGTAACCAGATAACTACCAATTCATACGCATCCTTCTTTTAATACTTGCTCTTCTGTTTCGGCGTTTTGGATTTACTTTCGAGATAGCCTCGGGTCTTAACTTACCAAACAGGTTATTCCTGGCGGCGGATGCCTGGCAGGAAGAACCAGGCGACGATTGCCAGGACAAGTAGTACCCCCGCACCGGTCATCACTGTCAATGGTTCTCCCGCCTTCTGGGCTAATGTTCCGGCATACAAAGCCCCCAGTGGCATGGAACCAAAGAATACCAGCGTATATACGCTCATCACCCTACCGCGCAGGTTGTCCGGCACCTGCGACTGGATCATGGCATTGCTGTTGTTCATGATCATCATGAAACTCCAGCCCACCCCTATGAGTGCCACCAGGGAAAGGGGCAGCCAGCGGATCCAGGCAAATATGAAAAGCATCACCGGCATAAAGAACGAGCCAACCGTCCAGAGCCTGCCGCGAAACCTGCGGCTGCCCAGGTAGGCGAGCATCAAGGCGCTGATCAACGAACCGGTCGCACGTGCCGATACCAGCACGCCATTGGTGGTTACATTGCCATGCAATATGTCGGTAGCCCAGGCCGGCAGCAGGGTCATCATCCCGATCCCGAAAATGCTGACAAGACCAATGGAACCGATCAGGCTGAGGATTAAGCTATGCGAAAATACGTATTGCAGCCCTTCGCGCAGCTCTGCGAATACGGTGGTGGTTTTTACCGCACTGATGATCGGTTTAATGCGCATGAGCAGGAGTGCTACGATCACCGCGATAAAGGAAATGCCATTAATCGTGAAACACCATGCCGGTCCGAAAGCCGCATAGGTCAACCCTGCCACTGATGGTCCAACCACGGCGGCAATATTGAACATGGTGGAATTGAGAGCGATCGCATTGGTCATATCTTCGCGGCTGACCAATTCGTTCACGAATGCCACCCTGGCAGGAGCATCAAATGCATTGGCTACACCCAGTAAAAATGCCAGAATGATGATGTGCCAGGGTTGAACTTTGCCCGTGAAGGTCAATGCCGCCAGGACAAAGGCAAGCACAAGCATGGCTGACTGTGTGATGACCATCAGGTTCCGTCGGGATATGCGGTCAGCCACCACGCCGCCAAACAAGGTGAACAACCAGGCTGGCAGCCCCCCAATGAAACCCACCAAACCCAGGTAAACAGGAGAACCTGTCAACTGGTAGATCAGGTATCCCTGGGCGGTGCTTTGCATCCAGGTCCCCACCAGCGAAACGACCTGGCCTGAAAACCATAGACGGTAATTGTAATGTTTTAATGCAGCGAAAGTTTCCTGCAGCCGCATCTTCGAGGTTGATTTCTCCATGTGACCTTAAGCTATCATATAAAGTGTGGGTAATGTCTGCGGATGCTGTTATGACTCGTGGGAATTCACCCAATCCAATAGTTAAATAAAGGATCCCCCCGCTCACTCCTTTTTATCTTTAATAACTGGATCAACACTCACTATACCCGCAAGTGTAGCACTTCCGGCAGCCTTCTTCGTTCACCATGGTTGCTTCGCCGCATTCCGGGCATAGATCCCCCATTTTCGTCACCACCGGATCGGTAACCGTGGGAAGTCCGCTGGTCACAGCATCCATGGCTTCTGTGGGGGTATCGGCATCCAATTGGTGCGTTTTCCTGCCCTTTAAATATTCATCCAGCACCTGCCCCACTCCATCAGGCAATGAACGCACCCGGTTGGGTCCAAAACCGAGGGAACGGCCGCCTCCAATTCCGGATAACTGCCGGACAATCTCTGCCAGGCGTTCACGTGAAGCGATCGGAGAGGCAAGCCGCAGGATGTAGGATATCAACCGGCCTATGGCTTCAGACACCGCCGCCGTCTCCGAACCAGCCTTGGCTGTATTAATGAAGACCTCGAACGGCTGCCTGCCTCCATTTTCATTGACCGTGATGAATGCCTTGCCGAGAGGGGTTTCCACCCTGAATGTACTGCCCGGCAGCAGGTTTGGGCGCGGTTTCTTTGACTCATGCCAGGCAGCCAGCTGGGTGGCGATCTCGGTCTCGGATACCGGTTTACCGTTGCCGTTGTTACCAAATGGCAGCACAACCGTGCCTGAGGAGACCGTCTGGGTTTGTTTCTTCTGAACTGTTGCCTTGGTCTCAAGCACCACTTTCTCGCGCGAGCCGGTTACATAGACGGTTATCCCCTTGCAGCCCAGCTCCCAGGCCAGGAGGTAGGCCTGGGCAACATCCTCGAGGCTTGCATCTTCTGGAAAGTTGATCGTCTTGGAGAGTGAATTATCCACAAAGGCTTGCAGCGCGGCTTGCATTCGAATATGGTCGTCTGCCGCGATATCTCCTGCCACCACGAAAACACTCTGCAGTTCTTTCGGTACCTGGGGAAGATCCTGGCAGGTTCCGTGCTGCAATACGCGCTCGATGATCTCCTGGCGCGCTTCCCCGGTAATCCCGGCTTGTTCAAGGGCGGCATCAAATCGCGGGCTGGCATAGGTGAGCTGCAAATCCTTGCCGTTGTCATTCACGTGGCGAACATAAGCCAGGGCAAATACCGGCTCACAGCCATAACCTTCGCAACCGGCTACAGTGGCTATCGTTCCAGTAGGAGCAATGGTGGTTTGGGCGGCATTGCGGATGCCGAATTTACGGATCCCTTTCAGGATTGCCTCCCAATCCAGTGCCGGTCGGTTCCAATCGTGCATCCAGGGGGCTACCGGTTGCGGAGGTTTCCATTGCAGTTCTTCAAAATCGTAAAGGCTGCCCTTGATCGCAGTAAAAGCCCCGCGCTCGTGTGCCATTTTTACACTTGTGCTCATGGCATGATAACGAATGAATTCCAGCAATTGCGCCCCAAATTCCTGACCTTCTGATGAATTGTAGCGAATGCCGGCATGGTACATGAGGTCTGCCAGGCCCATGATGCCCAATCCAATCCGGCGTGCCCGCAGCGCGGCTTCTTTCAGTTGAGGCACAGCTGGGACGTACGCGTTGACATCCACCACATCATCCAGGAAACGGGTCGCTGACTCCACGGAGAGACGCAGACTTTCCCAATCCACTGTTCCGTCCGCGCCGCCGTGTTCGGCTAGGTTGATCGAACCTAGGCAGCAATTTTCATAAGGACCAAGCCACTGCTCACCGCAGGGATTCGTCGCCTCGAGCGGATAGAGATGAGGAACCGGATTGCTCCTGTTGGCTGCATCCAGGAATAATAATCCCGGTTCGCCGTTATGATGAGCTTGAAGGACGATCTTGGCAAAGAGTTCGCTTGCCCTCACTGTCTTGTAGGTTCGCAGCGGTATTCCCCTTGCGCGTGCCTGTTCCGGAGTGCCGCTAAAGCCGCGATACTCCGGCGCGGTGACATCCGGAAATACCAGGTCCCAGGCAGCATCCTCCTTCACCGCCTGCATGAAGGCGTCGGTGATGCCAACGGAGATATTAAAGTTGGTGATCTGGTTCTCATTTGTTTTGCAACTGATGAACTCTTCGATATCCGGATGGTCGACGCGCAATACTCCCATATTGGCGCCTCTGCGGCTTCCTCCCTGGGCAATCTCGCCAAAGGCATGGTCATATACACGCAGAAATCCCACCGGTCCTGTAGCCTGCCCAGCAGATGATTTCACCAGTGCTCCCTTGGGGCGGAGTCGGGAGAACGAGAATCCGTTTCCGCCGCCGGTCTGCTGGATGAGGGCAGCATCTCTCAGGGATTGGAATATACCTGCCGGATCACGTCCCATATCGTCGGTGATCGGCAGGACGAAACAGGCGGCAAGCTGGCCAAGAGGCGTGCCTGCGCCGGTGAAAGTTGGGGAATTTGGGAAGAATTTCCGGGAAACCATCAACCTGTAAAATTCGCTCGCCCGGGCGGTTACATCGTAGCCATAGTCTTGCTCAGCCAGCGCAATATGGTACGCCACCCGCCAGAACATTTCTTCAACCGTCTCTACCGGGTTACCATCGTCGCCCCGGCGGACATAGCGGCGTATCAGGACCTGCCTGGCGTTCTCTGTTAATTCCGCAGGAGGGAGATCGGTCGGAACTGCTGGGGTGGATAAAGTTTTCTTCTTTGAGGCTATTGACGTCGCAACCATGCTGGGATTCTCCTCGGTATTCCTTTATAAATGATTCACAATAAAATATGGAAAAAATAAACACGCATCGATATTCCGTCCCAGGCACGGGTGATATCGATGCATGCTGGAATTTATGCTTCTAACAACAGGCGGTCAATTTCATCGCGCAAGGCATGGAGGTCATCCAACCGCAAATACACGATGGCATAGCGGATGTAAGCGATCTGGTCCAGTTCCTTCAGACCTTTGATTACCAGGTCTCCCACCACCCGGGAGGATATTTCAGATTTTCCCTGGCGCTGAAGGGCAGCTTCCACATGCCCGGAAAGTCTTTCAATATTGGCTGCAGACACCGGTCGCTTGGCACATGCGATGCGGATGCCGCGCTCCAATTTTCCGCGTTCAAATTCCTCACGCGTTCCATCCTGCTTGACGATCAGCGGGGTTGCCAGGATTGGGCGTTCATAACTGCTGAATCTTTGTTCACATTTTAGACATTCCCGCCTGCGGCGGATACCCCCGTGGCTATCATGAGTGGTATCAATTACTTTGGAGTCATCGTTTTGGCAGTATGGACAACGCATGACCATCACTCCGTGAAATTTAGAACAAATGTAGCCGCCATATTTGGTGGTTTTCGGAAAAATTTCCCCTAGATATGGGGCTTGCCAGTCGATATTCTAACATATATGCCGGTCATGAACAAGAGCGATTCGCGCAAGGATTCTAAATACAGGAGTCTTAAGGGAATCCAACTTTATTCACCCTCCAATCCCCAAGGTGGATCATGAGAAAATTCAGGACACGCGATCCACCCTTTTACTTCCCTTTCGCTTCCTGCCATAAGACTTCCATTTCATCCAATGACATCTCGGAAAGGATCCTGCCATCCTGCCTTGCCTTCTTTTCCACATAACCGAAACGATTCCGGAAGCGCATATTTGCCCCGCGCAGCGCTGATTCTGCATCCACTTTCTTCCAGCGGGCCAGGTTGACCAGGGCAAAGAACAGGTCACCTAATTCAGCTTTCAATTCCTCTTCATCAGTTACTTCTCTGACCTCCTGGATCTCTTCAGCCACCTTATCCAGGACGCCGCGGATTTCCTTCCAATCAAAACCGACCCGGTTTGCCCGGTCCTGGTATTCCTGTGCCTGTGCAAGCGCCGGCAGCGCCAGCGGTACTCCATCCAGTAAACCTTTTTCAGGATCGAGACTCTCCTCCCTTTCCAACGCCTTGAGTTTTTCCCAATTCTTCAGCACCCCTTGAGTCCCTTCCACTCTGAGATCGCCAAATACATGCGGATGTCGGCGAACGATCTTGTCGTGTATGCTTTTCAGTACATCCGCCATGGTGAACTCACCCTCTTCACCCGCAATTTGTGCATTCAGTACGATTTGCAGCAGGAGGTCACCAAATTCCTCTTCCATTTCTTTTGGATCGTTTGCATCCATCGCTGCCAGTGCCTCATAGGCTTCTTCTATTAAATGAGGGCGCAAGGATTGGTGCGTCTGCTCCCGGTCCCAGGGGCATCCATCGGGCGCCCGCAAGCGGGCAACGATCTCCTGAAATGCTTCAAAAGATGTCCCCTCCCCGAGTGGTGGAATAAATAGAGCCGTCAGCAGCCCAATATTTTCAGACCGGTCAATCTCATACAACTTGATGTCCTCAATGATTTCATTTTTTGTCCCTGCAGCGTGAACCAGTCGTACCGGATGGTCGTCAGGATAAATAGTATTCAGCGTAACCTTGACCTCAGCTGCCACCAGCCGGGAATAGACTTGCGCCACGAGTACCGGTGCATCCGGAGGAAAAGCTGGCATCTGCGCCTGGCTGACTTCGATGGCATCCATCAGGGTCAGGCGCGGGAAAGGATCGAGACGAAGGGCGGCAAAGACCGGTTCCAGGAACGAAAGACCATTCACAATTTTCAACGGCAGATCGAGGGTTCGGGCTCGCTCGGCAATTGCAGGGCAGGTTGCCTCCGCCACAAAAGGATCGCCCGGCACTGCGTAAACTACCCCCTGGAGAGTTTTGCCCATTTCGAGCACTTTTTCAACGATCGAGCCATAGACCTGATCGAACGAATTGCTGTTTTCATACAGATCATCAAATGATTCGATCTTCAGTCCGGGTGGAAGAAATGGGACGATGGGATGCTGCCTTGTCCGCAGCCATACCGTATCTGTATGGTTAAGCACCTCCCATGCTTCATGCGTCAACTTTTCAGGGTCGCCGGGGCCAAGTCCAAGCAGAATAATTCCGGACATAAGAACTCCTTAAAAGAAAACGTGGCTACTCCCCACGCCTAAAGGCGGGGGCTTCTAGGGCATAGCCCAGGGATTGTAGCCCCAATCCTAAAATATTGATCGCAGCGTTTTGGTCTCGATCCATTACGAGACCACAAATAGAACAGGCATGAACTCGAACAGCCAAAGATTTTTCTACCACACTTCCACAGCAAGAACATATCTTGGATGTGTTGCGTGGATCAACCAATACGACCACCCGACCAGCATTCTCAGCTTTGTACATGGTGTACTGTATCAGTTGGTTCCAGGCTGCATCCGAAATGCTTTTCGCAAAACGGTGGTTTCGGAGCATGTTCTTGCTGTTCAGCTTTTCAAAAGCAAGCAGTCCAAAATTATTCACCAATGTGCGGCTCGATTTATGTGCCAGATCCTTGCGACGGTTGGCAATGCGCTGATGAATATGCTGGACTGCCTTGCGCCTTTTCGCTCGTTCGGGTGTTCCCTTATCTGCTTTCGAGAGCTTGCGTTGTACCTTCGCAAGTTCATCCTCACTCTTGCGGAAGAAACGTGGATTTTCAATTTTTATACCATTCGAAAGAGTTGCGAAACTTTCAAGTCCAACATCCACACCAACAGCCAGATCGTTGAATGGTAAGAGCTCAGCTCCAACATCACAACTGAAGCAAGCGTACCAATTGCCGACCGCATCCCTTTTTATGGTGAGGGTCTTTATCTGTCCTTCCATGGGACGATGAAGGATGACTTTCATTGTACCAATTTTGGAGAGAAACACACCCTTATCCAGCAATTTAAAACCATACTGTTTGAAGGTGAAGCAATCGTACCTACCACAACCTCGAAAACGCGGATGACCTGGCTTCTCGCCAGCCTTCACTCTTCGAAAAAATGCCCTGAACGCTAGATCAACACGCGCTTGGGTATTTTGCAAGACCTGGGAATACACACTTTTCAATTCAGGGTGTTCAGCTTTCCAGAGAGTGAGGAGTTTATTGGTATCATACAGCGAAAGAGCTTTCCTCTCCTGCTCCCAGGCGTTTTTACGGGCAGCAAGTGTCTCATTATAGACCCAACGACAGAGTTCCAATGTTTGCAGAAGTTTAGTCCGTTGGCTCTTAGAGGGTTGAAGGCGGTACTTGAAAGTTTTCATCAAGACGTTCTTTTGGTTTCCATTTACTGCATCAAGATAACAATGGGAGTGCCTCCAACCGTTAAAACAAAATACAAATACTTCTACTGCGTTGGCTATCTGCTTTTCAGTTGGGTAAACTCTTGACGAACCACTCTAGAACTACAACCTTTGATCCGCTTCATGAAATTATGTACTCCAGACTGCGGATCCTCCTCCACAGAAAGTGTACGTGATCGGGCATCATTTCAAGTTCCAATACTTCGGAAACCTGTGCTTCTGTATCAAGAGCAACAGTCTCTTTCTGACGTTTTTCCACGCCTCCAAAAAGCACCTTTCGACGGTACTTCTTCCAAAAGATAACATGAGGTTTGAAGGAGTAAAGAACTCAAGGATTCCTCTTGAGACCCTTATTATAGCTCATTCGTTCTATTATACAGTCAGTTTGCAACGCTTTGGCGAAACACCGCCTTCTTTGACTGCACCACCATAACTCGATTTGGACGCTAAACAAGTACATACAGTCTTGCCTCATAGGATGTCAAGTTTTACCCCTTATATCCCGACCGTAAAAACAGGGGGGGGTTATGGCGCGTTGTAATAATGCACAGATGCAATGGAATCCACTGCACCCGCAATATATCGAGGCGTAATCGTCAACTTGCGAGCGGTTTAACGCTTGGTGTAGGTGGGAGCCTTGCGAGCGCGCTTGAGACCTGGTTTCTTGCGTTCTTTGATGCGTGCATCCCGGGTCAAGAAACCCCCCTTGCGCATCAACGGAACATTATCCGGATTCATCTTCACCAGAGCACGTGCCAAACCCAGTTGGACTGAGTCAGTTTGACCGGTTACACCCCCGCCGCTAACAACCACGGTGATGTCATAAGTGTTAGGTTCCTGACCGGCAGCTTTCATGGGTGCCAGTATCGCATCCATGTCACCTAGGCGTGTGAAAAATGCCGGGGCGTCCTTGTCATTCACCAGGAATCTACCCGATCCTGCCATGATCCGCACACGAGCAATGCTTGCCTTGCGGCGTCCAATACCTTCAAAATATTGCACCGACATATTTCTGCTCCTTTACGCTACCAGTTTCGGATTCTGGGCACCCTGCTGATGTTCCGCTCCGCCATAGATCTTGAGGCGGGTGATGAGATGCCGGCCCATCTTGTTGTGCGGCAGCATGCCCCAGACCGCGGCGCGAATGACGCGATCTGGGTGCGTGCTCAACAGGTCGCGCAAACTGATAGTTTTCAAGCCACCGGGATAGCCTGAATGATGGTGGTACATCTTCTCCGTCAGTTTTGTATGGGTTTTCGTACCGGTGACGGTAATCTTTTGGGCATTGATCACAACCACGAAATCACCCAGTTCAACACCCGGTGTAAAACTCGGCTTGTGTTTGCCAAGCAGGAGCGAGGCCACTTTGGTAGCCAGGCGTCCCAGCGTTTCACCATTGGCATCCACCAGCAACCATTGGCGGTTAATTTCAGCAGCCTTGGGATAATAGGATTTGTACACTTTATTCTCTCCAAACGTTTAGACTAAATCAAACCAGACGATCATAGCGCACTTCGAGCAGGGTCAGTCCGTTTGCCGGGGCTAGATTCGCAGGGATGGATCGTGAGGTGTTGCCATCCTTGCTGCACGGCAGACCAGAACTGCCATCCAGTGCCCGAACCAGTGTTTCCTGCTGGAGCCTTCCCTGTCCGACCGCCACCTGTACATAGACAAGCTTGCGTACCATCCGGTAAAGAAAGGCATCCGCCTGGATTTCAAAGGTCCACTCATCACTATCGTTCTGCCATTTTGCTGACAGGACTGTTCGCTCAGTACTGCCTTCAGGGCGGGTGGCGCTTCCGAAGGCTGCAAAATCATGCCTTCCGAGCCACATTCCCTCCAGCGCTTGCATTCCCGTCACTGCCGGCCAGACTCGCCATGCATACCGTTCCCTCAAGGGATCCCGCATCCTGGCGCAGAAGAGACGGTACCGGTATTTACGCGAACTGGCATCGAAGCGCGGGTGAAAATCCTCTGCTGCCACCGCCACATCCTTTACCGCCAGGTCTTGCGGCAGGTTGGCGTTCAGGGCTCTTAGCAGTCTGTCGAGCCCGTGACACCAGTCCAGGTCGAAGGCTGCCACCTGCCCGCTGGCATGGGTGCCGGTATCCGTCCGCCCCGCCAGGTATACCGTGCGACCATTCCACCCGAGTTCATGCAGGGCTTTTTCGATTTCACCCTGTACCGTTCGGGAACTCGCTTGCCTTTGGCTGCCCAGGAAGTGGGTGCCGTCGTATGCGATGATGATCTTGTAACGAGCCATTTTAGGTCAGGCAATTTTTACAGGAGGGTTACAGCCTGGCCGACTGATTGCTAACCCTGGGGATCATTCTTCGACAAGTTCGAGCATGGCCATTTCCGCTTTATCTCCAAAGCGGGGACCAAGTTTCAGTACACGCGTATACCCGCCATTGCGTTCAGCAAAGCGCGGCGCGATTTCGTCGAACAGTTTCTTGACAATGTCATTGCTGTTGCCGCCCAGCTTGGTGACAATGAACCGGCGGGCTGCCACTTTCTCGCTATCCGTACCATCCTTGACATTGCGCGCCACCGTGATCATTTTTTCCGCTTCGCCGCGGATCGCTGCCGCTTTGGTTACGGTGGTGCGGATGCGCTCGTGCGTAAAGAATTGTTTGATCAAATTTCGGCGCAAGGCTATGCGCGCGCCCTTGGACCTGCTTAGTTTATACCCTGCTACTTGGTGTCGCATGCTTCAATTACTCCAATTCTTTCTTGGCTTCATCTTTGGTATAACCCTTCTCATGCATCCTGAGCCGGAGTTCGTCGAGACTCTTTTCACCAAAATTGCGGATGGACATGACAGCCTGGTCGCCCTTCTCAAGCAGTTCAAGTACATCCCCAACGGTGGTGATGCCGGTCCGTTTCAAGGAGTTGAAGACGCGTACTGACAGGTCAAGTGATTCGACCGGGGTTTCTGCGACCTCACTTGTCAGGCGTGATCCAGAGATTTCCTTTTCCATCGCAATGGTTAGTGTCTCTTCGCTGATCCCTGCCATGAAGCGTAAATGTTCGATCAAGATCTTAGCCGATGAGCTCAAGGCTTTTTCTGGTGCGATGGATCCATCCGACCAGATCTCGAATACCAATTTATCATAGTTGGTGCTTTGACCCACACGGGCTGACTGTACTTCCCAGTTGATCCTCTTGACAGGACCAAATATTGCATCCACTGGCAGTTCCCCGATCGGCATGCGGCCGCGCTCGTTGGAAGGAGCATAGCCGCGACCGCGTTCAACCGTGAACTCGATGTCCAGCCGCGATTTGGCGCTATCCGCAGTGAAGAGGTACAGATCCGGGTTGATGATCGTGATCTCCGGGGGTGCGATGATATCCGCGGCTGTGACAACACCTTCGCCGCGCACCTCCAGGTGCATACGGGTGGTATCCGCGCCTTCCATGATCAAGCGCAGCTGTTTAACCTGCAACATCACCTGCAGCACATCCTCGCGTACACCCGGGATGTCACTGAATTCATGCAGCACATCCAAGATCCGGATGGAGGTTACGGCCGCCCCTTCCAGGGAGGATAACAGGACGCGCCGCAGGGCATTGCCCAGAGTCACACCATAACCGTGTTCCAACGGGCTGATGACAAATTTGCCATAATTCCGAGCTTCGGCTTCGCGCTCGATTTTCGGCATAACCATGTTTGTAATAGTCACGATACCCTCTCATCGGCGTACAAAACGGTACGCCGCGTTCTTACCTAATCCACGAATTAGCGCGAGTAGTACTCAACGATCAACTGCTCGTTCAAATTGCCGTCAATCTCCTGGCGCTCAGGCATGCGCAATAGGCTGCCGGAAAGCGCCTTGATGTCACGACTCAGCCAGACGGGCGAATTGCGGGTCTCAGCCAGGGCGCCCAGTTCCTTGAAATACGTCGCATCCTGCGAACCCAGGCGAACCGCAAGCACATCCCCCACTGCCAGGTTCATCGACGGCACATCCGTCCGGCGGCCATTCACGGTGAAGTGACCGTGGGTGACCAGTAAACGAGCCTGGGCGCGGCTTGTGGCATAACCCAGCCGGAAGACGATATTATCCAGGCGGGATTCCAATATCTGCAGGAGCATCAAGCCTGTAACGCCGCGCGCCCGCAAGGCATGACCATAATAGCGGCGGAATTGGCGTTCGAACACACCGTAAATGCGGCGGGCTTTCTGCTTGGCACGCAGCTGCTTGGAGTAGTCCGATACACGCCCCGTGCCTCCCCGTCCGCCGCGGCTGCCGCGGCTGCCTGTCGGTCCATGCTGACCCGGAGCAAAACTGCGGCGTTCAAAAGCACACTTGGGAGAAAAGCAACGCTCTCCCTTTAGAAAAAGTTTTTCACCTTCACGCCGGCACAGTTTGCAGGCCGGACCAATTGATTTCGCCATACTTGCTAACCTCTCTCACCAGAACTAGACACGACGCTTTTTTGGAGGCCGGCAACCGTTGTGCGGTACCGGGGTAATATCCGCAATCGACTTGACCTTCAGACCCATCGCCTGAACGGCGCGAATGGCATTCTCGCGGCCCGGGCCAGGTCCAGTGACGATCACATCCACTTCCTGGACTCCCATTGCCTGGGCGGCCTTGATGGCCTGTTCAGCTGCCAGGCGGGCAGCGAAGGGTGTGCTCTTACGGGATCCTTTGAAACCCACCGAGCCGGCGCTGCCCCAACAAAGGGTGTTTCCATCAGGATCGGTTATGGTCACGATCGTATTGTTGAAGGATGCAAATACATGCACCTGTCCGGAGGACAGCGTGCGTTTTCCTTTCTTGGCGCCACCAGTGCGGCGTGCAGAACGTACAGTCTGAGCCATAATACCTCTTTCAGTCCTCTAAACGGATTACTTCTTGCCGCCCTTGCGGCGTCCGCGCCCGGCGACGGTCTTCTTGATACCCTTGCGGGTACGGGCATTCGTGCGCGTGCGCTGCCCATGCACGGGCAGGTTGCGCCGGTGACGCAGGCCGCGGTAGCAGCCGATCTCCACCAGCCGCTTGATATTCATTTGCTCCTGGCGGCGCAGATCACCTTCCACTTTATAGTTCTTGGAAATATATTCGCGGATGGCGGCTACTTCGGATTCGGTCAGGTCTTTGACCCGTATATCCGGTGAAATTTTGGTTGCCGTAAGAATCTCGCGCGTGCGCGCAGGGCCGATGCCGAATAGGTAATTCAATCCCACTTCGACACGTTTATTGCGTGGCAGGTCAACACCTTCAATTCTTGCCATAATTCCTTATCCTATCCTTGTCGCTGTTTATGTTTAGGATTTTCGCAGATAATGTACAATCTGCCTTTTCGCTTGACAATCTTGCATTTCGCACAGCGCTTGCGAATGGAAGGGCTTACTTTCATCTTTGCTTTCTCCTGGCTGTTTGTGCTACAACCAAACGTCAAATTATACTTGTTCTACTCGTATACGTCCAGTTACAGATCGTCACCGGCCTCAAGGCAGGGTTAAGACGAGAGGGTCGCCTTCGGTGACAGCCACCGTATGTTCCTGGTGGGCGGTCAAAGATCCGTCTGCTGAAACCACCGTCCAATGGTTGGGCAAAACCTTTGTCCGGTGCGTCCCGACCAGGACCATCGGTTCGAGAGCGATGGTCATTCCCGGTTTCAGGGGGATTCCGGTATCCGGAGTTCCATAGTTCGGAACCTGCGGTCCTTCATGCATTTTCCGTCCCACGCCGTGTCCGGTGTACTCCCGGACCACTTGAAATCCCTGCCCCTCCACATACTGCTGGATGGCGGCGGAGACATCACCGGTCTTGTTGCCGGCGCGCATCATGGCGATAGCCACTTCCAGCGCCTGCTCCGTAACCTCGATCAACTTCCGGGCCTGCCCGGAAATCTCCCCTACCCCGGCGGTAAAAGACGAGTCCCCGATGAACCCTTCAAGGACCGTTCCGCAATCCACGGAGACGATGTCTCCTTCCTTGAGCTTGCGATCACCAGGGATGCCGTGAACCAGCTGTTCGTTGATGCTGACACAGATGGAACCTGGAAAAGGAGGCTGACCATAATTCAGGAACGGTGAATAAGCGCCGTGCTTCCGCAGTACTTCCTCAGCAGCCGCGTTGAGGTCTGCGGTGGTAACGCCGGGTTTTAAAAGTTCTCGCACGGCTTTCAACGCTTCCGCATTGACACGTCCTGCAGCCCGCATCAGGGCAATTTCAGCCGTGTTCTTGATACTGATATCGCGATCCCAGCGCATTCTCATTTCCTGATCACTGCCTGCAGGTCGGCAGTGATTTTTTCAATCGGCTGGGTGCCGTCAATTTCAGAAAGCACGCCGCGCTCCCGGTAATAGGCGATCAGGGGTGCGGTTTGCGAATAATATACCTGGATCCGCTTTGTCACAGTCGCCGCCCGGTCATCCTCCCTCTGATACAAGGGTGAGCCTTCAATGTCACAGACGCCTGGTTTCCGGGGAGGGTTGTGCTTCTCGTGGAATATATGTCCCTGGGCTTTGCAGGTCCATCGTCCACTCAAACGTTCCACCAGTACGCTCTCGGAGGCTTTGATGTAAGGCACATGGTTTACACTGCCTCCGAATTCTGCCAGCAGATTCGCCAATGCGTCTGCCTGCACCGTCGTGCGGGGAAAGCCGTCCAAAATAACTCCGCCTTGGCAATCCGGCTGTGAAAGACGGGCACGAATCATGCTGATCGTAATGTCATCCGGTACAAGTTCGCCTTTGTCCATGTAGGACTGGGCAAGTTTTCCCAGTTCCGACATCTCCTTAATGTGCTCCCGGAAAAGATCACCGGAAGAGACATGCGGCAGTCCGGTGGTTAGGGCAAGTCGTTCTGCCTGAGTTCCTTTACCCACACCGGGAGGGCCGAGAAGAACAATATACATGGACATGTCAGGTTTTATTTCACCAGCCGTGCATCGTCGTAACCGTGAAGCTTCAATTCGGCATCAATGTTCAGGAAGGTATCTCTTACCACACCCACGACGATCAGCAAACCAGCGGAGGAAACCAGGAAGATGGAAGTCGATGATAAAGCGGCTCCAACTCCTGCTGCTTTCAGAACCAGGTTGATCAGGTATCCCAGCACGGCCACCACTCCCAGGAAAAGGGCTCCGGGGAGCGTGATCCGGCGCTGGACCTTGGTCAGGTATTTCTGGGTCGGGGCACCCCTATTGATGCCAGGGATCTGTGCGCCGACCTTCTTAAGATTATCACCGTAATTCTGCTGGGTGAACATGACATCCGTGTAGAAGAAGGTGAATCCTACAACCATCAGGAAGTACAGCAGTTGATAGATCCAGGATGTTGGGCTGAAGGTTGTCTGTGTGCTGTTGGCAAGGTTTGCCACCCAGGCAAACTTGGAACTGGTGAAATAACTGGAGATGATGGCAGGGAATTGAAGGATCGCACTGGCAAAGATGAGCGGGATCATTCCAGCCAGGTTGACCATTAGCGGCAGCGTTCCCTTGACCGGCATCGACATCCGGTTGCCAACCCGCCGTCCCGGATACATGACCGGCATGAAGCGGCGTCCTTGCTGCACGAAAACGATCGCATAGATCACCGCCACCATCACCACAACCATGGCGATCACCAGGATCCAGCCGTATTGCTTGTCTGCAAGCAGGGTGCCGAACTGGGAAGGAATTCTGGCGACAATGCCGGCAAAAATGATCAGCGAGAGCCCCTGACCGCGAATGCCGTATTCAGAGATCAGTTCTCCCAGCCAGATGGCAAACATCGTCCCACCGACCATCGTCAGAAGGACGGTCAGTGAGGGCAGCCAGAGGTCGGCGCTGAAACCAAAGGGGACGATCGCGGCTCCCGAACTCCGGGCTGAATAGGAATTGAAAATGTTGATCTGTCCCAGGGCTGAGAGGGTGGCCATTGGAACTGCCAGGTAGTAAGTCCATTTCTCCTGCCATTTCCGCGCCTCGCGTGGGTCCTCTTCCATTTTTCGCTGCAGGGCCGGGAAGATGGGGGTCACCAGCTGCAGGATGATCTGGGCGGTAATATACGGGTAAACACCCATGGAAAGCAGCGAGAAGTGCGAGACGGTGCCCCCGGAAAGAAGGTCAAGGAAAGCGAAGAAGGAACCCGTGCTCGTCAGGTTTGCCATTAACGACTTGAGCGCAGCCCCGTCGATGCCCGGCACAGGGACATTTGCCGCCAACCTGTATATGACCAGGATGATCAGGGTAACGATCAATTTGCGGCGGATGTCCTGGGACTTCCAGAGGTAACGCACGCCCGAAAATGGGTTCTTCATAAAGAGGCTCCTCGCAGGAACAGGTTATCCAATCAATTCCACGGTGCCACCAGCGGCTTCGATCTTTGCCCTGGCACTCTTGGTCACTCTATCCACGCGCACCTTCAAGGCGATCTTCAGCTCGCCGCGCCCCATCAACGACACCGGGTTGCCCGGGTTGCGGATCAGTCGGGCCTGGTCGAGGGTTTCGGGGGAAACCACGGCATTTGCTTTGAAGGATGATAGCTGGTCGAGATTGACCTCATTGTATTCAACTTCGTGCGGAGGGGTGAAACCCTTGCCGCGTATGAAAGGCAGGCGGCGGAAGAACGGCAGGTTACCACCTTGCCGATACAGGTGTCCGCCAGAACCCGCGCGCGAGTTCTGGCCCTTGGTGCCACGCCCGGCAGTCTTTCCCTGGCCGGCAGAGATGCCCCGCCCAACGCGTTTGCGATTCTTCTTCGAGCCTGGATTGGGTTTAAGATCGTTCAGATTCATTTAAATCCCTATTCTTCGATCCGAATCAAGTGGATCACTTTCGTCAACATGCCTCGCAGTGCAGGTGTGTCTTTGTGTTCCACGGTCTGGTTGAGATGTCGAAATCCAAGTGCACGAACGGTTGCTTTTTGTGGCACCGGGAAGCCGATCGCGCTGCGGACCAATGTCACCTTGATACTCTTGCCAGGGGCAGCCTTAGCCATTCTTCTTTCTCCTCTCCCAGAACGGTGTTAATTGCTCCACCGATTTACCGCGGCGATTGGCTTCCTCTTGCGGAGATTTGAGGGCTTCAAGCGCCTGGAGAGTCGCCTGGACTATATTCAACACGTTGGATGAACCCAGCGATTTGGTCAGGATATCACGCACGCCAACCGCTTCCAATACTGCGCGCACGCCTCCGCCGGCGATGACACCCGTACCCGGAGAAGCAGGCTTGAGCAGGATGATCGCGCCCCCCACCTTGCCGGTGGTTTCATGCGGGATTGTAGTCCCAAAGAGGGCAACCTGGTGCATATCCTTGCGGGCGCGGTCGGTGGCTTTGCGCATGGCATCCGGCACGGCATTGGCTTTGCCAACCCCCATGCCCACTTTGCCATGGTTGTCACCCATGATCAGAGTCACCCGGAAGCGAAATCTGCGCCCGCCCTTCACCACTTTGGCTACGCGGGCGATCTCGATGACGCGCTCGTCCAGCGATTCTGCTTGCTGTTCAGTTCCTTTTACCTGGTAATCTAGCATAATGCGATCTCCAATCGGGCCTTAGAATTCCAGGCCGCCTTCACGGGCGCCGTCAGCCAATGCTTTGACCCGACCGCTGTACAAAAAGCCGCCGCGGTCGAATACCACGATCTTGACACCTTTCTTGATTGCGCGTTCAGCAACTGCTTTGCCTACTATTTTTGCCTGCTCGAATTTCTTCAGGCCTTTCATTTTGCCGCGCAATTCCTCGTCAATGGTCGAAGCAGATACAAGTGTGTTACCGGCATGATCATCAATCACCTGGGCATAGATTTCTGTGAGACTGCGAAATACACTCAGGCGGGGACGGTCCGCCGTCCCTTGAATATGTTTACGCACGCGGGCATGCCGCCGGATGCGAGCTTCAGCACGAGATTTTTCAGCCATAGATTACTTAGCCGCCTTTCCAGCCTTGCCAGCCTTCCGTCTGATCCTTTCGCCCAGGTAATGCAGACCTTTCCCATGGTAGGGTTCCGGTGGGCGTACATTGCGGACATTCGCAGCCGTCTGACCGACAAGTTCCTTGTCAAAACCACGCACAAAAACCTGGCGGGCCTTTGTTTCCACATCAAAAGAGATCCCGTCCGGGGGTTGCATCTCAACCGGGTGCGAAAAACCCATGTACAGCACCAGGTTCTTGCCGTTCATCTCTGCCCGGTATCCAACCCCTTCGATCTCCAGGACACGTTCAAAACCGGTGCTTACGCCGTGGATCATATTCGCCAGGACGGCGCGGGTTGTACCATGCAAAGCGCGTTCAGCGGGCAGGTCAGATTTTCGGGTGATGACGATCTGTCCATTTTCCATGGCAATCTCCACCAAAGGAGAAAATGTGCGTTTCAGTTCACCCTTGGGTCCCTTCACGCTCACATTCACACCCTTGAGGTCGATCTGCACACCCGCTGGTATCACAACAGGCATTCTTCCAACGCGAGACACAGTTGCTACCTCCTCTCTCTTACCAGACCTTGCAGAGGATCTCACCACCCACGCCCAACTGGCGGGCGCGCTGCCCGGTCATGATGCCTTTGGGAGTGGAGAGGATGGCGACACCGATACCCGAAAGTACCCAAGGGATTTCCTGTTTCTTGGTATATACCCGGCGACCGGGACGGCTGACCCGTTCCAAACCTGTCAGGACGGGTTTACGCTCACGACGCTCGCCGATGTACTTGATCTTCAGGCGCAGAACCTTCTGGCTGGCGATTTCTCCGTCAGCTACTTCAAAGTTTTCCAGGTAGCCTTCTTCTTTCAAGATCCTGGCAATTTCAACTTTGACCTTTGAGAGAGGCATAGCCGTGAGAGCCTGTCCGCTTAGTACAGCATTGCGGATGCGGGTCAACATATCAGCAATAGGATCAGTCATGCTCATTTGTTACCTCCACCTGGCTACCATGATGATTTCATGACGCCGGGGATTTTCCCTTCCAGCGTATATTCGCGGAAACAGATCCGGCACAGGCCAAAACGGCGAATATAACCTCGCGGTCGTCCGCAACGCGAACAGCGATGGCGAATTTGATGCGGATACTTGCGGCGGAGTTCACGATACTTCATGCATGTACTTGCCATAATCACGCTTCCTTCTTGAACGGCATGCCCAGCAATTGCAACATCAACCGTGCATGGTCATCAGATTTGGCTGAAGTCACGATGGTGACCTCCATGCCTCTTAACTTGTCGATCTTGTCGTAATCGATCTCCGGGAAGATCAACTGGTCACGCAGCCCGAGCGTGTAGTTCCCACGTCCGTCAAAGGCTTCCGGGGAAACACCGCGAAAGTCACGCACGCGCGGCAGGGCAATGTTGATCAACCGGTCGAGGAAAGCCCACATCTTTGCGCCGCGCAGGGTCACCTTGGTGCCGATGATTCTGCCCTCGCGCAGTTTGAAGTTGGCGATGCTCTTGCGGGCCTTGGTCATGACCGGTTTCTGACCGGTGATGATGACCATATCGCCTGCCGCGGCTTCGAGCATTTTCGGGTTATCCATTGCCTCGCCGCCCAGGCCGATATTGACCACGACTTTCTTGATTTGAGGCACCTGCATTAAATTCTTGTACTGGAACGCTTTCTGCAGTGCCGAAACAACCTGCTTCTGGTATTTTTCCTGCATTCTATTCATGAATTATTGCTCCACCGGCGCCTAATCGATCAACGCCTGACAATGCTTGCAGACGCGGTGCGCGCCGTCATCGTCGCGCGTGACTCCAATGCGGGTCGGTTCGCTGCACTTCGGGCACACCAGCATCACATTCGAGATATCGAGCGGGGCTTCAAACTTGATCCGCCCGGGATTGATCGTGCGACCCTGCGTCTGAACCTGACGCTGGTGCTTGGTGTGGATGTTCACACCCTGCACCACCAGCCGGTGCTCGTCTGGCAGGACCTTGATCACTTCGCCGCGCTTGCCCTTCTCTTCAATCTTCCCGCTGATGACTTCAACGGTATCACCTTTACGGATCTTAACTCTCATCGTTCGCTCCTCGCCTGGCCTAGAGCACTTCCGGGGCCAGCGATACTATCTTCATGAAACCTTTTTCGCGCAATTCGCGTGCCACAGGTCCAAAGATTCGGCTGCCTTTCGGATTCTGACCATCCACATCCAGGATGACAGCCGCATTATCGTCAAAACGGATGTAGGAGCCATCCTCGCGGCGCCATTCCTTGGTGCAGCGCACGATCACCGCCTTGACGATCTCGGATTTCTTGATCGATCCCTGCGGTGTTGCGGATTGCACCGCTCCGACGACAACGTCGCCGATCCGACCATATCTGCGCGTGGATCCACCCATTACATGGATGACCAGGATCTCCCGCGCCCCGGTATTATCCGCCACCTTCAATCGAGACTCGTGCTGGATCATGGCTGTGTCTCCAGGACAGTATCAGCCGTGCGAATTTCATGTTTGAGGATCGACTCGACCACCCAGCGTTTATCCCGTGAAATGGGACGGCTCTCCACGATTTGAACTTGATCGCCGATCTGACAACTCAGTTCATCATGAGCCTTGACGCGCTTGCTGCTGTGCACCACCTTATGGTACAGCGGATGCCGAAAAGTTCGACTGATCTCAACCACAACGGTTTTCATCATTTTATTACTGGTGACTACCCCAGTAATTCGCCGACGGTCATTCATTTTTCACCTTCCTGAACAGTCGCCCGGGTACGTTCAAGGTAGATTGTCTCCATCCGGGCAATATCACGACGCAGCTGGCGCAGATGGCTGGTATCCGTCAACTGACCGGTTACCTGCTGGAAGCGGAGCTTCATCAGCTCCTCGCGCATATCCGACACTTTGGCATGCATCTCTTCAACCGACATCTTGCGGATTTCTTCGGTCTTCATGCCTAGCCTCCTGCCGCCACGTCGCTGCGGGTGATGATCTTGGTCTTGATCGCAAATTTATGCCTGGCCAGGCCCAGTGCTTCCCGGGCAGCCGCCTCGTCTAAACCACCGATTTCGAACATGACCCGGCCCGGTTTGACGACTGCCACCCAGTACTCCACCCCGCCCTTGCCTTTACCCATACGGGTTTCCGGAGGTTTTTGCGTGTATGGTTTGTCCGGGAAGATGCGGATCCAGACCTTGCCTCGGCGCTTCATGGCATGCACCAGTGTGCGGCGTGCGGCCTCGATCTGGCGGGCGGTCACCCACCCCGGCTCCAACGCCAGCAATCCGTAATCGCCAAAGGAAATTTCGACCCCTCGCGATTCCTTTCCTTTCATGCGACCGCGCATCTGCTTGCGGTACTTCACCCGTTTTGGCATTAACATGGTATCAACCTCGCTTCACAAAGACACCCTGTCTACTCACTGATGTAGACGCCTTCGGTGTTCTCAACTTTTTCTTCCACTTCAGTCTTCATATCGCCGCGATATACCCAGACTTTGATCCCGATCCGGCCAAAGGTGGTGGCGGCTTCGGCACGGGCAAAATCCATGTCTGCGCGCAGGGTTTGCAGCGGCACACGTCCATCCCGCAGCCAGACCGTACGAGCCATTTCTGCGCCACCCAATCTGCCTGCCACCTCGATTTTGATCCCCTGGGCTCCCTGTCGCATGGCTTGTTGGATGGCACGTTTCATAGCCCGGCGATAACTGATGCGGCGTTGCAGTTGATCGGCAATATTATGTGCCACCAGGTACGCATCGCAATCGGGGGCTTTGATCTCTTTAATATCCAGGTCCACTTTCTTACCTGTCAATCCTTCAAGGGCTACACGCACTTTCTTGATGCCTTCACCTTTGCGACCAATTAAAATACCTGGTTTGGCTGTGAAGACTGCCACTTTTAATTTTCCGGGATAGCGTTCCACATCAATACGTGAGACACCTGCCCGGCCGGATTCGCTATAAAGCATATCGCGGATGGCAAAATCCTGCGACAATTGCTCTCGATATTGAGCCCCTTCAGCGTACCAGCGGCTGCGCCAGTCCTTGTTCACATTCAGACGAAAACCAATCGGATGTACTTTGCGTCCCATAAGATCTCCTTCGACCTTTCTTAACCGGTCACACTGCTGCCCGTTCGCGCAGCACAATGGTCACGTGCGATGAACGGCGCAAGATCGGCTTGAAGCGCCCGCGGGCACCAAATCGGCGCCATTTCCGGGTGGGCGCTTCGTCGGCAAAGATTTTAGCCACGAACAGGTCGTCCCGGCTCACACCGAAGTTCTCCTCGGCATTGGCAACAGCAGAAGCCAGTAGTTTGCCTACCGGTAAGGCTGCATTTTGGGGGTTAAAACGCAGGATGTCCATCGCCTGAACGGCATTTTTTCCGCGCACCATATCCACAACCAGGCGAACTTTCTGGGCTGAGATGGTCAGGAAACGCAACTGAGCTCGAATATCATGTGTCATCTCAAGACTCCTTTACCGTTTTCGCTGACCTTTCAGACGACATGTGGCCGCGGAATAGGCGCGTCGGCGCAAATTCACCCAGGCGGTGCCCGACCATGTTTTCGGTGATGTAGATCGGCACATGGCGGCGCCCGTCATGGATGGCGATCGTATGGCCCACCATCTGGGGGAAGATCACACTGGCGCGACTCCAGGTGCGTAAGACCTTCTTCTCGCCTTTCTGATTCATCGCTTCGATCTTCTTCAACAGCTTGGGGGCTACATAAGGCCCTTTTTTCAATGAACGAGACATATTGGCTATCCTCGCTAACTCAGCGCCTAGCGGCTCGATTTACTGCGGTGGCGCACGATGTACTTGTTGGTCGACTTGTTGCGGCGGGTCTTGTAACCACGGGCCGGTCTGCCCCAGGGGGTTTTCGGCCCCGGCATGCCTGTAGGCTGGCGGCCTTCCCCACCACCATGCGGGTGGTCGCGGGGTGACATGGCAGTTCCGCGTACGGTCGGACGAATTCCCATGTGGCGTTTCCGTCCGGCTTTACCCAGCTTGATATTGCTGTGATCCAGGTTGCCCACCTGACCGATCGTGGCAGTGCATACCTGGCTCACCAGGCGCACCTCACCTGATGGCAGCCGGATCTGGGCATATTCGCCTTCTTTGGCAAGCACCTGCGCGGATCCGCCTGCCGAGCGGACAAGCTGCCCACCCTTGTTCGGTTTTAATTCGATATTGTGAACCAGGGTGCCAACGGGGATGTTCGCCAGCGGTAGGTTATTACCCGGACGGATCTCTGCCTTCGGGCCGGAAAAAATTGTGTCGCCTACTTTCAGCCCCAGGGGGGCAACGATATAGCGTTTCTCACCATCGGCGTAGAAAAGCAGCGCCAGGCGGGCCGTGCGGTTGGGATCGTATTCGATCGCCGCAACCTTGGCTGGAATCTCGCGCTTATCCCGCTTGAAATCCAGGATGCGGATGTAACGTCGATTCCCGCCGCCGCGATGGCGTACGGTGATGCGCCCGGAAGTATCCCGTCCTGCATGGCTGCGCGGATGAATGATCAGGCTGCGCTCCGGCGTGGACTTGGTGATCTCTTCGAACGTATATCCGGTCATCCCCCGCTGGCCGGGTGTCGTGGGTTTATACTTTTTTACAGCCATTACTTCACCCCTTCAAGAAAATCGAGGTTGCTGCCTTCAGCCAGGGTAACGATCGCCTTCTTGAAACCAGCATCCCGGATCATCAGTCGCCGGTTGCGGCGGCGGCTGCGTTTGCCAGCCGTGTTCAAGATATTGACACGCGTGACCTTTACATCGAACAGGGTTTCCACTGCATCCTTTACCAATGTTCGGGTGGCGTCTTCTGCCACCTCGAAGGAATATTGATGAAGTTTGCTAGTCTGATAATTCGACTTTTCAGTGACCAGCGGGCGGCGAAGTACATCATATATGGTTATCATGCTGCCCTCCTACACCAGAAATGCTTTCAACACGTCCAATGCCTTGAGCGGCATGACGAGTTTATCGTAGCCAAGCAGGTCGCGGATGTTCAGATACTTTGCCATCAGCAACCTGGCATCCGGAAGATTATTGGATGAGCGCGCCACCAGGTCATATTCCGCACCCTTTTCTGGCAGCAAAATCAACGCAGTCGCATCGCCTACCAGGATGTTCAGAGCCTGGGCCATGAGCCTGGTTTTCGGTTCGGGAAGCACCAACTCATCCACCACCACCAGACCGGATCCAGCCGCCTTGGCAGTCAACGCAGAGCGGAGCGCCGCGCGGCGCATCTTCAGCGGCATGTGCTGGGTATATTTCCGCGGGCGGGGTGTGTGGATCTTGCCACCGTGCACCCACTGCGGAGCGCGCGTGGACCCCTGCCGGGCGCGCCCGGTTCCCTTCTGTTTCCACGGTTTCTTGCCGCCGCCGGAAACCTCGCTGCGGGTCTTGGTTTTGTGCGTTCCCAGGCGGGCATTCGCCATTTGTTGAATGTAAGCCTGGTGCATCAGATCGATATTGATCGGGGCTTCAAAGATCTCGGCCGGTAATTCAACCGACTTGACCTTTTCGCCCTTCATGTTGAGAACGTCTACTTTCATAGTGCCTATGCTCCCATCATCCGCGCTATTGCTTGCGCGCTTCCTGAACCACCACCAGGCCACCTTTCGACCCGGGGACAGCACCAGTGACACCCAGCAGGTTGCGCTCTACATCCACCAGAACCACCTTCAGGCCCTGGGCAGTGACGCGGTCGTGACCCATGTGGCCCGGCCCGGCGTGAACCTTTATAAACCCGGCCCGGTGTCGTAGTCGAGGAGTTCGAACCAGGGGCACGCAGGCGGTCTGAAGCGCCATGTGTTTTTGGTCCACCCGCAAAATGGTAGCGCTTCACCACACCGGCAAAGCCCTTGCCTTTGCTCGTGCCGACCACATCCACGCGTTCGCCAATGCCAAATACTTCCACGGTGAGCTTGTCGCCGACCTTGTAGCCTGTCTCGTTGCTGCGAAATTCGCGCAGGAAACGCAGAGGCGGCAGTTCATTCTTCTTAAGGTGGCCGAGTTCACCGGATGTCAGGCGTTTGGGTTTTGCTTCCTGGAAACCAAGTTGCACCGCTGCGTAGCCTTCCTTTTCAGGAAGGCGTACCTGCGTGACGTAACATGGCCCAGCTTCGATCAGAGTAACCGGTAAAGCCGCACCGGTCTCATCGAAGATCTGGGTCATGCCGATCTTCTTGCCAATCAGCCCTTTCAACATACTCGGTTTTCTCCTTCAAATATTTTCTCGAGACTGTCAGCCGGGCTTGGCTGCATCATCTCGGTCACAGCACAGTCAATCGGTCTGCCGCGGCACACAGTCTCGTGGGGCCCACGAACAGGACCGTTCTTGCGCTGCCTGTTCACTCTAACCGGATTGCCATGACAGGAATCCCTGTCTGCTGATCCGGTCGAACAGTATCTATGTTTAGATTTTAATCTCGATATCCACACCCGCTGGCAGGTTGAGCCGCATCAGCATATCAATCGTCTTCGAATCAGGATCAAGTACATCGATCAGGCGATTATGCGTGCGAATTTCAAAATGCTCATGCGAATCTTTATCAATGAAAGTCGAGCGGCGTATTGTAAACCGTTCTATCTTGGTTGGCAAGGGTACCGGGCCAACAACATGGGCACCTGAACGTTCGGCTGTTTCGACAATCCGCTTGGCAGACTGGTCGAGGACACGATGATCGTAGGCCTTCAGGCGGATGCGGATCTTCTGTTTCGTCATATCTATCCCTATTCGATGATCTTGGTGATGACACCGGCGCCGACGGTCAGACCGCCTTCGCGGATGGCGAACTTGGAGCCTTGCTCGAGTGCCACGGGGACGATCAGGGTCACGGTCAGGTCCACGTTGTCACCCGGCAGGACCATTTCCACACCGGCCGGCAGTTCCACGTCGCCGGTCACATCCATCGTGCGGATGTAGAACTGCGGACGGTAGCCGTTGAAGAAGGCACTGTGCCGCCCGCCCTCTTCCTTCTTCAGCACGTACACCTTGGCGGTGAACTTGGTGTGCGGGGTGATGCTGCCGGGCTTGGCCACCACCTGGCCGCGTTCCACGTCCGTGCGCTCAATGCCGCGCAGCAGCAGGCCCAGGTTGTCACCTGCCATGCCCTCGTCCATCATCTTGTGGAACATCTCCACGCCCGTGCACACCGAGGTGCGGGTCTCGCGCAGGCCGATGATCTCCACCGGCTCACCCACCTTGATCACGCCCCGGTCCACGCGCCCGGTCACCACCGTGCCGCGCCCCTTGATCGAGAACACATCCTCCACCGGCATCATGAACGGCTTGTCCGTCTCGCGCTTCGGCTCCGGGATGTACTCGTCCACCACCCGCAGCAGTTCCTTGATGCTCGCATACTCGGGCGCATTCGGGTCGGTGCTGGTGCTCTCCAGCGCCTTCAGGGCGCTGCCGCGCACGATCGGGGTCGTGTCACCCGGGAAGCCGTATCCGTTCAGCAGTTCGCGCAGCTCCATCTCCACCAGTTCCAGCAGTTCCGGATCGTCCATCTGGTCGATCTTGTTCAGGTAGACCACGATGCTCGGCACTTCCACCTGGCGGGCCAGCAGCACGTGCTCGCGCGTCTGCGGCATCGGTCCGTCCGGCGCTGCCACCACCAGGATGGCTCCGTCCACCTGCGCCGCACCCGTGATCATGTTCTTGATGTAGTCGCGGTGTCCCGGCATGTCCACGTGGGCGTAGTGGCGCTTGTCCGTCTCGTATTCCACGTGCGCAATGTTGATCGTGATGCCGCGCGCCTTTTCCTCCGGCGCATTGTCGATCGAGTCGTAGGCCCGGAATTGGGCCTTCCCCAGGAACTGGCAGTACTTCGTGATCGCAGCCGTCAAGGTCGTCTTGCCATGGTCAATGTGCCCCATGGTCCCCACGTTCATGTGCGGTTTCGTCCGCTGATACTTCTGCTTCGCCATGAATGCTCTCTCCTTCTTGCGAAAAAAAGAATTATGAACTTAAGATTTCTCGTGCCACCGACTCGGGTACCGCCGCATAATGGTCGAATTCCATCGAAAATACACCCCGACCCTGGGTGGCTGAGCGCAATTCGGTCGCATACCCGAACATCTCGCCCAATGGTACTGTTGCATTGATCGCCTGGGCATTGCCCAGACGCATTTCCATGCCCCGGATGGTCGCCCGGCGGCCATTCAGGCCGCCAATAATATCTCCCAGGAATTCCTCTGGTGCCACCGCTTCCACTTTCATGATGGGCTCCAGCAGCACCGGCCCACCCTTGTGGACACCTTCCTTGAAGGCGAATGTTGCAGCCATCTTGAAAGCCATGTCATTGGAATCAACTTCATGGAATGAACCGTCAAATAATGTCACCTTGATATCCACCACAGGATATCCGGCCAGCACGCCGCTCTCGGAAACTTCCCTGATCCCTTTTTCCACTGCGGGAATGAACTCGCGCGGGATGGTTCCGCCGACGATCTTATTCTCGAACACCACGCCGCTGCCTCGCTCGCCTGGTTCAAGCTTGATAACCACGTGACCGTATTGACCGTGCCCACCTGTTTGCTTGGCATACTTATAATTTACTTCCGGCACGGTGTGGGTGATCGATTCGCGATAGGCCACCCGCGGCTTGCCAACATTGGCCTGCACCCGGAATTCGCGCATCATCCGGTCCACGATCACATCCAGATGCAATTCACCCATCCCGGATATGATCGTCTGACCCGTGTTTTCGTCGGAATGAACGCGGAAGGTCGGATCTTCTTCGGAGAGTTTTCGAAGGGCCTCGCCCATCCTGGCCTGGTCGGCGGTTGTCTTGGGTTCGATCGCCACCGAAATCACCGGTTCGGGAAAGGTGATGTTCTCGAGGATAACCATCTTGTTGTCGCACAATGTGTCACCTGTGAAGGTATCCTTGAAGCCCAGCGCAGCGACAATATCGCCCGCCCGTACTTCAGTGACATCTTCACGATGATCGGCGTACATGCGCAATAAGCGCCCGATCCGTTCCCGTTTCCCCTTGGTGGAATTGGTGACCATCTGCCCCTGTTTCATGGTTCCGGAATAAACCCGGAAATATGCCAGCCGCCCGACGTAAGGGTCGGTTACGATCTTAAAGACCAGTGCGCTCAGGATCGCATTATCCTGGGGTGGCAATTCGACCTTCTCATTCGTCCGGGGATCAGTCCCTTCCACCGGGCGAACATCCAGGGGGGATGGCAGGTAATCGATGACCGCATCCAGAACCAGCTGGACACCCTTATTGCGCAGCGAGCTGCCGCAAAAAACCGGGGTTGCTGTGCTTTCCAGGACTGCATGGCGCAGGGTCGCCTGCAATTCTTCCTTGCTGATTTCCTTCCCCTCCAGGTATTTTACTGTCAGGGTATCGTCCAGTTCTGCGATCCGCTCCACCATGGTATGGCGGCGTTCTTCTGCTTCCTTCTTCAAATCGGTGGGTATCTCCGCCTCGCGTGGGTCTTTTCCCAGTTCATCATCCCAGAAAATGGCTTTCATCGTCAGCAGGTCCACCACCCCCTGGAAGGATGATTCCATTCCGATTGGCATTTGCATCGCGATGGGGTTGGCCCCCAGTCGTTGCTTGATGCTGTCCAATGTCCGCTCGTAGGAAGCCCCGATGCGATCCAGCTTGTTCGCAAAACAGATGCGCGGCACGCCGTACCGGTCAGCCTGCCGCCAGACGGTTTCGCTTTGAGGTTCCACACCCTGCACGGCATCGAAGACGACAATGCCGCCATCCAATACCCGCAGTGAGCGCTGCACCTCGGCAGTGAAATCGATGTGACCGGGCGTGTCGATGATGTTGATCTGGTAGCCCTTCCACTCGGCGGTCACTGCTGCTGAAACAATGGTGATGCCGCGCTCGCGCTCCTGTTCCATCCAGTCGGTGACGGTGGTGCCATCATCGACCGAACCCAGGCGGTGGGTCTTGCCCGTGTAGAACAGGATTCGCTCGGTGGTAGTCGTTTTACCGGCATCAATATGAGCGATGATGCCGATGTTTCGATACCGTTCGAGCGGAAATGCGCGTGACATGCCGATAATTCCTTTGTTAAGGTTCAGAAATGCCGGTTACATGCGGTAATGAGAGAAGGCGCGATTGGCATCCGCCATCTTGTGAGTCTCCTCACGCTTGCGGATGGCTGCGCCTTCATTCTTGAAAGCGTCCAGCAGTTCATCGGCCAGTTTTTCGGCGAACGATTTACCCGAGCGAGCCTTGGAGGAATCAAGCACCCAGCGGATGGCGAGCGTGGTACGCCGTGCCTGGGGGACTTCCATCGGCACCTGGTAGGTGGCACCACCCACCCGGCGGGGACGGACTTCCATGGCAGGCGAGACATTCCTCATTGCTGTGTCGAAGATCTCCACCGGATCCTTGCCACCGCTGCGCTCGCGGATGATATCCAGCGTTTTATACATCACGCTGGTCGCCGTGCTTTTCTTTCCACGGTGCAGCATGTGATGGATCATGGTCTGGATGGCAACACTGTTGTAGCGGATATCCGGAAGGATCTCACGCTTTTCTGGCTTTGAGCGACGCATAGTTACTCTCCATCTATCCTTGGGACTAAACCGTAGTTTCTTTCGGGCGCTTGGCACCGTACTTGGAACGGCTTTGCTTGCGGTTATTGACACCAGTAGTATCGAGCGAGCCGCGCACGATGTGATATCTGACGCCCGGCAGGTCCTTCACACGTCCGCCGCGCACCAGTACTACAGAGTGCTCCTGCAGCTGGTGACCCTCACCGGGAATATACGCGGTGATTTCGAGACCGTTGGTCAGGCGCACGCGGGCGATCTTCCGCAAAGCTGAATTCGGCTTCTTGGGGGTGGTAGTGCGAACCACCGTGCATACGCCTCGTTTCTGCGGTGCTCCTTTATCCTGGCGTACACGACGCTGTTTCTTCGTATTGAGCGTGTACAGCAACGCCGGAGCCTTGCTCTTGACCTTCTTTGACTGGCGTCCTTTGCGGATCAATTGATTGATTGTGGGCACATCTGCCTCCAGAACACATTTCTTAATGAAAACTAGTTTTTTCAATAAGTAAGGCCATCACATACGTGCCAGATGGCCTCACTCGTACGTATTACGCAGCGGGCAGTGCGAAGCAGCCGCCCTTGTAGGCAACGAGTGCCAATTTTATCATGACGGGTTCAAGACCGTCAAGGAAAATCCTAGACTTTTTCGCGTTTCGTACCTTTCACAAGTTCTTCGCCTATGTCGATCAGGCCAGTGGAATACTTGGGTGGATGGATCTTTTCCTCATCCTTGCCAAACTTGATGACCTCGCCAGTATCGGTGACCGCTTCCACTGCCAGGCCCAGGGACTGCAATTCCTTGACCAGTACGCGGAAGGAAGCCGGTATGCTGGGTTCCTCGATCTGCTCACCCTTGACGATGGCTTCATAGGTGTTCACGCGACCCTGAACATCATCGGATTTTACGGTCAGCATTTCCTGCAGGGTGTAGGCTGCGCCGTATGCCTCCAGCGCCCATACTTCCATCTCGCCAAAGCGCTGACCGCCGAATTGGGCCTTGCCGCCGAGCGGTTGCTGCGTGACCAGGCTGTACGGCCCGGTTGAACGGGCATGGACCTTGTCTTCCACCAGGTGGTGTAATTTAAGCATGCTCATCACACCCACGGTCACAGGTTGATCATAAGGAATACCGGTCTTGCCATCGTGCAGCACCTGTTTTCCCAAGGTCGGTGCAGGTACACCCCATTCCAATGTCACTGCCTGGATGGTGGCTTGCAGTTTTTGATCGGACACATTGTCATGACCAAATGTGTGCAGCCAGAGTTTCAGGCAGGCGCGCAGCGCATTCTGATTAAACGCCTCGCGCTTTGAGGATCCCGGGATCCCATCGGAGAAAATCGTATCAGGGTCGTAGTCGTGGTCTCGCAACCATTCGGTCACGGTCGCGTGGCGAGCATAGTTCACGTCGTTCAACTTGTAGACATCATACTTGCGTTCGCCCAGCCATTGCTCCAGGTATAACCGACGGACTTCATCGTCATCCTCGATCATCTCCGGGCTGTATTCCTGTTCCTTGATCCAGGTCCAGGCTGTTTGAGCCGTTTCCTGCCAGGCATAATCCACCATCCATGCGCGTGCCAGTTCGGCCTCGATTTCCTCTTCCGTTGCCCCGTCAAACACCGGCGTGATCGCCCTGAAACCAAGTTTCTGAGCCGCCCACCCCAAATGGACTTCCAACACCTGTCCCAGGTTCATGCGGCCCGGCACCCCGGTCGGGATTCAGGATGATATCCACGGGTGTACCGTCATCCAGGAAGGGCATATCTTCCACACGGACAACGCGGGATACAACACCTTTATTTCCATGCCGACCAGCCATCTTATCCCCGGCGGTGATCTTGCGCCGTTGTGCCACGGAGACGCGCACCATCATCTCAACACCGGCTGAAAGGTCGGTATTTTCCTCGCGGGTGAATACCTTCACATCCACAACCTTGCCGCGTTCCCCGTGTGGCATGCGCAGGGAGGTATCTTTCACATCGCGTGATTTCTCACCAAAGATGGCGCGCAGCAGGCGCTCTTCAGGAGTCAGTTCTTTTTCACCCTTGGGTGTGATCTTGCCGACCAGGATGTCGTTCGGTCCTACTTCTGCGCCGATGCGAATGATGCCGCCCTCATCAAGATCCTTGATGGCTTCTTCGCCTACATTCGGAATATCCCGGGTGATCTCCTCGGGTCCGAGTTTGGTATCGCGTGCCTCGACCTCGTATTTTTCAATGTGAATGGAGGTAAAGCGATCATCCTGCACCAGGCGTTCCGAGATGACGATCGCGTCTTCGTAATTTGCACCTTCCCAGGACATGAACGCTACCGTGACATTCTGCCCGAGCCCCAATTTTCCACTTTCCGTGGAGGAAGAATCGGCAATGATGTCGCCGGTACGGACGATCTGTCCTTTAATGACTGCCGGGTGCTGGTCGATACAGGTCGATTGGTTGGAGCGCTGATACTTGCGCAGGTTGTAGGTGTGGGAACTGCCATCCTTTTCTTTGATGACGATGGCGGAACCTGTCACCGAGATGACATCACCATCCGCTTCCGCAACGATCACCTGACCAGAATCAAGCGCGGCATAAGGTTCCATCCCGGTAGAGACGATCGGAATTTCCGGGTGCACCAGCGGCACTGCCTGCGCCATCATGTTCGAACCCATCAAGGGCGCGGTTGGCATCGTCGTGCTCCAGGAAAGGAATGAGCGCCGCGCTGATCCCCACCACCTGGTGCGGAGCCACATCCATGTAGTCCAGGTTCTCCGGTGCGGTGAAGATGAAACCGGAATGGTATCGGCAGGAAATGCGTACATTCTCAAATTCACGATTCTCTGTCAGCACGGCATTTGCCTGGGCAATCACATATTTGTCCTCAGCATCCGCTGAGAGATATTCATACTCATCCGAGACAAAGGGAACAATAGCCACATCCCGCTTGGCTTTCGCGATCGTCTTCATCATCTTGGATGTGATGCGCTCTCCAGCCTTGACCACCACCTCCCCGCTCTTGGCATCCTTCAAGTCTTCGCGCAAGAGACGGCCTTCCAGGATCGGATCCGTGCAGGGGACCTGGCGGATCACCCGCCGATAAGGTGTCTCGATAAAACCATATTCGTTGACCCGGGCGAATGATGCCAGGCGGCCGATCAAACCGATGTTCGGTCCTTCCGGGGTTTCGATCGGGCAGATGCGGCCATAATGGGAATGGTGAACATCGCGCACATCGAAACCGGCGCGTTCACGTCGCAAGCCGCCCGGACCGAGTGCCGAAAGCGTGCGCTTGTGGCGCAACTCAGCAAGCGGATTGGTCTGATCCATGAATTGGGATAACTGGCTCGAACCGAAGAACTCGCGCAGTGCAGCCACGACCGGGCGAATATTCACCAGGGTGACCGGTGATAGCTGCTCCTGATCACGGATGGACATGCGCTCTTTGATCACCCGTTCCATACGGCGTAATCCTATGCGCAACTTATTCTGGATTAATTCACCCACCGTCTTGACCCGCCGGTTGCCCAGATGGTCGATATCATCAGCCGGTTCAATGCCATTATTAATGAGGATCATCCGCCGCAACAGGCGAATGACATCCGCTTTGGTGACAGTGCGGTGCGGGATCGGAATTTGCAGATCGAGCTTCTGGTTTAATTTATAACGTCCCACCCGTTCCAGGTCATAATGACGCTGGTCGAACAACTGCTCTTCCAGAAAGGCACGCGCATTATCCAGGGTGGCAGGGTCGCCGGGGCGCATGCGTTTGAAGAACTCAATCAACGCAGCCTCGGCAATGGTCAAACCACCGGAAAGGTCCCATTCAGGTTCCTGCCGCAGCGTGGAGGCGATAAACATGCGCTCCGGATTGGTATCCACATCTTTGAAAAGGTTGATCAGTTCCTCGTCGGTACCTGAGGCCAGGATCGGTTCACCTGTAGCCCCATCATCCACCGTGGACAAAGCCCGCAGGAATACGGTGATCGGTACCGTGCGCTTGCGGTTGAATTTCAGGATGATGTAATCGCTCTTGCGGGTTTCAAACTCCATCCATGCGCCGCGATCGGGAATGAGCTTTGCCATTGCCAAGGGGCGACCGGTGGAACGGTCCGTGGGTGCTTCGAAATAAACGCCAGGCGAGCGAATCAATTGCGAGACAACCACACGTTCTGTCCCGTTGATAATGAAAGTCCCCTTATCCGTCATCTCTGGGAAATCACCCAGGAAGATATCCTGCTTGATCGGTTCGGGCACGTCCACCCCCGCCAGCAACACGGAAACGTAAAGAGGGCTGGCATAGGTCAGGTCGCGCTCGACGCATTCTTCAATGGTATGCTTGGGATCGCCAAACCAATATTGCAGTCCCCATTGTTTTGATTCGGGGCCACGGCTGGGGAAGAAAAGTTTCATTCCCTTGTTGTAGGATTCAATCGGTGAAATTTCGTGAAAAAGATCCCCCAATCCTTCGGCTTTCAAGCGCTTGAAGGAGTCCAGCTGTACTTCGATGAGGTTGGGCATGCTGAGTGTAACCGGGATACGCGCATAATTCTTCTCGGGTAGGACAGAGGCCATGGCTTTCTCCTGATGGTGGTATCCTGGGGTGAACCTGGTTCCGGATTAACAACCCCCGCCGGGGGTGATGGCTGCGAATAAGCAAACGCTGATTATACCGAGTCTGCAATGCAAAGTCAAGCGAATTATCGACCAATCTTTGTGGAATTATCCACTTCCTCATGGAATCGTTGACAAAAATGCGCCCCCATAGTAATATCCATCGCGCTTGGCGAGGTAGCTCAACGGCAGAGCAAGGGCATCATAATCCCTAGGTTGTGGGTTCAAATCCCACCTTCGCCACTGGAACCAGATATAAATTCATAAAGGACAACACTAACCACTTCGATCGCTTTCGAGTGGTTTTTGATTCATCGTTGAGAAGAACCTCTCACCGGGTAGCAACGGATCTCCGCATCCTGTGTGTAATGGATAAAACATACTGCTCGCTTGGGATTAGCCAGAGGGCTCAGACAAATGTTCTGAGATTTGGAATTCGGTTCTACATCTCATCGTCTTCCAAGGCAACACATACTGATGAAATCAAACCCGACCCGGGCTGAATCCCTTAAGCGCTTTCTGCCCGTGACCATCCTACCCGGGTCTAATCCGTGCCAGGATTTGACACACTTTGCTGGTTTGGGGTGTAATTCTGAAGATTTTCAATGATTTGGTTGATATTCTTTCTCACAACCATTGGATCGGCGATTGCCCTGAAACTCTCTTTTGTACCCCCCGTGCCAATGACCGTTACTGTTCCAAAATTTAATAACCTGCCAAGAATACTCTGACGAACTGCGACACTTTCAATTTTGGGCAGAAGCATTTCCAATGTATGCCTGCGAATAAAGCCGGTCTTTGCAACAACGCGACGATTTGTTACAGCAAATTCGGTGGTGCGCATGATGATTAATGCTTGAAGGCCAAGCAAGATTGAATACAACAAAAAGAAAGCAGTTACACAGAATAAAAAAGAGCCTAGTATCGGTCTGGCAGATGGCTGAGGTAGTGAAGATCCTGGTGTCACTTGGGTGACACTTAAAGATAACGATAGTATAAAAAATACAAGTGTGATGATAAAGTAAACCGCGGACGATAAAAAGATCGCTGGGTGGATGCGAGCAGAAAATAATACTTTTTCATTGGGCATTAAATTGTCCTGGATGTAGCTCATAAATCCTCCTTTAGTTAGCGGTTGATAACCAGGCGGTTCTTATTTCAATTCCTAGCATGTTTTGTTATTAATAGTGATTAATGAGACTATAGATAATTGAAGCAAGTAAAGATGTAACAATACCTAAAATGAAACTAATAATTCTTTCTTTCCATATATTTGATGCAGTTCTTTTAGTATATGCTGCTAGAACAGCTTCAACAGTCTGCCTTTGCGACAAAACAATAGGCTCTAATATTGTTTGTTCGTTTTGAAGTCTCATTATAGATGCTTCAGTATCTGCTACTCGTTTTTGTTCTCTCGTAAGAAATTTGTTCAATTGGGACAACCTGACCCCCATGTTCTTTATATCAGAAATTACACTCGTGTATTCGTTACTTTCAGATTGAGATGTATTATCTTGAGACAGATAAATAATACCTAATGTTACCCATGACAATATATATGTAAATAAGGAGATAAAAAAAAGACCCTTATCAATAGGCACAGACAGAAATATATATGAAAGGATAGTTAATACGAGGGCAATAAATGAAATCAGACTCCCAAAAATGCCCCACCAAAAACCAAAACGATCGAATGTGCTAGTTGGATAGATTTTACGTTTCATTTGATTAGCCTCAATAGAACCGTTGATCTGGATATAAATTGTAAGGAAGTGTATTTATTTTAAGAACCATTATCTTAACCTTGCGGTTATGGGGTCTACTTCTAATGTGGTATAAAATCAAAGGTGTAATTATAAGGAAAAAGAATAGATTTAAAATGGAATATCTTCATCTCCATTTGGAGTACGTATCTTATCAACATATCTTTTTGGTTGTACGGCATTTTCATAGATTTCTAAATCATCTGGCAGCTTGGAAATTATTCTTAATGAAGTCGTGGTGCTTTGAATAATTTTTCCACTACTTGTTTTTACAGAAATCACTAAAGTTGTTGGAATAGAATCTAAAATACGATTCTCTCCAAAATTACATACATATATAATAAATCTTGGTATGGTGGTGTAAGGTTTTAACCTAACAGCTCCAATCTCGTCTACAGAAATGCTATCGAAAGTTTCTAAGTCATAAAAACGCTTAAAATCAATACCTCCGGATGGAATCTGCAATAAGTCCACATCATATTTCGTGATGATTATTTCTTTTGCAGTTGTATTCCTAATAACAAACTCAGAAACGACAGTTAACTGCTTCACCGTGTCCTGTAATTTGTTTTCGTAAATCTTCAATTTGCTTTCATCAGTAGTTTTTTCATCAATTTGCCATTTGCGAACAATCATCTCTGAACGTGGAATGTCTATTTGGATTAACTCGTCTTCCATCTGCCAATTCTTTTTTTCCCTTTGATGTCTTTGCCATTCAATAATAACAGTAATAAGACCGCCAGCTAAAATAATAGCAATAATATTTACTAGTAAGTCTAGTAGTTTATCTTGGATAATTGGGGACATCTTGATTACTCCTTTTCTAGCTTTGATTAATAATCTGAAAATTCTTGTGTGACTTGTGCTTGGAATATTAATCTACGCAAATCGCCAACTTCTAAACGTCTTACATGCAATAGTATTTCTTTTTCAAGGGGGCATTTATATTTTTCGTCGCTTTTTTCAACCATCGACCATTTTGAAAAAAATATATTATCGGCTGATTAAGTGCATCACTCAAGTACAACAGATCGGTTGAACTCACATCCCGTTTGCCTGTTTCATCTTGTGAGATTGTTGCTAGTCGAAAATATGTTTCTTCTGAAAGTTCGGCTTGACTTATTTTGGTTCTACCCCCGCTCTTCTAAACAATTCCCCGCGGATTTAGAATAGTATACAATATTCAACTTGTATCTTATCTTACAACTGTATTGATGAAAACGCAAGTTCTTCTTAACCGCCCGTCTCGGTGTTTTCCCGCTATTCAGGGCCATTCCTACAGCACAAGAAATCAGAGTATACTAATATCAGCAGCCGAAACCGCTTATGGTTGGAAGATCCATTTACGCTAGGTGAGTTACCAGACCTCAACATCTAAACTTTTTACTCCACATCTTGGCTCCACTCGCATACGCAAGGTGTCTCCCATATCCGGTGCCATTATCAAATCCAGCCACAACCCAGTCGATTGAGTATCCCGGTACTCGATCCGACCAGGTCTGGTAGTAAGCAAGAATCGAAGGGATGAAACATGTTCGATCCTGTTCTGGTCCCATTGGACGGTTCCCTGCTCGCCGAATGTGTCCTGCCGCACGTGAGTGCTATCGCCCGCGCTTTCGATGCAAAGGTGATATTGCTGCGCGTGCTGGACAAGAACCAGGCAAGTGAAAAGGCGCAATTGTTTGATCTGCTCAACTGGCAGATCAACAAGACCGGAGCGAAGCTGTACCTGGAAAAGATCAGCACCCGGCTACAAAGATCCGGCCTGCAGATCGAGACCGCCGTACTGGAGGGATTGGTGGCGGAATCGATCACGGAATATGCGCTCAGCCAGGGTGTCAAACTGGTCATACTGAGCAGTCATGGACGCAGCGGGTTGAGTCAATGGGGAATAAGCAGCGTCACCCAAAAAATAATCTTCAGCGCACCTTCCTCCGTGCTCATCATCCGGGCGCATCAACCGGCAAACGGCAAGACGGTCGAATGTCAATACAAACGGATTGTGGTTCCGCTGGATGGGTCCCGCCGGGCGGAAAATGTCCTGCCCATGGTTACGCTTCTGGCCCGTTTCCACCAATCCCGGATTCACATCGTGCATGTCGTGAAAACGCCGGAAATGGCGCGCCAAATGCCCCTCTCCCGCGAAGATGTGGAGTTATCCGAGCGGATTATGGCCCGCAACCGGGAGGAAGCCATCCACTATCTCGATCAAGTGCGCCTGCTATTCGCCCCTGGACGACATGGATGTACAAACCCACCTGTTGACGAGCGAGAACGCGGCCGCAGCCCTGCATGAGCTGGCAGAGAAGGAAAACATCGACATGGTCGCGCTCAGTGCGCACGGCTATTCGGGGAATAATCAATGGCCTTATGGAAGCATGGTCTAATAATTTTATCCTGTACAGCAAGGTGCCGTTATTGATCGTGCAGGATCTGCCGGCAAAAGAAGAGCCATCCATGGAGGATAACGGTCCACGGGAACGGATGGAGCATTAGCCCATGCAGGTAACCCCAATCCAAATTTCCGACCGAGCCATTCCAGAATCCGGGAGACGGCTGGAAGAACTTGCGCACCACCTGGCGGAAATTCACACCGACACACATATCAGCCCCAAACCATGGGTTCTGCTGGCAAAGCACCTGCGCACCTGGGAGGATACTTTGCAGGTTGCCTATCAGCATTTCAATGCTGCATCTGTGAAAGACCCGGCTTTTTCCCGCGCAGGCGAATGGATGCTGGATAATTTTTATATCGTCAAACAGACATTCCGCCAGATTGAAGAAGGACTACCGCCAGTTTTATCAACCAGTTGCCAAAACTGGACGGAACACCGCTAAAAGGACACCCGCGTATTTTTGCGCTGGCTTGGGAATGGATTGGATACAGCCAGAGTCAGATTGACCTGACTCAAGCCGCCGCTTTTTTGCAGGATTATCAGCAGGTCACACCGCTGACGATTGGGGAACTGTGGGCACTGCCGATCATGCTGCGAATTGGGATCTTGGAGCGGCTCGTCTCCGCCGCTGCCGAACTGACCGGGATGGACATGCCGCCAAATACCGGAACCGGGACTGCCTCTACAATCCTGGGCGAAATCCCGCACCAGGTCGCTTCCCCGGCGCTGCCAAACGAGACCATTGTCACCAATTGTTTTCTCAGCCTGCGCCTGCTCTTCTGCCACAGATTGGAAAGACTTCTTTGAGCAGACCAGCCGGGTGGAACAGATTTTACGCGATGACCCTGCGGGAATCTATGCAGGCATGGATTTCGACACCCGCAACAGTTATCGCAGTGTCATCGAGGAACTGGCGCGCCACTCAACCTTAAGCGAAGAGGAAGTTGCACTCGCCGCAATCAAATTTGCTCGGGGGAGTCCCGGTTCAAGAACGGGGAGCAGCGTGGATGAAAAAGTTCCAGGGCGGAAAGCGCACGTTGGCTATTATCTGCGGGATGCAGGGCGTGCGATGCTTGAAAACAGCATCCACTATCAGCCTGGTTTAAATGTGCGTATCCGCCGGTGCTGCTTGCCTCTCCCTACCGCCACCTATCTGGGGAGTATTGCCATCCTTTCCATGCTGTTCCTCTTGGGACTGCTCATCTACGCAACGCTTTCGGGTGGCTCGCTTACCCAACGGCTTATCGCCGGCGTGCTTGGGTTTGGATTGGCTCTGGAGGCCGCCATCACACTCGTGCACTGGAATGTGACCCACCGCATCAAGCCTCAAAGCCTGCCGCGCATGGATTTTTCGGAAGGCATCCCGCCGGGCAATCGCACCATGGTGGTTGTCCCAACTCTTGCTGGAAAGCGCCGGCGAACTCAACCATCTCCTGCAAGAGTTGGAACTCTATTATCTATCCAATCCCGACCCGCAACTGACCTATGCCCTGCTGACCGATTTCGGTGATGCTCCAACCCAGCACATGCCGGAGGATGAACAACTGCTTGCGCTGGCAAGGGCCGGCATTGAAAATCTCAATAAAAATATGCGAAATCAGCACCCTTTTATTTATTCCACCGTCAGCGCCAGTGGAATCCGTCTGAAGGAGTCTGGATGGGTTGGGAACGCAAGCGCGGCAAATTGGCGGATTTCAATCGCCTGCTGCTCAACCTGGGCGAAACCGCCTATACAACCCAGGTTGGGGATGCGAGCAAACTGTGGAGTAGTCCCGGTTCTACTCAGGGATCCGACGTCAAATATGTGATCACGCTGGATGCAGATACATCCCTGCCGCAGGGCAGTGCCAACCGGCTGATTGCCACCCTGGCGCATCCACTCAACCATGCCGAATTTTCCGCCGACGGGCGCTCGGTTGTCGCCGGTTATACCGTGTTGCAACCGCGCGTGGCAATCAAGCCCACCAGCGCGAACCGTTCGCTCTTTTCGCAAATCTTTTCCGGGAACGCCGGGTTTGACCTGTACTCCTTTGCCGTCTCGGATGTGTATCAGGATTTGTTTGGCGAAGGCAGTTATGTTGGCAAAGGGATTTATGATGTCGCGGCTTTCGAGCGCAGCCTGGCGGGTCAGGTACGCCAGAATACCCTGCTCAGCCACGACCTGTTTGAAGGGATTTATGGACGCGCCGCGCTGGTCACGGACATCGTCCTCTATGAGGAATATCCGTCGCGCTATCTGGTGTATGCCCGCCGCTTGCGCCGCTGGATCCGCGGCGATTGGCAGTTGCTGCCCTGGTTGTTCCCCATCGTCCGCACCCAAAAAGGGATGGCCCGCAACCGGTTATCCACCATCAATCTCTGGAAAATCTTCGACAACCTGCGGCGCAGCCTTCTGCCGCCCACGTTGCTGGCGCTGCTCGTTGCAGGCTGGCTGTTCCTGCCCGGCTCGCCCCTTGTCTGGACTCTGCTGGTGCTGCTGCCTTCCGCCCTGCCCATTGCAGCGCAAACTGTCCGGCATGGGCAGCGCAATCTCGGACGTTTGACACTCAAACAACTTCTCGAACCAATCCGGCTTCCGCTCACACGCTGGGCGCTTGCCATTCTTTTTCTGCCATATGAAGCGCTGCTGATGCTGAGCGCAATCGGCACAACGCTGACCCGCCTGCTGATTGCGCGCAAGAACCTGCTGCAATGGACAACGGCGGCGAATACTGCGCGTTCGTCTTGGATCGAACGCGCATTACGAAACCTGGGGCGAGATGGCAGCGTCCCTGGCTTTGACTGTTCTTGTTGGGATTGCCATCGTCCTATTCAACCCGATTGCATCTGTTGGTGGCATCGCCCTTGCTGGTTGCCTGGCTCATCGCTCCACAAATCGCCTATGTGATCAGCCAGCCCGTGACCCACATCACCACTCCGCTCTCGGAGACTCAGCGCAGGCAGGTCCGCCGGCTGGCACGGCGCACCTGGGCATTTTTCGAGCAGTTTGCCGGACCCAATGACCACTGGCTGCCGCCCGATCATTTTCAAGAGTCGCCGCGCGGCAGTGTGGCGCACTACACCACGCCGACCAATATCGGTCTGTTCCTGGTATCCACATTGTCGGCATATGATTTGGGCTACATGGGCTTGTCTCGAACTGGCAGTCCGTTTGCGCTCAACCTTTGAGAGCATGGACAGGCTGGAACATTACCGCGGACACCTGCTGAACTGGTACGACTCGCAGACGCTGGCAGCACTCCCGCCCCGCTACATCTCCACGGTGGATAGCGGCAACCTGGCAGCCTGCCTGATCGCGCTCAAACAGGGCTGTCTTGCCCTGACGGATGCGCCGCTGCTGGGCGACAAGCAGTGGCAGGGTTTGCTTGTCATTCTGGATATTCTGTCAGAAACACTGCAAGCCCTGGAAAAAAACAATCCACACGCATCGATCGAATCTTTTGAAGTCGAATTGACCAGCATTTACGAGCGCGTCAGCGCCATCCAGAACCAGCCCGCAGCGTGGACAATGACTCTCGCCTGGCTCTCAGGCGAAGGCTGGGAAAGAGTCTCGCACCGCTTGATGGAACTGCTCGAGAGTCATCCCAATCTCAATCCCGAATTCCTGACCGAACTCCAACTCTATCTCAATTTGATGCACCACCACCTGCAAGACATGCAGCGCAGTCTGGATTTGTTTGCGCCCTGGCTCAGCCTCCTGGATGCACCACCCGCACCTTTCATGGACACGCCCGCCTGGCAGGATTTTCGCGATAGCCTGCCCGCTGAACTGCCCACGCTGGAACAGGCGGAAGCGGTGTATGAGCGCATCCAAACGGCATTGAACCATTTCAAGGCGCAGTTGCGGGATGAGGTAATCCCGGCACCGGCACGGGATGAAGCAGCGCTTGCATGGTGTCAAAAACTGGATGATGATTTATCGTCGGCGCGCATGACGGTAAAACCCCTGCTGATTGGTTTTCACGATCTGGCAGAGCAGGCGAACGCCGCCGTGACCGGTATGGATTTCCGCTTTTTGTTCGATGAGCGCAGCCAGGTGTTCCACATCGGCTACAACGCCAGCACCGAACAACTCGACCCAAGTTACTACGATTTGCTGGCCTCCGAAGCCCGCATTGCCAGCCTGATTGCAATTGCCAAAGGCGATGTGCCGCAAAGCCACTGGCAGCATCTGGGGCGACCGGTGACGAAAGTGAACGGCAAGCAGGTACTGCTCTCGTGGAGCGGCACCATGTTCGAATATCTCATGCCGAGCTCTGTTTACCAAAAACTATGCCGGGACATTTCTCTCGGATAGTTGCTACGCCGCCCTCGAGGCGCAATTGAGTTACGGGCAGGAGCAGAAAGTGCCCTGGGGCATCTCCGAATCCGGCTATTTTGCCTTCGATGTCAATCTGAACTACCAGTACCGGGCTTTTGGCGTGCCTGACCTGGGCTACAAACGCGACCTGCCCGACGATTTGGTCATCTCTCCCTATGCGTCGCTGATCGGGCTCTCGCTGCAACCGCAGGCAGTGCTGGAGAACATGACACACCTGGAGCAACTGAACATGCTCGGGCGTTTTGGTTTTTACGAGGCGCTCGATTACACCAAAACGCGCCTGCCAGCCGGTCAGGCAGCATGCCATGGTGCAATCCTATATGGCGCATCACCAGGGCATGATTCTGCTGGCGGCATGTAACTACCTGTCGGATGATGTGATGGTGCAGCGTTTCCACGCCGATGAGCGCATCCAGAGCGTGGAACTGCTGCTTCAGGAAAAGATTCCGCAAAACCCACCCATCGAATATCCCCATCCTGATGAACCGGCGGATTTACCCGGGAGGATGCGCTCGGTCAACAGTGCACCTTGGCGCGTGCCTGTCGACAGTCCCATTTCCCGCAGGCACATGTCCTTTCACAGGGTGATACCAGCGTGCTGATTACCAACGCCGGCGGCGGATACAGCCAGTGGCGCGAGTTTGCGCTGACGCGCTGGCAGGCCGATACCACCCTTGACCAGTGGGGAACATGGATTTACCTCCAGGACCGCGAGAGCGGAGCGCTCTGGTCGGCCACCTGCCAGCCCATCGGCTGCGCGCCGGAGCATCAGGAAGTGTTGTTTTATCCACACAAGGTGGAGTTCCAACGTTCGGACAATGGCATTTCCCTGCGCACCGGAATCACCGTCAGCACGGATGGCGTCGAAATCCGGCGGGTGAACATCCTGAACGACAGCGACCGCCCCCGACGGCTGAAATTGACCAGTTACGGCGAAGTGGTACTGGCAGCGCAGGCTGCCGACCGGCGGCATCCGGCATTCAACAAACTTTTTATCGAGAGTGAATATCTCCCCGAGGAGAATGCACTCCTGTTCCAGCGCCGCCCGCGCTCTGCGGATGAAAAACCGGTCGTGCTGATACATGCGATGGTCATCGAAGCCGGACGCAAAGTGACCGGCGACCACGAGAGCGACCGTGCCCAATTTTTGGGCAGGTCACAAACGCCGCGCACCCCGTTGACGCTGCAGGATGCCAATCACCACCTTTCAGGTACCACCGGCGGGACGCTCGACCCCATCTTCTCGCTGGCGCAGGAAATCGACCTGAAACCGCATGCGAAAACCAGGGTCACCTTCCTGACCCTGGCAGCCCCCTCCCGCCTCGAAGCGTTGGAAAAGCTGTCCCATTACCAGACCGGGCTTGCCATCTACCATGCTTTTGAGGAGGCTGACGCCCACGGGGAGGAGGAGCTAATCGAACTGGGGTTGAGCGTCAACGCTGTGGAAAACATCCAGCGCCTTTTATCTGCCCTGCTCTACCCGGTGGGAGTATTGCGCGCCGCGCCGCATATCCTGGCGCAAAACAAAAAGGGCCAGTCTGGCTTGTGGGCGTTCGGCATCTCTGGTGATTATCCCATTTTGTTGGTGCGCATCCGCGATGGCGAATCGCCTTTGCTGTCTGAAGCCCTGCAGGCCTTTAAATACTGGCGCAGTCGCCACGTCACGGTCAACCTGGTCATTCTGAATGAGCAGGATACCGGTTATGCCCTCGATCTGCACAACACCATTCAGCGCCAGATTGTGCGCATGGGCGCGGAGGATTGGCTGAACCAGCGCGACGGCATTTTTATACTTCGCACAGACCAGCTTCAGCAAGCCGAAATGATTCTGTTCGAAACAGTGGCGGGGGTGATATTGGATGAAAGCATCGGGACGCTGGCTGAACACGCCCAGCGTTTAACCGCCCCGCCCACCCGCCTGCCCGAATTCACCCCATCCCTCTCCCCGGCGCGTGACCCTGAACCGACGCCGCCGCTTCAACTCCCGGGCGATTTACTGATGGATAACGGTCTCGGTGGATTCAGCCATGACGGCCGGGAATACATCATCCATCTCCAGCCGGGTCAGCACACACCGCACCCGTGGGTCAACGTCATCGCCAACCCGCAGTTCGGCTTTCTGGTCTCCGAAGCAGGTTCAGGCTGCACCTGGGCAGAGAACAGCGGCGAGAATCGCCTGACCCCCTGGCACAACGATCCGGTCACCGACATGCCGGGCGAAGCGCTCTACCTGCGTGATGAAGAAACCGGGCTGGTCTGGAGCCCCACGCCCATGCCCGCCGGGGCAGAAACGACGCATCTGATCCGTCATGGGGCAGGTTATTCGGTCTTTGAGAGCCAGAGTCATGGCTTGAACCAGAACCTGCGCCTGTTCGCCGCGCCCGATGCGCCGGTCAAAATTGCTCACCTGCGCTTGCAAAATCTCTGGAAGCGTCCGCGCCGTATCACCGTCACCTATTATGCCGAATGGGTGCTTGGCACAACGCGCGACACGCATCAGGCTCACATCATGCCGGAGTTCGATCCCGGAATAAACATGCCTTGCTCGCCACCAACCATTTCAACAGCGAGTTCGGCGAACGCGTGGCGTTTCTGGCTGCCAATAAAAAACCGCACGGTGTGACCACCGACCGGACGGAGTTCTTGGGGCGCCTGGGCAGCCTGCAGGCTCCAGCCGCACTCGGGCGCATCGGATTGGCAAGCGCGGTGAATGCCGGGCTGGACCCGTGCGCCGCCATCCAATTGCACGTTGACCTGGCACCCGGCGCTGTGGAAGAAGTCTTTTTCCTGATCGGCGAAGGGGCAAACCGGGCAGAAAGTCTGGCGCTGATCGGACAGATTCAGGCACAGGGACAGGTTGAATTGCTCTGGCAGGCTGTCCAGCAGCAGTGGGATGACATCCTGAACGCCATAACGGTTGAAACACCCGACCCGGGCATGGACTTGATGCTCAACCGCTGGCTGCTCTATCAGACGATCAGCTGCCGCCTGTGGGGCCGCTCAGGACTGTACCAATCCAGCGGAGCCTTCGGGTTCCGGGATCAACTCCAGGATGTGTTGGCTTTGCTGCACACCCGCCCGGACCTGGCGCGTGAACAGATCCTGAATGCTGCCCAACGCCAGTTCGAGGCGGGCGACGTACTCCACTGGTGGCATCCGCCCTCCGGGCGAGGGGTGCGAACCCGCTTTTCAGATGATTTGCTCTGGCTGCCATACGTCACTGCGGAGTATGTTTCTGCCACCGGAGATGCCTCCATCCTGGAACGAGAAAATCCCCTTCCTGGATGCGGAGCCGCTCAAGCCGGAGGAAGCCGAGCGCTACGGTCAATACAACCCCACTGCTGAGGTGTATACGCTTTATGAACACTGCCGCCGGGCGATCGAAAAAGGAACCACATCCGGCGCGCACGGGTTGCCGCTGATGGGAGCAGGTGATTGGAACGATGGCATGAACCAGGTGGGTGTGAGTGGACGCGGCGAGAGCATCTGGCTGGGCTGGTTCCTGCACGCCACTTTGACGCGTTTCAGCTCGCTATGTGGGCTGATGAAGGATGACCCAGAACCGTACCTCCAGCAGGCAGCCACGCTTGGCCCAGGCATTGGAACTGCACGCCTGGGATGGCCACTGGTATTTGCGTGCCTTCTACGATGACGGCAGTCGCCTGGGTTCGAGCGAAAATAACGAATGCCGGATCGATTCGATTGCGCAATCCTGGGCGGTACTGTCGCAAGCTGCCGATCCGCTGCGGGCGGCACAGGCGATGGAATCCGTCGAGCGACTGCTGGTCAGGGAGGCAGATCAATTGATCCTGTTGCTCACACCACCCTTTGACAGACCTGCACACAATCCCGGCTACATCCAGGGCTATCCTCCGGGTGTGCGCGAAAATGGCGGGCAGTACACCCATGCGGCAATCTGGACGGCCTGGGCTTTTGCCATGCTTGGTCAGGGGGACCGCGCCGGGGCACTATTCCGCCTGTTGAATCCCATCTATCACGCAGATACACCCGAAAAAATGCAGCGCTACATGGTTGAGCCTTATGGGATTGCCGCCGACATCTATAGCCAGCCCCCACATACCGGAACCGGCGGCTGGACGTGGTACACCGGCTCCTCCGGTTGGATGTATCGCTTGGGTATCGAAGCCATCCTGGGCATCACCCGCCTGGGGAAGACGCTTAACGATCGACCCCTGCATTCCGGGTAACTGGCCAGGGTTCAGGCTCACCTATCGGTTCGGCAGGACAGAATACGTTGTACGCGTCGCGAATCCGGAGGGCGTCAATCACGGTATCCGGCAGGTGGTACTCAATGGCCTTTCCATGCCGGACAACCGGATCCCATTGACCGACGATGGTCAGCCACACGAGGTCAGCGTGTTGATGGGTTCCGCCCTTCCCCCTGGGGGAATAAGCCGGCATAATACGGTTGAAAAAGATCCTCCAGTGGATAATAAATAAATTTGATATCAGCGAAATCGATGCAACATGAATCCGGATACCAGGCCCGTTCTGAGGAGTGAAAACATGATAAGCGAAGAACAAAAAACACAAAATGAGGAGCAGGAACAGGAACGAATAGCGCGCCAGCAGGAACAAAAAAAACTGGAGCAAGAGCAGGCGTTAGAACGAAATCCGCAAGCAGACCAGCGGCAACAGCTGGGTCAACAGCAGGAACAGGAACGAAATCAACGTCAGCAGGAACAGCAGCAACTTGAACGGGAGTTGGAAGAGAGGCGAAAACTGCGCCAAAAGGAGCAACAGGAGTTGGAAGAGCATCAGAAACGAGAACACCCTAAGGTCTAAACGTGCGGATATCGAAAAGATGCAATCTATAAACTACTGTTCAGTTTAACAAGCATGTTCGACCACATCCCGGATGCGGGAAAATGTTCGCCTAGATGACCTGGATGGGCACACTATGGAGTGTCATGACCAGGAAAAATGAAAATAAAAAGCTTGAAGGTACGCACGGCTGACCAGGGTTGTTGGCAGGGGTGTCATGGAAGCTTTAAAGCTCGACTCAACGACTTCAGTTGTTGCGCTCTTGTTTAAGCCGTTAATAACAAATACACACTCAGTGAAATCATTTTGTATGGGATGCATCGATAATAAGGAACAAATGCATCCAAGCAGAATCGAATCCCTGTTTTTTTAAGCCAGAAATGTTTACCTCGTGTGATTGATTAACCTGATAAAAGATGGGGCGTTATTTAATAAGGCGGTTAAGAAACGAACTACATACAGCCTTTTACAGTTTGTAGTATATAGGTAGCCCGGCAGGATTCAGACCTTCGACCAAGCGATTATGAGCCGCCGGGATCCTTACCATAGCTTTCATTCTTGTCTACTAACCCCATAATCCCTTGTGCTAATTAGTGACACCCCATGACTATGAAAAAGATATTGGCATCCCTATCTCTATTGAAGACGAACAATCTATAATAAGTCCATCAATCATTGAAACTGTTTCTACAGCCAAACCAGCGGGAATGGAATCAGCACAGGAGTAAAAGACAATTATTTCCAACCAATTTGAAATCAACCGCCTGAATGCCAACCCCGATCCGAAGCATTATAGTTATAAAGTATTAGGTCTGCTCTCCTGGGGCGTGCTTATTCTCTGCTTCAGTAGGCCTTGTCGTGGCGCCGCGCACATTGTTGGATGTGGCTCGCGTGGTAGCTATTTACATGATGATCCGCATTATTGCTTTCACGTTTTTTTACCTTGCGGGACTGGTTAAAATCCGGGAGACAGAAAAGCGGGCCAGTGAGAGCTCAAACCGGGGTCTTTCCAGGCAGGAGAGAGCCAGCCATAAGGCAGTCCATCATCTTGTGGTTATTCCAAATTTTAATGAGCCGCCGGGTATTTTAAGCCGGACTCTCCGTTCGTTGTCCGTGCAGGCGGGGGCGCGCCAGAATATCACGGTGGTTCTAGGCATGGAAGAGCGAGAGCCAGACGCCAGGGACAAGGCCAAACCTCTGCTGGCGATGTACAAAGGCAGTTTTTATAGCTTAATGGCCACATTCCACCCCTCCAACCTGCCCGGCGAGGCTCCTGGCAAGGCGACGAATGAGACCTGGGCGGTCCGCTGTGCCCGCGAGGAACTGGTTGACCGCCTGGGAATCCCGTTAAACCAGATCGTGGTGACGGTAAGCGATTCCGATTCGATCTTCCATCCCCATTATTTTGCTGAACTCACCCGCCAGTTTGCGGCCGATCCCCGCCGCCATTCCCTGGTCTGGCAAGCCCCCATTCTCCTGGATAATGATATCTGGCACACCAGTGCAGTCGATCCGGCTGGTCACCTTTTACTCCAATGCGATCACGACCGGTGATTACATCAATCCCTGGGAAGCCAAGTTTCCCTACAGTACATACTCGATCAGCTTGAAACTGTTGGAAGAGGTAAATTTCTGGGATCCCACCGTCATGGCTGAAGATGTGAATATCTTCATGCGGGCTTTCTTTACAAAAGGCGGCAAGACCTTCATCCGGCAAATCTATCTCCCCGTCCACGGAAATCCTGTCTACGGGGAAAACCTGTGGCACGCCATCGGCATCTTCTTTACCCAAAAAGTCCGACAGGGTTGGGGTGGCACAGAGATCGGTTACCTGATCCAGATGTGGGATTCCCCGCCAGGAGCGCCGTTTTTCCATAAGCTTGGTCGTCTGTTAAAGCTGATCCATGACCACCTTTTCTTCTCCACCGCAGGTTTTATTGTCTCCCTGGGTACAGTGCTTTCGATCATTATCGATCATAATGCCGTCATCACCCTTCCTCCGGTCAGCTTCAATCCGCTATTATTCATCATCCTGAATCTTTTGGGTGGTTCTGCCCTAATGGTGATCTGGTTTACCGAACGAGTGCGCCTGACCCGGGGCTGGAAGGATTGGAACCTGATAAGTCTGTTGAGCGAGGTCGTATCCTGGGCAATCTTCCCGGTGCTGTTTTTCCTGCTTACAAACCTACCTGGCTTGCTGGCTCAGACCAAAATGTTGCTGGGACAAACCATAGTCTACAACCGTACACCTAAAGGGCTCAACTCAAAATTAGGCGAATGATCGCTTGAAAGGATTAAATTCACGCACCTCCCTTACTGCTGGAGGTGCGGTGGTACAGGCATTGAAAAAATGGTAATAAGTGATGTGCCTGCGGAATGGACTGCGATTCAATCTTGAAACCGGATAACACGCCTGGCTCAGAACAATTATGGTTCAGGGGTGACCAGAGAGGCATCCAGACAGCCCTGAGGGAAAGTAATACTGACGGGCTGGTTGATCTGATTCATCTCGATGGAAATTTCCTCATGCAGTACTTCGGTATCAGCGGCCATGCTGGTTTCGACGATAAGGGAGTACTTGACGATGTACTGTCCATCGACTGCCAGCCAGTAGTCACCCTGGTTGATGTTGACCACGGCTCCTGAACTGGCACCCAGCCCGGACACCTTGAACGTGAAGTGATTGGAGGGGATACCGTTGACCGTTTCGGCGGTCACAAAGTCAGGATTATCGATCAGGGGAGTCAACCCGATCATACCGGTGATCAGTCCCTGCATTTCGGCCTCGTTCGGGGGTACTGGATGACCATGACCAGCCATCCGTATCATTGCCGGAGCATTGATCGTTGCCGATCTGATATATCGTGGAATCGGAGGATGCCGGGTCACTTCCATCCGCGCTGACAACGGTATTGTTGATGGAAGTGGAGGAGGCATTTGTTTCGTTCGAGCGTGTCTCTGAATGTTGAGTTCGTGCTGGACTGTGTCGGGTCCGGACCAATGGACTTGAATATGACGGTCATCTCGTAGCTGTTCAGGCTGGCCAGGCCATCATTGAGGCTGACCGGAACCGGATTGGGGGGAGGGGGTGTTTTCATCCCCGTATTGGTGCCTGATTGGTTGGGCTTCCCGCCAGTGTTCGATGTTAGACTGCAGGCCATCATCAGCATGACCAGAAGGGTTACAAACATAATCGATTCTTGATTTCATTTTATTCCTCCTATTTTGAATGTAAAAGTTTGGCCAGGTTTAAACGGCTCAGCCACCAGGCCGGTAAGAGGCTGCCAGCCAACATGATCAGACCGACCCAACCGAGGCCGGAAAGCAGGATCCCGGCCTCCAGCCGGGGGACGATCGTGAAGCTGGAGACGGTCAGATGGATGCTTGTGGAAAAAAGCTGCCGTGAACAAGCCACCCAGCAGGATGCCGAGCAGGGTGATCCCGCCTGCCTGGACAAACAGGTAACCAATCAGGGAGGGGGTGGGAAAACCGGTCGTGCGCAGGATGGCCATTTCATGCCTGCGCAACCAGGCCAGCCGCCAGAGGACATTGGCAAGGGTCAGGGATACACCCATCCCCAGCGCCAGGGATACAATCTGCCACATGTTCAGCATGGGTTGATATTGGGCAGCGATCAGGCGCAGGTTTTCCCCTTTGCGCGTCACGGAGAGACCGCCGGGGAGGGTATCGCCTTCGTGCAGGATGCCTTCATCAGGGATGATAAAGACCGAAACATCCTGCCCCCAGTCCAGCAGGACCTGGGCATCGGCCAATGATATCCAGGCCTGGTTGTCCATATATGTCCCATTCTGGAAGATACCCACGATGGTGAAATCCCGTCCTCGCAGGGAGATGCTGTCTCCTGCCTTGAGATCCTGCCTTCCAGCAAGGAGCACACCGACCATGGCCAGGCGGGGCGGATCGCCAGGTTTCAGACTGCGCCCGGAAAGAATGGTAAAGCTTTCCAGGCGGGTGTACTGCTCCAGGTCGATGCCGCGCAGAAGAGTGGCGTTCTGGATGGAAGTGCCGGTCACTGCACGGATCTCAGGTATGATCATGCTGATCCCCAACCCGGAAAGCATTTCAGCAACCTGGCTGGAGATCCGGCTGCCACTGATATCGCCGACATTCTGGTTATCATGGACCACGAGCAGGTTGGTTGTTTGTTCGTTAAACTCTGCTGCCAGACCGGCGCGATAGGCTACCAGGAATGCATACCATGGCGGTCGCAATGGCAATCGAGATCGACATGATCAACACCAGGCGGCGATGACTGAACAAATCGTGCAGGCCAAGCCGGAGGATGACCAGGAAAATGGACATGCTCAATCGCTCCCTGTCAGCGGATTTTGCGCAGTTAGACGCCTGGAAGCAAGCCAAACACCAAGAAAGGCAAAGATGACTGGCGAGACCCAGGCCGATCAGGCTGGAAAGCGGAGTCAATCTGAGGGCCAGGAATATCAGATCAACAGAGGCATGGAGTTGTTGGTGATTGATGAAGACCAGTGAGATCAGCCACCCGAGACTGTAGGCTGTCAAAGTGAGCACCAGGGCACGTGCCAGCAGGAAGCGACGCAGTTTGTTCAATGTGAATCCAATCACGTGCAGCAGGCCGATCTCGAGACTGCGCTCTGTAAGACTCAGGTTGGTTGCATTGTAGATTCCGAACGTGACAACCAGCAGGGAGACCAGGACCATCAAACCGCTCAGGATCAGCAGATTGGAATTGGACTGGTTATAGCTATTGGTGAATGCATGTTCGAGATAGACAGAGTAAGCAGCAGAGATGCGTGGGTCGGCCAGCAGCCTGGCACGCACACTTTCGGGATCCGCCGAGGGGACAAGGGACAGGTAGCCGACCTGGATAGCCGCGTGAGGTCCCAAAAAGGCGGAGGCCTTCTGTGATAGGTCATCCACACAGAACCAAATGCGTTTTCCTCAGTACGGACCAGGCCGGTCACCTGGAAATCCGTGCCGTAGATATTCACCGTGGAACCGATCTTCCAGGAGGCCAACTCAGCCGCCCCTTCGCTGACCACAACCTGCCGGATGCTATCCGGCCAATCCCCCTGGACCAGGGTCAAACCCACGGATGTAGACATCTCTTCCAATGCCACTGAACGAACCTGCATGAGTTTTCCATCAATTGTCAAATGGCGAAAAAGGATCGGAAAGGCGAGCCGGATCTGGCCGGGAGCGATCTCCCTGGCGATTTGCAGCACATCTTCATCGATGGAGCTGTCCATGGGGTCAATGGTATCCGCAGCGAGGATCAGCAGATTGTTGGTGACCTTCGCCTGCCTGGACAAGATCACCATAGCCTGGGCAAGCGAGGCCAGGAGAAGGTAGCCAACCACAACGACCGCCAGACTGAGAATGGTCAGCAGGCTTCGCCAGCGGTCGTGCAGCAGGTCCCTGAAAGTAAAATAACCCAAAGCCAGCATGGCTTATCCTTGCAGGCAGTATTTTCAATCTACCATCCACCATTTGATAAGCGCGACCAGCCACCTTGAGCAGATCCAGGTTGTGGGTGGCAACAATGAAAGTCACGCCGAGGCGTTGGTTTAGATCGAGCATTAAGGCAATGATGCTCCCGGCTGAAGAGCTGTCCAGGTCGCCAGTCGGTTCATCAGCCAGGATCACACACGGCTCGAGCACCATGGCGCGTGCAATGGCGACGCGCTGTTGTTCCCCCCCGGAAAGCTGACCAGGTGTATGCTTCTGGCGGTGAGCCAGACCCACCTGTTCGAGCATGGCTGACCCGAGCTGCCGGGAAGCTTTCCAGCGCAGCCCCCTGGCCAGCAAGGGCAGGATGACGTTATCCAGGGCATTGAGCGATGGGAGGAGATTGTAGAACTGGAAGACGAACCCGATGTTATCCCGCCGGAAGCGGGTTAAAGCGGCATCGCTTGCGGAAACCAGGTCGACGCCGTTGACATGCAGCTCCCCCCGGGTAGGCCGGTCGATCCCGCCCAGCAGGTGCAGCAAGGTGGACTTGCCACCGCCACTGGGACCGACAATGACAATAAATTCTCCTTGACTTACAGACAGGTGTCCATCGCGCAAGGCAATGATTTCTTCATTTCCACGCTTGTAAATTTTCCCCAATCCATTCGCTTCGATTAATTTCGAGAGACCTGTTCCTGTGGTCAAGCATGCCTCCCAAGCCAAGCGAACTGTCAATTCCAACGATGCGCCAACTCACTATTATGCCCGGAGTTGTAAAACAATGATTGGCCCAAGAGGCACAAATATTTTCACCCCAATTATATCCGATTTTGCTGGCATGGATGTTGTTTATATCGAAAGAGCACCCCCTGTGTAGATTTTCTCACAGGGGGCTTTTTTCTTGGGATAATCTTTCGTGGTAGGTTAGTAAAAACGCCCCACCAGTTTCCTGCCCGTTGAATAGCCGATTGGAGATTATCTTCTTTAGAAGGTCAGGGTATAAATGTCTGAAACAGTATGTCTGAAAGATTTCCGAGCGTGGGCAGTAGAAGTATAATACTCTTGGGTAAGGAAAAACTTCAGAAATGATTAAGATTGGCTTATCGTGATCTCTCTATTAATATCACCTAGAAATAATGACACTATAATCCAAGAGATATTTACCATTGGTTTCAAAAATTCATGACCAACATTTACGATAGTAAAAAACGCCGCCCAATCTTCTTAGAAGAACTTCTAGGCATTATCCACTATCGCGACATGATCTTCCAACTGGTCCGGCGCGATATTGTTACGCGGTATAAACGCTCAGTTCTCGGGATCGCATGGACGATGCTCAACCCGTTGGGGATGATGATCGTATTGACACTCGTTTTTTCCAATCTTTTCCATTCCATCCACCAGTACCCTGCGTATGTGTTGAGTGGTCTGATTGCTTGGAATTTTTTTTCCCAAACCACAGCCGCCTCCATGACCCTTAATGTCTGGGGTGGCTCACTGTTACAACGCATCTACCTACCACGCAGCTCCTTTACAGTATCCGCCATCGGGACGGGGCTGGTCAACCTGGTTTTCTCGATTCCGCCCCTCGTCATTATCATGCTGATCATCGGCACCCCTCTCCGATGGACGATCTTATTCCTGCCCTATTCTATCTTGCTCCTGGCTGCTTTTGCTCTTGGAATCGGACTGCTGCTGTCTTCCTGGGCGACCTCTTTCCCGGATATTGTAGAAATGTACCAAATCGCCTTGATGGCCTGGATGTACCTGACACCAATCATCTATCCGCAGGATATTATTCCAGTGACCTACCGCCTTTTCCTGGTGGATCTAAACCCCATGTATTATTTAATCCAGATTTTTCGCCTTCCGATCTATGAAGGCATCCTGCCCCCATTGCATGTCCTGTTGATTGGCAGCGGAGTAGCGCTTATCACATTTCTAGTGGGCTGGACTGTCTTTTCCAAGAATGCGGACAAAATCAACTACCGTTTTTAATCGATATGCAGCCAACTTCATCCATCCCGATCATACAACTCCAGGCTGTTTCAGTCTGTTATCGCCTCCCGCAAGAACCGATCGGCTCGTTCAAAGAATATGTGATCCGGTTTCTACAAAATAAAGTCCGCTACCGCGACTTCTGGGCCTTGCGCGAGATCAATCTGGAAATCCTTCAAGGTGAAACCTTTGGCATCATTGGTCCAAATGGAGCTGGCAAGAGTACATTGCTCAAAGTGATCGCGCGCGTGTTAGTCCCCAGTTCCGGGCATGTGCGCGTGCAGGGCAAAGTCGCTCCGCTCCTGGAATTGGGAGCAGGCTTCCACCCTGAACTGACCGGACGGGAAAACATTTTTCTCAACGGGACTCTCCTGGGACATAAACACCGCGAGATTAATAATTGCCTGGAACAGATCCTGGAGTTTGCCCAGGTGGATGGGTTTGTCGACTCACCGTTGCGGACCTATTCAAGCGGTATGGTAGCGCGCTTGGGTTTTGCAGTAGCGACAGCCTGGGAACCGGAAATTCTCATTCTTGACGAAACACTTTCAGTCGGGGATGAATCTTTCCGGGCAAAGTGTTCCAATCGCCTGGAGGAATTTCAGACCAAAGGAACGACCACTCTTCTGGTCACGCACGATATGGGACTGGCACAATCCAAATGCAAGCGTGCAGCCTTGTTATACCAGGGCATGATCCAGCATCTTGGACCCATTGAAGAGGTCGTTCGGACATATCGGGAAAGATTTTCAGCCTAGGTTGGGATGAAGAAACACATCCTGATTGCAGGGTACTACGGTTTTCGGAATAATGGGGATGAGGCAATTCTACGCGTATTGTTGACAGATCTCCAGCGAGCTGAGGAGGACCTGTCCATTTGTGTGTTGTCGGGTGATCCAGAAGCTACCCGGCGCTGTTTTGGTGTGGAGGCCATCGCTTACGGAGATGTCATTGGAATCATCGAGCAGGGACGTCAGAGCGATGCTCTGATTGTTGGCGGAGGAGGAATTTTTCAGGACTACTGGGGGTCACAGAAGAATACAATCCTTACCAGCCAGCAGGCAGGCCTCCCTTTCTACAGCAGTCTGCCCTTGTTGGGCAGGTTGCTGAAAAAACCCGTTCTCCTTTATGCAGTTGGAGCAGGACCGCTCTTCAGCCCGGAAGGCAAAGAGTTGACGCGCCTGTCTTTTGATTATTCGACCATCGCTACTGTCCGGGATAGGGCTTCGCTAGAACTGCTCCATTCGCTCGGGATCCCGGCCAAGAAGATGCGGGTCACAGCTGATCCAGCTTTTTCTTTAAAGGCAGACACCGTTCGTGCCCGGGAGATCCTTAATGATTTGTCGGTCGATCCAAATCGACCAGTTGTAGGGGTCTGCTTGAGGAACTGGGACATCGAGATCGAGCAATCTGTCTGGCAGGCAGAGGTTGCTGTCGGCCTGGATAATTTTACTGATCGGACCGGTTGTTCGTATATTTTTCTGCCTTTTCAGGACCTTCCAGCCTCGTCCCTTACCCGGGACCCATTGGCCGCAGATGCAGTGTTCAAGCAAATGAAGCATCACAGGGACTGTGTGTTAATCCCGACCCAGGAGGATCCAGATGTGACAGCCGGGATCCTGTCAACCTGCACCCTGATCGTGGGGATGCGCTATCATTCGATCGTCTTTGCGGCCAGCGTCGGTGTTCTTCCAGTGGCCTTGGCGTATGACTCTAAAGTCACGCACCTGATGAATTCCCTTGGACTGGCGGAAACCACCCTTCGATTAGCAGACCTTTCGGGTTCTGCACTGCAGTCCTGCATGACTCAAGTTTGGGAAAATAATCCTCAGTATCGCAAGCAGATGGCTGGCAGGGTCGCGAAGCTGAAAAGATCAGCCGCAGGCAATTTCCAAGCCATCCAGAAGTTGCTCGCAGGAGGGTCGACCCGCACCCTTCCTGAGCGGGATGTCGATCAATTTATCAGGGAATTTGCCCTTCAGCAGTCATTGTCGGTGGTAGAGCGGGAACAGGGCATCCGGGAGCTGGTCGCACGCATCCAGGAGAAAGATCATGCGCTGCATGTCTTCACGAGTCAACTTCATGATAAGGACCTGCAAATAGAAGCTCTGGATGTCCAGTTGAATGATATCTTTCGTAGCCGGGCTTGGGCGCTGATGCTTGGTTTGTGGAACGCGCGCAAGCTCATGATCCCCCCCGGAACCAAGCGCGAACGGGTGTTGAGATCCATATGGCGGAATCTACATAAAAGGTCGTTCCACCCGGCTGGGAGAGGCTTCCAACCCCCCTTCCCATTCAACGACCGCTACATCATTGAAGATAACAGCCGGGTCACACTTTTTACGGATGACCCGCTCCTGTTTCCTGACTACCCTATGATCAAGACGTTGAGCAACAACCTTCCGGATACACTTCAAGTCTCGCTGATCGCTTCGGTTAAGAACGAGGCTGGGAACATTGCAAAGTGGATGGATTGCGTCCAAAAACAAACTCGTCTTCCGAACGAGATTGTCATTGTGGATGGTGGCTCTAACGACGGGACAGATCGGTTGCTTGAAGAATGGGATATTCATTGCCCAGTCCCATTAAAGGTGATCAAGGCACCGGGAACGAACATCGCCCGGGGTCGGAATATTGCCATCCAGGAAGCTCGCTACCCTATCATAGCAGTCACGGATTTTGGCTGTGAGCCGAAACCTGATTGGCTCGAAACGTTGATCCAGCCCTTCAAGCTCGAGCCGGAAACCCACGTCTCAGCAGGCTTCTACGAAACCATTGACCGAACAGGGAAGGTCCTGACCGGGAATGGGCTTTGGCCAGGGCTTGGAAAGATCGATCCTCAAACCTTCCTACCGTCCAGCCGCTCGGTCGCCTTCCAGAAGGAAGCTTTGGATGCGGTCGGCGGCCATCCGGAATGGTTAACCAAGACTGGCGATGACACCTATCTCGACCTGGAATTGAAGCGTTTGGGGGGAAAGTGGGCATTCGTTCCAGATGCCCAGGTGAAATGGATTGCACCTAAGAAGCTGGGGGCTTACATAGTAAAAATGCATCAGTGGGCAACTGGAGATGGAGAGTTGGGTGTCAACTCCCGATATTATTGGCGCTACTTCCTAAATTGGTGCACTTGGCTGGCGTTCTCCTCTTTGATATTGACTTCCTTAGTCAGCGTACTGGTCTGGCAACCGGTCTCCGTGCTACTTTGGGTAAGTGTTTGCTGCTTGGTCTGGTTGGGTGTACTAACCGGTTTTATTTTGAAAGAAAAATTACCCCCTCAACGTTTAATCCAGAAAGCTTTGGGACAGGGGGCGCAGGTCTTGGGTTTCATGAAAGGTGCCCGAAATAGAAAAGATGTGGATCGGAGGAGGGAAGCCGGGCTGAAAGGTGTCTTCTTAATCCTTTCGGGAGTCCCCCTGGACGACAGCGGGGGTGGGGCGCGCGGGGCTCAGATCGCCCAAGAACTCCTCTGCACCGGTTGGGGTGTTATATTCCTGAACAAATTCGAACGCGACGAGGCCAGCGATCTACGCCTACGCACCTGCCAACCTAATCTATTCCTCTCCCCAATCGACCATTTCAGATTGAAAGAGTTTGTCGGACAGCATCCTGATCTTCTGAAAAACAAACCAGTTATAGCGATGATCGAATTTCCCTTGCCAGATTACCTACCCCTGGCGAAATTGCTCCGGGATGAGTTCCGTGCAGCTATTGTTTACGACCTGCTGGATGATTGGAATACTTCTCTGGGTGGAAAATGGTACACCCCCGAAGTCGAGGAGCAGACCATTCACGCCAGCACCCACTTGGTGGCAACCCTGCCTCAGCTGGCCTGCCGATTGGAAAATATCAGTGGGCAAAAAGCCCTGATCCTACCTAATGCGGTGAACGCCCGTCTGTTCAACCCGCTCAAGGCTTATCCACATCCAATTGACCTGCCTGCTGGCAAGCGCATCCTGGTGTATGTCGGCGCGTTATGGGGGGATTGGTTCGACTGGGATCTGCTGGAGTATCTTGCGGATTCCCACCCTGAAGCACAGATCGTCCTGATCGGAGATTATCGCGGACAAGCACCCTTCTGGAAGGGGAATGTCCATTTCCTCGGGCTGAAAGCCCAGAAGGAATTACCAGCATACCTTGCGCATGCCGACGCCGCTCTGCTGCCCTGGAAGGTGACGACCATCACCCAGACGACCAGCCCGCTCAAGGTCTACGAGTACCTGGCCATGGGCATACCGGTTGTCGCCCCTTCCCTAGAACCCCTGCGTGACATGCCGGGAGTCTTTACCTGCGACTCCCGGGAAGAGTTTTCACGCCTGGCTGGGAGCGTTTCACGTTACCAGTTGGACGCGGGAACGCTGACTGGATTTATCCAACGGAATAACTGGACAGCTCGACTGGACGAACTGCTGGGTTATTTGAATCAGAAAGATTGAGAACAGCCGGGGGATTATCGCGAGTGGAACAACAACAGACTCGTCCTGCAACTCCCATCCAGGTAAGTCCGTTCTGCCACTAACTCCATAGTAACGAGCTGGTCTTTCCGTGCTAAAAGGGCAGAGGACGGTGGGGAATCGCAAGGGAGCAAAATCCAGATGCGTTCGTGATCCCTGGAGGCCGCGGCGAGAATGGCTTCGACCGAAACGGCAAGCCCGGAGGAGCCGGATAGACTGAAGGGCAGCGAGACCCATGCCAGATTAGCTGATCCCCAGTTCATCCAATAGTACCAAGCTGGGGATCCGTAGCTACTGATCACCAGACCATCGGTGGGGCTGGCTAGAGACTGAAGATCATCCTGCGCCGCCCAGAAATCACTCCTTGACGGATAATAAACCGGGTCGGATGAAAAGCATTTCGGCAGGAGTATAACTGCCATGCTGGTGCATCCTAACAGGAGCAGGGTCATCCAAATATGCCGGGAACGGAGCTGGAGCCAAGCCAAGCAAGCGAGGGCGGCCAGCCCGGCAGCGGTAAGCAATCCCGGCAGACCCGCCCTTAGGACGGCCAGGTCCCAATCCCCTCCTGACAGGATTCGACCTGCAGTCCAGACCAGGGCTGAATATCCCGGGTCCCAGATCCCCAGCGATCCAGCAGCCTGCGGGGACAAGCTCATCAAGTAGCGGTAGTATTCCACTAACGGGGCAGAGATCCCGATCAGCTGGACCAGGGCGGACAGACCACCCAGGAGTGCAATATAAATCCAGCCCTTTGGCAAATGTAAAATGCGGTGAATCAAAGGTGCTGACGCAATCGTCAGCAGCGGTATGGCCGGGGCCAGGAATCGCAGACCCCAGTTGATGTTCCCCCACCAGATGCCGTCATAGAATAGCGCCTGGGCAAGGATCAGCAGCAGCACATACCCCCAGGCCGCCAGTACTTCGATCCGTTTTTGTACCAGAGCGGCCAAGGAGAGCAGGAGTACCGGGGAGAACAGGAACAGGCTTTTTCCCGGGCTGACCAGTGGTCCGAACAAGGCAGACAGGAAATGAGGATGGGGGCTGGTGACGAAAAACAGCAGGATTTCTTTGTAATAACTAAAACTGAAACGTGCCAGCGATCCCCGGGCAGTCAGCAGAAAAGCCAAGAGTCCTGCCAACAGGATCACTATCAGCAGGAATAAGCCCGGCCGGGCAAGCCGGGTCCTGAGTGGGAGTTTTTCCAGACTTCCTAACCTCTTCCAAAACGGGATCAATAGGATGGCTATTGCCGGTAGGGCAACCACAACAGTATTCTTGGTCAGGATCCCGAGCAGCAAGCCAAGCAGGACCCCAATCCCAGCCAGGATCCGGCCGCGTCCCAATCCAGCCTGGTTGAGCTTGAGAGCACAGACCCAAGCGAAAGCCAGGAACAGCATAGCTAGCGGGTCGCGAAAGAAGGTTCGGGTATACGGCCAGGCCTGCGTTCCCAAGCCGAAGAGCAGGGCCGTCGCCAGGGCTGTCTTGTCTGGGTAATTCAACACCCGGACCGCGGCAAAGACGCAGACGGCTGCCAGGGCGGTCGCAAGTATATTCAGGAGGAAGAGGGTCTGGACACGCCCACTACCCATGAGGAGGGCCAAGCGGGCCAGCCCGGCTCCCAGAATGGATTGGAGCGGTTCGATCTCCAAACTGGGGGAGGCCTGTTGTGCAGGCAAGGCATGGTAGGCAAAGATGCGGTCGTTGCCAAGCACCCGGTCGTCGTTCAGGCTGCCCTTGAATGCCAGACCGAGACTGCGGGAGGCGAGGATGTGTTCGTCGTCAGTGGAAAACCGCCCTGAATAAGACAGGCCGTAGATCGTCAGAAGAAGGATTAGCAGTGTTGCGGCGGTGTGGATAGATAGCCCCCATTTTCGGGGGCGATCCAACCAGGATCTCATTCGCGCGCCCGTAGCCAGGGTGACTTTTTGAAGGCTAGCAGAATACTGCGCATCCACATGATGATGAAGGACGGGACGTGCAAGATGGCTTTGAGATAATCAGCTCGATCATCGGATGAGAGGATTGTCCAGCCCACAAATGCAAGGTCGAGTAGTACCTTGCCCAAGAACAGGAATGCCAGATACCATGAGAATTGGATCGAGATAACAGCCAGCAGGACCAGAATCAGGTCAACCAGCCAGCGTGGCTTTAGGAACAATGAACTCAGCAGGAACCACCCACTCGGGCCGTGTTTTAAAAGTATAAGGACTTCCCGGCGATAATGCCAGAAAGCGACCCATTGGCCGCGAAACCAGCGTGCTCGTTGCCGGGAGGCGAGCAAAGATTCCAGCGGTTTCGGGTCATAGACGCTGATCCGCTCATTTCTCTGGATCCGGATACCACGCGAGACGAACAACAGGCTTAGGACAATATCCTCGACTTCAGTATCGATCATGTTCGCCGCAATCTTCAGTAAACCGGGAGTCATGACCATCCCGGTGCCTCGCAACCGCACCGGCCAACCGAAGTAGGTGCGAATGCTATCGTAAATCTTCTGTTCGTGGATCTCGGATAGGGCTATCAGGGTGCTGAGCGACGACCCTTGGTAGCCAGCCGGTTGGACGAAACATTGCATGACACCCTCACCCTGATAACCCGCCTTGATGTCTCGCAGGAATCCTGGGGGGACCTGGTTGTCAGCATCCAAGATTACAACCAGGTCATAATGTTCGAGAAGGTCTCCCCCTTGGTCGACAAACCATTTTAGGGCGGCGCCTTTTCCGTCCGAACCCCCAGTCAGACGTTCCCGGACAAAAGCCCCGGCTTCAGCGGCATGGTCAGCGGTGGCGTCCTGGCAGTTGTCAGCGATGACATAAACGGCATCCTGGGGATCCAGCACCCGCCGCACCGACCGGACAGCTGACTCGATGACAACCGCTTCGTTATGTGCCATAATGAGCACAGCGGCGCTTTTGGCAACCTCCAGGCAGGTGAAATCCAAGCTGCTTTCTATCCGGTTCAGGGTGATGGTCATGGCATGATTGTATCGGTAAAGGAATCGGTAAAAAGGTGGAAGGGCTAAGGGTTGTAGGGCGGGCAGGGTGTCAGCGCGAACTGGCTATGGAAGGAGGCACAGAAGGAGGTGGCGGTGGCAGCCGTATCCGGGGTTGGGGTTGCGGTTATAGGTTTGGGAGTACTAGTCCGGGCTGGGGCGCATTTTGGTTGGAGCCATTCGCCAAACTCGACCAGCATGGCCGGATCGACGTTGAAGGGTCCACTGAACATACCATCAGCATCCAGGTCTGCACTCTCACCGCAATCCAACGAGGTGAGATTTTCTGCATTAATCCCTAAGGCGCAGGTGCCGTTCGTGCAGGCTAGCGTGAACAGTTGACCTTCGGGGTCGAAGATGACCAAACCGGTTTCACTCAATTGGGCAAGATAGCCATCCGGATTGCTTACGACGATCCATTTACCATTCGGGAGCAGTGAGTGAATCGCCACTGCACCTTGCTTTAGCAGGATGTGGTGTCCCTCGACTCCCTGGCAGTATCCAGCTGGAGTGAGTTCGATCTCGGTAAAATCCGCCAAGTAGATCTGCGAGCCGTCCGGCAAAGTAAGAATGGTTTGACCGCTTCCGTTGCTGACTATAATTGGATCGCATTGGACTTGAACAGGGGTAGTAACCGGTTCAGTGGGATTGGTGGCGGTGGGGGTTGGGCCTGGCTGGCAGCCGGTCAAGATAATTACGCCAATTGTCCCCAGCGAAACCAAAGCAAGGAAAAGTGAATAAGGCGATCGGGTAGTGTGCATGTTCTCCTCCATGTTGAGAATTGGATGACAAATATTCAGATAAATATTATTAGCATGTCATATTGGATTTTGCGGCAAGGTCTTCCTTTGATAGTTACCACAGCAGGTACAGTGTAAACCGTCCGCAAGTGGCAGCCAGATCCCCCGGCATTCGTTGCAGCTGCCAAAGACCGGATTAGAGGGTGTAGCTTTCCGAGTTGCTTGAGACAATGCCCATTCCCAATGACCTTCCCAGGTCCGGGCGACCTGATCCCAGGAAAGGGGTGTCTGTAACGCGTTCCGACGTAAGTAGTCGGCATACTCCGGATTGCGAACTAATTCCAAAATGAGACTGACTGCGGCCCTGCGCGTCGGCACCCCGAGAGGATTGCCAGGGACCAGAAATCCATCTCGACCGTTAGTCACGATCTCGGGATAGGCTCCGACCGGGCTGGCTAAGACGATGCAGCCAGCGTGCATGGCTTCGATGATCGTCATCCCGAAGGGTTCCTCTCGGTGCTGGAGATTGATACTGAAGCTGCAGCCCTGAATTTCACGAGCCATTTGGCGCTGTCCGATGATCCCGTGGTATGTAATCCCCACCTCGGGTTGATGATTTTCCCCTGCTTCTCCCCATAATCCAGCGCCTCCATAGACATGCAAGTGGAAGCGTTTGTCGGCTACGCGCAATGATCGAGTAATAGCCAAGGCTGTCTCCAAGCCCTTGGAGGGATGGCCAGCATAAAGGAGGGCAAACGGGCTGCGCACTGGAGGCTGGCGACCTCGACCAGCGAACTTCGGTTCCATCACTCCCCTGTGGCTGACAAAGGCTTTGTCTTTGGTCACTCCCCACTCAGCGATCGTCTTGCCACGAATAAAATTGCTGGGTGAATAGACGAAGTCAAAAGGGTAGGAAGATAGACCGTTAGGTTGGTTTATGCCGTGAACTAGTAAGATCTTCAACCGGTTCTCCAGCTCAACCACACCCAGGGCTGAAAGATCGAACTGACCGCCGCTGGTACTGGCAATGAAGATGTCAGAATGATCTCGTTTCAGACCGGAAAAGTGGCGCGTCTCGATGCCCATTTCCTTCCTTTCCTTCGGGCAATTGATGTACAGTCGCACCCGGTGCCCGCGACTGGCCAAGGCATAGGCCATCCGGGTCCGGGTTGTGGCACCGCCCCCGACCCCTTTATGATCCAATCGAGGGCGGTCATATGCCAGATGGCTGTCCGGGCAGTAGATTGTAATCGAGTACATAATAGGTTTCATTTTCTCACAAAGCTTGGTAATATTCCTTTCCTAAGGTACAAGGGGCAAAATTTTTGCCACCACAACCATGTAGGCTGCCCAAGCCCGAGTAAGCAGGGTGTTCGGACAGAAAAGCGGTTTTCCGCCTTGCGTCCCGCAGGCCACCAAGAGCCCATCCAAGTAGGCCTGCTCGGCCCATTTGGTACCATAAAAGCCCGGGTCCGTCATATCGGCGAAGAGTGTACCAGTCGCAGCCGGCGGAGTGTAGTCCATGCCGTGCATCATTCTTAATCCGAAGACGGCTGCCTGAGCACGCGGGAACTGGTCCCATGGGCAGAACAACTTGGTGGGATTATCGGCAGGGAATTGACAGCCAGCTGTCATCCCTTCTTGCCACATCCCTTCCGCCCATTTCTCTGCCCATGTGCCCGGACTCCAGTTATCGGCGAAAGTATCCCAAGGGGCAGATGGGGGTACATAACCAGAACCCTCTTGACCGCGCAGCATGAATACAGCGGACTCGGCTCGCGTCATGGTCTGGTTCGGGCAGTAGCGCAACGGATCGGTGGCGCAACCAGCGGTGTATCCGGCATCGTAGAGGGCTTCGATGTAATCGTGCAAGGGGTATACAACTCCTCCAAGGGTGGCAGAATAGTCGTACGGTACATCACTAAAGGTTGGGGCATGGAGGGTGAAGTTGGCTGTTACCGATCTAGCCACACTCATCGTGATGTTACATGTACCGGTGCCTGTGCATGCACCACTCCAACTCGTGAAGGTCGAATCAATTGTTGGTGTGGCCGTCAAGGTAACTGCAGTGTTATAGTCGAAGTTGGCTGAGCAACTTGCTCCACAGTAGACCCCAGCTGGTACGCTGCTGACCGTGCCACTACCCAAACCGGTCTTACCGACTGTTAGGGTATAGGTATTGAGTGTGAAGCTGGCTGTGACCGCTTTAGCTGCATTCATCGTTACGTTGCAGGCGCCGGTGCCAGTGCATGCACCTCCCCACCCCGTGAAGGTCGAGCCAGTATCCGGTGTTACGGTCAGCGAAACTGAAGCATCGATGTCAAAGTTAGCCGCGCAGGTCACACCGCAATCAATCCCTGTGGGATCGCTCGTTACATTTCCACTGCCTGTACCCGTTTTACTTACAGACAAGACATTCGTTCCTAAAATGTAATTTGCAGTGACGGTTGTGTTCCCGTGTATAGTTATAGAGTCTGGATTTGTGCTGCCAGTTAAACCGTCACTCCAGTTGGCAAAGGTGTACCCCAAAGTTGGAGTGGCAGTCAATTGCACCACATCATCATATACATAAGTAGCCTTGTCAGGACTTTTACTTACATTGCCGTGCGCACTTGTGATCGTCAGTGTGTATTGATCTTGAGTGTAGATGACTGTGGCGGTCCTGACACTGGCGGGCATGGTGATCGTGTTGGTGCTGGCCGTGCTGGCATTGTTGTTGGTGCCTGTCCAGCTGCTGATCTGCCAACCAGTGGTCGGTACTGCGCCACTCAGGTCGATGGATTCACCGGCATTATATTGACCTATGGTACAGCCTATCGAGTTACCTGGAGATGCGACAGGATCGGTTCCCTGGCCGGTATGGCTGAGGGTCAGCGCATAGCATGCGTTCCACTGGGCATAGAGCGTGATGTTCGCAGCACCGAGCGTGAACGTGGCAGCAGGGTTGTAACTGGTGCCTAAGCCATCAGCCTGGGTGTTCCACCCGTTGAACGAATAACCGGTCTTCACCAGCGATCCGCTGTTGCCAAGCACCGTCACGGTCGAGCCATAGGTGTAGGGACTCAAACCATCGTTTGGTGCTGTGCCTCCGGTGTTGGTGTTGCCATTGTAGGTAACAGTGTAGCTGTTGATACTCCACTGGGCGGTACAGCGTAACGTTCGATGAGACCGATGGTGTAGGTGCTGCCCGCCGGCAGTACGGAGCATTGGTGCCGGGTCATTCCAGCCAGTAAACGAGTGAAACCGGCACGCGTGAAGCTGTTCGCTGCCACAGTGAAGCTGGCACCCTCAGAGACAGGAGCCTGCGTGGTGAGGCGTGCCCGTGCCGCCACCATTGGCGTAGGTCACGGTATGCGTCGGGTTGGTACTCCACTGGGCGGTGAGCGTAACGTTGATGAGACCCATGGTGTAGGTGCTGCCCGCCGCATACGGATTGGTGCCGTCATTCCAGCCAGTAAAGGTGAAACCGGCGCGTGTGAAGGTGTTCGCTGCCACGGTGAAGCTGGCACCCTCAGAGACAGGAGCCTGCGTGGGAGGCGTGCCCGTGCCGCCACCATTGGCGTAGGTCACGGTATGCGTCGGGTTGGCACTCCACTGGGCGGTGAGCGTAACGTTGATGAGACCCATGGTGTAGGTGCTGCCCGCCGCATACGGATTGGTGCCGTCATTCCAGCCAGTAAAGGTGAAACCGGCGCGTGTGAAGCTGTTCGCTGCCACGGTGAAGCTGGCCCCCTCAGAGACAGGAGCCTGCGTGGGAGGCGTGCCCGTGCCGCCACCATTGGCGTAGGTCACGGTATGCGTCGGGTTGGCACTCCACTGGGCGGTGAGCGTAACGTTGATGAGACCCATGGTGTAGGTGCTGCCCGCCGCATACGGATTGGTGCCGTCATTCCAGCCAGTAAAGGTGAAACCGGCGCGTGTGAAGCTGTTCGCTGCCACGGTGAAGCTGGCACCCTCAGAGACAGGAGCCTGCGTGGGAGGCGTGCCCGTGCCGCCACCATTGGCGTAGGTCACGGTATGCGTCGGGTTGGCACTCCACTGGGCGTAGAGGGTGATATCAGCCGTGAAATCGTAGATCGCACTGTCGGCGTAGGCATCGCCCAAGCCGTTGGCCAGGGTATTCCATTCGCTGAACGAGTAGCCCGCCCAGGTGAAGGCGTTGACCGTCAGGGCTGTCGGGACGTTCTGGCGATCTCAGGACGCTCATCGAGCCCGTCCCGCCGTTGGCGTCAAAGATCACGGTGTGGTTCGGTAGCGCACTCCACTGGGCGGTGAGCGTAACGTTGATGAGACCCATGGTGTAGGTGCTGCCCGCCGCATACGGATTGGTGCCGTCATTCCAGCCAGTAAAGGTGAAACCGGCGCGTGTGAAGGTGTTCGCTGCCACGGTGAAGCTGGCCCCCTCAGAGACAGGAGCCTGCGTGGGAGGCGTGCCCGTGCCGCCACCATTGGCGTAGGTCACGGTATGCGTCGGGTTGGCACTCCACTGGGCGTAGAGGGTGATATCAGCGTGAAATCGTAGATCGCACTGTCGGCGTAGGCATCGCCCAAGCCGTTGGCCTGGGTATTCCATTCGCTGAACGAGTAGCCCGCCCAGGTGAAGGCGTTGGCCGTCAGGGCTGTCGGGACGTTCTGGATCTCAGGACCTCATCGAGCCCAACCCGCCGTTGGCGTCAAAGATCACGGTGTGGTTCGGTAGCGCACTCCACTGGGCGGTGAGCGTAACGTTGATGAGACCCATGGTGTAGGTGCTGCCCGCCGCATAGGGGTCGGTGCCGTCATTCCAGCCAGTAAAGGTGAAACCGGCGCGTGTGAAGGTGTTCGCTGCCACGGTGAAGCTGGCCCCCTCAGAGACAGGAGCCTGCGTGGGAGGCGTGCCCGTGCCGCCACCATTGGCGTAGGTCACGGTATGCGTCGGGTTGGCACTCCACTGGGCGTAGAGGGTGATATCAGCCGTGAAATCGTAGATCGCACTGTCGGCGTAGGCATCGCCCAAGCCGTTGGCCTGGGTATTCCATTCGCTGAACGAGTAGCCCGCCCAGGTGAAGGCGTTGACCGTCAGGGCTGTCGGGACGTTCTGGATCTCAGGACTCATCGAGCCCAACCCGCCGTTGGCGTCAAAGATCACGGTGTGGTTCGGTAGCGCACTCCACTGGGCGGTGAGCGTAACGTTGATGAGACCCATGGTGTAGGTGCTGCCCGCCGCATACGGATTGGTGCCGTCATTCCAGCCAGTAAAGGTGAAACCGGCGCGTGTGAAGCTGTTCGCTGCCACGGTGAAGCTGGCCCCCTCAGAGACAGGAGCCTGCGTGGGAGGCGTGCCCGTGCCGCCACCATTGGCGTAGGTCACGGTATGCGTCGGGTTGGCACTCCACTGGGCGTAGAGGGTGATATCAGCCGTGAAATCGTAGATCGCACTGTCGGCGTAGGCATCGCCCAAGCCGTTGGCCTGGGTATTCCATTCGCTGAACGAGTAGCCCGCCCAGGTGAAGGCGTTGGCCGTCAGGGCTGTCGGGACGTTCTGGATCTCAGGACTCATCGAGCCCAACCCGCCGTTGGCGTCAAAGATCACGGTGTGGTTCGGTAGCGCACTCCACTGGGCGGTGAGCGTAACGTTGATGAGACCCATGGTGTAGGTGCTGCCCGCCGCATACGGATTGGTGCCGTCATTCCAGCCAGTAAAGGTGAAACCGGCGCGTGTGAAGCTGTTCGCTGCCACGGTGAAGCTGGCTCCCTCAGAGACAGGAGCCTGCGTGGGAGGCGTGCCCGTGCCGCCACCATTGGCGTAGGTCACGGTATGCGTCGGGTTGGCACTCCACTGGGCGGTGAGCGTAACGTTGATGAGACCCATGGTGTAGGTGCTGCCCGCCGCATACGGATTGGTGCCGTCATTCCAGCCAGTAAAGGTGAAACCGGCGCGTGTGAAGGTGTTCGCTGCCACGGTGAAGCTGGCACCCTCAGAGACAGGAGCCTGCGTGGGAGGCGTGCCCGTGCCGCCACCATTGGCGTAGGTCACGGTATGCGTCGGGTTGGCACTCCACTGGGCGTAGAGGGTGATATCAGCCGTGAAATCGTAGATCGCACTGTCGGCGTAGGCATCGCCCAAGCCGTTGGCCTGGGTATTCCATTCGCTGAACGAGTAGCCCGCCCAGGTGAAGGCGTTGGCCGTCAGGGCTGTCGGGACGTTCTGGATCTCAGGACTCATCGAGCCCAACCCGCCGTTGGCGTCAAAGATCACGGTGTGGTTCGGTAGCGCACTCCACTGGGCGGTGAGCGTAACGTTGATGAGACCCATGGTGTAGGTGCTGCCCGCCGCATACGGATTGGTGCCGTCATTCCAGCCAGTAAAGGTGAAACCGGCGCGTGTGAAGCTGTTCGCTGCCACGGTGAAGCTGGCCCCCTCAGAGACAGGAGCCTGCGTGGGAGGCGTGCCCGTGCCGCCACCATTGGCGTAGGTCACGGTATGCGTCGGGTTGGCACTCCACTGGGCGGTGAGCGTAACGTTGATGAGACCCATGGTGTAGGTGCTGCCCGCCGCATACGGATTGGTGCCGTCATTCCAGCCAGTAAAGGTGAAACCGGCGCGTGTGAAGGTGTTCGCTGCCACAGTGAAGCTGGCACCCTCAGAGACAGGAGCCTGCGTGGGAGGCGTGCCCGTGCCGCCACCATTGGCGTAGGTCACGGTATGCGTCGGGTTGGCACTCCACTGGGCGTAGAGGGTGATATCAGCCGTGAAATCGTAGATCGCACTGTCGGCGTAGGCATCGCCCAAGCCGTTGGCCTGGGTATTCCATTCGCTGAACGAGTAGCCCGCCCAGGTGAAGGCGTTGGCCGTCAGGGCTGTCGGGACGTTCTGGATCTCAGGACTCATCGAGCCCAACCCGCCGTTGGCGTCAAAGATCACGGTGTGGTTCGGTAGCGCACTCCACTGGGCGGTGAGCGTAACGTTGATGAGACCCATGGTGTAGGTGCTGCCCGCCGCATACGGATTGGTGCCGTCATTCCAGCCAGTAAAGGTGAAACCGGCGCGCGTGAAGCTGTTCGCTGCCACGGTGAAGCTGGCACCCTCAGAGACAGGAGCCTGCGTGGGAGGCGTGCCCGTGCCGCCACCATTGGCGTAGGTCACGGTATGCGTCGGGTTGGCACTCCACTGGGCGTAGAGGGTGATATCAGCCGTGAAATCGTAGATCGCACTGTCGGCGTAGGCATCGCCCAAGCCGTTGGCCTGGGTATTCCATTCGCTGAACGAGTAGCCCGCCCAGGTGAAGGCGTTGGCCGTCAGGGCTGTCGGGACGTTCTGGATCTGGAGCTCATCGAGCCCAACCCGCCGTTGGCGTCAAAGATCACGGTGTGGTTCGGTAGCGCACTCCACTGGGCGGTGAGCGTAACGTTGATGAGACCCATGGTGTAGGTGCTGCCCGCCGCATACGGATTGGTGCCGTCATTCCAGCCAGTAAAGGTGAAACCGGCGCGCGTGAAGGTGTTCGCTGCCACGGTGAAGCTGGCCCCTCAGAGACAGGAGCCTGCGTGGGAGGCGTGCCCGTGCCGCCACCATTGGCGTAGGTCACGGTATGCGTCGGGTTGGCACTCCACTGGGCGGTGAGCGTAACGTTGATGAGACCCATGGTGTAGGTGCTGCCCGCCGCATACGGATTGGTGCCGTCATTCCAGCCAGTAAAGGTGAAACCGGCGCGTGTGAAGGTGTTCGCTGCCACGGTGAAGCTGGCCCCCTCAGAGACAGGAGCCTGCGTGGGAGGCGTGCCCGTGCCGCCACCATTGGCGTAGGTCACGGTATGCGTCGGGTTGGCACTCCACTGGGCGTAGAGGGTGATATCAGCCGTGAAATCGTAGATCGCACTGTCGGCGTAGGCATCGCCCAAGCCGTTGGCCTGGGTATTCCATTCGCTGAACGAGTAGCCCGCCCAGGTGAAGGCGTTGGCCGTCAGGGCTGTCGGGACGTTCTGGATCTCAGGACTCATCGAGCCCAACCCGCCGTTGGCGTCAAAGATCACGGTGTGGTTCGGTAGCGCACTCCACTGGGCGGTGAGCGTAACGTTGATGAGACCCATGGTGTAGGTGCTGCCCGCCGCATACGGATTGGTGCCGTCATTCCAGCCAGTAAAGGTGAAACCGGCGCGTGTGAAGCTGTTCGCTGCCACGGTGAAGCTGGCCCCCTCAGAGACAGGAGCCTGCGTGGGAGGCGTGCCCGTGCCGCCACCATTGGCGTAGGTCACGGTATGCGTCGGGTTGGCACTCCACTGGGCGGTGAGCGTAACGTTGATGAGACCCATGGTGTAGGTGCTGCCCGCCGCATACGGATTGGTGCCGTCATTCCAGCCAGTAAAGGTGAAACCGGCGCGTGTGAAGGTGTTCGCTGCCACGGTGAAGCTGGCACCCTCAGAGACAGGAGCCTGCGTGGGAGGCGTGCCCGTGCCGCCACCATTGGCGTAGGTCACGGTATGCGTCGGGTTGGCACTCCACTGGGCGGTGAGCGTAACGTTGATGAGACCCATGGTGTAGGTGCTGCCCGCCGCATACGGATTGGTGCCGTCATTCCAGCCAGTAAAGGTGAAACCGGCGCGTGTGAAGCTGTTCGCTGCCACGGTGAAGCTGGCACCCTCAGAGACAGGAGCCTGCGTGGGAGGCGTGCCCGTGCCGCCACCATTGGCGTAGGTCACGGTATGCGTCGGGTTGGCACTCCACTGGGCGGTGAGCGTAACGTTGATGAGACCCATGGTGTAGGTGCTGCCCGCCGCATACGGATTGGTGCCGTCATTCCAGCCAGTAAAGGTGAAACCGGCGCGTGTGAAGGTGTTCGCTGCCACAATGAAGCTGGCACCCTCAGAGACAGGAGCCTGCGTGGGAGGCGTGCCCGTGCCGCCACCATTGGCGTAGGTCACGGTATGCGTCGGGTTGGCACTCCACTGGGCGTAGAGGGTGATATCAGCCGTGAAATCGTAGATCGCACTGTCGGCGTAGGCATCGCCCAAGCCGTTGGCCTGGGTATTCCATTCGCTGAACGAGTAGCCCGCCCAGGTGAAGGCGTTGGCCGTCAGGGCTGTCGGGACGTTCTGGATCTCAGGACTCATCGAGCCCAACCCGCCGTTGGCGTCAAAGATCACGGTGTGGTTCGGTAGCGCACTCCACTGGGCGGTGAGCGTAACGTTGATGAGACCCATGGTGTAGGTGCTGCCCGCCGCATACGGATTGGTGCCGTCATTCCAGCCAGTAAAGGTGAAACCGGCGCGTGTGAAGGTGTTCGCTGCCACGGTGAAGCTGGCACCCTCAGAGACAGGAGCCTGCGTGGGAGGCGTGCCCGTGCCGCCACCATTGGCGTAGGTCACGGTATGCGTCGGGTTGGCACTCCACTGGGCGTAGAGGGTGATATCAGCCGTGAAATCGTAGATCGCACTGTCGGCGTAGGCATCGCCCAAGCCGTTGGCCTGGGTATTCCATTCGCTGAACGAGTAGCCCGCCCAGGTGAAGGCGTTGGCCGTCAGGGCTGTCGGGACGTTCTGGATCTCAGGACTCATCGAGCCCAACCCGCCGTTGGCGTCAAAGATCACGGTGTGGTTCGGTAGCGCACTCCACTGGGCGGTGAGCGTAACGTTGATGAGACCCATGGTGTAGGTGCTGCCCGCCGCATAGGGGTCGGTGCCGTCATTCCAGCCAGTAAAGGTGAAACCGGCGCGTGTGAAGGTGTTCGCTGCCACAATGAAGCTGGCCCCCTCAGAGACAGGAGCCTGCGTGGGAGGCGTGCCCGTGCCGCCACCATTGGCGTAGGTCACGGTATGCGTCGGGTTGGCACTCCACTGGGCGTAGAGGGTGATATCAGACGTGAAATCGTAGATCGCACTGTCGGCGTAGGCATCGCCCAAGCCGTTGGCCTGGGTATTCCATTCGCTGAACGAGTAGCCCGCCCAGGTGAAGGCGTTGGCCGTCAGGGCTGTCGGGACGTTCTGGATCTCAGGACTCATCGAGCCCAACCCGCCGTTGGCGTCAAAGATCACGGTGTGGTTCGGTAGCGCACTCCACTGGGCGGTGAGCGTAACGTTGATGAGACCCATGGTGTAGGTGCTGCCCGCCGCATACGGATTGGTGCCGTCATTCCAGCCAGTAAAGGTGAAACCGGCGCGCGTGAAGCTGTTCGCTGCCACGGTGAAGCTGGCCCCCTCAGAGACAGGAGCCTGCGTGGGAGGCGTGCCCGTGCCGCCACCATTGGCGTAGGTCACGGTATGCGTCGGGTTGGCACTCCACTGGGCGTAGAGGGTGATATCAGCCGTGAAATCGTAGATCGCACTGTCGGCGTAGGCATCGCCCAAGCCGTTGGCCTGGGTATTCCATTCGCTGAACGAGTAGCCCGCCCAGGTGAAGGCGTTGGCTGTCAGGGCTGTCGGGACGTTCTGGATCTCAGGACTCATCGAGCCCAACCCGCCGTTGGCGTCAAAGATCACGGTTCGGTAACTCGTCCCTGTCAAATCGAGGCGAACATTAGGTCCGCTTACCCAGGGCGCTGTCTGATCAGCTATATAACTGCCGATATAGAAGATCACTGTATCCCCCGGAACACCCCCTTCGATAATACTTGGTGTCGCAGGATCATCACCGGGCACTTTTAAGTTGGAGTAAGCAGTAACTCCTAAATAATATGTAGTTACTGTCGTTGTAGCATATTGAACACCGTCGATGCGCGCTGAGATGATGGTTCCTATTGGTACATCTACTCCATCAAGCGTGACTAATCCCCAAAAACTAGAAGGTAGGGGAGGAACCGCATAAGCAGGTGACACATTTGTGATCAACTGGCTTAAGATGATGAGAAGGGTAATGACCATTCGACGGGTTTTCATATGTACTCCTCTATTTAATTAAATGCCTTTTGAATAATAAGAAGGTTTTTTATTATTTCGGATAAAGTTTATTTTTTTTGCAACGGATCCAAGCAAAAAGACCTGCTCCAACGATCACGATCATAACAAAAGCCATGATCGGAATGGTTTTTCCAAGAGCGTTTTTACTGTCCGTTGCCTGATCACCTGAGACAGGCACCTGCTGAATAGACTGTTCAGGGGTTGAAGTCAGGACATCCGGAGTTTTTGTATCCAAGGATGGAATAATTGCAGTAGGTGAATCCAATAATATCGGCATTGGCGTCTGTGTTGCTGGTTGGATGATAGCGATCGGGGTTTGTGTTGGAGGATCAGTCGGGGTTACCTGCGGCGCCCAGGGTGTGGAGGTAGAAGTGACGGTCAAATTTAATTCGATATTAGTGGCGCTATGCCAGGTGCCGGTCACATTTGCTAATATTCCGCCTACTGTAAAAGTGATCCTATCGCCCTCCCTTCCACCGTCGATGACGGGAGTATCGGTGTTATCACCAGGTACGTTCAGTGCGTAGACCGAAGCGCCCTGGTATGTCTGGGAATACGCCTGGGCAATCATCAAGTCACCATTGAACGCCTGAACAACCGTTCCATCTGGCAGATTGGCATTGTTCAGCATGACCGTGCCATAGAAGCTTGATGGCAGTGCGGGGAAGGCCAGCACAGATGAAGGTTCAAGGAATATAACAGCACAGATGATCAATAAACAAATGCTGGTTCGGTTCAAACGACTCACTCATCTCTCCAATGTTGAAATTATTGCCTATCCATGATCCTTCCGGGGGAGGATCTGACTATCCTCCCCCGGAGGTAAAGATCAAGATTCTGGATTTCTAAAGGTCAGTGTAATCAACGCTCAAGGTGCAATCCGTATTGACCCAGATCCAGTAACCCCATCCGGGTGCCAAGACGGTCAGGTCATTTCCGAATGGCATGTTTGGATCGAACAACTTCCACGGAGCCGCATCGTTTGCTTTATAAGCATACACAAGTGAGAAATCGTCGCCGGCGCCGTTTTCGCTCAACGCCTCAGGTAGCGGACGATCTACCCCGGATGGATAGCCCACCAGGTTCCAGCCTCCGGTAATGGTGGACAATTCGATGTTGGTTGTTACAGGAATTATGCCGGCTACCTCCAGAGTGTCTTCAGATGTAATGTGGATCCAGAAGCCCATCGTATTATCGAGATGCTCCAGGTTGTTTCCGAATGGCATGTTTGGATCATACATCAGCCAGTTGTCGCTAATGCTCGTCGCATCCCAGGCATAGACCAGATCGTAATTGCCGTCAATGCTAGCGAGGACTGCCGCGATGTCCGTGTTCGCAGGTTGGACGTTGAATGAGACCAGGTTCCATCCAAGCACAAGAGAGATGCTATGAGTTGAAGTGGCTGGTGTGATCGAAAAGGTCGCAGGGCTGGATGCCATTGCCAGGGTGTAATTCGTACCTGCATTCAGCGAGCCAAGAGTGTACGCGTATGTGCCAACATCCTCGCCAGCATCACGACCCAGCGTCCCGCTGATGGTATCAGTGCCGACCAGCACAGTATGGGAATACGTGAATGGCAAGGGATCCAAATCACCAAACACCTTGGTCTGACCCAAATCCGGTGTGATCGTGATCGGCTTGGCGGTGATCGAGAAGGTCTCAGGGCTGGATGCCATTGCCAGGGTGTAATTCGTACCTGCATTCAGCGAGCCAAGTGTGTACGCGTATGTGCCTATGTTCTCACCAGCATCACGACCCAGCGTCCCGCTGATGGTATCAAGACCGACCAGCGGAGTATGGGTATATGTGAATGCCAAGGGATCCAAATCACCAAACACCTTGGTCTGTCCTGCATCCGGTGTGATCGTGATCGGCTTGGCGGTGATCGAAAAGGTCGCAGGACTGGATGCCATTGCCAGGGTGTAATTCGTACCTGCATTCAGCGAGCCAAGAGTGTACGCGTATGTGCCAACATCCTCGCCAGCATCACGACCCAGCGTCCCGCTGATGGTATCAAGACCGACCAGCGGAGTATGGATATATGGGAATAGCAAAGGATCCAAATCGCCAAACACCTTGGTCTGACCCAAATCCGGTGTGATCGTGATCGGCTTGGCGGTGATCGAGAAGGTCTCAGGGCTGGATGCCATTGCCAGGGTGTAATTCGTACCTGCATTCAGCGAGCCAAGTGTGTACGCGTATGTGCCAACATCCTCGCCAGCATCACGACCCAGCGTCCCGCTGATGGTATCAAGACCGACCAGCACAGTATGGGTATACGTGAATGCCAAGGGATCCGAATCACCAAACACCTTGGTCTGACCCACATCCGGCGTGATCGTGATCGGCTTGGCAGTGATCGAGAAGGTCTCAGGACTGGATGCCATTGCCAGGGTGTAATTCGTACCTGCATTCAGCGAGCCAAGTGTGTACGCGTATGTGCCTACATCCTCGCCAGCCACACGACCCAGCGTCCCGCTGATGGTATCAAGACCGACCAGCGGAGTATGGGTATATGTGAATGCCAGGGTATCCGAATCACCAAACACCTTGGTTTGACCCACATCCGGTGTGATCGTGATCGGCTTGGGGTTGACCGTTATAGTCTGATCGCCATAGCTGGTAAAGAAGTCCGGATCCCCGGCGTAAGTGGCGGTGATCAAATGCGAGCCGGTGCCCACAGAACTGGGTGAATAAGTCACAGAGCATGTAGCAGTTCCAGCGGAGCCCGCGAGAGCACACGGGCTTGTGACAAAGTTGCCACTGCCGTTCGTGGTCCAATTGACGTTCCCGGTGGGGGTCTTGGAGCCGGAACCTCGCACGACGGTGGCCACACAGGTGATGTCCGAGCCATAAGTAACGACCGGGGTACCCGAGCCGCAGTTCACGGTCGTGTTGGAAGCGACCATTGTCACCGTATAAGTTATTGAGATCTGCATGTAATCGACATAGGCAATTCTATTGACATCAGTGATGACAGATAGAACCACACCGAAATTACTGGCATTGATATCCTCAGGTGTCCATGTCGCTCCCCACAGATCAGAGGTTGAACCGTATGAAGCCGCGACTGGAGGACTTGTTGGCCATTCCGTCCCAGATGCTGCTTTATTGTTCCCGGTAATAACACCGGCCTTAAGCAGTCTGACAGTACTATCACGTACATCGAAATAACCAACCCTGGTACCACTTTCATGGCGTCCGATGGTGACCACAATTCCTGTAATGGTTGCATTTGAAGGAATGTTAAAACCATAATTGACACCTTCCAGATAACCGGATGTTAGGATGCTACCTGAGAGATTAACGCTCGCGTAATTGGTGTCGTCAGCAGTGATGTAGCCAGGATTTGCCCAGTCGGCTGTACCAGTAACTGGTACATTCGCACCTGTCCCAGCGTTTGTAGCCGGGGTGGTGGTGCCAGTAATCGACGGGAGAGTGGTGAAACTGACATCCTCACCATACGATGTGCCTGCCGTGTTGATGGCATAAGCGCGTACATGATACAGATTACCTGGCGTAAGGCCGGTAATACTGCTTGTAAAGGCGCCGGTAAAGATGATGTCGCCATCCGTGGTTTTACTATCTGCGGTGGTGGGATTTGCAGATGTGCTCCAGACAACACCATGCTGGGTTGGATTGGGCACACCCAGCGCAGTGACATTGCCATTCCCGATGGCTGTAGTGGTCCCGATGGATGAGACAGCCTGAGTTGTGATGGTAGGTTCAATGTGAGCAGTGAAAGTTTCATCACCACCGTAGGATGTGCCTGCCGCGCTTGTGGCGTATGCACGGACATGATACAGCGTACCCGGTGTCAGGCCGGTCATAGAACTGGTAAAGGCACCGGTTGCGCTGACTGCTCCATCCGTAGTGTGGCTATCCGAGATGGTAGGATTGATCAATGTACTCCAAGCTACACCATGTTCGGTAGGATTGAACGTTCCCAGAACTGTGATATTACCGTTGCCTGTAGCGGTGGTGGTCGTAATGGCTGTGACTGCCTGGGTGGTGACTGTCGGTGCCAGGAGAGTAGTGAAAGTGAATTCCTCGCCATACACAGTGGCTGCTGCGTTGGCGGCATAAGCACGTACGTGATACAGCGTCCCCGGTGTCAGGCCGGTCATAGCACTGGTAAAGGCACCAGTCGCACTGACCTCACCATCCGTGGTTTTGAAATTTGCTGTAGTAGGATTGGCCGATATTGCCCAGACAACACCGTGCTGGGTTGGATTGGGCACACCCAGCGCGGTGACATTGCCATTCCCCGTGGCGGTGGTTGTTGTAATGTCTGTGACCTCCGAACTGGTGACGGCAGGTATGTGATAGGCAGTAAAAGTGAGATCATCACCATAGGATGTGCCTGCCACATTAGTGGCATATGCGCGGACGTGATACAGAGTACCCGGTGTCAGGCCGGTAATGCTGCTCGTAAAGGCTCCGGTCAAGGTAACCGGACCATCCATGGTTTTGCTATCTCCAGTGGTGGGATTGGCAGATGTGCTCCACACTACACCGTGCTGGGTGGGATTGGGTACGCCTAAGGCGGTGACATTGCCGTTCCCCGTGGCGGCGGTGGTCGTTATGGCCGTGACCGCTGAGGTGATGACTGTAGGTACCTGGTGAGCAGTGAAAGTGACATCCTCTCCGTACACTGTACCGATTGCATTGGTGACATAAGCGCGGACATGATACAAGGTACCTGGCGTAAGGCCGGTAATGGTGCTGGTGAAGGCACCAGTTGCGCTGACCGCACCATCCGTGGTTTTGCTATCTGCGGTAGTTGGATCGGCAGTTATGCTCCAGACAACACCATGCTGGGTGGGATTGGGCTCACCTATCGCGGTGATATTACCGTTCCCCGTGGCTGTGGTCATCGTAATAGCAGTAACTGCCTGGGTAGTGACAGTTGGTAGTGACGCTCCCAACGGAAGAAATTCATAAGCTCCGCGATCGTCATATGTCCGCACACCAATGCCGGTGTCGGGTGTGCCCGGATCGTCAACCCGGGAGTTGCCATCGATGTCGTAGAGTGGCTGGCTGGGAGCATTTGAATTAGCGCTGTCAATCGCCGGCGATCCGGTCATCAGGTAGTAATTGCCTACAACTCCCGCGCCCACGTAGGGCACCCCCGTGCTCCGCAGAGCGGACGGGACTGGCGCCACAAAGAGGGGATTCCCTTCCAGCCCATGCACCTCTTGAGTAGGTACGGCGGCTTGGAACGCCGCCAAGGAGACATAGGGATTTCCATCCCAGAGGATCTGAACAATAGCGCTCTGACGGTTGAAGAGATTGTAGTCGATGGTCGTCCCAGCGATGGAAGGCGAGTCGACGCGCAGATTGCCGGCAAAAGAACCTGAAGGTGGGGTAAACCCGTTTCCAGCGCTGATGTTGTTGATCACCGTCGAGTGATGTGAACCTGTAAGAGTTTCGCCTTCAATGTTGATCCCAACCGTGCCATTCCCATGAACCGTATTGCCCACAATGGTGTTGTACGGTGAATTATTAATGTCAATGCCATGATCACCGTTTTCATAGCTAAGGTTTCCAATGATCAGGTTGTCGGTGGATTGCTCACCAGTCGAGGAGTTTACATAGACATTGATCCCACTGTCCTCATTGCTGAAGGTGATGTTGTTGATCACGGTATTATAGCTGGCACCTGTCAGCTCGATCCCAGCTGCATCGGTCTCGACCACCGAATAATTGGAAAATGAGAGGTTGTTACTGACCATGTTGTAATCACTGCCATTGGTCAACCGAATTCCAATACATGTATTGTGATCAGTGGTATTGCCAGAGATCGTGGAATAGGTGGTGGCTTTTAAATAAATGCCCTGCTCATAGGGATGTGTAGTTGAACTAGCACCAGCGTAAGTGATGTGATTATTCGTAATGGTGATGTGGTCCGAAGCGTCCACATAAATGCCCTTAGTGCCGGTTTGAGTGATGGTGAAACCATCGATAACGATGTAGCTTTTTGTTGACACTGCAAAACCAGGGTAAGCAGTGAAAGGATCAACAGTAAGTTGAGGTCTTCCGGTCACCGTAACGCCAGAGTCAGCCAGGAAGGTGATCGGGTTTCCGGCGCTGCCGGTATTCCTCGGGGTGACCGTCTCTGCATAAGTGCCGTGCAAGACATGCACTATCTCGCCGGCGACTGCAAGATACGCCCCCCTATCGATCGTGCAGAATGGAATTGCGAACGAACCGACAGTACCGACGTCTGTGCAAGCCCCATTTGTTTTATCAACATAGTAGGTTCGGCTGGTTGTCGTAATATAATTTTGAGCTACCTTGTTTGAAAGGACATTAGTATATGTCCTGGTGCCGGGAATGAACCCATATCCTAATAAGGAAGGTGTAACTATGCCCGACCAATTATAGGGGATCTCAAAGGAATAAAATCCGGTACCATCGGCAATGGCAGTCTTAGGTGTGCCATCAGTGTAACTAAGAGTGACCCCTGCAGATCCTGCGTTACCGGAGATGGTAAACGTGACACCCGTGGCCGTGTAGTCTTGTGCAGTTTGATCTGCAAGCACATTGGTATAGGTCATGTTGATGGGTGAGAAGGTAAAGCCGGCCTTAGAAGGCGTTACGGTGCCAGACCAATCAGTGGGAACCTGGAAGGTATACAGGCCAGTGCCATCTGCAATGACAGTCTTCGGCGTGCCATCTGTATAACTAAGGGTCGCACCTGCAACCCCCACGTTTCCGGAAATAGTATGGGCAGTCACATTTATGGTCACGGTGGCAGGCACACTACTATCTACTGTTCCGTCGTTGACCTTGAAGGTGAAGCTATCTGGCCCTGAGTAGTTTGCTGTGGGCGTGTAGGTTTGATTCGCATCGCTGCCACTCAGGCCACCATGCGTTGGATTATCCACAATGATGTATGTTAATGGACTGCTCTCCACATCCGTGCCAGTCAGGGTGATGTCCAAGAACGTGTTCCAAGGCATGCTAACGGATTGGGCATCGGCAACTGGTGCATCATTGACTGCATATACTGTCAGCAGGAAGGTGTCACTGGTGGTGGCTCCTGAACCATCGTTCACCGAGACCGTAATGGTGGCTGTGCCGCTCTGGTTGGGGGCGGGTGTGATGTTAATAGTACGGTTTGCGTCACTGCCGCCCAGGGAAATGATTCCGTCCGGTACAAGGGTTGTATTCGAAGAGCTGGCTGTGACGGTCAGAAAAGCTGCAGGAGTTTCCACATCACCAATTGTGAAGGAGATGTCCCCAGTGGCAATATCTTCATCTGTGGTCTTGTCAGTAATGTCGCTGATGGTCGGCAATATGTTTAATTTGGAAAAAGTGTGTGACCAGACTGGTTCCGTTGTACCAACTTTGTAGATCCTATACGTGAATGAGTTGCCATCAACACTGATGATAGCAAAGCCCTGTGATGACTCCATATCCGGATATACATAATCCATTCTATCCGGGAAAACAAACTCGTTGTACGTAGCGCCACCGGCGGGGGAAGTGATAAATTGCTCGTAGCTTCGAGTTAATTCCGCAACCCTGGTATTATCCATGTGTGTCCACCCTAATACATGTTCGTGGCCATGAAAGGTTGCTGAGACAATTGGATGATTGTTGATGATTGTCATCAAGCTCGGAGGGGTGCAACTTGTGTCCGTCCTAGTTATGCATCCGCAATGGACGCTTTCCACACAATATTCAGCCGAATGGAAGAAAATAAACGCGTGCGTTAAACCCTGACCTTCGGCATAGGTCAAGCGGGAATTGAGGAAGGTTAGCTGGGCTGGTGTTGTATCCAAGTAGCCAATATCGGCCGGAACATCCAATCCAATAAATATAGAATTTCCATATTCGAAACTATAGGTCAAATAGTCCGAAGCGGAATCGAGAGATACGTAATTGGTCACATACGCCGGCAGCACTTTTATATTCGGAGCTGTTTCAAAATAGTTTTCCCAAAGCGTTGGGCTTCCTTCAATAAAGTTATCTGCATTGCCTCTGACCAAAAAAGTTTTATTAAATAGATTCGCAGTCTTCAACGCGCTGATCATCGGGTCCATCTGGCTTGAAACGACCCCGGTCTCCTCCAGATCACCGTTATAGATTACAAGCGCTGGATTTCGGGTTGAAATTTGATTGACGGTGGCAGAAAAGTATGCTGCCTCCGCCTGTCCATCCCCCATTGACGCAAAACTAAATGCGGTCGGCCTTGCGGTGTAGTTCTGCGCAGTCTGATCTGTAACTACATTGGTGTAAGTTCTGTTAGCTGGCGTGAAGCTAAACCCGGTTTTAGAGGGAGTCACAGTTCCCGACCAGTTGTTGGTAACCTGGAAGGTATACGCGCCAGCGCCATTCGCAGTGGCAGTCTTGGGCGTTCCATCTGTATAGCTTAGTGTCACGCTACCTGTACCCGTATTACCGGAGATGGCGTGCATGGTCGACGCGGCTGTGTAATTCTGGTTGGTCTGGTTGGCAGTGACATTGGTATAAGATCTACTGGCAGGTGTAAAGGCAAAGCCAGTCTTGGAGGGTGTGACCGTACCTGACCAGCCATATGAGACGGTGAACGAGTAATTCCCCGTGGTACCGTTTGCGGTTGTTGACCCGCCTGTATAGGTGATGGTTGCCCCTGCTCCTAGTGTCCCGACGCTGCCGCTGATGGTGTATGTGTTTACCGTGGCTGTGTAATTCTGATTGATCTGATCGACCGTGATGTAGAAGTAGGTCCGAGATGTTGGTGAAAAGGTATAGCCAGCTTTGGAGGGTGTCACAGTGCCAATCCATCCGTGATTGATTGTGAATGTGTAGTTCCCCGTAGTGCCGTTTGCGGTTGTTGACCCGCCAGTATAGGTGATGGTTGCCCCTCCTCCTGCTGTCCCGACGCTGCCGCTGATAGTGTGGGTAGCCCCCGCACTGACCGGCTTAATCCCAACGCCAGATAAGAGTATGGATAGGATCATAAGGATCGAACATATTCGTCCCAATTGTGCTTTCAGAGTTTTGTAATATTTAGTGTGCATATCCTTTTCCTCCGAAAAATAATTCCTTTATTTTTGTATAAATCTTGTTTCTTGTGAGCATTAGCTTAGCTGTAAAAGGGGATTACAGCTGGCGATCATCTCGCCAGTCGCATCCGTTCGAATTCGACCGGGGAGTCCTAACTCCAACTCCCCGACCGCCTAATAAATCAACTAGTCTGCCAGGTAAAACGGCACATTATTCGTGCCGAAAATTGCACTGAGGTTCCAGTGGGTGTGGCCGCTTCAATGAAGAGCGTTTGTAATAATCGAAGCGGTATCCCCATTGTTTCACAGATTTCCATTCTGGTTGGTTTTACTTTCACACATGCCTTCCCGATGGGATAATAATAAATAATATTTTCATTCTTCCTTCAGCCTATGCCACGCCATTTTTCGCTGCAAGTTGTGTTACCTTCCCGTATAATTTGCTTTTTGAAGATCGGAGTGCAGTCTATTTCAAGACAAAAAAGATCATATCGCTATTGGCATTCCTATAATGAAAACGTACTTCAAAATCGATTTATAAATCCATTTAGAAAAACACGAAAAAAAAATAAACCTACAAAGGACTTTCATTCGCCCAAAGTCATCTTTCATATTCTAAAGACAATAATCATTAGTGTGGGAATGATATTTCATCGTTGTGGGTTCTTCACATCCATAAATTTACAAGACCGTCACTTAACAAAAATGTTAATCTGCTTTTCATAATAGCATAATTAAAAACCAATGTCAATATGATGTTTGATGTCTCTTATGATGTTACTTATAATGATTCTAAAGTGTATTTAACATCAGCGCTTGCCGAGTATAAGCAATGGACTGAAAGGACAACAATCCCATAATTAAGCCCCAGTCGTGTGGCTGGTCCTTATCAATACGAAGATAGTCTAATTTAGGATTCTGATTTAACGAAAAAATCTCCCACAATTTAGCTACAGGTGATTTTTGTTTACTACCGAGCTAGAGAAACAGGGTTAGATTCATCTCCAACTGGATGCTGACCTGGACCGCCTAGATGGCGAACATTAGGGGAAAAACGAATCCCTTCTTTGTAACCCAGGCAGATGATCAGGTTGGAGCCGTCTATGTGTCGCAGTATATTGTAGGCTTACAGTGAGACGCGCCGGATTTTCTGGACCTCATCTAGGGTAATTTACGGGGAGCGGTGGACAGATACTGTGCCAGATAAAATAAAAAGTAGGCAGCTGATTGGCCACCCACTACATTCAATATCTCCTTCGGGCAACTTGCCTTCGATCAACCCTACGCATCCCAACACCTGGAAATGGACTCACCGGTGGCGGCATCAAACCGCGGCAGGTGACCAGAATGACCTAAGGATTTCCTCAAGCTTCATCATTGTAGGGATATTTCCAAGTTCCACCTGAAGTATGCTGCGTACCTCAAATTCGTATTGTGCAGCCCAGGCAGGGTTGAGAAACTTATCACATCCCCACAAAGTGTTTATATAACGAAATGGATAGGCGGTGTTATCAACGCCGACATCCTCCCTGACCGCTGTGTAGGAGGCTGGGATTTTATTAGCGGACCAGATATGATTACCGAGAGTAATGGTGCAAAGGTGACGCAAGTATCTCGAACAAGGGACTGCTGGCTGAAGGCAATATTATCCTTACAAAAAAGGTTATACCTAATCAACCCTTCCAGCATTAATTTGGTGAAATAGCTCTCTCTTCCTAGATATTCCCAAGTTCCATGTTTATCCAAATTTGAAGTTAAAAACCTATTGCATCTATCTAGGCCCGTTTAAAAACTCCTCCAAATTGGTGTATCCGCTCGAAGAAATTTGATTTCCATCCGTGGCATTCGTTGGATTTAACCCGTGAGCCAGTTCCCAAACATCCGGCATTCCATCGTGATCGGTGTCGGTACAAGGAGTTCCGGTTGCAATAAACACCCAACCGCCTACCTCGGACGGGTCATCGATTATATGACCAGTGCCTGTCATTACTTCGTTAACAACTCGGGCATCAATACTGTCTCTACGGTAAAACCAAGTACCGTCACAGTTTAGACCCCTGTTGTTGCCGCCTTCAGCCAAAACCATGCTGTAGGCAACAAACGCATCGGTTGTTGTTACTGCTGGTGCTATCGCGGGAGTTGTTGATATTAAACTGGCAGGAGCGCTTACCCAATTTGTTTCTGGAAGAGTGTTGTTGGGGCGGCTTGGGCCAATATTTCCTTGAACATAAGCGCGTCCTGTGCTAGTTCCTCCAGTTATTGAAACTTTAAGGTCTGTGTTTGAGGTTGAATCAGGACCTCTTTTATGATAGTTTCCAATCCAGTTAACAATACTGATGGCTGTTGCATCAGAACAATTAATCTCTTGGTGAGAAAATGTCCACATCGGATTGTATGTAACATTGTTAATCACTTGACCTGTACCACAAAACTGCATGAGAGGCGCTCGTTCCGCATCATGAGCCATTAAATTGTGAAGGACCGAAATATTGTACGACCCTTTTGCCGTGTTACTTTCACCCAATTTATAACCGCCAATCATCAATCCTTTGCTATGGCAGCCTTTGGAGTGGGTGCTGCAATCTAACCCTTCGTTCACAAATGACCATTGAATTGTCGTGTCGTATACTCGATACCAAGTTTCCCAAACCGAATCAATTCCCCAACTGAAAGAACAGTGGTCAAAAATAATATTATAAATCGATGTGGAGTTGTTACTGGCTATTTGGGCAGCGTGATTTTCTCCTCCAACCCCAGGACGACCCGTTATATAACGGATAATAATATCGTGAGTTCTTGGACTGAAAATGTCGCTGCCTGAAGATTTTAAGGTAATACCACCGCCGGGAGCAGTTTGACCAGCAATGGTAATATATGGATTAGTGATACTTAAAGCCGAACTTAAAGTAATCGTGCCACCCACTTTAAAGACACAAATCCTAGCTCCAGAAGCAGAAACACATTCTCTAAGACTACCCGTACCAGAATCGTTGGTATTGGTAACTTCGTAGACCTTTCCGCCCCTGCCTCCGATCGAGCCTGCACCGAAACCCTCTGCCCCAAGAAAAGCCGGTAGAGACGAAACGATAGTAGTTGGATTAGAGGATGGTGTTTGGGTACGGCTTGGCGTCGGTGTCCAGGTGGGAGTATTACTTACAACTGGAGTATTGGTAATGCTAGGGATAACTGTATTTGTTGGCATAGAAACCGAAGTTCCAGTTATTACTGGCAAAGGAGTTTGTGTAAAAGATGGAGTCTGTGTCCAGAAGGGAGTATAAGTTGCAATAGGAGTATTGGTAATGCTAGGGATAACGATAGGTGTCGGTTCAGAAACCATAATTCCAGTTATGACTGGAGTAGGAGTTCGTGTTGACGAAGGAGTTCGTGTTATAGAAGGAGTCTGTGCCAGGCTGGGACCCAGAGTAGGAGCGAGTGTACTGGTCGAAACAGGAACACCTTTGGTAAAGGTCATTGTCCAGACAGGAGCAGTTGTTCCAACTTTATAAAATTTTACTGTAAAGGAATTTCCATTGACAGAGATGGATGCAAAGGCTTGCGAACTTCCCATATTCATGTAGGTATAATCCATACGAGCTGGATACAAATAACTATTATAGGTCCAGCCACCAGACGGAGAAGTAAGGAACTCTTCAAAACTTCCTGTCAATCCTGCTACTCTGGTATTATCCATATGCGTCCAACCCATAATATGTTCGTGACCATGAAAGGTCGCGGATACGATTGGATGCCTATTGAGAACGGTTACAAGAGAAGAAGGTGTACAACTGGAATCTGTTTTTGTAGAGCAACCACAATGCGTGCTTTCAACGCAGTAGAGAGGGCCATGAAAGTAAATAAAGGCATGAACTAATCCTCTGCTTTCTGCATATGTCAAACGAGCATCCAAGAAGTTTAACTTTTCAGAAGTCATCAGATCTACATCGCCCGGAACATCCAAACCGATGAACATGGCGTTTCCATATACGAAACTGTAATTTAGAGTATCTGAAGTAGAGTTTAGAGAGACATAATTGGTCACTCCCGCCGGTAGGACCCTAATATTTGGGGCTGTTTCAAAAAACATTTCCCAAAGTGCTAGACTTCCGCTTGCATGGTCATCATGATTGCCTCGGACCATGAAGGTTTGATCATATATTCCAGCATTTTTCAAGGCAGTGATCATAGGATTTAATTCAGACGACCATACCCCATCGTTCTCAAGGTCTCCATTGAACAAAACTATATTGGGATTTAGTGTCTTAATCTGATTCACAGTAAGAGTGAAGTTTGCCGTTTCTGCTTGTGCATCTCCCATTGAAACAAAACTGAACGCCACTGGATTGACAGTTGGAATTAAAGTTGCTGTTACTGTCTGTGTATTATTCACGGTAACAATGGGTGTATTTGTTATTGTCGGTGAAAGAGTGCTTGTAGTTGGAGTGGATGTGCTGGTTACCGTAACTGTTGGAGTAGAGGTTCGGAGCTCAGTAGCGATGGGCGGAATTGTGTTCGTTCCGGTTGGTGTAAAGGTATAGGTAGCCATCGCGGTGGGTGTATTCGTCGCAGTCGGTATGATGATGTTCGTCGCCATCGCGGTCGGTACGGACGTTTGGGTCACAGTAGCGATAGGCGTATTCGCGTTAGTCTGTGTCGGCAAAGATGTGGAAGTGGCAACGGGGATCTGCGTTGCTGAGCCGACTATCGAACCGCCTCCGAAGTCATCAAAGATGGCGTTGCTGGCGTTAGAACCACCCCACGCTAACAGACCTACGTACCCTCCCCTGCCATAATCAGGCCAGGCAGTTACATCACAGACCGCAAGCGAAGTCCCGTTCTTGTAAACATAGACCTTCCCATCGGCAGTAGCCCGTGCACCAAGCTGATCCCCATTCGAAAAGGTGACCGGTATCTTCGCGCCGCATTGGACATATCCTTTCCCAGAAGTATACGATTCAATCGTAATCACTTTTTTAGCCGGGTTGTACATTACTTCCAGAAAACTTGTCTTTCGATCTGAATTCTGGGATTTGAGTAACAAATCCATGTTGGTAGCTGAAGTATCAACGTTGACAAATGTTACATAAGCTTCCTGATCCGGCCCAAATGAAGTTGGTTTCCAAAAGACCATGCCACGAGAGGCTACCCCCATCTGGTTGCCAATGATCTTGAATCCAGATCGATCAAATGACCAATTGGAGCCAATAGTGCCGTTGTTACGGTTGAAAGCATCCAAAATTCCTGTAGCCGGGAAACCAGAAAGACTGGGGATTATCGATAATTTTATGTTAGTTACAGTTGGTGAGAAGGTGTTCGTTGCCTTCGCAGTGGCGATAATATTTGTCGCACTTGCTGTGAAGGTATAGGTAGCCATCGCGGTGGGTGTATTCGTCGCAGTCGGTATAATGGTGTTCGTTGCCATCACAGTCGGTACGGACGTTTGGGTCACAGTAGCGATAAGCGTATTAGCGTTAGTCTGTGTCGGCAAAGATGTGGACGTGGCAACGGGGATCTGCGTTGCTGAGCCGACTATCGAACCGCCTCCGAAGTTATCAAAGATGGCGTTGCTGGCGTTGGAATCACCCCACGCTAACAGACCTACGTACCCTCCCCTGCCATAATCAGGCCAGGCAGTTACATCACAGACCGCAAGCGAAGTCCCGTTCTTGTAAACATAGACCTTCCCATCGGCAGTAGCCCGTGCACCAAGCTGATCCCCATTCGAAAAGGTGACCGGTATCTTCGCGCCGCATTGGACATATCCTTTCCCAGAAGTATACGATTCAATCGTAATCTCTTTTTTAGTCGGGTTGTACATTACTTCCAGAAAACTTGTCTTTCGATCTGAATTCTGGGATTTGAGCAACAAATCCATGTTGGTAGCTGAAGTATCAACATTGACAAATGTTACATAAGCTTCCTGATCCGGTCCAAACGAAGTTGAATTCCAAAAGACCATGCCACGAGAGGCTACCCCCATCTGGTTGCCAATGATCTTGAATCCAGATCGATCAAATGACCAATTGGAGCCAATATTACCGTCATCGCGGTTGAAAGCATCCAAAATCCCTGTAGCCGGGAAACTGGAAGGACTGGGGATTACCATTAACCTGTTGGATTCTACGGGGTTGGAGTGTAATGGTGTCCCAACATTATGGAGATTACTTAAGGGAAATTGTATCGATGATGATGGTGTAATTGGCGACCAGGATTGTATGCTCAGTAGGATTGCCAGAGCAAGTGCAAATATATTACTCATTCAATCCTCCAAAATTCTTTGGTTGATGTAGGACTGCGGAGAAAGCTGGAAAAAACAAAGCGTCAACAAATCAACGCTCATGATTGTTATACTCTGGATAAGTGATATTTCTTATGACGGAATTGTTAGGTTTACTTACAGAAATGTTAGGAAGATATCCCTCTATCGAAAAGGATTTATATTTCAGTATTAATCATGATGGTAGTGTATACAGCCCTTCACGAATGACACACCCCTTCCCCCAGTGAACTATCCCCCCCTGAAATAAGAAAATACGGATGGACCCCATATATTAAAATGGACAGACGACACGTTCCTGGCTCAACCTCAATTTGATTGACAAAATCAGCATTGAGCAACTTTCAGTTGTCGTTATCCTACGAGAGAATGAGGGTCCACTTCCGATCGGCTAAGGGTAATCAATGGTGAAAGAAAGCATCGTGTTGCACCCGTGGAACGATGGTAACTGTGAACACCTCTCGATCGTGGACCTTGCGTTTACGGTGAGGAATGTAATTATCCAATTTCATTTGGGCTTGGGGATGGTCGTAGCTATAACGGTGATGCCTTATTTTCAGATAATCCCACAGAGCCTGGAAGTTGCGACCGGAGATCAGCAATTGTTAGTCTTTCCCCAATACTTTCGCGCCCAAGCGAAGAGTGTTATATAATAATTCCAAAATATCTAACGAAAATATCCAGAGTAGAAAAGGATTAAGATTTCATGCATATTGAAAATGACATAAAAAAGATGATTCATAAAATACACCAGTCACGCAGCAAGTCTTTGATCTTGGGAAATGTTCCCCTTTTTGCCCTTTTGCTCACCTTGCTGGGTTGCTCAGGATCTTCAGAGCCGCCGGTGAAATACGAAGATTACGAAGCCTTGAAGAATGATTGCCCTTCGTTGTTATCGAACCAACAAAACGCCTCCATCAGCGGACCGCTCAACGTCCGTGAAAGTACAGTTTGTATCTCTGACGGCGATGGTGAACGTTGTAAGATCCTACTGGGATATGAGGAATATGGTGGTTTGGATATTTGGATGAAAACCGGGGGGAAAAATGGAATGGAAGACTTGCCAGATACTTACCGCACATTTGACTTGGTTGTGCATGCCGATGATGGCAACGAGTTAACTTACCGCGATATGGTTACCACGACTCTTGAACCGGTCAACGAAATGGAAGATGGTATTGAGGTGTGCAGTTTTCGGGTGAAGACAATTCTTCGCTCAAAAATCGTGGCGACAGATAACCAGCCGGGAGAAGGCATCGTTAATCTGGAAATTCCAACCAATGTGGGTTGGGTTGACACCGGCATCTACGTCAATCAAGGACAACGTCTTAAGATCTTCCCGGGTTATGGAGGGTACAATCTTCAAGACGACAACCCGAATTGGAATGCCAATTCGTTTGGCATGCTGGGCGTCGCCGATATGATCTGCGATAACAACTGCGTTATCAACGGAGAAAACTACGGGGTGCTTGTGGCGAAGATCAACGAGGGCGAGCCTTTCCTGGCGACCATTGAGTATTCCGATTTTACCATCCCTGCAAACGGTGAGCTTTACCTAACAGTTAATGACTGCGTTGATTGTTACGATAATAATACCGGAACGTTCGATGTTGTCATTGATCTGCATAATGTACCATGAAGCTGATCGATCCACAAACGGCTGCAAATATTAATACTATGAAAAAAAAGAAGTTGTCCCATTGATATTAGGTTTGACTTACTTCAAAGTGTCCGATAATTTGCTTTCGGGGGGAAATTAGTTCTTCTACGTTTTAATATTGAAATTCTAACCTAACTGTAGTTATCCCTAAATATGTTTGGTTGTGAATCACAACACTCACTATACATTACTATAAGAATTTAACCTCAGACAGCTAGGGTAAAGATACATATCCGATTAATCATATCCCCATATTTCTACTTATCTCAAATCTACCATAGTTAAAAACTGCACGTTCAACAGTCCCCCTGAAATGGCTTATTACTCTTCAGCTGAAAGTCGATCAGCTGTCTCATATTCATCGGATATCGCGAAAATTCTTGGATCCTAGCAAGAATTCTTCAGAATGGTTAATATAACGTCTTATTGATAAGCTCCCTCCCACTCAGGAGCGAACTATCATCACTTGTTCGTAACTTTGCCCCATAAGCTTGACATCTTCACTTATAAGTGTTTGTGCGGATAACCCATGTTGTTCTCCTATTCGGAGGAATCTACCACTGTCAAGCGGTCACTTTTCAACTGAAAACAGTTTTCTTGTCAAGTTTGAGCAGTTTGTCTTTGACGCGAATAACACTCTTACATCATTTCATCATCATAACGAGTACAATATATTGACATCGGTTTCTAAAAGTGCTATTATGAAAATAATAACATTTTTGTAAGTTTTTATTTGGGAGGATTATTTCCCTCTGACACAATCTTCCCGCATGGGTGATTAATATAAGACTATCGATTGTAGATTATTGTGTGTCCTATGGCTTGTTTAAGGTTTTTTTTTTCAATTTTTTTTAAATGGATTTTTAATTCGGTTTTGAAGTGCATTTTAGTAATTTGATTACAGATAGAGTTGAGAATTGATTTATCTCGATTTCAGTTTCTTGCCTTTCTTCAAGGAGCAATATGAGCGGAAACATTATCAAACAACAAGCAGCAAGAATCGGCATGTCCTATGACGAGTTCATAGGTGAAATGCGAAAGCGTGGTTGCAGCGAACCTACTGCGGCAAAACTCTGGAATGGAGACTACGACGAATATAACGAGTTCAAAGATAATGACATCTACTTGAGTAATTTACGCAAGGCAGCAGATGTCTTGAAGGTTAAAACAGGAGCGCTTCTATCAAAGTGAAACTATGGCATGTGAATAACAGCAAACATCAGAAAGAGACCCTGTCCTTTTCACAGTCCTTTTTGCGGAATTGGGACGGATAGCCTACACATCCGGATTTCGCTAATTTATCCACATGCTTACAAGATCAAACCGGATTATCCCGGTTGTATCTTCATAACCATCGATTTAGACCTTGAGGATAGTACCACTTTGTGTTGGATGCCTGGAGTAATAATTAAATAAGTGTAGGAATGAACCAGAGACCATCTCTGAAGGACTTCATCCCTTTTTCCTTGCTAAGGATGGAAGAAAGTGAAAAATTCTTACAAGTACGTGTTTTACTTTTTGGAATGTTTTACGAGACGGCTAATGCGATGGTTATGATCCAAAATCTGATACTTGTTTTTATGGGAATAGAGAGTGCAAGTGTTATTAGAGGAATGAAAGGGTTGTTAGTTTTCGTGAAATAACCGGTTGGACAATATTAGCCGATGAAACGGTTCCATTCCTGAACCGAAGCGGTAAAAACAAATTTCGTGAAAAACGAAATATCCCTTGATATTTTTGAAATGTCAAGATGGCGGAGCATATATATTTTTAAATACTCCAGGAGTGATTTATTTTCGCGGTATAGCCCAAATAATGAGCATGAACATTATTTTCTATATTAATTCCTTTGCAGCCTATCGGTTTTCGAAGATGTTGGTAAGCTGAAGACAGGTCTTGGGCATTATTCTTTTTACAGATCGACAATATATGTGTTTTAAACAAGACGGTCTCAGATGTGTCACCTGACTTTCTGAGCGAATCACGTGAAATCCTCTTGGTTGGAAAACACGGTAAGTTAGTAGCTGTAGGTAATCCTAGCGCGTCAGCAACTGTGATCGCAAAAACCTTGATCACCAATGTACTTCGTCACGCCCGGGGAAACTGGAAATCATTTTTACGTTAATTGATTGGCCAATAGATCATTATTCTAAAAAGGATAAGACCGTGCGGAAAATTACTTTTTGGCTTTCCCTGATTTTGATTTTTATCATTCCTTGGGAAGATAGTTTGTCAATTACGTCTGTAGGCTCATTGACAAGGTTAATCGGACTTGTTGCAGCAGGGTTTTGGTTTATGACAATCCTCACCGAAGGTCAATTTCGTAAACCCCACCTTTTCCACGCTTTTGTTTTATTCTTTATCTTATGGAATGTTTTTGGTTACATATGGAGCATGGATGCTGAGAGAACCCTTGAACGAATAAAGACATACGGACAGATTTTCATCTTGATGCTTATTCTTTGGGAGTCTCTTAGGAAACCTGCTGATTTGATTGCTGGGCTTCAAGCTTACATTTTTGGCGCATTTGTCTTAATTGCCAGCACAATAAGTAATTATCTTAACGGTACTGTGGCAGAAAATTACGAAGTGCGTTATAGCGCAACCGGGGTGAATGCCGTCGACCTCGCCCTCCTGCTATTATTAGGCATACCTCTCGCCTGGCATTTAATACTTATTGCAGATAAAAAAAAGAACCGCATTCTAACTGTGTTGAACTTTTCTTATATACCTCTAGCTCTTTTTTCGATTCTTCTCACTGCAAGTCGCACATCTCTATTTGCGATAGTCCCGGCTGTTATTTATATCTTATGGCCAAAACGGATTGACTTTGGTCGTGTTATTATAATTTCGGTATTCCTGTTGATTTCGATAATGGTATTACGAGCCATACTCCCTACGGGAGTTATTGAACGTCTTGCTTCTACATCTGTTTCTATAAGTTCAACTGATTTTGGAGGCAGGGTCAACTTATGGATGGAATCGATAGTAATATTTTTAAGGCATCCGCTTCTCGGAAACGGCAGCGGTACATTATTCACAACTATTGGATCTGAATCCCACCAGACATTCTTATCAATTCTCGCTGAAACAGGGCTTATTGGATTTCTGTTATTCAGCTGCATCCTTGCTATCGTTGTTAACCAAGCTGTCAGGTTACCCAAGGGATATTCTGGCCTATGGCTCGCGGTTTTCTTTGTCTGGACAATTGGAGTCCTTTCTCTGACTTTCGAGTTTAGAAAGGCCACTTGGTTATTCTTGAGTTTTGTGATTATCGAAGGGGTAGCACTCAATGAACAATTACACCCTCAAAAGGTTGTCCAGTGGCTTTCTAAGGGTTATAAAAGATTGTCTCTAAGCCAAGCAAACAGCCCTGAATCCGCAGAGGTTTTGACAGATTTTGCAAACGAGGGTGGCAATGAGCTCGCAAAACGAAAAACCTAAGTCTTTCATTGAAATAATCATTTTCTCGAAAATGCCAGCCTGGATGCCTGGGCATTGCAGTTCAGCATGTCTTCCTTTTAGTTTTTATGAAATAAGCTATTATGAAAAATAACACTGTTGATAACATCATTTCCGCCCTTAATTGTCCTTGGGGATGTCAACGCTGAAGATATCGGTACAATGAGATTGCCAGAGATGATTGTGTCGAAACGGATGCAATACGATAAACACAAATTACACAGTAGACCTCAACGAAGAGTTAAAACGGAACCATGAAAAGATAGTTTCATTGGATACGCATCTTACTCGGAAAATCGAACGGGTACTAATCTTGCTGCTATCCGATCGGTGAGAGATCTGAGGTTACGAGGAAAACTCCGATGTATTTGATGTATCTGAAGCGACAACTGCAATAGGGTATAAATTATTGGAACAGCATGGACTTGAAGCGAACTTGCAGCCTACGATCCGATGACTCGTAAGAAGATGGAGCAATCAGCATTCTATGAAGACCATGCCGAACCTGCAAAACCATTGTTCCCCGAAGAACAAGAGCTGGAGATCGCCTGCTTTGTGGACTACTACTACGACCCAAATTATGACAGATGCTGGACAATCTCATGCCAATAGATTTTTTACACCGACAGGGTAACGAGGTTCTGGAAGAGTTAGAAGAGTTTAAGGAATGGATATTACAGACCAGACACCTAATGAATTTGCAACCGAAGGTAGTGGAAATTTAATAAGCCCGATTCGGGAGAGTATCCCGTTTTGGAAGTCAAGTTTTGTCTCAAGAGTTCTGAAGACATAAGTTCACATGCACACTCAAAAGCTGAAATTAGGATTACTAGTTGATTCATTCAATGTTCCTGCATGGGTATTTGATGTTATCCAGCGTATTGAAAATCAAAGTTCAGGTGAGTTTGTGTTAGTGGTTTTAAATGAGGACAAAGGCGAATTTGATAAAAGTAAATTAAGCACAAGCATATATTCCTTTTTTAATCGGATTGATGAAAGGATATTCACCAAAGAACCAGATCCTTTTACCCCGAAAAGTATCACAGAAATAATGTTAGATGTACCTATTATCAGTGTGCTTCCTTTAAAAAATGGTGAAGATTGGATACTGAATGAGTCGGATGTCGGAATTATTAGGGGATATAAGTTGGATATATTGATAAAGTTCGGGTTTGAGAAATTATCCTTTGAAACCCTGAACGCATCCAGGTATGGGACCTGGTTTTACTACCATGGCGATGACAGAAAAATGCTGAGGGAGGGGCCACCAGGTTTTTGGGAAGTTGTTGAAAATTGGACTGAGACGAGTTCTGCTCTGCTTGCAGCAGGGGGGGAATTCTCCCTTAACCGTGTTTTGTTTCGCTCCCATTATTTTACTTATCCACTATCCCCTGCCCGCCATAGAAGTTATTACTTCTGGGCGACAACTTTATTTTTACCTCGTCAAATTGAGCTTCTCCAAAAATTTGGGAAGGATATATATTGGAAACATACCGAGAAATTTAATACTTCTCCTTTGCGTCAGATCAGAAGATTCGATCCACCTTCAAATTTTTTGGCCCTCAAATCCTATGGAAAAATATTCTACAAGTTGATTAAGGAATTCGTCCGAAGTATTTTTTATACAGACCTATGGTTTTTGATGTTCAGTCTTAAACATAATATATCTGACACCCCCAGAAATTTCATTGAATTAACTCCCTCGAAAGATAAATTTTGGGCTGACCCTCACATTACCCAGGTAAATGGAACATACTATATATTCATTGAAGAGTTTATAAAGAATAAGAATAAAGGTCACATTTCGGTCATCGAATTGGATAAACTCGGAAACTGGAAAGCACCGGTCAAGGTTTTAGAAAAAGATTATCATTTGTCATATCCATTTATCTTCGAGTGGAATGACAAGTTTTACATGGTGCCAGAGTCGCGGGCAAATAGAACTATTGACCTCTATGAGTGCTCAGAATTTCCCCATAAATGGAATTTCAAGCAATGTCTGATAGATAACATCTCGGCTGTTGATACAACTCTTATCCATTATTCCAATAAATGGTGGCTTTTTACCGCAATGGCTGAAAATGAAGCCGCTGCTCCAAACGTTGAATTGTTCCTGTTCTATACTGGTGATCTTTTCAAAGGTGAATGGAAAGCACATGCACAAAATCCGATAATTTCTGATGTTAAAAGCGCCAGACCAGCGGGCAGTTTGTTTGTAAAAAAAGGAAAACTGTTCAGGCCATCACAGGATTGCTCGATGGCGTATGGATATGGCTTTGACTTGAACGAAATAGAGGTTCTCTCGGAATTAGAATATTGCGAAAGAAGCACATTATCCATCAGACCAAATTGGGACAAAAGAATCCTGGCGACGCATACTTATGCCAATTGTGGAAATCTAACCGTCATTGATGCATTCACACAAACTCGAAAAATTTGACAAAACGACTCCATTGTGTTGAGGGGGGAATTGTAATAAGTACAGGTTAACAAAGGTGCTAATGGAAGGACAAGATGCGCTCGACCTCATTGTCAGGCTTTGCAGAACCCTTGCGGTGGAAAGAATTGACTACTGCCATTGGAAAAGTAATGCTTTTCTGGATCGATCAGCAAGCGGAGATAACGACCTTGATCTGCTGGTAAACCGAGGTCATGCTCAAAACTTTACAGAAATTCTTTATGGTTTGGGGTTTAAGGAGTCCCTGCTCCACAAAGAAGAAGAATTACCCGGCGTGCGGGATTATTACGGTTACGATCAAAATACTGGAAGACTGGTTCATGTTCACGCGCATTTTCAATTAATTATGGGGAGCGACCTCTCCAAGAATTACCGTCTGCCATTAGAAAAGACTTATCTCGAATCGTCGGTCCAAGGAGATCTATTTCGCGTCCCAGCCTCTGAATTTGAACTATTGATCTTTGTAATTAGGATGGTCCTGAAACATTCGACCTGGGATTCGATTCTCATTCGGCATGGTCAACTTTCTTCCACCGAACGGCACGAACTGGATGTTCTTTCAACACAAAGGACATTGTCGAAGGTTGAATCGGTATTGCCTCTCTTGCCTGGCCTAAATCGAAATCAATTCGATCTTTGTTTGCAGGCGCTGCAACCTGGTTGTCCTTATTGGATACGCGTCAAGGCAGGCGAGCAATTACAGAAAGTACTGCGGAGTTGCGCACGATACCCACATTGGCACGATATCCTTTTGAAATTTTGGCGACGGGTATGGCAAACCATCCTGCAGCGTGGATTCAAGTACACGCCAAAAAACAGAATCGCACATGGTGGTTTATTTATCTCCATTGTCGGCGGAGATGGCGCAGGCAAAACAACATTAATTGATGAATTAAATGAATGGCTTTCAGGGAAATTTGAAGTAAAAATATTCCATTTAGGAAAACCAGTCTGGTCATGGACGTCAATCGCCATTCGGGGAATATTAAAGATAGGCATGCTTTTGCGGCTTTATCCCTTTGAAGGAGATGTCTACGAGGAATCTTTTCAACCCCACGGGTATCCCTGGTTCATCCGAGCCGTTTGTACCGCCCGCGACCGTTATCTAACCTATTTTCAAGCACGACGGTTTTCATCGAATGGAAGTATGGTGTTATGTGATCGTTACCCTTTGCCAGGATTTATGAAAATGGATGGGCCACAATGCGAATATGCGATATCGGCTTCGAAAGAAACGAATGGATTTCTAAATTTCCTGGCAATCAAGGAAAAATCTTATTACCAACGAATAAAACTACCTGACTTGTTAATCGTTCTGAAAGCGGATCCAGAAATAGCAATTCAGCGAAAACCAGACGAAACTAAAATATCTGTTCGAGCGCGTTCGACAGAGGTGTGGGAATTGGATTGGGGCAAGGTGTCAGCCGTTACGATCAATGCCAACAGATCCAAAAAAGAGATTCTCTCTCAGGTTAAGACTCTCGTTTGGGAAAATCTTTAGATCCATCAATAAACAGTCGTCACATGAAATTCATCTCAAGCTTATTATCCGATAAAGGATTAACCAAAAAGGCATATTTAAATGCCTTGACGGTGGTGCTTGATTATGGCGCAAGCCTGATTGTTGGCTTTCTCATTACGCCAATCATGGTTGGGGGATTGGGTAATTATTCATTCGGCTTGTGGCAGGTTTTGAATCGCCTTATTGGATATATCACCCCAGCCAGCGGCCGCCCTGGATTCGCCCTGAAAGCAACTCTCGCCAACCAGCAAAACTCCACTGATTATGACCAAAAACGTCGCTATGTTGGCAGTACGCTCCTCATTTGGCTATTATTTTTGCCACTTTTAATTGGCATTGGAGGGACCGTTAGTTGGTTTGCGCCTTATTGGGTTCATGCGTCGACATCTTATATTTGGATTGTGCGTGCGGTGGCGGGATTGCTTGTAGTGAACATGATCGTTGACACCCTATCATCTGTGCCACAGGTAACGTTGCAAGGTGAAAACCTCGGTTACAAAAGAATGGGCATGTCTGTAGTGTTGGTATTTACTGGCGGAGGTTTCACCTGGCTGGCTTTGTATCTCAAGGCAGGGATCGTTGGCGTGGCCGCAGCTGTGGTCGGATCGACTTTGGCGACTGGTTTGTTTTATCTTTGGGTTGTCCGAATCCATATTCCTTGGTTTGGGGTGGCAAGACCTCTGCTTGCCGATATACGCCAAATGCTAGGCCTGAGCTGGTGGTTCATGGGCTGGAACTTGGTAACGAGCCTTCTTTTAGCTAGCGATGTAGTGGTACTGGGTTTGCTTAACTCAGTTGAATCAGTAACTAATTATTCACTAACCAAATATGTTCCTGAAACTATGATCGGCGTCATCGTCATTATTATTTTTGGGATAATGCCCGGACTTGGAAGTATTATCGGAACGGGAGATTTCGAAAGGGCAGTTCGATTACGAGACGAGATAAATTCATTTATTTGGTTGGTGGCTACTACTTTAGGAGCCTCCATATTGATTTGGAATAGGGTCTTTATTGGATTATGGGTAGGAGTGGGACATTACTCCGGTTCAATTCCCAACCTGTTAATTGTTGTGGCAGCGATGCAGCTTGCGCTCATCAGAAGCGATGGGAACATCATTGACCTGACATTGCGTCTCAGTCAAAAAGTCCTTCTGGGGCTTCTCTCTGTAACTGTATCCATAGTTGCCGCGAGTATCATGGTCGGTTACTTTAAGCTGAGTGTTGTGGGATTGTGCCTTGGCATTATGGGCGGACGGTTAATTATCAGTATTGGCTATCCTATGTTGATTAGCCGTTTCCTGGGCATTTCGTTATCCTCCCAATTGACCCGTGCGCTTCGACCAGTCTTCGTTACGATCCTTCTTTTTTCAATAGCTATTGGGCTGGATTGGTTTGTTCCGGTTACGACTGGGACAGGAATCAAAGGCTGGCTTATCTTCATTCTATTCTCAGGAACAACTGGTATTTTGATGGTATTGATATCGTTTTATGGTGGTCTGTCTGGTGATCAACGCAGGAATATGATACACCGTGTTCAAGCAGTGATAATGACAGCCAAATCATCTTAAAGGTATATGACTACCATGGTTCCACGAATCGCGGAGATTATCGGCCCGGCAGGCTCAGGTAAAACCACACTCTGTCACGCATTGAGAAATTGTAACGGATCCATCCATCTGAGTAATTTTCCTGATGTCCGGAAAATATCTGCTGCACCTTTCTTCATCTGGAACGGCCTTCAAATATCCTCCGCCCTGCTTGGTTTATCCCAGCGCAATTCTCGAAAACTTACCCGTCGGGAATTTGCATGGCTGTCCATTCTGAATGGGTGGCCTGGCGTTCTGAAAAGAGAATTGAAAGATAACAGCGTCATTATTCTGGATCAAGGGCCAATATATTTAATGACTGAAACAAGCGAGTTTGGTCCAAATTACTTGAATAGGCAGGATGCTGAAGGTTTTTGGCGGAACCTATATTCTCGATGGGCTGACATGCTTGACACGATAATTTGGTTGGACGCGTTAGATACTGATTTACTGAAGCGGATCCGCGGTCGGGACAAAGAGCATGTGGTTAAAGACGAATCGGTTGAAACTACCTTTGAGTTTTTGGCTCGCTATCGTAAAGCTTATGAACGGATAATCTCGAATTTGTCAGCAAATTATCACAGTTTAAAGGTTTTTCGATTTGATACAAGCCAACAATCACCGGATGAAATAGCAAAGACTCTTCTATTTGAATTTTGCTCAACCTAATAAATTCATTGAATACAACAAAAGAACGATTGGCGCTTTTTTTACCCGGCCTATATGAAGGCGGGGCTGAACGCATCATGCTTAATCTGGCAAAAGGCATTTCTGCACGAGGCTATGCAGTCGACCTGGTCCTGGCACGGGCTGAAGGTGCTTATATGCCTCAAATACCCGATACAGTGAGACTTATAGATTTGAAAGCACCTCGTGTATTAGGTAGTGTACCCGCCCTGGTGAAGTATCTTCAGCGTGAACGCCCGAAAGCCTTGCTTTCTGCAATGTTTGCGAATATTGTTGCACTTTGGGCGAGGCGCTTATGCAGTATTCCTGGACGGCTGGTAATAACCGAACACAATACTCTGTCTTCTATCGTCAAGAATACCAATGATCTTCGCTGGAAGTCGTATCCGAAAATGGCCGGATGGTTTTATCCCTGGGCAGATAACATTATTGCCGTTTCAAACTATGTCGCAGATGATTTGACACGGGTAGCCAAAATCCCTCATGACCTTATCCAAGTTATTTACAACCCTATCGTAACTCAAGACATGCTGGATAAATCCGAAGCGTCATTTGAACATCCCTGGTTCAAAGATGGCGAGACATCTCCCGTTGTATTAGCTATTGGTCGTTTGACGGATCAAAAAGCCTTTGATGTACTGATCCGTGCTTTTTCCTTCGTGAGAAAAAATCGCCCTGTGCGTTTAGTGATACTGGGTGAAGGGGAAAACCGCCCTGCCCTTCAATCTTTGATCAAGAAGCTTGGGTTGGAGCAAGATGTGAATTTGATGGGATTTGTACAGAATCCCTATCCCTATATATCACATGCCTCGCTTTTCGTGCTTCCCTCCAGATGGGAGGGATTGCCCACTGTTTTGGTAGAAGCCTTGTGTTTGGATACCCCGATCATCGCCACAGATTGTCCCGGCGGTTCGCGAGAGATCTTGAGGGATGGTCAATACGGCAGATTAGTTCCAGTGGACGCACCTCTCCTTCTAGCGGAGGCAATTGAAGAGTCCTTGGATGACCACCGATCTTATCCTCCCAAAGAGAGTTGGACCCCCTTCACCTTGGAATTCGCTATGGATCGTTATCTCAACTTATTGGTTGGAGTCTCGTAAGGTACAGGAATACCTAATGATTTGCTGAGAGTCTATTCTAGATTATTCCTTGGGAAGCCACCATCCGTATAGAAACAATAGGATCGTTATCCGTGGTCATGGACCATAGTGTTGCTCTATTCTGGCTGGTAAGAATGTTGATTATAGGATGCTTTCGGACGCCTCATCTTTTTCACAATCGTGTGTTGTTATTCTTTTTATGAGATTTTTGTGCATGTTATGGAAGCTATTTACACTATGAGGTACACTGTTGCCACTCGGGCTGGCTAAAGTGTAAATTTCCAAGAGCTTAAAACGATTTCATATAACAATGGACCTGTGATCAATACAGAGTCAGGCTGATGACAAACAAACCAAGGATTAATTTGTCTCTTCTTGGGCTATTACTGCTGGTTTCGGTATACATAGAGGGCTGCTTGAGAGTTCCTAATCCTGTCAGGACTGTTTCCCCTATTCTTACTCCGAACAAAAGCGTGGCGGGAACATATACTTCCAATCCCTCCATACCTCCTGCTTTTCCTGGAGCTGAAGGGTTTGGAGCTAGGACAGTTGCCGGCCGAGGCGGTAGGGTGATCGAGGTAACCAATCTGAACGATGCTGGCCCTGACTCTTTGCGAGCTGCCGTCGAATCTGAAGGATCGCGAATCATCGTCTTTCGTCTGGCTGGCACGATCGGACTCGAATCCAGTTTGGTGATTACCCACCCATATATTACTATCGCTGGTCAGACCGCCCCGGGTGAGGGAATTACTGTACGTAACGTAAACTCGGAAGTTGAGGCACTCTTTCAAATCGAGACTCACGATGTCGTAATTCGATTTCTCACTCTACGTGCAGGTCCACCATCAGCGGGCGACGCTATGATGATCCAAGCATCTGATACACATGATACATACAATATCGTGATCGATCACAACTCGATGAGTTGGGCAGTTAATCGGAATCTTGCAACCTGGTACGATGTTCACGATATTTCAATTCAATGGAATATTTTCTCTGAAGGATTGAATTGCAGTATCCATCCAAAAGGTTGCCACAGTAAAGGGGTTCTGCTCGGGGGATATGCGAGTGACGAGAACAAAGACAACCCTGGCGCGGGCGACATCTCATTTCATCATAATTTGATGGCACATAATGGGGAGCGTAATCCTTATATCGAAGCCAGTGGAGTAATTGATGTTGTCAATAATGTTGCCTACAATCCTTTCGGAACCTTTAGTCACATAGACATGGTCTTTCAATTGGTACCAGATTTTGTAAATTATATCGGGAACTACTATAAACCCGGACCGAATACCGAAGTGAAATATAGCATAAGAACTCTGAATCCTGGGATACCAGGAACAAGGATATTTATTCAAGGGAATATCGGACCTCAACGAGAGAATGATAACTTACCAGAGATGAATATCATTGATCCCGACTCAAGACAGTATTTAGTATCCGAACCTTTTCCTACAGAAAAGGTCACGACAACCACAGCCCTTCAAGCTTATGATCAGGTATTGGCTGGTGCTGGGGCTAATATGGGCTTGAATTGTGAAGGAACCTTCTTCTCACGACGAGACGCCATTGACACACGCATCGTCAAAGATGTTCGTGATAGTACCGGTAGAATTATTGATGATCCATCCGAGGTGGGTGGATGGTTGACGATCCCTACTGCAACTCCTTGTATGGATTCAGATCATGATGGAATGTCGGATCTCTGGGAACAAAATTATAGCTTCAATCCAGCGGATCCTTCAGATGCTTCCAAAGACGCAGATCGGGACGGCTATACAAATATTGAGGAATTCCTGAACAGCACAAACCCGGTTCAATAGAGAATCCATTTAATGCTAGTAACCGAATCCAGTCAAAGCATAAAAGTGCAGACACTTCTCCAGCGCAAAAGACTTCTATTTGTTGGCCCGAAACCGCCGCCCATCGGTGGTTCGCCTCTGACCGTGCAAGCCATGCTCGAAGAATTGACTTTATATCCATCTATTCAGGTTAGAGTGATCAACACATCTCCAGCTATGGATGTAAGAAAAAAAATGACGGGTTTTAACTTCGAGAAGGTCAGGCGGTCATTACTTATTCTACCGAAATTCATTTATGAAATTCCGCGTTGTGATGTCATTTTGGTATTTGCCAATGACCTTTTTGCCATAACCCTTGTGCCTGTACTGCTCTTTCTGGCGAAACTATGCCACAAACCGTTTTACCTCAAACCGGTTGGCGCGGGTCTTGACCTATTCATAAATGCCCAGAAAAAAATATATCGAGAATACCTGCTTTTTGTTTTGCGTGCAGCTGACGGCATTCTTACACAGACCAAATTGCTTAAGGAAGATCTGAATAAACTGGGTTGCACGAATGCGCATTATCTACCTGGGTGTAGACCACTCCCTGCAATTCCACTGGTTCCAAAAATATGCTCATCTGAGCTGAGCTTGATCTTCCTGGGCCATATCACAAGGCTAAAAGGTCCGCTTATATTGCTGGACGCTCTAAAAATCGTTTCAGAATTGTGGGATGAACAAGTAACTTGCGATTTTTTTGGTCCCATCCATGATGAAATTCACGATGAGTTCCTGGAAGGATTAAAGTCTGTTCCTAATGCTCAATATCGTGGCGTGGCCAAAGCGGGAACAGGTCCCCAACTGATAGCCCAATATGACGCACTTGTACTCCCTACTTATTATGACACCGAAGGGCATCCAGGAGTGTTGATCGAGGCGATGCATGCAGGGGTTCCAGTGATCACAACGCAAATACGCACTTTTCCTGAATTGATCACGGATGGAATAAATGGGTTTCTGGTTCCAACTCAAGATATTCACCTTCTTGCGAAGGCTATCCATTTGCTTGCTGTGAATCCAGATTTGAGAAAGAAAATGGGGCAGGCAAATCATCAAAAAGGTGAAGAATTTCGCGCAGATTATGTCGTAGCGCAATTGCTGAAGATCATTTTCCCAGATTTAGTCCCATTGAGACAGCTCGAATGAAAATCCTATTCATGGCGCAATGTTATGCTCCAGAAGATGTCAGCGGGGCGGTCATGGTCACGGAGCTTGCAACCGATCTCGCCAAGCGCGGACATCACGTCACGGTTGTCACGGGCGCGCCGAACTACCCGCAGGGTCGCGTTTTCAAAGGATATCGGAACGGACTATATAGCGGTGAGACATTGGACGGCGTGCGAGTAATTCGTACTTGGAGTTACATATCACCCTCTAAAAAAATCTGGCCTCGGCTGTTCCATTATGGATCCTATAGCGCGACTGCTTTTTACGGTGGATTGTTTGCAAGCCGTCCAGATGTGATCGTAAGCTATTCTCCCCCGTTTCCTCTAGGACTTACGGCCTTCCTGCTCAGCCGAATCTTTCACGTACCCTGGGTGCTCCAGCTCGAAGACCTATACCCTGATGCTGCAATTGCCGCTGGTGTGATGACGAATAAAGATGTCATCAACCTTCTCCTTGAGAGTGGAAAATTTTTTATATCGAAATGCCCAGCGTATTTCTGTCATTTCTAAAAATTTTCGACAGGTCTTGCTCGCAAAAGAAGTTCCAAATTCAAAGATTGAGATCATTCCTGTCTGGGCTGACCCGGATGAAGTACGACCAATGCAAAAGCAAAATGCTTTTCGCCGGGAGCATGGACTCGATGATAAATTTGTTGTAATGTATGCAGGTAATATCGGCTTAACATCCTGCCTCGAAGATGTCGTTCATGCTGCGGAAATTCTTCAAGGGCAGACAAATATTCAATTTGTGATCGTTGGGGAAGGCGTCAAAAAAAAATCACTCGAAGCAGAAATGCAGTCCAAACAGTTAAAAAATATACTCTTTCTACCTTTTCAACCAAGAGAATTATTTCCTGAAATGCTAGCTGCCGCCGATCTTGGCCTTGTGACGCTCAACTCTGGCGCAGCGCTTTCGTCATTGCCGAGTAAGATTTTCAATGTGATGGCAAGCGCGCGGCCGATTTTGGCAATCACCCCGCCCGGAAGTGAAATCATGCAAATCATCGAGGAAGCAGGATGTGGATGGAATGTCCCGCCGGCTTCCCCTGAAAAACTGGCAGAAGCTATCGTCCAATTAAAAGATAAGGAGTCCGCGGTTATCCAAATGGGCCAAAACGGCCGCACTTGTCTTGAAAAGAATTATTCCCGCAATCATTGTGTTGATGCTTACGAAATAATGTTGACTGCCGTATGTGACTAACCCGAATTGAAAACCTTTCATGACAGAGAAAAATTATGAATCCTGAGACTTTTGCAGAATGGATGCGCCGCCAAGGCCATCATGTATATCGCACAGCCAGCAGTTATTGGTACGATGCCGGCCCGCGAGTGCTTCAGGCATTTCCCTATCACTGGCTGATCACGCCGGATGAAAAAGAAATTCGCGATTTAATGTTGAGACATGGAATTGCAGCAGTGCGATATTCAACACCGCTCGATTTTCCCGATGGTATGGTGAGTTATCATGTCGTTTTGCATAAACCATATGAACTTGAAATGCTGAGATCACAAGCACGGAACGGTGTAAAGCGCGGCTTAGAACATTTCAAAGTTGAACAAATTTCTTTTAAACGATTAGCCACCGAGGGTTGGGTTTTACAACAAGATACCCTGGAGCGACAGGATCGCTTGCGAAGTATGACGCAGAAGGAATGGGAACGCTTGTGTCTTTCAGCAGATGGCTTGCCGGGTTTTGAAACATGGGCCGCAATTATAAATAACGAGCTCGCTGGCGCAGTCATCATATGCCGCATTGCGGATGTTTTCAACGTGCCTTATGCACTGAGTCACAGCCGCTTTTTAGCTGAGCATGTGAATAACGCCGTCTTTTTTGCAGTTAGCCGCGAAATATTGGGGCGCGAAGATGTAAGCGGCATATTCTTTACAGTGCAATCCCTGGATGCGCCAGCCAATGTGGATGAATTTAAATTCCGCATGGGATTTGAACCAAAAGCCATACGCCAGCGTGTAGACTTTCACCCACTCCTGAATCCTTTTGCAACGCCAACAGTTCACGCCTGGACCCGAAGACTGCTCCAGCGCGACCCATCCAATCCTCTGCTCGCGAAGGCGGAGGGAATGTTGCGCTTCCATGTGGATGGCAAACGCAGAATCGTCGATCAAACCTGGCCTGATTGCGTGATGGCGCAAAATGAGGGTAGTGAACAGTGAGTTGCCATACGCGAGAAGGAGAGATAATGACAAATTTCAATGGCTGTCAACTTCCATGTGTGCCAAAGTTTTCAACAGGGATTGCCAATCCAACCGAGCGAACAATGCTAGGGCGTGTCAAAGTCCTATTGGCAGTTCCTTGGAATTGCCATGTCAAGAAATGGTTGAAACAGATTTATTACGCAACCCTTCGTTGGCGTGGAGATTCGTCACCGCAGGAAACGGCAAAAGTATTCATTCCTGCAATCCCATTCACACAAGGTGATTTGGTACGCGTGCGATCCCGCGAGGAAATTGTATCCACCCTTGATCCATTTAAAGAATTAAAAGGTTGTGCATTTCTGACCGATATGTATCAATACTGCGGAACAGAGCAACGTGTACTCAGATCAATGCGACATTTTATGGACGAACGCGATTACAAACTCAAGAAGGTGCGTGGTGTCATTTTGCTTGAAAATGTAATGTGCAATGGGACTCCTACCTTTGGCGAATGTGATCGTTGCTGTTTTCTTTTCTGGCGGGAAGAGTGGCTCGAAAGAATAAATGAACCGCTGGCGTAATTATCGGTTTTTTTCCACAGAGTTTTCGACATGTAAAAGTTTGCTTGGATATCTAGAAGTGAAAATTAGTAGTATGAAATCTTTAACTCCGCATGTTTTAGATCCACACCCTGGGCACTGCAGGCACCCCAACTGAACTTCCAACCTAACCTCGATTATCGTCATCCGTCCAGCATTTAAGAACCACCTAAATGTTGCTCTAAATGGCTGATCGAAATTCGAGAAGCAATTACATTATTTCTAGATTATTGAAGGGATGTGAAATGAGTACACAGATATATGCAAGTCGTTCAAAGTCATATCAACATCAAAAATCTGAGCCTGCTTCATTGTTTAGAAACTTGATAAGGGGATTAAAGGATTTGATCAAACGCGCCTTTGATTTCATCATTTCTTTATTCGGCCTTATCTTCCTTTGCCCTTTTTTTGTTTTCATCGCTATATTGATTAAACGAGATACTCCGGGGCCAGTATTCTTTTGGGGACCGCGAGTGGGTAGAAACAAACATATATTTAAAATGCTTAAGTTTCGAACGATGTTTGAGAGTCCGGACAGTTATAACGGTCTGCGCCTGACCTGCAAAGGAGATACCCGTATCACCCCATTGGGAAAATGGTTGCGGGAAACAAAAATCAATGAACTGCCTCAACTTTGGAATGTTCTGATCGGCGAGATGAGTTTGGTTGGCCCGCGCCCCGAAGACCCTGAAATTGCCAAATCTTGGCCGGATGAGATGAGTTCGACAATACTATCTGTCAGACCAGGAATTACAAGTCCCGCGAGTATTCTCTATCACGATGAGGAAAAGCTACTTTCCAAAAAAGGGACGATGAACGAATATTATAAGAGTATTCTACCTGAAAAGCTCCGCCTGGATCTGCTCTATGTACGCCACCATTCATTTTTCTCCGATCTTGATACTATCTTCTGGACTATCGTCATTCTTGTCCCGCGCTGGGCAAAGACAAAGATACCTGAAGGTTATCTCTTTGCTGGACCGTTCTCCCGTCTGGCCCATCGATACGTCTCCTGGTTCATGATAGATCTGCTGACATCACTTGCGGTGGTAGGCATTACCGCCCTATTATGGCGCACCCAACTGCCATTGAATTGGGGCGCTGGGAATATTTTCCTGATGGGGGTTATCGTGGCATTCCTTTTCAGTGGGTTCAATTATGTTGCAGGACATAATCGAATTGTCTGGTCCCAGGCGACAGCTGAGGACGCAGTTGGCTTGATTGTTTCTGGTGGCTGTGTAACCTTGTTAATTCTAGGATTAAACTACTTTGAGTCAATTTATCATGGATTGAAACTTCCATCACTGCCATCAACCATGATCATATTTATTGGTCTTGTGGCGCTAGTAACATTCATGATCACCCGCTATCGTCTACGTGTGCTCACGATGATAGCCAGTCGATGGCTATCTTTACGGCAAAATGGCCTTGCATTAGGAGAACGGGTATTGGTTATTGGAGATGGCGAGGCTGGAAAAATTGCCACCTGGTTGCTCAGTAGACCTATGTATCGAACTGCTTTCTCCATCGTAGGTGTAATAAATGATGACAATCCTACAATTAATGGGATGAGGGTAAATGGATACTGGATGTTGGGCAGCATCAAGGATATACCCGCACTCATAAAACGCTATGACATTGGGATTATTTTGTCTACTGCCCCGGCTGCCACGCAGGAAGCGAATGAATTTATCTTCGATCTCTGCCAGATACATAATATTCGATTAATCTTTCTTAATGACCTGATGTTGATGGTTGATCGACAAGTAACTCAACCTATAGGAAGTTATGAATATCCTATTTGGTTGGATGAACGTCTGGAATTCAAGGCCATGCATGATGCAATCACAGGTCTTCCAAATCGTTACCTCTTCCTGGATCGAATAAAACGTTCACTCGCCATTGCAAAGCGATACAATTCCCGGTTGGGTGTATTGTTCATCATTGTTGAAAAGAGAAATATCAAAACCGATAAACTCGGGCGCAGATATAATGAGCAGATCCTAATGGAAGTTGCCAAACGACTTGCCAGTTGTGAAAGGGGAAGCGACACCTTGGCATATGTAGGAAAAAATAAATTTGCAGTGATCCTCGAAAATATTACTAGACGAAAGATACCCCATCATATGGTTGCTAAAAGATTACTTGCAGTGCTGTCAGAACCTATGAAAGTTGAAAACTTTGATGTTCAATTACATTTCATTATTAATATCAATGTCTGTATGGACACCAAAGGTTACGATGATTTGGAAACCCTGTGCAAGACCGAAATTGAAATGCAATATATCGGTAATCAGAAGACGGAGGTTCAAAACAGTTATGATAGCGCATTGGAAAAATAAGCGCGTTTTGGTGACAGGTGCAGGAGGTTTTATCGGCAGCCATCTGGTGGAACGTCTTCTGGCTGAAGGAGCCATGGTACGTGCATTCGTTCGCTATAATTCCCGCGGCGACCCGGGGTTGCTTCGCATGCTTACAACTCAGGAGTTGTCTCAATTGGAGATTATTGCAGGTGACCTTCAGGACGAACATGCAATTCGGAAAGCCGTTGAGGGAATACAGGTCATTTTTCATTTAGGCGCGATGATCTCCATCCCTTATTCATACCGGCATCCTGTTGAAGTTGCCAAAACAAATATCATCGGGACCCTGAATATATTGACGGCTTCCCGGGAGGTTAAAGTAGAGAGAATAGTCCATACATCCTCAAGCGAGGTATACGGCACAGCCATTAAAATACCCATAAGTGAATCTCATCCTCTCCAGGGTCAATCCCCTTATTCAGCTAGCAAAATTGGCGCAGATAAACTGGTGGAAAGTTTCTTTTGTGCGTTTGAGTTGCCGGTAGTAACTGTACGCCCGTTTAATACTTATGGCCCCCGGCAATCATCAAGAGCTGTCATTCCTGCCATCATTACACAAGCATTGACTCAGAAAGCGATTCTGCTCGGAAACCAATATACTCTAAGAGATTTTACATTCGTAAAAGATACAGTCGCCGGGTTGCTGAAAGCCGCAGAGGTGCCCGGCATCCTAGGAGAAGTAATTAACCTTGGAACAGGTCAAGAAATAATGATTGGGGAATTAGCCCAGAAAATAATCCGGAAAACTGGTCGCTCGGTCAAAATAAAGGTTGATCCAGTTCGTTTACGCCCCGAGCGTTCTGAAGTAATGCGACTACTCTCCGACAACACTCTAGCCCGGAAAACATTGGGATGGGAGCCAAAAGTAAGTCTGGATGACGGTCTGGATCAAACCATTGACTGGATAAAATCACATCTTGAACTTTATCGAATAGGCACTTATGAATTTTAGGAGATATAAGTAATGAAAGCAATTGTTCTGGCTGGTGGGAAAGGTGCACGATTGGCACCGTATACCAAAATCCTTCCCAAATCGTTGATGCCTATTGGTGATATGCCTATCCTAGAGATCCTCTTACGACAAATGAAACGCGCAGGTTTTGAAGAAGTTGTTATCACTGTTGGTCATTTAGCAGGTTTGGTGCAGGCATTTTTTCAAGATGGTAATCACCTTGGTGTGCATATTTCTTATAGCCTTGAAGACGCCCCCTTAGGGACCTCAGGGCCACTTTCTTTAGTAAAAGGCCTTGACCAGACCTTTCTTGTGTCAAATGGTGATGTATTAACCACCCTGGATATGAAAGAGCTTGTTCGGTTCCATTTAGAACATAAGGCTACCGCAACCATTGCAGTTCACTGCCGCAAAGTCGATATTGACTTTGGGGTAGTCCAATGTGACGAGAATTGTCGGATCGTGGGCTATACTGAGAAACCGTCCATTGATTATATGGTCAGCATGGGGATATATGTGTTTGAACCGAAGGTTCTGACATATATTCCATATTGTCAGTATCTGGATTTACCTGACTTGGTTAAAAAAATGATTTCAGCCGGGGAGAATGTGGTCGGTTTCCCCTACTCGGGTTACTGGCAGGACTTGGGGAGGCCGGATGATTATGAGCATGCAACCCGTGATTTTGATTCGATGCGGACTAAATTCTTACCTGAGGATTAACCTATGGACTGGAAAATTCCATTAGCCGATATTGATTTCGATTCAAGGGAAGAAGCAGCTGTTCTGGAAGTCTTGAAGAGTCGCTGGCTTACCATGGGGTCAGTCACACAGAGCTTTGAGGAAGAATTTGCTGCCTATGTCGGTGCTCGCCATGCAATTGCCGTGGCCAATGGGACTGCGGCGTTACATTTAGCTTGTCTAGGGGTTGGCCTGGGACCAGGAGATGAAGTGATTGTTCCGTCTTTGACCTTTGTAGCCACGGCAAATGCTGTTCGCTATACTGGGGCAATACCAATCTTTGCCGATATTGAAAGCGAACAGGATCTGGATATTTCCGTTAACTCGATCGAGCAAAAGCTGACGGAACGAACTCGAGCAATCATGGTTATGCATTATGGGGGATATGCCTGTGATATGCCAGCCATATTGGAATTGGCCAGGGCTCATGGTTTGATGGTTATCGAGGACGCTGCTCATGCGATTGGTTCGGAAATTGAAGGTCGCAAAATGGGTACCTGGAGCGATGTTGGATGTTTTAGTTTCTTCTCCAACAAGAATATGACTACTGGTGAAGGCGGCATGATTGTAACAAATGATGATGCTGCTGTTAATAAGATGCGAATTCTACGTTCACATGGTATGACTACCATGACATGGGATCGTCACAGGGGTCATGCATGGAGTTATGATGTGGTTGAATTAGGCTATAACTATCGCATTGACGAAATTCGAGCTGCCCTGGGCCGAGTCCAATTGAGCAAGTTGGAACAAAACAACGAACGCCGTAGATACCTTTCTGTGTTATATCGTGAACGACTGGAAGAATTGATCCCATCAATTGTTATACCATTCAATAAACCGCGAGGCACGTCGGCTTGTCATCTGCTGCCAATCTTGCTTCCAGATGGGTGTGATCGGATTAGTTTTATGGAACACATGAAATCCAACGGGATTCAGACCAGCATACATTATCCCCCTATCCATAAATTCAAAACATACGCCGAAGGCGGTAATGCTCTCTATGACTTACCTTTAACCGAAATTGTCGCTGGAAGAGAAGTGACCCTTCCACTATATCCTGGCCTTTCTGATGATAATGTGGCTGATGTGGTGCATGCTGTTCAGGGCGGTATAAACAAACAAGTATAAATAGATCAATTATGCCAAGGATATGATTAGGTCTTTCCTTTCCCTTGATGCATAACAAAGGAGACGACATGGAACTGAAACAATTTATTTTCTTATTGAGACGCTGGTTTTGGCTACTGATCTTGGGGCTCGTTCTGGGTGCAACCAGTGGAGTCCTGATTAATAGGATTCAGACGCCTGTCTATCAAGTGGTGGCAAAGATATTGGTGATGCGGGCACCTGATTTTAGTGCCTCGGGATTGGCATACCTTGGCGATCAGCAATTGGCACAGACCTTTTCTGAATTAATTACCACACAACCAATTGTCAACGATGTTTCTGACCAATTGGGGTTCAAGGTTGATCCAAGCCAAATTCAGATCAAGCAGAATATAAATTCCCAGATCATCAAAGTGATCGTGGAAGATACTAATCCTCAACGGGCTGTAATGATTGCTAATACCCTGGTAGACACTGCGATTAAACATTACGTGGATTTACAGGTCGGGCAATACACCTCTATTGAACAGGATATCGAGGAACAACTCAATATCATGCAGAGTCGGATATTCAGCCTACAATCCCATATCACGGATACTTCGGAGACGATCATAAATAATCAAAAGGAATTGATACGATCCCAAATGATCCCTCTGCAAAATGAAGCCTCCCAATTACAACAGGATATTGCACAATTGACTCCAGCATTAATCCCGGAACAAAAATCCCTGCTTGCTGAGAGACAGGCCCGACTTGACCAGATCCAGCCTCTCTTAACTGCCTATCAGACCGCCTATGCAAATCTCGTTGTGCTCAATATTCCAATGGAGACTGGAAGCGTCGATGAAAATAACCTGATCCTCCTTGAAAAAACCCTGGGAGTGTATCAACAAAATTATGTTGATCTGACAAGCAAGCTGGAAATATTACAACAATCACACACACAGGCTATCTCCAACGTCACAAAGATTCAAGATGCATCTATACCTGTTAGTCCTGTGCGTCCCCAGATTTTAATAAATATCCTACTGACTTCAGCTGTCGGTTTAATTCTGGCTGTCATCACTGTCTTTATGTTGGAGAACTCTGATATCAACTTGAGATTTCCTGAAAAAATACTACTTAGGCTTCGTCGGCGGAAAAATAAATAAGAAAACGGGCTTCAAGTAAATATGCGGTTACTCGAAAGAGCATGTTTCCTTTTTTTATCATCGGTTGGACTTTTGTTCAATAATTAATCAAAAGCTTTGAGGAGTATTCAACCGGTAGGAGAGTCGAGACCACTTTCGTAATGAATCTCATACTTTCGACCTGGCCTTTCGTATACCATTGAAGGTATTCATAAACAAGTCTGTAACACAAACAAGTTGAAACACAAGTCAATAAATCACTTCTCCCGGAATTCTTGGGTAATATAACCCCCCATCGTAATATCTATTGCGATTGGCGAGGGTGCTCAACGGCAGAACAAGGGCATCATAATCCCAGGTTGTGGGTTCAAATCCAACCTTTGCCACTGTAATCCTTACTCCGCTTCACTTTAGGGCTTTACTAGGAAGTATTCTTCCACTGGAACCTGCCTTATGGCAGGTTTTTTGTTTAATTTTCCCAATCTGGCCATTCTTTTCGATAGCCAATGAAAGGTAGATTTATAAATGATAATTTCCATATGGCATTAAAACCTGATCAGATGTAATGAACAGGTAAAGAATAAATTCATCGATTTGCATCCTTCTCAGACGGACTGGTGGAAGATGTCTGATTACTGGGAATGGCAAGCATCGTGCGATCCTCGTTATCCAGTCAGATACCACTGTGGTAAGGCGATATTCTCAATGTTGTAGCCTTATGATAGCCATTCACGCAATTCATTGCTGACATTGAGGAGGCTTGGAGTGAAGATGGAGGAAGCAGGTTTTTTCTTTTATTGGTGAAATATCCATTGGGAATATCTCTAATATGCTCGTCTTATATCCATAGAGAAGAGTCATAGATGCGAGCTGTGGCAAAGATCACGCTGCCTGGCTTGGGCAGTTTGTATTCAATGGAAAAATGAGTTGCACTTATTACAAGCGGGATTGTAAGGTCACTTTGCTGCCCTTTAAATAAATCCATAATGCTTAGTCCCCAATTTCAATTCCCCGCACTAAAAAGATTCAGATGAATTTCTACTATGCGCATATTTCTGAAACGATCGAAATCCTAATATGCTCGATGACTGGTGTAAAATTGGCTGCGTCCTCCCCCTCGGCAAAGTATCCAGCAACTTTGATGAGTTGACAATACTCATCTGACCTCTTTTTCCCTGGTGGGGAAAACGTTGTACCAGTAGAAAACTTGCCAAACTCTCAAAATTCCTATTGCCGGGTTCACTGTAAAGTGTTGCTGCAAGAATCAGCACAGCTTGAGTTCTGAATATCGAAGTTGATATTGACGTGGGGGTGAATAAGATGAGAGGGAGCAACCATCGACATTTGTAATTTTCCGGAGTCACATGCTTCCATGGTTAAACAACAATAACCGAAGAGTGAGATAGATTGAGATATAGCTATTCAAAATCCATTTCAGTATCCTGCACACCTATGAATCTATTAGGTCGGATGAGATAGTCAAGGTTTAGAAATGGGGCTGCTTAGGAGAGACCCTTGCCAGGATGGTAAAATTAAAGAATAATTCACAATATCCCGCCTTGACTTCATAAATGAATCCATAGGAAGATGACGGATTATAGATCACCTAGTGCATGGCGGAGATTAGCTAAAAGGTCAGCACCGAGTTATATAAGGCGCAGGAAAACTTTAATCTCGAGGTAATGCAAGCATGCCAAATCCGATCGCTCACCCAGCTGCCTCCATCCCTTTTACCAAAGTCGGCATGGTTTTTTCTGCGCTGGTAATTGGCAGCATCTCACCCGATTTTGGATATCTTTTCCCTCTACCAACACCCTATTTTATGTATAACGCTGCAGGCCTGATCCTGTTCGATGTGCCGGTGGGATTTGTTTTGTTATTTCTTTTCCACTCCCTTGTGAAATGGCCTCTACTCTCATTGTTCCCAGAGAGCTTGCAACGCCGTCTTTTCAAGCATGCACAGGGATTTTCGTTCGCGCCGCTGAAACACTTTGGCCTGATAATTCTCTCCCTGCTAATTGGATCGCTGACTCATATAATCTGGGATTCTTTTACGCATGAATATGGCTGGATAGTTGAGCAATTTGCTTTTTTCAGAATCCCCATCAACGGCACGCCATTATATGCAATTCTGCAAAACCTGAGCAGCATTATTGGCCTCATCGTATTACTCTATTGGTTTATCACGTGGTTGCAAACTGCCCCGAAAAGCGATCAATTGCTGGCGCGTTTTTCCAAAGTGATCCAGACATTATTTCTTATACTTACCTCAGTTTCCCTAGCGGTGGTTGAAGGCTCAATAATTTATATTCGCATTTCAACCGGATCGCGTCTTGTGAGCGGTCATTTCTTCCTGGGCAGTACAATTTATTCGGCTATCATTATCATTTCGTTTTATACGGGCATTTATTGCCTGGCTTGGATGATCGCATTTTATAAAACCATCCGCCGCCCTAATTAATCCTTTGGTCTGCTTTCAGCTGCTTGACGGTTCTGCGCTTTTACCTCTGGATCGGCTTTGGTTTGCAGAATCTGGATATCATAGAAATATCACAATATCGTGAAAGCCAAGTTTGGTCTTATAGGTTCTGAATGCGTGTATTTATGCACATCAAATTTTTTTCCACTCAACTTCGCAAGACTCTGCCCAGGATAGTGCTGGTAGGAATGCTTTTATCTGCCCATGGGGTTACTAAAGTTTCCACCGTCCGAGGTGAACAGGGATGGACACACACGACCGCTCCAACCGATTTATCTACCGAGATACCAGCCACGACTTCTGAGAGAAATGCCCTCGCTCAACCCTACATCTCCAGCGATGCAGGTCGTAGTCTCGATAGAATCTCTTTCCCCAACCTCGGGGCTTTCATCGGCCGTTCCAAGTGTACCTACATTCGCAGATGTTCCCTTCGAACATCCTCTTTGGGCATATATCCAGGCTTTGTGGGATGCCGGATACACTGCTGGTTGCTTGACTAATCCACTTCGGTTCTGCCCAAATCAAACGATGACGCGCGCCGAGTCCTCTGTCTTCATGCTGCGTGGCCAATTCGGTTCTGATTATTCACCACCAGCTGCCCCTTGGGATACCTTCGCCGACAACTGGAACCCAGGCACCTGGGCTGAGAAATGGGCGGAAGGGATGTGGCAGGAAGGAATGACTGCCGGTTGTCTGACTAATCCACTGCGTTTCTGCCCTTGGGATCTTTTGCCACGCGTCCAGGCGGCTATCTTCGGATTGAGAATCCTGCATGGCATGGCCTACACCCCACCAGCTGCGACTGGTGTACTCTTTGCTGACATGACAGATATTGGCTATTATGGTACCAAATGGGCCGAGCAGGCTTATACGGATGGCTTGCTGCCCGCATGCGGTACCGATCCCGGAAGCGGAAAACCATTGTTCTGCCCGAACGACCTGGTCACCAGAGCCTGGGGAGCGTACCTCGTTGTAAAGGCCAAGAACCTACCGACTCCACCTCCAATCGTTACGTCTCTTCCGGCTTTTCTTGGAGCAGAGGGTTTCGGTGCACGCTCAATCGGAGGCAGGGGCGGAAAGGTCTACGAAGTTACCAACACCAGCGATTCTGGTACGGGTAGTTTGCGGAGTTGTGTTGAGGCATCAGGCCCAAGAATCTGCGTATTTAGAACAGGCGGTCTGATTAGTCTCAAGTCTCCATTAACGGTCAAGAATCCTTATATAACGATTGCCGGTCAGACAGCTCCCGGTGGTGGGATCACTTTAAAATTGGGTTCATCTACTGAAGTATTTTTAATAAAGACCCACGATGTGATCATGCGTTACATTACGGCAAGACCCGGTCCCGGTGGTGAAAATCACGGAAATCAAATAGCCGCATACGGAGTCGAGTTATATAACATCATGATCGACCACAATACCTACAGTTGGGGAGTGGATTCAGATATAGAGACATGGTTTCGAGTAGTTAACACTTCCATTCAGTGGTCGATTATTTCTGAGCCTTTAGATTGCAGTACACATTCCCAAGGATGTCATAGCAAAGCGATAATGATTGGCGGTTTTGAAGGAGTTGAAGGTAGTAATACCAAAGGTTCGGAAAACATATCCGTTCTCCATAATTTAATTGCCCACTATGGCGAGCGCGGCCCACTGGTACAAGCCTGTGGGATTGTCCAAATCGTCAATAATATTTCATACGATCCCCTATGGACTTTCGCTCATCAACAACTTAACTGCCCTAATTACACAAGTTATGTCAATTGGATCGGTAACTACCATAAACTTGGCCCGGACAGCACCTCGAACACGGACCTGAAGGTTATTCCAGCGGATAATGGTACGATGTATGCAGGTAAAGTGTATGTCCAGGGAAACATAGGGCCAAGCAGGGCAACCACGTCTCAACCTGATAGCGATTGGGTAAATTCGGGCAGTCGTAGTTTCATTGTCACAGTTCCCGCTGCTGCTCCAATAGTTACGACCACAGATGCTTTAACTGCTTATAGTAGCGTCCTGGCGAATGCTGGCAACAATGCGGGCTTGAATTGTGACGGTACCTGGTTTGCCAGGCGAGATGCAATTGACGCCAGAATTGTCAACGATGTCATCAACGGTACCGGACATATTATTGATAATCCATCTGAGGTTGGCGGTTGGATTATTCCTGCCGCGGGAACTCCCTGTCTGGATAGCGATCACGACGGAATGCCGGATGTTTGGGAACTGGCTCATGGATTAAATCCAACATATGCCGCGGATGGAAGTCAAATTTCCTCGAGTGGATACACCAATTTGGAGGAGTTTTTAAACGGACCTAGATAGATGTAATAAGCCGTGGAAAAATCTCAGGTGTTAATTTAAATTGACCTGGTCTCAGCAAAGCGGTTATCGGGGAGCGATGGACTATAGTTTCGAATAATTCTAGATGAAATGGGTGTTTGATCATGAATCCATTGCAACATTAAACTCCGGAGTAAAAGCCCGAGATTTCTATTTGCATTTCTATATCCATGAATTTTTTAGAACATGATTGGCAGGACGAGCAAATAGAGATCGCCCTGGAAATAAATATCAAATGGGCGGCTAACCAGCCGCCCACTATATATTAAGGGAACTTTCCTACTTCACTTCTACCAGGACGGCTCGTACCGCCACACGGTACTTATATGAGTTACTAGCCTGGTCGTACCCGCGACAGGTAACAAGTGTCAACCAGGTTAGCTCTTCGTGTTTAATGACCGAAGAGATCGCATCCGGAGTCACCTGCGTCACCTGCCGGACCTCGTACACATACTCCCCACCCCAGGCATGGACAATCACCTTGTCGCCATACCACATCCAATTCAAGTGTACGAATGGACCGGGTTGACCATAGGCATCGAAGACATGTGCGGTCAACACCGAGTTCCCTGCCCAGGTCGGGAAGGCTGTCCCGTTTAGCCAACCGGCTTGATCACCCAGCCAAGAGACATCCCATTTTCCATTTGTCAGCGGGATCCCCACGATGGGCATTATCACATCCAGACGCGGGATCTCCAGCCACAGATTGCCTAGGTCAGAGTAGAAGATGGATTGAGAGGGAAGAATTGTCAGCCGATCCGGAACAAAGCCAGTGCCCGGGAGAATGGATGGAATGCTACTTGCCCTGGTCCAGAAGGCACTGGCTGTAGCCACATTTTGTTCACCGGGATCGGTCGAGGTGCCATTGCCGTTTAGATCTGAATCAAGCGTGGCATTGTTTTGTACGCTTGAAATTCCAGCAGCAATACTTATATCGAAGGTGATCGAAATGTCATTGACAGCAACAGATGGATCGGTTACCCCAAGATCGGGACCAAGAACCCCTTGCCAGACAATGCGGCCACGCGGATTTGCAATTGTCGGTCCTTCAAAATAGCACAGGCCAGTCGTGGTCACGCTGGATGTGGTATTGCAATCCACACCGAGGTTTGTCGAACCAGATGGCGCCCCTAGCGGCACAGGATATCCACTTGATATAAGTCCAGTGACGAAAGTAGCGCCAAGGGGTATGGGATCACTTACCGCAGCATTTACAGCCACGATGTTTGTATCGTTGATCCAAGCCATCGTCCAACGTAGAATCGGCAGGTTGGAGGCATCTACTACTTTGATGCCCATTGGAGGGTCGAACAGGTTCGTAGAAAATACAACTGGGGTAGGCCTGGTGTTGTTGTTCGGGTTGTTGTCGCCATTGACACAGGGAGTCGTGCAGGGTGGGGCTGTGAAATCTGGATTCGTACCATCCGTCGAGTTGTCGGTAACACGCGGACCGCTGGGGGGTAATCCCGAAGCGTTGACAGTGTTATAGAACGGTCCGTCCGAGGCAGGCACAATCCGGATGATCACTCGAATGGTCCCTTGTCCGCCTACTGCCAGGGTATCGACTCCGGTCAACAGGTTGGTGTTGATGCCACCGTTATAATCGGTCGGCTGGGCAGGAACAGACCAATTCTCTGTGAATTCAGAACTGCTGACGGATTGGACTGTGAAGGTCGTCGGGACTGGGAAAGTTGTACTCAGGTTCTCTGTCACCTGCAATGCGGTCAGGATCTCCGAACCGTAGTTCTTGACGAAAATATCAAATGTCACATCCCAGGTTCCCGGACTGACCAATACAGGAGCTCCCACCATTTGCTTAGCGACACCAATGATCGAGTCACTAACCTCCACCGGTTCGCTCGTGCATATACTCGTCGCACTAAAATTATTTGCATCCCCGCTATATTCTGCTTGGTACCAGAAATTGCCTGTAGAGCTGAACAGATATATCGTTGAATCAGGGATGCTACCGCCTATTACCAAGTTCACTGTTGGAGTGACATCCGTAACTTCAGTTGTACAGCTATTGTTGCTATAGATCTTATAAGTGACTGTTCCACCAGCATTATAGCTGCCGGTCAAGCTAGCCGTATCATAAACGCTCGTGCCCGATGAAATTGAAGAGGGTAAATTGGAATTATCGCTTGCCAGCTTCAATTGCGTATTAACCGTCGGTGATACTCTTCCAACTATCAGTGCCTCACAGGCACTGTCCGCTGCCACATAGTTTGTGTCTCCATTGTAGTGCGCTTTGAATGAGTAATCACCCGCATCAAGGGGTCCTTGCGGAAGCGAGGGATGTGCCTCCCCGGATGTCAATGGGATACCAGTGCCTGCGGCTATTCCCGAACCCGTGCAGTCATTCGACAAGTAGAATGTGAAATCCACCATACCGGACGGCGCCGGTGAAGCCAGCCCCGTGATAGTGGCGCTGTCGTGCACCGTCGCCCCTGCAAGGACGGAGGTCACAACCCCGTGGCTTGCATCGTGAATATCCGTCGTCACGCCCGGCGTCGCCTTGCCCACCACTGACATCTCGCCGCTATCGTTGCAGGCTGTGTCTACCGCTTCGTTGTTGGCATCCCCCAAGTAGTGGGCGATCCAGCGGTAGGTGCCAGCTGTTATCGTGGCAAAACTGGCAGATATGTAATCGCCAGCACCATTGACCGGTCGGTTCGGGATCACTGAGGTGGGCGTGAAGCAGTGGATATCTCCCGGAGAATAAATTGTGAAGGATATTATCCCACCCAGCGTTCCGAAGCCGCTGCTTAGGTGGGCAGTATCCGTGATCGAGTCACCCACCGTCACCGGCCCGGAGGCCGTCGTAGTCAAGGTTGGCGTGGCCAGATTAACGGTGGAAGTCTCACCCGAATCATTACAGGCTGTACTGACGGCAATATTGTTGGCATCGCCCGAATAGAAAGCCCGCCAACGATAGGCACCAGTCGCCATGGTGGTGAAACTGGCTGAAGTATAGTCATTCACACCGTTCACTGGTACATCCGGAGTGACTGCTATCGGGGTGGAGCAGAGGGTATCGCCCGGTGCATACACTCTGAAAGAGATTGTCCCGCCCAGCGTGCCAAAACCGCCACTCAGGTGGGCTGTATCTGTGATGATCCCACCCACTGTCACTGGCCCAGAGGCTGTAGTGGTGATGTTTGGCGTGGCTTGGGTAGTTGTCGAACTTTCACCCGCATCGTTGCAGGCCGTGCTTACAGCCGCATTGTTGACATCCCCAGAGTAGAAGGCGCGCCAGCGATATGTCCCCAGGAGGACAGTGGCGTAGTCGACTGACGAATAGTTACCCACACCGTTGACATTTACACTCGGATCAACCGCGATCGCCGTGTTGCAGGTGGTATCGCCCGGTGCATACACGTTGAACGAGATTGTCCCGCCCAGCGTACTAAAACCGCCGTTCAGGTTTGCGGTATCGTGGATAGTCCCGCCGATGGTCACCGGCCCAGAGGCTGTTGTTGTAAGCGTCGGGGTGGCTTGGTTAACTACCGAGCTCTCATCCGTATCGTTACAGGTCGTGCTGATGGCCGCGTTGTTGGCGTCCCCCGAATAGGAAGCCCGCCAGCGGTAGGTGCCTGCCGTCAGGGTTGTATAGAGTGCAGAGGTATAGTCACCCGCGCCACTCACAATTACATTCGGAGTAACCGCCGTTGGGGTGGAGCAAGTTATATCGCCCGGTGCGTACACGTTGAACGAGATCGTCCCGCTCAAGGTTCCGTATCCGCCGCCCAGGTGGGCCATATCCGTAATACTTCCGCCCACTGTCACGGATCCGGAAGCCGTCGTCGTCAGGCTGGGTATCATCGGGTTGGCTATGGAAGTTTCGCCAACATCGTAACAGCCAGTACTGACCGCATTGTTGTTGGAATCACCTGAATAGAAAGCCCGCCAACGGTAGGTTCCGGCCGCTGTGGTAGTGAAGTCTCCCGAAACATAGTCGTTTGTGCCGTTTACCGTTGCGTCCGGTGTCACCGCGATCGGTGTCGAGCAGGTGTCGTCGCCCGGTGCGTACACGTTGAACGAGATCGTTCCGCTCAATGTCCCGAAACCGCCGCTAAGATGGGCTGTATCGTGGATGGATCCACCTACCATCACTGGTCCGGAGGCCAAAGTCGTCAGGGTCGGCGTTGCCAAATTGTTAACCGTGGAGGTCTCGCCCGCATCATTGCAAGCCGTACTGACCGAATTGTTCAGGGTATCACCGGAATATGAAGCGATCCAGCGATAGTCACCCGTCAGAGCAGTCGTGTAAGGAGCTGAGATGTAATCGCCTGATCCGCTGATGGAAAGATCCGGTGTCACAGCGATTGGAGTCGAGCAGGTGGTATCTCCTGGAGCAAAGACATTGAAAGAGATAGTCCCGCTCAGGTTGCCGAAGACTCCGCTCAAGTGGGCTGTATCGGTGATGGTGTTGCCCAGTGTGACAGGACCAGTTGCGGCTGTGGTCAATACCGGGGAGGCCTTCACGACCGCTGTTGATTCTCCAATGTCGTTGCAGGTCGTGTTGACCGCAACGTTGTTGGTATCGCCGGAGTAATGAGCGATCCAGCGGTATGTGCCTACGGCTGCGGTCGTATAGCTAGCTGAAGTATAGTCGCCCGCACCGTTGACGGACAGTGCTGGGGTGACTGCGATCGGTGTCGAACAGGTGGAATCACCAGGAGCGAATACATCGAAGGAGATCGTCCCCCCCAGTGTACCGAAACCGCCGCTCAGGTGGGCTGTATCCGTGATGGAGCTGCCGACCGCGACCGGGCCGGTCAATGCCGTAGTCGTCAACAACGGGGTGGCCTTGTTGATGGTGACCTGTTCACCGGCTCCACCGCAGGCGGAGGTAATGGCGCTGTTGTTGGCATCGCCGGTATAACTAGCCTGCCAGTAGTAGGTGCCGGGAGCCGGAGGTGTCCAACTGGTTGACCAGCTCGCCATCCCGCCGAAGATCGAACCGCTCCCGCTCATGCCCGGTACGGCCGTGTTGCAGGTTGCATCGCTGAATAGAGTGAAGGTGATCGAGCCGGTCGGGTTGAAGGCACCATCCATGCTTGTAACGCGGTCGCCGATGCTGGGGATATTCACTGCCACCGTGCCCATGGTCGTTATGGCATTCGTTGTAATGCTCGGGGCGGACTGGGTGATGGTGACCGGCTCGGCCGAGCAACCGCTGCTGGTCGGGCTGTTATTGGCATCCCCGCTGTAATCAGCTGTCCAGTGCCAGATACCGGTCGTATTGGATACAAAACCGGGCGTGGTCTGGTAGGGAGCACTGGCGACCACCTGGGTATATATGGGCGCCTTCGAACAGGTGGCATCCGAGGGAGGATAAAGTTTGAACATCACTGTCCCGGTCGGAGAATTACCGCCCGAAAGGATGGCGGTATCGTTCAATGTAGTCCCCACCAATCCACCTGCACTAGGCGTGGTCGAGAGGCTTGGATTGCCCAGGATGCACACGGTATCCTGTGCAGGATCGGTGTTCGATTGTCCTTCGTTGTCCGTGATGGCACTGGCAGGTATGATATTGGTATAACAGGCCGGTGTGGTTACGCTCGCTGCATTGGTCACATGCACCGTGATGGTGCAGGATGAATTGGCTGCCACATTCCCGCCCATCAGCAGAATGTCGCCCGTATTTTGATCCGCAGTAAGGCTGCCGCCACACAGGTTGACAGAACTGAAGTCGGCGATCACCAAATCGGTCGGAAGGGTATCCGGCAGGGATACGTTGGTCAACGGGAAATTGCTGATGTTCACGATCTGCAGTGTCATGGTTGAAATCGATCCGCGTGGGATCGAGGCTGGGATGAACCATTTGTGCACGCTCACCCCCCCCAGATTCGTCAGCGAGGCCTGGGCGGCCTGCGGATTGATGGCTTGATTGAAGGTGGTCACGGCTCCGACCGGGATGATGTTGGTCAGGTTGCCGTTCACATTCATGGTCACGCTGAGGGTCAGGTCGCAGGAGGCTGGCGCGACCGCCAGGCTACCTCCTCTATAGGTGAAAGTGCTTGACCCCGGGACACCATTTAGTGTGCCACCGCAGGTGCCCGTACTGAGGTTGGGAGGCGCGGCGATGTACATGCCGGTCGGCATAGTATCGGTGAAACCAATACCGGTCAAGATGGCGTTATTGGGATTGGTCAGCCGGATGCGCATGGTTGCCGCTGAACCGCCGAACACGGTCAGGGTGTCAAAGCTCTTGTTCACTGTGATCGACAGGGGCGCGATTGTTAGTGTATTCGTCGCTGCAGCCAGGGGATAGATCGTCGCGCCTGACAAGCTGGCGCTTACGTTGGCAATCGGGATCGTGTTGGTGCGGGTTCCCGCCGCTCCCCTCCCCTGCACATCCACATTGATGGTGCAGAGGCCATCCACGCTGCCCACCTTGGCTGGCACGCTCGCATTGACAAGTTGGATCAGGCTGCCCCCGGCGTTGGCCGTCAGAGTGCCGCCGCAGGTGGTGGAGGCGTTTGGCGTCGGGGCGATCACCACATTGTTCGGCGAATTGCCCATGCCGGTCAGGTTGTCCGTCAGACTGAGATTCGTCAGCCTGGTAAAGTTCTGGTTGTCCAGCGTGATCGTCAGGGTGGAGAGGCCGTTGGCGTTGACTATGGACGGGTAGAAGGCCTTAGTTACCGTGAAGTTGGATACATTCAGGCTGGCAGTGAGAGGCGCATTGAGCGTGCGCCCTTCATTATCAGTAACTTGGGCGGTCGAAATGGTATTGGTGACCGATCCGGGCGTGTTGGACCTGACCGTTATGGTCAGGGTGCAGGTCGCCCCGGCTGCGATGCTTCCGCCGGTCCAGGTGAACGTGCCTGCCCCGTTGACGGCGGTGCGAGTGCCTCCCACGCAGGCAGCATTCTGGGTGGAAGCAGGTGGATTGACGATCGTCACTCCGGTGGGCAGGTTGTCCGTGACGCTGACATTGGTCAAGCCGCTATCACTCGGGGCGATGATGTTGATGGTCAAGACACTGTTCGTGCCTGGAGCCACGTTGGCCGGAGCAAACGATTTCGATCCGGTGATCGGCACGGCGGCAGCAGTCACAACTAAATTGGCGTTGTTGGAAGCAGCAGTATTGCATACCTGCGTCACGCCCACATAGCCACAATAACCGCCTATGGCGATGGCGTTCACATACGTGTTCGGCACGGTACTCGTCACCTGGAAAATGACAGTGCAGTTGCTCAATGCATTGATCGTGCCACCCGTCAGTGAGACTGAGCCACTGGTGGCGTTGATCGTTCCACCGTTGCACTGGCTGGCGGTTGGCGTACCGTAGACCACCAGGTTCACCGGCAGGACATCCGACATGGATACCCCGGTGATCTGCGAAGCGGTATTATTCGTCAAGGTGACTGTCACCGTCGATGGATTGTCGACCGAGACGGTACCGGGGACAATGGCTTTCGTGACGCTCAGGGCGCCCGTGATGTTCAGACCTGTTCGTACGGTGGCCGGATTGGAAATACCCTGATCGTCGATCAGGCTACCTGCCGGAATCGTGTTCGTCAGGGTCTGGGTCCCCAGCGTGAGTGGGGTGGTGACCGTGAAAATGATCGTACAGGAAGTCGGAGAGCCAGGGCTGCCGGCTGCCAGCACGCCGCCCGTCAGTGTAACCGATGTGCTGGTGGAGCTGATCGCTCCGCCGCATTGCGACGGGGTCGGCGTCCCGAAGACCGTCATATTTACCGGCAAGGTATCCGTCAGGTTCATGCCGCTGTAAGCTGCACCCGGGTTGAACAGGGTGATGGTGGCAATGCTCGTACCACCTGCCGGGATGGTGGCCGGTACAAATCCCTTGGTCAGGTTGAGTTGCTGTACATTCAGGGTCGCCTGCGCTGGCAGGGCATTCGTCACCCCCTGGTCGTCCTGGACCGCCCCGCCTGGGATGAAATCAACATACGAACCTTGCACGGCTGAGGTGACCCTCACCGTGAGGGTGCATACCCTTCCCACCCCCGCGGCGATCGTAACACCACCGGAGGCACCAAAGCTCAGGGAACCGGCGCCCGGGGTGGCTGTCAGATTCGCGACTGTCCCTCCACAACCACTCCCCGTCACAGTTGGACTGGGTGGAGTTGCAATGACCACATTGGCAGGCAGGGTGTCGGTCAGGCTGACATTTGTCAGCGCATTGCTCGGGTCCTGGTTGGTGATGTTGACCGTCAGGGTGCTGGTCGCCCCTGCATAGATGGTGTTGGCCGCAAAGCTCTTCGACACCGTCGGTGGGATGATCGTGACCACCGCCAGAGTGGCGCTGGCGGGCGTGGTGTTCGTGGCCAGTTTCCCCGAGGCATCAGTGGCGGTCACGGTCCCGGCGGCGATGGTGTTTACCAGGTTGCTGGCTGTTGTCGAGGTAACGTCCACCTTCACGGTGCACTGCCCGTTGGTGCCTCCCACCTTGGCAGGCACGGTGCCACCGCTCAGGGTGATCGTGGTGCCGCCCGCAATGGCAGTGACTATTCCGCCGCAGCCGCCACTCACCGGGTTGTTTTGAATATTAGGCACGGTGGCGATCTTAATGCCGGGTTGTACTCCGATCAGGTTGTCGCTCCATGCCGTGTTAATGAGTTGGAAAGCGTTCGGGTTATAAACCGTGATGCTCAGGGTGGAGATGCCGCCTGGCTGGATATTGGGCGGAGTGAATTGTTTGTTGATCTCCGACTGGTAGTACGCCATCGTAATGTCCAGCATGCCTGTGGCTTGGGCGAAATTGGTATCCGCCGCCTTGGTCGCTGTTACCGTGCAGGTGCCGCTGGCATCGTTCACTGTGACCACATTCACTGCCACCGTACAGCCGGTCGAAGCACCGATACTGTAGCTGACTGCGCCTGTGCCACTACCGCCGATAGTGCTCAATGTGGTGGTGTTGCCCTGGAACACCCGGGTCGGGTTGTCCGTCACCGTCAGGAGCTCCTGGCTGGCCTTGGCAATAGTGATACTCTGGGTGGCAAAACCGGCTTCGTAACTGGTGGTGGGGGCGGCATATGCCTGGACGACGCATGTACCGGCCCCAGTGGAAGCGAAGGTGGACCCGCTCACCAGCACGCATGGGCCACTCACCATGCTGTAGGTGATCGCTGGGGTTTCGCTATTATTCTTTGTGGCGCTGACGGAAAAGTTGCCGCCCAGATAGGTCGGTGTCGGCGCAACCCCGAAACTGACGTTCGGATCGAGTTTCGTGTCATTATGGGTAACGGTGTTCAACCGGAAGGTGTTTGCGAAGTAGGTATCATTCATGTAGGTCGCGCCAGAGGCAGTCGTACCCCACGTCCCAATCCCCGTTTGTCCAACCCCGTTGAATGCCAGCGAATAGATCGCCCCTGAATTGGCAGTCAGGTTGGCCTGGGCGCTGCTCAGAATATTCAGGTTGTTGTTGACAACGATGCTTGTGCTGGCCATCGTCTTTAGGCCTGAGCCGCTCAGGATCAGGTTACTGTAAGTGGTCGCTCTGACGGTCTGCGCTGCGCCTCTGTAATTGACCACGTTGCCGGCTGCAGTCGCGGTAAGCGTCGTCGTAGTAATAGTGGCACCACCGAAGTTCAGGACACCCGTGGCGGCATTGGTCAGAGTGTTTGTGCCTGCCAGGATAGTGGAGATATTCAAGGTGCCATTGTTGGTAAAGGCATTGTTGACTGTCAGCGAAGGCGTGGTGATCGTGCCATTGTTTGTGAACGCCGCCGTGGCGACTGTCATAGCAGTGGCGTTGATCGAACCGTTGTTGGTAACAGTCCCGCTGGTAGTCAGGGAGGTTGGTATGTTAAGCACACCGCTGAGTGTGGTCGTTCCGGTGATGCTCAAGGCCGGGATGGTGATGGCATTACTACCACCGATCGTTTTGGCGGTATTGGTACTGATGGTATGCAAGCCGGTATTGGCGATGTAGTTGCCGTTGTTGGTCAGGCTGTTCGAGTTTGTGATCCCCGCCACGCCGGTTTCAGTGTAAGTCCCGCCCGGGTTAATGGTCAGGGCACCGGTGAAGGTTTTAGCGCCGGTTCCTGCCAGGGTTAACATCCCGTCAATGGTGGTCCCGCCAGTCACAGCTAAAGTAAAGTTTGTACCGGTTGCTAATGCCGCATTGCTACCCACATTCAGGCTGCCGGTGATCGCCAGATTGGCTGCGGTGGTTGCTGAAGCCGTACCACTCAGGGTCAGGCTGCCGGCGATGGTGGCAAAAGGCGGAAGTGTTTTCACGCCGCTCCCCGAAAGGGTCAGATTGTTGTACCCATAATTGGGCACGGTCTGGGCCGTGCCATTGAAGTTGATTGTGCTCCCGACCACGTTAGTCAGCGTAGTCCCGGCTGGATAGGTCCCGGCCACGTTCAGGGTGCCAGCTCCCGTGAAGATCACACGCGCGTTGGTGGCGGTTCCACTCGCGTTAACCGTGATGTTGCCGCCCACGCTCATCGTGCCCGTGCTGATAGACACCCTGGTTACCCGGGCTCCAGCCCCTTCGTTAAAGTTCAGATTGCCACCGATGGTCAGTGTTCCCCCAGCCACGTTCAATACCTTGGTTGTGTTGTTGTTCGTATTTGCTACTGTAATGTCCCCCGCCACGCTCAAGGTGTTGGTTCCACTGAAGTCAAGCGAGGTATTTGCATTGCCATCCAGGATCGTCAGTGAGTTGACCGTGGCGGAGGAAACGTCCATCGTCACGGTCAGGCCATTGCCGATCATCACATCATCCGTGGCTGTTGGGACATGTCCGCACGACCATATTCCGGTCGTGCTCCAGTTGCCACTGCTCGTAGCAGTGCACCCCGCCGCCATGGCTGGCAAGACTGGCAAAGCTACCAGCGCCAGCAGGACGATCATGATAGGGGCAATCAATTTTACTGTTGAGTGGTTGAAAATGGTTTTTTTTATGTCTTTCCTCGTTCCTGATTACAAGTCACTTGACAGAAGCGAAAAGGAAATATCATCCTTGTCCATACCTAAAGAGTTCAAAAAGAAAGGGCAGCAAAGGAGGATATAAATCGACCTTTACACCCCTTGATGGGTATATGTTCAGACTAATTATCCATTATTATAATCGTTCCCATTCTTATTGCAACTGGCTTAGTAAATAATATCACGAATTCAATTCTATTCTTCCATTCAAAAATGATGTCCCATAAAGGGACGTGAAATCTCAAAGCTCGAATGTCTTATTCATTCCTAGGAAGAGATGTTCTTTGTTGAGGGGGATGTCTCACCATTGAGGAACCAGAAGAAGCGACCCATGGATTAGTAAAAAGCAACACTCAGTACTTGCATACTCAATATCGGTCATTTCTCCAGACAAAAAATATTCTGGTTATTTTTCCTAGCGATAAGCCACCGTTGCAGTCTCTCCCCTACTCATGGCACATCTACCAAGGGGTAAAGCCTATGATGCGACGCCTTGAGGCCGTTCCCCCTGCTCCTTGTTCCCCGCCATTACCTGGAGGCCGTTTTGGCTATTTTTTATCCAGCCAATTGCGATATTATGATAATATTTGTGAGAAATTGCGCGATAATAGCCATTAGGCAATAAATATTTACATATTGGACAGAAAGCCGGGTTCATCTTCACCCCCTTTATCTTATATGAAAGGGATAGCCATGCCAAATGAACGAAGACAATAATAAACGGCTAAAATTTGGATATTACATGCGGGTCTTAGATAACAACACGCAAGAAATTCTCGGGAATCTTTCTGATATCAGCCCGAAAGGTTTCAGACTTGATAGCCGGAAAGCCCTGACGATCAATCAAAATTACAACCTGCGCCTGGAACAGACATCGATGGTTTCAGACAAGCCATATATTGTTTTTGACGCCCGGGTTATGTGGGGCCAGACGAGATCCTGTTATCCCGAATGAGTATTGTGAAGGTTTTCAGATTACCGATATTTCACGGCATGAGGAAGATATTTTTCAAATCCTCATGGAAAAGTATGGCGTGCCTGATAACTGGTAGTTAAATGACGGTTCTTGAAGCAGAGAAGGTTGTCGATGTTGGAGCGCTTATTGTATTTTGTAAAAGGAAAACAAGAATCTCTCAATACCCTATTCACTTACCCAAAATCAAGGGCAGGAAATAGGAGCGCTGAAAAACAAAAGTCGCAAAGAAACTCAAAGAACGGGGTTGTAAAAGTCTTTTCCACAATGAATGCGTAAGGACATGATACCCAAAAACCGGCGACAGGAGTTCTTTGCTGAACGGAAACCGCGCGTATTGAATGCACCGTCCACACGCTGTATAATACTCCAGGTGATGCAACACTTCGGATGAGAAAGGAGTGTCCCATGTTTACTCCCAGCCAGATACCCCCCAGACCGAACAAACGAAATCTCAAGATCCTGTTACCAGTATTATGCTTTTTCCTGATAAGTGGTAGTTGCGATTCGATGGATTCAATAAAGGAATCCATCGATAATTACATCGTCGGTCTCTCTTATCCAGAATCCGTCTGAAGTCGATAAGAAGCTTCCACCGGGAAATAGCATGCCTGGCGGAGAGCAAGCCGCTCCGGGAGACCCAACCTCCGCGCCAGCGTTACCGGTCGTTCCGGGTGGCGGGGTCAGCGGATCCACTCTGAAACCGGTTGGATTCCGCAACCTGGGAACCGTGGCATATACCGTCTCTGCATGGACTTTTATACCACTCGATCCGGCGGATCCGACGATCCCCTCCAACGCTTCGACAGTGGCGCTGCCGGGGGGCAATACCAGTAGCAGCCTCAGCCTGCCACTCGGCACTTATACCTGGTGCTACTGGTGGGAGTTGGGTGACATCAATGAGGATGGGATGATCGAGTATGCGCATGCTCTCGACGAACGCCCGGTGACTCTTGACCAGGCCGACAGCGATGATTTATCCCTTGCCGAGACGGTAGACCTGGCTGCCCCAGCTGAAACCGGGATTAGTTACGGGCTTTGTGGATTGGATTTTTCTCAATTCGTGGTCAACCAGCTGCATGCGGACCAGATCAACGGTGCGCTGATCACATTGGCACACGATACGGATTATATTACGTTGCGAGGCCCGATCACCATCAGTTACTGGTACATTCATGTAGCGGAAGGCATCGGGCCCGAGGTGGGTATTGGACCAGGAGTACCGACTGTAATAACCGTGCCGATGGTCGTGGTCATCCCTGCAGGAGAGACCAAGACCTTTGAGTTGGTTGAACGGCGCGGCGACCATCCCGGCGACTGGAACATGTACATCTGGCTGGTCTCGGTTGACGGGTGAAAAAGCAGAAGTCAAGGAAAACCATCCATTTAACATACGGGCTCTACAAAGGGATGTAAGCGACCTGAAAAGCCAGTCGGAGTGGAAAACAGGTTATGTATCGGATAAAAAACCGGGAACTGTTCCATTCCTTTTGACTTGAAATCAACATGAGGAACACGATGAAAGAAGAATCTGATTAATTCAGAAGAATACGATGGAGAAAGTACCAAGGTGTTGATTGCTAAACTCCAACTAGAAATCAAGTCACTTCTAACGGAAATCAAGTCCCTAAAAAAAGAAAATGAAACTCTGAAAGATTTTATAGCTCAGAATATTGAACTCATAGAATTATCTACGACCACGGGAGATCAGGGAGAAAAAAATACCACAAATAAAGAGAAGTATATGCTTGAGAAGTATATGCTAGTGAAGTATCATGAAAGTAAGACTAAGCCCATAAAGAAATAAAGTGTACAATCAATTATCTGAAATTCCTACGAAAGAATTTGTCGGGTGGATATCTCAAGGTTAGGCCACCAAAAAGGAAAGCATGATAACCTACGGAGAGGGTATCACTTTATCGATTAGATTTATTGAAAGCGCCAGCAAAATAAGACAGTAAATATTCTTTCTTGCAGTGTGGTTGGGGGAAGGCTTGAGAAACTATGGAAACAAGATCGAGACCTCATTTATGGATTTTCATTGTTATTGTGTTTGGAATTTGTTGTCTTTGCGCAGTCATTGCATTATTTTATTATGTATCTTTATATTTTTAAGCATTACATTATTACCTGACCTATGAAAGGATAGAATATGCCAAATGAACACAGAAATTATAAACGCTGGAAATTTGGCTATTACATGTGTGTCTTAGATAACAACACGCAAGAAATTCTCGGGAATATTTCTGATATCAGCGCGAGAGGCTTCAGACTTGAGAGCCAGAAAGCCCTGACGATCAATCAAGATTACACCCTGCGCCTGGAACAGACATCGATGGTTTCAGACAAGCCATATATTGTTTTTGACGCCCGGGTTATGTGGAGCCAAAGAGATCCTGTTATCCCGAATGAGTATCGCGAAGGTTTTCAGATTACCGGTATTTCACGGCATGAGGAAGATATTTTTCAAATCCTCATGGAAAAGTATGGTGCGCCTGAAAACTAGTGGTTATATGAATTTCATTGGAGTAAAGAAGGTTGTCGATGCTGGAGCACTTCTTGTCCTTATTCAGGTGATAAAAATCCGGGTATTCCACGATCCCTTTTGAATTGTCTGAGCGAAAAGTATAAGATGAATGAAATTGTGGGTGAGATCGAAAAAGGCCCTGGAGATTCCAAGAACTGCAATATTCAATTGCGCAACTTGCAGCTATTCTTAATCAACATTTGAGTAAATAATTACAAAGTTTTATCGCTGATTATTCCTAAATGAAGGTGTCGTATTTATTATTTAGAGTTTGTTATGTGAGGCAACATTGCTCGATATGATATGGAGAGGGGTTGCTCTCCAAGAGACGCTCACGGGTATGGGTATTCTTCTTTGAGTTTCAAGGTTGCTGAGAGGAGAAGATATGCCTCAAAAACCTGGCTTTATAGTCGATCCGTCTGGAAATGTGCGGGATGTTCGAGGTCAAAATTACATTCAGGACTCCCAATTTTCATCACAACGACCTGAGCCTGGATCTTCACAGCCAGGCAGGGATGGACACACCGGACCCACCCGAGGAACCCCCGGCGGCATCATTTTAATTCCCATCGGTCTCATCATCACCCTGATTGTCGCATTTCTCCGCATGGTAAGCGGACAAGGACAAACGAATACCTACTCTGAATCAGATGTTAACTCATTGAATATGGGCCTTCATTATTACGATCAGGGTGATTATGAGATGGCCCTTATAGAGTTCAACATGGTGATTAGGTCACAACCGAACATGGGCGAGGCTTACAACGATCGTGGACTGACCTACACCGCCATGGGTGAAACCGAAAAAGCGATTGCAGACTTCAATAAAGCCATCGAACTCCTGCCCGACCCGGCCGTTTCTTACAGCAACCGGGGGGGACTCTAATCTTATCCTGGGCAACCACGAGCAGGCCCTGGCAGATTTGGATAAAGCGATCGAACTTTCTCCGCGCCTGGCAAAGGCTTATCATAATCGAGGCCTTACGTATCTGGACCTGGGCAATTACGATCAAGCCATTGCCGATTTTGACCAGGCCATCGAATTGACACCCGAATTCATATTTTCTGCACAGGCCACCATGGAAAGCCAGATGCCGACGGGAGAGAGTCTATTTGGCAGCGGCTTTTTTACGAGTTTAATGAATACACAGACCTATGCCGACCTGCCAACAACCTATGCCAGTCGCGCCATGGCCTATCTTCAAAAAGGAGACTACGAGAACGCGGCTGCGGACCTGGAGAAAGCCACCCAGTTGGGTTTGGATCTGGACTTCGCGCAACAGGTTGGAGGAGGTTCTGCCGGTTTCGACGCTGACACCTCAAGCCGGACACTGGGAGGGCAGCTCGAACCCTGTCGGCGTTCCAGGGACAATCTCTTTTGAACTCTGGGCTGACGGACAGATCTACGACTTTATACTTGGTCTGAATTTCGCAGGTGGCAGTTCGTGTCAGGTTGCTTCGTATGTTGTTTTCGTGCAGCCTGACGGTACATTCTCCTTTACTTTCGATACACCCGGCATTGAGGGCGGCATTGTCACTCAGGGGAAATTCGAAAGCAGTACGGTTGTATCTGGGAGTTTCAGCGGCTACATCGAGTGTATAACCTCAACCGGTGAGCATATGAATGGCGGACAGTCGCAAGGAGACTCATGGAGCGCGCAATGGATCAGCGGCCCGTAAGAGAGCTCCCGGCTAACAACGCTCACAAACCAGAGCAGCCAACTCATCGACCGAAGATCAATAAGCATTTAGACTGTTCGCTTATCTCTGAGTATGGCACTCGGTGCCAGGGAGTGCAGGCGAGAGTGGACTAAGGCTTTGCACGACCCATGCTACCAACTGCGCGTGAGCAGCAGCCAGCTCGACAGCCAAAACCGCATCCAACTGGAAATCTATGCAGTGACCTCCAAAGATAAGCCTTGCAGACTGATGGCTCTCAGCACCCCACAGGAGACGGCCATCAGCTTGGGAAGCTTACCTACAGGTCATTACAGCGCCTGGATCAACGGGAAGCAGGTTGGTGAATTTGACATATAGTAAATACAATACATATCACATATCAAGAACCCAAAGAGTATTGAAATGAGTTGGAGGTTAGAGATAAGCCTTTTAGACGGATAAGAAGCGCTATTTGAAGATGTAAGATTATTGTTCAAATTTGCAAAATAATTTGATAAAAAATTGGAATGTTATAATTGGATGCATGATATCTGATTACGAGGCATCCTCACCCTCTCAGACCGAGGCACCCCAGCTAGAAGGACTAGCTTGGGAGACGCTTGAGCTTTCCATCCCGGCACGTTTCGAGCGCTGCGTGGAAACCTTCAGCGACCGGCCGGCGATCATAGAGGATACATCCATCTGGAGCTACGAACGCCTGAACCACGCCGCCAACCGGGTCGCCAGGGCGCTCGTGACCGCACGCGGCAGGGGTGCTGAGCCAGTCGCAGTGCTATTCGCACAAGGCGCCAACTTCCTAGGGGGCCTGCTGGGGGTCCTGAAGTCCGGCAAGTTCTACGTCCCGCTCGACCCGCTTTTTCCGCAGACCCGTAACGAAACTATCCTGAAAGACGCGGGTGCGAAGCTTATCCTTACCGAGGCGAAGTACCTGCCCTTGGCAAAGGGACTTTCCCGCGGGCAGATCCCGGTGTTGGACGTCGAGGACTGTGGCGCTCCTGGCGACGAGGCAAACCTGGACCTACATGTCCCGCCAGAGGCGCTCGGTCTGCTGATCTACACCAGCGGCTCCACCGGACAGCCCAAGGGGGTCCTGCACAACCAGCGTACCTTGGTCCACAATTCCGTGCGGCAGCACGACCTGATGCAATTTACACCGAATGACCGCCTGACAATGTTGTATTCGAGCAGCGTGATGGGCACCGTGCGGGATTATACGAACGCCCTACTTAACGGCGCCTGCCTATACCCATTTGACATCCGCACCCAGGGGTTGGCCCGCTTGGTGGACCTGCTCGAGGCGCAACAAATCACCATTGTCCATACAATCCCGAGCGTCTTCCGCCACCTGGGCGGCATCATGGATCACGACCGACAGCTGGGCGCCCTGCGCTTCATCATCCTGGGTGGCGAGACGCTTCTGAGGGCTGACTTCGAGGTCTTCCGCCGCCACTTCCCCGCCACCTGCCGGCTCTTCACAGGGCTGGGAATGACAGAGACTGGCACCGTCCGCCAAAACATCCTCACCACGCAAACGGTTGTGGATAGTCCGGTCGTGCCGCTCGGTTACCCGCTCCGGGATATCGAAATCCGGCTGCTGGACGAGGCTGGGAATCCGGTCAAAGCCGGCGAGATTGGCGAGATCATCGTGCACAGCCCCTATGTCGCCATGGAATACTGGCATCGACCGGAGGAGACCCGGGCTGCCTTCGCTTCGGATTCCGCCCATGCAGGTGTGCGCCTCTTCCGTACCGGGGACCTGGGCGAGTTGCTCCCCAACGGATGCCTGGTGCACAGAGGGCGCAAGGATACCCAGGTCAAGGTGCGAGGTTTCCGTATCGAGTTAGAAGAGATCGAATCCGTCCTACTGGAGACCGGCCAAGTGAAAGATGTCGCCGTTATCGGCCACGATGTACGCTCAGGTGACAAACGCTTGGTTGCCTATGTTGTCCAGCAGACAGGGCGGGAGCGTGGGACGGACGATCTGCGCCGTAGCCTGGACGGACGGCTGCCTGACCACATGGTGCCGGCCTTATTTGTCGAAATGGAGGAGCTGCCGCATACCCCCAATGGCAAGGTGGACCGCCGGGCACTGCCGCGCCCTGATTTCGGCAACTTAGCCAGAGAGGGGACAGTCCCTGCTGACGCGGTCGAAGGTGCACTGGCGGACTTGTGGAAGGAGGTCCTGTCGACCGACCACGTCGGGTTCGAAGATAATTTCTTCGATCTGGGTGGGGATTCGCTCTTGGCTTGCGAGATGTTCATCCAGATCGAACTACGCTTCGGCCGGCTCTACCCGCTCTCCCTGTTGATCGAGAAGAATACCATCCGACAGCTGGCTGAGGTGCTGCGCGACCCGGTTAGCGGCATCACTCGTTCCCTGGTGGCTGTCAAGCCTGATGGCTCGCGCCCGCCGCTCTTCGTCATCCCGGGCGGTTATGGAGATGTGCTTTACTTGCGCGCCCTTGCCCGGCACATCGCCCCCGATCAGCCGTTATATGGCCTGCAGGCCGCTGGCCTGGAAGGGCTGCGCGAGTATTCTACGCATGTCGAGGAGATAGCTGCCCAATACCTGATGGAGATCGTCGAGGTCCAGGCACATGGTCCCTACCTGCTGGCCGGGCATTCCTTCGGCGGCTATGTCGCGGTCGAAATGGCGCGCCTGCTCGTGCGGCGCGGCGAACGGGTGGCCCTGCTTGCCATGCTGGACACGTACCCCCCAGGGGAGCGGAAACAGGCAACGCTCTGGAATCGCATCCTGATCCATCTTGAGAATCTCCGCCCCCTGCATGGAAAACAAAAACTGGCTTATGTCAGTTCACGCCTGGATGAGCTCATCCTGCGCTTGTTACACAACCTGAACCTTACAGGCCTGATCTCCAGGGTGGAATCCCCGACTCTGAAAGCTGTAGCTTACAGCCGGATCGCACGGTACACATATGCGCCAGTGCCGTACCCTGGCTCCATGGTCTTGTTCAAAGCCAACCAGCGCCCGTGGTACGTGACCTGGGATCCGATGGAAAATTGGTCAGAGTATGTATCTGGAGATCTCGGGAGCGAACCCATTCAAGGAAGGCACGAATCGATCCTGTTCGAACCAAACGTCAAGGACCTGGCTTCTGCGCTCGACCGGCGCATCCGGCAGGCCCTTGACGGCACTGGATGATGCGGTCACTGGTATGAATATCAATGAGCTGGGGCTATCCTAAAAGTCAGGGATAGCCCTTCACTTTTTCTGAAATCATGATTTAATCCAAAGCTAAATTTGTATTCTATTTAAGATATAAACACTTCCTTCATCCAACCAGGAGTTCTGTCGTATGGTACATCGCAGAATTGTAATAACATCCTCGTCTAGGATTTGAACCTCGAACCTAGCGGTCTGAGGTTCAATTCCTGTAGCAGTACGTTTTTTGTGTTGCGATTCATAATCAAGTGATTATTAGTTGCCTGCGCGTCGACTACACAAAATAAAAGCCCTCATAATGAACGAGGGCTTGTGGTGACCGACGGGGGGACTTGAATCCCGAATCAATTGATTATGTGTCTATTTACGGAGCGAGTTGCTCTTGTAAGAAATTCTTTACCTTTTCGGTATCTGCAATCATAGAGTTACCGGGGCCTTCGCCAATGATCATGTCCTGCTCCACCCGGACATTGGTAATCTGGTCCTGAGGGACTTTGTCTGCCATACAAACAAGATTCGTTATCAGTTCGGGGCTAAGGTCGGTGGTGAAATTATTCCGGAATTGTTGGATGAGCCCTGGGATCTTAACAATATTCGCTGGTTCAAGAAGTTTGGCGGTGAGTGCTTTCACGATCTGGTTCTGACGGTCCATACGGTTCCAGCCACCAACGATTTCTCCACCACCAGGCAAGATACGGGCATAGTGGAATACGCTGATCCCATCCAGATGCTGTTCTCCAGGGCTGAAGGTAGCAGCGCCATCTGAGATGGCGGTCGGGATATTTATATCCAGACCACCAAGTTGGTCGATTGCTAATATAAAATATTCCATATCAAAGTAGATGTAGTGATCAGCGGAAACTCCGTAATTGTCGTAGAGGGCCTGGGCGACCGCAGTTGATGCAGCCGTTTGGATCTCAGCAAGGGTACCGGTTGATATTTGCTCGACCTGATAGTATATGATCCCAAGACGGCTTTGAGCCACGTTGATGGCGGCCAGGTGAGGGGTCTCAACCAGTATATCGTGTGGTATGGCGATCAAGCGGACGGTTTGCTTGTCAAAATCGATCCGTACAAACCGGATGAAGTCCGCTCCAGAATCTACATTACCGAAGAAATGCTGGCTGGCCAGGACCAAGTAGGTCATCACGCCTGATTGACCACATGTTTTTACGACTGGAAGAACCTGCGGCTGGGCTGTTTTTGTCGGTGCCAAGGTGCCCGTGGGGGTAGGCTGAACCTCCAGCACGATGGGGGCAGCCAACGGCTTATTAAAGAATACTACAGTCAGGTATAAAGCGATCGCAAGTATTAGTACTATCAGCAGGATGAATACCGAGCGCAGGATTGGAGATACACGCTTTTTGTTTGCCATTCATGCCTCCTTTTCGAACAACCAACAGACCAGCTCATTTCTCACTATCGCGCCTGCCATGAGCCGGTTCCACGATAGGAGATGACCATATAATTTATCTGCGTTTTTGTGCCATGACACAAATCTTTTTGTATCCTTGTTTCACCAGGTTAATAATAACCTTCGCCAACTCCTGATCACTGCCATCCAATGACACTATCGGATCGGGGATATCATATTTGATACCCTCGACAATTTCGGATAATAACATAATTTTCCCAGCAGCATGCGGAAAATCCACAAGAATGGCTTCCTGTTGACTGGCCTGCATCACGATGACCAGATCCGATCTTAAGAGCAAGTCAGATGTAATCGATTGTGAACGATGTCTTTCAATATCAAGTCCTAATCTTCTTGCTGCTTTCAGGGCAGCGGCAGCTGGAGGCAGGCCGCTTTCAGTCCAGGTGCCAGCACTCCAAACATCCCAATCCTCCAGACAGCCATCGTCATTTAGGCATTGTTTGAAGGCAGCCTCAGCAAGTGGGGATCGGAAACGGTTAGCGGTACAAACAAATAGGACGGAGGGCATTCCGGATCACTTTTTCAAGAAGAAGATAAGCTCCCTAACTGATTGGAGTAGCCTCTCTCAAGTGAGGGATGAGTACCCATTCACCGACCGCAAAAATATGTTCCTGATCAACCAGGTTATAAATACTGAGCAATTCCATATCACAGGCGAATCGATCCGCCAGGGCTTGAAGAGAGAGACTCTCTGGAGTCTGGTAGGGTTCAAATTGGGGCAGGTTGGTTACATCCACCTGGTTCAAGGGGATCACGATCACCAGGTTGGGCCAGAGTGGCAAGGAAAGATTGTAATTTAGGGAAGTGATCGCCTCTTCAGTCGTATTATAAGTTTTTGCCATGGTCATCAGGCTATCCCCAACTTCTACCCGGTGAATGACCAGGGGTGTCAGCGTTCCGATGGGAACCTCAAGCCCATGAACATCCATCGAGGTTGGAGTAATCACGACCTTGGTCGGAGTTGGAGAAGGCGTAGGTCGGTCAGGTATGGGAGTTCGGGTGCTTTCAATCGTAATAGAGGGAGGAATTGTTGAACTCATCCCCGGAGAGGAGCCTGAACCCTCGGGTGGCTTAAAGAAAATCAATCCAATGATACTTACCAGTACGATCAAGGTGGGGAAAATAAAAACAAGCTGGTTGCGGATCCAGCGTCGTACTCGCCTGGATCGACGAGCAATAACCTTACGGTGCTCTCGGGATTTTCCCGGTTTCCCCCGAAACAATTCACAGCGGTGGTGATTGCTTGAAAGGCAAAACTCATGCTGGTGGTCCAGCTTTACACTTACCACAGGGGTGACGCGGAAACAATGGTTGGCCGCTGAAGCGTAGGAAAAAGTCGTACCCGAATCATCTTTCAGCCCCAGGTAAGGACATACTTGTGCCTTCATTTTCGGGGTAGCATTCCTTTTCCCTTATTACTGGAAATATTCATTCTCAACCGCATTCCATATCATTTGCTCAAGAAAGATCATCGGAACCTGGGGGGGTGAGATTTTTTTCCTTCCCGGAACTTGTTGCCACAGGTGGTTTTCCAGCCATAAACGATGAAGGGTTTGGTGATGTCACCTTGGGGCTTGCCTCCCGGGAATAATATCCTTTGTAATATTTATACTTATAAGAAGAGTACTGGCGGTAATAATAGTACCTGCCGCGACCTATGTTTACATCATTGAGTACTACTCCCAACAGGCGGGCATTGACCTGCTGCATCCGCTCGATCACATGATGGAGTTCAGCACGTTTGGTGACACTGGGTTTTACCACAATAATGACACCATCGACACGCGGAGCAAGAACAACGGCATCAGTAACCATCAGGACCGGTGGTGTATCAATGATGAGGAATTCAAATTGGTCCCTTAGAGAACTCATCATTTCCTGCATCTTGACAGAGCCCAGCAGTTCGGATGGGTCCGGGGGTAAACTCCCGGAAGTGATCACTTTAAGGTTGGCGATGTCGGTATTCTGGAGGGAGCCGAACAACTCACCCTTGGGTTGAATGAGTTTATTGGTCAGACCCAAACGATTCAATAATTGAAAGTGTTTATGAATTTGGGGTCGACGCAGATCCGCATCCACCACCACCACGCTGTGCTTGTTTTGAGCGATCACGCACGCTAAATTCGCGGCAATCGTCGTCTTCCCATCCTGCGGAGAGGGGCTGGTGACAAGGATCGTTCTCAGAGGCAAATCGATGGCAGCGAACTCCAGGCTCGTGCGCAGAGACCGGAATGCCTCGGAAACCGGGGCGCGGGGTTGTTTGACGGTGACCAGGGGACTGCCATTGGGTTTATAACGGGTGATCATTCCCAGTACCGGGACTCCCCATTTTCGGGTGATCTCCTGCGGGTCCCGAATGGAATCGTCGAGAAACTCGAAAAGGAAAATGACCCCGCCTGCCAGGAGTACTCCAACCACCGCAGCCAATATCCCCGACCGGAGCGGTTGGGGCTTGACCGGAATCTCGTCCGGAACCGCCGGGTCCTTCTGAACGACAGTGGAGGTGGATTGTGCAACGGCCAGGCGAAGTTGTGAATAGCTCTGAAGAAGGAAAGAATATGAGTTCTGTAATTGGGTGAGGTTCACCTGCAGGCTCGAGCGCGTGACCAGGTTCTCAGGAGTATCCGCCAGGGCGTTCAGCGATGTCGTGGTGGTCTGGATCTGCTGCTCCATGGCAGCCATCTGGGTTTCGAGGTTCATTTGCGAGTCTGCATAGCGGGCGGATTGATCCTGCTGGACCTGGGCAGCAAATACAGATACGAGTGAATTGGCGATCGCTGCTGCTCGAATCGGGTCCGTATCCTGTACGGTCACTGTCAGCAGTTGGGTGCTCTGCACGGAGTCGACCTTTATGGAGGATACATCCAGCTCTGTGAGACCCAATTGCTGCTTCACCCCGTCCAGGACAGGCTGGGTGGTAATGATCTGTGCATAAGTTTCCACCAACTGCTGGCTGGTTACGACGGAGCCATAGGTGGCTGAAGCAGCCGAGGGAGCCGCATTGATCATCACCAAGGTTGAGGATTGGTACACGGGTGTTTGCTGCAGTGAGATGTAATATGCGACCCCTCCTGCCAGACAGGCTAAAAGAATCAACAGCCATGACCAGCGCAAGAGCAAATCTGCATATTCACCGAATAGTTCAGCGGAAGATCTTTCTTCAACTTGATCATCCATAAGTAATCGTGATTCTCCTTCCTTTGTTTCCCGGCTTAGTAGGCTCCTTCTTGCCACAGGACAACTTTGATCGTTTTAAAGAAGATGAATATATCCATCCAGATCGACCAGCGCTGGATATATTCATTGTCCAGCACGGCGCGTTGAGCGAACGATGTCTGATTACGGCCGGAAACCTGCCATAATCCGGTGATGCCTGGAGTTACCTGGATATAATCCTTGTAATATGGACCATACAACTCACACTGATCGGGCATGATCGGGCGCGGGCCAACTGTACTCATTTCGCCATTAAATACATTCCAAAGCTGTGGCAATTCATCCAGGCTGAGCTTGCGCAAGAACTTACCGACCCTGGTAATTCGCGGGTCTTCCTTTAGTTTCTGATAGTTTTCCCATTCTGCTTTCAATACCGGATTGTGTGCCAGTTTCAATTTCAAGACTTCATTGGCATTCATATACATCGTTCGAAATTTTAACAAGCGGAAGGTCTTCCCGCCTTTTCCCAGGCGCGCCTGGCGGTAGAAGATCCTGCCGGGTGAATCGAGCTTGATCGCAACTGCCGCCAGAGCAAAGAAAGGTGCCAGCAATAGCAATCCGAAGAAAGCTACTAACTTGTCAATGACCATTTTGATGAATTGAGCCCACTTACTGAGCAGACTATTCTTGACCTGCAAACCGAGGGCAGATTCAAAATCAAGCGGCTCGAGGTTGTTCAACCCATATTTCCCGGTCTGGTCCCTGATCAGGATCACGCGATGAAAGATAAAACGGTAACGATCGACAAGTAGATCAATGGAATTTAGATCATCAACGAGGATAAGTGCATCATTCAGGTGGAGGCTGCGAATACTTTCCTTGATCCTCGCCAGGGAATCAGCTTGATCGACCGCTGAATCGATTTCATCGGAAATGATCATCTCCGCGCGAAAGCCTTGCTGGAGACCAATACGGAGTTGTTCAGCAAGGGCAAGGGCTTTCTCAGGGACCCCGATGATGACCACCGGCACCCCCCACAACCCCAGATGGATCAGAAAACGTCTGACCAGGTAACGGCCGACCGGGATCAACAGGATGGAGAACATCCAGGAGTACAGGATCGCCAGGCGGGAGTATATCAGGGATGTATGCAGTAAAACGGTGACTGCCAGCACGATCACAAAGGTGGTGGTGATGCTGCTGACAAGTTTGCGGAACTCATCGATATAGTGCAGCCCAATGCCGGGATACAAGCCCGTACGATAAAACTTGATCACCAGGATGATGGCCAGCAGGGCGAATATCTGGTTATAAGCCGATGGCAGATCGATCCCTGCAAAAAAACGGAGCAGTAACCCAAGCAGGATGCCAGCAAACAGGCACAACAAATCTGTCAGCAATAACACGCCTGACATCCACTGGCGCGCATAGAGATCAAAAAACACGCGGCTTTTGCGCTTTTCAGCAGATTTTTCTGACAGATGGTCAATAGGGATGCGATTTTCTCTGATCATGATTTCTCCCTGGTGACATTCAAGTAATGATAATACCACAATAAGGTATTATTTACTTCCCCTTAAGATCGGAGCGTGGCCTGGTTTTCGATCAGAATTTGAAGAAACTTTTGATATAAAACTTTCCATTTATATTTGATTACGAATTGCAACCACTGGTCAAAATTATCGCCTGCTAGCTCAGGTTTGAATGATCTCTTGAATCTGGGACTCAAATCTTGATAGGACGATCTGTTCACTCCAGTTCTTGCATACGTAATCGCGACCTTTTTCACCCAGATCAAGGCGAAGCTGAGGGGAGGATGCCAAATCCAATATCGCCCGGCAAAGCGCGGATTGATCCCCGGGGGCAACCACCACGCCAACCTGGCTGACCACATTCTCCAACCCGGTGCCAGGATTTGCCGTGGCGATCACAGCTTTGCCACTCGCCAGCATGCCCAATAATTTGGAGGGCATCACCAGGTCAGCGGCATCCGCTCTTTGCGGCAAAATATGAATATCAGCGCTGTTCAAGAGCTGGTTCAATTTTTCGGACGGCTGCAAAGGCAGGAATTTAACATTCGATAGATCCTCCGCAGCTTTTTCCAACTCTGCACGCGCAGCGCCATCCCCGCAAAGGATGAAGTGTAGATCGGGATGTTTTTGCAGCTGCCTGGCAGCTAGAATCAGAGATTCCAATCCTTGCTTCTTCCCCATATTGCCAGAATATAAGATTATCGTATCGCTTACAGGAATTCCCAAAGCCTCACGCAGGAAATTTTGCGAGGTCGGAAGGGGATAAATCTCGTTGGTATTGACCCAATTGGGGAATAAAATAGCCCTTTCCTGATTGACACCTTTTTGCAGCAAACGGGCTAACATGCGCTCAGAGATGGTTGAAACCCGGTCAAACCGTCTCAGCAGCCAGCTTTCCACTCGAGCAGCCCAGCGGGTGAGAAAATGATCAGCTGGCAGCATACCCAGGTTGGTGGCGGCATCCAGTTCAAAATCCTGGATGTGCAGCCAGGATCTTCGCCCCGCTCAAGCGCGCCGTGAGCAGAGCAAAGGGCGCACAGAAAAACGCTGGTGCTATACACAGAATGAGATCAGGCTTCCAACGCAGTTGACCGAGCAGGATGGGAATGCTGGAAAGCGCGAAAGAGAACAGGTGCAGCAAGCGCTTCAAACCTGAAGGCGAGCGTGGCACCCACAAGGGGCAGCGATAAATTTCCACCCCCCGCCAGGCTTCCCGTGTATATTGCCAGGCCTTGTACCCCGGCTGCACCTGCCAGGATGGGTAATAGGGCGGAGCCGTCACCATGCGCACATTGTGACCCCTCTCCTGCAAATAGGCCGCCAATTCCCCCGTGTATTTGCCGATACCGGTCAGTTCGGGATGAAAATTGATCCCCAGGATAAGAATTCTTGTCATTTAGATCAGTAATGTACTCATTATTTGTGAGTAAATAAAAAGTCGCCCTGCACAGCCTTGCCGTTCTTTCCATAATAGAGATTGTGGATGTCACTCAAAATAAAATTTCTTTGTTCCAACCAGGCTATGATCTGGTGCGCCAGCGCCTGACCTTCATACAACTCAATAAACGAACATTCGATATAGAGATGTGAAAATCTCTCAAGGATATCTTCACACCCCTGCAGCACCTCCAATTCAAAACCCTGTACATCTATTTTCAATAACGAGGCGGGTGGAATGGATGTTGTTCCAAGCGCCTCCGACAAGGGTAAAACAGCTACTTGACGCGTTTCCTTTTCAATTGCGCCGGGAAACAGGCTGGATTGAGCCTTGGTGATGGGTAGCAAGGATGAAGAATCATCCTCCCTGGTGACATGAATAGTGGCAGTTGTATTTCGCGTCCAATGCATCACGCGATCTATTTTTAGTTGCGTTTTTTCTGGCAAAGACAAAAATTGTATTCTTTAATAAATTAGGGCAAATATAATGATATGCCTTAGCAATCAGGTAGCCCAAATACGAGATATCAAAATATGCCGGTTCAGCGTTATACCCATATACTACACCATTAAAACGATATTTTTTCATTCTCCTTTTAATCCCAAATATGGAATTACAACGATAGACAAGTAGGAAACACATCTTCTTCTTTTCTGTTATTCTGAATGTTTTTTATGACCTTTTTATGCAGCCGGTTGGGAATTAATTTCGCCCCAACCGCAATGTATCCCAAATTATTGGTTGTCCTAATACACAAATAGCCATTTCGTTTGATCACTCGCTGGTTTTCAGAGAAATGATCTGGATCTGTCACATGCTCAAGTACTTGGTCACTAAATGCCAGGTCAATAGACCCATCTGGTAAAGGCCAAGGGTGATTTAAGTTCACCTGATAGAAATTGGTCTAAATATGGATTATCCGCGCCTTCAGGATCAATATCAATTCCGATAACTGATTGACCTTACCCTTTTAGTGTTCGCAATTCCCTCCGAAATCGATTCTTATCTCCTTCCCACACTCCTCTTCCACAACCAATATCCAATACCGTATCGGAATTCAAAATTAAAGCATTGATTCGATTATAAAAAGCAATTGTTCCATCAATGTCGGAGAACCCACCAAATAAACTCTCGGGATAGAACTTTTCTTTGAATGGTCATCTTATTCTTCTTTCTTTGATAACTCTGCCGACAATAAACCGATCACCCACCCGTTGCTCGACAATAACTATATGAAGATGTATTCGGGTCTCTGGATTTTTCTACAACGGACTTTCTCACTTGTTTCCCTTTATATTCTCGGGTAAATAAAAAGTCACCCGTGTATTTGCCGATACCCGTCAGTTCAGGATGGAAATTGATCCCCAGGATGAGAATTCGCATGATTAATCAAAGGGAGGCGGTCCTTGATCTGGTTCGGCAGGGTTGCCATAACAAATCATTCCCTTCGGCAGGTTTTCCAGACGGGTACTTCTCGCTCCCACAACTGCGCCGAAGCCGACTGTGACACCTGGACCGATAAAAACATCGTGGGTATCCAAACTTCGTCCTCAATTACTATATCATCTGCCAGAATATCGAAAGACAAAGACCGATAATTATGCGACCCTGTGCAAATATAAACCCGATGAGCTATCGCCACGTTGTTTCGATGGAAACATTTCCCAAAGTATATAGATCACAATCATCTCCAACCCAGGAATTATTTCCAATCTTTAATTTCCAGGGGAATGTATGTCGCAGATGATCTAATTTGACGCCTCTTTTCCAATCATTGCTCCAAAACAGCGGAGTAGAAAAACGATCTCCAATCAGTACATAAATTGAGGACTTAGCTGGAAAAGAGTCGCTTGCACCATCCACCAAACCTGTACAACCCAAGTTGGTTTTCCTTCTTAAAACCTGCAGGAACTTTAAATATTGACAGGTCTTGAATATTTAGGAGCCATCAAATCTTCCTCATTATTCTTTATCCAATCGAGGGTTTTTAGAACGCTCGTCTCTTTCAGAAAATGGTGTTTTCCACGAATTTGCTCAACAACAGATGTATCATATATCATCTCTGTAATTATGTTATTTAGCCTAAATGTTGTTAGAGGATGGTGTTTCCAGCCAATCAATTTGAGAAAATCGCCGATAAAGGCAAGAAATAATAGGTAATCCTTTGGGCATCTCACGGGGCAAGGGAGATTTATTTTCTTGTGCAATTAAATGCCCAGGCTTTCACCTCAATGGGAGGATAATCCGCGAGGTAGAAAGTTTTACCATTTATTATTGAATGCTCACAATTCAAAAGTTTTTCAATCATATAAACAAATTCCCCACATAACCAAATGATTTAAAAATTTTTAATCCCTTTGGATGAATATAATGCGAGTGAAGAATGGAAAAGAAGAACTCTTTATATGGAGTATCAAACCAAGGACCCCATATAGAAGTTGGGCGAATAATGCACCATGGATGTGATAGGCGATATGAATTTTCCCGAAGGATTGATTCCCCGACTACCTTACTCTTACCATAATAGGTCGTCGGACAATAATCATGATCTGATTTAGGAGTATATCCAATTTTACATACAAGCCGACTTGATAGACGCAAATTACTGATCTCTGGATAGATGAGCAATTTTCAATCGCCAATATCGTATTTCTAACTCCAAGTGTGTTTTCAAGATAATCATCGATACAGGTCCCATCTAAATCCGTTCTGGCTGCTAAATGAATAAAATATTCTGGAAAAAATTTCAGATTTCTTCAACTAATTTATCTAATTCAAGAATGTCTCCTTTAACCCAAACAGAGTTCTGGATGATATTTCTAGGTGCTTTTAGATCATAATTTACTACGCGATTTCCCTTCTCAATCAAGGAACTGAATTAATATTTGCCCAATAAAGCCTGAACCTCCAGTAACAAATATTCGGCTCATTAAACCATCCAAAAGAATAAGCAATACGTTGGCATGTGAAATTTCTTTTAAAAAACCTCTTTATTCATATTTAATATTTTTCTCAGAAATTATCCCCAATTCATTCAGCTTTGATTTCAATATATGGTTGGACTGTTCTACTAATTTATCAGCCACCATTTTTATTTCAAATCTCTGCATGAAACAATTTCGTGCATTCGTTCGCATGATTTGTCTATCATCTTTTGATAAAAGCAGCCATTTTTCCAACAGACTAACTATCCCATCAAATGTATCAGGTTCGACGATGCCAGCATTGTCCTTTATTATCACGCGCCAGATATTCACTTTATTTGTAATCAAAACCGGTAAATTACATGCAAGTGCTTCTGCAACAACAACACCAAAATTCTCCGAATGGGATGGAAGAATAAAAACATCTGCAGAGCGGTAGGCTCCCCCAGCTAAATATCTCCATTTAACATGCCTGTCCAAGTAATCCGTCCATCAACGCCTTGTTCAGAAGCCTGATTCATCAAGATGGACTGCAATCCTCCTTGATCTGGTCCGGCTATCACTAAATGCAAATCTGGATCCCGGTTGGAGATTTTTGCAAATGCGTCAATAAGCATATCACAGCCTTTAACAGGATGGATACGTCCTAAAAAGAGGAAAAACTTCTTTCCTCTTTAAATGAGGGAATTTTTTTAAAAATATCTGACGCTGATAATCAGTATCCCCCTGCGGCGAACCAATACCATAATTAACTACTACTTCATTTGCTTTATATAACCAGAATGATTTAGAAGCTGATTTTCTTTCTTCCTCGCTGGTAAATAATACAGCAGTTGCATCCCGTAATACTCTGTAATCTGCCCAGGGCCAGTATAGCCATTTCTTCATATGTTTCAAAGGATATGTAACCTTAAACCAAGGATCTAGCATTCCATGTGTAAATACGAAGTATGGGAATTGGACTTTCTTTGAAGCCAACCAAGTAGCAAGACTTGGGTATTGCCAAACTCCGCTCACAATTACTGTATTATATTGAGCTGCATTTTGAAGGAGGAAGGGGATAAGACGCGTGTTGAAGCCATATTTACCAACACTTGGACCCAAAGCCTTTACAGCACCAGGAAATTCTCTCACTCCTGGAGTATTTATTACGTCCAAAGTAACTACTTCACACAGGTGTCCTAGTTCTCCTAGTGCAACTGTAATTTGCTTTACAAAAGTAACTGGTCCACCTTTTGTAGGATTAAGTGATCTACTTATCCACAAAATCTTCATTAGCCATTCCTATCTTGCTGGTAATTAGTTGTATTCAAAATTCATATCATTTCATCAACTATGTTATATATTTTCAATAATCCCTTTTTGGTGTCCCATATCCTTGATTGACCAATTGATGCACACGGTTCCAGGCACCCGATATCTCACGAGAACCATATCTTTACATAGCTTCTTCGATAATAGAGAGGATTTTCATTTTATACTTAAGCCTAATTTTCCACAAATATTTTTTGAATCAACCATTAATTTCTCAGCATGTTATGAAAGGCATCTGTTGCAGACAAAACAATCAGCTCCATTACCCGATATACAAGCTATTTACCTTGAACAGAGATAAGAATTAGCAATCAGCTCAATTCTAAATCTATTCATTGCCATTTCAGCTCTAGTTTGTCCATTCATGCAACATCACTTATAACAAATTTGGTTTTACCGCGATCACTGATTATTTTTTCAACAATATTCACAGTTACACTTCACTTGCCCACAGGCTTTCTGAGATAGGTTTTGTCTCACTTGTTCAAGAAACCTCAGGAAATTTATGAAATTCACGGTTTGGCACAACGTTAATAGTTAATGAATAATCTGATGCCTGGTGCACTTGAAATGCAATTACCGTATCAGGAAAATCGTCGAAAATCGTTGTTAAGTATTCCCCGCTGATCAAAGTACCATCTGGGAAACAAACATTATCCGAGATTCTTCCTCGCACTGGATGCATCAATGGTAGATTGATACCACAATTGCATTTATTTGCTAAAGTTCTTCCAAGATCTCCGTTTTCATATCGAATAAGAGGAAAAGCATAGTTTTCTAAATCTGTTACGACAATTCTTCCTAATTCATCACCCAAACTAGGTTTCCCAATTTCATTTATAAATTCAACGTGTCTAGAATCTGAAAAAATATGCAAACCCTTTCGTTCAGAGCACTCTGCTGCCACCCAGAATATTTCACTAAAGGCGTATTGGTCATAAACTGGGGCATGAAATGCATTTTCTATCCGTTTTTTTTGAACTTTAGATACTGGTGCGGCTGTTACCCACACAGCCTTTGGAGAAAAGACATCTATTCCTTTTTCAACAATCGTATTGGCCAAATGGCTAATAGCTCCAACATACCCTTTTAACAATGGGGGACGGAATTGATTTATTTCTTTGATAAAGAGGGTGACATCATTTTCTGACATGAGGAAGCATCAAAATGTATTCTGCGAGTAGGCCACCAAATCAAAGCATTAATAAACCTGCCGATCAGCGATTTATTAGTGCTTCTCAAAACAATGCCGCTTGATTCATTCCTGGGGCAAGACCCCACCAATTTAACATCCCTCCATGAAAGCACTTCGCCGTAAAAACGTTTATCGTGGAATATTTTATCGGTTCTCCAGTTGATCCCCCTGTTCTGATCAACATTAGATGAACCTTGCCTACATCTTTGGAAATAAACTTATCAAAATTGTTTTTGATATCTTTACGTGTTATAACTGGCAACAACAAGAATTCTTCTGGTGTGATCGCAAGAATATCTTGCCTTCTAATTCCCTCAGGGGAATATTTTTCTCGATAATATGACACAGTATCCCATGCATGAACCAATATTCTTTTTCTTTTCTCCCAATTCAATTGATACAACTCTCCATTGGATAAATATTGATTCTTAAGTAATTGTTGATAATATTGAATTGCATTTGGAGAATAAATTCTTATCTTTAGTTTCAAGATAGATGTTTTCAAATCAAGCATGTGCCATATCCTTCAGGAAACATACTAATTTCGGATAGTCTTTTTCATCTTGATCGAAAAAAACCATCCCTAACTATTAGCATACACATTTCCATTTCAATCCTTATATCTTCTTAGCATTTATTCCTTAGGGGTTCGGAAACCCCCTCTAAATGAGCCTGAACTTTCCTTTATTCATTCTTATAAAGCCTGCATCAATGACTTCAAAGGAAAACCAAAGCAGAGATTTGACTCTGTAATTAAATCCTATCGTCCCATCAATAATAATAATTTCACTAAAACATGTTTCAAAATAATCTCTCTTTGTAGTTCTTCAAGATGCCTGGCTTCAAATACTGTAAATTTGGTGAATATTATTATCTCCGAAGTCTTTCAATCAAATTTCATATTACTATCAACAAGGTTATACACTTCCATGGTTTTCTTTGCTGTTTTCCCAAGTAAATTTTGCGGATTGGGGTATTCCTTGGTGAATCATACCTTGACGATATTCTTCGGCATTTAATAAGATTTAATTTTTTTGGCAAATCCTATGGTATCGAATGGATCGCACATGGTATCTAGATCCCCCATTACTTCAGGAAGGGAGGCAACATTCGATGTCACGGCAGGTGTTCCACAAGCCATTGCCTCTAATGGAGGCCAGCCAAAACCTTCGTAAAGGGATGGAAACAATAATACATCCACTGCATTGAAAAGATCAGGCATTTGCTCACGTGGGAGAAACCCGATATTAATTACTTTTCTTTTCCAATTTATATTTTCTTACAAGTTCCAACCAATCCTGGGTTGGTTTTCCTGTCTTAACTAAATAAACATTTTTCAATCCATTCGCAAGTAATTGTTCAATTATTTTCAACGAAGTTTTATGGTTCTTGTAAAATCCAAAACCTGTTATTAATATTAATTTTTTTGGTTCAGACCCAAATAATTGATTTCGAAGAATGCTTCTTAATTCTCTATCATACGGTTTGAAAATCAAGTCCACACCAAGATAAACTACGGATATTTTTGATGGGTCGCAACCAATCAATTTTACCAAGTCGTTTTTTGTATTGGATGAAATGGTGATGATGTGCGTTGCACGTTTCAATGCATAAAGTGAATACAAAACCGTGATAGGAATCCCTTTTTTCGACTGTACAGGCAATAGCCCTTTCCACCAAAGGACAGGCATTAAGTCCGTAACTGTAACAATGGTCTTTTAGGATTACGTGTATAAAGCACATGAGTATAGCCATGATCCAGAATATGGGTTATTGCCCCTTTTGGCCGTGGTGCCTGAAAGGGATATAAAATATAACGTGCAAATCTCATGCCCCATTTGCCTTGAAGCCAGGAAGGCAATAACATTTTAGGTGTAAATTCTTTGCCGATGAATTCAGCGGCTGAATACTTATGAAAGCGCCGCAATCAAGCCTTCTGCGTATACCACCATGCTTGTTCGCCTTCTTCTCTATAACCGCGTAATAATAGTATGGTACTTGGTAGGCATACTTCAACGGATCTTTCTTATTCATTTGGATAAAGCGGAAAACCTTATTTTATCGAATTTTGGTATTACAAGATACATAATAATAATAATTGTGAATACTGAACTAATATCATAAAGATTTTCAAAAATCGGTCCGTTTATTCCAGAAATAAGTATGATACTGCAAACAGAGATAACAAAAATGTTATCCCTGTAATAGCCATTGAATGCCCTAATTAAGGGGGTCATTACAAATAAAAACAAAACGGCAAAATAAAACAAACCGTATTTGAGCTAACATCCTAAGCATTGATTCGCTTGCCTCCAACACGATCATTTAAATAAGCAATATTTCCATCCCGATCTATTCCAAATGCAAAAATTGGTGACGAGTGCCCTGCACCGAACCATGGATTATCTGCAAATACCGAGATAAGAGCAATATTTAACATATCTCTTCCCCCATATGCTGAAATAGTGCTTGTGGATGATGAAATAATTCTAATTGAAGGGAATGTCTTCTGTAAAGCATTGATTGCATTCTCAACTTTATGTTGATAAAATGGATTAAATATACTTAATATAAAAAAGTACAACTCCAATTATTGGAACGAGCGCATAGAAACGTTTAGACAGTAGTTTGGAATACCCAGCCCACCCTAAGAGAAGAATTATTATTAATAGTAAAGCAGTACGGCTTTTCGTTGCAATAAGCCCCCAAGCCAATAAAGAAAAGAATAAGGATATTTACTAAATTCCTAGGACGGCTTTTTTGTCTAAATATGTTTCTTATTATTTGAGCTGCACTAAATGCCATTAACCACATGGCATTGCTGTGACCCACATTCTTGCCCACTATTAAGAGAAATCGTTTATCAGAGAAAAGTGCCTGCCAAGGATAATATTCTGGCGCATATGACCATTTCAAAAAAGTAAGGATTGTACTTACAATTAATGATAATTATTAGTAAATATTGTAAATACTTGAAGAAGATATTTTCAAACTCATTCGCACCAAGATATCTGATACCAGCCGTAATTAAATAATAGAGAGCCAAGTAGGATGCAATCAGGGTGCAAATATTTGATACTGAGGCCGTATCAAAAAAATGAACCAATAGGGTAATTAGATTTAACTATTATTAATAGAAAGAAAACCCATGCTCTCTTAATAGGAATAAAAGGGATTCTAAAGTAGCAGCAATATAATAACTGTTGCAAGATAAATAATACTGAAGTATTTAGAATTTATCTGGACCAAATAAAATTACCCAAAACACCAATAAATTCGCAAGAATAATAAAAAGAATCCAAGAAATAATTATTCCATTTTCTTTTGAGAGTTTCCTCATTTCTTGCCACCTTTAATTAAGAATACACGTGTAAAAACTCCACTCCCTGCTGATCCGATTCCTGTAGAGTTCCAACATCCAGAATAAAGCGAAATCAATCTCCGAATTATTAAACGAATTCAAAACATCATTCTTTACCCCCAGGATATAGATCTAGTCTCATTAGCGTCCACATCCTGAGGACCTGAAAGGTTATTTTTTCCAGCCTAGAAAATCGTCGTGTTTATGCCGGTTTTATTCTTAGCAACAAATGCAAAAATAAAACGACTAATGATCATAACCAGCATAAAAGCCAGAGCAGCACTTTCATACCCACGAGATGGTATCAAAAAAACACACAGAATGACCAGCAGAACCGCAAAAGCCGTTTGATAGATCGCCACAACCCGCTCATGACCGGTCATCATCAGGGTCATGATTGACATCCCTAACCCACTATCAATTAAATAACCTATTACTAAAAGGATCAATGCCCTGTCAGCAATTTGGAATTCATGTCCAAAAATGGAAAGAATATTTCTTCCAAATATTGAAAACAACAAGCTTAGAAATAAGGAAACAGCAAAAGTCAGGCGAATTAATCTCTTGATAATCTTCTGCAAACGCAACTTTTCACCCTGGGAATAAAGACGGGCGATCATTGGTCCCATTACAATACTCACAGCAAGGGGTAGAAAAATTAGAAGGTTTGATACACGCGAGGCTACTGCATAATAGCCAATATTCTTTGCGTTACTAAGCATCCCGAGCATGACGGTTGGCGCCTGGGCAAAAAGAATTTGCGTGCCTCCAATCACAAACATGGGCGGTGCTGCTCTTAACCAATCATTGATGTGATACTGTGGTTGGATTGTCTTAATCCCTTCTGGCAATATGATGCTGGAGCCAGCGCACGGAAATCAATAGGTCAACCATGGCAACAAGAATACTTAAAGCAATAAGCATCTGCAGGTGAATTAATTTCAGGAAAAAACAGGTATAGACCAAGTATACATACCAAATAGAAGCCGGGGCGAAAAATTAAGTCAGGCAACATGGCACGAGTTACCTGCTGCAACCCGCGCATCGCAGATTGGCGTAAATTTATTATTGTATAAAGGGGGATTAGAGGTGCTGCGATTAAAAGCGAAATTCTCAAGTTTTCTTTATCAGGCGTTGAAAATAATAGACCAGCTACTCCCCATAAAATTAATGCTAATAATACTGATATGGATAATATTAGACCATCGGAAAATCTCAAAAGACCCTTGATTAATGCCCATTTATTTTGCGCTTTCATTATCGCCAGATCACGTATTAGTAAGGTGTTGAATCCAAACACACCGAGCGCAGACAATATTAACACCCAGGCGACAGCGTTTGAATAGGCTCCATAATCCGCTGGACCAAGTAAACGCGCAAGGACAGTTGCGCTAATAAAGGATAAACCCGCAAAGCCGATTTGAATTAAGAAGCTGCTGGCAGTACCTTTGACTATTTGAGAACGAATACTGTCTTCTTTTTGTTCGGTCATTTATAGGATGAGTTATGAGATAATTGGCGTGGGATAGAGTATGTATCGGTTAAATGACTCAATACCATAGTCCAGCGTACGTGCGCATTCACTGCCGGGCAGGCAGGCTTAAAAGCAGACTCAATGGTTCGGTTATGGGTTTCTCTGGCTCACCACCAGGTTGTAAAAAATGATCTTACTTTTTCAGGTCCCGTTTACTCCAGACCAGCCAGACTCCACCCAGCACTACAACCGCACCGACAACCGCCCCCAGGATCTGTTTCCAGCCGAAACCGGGGACATTGCCAATCCCCAGTGCATCGGCAGCCAGCGAGACCAACAGCACAACCACCCCCAGAATGAGGAACACAACACCGATCATTTTCCTGGACATTGACTACCTCCTATGAGTGAGAACGCAGGTATTTTACTTTTTCTGGTCCGGATTACGAAAAGCCAGCAAAACTCCAAGCAGCGCCACAAGGGCACCGATGACCGCCGCCAGGATTTGTTTCCAACCGATACCGGTCGCATTACCGATCCCAAGTGCATCAGCAGCCAGCGAAACCACCAGCACGATCACACCTAGAATGATGAACACAACACCGAGCATTTTCTTTGACATAGACTCCTCCTCCTGAACCTATTCGGGACTCATCAAGAATTGAGCCTCAGGTTACATTAATTTCACTCAATCCTTCCTGGTCTGAGACTCGATCCAGGGATAAGTCAGGGTGATCCCATCCTTGAGGGAATATTTTGCCTGCCAGCCGGTGGAATAAATGCGGGCGTTGCTGAAGTTGCGCGACAGGACGCCCACCGGACCTTCAACATGCTTGATGTGGATCTGCTTCCCCGCTACTTCCGCTACAGTTTGCACCAGCTCGTCCACGCTGACGTATTGTGGGCAGCCAATGTTGGCAGGACCCTCCAGATCAGAGTGCATCAACAGATAGATCCCCTCAACCATGTCAGCTACATAGGTGAAAGAGCGGATGGCGGTACCGTCACCCCACACTTCGATCGTACCCCCGTCTTCCACCTCTGCGACCTTGCGGCAGATCGCCGCCGGGGCTTTTTCCCTGCCGCCTCGCCAGGTCCCCTCCGGGCCGTAGCAGTTCTGGAAACGTGCGATCCTGACCTGCATGCTATAACGGCGGCCGTATGCCAGGGCCACGCGTTCCGAGTACAGTTTTTCCCAGCCATACTCGTTATCGGGTTTGGCAGGGATCGCTTCGTCCTCGCTCATCTCCGCTTCGCCCGGTTTCATATCCCGGTACACGCAGACAGAGGAAGAGAAAAAATACCTGGGAATACCCATTTCCGCAGCGCTATGGATCATGTGGAGGTTGATCAGGGCGTTGTTATGCATGATCTCGCATTCAGCAGAATGGATGAATCCCATCCCACCCATATCCGCGGCCAGCTGGTACACCTCGTCAAAGCGACCTTCGTTCAAGCTCGAAGCGGCCTGGCAGTTCTCCTCTTTGCGTAGGTCCAGCAGGAGGAATTCGTCTGCCTGAGAAGGTGCGAATTCATGTTCCTTGATATCCACCCCCCGCACCCAAAATCCCTCTTTCTTCAGTTTCTTGACCAGGTGACCGCCAATGAAGCCGCCTGCTCCGCACACCAGGGCTCTTTTCATCACCATCTCTCCACAAAAGAAATCATGATGATCAATCCATGCTCACAACCTGGCTGTCCCAGCGGTGCCAGTCGCCGTGATGTTTCTCGATGATCTTCGCCCCCTCGCCGGGGGACTTGAGGCCGATCAGTTCCAGGTCGGCATCCACCATGATGCGGACGAGGTCCTTGAAGAAGACGCGCGGCTCCCAGCCGAGCGTGCGGCGCGCCTTGGAGGGATCCGCCTGCAGGAAATCCACCTCGTTCGGGCGGTAGTAGCGCGGATCGATCTTCACATACTTGTGCCAGTCCATGTCCAGGTAGCCGAAGGCCTCGTCGAGGAATTCGCCTACCGAGTGGGCTTCACCGGTGCCGATGACAAAGTCATCTGCGGCTTCGCACTGGAGCATCTTCCACATGGCAGCCACGTAATCGGGCGCGTAGCCCCAGTCCCGGCGTGCTTCCAGGTTGCCGAGGAACAGGGTTTCCTGCGTGCCTGCCTTGATGGCAGCCAGGGCCCGCGTGATCTTGCGGGTGACGAAGGTCTCGCCGCGGCGGGGGGATTCGTGGTTGAAGAGGATGCCGTTGGAAGCGAAGAGCTTGTAGCCGAGGCGGTAGTTGCGGGTGAGCCAGTAGGCATACACCTTGGCGGCTGCGTACGGGCTTTGCGGCTTGAAGGGGGTGGTCTCATTCTGGGGAGGCTTGGCGGCGCCGAACATCTCGCTGGAGGAGGCCTGGTAGAAACGGGCGGGTACGCCGCTCTTGCGCACGGCTTCCAGCAGGCGGACCGTGCCGAGGGCGGTCACGTCACCGGTATATTCGGGCAGGTCAAAGCTGACCCGCACATGGCTCTGGGCGGCGAGATGGTAGATCTCGTCCGGGCGCAGGCTGTAGACCAGGTCGAGCAGGCTGCCCCAATCGGTCATATCACCGTAGTGGAGGTGGAGAGGGACGCCAGCTTGGTTGTGCGGGTCCTTGTAGATATGGTTGATGCGCTGGGTGTTGAACGAGCTCGAGCGGCGGATGAGACCGTGGACCTCGTAGCCCTGGTCCAGTAACAGCTCCGCCAGGTAGGAGCCGTCCTGTCCGGTGATGCCGGTGATAAGCGCTTTTTTCATGGCCTACCTCCCCACCCCGATATAGTGGTAACCCAGGCGCAGCAATTCGTGGCGGTCAAGGAAATTGCGCCCGTCGAGGATGAGTGGATTGTTCAGGATGGGCTTGATCTCCGCCCAGTTCAGGCGGGCATATTCCGGCCATTCGGTGACCAGCACAGCGGCGTCCGCACCTTTCAACGCTTCCAAGGGCTCGGGGCAGTAGATGACCCCGAGATCGGGATAATACCGGCGTGCATTGTCGAGGGCCACCGGGTCGGTGGCGGTGAGGCGCGCTCCCTGGCGGATGAGCTGGCGGGCGATGTCGAGCGAGGGGGCGTCGCGCAGGTCGTCGGTGTTGGCCTTGAAGGCGATGCCGAGCAGGGTGATGCTGCGACCCTTGAGGATCTTCAATTCCTTCAGCAGGGTGTCCACCACCCAGGTGCGCTGGCGGTAATTGACCTCGCGGGCGGCCTCGACGATCGGCATGGTCAGTCCATATTCACGGGAGGTGGCCAGCAGGGCGGCGGTATCCTTGCCGAAGCAGCTGCCACCCCAACCGATGCCAGCCTGCAAAAAGCGCGGCCCGATGCGGCTGTCGAGGCCGATGCCCTGCGTCACCTGGAGGATGTCTGCGCCCACCCTGGCGGTGAGCTGCGCCATCTCGTTGGCGAAACTGATCTTCACCGCCAGGAAGGCGTTGGCGGCATACTTGATCATCTCCGCTGAGGCCAGGTCGCAGGTCACCAGCGGCACAGCGCTCAGGCCTTCCTTGCGAGGCAGGAAAGCGGGCGCGGAGAAAGCCTGGTTGAGCAGCGGGCGGTAGAGGTTGGTCAGCAGGTCAATGGCGCGCTCGTCATCCGCACCGATCACGATCCGCTCCGGGTAGAGCGTATCGTAAACGGCCGCTCCCTGGCGCAGGAATTCGGGGTTGGAGGCAACCGCGTAGGTGCCCTGGGGATTGCTGCCATTGCGGCGATTGTAGGCATCGCGCACCAGCGAACCCACCCAGTTCCCCGACCCGATCGGGACGGTGGACTTGTTGACCACGACGGTGAAATGTTCGTCAAGGCGCTCGCCGATCGCTTCTGCAGCCGCCCTCACCTGGCTCAGGTCACAACTGCCATCGGGAAGTGATGGCGTTCCAACCGCAATGAAGACCACATCACAGGTCTTGAAATCCACGTCTTCATACGAGGTGGTGAAGTGGAGGTTTTCCCTGGAAAGGGTCAACAACTCCGGCAAGCCAGGTTCGTAGATGGGGCACCTGCCCTCCCGGAGCATGGCAATCTTGGATTCGTCGATATCCAGGCAGGTGACCGAGTGACCGAGCCAGGCAAGTGCCACGCCGGTGGTAAGACCAACGTAACCGGTGCCAACGACCAGGACTTTCATAATGGCAACTCCTCGTATTCGATTTGATCGCGAACGCTCATCCGGTGGAGATCCCTTTCGCCCACTCACGCTCCTGGTTGTACCACGCCACCAGCCGGGAGACACCGGTTTCCAGGCTCACCTCGGGCTGCCAATCAAGCAGGCGGCGGGCCTTGGTTACATCGGCCTGGCTGGTGAGCATTTCAGCCAGGTTGGCAGGGTGCCGTTCGAGGATGGCTTTCCTGCCAATGCACTTCTCCAGCAGGCTGATGAGAGCATTCAGAGTGATCACCTCATGCCCTCCCAGGTTGATGATCTCGTAACCGAGAGGCTTCAAAGCGGCGATCGTCCCACGGGCAATATCATCGACATAGGTGAAACCGCGCGACTGCTCCCCATCACCGTATAGATGAACCGGTTCACCCTCGCTGATCCAGCGGGCGAAACGGAACATGCTCATATCCGGCCGCCCCGCCGGTCCATACACGGTAAAATAGCGCACCACGCTGATATCGAGATCATAGAGGCAATGGTAAGTGTAGCAAAGCACCTCGGCTGCTTTCTTGCTGGCGGCGTACGGCTGCAACGGGTGGTCGCTGTCGGCGGATTTCAGGCGTGGGATGGGGGGCATTCGCGCCATAGATGCTGGAGGTGGATGCCAGGATGAACTTGCGCACGCCTTTACGACGGCACAATTCGAGCAGATTCAGGGTTCCGTTGAGGTTGGTCTCATAGAAAGCCCACGGATCCTCAACGCTCGCCCGCACACCTGCGCGTGCCGCCAGGTTGATGACTCCCTCGCAGGAGGGCAGCTGCTCCACTGCGGCGCGATCCGTGATGTCGAGTTTCAGGAAGGTGAAGCCGGGCAGGTTCTCCAATTTTCGCAGGCGATGTTCCTTCATGCGCACGTCGTAAGCTCCATTCAGATTATCCACGCCTGTAACAGCATGTCCCTGTTCAATAAGCATTTCGCTGACACGGCTGCCAATGAACCCGGCAGCCCCGGTCACCAGGTAGTTTGTCATCAAAGTCGTTCCACCTTCGGGTTGTCCTTGCCCAGTTTGCCCAGCGCATTGCGGCTGTCAAAGATGAACCTGGCTGCCTGCAGGATCGCAGGGTAATCATACACCTTGTGGTTTGTCACTGCTACAACCACATCCGCATCTTTTACAGCGCTCATCAGGTCAGACACGGAGTGCATCTCGACGCCATCGTGTGTTTTCAGGGATGGGATGTACGGATCGTGATATTCGACCTGTGCACCTTTCTGTTCGAGTAGGCCGATCACGTCCAGGGCCGGGGATTCGCGAATATCGTCAATATCGGGCTTGTAGGCCACACCCAGCACAAGGCAGCGCGCCCCTTTAAGCGCCTGCCCACGCTCGTTGAGCGCCTCGAGGATGCGGGTGACCACATAGCGCGGCATGTTGGTATTGATCTCGGAGGCCAGTTCGATGAAACGCGCCGTGTACTGGTAGGTTTTCATCTTCCAGGAGAGATATAGTGGGTCGATCGGGATGCAGTGACCTCCCAGCCCGGGACCGGGGGTGAATTTCATAAAACCGAAGGGCTTCGTGGCGGCGGCATCGATCACTTCCCAGACATCCACCCCCATCCTGTTGCACATGATCGCCAGCTCGTTGACCATGCCGATGTTGATCATCCGGAAGGTGTTCTCGAGCAGTTTCGCCATCTCGGCGGTTTCTGCAGAAGAGACCAGATGGATGTGCTGGATGGCTCCACCGTACCAGGCTCCAGCCACCTCAGCACAGTCTGCGGTGATGCCACCCATCACCTTGGGAGTGTTCAGGGTGGTGTAATCCTCCCGGCCCGGGTCCACCCTCTCAGGTGAAAAAGCCAGGAACCAGTCCTCCCCCACTGTCAGACCATTGGCAAGTCCCCAGCATCGGCAGCAGCACCTCGCGTGTTGTGCCAGGGTAGGTGGTCGATTCCAGCACAACGACAATACCCTTGTGCATGCACTTCGCCAGTTGCTCCGTGGCTGACAGGATGAACGACATGTCAGGATCGCCGGTCTTTCGCAACGGTGTCGGAACGCAGATGCTGACAGCATCCATCTCCTTCAGCAATGAGAAATCCTTGCTGGCTTTCAAGTGCCCATTCTTGACCAGCGGAGCAAGCCGTTGGGTGGGGATATCCGGGATGTAACTCTCGCCGCGATTCAGCGAATCGATCTTGCGCTCATCCGGGTCGATACCGGTGACGGAAAATCCCGCCTCGGCAAACACAACCGCCAAGGGCAAGCCCACATAACCCATGCCCAGGATAGCAATCCGGGCGGTCTTTTCCTTTAGTTTCTTGATGAGTGAATTCTTAATGGTCGACATATATGATAAATAACCTCCAGTGGATCTTTGTCCCTTACAGATTATTGGAACGCTCCGCCATTCTGACATTCGGAAAATGTCGGAAATATCTTGTATGACCAGAGTCCCGCCAGCAGTCTTGCCGGACCGGCTTTCAGACCTTTTTCTTCGAGCGGATCTGTCCTGCCGGAAGATCCACCTGCATCTGCCGGTTCTTGAGCAGTTTCAACAGCACACGGACGCGATCCGATCCGGGCAGGCGGGCATCGAAAATGGCTTCATACCCTGCGAAAGGGCCAGAATGGATCACCACAGGTGCACCGGGGTTTAATTCTTTGAACAACTCACCCCCGGCAGCATTGATCTCATCCACCCGGCACCGGATGGCGTGGATCATACTGTCTGGCACATCCGCTGATTCTCCCCCAAATTCCACCAGACCAGCTGCCCCAGGGATGAACTGCAGTGAGGATTTTCCGCTTGCCTCCATATCCAGGCGTACAAAGATATATCCCGGAAAGTACGATTTCACCTTTCTTGCCCGGGGGTTTACCGTCTGGACTCGAATGCGGGGGTGATAGATCTCGATCTTGCGCATTTGCAGTTGTTCCGTCAGGAATTCTTCCTTGTGCATCTTGCTGCGGATGACATACCAACGAATTGCCATGATTGTCCAATAGGAAACCGATCTATAATTCTGGATGTTTCATATCACCAAATTTTGACCACTGTTGATGATCATCTCAAGGCACTTTCAAGGTTTCCTTCCGGGTCCATTCATCGATCAAGTCTCTCCTGAAGCGCCAGCTTTTCCCCAAGCGGAACGACGGAACCCTGCCCTCTTTCGCCAGGCGATATACTTTTGCCTCACTTAGTCGCAGGTACCCTGCGACATCATGAACGGTCATGATTGTGGTCTTCTCCCCCCCGGATTGGGCTGATGATTTTTCCATGTAACCTCCTTGGTGATATCCCGTCGGGCGATTGTAAAAAACAGGGGAAAATATATAAATATATGCCAGAATTCATAAAATTATAACACTCCCCCATCAATACATCACAATTATTATATTAAGAATTTTGTCAGGTTTTTTCCCCGTTCTTCTTGTTTCAAACTACATATGGGTGATCTGGAGGACAGCTTACTCCAGATTCAATGGTCGCCACAGACCGGATTATTCACAGGTATTCCTGTAAGGATACAGCATTCAATATTGTGAAACTCATCCGCCGGACGATGGGTGGAATCTTCTACGGCACGTGGGCTGGAATGGCACGATGGTAAGCTTCGATGTGGGTGGTGAGGACGGTATTCTCAGCTGTCGGGTTTATTGTCTTCAAACAGGTAATATATTAATGGATGGTCGTTATTGTTTTTTTCAAGGAATCTCTCCTTTAGTTCGTAAAGAATCTCCTTTTACGGAAGAAGGGCGGGGCGATTATCCTGTCCTTTTCGGAATATAACGGTAAGTCACATTCACCCGGTTATGACCGGCATCCTGGGAAACCTTTTTTCGTGCCTCCCTATCAGTCAACCCTTCCATTGTCAGCTTCTTATATGTGTTTTGAAGGCAATTGGCCCTCAGACGGTGCACCCCGCTAACAGCGATCCCCAGTTCCCGGGCAGCCTTGCGAACGGCGCGATAGAAAGATAATTTCCAAGAACGATTAGGGTTGAAGAGGTATTGCTGTGACGGGTTTAACTGCATTGCGATTTCTGGTGGCAGATCCACCTCACGGTGCCTGCCGCCTTTGCCAGTGATGTGTAAGACCATGTTCTCCAGATCCACATTTTCTCCCTTCAGACCGGCGACTTCGGAGATCCGCAACCCACAACGCAGGACGATCTGCGCTGCCAGAGCAAAACCTGAGCCTTTCTCTTTTAGGGTGGCGATTATACATTCAGCGTCTTCCGGGATGTATCCGAAGCGTGACTGACGGACATCACCATCATCGTGATAGGTTTTCACGTGAACTCGTAGCTCATCCGTGATAGGAGAAGACGATTCTATCCAACCGACCTTTACGCAGCCCTGGTGTACCTTACCAATGGCGGATAGCACATTCCGCAGGCTTGAACTACTATGATCCCGGTAATGGGTATCCAGTGTATTGCGAACAATATCCGGGCCCATAAGGTCCGCTAGAAGCCGCTTGCTGGTTAAGGCTTTGGCACGTTGGAAGAATGCGACGGTTATTTTAAAATACGTTGTTCGCGTTTGGTATGAGAGAATGACAGGCAGCGGCCGGGTCGGATTTCCGTTCGGACGCAAGTCGCGCTTGACCGAAGCGACCTGATGGTCGGCCTTATAGATTTTGATGTCTTCAGTGTCCCAAAACAGGGCAGTCAGGACATAGTCGATCTGGTTTGCCAGGGATGCAGGGCTCATCATATTTACTTTGACCTTTATGCTGTAGAGGTCCTTAATGTTATCCAGAACTTGGGATAATACTTTGAACCGGTTGGCAGCGGTAATGTTGAAATACGGACCATTGATTTGAAACTTGAACAACACGTGGATGGTATTTCGTTAAGCCGGTCGTCAGCCAGGGCTGACGTACATGCGGGAATTTCATCGCCAGCAGTGGTTCCCGCTTTCCCGTCCTGGGCTGCTGACGTACGTCTGTCCCTTACACCCCGTATCCAAAGGACGAAGGATCCGGGAAGGGTTTGGTCATGTGAGAGATTGAAACAATTCCCACATGCCTCGCATGTCTCGAAGAACATGCTCCAAGGTGAAAATACCGCTTTCGCGAAATTGAAGCCGAATGGCTTCCTGACGAATGTCTGGCACTGCATCCGCAGGCAAAACCAATCTGATCATAGGCTAGAAGGGAAGGTTTTTCAAGTAAACTTGTCCGAATAATTGGCACATATTTTCAAATATAACGCAAGATTGTTTTTGTCGTAGATAACTTTAGCAGGCGCCTGATGACCAGAGGCGATTCACCCGCGATCAGCAGGTTGTGGGCACGAGTGTTGCGCAGGATGCGAGGCGAAACGAATTCCGGATCCAATCCAGTCATCTGAACCATGCGACGGCAGGCCCGCCAGATTGCGCGCATGCTAATTTGGCGAGCTTTACCTATGTCCCCCTCCAACCAGAGCCAGTCATCCTCCCCGGTTGGACGGATTGTCAACCATACACGCAGAGCGATGCAGGTTGGACCGTCCAACGGCAGGCGCCGCTCCCGCCTTCCGCGCACCTGCACCCACCCACGCGTCTCCCCCAAATGGATATCTCCCAGTCGCAAGGACTGAACTTCCACCGAGAGCATCCCGGTGTGGAGCAGAAATCGCACCAGTACTGCTGACCGTACCCTACTGACCGGCCAGGCGACGATGATCTGGGGTGTCTGGAGCTGCTGATCGATGGCTGCTTCCAATAGCCGTTGCTGCTTCGCATCCAGCCAACAATTGGCGTTTTGAGCATCCCATACGATGGGAATCCTTAGGGTCAGGTTGTTTTCATGTACATCGGAATTGTTCCAAAATGCAAGGAAAGATCGCAGGACAGACAGAACATGGTTACACGCAACAAGTGGATTGGATCGCTTGTAGTCACTCAAGTAGGATTTGATTTCCAGACTGGTAACCAAGCGGGAACCAACAGGTTGATACCCACGCTTTGCCCACCAGGAGAAGTAACGACGAACCTGGTCACAATAATCGGAGATGATCTCCGATGAGTATTTCTTGTTTCGAAGGTCCTTGGCGAAGAGCTCTAGAAACTCATCGATTCCGTCTTCAAGTTTTGAATCCATATGTTCAACCTCCTTTTAATTGTCTGGATTTAATGCACAGGTGTTCCTTGGATATTGCAAGGTAATGCAAAGGAAATAATCAAACCGGAAATCGCGGACCTGTGAAGGGATTTGGTATAGCTGGTTCCGCGATTTTCCAGAAACCGGGAAGGAATAAAAAAAACCGGCAGCCAGGAGAATTGCGTTTACTAGGTCATGGAGACAAATCCCTCCATCAAGAAAATGCCGTAAACGTATTCTCCCAGTGCCAGTGCTGGCGTCTGGTTCTGCTAGATCATGCTAATCTGAGCAGGTTTACCCAACGAATAGTGAAATATTAAATTGTGGTTAGTATTATTGCACAAATGGTCCATTTCAGTCAAGGTTTTCTATTAGATATTTGCTAATAAGCAGATTTTCACAAACAAGCCGGTGGAAGTATTTATTCTCACCCAAAGCACAACCCATGTCCAACCTGCGGCCGAAAAGAATGCGATTGCTGATATGTAACAAATCAACGATTTCTAATTTCATATGTTATAGTATAATGAATTTATGAAAATTCAGCGGTTTCTTCTCTCTCAAATCCAAAACTCCCTCCTGCCTGGCAAAGTACTGGTCTTATATGGGCCACGGCAGGTAGGAAAGACAACCCTCGCCAATGATCTCCTTGCAGCCACCCAATTGCGCAGCCGGTTTGTGAATGCAGATGAATTGATTTATCGAGATCCTCTGTCTAGTCAGAACCGCCAGCGATTAGGTGAAGTACTGGGGGATGCGGAGCTGCTGATTATCGATGAGGCCCAACGAGTTCCGAACATAGGGATCAATCTTAAAATCCTGATCGATAGTTTTCCCAGTGCGATTGTGATTGCCACCGGTTCAGCCTCCTTTGACCTGGCAAACAAAATCAGCGAACCACTCACCGGACGCACCCTGACTTTCAGTCTTTACCCTGTCAGTTACCCGGAAATCCGCCAAAACCTGGGAGCCATCGAAGCTCGCAGTCAACTGGATCGCTGGTTGGTGTGGGGCGGCTACCCCGCAATCGTTACAACAGAGAATCCAACCCTGCGCGAAAAACTGCTGGGCGAATTGGTAGGTGCCTACTTGTACCGGGACATCCTCGAGCTGGAAGGTGTACGCCGTTCAGAGAAAATCGTAGACTTGCTGCGCTTATTGGCTTTCCAAATCGGGCAGGAGGTATCCATTGCAGAACTGGCGACCAGCCTGGCACTCAACCACCAGACCGTTCAACGCTATCTTGACCTACTCGAAAAGGTATTTGTACTATTCAGGGTTGGGGGTTTCTCGCGCAACCTGAGAAAAGAAGTAACGAAGAATCCCCGCTACTATTTCTATGATAATGGAGTTCGCAACAGCCTCATACAGAATTTCAATCCACTTTCCTTGCGCGAAGATGTAGGGCAATTATGGGAAAACTACCTGACAGTCGAACGGCGGAAAACAAACCAGGTCGCTGGACGATCCGTGAATTCATATTTCTGGCGTACTTATGACCAGAAGGAAATTGATTGCATTGAAGAGCATGGTGGAAAGCTCCATGGTTATGAGTTCAAATGGCAGGGAGGCGAGATCCGGCGGGTAGCCCGGAAGGAATTCTCAGAGGCATATCCGGGATCAAGTTTATTCACAATAAGTAGGGAGAATTTTGAAGAGTTCTTAACATAACTATTTTCTGGAGTATTTGATCTCAAGGTCCGGTAGTGCAATATCCACTTTAGTGTTGCTTGGTTTTCAAGGTTTAGCGCGCATCTAGAATATTTTTAGAGGAACACATCATAAATAGTTGAGAGGAGGGCAGCTTCACTGCTTATTTTCTATGATAATTCGCACAATCTTTCGGGGTGGAAAGAATACTCCCGTTAATACATTCTTTCTTAGCCTGACACTTGTTGTAGTGGGCTTGATTGAATATCTTCCCATTACCTGGGTGTATCAAAAAACGAAACAGGCCTTGGGGGTGGATTTCGCACAAATTTCCCTGACTTTTACGACGGTAATTTTACTAGGATTGGTATTAACAGGGATGGTTTTGGCGTATTTCATCGACAATGCCATTCGCAAACGGAGATTTATCTTTCGTTCTCCGCGGTGTTGGGGCTGGGTGGAACCGCTGATCAGAGTCTGGGGATTCGAACTGGTAGACGAGCACCAGGAAAGTCATGTAACCTCCAAGGCGGACAATACTCTCATGCCCGATGAAGTCTCAACAATCCTGAACAAACCCAGACGGGGAGGGAGAAGACCGACCTACTCCATTGATCGTTGGAGGCGGATCGTACTGAAGTGGGAAAATCGTGACACGCTGCGTGACGCGATGACCCTTGCTGACCTGCTCGCTGAGGAATTCGGGACCCATCCCGATGGATCACCCAGGATGACAGAGCAAACTTATTATTGCTGGCGCGATAAGGTGCTTGATGAAATAAAAAACGAAGTCGAAGCTAATAATTCATCCAGATGAGCACCCAGATGGAATTGTTAGATGTTTTCCAATGGAAAAGGTTTGAAATCCAATATATTCCCCTCTTCTGAAAGGAAAATCATAAAGGAATAATCTTAGAATTACCATAGGTAATACCAGAGAATTACTTTACTCCATCATGTTACAAGAGCCACTAAATTGTGGCTCTTTTTATTTACTCATCCAGAAGGAGATTGATTATGACAAGAGTAGTTCACTATCTGCGCAAACAGGGGAGAGCTCAAGTCCATCAATATACATTACCCGAATACATCACTCTGGGAATCCCGGTGGTACTCATCGCTCGAAATAGATTTTTCTACTCCGGCGATCAGGCGTCAAGCTGGTGTGATTCTTCCATTTTCAGGGGTTTCCAATGATCCTCGGATTTCTTGCAGGCCTCACAATATTTGCCGGTAGTATCGTGATCGGGATTCTTCTGTACTTATTAATAACCAATGCCTTGAAAGAAAAATCGTAGGGATCTCTTGCTTTCTCCAATTATCAATTTAGATTGTGGTTTACCATAATGAAATATATGGTCATCAAAAAGAGGTGACGACTAAACTTCAAGCACTGCCAACTGGATCATAATCCAGGCAATCAATGGTCAGTACACCTTGCTGGACGACCTCGATCCGTAGGCTTCTGATAAAGTCACTGGAGTTCTGAGAAGGCTCATTGAATTATGAACCGAGTTTTTATCGTAGGTAACATAACAGGTAACATTCATTTCAATACTGTGAACAGGATCGGGCGCGATCGTCCGTTCCTGCGGATCCTGTTGATGTCCAGCAGACCGAGAATCGTCAAAGGATTACGCGTCATCATGTGGGATGACATGGCAACCATGTATTTCCCCTACTTGATGAAAGGCTCCGAGTTGGGTGTCATCGGCCATATTGTGACGCGTGATTTCGAAGGTAAAACTATTACAGAAGTGGAAGCAAAACACCTGATTCTTTTGAGAAATATTAATTGGAATGGGGCAGGCGAAGCAAAAGGACGCGAGGCTTTACGCAAGCCCAGGGGGAATAGTGTGTTCGTGGTCGGAATAGTCGGAGATGACATACACTTTGAATGGCGTATAAAAGAAGTTGAGGGAAATCACCAATATGCTTATATGCGCCTCCTGCTTACCAACTCTGGCGAGGAAGAAGCTGTAAAAGATCTTAGAGTGGTAACGATCGGTAACCTGGCCCAACTGGCATACCCTTATCTGCGTCCGGGATCGGTTATCGCAGTAGACGGGCATATTCAGACCCGTGACAGAACTACCAGTCAAAAAGTAGTCGAAGTCATTGCCGAACACATGGTATTTCTAGACAATATTGATTGGGATGCGGGAACAGCTGCACAAAAAAGAATGCAGGAAGACTGACAGCGAGCCAGGTGATGGATGCCAATGCGATTAGATGAAATCGTACTTAGCAGGAAAATGCTAGTACGGATATCCTCTTTTATTTTCCTCCCGATCATTTTTATATTGATCGGGAAGGATGTAACCCCCAAGAGTATCGACGGAAGACAACTTTTTCTAAGCCCCCGGGTGGCGCGGATTGCTGCCTATCAAAATAATGTGCAGCGATGGGCAAGCGAAATAAGAATAGCACAGACTGACCTGCAAGGCATTCTGGACAGGCCGACAACTGATCTCTTTCTGCAGGATAGCCAGATTCAGGATATCGTCCGGCAGACTCAAAACCTGACAACTTCTATTGATGGTACGGCCACTCCAGACACCCTCATCGGTCTGCGATCCTTGATACTCGAAGCAGCCTACACCAACGAACAAGCAGCTGCAGACATTGCGGTTTGGGCAAGTGCACCCTCAGACATATCCCTCCAGTCTGCTAAAGATGGCATTTTAACCGCCAGGACTGCCTTGATCAAAGTGTATAGGAACCCCTGGGTCACGGTTCAGACACCATGACAGATCCAAAAATATTAAATCAAACAATCTCAGAAGGGCAGTCAGCCATGTACGCCCGCCAGCTCGAAGAAACGATCAGGATGGTAAAGAGCGAACTGGTTATTGCCAGGCAGGGACTCGCGGAAGTTGCGCGCGTCCTGTGCCCGGACCAGGTGGATCTCCTTACAGGAAAACACCCTGGTGCTTCCGCAGCCACGTTACCACTTAATGAATTGATCACGACCATGAAGGGAGTGGCGCAAACACTCCGTCTTATTGCATCGAACAGTACCAAAAGTCCAGGCAGTAAAGAAGATATTCTTCTTGCCAGGGTAACTGAACTGGAGGGTTTGCTCCGCTCGGAAAAAAGGCGCGCAGATCTATTTGAAAGATCAAAAGCCAACGCAGAACAAACTCTTGATGCCGAACGTGCCAGAGCCGCTAAAGCAGCCCGAGGACGAAGCCAGCTTGGCGAAGCGGAAAGATATTCGGAATATGTATCAGCCCCAGGACGACCAACCGATCGAAAGGAAGTCAAGCCCGAGATCCCGGCTGACCACGCAGAGCCCCAAACGCTGAACGGGGAAAAAGAGTGGGAAGCGTGGGAGGCGAATTTTAACCTTGAAGAATCAGAAGAGACAAGTGCGCACCTAAAGCGCATCATGGAATTTGTGGGGAAGTCTGGTAAAACGACAATCGCTGAAATAGTAAAAGGCACAGAACTTGATCCGCGCAAGGCCAGAAGGATGGCGAAATTCGCAGCTGGCAGGTGTGGTCTGCTTGCGGAGCAGGAGATACCCGCAGGATCGTCAGGGAGCGCTCAAACCGGGAAGAATTATTCCCTTTCCCCCAAGGGGGAATGGTACTTTAATCACTTGATTGGCCAAGGCACCGGAAACATTGAAAGAAGGAGCCCCAGTAAAGTTGGGTAAGGCAAAGAAGCAAGGAGGGCTGAAGACCAGGGTAGGGGCGCGCTTCGAAGCGCTTGGCTGGGAAGTGGATTACAACCCGGAGCGTGTTTGTATTCGACGACAAGGGATATTCCGCGCCAGATTTGGTTGTCAAGAAAGATACCTCGAAGTTTTATGTTGCGGTCGAGTCCAGCGAAAGCATCAGGACCGAGACTACCGATGACTGGGATTTCAAGTTCACAAATGCCTACAGGGCATCCCAAGGAGTCCTTTGCATCGTGACCGAAGCGAGAAGCCAGATGACAACCATGCTCGGGAAAATAAACTTCTGGCTGGCTACGGAAGAAGATGTATCCACTCTCAATCTACGCGTCCACTCTGATTCACCTCACTGATGCGCGGCCAGGTGAATCCCCCTGGGAAAAAGTGGAGCAGAAGAGTAGCCAGGGGTAATAGAAAAGATATAAGTTGATCAAGATTGATTTATTAGTTCAGGCAGAAATGATCTCCAAAAAAGTCGAAATAGAGAAAGCACAACTATCGGTATTTGCGTGTATTATCAACTGTAGTACAATGTACATACAGTAGTGTGAAGCATGAGCGGGACTTCCGCCAACCTTGCATAGGTTTGTTTTAATCACACAATATTGGGACATTCAGTACATCATACTAAATTACGAAAGTAAGAATCCATGACCACCCACCCCAACTTCTCCCAGGACGATTTTTGAGGTCATCGCCCGGTTCATCCGGAAAGCGATCAGGTTTGTCTTCAAGACCATCGCCGCTGCTGCCTTGGCCGCCATTATCCTTGCCATCCTCTTGCCACCGGTTGCGTTCGCCATACGCTCGACACAACCAATGAACGATCCGCTGTTTAACGGTCTGAGCTTTTACCAGGTCACCAGACTCCGCTACAAGCAGTACCAGGATTTCGTCACCAACATACAACACGACGCACCCATCATGATGCTGTCATGTCACCAGAAGAATGTTTTTGGACTGAGGTGGCGAGTAGTCTCACCGTAAGTGCACTGCTGGCTGAAGTTTGCACTCTGGCAAAATGCAGCGGTCTGGCTGTAGTACCGACCAGCATGGGAACCTATCCGGCAGCGATTTGGGCAAACTTTGAGACCAATCTGGTAGACCAATTTAATCATGCTCCTCAGCAACCTGTTGGGGCTTGCCGGCTCCCGCCATCCTTCCCGCTGCCGGAAAACACTCAACCCAGCCAATGATCACCTTTCATCTCCTGAACACGCTAATATATCTACTCCCAGTGGAGATCCTGCTGCGGATTTGGGTTTCCAACACCAACCAGCCAGCTCTCAAGACTAGTTGGTTGCGCAGTCTGTCTGGCCGTTTGAAGTTGCACCTGAACAGCAGGCTTACAATTGGCGAGAAGAAATCTATGCATCCGTACAATCCCGATTTGCGAGCCAGGAGCGAAGCAATCCTGCATGAGAAGCAGGAACAGCAAAAACGACTGGAAAATATTTATCAGGAACCGGTCATCGGTCGCTCACCTACCGGGAGACATTCCGGAGCGACCATTGCTCTCCCAGGATTGTTCGGAATATATTGTCGAAAAGCCTTGACAAGAATCACCAAGCAGAATATTATCTGAGCGTCGGTTAGTAAGACAAGCAATCCCTTCGTCAGCCCCGCGTTGGTTGCGGGAAATCGCACGGTCGAACCGACCAGTGTTACTGCCAATCGGTAACTGCGATTCCCCCAATCGACGTTTTTTGTTTCCTGTTGGGGGAAACAAAAGAGACAAAACGAAATGTCAAGCACGATCATCATCAGCAAGAGCAACGCAAAACTCGCCATTGCGGCTGGTATTGGCGCGCTCGTTGGTCTGCTGCTTGGCTGGGTGATCTTCTCCCGCCCGGCGCTTTCCCCCTCAACTGTCCCTCCCGCCGCTCTCCAGGCAGCATACAAGGCCGGATCCGCAATCCTGCAGGGCACGGCCCCGGACAGCCTGCCGATGGACTTGTTTACAGAAACTTTCCTGGACCACTACCAGGTCGACTACCCGGCATTTATCCAACCCATGAGCACAACAGACATCACCTGGACAGGCACCCCGGTCGTCACCTGGACCGGAAAAAACTATATTGATGTCTGTCTGATCGCCCGCACCCGGGCCGGTACACTGGCAATCGAGATGCGCCTGGCGCGTAACGGGGAGGCATGGTCTGTAGATCAGCTTCTGCAGCTTCAACTCCGGGAGGCAAGGTGAGTCATGCACAGGACGAACCGGATTAATAAAAGCCCGGCAACTCCCTGGCTCCCCGCCATTGTGCTCCTGGCGTTCGTCCCGATCGTCTTGGCCGGCTGGGCTATCCTTCATTTCGCAACCTTGCGCTTTCAAGGGAGGGAGATCCCTGCGGCTGACCCAGCACTTTCGCTCGATGCGCAGGCTGCCATTGCCGGGGTCTCGGCGTTTTACACCATCGACTACACCGAACCGGAGGGAGCCTGGGCAGAGCGGATGTGCACCCTTATCGCCACACCAGACGACTGCCTTTTTCTCCAGGTGTATTTTGCCCCTGTCATTCGTGCGACTGCCGAGAAGTACAGGGTTCAAAGCACCTGCACTGTTCTACCGGTCGAGCTGTTCAGCAATGATGACACAACCATGTCCAGGATATGGACCTTGCAGGTTACGATCGCGAATCCCTGGCCGGGGATCAACCCGACCGAAACGGTCTTTGCGGAGGTCGTATTTGATCGGGACAGCGCAGGAATGGCGTTTCCGCCGTATCCTTTTCGAGCAAGAGCTACAGGGATACCACATCCCCACGGAAGAAGGACCTTGAAATAGGAATCACCATGAATCGAATTATTTCCTTGTTTGCTGCAATTCTGATCGCTGCCCTTACCACCGTGCCGGTTTTTGCCCAGGATGTCGGAAGCGGCGAGGCTGGCAGCGAGGCATCCGTAGTGACCGTCAACCTGCCCAACGACCCGGCACTGGTTTCTGAAGCGGTTAATCCGGACGGAAGCCTGAACTATGCAAACATGACCGACCTGGGAGTCGTTTCGATGGACGCCGACTGGATGCCCACCGTCGCCGGCTTTTCAGTTCAGGCGACCTATCACCAGTACATGACCAACGAGGGCAACCTTGTGCTCATTCCGACGATGGCCACCGATCTGATCGGCCGTATATTCACCACCGGATTATTCGAGAACGGCATACCGCAGGGATACTACAACCCTGGCGGAGCGATCGCAGTGAATGTCATTGGGCCGGAAAATCTCACTACCGGTATCGATTTAGAAACTGATATTTATGGGACCATCACCTATGACCCATCCATGTCCATGATCCCTCCGGCGTACGGCCCCACTGCCACTTATAACTTCAATATGTCCACACTGGCGGACTACCTCGGTATCACTCCAGAGGCCTTATCTGCTCAACTCGGAATGTCTGGCAATACGATGTATGATCTCCTTCAACTCGCAATGACACGACACACAGACATCCGGCAACCTGACGGTCTACGGCAACACCACCGTCCTCGTTTATCCCGACTGCACACAATCCCCGGTGGGCTGCACCAGTGATTACCTGGCTGCCCAAACAGCAGTCACGCCTCCGATACCAGTCGTCATCGATCCCCCTTCCTGCGCCGCGCCCTACACCACCACCGGTCCGATCACCGTCACCGGCGGACCTGGAGCAGGGGATGGCGGCAAGCTGGCACCCCTGCACCCGGTCGTGGTCGGCCAGGACCCGCAGCACCGCGGAGTGGACATCCAGGCCCAGGTGCTGGTCCCCCTGATCAGCTATCACTACTTCGAGACGGTCCGCCATGAGGAGTTGCTTTGTCTTTCCGGGCAGACCAATTCCACCAATCAAGGCTGCCCTGGGACCCGGCACCAGATACGCCAACGGCGCTTCCTGGACACCTTCAGCCATCAACAACCATAAGATATTACGAGCAGGTCCACGTTTACTTTGAGTGCATCGAGCACACCCGAAGCTACACCGACTACCATCTCTGCGGTCACGATCAACCTTTCCCTGACCGAAGCATCCCGGGAGTGGATCCTGACCAACCTGGAACAGGCTTACCCGGGTGCGCATCTCAAGCACCCATCCTTCTCCTTAAGCTTTCCTGGTCCCGGCACGCTCACCGGCAGCGGCGTTACCTGGACACATATCGCCTCCGGGATTCCTGTTGAAGACCCGGGGCTGTGGGCGGTAACGGTCAGTGTCCTGACCACCGGCACGCCTGTTTCCGGCGCCCGTTTTGTCACCATCCCTCTCGGCCAATTTCTGGATGAACTTGTACGGGTGACACTCACCTCCGGAGGCCAGCCGTGATCCAGGTCCTCACCAACCTCCCCCTCTGGCTTGTGAACGGCGCACTCTACATCCTGTATTGGATCGCCGGCAACCTTTTTACCGTATATTCCTGCGGGGTGGCTCTTTTCATTGCCTTCGGGATCGACCCGCGCATCCAGTCGCGTGCGGTGGACCGTCCCCGGCGCTACGGACGGGGCATGCTCAGCACCGGTGCTCCTTCGGCAACCTACTTTACACTGGCCACGGCTCTGGTCTGGACCGGTGTATCCATCAGCTCGAAATTCCCCATCCCGTTGATCGGGGCGGTCTTGTGGACCATGGCGATCACAGCCATCTTGTTCGTCACCGAAGAGCGCTACAACATGCTCTGGTGGGTTAAGGTTGGAATCCTGGTCTACGCGGTTCTCGTGGTCGGGCTCCGAGCCGGCCTGCTGGCCCTGCAGCTGACCGACCCAGTGGCCTGGGCAGGTATGCTCGGCTCGAGCGGAGACGCCCAGGATGTGCTCGCCAACACGCGCAGCAACATCGCCACCATTGGCGTCCTGTTCGAATTTGCGATCTACCCGCTCTCTTATGCCGGTTTACTCTTCAGCCGGGTCCTTCGTAATCCCAAGCCGTTCTTCAGTGCCTGGACCGAATTTGGCGATGTGATCCGCCGTATCCGTACAAGGCAGGAATAAAGCAACATGTCGCCGCCGAAGTCATCCACTTCGAAGCCAAGATTTATTTCTCAGTTATTCTCACTGAGAGGCATACCATCGTCAGGCTGGTATGACACCAGCAATTTCGCAAGAGGCACTTCCCCCGTTCCTCCCTGTCTCGCAAGGAACAGGGCACAGAAACCAGCACCTTAAAACCATAATATGCTCCCACCTGGATTGGGAGACATCTGTTATGGCGTTGTCTCCCATCCAGACCCAAAGGTTGGGGATGCCTGTCCCGATGGAAAGGCAAATCAACCCCCGATGTGCAGGTCCACCTGAATGCCCTGCGATTCGGATCGGCTTAATGAAAAACCGTTAACAAAATACCCCAAGGAGCATATCTATGAAAAAGCTGGAACTCGTCAGAAAGGCGCTCGCCAGGCACCCCCTGCTGGGGGTGGTCCCGTCCGCCCTGCTCGTTCCTTTTATCGCCCTTTCCAGGAGCATTCCCTGGCTGGCGGCAGGACTGGCAGTGGTAGCGATCATCGCAGCATTTACTCTCTCGATCTATGCCAGGGAGTCAATGCTGCTGGCTGGCCTCGAAAGACGCCTGGCGTTACAGAAAAAGAAATAAGCCCCGTGATCTCGATGGCGTGCGATTGACTTCGCACTCCATCGAGACCGGAAAAAACAATTAATCAAGGTCTACAGGCAGCCAGTAGGTGACGACCCATGTCGCCGCCTCTTGCAGCCGGTGAACCAGAATAAATAAAGGCTAGTATGGCAGACCTCAACACCTGGATCAACCAACGCATCGCCGATACAACCCATACCATGGACAGTCTCCTGGCCGGCGTGCGCGCGACCTTCAAAGACGGGTCCATCACCATCCCGGACGACATCGACCTGCTGGAGCAGGAAATGGTCTGCAATCCTCAGACCACGGAGCTGGACCATATGCATTTTCACGTGATCGAGCGGGAAGGCGGAAGAGCCTACGATACCCACCGCGTGGTCCGCCTGCTGCAACTGCGGGCCATCCCGCTGGATGCACGCGGCGATGTGGGCGCAGTCGCCAAGATGCAGAAGATCCTGCGCGGCATCGCCAACGCGAGCATGGATGTCGTCTATATCATTGCTGGAATTTTCCGCCCGGAACGCTTAGGCATCGTGCAGTTCTACGGGGTGGTCGGGCACCACGCCGACAAAGCCACCGCCCTAAGAATTGCTCTTCAAGCACAGGCCGCTCTGGAAGCTGGTATGGCCGCCAATTATCCGCAGATCCGTTTTTGCCCGCCCTCCGCCTCGACTGCGGAATGGCTCAACCTGGCTCTCAGGGAAATGCCGCACGGGATCCTGACCATTGGTCACCCCGACCCGCGCGAGAATGCCCGCGGCGGTTACTCCGATATCACCCCCATGTTGGGCCTCAGCGGTGGGAGGAAGGGCGCCGCACCCAACCAGTTCACCATGCAGCAGAACGAGATCGTCATGCGCGGCATGGCTGCGCTGGAGGAAGAATTCCTGCTGCAGGTCCTGCTGACACCGGTTTCGATGACCGCGGCCTCGGCGCTGTTAACCGGACTGGCAGAATACGACAGTACGGTTTCCGCCTGGCAGCAAGGCACGCGCTCGTTCAATGTCGGCACCGCCCTGCCCTTGATCTTCACCGGCGCGCTCTCACGCGGCGCGGGGACCGGTTTCACCCAATCCCACAACGTCGGCGTGGCGGATGGCCTGAACCACACCGACTCCCGGACGCATGTCAGCGGGGTCGCAGACACGCATTCGGAGGGAGTGGCGGTAACCGACGGTGTATCCACTGCCCACACGGAAGGCCAGAGCACAGCCCAAACGCACCTCGAAGGACAGTCGGTCACGGACGGGCAATCCAGCGGCAACCAGTTCACAGAAGGAGCAAACCTGGGAGTCAGCGCGGGTGTGAACATGGGTGTGAACGCCGGGATGCAGGAGGGCTGGAGCCTTTCCAAGGGAAACAACAACGAGGTTTCCCATTCTGAAACCCAAATGGCATCCGATTCGGTCACGACAGTCCAGTCGCAAAGCGATTCCGTCTCACAGTCCCACGCAGTCACCCGGAGTCAGGCGGACTCTCACTCTGTCTCTGAGTCGCAGGCTCTCGGCGCAGCCGATGGAACCTCGAAAGTGGTCAGCCAGGGATCCGGCGATGCAGTGTCGCGTGGCCTGAGCCGCAGTTTTGCCGCCGGCGCTTCCTATGGCCTGGCTCCCTCCTTCAGCATGGGCGAAGCCAACCAATGGCAGAACAGCGTGGCGAGCCTGCTCCGAACCATCTTGCAGACGCAGATCAAGCTGCTCAACACCATGACCGTGGAAGGCGGTTTCTACGCCGACATCTACGCCCTGACTGCCACCGAAAGAGGCAGGCAGGCCATGCTGGCGCTGATCCCTGAGGCCTTCCACGGTGAGGAGGATGTGGTCATGGGCGTCCAGACCCGCACGCTCGTGCCGGATGAGGAAGAGTACATCCGCGCCCACGCCCGCCTGCTGATCCCCTCCACACGCGAGATCAAGATCCCCGAAGCCATGACCGGCTACGCAGACTTCTACCTTGATCACCATGCTGCAGGCGGCTGCCTATATGGCCCCCGGCTTGATGGAGGAAGGCATTGCCCGGACCGTGCAGGAAGCCATCCCTCCGTTCGCCTTCGACCCCTTGATGGCCGGCGAGGTGATCCTGGGGCACCAGATCTCCACAGAGCGGGCTGCCCTGACCAATTCCCAGCTCCGCCTGACCCAGGAGCGCCATTTTCACACCGCCTTCGTCGCCGACACCGGTTTCGGTAAGAGCATCGCTGCCGAGCGCCTGGCCTACGAAACGACCTTCAAGTGGCACTACCGCACCATCATCCTGGATTTCGGTCAGGGTTGGCGCAAGGCCCTGAACTGGCCCGGGATGGACGGGCGGGTGGACATTCGCCAGCTTTATCCCGGCGCGGTGCGCCCGATCCGCTGGAATCCCCTGCAGGTCCCCCGGCGCATTGGACCTGGCAACTATCGCAACCTGCTGGCGGAACTGTTCGCCAATGCCGGTCGGATGGGTCCCCGGCAGCTGGGTTTCATGCGCGAAGCGCTGACCAAAGTCTACCAGGCTTGCGGGGTCATCGTGGACGAGACCAACAGCCAGACCTGGGATGTCGTCCGGGATAGCGATGAAGAAGCGATCATCTCCGCGGCTCAAGCGGAGCACGGTCTTCCGGAGCGCAAGGTTCTGCAGATGCGGGTCTCCGATCTCAGCGTCCACGAACGCCAGGCCCTGTTCGTCCTGCGCAGCCGGAATGCCTCCTTGCGTGCCTGGGTGGAGGAACTCAAGAAACGCTTCAAGCTGGTCTCGGAGGCCAGGGACCAGGCCAGTCGCACTTCCCTGGAAGGTGTGCTCCTCCGCCTCACCCCCCTGGCTGAAGAGGACATGGTCGAGATGTACGGTCCAGGGTTCGACACGATCGCCATCGAGGAGCTAGGCCTGCTCGGGGAAAACTCCCCATGGGGCATCGCCATCATCGAGGGCGGCGGTGCGCAGATGGACGAATTCTCAAAGTCAGCCCTGCTCTCGCTGATCGCGGCCATTCTCTACAACGACGCCGTGACCCGCCGGCGCGAAGCCCTGGGCGGGGCGAAGTTCCCTCCGATGCAGATCTTCTTTGAAGAGGCGAACAAGGTCCTGACCGGTGTGAACACAGGGGCGACCTCGGACAAAGAGGCGAGTGCCAACCAGACCGCAGAAGCCTTTACCACCATGTGGCGGGACGGGCGCAAGTACAAGTGCTTCATGCACATCCTGGCTCAGACGATCAGCGAGATTCCGCCCGGCATCCTATCTTCCTGCAACAATGGGTTCTTTGGGCAGACCAAGAGCGACGATGACCGTCAAGAAGTCCTCGCCCACCTGGCTCGCAGCACCAAGGGCTTCGTCAACTCGGAGTACGACCGTTTCCTGGCGCGCATGCCCATCGCCATGTCCATCGTGAAGCTGGGTTATACGCAGGACATTATCGAGGCCGAGCCATTCCTGATCCGTCCGATGATGCTGGATGTCACCGAACCAAGCGACAGCGACATCCTGAAATATTATCAAAATCTAGTCCTCTGACGAACGAAACAGCAAAAGGAGCACCAACATGAAACGCATGACCCTCCCTCTTGTCCTGGCTCTGGCTGTAGCGATCGGCGTCTTTGTCCTGCTCGACCGCACCATCCGACCCGTCCAGGTGGTTGTTGCCAGGCAGGACCTGATGGCCGGCACGCTGCTGACCACGGACCTGGTCGAAGTCCGTACTTTGCAGCGCGGCAACCTGCCCGCTGGGACCTTCAGCAATACCGTAGACCTGATCGGGAAAACCCTGGTCGTGGCACGGGTCGCCGGTGATCCCCTGACCAGCTACGTGGTCGGCGAGGCCGCCAGCGCCTCAGGCATCCCGGCCATGCTCGAACCGGACACGGTCGCCATCGCCGTACGCGTGGACCAGGCCACGGGTCTGGCCGGGGTTCTCCGCCCCGGGCAGACCGTCACCATCATTGGCATCATTGATCCCTCCAGGATCACCCAGGGCCAGGCGAACCTGTACATGGCTGCCGCTCCGGACCTCGGCCTGGCTCCCACGCTCTCCCCGGGTGATCTGACTTACGATGAGCAGGCTGTCGTAAACACCCCCGCTCCCACAGCCACGCAGCAGCCGCCCGTCTCCCCGGCGGCACGCGTGGCTGTCTCAGGGCTGAAAGTACTGGTCGTACCGCAGGCCTTCCGCTATGAGGAGATTGGCAATCCCAGCAGCGACAACTATCTTCCCGCCCGTACCTCCGCATCCTCCCAAAGTGAGAACGTGATCCTCCTGCAGGCCTCCATCCTCCCGACCGAAATCGCGCCGGGTGTGCTCGCCAGCCCCGCTGAGGTGCTGGCATTGCTGAACGACGTGGCGACGATCCACATGCTGCTCGAACCCGCTTCCGGCGTCACATTTGACGTAAATGCCCCCGGGATAGACCTGGCGAAGCTTTACGAAGCCATCACCGGTTACAAGCTTATCCCGTAGCCGTAATTTTCCTGACACTCGTGAGGACTCTATGACAGATAAGATCCTTCTCGGCCTTGCCGGCAGCAACGTGGGCGATCTCACCTCGCACTTCTCGATCCCCCTGCAGAACGACCCGCGCTTCTCCCTGGTGGTCATTTCCACGACCTTTGCTGCGCTAACGGAGAACACACGCACCGGCGAACCGCAGGTATTGATCGTCTATGCGGACATCTTCCCTGGCCCCGAAGAAGCGGCTAAATTCCTGGGCAGCCTGAAAAGCGCCCTGGCGATCGTGCTCCTGCCGACTTCGTGGGCGACCGTCGAAGGACAATTTACCCAGATCGAGCGGGTGAGAAAGACCTTTGTCGCCCCGTTCATCCCCGGAGAAGTCCAGAATGCCGCCTTTTCGATCATGCAGACCGAGAACGCCCTGGTGAGTGTCCGAGGCAGCACTCCGAGCAATTTGAACGCAGGCTCTTCCCCGGGTGGCGCGATTGCCATCGGGACCCGGGTGATGGGGATCGTTTCCGAACAGGGCGGCGTGGGTCGAACCACGCTGGCAGAAGCGCTGGCTTACGAAATGGGTGTGCGCCGGGCCATCAAGACGCTCCTGTTCAGCTTCGACAAGCGCTCCTGCACCCCGCTGCACTTCAAGATCCGGGAAACCCCCAACGCACGTGAATTCTTCGTCCAGCCAGGCAGGCAGGGGTTTGACAATTCCTCTCAGAAAGTGGGTGAAACCCTGCGCATCCTGCTTGCCCCCCAGGACGATGCCGGCTACCAGGAGGCGGACAGGCGCAGCGTCCGGTCCATGTCGCCCGAAGCTGGCGGTACTGCCGAAGACGTCAGCAGATCCATTCGCAACCTGGTCGCCATGTCTTATCAGCAGATGGTACCGGTCGTCCTGCTCGACCTGCCGACCGGCAGCGGAGCCTGGACCTATCACGCCCTTTCGGCCTGCAACACGGTCCTGATCGTGAGCCGCCCGACGCTGGACGGCTTGAACACAAGCGCCTACCTCATCAACGTGCTGACCAGGATGTTCGGAGCAGAGCACCAGTTCCAACGCGAAAGCATTTTCATCGTTTTGAACAGGTACACCCCCAGGACCACTTTTTCTCCAGCGCAGTTCGCAAGCGCGACAGCAGACCTGGCCGGCGGATGGTGCCCGCCCATCCTGGCCACGATCCCCGAGGATCCCGCCATCTCCACCGCCCAGGATGCCCAGCGCCCGGCTTGCGATGTATCAGAAGCACTGAGCCGGGGGACCAGGACAATCGCTGACACCTTCTGGCCTTCCGGGACTTCGGATGGACCGGCCAGGAAGCAAAAGAAGTTCGGCATCTTCCGGTTCACCGATTAGGCGGGAGCAAAGCATGTTTAATTTTGTGCCGAACGCAGCCAGCACAACTCTTGACGAGAAAACCCACAAGGCCATACTTTCGACCGTCCTCGACGCTGCCAACCGTGAATTCATGCTGGCCCTCCGTTCCCCCACCCCGGAGCAGCACGCCCAGGTCCAGGCACGTGTTACAAACCTGGTGCATGCGGAGTTGCGCAGGTTCAGCCTGGCGCCGGATACCCCCGTCATCGAGGACCTCGTGACAGACCTCCTGCGCCGGCTGACGGGTCTCGGATTCCTGGATGCCCTGCTGCCCCCACTTCGCACCGATCTGTCCGAGATCGCCATCTACTCGACCGGCCTCTTCCAGGTCATGCGCAAAGAACAAACCACCTGGGAAACCATCCAGACCACGGCCGATGCCGCCGAGGTGCTGCGCGTTCTCAGTCTGATCCTGGGGCCGCAGTCGAAGTCTCTGACCGAAGCCACCCCCGAAGTGCGGGCCAAGTTGCCCTCCAGCGAGGCGAACCCGGCCGGCGGGCGGGTCACCGCCCTGCACCCTTGTATCGTCCCCGGCACAGGTTATCCGTGCTTCAACATCCGCCTGTTCGAGCAAAAGCCGGTGCTCCCGGAGTGGCTGCTGGAACGCAAGCAAATGACCCAGGAAATGATGGCCTATCTGCAGACGGCCATCGCTTCCGGTCAGCGCATCCTGATCTGCGGCTCAACCAGTTCCGGCAAGACCACCCTGCTCTCCGCACTCTGTAATTTCCTGCCCCCACACTGGCGGACGGTCAAGATCGAGGACCCATCCGAGATCTGGATCGACCGGCCCAATATCCAGACGATCGAAGCCCGCATCGTCCCACCCGGTTCGGAAGTGAGTTCGTACACCCTGCGGCATGGGGTGGATGTGGCCATGCGGCTCTCGCCCGATTACCTGATCGTGGGCGAGGTGCGGGATGGGGCGGCTGCCCTGGCGCTGCTGCGGGCGGCCTCCTCCGGGCACCCCGGTTCCTGCACTTTCCACGCCGAATCCCCTGCAGATGCTTTTGAACGGATGAGCATGCTCCTGGGAACGGATTGCGGTATCAGCGATCACCGGGCTTACCAGAACATCGTCTCTGGCCTCGACCTGCTGGTCCAGCTTTCCAAACGCGGCACCCGGCGGCAGGTGACCTCCATTGTGAAAGTGGACAAGAAGCTCCGCAGCGGCGGGCCGCGCTATATCCCTGTCTTCCGCCTGGACGAAGATGCCGATCCGGAGGCACCCAGCTGGACCAGGATCACAGAGGAGCAGACAACCGCGGAGGACACGCCATGAACTCCTTGACAACCATTCTCGTTTTCTCTATCGTCGGGGGTGCCGTGATGTTCTTCCTGACAGTTAGGGTCTTGCGCATCTCCCTGACCCATTCCAAAGTCTCGCGGGCGGTGGCCAATACGAAGGAAGTCGGAAGCCCGCTGGTATTGGAGAGCGGCCGCCTGACCGGGCTGGCCAGGACGATCGCCGAGGCCGGCCTGGACCTGACGCCGGTGCGCTTCTTCCTGCTCACTCTCGGCCTGGCGGTCGGCGGGACACTGCTGGCCTGGATTTTCTTTCTGCCTGGCCTGCCAGCGGTCGCCATCGGATTGATCCTGGCCTACGCCCCCTATGCAACCATCAAAGATCGTATCGCCTCACGCGGCCAGCGCATTGATGAGATGCTTGCCATCTCCACCTCACGCATCGCCGTTGGCCTGGGTGCCGTCTCGGATCTACCAGCCGTGCTCGACGAGGTGGCCGAAGACCTGCCCGTTGCCCACCCGCTCACCCTGGAACTCCAGCGGACGGCAGGGGACATCCGCCAGACCTCGGCCGCCCAAGCCCTGAAGAACCTGGCCAGCCGCTCCCCCTCCATCTCGCTGGCGAACCTGGCCATGTTGCTTGAGAGTGCCACCCGCGCCGGCGGAGGACAATATGCCCAGGCCGTCTCGGAGGCGGCCATGCAGATGCAGCGCATCATCGAAGTCCGCAACCAGGCGCGGGCCGAGTCCACCGATGCCATGCAGGTGGCTACCTACCTGCCGCTGATCCTGGGTGGCTTGCTGGTCTCCATGTCCGGAGATCCGGTCATCAGTGAGGCGCTTGGCACTCTCGGCATTCAGATTGCCCTGCTGGTCGCCATGCTGGTGATGGCAGCGGGATTCCTTATCATGCGTTCGCAGGCCAGGAGGATCTTATGACTACGGTTCTCATTCTGCTTCTCGCTCTCGCCGCGGGTGGGGTGGCTTTCCTGCTCCTGGGCGAGATCGTCACTGTCACAAAGCATCATCCCGCCCAGGCGATCAAGGAATCACAGGCTGTCCCTGTCGGCCAGACAGGGAAAGGCCGGAGGAGCCCCGCCAGCCAGTTAGGCGCCCTGTTGGCCCGCTATATACCGTCCTACGTGGAGATACTCAAGGCCGATCTGTATTGGGTGATTTTCGAGGACAACATGGAGAAGAAGGTCGTTGTCGCCACCGAGGTCTCGCAGCAAGTCATCTACGACCGGCTCGGAAAACAGATTTTCATGTCCTTGATGTTGGGGGTGGTGGCCTTCCTGACGCTTAAATCCCCGGCCGCATTGATCATCGGGGGGTTGGCTGGATGGCTCCTGAACCGGTCTGATTTGAGAGCCAGGGCGGCCTCCATTCGCGGGCGGCTGGCGCAGGAACTCCCGGAGTTCATCCAGTTGATGGCCGCTGAAACTGCCAGCGGCGCTGGCCTGGACATGGTCATTGGGCGCGTTTCGGAGGGTCCGGGCCTGGCACCGCTCTGGATGCGGAATGTGCTCGCCCAGGCGCAGGGACAGTCTCTATTCGCTACCCATAAGAATGATCCCCGCGGGCTGCTGCACTTCGAAGCCGCGCGCAGCGGCGATCCACATCTGATCGACCTTGCTGTGCAGCTCCGTTACGCCTTGAAAGGCCTGGAAACCCGCGCCCTGCTGCAATCCCTGGCCAGGCGGCACGCCGACGACTTCGTCAGCCAGGCCAGCATCCGGGCGAAGAAGTTGGGCAACTCCCTGAGCGCCATCGCGGCCCTGTTCTTCTTCGTCCCATTCCTGATCATCCTGCTGCTGGTCGTGGGTGTTCCCGTGCTCAGCATGTTCTCGGGAGGCTGAACCATGAACGACCAACCCGATCCGCTCGTCCTGGTGGGAGGTCCACTCACCATCCAAAGTCTGGTGAAGCGATATGCCTCTCTGAAAGGTTGGAAGCGGGTGGAGGTATTCTGTTATTCACCGCTTGAGGATGAACATCTGGCAGGCTGGTCACGGAGAACTGCCCGGACGATCCTGGAAATGTCTAAACCTGGCGACAAGATCCTGATCTTCCTTCCTGCGAATCTCGCCCTTGGTTGGTTGAGGACTCTAAAGGCGGCAGGGCGAATTACTGACGTCCCACTATATGACCTCTCCATCGCCGGGCAGATCGCGACCCTTCATCGCTGGATCGCGGCCCTGGAACCCAGATCTAGACCGTCTAGCCACCTTGCCAGGTTCCTGAAAAGGATAAAAGGTTCAGCCTTCTTTATCAAGAAACCTCACGATCGTAATTCTCCAACTCCATGGCAAGACTAAACCAAGGAGAATGTTGCATGAAATTTGTCAAAAGTGCTCTGGTCGCTCTTATTCTCACCTTGACTGTGTCTGGCCTGGCATCCGCCAGCTACACCGGACCGAATCGGACTATAACCATCACCACCTGGGAGAGGCAGTTTTGCAACTACCGCGCCACTGTCATCTCTCCGGCCGGCAGCTGCCTCCTTACCTTGTACTTTTCACCTGGGAGTTGTCCGTCCGCATCGAGCGTGGCCGGTTTTTTCAACAACGCCCTGACGGCTTGCGGGACCTCCTGGCCGGGAACCTGCGGTGCAGGATTGTCCTGCAACATCGCGCTCCTGACCGGCAGCACGCAAAGCTGCTCTAGTGGTGAAACAGGTTGCACCCAATCCACCAGCACCACCACCTATCCTCCGGCTACCGTCAGCGGATCAACCGTCTGCAGTGTGTCGGGGAATAACGGCTGGTGCACAGGCACAGGGACCATCAACCTGTCAGGCAGTGAACCGTTGGCCGGATACAGCATCACTGGCATCGAGGGCGACGCAGGGATGTTGTGCAGCGGACCGTCCTGTACTTGGTCGTTCCCGGAAGGAATCACCAACCTGACCTTTTGGGCGCTCTCCTCCTGGGGCGACACTTCAACGATTGGATCTGCCTCGCTGATGGTGGACAGCCTTGCTCCCACGCTGGCACTGTCCATCCCATCTCCGGACGGGCAGAACGGCTGGTTCATATCAGGCCCGGTGACCGCCTCCGCCTTAGGAAGCGACTCCGGTTCAGGTATGAACAATCTAAGCATCAATGGGGGTGGCACTTCATTCACCGCCTTCTCGGATGGGACATACGCATTGGTCCTCATGGCCACCGATAATGCCGGGAATACAGCCTCGGCCAGCGGGACGATCAACCTGGACACGACCCCGCCAAGTATTTCCGTATCCGTCCCACCAGTGGATGGTTCGAATGGCTGGTACACAAGCGACCTGCAGTTCTCAACTAGTGGAGATGATGCAATCTCGGGGGTACAGAGCATTGCGAATTCCCTGGATGGTGGTGGGTCCTGGCAATCCGGCGCTGTATCCCTCTCAGAAGGCCGGTACACGGTCATCACGCGGATTACCGATTTTGCCGGTAATTTCATCACCAGTACGAAGAGAATTGATGTGGATCCCACTCCGCCGCAGTCCGCCTTCACCCTGCCCGCTGAAGGCACGACAACAGTGATTCAGGACAGGTTCACAATGAACGGACAAACCCTTGATCTGACCTCCGGCCCGGCTGCCGCTGAAATCTCCGTGGATGGTGGAACGACCTGGATGCCCCTGGCAATGAACGGAGGTAGCTGGTCCTACACCTGGGATACCAATACTGTCCAAGATGGAACCTATCTCCTGCTCGTACGAGCCAGCGACGTGGCCGGGAACATGGAGCATACTGCTCATATCACGGTTATCGTTGCGAACAAGGAACCAGAGGTCAGCATCCTTCAGCCACCTCCCACCCTTCCCCGGGAAACACCTTCCGTTCCTGTGTCAACCTCCAATTCAATACTACCCGTTGTTCCTGTGGCAACCTCCAAGGCAATCACACCCGCTGCCATCGTGCCAACCAGCATCGGCCAAGGAGTAGCTCCGACCCAGGCTCCCGCCCCGACCGCAGGTCCATCGAAGCCACAGGTGGGACCCCGGTCTAGCGCCATAGACCCGGTCTACCTCTGGCCGATCCTCGGTCTCGGGGGGTTGCTGGCTGCCCTCGGCTCTTCTTCGTGGTCGGATCGACGTCCATCCGCCCTTCATCGCCTGGAAAATACGCTCACGACCGCCGCCTCCAGGCCAGAAAGTACCAACGAAAAGTAGATACAAGGAGAAGACATTATGTTGGACACCATACTCGCCGTCATCGTCCTCCTGGCAGTCACGCTGTTCGGTGCGTTGATGGTTGCCGGAAACGAACGCCAGCGCAAAGCCATAGACGGTCTGAACACATCCTATTCCCGCTGGGCTGAGCATGACCTGATGATTAAACGCACTGCGGCTGCAAAAACAGTGCAGGTCGAGGACCCAAAAGCTTGGCTGGACAACATTGCCACGCAGGTTTTTGGATTTTCTCCGAAGATCTCGGCCCTCAGCCCCTGGGATGCAGGGGATGTAAAAGCCATGGTCGCCATCTGCCGAGACGGGCGCAAACTGGTGATTACACCTATCGTTCCGGGCTCGTTCCGTAAAATGATCACCGTCCGGAAGCAGAAGGGGGCTGCAGCTGCGATCGCTAGGACAACGGTCGGCATTCTTGGTAATCGTCCTGGCAATGTGCGATTCCACGAGCTGAATATCATTTCCGCCGGAACTTTCTTTGATATCGAAGCCGGTCTGGCATGGGAAAAGTTGTTCAACGAGAAGCTCGGGGTGGACCGGCTGTATATGTTCGAGGTGCCTGCAGAACGGGCACCATAAGAAGGCAGTCTCACCGCCGTATATGTGCGGTGTTTTCAGACTGCGGGAGAGCAGGGCTGTTCGTTAACAACTGAGTGAGCGGTAGGTTCTGGAGGGCCTCGTGATTTTCGTGAGGCATCGATCTGGGAAATATCATCCAGACTCTCCAGTAGAGGATCCGGTTGGATCGTCTATTGCAGTGTCTGGATGATCAAGTACCTCCGATGCGATCTTCGTGAGACGAGACCCTCCAGACCCTGCCCCGAGGTTCGAGGCAGAACATTTGACTCAGCCGAGGGACAGGGTCCTCGGCATCTTTTCTTTAGGAGGATGCCATGCGTACCATCTTCGCTTTTTTCACCCGTTTATTTGACCTTTTCGGGGGTCGGCGTGGGCTTCGGCGCCTCAAAGCCCGCTAGCTTCCCGCTGGCAGGGATGAAAATAGCGAGACTGGAATTCCAGTCTCGTCCAGGGTGCACAACCCTACCAGGTTGCGTTTCCTGGGCGAGGCTGAAGTTCAATACCGATCACTTAGCGGGAGCAGCCCGCTCTCCTTTAGTCGCCAATTCAATTTTATTCAGATCGAAAAGGAGTCCAAGACATGATGAGCAGCTTACGAAAAATGAATACCCTGGTTCGCCAGGTCCTGACCGCCGCCCGGAATTTCCCGCAAGCGGAGCGCGGTGCACTGACCATCGAATGGGGTCAGATCATCGCCATCATCGTGGTTGTCCTGCTGGCCGTGGGTGCGCTTCTCCAGGCTTTCATCCCCGGCTTCTTCCAGGGAATCCTCGACAAATTGGGACGCTAAAACTATACCAGTGCAAGCTTGCTGTTATTGCCAGCCTGTCTACTTAGAATAGGGTGAGGCATTCCATGAGACTTAAATTGTGGTACAGGGGCAAAGATGGTAGCAATACAATAGAACTGGCAATCCTGCTACCCCTCGTTCTTGTCCTGCTGGTCGGCATGCTGCAGCTGGGGATCTATATGTATGGGTTGAGCATGGTTGAGAACGCCGCCCGTAACGCGGCCCGGGCCGGGTCAGTCGCCCAGGTATGCCCGGTCTGCGAAGCACAAAATGCCGCCTATGCCTCCCTTCATGGCTCTGCGGTCATTTCCAACTTCAGCGTGACCGTTCTGGCCCCTGGAGGCATCGTTGGGTCCATAGTCAAGATCCGCGTGATGGCTCATATCCCGATGCTGGTACCGGGAGGTTTCGCATTGGGATTGGGACCCTTGATGACCGTGACGGCTGAGGCAACGTTTCGCCAGGAAGGTTGGTAGTTGTGAAGAAACAGCGGGGACAGATGTTTATTTTCTTCGCACTCCTCCTGGTAGCCCTGGTAGCTTTTACGCTGATCGCGGTCGAAGTGGGGCGGATCGTATACGCCCGCGGAGAGGTTGGCAAGGCGGCTGACGCGGCTGCCCTGGCAGCTGCCTCACGTATCGACATCCCCCTCTACCGAGAGACAGGTCGGGTGGTCTTTCTTCCCGATGTGTATGACTACGCTCAAACCTATGCCAACTATAACTCTGCCTACCTGGCCAGCCGGAGTATCCCCGTCACGGTGACGGGGGTCAATATTAACGAACTATCTCAGACGGTCTCTGTGCATGTAACAGCCAATCTCTCAGCCCTGATGCCATCTGTCTTGAACTATCAAAGGCAGTATTCGGTTACTGGATATGCAAAAGGAAGACTGGACGGAAGATGATGGCACAGCAATCCCAGATTCTCATTTCTGTCTTTGACCAGCGATATTCTCTATAACTGCCAAGGATAAACCATACCCGCTTCTGAAAGGCGCCCTTCAAGACCTACTAATCGATAACCGGGTGCAGGGCTATTATCAGAATGATAGACATTGTCAAAAGTATGCAAGACCGCGGGAATGGCGCGGGGAAAATGCAACTTAGTTTCCACAGGCAAATAGGCCTCGGGGAGCCTTACCACGAAGTCGATCTCTTTCTTATCCTGGGTGCGCCAGTAATGGATCTGGTCAGGACCGTAATGCTTGACCAACTCAGTAAACACGCTTGTCTCAAAGACGGAGCCCAACAATTCTTTTTGAAGTCGCTTTAACCAAAGCATTTGCATCAGGCCGGTGTCATAGAAGAAGACCTTCGGAGTCTTGAACAACTCCGAACGGATATTGCGGCTGAACGGACGTACCCGGCGAAGGATATAAGTCTGCTCCAGGATCAGGAGATACCGTTCAATCGTATCTCGAGCCAGCCCACATGTGTTCGATAACTCCGCAATATTCAGCAGGTTTCCACTCTGAGATGCCAATAGTTCCAGCAGGCGATTGAACTTATTTACATCCTTGATCTCGGCTAGGTCACGGACGTCCTTGCGGATATAGGTGTCAATGATCTGTTGCAGGTACTTTTCCTTATTGCTTGCTTCCTGGGTGAGCACGATCTTGGGATAACCACCATATAAGGCAAATTCTTTATAAAGTGCCTGCAGTTCTCCAGTTTTCTTTGCTGTAAACCGGGTATGTGGAGTAAACGGAAACCCCTTAAACAGCAGAAACTCCTGGAAAGAAAGGGGATAGATCTCAAAACTGATTGTCCGGCCAACCAGCGAATCCTTGAACTTGCTTTTCATCTCAAAACTGGATGAGCCTGAGACAATGATTTTCAAGTAATGATGATGATCTGCAAGTAGTTTCAGGAAGGAGGATGGGGTTTCCAGGTATTGGATTTCGTCGATCATTACGAATAGCTTCTTGCCTGCAGCGCGCAAACCTGCCAGGTTATATCCCTGTTCAGTAAGGTAGACAATAAACTCATCCACTCCTTTATCCAGCAGGCTGACATAACGGCTGTCCTCCAGGTCGAGGTACAGGGTTGGTTTTCCTTCAGAATGGAGATGATCCTGTAAAAACATCAGGATGCTGGTCTTGCCAACCTGACGGGCACCATGAATCACAACAATATCACCGGTGGAGAGAAACCTAATCATCTCATCGAAAACCGCACGTTTGAAAATCGATTCTGCCAATGGAAGGTCCTTTCTTGAAATCCATCCAATTTTATATCAAATAATATTACTAGTCAACTAGTAATATTATTATCTCGTCGTTCAGAGCAAGCCCCGTTTGCAAAGCACAGACCTCTGTCGCCCTGCGACCGCGGCATGTATCAACATTCCTCTCTATCGCCAGACCGGCCAGGTCTTCTTTCTCCCGGACAAGTCGATACGGCCCAAATTTCGCCAGCCTGAACTCAACCGACATGTCCAGCCGGGGCATCCCCGTCTTGGTGACGGGTGTCTACGCAGATGAAGACTCGCAGAAGGTCTGTGTGAGCGGTAGTGCCGATCTCTCAGCCCCGCTGCCGGCTATTCTTGATTATCGCAGGTAGTATACGAGTAAATATCATTGCTATAATTTGCCATTTATGGCATAATAACTGCATGAAATTTGATGAGTTACTGGCCTCAATTGCCAAACAACCCTTTTTCGAGACCGGGCTGCTGCTGGCCGGCGCGGTTGATCCTGCCGATGTGCGCCGTCAGCTCTCCCGCTGGACCAAGTCTGGACGGGTGATCCAATTGCGGCGCGGGCTATATGCCCTGGCCGCGCCCTACCAGCAAACTCCTCCCCACCCTTTCCTGATCGCCAATTCCCTGTTGCCAGGCTCCTACATCAGCCTGCAATCTGCACTTGCCTATTATGGATTGATCCCGGAGTATGTGGCGCAGACGCTCAGCGTGACCACCCAACGACCGTCAAGCTGGCACAACATCCTGGGCGATTTCCGTTTTCAACACATCGCCCCCCACCTGTTCTTTGGTTACCAGCAGGTATCCATCACACCCGGTCAGGTTGCATTCATCTCCTACCCGGAGAAGGCGCTCCTGGACCTGGTCCACCTGACACTGGATGGGGATGAGCCGGCCTACCTGGCCGGGCTGCGCCTGCAAAACCTGGAGCGCCTTGACCCGCAACGCCTGCAAATGCTAGCTGATCGCACCAGGAAACCTAAGTGGCTGCGCGCTGCTGCCCGGATCCTGGCACTAGTTAATGAAGAAAAGTCGAACTTCACGATCCTTTGACCCTCAAATAATCCGATACAAGGATAACTGCCATGAAAGAATACCTGCTTTCCCAGTTAGCCAACACCCCCAATCCTCTGCAAGCCCGTAACCAGGCTCGTGAGTACCTGCAAGCGTTGATCTTGCAAAGTCTACAACGCACCGGTGCGATGGTTCCGCTGGCCTTCCACGGCGGGACAGCGCTGCGCTTCCTGTACAACAGCCAGCGGTATTCCGAAGACCTGGATTTTGCCCTGGAGGGGGATGCCCGCGGATACAACTTTCGCGCCTACCTGCAAAACATCCGCCGTGACCTGGAAGCCCAGGGGTATGCGCTCGCCCTGAAAATCAGCGACCAGAAGACAGTCAATAGCGCTTTCGTTCGTTTTCCGGGATTGCCCTTCGATCTGGGATTGTCCCCCCATAAGGATGAGGTCCTGGCCGTCAAGATCGAAGTGGACACCTGCCCGGCAAAAGGGGCCGGTCTGGAAACCACACTGGTGCGCCGTCACTTTCTGCTACACCTCCAGCATCACGACAGGGCTTCCCTGCTGGCCGGCAAACTGCACGCCTTGCTACAAAGACCCCACATGAAGGGACGTGACCTGTACGACCTGACCTGGTACCTGAGTTCCCCCGACTGGCCAGCTCCCAATCTGGTCCTACTCAATAACGCTCTGACCCAGACCGGCTGGAGCGGACCACGTCTGACTCCTAGAAACTGGCGTGAAACCCTGCACACCCACCTGAGGAAGATTTCCTGGAAGCAGGTTCTGGCGGATGTGGAACCCTTTCTGCCTTCCAAGCAGGAAAGCGTTCTTTTGAGCCAGGAGAATCTGGATAGGTTGTTGGGAGTATTTGAACTTCCCAAATGAAATGTTGAGCATCGATGAATTCCAATGGCTCAAGCAGATAAAATGCCGTCCTGCGTCCATAGAGTGGAGCCTGAAATCCGAGGACAGTCTCTTCCATCATGCCTATGTAAGAGCCGCACAAGATCAGCTTGATCTGCATGTTCTTGCGAACTTGATTCCAAAGAAACTGGAGGATGAATGCAAGGGGGGTAAGCTGCAACCAAATTAGGAAATTCGTCCACACCACGACCAGGCGTTCCGATTGTGACTGTCGGGTCAGCGTCATGAAAAGATCGTCCCAGATATTGTAGACTGCCCAGGCCGGACCTGAACCGAATAGGGCATTATTGATCCTAGTGGACAAATTTGCGCGCAGTATTGCCTCTGAAACCTAGTCAGCGACAAAGAAGACATGCCGCTTATCCTTGCAGAATTGAGTGAGCAACTCTGTCTTACCAACCCGCCTCCAGCCATACAGGACAAATAGTTCTGCCTGGTTGGTTGTCTAGTCTTTTTCAAGAAGAGACAGTTCGGTGACCCGGTTTATAAACGTGGCGACTCCCGTAAGATAAGCATGATTATCATAATCGTGCTTATCAAATCACAATCCTGGGAAAATCAAAGAATGCGCCTGGGATTAAAAATAATCTTTCGTCTATGAACTATTGACGCCGCACTGCCTCGGTGATATATTTGGATTACGGTCAGCAAGACCGTCCACTCGGTAGAGTGGTCTCGTTTCTTCGTCAGAAAGACTCTCGCGTTTACTAACGCCACGTTAGCAGCACTGGGCTGTAACGTGGCGTTTTTTGTTTTTCCAAGCCAAAGCCATCCTAATCGAGCATGTCCGTAGAAAGGAGAAAAGAAATGCACTTCCAAACAGCAGGGCCCATGACGAACCAGACGACTTTTGAAGGCTATGTAGTGCGTGCTTGGACGCATGGTCCCGACCGTTTCCTGCGTCTTGCCAACCATCGCCCCGCCAACCAGGGCGGACCCATTCCTCAAAGCAACATGGTCTATTCGGATTACACCACCGTCCGCCTGGACTCGTCCATAGAATTCGATGTGTCGAAATGCCGGTCCGGCATGCGGGTTGTAGTGCGCGGGCGCATCGAAGGTCGGGACATCCCGGAAACCATCGGGGAAATCCTGATACATTGCAATATGAACATGCATCTTCCAACGAACATTGCCAATGTTGTCGTCACCCGGCCAAGCACACAGATCTTTGCAGTCACGCTGGACATCAAGCAGTGGCATCCCGGCATGCGTTTTAACCGCAGAGATGACAGGCAGCAGCGCTCATGGGATCATGATCCCATCCCTGCCCAGAGTTCCTCCGCGACCCCACCAACACCAGCGGTTTCCCTCAACACCAATTCTGTACCCGAACCCGGTCAAGATCTGGCTGAACTGGTTGCTGAACCAAAACCGGTTAAAAAGGCCAAAGCAGCTAAGAAGAAAGGTGAATCGCTACCAGCCAAGACTCCAAAAAGCAAGACCAAGTAAGTGGTACAACAATTTGCGGCGAAACGCCGCCTGCTCAAATACTGCGCATCGGCGCAGGCGCAAAGCCCGGAAAAAGCATTTGGTCCTGTTGGCGACAGCAGGGTTCTTCTGCTTTTTTTTATTTTGTCATTATTTACCTCTTGAACCTTAATAAAAAAAGCCCGGGTGCAGCGTGCGACTGTAAAACCGTGAGGGGATAAAGAAGGCTGAATACTTATCGAAAATCGTACCATTTTGGTACCCAAAAGAAATAAAGCCATCGTCAGCCGCATTATTCTGCCGGCGGATGAGCAAACCTCTCCGCCGGCAACCTGATTCATCTTTTATATTTTTTCCACACCGTTTTGTGTCCTTACGCTCGGATATTACGGAGACTGTCATAATTCCGTCAGGTCAGGTTCTTTGCAACCTGAACATCCCTTTCTCCTCTGCACTTTCAGTAAGCAACCCATGTGCGCAGCAAGCAAAAACACCAGGGTCGCCTCTGACGGCGTTATCTGTTTCCTTCATTCTGGTTCTCCACTCTCTACGAGAGTGATACCCATCGTCAGACCAGCGCAGGCCACGCGCTGGCAATCCCCCAAGCAGCATACAGAAAACACCTAGAGAAGGAGGTTCAAATGCCTACCACGTATCTTGACGCGACCCTTACCGCCTCACGAGCCCGCGTCAGCCCAGGGATCCGGTCGATCCTGACCGGTCTCCTGAAAGAAGCCCTCGTGGTTGTGATGAAAAATCAATATCACTACCGCGTGGAATTCGGCCCGGATGTCCTGCCCCAATTTCACACCGTTAGCTGGGACCTGGCCTGCAGTTGCAGCCAGGGTGAGGACTGCCCGGCCGTGACCGCTGTCAAGAAGCATTTGAAAGACAGCGGCCAACCCGCCGACATCCCTCGGCCTGGTTATTGGCCGACCATCCCGCACAAATGCCCCGTGTGCGCTGGAGTGGTGCATTACAACCCGAAGCTTTCGTCGAAGCATCGCGGTCTCGGCTGGACCTGTGAGTACGACAAAGCCCACTACTGGACACACCAGGGACAAGTGCTCGCCAAAGCCGCCAAGGGAAGAGTGGCCCCCCTTGACAATGCGGAGGCATTCCCATTTCCGGAAGGATACGATCCCAACCGGGAATACCCAGCGACCACCTGCCGCTACTGCGGCCAGCCGATCTAAAACCACCCCCACCCCACAGAAAACAGAATAAGGAGTTCATATGACCACGCAACCCCCCCTGCTGCCTCCGGCTGCAGGAGCATCCACATACCGACACAAAGCTGGAAAACAGCGTCTCGTTCAAGATAGCCTGGCACGCGTCCATAAAGATCCCAGGATGTGTGCAAGCGATGAGCTGCTTGGTGCTTTTCTCCAGCCCTATGCCCGGGGAAGAGATCCCCTGGAGATGGCAAGGCATCTCCTGGAGGAATTCAGCTTCGAAGAGTTGTCTAGGATTGATGCATTTCACCTAGAACAATCTGGCTTATCCACCAAAGCTGCTATTGCCTTGCAAGCTGCCTTTCACTTTGCAGAACGACTGCACGTGCAGCGGCTCAGCCAGCCGGAAGAGCGCCCGACAATTAATTCGCCATCAGACGCCGCTGCCCTGGTCCAATACGAAATGAGCAATCTCGAGCAGGAACACCTTCGGGTGATATTGCTCGATTCGCGCAACCGCGTTTTGGACATTGTGGAAATTTATCACGGTTCGGTGAATTCATCCCAGGTACGGGTGGGGGAGGTCTTCGTTCCTGCCCTTCGGCGTTTGGCGCCTGCGATAATTGCGGTCCACAATCACCCTTCTCAAGATCCAACTCCTTCACCGGACGACGTGGCAGTAACCCGTGCGATTGTCGCAGCAGGCAGGATATTGGATATTGAGACTTTGGATCATCTAGTGATCGGGCGAGGCCGTTGGGTTTCACTTAAAGAGCGTGGTTTGGGCTTCAGTTAGGAGGTCAAAAGAACATGCAACTTCCGTTGTTTGCATTAGCTCCCAGGTCGGAGCCTTCACGGTTGCTTGAAGTTGTAATCCAGACGCCCGCCGCCGTGATCGACCTGGCGAATGATTGCTAATCCACAGAAGGAGAGATCAACATGGACAAACCCTGGCTCCTGGCCTTTCGTGCCGATCAAATCCTGTACTTCCCCACTCTCGTATGCCCGCTTTGCGGTGTAAAACCGGTCTCGTTGGTGGGTGGCGCTCTATATGAACCGTTCCGGTCCATATTCGGGGCGGGCATGGAGTACGACCCGTACTTCGGGTATGTGCGGTTCGACTGCTCCTGCCATCTCAATATGAGCAGCAAGACAGATCCATACCTCGGAGGCTCACTGCGCGTGGCACGTCTAGGTGATGCCTTGCTGCCTGTCAGCTTCGTAAGCATGTACTCCGCTGACCTTGCAAAGTGGGGCATGCATGCCGCCGCAGTCAACAACGCACGTGTGCGCCAGGCTGTGCAGTTCCTGGCTGCCAATGCCGATCAACAAGCCTTGACCGGTTCCGACCCCCTGAAGGCACTGGTCTACGCCGTGTCTGCCGGGCGATCTCCCGAAAGTGCTTACCAGGCCCTCAAGGCGATGATCCTGGTCGGTACACCTGTCTGGCCGTTGGGACGCGAACCTACAGAAAATAAAGTTGTGTAAAGTAGGTGTTTTCAAGAGGAGGCGGATTTTCGCCTCCTCCTTCCTTCCTGAGAATACCTCTCCAGAGCAACACCTGCAAGCTGAAGAGAACCCTCATCAGCTTGCGGGTGTCTGCCCTGAATTTCAAGGCATCCCATTTCGTCAGGCCGGCTTTACTCCGGCAATCCCCAATAGAGGTAATCCCCCAATCCAACCTGCTTATCAAGAAGCAGGTCACAGAAATCCACAGAAAGGAGAAAGAAATGTCCGCAAAACGCACCAGACGCAGCACCCGGCTAAATAATTGGCAGGAGGCTGGGATCGCCCTTGGCGGGATCCTGGTGGACAGTGCCAAGCTGATCAGTCAGGCACTTCCCAAGATCGCCAACCCACAGCACCGCCAGGAGATCGAGCAGTACTGCGGTGGTACAGAAAAAGAGCCGTTTCCTTCCGAAGCGGCTCTCCAATCTCTCAAGGCTGCCATCCTCCTGGCGATGATGGAGGTGCCTGAATGACGAGAAGCAAGGGAGGCCAAAATGGTCTCCCTTGCTAAGGCACATCACAATCCCGCAACAATCCTCCCTGCCGTACCCACAAACAACCTAATCATGGAACGGTTATAGACGATGTCTTCCTTCGCCCAGGCTGCAGCCAGGATCAGGGCAGTCAGGGCGCTATCGGGTGGCATCCTGCCTTCCAAAACAGCCGTCCTGAAATCATCGGGCAGCGACTTCCACCGTCTTCTTCCCACAAGTCAGCAGGACAGCGCCTTCCACGCGCAATTCGTACCCGGCATTACCAATGGAGACAAGACCAGCAAGTAACGGTGCCTGCTCGGTTTTCTGTGCTGAATGATACAGGGTAGCCACAGCCGCGGTCACCACATCGGTATCGGTGATTCCCCCCATACGTTCCGCCAGGTAATCCAACTGACTGATCGTCTCAACCGGCAGGCGATAGTTCCGTGGGATTTTCTTGTTTGCCATTTCATCTGCCTCCACGACTATTGTATTCGATAGTATTTACAATGTCAATACATCAGCATTGGTCGCTCTTTCCTTGATCAATTAGCTCGATTGGCACACCCATACCGCTTAGGTCCTCTTCACCGGCATGGGTGTGCTCTCTCTTTCCGGGAGCCGCTCTTTCGATAGACCGGTCTTAACGCCGGCAATCCCCCATAGAAGTATCTTATCCATCCAGGTGTCCAAAGACACCCCTACAGAGAATGCAGAAAGGAAGGTGACCTGTGACCAAACAGAATATGAAATGGACGAAATTGTCACCCGAAAAGCGGGAAGCCATCAAAGCCGCCCGCGAAAAGAAACTGATCGACGCTAGCGCACGCCTCGCCAGCGGTGTCAAGGCTCTGCTGAAAGATGACCGCTGGAAAGAGTACCTGAATTTCTCGCTGAAATTCCACCAATATTCCTTTGCGAATACCATGCTGATCATGCTCCAGTGCCCTGACGCTACACATGTGGCATCGTTCAACAACTGGAAAAGCATGGGGCGGTATGTGAAAAAGGACGAACACGGGATCGAAATATTTGTGCCCATGCTCGTGAAATATCGCCACAAGGGAGAGAAACAGGTTGCCAAAGGTGCAATACTTGATCCTGATGCCACCATCGCTGAGTTTGTCAAAGATGATTCCCAAGAAAACCAGGGAAAAACACTCGTTGGATTCAAAATCGGATATGTCTTCGACGTGTCCCAGACAGATGGAGACCACCTTCCCGAACGCCCGTATCGGTGTCTGGAAGGCGATGACGCTGGCATGTTCTTGCAACTGAAATCAGCCATCGAGGAGTTGCAGCATATCCCGGTCAGGTTTTCTACCCTACCCCCGGGAACCATCGGATGTTGCAGGTACGACCCGAACCAGGACTGGAGGCCAATAGCCATCACCATCTCGGATGATCCTTCCTTCTCGGGTGCCCAGCGGCTGGATACCCTCGCCCATGAGGCAGGCCACGCCATGCTGCACACAGGCCTGGAGTACCGCCAGCACACAGATCGATCCATCCTGGAATTGGAAGCTGAATCAGTCTCCTTCTGTGTTCTCGCTGCGTTGGGCTTTGATACCAGTCAGATGAGCTTCGGCTATATTGCGATCTGGTCCGAAAGCAGAGGCAAGGATGCTGTCGAGGAAATTGAGAGAAGTGGTCAGCGCATCCTGGAAGCCTCCCGGCGTATACTCAGTTGGATCGACGATAATATTGGTTTACCGATCGAACGCAATTTGGTAGCCAAAGAGATACAACTGGATGCCAATTAAAGAAAGAGAGAAATAACAATGCAGAAAACCGTGATTATTCTTAAAGGGAAGAAACCGGTCCTGAAAATGGAATTCATTAGTAACAGCTTCACACCTTCAACACTCCTAACGAAGAGACAGGTTACCAGAATCTTCCACCAACAGTATCAGACCTAGGTGAGCATCGAGACAAGATTGGAACTTTTCTGCCTCAATAAATTGCTAGTGGGATTAGCAAGCGTGTTATAATTTTTAAGAGGATAAGTATGAGTAAGATTCAAATTGCTGTTCCCAAGAAGAAAATAACCTCATTCTGCCAAAGATGGAAAATCGTGGAATTTGGGTTATTCGGCTCTGTACTACGGGATGACTTTGAGACCAGTAGTGATGTTGACGTTCTGGTCTCCTTCGCATCAGACTCCCTCATTAGCTTGTTTGACCTGGCTCAAATGCAAATTGAATTGAAGGGATTGTTCGGGCGTCCGGTGGATATTCTCGAAAAAGAAGGACTGCGGAATCCATTCCGGAAACGAGAGATCCTGAAGATGGTCAAGGTGATCTATGCAGCCTGAGGCTCGGAATTTAGCATACTGATGGGATATGCTTGAGGCATCTAGGGAGATCACAGAATTTGTAAAAGGAGTCAAGTATACTGAGTTCGTCGAGAACCGGCTGATCCGCTATGCAGTGGAACGGCAGCTGATGGTGATTGGGGAAGCTGCCAATCATATCTCAACGAAATTCCAGGACGAACATCCCGAAATCCCTTGGCGCCAGATGGTTGGACAACGCAATGTTCTTGCCCACGAATATGGGGACATTAATATTGAACGCATCTGGAGTACTGCAACGATCAATATTCCTGCCATACTGAAAGCCTTGGAGCCGTTGGTACCGGAAGTGTGAGTGAGGAATGAAAGATTTTCTCCAATAATTAAATTGCAGCATTAATGGGGCTTTCCCAAAAGTGAATAGGGACAGCCCCTTTTGGTCTCTTTCCAATTATTAATTAATTACCCAGTGCGTCAAGTTCTTGCCCACGAATTTGGTGATAAAAATATCCTCCAATGCCGGTGAAATGAGTGCTCAAAGATATGCACACTTGACGCTTAGCGCATCACGTTATATAATGCCAGCGTGATCAAAAGCATCAAAGATGCTGAAACCAGGCTGATTTTCCAGCGTGAAATCTCGCGCAAATTTCCAACCAGCATTCAACAGGTTGCACTACGGAAACTTCGCATGTTGAACAATGCCGCTTCCTTGAAGGACCTGCGCGTTCCCCCTGCCAACCGTCTGGAAAAGCTTAGCGGAAACCGGACTGACCAGTACAGCATTCGCATCAATGACCGGTGGCGTATCTGTTTCGAATGGCATGCCGGAGACGCCTACCTGGTAGAGATCGTGGACTATCATTAGGAGGTTGTATGACTGATAACAAACTGAATCCAGTACATCCTGGAGAAGTTCTCCTTGGTGAGTTCCTGAAGCCAATGGGGTTGAGCCAGAGTCGGCTCGCCCTTGACATAGGTGTGCATCCGCGCCGGATCAATGAAATCGTCCTGGAGAAGCGCAGTGTGACAGCGGATACTGCCCTGCGCCTGGCACGCTATTTTGGCACGTCACCACAGTTCTGGCTGGGTCTGCAGGATGATTATGATCTGGACATTGCTACGGACTCGCTCGGTCCAAAATTGGAACGGGATGTGAAAGTCTACACCAGAACACAGGCCTAGTTCAATCGCCAAGCAAGCGCCTGCGAAATTCATCGCAAGGCTTTTTATTCCAGATACGATCTTCATCCATATTGAAATGTTACTTCTAATAGTTTTTTTTGCCACTGAAAACAATATTGGACTATCCAATGCATCTTAATCAGCAAATCAATTGGTATACTACAGTTCATGCCGATCCCCATTGACCATCTTATCCATTCCAGGCGCAGGACGATCGCGCTGATCGTTCAGCGGGATGGCAGCCTCACGGTGCGTGCCCCGCTCCGCATGCCGGATGAACAGGTCCTGGAATTTGTGCGCAGCCATGCCGGGTGGATTCACAAGAAACAAGCCCAGGTAAAGGCTGCCCCTTCCTTCCCGAGGAAGCAATTCGTTAATGGGGAATCCTTTCTTTACCTGGGAAACAAATATCCTCTCAGCATTGTCGCCGTTCAGAAGCAGGGACTCATTTTCACCAATTCCCGGTTCCGGATGAAATTGACCTCCCCCGCCAAAGCCCGAGGATTTTTCATCCGCTGGTACAAGCAGCAAGCCTTGAAGGTGGTCTTGGAGCGGGTGGCTCATTATTCCCATCAGAATGGATTCCGATTTCAAAGAATTCGCATCTCCTCTGCACGCACGCGCTGGGGTTCCTGCAGCCCGAATGGAAGCCTCAGTTTCACCTGGCGATTGGTACTTGCCCCGCTTGAAGTGATCGATTATGTCGTCGTCCACGAGCTCGCCCATACGCAAATCCCCAATCATTCCAAGAAATTCTGGGCCAGGGTGGCAGAGGTCATGCCTGATTATAAAAAGCGCCTTACATGGCTCAAGAAGAATGGTCGCTTCCTCACCCTGGGTGAAGAGTGATTGATTGCCTATACGAATAAAAAGAGGATTTTAAGTCCACAGCGCGATGGTATTTTTGCAGACCCCTTTTTATGGCAATTTAATGGAATTAGGCTTTTTTATTATTTTGGGTGTATATGGCAATGATTAATTTGATATTTTTATTGAGGCCTCTGTGTGTCAAACCTTGTATGCCTCTCTCGTGATTAAATTAGGGATATTATAGCTTTTTCCTCCTAGCTGGATTTCTCAAGAATTCGTTCAAAAGTCTGCAGGTAGCTTGGATCCCCGCTTTGCTTGCGTAACAACCAATACTCTGCCCCCCAAAAGAGATATGCATACAGTGGATTCTGTCCCTCAACGCAGCCCATGCAGGTATTATAGTTGCTGATGAGATGTTCCGGCAGGCAGCTGAACAACCCTTGGTTCATGGGGTTGGTGGGCACTGTCTCCGCTTCCCAGGGTTCTGCCTGTCCTTCTGTGATCATCAGTCTTTTTGCTGTCATACCCGCGCGGGGCAGGAGCTTCCTTATCCGGTTTCGTAACCAAGGGCTTTGACTGCCATCATAATAGAGTGTCTTATTGCCGGAGGGTCGGAATGGATGGCGTGGATAATAATCAATTCCCACGATATTCGCTATACGCTGTGCTAATGCCAGCGAATCACCTTGATCGTGAGTCATCGACCATACCCAAAGGCGCATGAGGCTGGTGGTTGGTAAATAGCCGTTCATGATCACCGGTCTGGTGGCATCCGCCTTCCTTAGAGCTGCTACTTCCTGGATCACAAATTCAGTCTCCAGCCGCCAGGAATGTTCTACACCCAGTGTACCTACCGCATCGTGTTCAAGCTGCCAGGCGATGATACTCTCATGCTGTTTATACCGCTCCACCAGGCGGTTGATGAATTCAATCGCAGCTTTCAGGAGTGCTGGGTATTCGGAAGGTTTGATCAGCTTGTGTTCTGGGAATGGCTGCCTCATATAGTGCCCTGGCACAAAAAACTCTGGATAGCCAAAGGTCTTCAGAGGACCAAGGCTAAGGATGATCTGTTTCCCTTCCCTTTCAGCGGTTTCCACCTGCCAATCAAGCTCGTCCGGTTGGAATAATCCTGGTTCAGGTTCCATCCGGTTCCAGTAGGCTCCCAAGCGGATGACCTGAAAAGGATAGGTGAGCAAAGCTTGCAAGGTGGGTCGCACTTCCAACCCAAACGCAGCCGCCTGGAGCGGGCGAAAACTAATCCCCAATCGCGTGGAGCCGCGCCGGGACACCGGGAGCTTCTGCCATGCACTGGTCAGAGGTTGTACGGGCTTTTTCAACCGGAATTCCAGCACTCCCATAGTAACCTCCTCAAATGATTGCTTCAAAAAATGGTTATAGATCTGATGGAGGGGACGCGGTAATAATAATAATGGGTTTTATTGTAGCCCCTGTGTATCAAATTTCTGCTTAACAATCTCAGGATTTCTATATTTAGTATACAGCGAAAAACGATCTTTGTGCTTAGGAAATAAAACAGAAAACTTCCATTCAAATAACAGCTATGTACCGCTTTGGTAAAAATCAAAACTATTCATAGATACAGAAAGCCTCCCGATTGGAGAGGCTGTAGATGTCGAAGTAACTCATCTAAGATTCTTTCAATTTCCACCACAAGGCCGAACCATAATCCTGGCGATGACTCAAGTAATGTCTTAGTGCCCTTTTTGATTGCTTACCGATATACACAGTACGGGGGTTACGACCCTTCTCATGCCAAATGAGAATGCCCCACGTGTCTGATTTATATCATCCAGATTGACGGAAAATAATTCGTTAGCTCTTGCACCTGTATCGAGCAAGCAAAGAAGAATCGTTGCATCCCGATCCCCATTAAATGTATTATACGGACAAGCCTTAACCATCTTGGCTAAAGTTTCAAACGATTCCGGCTCAAATGGTTCCATTGGAACTTTCGGAGCTTTCTCCTTTCGGATGGGATTTGACCATTCTACCGGCTCCATCACATCTTCATACCAGAGGAAAAAAGCCCTCATCGTTCTGAAGGCGGCATGCCTTCAGCCGGGATTATGCCCCGACTCTTCGAGGAGGAGCAGGTATTGACGGAGGAAAGATGGTGTGATCTGACCGATCTGCTTGACTGTCAATGCATCACAATAAACTTAAGACAACTTGATCTTTTGACGGTAGAAGCGCAGGATTCCCTCTTCAACCCCTTATGCTTTATGATCAATGAGGAACGCTTCCAACCAGTTCAGCAGGTAATCATCTACTGTAGAAACTTGTAGAGTCCGCTGTGTCTAGGGTATTAATTACATATGACACACTCCTTTTCGTGTGCCATATATCCCCAAATATAGGATATTTAGCCTGTTTTTACCCCAATAAGCCATATCTGAGGGGCGGGAGGGGATCGAACCCTCACGGTGTCACCACCGGCGGATTTTTCAACCTTTGTACATTACTTCCTTCGATATATAACTCACAAAGACCAATCCGTTTTACTATTTCAGATACCGAATGCCCTGCACAGGAACTGGCGAGGGAATAACATGAAGAAATTTATCTTCCTTGCCCTTCCCGTCGAACGATGCTAGTATGAATATCAATTTCCCGGAGACTTCCATGAATATTATTCCAGTCAAGAATCAAAAAGAGCTTTCTGAATTTATCAACCTTCCCTACCAACTCTATCGAAAGGACCCGGTCTGGGTGCCGCCCCTGCGTGACGAGCAGCGCGGCCAGTTCGACCGCAAACGCAACCCTCTTCTAGATCATTGCGAGTGGCAGTTGTTCTTGCTTGAAGAGGAAGGAAAAGCGGTCGGGCGCATCGCCGCATTCATTGACCTGCTGGCGATCGATTTCTGGAAGGAGCGCATCGGTCTCTTTGGCTATTACGAATGCGCCCCCCACCTTTCAACCGGTTCGGGACAATCCCCTGAGGCTCCGCGCCTCCTGCTCGCTGCCGCTCGTGATTGGCTGCAAACCCGCCATTGCACCTCCATGCGCGGCCCGTGGACTTTCGTTTCGCAGGAATGGGGCTTGGTGATCGAAGGATTCACTCCTTCACCGGTGGTCATGGCACCCTACAACCCACCGTATTATGCGGATCATTTCGGTGCATTTGGATTGGAGAAGGTCAAGGATCTGCTCTGCTGGTACGTTTCGGCTGCCGAAGGATACAAGGTTCCCGAACGTATCCTGCGCCTGACCGACGCGGTGCAGAAACGTTACGCCATCCACATCCGCCAGTTGGATATGAAACACTATGACGAGGAAGTGAAGGTCATCATCGAGCTTTCGAATGCCAGCATTATCTCGAACTGGGGATATTCCCCGGTCACCGAGGCGGAAGTGCAGGCGATGGCTCGCGACATGAAACCCATTCTCCAGCCCAGGGGCGTGCTGTTCGCGGAAGACTCGCAAGGCAGGCCGATCGGCTTCGCCATCACCCTTCCGGATGTGAACACCCTGCTCAAAGGCTTGAACGGACATCTCTTTCCCTTTGGTTTTCTCAAGTTGCTGGCAGGCATCCCGCGCCTGCGGCGCTACCGCATGTTCGCACTGGGGGTGATCCCCGAATACCAGGGCAAGGCGGTGGACAGCCTGCTCTACCGTGCCATGCATGAAAGGCTTTATTCTCCAGATACCTGGATGGAAATCAACTATGTGCTGGAAGATAACTGGCCGATGATCAATGCCATCAAGAAACTGGGCTGTGTGCCTTCCCGCCGCTACCGGGTGTACGAGATGAAGATCTAGCGGAACATTGTGCCAATCTCCAGCGTTTAAGTGGTGCAGTTCAGATCGTTCTTCAGAGGAGGTTTGGCTATGACCTTTTCCCGACGTGATTTCATGAAAATGGTGGGTATCTCGGTAGCCTCCCTGGCATTGACCCGCTGCCGCACCCTTCCCGTCACCTGCTACGCGCCTCTCCCGCCCTCCCCCACCACAACAGAACCCGTAACAACCGCCAGAGACCGCCTGCGCAGGTGCTGGTTGAGCTTTGGCGACCTGGCTCAGGCCACCATCGACGAATCCAACCAGGGGACCAGCGACAATGTATTCGGTCAGCAGCTCAGCACCGACCACCGCCAGGCGTTGGACGACCTGCTCTCTGAAGGTGGACTTACCCCGGCAGTGGCAGATCTGATCCAGGAAGCCTTTGATGCAGCGGTATATCACGTCTGGCGTTCCAACGCCCCGATAACCTGTTACGAACCGATGATCGTGGACTACGCGCCTGTCAGCGCCAGTGTCCTGGTTCAGCAATCTGAAATATTACAGGAACTGGCAGAGAAAGGCACCATCGACCAGGAGTTGTTGTCAAAAGCCCAGGCTGCCCTCGAGCATGATATGGCGTATTATGCCATGACCGACGAAGAACTTTCCAGCCTGTATGAGCGCCTCGTGGCGGAATGGGAACGCCAGGGGCAGGCAGTCCCACCCTTTGAAAATGTGGACCTTGACATCACCCCCGATGCGCAGGGCTGCCGCCCAATTCATCATCAGCCTGTTGACCCGGAAATGACCTCCACGCATCTTCCACTCCAGGCACTTATCTTTGAAGTCACCCAGAGCTGCAACCATGCCTGCCGGCATTGCTATAACGTCTGGCAGGATCCGCAGCAAAGCGCTTCTTATCCTGACGGGCAACTCGATACCACCCGAACCCTTGAACTGCTGGCCAGGGTCATAGAGGAGACCGGCTGCCGTCACATCACGCTCACTGGTGGCGAGCCGCTCCTGCGTCCCGACCTGCTCCAGATCGTGGAGTTCCTCCACCAGCGCCATGTCCAGGTGACGGTGATCAGCAACGGGCGACTTCTTGATGAACGGGCAGCAGCTGCCCTCATCCAGGCGGGGGTTGGCTTGTTTGAGCTCCCCCTGCTAAGCCATCTTGGCGAAGTTCACGATGAACTTTCGGGTGCGCCTGGGGCATGGCAGGCAGTGTTGACCGCAATGGCAAATATCCGTCGGCAGCACGGACAGGTCGTAACTGCGTTTGTTGCCACGCGCAGGAATATCGAGCATTTGCATGAGACCATCCGGCTGGCGTTCGCATTCGGGGCACGCGGGGTGATGTTCAATCGTTTCAACCCGGGCGGGCGCGGCCGGGAGCATCTTGAAGAGATCCTGCCATCCCTTGGACAGGTTCAAACTGCACTTTCTGCTGCGGAATTTGCCACCCAGGAATATGGCATTCCAGTGTCGTGCTCCATCCCCATCCAGCCATGCCTGATCGACCACAGCCCCTACCCGCATGTGAGCTTTGGTTTCTGCTCAGCAGGCACCGAGCGGGCTTATTACGCCATTGATCCGCTGGGCAACCTGCGACCCTGCAATCACAGCGATACGATCCTGGGGAACCTGCTGGTTGAGCCGTTTGCCGTCCTGACCGCCCCCGAACAAATATCCACTTTTACCAAGCGCGATCCCTGCTTTCTGCAGCGATTGCGATCATCGCCTAGAATGCCAGGGTGGATGCAAGGCCTCCGCCCAGGTCTGTTATGGCTCGCTCACTGCTGAAGAGCCCTTTCTTCATTATAATCACGCTGCTGCGATCAAGACCAGACCGACCACCACCACCCCGATCCCCACCAGTTTCGGATAAGAAACAGTTTCCTTGCCTGCCAGCATCCCGAGCGCTGCTCCAATCGGGATGCTCAACTGCCGGAAAGCCAGCAGATAGCTTACATTGCGCACGTATGCCATCGCCAGCAGGATGAGTGCATAGGTCGCACTAATGAGCAAACCGGTTCGGGCGGCTGTCCACCAGGCGGACCTGTCCACCTGCTTCAGCATCCGCCACTCAGATGCCCGCAACAGGACGAAAAGCGTTAAAAAGAGCGAAATGCTGATCCCTTCCAGTTCACCATACAGAAGCACCCAGCGCAAAATTGGAGAGCGGCATTTCCGGAAATGAACGCAGAATTCGGAGGGCCTGGTCGTCGATCAATGTGTAGAGCGGTGATGCACACCGCGGCCAGGAATGCAAAGATCACCCATTTATGCCTGTAATGACGAATATGGAAATCATTGAATCGTGGCAGGGGTAGAATCAGGCAGCCTGCGGCGACAGCCACAAAACCCACATACGCCATCACCTGGATCTGACCCCCACGTCCAAGCGCAAGGCTGGCCAGAGCCACCAGCACCACGGGCAGCGACCGAGCCAGCGGATAACCGAGGGACAGTTCGCCGCTGCGGTAGGCACCGGCCAGGAAAATATAATACAGGCCTTGCGCGGCACCTGTCGCAACAATCAATCCCCAGACTGCTAAAGGGATGGCAGCCAATCCTGCGTGGAAGATGAACAGGAAGGGCAGAAGAACAATCGAGGATGCCACGGAGGCCATCCAAAAGAATGCAGTCGACGGATTCTGGCGTTTGCTGATGTAGTTCCACAGGGCGTGGGCAAAGGCAGAGACAATGACAAGAGTGCAAAGGCAAAGAAGGTCATATGTATTTCAGCAGTAAGTTTTAACCATCAATATTTCCGCATGCCTTTAGGCGATATAATCATCCATTAGCAGGTGTGGAAAGGAGATCATTATGAAACTCAGTGCTCGCAATCTCTTAAAAGGTAAAGTGGTCAAGATTACCCGTGGGGCAGTCAATGCAGAGGTCGTTCTCAAACTCCCTGGTGGCGAAGAAATCGTATCCATCATCACCAATGGATCGGTCGAGTCTCTTGGGCTTAAGGAAGGCATGCAGGCTTATGCGGTTATCAAGGCCTCCAGCGTGATGATTGCGGTGGATTGACCGGAAATCCAGGAGATCGACAGCCATCCGGTTCTTAGCCAGGCCGGTCAATTATTTCATTTCCACCAGTTCAACATCGAATACCAGGGTGGCATTTGGCGGGATGACGCCGCCTCCCGCGCCTCGCTCGCCATAGGCAAGGTGAGGCGGGATGGTGAGGCGTGCCGTGCCTCCCACCTTCATCAGGGCAATCCCCTCATCCCAACCTTTAATGACCCGCCCGTGGCCAAGTTCAAATTCGATCGGATCGCCGCGACTAATCGACGAGTCGAACACGGTGCCATCCGGAAATGTGCCGGTGTAATGCACTTTCACGGTCTTGCCTGCCACGGCCTGTGCACCCGTCCCGGCTTTCGTCTCATCGTATCCAAGCCCGCTTGCAGTGATCATTGCATCTCCTTCAAGCTGAAAAATTGTTAATTCATCCTTCTGCAGGAGCCGTTATTGTACTGCAAATCCCATGATATAATTTTCAAACCGATTTGAACCAGGAGCGCAAGGAATGACAAACAACCTGTAAAAAACCAATCCTTATCCGGGCAACTCAACCCGCTGGTTTTTTATTTCAGCCGGGGGCGTATGCCCCCGGTTTTGTTATTCACAGGATCTTCCATGCTCTCTGCACATCACATCTACAAGTCCTATGGTCTCAACACGGTCCTCGAGGATATCACTTTTAACATCTCCGCCGGCGACCGCCTCGGTCTGATCGGGCCGAACGGTTGCGGCAAGTCCACCCTGTTGCGCATCCTGGCAGGTCAGGAAGCCCCCGATTCCGGAACGGTCACCCGCACACGTCCCAATTTACGGATCGGCTACCTGACCCAGGGTTTTGAGCTCAATCCTGCCATGACCCTGGTTGAAGCGTGCCAGGCCACATCAGGCGAGGATACCTCTCCAACTCCATCAACAGGCGATGGACAACTCCACAGCAAAAGTGCTGAGGCCGCGTTCATCTTACTGGCGTCGGCTCTGGCAAGTAATCCCAATGACAGGGATCTTCAAGCCCGGTATGATGAAGCCCTCGATCAATTCATGGTCGACGATTTCCAGCCAGCCGACCTCCTTACTCCATTTGGCCTGGCTGATCTATCCCCGGATCGTCTGGTGGGTGAATTAAGCGGCGGGCAGAAAACACGCCTGATGCTTGTACGTCTGTTGCTCCAATCCCCCCATCTGCTGCTCCTGGATGAACCCACCAACCATCTCGACATCCCCATGCTCGAATGGCTGGAGGGCTGGCTGGGGCGTTTTCGCGGCGCAGCCCTGATCGTCTCGCATGACCGCGTCTTCCTGGATAACACCGTCTCGTCGATCCTCGAGCTTGAGCCATCCACGCACCGGCTGCGTACTTTTACGGGTAATTACAGCAACTACCTTGAACGCAAGTTATCCGAACAGGAACACCAATTGCAGGCCTATAATGACCAGCAGGCGGAAATCAGGCGGGTAAGGCAGGATATCGCCCGCACCAAGCAACAGTCATTGAATGTGGAATTGACGACCACTTCGCGTGAACCAGGCGTGCGGCGTTATGCCAAGAAAGTGGCAAAAAAGGCATTGTCCCGCGAGAAGAAACTGGAACGCCTGCTTGAATCAGACGATCTGGTCGAGCGCCCGCGTCCTTCCTGGCAGATCAAACTGGAATTCGCCGCCCCTGGGCATGTCAGCCGGGATGTGCTGGTGACCGAGAACCTTTCCATCGGGTATCCTGGTTATGAGCCATTGCTCAAAGACCTTCACCTGCAAATTGGCGGTGGAGCCCGGGTTGCACTGACGGGTCCAAATGGATGCGGAAAGACGACCCTGTTGCGTACCATCGCCGGGATCCTGGATCCGGTCGCCGGTTCAATACGGGTCGCACCGTCGGTTAAACTTGGTTATATGACCCAGGAACAGGAGCACCTCGCCCTGGAGAAGTCTCCCTTGGAGATCATTCGCAGTGCTGGCATCTTCAACCAGACCGAGGCGCGTCACTTCCTGCACTTCTACCTGTTCAGCGGAGACGATCCACTTCGCCCGGCAGGAAGCCTGAGCTACGGTGAGCGTTCCCGCCTGGAACTGGCGTTGCTGGTGGCCCAAGGCTGCACTTTCATCCTGCTTGACGAACCGATCAATCATCTGGATATTCCAGCGCGGGCGCGCTTTGAGCAAGCTCTCGTCAGGTATACCGGTACTGTTCTGGCAGTCGTGCACGACCGCTATTTCATCGAGCAGTTTGCCACCCGGATCTGGGCTGTGGAGGAGGACAGGATCAAAGAACACTATCCGGCTGGAAAAATGTCTTCCCAATCGCGAAACCATCAAAACCAGTGAGAGGTTAACCTTGAGCCCAATCATGCGCAACTATTCCGACGAGAACGATTTCTGGCTTATCCGCAACTTTCTTCGGGAAGTCCTGGTAATCAACGGCTTGCACCATTATTCATGGCACGTGGCCCGACTGGACTATTGGCGCTGGCACGGCATTGAGAATTGCCATGCCACCGATCCAGTGAAGGAAGTGACATACATCTGGGAGACAGAGACCCGGCAGATCGTCGCAGTCTTGAATCCGGAGGAGCGTGGCCAGGTTTTTTTACATGTCCATCCTGCTTTCCAGACAGGACCATTGGAAGAGGAAATGATCGCTTTCACCGAGGAGCGACTGGCTGTCCACCGGGACGGCAAGCGTAGGGTCTCAATCTGGGTGGATTCACAGGACAGCCTGCGCCTGGGCATCCTGAAAGGGCGCGGCTACAACAAAGGCAGGTGGACCGAGAACCAGTGGTGGCGAGACCTGGATGGACCCATCCCGGAGGTCAGTATCGCGCCCGGTTATACCATCCGTTCGCTGGGCGACGCAGGAGAATTGCCATCCCGTTCCTGGGCCTCCTGGCGTGGTTTCCATCCCAAGGAACCGGATGGGAAATACGAAGGCTGGGAATGGTACCTCAATATCCAGCGCTGCCCGCTTTACCGCCGGGACCTGGATATGGTTGCTGCGACCGGAGATGTGATCGCGGCCTGTGCCACATTCTGGTACGATGATTTCACTCGTACGGCGATCATAGAACCTGTGGTCACCATGCCCGAGCACCAGCGCCGCGGGCTGGCGCGCGCCATCCTCACCGAAGGAATGCGGCGTCTGCAAAGGATGGGGGCTTTACGGGTCTTTGTAAGCGGCTTCGAAGAGGCACCCGATGCTCTTTACGCATCGGTGCTCTCCCCTGCGTGTGACCATCTGGAAGAGTGGGTGAAGGAGTGGTGAACCCATTCGAAGCGAAAGTTGAATGAAAACGAATCCGGATTACCCATGTTATTATTGAACGCAATCTCCAGTCGAATGGACCATTAATGCGTCTCAAAGCAAACCTGACACTCTTTGCCGTGGCGATCCTGTGGGGCACCGGATTCATCACCCAGGGTATCGCCGGTCAATATCAGGTGGCTTACCTGTTCAACGCGGCCAGCTTCCTGCTTGCCGCCCTTATCCTGATCCCTTTCATCCCAGGCGGCAGAAAGATCAGCCGCGAGCAGTGGAAATGGATGCTCATTGCAGGCGTGATCCTTTTCTTCGGCACAGCCCTTCAACAGGTGGGCTTGTTGCATACCAGGGTCGCCAACGCAGGTTTCCTGACCAGCCTGTACGCAGTCGTTACACCCTTCCTGTTATGGCTCGGTTTCCGCGAACGACCGCACTGGCTGGATCTCCTGGCAGTCATCGCCGCGACCATTGGGGCTTATTTCCTGTCAACCGCTGGCAAAGGATTCCAATTTCAAAATGGCGACAGCCTGGAGATCATCGGGGCGATCTTCTGGGGGCTGCATTTCGTCGTCCTGGGGAAATTTGCCTCCCGGTTTGAACCCATCTCCTTTGCCGCCGGGCATTTCTTCGTGACCGGTTTGCTCAACTTCCTGATGGGTTTGGCATTTGAAAACCTCGGGCAGCTCACTCCCCTGCCTCTGATTGGCGCGATCCTTTACCGGGCGGTTCTATCCATCGGGATTGGATACACCCTGCAGGTATGGGGACAGAACCACACGCCAGCCACGGATGCAGCCCTCATCCTTGGATTGGAAGCCGTTTTCGCCGCCATTGCCGCCTGGCTCCTGCTCGGGCAGACCCTGCTCCCCCTGCAGGTGGCTGGTTGTGGGATCATTTTTGCAGCTGTAATGGTTTCACAAATGAAGGGCCTGATCCCTGCCAAATCCTGAAGATACTGTCCGTAGATGGCATCGTTGCAGAATCACTCCAGGAATAAATTACTTCCATCACTTTTCTTCATGGCCCGGTTCCAGTAAACTGAATACATGCTGACCAATTCTTCTCCGGTGCAGAAAATTCGCGTGGGTTGCCCGGCGCATAACTGCGGTGGTCGCTGCCTGCTCATCGCCCAGTACGAGGATGGCAGGATCACGCGTCTCGAAACCGACGACCGCCCGGATACTCTTTCCGCACCGCAACTGCGTGCCTGTGTCCGCGGGCGGGCCTATCTCAGGCGCCAGTATCATCCAGACCGGCTGATGCATCCGCTGAAAAGGTCAGGCCGACGCGGGGATGGACAGTTCGACCCGATATCATGGGACGAAGCCCTGGATACGGTCGCCGTTCAATTTGAACGGGTGAAACATCAATATGGTCCCTCAGCATTATTCGTTCCTTATGGCACCGGTAGTTACAACCAGTTGAACGGCTCGCACGTGGCGCGACGCCTGATGAACCTGTATGGCGGCTGCCTGGGAATTTATAACTCCTATTCCTGGGCTGCAACCAACCTCGCCACCCCCACCGTGTACGGCACCCTCATCACCGGCAACCAGCGGCAGGATTGGCTGAACTCAAAACTGATCCTCATGTGGGGATGGAACCCGGCGGAGATGCGGGATGGCACCAACAGCGACTATTTCGTCAAACTGGCTCGCGAAGCCGGTGCGCGCGTGGTCTGCATCGACCCGCGCCATACATTGAGCACGGCGGCACTGGCTGACGAGTGGATCCCCATCCGCCCGGGGACGGATGCTGCCATGATGAGCGCCATGGCGTATGTGATGATCAACGAGGGTTTGTACGATGCTGAATTCGTGCGGACGCATTGTGTGGGTTTCGATCCCAGCCAGATGCCGGTTGCAGGTGCTGAGAGTTACCACGAATATATTCTCGGCGAGCGCGACGGTACGCCCAAGACCCCGGAATGGGCCGAGCCCATCACGGCGGTCCCCGCGGAGACGATCACCCGCATCGCCAGGGAATATGCCACCACCAAACCGGCAGTTCTTTACCAGGGGTATGGCATGCAGCGGCGCGCCTATGGCGAGCAGGTGGTGCGGGCGGGTTGCGTGCTGGCAGCCATCACTGCGAATGTCGGCGTGCCCGGCGGCTGGGCAAGCGGATTGGGTTTGCAGGCTCCAGATGGTGGTGGCTTATGGACAGTCTTCCCGACCGGCGAGAATCCGATCAAAGCGGAGATCCCGGTCTTCCTGTGGACCGAAGCCTGCCTGCGCGGCAGGAGCATGACCACCGCCGATGGCGTGCGCGGTGTGGAAAGGCTCGATAATGACATTAAATTGATCTATGCAGTGGCAACGAACTGCCTGATCAACCAGCATGCTGACATCAACCGCACAGCGGGTATTCTACGGGATCAATCAAAGGTGGAATTTATCGTCGTGCAGGATAATTTTCTCACCTCCAGCGCGCGCTTCGCGGATATCATCCTTCCGGCCTGCACGCAGTTCGAAACCTGGGGGGTGGAGGATGGCTGGAAGTACGGGGATGAAGTGATCCTGCAGCCCAAACTGGTCGAACCGCCAGGTGAATGTAAATCTGATTATCGTATCTGCGCTCTCCTGGCTGAGCGCCTGGGTTTCGGTGAGACCTTCACCGAAGGACGCGATGAACGCGGCTGGGTGGAATTTTGCCTGGATGAATTCCGGCGGATCCGTTTCCCTGAATTGCCCTCGCTGGACGAATTTATATCCCGCAACCTCGGTGCATGGACCCGACCGGCAACCTGTCCTGCCATTGCCTTCGAAGATTTCCGACGGGATCCGCTAAAATTCCCATTGAAGACACCCAGCGGAAAGATCGAGATCTTCTCGAAGCAATTATTCGATCTGGGCGATCCGGAGCATATACCAGCAATACCGAAATACATCCAGGAGTGGGAAAGCCCATTTGAGAGATGTGGGCAAGCCAACGCCCGAGCAGATCCAATCCGTTCGAACGGGGGAATGCGTTGTCAACTCTCCCGATGAGGGCTTGGGATTGAAATTCCCTTTACAGGCGATCGGTCACCACACCCTGCATCGCACCCATTCCACACTCGACAACAACGACTGGCTCGCGGAGGCATTCCCGCAGCGGGTCTTCATCAATCCCATCGATGCAGCCCGGCGCGGGATCGTGGACGGCGATCAGGTGCTGGTCCATAATGACCGCGGCGCGCTCGTCCTACCCTGCCGGCTCACCCCGCGCATCATGCCCGGCGTGGTGGATATCCCGCAGGGAGCCTGGTATCAGCCGGACAAGGAGGGCGTGGATCATGGCGGCAATGTCAATATGCTCACCTCCCACCGCTGGACACCGTTCGCTTTCGGGACAGCCCAGCACACCATCATGGTAGAAGTGAAGAAATGGTCCCCTGAAACCCAACCATGAGCAAGTACGCCTTCTTTTTTGATGCAAATTCATGTTCAGGCTGCAAAGCCTGCCAGGCAGCCTGCAAGGACAAGAACAACCTGCCAGCCGGTGTGCTCTGGCGGCGCGTCTATGAGACCGTGGGCGGCAAGTGGACTCCCTCCGGCGAAGCCTGGAGCAGCACCGTCTTTGCACATAACCTCTCCATCGCCTGCAACCATTGTGTCCATCCTAAATGCGCGGGTGTTTGCCCCGTGGATGCCTATCACGTCCGACCGGACGGCATCGTGCTCCTAAATACTCAGAAATGCATCTGCTGCGATTACTGCCGGTGGGCATGTCCCTATGACGCCCCCCAGGTGGATGCCTCCACCAGGATGGTCTCCAAGTGCGACCTGTGCTGTGATTACCTCGATAGCGGTATGCCACCTGCCTGCGTGGCAGCCTGCCCGATGAGGTGCCTGGAACTGGTCGAGATCGGTGAGGAGCATAAATATACAGGGGCGCTGGCCTTATGGACAATACCCGGGGAGGGACATCCTTTTCCCCTTCCCAGCCTCTCCAGGACGGAACCGCACCTGGCGATCAAGCCTCATCGCTCAGCAGACCAGCCTGATGGGAATGCGCACATTGGCAACCGGGAAGAGACCTCACCCGGGCAATCCCCTGGAAATCCACGAACTGAAATTCCCCTGATGGTCTTCACTCTCCTTGCCCAAATGGCGATCGGAGCGTTCTGGGCCATATTGCTGATCTTCCTTCTGCACGGCAATGATCCTTCTTCCGCCCAGGCCATCCTTAGACCCCTTTTGAGCGTGGGCGTCGTCCTCCTGGGTGCCGTGTTCGCTTCCTTTTTCCATCTTGGCAAGCCAATGAGCGCCTGGCGTGCGCTGGGCCATCTGCGGAAATCCTGGCTGAGCCGGGAGATCCTTTTCCTGATTGCTTTTGGAATCCTGTGGTCGGTTTTGATTGGAATGAGTCTTTTCCAGGTCGGCACCATTCTTATATGGAAGATCATAGCGGTAATCGCCGGGTCCTGTGGATTAGTAGAACTGTATTGCATGCAACGCGTCTACCAACTCCGTTGCATCCCAGCATGGAATCAGGTCCGCACCCTGATGGAGTTCATCCTTACAAGCGTGGGGCTGGGAGCCCTGTTGACCGGCGCCCTGCTCCCTGCCAACCTCCCGACCGGGATCCAGGGCTGGATTTCCGCAGCCGCGCTGCTCGCATTTCTTGCAGCTGGTTTACTCACCCTGTCTGGCTGGTGGGATAAGAATAGAATCCTCATCAAGTGGCGGACCGGGCTATTGCTGGCAGCCGTTCTTGGTGCTGGCTCCCTGATTATTTGGCAGACAAGTGTCCCCTTGGGATTCACCTGGCTGGTCCTGACGATGGGATTGGCTGAAGAAGCCATCGGGCGGTGGCTTTTTTACGCGCGCCGGAACCCTGGTATTTAGTCAGGCAGCTGCAATTCCAATCCAATTTTCATCAAATCGGGTTGGGTGCTATTGAAATTTTAGCTGACTCAGATGCCGACGACATAGCTGATGATGCTGACAATACCCCCTTTATCTATAACCCCGATCAGCTCGACGTGGATGACGATGGCCTCGCTGACGTTATTGATCCCTGCCCGGCAGACCCAACGGATGCCTGTGACACCACTGGTTCTGCAGCGGGAGTATTGGTGCGGAGGGAGGCACACTTGCCCCGGAGAATGGTAAGGTGACCTTCATTATTCCTGCTGGCGCCATAACCTATCCCACCTCGTTCTCCATCACCGACCACGGCAGCGGATACGAAGTGGCCGTCGACCAGGGTACGATGATGGTCGTGAACAGTTACAGCCTCCAGCCGCACGGGACGGCATTCAATCCGCCTGCAATCATCACCTTCCTCTGGGACGACGCTGACAACAATGGCATTGTGGATGGCACAACCCTGCAGGAGTTCAACCTCCTGTTGATCAAGGATGGCATCGTCATCAGCCCAACCTGCGGGATGAACCCGGCTTGTAACATGGTTGCCAACACCTTGATGGTGCAGGTCTCCAGCTTAAGTCTGTTCGAACTAGCTGCGCCGATGAATCACCCTCAGTCCTCCAGACCATCACCGCACCGGTTAACCCGCTTCAGGTCAACACCACCGTCAACGCATTCGTTACCTTCATTGACCCGGATCTCAACGACACCCACACCGCTACCTGGGATTGGGGCGATGGACTGACCTCTGCTGCTACAGTGAACGAAACTGGCCAAACGATCAGTGGAAACCACGCATATACAACATCGGGTGTATACACGGTCCAAGTTACTGTGACGGATGCAACCGATGCAAGTGACAGCGCCTCCTTCTCTTACGTGGTCATCTTCGATCCGGGTGCTGGCTTCGTCACAGGTGGCGGTTGGATCAACTCGCCTACAGGGGCATATACCGCCGATCCGTCCCTGACCGGTAAGGCCACATTCGGTTTCGTTTCGAAGTATAAAAAAGGAACGAATGTTCCAACAGGAAACACCGAGTTTCAATTCAAAGTTGGGAATCTGAACTTTAGCAGTACATCTTATGATTGGCTCGTTATTGCTGGAGCAAAAGCACGTTATAAAGGAACCGGCACGATAAACGGGACTGGAAGTTACCGCTTCATGCTTACTGCCATAGACGGTCAGGTCAACGGAGGCGGTGGTGTGGATAAATTCCGCATTAAGATCTGGGACCTCGCCACCGATCAGTTGATTTACGATAACCAACAAGGTGCCGGCGATGACGCACTTCCCACCACTGCCCTCCAGGGAGGTTCAATCGTCATTCACAAGTAAGAAAACGCTTTCAACAGACCCAAATCAGGGGCTATCCTAAAGTGATAGCCCCTGATCATGTTAATAATAAGTATTATTCATCCCCCCTTGATGAGTAGAGGTGTTTGTGCAGTTGGACTTGATTAGTGGCAGTGGGTGTTTTAAGCCACTCACTCACGATCGTTTCCACGCTGCAATTGACTGTTGATTATAGAGATGGATGACGAAATGCAGGGTATTTCATATTACTATTACTCTTGACATATAATGTATTACACAGTATACTGTCGTCATAGGTGAATAGATGACTGATGAATCTTTTGAAAATGTACTCCTTGAATTGCGTCGCGGGGTCATCGTCCTGGCAGTGTTGAGCCGGTTGAGCGAGGAACAGTATGGCTATTCGCTCATCAACGACCTTAAACAACACGGCCTGGAGATTGACCAGGGCACGCTCTACCCCCTGATGCGCCGTCTGGAAAGCCAGGGGTTGCTGCAATCCAGCTGGCGCATCGAGGCAGACCGCCCCCGCCGGTATTACATGCTCAGTGATGAAGGCAGGCTGCTCCTGCCCAGGCTGAAGGAAGAATGGACCAGCATCACGTCCACTTTGAACCGAATGTTGAAGTAAGGAGGAATTCAATGAACCCCGTCGATATTTATATTTCCGAAATCGGACGCCGCCTGCCAGCGAAGAACCGTCACGATATCGAGGCGGAAATCCGCTCGGTACTGCAGGATAACCTGGACGAACGCTCAAAACAGGCCGGCAAACCGGTCGATGACGAGATCATCCTTGAGGTATTGCAGCAATACGGATCACCTGAGGCAGTGGCTGCCTCCTATCAAGGCGAGCGTTATTTGATCGGACCGCGCCTGTATCCGACCTTTGAAAAGGTGCTCTTCGCCATCCTGCCGGTGACCATCATCCTGGCATTGGTCGGATTGGGGATATCCTTGTCATTCACACACACAACTGCCCGGGATTTAATTGCCCTCAGCTTTCAGACTTTCTGGAGCATGGTCGGATCGGTCGCAACAACAATGGGGGCTCTGGTGCTCATCTTCTCGATACTTGAACGGACGGTTCCGGATCTCCAAATAAAAAAGAAGGAAAAGAAGGCCTGGGATGCGCACAGCCTTTTGAAGATCTCTCCTCCAGACCAGGTCAAGCCCGCCGGGTTGATGGTGGAAATCTTCTTCAATGGACTGGCGATCGTGGTCTTTAACTTCTTCCCCCAGTCTGTTCGTTTCACCCCGAGCATGAACGCTCTTGTTGAAACAGGCAGTTGGCAGAACATCAATTTCATTCCGTTTCTTTCCGAGGCTTTCCTGCGCCTCATCCCCTTCCTGACCGTTGTCTGGGTGCTCAATATCGTATTGGATGTTGTGCTCATACAGCGAGGCCATTGGCAGGTCTGGAGTCTTATGGTTCTCGATCGGCATCAAGACCCTTGGCCTGATCATTGCCGTGGTCCTGCTGACAGGCCCATCACTGGTCACTATTAAGCGCAGATGCTCTGTCCATCCCGGAGGGGACAAACATCCTGGCGACGATGCTCAATCTCGCTGTACGCTCGGGTTTGGGTTTGGCGATCATCCTTGGATCAATTGACCTGGTCAAAATGATCCTGCGCCAGATCAGAGGTATGGCTTCAACTCTGCCTGTAGTTAAGTGATCTACTGGAGGTCGAAAATGAATTCATTCCATTTAGTTGATCGATATATTGCTGAGGTTGGCAAGGATCTGCCCCGTAAGAACCGGCTCGACATCGAAGCTGAGATACTGTCCGCCCTGGAGGATATGCTTGCAGAGCGCAGTCGCAAGACCGGCATGCCTGTCGATGAGCCAATGATCGTTGAGGTTCTCAAGGAATACGGTGCCCCGCGGAAGGTTTCCGCATCCTACCTGCCAGAACGGTATCTGATCGGTCCGCACCTCTACTCGTCCTTCCTGTCTGCCCTTAAGCTGATCCTTCCGATCCTGGGCGCTGTTGCGCTTGTTAAAATTGGACTCTCGATTGGACAGATCACGTTGTCCTTTGAAAATATTTTTGTTTCCGTGTTCGAGGGTGTTGTTGAGTTTCTGGGCAGTGCCATGATGGCGCTGGGGAGTGTGGTCGTGCTCTTTGCCATCCTTCAAAGAACCCTGCCTGAATTCAAAGAAGAGGCCGGGGAATGGGATCCGCGCAAATTACCTGAAGCCACCTCACGAAACCGGGTGGAGGTCTGGAGCACAGTCCTGGAGGCTTGCGCAGCCGCATTCGGGATCGTACTCTTCAACTTCTTCCCGGGGTTGATCACCATCGGTTATCAGAACACCGGACAGTGGTGGATAGGCATTCAGGCTGGCAAGATAGCTGGTGCCTCGAGTGCGACCCTGCTATCGGAATCCTTCTTCCATTACCTGCCTGCGCTGACCATCCTACTGGCATTGGTCATCATCCAGGATATGGTTCTTATCAGTCGCCGTCGATGGGAAACCTGGACGCGCTGGACTGCATTCAGTCTGAATATCACAGGCGTAATCCTAGCAGGGATCATGTTAGCAGGTCCAGCCTTGACGGAAATCAGCATAGAAACCCTGATTTCAAGCGGTTTCTCGGACCTGTTTGTCGCTAAAATATTGGTAAGTCTCGTTGAACAGGGAGTCATCCTGGCATTGGTTCTCTCAATGATTGCCTGCATTATTAAAGCGATCCGCCTTCTGATCCGCATCACGGGAAGGAACCTGTCGCCTGCGCTTGAAAAATTCGCCCATCCGTGAAGTAATCGGAAGACAGATTATCGTTGACTAAGCCATCCGGGCAATTGGTTATGGATTGCATTCCCGCCCAATAGGAGCGATCCCCTGTTGGTGGCATCAATAATTTCAATAAAATTCACCGGTCCAGGATCTATGGCAAGATAAGATCAGCCCTCCGTACTTACGGGAGGGCTTCTTCTTTCCACTTGTTGAGTTATGTCATTGTCGGTAGACGGTTTGTATCATTGTGACTACTTCTCTCAAACTGTTCATCCCAAACTGCGCGGAAGATCAAATGGGTTAACTGTTATCCGCTCTCATCTGCGTTTTCTGGAAGAGCCAGACGCCAATACCAAAATACAGGATGGTAAGCACGACCAGCGCAGCAAGTTCGAAAACTACCTCCCCCATGCCTGCGCCGAGGGTAAAGATCTTGTTCAAGGCGACGACGGCATGGGTGGGCGGGAGCAGGTCAGGCAGGGAAAAACTGTGCCCAAAGAGGCTGAACAGGGTGAACCGCGGCAGGGGAAATGCCGCGCCCGTCAGGAACATCAGGAAGCCAAGTGGGAAATTGGCAATGATGAACGCCCGCGATACCGTCTTCGAGAAACAAGCCACGATCAGACCGATTCCGATGATGGACAGGCTTGTAACAACCACCACCAGGAAAGCCAGCCAGAGCGGTCCCTGGCTGCGGAAGCCGAAGGCAACTGCCGTCGCAAAGGTTAATAGGACTGCAACGACTGATACCAGTGCGAGCCAGAGGGAGGTTCCGCCCAGGTAGTCGAAGGCGGTCATGGGTGTCAGGCGCAGGCGGCGCAGCGTGCCCGATTCAATATCGCGAGCCGGGGTCATGGCAGCCTGGAAGATCATCAGCACCACCGCCATCACGAACAGCCCGGGGACATAATTCTCAAACTCGCTGCGCGCCGCTGAAGCGCCCAGCGGGATCTCCACCAATTCCACCGGGCGGGGGGCATTGGTGAAACCCTGGGTGTAGGCATCTGCAGCGGTCATCGCCATCACGGACGCAATGGTGTAATACGGATTGGTCAAATCGCCGATGAAAGTCAGATTGGTGCTGGCGCTCATGTCGCCGGAGCGGAAGGCAGCCAGTTTCGCCGAGAAATCAGCCGGGATGATGACCAGTGCGGCAGCAACCCGGTCACGCAATTTTTTCTCGGCTTCGGCGCGGTCCTCCATCAATGTCACTTTCAGCAAGGGACTGTTGTTCTGGTAACTGAGGGCACGCAAGCCTGCCAGCACATCCTCCCCGGCGGAAAAGGTCGTCCCGTCTGCCAGGGTCACCGGCGCATCCTGGTTGATGACCAGCACGCCATAGGAAGTGGTGCCGGTTCCCCCGGTCATCAGGTAGTAGACGAGAACGAACAGAGGAGCGAAAGCCAGGCTCAAGCCGATGACCCAGGGGTCGCGCTTCTGCTCCCGCACACTCTTGATGAAGACCTGCCAGAGTCTCATTCGCGCAGTCTCCTCCCGGTCAGCGAGAGAAACACATCTTCAAGGGAGTTGGCGCGAAGACGCACGTCAGATGTTTTCACGCCCGCCTCGTGCAAAACCTGGAGCAGTTCCGGCATACGCTCGATCAACCCGCGACCGCGCAGCGATCAGCGTGTGGTTGATGGTGGAGACGCTGGCGGAAAAACGTTGTGCGATGCCAGGAACAAGCAGCGAGGCGGAGGCTGAGCCTGGCTGGGACTCCTCAGAAACATCCACCTCCAGCACATCCCCTTCGCCCACCGTGTGCATGAGATCCCCGGGCTTGTCCACCACCAGCAGCCGCCCATGATCGATGATCGCCACCCGATCAGCGAGGCGCTCGGCTTCGTCCATGTTGTGGGTAGTTAAGATGACGGTCTTGTGGCTGGCGAGCGAGCGGATGTACTCGCGCACCAGCACACGGCTCTGCGGATCGAGCCCTGCTTCGGGTTCGTCAAGAACGAGGATTTCCGGATCATGGACAAGCGCCAGCGCCAAATTCAGGCGGCGCTTCATGCCACCGGAGAGTTTCCCGGCGAGTTGACCGGATTTTGAGCGAAAGACCGAGAATTTCGAGCAAAGCACTGCCGCGCTGGCGGGCGGTTCGTGGCTGGATACCATAGAGGCTGCCCACCAGTTCGAGTTGTTCCAACGCAGTGAGTTTTTCCCACAGGACGGTCTCCTGCGGGCAGACGCCAAGGCGGGCGCGTACCCCTGCTTCTCCTCCTTGAACGGGTTGACCATGGACGAGCACCCTCCCGGCATCCGGTTTGAGCAAGCCGCACATCATCGAGATGGAGGTGGTCTTGCCGGCGCCGTTGGGACCGAGGAAGCCAAAGATCTCGCCCTCGTGGATCTCGAGCGATAGATCATCCACAGCAGTCAGCGAGCCGTAACGCTTCGTCAGATGTTCGGTCTGGAGAACGGTTCCTGGCATAAGAGCCTTTCAGGGAACGGGGAATGCGTGCCATTCCCATCCAGTTAATACTTTACACATCGAAATACAGGCTCATCTCATACGGGTGAGGGCGGTTGCGAACTGCGTAATATTCCTGCTGGCGCTTAAAATCGATCCACTGGTTGAGCATTTCTTCCGTGAAGACGCTGCCAGCGGTTAGGAATCCATGGTCATTTTCCAGAGCGTGCAGGGCCTCGTTAAGCGAGGAGGGCAGTGGTTTGATCTTGGAACGCTGTTCTTCCGTCCATGCAAACACGTTTTGATCGATTGGTCCAAATCCAGCGGTGGTGGGGTCAATTTTATTGCGGATGCCATCCAGCCCGGCCATGAGCATGGCCGCCAGTGCCAGGTAGACATTGCAGCTGGCATCCGGCGGTCGAAACTCCACCCGGGTGCTGTCCGGCTGGTTGGCGTACTTGGGGATGCGAACAGCTGCACTGCGGTTGCCAAGAGAAAAGAAGGCATTCACCGGGGCTTCGAAACCGGGTATGAGGCGCCGGTAGGAATTGGTGCTGGGATTGGTGAGCGCCAGCAGCGCGGCACCATGGGTCAGCAAGCCACCAATATAGTACAGCGCCTCTTGCGAGAGACAGCCGTATCCCTTGCATTATAGAATACATTTTTTTTCTTCTTGAAGAGATGCTGGTGGAAATGCATCCCGCTGCCGGCTTCCCCATATAAGGGTTTTGGCATGAAGGTGGCAGTCTGACCGTGCGCGTGGGCGGTCATCTTGGTGACATACTTGATGATCATGGTATCATCCGCAGCCGGCAGCAGACCCTTCATCGGTGTTTCGATCTCGGATTGCCCCGGTCCGCCCACTTCATGGTGATGGTATTTGACTTGCACACCCATTGCTATCAGATTGCGGACAATTTCCGTGCGGATTTTGTACAGGGCATCTTTTGGTGGGATGGCATGGTACCCGCCGTGCAAGGGGATGTAATGCCCGTGTCCGCCAGCTGCGCTGTTCCAATCCGCCTCCGCGGAGGTGATGGCGTAACTACTCCGGTTCACACCGCTTTCATAAGAAACGCTGTCAAATATATAGAATTCGTATTCCGGTCCCCAGCGGCTTTCATCGGCGATGCCGGTGTGCTTCAGGTATTCCTCCGCCCGGGCCGCTATGTTGCGTGGATCGTTCTCAAAAACCGCATGCGTATCCGCCTCGCGGCTGCTGCACAGGAAGGACAGGGTTGGCAAATCCCAAAAAGGATCCATGAACGCCGTGCCAAGTTCCGGGATGAGCACCATATCGCCGGCTTTCACAGATTTCAATCCGACTGCTGAACCGTCGAAACCTATCCCCTTTTCGAACAGGTCGGGATTGAATTGTCCTGCCGGAATGGTCAGGTGGTGCCAGCGCCCCCACAGGTCACAGAATTTCAGATCCACCATTTCCACCTGGTGATCCTTGATATGTTTTAGCGCCTGGTCAAATGATTGGAACATGGTTTCTCCTGACATAGGTTAAATAATGCTCACTTCGTTCGTGTAATACAACTCTTAATCAATACTCCAACAGGATTACAAAAGCCAAGCGTCTTTCGAGGTCGATGAGTGGTTTTTTCATTTCGGTTACTCAATGGCTTTCCATTAAAACAGAATATTGATTCGCCTTTTCCTTGGCACCATCCACCTAGGAGCTTGATTTTTGGATCGCAATTAGAACCTCATCTGCCTGGTATAACCGGTTGCGTTTCCGACCGGTCACCTCCCTCAAGATACCAGCTTTTTGGAGATCATCCACATATCGTTGGACAGTTTTAAAATCGTTTAACCTCAGACCGGTCTGCAGACCGCGCACCGTGAGAATGGGATTCCCGATCAGGAAATCCACTGCCTCTGTTAGGCGTCTCGCTGAACGGCGGCCAGCAAACTTTGCGAGGTATTGTTCTCGCAATGTATGCAAGTTCTCCACAAGTAGAGTGGCTTCACGGGATTGATCGCACACTCCGGTAAGGAAGAACCGCAACCATCCTTCCCAGTCTCCACGTTGGCTGACGGAAAGCAGATGCTCATAATAATTGCTACGGTATCGTTCGAAGAAAGCGCTCAGATAGAGCAATGGGCTTGGCAAGAGACCCCACTGGCACAACAACAAGGTAACCAACAGGCGTCCAACCCTCCCGTTGCCATCCAGGAAGGGGTGGATGGCTTCGAATTGATAGTGTACCAACGCTATGCGGGTCAAGGCTGGCAGATTGGATGGGGCGTGGATAAATTTCTCCAAGGCATCCAGAGCTGCATGCATTTCATCCACAGGAGGCGGAACATAGGTGGCAGCATCCAGGGTGCAGCCTGCTGGGCCGATCCAATTCTGGCTTCGGCGGAACTCGCCAGGTGTCATGATCTCCCCGGGTACACCCTCCATTAACTTCGCGTGCAACTCCCTGATCAAGCGAAGGCTGATGGGTAGGGTCTTGACCCTCTCCAGCCCGTAATCCAACGCTCTCACGTAGTTGAATACTTCGCGGGCATCCGATGTGGGTTCCAGGAAAGACATCTGCGCCGCTTCGTAGGCATACAGATCTTCCAGTGTGGCATGAGTCCCTTCAATGCGTGAGGAGATCACAGCCTCATTGCGGACGAATGGTCGCCTCAGGATATGCGGATGGGGAAAATCCCTGCCTGCAAGTCCCAAACGAGTCAATTCTCGCTCAGCTTCGGAATGCAAGGAGACTAGCGCGTCCGACCATGCCAGTTCCGGAGGTAATGGGTTGGCGTAGAAGGCCCAATATCCCTGTCGGGTCTTAACCAGGCGTCCTGGTGCAGAGTGAAGAAAGTCATTTGGTCTCATCGTTCAACTGCGAATAATAGATGATATATTGGCATTATACATCATAACTGCCAATAGTGGATGCTCTTATTGGCAGTTGTTCCAATCGGTCAAGATTTGCGCCTGATATCCCCACCGTTGAATTGTGGGGCTTTACGGCGCGTTTCGGTATCTTTTGAGTCGTCTTTACTGTGGATCTGCTTTTATATGAAGAAGAAGGGATAGTCCGGGATGATTATCCGGGCGAAATATCAATGGCGTGGTCCAAAGAACAATTCCCACCAGATTCGCCAGTTGGAACGCAGTTCGGATTGCGGTATGGATGTCGGTTCCGGCGTGGGAGTGGCGTCTCCTCCCGGCACCAGGCTGACGGGATGCTCGTCGGTCCGCACCATCTTGTTCCCGTAAGCCCATTCTGCCACCGCCACATCGGAAGTCGCATAAGCCACCTGGGCAGCAAGGGCAGCTTGTGTCTGGATCACCGCTGTCCCCTCGGCGCGGACCGCATCCAATTGAGCGGTCAGGCGGTCCAATTCCTCCATGCGGCGGTTGAAATCCACCAACATGACGATTGCCACAGCCAGACCAGCAATGATGAGGATATTTCGCCACTTGGATTTCATGGATAATATCTTACCCTTTCCCGTCCGGTTTGACAAGCCGATGATCCCGCCGCATCAGGTCTTCCACCTTCTCACGCTCCTGGATCAGCTGTGCCCGCCCTTGATCCAACCAGAGGACCGCCGGTCGGAGGGCACCATTGTAGTTGCTGCCCATGCTCAGCTGGTATGCCCCGCTCGCCGGCACTGCCACCAGGTCTCCTTCCATCACCTTCGGGAAGGGTAACGCCTCGATCAGCACATCCCCACTCTCACAAAAAGGTCCGGCAAACCAGAGCGGACCTTCTACAGGTCTTCCAGGACCCTGAATAGGCAAAGCTGAATAACGTGCCCCGTACAATGCAGGCCGGGGGTTATCTGCCATACCGCCGTCCAGGAGTGCCCAGACGCGGTCGCCTGCCTGCTTGACTGTCCCAACCCGGTAGAGCGCCACGCCTGAGCGAGCCACCAGGCTTCTTCCCGGTTCCACCTGCAGCCGGGGAAGAGCAAGTTGTTTTTCCTTGCATCCGCGTACCAATGTTTCAGCCATCTGGCGGATGAGTTCCTTCAAACCTGGCTGTGGCAGCTCGTCCTCGTGATTAGCCACGCCCCAGCCTCCACCGGGACTCAGCGTCCAATTTCCATCGAAACCGATCTTCGCAGCAAGATCAAGAGTAAGTTCGATCCCCTTGATAAATGGAACGGGATCACGCAACTGGGATCCCAGGTGAAAATGGAGACCGGAAAAAGATAAATGATGATCCCGACAGATCCGGGCAGCATCGAGCAACTGGGCAGAGTCCATTCCAAACTTCGAGCCTGCCTGCCCGGTTTGAATGTGTGCATGGGTTTCCACTTCCAGCCCGGGCTGGAGGCGAAACAATAATTCCGGTAGACTTCGGTGGCGGGATATCTCGACCAGGCGTCCCATTTCGGTCAGATTATCCACCACCAGGAGGCCCGCATGGTCGCACGCTGCTTCGAGATCACCAGCTGACTTGTTCACCCCGTGGACGAGCAGCCGCTCGCGCGGCACTCCTGCCCGCAGGGCGATGGCGATCTCACCCTGCCCGGCGCAATCCAACCACAGGTTGTGCTGCTGGGTCCACTCGGCGATGGCCAGGCACAGGAAAGCCTTGCCTGCGTACGTGATCCCACTCAAGCCCGGATAGAATTGTTCCAGGGATTCTTGATAGGATTTAAGGGAATGATCCAGCGTGGCGCGATCGTAGAGATAAAGAGGTGTGCCATATTTTTCTGCCAGGTTCGCCAGGCTGCATCCTGCGATGGTCAGTGTGTCATTTTCGATACGGGTGGTATCGGGAAACAGGTCAAGACGATCCATGCAGTCTTTTTACCATAGATTCCAAAAACACGGCATGCATATTTTTATTACATGGAATGCCATGGAATTATCCATTTTCATAAATAAAAAAAACCCGTGTTTCCACGGGTTTGCTGTGCCGAAGGAGGGACTTGAACCCTCACGACCGTAAGGCCACTAAGCCCTGAACCTAGCGCGTCTGCCAGTTCCGCCACTTCGGCATGCGGGTTGTATTTTATCCGAAACCCAGATTTTGTCAACCTGCGTGCCGGTTGTGCCTACATGGCGATGTATTCGCGCAGGTTATGCCCCACCGCATAGGCAGCCGCTTCGGCGCGGTTATTGACGCCCAGCTTGGAGAGGATGCTGCTGACATAATTACGCACCGTGCCTTCACCAAGGAAAAGCGCCTTGGCGATTTCACGGTTTGTCTTTCCTTCCGAGACGAGCAGCAGGACATGCTTCTCCTGCTGGCTGAGGTGGGCAAATGCAGAGGCTTCCTCCTCTTTCACTGCCCGGCGCACTTCCTGGAACACACGCTGGGTCACAGTCGGATCGAGCATGGCTTCGCCCCGCCCCACCGCCTCGAGGGCCCGCACCAGATCCTCGCCGCCGATCTGCTTCAGGATGTAGCCAGAGGCTCCGGCACGGATGGCTGAAAAAAGCATCTCGTCTTCTGCGTAGGAGGTCAACATGATGACCTTGATCTCCGGATAACGCCCGGTGATCTCCTCGCAGGCTTCGATCCCGGAGGTTCCCGGCAGGCGGATGTCCATCACCACCACATCCGGGTGAGAATTATTGACAATTTCCATCGCCTCGCGTGCCGAGGATGCTTCGCCCACCACGTCGAACTGCGGATGGCGCTCCAGGAGCGATTTCAAACCCAGCCTGACGACTTCGTGATCATCTACCAGTAAAATTCGTTGTTTTGCCATGAATATTTATTCCTTCACCAGAGTATATTCGAGAGTGGGTTGTCTGACAAGGAGCCCTCCAAGGGCAGCATTTCAGACAAAATAAGAACGCTTGATCAATACTTGATCGCGCTGAACCGGTTGAGTTTATCCCAGCGGTGGGTGGCAATGATCTGGCGTACGGTGCCGGTGAGACCGCGCACCACCAGGCTATCAGTCCGCGCACCCGAACCGAAGTACTTCACGCCATCCAGGAATTCACCATCGGTAATGCCGGTGGCAGCGAAGAAAACATCTTCCGAGGAGACCAGGTCGTCCATGGTCAATACTTTTTCAAAATCATAACCGAGTTCCTGCCCGCGGCGCAGTTCCTTTTCATTGCGGGCAAAGAGCCGTCCCTGGATTTCGCCTCCCATGGCACGCAGGGCGCAGGCGGAGAGCACACCCTCGGGTGTGCCTCCGATCCCGAGCAAGGCATCGATGCCGGTATCTGGCCAGGAGGTCATCAGGGCGCCAGCCACATCTCCATCCGGGATCAGGCGGATGCGTGCCCCGGCATGACGCACTTCCGCAATCAATCCCTTATGGCGCGGGCGGTCCAGGATGATCACGGTCAGGTCTTCCACGGATTTGTTCCCTGCCTTGGCGATGGCAGCAAGATTTTCCTTCACCGGGGCATTGATATCCACTTTCCCTTTTGCCGCCGGTCCGACCGCGATCTTATTCATATACAGGTACGGACCAGGATCATAGAGTGTTCCGCGCGGCGCAAGAGCCACGGTCGCAAGCGCGCTCCAGGATCCATTTGCCAGCGGGCGGGTCCCGTCGATTGGATCGATGGCAATATCCATTTCCGCACCGCTGCCGGTCCCGACGTGCTCGCCGTTGAACAACATCGGGGCATGGTCCTTCTCCCCCTCTCCGATGACGATCACAGCGTTCATGGCGATGGTGTTCAGGACCAGCCGCATCGCTTCCACGGCGGCATGATCCGCGGCATTCTTATTCCCGCGACCCATGAAGCGGCCGGCGGAAAGGGCTGCCGCCTCGGTCACCCGCACCAGTTCAAGGGCTAGATTGCGGGTCGGTTCTGTGCTCAAACCATGTCTCCTGGATATATTTTCATATTAAGAACCAAATGATGAGCAGGTACCCTAAGGCACCCGCCCACAGCCAGGAATCAAGGCGATCCAGCACGCCACCATGACCCGGGATAATGTTGCTGGAATCCTTCACCCCCGCTTGCCGCTTGAACATCGATTCGCCCAGGTCGCCGAGCGTGGTCAGGATGGAAAGCACTGCTCCCAGCGCGGCTCCCTGCCACCAGGTGACCGGCAGGCTGCCAAGTTGATGCCATAATACCGCCAATCCTGCCGTGCCAGCTGTCCCAAAGACGATGCCACCCCAATAGCCCTCCCAGGTCTTTTTGGGGCTGAGCCGCGGGCTGAGCGGATGCTTGCCGAAACGGGTGCCGATGAAATAAGCTGCTGTATCTGCAAGCCAGGTGGCAGGCAGCACAAGAGCCAGCCACAATAACCCACCGGACAGGTTGCGGATATCAACCAGGTAGGCTCCGATCCAGCCCATATAAACGATCCCTGAAACTGTGATCGCGAAGTCGCTGGCTGCCGTGCTGCGCCCCCTTTCATAATCAACCAGGTGCCAGGTCATGGCTGCCAGGATTAGCAAAGTAAGTACAGCGGCTGCCTGCTGGGGAGCATATGCCCTGACAGCCAGGAGCAGCACGACGCCTCCCACCAGCAGCGGTGTGGAGGCATGGAAGCCGGCGGTATGGAAAATTTTTCCATATTCCCAGGTGGCAATCCCCAGCAGGAGGGTGATCAATATAAAAAAGAAAATCCCGCCCATGATCATGGCGGGAATTCCAACCGCCGCCAGAGCGAGAGCAGCCAGGGTCCGTTTAATCAACATGAGAGGGGTTGTCCTCCACCGATGCGGAGAGACCTCCATAGCGGCGATCACGCTTGGCAAATGTGTCCAGGGCTTTTCGGAATTCCTCTTTGTTAAAATCAGGCCAGTAGACCGAGGTGACATACCACTCGGAATAAGCCCCCTGCCAGATCAGGAAATTCGAAACGCGCAGTTCCCCCGAGGTGCGGATGATCAGGTCCGGGTCGGGGACTCCTGCGGTGAACATATACCGGCTGACCAGTGTGGAGTTCACGTCCTCGGCTCTCACTTCATCCTTGATGATCCGCTGGATGGCACAGATGATCTCGTCGCGCCCGCCGTAATTAAAGGCTACATTCAGTACCAAACGGCTGTTGTTCTTGGTCAGGTCAATGGCATCCAGAACCTTCTGCTGAAGTCTCGCATCCAGGCGTTCCAGCCGCCCGATGTGGTGCAGCTGCACTCCCTCCTTGTTCAATTCAGCCAGTTCCTTATCGATCACATCTTCGAGGATGTGCAGCAGGCCGTCGACTTCTTCGCGCGGCCGGCCCCAGTTCTCCGTGGAAAAAGCATAGATGGTGAGGTATTTGATTCCAAATTCCACGCAGGCGGTAATGATCCGGCGCAGATTCTCCGTGCCGGCGCGATGACCTGCCAGGCGCGGCAGGCCGCGCGCGATCGCCCAGCGCCCGTTTCCATCCATGATGATTGCGACGTGGGTGGGAATTTGCGATTTGGAGGCTGTCTTCTTCTTAATGGCCATAACCATGGTAGCAACGATTTGAACCGTTGCTACACCTCCATGATCTCCTGTTCCTTATGCTGACCCTGCTTGTTGATCTCTTCAATATTTCGATCGGTGATCTTCTGGAGTTCTTCTTCACCATGTTTCAGATCATCTTCCGAGATCAATTTCTCCTTCTCAAAATCGCGCATGTCGTTGTGAAGGTCCCGGCGCACATTACGGACGGCGATGCGGGATTCTTCCAGCCGGGCATGAACAACCTTCACCAGTTCACGTCGGCGTTCCTCGGTAAGCGAAGGCAGATTCAAGCGGATTTGTTTCCCATCATTATTGGGGGTCAGTCCCAGCTCCGAAGCAAGGATCGCCCGCTCGATTCCCTTCAGGGAAGACGGATCGAAGGGTTTGATCAACAGGCTGCGCGGTTCGGGAACCGATATGGACGCCAGCTGCATAAGCGGCGTCGGTGCTCCGTAGTATTCAATGGGCAATTTCTCCACCAGTGCCGGGGTGGCTCGACCGGTGCGGATTCCAGCCAGGTCTTCCTCCAGGTTCTGAATAGCAGCATGCATTCGCATTTCGGCATCTTTCAGAATGTCTTTAATCACCTTGACCTCCTGCGCTGGGGTTATGCCTCTCGCATAAGGATACCTTAAAACCGGAAAAAACGCCAATAAATCCACGGGAATTGGAAACAGCGACGTTGCATAGTATCCATTCACCATCCCGTCAAATGGTATCAGAATCCTCTCAGGTGCTAGCCCCTGGTTGCCACCAACGTGCCCACTTTTCCTCCGCGCAGGGCTTTTTCAAGTGCGGAAGGATCCCACAGGTTGACGACCAGGATGGGCAGATTGTTATCCATGCACAGGGATACCGCTGTGCTGTCCATTACTTCCAGTCGACGGTTGAGCACATCAATATAACTGAGCGTGTCAAATTTCTTGGCGTTGGGATTCTTTTCCGGGTCGGCATCGTAGACACCGTCCACCTTGGTCGCCTTGATCAGCACATCCGCATCGATCTCCACTGCCCGCAACGCGGCAGCCGTATCGGTGGAAAAGAATGGGTTGCCTGTGCCAGCTCCAAATATGACCACCCGTCCTTTTTCGAGGTGCCGGATGGCCCTTCGCCGGATATACGGTTCAGCCACGGCCCGCATCTCGATTGCTGATTGAACCCGGGTATAGACCCCTGTCCGTTCGAGCGCATCCATCAAAGCCATGGCATTCATCACTGTCGCCAGCATCCCCATGTAATCGGCGGTGGCACGGTCCATGCCGCGATCCAGGCCTTGTTTCCCGCGCCACAGATTTCCCGCCCCGATGACGATCGCCACCTCCACATCCATCTTGCGAACAGCTTTGACCCGCTCGGCGATCGCTTCCGCCTGCTCCGGGATCGATCCCAAATCCATTCGGACCTGCCAGTGATTCCCCGCTGAGTTTGAGCATTATTCGTTTGAATTTGAGATCCGCCATCGTGCCTCCTTGGATGATCCAGCAAGAAAAAAGCCAACCGAAGGTTGGCCTTTTCAATTATTCGCTTACCTCGCCCAACTCCCAGCGGTCGAAGCGCCGGATGACAATGTTCTCTCCGAGGGCAGCAATCTGCTCCAGCAGGAGTTTACCAACGGTCAACTTGTCATCGCGGATATACGCCTGGCGTAACAGGACCACCTCATCCTTGAACTTTTCAACACGACCCTGGGAGATCTTTTCCAGGATGGCTTCCGGTTTGCCTTCTTCAACGAGCGCGTGCTTTGGCAATTCCCATTTCATGCTCGAGCACATTCGCGGGGATATCCTCCTCTTTGATATAAAGCGGAGATGCAGCTGCCACCTGCAATGCCACCTCATGGGCAAACTTGCGGAATTGCTCCGCTCGGGCCACAAAATCGGTCTCGCAGTTCACTTCCACCATCACACCCACTCGACCGTTGCCGTGCGAATAAAGTTCCACGATCCCGTTGGAAGCCTGGCGGTCTGCCCGCTTGGCAGCCGTAGCCATACCCTTTTCCCGCAGGTAATCCACTGCCTTTTGCATATCACCATTAGAGGATTCCAGGGCTTTGCGGCAGTCGAGCACGCCGGCCTTGGTGATTTCACGCAGTTCTTTGACCATTTCAGTTGTAATTTCCATGCCAGTACCTTGTTGATTACCCTTTCTCTTCAACTTCAGAGTTTTTCTTTTTCTTGGTTGCTTTCGTCCCTTTCAATTCCTTTGGTTTTTCTTCTGCAGGGGTTGCAGCAACTTCGACTGCAGGAGCTTCCTTAACTTCGACTGCAGGAGCTTCCTCAGCTTCGACTGCAGGAGCTTCCTCAGCTTTGACTGCAGGAGCTTCCTCAGCTTCGACCGCTGGAATCAGTTTTGCAAGCGTGGATTCACCCAGCAATTCCTCGTCCTGGAGTTCTTCCTCGGTCTCGATCGTTTGCCCGGGTCTCCATAAAGCCTCCGGCGTGGATTCCGCGAAGCGAGCCTTGGCGGCTTCCGCTTCTAGCAGTTCATCTTTACGCAGAGCCTTGCCTTCTTCCGCTGCATCCGCCATCTTGGCCACCAAAAGTTTGATGGCGCGGATGGCATCGTCATTGGATGGAATGACATAGTCCACGTTGGTGGGATCACAATTGGTATCCACCAGGGCGATCACGGGGATATTCAGCAGGTTGGCTTCGTGCACAGCAGCGTATTCCCGGCTCACATCCACCACGAAGACCAGGTCTGGCACGCGCACCATGTTGCGGACACCGGAGAGGTTGATGTTGAGGCGGGTGATCTCTCGCTGGATGAGCAATGCCTCTTTCTTGGTCAACTTTTCAATTTCACCGCTGGAAAACAACTTCTCCATGCGTTCCAGTTCCACGATACGCTGGTGCATCGTCGACCAGTTGGTCAGCATTCCACCCAGCCAGCGCTCGGTGACATAGGGCATACCGCAGCGGATGGCCTCATCATGCACGGTTTCCTGGGCCTGGCGCTTGGTTCCGACAAACATCACCACACCCCCACGGGCGACCGAATCACGGATCGCATTGAAGGCATTGGTTATCGCCTTCACCGTCTGCTGCAGGTCAATGATATGGATACCATTGCGCTCGGTGAAGATGTACGGCTTCATGCGCGGGTTCCACTTATTCGTCCGGTGGCCAAAATGTACGCCGCTTTCCAGCAGCGCTTTCATGGAAACAACAGCCATATTTCTCCTTCATGAGGTCCATTTGCAGGACCTGCAGGTTTAGCGGGGATGAACAACCCGCTCAGGGACGCTTATTGCCCGTCCCGGGCAGAATGTGCTTCCCGATTTGGAAGCGGCGGTAGTATACCACAATTCCCGGCAAGACACAGTAAAATGTCTCCATGGACATCATCCCCCTTCCAGCCCATGTGAAACCCGGTGAGGGTAGATTTACCCTCACCGAGAATACTATCATCCAAACAGATGCTGCCAACTGTTGGAATGCCGACTATTTACGCAAATTGCTCTCCCTTCCCACCGGATTCCTACTCCCGATCCAGACGGGCGGACAAGCCAGGGAGGACTCTATCTGCCTTCACCTTGAGTCGGGGCTGGCCAGGCTGGGAATGGAAGGATACCTGTTGTCCCTGACACCCGCTGCGATCATCATCGAAGCCCATGGCAATGCCGGGATCTTTCACGGCATCCAGACATTGCGCCAGTTGTTCCCGCCTGAGGTTGAGAATCTCCATCCCGTTCAAGATGGGGACTGGAGCATCGCTTGTGTTGAAATTGAAGACCAGCCTCGTTTTTCCTGGCGCGGTTTCATGCTCGATGAGGGCCGTCATTTTCACGGCAAGGAAACCGTGCTGCTCACCCTCGACTTGCTTGCCCTGCAGAAGATAAATGTGCTGCACTGGCACCTCACCGAAGACCAGGGTTGGCGGATTGAAATAAAGAAATATCCCCTCTTGACCAATGTCGGCGCCCGGCGGGATGGGACGGGCACATCCATGCTGGGCAGGGCTCATGATGGGAAGCATCATCAAGGTTTCTACACCCAGGCCGAGATCCGCGAGATAGTGGCTTACGCCTCCGAGCGTCAGATCACAATCGTGCCGGAGATCGAAATGCCCGGACATTCGCTGGCCGCGCTGGCATCCTACCCGGACCTATCCTGCCTGGGCGGGCCATTTAAAGTCGGAACACACTTCGGGATCTACCCCGATATTTTCTGCACCGGAAAAGAGACCGTTTTCAGGTTCCTTTATGATGTGTTCGATGAGATCCTGGACCTGTTCCCTTCCCCCTATATCCACATCGGCGGGGATGAAGCGCCCAAGAAACGTTGGAAAGCCTGTCCGGATTGCCAGCAAAAGATCCGCGCACAGGGGTTGAAAGATGAACTTGCGCTCCAGTGTTATTTCACCAACCGCATTGCTGCTTACTTTGATTCTAAGAGGAGGAATGTGATGGGTTGGAATGAGATCCTGCAGGATGGGTTGGCGAAAGGCGTGCTCGTGCAATTCTGGGCCAGGGGCAGGAAGCGCTTGCTGGAAGCAGTCCGTGCCGGGGATCGGGCGGTTGTCATGTCGACCTATTTAGATACCTACCTTGACCACAGCTATAGTCTGATGCCTTTGAGCCGTGCCTACCGCTATGAACCGATCCCTAAGGAGTTGCACAATGACGAGGCAGGCAGCATTCTCGGCTTGGAGTTTCCGCTCTGGTCGGAATGGGTGCCTAATCGGGCCCGCCTCGACTACCAGGTGTATCCCCGGCTGACCGCCATGGCAAAGTCCGGCTGGACACCAAGGGACAAGAAAGACCTGGTGGATTTCCGCAGGAGACTGGAAGGATTCCTGCGCCGTCTTGATATCCTTGGAGTCCATTATGCGCCGCTCGACCAGGCAGAGCCTTCGATCCTGCAACAAATGTTCGGAATCTTCAGTATTCTCATGCCCCAAACCAGGACATCTGGACGATAGAGCGCTTTCCTCCTTTAAGATGGTTGATTCTGTTTTATTCAGGGTCATTCTTCACCCATATCCTTTGAAATAATAAAAAACCATCCCGGCGGAAGATCCCACCGGGATGGTTCTATGAGCAGGAATAATTACCTTCATGCGTATAACATTTCACGTATCTGCACCACCTGGCGGCGGAACTTGTCATCCCGTTCGAGCAGGTCAGCCACTTTTTCACAGGCATACATGACCGTGGTATGGTCGCGGCCACCGAGTGCCATGCCGATCTGCGGCAGGGAGATGTTTGTCTCCCGCATCAGGTACATGGCGATCTGGCGGGGCAGAGCCACATCCCGCGACCGGTCCGGGCTGAGCAGGCGGTCTACGGATAGATTGAAGGTCTTGGCCACCATGTCCACCACCGCGCCCGGCTTCAGATCGCCGCGCTGGGGCAGTAGATCCGCCAGGGCCACTTCTACCAGTTGGGGGGTCAGGGCGAGCCCGCTCAACTCAGCGAATGCCACGATGCGGTTGAGCGCTCCCTCCAGTTCGCGAATATTGGACTGCACCTTGTGGGCGATCAGTTCCATGATCTCGGCCGGCACGGTGTGACCCAACCGTTCTGCCTTCGAGCGCAGGATCGCCAGGCGCGTTTCCAAGTCTGGGAGCTGGATGTCAGCAGTCAGTCCCCATTCAAAGCGCGACCGCAGGCGTTCTTCCAGCGTGATCAGCGACTTGGGAGGCCGGTCTGAGGTGACAATGATCTGCTTGTTTTGCCCATGCAGCGTATTGAATGTATGGAAGAATTCTTCTTGAGTGGATTCCTTGCCGGCGATGAACTGGATATCATCAACCAGGAGCACATCCGCAGAGCGGTACTTATCCCGGAAAGCCTGGGTGGTGTGCGAGCGTATGGCATTGATCATGTCATTGGTAAATTCTTCCGAGGAGACATACAGCACCCGCTGACCATGCTCCTGGCAGTAATTCCCGATCGCATGCAATAAGTGTGTCTTTCCCAGCCCCACCCCCCCATACAGGAAGAGAGGATTATAAGCAGTAGCCGGGTTTTCAGCGACAGCCTGTGAGGCGGCATGCGCCAGCCGGTTATTTGGACCAACGATAAAATTATCGAAGGTGTAGCGGGGATTGAGCGTATGGCTGCGCTCCCCCTGCAGCAAATTGGGTGAACTGCTTGGGGATTCATCCGCCAGGGATGGTTCGGATACAGTTGCGCCATTCCCGTTGCCATTAACCACAAAAGCCACGTCCACGGCGCGGTTCATGATACCCATCAGCAGCCGTGCCACGGTGCTGGTTAAACGGCTTTCCAACCAGTCGCGAGCGTAGGCATTGCGTACGCTGATCGTAAATATGCCATCATCATAGGAAAAGAACCGGGTATCGCGCACCCAGGTTTCAAATGATGCCTTTGGCATCTCCATCTCGAGTTGACCAAGTGCCGACTGCCAGGCTTTCTCGGCGTCCATTTCTTCCTCCGAACATCTCTATTTCGGCGTTTTGGTAAAGGGATAGAAGCCCACTGCTTGCGCAGTGGGAATAGCTATCCGGTTATTAAATTCGTCCTAACAAGTTACTCAGGGGGGAGGATAAGTTCGCTATCCTTCACGAGTTCATTCTAGCAGATAATTGGCTATTGTTCCATACGCCAAACCTACGCTACCTTAAAAACATCCAAAAATTTAAGGTCTTAGTAACCTTAACAAGACTTCGTGGCATTGTCCTTCGCCAGGTTGTGTAATTTTTAACAACCTCCCCCCACAGGCACAGGTACTAGTTTACTACATGCCATATCTTGGGTTTGAACAGGTATTCCTGGAAGGGAGTCATAGGTCTTTCTTCCAACCTTAAGAAATCCGGATTAATTTCCTTCCTCCGATGTGAAACGTGAAACGCAAGAATCCGCGTTTCGTTTGAGGAATCCGATGAAAATCAGGCCTTCGCCTGGATTACCAGGCGCGGTACCCAGGCGAGAATGGAAGTTCCTTCGCCAGGTTCAGAAGTTATATCCACATCGCCGCCCACATTTTGAACGCGCGTCTGCATATTGGCCAGCCCATGACCAACGGTCTTGCTGGTTTTGCCAACTTCAAATCCCTGTCCATCATCTGAGACTTCCAACAGCACGCGGTCTGCGGTCGTCCATAGATCAATCGTGACTTTAGAGGCGTTGGCATGCTTGGCAATATTCGCCAGGGCTTCCTGGCAGATGTGGAAAAGCGACATGGCATTCATTTCCGGAAGGTCAGAGAGAGGCGTTTTTGGTCCTGCCAGGATGACTTCTACCCTTGTATTCTGTCGGAATTCCGAGATCAACCGCCCCAGGCCATCGACCAGGCTCTCGCCCTGCAATTGGCGCGGTCGCAGGTCGAGAATATAGTTGCGAATATCGCGGATGGTGTGGTTCAAGTCTTCCATGGCTTTCTGCAGTCGTTCCTCGGCAATCTTGGGATTATCCCGAAGCAGGATGCGCGCATTCTCCAAGGCCAGCCCCACACCGTAGATGGATTGAATGGTGCCGTCGTGCAAGTCCATCCCGATCCGCTCGCGCTCCTCAAGCACCGCAAGACGACGGACATTGGAATGCAGACGGGCATTCTCGATCGCGGTCCCCGCTCCCGAGGAGACTGATACCAGCAATTGGAGTTCTGTCTTGGAAATTGTTTTCCGGCTGCGGGTTGCGAAGGTCAGCACACCGACCACCTCACCGCGTGCCGTAAGCGGGATGCAGGTGATCTGTTTGAATCCGGCCGCCACCACTGCCTGGCGGGTGCCCTGATCGTCCCGATCGAGATGGTTGCTGATGACCGGTTGGAGGGTCTGTGCAGCCTGACCGACCATCCCTTCGCCGATCTTGAAACGGTTGCGTGTCCAGAATGCCTCGGCAGCCTCACCGCGATGCAGCACCAGCCGCAAGGTCTCGCCATCCTCTTCCTTCAGGAATATTTCGCCTGCCTCCACCTGGAAATGAGCCATCAGCAGGGCAAGTGTTTTATTCAGGATGTCTTCTAGTTCCAACGAGGAGGCGAGGGCGGTTCCGATCTCATTTAATAAGGCAAGCTGGTCATTCCGGCGGGTGAGAGTGGTTTCCCGCTCCTGAAGGCGCTCATAAATGTGGGCATTATCGATGGCCGCACCCGCATAGGCTGCCAGGATTTCGATGATCTTCTCATCATCCTGGTTGAAACCGGAATCACCGACCTTCTCGGTCAGGTAGATCTGCCCCAATTGCCTTCCCCCGATGCGGATGGGCACGCCCAGCAGCGAATGCATTTCCGCATGACCGGACGGGAAGCCGACCGAACGGGGATCGTCTGCAATCTCCGCAATGCGGATATTACCGGAATCACCATGCATCAGCGCTCCGATGAGACCCAAGGCCGCGCGGGGAATGTGAGATCTGCTTCATCTCGTCAACGGACATGCCGACAGTTATGAACTGTTTGAGTTTTCCCTCATCATCCAAAACGCCCAGGGCGGCATACTTTGCGCCAGCCTGTTCGCAGGCCAGGGAGGCGATGCGTTCCAGCAATGTCTCGAGCGAGACGTTCTTGACCAATTCGAGGCTCGCCCGGTGTAATGCGATCAACCTGTCTTGAAGTTCTTCACGCGTCAGAAGCATCTGTAGACCTCAATATAGACAATTTTACTCTACATATCTGGTTATTGCCAAGTTTGATAGATTTTGCCAGCGCTCCCTGATAAAATGGGCGCATGGTGTCATCCCGGATTGCACAGTTCTATAATCTGCCCCTGGCTGAACGGCTGAAAAAACTGGTTGAAATTGCCGGTCTGGATGCCGAGGATCTGGCAGCCTTTCAGACCTCCGGTCTGTCGGTGGACCAGGCTGACAAGATGATCGAGAATTCCATCGGGATCCTTGGCCTGCCGCTGGGCATCGGACTGAATTTCGTTGTGAACGGTCGCGAGGTGCTTGTGCCGATGGCGATCGAGGAGCCCTCAGTGGTGGCGGGTGCATCTTTCATGGCAAAACTGACCCGCAGTTCAGGCGGCTTCAAGGCAGCCACAAGCGCACCGGAAATGATCGGCCAGATGCAGGTGCTGGACGTGAAAGACCTGGTGACAGCCAGCATGAACCTGCTGGAACAAAAGGAAAGACTGCTCGCACAGGTGGACGAAGTCGATCCACTCTTGAAGAAAATCGGGGGCGGTGCGCGTGACCTGGAGGTCCGCATCATTGAAGAATCTCCCATCGGCCCCTTCCTGGTGGTGCACCTGATTGTGGATGTGCGCGACGCGATGGGCGCCAACGCGGTCAATACCGCCTGTGAAAAACTGGCTCCTGCCATCGAACAAATCACCGCCGGCCGGGTGCATTTGCGCATTCTATCCAACCTGGCAGACCGGCGGTTGGTGAAAGTGAATTGCACCGTCCTGCTTAAGGAACTCGCTTTCACAAACGCAGATAAGCAGGATTTCACCGCAGAGCAGGTGCGGGATGGGATCATTGAAGCCTGGGCGTTCGCAGAAGCCGATCCCTACCGCGCCGCCACCCACAATAAGGGTATTATGAACGGCGTGGATGCAGTGGTTATAGCCACGGGAAATGATTGGCGCGCGATTGAAGCCGGGGCGCACGCTTATGCCGCTCGACATGGTCGCTATACCAGCCTCAGCACCTGGGGTAAGGATATGGATGGGAATCTAATTGGTGAACTTGAACTGCCCATGGCGGTTGGCATCATCGGAGGCGCAACCAGGGTCCATCCAGCGGCCAAAGCCTCGTTAAAATTAATGGCTGTCAAGACAGCCGATGAATTGGCTGGCATCATCGCCTCGGTCGGCCTGGCTCAAAACCTGGCAGCGCTGCGAGCACTGGCTACCGAGGGTATACAACGCGGGCACATGACGCTGCACGCCCGGCAGGTGGCGATCGCTGCCGGTGCCTACGGCAACCTGATCGAAATAGTCGCTGGGCAACTGGTGGCAGAGAAAACCGTGAGGATTGACAAAGCCATAGAGATCCTGAACCGGGTTACAGGTGAAAAGGATTGAATCGGCAGGCAGGAAGAATTCGATATCACCAGCTTGACAATTTGGCAACCTAGGTATATATTATTAATATATACCATTGGAGGTAAGTCATGGAGACAGCAAAACTCTTTAAGAATGGAAAAAGTCAAGCGGTACGCCTGCCTAAAGAATTCCGCTTCGACAATGACCGCGTCTACATCAAGCGTTTTGGAGATGCTGTGGTGCTTCTTCCCTACCAAAGACCCTGGAAATCATTATTGGATAGCCTATCCCTTTTCTCGGAAGATTTCATGGGTGATCGCATTCAACCACCCATTCAAAAACGCGAGATCGTTTTTCCATGAAATACATGCTGGGCACAGATATTTGCATCAGCTTGATCAGGCAGAAGTCCGAACAACTGATTCAGCGACTGACCAAGTGCGTGCCTGGTGATATTTGTGTTTCCAGCATCACCGTCGCAGAACTGGTTTACGGGGTGAATAAAAGCAGCCGCAAGGAACAGAATATGTCGGCGTTGGAGCAATTTCTGCTTCCTCTTGAAATTACTTCCTTCGAACAGCGTGCCGCGATTGCCTACGGAGTTCTACGTACAACTCTCGAACAGAAGGGGAAATCCATCGGCTCGATGGATATGTTAATCGGGTCGCACGCCTTGAGCCTGGGAGTCATCTTAGTAACCTTTAACACCAAGGAATTTCAGCAAATTCCGAACCTGAAGCTGGAAGATTGGATGGTTAGATCGAAATAACCCATTCCTATATAATGAAATAGATAGCCCCCGTGAAAGAGTAGTCGAGATGAATTTTGAAGCGAGGAAGAATTTCCATTCGGAAATTAATGAAACCATGCTGGGATGAAAACCCGCTACCAGGAGATACCATCACATTGGTTTCATCGCTTAAGCTTTAAATTATAAGAAAAGACAGGCATTAATCTCTTGACGTGGATAAGCTTAATTCAAATGATCAACTCAGGAAAATCCTTATGACGAAATCCCACACAAATTCCCCCACCCTGCTAAAACCATCCCGTCCGGTCGGCATTATCGGCTACGGAGCCTATGTGCCGCGATACCGCCTACCTGCCCGGGAGGTTGCCCGCGTCTGGATTGGCGGACGCGCCAGCGGCTTGCCCATCAAGGAAAAAGCCGTCCCGGGGCTGGACGAAGATGTGGTCACCATGTCGCTTGAAGCGGTGCGGAATGCGGTCAAACGCGCCGGGATCGACCCGGCAGAAATCAGGGCGGTCTGGATCGGCTCCGAATCGCACCCATACGCGGTGAAGCCCACTTCAACGATTGTCGCCGAAGCCATCGGAGCCGCGCCCCATGTCCAGGCTGCGGATATGGAATTTGCCTGCAAGGCTGGAACGGAAGCGATGGTGATGGCAATCGGGCTGGTGGGTTCAGGGATGGCGCGTTATGCTGTCGCTGCCGGTCTTGATACCGCCCAAGGAAAACCTGGCGATGCCCTCGAATACACCGCGGCAGCTGGCGGGGCGGCTTTCATCATCGGCCCGGCAGAGGAAAGCCTGGCAACCATCAACGCCTCCTATTCCTATGTGACCGATACTCCCGATTTTTGGCGGCGGGAATACCAGCACTACCCGGAGCACGGCAACCGTTTCACAGGCGAACCTGCCTATTTCAAACACAGCATTGCTGCTGGCAGGATACTGATGGAAGAACTCGGCTCGAAAGCAAATGATTACACCTGGGCCATTTTTCACCAGCCGAATGCCAAGTTTCCACAGCGGGCGGCTTCCCTGCTCGGTTTCTCCCCCGAACAGATCAAGCCGGGCCTGCTTTCCCCGGTCATCGGCAATACGTATGCGGGAGCAGCCATCATCGGTCTGACTGCCACGCTGGATGTGGCCCAGCCCGGCGACCGCATCCTGATGGTTTCATTCGGTTCCGGCGCCGGATCGGATGCCTTCGATATCACGGTCACCGATCACCTGCCCGCACGTCGCGACAAGGCTCTGAAAACACAGGATTATATCGCCCGCCGTACCGAGATCGATTACGCCATGTATGCCCGCCTGCGCGGCAAGATTGCGATGAAGTGACCATGACAGAGATCATCATTGCCGGGATTGGTCAGACTACTGTCGGCGAACACTGGGATGAATCCCTGCGCTCTCTGGCAGGGCAGGCCATACAGGCTGCCATCCAGGATTCAGGTGGTTTGAGACCACAGGCGCTTTTTGTTGGCAATATGCTGGCTCCCAACCTGTCGCGCCAGACGCACCTGGGGACTTTGCTGGCTGATTGTGCTGGATTGCATCAGGATGATTCGAACCAAAGAACCGGCATCGAAGCGGTGACCATTGAAGCCGGAGGGGCTTCCGGCGGAGCGGCCTTGCGGCAGGGATACCTGGCTTTGGCATCAGGGTTGGTGGACGTGGCTTTGGTGGTTGGCGTGGAGAAATTTACCGATGTCATCGGACCCGAGCAGGAGGCGGCACTCGCCACCCTGGCGGACGCGGATTACGAATCCATTCACGGGTTCACCCTCACTGCTCAGGCTGCGCTCCTTGCCCGCCGGTACATGCATGAGAACCAGGTCCCTGCTGATGGCTTGGCGGGATTCCCGCTGACAGCCCATGCCAATGGAGCCGGGAATAAGAACGCCATGTACCGCAAAACGGTTGCGCTGGAGGCCTATCAGCAGGCTGAACCTGTCTGCGATCCGCTGAATATATTTGATATCGCCCCCAATGCGGATGGGGCTGCGGCGCTGATTCTCACCCGTCGGGAACTGCTGCCGAAGGATTTTCCCCACCCGGTCGTCCGCCTGGCAGCCTCGACCATCGCTTCCGACACACTCTCCCTGGCTGACCGCAGAGATCCTTTATGGTTTTCCGCCGCGCAGGCATCTGTGGAGAAAGCCTTCAAATTGAGTGGGATCCCAAGGAAGAAAGTGGACCTGTTCGAATATTATGATGCATTCGCAATTTTTGCAGCCCTGTCGCTGGAAGCGGCTGGATTTGCCAAAAGAGGAAAAGGCTGGGAAATGGCTCGCGACGCCTCGACCGCCCTGACCGGTTCGATCCCCTGCGCCACGATGGGTGGTCTTAAAGCACGCGGCAACCCCGGCGGCGCGGTAGGTGTATACCAGGCGGTAGAAGCTACTATACAATTGCGAGGTCAGGCTGGAGTAAACCAGGTCCCGAAGGCGCGTTATGCGCTGATTCAATCCCTCGGCGGACCCGCTTCCATCGCCGTGACCCACCTGCTTGAAGGCTTAGCTTGAGGTGTTAACCACCGTGGGCTGGAGTCCTGATAGTTCCTGATAGAACGACTTAGTAGAATAGGAAGAGAAGGCTGTCAAGGAGTAAATGATATGGAAATTCCCCGCCACTGGCGATTGAATCAACAACGTATTGGACTGATTGGTGAGGTTTGCCAGCACTGCCAGATAAAAATCTTTCCGCCACGCGATATATGCCCGGCTTGCGGTAAGGAAGCCAAAACAACCTACGCTTTCAGTGGACGTGGGGAGATATTCTCTTTCACCACGATCTATGAACCGCCCTCCGGCTTCGACGAGACCGCACCCTATACTGTGGCGCTGGTGAAACTTGAAGAAGGCCCGATGGTGACCGCCCAGTTGACTGACCTGGGGGAGAACCTGCCGGAGATCGGCATGCCGGTCGAGATGGTCACCCGCCGCCTGCGTTCAGACGGCGATGAACGCGGCATGTTGATCTACGGGTATAAGTTCAGACCGGTGATCACAGCCTAGTACAAGGAGAAAGTGAGTGAAAGCGCCTTCCTGATCAGGAGGGTGTTTTTTTTCTATGGCATAATTGCAATGGTTCAAGAATCTGTATAATTAACAGTCAGGCGCACCATCTAAAATTTGAAATAACAGACCAAATCATGGATATAGAGATCACAGATATCCGAAAGTACACCATCGAACAAATCCTCGTCAAACAGGATGATTCATTCCGGTGGGGATTTGACGAGAAACAAGCCCGTGATCGCCCGGAATTCTTGTACTATTCGCCCAATTTTAAATCCACTTTATGGACCTTGCTCCTTCTTGCTGACATCAAAGCGCCTGGCGATATCCCGCAGATCAAACCATCCATCCAGCTTATTACGGAACGATTTTATGATCCTGAATATGGGCTTTTCAGATTACCGGGCATGAGTCATTTTCCCATTCCCTGCCTGAACGGCAACATGATCCATATCCACCATTATTTCAAGTCATCACATCGGGAAAAACTGGATGAAACCATCAATTTTTTTAGTACTTACCAACGTTTTGACGACGGTGATCTTAAAAATCCGAGATCCTATCCGTATTGTTCAAACATCTCCTGCTACGGGAAGCATACCTGTTTTTGGGGAGTGACAAAATTACTCAAAGGAATATCGTTCATTCCTAAAATCCAAAGAACAAAAGAAGCGCAACAATTAATCGAAAAATGCATTGATTTTGTTCTGCATCACGAAGTTTGCTTTAGTTCCCATCATGGAGAAAATTTCCTTAACCGTGATATTGGCAGGCTTACATTTCCAAATTTTTATAAGAGTGATTTTCTCGAAATATTGTGGTTGTTGGCAAGAGAAGAGGTACACGACAGAAAAATGTCACGCTCCTTGAAGTTGTTGCGATCCAAGAGGAAAGAGGATGGTTTCTGGGAACTTGAGAAATCAATGAATATCATAGTATCAATCGGCCAGGAGAACTGCGCTAATGCCTTTATCTCGGAAAGAGCGACTGAGGTGCTTGATTATTATGGGGATTGATATGAGAAAATGTCAAAGAGCGCCTAAATTCGGCTCCACCTGACCGCCTCCGGTGAATGTATTCGGAGGCAATTTGCTAGAAATAGTGGTTTTAAGCAGTCTTGTCCTATCCAAATCGGCGGCAGGTGGTCCACACCGTTCTACTGCGAATATGCAGTATAGCTAGAGGCCGTATAATTAATAGTTGGGCAGCTGAAGAACCATCATAAAATTATGCGGCACACTTGAGTAGCCGCCGGGTGCGCCCGTGATAGTCGCAGGATACCCAATGGATACAAAGCAGCGTGTTACAGTAGTACTTGTTCTATTTATGATATTAGTAGCAGGTTGCAAGCCAGGGACTACTCCGATACCGACGATAATACCAATTTCCACGATGACACCGATGCCCATTCCAACACCCACCCCCACAGTTTTTGTGATCCAGCGGGCTCAGGTCTTGGATTACATCGCCAGCCTCTCCAACGCCCCGACTTTCCGCGGGACCATCAGCGGGCAGAACGCAGGCCACGGCGACGAGATCACGGACGATGCCTGGTACCGCGGCTACCGCACCATGATTGAAGCCCTGTATCAAAAAACCGGGGAGTGGCCGGGCATCATCGGCGACGATTTTGAATGGAGCCGTTCCTTCACTCCCGACCAGTTCTCGGATGCCAATGAAGTCTTAATCAACTACGCCCGTGCCGGTGGGATTATCATGGTCACCTTAACCCCGCTAAACCCTTGGTTTCACGATGAGACAGACATCACGGCCAAACCCGGTTCGGATAAGGGTCCCGAGAGTGCGCTAAGCGGCCTGCCGTCTGGAGCAAGCTTGGACGATCTCCTCAATCCCGAGAAGCCCGTCCACGCGGCTTGGATGCGCAAATTGGACCGGATCGCCGGAGCCCTTCAGGAACTCCGCGACGCAGGTGTGGTCGTGCTCTTCCGGCCCATGCAGGAAATGAACGCCAGCTGGTACTGGTGGGGCATCTCCTCTCATCCCTCCGACCCGGGACCCTTCATCCGGGTATACCGTGCCATGCACGATTATTATTCAAACGAGAAGGGCCTGGACAATCTCCTTTGGGTTTATTCCCCTTCGTCCACGCACGGTAACGACATCCGAACGTCCACCGTCTTCCGGGCCGTGGATTGGGACTATCCGGGAGCCGACTACGTCGACATCATCGCGGGCACCAACTACGAGGATGATATGTCGATCGCGGACTACACCGTTTACGTGAACATGGGCAAGCCGCTTGGCATCGCGGAGTACGAGCCCGAAAACTATAGCACCGGGAACTGGGACACGTCGCTCCTCATTAAACAGATCAAGAACGATTACCCGCGGATTGCCTTCTTTCTCTGCTGGCACGGCTATTTTGGAAAGAGCGGGGCACTGGTGGACAACCTCAACGTCGATATACTTTTAAGGGATCCCTTCGTGATAAACCGCGACGACCTTCCATGGAACATTAAATGAGGAAGATGCGGAAAAAAGAGGGACCCTAGGAAGTTTGAAAAGTGAATCTAGTAATTATTCTGGAACAGAATCATGCCGCCCAACCCGCGGTTGCAGCCGACCTGGCCTTCGGCCAGGTGTCAAGGCGGCGGCGGTCTTCGATGAAGCGTTTTTCACTGGGAGCCTAATCCGGCACAGCCGGCCAGGCGGCTGAACCGCAAGCCGTTATATGACCAATGCGATCATTCCTGCGCGGCATATTGCCGATCTACGGGTATAAGTTCAGACCGGTGGTCACAGTCTGGAACATAGAGATTATAAGAGAAAGCGTGCTCTTGATTTGGAGGACGCTTTCTCTTCATTTATGTCATAATATAAGTGTTGACAGACTTCACATTCATCTCTGAGACAGACGATTAGCAGAGGATACTATCAATGACACTTCACTTCCTGAACTGCTTCACCTGTAACGCCCGCGTGCCGAGCAGCTGGCACACCGGCACGTTGTGCATCCTGGCGGAGACCGAGCAAGGTCCAGTGCTGATAGACACCGGTCCTGGCATGGATGACTACCTTCACCCGCCTGGGATCCTGCGTGTGTTCCAGGTCATCACCAAGGTAATCATGGACACCAATGAGACTGCAGTCCGTCAAGTTGCCCGCCTGGGATACAAGCCGGAAGACGTGCGTCATATTATCCTCACCCACATGCATTTCGACCACTGCGGAGGCCTGGGAGATTTTCCCGCAGCTAAGGTGCATGTGAATCAGCGTGAATATGAAGCATATTCAGGGAAGCCGAGGCAGTTCACAGATCTGGCCTACGTGCGCCGCCACACTGCGCATCACCCGCAGCTCACCCTGTACAGCGACCAAGGTGAGACCTGGTACGGACTGCCTGCCGTCCGGCTGCCCTTTCAGCCCGAGATGTGGCTGGTGCCTTTGCACGGGCACACCCGCGGCCATTGCGGGGTGGTTATCCGCACAGATACTGGCTGGCATTTTCATGTGGCGGATGCAGGTCCGGTGGCACTCGAGGATTATGCTCCTGTATGGCTGGTCAACTTCGTCCTGGGACCCCATGTCGAACGCCTGCGCGCTTTCGCGGCTGCACACCCCGAGGTCCGAATCACCACCGGTCATATGTGGCTGGATTTCTTTGATGGCCAGAAGTCGGTCTGACGAATAATTGTTTCCCGGTTTGATGGGTGCACCATACAATCAGCAAACCCTGACCCGGCAGGAAGATACACTTTTCTTCAGTCTATCCAAAATAAGCAGCCCCGTCGATTTGACGGGGCTGTCTGGCATTCCTGTTCTTCGAGATCTGCTGCTAAGCCTGTCTCTGGTCATCCTCTTCCCTGCTCACTTCCATCCACAACTGTTTGAATTTCAGTGCATCCACTTCGAGCACCGGGCTTTCGCACATGATGCGCCCGTTCACACCTGCTTCAAGTAATGCCCGCATCAAATCCTTAAAATTCAGGCTTGTTTCTTCCATGACCAGGTGATTCTTCTCACCTTTCGGTCCATAATTGATGCCCGAGAGGTGGATGTGCATTTCCTGTAAGGATTGGTCACCGAGCGACTTGCGGTAGTATTCCAGCATCTTCAGCCATTCAATATAAGAATTCATGGCTCCATCGCCAAGGCGGGCATGCAGGTGGGCAAAATCTATGCATGGAACCACGCCCGGGATGGACCGCGCCATCGCCAGTACATCCGCTAATGAACCCAGCATGGCTGCCTTGCCGCTGATCTCCGGTCGAAGTGTGACCGGATTTCCCTCCCCCCGAATCTCATCCACGCAGCCCTGCAGGCGCGGAATGATCACCTTGAGCACCTCATCCGCCGGCTGCCCGAAGTAAGTACCCGGATGGAAGATGATGTCCGTTGCTCCCGCCAGGTTTCCGAAATGTGCCGCGTCGATCAGGTACTGGCGCAGACGCGGCCATTTTTCTGCTTCCCCATTCAGGTTGATGAAATAAGGGGCATGGACAGAAAGCGCCACACCGGTCTCTTCAGCCGTTTTCTTGATCGCTTCACAAGCGGTCGTGCCCACCCGTACGCCATGCACCCATGCCAGTTCCAGCGCATCGAGACCCAGGGAAGCCGCATACTGAATGCCGCCCACCGTCCCGCCCGGCCTGGGAGGCGTGCCTTCAGGTGATCCGACGGTTCCGAATTTAAAAGATAATGTCATGGGCGGTCCTGAAAATTTATCCGCGATCAGACTGGATCGGATTTGTGCGAATGCCGATGATGGAGATCGGGCGCGTGGTCATGGGTGTGCTTTACCGAACCATGGGTATGGACATGGGAATGTGCTTGGTTGGCACTACTGGCAGCATGTTCATGCACATGGTGCCCATCAAGATGTGCATGGCGGTGGTCGTGAACGAATTCCGCATGCAAATGTTCATGACTGTGGTCTTCCTTGATGAGAATATAAGCGCCGGATGCCATGATCAACAGGGCGAATAGAAAGAAAATTCCTGGATTCTCCCGATAAATAATGATCGACAGCAGGATTCCAGCCAGCGGAGCAGTTCCAAATAAAGCACTGGTTCTCCCGGCTCCCAAGCCCCCGCATCGCATGGACGAACAGGAAAATGCTCAGACCGTAACTAAGAAAACCCAGTAAAAGGGCGAGAAGGATACTGCCCAGCCTGGGGAAGGGATTTCCAAGCGCCAGAGCAATAAGGAGTGAGACCAGCCCTGCTCCCAAACCTTTCACTGCCACGCTCGCCAGCGGATCTTTGGCTGAAATATTGCGGGTTAAATTATTATCTACTCCCCACATCAGGCAGGCTGCCAGAACCCCCAGTGCGCTCAAGGAAAAACCCCATTGATTGGAAAAGTCAGTGGAAAGCAGGATGCTCGCAAGCGTGATCAATCCGATCGCCCACCATGCATGGCGGCTGATGGATTCCTTGAAGATTATGGCAGCTATCAGAGTGGTTGAAACCCCTTCAAAATTTAAAAGCAGTGAGGCTGTTGCTGCGGGGGTCTTGGTCAGGCTTACCATGAGAAGGATTGGCGCGATCACGCCTCCGCATACTATCGCCCCCGCGAGCCAAAGCCAGTCGGAACCTGCCAGGCGGGCTTCCTTATTTTCCTGGTGCCCCATTGCAGTAAGGGATTTGATTCCCAGAAGACCGAGCCCGGAGCCAAGGTACAGCAATGCCGCCAGGAATACAGGCGAGATATCTGCAAGTAATAATTTTGATATTGGTGCGCTTGCTCCGAAAAGGAAGGCAGCCAGCAATGCTTGAACTATGGGAAGAAGGCGTTTCGATTTCATTCAGACCATTAATGTACCAGAAGTGAATTTATCTTTTCCCATAAGGGTGGTCCCAAAATGAGCATCCCGACGAAGATCGATGTCAGTGCTGCGATCAGCACGGCAGCGGCACCAACATCCTTGCCCATCTTCGCCAGGGGGTGGTGCCGCGGGCTGGCCAGGTCGACCACTGCTTCCAGGGCAGTATTGATGAATTCGGCCGTCCAGACCAGCGCAATGGTCACCAGCAGAACGGCCCAATCGCGCAGCTGCAGCCGCAACCAGGCTGCCAGCACGACGACGATGGTGGTGACAATGGCATGGATCCAGGCATTGCGCTGGGTGCGGATCACATACCACCAGCCTCGAAAAGCATGCCCGAACGCATGCGCCCGCGAGCTGATAAAGGAACGTATTCTAGCCATGCACGATGGTTGGTGAAATGCCGAGCAGGGAAAGGATCCTGGCCTGGGCCGCCCACATCCGGGTTCTCTCCTCTTTCCCGCCATGGTCGAACCCCAGCAGGTGCAGCACGCCGTGAACAACCAGCAAGGATAATTCTTCTTTCAATGTGTGACCCTCTACCTTGCTTTGAGCCTCGGCCCGGGGAACGGAAATGATCACATCCCCCAGATACCGGCGGCCTGTTTCCGGGTCGGTTTCGCTGGCGGGAAATGCCAGCACATCTGTCGGTGAATCCTTGCTGAGATAGGTACGGTTGAGAACTTGGATCCGTTCATCATTGGTGAGCACCAGGCTCAGGTCTGCATCGGGGGTAGATTGTTGCTGCAGCGTGGTCTCCGCGGCGTGTTCCAGGTCTACAGGTTTTACCATCCGCCTGAGTTCAGGGATGATTTCAATGGATATCATTTGGGCTTTTTCTTGAGGGGAGAGATGGGTGTCGTCGGTATCTGCTCGGAAGCGGAGGGCTGGGAAACCGGTTGTTCCTTTGGATATTCCAGGCGCCGATGGTAGGTGACCTGTAACGTGGAGATGATCGACTCACTGATACTCGCCAGGTCACGCTGGGAGAGTGGGGAATGATCCAACTGGTTGTCTTTCTGGCAGCGTTCGATCACATTCCGAACCACGGCGCGCACCTGCTCCTCGTTGACTGGTCGTTCCGCGCGAGCGCGCGCTTCCACGCCGTCTGCGATCATCAGGATGGCTGTCTCCTTCGAGCGCGGCTCTGGGCCTGGATAGCGGAACTGACTATCGCCTACTTTGCTTGCATCCCCCCCTGCAACCTGGACTGCCTGATTGTACTGGTAGCGAGTGGCAAGCGTTCCGTGATGTTCAGCGATGAAATCGTGCAGCCGCCGGGGCAGCCGGTATTTGCGTGCCAGATCCAATCCATCCTGAACATGGCGGATGATGGTCCTGGCACTGACCCCGGGATCCAGGTCATCGTGGGAATCGATCTGGCTGGAAGGCTGGTTCTCCACAAAGAAAAGCGGGTTGATCGATTTTCCCACATCATGGAACAGCGCGCCTACCCTGATGAGCAGAGTATCGGCATGGATCTTTTCAGCCGCCTGTTCAGCCAGGTTTGCCACCTGCAGGCTGTGCTGGTAGGTCCCCGGAGCACGCAGCAGGAAATAGTTCAACAGCGGTGAATCCGGGCGGGATATTTCCAGCAATTGCAGGGCAGTCGTCAGACCAAGGAATTGGGCCAACAGGTATTGGACCGGTAGGGCAATACAGGTGGAGGCGATCCCGGCGAAGACCGCCGTCCCGACCAGGGTGGCCAGGCCGATCCAATCCATGTCGGTGAACGGCAGGCGGTAAGCCACAATGGTGGCTGCCCCCGCCACTGCCATTGCGATGGCAGCATACAGGAATTGACTCACCCGCCGCGCCTGCCCGAGTGCCAGCACACCGCACAGGCTGCTCAACGTATAATACGGCAGCAATCCAAGCGCATCCGGCATTCCATAAGAAGCCAGCAGGCTCATCAACAGCCCAAAAACCAGGCCGCGTTCCATCCCAAAGAGCCCTGCAACCAACAATGCGAATGCAGGCAAAGGGAATAGGTAAGGTACGATCGCCCGGTTAGGATTGATGACCCTGGCACTGATCAGGAAAATGGCGAAGAGCAGCGCCAGCAGGATCTGACTGCGCAGGTCGGAAGTCACCTCCGGCTTGGAACGATAAAAATACAGGGCTGTGAACAGGGTCGAAAGCAGCACCAGGGCTGCCGCACCCAGGTAGTTGAAAGCCAGGTTCTGGGTCTGCACCAGGCCAAGGGCGGTCAGCGCTTCCAGGTCGGCTTTGGAGATCAGCTGCCCGCGCGCTACCACGGTCTGCCCGGCGACGTAACTTTGGACAATTGGTTCGATGGAATTCCGCGCTGCCTGCCGGGCCTGGTCGGTCAATTCCGGGCTGTAGAAGCTGTTCGCCGCAACCAGGGGTGAAACGATTTCCACGACCAGCGCGGTTTCCTTTTCGTTGAGAGAGAGGCTTACAAAGGAAGGTAAATTCTGCCGTAAAGTATCAAGATCCTCGGTCCGCACGGGATTCTGCATCGCTTTTTCCAACACCGTGAATGCTTCCGCCTGCACCAACCCCCAGCGCGTATCGGATAAAGCCAGCAGGACATCCGGCGAAGCCGCTCTCAAGAAGGTGCCATCGATCGTCATCAGTTGGATTCGCTTTTGCTCAATGGAACCTACCGTGTCCATCCGGATGGAAGAAATGGAAACCAGGATCGAATTCAAGGCTTCACTCTGATTGCGGGCGATCGCCAGATCTGGTGGAGCATAAACCGGTGCGATTGCGCGTTCGGCCTCGTTGCGTGCTGCTTCGGTCAAGACCTCGCTGGCATACTGGATGTTGCGCGGGGCGCGCAAATCCTGCGGAGACACATCCCCCACGGCAAGGGGCAAGCTCACCTGGCGCAGTGACCACGGCTGTACAACGGCTGCATAGGCAAGGATGCTGCTGCAGGCAAGCACGATGAAAGAAAGAATATAACGGCGGGAAAAGATTTTGGCAGAACGGGTTGATTCCATCCAGGATTCCAATCAGGGTTGATGGTTGCCAGGGTTGCAGACCTTATTTCTGCAACAATTGGCGAACGGTCGCACTCGCCTGGTCACCTGTCGCACGACCAACCAGGCGCGGCATGAGCAGTTTCATCACCTTGCCAATCTCAGCCGGTGAACTGGCGCCCGCCTCTGTAATGGCTGCTGCAGCCAGCGTCTTTAACTCGTCTTCACTCAACGCGGGTGGCAGGTAAGCCTGGAGTACGACCACCTCTGCTTCCGTCTCCGTCACGATGTCGAGGCGGCTGGCGCGGCGTGCTTCCTCCACCGCTTCCTTGCGGGTTTTGATCTCTTTCTGGATGATGGCCAGTACGGCAGCCTCGTCCAGTTTCACCTGCCGATCGATTTCCACCTGGCGGATCGCAGCCAATGCCATGCGGATGGTGCGCTTGCGCACATCATCCCCGGCCTTCATGGCTTCCCTGAGGGCTGTTTCAAGCATCACTTTAGTTTCCATGGTTTCATTATACCTCGCCGGATGGACTGTTCCCGTCTTATCGAATTTCCAGCCGCCAGCCTGGGCAAGCCGCTTCATCCATGCACCTTCTCGGATATAATTCCCCCATGTCCCCCTATTACACACGCACCGGTGACGACGGCAGCACAGGGATCCTGGGTGAAGCCCGCCTACCAAAATACCACCCGCGCATGGAAGCACTGGGCACGCTGGATGAAGTCTCAGCCGCTCTCGGTCTTTCCCGTGCCCTCTGCCGGTTTCCAAAGTCCGGGACCATCCTGATGAGTATCCAGCGGGACTTGTATGGGATGATGACCGAGGTGGCAGAACCGGCGGACCATGAAGCCCGTATCAAAATCCTCAGCGCAAGGCGTGTCCGTTGGCTGGAGGCGCAGATCGACCAACTCTCCGCCACGATTCCTGCCGTAAGCGGATTTATCCTGCCCGGTAACTCACTTTCAGGCGCAGCACTGGCGCTTGCCCGGACGATCGTCCGCAGGGCGGAACGGCGGGTGGCCGAGCTGCTTGATAACGGCGAGATCAAGAATCCTGTCCTGCTTCGCTATTTGAACCGGTTATCCTCCCTGTGCTTTACCCTGGAACTGGTGGAAACCTGGTTCTCTGGGAAAGAATCCACGCTGGCAAAGAAATGATCGGGACCCTGCTGAATATCGCAACTGTGCTCGTCGGAGGAACCATCGGGCTGTTCTTTGGTTCGCGTTTTTCCGAGGGGATGAGGAAAACTGTGGTGGCAGGATTGGGTCTGTTCACCCTGGCTTATGGTATCTTCAACTTCCTGAAGACTCAAAACCCGATCATCGTCCTGGGAAGCCTGCTGCTTGGCGCCCTGCTCGGCGAATGGTGGCATATCGAGCAGGGGCTTCAAAATATCGGCAAGTGGTTCGAGGTCCTCTTTTCCAGGGTACTGGCTGGCAGGTTTGCTCACAAGGCGAATGACAAAAATGATCCCTCGCCAATTAGGCTCGCCACGCCCTCCATGGATTTCGTTCGCGGCTTCCTGACCGCTTCACTTGTCTTTTGTGTGGGACCGATGACCATTCTTGGCTCCATCCAGGATGGATTGAGCGGCGATTACAGTCTTCTGGCGATCAAATCGGTGCTGGATGGATTCGCAGCACTGGCTTTCGCCTCCACATTAGGGGTGGGGGTCTTATTCTCCGTGGTCGTCATCCTTTTTGTCCAGGGTGGGATCAGCCTGCTAGCCGGTCTATTAAGCACAGTAGTCACCCCGGCGATGATGGCCGAAATGACTGCTGTTGGAGGCGTGCTACTGCTTGGGATCGCCCTGAGCAGCCTGCTGGAGATCAAACCCATCCGCGTGGGAAATTTCCTGCCAGCCCTTGCCATCGCCCCGCTGGTCGTGGCGATCCTGGCTTCCTTGGGAATAACAATCCCTTGACAGCAACTTCTTGAAAATGGGGGACTCTATTTGCCCGCCAGCGCGGTGTCTATGGCAGCACCAACCTTCCCATAATCCTGCACCAGGGTGCCATCCACCAGGATGCTGGGTGTGAAGGTAAGGTTCAGCGCTCTCCCCTCGGAGATATCATTCTGGACTTCGGAGGCGTATCTTTTTTCCTGGTAGCACTGGTTAAATTTGGTCATGTCCAGGTTGATATTCTGAGCCATGCTGCCGAGCCGCTCATCAGAAAACAATGCCGCGCTTTCGGAGACCTGGTTGGCATACAGCGTCTCGTGATACTCCCAGAAATGTCCCTGCTCCCCCGCACACATGGCCGCGTTGGCGGACCGGTAGGAAGCATCCGAGTTGTCATGGCTGTCGATCACCAGGAAATTATGGAAGGTGTAATAGACCTTGCCCGTCTCGACATAGGTCTGAATGATCTGTGGTTCGTAATTCTGGGTGTAAATCACGCACGCAGAACATCGGAAATCTTCAAATACATCCACCTTGACCGCTGCATTCGGGTCCCCGAGATGCACACCATCCACCCGGGCATTGATCACCAGAGGGGTGATGACTATGACCGGCGACAGGGTGGCGCTTGCCGTGGCCTGGGTTTGAAGCACCATCGGTCTGATGAATGCAAATGCGATCAACAGCGCACCAGCAGCAACCAGCAGGATCACCAGGATGCGGTTGCGCAATCTCTCCCGTTGGCGTCGTTGGCGGATTTCCTGTCGTTTGCTCATCTATCGGCTCCTTCAGAAAATATTCACTCTATATCGGAAATTACTAATGGAAGATACACATCTCACTAAAGGCTAAAGTTATTTTCCCGCCAGTGCGGTATCAATGGCTGCCGCCAACTGTTCATAGGAGGGAATATAACCTGGCGTGACGATCTGTCCGTCCACGAATACGCTGGGGGTTCCCTTGACCCCGGCTGCTTGCCCATCGATATAATCCTGGTTGATCAAATCTGCATACCTGACTTCCTGGAAACAGGTGTTGAAAGCATCCATGTCCAGGCCGATGCTCTCTGCAAATGCTACCAGGCGTGGGTTGGAAAAAGAGCCCTCGTTTTCGCCGCTCCAGTTCGCAAATAGGATGGCATGATAATCCCAAAAGCGATCTTGTTCCGAGGCGCACATGGCGGCATTGGCTGATTGATGAGACTCTCCGTTTGAATTTTCCCCGTCAATGAATGGGTAGAAATGGAAGCTGTAGTACACCTTCCCTGTCTCGATATAATTGGTGATCACCTGCGACTCCACCTGTTGAGAATACCTCATACAGGACGGGCATTGAAAATCTTCCCAGACATCCACTTTGACAGGAGCATTGGGATCCCCCAGGTGCTGTCCGTCCACCCGCGTGTTGAACACTATTGGAGTGATCGGCGTAATGGCGCTGGCATTGGGGGTCTTGTTGGTTGAATCCGTGAAGATGTTCATCATTGGTAGAATGAACGCAAACCCGATCAGCAAGGCACCCACCGCCACCATTCCAATCATCAGGATGCGGTTGCGCCTCCGTTCCCGCTGGCGGGATGCGCGCATCTCTTGTCGTTTTCCCATTTCTTCTCCTCGAAATTGAGAGTTCTCAGGATTTTGCCACACTTGACAGGGTTTGTCCAGTCAGGGCTTCAGATAATCCACATCTTCCTGGATGTTCTCATACAATTCTCATCATGGATCAGGATTTCAGCAGAGTCGCTCTCAATTTCCTTGAGGGATGTCAATCCGGAACTTCAATTCATGGAGACTCCCCCTAACCAACCCTAATTTATTGTATTTCCATTGAATGGCAGGATCATGAAAACCCTGCCGATGTCAGCCACCCTTATCCACAAAATCGGTCTTAAGGTGAATGCCGGTATCTTCCTTCCGGTCACACCTCCTGCAGGTAGACCGGATACCTTTCCCTTGTCTCACGAAAATCCAGCTTCTGGTAAAGAGCCAGCGATTCAGCATTATCGCTTTGGGTATTCACAGTAAGGTGGGTAATGCCAGATTTTCCCGCCTTCTGGATCAGGTCAGCAACCAGTGCATATCCCAGCCCTTTTCCCTGCCAGGAAGGGCGCACCGCCAGCCGGGCAAGGTGCACTCCAAGCGAATTGCGGGTGCTCATTTGATAGCCAACCACTTCGCTGTTGTAATCTGCCACTGAAGCCCAGACCGCCTGCGGAAAAGCCCGTTCCAGCACAGGCAGGGAATTTTGCCATAATAGAACAAATGCCAGGGCATCCACTTCTGCCACTACTGGCAGGTCAAACGCCATCATTGACCGGATGGTAACCTGATTCTCCAAAGCCAGAGTTGGTGGATTGCCTCCATCCCGTTCGAGCATCACGATGGACTGCCGGCTGGTGAACCCGCTGGCTTTCAGCAAGTCATGAAACCAATCCTTGATGACGATGGCCGCGGCCAACTGGTGACCCATTTTTTCCAGTTCATCCCGGGTTGAGTTCCACAGCAGCTGCCAGGATTTTTCCAGGGTGATTTTCCCCGAGTTGACAAAAAGCCGGACCCAGGCGATGGAAGGCGGGTCCGGCGGGCAGCCCAGCGTGGCAATGATCTGACCTTGTGATTCAAGCACGAAGAAAGGCGGCGCGCCGATCCAACCGAGAGGATCACGCCAATCCAGGTGGCGGTGTACCTGTGGACTGAATTGGATTAAATTGGCAATTTGACGGGTATCGGCGATCAGCGCCGGGCGTACCTTGAGCTCGGCACGCGTACTCATAACCTGAAGAAAAGGAGTTTCTTCATGAAGCGCTGTCTGGGTGTCGGATTCTTGATCCCTGCCAACCCGGATTGCAGCGCAATGATCGCATCAAAGATCTTCAAGCGCCGCAGGTGGAGCGCAGCCAGTAATTGCATCACTTCGAGGCGAAAATCAGCCTCGCCCGCTTTTTCGAGAGCGGCGCCAGCCCTGCTGTAGTAGTCACTGGATTCCTTGTGACGCTTGAGGGCTTGCAACGCAGAAGCCTGGTTTGCCAGGGCGATTCCCTCGCGGCGGGTATCACCTGATTCAATAAATACCCCTTCTGTACCCCAGGCAGCATCGAGGGCAGCCTGGGGTTGCTTGTCCCGCAGCATGGCCACAGACAGGTTGTTTTTCATCTCAGCCGCCAAGACTGTATCGCCCCTGCCGGTATAGGCAGCCGCGGCAGCCGCGAATCCGGTGATCGCGGCTGGGAGATCACCAGCCTGGTAGGATCGCTTGGCGTTTTCTGCCATCTCCCCGGGAGAAAGAGTGGTCACCATATCAGAAGGTGATATCGAGGATATCTTCAGCCACCGAGCGCAGTTTATCGGTGGACATGTTGCTGAGTTTCATCGCCAGTTCGAGGTAGGGGCGGTGGACCGGTTTACAGACAAAATTCTGCAGTTCGGGGGGGAGTTGCAGGAAATCCTGGACCGCCTTCTGCTGGACCATCCATAAACCGATCTGCCCAGTCTGGTCGAAAAGCATCTCGATTTGGCCCCCCAGCAAGGAGGATAAACCTTCCAGGATCGGCAATGGTATGGGCCTATCTCCCAGCTCATAAGCCCTCAGACGACCTGTGGGAATGCCCGACATTTCGGATAAGGCACCTGGTGTGATACTGGCTTTCTCGCGCTCCTGGCGAAGGCGTGCTCCAATGAGTCGTTGCCGGATGGAGAGGATCGCCGGCAGGTTCATCGACCCGGTGGTAGGCGCATCGTCCGAGGCCGCCTCCCTGCCCCAGAACCGGCTGATGGGCAGGTTCAGCGAATATGCCAGCACTTCCAGTTCCGGCAGGGATGGTGACCTGCGTCCCTCTTCCCAGGCGCGCATGATCCCCGGGGTCACACCAATGGACCCGGCACATTCCGGGAGGGTTTTTCGTGCCGCCAGGCGGGCATCACGAATCAAGACACCTAATTTCCTGGTACGAAGGGTCACTTGTGCTTGAAGGCTCATAGAGGTTCCTCTTTAATAAAGGCGAACGTTAAATCATTATAGCAGAAAGCCGTGCCCGGTCATTTACCCGGGGTGTCTGCCGCTCCCGTGGAGATGATCTTCCCGGACGGCAGATCTAAGAAGTGAATACTTGGGACAACCAGATCAGAGTATCGGCGCAGCCAAATCCGGGTAGTCAGTTCATTCTCTGAAATTCTACCATTACCATTCAGGTTGATTCTTTTCAAATTTGATAATTCTTTAATCTGCCTAGTGGACTCCTTAATCGTGAAGGATTGGGTAATTTTCAATCGTCACCCGAATGGAATGAATCCTTTCGATAAATATTATTCCATGGATGCTGCAGGCTAGACTTAAATCACCCTATCCATACGATTGTCGACCCAATTCTGCGATCTGCATGGCAGCCTGTCTTAAGTTAAGAGATGATGAGTCATTTGGATATTTGGCAAGCAAAGGCTCATGGCGGTTATTGGCGATCGTAATATTTTCGTTCATATATGGTATGGTCAACCGGATCTGCAGACCGGTCATCTGTTCGAATTCAGCCTTGGTCAACCCTTCCAATCCTACCGACCGGTTCTGCAGGGTGTACAGGCGCCTTGGATCAACACCTTGGTTCTTCAAGTATTCCCAGACAGTCTGGGTCAGGATGGCAGTGGATAGGTCGGTGCCGACAATAAACACGACTGCATCCGCCATCTTAATGATTGGCAGACTGATTGATGAAAGCGTTCGTCCAACATCCACGAGGATGTAATCATACGATTCAATAATTTGATTGATGATCCCTTCAACTCTTCCCACGACCAGCTGGCTTGCTGATTCCGGATCTGGCGATCCTGCCAGCAGATGAAGATACCAGTTGGTCACGCGCGGAAGGTTTTCCATCGAAATTAAAGGCCTTGTGGAGGTTGGATCCTGCAATGTTATGGTAATTAAATTCATTCGGTCGTTATAACCAACTATGGAGGCGATCGAACCGATCGGTAACACCAGGTCCACCACCGCCACGCGGGTCTCGATATTTTCACTCCCCAGGCACATGGCCATGTTTGCACACAAGGATGACGTCCCGCTTCCACCCTTGGCACTCAGGAAAACGATAAGGATCCCACGTTTCTTAGGGGCTGCCGCCTCACTTTTTAACAGGCGCGGGATTATCTCCAGGATACGACCCATGGCCTGGTTGGTTTTTTCGATGTATTCATTGGTCCCGGCTGCGAGAAGATCGTTCATATCCTGGGCGTTTTGCCGGCTGCTCAATGCAATACACGGTACATCAACAGTGCGTGGGTCCTGGCGCAGGCGATTGAGAATTTCCACGCCTGTCAGATCAGAGAGAACAGGATCCATGATGATGATGTCTGGCAGGTCTTTCCAGGCCGAAATCAGCCCTTCACGACCCAGTGACACCGCCAGCACTGTATAGCCGCTATTGTGCAGCATTATAGTCAGGTAGTTGCGACTGGCTTCATCCCCATCAATGATCAGAACTGTGATAGGTTTGAGTTCCATGAGAACCTTCCGTTTTCTACTCTTCCATGGGGGTCATCAGGTATCCCAATCCAGACCGGGTGGCAATATGCCTGGGATTATGGGGATCTTCTTCCACTTTCTGGCGCAGGCGGGCGATGGTGACCCAAAGGATTTCCTTATCGTCTCGATATTCCGGTCCCCACACACCGGTTAAAAGTTCCTCAGCAGACATCACCTTACCAATATTTTGGGTAAATTGCAGCAGTAGTCGGTATTCAGTGGCTGAAAGGTAGACCGGCTGATCTGCCAGGGATACTTCTGCGCGGGCAAAATCGATCTTCAAATTACCATGCATAAAGAAGCGATCCTGTCCGGTTTCACTGACCTGAGCACGTCGCAGCACAGCCCTCACGCGGGCAAGCAGCTCCATCACCGAGAATGGTTTCACCAGGTAGTCGTCCGCGCCCACGTCGAGCCCTCGCACCCGATCATGTTCTTCCCCTTTTGCGGTCAGCATGATGATGGGCACGTTGGAGAACTGTCGGATGCGTTGGCAGACGGCAAAACCATCCATGCGCGGCAGCATCACATCCAGGAGAATCAAGTCAACCGGGTTGGCAGAAAATGATTTTAGCGCCTCTTCACCATCCACGGCGGTAAATAATTCGTTCTCTTCGGAGCGCAGGTTGGCTTCGAGCAAACGAAGATAGCGTGGTTCGTCGTCAACGATCAATATGCGTGTGGTCATGGCCTATGCCTCTTTTCCGACTTTTTCCGGGCGAATAGGGAGTTCGATTCGAAACGCAGTTCCCTTTCCGGGCGTGGTTTTAACGGATATTCGTCCGTGGTGAGCCTGAACGAGTTGCTTGCAGATGAATAATCCCAGCCCCGTCCCGCTCTTGCTGAATTTTCCAGGCACGCGGTAGAACCTTTCAAATAGGAAGGGGATGTGCTCAGGTGGAATGCCCGGTCCCAGGTCTGAGAAGGAAATGATCTGCCAGTTATCTTTCTTTTGCAGGGAAATCGTGATCTTGGAACCGGGGGCATATTTAATTGCATTATCAAACAGGTTGTCAAAGATCTGCGCCAGCCGGACAGCATCTGCCTTGATCGGTGGGACAGGTGTGAGGTTCAGGATGATGTCCAGGTCCTGGTGCCTGCCTTTTATTCTCTGAACCACATCCTTTAATAGAGCGTCAAGGCGTACGGGTTGGAAATCCATGCTCATATTCCCGCTTTGCAGGCGTGCCGAGTCGAGCATGTGGTCGATTAGGGTCAACAGGTGGTCGGATTCATCATCGATGATGGCAAGGAATTCCTGCTGTGTCGCCGCATCCCAGGTGGTATCAGAGCGGAGCAGCGAGGTGGTGTATCCCTTGATGAAACCCAGCGGCGTGTGCAATTCGTGGGAGATCGTGGCAATGAAGTCATCCTGGAGCTGGGCTCGGTAACGGGCATGTTCCAACTGGGTCAGGCTGTCCTGCAGGATTTTCTGTTCGAGAGCCCGCGCCGCCTGGATGGCAGCCAGGGCTGCCAGAGGCATTTCCTCGGCAGTAAAATCCGGCCCACCAAAACGGACAAATACCAGGGCGCCCTGCTGCCCCTTGAGGATCAATGGCAGACCAAGGTACCGAGGCAACGCGATCCGGTCGGAGGAGGATTGATCCTTCGGGATGGATTCTATGGCTTTTCCGGTATTGATGATCTGGTTGGCAATCTCCTCCCCCCAGGAAGATTCAGCCTCCTTATTGCGACCGCGTCCGGCTGCGCGTGCATAGACCACTTCCGGAGTCTTTCGGTTTCCTTCAACCAGGTAGATCACCAGGTTGTCGAAAACAAATTTTTTACGCAGCAGGATGAACATCGAATCCAGGGTCTTTTTCCAATTATCCCTGACAGTGAAACTGCACAACTGGGTGTAGGTTTCGAGCATTTCATTATCCATGGTGCTCCAATCCGATCAGGAAGGATCTTTTGCAGCCAGCAGCGGGAAACGGAACCTGGCCCCTTTTCCCGGTTCCGATCGAACCTTGATCTCCGAACCGTGCGCGCTGACGATCTCGCGCACCAGTGCCAGCCCTAGGCCAGTGCCACCGTAACGTCGGGTGGATGAGGAATCCAATTGGTGAAAGGCTTCAAAGATCTCACCCTGCTGGCTGGCGGGAATGCCGATGCCATTATCAGCTACTGTAACCATGATCAGTGTGTCCGATTCCGCCTGAATGGCCAGGGTGACCTTGCCTCCGGAGGGTGTGAATTTGATCGCATTATCGACCAACTGCAGGATCACCCACGAGATCTTTTCTTCATCCGCCTGCACTAAGGGAAGTCCAGGTTGTTCACTATAATGAAGATTCACATTTTTATCAACCGCTTTGGAGAGCGAAAAATTAATGATTTCCCCGGCAACTTTATTCAGGTCGACAGGAGAAAGCTGCAGGGTCATCTCGCCTCTGGCCGCCAGGGAGAAGAGGATGAGACTGTCGATCAGGCTTTCCAACCTGCTGGCTGCGCGCAGGCTTACCTGCAAGGCACTCCTCTGCTCATCTGCCAGTGGTCCAAGTGTCTCGTTGGTCAGTAATTCTAGGTATCCTTTAATATGGGTCAGAGGAGTGCGTAATTCATGCGAGATGTTGGCAACGAAATTCGCTTTCAGCCGGCTTAATTCAGATAACTTCGTCAGCGCATCCTGCAATTCAGCCGTACGTTCCGCCACGCGCCTCTCCAGGAATTGGTTGGCATCCTGCAGGGCATTCCGCAATTGAATGATCTGCTCGGTCACCGCACTGTCAATCTGCCCGCGTGTCAACAGGTGAAGATCCATCAACGCCTGCCCCAACAGGCATTCCTCACCAGACTTCTTTTTATTGTGTTGATATGCAAGGGCTTTCTGGAGTTCCGCCTCGGATATCATCTCTTGCTGGACGAGGTATTCGCCCAGGCGTGGGACCAATACTTCAGGGGTCAGAGGTCTTAGGAGCGCCATGCCCAATCTCCGCCGACCATTGTTGCCGTGGGTTGGATGTGTGGCAAATCTGCTGGATCGCAGGTGTAGGGGTCTGTCCCGACTACGACCAGATCGGCAAGAAAGCCAGGGGACAACCGTCCGAGACGGTCTTCCATGCCTGCCGCGTAGGCAGGTCCAAGCGTGAATCCTTCCAGTGCCTGGCGAACGGACAGGCGTTGCTCGGGGAACCAGCCTTCTTTTCCCGGAGAACCATCCAGGCGGCACCTTGTCACCGCAGCATGCATGCCGATGAATGGGTTAGGACTTTCAACCGGCGCATCCGACCCAAACGCCATCCGCGCTTTGTGCTGTGCCAGTGTTACGAACGCGTAAGTGAACGCAGCTCGTTTTCCCAGCAGACGGTCTGCTTTCAACATATCCGAAGGTGCATGGCTTGGCTGCATGGAGGCAATGATCTCCAATTCCTCAAAACGCCGGGCATCTGCCGGATGGATGGTCTGGACATGTTCAATACGGTGACGCAATGCAGGCATTTTGTGATCAGATTCGTAAGCGCGCAACCGGGAGAAACCATCCAGCACCTCATGGATCGCCCGGTCACCGATCGCATGGACTGCCAGGCTGAGCCCGCCATCGGCTGCCTGGCGACCGTATTCGAAAAGTTGTTCATTATCTAATTGTAGAATACCACGATTTTGCGAGTCGTCAACATAGGATTCGAACATTGCCGCCGTATGCGGACCCAGGGCGCCATCGGCGAACAATTTCACCGAGCCCAGGCGAAGAAAATCATCCCCAAATCCGCTCCGCAGACCGAGCCCAACAGCGTGTGGCAACATTTCCAATTGTATCGATTTAACAACCCGGAATCGCAGGTCTCCTCGCCAGTTTAGGATCTGCAGCGCCTGGAAACAGGTGCTTTTATCGAAGTCGTGAATGCCGGTCAGTCCCATCCGCCACAGCCGGGGAATGACCTGACAGAACTCCTCCGCGAGTGCTTCAGCCGGTATGGCAGGAATGACCGCTTCAACCAGTTTCACAGCATCTTCCAGCAATATCCCCGTTGGAATCCCGACGGCATTCCTGTGAATTCTTCCGTTGATCGGGTCCTGTGTGGAGGGGCTGATCCCGGCCAGGCGCAGCGCTGCACTATTCACCCACGAGACATGCAAGGACTTTGCCGTAAGATAAACCGGTTTATCCTGTGAAACCTTGTCAAGGTCTTCCGCAGTTGGCCATTCCCCGCCCCAGGTATTCTGGTCCCAACCATGCCCTCGCAGCCACCCTCCAGCTGGTACCTTGCAGACGGCATTTTCCACCCTGTGAAGGAGCTCCTCCTTGTCCTCCACTTCGCAATCCAGAATCTTCAGGCTGAGGGCATATTCCTGCAGGTGAAAATGGGCATCTGTCAAACCGGGCAGGATCACCTGCCCGCCCATATCTTCACAATCCGCGCGGTCAAATTCGACCATGAGTTCGTCACCGCCCAGGGCAACAATATGATCACCCTGGAGGGCAATTGCTGATGCAACCGGGTGCTCTGCATCATGCGTATGGATGCGGGCATTGTGCAGGATTTTCATTCGACATCGCCGTCGTTTGGACTATCTACTTTAGGTATCAATCATTCAACAACCTGCCGGTTAGAGCGTCCAATTCTTCGCTGGAATAGAAATGGATGGTCAGCGTCCCGCCTTTCACTCCAGAACGCAATGTAACTTTCGTCCCCAGGCTGTCCCGTAACCTGGTTTCCAGTGCGGATACGTCCGGTGAGACAGGAGTCTTCTTCCTGGCGGGTGGTTTTTCACCGGATAGCTTCCGCACCAATTCCTCCGTCTGGCGAACATTTAAAGACCTTGCCAGGAGCGTGCGCAAGGCTGCGCTCTGGGCTTCCGGTGTGGGCAGGGACAGGAGTGCGCGTGCATGGCCTTCGGAGATGCGCTTCTCGATCAGGGCATTCTTGACCGAATCGGGCAGCCGGAGCAGGCGCAGCGTATTTGTGACCGCCACACGGCTCCTGCCCACTCGTGCGGCAATACTTTCATGGGATAGGTCAAAATCTTCAGCCAGTTGGCGGTATGCCTCGGCTTCTTCCAGGGGAGAAAGGTCGGAACGCTGAACATTTTCGATGATCGCCATTTCCAGCCGCTGCTGGTCGGTGGCTTCACGGACAAGCACCGGGACTGTGCTGAGTCCTGCAAGCCTGGCTGCCATCAATCGTCGTTCCCCGGCGATCAGGATGTATTCGCCTGCCGATCCGCCCAATGTAACGATCAGCGGTTGCAGCACGCCATGTTCAAGGACGGAGGCGGTCAGTTCTTTTAGCTCTTCGGGATTCATCATCCCACGCGGCTGGCGCGGGTTCGGAAAAACCTTCTCCACGGGTACCAGCATGACACCATTATCCCCACCCGGGATCAACGCTCCCAATCCACGACCTAGTCCAGATTTTTGGGCCATCGGCTCCTCCTACCCTTCTTTTTCTGGAACGGCGATGCCGTCTCCTGAGAGCAGTTCGCGTGCCAGGGATTGATATGCTTTAGCCGCAAGCGATTCCGGTGCATAGACAGAGATTGGCAGCCCATACGACGGGGCTTCAGCCAGCCGGACACTTCGTGGGATGATTGTTTCGAAAACCTGTTCGCTGAAATATTTACGCACTTCTGCGACCACATCGCTGGAAAGGTTGGTACGGACGTCGAACATCGTCAGGATAACGCCTCGCACCTTGAGCGCGGGGAACAATGCCGAACGGATCCGCTGCAGGGTGCGGGTCAACTCCCCCAGCCCTTCCAGGGCGAGGTATTCGCATTGCACCGGGATCAGGACCCCATCCTGGGCTGCCATCAATCCATTGACCGTCAGCATGCCGAGGGAAGGCGGGCAGTCTATCAGTACGTAATCATATTGGTCAATCAGTTGGGCTACCACCTGGCGCAGTTTTACCTCCCGCCCCTGTTCGTTCACCAGTTCCACCTCCGCTCCGGCGAGGGAAGGTGAACTTGGCAATAAATCCAATCGCAGGCGCGGGTTCTCGAGCACCTGCGCCTCGGGGGAAACCTTGCCCATCAGGGCTTCGTAGGTGCCTCCCGATACTGAATGCTTATCCACGCCCAGTGAGGAGGTGGCATTGGCTTGTGGGTCGATATCCACGATCAGGACGCGCTGGTTGAATTGAACAAGGAAGGCACCGAGGTTGATGGCCGTGGTCGTCTTTCCAACCCCGCCTTTTTGATTCACCAGCGTATAAACTCGTCCCACTAATAGACCTCCACCAGGCAAGTTTGGATCTCTTCCCGAGTTGGAATGCCATCCAGCCCGGTGCGCTTCACCGAAAAGGAGGCCAGGTGCGTGGCGAAGCGTGCCGCTGCCCACGGATCGCGGGTGGTGAACAACCGCCAGAAGAATGCGGCCGCGAAGATGTCACCCGCGCCGGTGGCATCATTTTCCTCCAGCGATGGTGCCCTGAAACGGCGCAAGTCCCCGTTCCAGTAAAGCCGCGCTCCCGCCGGGCCTTCCGTTACAGCCAGTACTTTACAGGCGGCTGCCATGGCTTCGATCGAATCCTCGTTTCCGTCCACATCCTCAATACTGAGCACTGCTGCTCCAGCTTTGGGTAACATCACCTCCGCTTCAGGCCATTCACCAGGGCCAACTCGCCCGGCGGAGTCCCATTTTCGCAGCCAACCCTGTGGGGTGAGCCCCAGCAACGAGGAGGTATACTTCCCGTCCACCAGTGACTTGGCTTCACCGGCTATGGGTCCAATATGGATGATCGGCGTACGCCGCCAGGCATCCGGTATGTTGTCATACGTGAGATCGGAAGCCCGGTGGTGGATATGTTGAATTCGGCCAGTCGGTGTGTATTTGTTTTCGAAGGTCGTACTGCATTGAACGGGTATGCTTACCACTTTAACACCGTCCAATCTATTGAGGCTCACTTCTCCCCCCCAAACGGTTACCACACCCACCCGCAAGCCCAGGGCTTGGCCCGTTAGTGCTGAATAGGCTGCCGTCCCCCCAAGGCGCGGTCCCTCGGGTGTCAGGTCGCATGAAAGATGGCCGATGACAAGATAGTCCACCGGCTCAACAGGAACAAGAGGTTGCATCCACCCATTATACCTGAGGAGATATGAAGGGATGTCTTGCTCCCCCATCCAATTACCTCAGGTGAACTTTGCAATAATCTTTTAATGGATTCTCATCGAATTTTCGATTATTAAACCCCCCCATGCAGGATTAATACCCCAAATCGAGATTTGGAGTATGAGATTTAAACTCACCGGGGACAACTGCCAACCCAGCCTGTTGTTGGTGCTGGTTAAAAACGTGGGAATGGTTTCGTTTCTGTTACTACTTGTTCACGCAAGACCCGGGACCGCCACTTGGTGGAATAACCCATTTACATGTATTGTTGATCTCACAGGGACGCTGTTCCGAAAACGCAGAGCAATCCACCACTGTGGTAGGTGGTACGGCGGTAGGCGGTACGGCGGTAGGCGGTACGAGTGTCGGCGGTTTGGGTGTAGGCGGTTTGGGCGTAAATGTTGAAGTAAAAGTGGGTGTGAATGTGAGTGTATACGTACTGGTTGGGAAAAGCGTGACAGTATGAGTTATGGTTGGCGGCAGGGTGATATTCTCCAGAGGCATTATCGTCACCGGCTGCAGAGTCTTCGCTCCCCCCGCTTTTGGAACATCGATCTTGACACATACATAAGCCAGAGAAGGAGGACCGAAATCAAAATACGCTAATCCTCCCGGTCCCGGATTTCCTCCGTTTCTTAAATTCCGGAACATGACCAATATTATGAATTTTCCAGAGGATCCCGGAGTCCAAATAATTCCAAAATTAGGATAGGTTGATGGTACTGTTCCATAAAAAGAAAACAAAGGAATAGTCAATTCGGAAAGGTTGATAGTATTGATTGGTGTTACATAAACTTTTAAAATACGGTTTGAAACACCATCATCGGGGGGGGGTTGGGTAAACGAAATAGTCACCGGTTCGCCGTATGGAATAATGCTGCCATAGAGAGGCGAGCTGATCTCAGCCTCTCCGGGTGTTACCAAGTAAGGTTTGTATTTGGCTTCGTTTGCAGATACGGGAAAAGAGAAATCCTCCTTTATCGTTGCAGCCGTGTCATCGCATGTCTGCAGATCCTCGGGCGACATACTGGGAGAAATTTTTGGAGCACATCCCGTCAAGGCGCTGATTGCAGCCGTGCAGATAAGAATATTCACCACTCTGCCAAGAATAATAAAGGGTCTGCCAGGCATATTGCACACTCCTTATTGAACGACTTCCTCGAGGTAGTTTACATTGCTGGTCTTGGAAATATGATCAACAGTCCCAGTAAAAATACTGATATGAATCACCTGAATTCCAAGTCACCATTAATTTGTCTTCAAATCCGCCTAACTGGTGGAGAATTCTTAGGAATGTTTCTATATTGTATCATTTTCGGTGCCTCCTTGCCTCGAATTTATCGAATTTTTCTTGCGAATCAGAATGTTGGGTATAGTAAACACACCTCATCAAACACACTGGAGCCAACACTGAATACTCGATACCACCTGCTTATAAGACTTAGAAATTGAAGTCTCTGGACATTTAAGTAGTTTTATTGCTGAAGTTGCCTAAGAATCTTGATACCGTTTCAGGTTCCTTCACCGAAATATCAAACTGCTAATCAGCGTATCCACTTGCAGAAAATTCCAGATGTATTTCCATCAACCTACCAGATTTCCACCGTAGCGTGAAATAGATGTGATTATCCTGGACTCATATAATAAACCGGAGGCTCAATCGTTTAAGTTGAGCCTCCGCAAGATTCTGAGGATTTTCTTAAACCTGTTTGCTGACTCTATCCCAGGTAAGCCGGATCTGCCTTGTTCTTCACTTCGGATGGATTGACCCCGGTAAGGCGAACGTTAATGATCTTCTTAAGAATGTCAAACCAGAAGGAAGCCCCCGGGCTGGCAGCGATACCGGATATCAGGATACCGACAAGTTTGATGATCCAGCCGGTCAAATCGGAAGCCTGGGGTGAATTTACGATCGGATAGCATTGCCCCACGATCAAGAACCCATAGATCTCATTTTCCTGGCGGGGGAAGAAGGTGCAGACATCAAGCGTTTTTATGCCCTGGTCGCTTCGTATGGAAATGGGTGATCCCAACCAACCCACCGGGAGGGTGATCTCCGCAAATTGCTGTTGAATACTGGATAGTTGTCCGACATCCAGGGTGGTGGTGTTGTTCTGGGTGAGTATTGCTTCGATGTTGTTGAGGATCGCGATGCGTAGATCGGGTTCCCTCCAGAGTCGGCCGGTGAGGTTGATCGAGTCGACATTGACAATGCCTGCCAGGAGAATGCCGATTAAAAGTGTGGTGATCAGGCTGCGACGCTTGTACCAGCCGGTTAAACAACTCATCGCACTATTGAACCAATCCTCGATGTTGTTTTTCACCAATTCCAGGTCGCTGCCTTTTTGCCAGATGGTCTGCGGCATGCTGTTCATGATGGAATACAAGGTTTGTTTTAATTGCGGGTGGGTGATGCTGAGCGCAGTTACGCCCGCATTGATTCTATTCATGGTCGCATCGTCCGATGCATTCGCATGGAAGGTTAATTTCACCAGGGCTTCGTTGATCTGCTCTTTCTGAACTCGAATGGCATCGAACAACGAATCCACGCTGGTTTGAAAGCGGGGAATATCCTGTCCCATGGTCAGGAGATCGGTCTTGACCGTATCCAGGATTTCCGCGACGGCATCTTCACCGGTCTCAGAAACCAGGGCTTTCCGTATCAACCCCAGCATCAGGCTGATGCGAGCCCGGGCATCCAGCTGTTTCTTTTTCGGCAAGTGCTGTGCTTCACTGTACAACCGGTAGAGCTGTTGCTGGATAAGCGAGGCTTCAGTTCCGATGGCTGAGAGGATATCGAGCATGGTCTGCGAAAATTCGCCAGCCGGGATATACGAAGGCTTCTTCTCATTATTCTTACCAGTATAAAGACTGCGGATCAACGGGTGGTTGTAGAATTGGTCCACAAGGGTGGAATCGGTCAGCATCTTCCCGAGCGTCTTCTCGAGCATGCGCGCCCGCCAGTTCAGTCTTGCAGCGATCCATTCCTGAATTTGCATCGCGGCGAGGCTCAGAAATGACCAGGTCAGGAAAAGCCCCAAAAGTACGTTGAGCAATATCGTAAGCGACATCTTGTTCACCTCGCCAGAGAGCGGTTTAAAATTGGCAGCAGATTATTCTGTTTGCCATCCAATTCCGAGCCAAAGTAATTATCGGTCGGACTATCTGCGGCCGATTGGTCTTTCTCTGAGATTATTTCCTGGTAACGTTGATCACTTCGGATGGGATCCAGGTCAGGATCTGACTTGATCCATTCGATCGTGGTGTCCTGGTTCTTGAGCGCAAGGCGTAGGAACTCAAAGGCAAGCTCTTTTTCCCCGCAGATCGCATAGAAACAGGCACGGTTGTATGCGCTTTCATTATTCATCCTGGGCAAAGCCGTGGCGATATGGTGGTTGGCCTTGTTTTCCAGTCCCATGCGATGATAGACCCCCGCCAGGGCGCTGTGCGCAAGAATGTAATCCGGGTTCTTGCGAAGAACGATAAGGAATGCCTGGACAGCGTCATCATTTTGCTGTTGAACGGAATAGAGCAATCCCAGGTAATAGTAATACACCTCCCGCTCAGGCGTGATCTCAATTGCTTTCTTGTACGCGGCCACAGCGTCCGGGTACCTGCCCAGCGACTTGTACAGTTTTCCCAATGTATCCCAGGCCCGATCATTGGTGGGATTGACCCGGGTGATCTTTTCGTAGATATTCACTTTTGCCAATATCTCTTCCAGATTATCCACACAAGGGTAATTGTTGGAATTTTCATTTGACTTTCTTGATCGGGTTTCATCAGGCTTGACGCTATTTCCAGCCTTGCTTGGTTTTTCCGCTGCTTGTCGGGGTGTTGCTTCCTTCTCGAGAGATTCATCTGTCTCGCTGGAGTCAGGGATCACGATGATCGATTTTTCTTTCGAAGGGACGGCTTGATCTGCATTGAAGACCAGGCGGGGTGATTGCTGGTAAGCCCCTGACTTGGCAACGGCTCCGGCCGGACCAGGTTTCCGGACCGGAATGGAGACATTGGTCACAGGCTGCATGGGATGTTCAGCAGGTTGTGAATACTCCTGGCCGTTCTTCCGGGAATTAATGGGTTGAATGCCCTCATCTTTTGCCGGGTTCTTACCTGGCACCGTGCTTGCAGGAGTTGATTCCTGAGGCTGTACAGGTGTTTCCTGTCCAGCAGGGATGTTCTTCTCGGGTCTGGAACCATCGATCAGGTTTTTGCTGACGGCAGATTGGCCGGTATTATGATTACCGGCAGGTGAGGCTGTCATATCGAGATCGTCAGCCGATTTATACGCCTGGATCGCATGATCGATATCTTTCAAAGCCCTAAAGGTGTCACCAATTCTATTCCAGACCATGGCCTGGTTTTCTGGTGAATCCATCAATTGGACGCTTTTTCGGAACAGAAAAAGGGCTTTACCAAAGTCACCGGTCAGAAAATAGGCATGCCCAAGATGGTAATATGGCATTCCGGAATCGGGTTTCAATTCAATTGCTTTTATATAAGCAGCAATTGCTTCTTTAGGTGAACCGATCCTGAGATACACATTACCTATCTCATTCCAGAGCAGCGCATCGCTCATCGAAGCCTCTCACCTACCCTGCTACAACGTTCTCCAGTAAAGTTGCCCTGGCTCGAGCCATTAAAGGATTCATCGAGGGTGCCATGTTGCTGGATTGTTGATAAGCATCCGATGCATTGCCATAATCCCCCACCCGGCGATATGCGTCACCCAGCCTGTTCCAGGAGACCACCTTATCTTCCAGGTTGTCAAGAAGATCAAGGCTTTTCTTGTACAGCAGGATCGCCACTTCATATTTCCCCAGGCAGTGATAGACATAACCGAGATTGCTGTAGGGCTGGCCGAATTTTGGATTCATCTCGATCGCTTTTTTATACGCTTCGATCGCGCTGATCGTACTTCTTCGTACTGGCGTACGAATTTCCCAGTTCGTTCCAGTCGATGGAGTTCTGCGGGGTCTGGGGGACAGGCTGATGGCTTACCGGGTCGTACACTTGTGTGTCCAATCCGTTTTCATCGGCCAGGATCTGCTCGAACTTCGAATAGCCATCCTCGGCCAGATCGTCCAGTCTCTTGTCTTCCGCTTCCAGAATGGCTTGCTGCTTCTTCTTCAGGCAGCATTCACCTTGTTCCACTGGTTTTTCTTCGACTTTGCCGGAATCCGTTGTGGCGGGAGGCTGTCCGGTTGGATGGATCCCGCCTGCTTTCTCAAGACCGATTTCCTTTTCATTTTCCTTTGGTTCCATTGTTGGGGGATGAAGCCTCATTGAACAAGGAGTTCGGATCGGACCCTTCGTCTCCCTCCCATAGATCGGGATCTTCGACCATCCCGGCATTCATTCTGCCGCGCGCCTTGCCTTTTTCATAGTGGACATGGGCCAGGTTCTGGATGTAAGGCCAGCAAGCATCCGGGGCTAGTTCGATCGCCTTGGTGTAGGCAACGATCGCATCGTTGTAGGCACCCGCCTTCAGGTGAGCATTGCCGTGTTCGTTCCACTCCGCGGCGGTTTTCAAGTCCAGTAAATGATTGGCTTCAATCATCATTTCACCTCTTTCCACTACAGGCTCCTCTTGTTCCATTGCCTGTTCACTGCTGGGTTGCGATATATCCATCTCTTCGATCAATTTTGCGGTTGTATCACCAGCCTCCGGTTGGTCCTTCGGTTTTTGATCCGACTGCCGGTAGGCTTCGATGGCTTTTTCATAATCTTTCAGGAGCAGGTAATTGTCACCCAGGCGACTCCATATCGCTGACCGGGTGGCACCATCTTCAAATAAAGGAATGCAATTTTCATAGTTCAAAGCGGAAGCCGCATAATCGCCGACCTGGTAAAGCGCATAAGCCAGGCTGATGAAGGCTTCACCAAACCGGGGATCAAGGGAAATGGCTTTTTGGAATGCAGCGATGGATTCCGCATGGTTTTCCCGCTGCAGGTAGGCTTTTCCAATTTCGCTGTAAAGGCGGGGATCCAGGGGGTTGATTTCTATCGCGTGTTGAAATACCTCGATGGCTTCGGCATCCCGTTTCTGTTGACCAATGCACTTGGCGAGATCGATCCATGCCTCTACCAGGTGGTCATTCAGTTCAACTGCCTTTTTGAGGGCACTCTCCGCCTTCTCCAATTGATCCGAGTCAAGGTAGGCTTTTCCAATGCCTGCCCATGAATTCTCAAAATAAGGGGCGATCTCAAGGGCTTTCTCGAATGCAGAAATGGCATTCTGATATACCCCAAATTTCACATAGATATGCCCCAGCCCGTCCCAACCCATAAAATCCTGTTCCGAGCAGGAGATCGCTTGCTTGTAAGCATTGATCGCTTCTTCATTCCTTTCGTTCTTCGCGAACAATTGACCAAGGTTGTTCCACAGGAATTCCGATTCCGGAGACAGGCTGATCGCCAGCTGGTAGGCAGATATGGCTTCTTCAATCTTTCCCATATCGGCATACACCTGGGCGAGCGCATTTTGACATTTGGCCAGAAGGCTGTGGTCAGCCAGCAGGCTCGATAATTCCACCGACATGCGCAAGAATTTCAATGCCCGCTGGTGATTCCCCTTTCTCCAAAACAACATCCCCAATCCCAGTAAAGCATGCGCATGCGAGGCTTTTTCCTCGTCACAACCTTTCAGATTCATAATATCTTCATGAGCGCTCTTCGATAAACCCTCTTTTACTGGAAAATTCACCCTGTTATCGAATACTGAATCCTGAGCCTGTGGGATTCCCTCATCTTGGTGAGGAACATCCACGAATTCGACCACCCGATGTCGAAGGATCCAGCATTCCGTGGCATTGGTTGCGAATTCGGATACTTCATTCTCAAAAAGCCAGAATATGGCACGGATATTGTTGTCGATGAAGTATTCCCGATGTTCATTGAACTCTTTAAATACACGCACGCCTTCCGCCCCGCACTCCCAATCAAAGCCTTCGATGAGTAACACGGACTGGGGAAGATCCGGGAGCTGGGAGATCTGCGAAAGGAAACTGAATTGGTCCTTGTGATTGGTGATGATGGTATGGGTCTTCTGCGAAATACTGCACAGCTTTTTCGCTAATTTTTCATTGACCTCATCACGGACCTGGTCGGATTTGTAAATGGCGAAAATTATGGACGGCCGATCCCATCTCACCGCGAGTTCGATCTCCTGGAAGAGAATGTCTATCCGGTCGTCGAATGGGAGGCTGATCTCACTTTCTGGGTTTTTGGATTTATTGTTCATTTACAAGCCTCTTGAGAACGGGGTGGATATCGCACCAATTCTCGCTATCGCGATATTCCAAAATGGCGAGTAATTGAAGCATGGGTCTTAACCGCTCGTTAAACTCGAGACGATTATGCTCGTTGATCTTCTTCAGATACAACAGGTCGTTGCTGTCCAAAATTCGCCGGTATTCGTTGCGAATCTCCGTGGCTGCCCATTCGATATCCTCGGACACGATCTGCAGTGCTTTGCGGCGCCGGGCACTACCAATGGCTGACCGCATGATGCGCGCCATTTCCCGGAACACGCCGCCGCTGTAGGTTATGGCATCCTCCAGCGCCTGTCCATCGATCAGGGAACGTTCCATTCTGACATGCGAAAATTTCCGCAGGGCATCATAGCCTTCGACAATATGCTTTTCCGGTTCCCGGAATGGATGCAGGTTAATATTGGGTAGGAAGATGGCCTGGTCACGAATGGCATCGAATTCCTTGCTGTAAAATAACGCGCTCGACACGGTGTAAATGATGGCGCAATTTGGCTGCATCATGATTTCACGCCGGTCGTGGAATATGGAGGTGGCTTTATTCAGATCGGGCTTGTCCATGTCATCGATCAGCAGGAGCGGGATCCTTTTTTCCTTGGTGGAAATTGCCGCGGCGATCATATTGATCACATCGATCAAACCGGTAATATCCTTTTCGAAAACCTGGCGCAGTTCAACGCGCGTTTTCGGCTCCAATTTCATTTTCATGCCAGCGTTGATGAAGAATGCATCCAGGGAGGCGCCGTACTCATAGGATGACTGTCCCGAAAGAACGGTATTTACTTCCTGTTCTACTTTCCCTTTCCAACTGTTCAATTGCTTCAATAATTGTTCCGGGATCTCGCCGCCATTCTTTCTGTAATTTCGATACATCTGGCTCCCGATCGCCAGCAGCACATCATGAAAATCAAGGTCCACGATGTCGGTCTCTTCGCGGATGCTGAAATTGATCGGCCAGAATTTCTTATGGATTTCTGTATTCGACAGGATGTGCAGGAGTTCCGTGCTTTTTCCGCAGCCGCGGTGACCGGAAAAGAAAAATTTCGGCGGTCTGAAGAACGGCGCCAGGATGGCATCGGCTAATTCGGTGATCGGATTGCCCGGTCGTGAGATATAGAATGGGTTGGGTTGACCATTCTTTCCAGGGGCAAGCGGCAGGTCCAATTCAAAATTCAACCACGCCCTGTCAAAATCCTTCGCCTTGATGTATTCGTAATTGGTCATAATGGATCCTGGTTTGCGCTATTGAGGAGAAACGACCTTAACGCTGGAAGTCGTTCGGAATTTCCTGTCGGTTCATCCGGGCTCATGCAAAACTCAGATAACTGGCGTTGCACCAACCAGACGGGGTTTCAATCTGCACCCAGCCGCTTTTATTGGAAAGTATCTTTATCCGTTGGCCGTAGGTGAGACCTCCGACGATCGGGAAGGTGGCTCCTGCCCCGCTGCGCACATTCAATCCGCTCGTATTGACGATCCCGTAGGTCGCCGGGACGGAGGCTGCTGGTGGGGGTGTCACCACGGGCTGGGGCGCGGCGCTTTGTTCGTAGGAGATGTAAGCCTCGCTGCACCAGCCGGATGGACTCTCCAATTGCGCCCAGCCGTTTTGATGTTTGATGACCTTCACCCGCTGCCCATAGCGCAAGCCGCCGACGATGGAATTGGTTGCAGCCGGTCCGCTGCGCACGTTGAGCGAACTGGTGCTGCAGGTCGCGTAGGATGAACTATTGGAGGGTTCTGGGATGACTGGCGGCGTGACCGGCGGCGTGACAGGGACATCGATGTTCACGGGCGGATTCACCACAGGAATGGTTCCAAGCGAGGTGATCTTCTGTTCCACAGCGGTAAGCCGCTTGTTGAGATCGGTCGTGAGAGTATTGAGCGTTCCACCAAAAGAGGTCACCTGGCCTTCCAGGGTATCGATCCGGGTGGTGATCCCGCTGCCAGTGACTTCGTTGATCCGATTATTCACCGTAGTGACCATGCCATCCAGGACTTTGACATTGGCATCCAAGGTTTCAAATTTCTCAGTCAGGTTGACAACCGGTATCCTGACCCCGGCAAACTCCATGAGCTCATTCAACGTCCCGTTGAAGCGGTCCATATCCATTACCAAACCTTCCCCTCCAAACGCTTCACCCGGGCCTTTGGATGAAAATTGCCAGAATTGCCACATGGTCCACGGCAGTGGGATCATGGGCGCGCTGGATGTCGTCCAGTGGGCATTCCATAGAGGGAACTGGATCCAGTAATCACTCTTGGTCTGATCGCCGTACTCGATCCAGAACCCGGGACCGGTATAGATCATCGGCCGCTTGGTAAGGGCGTCCGCGAACAACTCCGTTCGCTTGATCAACTGGTCCAGGCATTCCCGCAGGAATCCAAGGGCGGCCGAAGGATTATTATCCGTGCGGCGCAATTCATAATCGATGATGGGCGGAAGTTCGCCGGGATCGTTTTTCAACAGATCGGCAAAGTAATTTGCCTGGTCAACGCCTGGCTTGGTGTAATCCAGGTAATGGTAAGCGCCGCGCAGGAGTCCGGCGTCCTTGGCCTTCTTCCAGTTCAACACGAATTGAGGATCGGTGAATGTGGCCTGGGAAGCTTTGATGAATGCAAAAGTAGCGCCTGCCTGTTTTGCTTTGACAGCATCCCAATTTCCATTCCATTTTGAAATATCAACGCCTAGAACGGTCATAGCGGCTCTCCAGATTTTTCATACCGGTGTTGTTCGGCAGTGGATGTGTTTTCTTCATCACTTGAGCGAGATATCAAACTTCTCAAATTGGTGGGTGGTAGCATTGAAATCGTTCAGACGGTTGACCTGGCCCTGCCAATGCTCCGGTGACCATAATTCCAGGTATTCACCCTGACCAACGACGATCATTTCCGTGCTAATCCCAGCATACTTGCACAGGTTCCCCGGGAGTTCGATGGACCCGGTTTTTTCAATCGCCAACTCCGAGGCACCGCCCAGGAATAACCTGCCCAACAGGCGTGCCAGAGGATCTGAAATACTGGTCGAACGAACTTTGGAATACAGGGCTTCAAAAGCGGATTTCGGCATCAGCAGAAGGTTCTGGTCAAAACCCTGCGTCAGAAACGCGGTCGCACCCAGCGCATCAAGGTAACTGGATGGCAGGGTGAACTGGCTCTTGTCACTTACCGGCAGGTTGCATTTTCCGAAAAACATCATGTTCCTTAATCTCTTGTACAAACTCTTTTTCAGCGATTGATATTACTAAAAGGTTTCCTCGATAACAGGCTTGGACATTCTTGACTGGTCTTAGTTCATAGGAACAACGCTATTTTCCCGCTTTTCCCGCTGGTAGGAAACCGCAGAAACCCGTAATTTCGCTGGACGATATATGGATAAGAAATAGGAAGAAACATGGTAGGAAATCACCATGTTTCTGCGGTGACTTTTCTCAAGGCAAAAACCAGGAACAAGGACCAATTTCAGTCCAGGCGCAGGGGTCATGACTTGAGAAACCTTGATGTATTCATCCGATTAAATAAAAGAACCCCATGTCGGTGTGGCTCAGTGGATAATAGTATTCTTTATACTTACGACTCGGTGATCCCTTTGCGGATGGCATACAGGGCGGCCTGGGTGATAGGCCGTTAATAGTGCTGACAGCAGATACTTCCGAGGCCGATATGCTTGCTCAGACCCCCGTATACCTGCAATCCATGGTTAGGCTCGAGGTGATCTTGAAGGTGATCGAAGCTAACATGGATATGAAACTGGAACTGGTCAGCCTTTGGAACCAGGGCTGACAGGTCATTGTTCCGAATAGCGGGATTATGATCCATGTCATTATATAGAACAAATGTTCTTAATTCAAGAAGGGAATCTCTCCAATGCTTCCATTGTTTCTATGGCTTACATACTTTTGGATGAATCATGGACAAATTGTCTCAAATGGTGCAGAAGACATCCACATGTCGGGTTGACGGAAGATTTTTCTGCTATATAATGATTGAATAGTCCTTTCCTATCTGGTCGGGAAACAATCGGATAACGTCACAACGGATCTCCGCGACCATCTGTGTTCTTAGCAGGAGTCAATGTCTGATCCACGACAAATCACCCTCTTTGCACTCGACTGCGGGGCAACCAACTGGCGTCTGTACCGGTCAGAATACCAGCTTGCAGATGGGTCTGCACAGATACTGGGCGAGCCCCAACCCGCTCCCCTGACCAGTTTCATTGATCGCCGCCTGCCCGCAGTGCTGTGCCTCAACCCGGCAGGGACCAGCCTGGAAAGCATGGGCGAGACTGCCCAACAACAGCTGGATGATGAGCGCCAGCGGGAGCGGGTGCGCGAGCATTTCAAGCCGTGCATCGGCGCCCACCTGGAAGAAAATCCCCTCCCTCATCAGAAACGTTACACCCACGCGCAAGCGCTGGAATACACCCGCCTGCTGCTGCACGCCGTACTGGAACAGGTGCGCCAGGAGAAGTTGCGCTCGGCGAATTATGATGACCGGGTGGTTTTTAGTTTTGCCTACCCGGTGCACTGGCGTACCGACCATCACGGGGAAGTCTATAACGAATTCACCTGCATGGTGAGGAACTGTTTCCCGGAGCAATATAGTGGGGTGCGTTTTGTAGCTGAACCGGAGGGGGCGATCCTCTGCCTGGGTGCGCACGGCATTCACAAGGGGAAGCAGGGCGGGAATGTGAGCCTGATCGTTGATGTCGGCGGCAGCACTACCGATATTGTTGCCGGGAAGGTGGGATCCAAGGGCGAGCGCCTGGAATTCCTGGGGCGCTACGGTGAAGCTTTCGGCGGGGGTCTCTATGACGCTGAACTTGCCAAGGTGATCGCTGATGAGCTCAAGGTGCCTGCCTCGGCACTCGCTGACGATCCTTCAGCCCTGATTTCCTTGCGTGTTTCGGCACAGCGATTAAAGGAGTCACTCAGCCGGCAGCTTCTTCACAGTGACAAACTCAACCACGTGCCTCAGCGGACGGTCACCCTGGTGATGCAGGACGGCAGTATCTACCGACGGGTGATCGCCCTGGACGAGAGCCGCTTCAAAGAGATCACAGCCAGGCTGGAGACCCATTTTGTCTCCCTGATGGATAATGCGATGGCGAGCATGAAAGTGCGTGAGGACGAGATCGACCAGGCGGTGCTGGTGGGAGGCGGGGCGCAACTCTTCACGATCATTAACCACCTGCGCAAGCGTTTTAGCGAAGGCAGGGTAGTGCTGGCTGACAACCCGGAGGAGATCGTTGTCAAGGGGCTGGGACTGGAATACGGCGCTGCGATGGAGAAGATCGAGCCGACCATCCTGTTCCCCGCCGGGACAGGGGTGACAGTGCCCGAGCCTGCACAGGGGGAGAGCTGTTGGAAATTGATCGGGGCAAATGGCAAGCCTGTCCCGCTTGCGGTGGGGGTGACGAAGGTGGGGAGGGGAGACGAAAATGACTTGTGCCTGGAGGATGTCAAAGTATCCCGCCTGCACGCTGAACTGCGGGTTGCAGCGAATGGATTGGAAGTGGTTGACCTGGGGAGTACCAATGGGACCTTCGTGAACCGCGAACAACTGCCCGCCAACCTGCCGCGCCCGCTCCAGTCGGGGGACGAAGTGTACTTCGGGAAAACACGTTTCGTGTGCCAACGATAAGCCCTGCTTTTTTACGGTGAGGCCATGAACAAAGAAACGACGATCCAACCATTATCCGAGTCACTCCCCGATATAAAACAAAAACCCTCGGCAGAGATGCTGATGCAGGCGGGAGATACCTTGTCGAAGTCGCTGCTCTTTGCCCTGGAGAGGGATTACCTGGATGGTCCGGTCTTTGAAAACAACACTGTCCGCCTGCTGGAAGGCGAGCCGTTCGGCCAGGCTGACCTGGCGTTCATGGAAGTGGAGCAGGTGGGCAAGCCGGTTGAGGATAGCGGCCAGGAATACTTAAAGGCGATCCAAACGACGCTGGCCTCCTGCCACGACCCGCGCTATTCGCTGCTCTTTGTCATCAGCTCCGACGGGCTGCGCAACCGTATCTACCTGGGCGTCAAAGCCCGCGTGCCGGATGCCCAGCCGAGGATCTTTGCCGAGCAGCTGGGGCAGTTCCTATGCTCCAACTGGCCCGGGACACGCGTGCGGACGGTGGCGGATTACCGGCAGGTGGTGGACCATGTGCATGTGCCGCTGAGCAGTTACCGCTATGCCCGGGCGTTCACAGGCATCCCTTCTGCCAAGAGCGGTGAGAAACCCGGCGAGTATCCGCAGAGCCTGGACCGCTTGATGCGCGGCCTGCGCGGCAAGCCTTATCTCTACATGGTGATCGCCAACCCGATGGCGGAACGGGAGGTAGGCGGCATCGTGACCGCCTGCCACACCCTGGCGGGGCAGGTGCACGCCTTCACCAAGTCCACCATCCAGCGCAGCACCAGCACGGGGACCTCGGATTCGGTCTCACGCTCGGAAAGCGATTCCACCTCTATAAGCACCTCCACCAGCACCTCCGATACCAAAGGCACCACATCCAGCAAGGGAGCGCTGGGAACAGCGCTGGAGAAGGGGAGCGGGAAGGGCAAGGCGCTCAAGGTAGCCGGGCTGGCGGGTGTATCGGGGCTGTTGTTCGCGGCCGGGGGTCCATTCCTGCTTTCGGGCGTGCTGGGCATGTTTGGGCAGCTGCTGCCCTCTACCGGGGCTTCCGACAGCACGGGGACGAGCACGTCCGTGTCGGAGTCGACGAGCACCTCCACCAGTTTATCCACCACCGAGGGGACGAGCACGGGGGAATCGCTCTCATTTGGGCAGGAGTACCTTAACAAGCATGCCGAGGCGTGTGTCAAACTTTTGGAGAAGACCTCGGAGCGCTTTGAAGCCGCCAAGGCGATGGGCTGCTGGAATGTGGGTGTTTATATGATCAGCAACCAAGGCGAGGCGGCTGCCCAAGGACAGGCACAGTTCAAGGCGCTGGTGAGCGGTGAGAAGAGCACTTCCGAACCCGTCAGGGCCCACGATCTGGCAGCGCTGTGGGACGGGCAGATCCAGACCTCGCTGGATGCCTTCCGCCACCCGCCCCTGCACCTCTTCGCGCCGGAGGGGGAAAACCTGCTGAACCATCCCCTGGGAGAAGCGTTTGATAACCTGACGACACCACTCAACACCGGGGAACTGTCCCTGCTGGTCAATCTCCCCATGCGCGAGATGCCTGGCATGCCGATGCAGCCCTCGGCAACCTTCAGCCTGAATCCGCCCGTGACAGCGGGCGCGGGGACGAGCCTGCGCTTGGGAACCCTGCTGGATGGAGGGGAGGAGATCAGCGGGTTGAACTACGACCTGGATATCGACACCCTGACCCGCCACGTTTTCATCACAGGCATCACCGGCAGCGGCAAATCGAACACGTGCCGGAGGCTGCTGGCGAGCATGATGGAAGCGGGCAGGAACTTCCTGGTGATCGAACCAGCGAAAGATGAATATGTGCAACTGGCGCTGGCATACAACCAGGCGGGGACCTTTGACCGGGAGATCGCGGTCTACGTTCCAGGGCGGAGCGAGTGGGGCGGGCAGGCGCTGGAACCGCTGCGGCTCAACCCGTTCGATATCATACGCCTGCCCGGGGCGACAGTCCAGGTGATGCCACACCTTGACCGGTTGAAGTCCATCTTCAATGCCAGCTTCCCGATGTACGAGATCCTGCCGGTCATTCTGGAGGAGGGGATGGTGGACCTGTATGACAGCCAGGGCTGGCTGGAAGATGAACTGCCGGGGGAGAACATCCAGTGCCCCACGCTGGGGCAGCTGCAAAGCCGCATCACCGCGCTGGTGCGGGAGAAGGGGTATGAGCAGCGCATCACCGACAATATCACCGCGGCGATGAAGACGCGCATCGGGAGCCTGATGCGCGGCTGGAAGGGACACCTTTTCGACCAGCCGGCTTCGACTCCCTGGGCGGAGATCTTTGACCGCCCGGTGGTGATCAACCTGCAGCAGATGGGGGACGATGCCGACAAGTGCTTCACGATGGCACTGCTGATGAATTTCATGTACGAGTACCGCCAGGCACAGCACGAGAGTGCCGGTTCACCGGAATCGAGCGCCTTGCGCCACCTGGCAATCGTGGAGGAAGCGCACCGCATCCTGCGGGCAGCGCACTTTGTAGCGGACAGCGCCAACCCGCAGGTGAAGATGGGAGAGATGTTCGCCGACATCCTGGCGGAGATGCGCGCTTACGGGCAGGGGATGGCGATCATTGACCAGGTGCCGTCCAAGCTGGTGCCGGACGCGCTCAAGAACACCAACCTGAAGATCGTGCACCGCCTGGTGGCTGCCGATGACTGCCGGGCGATGGCGGGTTCAATGGCGTTGGAGGAAGACCAGGCGAAGGTCATTGCCCGCCTGAAGATCGGGCAGGCGATCGTCTGCGGCATCCAGGACGATACCGCCTCGTGGGTGAAGGTGCTGCCCACGCCGATCCCCAAGTTCACCCCTTTAAAACAGAGGAAAGCCAAAGGAGGAACCAAATGAGCAAAACCATTCCTGCCGGGAGCATGAAAAAGGCGATTGCCTATCTTCACCTGCTCTCCTTTTGCCCCGGGGAGAAATTGACCGAGTTCAAACGCAACACTGCGCCCATGCTCAAGGAAATGGCTGAACGAGCCGGGCTAAAGGACAAGGTTTTCCTGGCGGAAGCCCTGCCGGAAGCCTGCCGACTCATCACAGCATTCCACCAGGCAACCCGCGAGCCGGATCCAAAGCTAGTGGAGACGCTGGTGGAGGCAGCCCGCACGGCTGATAAAAATGCTATAAGCCTGACAGCCTTCAAGGAGCAGATGAGCCGCGTTGCCTCGCTGCCCGGGCGGGTAAAGCCCGAGAACCGCCTGCATCGCAACAAGGGCTGCCGGTTGTGCGCCGCTCCCTGCCTTTATGGATACTTCACCCTGGTTTCTGACCCGCTGTTTTCCCGCCTGCAGGAATTGTTTGCCGAGGAATCAGGCAAACCAGCCAACAAACGGACCCCGCTGATGCCGGTTTATGTCTTCACGGTCGACCACCTGCTGAAAATCTACGGCACGGAAGAAGGGTACTGCGAAAAGATCCACATGGGGAACCTGGCTTTCTGCCTGCTGCTGCTAGGGATGGCAAAGTCACGCATGGCGTTCCCGGAGGCACAGACGCGCCTCTTCCAGGAAGCCAATCAGGAGTTCATCCACCGCCAGGGGGGCTGATGGAGACGGCGGTGGGAAAATAGGAGTAGAGAACTATTCCAATGTCCAGGAAAAGGTGTAGAATATAGTCAGCAAGACCTGAGTCACACCAATAGCTCCTTATTCTGCTCAGGATTGGATGTGCAACCCCCGCGGGGACTGTGCTTTCAATCGGAACAAGAACAAGGAGTTTTTTGTTTTTCACGGTGCAGGGCACCTTTGCAGACAAGGAGAAAGAATAAATGGAACTTGGCGAATTGGAACCCCAGGCGATGCGCGAATCGGGAGAAGGACCAGAAGATACCGAAGGGCAGGAGTTGAACAATGCCACCTTCGAGCCCCTGTCCTTCAAAGAACAAAGCGGGAATTATCGACAGGCTGAAGCGATCCAAGGCGAATTCACCGCCCTCACGGATGCTTCCACCAACATCCCAATCCCAGCGGAAGTGACGGGAATCCTGATGGGTGAGGAGCCTTCTATTCCCGAGGAGGAAGAAAAGGACAACATCCCCTCCCGCTACGCTGCGGGGACAAGTGTGCCTCCTCCTCCAGATGCCGGGGGATTTAAAAGCCCCAAGGAGGATCCCAATGCATCCGATGTAACGGGGTTTGGAGCTGACGATAAGCTGCCCGAGAAAGCAATGGGATCGGGAGCAGACGATAAACCGCCTGAGAAAGCAATGGGATCGGGAGCAGATGATATGCCGCTCGAGAAAGCACCCGGATCGGGAGCCGACAATCCGCCCGAGAAGGCACCGGGGACGGGGGTTGATAGACCTGAACCTATCGAGGAACCGTATCCAAAAGAAGAACAGGAAATGAGACATGAAAGGGACTCTGATCCCTCCTCCCAGCGGAAATGAGATTAACTTACGAACGAGAGTCCCGGGAACAGAATGTATCATGAAGACGAAGTTCTTGTTTTTCGAGGTGTGATGGTGGCAGGCTCAATCGTGTACCGTACATTTCCCCCCGAAGTGGCATCAAACAGCCACGATTTTGAAGTGCGCTGGGTTGCCCACAGCGGTCGGCGGATGCGCGGGGTTTTTGCCAGGCGGACCATTGGTGCTGCGGAGTGCTCACTGTTCATGGGAACGTACCCGGGGCTTCGAATGAGCAAGGAAGAAAATGCACGCAAAGTAGCCCGCTATGCTGCCCAATACGGCGTGGATCACCAGACGGCTGTACGACAGACGGTGGCTTACACCCTCTCGCTCAGGGACCACGACCCGGGTTATGTTCTGGACCCGACGGATGAAGAGGGGACATTGCTGCCGGAATTCGTCCCCTACCTGGTGTGCTACATCAATGAGCCTCCACCAGAATATCCGTGCAAAGCGGCGTTCGTCTTCAACCAGCCGCGGAACCGATATGAGATCTGGCTGCTGAAGCCTGTTACACAAAACGAGGAGGTGTACCTCGATTATGGCAAGCATTATGTACGTGATTATCCGATCAACACTGGTGCCAATGATGGGATGTTCTCCCATTTCATACCAGTGGACAGCATTTTCAAGCCGGACCTGAGGGGCATACCTGCACCGCTGCAAGTGCCCGAGATGGATGTTTCACCGGTCAGCCTGTGAGATGAAAAGGAGATAAAAAATGGACAGATCAGAATTTCAACCCCAGGAAGTTTCAGAGCGGGGGGAAGCGGTGGAAAGCACGGAAAGCCGGGCGCTCGAGGAAGCCACCTTCGAGCCGGCAGCCTGTGTGGAAGGGATGGGCGATTACCAGCAGGCGGAGGCGATCCAGACCAGCCTCGAGTTGGCGATGGCGAGCCTGACCACGGCGAAGGTGCCGGTTGGGGAGGTGAGCACCCTTCCCGTACCTCTCCCGCGCCCGGAGGATGAGATCGGTGCCAAAGGTACCGTGAAAGGGACCGAGGGTACTCTAGAGATGATCCTGCCGGGGACAGCCGGGGAGCAGGTTGGAATTGATCCCATCCCCGTGCCGCGCCCGGAGGAGGAGGTGAGCGCCACGCCAATTCCTCTACCTCAACCAGGCGAGGAGGTGAGTGGGCTGCCGATCCCCATTCCCCACACGGAAGATGAGATCGGTGCCAAAGGCACCGTGAAAGGGACTGAGGGTATAGCAGAGATGCCCCTGCCAGGGACAGCCGGGGAACAGGTTGGATTTGATCCCATCCCCCTCCCGCACGAGGCTGACCTGGCGTCCAGCGTCGGCGGGGTGGCAGGCTCCGGTGCTGAAGGGGTGGGCATCACCCCGATCAATTTACCGCGGGAGGCTGACCTGGCGTCCAGCGTCGGCGGGGTGGCAGGCTCCGGTGCTGAAGGGGTGGGCATCACCCCGATCAATTTACCGCGGGAGGCCAATGTGGTATCTGATGCCATTGAGGGTGTCATGGGTGGAAGTGAAGTGGCAGCCGGTGGATTAAAAGGTCCGGGCGGCGACGGTGTGGCCTCCGGGGCGGTTAAAGGACCCGGAGGAGATGGAGTGGCCTCCGGGGAGATTATAGGTCCGGGCGGAGACGGAGTAGCGTCTGCCCCTGTTTCTCAGCCTGTCCCGAATGTTGCTGAGGGGGGCGTTGAAGGCCTCGGCAGCATTCCAGCGGAAGAGATCGGCATGAAGTGGATGCCCAAGGAACCGGGCGGGGTGACTGAAATGCCCCTGCCGGGCACCACCGGGGAGGATGTGGAACCTGCGGGAGAGTCAGGTGTGATCGATCAAATCGTGGTCAATACCCAGGAAGCCATGGAGGAAATGTCCCGGTCTTTCAACCAGCAATACCTGATTCTGCAGAATAAGATCTCGCATGAGAACCGGCAGTTCTCCATGAAGTCGAACATCATGAAAAATAAGCATGACACCGCCAAAAACAGCATCAACAATATCCGGTAAAAATCGCTGAAGAGGAGAAGATAACATGACAGGTGAAATCGAAAGCCAACCAGAGGAAAGCCGCGAAAGTGGCGAGACCAGCGAAGAAAGGGATAGCAGCGAACAGGAGAGGTTGGATGGTGCCACTCTCGATCCAGGCGTCCTTATTGAGCAAAGAGGTGATTTCCGCCAGGCGGAGACCATCCAGGAAACCTTCACCAGCATCGTTGAGGAAGCCGGGGACTTGATCGGGCGCCAGCAGAAGGCGGCTGAAGGTCCGTTCGAGCAGGATTCCAGCAGCGAAGATGATAACGGAGACGAGGCCAAGCCGATTAATTTGCCCGGACCACAACAGGTCTCCTTGATTGAGCAGGGGGTGATCTCTGAAATCGCCGTGCAGGCTGAGGAAGAGAGCGTCATTGAAAGCAAGCCGCGCCAGCGCGATGACTTGGACCAGGTGACAGTCGCTGGTTCTGAGACGGTGGAGGGAGAGGAAGCCACACCAATCACGCTGCCGGGTCCGCGCATGCAGGAAGCGACGCCCATCCCGTTGCCTGGTGTGCGGGGAACAATCGCCGATGGGGCTGCCACAGAGGGGAGAGCAGCGGAACAGGCACCGGTGGAGTATCCGAAAGAACCCTCCCCGCCACCGCCTGACATGGAACGCATGGGGGTGGAGACAGGCGCAGGTCCTGAAGGTGAAGGGGCGAGAGTGATGTCTGCCATATCGCTTGGTGGAGAGGAAACTACCGCCACGACAGAAACCCCGGAGGCGGGACCAGAACCTTCGGAGCAACCCGATCAGGCACTCATGAAAGGTGAAGAGGCTGGCGCGGATCCTGCTGCGGCTGCATCGGGCGAGGCTGTGCAAGACGAGTTAAATGGAGAAGCTACTGGAGAAGCGGATGAGGGGTGGACTGCCCCGGAAATGTACGCCCATGTTGATTCAAGCGGTGTGGTCACGATCGTGGATGCAGACGGAAAACCAATCGACAGCCCCCCGACGGTCACAAAGGTTGTAGGAAATGATGGGAAGGAAAAGTACCTGGCAACTTACCAGGCAAACGGGAAGACTTACTCATTTGAGGTCACCTCCTACATTTCTTCGCTTTCGGACCTCTACGTTGGTTACGACGAGGACGGAAAGTTGACCGTCTTCAACGGAAAGGGCGAGAAAGTTGACAGCCCGCCTGCAATCACGAAATTTGTGGATGACAAGGGCATGGAAAAATATTCTGCTTATTATCCCGGTGCTGGACCGGGAAGCGGGGTCGTTTTGGACGCCTATACGGGTTCCCTGCAGAACTGCTACGCGCATTATGGACAGGACGGCAAGGTCACCATTGTTGATGCGGACGGCAATCCACTAAAATGCCAGCCTGCGATCACCAAGTACATGAATAACAAGGGAGTGGAGCAAATTGCCGCCTATTATCCGGGTGCCGGAGAGGCTGGTAAGGTCACTTTATCTTCGTACTCGACTTCCCTGCAAAACTGCTTTGTTAATTACGGGCAGGATGGTAAAGTCACCATTGTAGATGCAGACGGTAACCCGCTCAAAAGCCAACCTACGACCACCAAGTACATTGATAATAAGGGCGTGGAGCAGGTCGTCGCGTATTATCCAGGTGCCGGAGAGCCTGGTAAGGTCACTTTATCTTCGTACTCTACTTCACTGCAAAACTGCTATGCCAATTATGGGCAGGACGGCAAGGTGACCATCGTAGGTGCGGACGGCAAGCCGCTCGCCAGCCAGCCGGTGACCTACAAGTTCGTGGACGTTAAAGGTGTGGAGCAGGTTGTCGCGTATTATGCAGGTACCGGGGATAGTGGAAAGGTTACATTGTCGTCCTACTCGACCTCCCTGCAAAACTGCTATTCCCATATTGGGCAGGACGGCAAAATCACCATTGTGGGTGCGGACGGCAAGCCGCTTGCCAGCCAACCACTGACTTATAAAATTGTGGACGACAAGGGCATGGAGCATATCATCGCCTATTACGCCGGCGATAAGACCAAGACCACACTGAGCAGTTATCTTCCCCCCTCGGGGAAAGCCAAGAGTGGAAGTCTTGCGTAGAAATTGCGGCACTTCCCGACGAAGGAGCTTGAAAAATAAAGCAGACGGGTGATGAAATCACCCGTCTGCCCTTGTATGCCAGTCAACTCACTCGCCCCGCTGCCAGACAGCGCACATCTCGCGGTTTACAGTTGCTTCATCAAACCTGCCGATCCTTTCCAGCAGATCGGCACGCGTGCACCAGATCCAGGCATTGGGTTGGTGGTCTTGCGGGGGCACCATTTCCCCCGCCCTGCCGAAGGTTTCGATGGCGCCCTCCACATTCCCCTGGCGGTTCAAGTCCTCTGCCAGAGCGATGCAGGTTTCCACGCTTTGACACAACGTTTTTTTGGGAAGACTGACGAATACGATGACCAGTACAGCGACAATGACCAGCCCGATGATCCCGAACAGGACAGATTTCGATTTCAAACGCTCTTTGAAGGATGGACCCGGGACTTTCCTGCTTTTACCCTCCCGCCGGGATTTTGTCTCCACGATGGGACCGGGAGGTTCTTGTGAATCGGGTTTGGGGACGGAGGTGGACGGAAGTTTACCAGCGATCTCTGCCTGGGTCTCCTTGCCCATTTCCACCGTGGGCAGGAATCCCCGACGGGGCAGGTCGGCTACTTCCATCCTTTCGGTGGGCTGGGCGGGGAGCGAGACTTTCTTCTTTGCGGTACCCTGGTCGAGTTCGGCGATGAGATCGGGAGTCAGGGCTTCCGACAGGGCGTGCGCGAGATTCCCAGCACTCTGATAACGCGAGCCGGGCTCCTTTGCCAGGGCTTTGGCGACTACGGTTTCCAACGAGGCGGGTAGCGCGGGGCGCAGGCTGCCCAGCGGTGGGAGTGGTTCGCTTATGTGCATCTGGATGACTGCGAGCGGGGTATCGGCGGCATACGGCGCCTGCCCGGTCAATAACTCGTAGAGGATGACCCCCAGGGAATAGACATCGCTGGCGGAGGTCAGTTCCTGTCCCCTGCCCTGCTCGGGCGACATGTAAGTGGGGGTTCCGATGAGGGCGCCGGTGGAGGTGAACTGGGTGGTGCTGACCATGCGGGCGATGCCAAAATCTGCCAGGAAAGCCTCCCCCGAGCCGTCCAGCAGGATGTTGGAAGGCTTGATATCGCGGTGGATGATGCCTTTTTTATGGGCATAATCGAGGGCTCCGGTGATCTGCTTCATGATCCCCAGCACCTGGTCGAGGGGCATGTACTTCCCTGCCCGTTTGAGTTCATTCATCCGGTCCTGCAGGGTTCCCCCGTCGATGTATTCCATGACCATGTAGTAGGTGGCATTATCGACGTCGAAATCGTGGATCTGGACGATGTGCGGGTGGCGCAAGGTGGCAACCGCCCGGGCTTCGCGCTCGAAGCGCCCAAGGAAATCCTCGCCCTCCGCCAGGTAGCCGTGCAGGATCTTGATCGCCACGGTGCGGCCCAACTTGGGATGGTGCGCCTTGTAGACTTCCGCCATTCCCCCGCGACCTAGGCGCTCGAGGAGCTTGTACTTGCCCAGAGATTTGCCGACCAGATTCGCCATGCCTACTCCTCTTACATGTCAGTAGTCTGTTATCAGTATACAGCCAGATATCTACCAAGGCAAGTATTTTTACTGCAATAGTCAGTAAATTTCTCAAATTTGCAGTATGCAATGCCGTATCTAAACAGATCAAAAAAATCCCCGCGAGGAGATTTTTTGTAATAAGTGGGCCCGGATGGAGTCGAACCAGCGACC